>NZ_LMEP01000028.1 GCF_001426405.1 Streptomyces sp. Root1304 | reverse complement strand
TTGGCACGCTGTTGAGTTCTCAAGGAACGGTCGCTTCCTTTGTACTCACCCTCTCGGGCTTTCCTCCGGCGCTTCCTTCGTTTCCGACTCTATCAGATCCTTTCGGCGTCTGATTCCCAGTCAGCGGGATTTGTCTTTCCGGCTGTTGGGCCGTTCCGACGAGTGAGACTTTAGCGGATTCCCTGCCTCCGACGCTAATCGGGGGCTGCGTCCGAAGTTCGAACGCGGATTCCTCATTTCGCAAAAACGCACGGAAAGCAGAACGGCGCGACAAAGCGCCGAAGGCTTCTGTGGATCTTGCGGAATGGCTGTCCGGGGCCGACCGGAGTCGGTACTCACGTCGGACAACTCGGAGAACACTACGGATCCGGTAATCCCGTGTCAACCCGGGGCCCCGGGGGTAGCCTCGGCGTATGACTACGCGTGCGCACACCACCCAGTGGTGGGCCGCCTGACGGCGGCCCGCACTCGCGCATGCACCACGCGGCCGCCGCTTCGGCGGCCGTTCGCGTATCCCCCTCCGGGAGCCGGGCCGACGAGGCCGGCGCCCAGGAGAAGAGGGAGAACGAACGCGATGACGAGGATCTTCAGCGGGGTCAAGCCCACCGGGCATCTGACGCTGGGCAACTACCTCGGGGCCGTACGCGGCTGGGTCGAGACCGACCAGCACCGGGCGGAGGCGCTGTTCAGCGTCGTGGACCTGCACGCCCTGACCGTCGAGCACGATCCGGCCCGGGTGCGGAGGCTCAGCAGGCAGGCGGCGACGCTGCTGCTGGCCTCGGGGCTCGATCCGGAGCTGTGCACCCTGTTCGTACAGAGCCATGTCGACGAGCACGCGAGGCTCTCGTACCTGCTGGAGTGCACGGCCACCGACGGTGAGCTGCGGCGGATGATCCAGTACAAGGAGAAGAGCGTCCGGGCGCGGGCGGCCGGGGAGGGCGTACGGCTGTCGCTGCTGACGTATCCGGTGCTGATGGCGGCGGACATCCTGGCGTACGGGGCCGACGAGGTGCCGGTGGGTGAGGACCAGACGCAGCACGTGGAGCTGACGCGGGACCTGGCGGTGCGGTTCAACCAGCGGTACGGCCACACGTTCACCGTGCCCCGGGCCACGCGGCCCGAGGTGGCGGCCCGGGTCATGGATCTGCAGGACCCCCTTTCCAAGATGGGGAAGTCGCACGCGGACACGGCCGGGATCGTCTATCTGCTCGACGACGCGGAGACCGTGCGGCGGAAGATCATGCGCGCGGTGACCGACAGCGGGCGGGACGTGGAGTACGACCGGGAGGGCAGGCCGGGGGTTGCGAACCTGCTCGATCTGCTGGCCGCCTCGACCGGTGGGAAGCCCGAGGTGCTCGCCGCCGAGTACGCGTCGTACGGGGCGCTGAAGAAGGACACCGCCGACGCGGTCGTCGAGCTGCTGAGGCCCGTACGGGAGCGGCATGCGGAGCTCGCGGCGGACCCCGGTCATGTGGACCGGGTGCTGCGGGACGGGGCCGAGCGGGCCCGGGGGACGGCGCGGCCCCTGGTGGACCGGGCCTATCGGGCGATCGGGCTGTTGCCCGCCGGGTGACGGAACGCGTTGCGGTAGTCGCGCGGGCTGGTGGCGAGGTGCGAGGCGAAGTGCTGGCGCATCGTGACCTCGCTGCCGAAGCCCGCGCGGCGGGCCACCTCGGGGAGGGGGTGGTCGGTGAGTTCGAGGAGCTTCTGCGCGGCGGCGACCCGCTGGGTGATGAGCCAGTGCAGGGGTGTGGCTCCGGTGGTGGCCTGGAAGTGGCGGGCGAAGGAGCGGGGGGACATGCCGGCGCGGGCGGCGAGCGTGGCGACCGTGTGGGGCTCGTCCAGGTGGGCGAGGGCGTGGGCGCGTACGGCGGCGAGGGCGTCGGCGTCCCGGTCGGCGCGGGGGGTGGGGTGCTCGATGAACTGGGCCTGGGTGCCCGTACGGAAGGGGGCGGTGACCATCGAGCGGGCGATGGACGCGGCCGCTTCGGCGCCGTGGGCGGTGCGTACGAGGTGGAGGCAGAGGTCGATCCCGGCGGCGGTGCCCGCGGAGGTCCAGACGCCGGTGTCCTCGACGAAGAGGGCGTCCGCCTGGACCTGGATCCCCGGGTGGCGGGCGGCCAGGGTGGCGGCGAGGTGCCAGTGGGTGACCGCGCGGCGGCCGTCGAGGAGTCCGGCACGGGCGAGGACGAACGCGCCGGCGCAGAGCGAGGCGACCGGGGTGCCCCGGGCGTGGGCGCGGCGGAGGGCGTCGAGGACGGGGACCGGGAGGTCGGCGTCGGGGTCCTCGATGCCGGGGACGACGACCAGGTCGGTGGGGGTGAGGGCGTCGATCCAGTCGAGCGGGCGGTCGGGGGTGAGGGTGAGGCCGCCGCGCAGGGGGATGGGGGTGTCCGGGGCGGTGGCCGTCCTGCGGAGTTCGAAGGGCGGGACGCCGCGGAGGGTGCGGTCGCTGCCCCAGACCTCGGTGATGACGGAGATGTCGAAGGCGCGGACGCCCGGGAAGGCGAGGAGCGCGATGCGCTGGGGGCGGGGCGCGGGGGTCGGCGGCACGTGTGGCAGTAAATCATCGATCGCTGGCATTCGTCCCTCTGGGAGGGCGGGCCCCGTGGCGGGAGGATCGGAGGCATGGAGATCAACGAGAACGCGGCGCTGGTGGTCATCGACGTACAGAAGGGTTTCGAGTTCGACTTCTGGGGGCGGCGGGACAACCCGGACGCCGAAGGGAACATCGCTGCCCTGATCGACGCCTGGCAGGAGACGGGGCGGCCGGTCGTCTTCGTACGGCACGACTCGCCCCGGGCGGGTTCGCCGCTGGAGCCGGGGACCGAGGGGAACGCCTTCAAGGACTTCGTCGAGGAGCGGCGGGGGAAGGGGTCCGGTCCGGAGCTGTTCGTCACGAAGTCCGTGAACTCGGCGTTCTACGGGGAGCCGGATCTGGACGCCTGGCTGAAGGGTGCGGGGATCGAGCAGTTCGTGGTGGTGGGGATCCAGACGAACATGTGCAACGAGACGACGGCCCGGATGGGCGGGAACCTCGGGTACGACGTGCTGTTCCCGCTGGACGCGATGCACACCTTCGACCTGGCGGGGCCGTTCGACTGGACGCAGACGGCGGAGGAGCTGACCCGGGCGACGGCGGTGTCGCTGCACGGTGGGCGGTTCGCCCGGGTCGTGACCACGGAGGACGTGCTGAAGGGCGCGGCCTCGAAGTAGCGGGTCAGCTGTTGCCGGAGGCGAGTTCGCGGCTGCGGTCGCGGGCCGCTTCCAGGGCGGCGATGAGGGCGGCGCGGACGCCGTGGTTCTCCAGTTCACGGATGGCGCTGATGGTGGTGCCGGCCGGGGAGGTGACGGCCTCGCGGAGCTTGACCGGGTGCTCGCCGCTGTCGCGGAGCATCACGGCGGCGCCGATGGCGGCCTGGACGATGAGGTCGTGGGCCTGGGCGCGGGGCAGGCCGAGGAGGATGCCGGCGTCGGTCATGGCCTCGACGAGGAAGTAGAAGTACGCGGGGCCGGAGCCGGACAGGGCGGTGGCCGCGTCCTGCTGGGACTCGGGGACGCGGAGGGTCTTGCCGACGCCGCCGAAGATCTCCTCGGTGTGGGCGAGGTGCGCGGGGGTGGCGTGGCTGCCGGCCGAGATGACGGACATGCCCTCGTCCACCAGGACGGGGGTGTTCGGCATGACGCGGACGACGGGGGTGCCGGCGGTGAGGCGGTCCTCGATGAACGAGGTGGGGATGCCGGCGGCGGCGCTGATGACCAGGCGGTCGGCGGCGACGTGCGGGGCGAGCTCGTCGAGGAGCCGGCCCATGTCCTGGGGCTTCACGGCCAGGATGAGGGTGTCGGCGCGCTTGGCGGCCTCGGCGTTGGTGACGGTCTCGACGCCGTAGCGGGCGCGGAGTTCCTCGGCGCGTTCGGCGCGGCGGGTGGTGACCAGGAGGTTCGCGGGGCGCCAGCCGGCGCGGATCATGCCGCTGAGGAGCGCTTCACCGATCTTGCCGGTGCCGAGGACTGCGACGGTCTGTGTCATGGCTCTGTTCACCTCGCCGGAGGGGGTACGTGTCGTCATCCTCGCACCGGTGGGCCGGGTGGTGTGCGGGGTGTCCGAGGGGCGGTCACGCGGTGCGGCGGCGGAGGGTGGCCGCGCCGAGGCCCAGGACGAGGACCGCGCAGCCCGCGACGACGAGGGCGTCGCGGACGAAGTCGCCGGTGATGTCGGGGTGGTGGAGGACCTGGTTCATCCCGTCGACGGCGTACGACATGGGCAGGACGTCCGAGAGTGCTTCGAGGGCGGGGGCCATGCGGTCGCGCGGGGTGAAGAGGCCGCAGAGGAGCAGCTGGGGGAAGATCACGGCCGGCATGAACTGGACGGCCTGGAACTCGGAGGCGGCGAAGGCCGAGACGAAGAGGCCGAGGGCGGTGCCGAGGAGGGCGTCGAGGAGCGCCACCAGGAGGAGCAGCCAGGGGGAGCCGATGACGTCGAGGCCGAGGAACCAGACGGCGAGGCCGGTGGCCAGGACGGACTGGAGGACGGCGACGAGGCCGAAGGCGAGGGCGTAGCCGGCGATGAGGTCGGCCTTGCCGAGGGGCATGGCGAGGAGGCGTTCGAGGGTGCCGGAGGTGCGTTCGCGGAGGGTCGCGATGGAGGTCACCAGGAACATGGTGATCAGCGGGAAGATCCCGAGCAGGGAGGCGCCGATGTTGTCGAAGGTGCCCGGGCTCCCGTCGAAGACGTACCGGAGCAGGAAGAGCATCACGCAGGGCACGAGGAGCATCAGGGCGATCGAGCGGGGGTCGTGGCGCAGCTGACGCAGGACGCGGGCGGCGGTGGCGAGGGTGCGTGCGGTGTTCATGTCCGGGGCTCCTCGTTTGCGGCTCGGGCCGCGGCGGCGTCGACCAGGTGGAGGAAGGCCTCCTCGACGGTGGCGGTGTCGTTGCGTCGGCGGAGGTTCTCGGGGGTGTCGTCGGCGAGGAGTTCGCCCTCGCGCATGAGGAGGAGGCGGTGGCAGCGTTCGGCCTCGTCCATGACGTGCGAGGAGACCAGGAGGGTGGTGCCGCGCTCGGCGGCGATCCGGTGGAAGAGGTTCCAGAGGTCGCGGCGGAGGACGGGGTCGAGGCCGACGGTGGGTTCGTCGAGGACGAGGAGCTCGGGGGTGCCGAGGAGGGCGACGGCGAGGGAGACGCGGCTGCGCTGGCCGCCGGAGAGCCGGCCGGCGAGGGAGTCGGCGTGTGAGGCGAGGTCGACCTCGTCGACGGCCCGGTCGACGGCGGCGCGGCGTTCGTGGCGGCGGGCGCGGCCGGGGAGCAGGACGGCGGCGAAGTAGTCGAGGTTCTGTCGGACGGTGAGGTCGTCGTAGACGGAGGGGGCCTGGGTGACGTAGCCGATCCGGGAGCGGAGGGCGGCGTCGCCGGCGGGGCGGCCGAGGATGCGGAGGGTGCCGTCGACCTTGGCCTGGGTGCCGACGATGGCGCGCATGAGGGTGGATTTGCCGCAGCCGGAGGGGCCGAGGAGGCCGGTGATGCGGCCGGTGGGGACGGTGAAGTCGAGGTCGCGCAGGACGGTGCGGTCGCCGCGTACGACGGTGAGGCCGTGCGCGGCGATGGCGGCTTCTCGGGGTGTGGTGGCTTCTTGGGGTGTGGTGGCTCCGTCGGGCTCGGCCTCGGCCGGCCCGGTGCGGTCGGCGGGGTCCCCCGCCGAGTAATTCATCATGTGATGAATACTGCTCCCGGGGGTACCCGTCGTCAAGCACCCGGTGGGCCCCGGCGGTCAGTGGCGGTGGGCCGAGCGGCGGATGAACCAGGTCGCGCCGCGTACCACCAGCTCCTTGAACGCGGCCGCCGGGCGGCCCGTGAGGATGCGGTCGCGGGGCGAGTCGTCCGCGTGGACGAACTGGATGAGCCCGTCCCGGCGGCCGAGGCTGACGCACTGGAAGTGGAACCCGAAGTCGAGCGGCTCCGGCTCCTCGCCGCGCAGCTCCCGCTCGATCGACCGGGCCGTGTGGATGCCGGTGGGCAGCGCGGTGGCGCAGGCCATCCGCAGTTCGCCGCCGGTGGCCGCGTGCGGGGCGGCGCCCGCGTCGCCGGGGGCGTAGATCTCGGGGTGGGAGAGCGAGCGGAGCGAGGAGTCGACGGCGATCCGGCCCGAGGGGGCGAGGGCGAGGCCGGCGGTGGCGGCGATCTCGGCGTTCGGGACGAGGGAGGCGGCCCAGACGACCACGTCCGCGTCGACCTCGTCCGCGGTGGCGACCCTGCGGCCCTCCTCGACGCGGACCCCTCGTGCCTGGAGGACCCGGTGCACATGCGCGGCGCCGCGCGGGGAGAGCCCGGGGCCGACCCGGCCGCCGGTGAGGAGGCGCACCTCGGTGCCCTGCGGGGTGTACGTCTCCGCCAGCTCGGTGGCCATCTCGATGCCGGTGAGTCCGCCGCCGACGACGGTGACCGAGCCGGGCCGGTCCCGCAGGTGCTTGTGCAGCGCTTCGGCGGACTCCGCCGTGTAGGCGCGGGAGTCCCCGGCCGTGGCGGGCACGTGGGTGCGGCTGCCGAGGGCGTAGACCAGCCGGTCGTACGGGAGGCGGCGGCCGTCGTCGGTGGTCACCAGGCGGGCCGCCGTGTCGATGGCGGTGGCGCGGGCCGGGACGTGCTCGATGCCGGTGCGGTGGAGGAGGCCGGCCAGCGGGTGGGTGACGTCGGGGCGGCCGGCCGCCCGCTCGTGGAGGCGTACCCGCTCGGTGAAGTGGTCGGCGGGGTCGACCAGGGTCACCTGGGCGTGCCGGCCGAGCCGGAGGGCGGTCATGAGGCCCGCGTATCCGGCGCCGAGGACGAGAACGCGGTGGCCGGGGCGGTGCTGTGTCGTCTGCATGCCAAGGGGACGGCGCGGGACCCGCGAAGTGTGACATCGGCGCGGGAGAGAGTTCTCGGGGGCGGCGATCCGGCTGTGGCCCAGCTGTGGACCAGCAGCCGTGCGCCGGGGTGCGCGGGCTCGCGCGGGGGGTTACGTGCGCTTGGGCTTCTTGCGGGCGGCCGGGTTGCCCGTACGGGTTCCGCGCCGCTTCTCGAACCGGGCGCGGGCCGTCTCGTACTCGGCGCGGCGGAGCTTCTCGCCGGGTGCCTCGACGAAGCAGCGGGCGCAGTACGCGAGGAGCGAGCCGATGAAGCCGATCGCCTTGAGGCTGCGCAGGGACTCCTCGCGGGCCGGGTCGGCGGGCCGGCGGAGGAAGCCCTCCCAGGTCTTGCGGAAGGCGATGGCGCTGCACACCGCGAACATGAGGACGACCAGCACGTTGACGATGCCGCCGACGTCCGCGATCTCCAGGCCCTCGTACGCGAAGCGCAGCACGAAGCAGGCCGCGACGGCGGCGGCGAGCGAGCCGGCGGCCATGCCGACGCGGCGGGCCGTGTAGCTGCCGTCGTGGTCGACCCAGGTCGTGCCGAAGAAACGGATCTCCTCGGGCTGGGGCCCGGCGGGGGTGCCGCCGGGCGCACCGCCGCCCGTGCCGCCGGCCGTACGGGGGGTCTGCTCGTCGTCGCTCTGGTCGCTCACGAGGTCGATTATCCCCGGGCCGGCGGCGGTGGGCCTCAGGCGCAGCGCGGTGCGACGAAGTCGTCGCTGCCCGTGTGCACGTAGGCGTCGGAGACGTACTCGCCGGGCGCGATGCTGTCCCAGATCCGCGTGGTGCCGTACGGGCCGCTGATCCACTCGCCGTACTTCTGGCAGATGATCGCCACCGTGGCGCCCAGGGGCAGCACGCGCACGATCGGGTACTGGGTGCTCGGGCCGGAGCGCACGTTGACCCGGTAGCCCGCGGCGACCGAGTAGCGCGAGACGGCCATCGTCGTCACGGCGCCCGCCGTCGCGGCGGTCTCCGTGGTCACCGCCTCCGGTGCGGCCGTGTCGGCCGCTCCCGGCGTGGTCTTCGTCCTGTCCGTGTCCCTGTCCATCAGGTCCTCCCCCGTTGGCGCAAAAGCGCTCCGCTGAGTTTCACTCTCCGCGACGCGCAGGCTAGCAAGCCGCACCGACATCCCGGGGGTCATGGTCTAGGCTCCGTCGGGTCGCGCACGTGCGCGCGAGGTGACGGGCAACCACACGGGGGTGGGCGATGCCGCCGCTGCGAAACACCGGTGCCGACCGGGAAGCGGAGGGGCCCGAGTACGCGGGCGACTACCGCCTTCAGGCATGCCTGGGCGCCGGCGGCATGGGGGTCGTACACCTCGCCGCCTCGGCCTCGGGGCTGCGGCTCGCGGTCAAGGTCGTACACGCACGGTATGCGGAGGACCCCGAGTTCAGGGCGCGTTTCCGCCAGGAGGTCGCGGCCGCACGCCGGGTCAGCGGGGCCTTCACCGCGCCGGTCGTCGACGCCGACCCCGATGCCGTACGCCCCTGGATGGCCACCCTCTACGTCCCCGGGCCCACCCTCTCCGACCAGGTCAAACGGAACGGTCCGCTGGCCCCCGCCGAACTGCGCCGGCTCACCGCGGGGCTCGCGGAGGCGCTCCGCGACATCCATCGCGCCGGGGTGGTCCACCGCGACCTCAAGCCCAGCAACGTCCTGCTCACCGACACCGGCCCCAAGGTCATCGACTTCGGCATCTCGCGGCCCGTCGACAGCGATCTGCACACCGAGACGGGCAAGCTCATCGGCTCGCCGCCGTTCATGGCGCCCGAGCAGTTCCAGCGGCCGAGGGAGGTCGGTCCCGCGGCGGACGTGTTCGCGCTGGGCTCCGTGCTCGTGCACGCGTCGACCGGGCACGGCCCCTTCGACTCCGACAGCCCGTACATCGTGGCCTACCAGGTGGTCCACGACGAGCCGGACCTGACGGGCGTCCCCGCGGACCTCGCGCCGCTCGTCGCGCGCTGCCTCGCCAAGGACCCCGCCGAGCGGCCGACGCCCGCGCAGATCATGTCGGCCCTGCTGCCGCCCTCGTACGCGGCGGAGGCCTTCATACCGGCACAGCGGCGGCGGCCCGCCCTGCCGGACGGCCGGGACGAGGCGTCCGGCCCCACGCCCGCGTGGGACGCGGACACACCGGTCCGGGCCACCGCGCCGGTCCCGCCCCGACGGCGTCCGCGCCCCGGCCGGACGGGCCTCGGCCGGGTGCGGCTGCGCCCCCGGCCGACGCTCGCCGTCCTCGCCGCGCTCGCGCTGGCCGGTGCCGGGCTCTACGCGGCCCTGACCCCGCCGGCGGGCGGCACGCCCGAGCCGCCCGCGCGTCCGGAAGAGGTCGCCACCGCGTTCGCGGGCTGGCACACCGGGCTCCAGAAGCACGGCCCCACCGCCGCTCCCGCCTGCTCGTACGGCGGCGGCGCGCTGTACTGCGCGGCCCGGGGCATCGGCCTCGCCCGGCTCGACCCCGTCACCGGGCGCGTCCTCTGGTCGCGGACCACACCCGTCGAGTCGGACTCCCCCAAGCCGCCCCTCCTCCTCGCCGACGGCCTGGTCGGCGCGGCCACGCCGACCGGCCCCCTGCGGGCGTACGCGACCGAGGGCGGCGTGCCCGGCTGGAGCGCGGACGCGGACCTCCCCGAGCTGTACCGGCCGGCCGGCTCCGCCGTCGTGCTCTCCGACGGGCGGGGCGGGACGCGGGCCGTCGACAGCCGGACCGGGAAGGAGCTCTGGCGGCACGGCCTGGCCGGCTTCGACACCCCGCGGCTGGGCCCGTACGACGCCGTGGCCGGGCTGACGACCGTGTCCGAGACCTCGGCCGACGGCACGCGCACGCGCGTGGGCGCGCTCAGCCCGAGGACCGGCGAGGTGCTCCGGCAGCGGAGCCTGGAGGGCGACCTCGACCCTCTGGGCCTCACCGGGGACGGCGCCGTGCTCCTCACCTCCCGCTACCAGGCCTCGCTGTCCGACACCCTCGTCCTGCTGGACCCGGAGAGCGGTTCCGTGCGGCGGCTCGCGCTGCCCTACCGGATCGACATCCGGGGCATCGCCGTGCGCGGCGCCGTCGTCCACGTCCTCGACGCGGACGGACACCTCGTCGCCTTCGACACGGCGGCGCCCAAGGGCCGGGTCCTCTGGGAGCTGGAGACCGGTGCCGGGAACGTGTCCGAGCCGGTGCTCGGCCCCGGCGACCGGCTGTACTTCGCCGCCCAGGACGGGCGGGTGCTCGCCGTGGACACCGCGCGCGGGGCGCTGATCGGCCAGACCAGGCCCCGGCTCACGAACGGCCGGATGGAGTACGCGCCGCTGGTGCCCGCGCCGCTGGTCGTCGGGGACCGGGTGTTCGGCACGGCCCCGGACGGCTCGGTCTTCGCGGTCGACGCGCGCGACCCCGCGTCCTGGTGACACCCGTCCCGGTGTCACCGGGCGGCGGAGAGACGACGGCGGCGGGGAGCGGGCGTCTCCGCCCGGTCCCCGCCGCCGTCGTTCGTTCTCGTCCGCTCCGGGCGGGTCAGCCCAGCTTCGTCACGTCGCGGACCGCGCCCTTGTCGGCGCTCGTCGCCATCGCCGCGTACGCGCGCAGGGCCGCCGACACCTTGCGCTGACGGTTCTTCGGCTCGTACACGCCGTTCAGCGCGTCCCGGCGGGCGGCGAGGGTCTCGTCGTCGACGAGCAGTTCGATCGAGCGGTTCGGGATGTCGATGCGGATGCGGTCGCCGTCCTCGACGAGGGCGATGGTGCCGCCCGAGGCCGCCTCCGGAGAGGCGTGGCCGATGGACAGGCCCGAGGTGCCGCCGGAGAAGCGGCCGTCGGTGACGAGGGCGCAGGTCTTGCCCAGGCCCCGGCCCTTGAGGAACGAGGTCGGGTAGAGCATCTCCTGCATGCCGGGGCCGCCGCGCGGGCCCTCGTAGCGGATGACGATCACGTCGCCGTGGGTGATCTGCTTGTTGAGGATCTTCTCGACGGCCTCGTCCTGCGACTCGCAGACCACGGCCGGGCCCTCGAAGGTCCAGATCGACTCGTCGACGCCGGCCGTCTTCACGACACAGCCGTCGACGGCGAGGTTGCCGTGCAGGACGGCGAGGCCGCCGTCCTTCGAGTACGCGTGGGCCGCGTCGCGGATGCAGCCGTTCGCCGCGTCCGTGTCGAGGGTGTCCCAGCGCTCCGACTGGGAGAAGGCGGTCGCCGAGCGGACGCAGCCGGGGGCCGCGTGCCACAGCTCGACGGCCTCGTCGGACGGGGAGCCGCCGCGCACGTCCCAGGCCTCCAGCCACTCCTTGACGGAGCGGGAGTGGACGGTGTGGACGTCCTCGTTCAGCAGTCCGGCACGGTAGAGCTCGCCGAGGATGGCCGGGATGCCGCCCGCCCGGTGCACGTCCTCCATGTAGTACGTACGGTCCTTGGCGACGTTCGGGGCCACCTTGGCCAGGCAGGGCACCCGGCGCGAGACCTCGTCCATGTCCGGCAGGCCGTAGTCCAGCTCGGCCTCCTGGGCGGCGGCGAGCAGGTGCAGGATCGTGTTGGTCGAGCCGCCCATGGCGATGTCGAGGGCCATGGCGTTCTCGAAGGCCCCGCGGGTCGCGACCGAGCGCGGCAGGACGGAGGCGTCGTCCTCGTCGTAGTAGCGACGGGTGATGTCGACGACCGTGCGGGCGGCGTCCTCGTACAGCGCCCTGCGGGCGGTGTGGGTGGCGAGCACCGTGCCGTTGCCGGGGAGGGAGAGGCCGATGGCCTCGGTCAGGCAGTTCATCGAGTTGGCGGTGAACATGCCGGAACAGGACCCGCAGGTCGGACAGGCGTTCTCCTCGATGCGGGAGATGTCCTCGTCCGAGATGTTCGGGTTCACGGCGTCGGAGATCGCGTCGACCAGGTCGAGCGTGCGGACCGAGCCGTCGACGAGGGTCGCGCGGCCGGACTCCATCGGGCCGCCGGAGACGAAGACCGTCGGGATGTTGAGGCGCAGGGCGGCCATCAGCATGCCGGGGGTGATCTTGTCGCAGTTGGAGATGCAGATCAGGGCGTCGGCGCAGTGCGCCTCGACCATGTACTCCACGCTGTCCGCGATCAGGTCGCGGGAGGGGAGCGAGTACAGCATGCCGCCGTGGCCCATCGCGATGCCGTCGTCGACGGCGATCGTGTTGAACTCGCGGGCGATGCCGCCGGCGGCCGTGATGGCCTCGGAGACGATCCGGCCGACGGGCTGGAGGTGGGTGTGCCCGGGGACGAACTCCGTGAAGGAGTTGGCGACCGCGATGATCGGCTTCCGGCCGATGTCCGCGCCGGGTACACCGGAGGCGCGCATCAGGGCGCGTGCGCCCGCCATGTTGCGGCCGTGGGTGACTGTGCGGGACCTCAGCTCGGGCATCGTCGCTCGCTCCTCAGTGATGGGGGTGCTTGTGTCCGAGCCTACGCCGACGGACCAAGATCTGGACAGCGCGTCCGCATGGCGGACCGGGTGTTCAGCTTTCGGGCGGGCTCCGGCCCGGCGGTCCGGACTCGGCCGGGGTGCGCGGTCCGGGCACGCGGCCCGGTGTTCAGGCCTCGGTCAGATAGCGCTGGAGCGTCGGCGCGACCTGGGTCACGATGTCCTCCGGGTCCGCCGAGGCCAGCGGCTCGACCTGGATCACGTACCGCATGATCGCGATCCCGATCATGTGGGAGGCCGCGAGCTCCGCCCGGAACTTCGGGTCCGGTACGTCGAGCTCGGCCGCGATCCGCTCCAGGAGGCGCCGCAGCACGAACGCCCGCAGCACTTTCGCCGCCGCCTCGTGGGTCAGCGCCGAGCGCACCACCGCGAGCAGCGGGGCGCGGCTGGCCGGGTTCTCCCAGACGCCGATGAAGAAGCGCGCGAGCCGCTCCCCGATCGCCTCGCGCGGGCCTCCGACGATCGCCGGGACCACCGTCGCCGGCTCGAAGGAGACCTCGATCGAGGCGGCGAAGACCTCGTCCTTCGTCCCGAAGTAGTGGTGGACGAGCGCCGGGTCCACCCCGGCCGCCTTGGCGATGCCGCGCACCGAGGTCTTGTCGTACCCCCGCTCGGCGAACTGGGCGCGGGCCGCCTCCAGGATGCGTTCGCGGGTGCCCGGTCCGCTCTCCTCGCCGGTACGGGAGGGGCGGCCGCGCCGGCGCGGGGCCGGTTCGGTCACGGCCGCGGCACCCGGGAGGGGCGGGTCGCGGCCGACGCGAGGTGGAGCCGGGTGAACGCCAGGGCCTCCGCGAGGTCGGCCTCGCGTTCGGCGGCTGACATCGCGCGGCGGGTGTTGACCTCGATGACGACATGGCCGTCGAAGCCGGTGAGCGCCAGGCGCTCCAGGAGTTCGGCGCAGGGCTGGGTGCCGCGCCCCGGGACGAGGTGCTCGTCCTTGGCCGAGCCCTTGCCGTCGGCGAGGTGGACGTGACCGAGCCGGTCGCCCATGCGGTCGATCATCGCGAGGGCGTCGGTACGGGCGGTCGCGGTGTGCGAGAGGTCGACGGTGAAGTGCCGGTAGTCGTCCTTGGTGACGTCCCACTCGGGGGCGTACGCGAGCATCTCGCGGTCCTTGTACCGCCAGGGGTACATGTTCTCGACGGCGAACCGTACGTCGGTCTCGTCCGCCATCCGCCAGATGCCGGTGACGAAGTCCTTGGCGTACTGGCGCTGCCAGCGGAAGGGCGGGTGGACGACGACCGTCGACGCGCCGAGCCGTTCGGCCGCGGCCTGGGCGCGCTGGAGCTTGGTCCACGGGTCGGTGGACCAGACGCGCTGGGTGATGAGGAGGCAGGGGGCGTGCACGGCCAGGATCGGGACCTGGTGGTAGTCGGAGAGCCGCCGCAGGGCCTCGATGTCCTGGCTGACCGGGTCGGTCCACACCATGACCTCGACGCCGTCGTAGCCGAGGCGCGCGGCGATCTCGAAGGCCGTCGCCGTCGACTCCGGATAGACCGAGGCCGTCGACAGGGCGACCTTCGCATCCGGGACGCGCACCACTGGTTCTGCCACGGAGACAGGGTACGGGGCGGGGTGGGGGACCGGGGGGTGGTTCGGGTCACGCCGGCGGGGGCGGGGTGGGCGGCCGGGGGTTCCTCCACGAGGTGGGCGTGGGATGCGTCACCACGCGCGCGCGTGGGCGGGGGCTGCGTCACCACGCGCGCGGAGGGGGTGCCCGTGCCCCCGGCCCCGGCTACTCCGTCGGCAGGTGGTCCAGGCGGCGGAGGATGACGCCCTCGCGCAGGGCCCAGGGGCAGATCTCCAGTTCCTCCACCCCGAGCAGGTCCATCGCGCCCTCCGCGACGAGCGCGCCCGCGAGGAGCTGGCCGGCGCGGCCCTCCGAGACGCCCGGCAGGGCCGCGCGCTCGGGGGCCGTCATCGCGGCGAGGCGCGGGACCCACTCCTCCAGGGACTTGCGGCTCAGGATCCGCTGGACGTAGAGCCCCTCCCCCGAGCCCGGGGCGCCCGCGATCCTGGCCAGCTGCTTGAACGTCTTCGAGGTGGCCACCACGTGGTCGGGGCGGCCGGAGCGGCTGAAGTCGCCGACCGTACGCGCGATCTGGGCGCGCACATGGCGGCGGAGCGCCTTCACGTCGGCGGTGTCGGCGGGGTCGCCGGGCAGCCAGCCGGCGGTCAGCCGGCCCGCGCCGAGCGGCAGGGAGACCGCGGTGTCGGGGTCCTCGTCGAGGCCGTACGCGACTTCGAGGGAGCCGCCGCCGATGTCGAGGAGGAGCAGCTTGCCCGCGGACCAGCCGTACCAGCGGCGGGCGGCGAGGAAGGTGAGCCGGGCCTCCTCCTCGCCGGTGAGGACCTGGAGGTCGACCCCGGTCTCGTCCTTCACGCGCGCGAGGACGGCGTCGGCGTTGCTGGCCTCGCGGACCGCGGAGGTCGCGAACGGCAGCACCTCCTCGCAGCCCTTGTCCTCGGCGGCGTGCAGCGCGTCCCGGACGGTCGCGATGAGCCGCTCGACGCCGTGGGGCGCGATGGCGCCCCGCTCGTCGAGGAGTTCGGCGAGCCGCAGCTCCGCCTTGTGGGAATGGGCGGGCAGCGGCCGGGCGCCGGGGTGGGCGTCCACCACCAGGAAGTGCACTGTGTTCGAACCGACGTCGAGGACTCCGAGTCTCATGGGCGGAACGCTACTGCGCCTGCCCGCATACGCTTGGACTTGTGCCAAAGACGAAGAAGGCGAAGCCGGGCAAAGACCGCGGTGGCGACATCGATGTGACGGGCGTGACGGCCGGCAAGGGTGTGAAGAGCGGCAAGAAGCGGGGCAAGAGCGTGGAGCCGGACGAGAAGGGCCTCGACTTCGCGCGCGCGTGGGTCGAGTTTCCCGACCCCGCCGACGAGGAGCAGGTCTTCCGCTGTGACCTGACCTGGCTGACCTCGCGCTGGACGTGCGTCTTCGGCAGCGGTTGCCAGGGCATCCAGGCGGGGCGGGCCGACGACGGCTGCTGCACGCTCGGCGCGCACTTCTCCGACGAGGACGACGAGAAGCGGGTCGCCGGGCACGTGGCCCGGCTGACGCCCGAGCTGTGGCAGTTCCACGACGTCGGCACGGAGTCGGGCTGGACCCAGCTCGACGAGGACGGTGACCGGCAGACCCGCCGCTGGGAGGGGTCCTGCATCTTCCAGAACCGTCCCGGCTTCGCGGGCGGCGCGGGCTGCTCGCTGCACATCCTGGCCCTGAAGGAGGGCAAGGAGCCGCTGGAGACCAAGCCGGACGTCTGCTGGCAGCTGCCGGTGCGGCGTACGTACGACTGGATCGACCGGCCGGACGACACCCGGGTCCTCCAGGTGTCGATCGGGGAGTACGACCGCAGGGGCTGGGGTCCCGGCGGCCACGACCTGCACTGGTGGTGCACCTCGGCCACCTCGGCGCACGGGGCGGGCGAGCCGGTCTACGTGACGTACCGGCCCGAGCTGACCGAGATGATGGGCAAGGAGGCCTACGAGGTGCTGGCCGGGCTGTGCGCGGCGCGGCTCTCCTCGCAGCTGCCGCTGGTGGCCCCGCACCCGGCGGACCCGAAGGTCTGAGACCGGGCGCCGGCCGGGGGCCGGCTGAAGGCTGAGATCGCTTGAGGGCCGGGGCCGCCCGAGGTCCGGGGCCGTTTGAGGCCCGGGGCCGCCCGAGGCCGGTGACCTCCTGAGGCCGGTGGCCTCGTGTCGCCCGGGCCCGAGAGTCTGACGCCCAGGGCCCGGCGTCGGTGCTCCGGCTCAGGACGACGGCGACGGGGGTTCCTCCGTCGTCGGTGGTGGCGTGGTCGGTTCCGTCGTGCCCGGGTCCGTCGTCGGCGGCGTGGACGTCGGCTCCGTCGTCGGGGGCGTGGTGGTCGGTTCCGTGGTCGGCGGGCTCGTCGACGGGTCCGTCGGCTCCGTCGTGCCCGGGTCCGTCGTCGGCGGGGTCGTCGGCCCGGTGGTGGGCGGGCTCGTCGACGGGGTGGTCGGCCGTGTCGTCGTCGGCGGGGTGCCCGGGTCCACGACCGGCGGCGGGGCGGTCTCGCCGCGCCCGTCGATCCTGACCACCGCGCCCGAGGGGTTCACCCCGAGCCGCGCGCTCCAGGCGCCCCGGGGCTCGCGGCCGTGGTCCACGCGGACGGCGATCGTGACCGTCTCGCCGGGGCGGAGCGTGCCCGAGGCCCGGCTCACGTACAGCCAGGGCGCGTCCGTCCACAGCGACCAGTCGACGGGCGCGCCGCCGTCGGCGGTGAGTGTGAGCAGCGTGAGGTCGCCGTGGCTCCGGGCGCCCACGGTGATCCAGCCGGGGGCGGGTTCACCGGGCCGGGACGGGCCCGCGGAGCCGGTGGGGCCGCCGGGACTGAGCACCTCGACGGAGACGTCGGGGGCGCGGCTGCCGCGGGTGAAGCGGGGCTCGGGGGTGGTGCGGGCGTTGCCCGCGTTCTCGTAGCGGTCGTACGGGCGGCCGTCGGGGCCGACCTGTTCGTCCCGGTCGCTCGCGCTGATCCGGGCGCCGTCGTGGCCGCTCGCGTCGGCGGCCGGGGTGCCCCGGTAGGAGGTCCACAGGGCGAGGACGGGGGCGGCGACCACGGCCGCGACGACGGTGGTGGTGACCGCGCGGGCCCGCATCCGGTCGCGGCGGGCCACGTGGTCCTTGGGGTCCATGGGGAATCCGGTCGGCGCGAAGCGCGGGGCGCCGGCACGCGCGCGCGGGACGTGAAGCATCGCCATGTACGCGGCGGCCCGGGGCGCCTCGACGAGCGGCAGCCCGGCGGAGGGCAGGGCCCCTGCGCCCGGCCAGGGGGCGGTGGCGCCGACCCGCTCGGCGGCCTTCCGACAGCGGGGGCAGTCGTCGACGTGCCGGACGAGTTCGGCGCGCAGGGCGGCGGACAGGAGCACCTGGTGGTCGCCGGTGAGCCGGGCGACGGTGGGGCAGCTGCCGGTCTCGACGACGGCGAGGGCGGCGCGGGTGCGCTCGACCTCGCAGCCGGCGGTGGCGAGGAGTTCGCGGGCAGCGAGCGGGTCGAGGGAGAGCACGGCGGCGACCTGACGGTGGCTGAGGCCGTGGCGGACGGCCAGTTCCAGGGCCTCGCGCTGCTCGGGGGTGGTGCCGGCGGCCTCGGGCCAGGCGAGCCGGGCGAGTTCGGCGCGGCGGCGCTCGGCGGTCTCCTCGGGGACCCGGGGCGGCTCGGGCGCGGTGACGGCGGGGCGGCCGGTGTGGGCGCCCTGGCGCCTGCGGCGCTGCTCGCCGAGGCTGCGGAGGCAGGCCCAGCGGGCGAGGGCGTACAGCCAGGCCGTACGGCCGTCCTCGTCGGAGGGGCAGCGGCCGTGGTGGCGCTCGGCGACGGCGAGGACGTCGCCGAGGACGGCGGTGGCCGTGTCGTGGTCGCAGAGCACGGAGAGGCAGTACGTGAAGAGCCCGTCGAGCGCGGCCTCGTAGCGGGCGGGAGGTCGTCGGCCGAGCGTGCGCGGGCCCTGGTCCGCGGCGGGGTGCGCCCGGTGTGCGCCGGTGGTGCGTGCGGGGGATTCCAGCCTGCTGCTCGTCACCGGTCGACCGTAGGCAGCGCGGGGGCGCTCTTCGTACCGGTTGCGGACTTCTCATTCGTACGGGTGAAGCTATCGCTCGAAAGGGGACAGGAACCGGACGTTCCGGGGGCGTGCGCAGGCCCCGGGCCCGTTGTCGGTGGTGGCCGCTACGGTGGGCGACATGGCTGCCCGTACGAAATCGACCAAGGACCGGCCGTCCTACCGCTGCACCGAGTGCGGCTGGCAGACGGCCAAGTGGCTCGGCCGCTGCCCCGAGTGCCAGGCCTGGGGGACGGTCGAGGAGTACGGTGCGCCCGCCGTGCGTACGACCGCGGCGGGGCGGGTGTCCGCCGCCGCCGTGCCCATCGGGCAGGTCGACAGCCGGCAGGCGACCGCCCGCTCGACCGGGGTCGACGAGCTCGACCGGGTCCTGGGCGGGGGTCTGGTGCCCGGGGCGGTCGTCCTCCTCGCGGGCGAGCCGGGCGTCGGCAAGTCCACGCTCCTGCTGGACGTGGCGGCCAAGGCGGCGAGCGACGAGCACCGCACGCTGTACGTCACGGGCGAGGAGTCCGCGAGCCAGGTCCGGATGCGCGCCGACCGGATCAACGCGCTCAGCGACCACCTGTACCTGGCGGCCGAGACCGATCTGTCGGCCGTCCTCGGGCACCTGGACGCCGTGAAGCCCTCGCTGCTGGTCATGGACTCGGTGCAGACCGTCGCCTCCCCCGAGATCGACGGCGCGCCCGGCGGCATGGCCCAGGTCCGCGAGGTCGCGGGAGCGCTCATCCGGGCCTCCAAGGAGCGCGGCATGGCCACGCTGCTCGTCGGTCACGTCACCAAGGACGGGGCCATCGCGGGACCCCGCCTCCTGGAGCACCTGGTCGATGTCGTACTGAGCTTCGAGGGCGACCGGCACGCGCGGCTGCGGCTGGTCCGGGGCGTGAAGAACCGGTACGGGGCGACCGACGAGGTCGGCTGCTTCGAGCTGCACGACGAGGGCATCACCGGGCTCGCCGACCCGTCCGGGCTGTTCCTGACCCGGCGCGACGTGGCCGTGCCGGGCACCTGTCTCACCGTCACCCTGGAGGGCAAGCGTCCGCTGGTCGCCGAGGTGCAGGCGCTGACCGTGGACAGCCAGATCCCGTCCCCGCGCCGGACCACCTCCGGTCTGGAGACCTCCCGCGTCTCGATGATGCTGGCGGTCCTGGAGCAGCGCGGCCGGATCACCGCTCTGGGCAAGCGGGACATCTACAGCGCGACCGTGGGCGGGGTGAAGCTCACCGAGCCGGCCGCCGACCTGGCCATCGCCCTCGCGCTCGCCTCGGCCGCGAGCGACACGCCGCTGCCGAAGAACCTGGTCGCGATCGGCGAGGTCGGGCTCGCGGGCGAGGTCCGGCGGGTGACGGGCGTCCAGCGCCGGCTGGCCGAGGCGCACCGGCTGGGCTTCACACACGCACTGGTCCCCTCGGACCCGGGCAGGGTCCCGGCGGGCATGAAGGTGACGGAGGTCGCGGACATGGGGGACGCGCTGCGGGTGCTGCCGCGCAGCCGCCGCGCGGCGAAGGGGGCGGAGGAGTAGGGCCTGGGCGGGCGTCCGGCGGCGGGGCGCCGAGGGCCGGCGGGTCGGGGGCGGGCCCGGTTCGGAGGGGGCCGGGCGCCGCGGTTCGACCCGTGCTCGGCGCGGGGCTCGGCGGATGCCGGGTGCGGGTTCGGCAGAGGGCGGGTGCCGGTTCGACGGATGCACAGGTGTGTTCCGTACGCTTCGCAAAGCCGTGAAGGGTTTGGCCGGTGTCAGGCCGGGGACCCCTTTCGGACCACCCGTGATCGGTCGGGGGCGGAGGGCGGCGGGGCGGTGTCGCTAGACTTTGCCCTGGTCTCGCCCATCCGTACGAGCCGGAGGAGTGCAGTGGCAGCCAAGGACGGGGCAGCAGCTCCTGGAAAGTCCGGCGCGGGCTCCGGCAACGAAGCACTGATGCGCGCCGCCCTGAGCGCGGTCGCGCCGGGCACCGCGCTGCG
This sequence comes from Streptomyces sp. Root1304, assembly GCF_001426405.1. Lineage (GTDB taxonomy): Bacteria > Actinomycetota > Actinomycetes > Streptomycetales > Streptomycetaceae > Streptomyces. The sequence goes on along the minus strand of NZ_LMEP01000028.1, from coordinate 252,386 downwards.
TGACGGCCTGGAGCGGATCCTCCGGGGCAACACGGGCGGTCTCATCGTGCTGGGCCTGGACAAGACGGTCGACTCGATGTGCACCGGCGGTTTCGTGCTGGACGTCGAGTTCGCCGCCACGCGCCTGCGGGAGCTGTGCAAGCTCGACGGCGCGCTCGTCCTCGACAAGGACATCACCAAGATCCACCGGGCGGGTGTCCAGCTGGTCCCGGACGCCTCCATCCCCACCGAGGAGACCGGCACCCGCCACCGCACCGCGGACCGGGTCTCCAAGCAGTGCAACTTCCCGGTCGTCTCCGTCTCCCAGTCCATGCGCCTGATCGCGCTGTACGTGGACGGGGAGCGCCGGGTCCTGGAGGAGTCGGGCACGATCCTGTCCCGCGCCAACCAGGCGCTCGCGACCCTGGAGCGGTACAAGCTCCGGCTCGACGAGGTGGCCGGCACGCTCTCCGCGCTGGAGATCGAGGACCTGGTCACGGTCCGGGACGTCACGGCGGTCGCCCAGCGTCTGGAGATGGTCCGCCGGATCGCGACCGAGATCGCCGAGTACGTGGTCGAGCTCGGTACGGACGGGCGGCTCCTGTCGCTCCAGCTCGACGAGCTGATCGCGGGCGTGGAGCCGGAGCGCGAGCTGGTGATCCGGGACTACGTGCCCGAGCCGACGGCCAAGCGCTCGCGGACGGTCGCGGAGGCGCTGACCGAGCTGGACGCGCTGACCCACACCGAGCTGCTGGAACTCCCGGTCGTGGCGCGGGCCCTGGGCTACAGCGGTTCGCCCGAGACCCTCGACTCGGCGGTCTCGCCGCGCGGTTACCGGCTGCTCGCCAAGGTGCCGAGGCTGCCGGGCGCGATCATCGAGCGGCTCGTGGAGCACTTCGGCGGGCTGCAGAAGCTGCTCGCGGCCAGCGTGGACGACCTCCAGACCGTCGACGGCGTCGGCGAGGCGCGCGCCCGCAGCGTCCGCGAGGGCCTGTCGCGGCTCGCCGAGTCGTCGATCCTGGAGCGGTACGTCTGATCCGGGCCGGGTCGCCGATGCGCGGCCCGCGACCATGAGGTCGGTCCGGACCCGTGAGGCCCGGACCCGTGACGTCGGCCCGGTCCGTCAGTCCTTCGCCAGGCTGAACGGGGCCGGGAGCACCTTCGCGCCCGGCATCGTCGCTTCCGCCAGGTAGGTGCCGGGGGCGATCGGGGTCGTCGGGGCGGTGGCGCACTGCGGGGCGCTGCGGACGCGGTCCCACTCCACGGTGTGGGTGACGGTGGCGTGCGCGGGGACGCGCAGCAGGACCGGGTTGCCGGGGCGCGGGCAGTCCGCGGTGGACCAGACCTCGTCGTCCTTGTCGTCACTGATCGTCAGGACCGCGCTGCGGGGCCCGAAGTCGGCCTTGCAGGTGGTGTTCGAGGTGTTCTTGACGACCAGGTGGAAGCGGGGCTTCTCCCCCGCCTCATAGGTGACCTTGGTGCTGCGGAGCGTCAACTGCAGTGCTCCGGCGGGGCAGTTCGGGAGCGGGGAGCCGGCCGGGACCTGCTGGCCCGCGCCGGTGCCCGCGCCGCCGTCGCCGCCGGCACCGTCCGTGTCGCCGTTCTTGCCGCCGGTCCCGGTCCCCGTACCCGCGTCCGTGCCCGCGTCGCCGCCCGAACCCGGGTCCGTACCGGCCCCGTCCGAGCCGCCGTTGCCGCCGGTGGACTCGCCGGAGTCCTCCGACTCGTCGCGTCCGCCGGGCTGTTGGCTGATCGCGGCTCCGGTGCCGGAGGGGCCGGGGGTGATCGAGGGAGGCGTGGGGGACGAGCCGTTGGAGGCGTCGTCCGACTTCTTCCCGCCCCCGTCACCGGAGGTGACGGCCCACACGGCGAGGAGCGCCAGAAGCGCCACCAGGCACGCCGCCACCGCCCTCCGTCGCCAGTAGATGGTGGAGGGAAGCGGCCCGACCGGATTGCGCAGAGATCCCACGACCCGAACCTTACGAGAGATCCGGCCCAACTCCCGCCCCACCCGCCGCCCGAGACCTCAAGTTTTGCCGATGATCACATCCGCCGGTTCCGGGAACTTTTCCCGGAACCGGCGTCGAGCCCCCTCCCGAACCCGGCGGAAAGGGGAGAGAACCGGCGCCCCGGGGTGACCCCCACTTTCGTCGGGGGTCGCTCTGGCCGTTGGCCCGGGGCGGCGGACTCCGGATTCCGGTTAGCGTCGTCCACCATGAACACCCTTCTCGACCTCTCCGACCGTCTGTATCTCGACGTCGCCGACTTCGCGCACTCCACCCCCCACTGGTTCCAGTGGCTCGCCGAGGTCTGGACCGAGGCCGGACTGCTGCTCTTCGGCGTGCTGTTCCTGGCCGGCTGGTGGCGCTCCCGCGAGGGTTCGAGCCGGGTGATGGCCCTCGCGCTGCTCGCCCCGCTCGCCACCGCCTTCGGATACGTGGTGAGCGAGGCGCTGAAGTCGCTGGTCGACGAGGAACGCCCCTGCCGGGCGGTCCTCGGGGCGCCCGCCTCTCTCGTCGCCTGCCCGCCGCACGGCGACTGGTCCTTCCCCAGCAACCACTCGGCCATCGCGGGCGCCGCCGCCATCGCCCTCGCGCTCTCCTGGCGCGGGATCGTCTGGCTGACCGTGCCGATGGCGCTGCTCATGGCCTTCTCCCGGGTCTTCGTCGGTGTCCACTACCCGCACGACGTGACCGTCGGTCTGCTCGTCGGCGCGCTGGTCGCCCTCGTCGTGATGCGGGCGGCGGCGCGGCCGGTGGGGGCGCTGGTGGAGACGGCCAGGTCGAGCCGGAATTCGGCCGTGGTGTGGTGTGCGGGGCGCGGACCGCGCGCGCACGCCCCCGCGCACGCCTCGTACGCCGAGGAAGCCCCCCGCACACGCCACGGCGCGTACTGATCCCGCCGGGGACGTGCCAGGATCGGGGTGCCATGACTTCCATCGACGCTCCCCACACCTCCGCCGTCCCCGGCACCCCGGCCGCCTCGGCTCCCTCGCCGGCCCCCGCCGTGTCCCCGGCCTCCGCCGTCCCCGGCACCTCCGCCGTCTCCGGCGCCTCGGCCGACCCCGGCACCTCTGAGGTCCCCGGCGTCCCCGGCGTCCCCGAGCTTCCGACGCCGCCCGCCGAGCTGCACGGGCCCGTCCTCGCCTGGTTCGACCGGCACGCCCGCGACCTGCCCTGGCGGCATCCCGAGGCCGGCGCCTGGGGCGTCATGGTCAGCGAGTTCATGCTCCAGCAGACCCCCGTCGTCCGGGTGCTCCCGGTGTACGAGCAGTGGCTCGCGCGCTGGCCCCGCCCGGCCGACCTGGCCGCCGACGCCCCCGGCGAGGCCGTCCGCGCCTGGGGCCGCCTCGGCTATCCGCGCCGGGCGCTGCGGCTGCACGCGGCGGCCGTCGCCATAACGGAACGCCACGGCGGCGACGTACCGAGCGATCACGGGCAGCTGCTCGCGCTGCCCGGCATCGGCGAGTACACGGCCGCGGCGGTGGCCTCCTTCGCGTACGGGCAGCGGCACGCGGTGCTGGACACCAATGTGCGCCGGGTCTTCGCGCGGGCGGCGGGCGGAGTCCAGTACCCGCCGAACGCGACCACGGCCGCCGAGCGCCGGCTCGCGCGTGCGCTGCTCCCGGAGGACGAGACGAAGGCCGCCCGCTGGGCCGCCGCGTCGATGGAGCTGGGCGCGCTCGTCTGCACGGCGAAGAACGAGGACTGCGGGCGCTGCCCGATCTCCGGGCAGTGCGCCTGGCGGCTCTCGGGGAAGCCGGCGCACGACGGCCCGCCGCGGCGCGGCCAGACGTACGCCGGCACCGACCGCCAGGTCCGCGGCCGGCTCCTCGCGGTGCTGCGGGAGTCGCACGAGCCGGTGGCGCAGGCGGCCCTGGACACGGTCTGGGACGAGCCGGTGCAGCGGGCCAGGGCGCTGGACGGCCTGGTCGCGGACGGCCTGGTCGAACCGCTGGAGGACGGCTTCTACCGGCTTCCGGTGGCCTGAGCACGGGCGGAACCCCGCTCCCCCGCCCCCGAAACCTCCGCCCCCTCGTCGTTACACAACCGATGGGTAGCCGTGCGTCCACCGACGGCTGCCACGCACAGCCCCGTGACAAGCGCTCCGTAGCGTCGTCCACGACACGAGGAACGAAGCAGGTCACGGGGTTCGGAGGCGGTTCGGATGAGGCATGGCGAGGTGCTCGACTTCGAGGAGTACGTACGCACGCGGCAGGACGCGCTGCTGCGCAGTGCCCGGCGTCTCGTGGCCGACCCCGTCGACGCCCAGGACCTTCTCCAGACCGCCCTGGCCAGGACGTTCGGCCGCTGGGACGGCATCGCCGACAAGTCGCTGGCCGACGCCTACCTCCGCCGGGTCATGATCAACACCCGGACCGAGTGGTGGCGCTCCCGCAAGCTCGAAGAGGTCCCCACCGAGCAGCTCCCCGACGCCTGCGTCGACGACGCCACCGAGCAGCACGCCGACCGCGCCCTGCTCATGGACATCCTGAAGGTGCTCGCGCCGAAGCAGCGCAGCGTCGTCGTCCTGCGCCACTGGGAGCAGATGAGCACGGAGGAGACGGCGGCGGCGCTCGGCATGTCGACGGGTACGGTGAAGTCCACGCTCCACCGCGCGCTCGCCCGGCTCCGTCAGGAGCTGGAGAGCCGCGACCTCGACGCCCGTGCCCTCGGGCGGACCGGGGAGCGCACGACCGTACGAGGCGACGAACGGGAGCGGGAGCAGTGCGCGGCCTAGACGGCGAAGCCGACGGCAGACGCCACGACGGCGTACGCCACGGCGGCAGCGGCGGCATCCACGGCGATGACGGCCCCGGCGGCGGCGAACGGTGCGGAACCGGGCGGCGCCGCCGGCGCCGTACCGCCCGGGCGACGGGGCTCACGGCGACGGCCGGGGTCGTCGCCCTCGGGCTCTTCCTGGCCTCCTGCTCCACCGGCGGCACCGGCTCCCGCGACGAGGGCGCCGCCCGCACCGACGAGGTGGCCGCCGCCGCGCCCACCCCCTCCGTGACCACCACCGGCGGCCCGCAGTCCGCCGAGCGGGTGGACCCGATCGCGCTGCTGAAGGCCGACCCGAAGATCGGCGAGCGGCTCAAGGCCGATCTGAAGCCCTGCGTCGCGGACGCGTACCCGGTGGACGCCTCCTACGGCAATCTCACCAACGCCCCCGCACCGGACGTCGTCGTCAACGTGATGACCTGCGGTGACGCCGTCGGCATCGGCACCTATGTGTACCGGATGCGGAGCGACCGGTACGAGAACGTCTTCATGGCGGAGGACGCGGCCGTCTACGCCACGATCGACCGGGGCGACCTCGTCGTCACCAAGCAGGTGTACGCCAAGGGCGACCCGGTCGCGTACCCCTCGGGCGAGGACGTCATCACGTACCGCTGGTCGGGGAACAAGTTCACCCAGCACGACTGGGTCCACAACGACTACAGCCGCGCCCTCGGCGACGCCGGCGTCGAGGAACCCGCGCCGGCCGCGAGCCCCGCCGACTGAGCCGTACGCCTCCCGGACCCGGCGGACACCCCGCGGCGGAGGGTCCGCACCCGGCGGACGCTCCCGAACCCGCACACAGCAGCAGCGCACAGACCCGAAGGACACGCACGATGGCCGAAACCCATGTCCTCTTCGTCGAGGACGACGACGTCATCCGTGAGGCCACCCAGCTCGCCCTGGAGCGGGACGGCTTCCGGGTCACGGCCATGCCCGACGGGCTCTCCGGCCTCGACGCCTTCCGCGCGCAGCGGCCGGACATCGCCCTCCTCGACGTGATGCTGCCCGGCATGGACGGGGTCAGCCTCTGCCGCCGCATCCGCGACGAGTCGACCGTGCCGGTGATCATGCTGTCGGCGCGCGCCGACTCGATCGACGTCGTCCTCGGCCTGGAGGCGGGGGCCGACGACTACGTCACCAAGCCCTTCGACGGCTCCGTGCTGATGGCCCGCATCCGTGCCGTCCTGCGCCGTTTCGGTCACGCGGGCGGACCCGGCGCCGGTGAGCACGGCGAGGGGGCGGCGGACGGCGGGCTCCTCGTCTTCGGTGACCTGGAGGTCGACACCGAGGGCATGGAGGTCCGCAAGGGCGGCGTGCCGGTCGGCCTGACCCCGACCGAGATGCGGCTGCTCCTGGAGTTCTCGTCCGCGCCCGGCACCGTGCTCTCCCGGGACAAGCTCCTGGAGCGGGTCTGGGACTACGGCTGGGGCGGCGACACCCGCGTCGTCGACGTCCATGTGCAGCGGCTGCGCGCCAAGATCGGCCAGGACAGGATCGAGACGGTCCGCGGCTTCGGCTACAAGCTCAAGAGCTAGGGCGCGTACGGGATGAAGCTGCTCCCCCTGCGGACCGGGGTCCGCTGGAAGATCGCCGTCGCCATCGCGGCCGTCGGCGCGCTGATCGCGATCACCCTGAGCGTGGTCGTGCACAACGCCGCCCGCATCTCGATGCTCGACAACGCGCGCGAGGTGCAGATGGAGCGGCTGCTGTTCGCGCAGCGCATGTACGAGACCTCGAAGCCCAAGGAACCGCGCTTCGGCACGAAGATCAACGACCCCTCGCTGCCCGCCCAGCTCGACGAGCTGATGCGGGACCGGCGGCGCGGCACGTACGTGCAGGAGCACCGGCACGGCGGGCCGCCCGACGTGTGGGCCGCCGTGCCGCTCGCCAACGGCGACGTGCTCTCCCTCCACATCCCCTTCGCCGACCGCAGCGCGACGATCATGAGCGATCTGGACCGGGCCCTGGTCATCGGCTCGGTCTCGGTCGTCTTCGGCGGCTGCGCGCTCGGCGTGCTCATCGGCGGACAGCTCTCGCGACGGCTGCGGAAGGCGGCCGTCGCGGCGGGGCGGGTCGCCCAGGGCAACACGGACGTACGGGTGCGGGACGCCGTCGGCGGAGTCGTACGGGACGAGACCGACGACCTCGCGTGGGCGGTCGACGCCCTGACCGACGCCCTCAACGAACGGATCGAGGCGGAGCGGCGGGTCACCGCCGATATCGCGCACGAGCTGCGCACCCCCGTGACCGGGCTGCTCACGGCGGCCGAGCTGCTGCCGCCGGGCCGCCCCACGGAGCTGGTGCGGGACCGGGCGCAGGCGATGCGGACGCTGGTCGAGGACGTGCTCGAAGTGGCCCGGCTCGACAGCGCCTCGGAGCGGGCGGAGCTGCAGGAGATCGCGCTCGGCGAGTTCGTGGAGCGGCGGGTGCGGGCCCTCGACCCCGAGGTGGTCGTCCGCGTCGTCCACGAGGACTGGGTGAACACCGACCCGCGGCGGCTCGAACGAGTCCTGGGCAATCTCCTCGCGAACGCCGCCAAGCACGGCAAGCCGCAGGTGGAGGTCACCGTCGAGGGCCGGGTCGTCCGCGTCCGGGACCACGGCCCCGGCTTTCCGGAGGCGCTCCTCAAGGAGGGCCCGAGCCGGTTCCGTACGGGTACGAGCGACCGCGCCGGGCAGGGCCACGGCCTTGGCCTGACGATCGCGGCGGGCCAGGCCCGGGTGCTCGGCGCCCGGCTCACCTTCCGGAACGTGGCCTCCGAGGCGGCGCCGAACGGGGTGGGCGGCGCCATCGCCGTGCTGTGGCTGCCGGACCACGCGCCGACGAACACGGGGAGCTTCCCGATGCTGCGGCCGGCGGAGCTGTGCCGGCTGGAGCAGCGGGCGGCGGAGGCGCGGCCTTCGCCGGGCTCCCGGCCGCCGTCGGACTGCCGGCCGTCGTCGGACTGAGTCCTCGGGGGTACGCCGGTGGGGCCGGCCCCCGTTCCGGGACCGGCCCCACCGTCGTACGTACTCCTCCGGGGGTCAGACCTTCTGGTCGACCTTCGCGCTCTCGTCGTCCGACGAGGCCTTCGGCGCCGCCGCCGGACCGGCGCCGCGGAGCGCCACCTCCTTGACGAGGAAGGCGAGGGCGAAGCCGAGGACGGAGACCGCCGCGGCGACCACGAAGGCGCCGTGGGTGCCGGAGGAGACCGCGTGCTGGTAGGCCTCGCGGAGCGCCGCCGGGAGCTTGGCGAGGCTCGCCGCGTCGAGCTGGGCGGTCCGCTCGGTGATCCCGGACCCGCCGCGGGAGGTCATCTCGTCCTGGACGCGGCTCGTGAAGAGCGCGCCCATGATCGCGACGCCGAAGGAGGAGCCGAGCGTCCGGAAGAGGGTGGTGGAGGACGAGGCGACGCCCATGTCCTTCATCTCCACGCTGTTCTGGGCGACCAGCATCGTGATCTGCATGAGGAAGCCCATGCCGGCGCCGAGGACGGCCATGTAGACGCCCGAGGTCAGCCGGGAGGTGCCGGTGTCCATCGTGGAAAGCAGGAAGAGGCCGGCCGTCATCAGCGCGCCGCCCACGATCGGGAAGATCTTGTACTTGCCGGTGCTGGTGGTGACCCGGCCGACGAGCAGCGAGACGACCATCATCGACAGCAGCATCGGCAGGAGCAGCAGACCCGAGTTGGTCGCGGAGGCGCCCTGGACGGACTGCTGGAAGATCGGCAGGTAGAGGACCGCGCCGAACATCACGAAGCCGGTGATGAAGCCGATCAGGGACATCACGGTGAAGTTGCGGCTGCGGAAGATGTGCAGCGGCATGATCGGGTCGCTCGCCCGGGTCTCCACCCACAGGAAGGCCGCGAGGGCGACGGCCCCGCCGACCGCGAGGCCGATGATGGTGGCCGAGCCCCAGGCGTACTCCGTACCGCCCCAGGTGGTGACGAGGACGATCGCGGTGATGCCGACGGTGAGCAGCGCGGCGCCGAGGAAGTCGATGCGGGTGCCCGTGGCGCGCTGCTTCTTCGGCAGGTGCAGGACGGTGCTGACCATGGCGAGGGCGACGGCGCCGAGCGGCAGGTTGATGTAGAAGGACCAGCGCCAGCCCCAGTGGTCGGTGATGGTGCCGCCGACGAGCGGGCCGCCGATCATGGCGAGGGCCATCACGCCGGCCATCATGCCCTGGTACTTGCCGCGCTCGCGGGGCGGGATCAGGTCGCCGATGATCGCCATCACGCCGACCATGAGACCGCCGGCGCCGAGGCCCTGGATCGTACGGAAGCCGATGAGCTGGCCCATGTCCTGGGCCATGCCGCTGAGGGCCGAGCCGATCAGGAAGATCACGATCGAGGTGAGGAAGACGCCCTTGCGGCCGAACATGTCGCCGACCTTGCCCCAGAGGGGGGTGGAGGCGGCGGTGGCCAGGGTGTACGCGGTGACCACCCAGGAGAGGTGCTCCAGGCCGCCGAGCTCACCGACGATCGTCGGCATCGCGGTGCCGATGATCATGTTGTCGAGCATCGCGAGGAGCATCGCGATCATCAGGGCGAGGAGGACGACGCGGACGCTGCGTGGCTGCGGCTCCGATTCCCCCTGTGCCGGTTTCGCTGTGTCGTGCTGCGCCGTCATGTCAGTCCCTTACTTGCCGCCCGGCTAGTTACTACACTGGGGAAAGTAGACCCGTAACTAGCCGGTCGTCAAGTAAGTTTTCTGGAAAGTGGAGAGCAGCCATGGCCCGAGGCAACACCCGCCAGCGCATCCAGGACGTGGCTCTCGAACTCTTCGCCGAGCAGGGATACGAGAAGACCTCGCTGCGCGAGATCGCGGAGCATCTGGACGTCACGAAGGCGGCGCTCTACTACCACTTCAAGACCAAGGAAGACATCATCATCGGGATCTTCCAGGACCTCGCGCGCCCGATCGACGACCTGGTCGCCTGGGCGGCCGAGCAGCCGCGCACCCTGGAGACCAAGCAGGAGATCCTGCGCCGCTACCAGAAGGCCCTGCTCGCCGCGGCCCCGCTGTTCCGCTTCATGCACGAGAACCAGGCGACCGTGCGCGACCTGAGCATCGGGCTCACCTTCAAGGAGCGGTTCATCTCGCTCAACGCGTTCATCCAGGAGCCCGACTCACCGATGAAGGACAAGGTCCGCTCCGTGAGCGCGATCTTCGCGCTGCACGCCGGGACCTTCTTCATGGAGAACGTCGAGGGCGACCCCGAGGAGAAGCAGGAAGCCGTCCTCGAAGTCGCCCTCGATCTGATCGAACAGGCCCATCAGGCCTGACGCGTGCGTCAGACGCCCACGCCGTGGGACCGCAGGAACGCCATCGGGTTCACGGCGGAGCCGTAGTTCGGGGTCGTGCGGATCTCGAAGTGCAGGTGCGGGCCGGAGGAGTTGCCGGTGTTGCCCGAGAGGGCGATCTGCTGGCCGGCGCCGACCTTCTGGCCGATCTTCACCTTGATCTTCGACAGGTGGGCGTACTGGGAGTACTTGCCGTTGGCGTGCTTGACGACGATCGCGTTGCCGTACGCGGGGCCGTCGCCGCCGCCGTTCGGGCCGGCCTTCACGACGGTGCCGGCGGCCGCGGCCTTGACCGGGGTGCCGGTCGGGACGGCGAAGTCCTGACCGGAGTGCTTGTGGGCCCACATGGCGCCGCCCTGGTTGTAGCTGGCGCTCAGCGTGTAGGCGCTGACCGGCTTGACCCAGGACGGGGCCTTCTTCGCGGTGACGACGTGCTGGGCGGCGACGGCCTTCACGGCCACGGTCTTGGCGTTCGCCTTCGCGGCGGCGGCCTTCACCTGGGCGGCGACGTGCGCCTGGGCCTCGGCCTGGGCGGAGACGGCGGCGGACGCGGTGAGCGCCACCGGGGCGGCGGCCTTGCCCTCGGCGGCGAAGGCGGACCCGGCTCCGGCCACCAGCGACGCTCCCAGGCCGGCGGCGGCAAGAGCGACGACGGTGACACGGGCGGCGGGGTTCATGACGCGCTTCGACATACGGGGGAAAACCTCCGGGTAGTGCGGAACGGAATGTGCGAGGCCCGACGCGAACGGTGCGGCGCCGGGCTTGCTCATCCTTGGTAACCCGGACCCCCATCCAGCCCAAAACACCCCATCTACGACATCGCCTCGTAGCGATCTCCGGGGAAGTTCAGCTCTTGACAACCCCGGAGCCTCCCCTTGAAATCGGACATACCGGCACAAGCGAAACGGTTTATCCGCATGTCACGGATGCCCGGAACCACCGAAAACGCCGCCTCACGTCCGGTTCGGGACCCCTCGGGACCAAAGTCCCGACGGTTCACACCGGAACGTCCCGAAACCCCACCAAAGGTCGCCACTATTCCGGTTAGTACCCCTCGAAACCCCTGTGCGCCTTGTCACCAGGCACCGGCCCCGGATGGGACCTGGGTCACGCAACCGGGCCGCCCCGAGGACCGTCCCGCACTACGCTGACCGCTTCGGGACCCACGGGGGGACACAGATGGAACCGGTACTCATCGGCACGCGCCTCGGCTCGGCCGTGATCGGCCCGATCCTGAAGAAACTGCTGGTCAGCGAGGGTCCGGGGGCCGGTCTCACGGGACGGTCCGAGAAGGTCCGGCTCTCCTCGCTCGTCTCCTTCAGGGGCGAGAAGCGCACGCTGACCGAGAAGGACGTCCGGAAACTGGCGTCGACGCTGGTCGAGCGCTCGCTGCGGGGGAGCGACGCCGGGCCCGGCGAGCGCCCCTTCCCCGCCGACGAGGCCGAGGCCGTCACCGACACCCTCGCGGCCACGCTGATCGCCCTCGGCGACCTCGACATGGACGACGTCCAGGCGGTCCGCCTCGGCCACCTCGACCTCGCCCGACGCCTCCGCGCGGCGGCCCCCGCCCCGGACGGCCTCTCCACCGACTCGGTCCGCTACCTGGAGTCGATGACGGAGTGGGCCTGCCTCCACATCCTCGACTTCTTCACCCAGCGCTCCACCTTCGTGGCCCGCAGCCTGGTGGAGCAGACCCGTGGCCAGCGGGAACTCATCGCGAAGGTCGACGAGGTCATCCGCAGGACGCCCCGGCAGGACGGCCGGGACGCGGAGTTCGAGCGCCGCTATCTGGCCCACCTCGCCAGGAAGCACGGCCGCCTGACCATCTACGGCGTGGACCTCAGGGACGCCCCGGAGAAGTGGCCGCTGGACGTGGCGTACCTGTCGCTGGAGGCAACGGGAGGGCCCTGGACGTCGAGCCGGATGCAGCGGGAGTTCGCACGCCGGGTGGTGATGGAGGTGACGTTCCCGGAGTCCTCGTCCGCCGGGTCCCCGGAGACCTCCGGGTTCCTGGAGTCCTCGTCCGCCGGGTTGTCGGTCACCTCCGGGTTCCTGGAGGCCCCGTCCGCCGAGTTGTCGGTCGCCCTCGGATTCCCGGAGACCCCGTCCGCCGGGTCCCCGCTCACCGCCGGGTTCCCGGACCTCCCCACCGCCCTCCTCCTGGGCGGCCCGTCCGGCGGCCCCGCCGACCGGATCCTCGCCCGCCACGACAAGGTCCTCCTGCGCGGCACGGCCGGCTCCGGCAAGACCACCCTCATCCAGTGGCTGGCCGTCTCCGCCGCACGCGAGGACCTCGCGGACGGCATGGCGTACCTCCGCGACCGCATCCCCTTCGTCCTCCCCCTGCGCGCCCTGACCCGCCACGGCGAGCGGCTCCCCACCCCCGAGCGCTTCCTCTCCGCCGTCGACTGCCCGCTCCCCGCGCCCGAGGGCTGGGCCGACCGCGTCCTCGCCGCCGGGCGCGGCCTGGTCCTCGTCGACGGCATCGACGAGATCCCCGAGGCCGAGCGCGACCGCGCCCGCCGCTGGCTCCGCGACCTCCTCGACACCTACGAGGGCAACCGCTGGCTCGTGACCTCCCGCCCCACCGCCGTACGCGACGACTGGCTCGCCCCCGACGGCTTCGCCGAACTCACCCTCGCCCCGATGTCCTCCGCCGCGGTCGCCACCTTCGTCCGCCGCTGGCACCGGGCGGCGGGACCGGAGGCGGCACCGTACGAGCAGCCCCTCCTCGACGCCCTCCGCACGACGGCGGACGTCGCCCAGCTCGCCACCAACCCCCTGATGTGCGGTCTGATCTGCGCCCTGCACCACGGCAGGCGCGGCTTCCTGCCGCGCGGCCGGAAGGCGCTGTACGACGCGGCCCTCTCGATGCTGCTCTCGCGCCGGGACCGCGAGCGGGACATGGGGACCCCGTACGGGATCGACCTCGGCGAGACCCCGCAGATCCAGCTGATCCAGCGGATCGCGTACTGGCTGACGCTCAACGGCCGCACCACGATGGACCGCGCGCACGCGCAGGACGTCGTACGGGAGGCCGTGCCCGCGATCACGGAGGCGGCCGGCTACGACCCCGGCACCGTCTTCACGCATCTGCTCCACCGCAGCGGCCTCCTGCGCGAGCCGACCGCGGACACGGTCGACTTCGTGCACCGCACCTTCCAGGACTACCTGGCGGCGAAGGCCCTCGTGGACCGCTGGGACATCGGCGTCCTCGTCCGGCACGCGGCCGACGACCAGTGGGAGGACGTCATCCGCATGGCCGTCGGGCACGCGCGCCCGCGCGAGTGCGCGGAGATCTTCGACGAGCTGCTGAAGGCGGCGGACGCGGCACCGGACCGCCGCACCCAGCTCCGCGTCCTGGTGGTGGCGGCGACGGCGCTGGACCACGCGACGGAGGTGGCACCGGAGGCACGGGAACGGATCCTGGCCCGCACGGCCGAGGTGATCCCGCCGCGCGACGCGGACGAGGCCCGGGAGCTGGCGTCGGTGGGACGGGCGGTGCTGGACCTGCTGCCGGGGCCGGAGGGGCTGGACGACAAAGTGGCCCACGCCGTGGTGACGACGGCGACCCACATCACAGACGACGCCACGCTGCCCTACCTCGCACGGTTCACGGACCATCCTTCCCTGGGCGTCCGCTCCCAGCTGATGTGGGGCTGGACCCGGTTCGCGACGGCACCCTACGCGGAGGAGATCATCGCCCGGCTCGATCCGGACGGCCTCGACTTCACGCTGGTGTCCGACGACCAGGCGGCCGAGATCGCCCGCCTCGGGCTGCGCCCCGAGCGCCTCGACCTGCGCATCAGCCGGAGCCTCACCCTCGACGGCATGGCCCTGCTCCGCCCGGCACTCGATGAGGCGCGGAGTGTGCAACTGCCGGGGAACCTGGCCCCGTTCCTGCGCCACCTCTCGTCCGAGAACAAGCTGACGAGCCTCATCCTGTCCAGCCACCCCACAGGGGGGCTCACCTTCCTCCGCCACGCGCGCGGTCTCGCGGGACTCACCATCCGCCAAGCCGTTGCCATGAGCGAGGAGGACTGGCACGCGGTGGCCGCCCTGGAGAACCTCTCGTGGCTCGGGCTGGGCAGTCAGACCATGGAATGCATGCCGGAATCGCTGAGTCTGCCGCGTACGGAGAGCCTGTGGGTCCGGTGCTCCGGCACCACCGCACCTCTCGGCACCATTGCCCGAGCCTTCCCCGCCCTGCGTGAGCTGGGCCTCTACGGCAACCTCGAAGGGCAGGTCCACGACCTCACACCGCTGGCGTCCCTGACCCAACTCCGGTACGTCGAAGGCTCCGGCAACCGCTTCACCGGCGCCGAAGCCCTCGCCCCCACCGTCGAGATCCACACATGACCTGACCACCCTCCCCCTCCCCCGATACGTTCATGGTCATGACCGACATCGAACTCGCCGACGCCATCGCCTCCGTACGCGACCAGCTCGTCACCGCCGCCACCCGCGCGACCGGGCAGCCCGTCGCCTTCGAAGTGGGCGACATCGAGATGGAGTTCACCATCGAACTCCGCAAGGAGGTGAAGGCGGGCGGCAAGGTCAAGGCCTGGGTCGTCGAGGCCGGCGCGGACGCCTCCCGCGCCCGGGGCGAGACCCACCGGGTCTCCTTCACGCTCAAGCCCCGGAACGCCACGAACAACGGCCCCTGGCTCGTCGGCAACGACGAGGACGCGGACCTGTCCGGCTTCGGCGGCGGGGCCGAGGGGCGGTGAGCGGCTCCACCACCGTCCTCGCCGTCCTCGGCGAACAGCAGGGCACCGGCGTCCTGCTGACCCCGACCCTCGTCCTGACCAGCGCCCACGTCGTCGGCGGTGCCCGCAGCGTCACGGTCGCGGCCCCGGACCGGGCGGTACCGGGACGGTTGTCGGTCGTCTGGTCCGACGACCGGCTCGATGTCGCCGTCCTCCGGTCCGGCCATCGTCTCGGCACCCCGCCCCTGTTCAGCGCCCTCGCCACCGACCGCCCGATACCCGGCTGCGAGGTGGTCGGCTTTCCCCGCCTCCAGCGGTACGAGGGCCGGAAGCTGGACGTCGACCAGTTCACCGGCACCGTCCTGCCGATGGCCGGACTCCTCCGCCGCACGTTGACCGTCGAGCTGGACCACCCTCCCGTCACCGGGACGGAGGACGGCCCCTCGCCCCTCGCGGGCCTCTCCGGCGCGCCCGTGCTCGTCGACGGAAAGCTGCTGGGCATCGTCCGCTCCGTACCGCGCGGGCGCGGCCACCGCCGCCTGGAGTGCGTACCCCTGACCACCGTCCTCGCGAACGAGGAGATACGCCGGTGGCTTCCCCCCGGCGCCGCCCCGCCCGTACGGATCACCGGCACGCACCCCCACGACCAGCCGTACGAGGAGGAGTACGCGGAGGCCGTCGGAGCCGCCTACCGCCGCACCCGCATCTTCGGCCTCGACGAACTGGGCAAGCGGGCCTCCACATGGGACCTCGACACCGCCTACCTCTCGCTGGAGGCCGCTTCCCGGGAGCCCGGCCCCGCCGCCCCCGTCCCCCAGCGCATCGACGACCTGCTCGCCTCCCGGCCGCGCGTCCTCCTCCGGGGCGACGCCGGGGCCGGGAAGACCACCCTCGTGTGGTGGCTGGCCGCGCACGCCGCCGCCGGGACCCTGGGGCCCCACCTGGCCGAGCTGAACGGCCTCGTCCCCTTCGTCGTCCCGCTGCGCACCCTGCGGGCCCAGGGCAACGGCTACCCCTCCCCCGGCGAGCTGGCCCGCGTCTCGGGGCTCATGATCGATCCCGCCCCCGACGGCTGGGCCGGCCGGGTCCTCAACGCCGGGCGGGGCCTGCTCCTCGTCGACGGCCTCGACGAGGTCCCGGCGGAGGAGCGCGAGGCCGCCCACACCTGGCTCTCCCAGCTGCTCGACCGCTACCCCCGCACCCGCTGCGTGGCGACCGTGCGGCCCTTCGCCGTCGCCCCCGACTGGCTCGGCTCCGAGCAGTTCGAGGAACTGACCCTCCTGCCGCTCCGGGACGCCGACATCCAGGCCTTCGTCGCGGCCTGGCACGCCGCCGCCCGGCTGGACGGGGATCCGGACCGGAACCTCGCCGAGCTCGAACGCGACCTGGCGCAGCAGTTCCACCACAACCCGGCCCTGGCCGAACTCGCCCGGACCCCGCTGCTCTGCGCGGTCATCTGCGCGCTGCACCGGCTGCGGGAGGGCCTGCTGCCGAAGACCCGCTGGGCGCTCTACGACTCGGCGCTGCAGATGCTGCTCGGCGCCCGCGACGAACAGCGCCGGATCGACGCCCCCGACGGCATCCGCATGACGGTCGAGGAGCACACCGAACTCCTCCAGCGGCTCGCGGCCTGGCTGGTCAGGGGCGGCCAGACCGAGTTCACCAGGGAACAGGCCCTGCGGCAGCTCACCCGCGCCCTGCCCGGCATGCCGGACGTCTCCCGCCAGGGCACCCCGGAGGAGATCCTCACCCACCTCCTGAACCGCAGCGGTCTCCTCCAGGAGCGCGCGGACCGCGTCTTCCAGTTCACCCACCGCACCTTCCAGGACTTCCTGGCGGCGAAGGAACTGGTGGAGGACGACCAGCTCAGGGAGGCTCTCCGGCACGCCCACGACCAGCAGTGGCACGACGTCCTGCTCCTCGCGGCCGGCCACTGCACCCGCCGCGACCTGCCCACCCTGGTCGAGGGCCTCCTCACGGCCGGCTCGGCCACCCGCAAACGGGACCTCAAGACCACGCTGTACGTCCTCGCGGCGCTGGCGGCCCAGCACGCGGCCTGGCTGGACGGCGCGCTGCACGGACGGGTGCGGAAGGCGGTGAAGTCGGTGATCCCGCCGCGGAGCACCGAGCAGGTGGGACAGCTGGCCCGCCTGGGCGGTTACGTACTGCCGCTGCTGCCCGGACCCGGGGAGGTCCCCAAGGACGCCATCGAGAGCGTCGTCCACCTGGTCTCCACGATCGGCGGCCGGGAGGCCCTGCCGTACGCCCGCGCCTTCGCCGAGGCGGGCGAGGCGAACAGGTTCTCCGGCGTCTGGAGCCAGTTCCCCCTTGAGGGGTACGCGCGGGAGATCGCTCCGCACCTGACCCCGAGCACCCCCATCATGGTGACGAGCCCGGAGCAGCTGCGGCTCCTGCCGGACCACCCGAGCGTCCACCTCTACGGGGACTTCGGCGAGCCCGAACTCCTCAGCGGCCTCAGCGGGCGGGGGCTGCGCTTCCTCGGTCTCTCCCAGAACCTCCGGCTCACCGGCCTCGGCTTCCTGAGCGGGGTGGACTGCGGTCAGCTCACCGGGCTCTATCTGGCGCACTGCCCCGGGCTGACGGATCTGACGGCGGTGGCGCGGCTGAGCGCGCTCGTCTACCTCAGTGTCAGAGGCGCCCCGGACTCCACCGGGACGCTGGACCTCACCCCGGTCCTCGACCTGCCTCTGCTGATGGTGGACGTCACCTCCTTCACCCGCGGACAGATCCTCGGCGCCGACGTCCTCGGCGACCGGCTCACGGTCAGCTAGACGGCGGGGGCGCCGCGCGGACGGGAAAAGGGGCGGCCCCGGAACCATCGGGTTCCGGGGCCGCCCCTTCAGCGCTACGGGTTCAGCGCGTGCGTCACGCTTCCTTCGACAGGTTCGGGCCCGAGCCGCCCGCAGCCTCGATCGGCGGGGCGTCCGGCAGCGCCGTCTTCTCCTCGCCGCGGAAGGTGAACTTGCGCTCCTCACCCTCACCCTCGGTGTCCACGACCACGATGTGACCGGGGCGCAGCTCGCCGAAGAGGATCTTCTCCGAGAGCGTGTCCTCGATCTCGCGCTGGATCGTCCGGCGCAGCGGCCGGGCGCCCATGACCGGGTCGTAGCCCTTCTTGGACAGCAGCTCCTTCGCGGACTGGGAGAGCTCGATGCCCATGTCCCGGTCCTTGAGGCGCTCGTCGACGCGACCGATCATCAGGTCGACGATCTGGAGGATGTCCTCCGGGGTCAGCTGCGGGAAGACGATGATGTCGTCCACGCGGTTGAGGAACTCGGGGCGGAAGTGCTGCTTCAGCTCGTCGCTGACCTTCGCCTTCATCCGCTCGTAGTTGGACTTCGTGTCGCCCTGGGCGGCGAAGCCCAGGTTGAAGCCCTTCGAGATGTCCCTGGTCCCGAGGTTGGTCGTCATGATGATGACCGTGTTCTTGAAGTCCACGACCCGGCCCTGGGAGTCGGTCAGACGACCGTCCTCCAGGATCTGGAGAAGGGAATTGAAGATATCGGGGTGGGCCTTCTCGACCTCGTCGAAGAGGACGACGGAGAACGGCTTGCGGCGCACCTTCTCGGTGAGCTGGCCGCCCTCTTCGTAGCCGACGTATCCGGGCGGCGAACCGAAGAGACGCGAAACCGTGTGCTTCTCGCTGAACTCCGACATGTCGAGGGAGATCATCGCGTCCTCGTCGCCGAAGAGGAATTCGGCGAGGGCCTTCGAGAGCTCGGTCTTACCGACACCGGACGGACCGGCGAAGATGAACGAGCCACCGGGGCGCTTCGGGTCCTTCAGACCGGCACGCGTACGGCGGATGGCCCGCGAGAGGCCGATGACGGCGTCCTTCTGCCCGATGACGCGCTTGTGGAGCTCGTCCTCCATGCGGAGCAGGCGGCTGGACTCCTCCTCGGTCAGCTTGAAGACCGGGATGCCGGTGGCGGTCGCGAGGACCTCGGCGATCAGATCGCCGTCGACCTCGGCGACGACGTCCATGTCGCCGGCCTTCCACTCCTTCTCGCGCTTGGCCTTCGCGGCGAGGAGCTGCTTCTCCTTGTCGCGGAGCGAGGCGGCCTTCTCGAAGTCCTGCGAGTCGATCGCGGACTCCTTGTCGCGGCGGACGCCGGCGATCTTCTCGTCGAACTCGCGGAGGTCCGGCGGCGCGGTCATCCGGCGGATGCGCATCCGGGAGCCGGCCTCGTCGATCAGGTCGATCGCCTTGTCCGGGAGGAAGCGGTCCGAGATGTACCGGTCGGCCAGCGTCGCGGCCTGGACGAGCGCCTCGTCGGTGATGGAGACCCGGTGGTGGGCCTCGTACCGGTCGCGCAGACCCTTGAGGATCTCGATGGTGTGCGGCAGCGACGGCTCGGCGACCTGGATGGGCTGGAAGCGGCGCTCGAGGGCCGCGTCCTTCTCCAGGTACTTCCGGTACTCGTCGAGCGTGGTGGCACCGATGGTCTGGAGCTCACCGCGGGCCAGCATCGGCTTGAGGATGCTGGCGGCGTCGATCGCGCCCTCGGCGGCACCCGCACCCACGAGGGTGTGGAGCTCGTCGATGAACAGGATGATGTCGCCGCGGGTGCGGATCTCCTTGAGGACCTTCTTCAGGCGCTCCTCGAAGTCACCGCGGTAGCGGGAGCCGGCGACCAGCGCGCCGAGGTCCAGGGTGTAGAGGTGCTTGTCCTTGAGGGTCTCGGGCACCTCGCCCTTGACGATGGCCTGCGCCAGGCCCTCGACGACGGCGGTCTTGCCGACGCCGGGCTCGCCGATGAGGACCGGGTTGTTCTTGGTGCGGCGGGACAGCACCTGCATGACCCGCTCGATCTCCTTCTCGCGCCCGATGACCGGGTCGAGCTTGGATTCGCGGGCCGCCTGGGTGAGGTTCCGGCCGAACTGGTCGAGGACCAGGGACGTCGAGGGGGTGCCCTCGGCAGGACCGCCGGCCGTGGCGGCTTCCTTGCCCTGGTAGCCGGAGAGCAGCTGGATGACCTGCTGCCGCACCCGGTTGAGGTCGGCGCCCAGCTTCACGAGGACCTGGGCGGCGACGCCCTCGCCCTCGCGGATCAGGCCGAGCAGGATGTGCTCGGTGCCGATGTAGTTGTGGCCGAGCTGGAGGGCCTCACGGAGCGAGAGCTCCAGGACCTTCTTGGCACGCGGGGTGAAGGGGATGTGCCCGGACGGGGCCTGCTGCCCCTGCCCGATGATCTCCTCAACCTGCTGGCGGACCGCCTCGAGCGAAATCCCGAGGCTCTCCAGGGCCTTAGCGGCGACACCCTCACCCTCGTGGATAAGGCCCAGAAGGATGTGCTCGGTGCCGATGTAGTTGTGGTTGAGCATCCGGGCTTCTTCCTGAGCCAGGACGACAACCCGCCGCGCGCGGTCGGTGAACCTCTCGAACATCGTTAATCGCTCCTCAGAGCGGTCAGTCAGTTAGGGGTCGATCCCCTCCCTGTCCTTCCGCAGCTTAGTCCCGCAAGCGGGGACCGCTCATTCCAACTGCCGACATCCGTCCGGATCACCCCCTCTTCCGCGGGGAGACCTGCTGCCGAACAGCCGACAAATGCTCCAACCCGATGGTGCGAGACGATGTTCCCGCAGGCCAAGTAGTTAGCCGCGTCATCAGTACGCCGATGGCGAACGTGAGACGCCGAAGCCCGCGAGTCGCCCCTCTCCACTAGGAATGTCTTACCCGTAAGGACTGACACTCCATGCGGCGCACCCCGGTTCCCTCCGCTACCAGCGAACACCCTTGCGCTGCCGAATGCACGCGTACGCCCCATCACGGACACCGTGCGCGTCCGGCCGGGGACGCGCGGTCACCAGAGAGGTCGCCTCGGGGCGTAACCAACCCGCCCCCGCGGGAGTTCCCCGGGCATGGCCCTCACCGTCCCGCTTCCCCGTACGCCGCACGACGGCGGTCTGGCGCGGTGGTACGAGCAGGAGCTCGGCTGGGCGACGGTGGCCGGTCCGCCGGTGCAGCTGGTCACGGGGCTGCGCTTCGACGTCCTCGAACTGCCCGCCGAGGCCGGCCGGGGCGTGCTGCGCCGGACGGGCCCGGCGACGGGTCCGGTGGCCCTGCTGGGGCGCCGGATGCGGCTGCTCGTGGCCGCCGGGACGGCCGAGGAGCTGCCGGGGCTGCTCGACTGGCTGGAGTGGGGCGGCATCGCGCTGGACCTCACGGCCATGGGGGCCGACGGCCGGATGACCGCGCCCCTTCCCCCGGGGCGGGGCGGATCCGGCGCGCCGGGTGCCTCCGTGTGGCTGCGGGCCCCGGCGCCGGGCCGCGAGGTCGAGTCCTCGCTGCCGGCCCTGCGGTCCGCGCCCTGGAGCGGTGCGGATGCCCCGTGCCTGGTGCGTCTGGTGGCCGCGGCGGCCGCGGAGTGCCACCGGGCGCGGCTGCTGAGTGCGCGGACCCGGGGGCCGGCGGCTCAGCAGCTGTCGCCTCAGCGGTTCGCGTCCTCGTAGGCCGCCTTGACGGTGGCCGGCACGCGACCGCGGTCGTTCACGTCGTAGCCGTTCTCCTTGGCCCACGCGCGGATCTTCGCGGTGTCCTGGCTGCCCGTCGCCACGGCGCGGCCCTTGCCACGCGCGCCGGCGGTGCGGCCACCGGTACGACGGCCGCTCGTGGTGTACGGCTCGAGCAGACCACGGAGCTTTTCCGCGTTGGCGGTGGTGAGGTCGATCTCGTAGGTCTTGCCGTCCAGCGCGAACGTCACGGTCTCGTCCGCCTCGACGCCGTCGAGGTCGTCGACAAGAAGGACCTGAACCTTCTGTGCCACCGGATTTCCTTTCATCGAAAATGCAGTACGCGGAAAGGAAACCGCTTTTCCCGGAAAAACACAAACCCCTGGGAGAGGTTCAGATGCCCGGCAACGCGGGAAACGTGCGCGATTCGGACATAGGGATCCGCACGGGTCACAGGTGCAGAAGCATCCGGCTGTTGCCCAAGGTGTTCGGCTTCACTCGTTCGAGACCGAGGAACTCGGCGACTCCCTCGTCATAGGAACGCAGCAGCTCGCTGTAGACATCTCCGTCGACCGGGGTCTCGCCGATCTCGACGAAGCCGTGCTTCGCGAAGAAGTCGACTTCGAAGGTGAGGCAGAATACCCGCCGCACACCGAGCCATCGGGCGGTGTGCAACAACTTGTCCAGCACCTGATGTCCGACGCCGGCTCCCTTGAACTCGGGATCGACGGCGAGAGTGCGCACTTCGGCGAGGTCTTCCCACATGACGTGGAGAGCGCCGCAGCCGACGACGGTGGCGTCCTCGTCCCGTTCCGCCACCCAGAACTCCTGGATGGACTCGTAAAGGGTGACGGTGGCCTTGTCGAGCAGGATGCCGCGGTTCACGAAGGGGTCGACGAGGCGGCGGACCGCGGCGACGTCTCCGGTGCGGGCCCTGCGGACGGTGACGGCTTTGGCGGAGGCCGGGGAAGCGGCCGGGGAAGCGGACGGCGACATGGGGGGACGCTATCGCTCCTGGGCCCCGGATCCCTCGGCGCCCTCCTCGGGCGGGGCGGGGAGCGGGGTGTCGCGCTGCACGATCCGGATGGCGTCGTTGAGGGCCTCGCGCTGTTCCTGCGACATCATGCCGAAGAAGGCGACGAGCGCGGCTGCCGGATTGTCGCTCTGCGCCCATCCCTCGTTCATCAGGGCGGCGGCGTAGGCGGCCCTGGTGGAGACCGCCGTATATCGATAGGCGCGGCCTTCGACTTCCCGGCGGACCCAGCCCTTCTGATGGAGATTGTCCATGACGGTCATGACGGTGGTGTAGGCGATGGACCGTTCCTGCTGAAGGTCCTCCAGAACTTCCCGGACGGTCACCGGACGGTTCCATTGCCAGACGCGCGTCATCACGGCGTCTTCGAGCTCTCCCAGGGGACGGGGCACAGCGTCACTTTAGTGCGCAAAACGCCAGTAAGCGTCGATTGACGGAGGGAAACGCAACAAAAAGGACGTACGACCACGAAGGGTCGTACGTCCCGGGTGCTGCGGCGTTCGTGCGGCTGTCAGCCGGCGGGGGTGCTGTCCGCCTGGCGGGTCGCCTCGGCGCGGGCGAGCGCGGCGTCCACGACCGCGTCCTCCTTGGCCTTGTTCGGGCCGCCCTGGCTCTTCACGATCACGGTGACCAGGGCGATGAAGAACACGGCCATCACGACGGGGGGCACGAGCGCGGATACGTAGTCCATGGCGCCCAGCCTAGCTATCCGGCGACCCGTTCCTCGGGCGGGGGCGGCGGTACGGGCCTCCGGCGCGGCGGGAAGACCTCGGAGGGCTTGGGCACCGGACGCTCGGCCGGCACCGGGGGCGTCGGCTTGGGGTCGTCCGCCGCCGCACGGCCGCCGGGCAGGGCGAGCAGCCGGGTGCGGGGCGCGGCGACCACGGCGCCCTGCGGGCTCCGGACGGCGGTCGTACCGGTGGCCTGGGAGACCCGGGCCAGGCGGGCGCGCACCGAGCGCTCGGCGAGGATCTGGCAGCGGGCGAGGAGCGCGGCGGCCGCGGGGTTGCGGCGCAGGGCGCGCAGCGCGGCGAGGTCGTCGGCGGCGGGGTCGTACCCGGCGGCCAGGGCGTCCTGGAGGAGCTCCAGATAGCCGCTCAGGGACCCGGGAAGCGCCTCGCGGTAGCGGGCCAGGTCGTCGAGGAGGAAGGCGCGCAGCCGGCCGGCCTCGCGTACGGCCTCGTCCACGGATTCGGCCAGGCGCAGGGTGTCCTGGACGTCCTCGTCCTGGAGCGGGGCGGGGTGGAGGGCGACGGCGAGGGCACGGCGGAGCACACGCAGCTCGTCCGCGCTGAACGCCATGCCGCCGCGGGATCCGTATGGCGTGGGCATGGGCCGACGATACGCGCTAATCGGACAATTTTCTCTTAGCGATCATTACGGCGCGCCGACGAGCGGCGGCTTCGCGGCGGGCGTCCGGCGCGGTCCCCGGGGCCGGCCCGCGGCGGCCGGCCCCGGCGGGGGTCACATGCGGGAGACGTTCCGCTCGTAGACCAGGCGCAGGCCGATCAGGGTCAGCCAGGGCTCGTGCTCGTCGATCTCCTGGGAGTCGGCGAGGACCATCGGCGCCAGGCCGCCGGTCGCGATCACCGTCACGTCCGAGGGGTCGCCGGCCGGGCCGACCAGCTCCCGCTTCATCCGGGCGACGACGCCGTCGACCTGGCCCGCGTACCCGTAGACGATGCCCGACTGCATCGCCTCCACCGTGTTCTTGCCGATCACGCTGCGGGGCCTGGCCAGCTCGATCTTGCGGAGCATGGCCCCCTTCACGCCGAGCGCCTCGACCGAGATCTCGATGCCCGGCGCGATGGCGCCGCCCGCGTACTCGCCGCGCGTGGTGATCGCGTCGTACGTCGTCGCCGTACCGAAGTCGACGACGATCGCCGGGCCGCCGTAGAGCTCGACGGCCGCGACCGCGTTGATCACGCGGTCCGCGCCGACCTCCTTGGGGTTGTCCGTGAGGATCGGGACGCCCGTCTTGACGCCCGGCTCGACCAGGACCGCCGGGACGTCCCCGTAGTACCGCCGGGTGACCTCGCGCAGCTCGTGCAGCACCGAGGGGACCGTCGCGCAGATCGCGATCCCCTCGATGCCGTCGCTCAGCTCGACGCCGAGCAGCGGGTGCATGCCCATGAGGCCCTGGAGCAGGACCGCCATCTCGTCGGCGGTGCGGCTCGGATCGGTGGAGATCCGCCAGTGCTCGACGATCTCGTCGCCGTCGAAGAGGCCGAGGACCGTGTGCGTGTTGCCGACGTCGATGGTGAGCAGCATCAGGCCCGCACCTCGCGCAGGTCGAGGCCGATGTCGAGGATCGGGGAGGAGTGGGTGAGCCCGCCGACGGCCAGGTAGTCCACGCCGGTCGCCGCGTACGCCGCCGCGTTCTCCAGGGTCAGCCGGCCCGAGGACTCCAGGGCGGCGCGGCCCGCGACCAGGGCGACGGCCTCCTCGGTCTCGGCCGGGGTGAAGTTGTCCAGCAGGATCAGGTCGGCGCCCGCCTCCAGGACCTCGCGGACCTGCGGCATCGTGTCGACCTCGACCTCGACGGGCAGCTCGGGGAACAGCTCGCGCACGGCCTTGAAGGCCTCGGCCACGCCGCCGGCCGCCACCACGTGGTTGTCCTTCACCAGGGCCGCGTCGGAGAGCGACATGCGGTGGTTGACGCCGCCGCCGCAGCGGACCGCGTACTTCTCCAGGGCGCGCAGGCCCGGGGTCGTCTTGCGGGTGTCGCGGACCTTGGCCTTCGTGCCCTCCAGGGCGTCGGCCCACGCGCGCGTGGCGGTGGCGATGCCGGAGAGGCGGCACAGCAGGTTGAGGGCGCTGCGCTCGCCGGTCAGCAGGTCACGGGTGCGGGCGGTGACGCTGAGGAGCAGCTGCCCGGCCTCGACGCGCGCGCCGTCCTCGACGTGCCGCTCGACCTCGAACTCGGCCGTGCACACGATCGACAGGACGGCCTCGGCGATCCGCAGACCGGCCACGACACCGGCCTCGCGGGCGGTGAAGTCGGCGGTGGCGACGGCGTCCTCGGGGACGGTCGCCACGGTCGTCACGTCGACGCCGCCGTCGAGGTCCTCGGCGATGGCCAGGTGGGCCACGTCCTCGACCTGGACGGGGTCGAGACCGGCGGCCTCCAGCAGTTCGGCGAGCGCCGGGTCGAGCCCGCACTCGAACTCGTCGGCACCGCCGCAGCCGCAGCCGTCGCCGCAGCCGCCGGCCGCCTCGTCGGAGGAAACCGTGTGGATCTGGATGAGAGGGACGTCCACGGGCTGCGGACGGGCTTCCTCGGGCGTGGTCACTTACGGCTCCCTTGGGGCATCGGAGGTGGGGGGAAAGTCATGCGTGCCGGTCGTCCGGACGTCGAGGGTCCGCTCCGGGGTGAGGCGTACGACGAGGTGCCGGCGCCAGTCGGTGTCGTCGCGGTCCGGGTGGTCCTCGCGCCAGTGGCAGCCGCGGGTCTCCTCGCGGCGGCGGGCGGCGGCGACCAGCACCCGGGCGACGCACAGCAGGTTGGTGGTCTCCCAGGCGTCGACGCCCGGCTCGCCGGCCTTGGTGTCGTCGGTGCCGCCCGCGAGGGCGTCGCCGTGCAGCGCGTCGAGGGCCTCGGCGGCCTCCCGCAGTCCGGTCTCGGACCGCAGCACCCCGGCGCCGGCCGTCATGATCCGCTGGATACGGGGCCGGGCATCGGCCACGGGCAGCGGCAGGGTCACCGGGGACGGGTGCGCCACCGGGGCGCCCGGCACGCGCGGGGCGGCCGAGATGACGTCCTCGGCGATCCGCTCGGCGAAGACCAGGCCCTCCAGGAGGGAGTTCGAGGCGAGCCGGTTGGCGCCGTGGACGCCGGTGCAGGCGACCTCCCCGCACGCGTACAGGCCGGGGACGGTGGTACGGCCCCGCAGGTCCGTGCGGACGCCGCCGGAGGCGTAGTGCGCGGCGGGGGCGACCGGGATCGGCTCGGTCACCGGGTCGATGCCGTGGGAGCGGCAGGCGGCGAGGATCGTCGGGAAGCGCTCCGCCCACATCTCGGCGCCGAAGTGGCGGGCGTCGAGATACATGTTGTCGGCGCCCTGCTCCGCCATCCGGCGGGTGATCGCCTTGGCGACGATGTCCCGGGGCGCCAGCTCGGCCAGCTCGTGCTGCCCCAGCATGAAGCGGACCCCGTCGGCGTCGACCAGGTGGGCGCCCTCGCCGCGGACCGCCTCGGAGACCAGCGGCTGCTGGCCCTCGGAGCCGACGCCGAGGAAGAGCACCGTGGGGTGGAACTGGACGAACTCCAGGTCGGAGACCTCCGCGCCGGCGCGGAGCGCGAGCGCGACGCCGTCGCCGGTGGAGACCTTCGGGTTGGTGGTGGCGGAGAAGACCTGGCCCATGCCGCCGGTGGCGAGGACCACTGCGGGCGCGTGGACGGCGCCGACGCCGTCGTGCTGGCCCTCGCCCATGACGTGCAGGGTCACGCCCGCCGTACGGCCCTCGGCGTCCGTCAGGAGGTCCAGGACGAGGGCGTGCTCGATGGTGCGGACACCCCGGTCCCGGATCGCCTCGACCAGGGCGCGGGAGATCTCGGCGCCGGTCGCGTCGCCGCCGGCGTGCGCGATCCGGCGGCGGTGGTGGCCGCCCTCCCGGGTCAGCGCGATCCCGCCGTCGGCGTCCTTGTCGAAGTCGGCGCCGGTCGCGATCAGCCGGCGGACGGCGTCGGGGCCTTCGGTGACGAGCGCCCGCACGGCGTGCTCGTCGCACAGTCCGGCGCCGGCCACGAGCGTGTCGTCGAGGTGCTGCCCGGGGGTGTCGCC
This sequence comes from Streptomyces sp. Root1304, assembly GCF_001426405.1. Taxonomy (GTDB): domain Bacteria; phylum Actinomycetota; class Actinomycetes; order Streptomycetales; family Streptomycetaceae; genus Streptomyces. The sequence continues at coordinate 225,342 of NZ_LMEP01000028.1, read as the reverse complement.
CTCGCCGAGCGCGGCGGCGATGCCGCCCTGGGCCCAGCGGGTGGAGCCGTCGTCGAGCCGGGCCTTGGTGACGACGACCGCGCGGAGCCCGGCCGCGGTGCAGCGCAGGGCCGCGGTGAGGCCGGCGACTCCGGAGCCGACCACGACGACATCGGCGTCGATGGCCCAGCCGGGCGCGGGGGCGTGCAGCCGTATTCCGGTCACGGGTTCGCTCCGAGGGTGGTGGGCATGGTGCCTCCGAGGTGGAGGGGGATGTTGTCGATCAGCCGGGTGGTGCCGACGCGCGCGGCGACGGCGAGGACCGCCTCCCCGTGGTGGTCGTCGGCGACCTCGGTGAAGTCCTCCGGGTCGACGAGCGCGAGGTAGTCGAGCGTGAGCGGCGGCTCGGCCCTCGCGGCCTCGTCGAGGACGCTGCGGGCGGCGGCCCTTACGGCCTCGGCTCCGCGGCCCTCGGCGGCCTGCGCGACCGCGTGGGCGTCGGCGGCGGCACGGGCCTCGCCGAGCCGGGAGAGCGCCTCGGCGCGGTTCCCGGCCCGCCCCTGGGCGCCGGGCAGGGAGTCGGCACGCGCGCGGAGCGCCTCCTGCGCGGCGAGCCGGTCGCCGGCGGCGAACAGCGCCCCGGACAGCGCGAGGGCGGTACGGCGCTCCTCGGCCGACAGGTAGCGGTTGCGGCTGGACAGCGCGAGGCCGTCGGGCTCGCGGACGGTCTCCACGCCGACGATCTCGACCGGGAAGTTCAGGTCGCGGGCCATGCGCCGGATGAGCGCCAGCTGCTGGGCGTCCTTCTGGCCGAAGAAGGCCAGGTCGGGCCGGGTGAGGTGGAGCAGCTTGGCGACGACGGTCAGCATGCCGTCGAAGTGGCCGGGCCGGGAGGCGCCTTCGAGGCGCTCGCCCATGGGGCCGGCGGTGATCCGTACCTGCGGCTGCCCGCCGGGGTAGACCTCGTCGACGGAGGGCGCGAAGACGGCGCTCGCACCCGCGTCGAGGGCGAGGGCGAGGTCGGCGTCGAGGGTGCGGGGGTAGCGGTCGAGGTCCTCGCCGGCGCCGAACTGGAGCGGGTTGACGAAGACGGTGACGACGACGAAGCCCCTCTCCCCCACGCGCGCGCGTGCGGCCCGGACGAGGGTGGCGTGGCCGTCGTGGAGGGCGCCCATGGTCATGACCACGGCGGTGGAGCCGGGGGCGGCGAAGTGGGCGGCGGCGTCCCCGAGGTCCTCGGCGGTGCGCAGGAGTGCGGCGGGCTCGTGGCGGACGGCACGACCGCCCTCGGCGCTCTCGCGGGCGAACAGGCTCATCGGTCGTCTCCTTGCGGCCCGTCGGCGGCTCCGGTGGTGCCGGTCGCGCCGGCGGAGGTGTCGGCGAGCACGCCCAGCAGGTCCTCGGCCAGCTCGGGCTTGAGCAGGCCGTGGGCGAGCGCCCGGTCGGCGGTCGTGCGGGCCATCGCCAGGTAGCCGGCGACGGTGCCGGGCGCGTGCTTGCGCAGCTCCGAGACGTGGGCGGCGACCGTGCCCGCGTCACCGCGCGCGACGGGGCCGGTGAGGGCCGCGTCCCCGGACCGCAGGGCGTTGTCCAGGGCGGCGCCGAGCAGCGGGCCGAGCATCCGGTCGGGGGCGGCGACGCCCGCCTTGTGGAGCAGTTCCATCGACTGGGCCACCAGGGTGACCAGGTGGTTCGCGCCGAGGGCCAGGGCCGCGTGGTACAGCGGGCGGGCCTCCTCCGCGATCCACTCGGGCTCGCCGCCCATCTCGATCACGAGGGCCTCGGCGGCCAGCCGCAGTTCCTCGGGCGCGGTGATGCCGAAGGAGCAGCCGGCGAGCCGCTGGACGTCGACCTCGGTGCCGGTGAAGGTCATGGCGGGGTGCAGGGCGAGCGGCAGGGCGCCGGCCCGGCGGACGGGGTCAAGGACCCGTGCCCCGTACCGCCCGGAGGTGTGCACGAGCAGCTGCCCGGGGCGTACGGCACCGGTGTCGGCGAGCCCCTCGACCAGACCGGGCAGGGCGTCGTCCGGCACGGTGAGCAGGACCAGGTCGGCGAGGGCGAGGACCCGCGCGGGCTCGACGACGGGGACGTCGGGCAGGAGGGCGGCGGCGCGGCGCCGGGAGGCGTCGGAGACCGCCGAGACGGCGACGGGGCGGTGCCCGGCGAGCCGGAGGGAGGCGGCGAGGGCGGGGCCCACGCGGCCGGCGCCGACGACTCCGACGGTGAGCCGGGCGGGTCGGTCCTCGGCTCGGGGCTCTGGCGCTGCTGGTGCGTTCACGGTGGGGGCGGCCTTCCGTTCCAGTCCTCGGCGGGTACCGGACGATTTCTGGTCATGCTACGCCAGCGTTTCGCGCTCTTCCCGTGGCTGTCCACAGGGTGTGGGCGGGGTGTGATGATCGGCTCATGAATGGCACGCATCCCGTGAATCCGGTGAATCCCGAGGACGACGCAGAGACCGTGGAGCCCACAGGCCCCATGGACCCCGCAGACACCGTGGGCCCCACCGACCCCGTGGAGCCTTCGGACGAGGAGGCCGCCCGGCTGCACCGGCTGAAGGTCTGGAGCGAGGCCCCGCGCAAGCTGGGGCAGAACTCGATGGACGGCACGGTCGGCTCGCGCCTGCGTGAGCTGACCGCGTGGGCGGAGGCCGCCGGATACGGCGAGTCCGCGCTCGACACGTACGGCAACGGCGTGGTGGAGGTGCTGGAGCGGCGCGTCGCCGCGGAGCTCGGCCACCCCGCCGCCGTCTTCTTCCCCACCGGCACGATGGCCCAGCAGGTCGCCCTGCGCTGCTGGGCGGGGCGCACCGGCAGCCCCGTCGTCGCCCTCCACCCGCTCGGCCACCCCGAGGTCCACGAGAACGGCGCGTTCGGGGCCGTCTCCGGGCTCCGGACCGTCCATCCCACCGACGCGCCCCGGCTGCCGGCGGCCGAGGAGGTACGGGACCACCCGGAGCCCTTCGGGGCGCTGATGCTGGAGCTGCCGCTGCGCGACGCGGGCTTCGTCCTGCCGACCTGGGAGGAGCTGACCGAGGTCGTCGAGGCGGCCCGGGAGCGGGACGCGGTGGTCCACTTCGACGGGGCCAGGCTCTGGGAGTGCGCCACGCACTTCGGCCGCCCGCTCGCGGAGATCGCGGGGCTCGCCGACAGCGTGTACGTCTCGTTCTACAAGTCCCTCAACGGCATGTCCGGGGCCGTGCTCGTCGGCCCCGAGGACGTCATGGAGGAGGCCAGGATCTGGCGGCACCGGTACGGGGGGATGATCTTCCAGCAGTACCCGGCGGCGCTCTCCGCGCTCCGGGGCCTGGACGTCGAGCTGCCCCGGCTCCCGTCGTACGTGGCGCACGCGCGCATGGTGGCCGACGCGGTGCGGGAGGCGTTCGCCGAGGCCGGGACGGGGTGGTTCCGGGTGCACCCCGAGGAGCCGCACACCCACCAGTTCCAGGTCTGGCTGCCGTACGCCGCGGAGACCCTGACGGCGGCCGCGCTCGCCCAGACCGAGGAGACCGGCACGGTGCTCTTCCGCCGCTGGTTCACCCCGGGCGCGGGCGGCCCGCCGGGCGTCTCGTTCACGGAGCTGACGGTGACGGCACCGGGCCTGGAGTGGACGGCGGAGGACGTGAGGGCGGCGGCCAGGGACTTCCTGGGGCGGCTGGGCTAGCGGCGCCGGAGGGCCTTCCCGGAGCGGAGGGCCGTCCGGAGGCTGTGGATCGTACGGAAGCCGGGGGCCGTCCGGAGGCCGGGGACCGTTCGGAGGCGGTGGCGGAGGGTGCCCCGCGCCGGGCGGCCCGCGCGCTCCCGCCCCCGCCCCGGCTCCCGCTCGGCCCGGCGCCGCTCGCGGAGCGCGCGCAGGACGGCGACGTCATGGGTGCCGGGCTCCGGCGGCGCCGGCTCACCGAGCCGGGCGGCGCGGTAGGCGTCGAAGAGGTACTGGTGCATCGCGTTCATGCGCTCACCGTGCGCCGGGCCCGGAGCCCTTGGCGCGCCGATTGACGGCCGTGGTCAAACGGCGCCCCGGGCCGTACCGGGGCCGCTCCGGGCCGTACCGGGGCCGCTCCGGGCCGTCGATTGACGGCGCCCGTCAACCCGCGCGACACCACCCCCGCTCCACCCCGCACCATGGACGGGTGAGCGTGACCATCGACATCACCGGACTGCCGCACGAGCGGATCACCTTCAGCCCCTCGCCGCTGGCCGAGCTGGGTGCCGCCCTGCACGCCCTGGCCGAGCCCGCGCACCACGCCCGGCTCCACGCCTGGACCACGAGCACGGCGGCGGCGCTGAAGCCGGAGCTCGCGGACCGGCTCCACGAGGCCGACTTCATGTGGACCTCCACCCGCTCGGACATCCTGCTGCCGGCGCACCCCCGGGAGACCCTCGCCGAGGAGCTGGACGACCTCGACCGCATGGACGACGAGAAGTACGTCGGCTCCGCCCTGGAGATCTCCTGCAACAGCAAGTACACGCACGGCGCTCCCTCCCCGCTCGTCGACGAGCGGATGCGCCGCCGCACCCTGGACCTGGCCGCCGCGCGCGGCCCGCGCCGGCTCGCCTTCGTGGAGCGGATGCTCGCCGACCCGCCCGGTACGCGCGCGTGGGTCCGGCGTCTCCTGGAGGACTGCGAGGAGGCCTTCTTCGCGGACACCTGGCGCCGCGTCCGCGTCCAGCTCGCCGCCGACGCCCGCCACAAGACCGAGCTGATGCGGCGCAAGGGTCTGGCCGAGGCCGTCGCCGACGCGTCCCCCGCGATGGTCCTGGAGGAGGACGCGGCGGGCTCCCGGATCGTCGTCGACAAGCTGGTCCAGGGCCGCACGACCACCGCGACCTCCGCCGTGACGTTCCTGCCGACCGCCTTCGGCCGGCCGCACCTCTTCGCCCTGTACACCCCGGGCTGGCAGCCCGTCATCCAGTACCCGGTCCCCGACCGCGAGCCCGGCGGCGCGGCCTCCGTGGAGGCCGTCATCCGGCGTCTCGAGGCCGTCGCCCACCCCATGCGGATGCGGCTCTGCCGCAGTCTGGCCCGCGGTTCGAGCACGACGAGCGAGCTGGCGGACGCGTACAACATCACCGCCCCCGAGGTCTCCCGGCACCTCGCGGTCATGAAGAAGGCAGGACTCGTCACCACCCAGCGCCGGGGCCGTTACGTGCTCCACCAGCTGGACGTGGCCGTCGTCGCCCGCCTCGGCAGCGACTTCCTGGAGAGCGTGCTGCGCTAGGGCCGCTCTCCAGGAAGTCGCTGGTCGAACCTGATGTGGGAGAGCCCGACCCGCAGCCGCCGCAGCCGGTGCCGCAGCGGTCCGTCCGTGTTCGGCAGCGGCCGCAGTCCCGCGAGCTCCGCGACCCGGTCGGCCACCTGCGGCACCGTCAGCCGGTCCGTACCGATGTGAGTGGCGAACTCGGGACCCGACAGCCGCTCCAGGCACTCGTCCAGCCGGGCCACCGCGAAGCTCTCCCGCTTCAGCCCGCGCCCGAGACCCCGCTCGGTCAACCGCCGCAGCACGGTCTCCCGCTCCGCGAGCAGAGCGACGTGGTGCACCCGGTCGGCGCCGTGATCCGCGCGGAGGCGGCCGACGGTCTCCGCGAAGTACCCCGGGTCGGTGACCGTCATCGGCACGATGACCGGCCCCTCCCCGTACCGCCGCAGCGCGAGGTCCAGCACCTCGCGCACGCCCTGCCGCCAGGACGCCAGGTCCTGGAAGTCACCGCGCAGCGAGGGCGGCAGCGTCCGGTGCAGCCCGAAGCCGATGTGCTCCGGGTCGCACACCACGCTGCCGGGCAGCCGGCGGTGCAGCTCGTGGGCGGTCTGGGTCTTGCCGCCCCCGAAGGGGCCGTTGATCCACAGCAGCACCGGACCGGTCCCCGGCTCAGCCCGCCGCACCGCCGCCCGCCCTGACCAGGCCCGTCTCGTACGCGAGGACCACGACCTGCACCCGGTCGCGCAGGCCCAGCTTGGTCAGGATGCGGCCCACATGGGTCTTCACCGTCGCCTCGGAGAGGACCAGGCGGGCGGCGATCTCGCCGTTCGACAGGCCCTGGGCGACCAGCATCATCACCTCGCGCTCCCGGTCCGTGAGGCGCCCCAGCTCCTTGTGCTCGGGCTCCCGGCCGGTCGACGGCAGCATCGGCGAGAAGCGGTCGAGGAGCCGCCGGGTCGTCGAGGGCGCGACCACCGCGTCACCGCTGTGCACCGAGCGGATCGCGCCGAGCAGCTCCGCCGGCGGCACGTCCTTCAGCATGAAACCGCTCGCCCCCGCCTTCAGCCCCGAGAAGGCGTACTCGTCGAGGTCGAAGGTGGTCAGGATCAGCACCTTCGGGGCATCGGGCTGGGAGCAGATCCGCCGGGTCGTCTCCACCCCGTCGAGCTTGGGCATGCGCACGTCCATCAGGACGACGTCGACCGCCGTCGACCGCAGCACCTCCAGGGCCTCGACCCCGTCGCCCGCCTCCGCCACGACCTCCATGTCCGGCTGGGCGGCGAGCACCATGCGGAAACCGGTGCGCAGCAGCACCTGGTCGTCGACGAGCATCACGCGGATGGACATCAGGTTCCTTCGGGTCGTGTTCGGGTCGTCAGTGAGCGGGCTTGAGCGGGAGCAGGGCACTGATCCGGAAGCCTCCGCCCGGACGCGGCCCCGCGTCCAGGGTGCCGCCGACCATGCCGACCCGCTCGCGCATGCCGATCAGGCCGTGGCCCCGGCCGTCGGCGCCCCCGTCCTCGTACATCTCCTGCGGCGCGCCCCGGCCGTCGTCCTCGACGAGCAGCCCGAGCCCGTCGTCGAAGTAGACCAGGCGGACGCTGGCGCCGACGTCGGGGCCGCCGTGCTTGCGGGTGTTGGTGAGGGCTTCCTGCACGATCCGGTACGCGGTGAGCTCGACGCCGCTGGGCAGCGGGCGCGGGCTCCCCTCGATGGCGAAGTCCACGGTGAGCCCGGCGCCCCGCACCTGCTCGACGAGGTCCTCGATCTGGCCCACGTCGGGCTGGGGCACGTACTCCCCGGCCTCCTGGTGCTCCCCGGTGCGCAGGATGCCCAGGAGTCTGCGCATCTCGGCGAGCGCCTGCCGGCCGGTGGTGGAGATGGTCTCCAGGGCCTGCTTCGCGGTCTCCGGGGAGGAGTCCATGACGTACGCGGCGCCGTCGGCCTGGACCACCATCACCGACACGTTGTGCGCGACGACGTCGTGCAGCTCGCGGGCGATCCGGGCCCGCTCGGCGGCGACCGCGACCTTGGCCTGCGCCTCGCGCTCCTTCTCCAGCCGGGAGGCCCGCTCCTCCAGCTGCGCGAAGTAGGCGCGGCGGGTGCGGAGCGAGTCGCCGAGGACCCAGGCGAGGGCGAACGGCACGGTCATGATGACCGTGAAGAAGACCTTGGCCGCCCCGGACTCGGTGCCCTCCATCGGCCATCTCAGCTGGGAGAGGGTGGCGGCGCAGAGTCCGCCGACGAGCGCGAGCCGGGACGCCCAGCGGGGTCCGTCGTGCGCCGCGACCGTGTAGATGATCACGAGCATGGCGAAGTCGGCGATGAACGGCACCCGGTCGAAGCCGAGCTGGGCGAGCCCCAGGGCCGTCGCGAGCAGCAGCATCTTCTCGGGGGCGCGCCGCCGCAGGGCCAGGACCAGGGAGAAGAGCAGGGCGATCACGCCGTACCCGACGGGGCCGCCGAGCTTCGGGGACATCTCCCCCACCCACAGCAGGGAGAGCCCGAGGAGGACGACGGCCCAGAAGCTGTCGACGCCCGTCGGGTGTCTGCGGATGAAGTCGTAGAGGCGCTGCACGTCACCCAGAGTAGGGAAGGGAGGCAGGTGCGGGGATCAACCGTGGGGTCGATCCTTGGCGCGGGACCCGTACTCCCCGAGGTGGAGACTGGGGCCCGTGACGGATGAGACGTGTCAGTGGCAGGGGTGGCGGGAAGCCACGGAACGGGCGCTGTACGGCCCGGGGGGCTTCTACCTGCGCCCCGAGGGACCCGCGGGCCACTTCCGCACCTCGGTGCACGCCTCCCCGCGGTTCGCGGGGGCCGTGGCCCGGCTGCTCGGCGAGGTCGCGGAGGAGCTGGGGACGGCCGAGGTCGACCTGGTGGACGTGGGCGCGGGGCGCGGCGAACTCCTCGCGGGGGTGCTCGCCGCGACGGAGAGCAGCGGGCTCACCGTCCGCGCGTACGCCGTCGAGCGGGCCGCCCGGCCGGCGGGGCTCGACCCCCGGATCGAGTGGACCGAACGGATCCCCCGGGGGACGCGCGGCCTCCTCTTCGCGAACGAGTGGCTCGACAACGTGCCGGTGGACGTCGCCGAGGCGGACGCGGAGGGCACGGTCCGGTACGTGGAGGTCCGCGCGGACGGCACGGAGCGGCTCGGCGGACCGGTCCGCGGCCGGGACGCGGAGTGGCTGGCCCGCTGGTGGCCGCTGACGGAGCCGGGTGCGCGGGCCGAGATCGGGTGGCCCAGGGACGAGGCGTGGGCGGCGGCGGTGGGGTCGCTGGCGGCGGGCCGGGCGGTGGCCGTGGACTACGCGCACGTACGGGCGTCCCGGCCGCCCTTCGGCTCGCTGACCGGCTTCCGCGCGGGCCGCGAGGTCCCGCCGGTCCCGGACGGCACCTGCGACCTGACGGCACATGTGGCGCTGGACGCGTGCGCGGCGGCGGTGGACGCGGGTCCGACAGGCGCGGGTCCGGCCGACGCCGGCGTCTCTGCCGATGCGGGTCCGGAGGGCGTCGACGGGCTCCTCACCCAGCGGGAGGTCCTCGCGCGGCTCGGGGTGGCCGGAGGGCGGCCGCCGCTCGCGCTCGCCTCGGCCGATCCCGCCGCGTACGTGCGCGCGCTGTCCGCCGCCGGCGAGGCCGCGGAGCTCACCGCGCGCGGGGGGCTCGGGGACTTCCTCTGGCTGACCCGGCGGGTGCCCTGACGGGGCGGCCGGGCCGCGTTCGGCCTCGGGGGATACTGACCGCATGACGGAGACGACGGTCGGCATCGGCGGCGCGGCGGAGAGCACCGACATGGTGCTGAACATCGGGCCGCAGCACCCCTCGACGCATGGCGTGCTCCGGCTCCGGCTCGTGCTCGACGGCGAGGTCGTGCGGGAGGCCGAGCCGGTGATCGGTTACATGCACCGGGGCGCGGAGAAGCTGTTCGAGGCGCGCGACTACCGGCAGATCATCATGCTGGCCAACCGCCACGACTGGCTGTCCGCCTTCTCCAACGAGCTCGGCGTGGTCATGGCCGTCGAGCGGATGCTCGGCATGGAGGTCCCGGAGCGCGCGGTGTGGACCCGTACCCTCCTCGCGGAGCTGAACCGGGTCCTCAACCATTTGATGTTCCTCGGTTCCTACCCGCTCGAACTGGGCGGGATCACCCCGGTCTTCCACGCCTTCCGGGAGCGCGAGGAGCTCCAGGCGGTCATGGAGGAGGTCTCCGGCGGCCGGATGCACTACATGTTCAACCGGGTCGGCGGCCTCAAGGAGGACCTGCCGGCCGGCTGGCTGGGACGGGCCCGTCAGGCCGTCGCCGACGTACGGTCGCGGATGGACGTGTACGACCGGCTCGTCCTCGGCAACGAGATCTTCCGGGGCCGTACGCGCGGGGTCGGCGTGCTGTCCCCGGCGGCGGTCCACGCCTACGGGGTGTCGGGGCCGATCGCCCGCGCCTCGGGCGTCGACTTCGACCTGCGCCGCGACGAGCCGTACCTGGCCTACGGGGAGCTCCAGGACACCCTGAAGGTCGCCGTGCGCGAGGAGGGCGACTGCCTGGCCCGGTTCGAGTGCCTCCTCGACCAGACGCACAACTCCCTGGACCTGGCGGACGCCTGCCTGGACCGGATGGCGGAGCTGCCGCAGGGGCCGATCAACCAGCGGCTGCCGAAGGTGCTCAAGGCGCCGGAGGGCCACACGTACGCGTGGACCGAGAATCCGCTCGGCGTCAACGGCTACTACCTGGTGTCCAGGGGCGAGAAGACCCCGTACCGGCTGAAGCTGCGCTCGGCGTCGTTCAACAACATCCAGGCGCTCGTGGAACTCCTGCCGGGGACGCTCGTCGCCGACATGGTGGCGATCCTGGGATCGCTGTTCTTCGTCGTCGGCGACATCGACAAGTAGCCGCCACCCGTCGCCGGGCCCACCCCGCCCGGACGGCGTCCGCCCGGCGGGCGGGGCGTGCGGGTCAGGAGTTGACCGCGCCCCGGAGTTCCGCGACGTCCAGCTGCTCCGTCTCGTCGTGCGCGGTCAGGTCGATGACCTGGCCGACCGCGCGGGACGGGGTGACCCGGGGCGCGAGGGGGGTGCCGGAGGGGCTGACCGGGGTGAGCAGCGGGGCGCCGAGCACCGCCTGCGCGGCCAGGGCCTCTTCGAGGACCTCCTCGCCGACGACATCGGCGAGGTCCGTGTGCTGCACGGCCTCGATGGCCGCCGCCGCCTTCTGCGTACCGAAGAAGTCGAAGCCGCCCTCGGGGCGCGGCACGGGCCTGCGGGCCGCGTACGGCACGATCGCGGTCGCGGTCGGGACGGCCGGGACCATGGCGGAGGCGGGCGGGACCGGCGCGGCCGGCGGGAGCGCGAGGGCGGGGGCGGCCGGGCGGCTGTGTTCCGTGCCCGCGGCCGCCGCGTGCTTCCCCTGCGGCTCCTCCGTCTCGCGGGCCCGCTCGGCGAGGTCGCGCGCGCGGGCCGCCTCGGTGGTCCGGCGGGCGTGCTGGGCGGCGGCGCTGCGCGGGAGGTCGCGGAGCGCCTGGGCGGCGCGGCGGAAGGCCTCCGGGGTGGTCGTGGTCCCGCCGGCGGGCAGGGCCCTGGCACTGGAGGAGACCGACGCCGTCTCCAGGGCCAGGACGCGCGCGCCCTCCAGGGCGCTGGCGCGCTCGGTCTCGGCGGTGGCGTACCGGCGGAGCAGGTCGGCGTGCTCGCCGCGCAGCGCGGCCAGTTCGACCCGCTTGGCGCGGAGCTTGGCGTCGAGCCGGGACCGCAGCGCGCGGGACTCGTCGAGGTCGGACTCCAGCTCGGCGACCCGCTCCTCGGCCTTCCACTGGTCGGCGGTGCGCGCCCGGTCGAGCTCGGCGACCCGGAGACCGGCGCTCCGGTCCCAACTGCGCATGAGGACGGCACCGGTGACGGCGGCGGCCGCCGCGGCCGCCGCGAGCAGCCGCGCGACCACCTGATCGCCGGGCAGCCAGGCGGCCGCGGCGCACACGACCGCGGCGCCGGCGACCGCTGAGGGCGGCAGCAGCTTGTGCAGAGGCGGGGAATGGCGGTGGCGTCCACGTGGCATGGCCTGAAATTTACCGTGCGTAGGCGTCGCGTGGGGCGTCGGCCCGGCAATCTCTTGGCCACTTCTCGCCATCAGAAGTGGATATCCACCGTTCCGGTTCCGTTTCGGGCCGACGCCCCTCCCCCGGCGCCTACTTGTTGAGCAGCCCCTTCGTCACCAGATAGTCCTTGGCGACGTCCTCGGGCTTCGCCCGCTCGGCGTCCACCTTGCGGTTGAGTTCGGCGAGATCCGCTGTGGTCAGCACCTGGGTGAGCTTGTCGAGCGCGGCGGCTATCTCGGGAGAACCGGCGTCCTTCGCGTTCACCACGGGCAGCACGTTGTCGGCGTTCTGCAGCTTCTTGTCGTCGGTGAGGAAGACCAGGCCGTAGCCGTCGATCGTTGCGTCCGTCGTGGTGGTCAGGACCAGCTGGTCCACCCCGTCCTTCACCGCCTGCTTGGCCTGCGGGGTGCCGACGCCCTTGGGGTCGATCCCGGTCACGTCGATGCCGTACGTCTTCTTCAGACCGGGCGCGCAGAACGGCCGGACCGCGCATTCGTCACCGGCGGCGATCTTCACCTTCAGCTTCGCGCGGCCGAGATCGGAAAGCGTCGTCAGCTTGTTCTTCGCGGCGAATTCCTTCGTCACCGCGAAGGCGTTCTGATCGACCGCCGCACCGACCGCGAGGACCTTCAGACCGCGCGGTTCGGCGAGCTTCCGCAGCGCCTCGACGGTGGCCGTCGCGTCACCGGACGCGACCGGCGCCTCCTCGGGCGCCTTCGGCCCGTTCACCTTCGCGTTGAGGAATTCCGCGATCGTCGCCGCGTATTCCGGGACGACGTCGATCTCGCCCTTCTCCAGCGACGGTTCGTACAGCTCGCGATTCTTCACCGTGGTGATCGACACGGAGTATCCGGCGGCCCGCAGCGACTGCGCGTACAGCTCGGCCAGCACCTTGGCCTCGGTGAACGCCGCCGCGCCGACGACCAGCGAGCCCTTCTTCCCGCCGGCGGAGTCGCCGGCGCTCCCGGAATCCTTCTGCTTGCCCTGCTCCAGGCTGTCACCGCCGCACGCGGCGAGCGCGACGGTCAGCGCCGCCGTCCCCAGCACCGCGCCCGCGATACGCGAGACCCTGTTCACGAGATCACCCATCCAGTCAGCGTTTGGTCGGTCGTTCCGGTCAGCGTTCAGTGGTTCGGCCCGGCGTTCAGCGCTCGTCCGGCAGCCCGGCCGGTCGGCCGCGGCACCCGAGAAGTCGGTCCAGGCCCACCAGGGCGCCCTCCACCAGGAGGGCCAGGAGGGCCACGAGCACCGCGCCCGCGACGACCTGCGCGGTGTCGTACGTGGCGAAGCCGGCCGTGATGATCCGGCCCAGGCCGCCCTGTCCGACCATCGCCGCGACCGTCGCCGTGGCGACCACCTGCACCGCCGCCGATCGGACCCCGGTCATCACCACCGGCCGGGCCAGGGGCAGTTCGACCCGGCGGAACAGCTGGCCGCCCGTCATCCCCATGCCCCACGCGGCGCGCACCGCGGCCCGGTCCACCTCCCGCACCCCCACGTACGCGTTGGTGAGCAGCGGGGGTATCGCGAACAGCACCAGCGCCACGACCGTCGGTACGTACCCGGCGTTCCGCAGGGGCGACACCATGAACAGGGCCAGCACCGCGAAGACGGGGATCGCCCGCCCCACGTTCGACACGTTCACCGCGAGCGCCCCGCCCCTGCCCAGGTGGCCGAGCCAGAGCCCCAGCGGCAGCGCGAGCGCCGCCGCGATCAGCAGCGCGGCCCCGCTCACGTACACGTGCTCGGCGAGCCGCTGCCCGATGCCGTCCTCGGCCGTCCAGTGCGCGCCGGTGGTGAGCCAGCCCCAGGCGTCCGTCAGGACCCCCATGTCACCCACCCCCCGGCGCGGTCCGTATGCGGGTCCACGGCGTGAGCAGCCGCTGCAGCCCCAGGAGGAGCAGGTCGGCGACGACGGCGAGCAGCACGCACAGCACGGAGGCGGCGAGCATCTGCGCCTTGAAGAAGGTGGGCAGCGCGTCCTCGATGAGGTTGCCCAGGCCGCCGCGTCCGACCACCGAACCGATCGTCGTCAGCGCGATCGTGGAGACCGTCGCCATCCGTATCCCCGCCATCAGGACCGGGAGCGCCAGCGGCAGTTCGACCTGCCAGAGGAGCCGCAGCGAGCCGTACCCCATGCCGCGGGCGGCCTCCCGCGTCTCGGCGGGCACGGCGGCGAGCCCCGCCAGCGCGTTCCGCACGAGGATCGTCAGCGCGTACAGCACGAGGCCCGTCACCACGAGCGCCGACGACAGGCCGAAGAACGGCAGCAGCAGCGAGAACATGGCGAGCGAAGGCACCGTGTAGAGCAGGGTGGTGAGCCCGAGGACCGGTCCGGCGAAGCGCGGCCTGGCCCGTACGAGCAGGGCGAGCGGTACGGCGACGGCGAGCGCGATCAGCACCGACACGACCGTGATTCCCACATGCTGGAGCGTGGCGTCCGTCAACTCCTGGGCGCGCGTCCGCAGATACTCCCCGCAGATCCAGTCGTTCGTGACCAGACAGTTCGGTGCGCTCATCCGTCCCTCCCCCCGGGTGGTCGACCTCCCGAACGCATGTGTGACGACCCTAACCCCCGCCACCGACAATCCCCGAGACCCGCCACAATGCGGCAACACGCCCTTCACACACCCCCGGCTTCCAGGGGCCAGAATGGGGAACCATGATCCGGTTCGAGCACGTGACCAAGCGGTACGCGGACGGCACGACCGCCGTCGACGACCTCTCCTTCGAGGTCGCCGAGGGCGAACTCGTCACCCTCGTCGGGCCGTCCGGCTGCGGCAAGACGACCACGATGATGATGGTCAACCGGCTCGTCGAGCCCACCTCGGGCCGCGTCCTCGTCGACGGCGAGGACATCGCCGGAGTCGACCCCGTCGCCCTGCGCCGCGAGATCGGCTACGTCATCCAGCAGGTCGGGCTCTTCCCCCACCGCACGGTCCTCGACAACACCGCGACCGTCCCCGCGCTGCTCGGCTGGAAGAAGGCCGCCGCACGCGCGCGCGCCGCCGAACTCCTCGACCTCGTCGGCCTCGACCCCGCCGTCTACGGCTCCCGCTACCCCGCCCAGCTCTCCGGCGGCCAGCGGCAGCGCGTCGGCGTCGCCCGCGCCCTCGCCGCCGACCCGCCGGTCCTGCTCATGGACGAGCCCTTCGGCGCCGTCGACCCGGTCGTCCGCGAGCGCCTCCAGAACGAGTTCCTCGCCCTCCAGGCCACCGTCCGCAAGACCGTCCTCCTCGTCACCCACGACATCGAGGAGGCCGTCCGCATGGGCGACCGCATGGCCGTCTACGGACAGGGCCGCATCGAGCAGTTCGACACCCCGGCCACCGTCCTCGGCTCCCCCGCCACCCCCTACGTCGCGGACTTCGTCGGCAGCGACCGGGGCCTGAAGAGGCTGGCCGTCACACCCGTCACCGAGGCCGACCTCGAACCCGTACCCCTGGCGAAGACACCCGCCCCGGCAGCGGCACCGGCAGCCGGCCCGGACGGCGCCCCCGCCCCCGTCCCCCTCGGGACCTCCCTCAAGGACGCCCTCGCCGTGCTCCTCCAGCACGACACCGGCCGCCTCGTCGTCACCGGCGCCGACGGCCGCCCCCTCGGCGTCCTCACCCCGGAGGGCGTCCACCGCGCCCTGCGCCGGGCGTCGGTCTCGTGACCCCCGGGGGCGGGCTCAGTTCGCGCTGAGCTTGCCGCCCATCCAGACCATGCCCGGCGGGATCTCCCTGTTCCACGTGTTGAAGTTGTGGCCCCCGCTGTCCAGCGTGATCGACGAGACCCTGGCCGGGCTCTTCACCTTCCTGATGAACTCCCGCGTGCCCCGCAGGTTGTCCTCGCCCCGCCTCGACGTCGTCACCAGGAACGACGACTTCCCCTGCGGCAGGTGGTCCAGGCTCCACAACAGGTCCGACCGCTTCCGCAGCCCGTCGTCCCCGTGGAAGAGGTCCCCCGTCGTCACGTCCTCCGCCGCCCGGTAGTACGCCGAGAACCCCGCCCCCGCCGCGAACCGGTCCGGGTGGTGCAGCGCGATCTTCAGCGCGCAGTACGCGCCCGTGGAGTTGCCCATGAACCCCCAGTTCCGCGGCTTCGTCCCCACCCGGTACGTCGCCGAGACCGCCTTCGGCAGGTCCTCCGCGAAGAAGGTCTCCGTCTGCGGCCCCCCGGGCACGTCCACGCACTCCGTGTCCCGCGGCGGCGCCACCGTCGGACGCAGCATCACCAGGATCATCGGCTGCATCCGCCCCTCCTTCGCCTCGACGTACGCCGTCCTCGGGTACTTCAACCCCTTGATGAGGTTCTCCGCCGTCCCCGGATACCCCGTGAGCACCAACGACGCCGGGAACGTGCGCTTCGCGTACCGCTCCTGGAAGTACTCCGGCGGCAGGTACACATAGGCCGGCGAGACGATCCCCGACCGCTCCCCCGCCACCACGACCTTCTGTATCTGCCCGCCGACCTCCGGACGCCCGCCGCCCGGCACGTCGAGACGCTGCGTCCCCACCACCCGTACCGCCTTCGGACCCGCCCCGTGGTCGACGACCACCCCCATCTCCTGCTCCTGCCCGAACAGGTCCGCCCAGGAGCCGTAGAAGAGGAACGACCGGTTCGCCGCCAGACCCACCGCGGCGAACAGCGCCAGCTGGGTCGCCAGGAGAAGCCCCACCCGCCCCGCGTACGCACGCCACCCCCGGCGCGCGAGCCGCGGCCACAGCCAGACCGTGGCGAGGAACAGCGCCACCGCCAGCACGACCGCCACCACGAGAACTTTGCTACTGGTGAGACCCATGGGACGACCGAGCCTTCCTTTCCGAGAATTTCCTGTGACCCGATGAACCCGAGCCCGTACGACTCCGTCCTAGAAGGCGCACCAACCGGGACGGCCCGCCCAATACGCCGCAGGGCCCGACCGGAGTCAAGGACCCTTCGCAGGACCACGGGAAGCACGGGAAGCCATGTCTGTCACGGTAGATGGGGACAAATCGCGATTGGTTCCGGTTCGGGTACGCCGGATTCTCCGCGGCCCCCGCCCCGAGAACGTCCCCTCCCTCATCGGCACGGCCGTCACCCTCGGCGGCCTCATCGACATCGCCGCCGGCGTCTTCCCCCGCTTCCGCGTCAGCCGGATGCACGCCTTCGCCGAAGTCCTCCCCGGCACCCTCGGCCCCCTCGGCCCCCTCTCCGCCGCCCTCTCCCTGAGCGCCGGCGTCCTCCTCCTGCTCCTCGCCCACGGCCTCAAGCGCAACAAGCGCCGCGCCTGGCGCGCCGTCGTCGTCCTCCTCCCCGTCGGAGCCGCCGCCCAGTTCGTCTGGCGCCACTCCGTCATCGGCACCCTCTTCTCCCTCGTCCTCCTCGCCCTCCTCCTCCGCCACCGCGACGAATTCGCCGCCCTCCCCGACCCCCGCAGCCGCTGGCGCGCCCTCGCCAACTTCGTCCTCATGGGCGCCGGCTCCCTCGCCCTCGGCCTCGTCATCGTCAGCGCCCACCCGCGCCGCGTCATCGGCGACCCCAGCCTCGCCGACCGCCTCGAACACGTCCTCTACGGACTCGTCGGCCTCGAAGGCCCCGTCGGCTACACCAAGGGCGTCGACTGGACCGTCGGCTACTCCCTCGGCGCCCTCGGCATGCTCACCGCCCTCACCACCATCTACTTCGCCTTCCGCCCCGAGCACCCCGCCGCCCGCCTCACCGACGAGGACGAGACCCGGCTCCGCGCCCTCCTCGACCAGCACGGCGGCCGCGACTCCCTCGGCCACTTCGCCCTCCGCCGTGACAAGGGCGTCGTCTTCTCCCCCAGCGGAAAGGCCGCCGTCTGCTACCGCGTCGTCTCCGGCGTCATGCTCGCCAGCGGCGACCCCATCGGCGACGTCGAGGCCTGGCCCGGCGCCATCGAACGCTTCATGGACGAGGCCAAGGCCCACTCCTGGACCCCCGCCGTCATGGGCTGCTCCGAGACCGGCGGCCAGGTCTGGACCCGCGAGACCGGACTCGACGCCCTCGAACTCGGCGACGAGGCCGTCGTCGACGTCGCCGACTTCTCCCTCTCCGGACGCGCCATGCGCAACGTCCGCCAGATGGTCAAGCGCATCGAACGCAACGGCTACACCACCCGCGTCCGCCGCGTCCGCGACCTCGACGAGGACGAACTCGAACGCGTCCGCCGCGCCGCCGCCGACTGGCGCGGCACCGACACCGAACGCGGCTTCTCCATGGCCCTCGGCCGCATCGGCGCCCCCGGCGACGGAGACGCCGTGATAGCGACCGCCCACAAGACCGACAGCGACGACGACCCCCACTCCCCCTACGGCGACCTCAAGGCGATCATCCACTTCGTCCCCTGGGGCCCCGACGGCATGTCCCTCGAACTCATGCGCCGCGACCGCTCCGCCGACCCCGGCATGAACGAGCTCCTCATCGTCGCCGCCCTCCAGGACGCCCCCGCCCTCGGCATCGCCCGCGTCTCCCTCAACTTCGCCATGTTCCGCTCCGCCCTCGCCCGCGGCGAGAAGATCGGCGCCGGCCCCGTCCTGCGTGTCTGGCGCGGACTCCTCGTCTTCCTCTCCCGCTGGTTCCAGATCGAGTCGCTCTACAAGTTCAACGCCAAGTTCCGGCCACGCTGGGAACCCCGCTTCGTCGTCTACCGCAACAGCCGCGACCTGCCCCGCATCGGCTTCGCCGCCATGCAGGCCGAAGGCTTCGTCAACGTCTCCCTGCCCCGCCCCTTCGCCCGACGGCGCCCCGCCCCGGCCCCCCGCCCCTGCGCCCACATCGTCCCCGCCCCCGTCGAGCGCGAGATCCACGCGGCCTGATCCCGCCCCTGGGCCCTACGCTGGACACATGAGTACGACGATCGACCGGGGTACGGCCCTGGGCCTGCCGGAGTGGGACCGCTGCGCCGTCATGGGCGTGGTCAACGTGACCCCCGACTCCTTCTCCGACGGCGGCCGCTGGTTCGACACCACGGCCGCCGTCAAACACGGCCTCGACCTCGTCGCCCAGGGCGCCGACCTGATCGACGTCGGCGGCGAGTCCACCCGCCCCGGCGCCACCCGCGTCGACGAGGACGAAGAACTCCGCCGCGTCGTCCCCGTCGTCCGCGGCCTCGCCGCCGAAGGCGTCACCGTCTCCGTCGACACCATGCGCGCCGGCGTCGCCGCCCGCGCCGTCGAAGCCGGAGCCCTCCTCGTCAACGACGTCAGCGGCGGCCTCGCCGACCCGGAGATGATCCCCGCCGTCGCCGCCGCCGAAGTCCCCTTCGTCGTCATGCACTGGCGCGGATTCAGCCAGGACATGAACAGCCTCGCCGTCTACGACGACGTCCTCACCGAGGTCGTCGGCGAACTCCGCACCCGCCTGGAGGCCGTCGTCGACGGCGGCATCGCCCCCGAACGCATCGTCGTCGACCCCGGCCTCGGCTTCGCCAAGCTCGCCCCCCACGACCTCGCACTCGTCGCCCACCTCCCCGAGCTCCGCGCCCTCGGCCGCCCCCTCCTCGTCGCCGCCTCCCGCAAGCGGTTCCTCGGCCACGTCCTCACCCGCGAACCCGGCGCCGCCCCGCCGCCCGCCCGCGAACGGGACGCCGCCACCGCCGCCGTCTCCGCCCTCGCCGCCCACGCGGGCGCGTGGGCCGTCCGCGTCCACGAGGTCAGGGCCACCGCCGACGCCGTACGCGTCGCCCGCGCCGTCGAGGGAGCCGCGTGAGCCGCACGGGCCGCAGCGCCGACGAGACGGCCGTCGAGGCCGCCAACACCGCCTTCTACGAGGCCATGGAGACCGGCGACTTCGAGACCGTCTCCGCGCTCTGGCTCGACGACGGCGCCACCCCCATCACCTGCGTCCACCCCGGCTGGCCCGTCCTCACCGGCCGCGGCGAGGTGCTCCGCTCGTACGCCCTGATCATGGCGAACACCGAGTACATCCAGTTCTTCCTCACCGACCTGAAGATCTCCCTGGCCGGCGGCACCGCGATCGTCACCTGCACCGAGAACATCCTCAGCGGCGGCCCCGCCGAGGACGGCGCCGAACTCGGACCCCTGGTCGGCCAGCTCGTGGTCGCCACCAATGTGTTCCGCCACACACCCGAAGGCTGGCGGATCTGGTCCCACCACGCCTCCCCCGTCCTCGGGGAAACCGAGGAACCGCCTGCGGGAGACGGCGACGAGGGCATCCGCCCGGACGACGCGTAGAAGCCGCCCCGGACCCGCCCACGGCCCCCCACGGGCAAGCCCTGTCGGTGCCCGCAGGTAGATTCGACGATGGACACCCGGCCGTCCGCACCCGGCTGCGTGGCCACCCGAACTACGACAGCAGGAGTGATTCGCGTGGATCGTGTCGCGCTGCGCGGCCTCAAGGCCCGGGGCCACCACGGCGTCTTCCCCAAGGAGCGCGAGGAGGGCCAGACCTTCATCGTGGACCTGGTCCTCGGCCTGGACACCCGCCCGGCGGCCGCCGACGACGACCTGACGAAGACCGTGCACTACGGCATCGTCGCCGAGGAAGTCGTCGACGTCGTCCAGGGCGAGCCCGTCGACCTCATCGAAACCCTCGCCGAGCGCATCGCCCAGCAGTGCCTCAGCCACGCCGGGGTCCAGGAGGTGGAAGTCGTCGTCCACAAGCCGGACGCGCCCATCACCGTGCCCTTCGACGACGTGACCATCACGATCACCCGGAGCCGACGATGAAACCGACGCACAGCGACCCCACCGTCCAGCCCGTACCCGCCTCCGTCGTCGAGACGGTCGACGCGGCCGACGTGACCCTCTCCAACCCGCGCTGGGCCGTCATCGCCCTCGGCGCCAACCTCGGCAACCGCCTGGAGACCCTCCAGGGGGCCGTCGACGCCCTCGCGGACACCCCCGGCCTCCGGGTCAAGGCGGTCTCCCCCGTGTACGAGACGGAGCCCTGGGGCGTCGAGCCCGGCAGCCAGCCCGCGTACTTCAACGCCGTGACGCTCGTGAAGACGACCCTGCCGCCCTCCTCCCTCCTGGAGCGCGCCCACGCCGTCGAGGAGGCCTTCCACCGCGTCCGCGAGGAGCGCTGGGGCGCCCGCACCATCGACGTCGACATCGTCGCGTACGCCGACGTGGTCTCCGACGACCCCGTCCTCACCCTCCCGCACCCCCGCGCCCACGAGCGCGCCTTCGTGCTCGCCCCCTGGGCCGACGTGGACCCCGAGGCCGTGATCCCCGGCCGCGGCGCCGTCACCGAGCTCCTCGCCGCCGTCGGCCGCGAAGGCGTCACACGCCGCACCGACCTGGAACTCCGTCTGCCCGAGTAGTCGTTACGCTTCGTGGCAGACCGCCCACGAACCACGACCGACGACCACGTGAAGGACACCCGGTGAAACAACTGCGGCTGAAGGTGCTCGCCGGACTGTTCCTCGTGGCCGGCATCCTCTCCTGGGGTGCCGCCAAACTCTGGGACTCGGTCGGCACCCTCCCCAGCGTGCCGATCGCCGCGCCCATCGTCCTCGCCGTGATCGCCGTCGTCCTCACCGCGACCGCCCTGTCGATCCGCACCCGCCTCAAGGCCCAGCGCGAGCGCCGACCCGGCGCGAAGGGCGTCGAGCCCCTGATGGCGGCCCGCGCGGTGGTCTTCGGCCAGGCGAGTGCCCTGGTGGCCGCCCTGGTCGCCGGCATGTACGGCGGCACGGGCGTCTTCCTCCTGGGCTCCCTGGACGTCCCGGCCCGCCGCGACCAGGCCCTCTACGCGGCCCTCTCGGTGGCGGCGGGCGTCGCCGTCATCGCGGCCGCCCTCTTCCTTGAGCACGTCTGCAAGCTCCCGGAGGACGACGACGAGGGGCCGGGCAAGGCGCGGGTCTGAGGACCCGGCTCAGCGGCAGAGCCTGTCGAGGTCGTCGGAGAAGGTCGGGAACTCCGCCTGGGCCTCGGTGACGATCTCCCGGGCGGTCCGGCGCGGAGTGGTCGCGTGCCGCTCCGCGAGCTCGGCCAGAGCCGCGTCCGGGCGGGGGTCGTCCTCCGGGTCCAGCGCCGCCTCCATCGGCCCGAAGCCGTCCGCCAGCACCCACAGGAAGTCGGAGAGGTTCCCGGCGACGACACCGCGCTCGCCCTCCGACCCCAGGAACACCAGCGGCTGCTCGGCCAGCGACCGCCCGTCCCGCACGCACCAGAGGGCGACACGACCGCCGGCCCCGTCCTGCCCGAAGACGCGGAACACGCCCCCGTCGAGCTCGTGGTCACCGGTCCAGTGCCGGATCCAGTCCGTGGTCTCCTCGGCCGAGTCGAAGTCGTCGTACGGCTCGAAGTCGACCCCGTCGCCGTCGTCGTAGTCGAACTCGACACGGGCGACATCGGCCAGCGCATCCGGAAAACGGCGGTCTTCACAGGTCGTCTCGATCATCCACGCAGACTAACGGCCGGCACGGACATCGCCCTGACCGTCCGGTCGCCGTCCAGGGTCCGGTCCGGCCCGTACTCCGTACCGCCCCTTGATCAGCGATCGACTCCGCTGATCGGGGACGGTACGGAGCGAGGCGGACGACCCGCCACTAGCGAGCCAGTATCAGAGACATGGCCTCGGCACGCGTCGTGGCGTCACGAAGCTGACCCCGTACCGCCGAGGTGGTCGTCTTCGCACCCGGCTTGCGGATGCCGCGTACCGACATGCACATGTGCTCGGCCTCGATGACGACGATCGCGCCGCGCGCTTCGAGGATCTTCATCAGCGAATCGGCGATCTGGGTCGTCAGGCGCTCCTGGACCTGCGGACGACGCGCGAAGACATCGACGAGACGGGCCAGCTTCGAGAGCCCCGTGATCTTGCCGCTCTCCGCCGGGATGTAGCCCACATGGGCCACACCATGGAACGGGAGCAAATGATGTTCACAGAAGCTAACGAGTTCAATGTCCTTCACGAGGACCATTTCATCGTGACCGAGGTCAAAAGTCGTGGTCAGGACATCCTCCGGCTCCTGCCTCATGCCGGCCAACAACTCCCTGTATGCACGTGCAACGCGTGCAGGGGTCTGCAGCAAACCCTCGCGGTCCGGATTCTCGCCAACCGCGATGAGGAGCTCGCGTACGGCCGCCTCGGCGCGCTTCTCGTCGAAATCGCCGATCGTGCCCTCGCCGTCCAGCGTCACCGGGTCGGTCATCTCTGTGCCTCGTTCCGTCTGGCTGATGTGCGCGAAATGCCGCGCCCCCACAGGCTAAAACCTGTGGGGGCGCGGCAGCCATTCCGGGGTACTGCGGTCAGTCCTCGACGGGGTCCACCGGGGCGATGTCGATGCCCTTCGTGGTGTCGACCGGGGCGGCCGAGCCGTTCGCCGTGTTCGTCAGTGCGAGCTCCTTGGGGGAGAGCACCGGCGGACGCGTGGACGGCGTGCGGCGGGAGGAGCCGGTCCAGGCCGGGCGGGCCGGGCGCCGGACGATGGGGGTGAAGATCTCGGCGATCTCCTCCTTGCCCAGCGTCTCCTTCTCCAGCAGCGCGAGGACCAGGTTGTCGAGGATGTCGCGGTTCTCGACCAGGATCTCCCAGGCCTCGTTGTGCGCGGTCTCGATGAGCTTCTTGACCTCTTCGTCGACCAGCGCAGCGACCTCTTCCGAGTAGTCGCGCTGGTGCGCCATCTCACGGCCCAGGAACGGCTCCGTGTTGTCGCCGCCGAACTTGATGGCGCCGAGACGCTCGGTCATGCCGTACTGGGTGACCATCGCGCGGGCCGTCGCCGTGGCCTTCTCGATGTCGTTGGCGGCGCCGGTGGTCGGGTCGTGGAAGACCAGTTCCTCCGCCGCACGGCCGCCCAGCATGTACGCCAGCTGGTCGAGCATCTCGTTGCGGGTGGTCGAGTACTTGTCCTCGTCCGGCAGGACCATCGTGTAGCCCAGGGCGCGGCCCCGGGACAGGATGGTGATCTTGTGGACGGGGTCGGAGTTCGGCGAGGCCGCCGCGACGAGGGCGTGGCCGCCCTCGTGGTACGCGGTGATCTTCTTCTCCTTGTCCGACATGATCCGGGTCCGCTTCTGCGGGCCCGCGACCACACGGTCGATCGCCTCGTCCAGAGCCTTGTTGTCGATCAGCTTCTGGTCGCTGCGAGCGGTGAGGAGCGCCGCCTCGTTGAGGACGTTGGAGAGGTCCGCACCGGTGAAGCCGGGGGTGCGTCGGGCGACGGCGCCGAGGTCGACGTCCGGGGCGACCGGCTTGCCCTTCTGGTGGACCTTGAGGATCTCCAGCCGGCCCAGCATGTCCGGGCGGTCGACGGCGATCTGCCGGTCGAAGCGTCCGGGGCGGAGCAGGGCCGGGTCGAGGATGTCCGGGCGGTTCGTGGCGGCGATCAGGATGACGCCGCCCTTCACGTCGAAGCCGTCCATCTCGACGAGGAGCTGGTTGAGGGTCTGCTCGCGCTCGTCGTGACCACCGCCGAGGCCGGCGCCGCGGTGGCGTCCGACGGCGTCGATCTCGTCGACGAAGACGATGGCGGGCGCGTTGGCCTTGGCCTGCTCGAAGAGGTCGCGGACCCGGGAGGCGCCGACGCCGACGAACATCTCGACGAAGTCGGAGCCGGAGATCGAGTAGAAGGGGACCCCGGCCTCGCCGGCGACGGCGCGCGCGAGGAGCGTCTTGCCGGTTCCGGGGGGGCCGTAGAGCAGGACGCCCTTGGGGATCTTGGCGCCGACGGCCTGGAACTTCGCGGGTTCCTGGAGGAATTCCTTGATCTCGTGGAGTTCCTCGACGGCCTCGTCCGAGCCCGCGACGTCGGCGAAGGTGGTCTTCGGCGTGTCCTTGGTGATGAGCTTCGCCTTGGACTTGCCGAACTGCATGACGCGCGAGCCGCCGCCCTGCATCTGGTTCATCAGGAACAGGAAGACGACCACGATGAGGACGAACGGGAGGAGGGAGAACAGGATCGAGACGAAGGGCGACTGCTTCGTCGGCGAGACGGTGTAGCCCTTCTCGATCTGCCCGGCCTCGAACTTCTCCTGCAGCTTGTCGGCCAGGTCGGCGCCCTGGGAGCCGATGTAGCTGGCCTGGACCTTGCTGCTGTTGTCGATCTTCTGGCCGTCGACGAGTTCGATCTTGACGATCTGCTCGTCACCGGTGGTGACCTTTGCCTGCTTGACCTGGTTCTTGTCGATCGCCTGGACGACCTTGCCGGTGTCCACCGTCTTGTAGCCCTCGGACGAGCCGACGACCTGCATCAGCACGACCACGGCGAGGACGGCCAGCACGATCCACATGACCGGCCCACGGAAGTATCGCTTCACGTCCATCCATACGGAGCGAGAACGCCCCGTCCCTCCTGCCCGTAGGAAAATGCTGCTGTGAGAGCTGCTGTGTGAAAAAGCTGTTCTTCGGACGGTACCTCAGCATCGTCGCCCGCGACCGCCTTCCCGTGGTTCAACGGGGGGAAGGCGGTACGGGTTCCCCGTGGCGACGGAACCGTCAGCCGCCGTAGACGTGCGGGGCGAGCGTGCCGACGAACGGAAGGTTCCGGTACTTCTCGGCGTAGTCGAGGCCGTAGCCGACGACGAACTCGTTGGGGATGTCGAAACCGATCCACTTGACGTCGATCGCGACCTTCGCCGCCTCGGGCTTGCGCAGGAGCGTGCACACCTCCAGGGAGGCGGGCTCGCGCGAGCCGAGGTTCGACAGCAGCCAGGACAGGGTCAGGCCGGAGTCGATGATGTCCTCGACGATCAGGACGTGCTTGCCCTTGATGTCGGTGTCGAGGTCCTTGAGGATCCTGACGACGCCCGAGGACTGGGTGCCGGCGCCGTAGGAGGAGACGGCCATCCAGTCCATGGTGACGGGGGTGGAAAGGGCGCGAGCCAGATCCGCCATCACCATCACGGCGCCCTTGAGGACGCCGACGATGAGCAGGTCCTTGCCCGCGTATTCCGCGTCGATCTTCGCGGCCAGCTCTGCCAGCTTGGCGTCGATCTCTTGCTTGGTGATGAGCACCGACTGGAGGTCGGTGCCCATGTCCTTCTCGTTCACCCGGGTCACTTTCGTTGCAGCGTGCGTCAGCCTTGCCGGATGACCAGTCTGCCACCCTGACGACGGGCTTCGACGCGGCCGGGCAGGTTGATGGCCCCTTGGCCGCGCCATCCGGTGATGAGCCGGTCGACTTCCTCGATGTGCCGGGCGAAGAGGGAGCCGGCGGGGGCGCCCTCGGCGATCACGGCGCGGCGCAGGACGCGTCGGCGTACGGCGGGGGGCAGTCCGTGGAGCTTGGCGCATTCGAGGGCGCCCGCCTCGTCGCGTACCGAGGTCTCGGCGTCGGCGGCCCAGGTGTCGAGGGCGTCGGCGTCGTCGCGGGAGAGCTGGGCCGTTCGGGCGAGGGCTTCGACGACGCCTTTGCCCAGGGCCTTCTCGAGGGCGGGGAGGCCTTCGTGGCGGAGGCGGGAGCGGGTGTAGGCGGGGTCGCTGTTGTGGGGGTCGTCCCAGACGGCGAGTTCCTGGGCGACGCAGGCCTTGCGGACGGTCTGGCGGTCGAGCCGGAGGAAGGGGCGCCGGTAGCGGCCGGCGGAGCCGGAGACGGCGGCCATGCCGGAGAGCGAGCGGATGCCGGAGCCGCGGGCGAGGCCGAGGAGGACGGTCTCGGCCTGGTCGTCGCGGGTGTGCCCGAGGAGGATCGCGGTGGCTCCGTGGCGCTCGGCGGCGGCGTCCAGCGCCGCGTACCGGGCGTCGCGGGCGGCGGCCTCGGGGCCTCCTTCGCGGCCGACGGTGACGGCGACGGCCTCGACGGGGGTGAGGCCGAGGGCGGTCATGCGTCCGGCGACCTCGCGGGCGCGGGTGTCGGAGCCGTGCTGGAGTCCGTGGTCGACGGTGATGCCGCCGGCGCGCACGGGGAGTTTGCGGGCCTCGAAGGCGAGGGCGGAGGCGAGCGCCATGGAGTCGGCGCCTCCGGAGCAGGCGACGAGAACGAGGGGGGTTCCGTCGTCCGCCGTGGCGGGGTCGGTCTGGTGCTCGGTGAGAACGTCGTGGAGTACGCGGCGGACCGCCAGGCGTATCGCCGCGACCGCAGGATGGGGACCCATGTCCGGTGCCCTTCGTGATGGGGTGGGGTGCCTCGGTCGGAGTCTTAACGGTCGGAAAGGGGCTCGGTCACTCAGAGTGCGTCGATGGTGACAGAAACCCGGCCGTTACCCGAGCATTGCACGCCTCACCCTCTGTTCAGGGTCCCTCGGATGGGTGATTGGTGGGGTGTTCCGACGTGTTCGTGTGTCGTCTGCCGCACCCGTCTCACGAGTCTGCCTTACGGTGCACCCTCGCGATCCAGTCGGCGGGGGCGGCGATCTCGGTCTTGGTGGGGAGCGTGTTGGGCGAGGTCCAGACGCGGTTGAAGCCGTCCATGCCGACCTCGTCGACGACGGCGCGGACGAAGCGTTCGCCGTCGCGGTACTGGCGGAGCTTGGCGTCGAGGCCGAGGAGCTTGCGCAGGGCGAGGTCGACGCGGGAGGCGCCGCGGGCGCGGCGCTGCTGGAACTTCTCGCGGATCTCGGCGACGGAGGGCACGACCTGGGGTCCGACGCCGTCCATGACGTAGTCGGCGTGGCCTTCGAGGAGGGACATGACGGCGGTGAGGCGGCCGAGGATCTCGCGCTGTTCGGGGGTCTGGACGAGTTCGACGAAGGAGGGGGCGGGTTCGCCCTCCTCGGCCTCGGGTCGGCCGCCGGCGAGGGTCTGGGCGGCTTCGCGGAGGCGTTCGACGACGGTGCCGGGGTCGACGTCGGTGGCGGCCAGGAACGACTGGATTTCGCCCTGGAGGTGGTCGCGCAGCCAGGGGACGGCGGTGAACTGGGTGCGGTGGGTCTCCTCGTGGAGGCAGACCCAGAGGCGGAAGTCGTGGGGAGAGACGTCGAGTTCGCGCTCGACGTGGACGATGTTGGGGGCGACGAGGAGGAGGCGGCCGCCGCCGGGCCCGCCGGGGAGGTCGGGGGTGGCGGGGGCGAAGGTCTCGTACTGGCCGAGGATGCGGGAGGCCAGGAAGGACAGGAGCATGCCGAGTTCGACGCCGGTGACCTTGCCGCCGACGGCGCCGAGGACGGCGCTGCCGGGGTTGGCGGAGCGGCGGTCCTGCATCTTGCCGAGGAGCGGGGTGAGGAGTTCGCGGAAGCCGGCGACGTTGGCCCTGATCCAGCCGGCGCGGTCGACGACGAGGACGGGGGTGTCGTGCGGTTCGGTGCCCTCGGGGATCATCCGGGTGTAGGCGCGGACGTGTTCTTCCGAGGCCTTGGCGTGCCTGCGGAGTTCGGCGACGACCTCGCGGGCCTCGTCGCGGCCGACTTCGGGTCCGGGCCGCACGAGGCGGGTCGCGGTCGCGACCGCGAGGTTCCAGTCGACCATCCCTGATGTGCCTGCGCCACCGATGCTCGTCATGCGTCAACCGTACGGTCTCGGGGGCCGTTCGGTGTGGGTTCGGGACGGCTTCGGTGCGGGTCGGGGCGGGGGCCCGGAGGGGGTCGGGCGGGGGTCAGCGCGGGGCGGCGAGGGCGGCGGAGAGCCGGTCGAGGGCGGGCTGTGCCTCGTACGGGGAGGTGGTGCGGCCGGCGAGGAACGCGAAGGCGAGGAGGCGCCCGTCGGGGGTGACGACGGTTCCGGCGAGTGTGTTGACGCCGGTGAGGGTGCCGGTCTTGGCGCGGACGAGGCCGGCTCCGGCGCGGGCGGGTGTGGTGTCGAAGCGTTCGGCGAGGGTGCCGGTGAAGCCGCCGACGGGGAGTCCGGTGAGGAGGGGGCGCAGGGTGGGGCGGGTGGGGTCGGCCGCCCGGGTGAGGAGGGCGGTGAGGAGGGCGGCGGAGACGCGGTCGTCGCGGTCGAGTCCGCTGCCGTCGGCGAAGCGGGCGCCGGTGACGGGGAGGCCGAGGCGGCCGAGTTCCTCGCGTACGGCCCGGCCGGCGCCGTCGAAGCTCGCGGGCTGCTTCCGGGCGAGGGCGGTCTGCCGGGCGAGGGCTTCGGCGAGGTCGTTGTCGCTGTGGGTGAGGGTGCGCTCGGCGAGGTCGGCGAGGGGGGCGGAGTACGTACGGGCGAGGGGGGCGGTCTTGGGGGCGCGGCCGGGGGTCGGTTCGCCGGTGACGGTGATGCCCGCCTCGGTGAGGAGTGCGGCAAAGGCGGTGGCGGTGTCGCCGGCGGGGTCGGCGGTGCGGGGTGCGGGGCCGCTCGCGCTGTCGTCGAGGCGTCCTTCGCGGGTCATGAGGGCGACGACGGGGGCGAGGTTCTCGTTGGGGCCGATGGGGTGGATTCGGGGGCCCTCGTAGAGGTGGGTGTCGTGTGTGAGGCGTACGGAGGTGGTGCCCCGCTTCCTGAGGGCGTGGGCGGTGTCGGTCGCGAGGGCCTTGAGGCGGGTGGGGTCGAGGGTGGGGTCGCCGCCGCCGACGAGGGTGACGGTGGTGCCGTCGGGGGTGGCGGTGACGGTGGTGGGGATGCGGTGGTCGGGGCCGAGGGCGGAGAGCGCGGCGGCGACGGTGGCGATCTTCACCGTGGAGGCGGGGGTCATGGGGGTGCCCGCGCCTTCGCCGTACAGCTGGGTGCCGGTGGCGGTGTCGACGACGGAGGCGGTGCGCAGCGGGCCGAGTCCGGGGTCGGCGAGCAGGGGGACGAGGACGGCGGCGAGGTCGGCGGGGCGGGTGCCGGGCGCGGGGGCGTGCAGGGCGGTGAGGACGCCGGGGGCGCTGGGGGCGGGTGCGGGGAGGCGGGGTGCGGGGGGTGCGGGGGCCGGGGAGTGACGTGTGCCACCCGCCTGCGGGGCGGCGGCGCGGGCCCGCTCGGCCGTACGCTGGCCCGAGTCCCACGGGCCGGCCGCGGTCACCGCCGCGGCGGCCAGGGCCAGACCGAGGACGGCGGAGCCCGCCGTGAGCTGCCACATCCTCGGCTCGGGCATTGCTGACCAGCCCCTTTCGCGATCACACACGTGCGTGAGGGACACTTAACCACCGCGCGCCGTCGCGAGCATTCACTTGTGTTGATTCAGGAGGAGCCACCCGTGGAGTTCGACGTTCTCATCGAGATCCCGAAGGGATCGCGGAACAAGTACGAGGTCGACCACGAGACGGGTCGCATCCGCCTGGACCGTCGGCTGTTCACGTCGACGGCGTACCCGACCGACTACGGCTACGTGGAGAACACCCTCGGCGAGGACGGCGACCCGCTGGACGCGCTCGTCATCCTCGACGAGCCGACGTTCCCGGGCTGCCTGATCAAGTGCCGCGCCATCGGCATGTTCCGTATGACGGACGAGGCCGGCGGCGACGACAAGCTGCTGTGCGTCCCGGCGACGGACCCGCGCATGGAGCACCTGCGGGACATCCACCACGTGGCGGAGTTCGACCGCCTGGAGATCCAGCACTTCTTCGAGGTCTACAAGGACCTGGAGCCGGGCAAGTCGGTCGAGGGTGCCGACTGGGTCGGTCGCGCCGAGGCCGAGGAAGAGATCGAGAAGTCGTACGCGCGGGCCAAGGAGCAGGGCGGCCACTGAGCCGGTTTCCGTTCCGGTCGTGTGAGAAGGCGGTGCACCTCTTGGGGTGCACCGCCTTTCGCACGTCCGTTCCGTGCTCATACTGGAAGCCACGGTTCCCTAGGCAGTGAGGCGGAGAGAGTGGTGGCGGAGCCGGAGGGCGGGAAGGACGCTCCGGGCGAGGTTCCGGAGGACCGGAAGCCGCAGTCGGACGAGGCGCGGAGTGCGTTCGTGCCGCCGGCCGGGGTGGATCAGCCGGCGCCGCCCGAGGAGGAGCATCCGACGTCCGAGTTCTCCCTTCCGCGGGGGCTGACGCCGGAGCCGCCGGCCGAGCCGGAGGGTTCGGCGTTCGCGACGCCGGCGACGTATTCGGCGAAGACCTCTCCGCCCGCGTTCACTCCGGCGTACGGGATTCCGCTGGTGCGGTTGCCGCAGGACGCTCCGTGGCAGGACCGGATGCGGACGATGCTGCGGCTGCCGGTGGGTGAGCGGCCGGTGCCGGAGGCGCTGCGCAAGGAGGACGAGTCGGGTCCTTCGGTGCCGCGTGTGCTCGACCTGACGCTGCGCATCGGCGAGCTGCTGCTCGCGGGTGGTGAGGGTGCGGAGGACGTCGAGGCGGCGATGTTCGTGATCTGCCGTTCGTACGGTCTGGACCGGGTCGAGCCGACGGTGACGTTCACGCTGTTGTCGGTGACGTACCAGCCGTCGCTGGTGGACGATCCGATCACGGCGAACCGGACGGTGCGGCGCCGGGGGACGGACTACACGCGGCTCGCGGCGGTGTACACGCTGCTGGCGGACATCAACGACCGGGCGCACGAGGTGACGCCCGAGGAGGCGTACCGGCGGCTGGCGGAGATCCGGCGGAACCGGCATCCGTATCCGGGGTGGGTGCTGACGGCGGCGGCGGGTGTGCTGGCGGGTGCGGCCTCGGTGCTGCTGGGTGGTGGTCCCACGGTCTTCTTCGTGGCGGCGCTGGGCGCGGTGCTGGGGGACCGGCTGGCGTGGCTGTTCGCGGGGCGCGGGATGCCGGAGTTCTACCAGTTCCTGGTGGCGGCGATGCCGCCGGCGGCGATGGGGGTGCTGCTGACGCTGTTGCACGCGGAGCTGCGGCCTTCGGCGGTGATCACGGGTGGGCTGTTCGCGCTGATTCCGGGGCGGGCGCTGGTGGCGGCCGTGCAGGACGGTCTGACGGGTTTCTACATCACGGCGTCGGCGCGGCTCCTGGAGGTCGCGTACTTCTTCGTCGCGATCGTGGTGGGTGTGCTGTCGGTGCTGTACATCGCGGTGCAGTTCGACGCGCAGCTGAATCCCGAGGGGGCGCTGCACGCGGTGGAGCGGCCGGTGACGCAGATCCTGGCGTCGATGGTGCTGTGCGCGACGTTCGCGATCCTGTTGCAGCAGTCGCGGTCGACGGTGCTGTTCGCGACGCTGAACGGCGGGGTGGCCTGGGTGATCTACGCGTCGATCGCGGTGACGGCCGATGGTTCGACGGTGATGGCGACGGCGGTGGCGGCGGGTCTGGTGGGTCTCTTCGGGCAGTTGATCGCCCGCTACGAGCACACTTCGTCGTTGCCGTACGTGACGGCGGCGATCGGTCCGCTGCTGCCGGGTTCGGCGACGTACTTCGGGGTGCTGGCCATCGCGCAGAACAATCTGGACCAGGGTTTCGCGTCGCTGGCGAAGGCGGCGGCGCTGGCGCTGGCCATCGCGATCGGGGTGAACCTGGGTGGGGAGCTGGCCCGGCTGTTCATGCAGGCGCCGGGTGCGGCGGCGGCCCGCCGGGCGGCGAAGCGGACCAGGGGCTTCTGAGCGGGGGCCTCGCGGACTGTGGGGGCTTCCCTGAGCCTTGTACGTACGAGGGGCCCCGCACGTGGTGCGGGGCCCCTCGTGGTGCGTCGGCGGGCGGTGTCAGCGCTTGGCGTGGCGGCCGCGGGGGTTGGGGGTGCCGGGGGCGTCGTGGTCGTTGCCCGAGGCCTGCTCCTTCTTGGCGTGGGAGCGGGCCCGGAGCAGCTCGATGGCGACCGGGACCACGGAGATCAGGACGATGCCGACGAGGATCATCTCGATGTGCTTGTGCACGAAGTCGATGTTTCCGAGGGAGGCGCCGAGGAGGGTCACGCCGGCGCCCCAGAGCACGCCGCCGATGATGTTGAACGTGATGAACTGGCGGTAGTTCATGCGGCTGACGCCGGCGATGATCGGCGTGAACGTCCGCACGATGGGGACGAAGCGGGCCAGGATCAGCGACTTCGGGCCGTGCTTCTCGAAGAACTGGTGGGCCTTCTCGACGTTCTCCTGCTTGAAGAGCTTGGAGTCGGGTCGCTTGAAGAGGGAGGGCCCGACCTTGCGGCCGAAGAGGTAGCCCACCTGGTCGCCGATGACCGCGGCGGCCACGACCAGGGTGCAGACCAGCCACAGCGGGGTGTCCAGCTTGCCGGTGGTGACGAGCAGGCCGGTGGTGAAGAGGAGCGAGTCACCGGGGAGGAAGAACCCGATGAGGAGTCCGGACTCGGCGAAGACGATGACGAGGACACCGATCAGCCCAAAGGTGCCGATGAGATAGTCCGGGTCCAGCCAGCTCGGTCCGAGGGCAAGCGTGTTCACGGGTTCCGGGCTCCTGCGGTTGGTGGGGGCGTGGGGGACGGCTGGCCCCAAGCTATCAACGTGGGCCGAACGCGCCCGGTTCCACCTGGCTCCCACGGGATGCGGAGGAGGCCCGGCACCCCGAGGGTGGGGGGTCAGGAGGTGTATGCCGATGGGCATCGAGGAGTACGGAGGCGGTCAGGGGCCGCACCCCGACGTACTGGTCGTGACGACGAACGACGTGCCGGGCTTCGAGGTCCGGCAGGTCATCGGTGAGGTCTTCGGGCTCACCGTGCGCTCCCGCCATCTGGGCAGCCAGATCGGTGCGGGGCTGAAGTCGATGATCGGCGGTGAGCTGCGGGGTCTGACGAAGACCCTCGTGCAGACCCGGAACCAGGCGATGGAACGCCTGGTGGAGCAGGCCAGGGCGCGCGGTGCGAACGCGGTGCTGATGTTCCGCTTCGACGTGACCGAGGCGGCCGATGTCGGCACCGAGGTCTGTGCGTACGGAACGGCGGTCGTGATCGCACCGCGCGCCTGAGGCGGGCCGCGGGGGCCGGGGTCAGGCCGTCAGGCGTTCGGCGTTCGCCCGGACGGCGGCGTGCAGGTGCTCGGGAAGTCCCTCGTGGATCGCCTCGTAGAAGGCGTGGAAGTTCTCGTCGGCGAGGTACGTCTCGGTGAGGCGCCGGTGGGTCTCCGGGTGGCACTCGAAGAACCAGGTGGTGAGGTGGCGGCGGTGGGCCTCGGCGAGGTCCATCGCCTCCTCGGAGGCCGGGGGCAGGCCCCGGTCCATGAGGGCGGCGTAGGCGGTGCCCCAGGCGTCCACCTCGTCCTTCATCCGCTGCCAGTCCTCCTTGGTGTACACGGCGGCCCTGGCCTGCGCCAGTTCGTGGGAGTGGGTGCCGCCCCAGCGGCGGGCGGACTCCTCCGCGTACCGCTCGGGGTCCTTGTCCCCGAAGACCTCGAACTTCTCCTCGGGGGTGAGGTTGATGCCCATCTTCTTCGCCTCCATGGCGTGCTCGACGGCCGCCGCCATCCTCCGCAGCTCGCCGATCCGCGCGGTCAGCAGCGCGTGCTGCCGCCGCAGGTGCTCCTGCGGGTCCGCGTCCGGGTCGTCGAGGAGGGCGGCGACCTCTTCGAGGGGGAAGCCGAGCTCCCGGTAGAACAGGATCCGCTGGAGCCGGTCGAGGTCCGCGTCGTCGTAGCGGCGGTGGCCCGCCGTGCTGCGGCCGCGCGGGGAGAGCAGCCCGATCGCGTCGTAGTGGTGCAGGGTCCGCACCGTGACCCCGGCGAAGCCGGAGACCTGTCCCACGGAGTAGCCCATCGGCTGCCCCCTTCCTTCTCGGTACGGGTGTCAGCCTCGGGCCTGACGTGACGTGAGGTGCAAGCCGGTGGGCGGCCCTCCGGCCGGGGATCTCAGGATGTTGTGCGGCATTTGCCCACATATGGTGGGCCGGTGGCCACCGATCACGCTCCGCCCGCCCCCTCGGGTCCGCCCGGTTCCCCCGCCCCGGCGCCCGGCGCCGACAGGTCCCCGCTGCGGATCCTGCTCCCGCAGGTCCTGCCCGCGCTCCTGGTGGGCGTGGTGGCGAGCCTGCTGTTCCTGGGGATCAGCGCGCTCGCGGAGAAGCTGGAGGGCGTCCTCTGGGACGACCTGCCGGACGCCCTCGGCATCGGCGGACACTCCTCCCTCTGGATCATCACCATGCTCACGGCCACCGGCGTCGCCGTGGGCCTCGTCGTCTGGAAGGCGCCGGGACACGCGGGCCCCGACCCGGCCGCCATGGGCCTGGGCGGTCCGCCGCTCGCCCCCGGGGTCGTACCGGGGCTGCTCCTCGCGAGCACGCTCGCCCTCGCCGGCGGGGTCAGCCTCGGCCCCGAGAACCCGATCATCGCCACCAACATCGCCCTCGCGTACTGGCTCGGCCGCAAGGCCGCCCCCGCCGTGCCGGGCGCGGCCTGGGTCGCGCTGGCCTCGTCCGCGACGATCGGCGCGCTCTTCGGCACCCCGGTGGCCGCCGCCCTCGTCATCTCCGAGGCCCTCGCGGGGCAGCCGGGCCGGGGCTCCCTCTGGGACCGGCTCTTCGCCCCGCTGGTCGCTGCGGGCGCGGGCGCGATGACCACCCAGCTGCTCGCCGAACCCAGCTTCGACATGGGCCTCCCGCCGCTCACCGACCCCGGTGGGAGCGACCTGCTCGCCGCCATGGTCATCGCCTCCGCCGCCGCCCTCTTCGGCCTCGCGGCCTGCTTCCTCTTCCCCTACGTCCACGCCGCCTTCCGGCGGCTGCGCCACCCCATGGTGATGCTTCCCCTCGGCGGCCTCGTCCTCGGACTCCTGGGCGCCCTGGGCGGCCCCCTGACCCTCTTCAAGGGCCTGGCGGAGGTCAAGGAGCTCACGTCCTCCCTCGGGAGCTGGTCCTCCGGCGAGCTGGCCAAGCTGGCGGCGGTCAAACTCCTCGCCCTCCTCGTCGCCTCCTCCTGCGGCTTCCGGGGCGGCCGGATCTTCCCCGCCGTCTTCATCGGCGCGGCCTTCGGACTGTGCGCGCAGGCCCTGGTCCCCGAGGTCCACCCGGCGGTCGCCGTCTCCTCCGCCGTCCTCGGTGTCCTCCTGGCCACCACCCGGCAGGGCTGGATCAGCCTCTTCACCGCGGCCGTCCTCGCCGCCTCCCCCGCGATGCTCGCCCTGCTCTGCGTGGCCTCGCTGCCCGCCTGGCTGCTCGTCACCGGCCGCCCCCAGCTCGAACTCGACGAGCAGGGCCGCTCGCTGCACTGACCCGCTCCCCCGCCCGCCGGACAGAAGGAGTCCCCCATGCCGCTCCACCAGGGTCCCGCCGCCTCCCCCTCCGGGCCCGAGCGCCGGCTCGCGCTCAATCCCTTCTACGGGGAGGCCAACCCGGTCGGCGGCATGAACGAGGCCCCGCCGCGGCACCGGATGCCCGACGGCCCGCTGCCCCCGACGAGCGCCTACCAGCTCGTCCACGACGAGCTGATGCTCGACGGCAACTCCCGGCTCAACCTCGCCACCTTCGTCACCACCTGGATGGAACCCCAGGCCGGTGTCCTCATGGCCGAGTGCCGTGACAAGAACATGATCGACAAGGACGAGTACCCGCGCACCGCCGAACTGGAACGCCGCTGCGTGGCCATGCTGGCCCACCTGTGGAACGCCCCGGATCCGGCCGCCGCCGTCGGCTGCTCCACCACCGGCTCCAGCGAGGCCTGCATGCTCTCCGGGATCGCCCTCAAGCGCCGCTGGATCCATCGGAACGCCGACCGGTACCCGGGCGGCGCCCGCCCCAACCTGGTGATGGGCGCCAACGTCCAGGTCTGCTGGGAGAAGTTCTGCAACTTCTGGGAGGTCGAGCCCCGGCTCGTCCCCATGGAGGGCGACCGCTTCCACCTCGACGCCGAGTCCGCCGCCGCGCTCTGCGACGAGAACACCATCGGGGTCGTCGCCGTCCTCGGCTCGACCTTCGACGGCTCCTACGAACCCGTCGCCGAGATCTGCGCCGCCCTGGACGCCCTCCAGGAACGCACCGGTCTCGACGTCCCCGTCCATGTCGACGGCGCCTCGGGCGCCATGATCGCCCCCTTCGTCGACGAGGACCTGGTGTGGGACTTCCGGCTCCCCCGGGTCTCCTCCATCAACACCTCCGGCCACAAGTACGGCCTGGTCTACCCGGGCGTCGGCTGGGCACTGTGGCGCTCGCCCGCCGAACTCCCCGAGGAACTCGTCTTCCGCGTCAACTACCTGGGCGGTGACATGCCCACCTTCGCCCTCAACTTCTCCCGGC
This sequence comes from Streptomyces sp. Root1304, assembly GCF_001426405.1. Lineage (GTDB taxonomy): Bacteria > Actinomycetota > Actinomycetes > Streptomycetales > Streptomycetaceae > Streptomyces. Next base: position 189,294 of record NZ_LMEP01000028.1, on the reverse strand, counting down.
CGGGCGCCCAGGTCGTCGCGCAGTACTACACCTTCCTGAGGCTCGGCAGGGAGGGCTACCGGGCGGTGCAGCAGACCTCCCGGGACATCGCCCGCGGGCTCGCCGAACGGATCGAGGCGCTGGGCGACTTCCGGCTCCTCACCCGCGGCGACCAGCTGCCCGTCTTCGCCTTCACCACCTCCCCCGACGTCACCTCCTTCGACGTCTTCGACGTCTCCAGGCGGCTGCGGGAGCGGGGCTGGCTGGTCCCCGCGTACACCTTCCCGCCCAACCGCGAGGACCTGTCCGTGCTCCGTGTGGTCTGCCGCAACGGCTTCTCCGCCGACCTGGCGGGGCTCCTCGTCGAGGACCTGGGCCGGGCCCTGCCCGAACTCCGCCGCCAGTCGGGGCCGTTCACGCACGACAAGAGCGCGGCGACGTCCTTCCATCACTGAGGGGGCGGGGGACGGGGGCGAGGGGGTACGGGGCCACCCGGCAGGGCCCGCACCCCGGGGCCGCTACTTCCCGAGCCGCCCGAACCTCCGTACCGCCAGCGGGAAGAAGAGCGCCAGCAGGACCAGCGGCCACAGCACCGCCGCCATGACGTGCCCCGGCTCGCCGCCCGGGTTGCCGAAGAGGTCACGGACCGCCGTCGCGGTCGCCGACATCGGGTTCCACTCCACGACCGTGCCGAGCCAGCCCGGCATCGAGCCCGGCGACGCGAACGCGTTGGAGAGGAAGCCCACCGGCCAGACCAGGATCTGCACGGCCTGCACCAGTTCGGCGCGCCCCGCCACCAGGGCGAGGAAGATCCCGATCCACAGCATCGCGAAACGCAGCAGGAGCAGCAGCCCCAGGGCCCCCAGGGCGCTCCCGAGCCCTCCGGTCGCCCGCCAGCCGATCCCGAGGCCGACCCCGACCATCACGAGCAGACCCACCGCTGACTGCAGCATGTCGGCGGACGCCCGCCCCACGAGCACCGCGCCGTCGGCCATGGGCATCGACCGGAACCGGTCGATCACGCCCTTCTCCAGGTCCCGCGTCACCGCCGTCATGGTGCCTTCGAGGCCGAAGACCATCGTGAGGGTGAGCATGCCGGGCACCAGGTAGTCGACGTAGTCGCCGTCGACGCTCCGCCCGCCGCCGACCAGATAGCCGAACATCAGCAGCATCATCACCGGGAACACGAGCCCGACGAGGACCTGCACCGGCTGTCGCGCCCAGTGCGCGAGCTCGCGGCGGGTCATCGTCCAGCAGTCGCCCAGCACGTACGCGGCGCTCATACGGCCACCTCCCGCTCCCCGCGCGCGTCCGTCGTGTGCGGCGCGTCCGGCGCGTCCGGCGCGTCCGTCAGGTGCAGGAAGACCTCGTCGAGCGTGGGGCGCCGCAGGGTGATGTCCTCCACTTCGATCCCGGCCTCTCCCAGGGCCCGCACGGCCTCGATGAGCGAGGCCGTGCGGTCGGCGGCGGGCACGCTGAGCCGCCTCCGGTCGGCGTCGACGCTCACCTCGGCCCGCGCGGCGGGCAGCAGCCCGGCGGCCTCGTCGAGCCGTGCCGCGTCCCGTACGACCACGTCGACGCGGTCCGCGCCGACCCGTGCCTTGAGGGCGTCGGACGTGCCGTCGGCGACGACCCGGCCCCGGTCCACGACCGAGATCCGGTCGGCCAGCCGGTCGGCCTCCTCCAGGTACTGGGTGGTCAGCAGCACGGTGGTGCCGCCACCGACCAGGGAGCGCACCGAGTCCCAGACCTCGCCCCGGCCGCGCGGGTCGAGTCCGGTCGTGGGCTCGTCGAGGAAGAGCACCTCGGGCTCCGTGATCAGGGCGGCGGCCAGGTCGAGCCGTCTCCGCATCCCGCCGCTGTACTGCCCGACGGGTTTGCGGCCGGTGTCGGCGAGGCCGAAGCGCTCCAGGAGTTCGTCGGCCCGTGCCCCGGCGTGGCGGGCGCCGAGGTGGTGGAGCCTGCCGAACATCTCCAGGTTCTGCCGGCCGCCCAGCGCCTCGTCGAGGGCCGCGTGCTGGCCGAGGAGGCCGATCCGGCGCCGTACCTCCCGTGCCTCGGTCCGTACGTCGTGCCCCGCCACCCGCACCAGGCCCTCGTCGTGCCGGAGCAGGGTGGCCAGGATGCGTACCGTCGTGGTCTTGCCCGCGCCGTTGGGGCCGAGCAGGCCGTGGACGGTGCCGCGCCCGACGCTCAGGTCGAGGCCGGCCAGGGCGTCCTTCCCGCCGTACCGCTTGCGTGCGCCCTCCACGAGGATCGCTTCCGCTGTCATCCGTCTCCTCCTGAAGATCCCACGAGATCGTAGTCAAACTTGACCAGCTGTCGCCGACAGGGGACGGTATGCCCTCAAGGGGTGATAGTCAAACTTGATTAGCGCACGGATTTCAGCGGCCCCGCCGATTCCCGCGATCCCGGCCGAGGCGCGCCGGAGCATCCGGCCGACCTCGGACCGCCGGACCGCCGGACCACCTCAGACCGCGTAGGGGTTCTCCTCGCCCTCCGCCAGGACGCCCACGAAGGGGGCGCCCTCGCCCGCGAAGACGTACGCGCCGCCCTCGATCCGCTCGATCAGCCCGAGCGTCCACTCCTTGCCCGCGTCCACCGAGTGGATCCACATGTGCATGATCTCGCCGATGTGCCCGAGCCGGCCGGGGCCGTCCTCCGGCGTGTAGTACTCGGTCACCGACGTCCGCCACTCGTCGAGCGCCTCCACCCGCCGGCGCAGCAGCAGGGTGACCTCCTCGCGGGGCAGGTCCACCATGAAGCCGAGGGCCGCCGACAGGACGTCCGTCTTCTGGTCGTACGTGGTCAGCGCCTCACGGAGGAGCGTGAAGTACTCCTCCGTGCCGGCCTCCGTCAGCTCGTACTCGACGCGCGGCGGTCCGCCGACCGTGCTCGGCGCCACCTCGTGCGCGTGCAGCAGTCCCTGCTTCGCCATCTGCTTCAGCGCGTGGTAGATCGAGCCGGGCTTGGCGTGGGACCACTCGTGCGCGCCCCAGTACTCCAGGTCGTTGCGCACCTGGTAGCCGTGGGCGCGGCCGTGCTGCTTGACCGCGCCCAGGACGAGAAGTCGGATCGCTGACATGCGTCGATATTAGTCAACATTGACTATGAGAGGGCGTTCTCCTCCGCGACGAGCGCGAAGGAGCCCTTGCCGTCGAGGGACTCGCGGATGATGTCGGCGTGGCCCGCGTGCCGGGCGGCCTCCTCGACCAGGTGGAGCAGCATCCAGCGCATCGAGACGCGGCCGTCCTTGGGGAACCAGGGCGCCTCGGGCAGCGGGAAGGTGTCGTCCAGGCTCGGCACGGACCGGGTGAACTCCTCGGTCTCCTTCGCCACGCCCGCCCAGAAGTCCAGGATCTCCGGGATGGTCTCTCCCTCGACCAGCCGGAAGCCCTCGCTCCAGGTGTCCTGGTCGCGCTGCCTCTCGTTCGGCTGCCGCTGCGCGAGCCGGAGCCAGTTCAGCTCGACCTCGGCGACGTGCTTGACCAGCCCGGAAAGGCTCAGCTCGCTGACGCTGGGGCGGCTCGCCGCCTGCTCCTCGGTCAGACCGATGAGGGAGCGCCGGAGCGCCGCGCGCTGGGTCTCGACGAAGTTGAGGAGCGCGCCGCGCTCGTCACCGGGGGTCTCGGCCGAAACGTGAGTGACCATGATGTCCGCCTTCCGTACGTGAACCTTCTCGACACCCCTCACGCTACGGACCCTTGAGGACAACCACTGTCCTCAAGGGCGAGCGTCCCCGAGAAGGATTCGGAACGGGAAGGACCGGAGCGGGAAGGATCAGAACGGGAAGCGGCTCCGGCCGTGCTGGATCGAGATCCACTTCTGGGTGGTGAAGGAGTCCACCATCGCGTCGCCGTTGAGGCGCCCGATGCCGGAGTGCTTCTCGCCGCCGAAGGGCACGATCGGCTCGTCGTGGACGGTGCCGTCGTTGATGTGGATCATGCCGGTGTGGATGCGCTTGGCGATCCGCACGCCCCGCTCGATGTCGCCGGTGTGGACGGCGCCGCTGAGCCCGTACGGGGTGTCGTTGGCGATCCGTACGGCCTCCTCCTCGCCGTCGAAGGGGACGATGAGGGCGACCGGGCCGAAGATCTCCTGGCCGAGGACCGGCGCGTCGGGCGCGAAGCCGGTGAGCACGGACGGGGAGACGAGGTTGCCGTCCACCGTGCCGTGGAGCAGCGCGGTCGCGCCGGCCTCCACCGTCTGGTCGACGAGGGAGGAGACGGCCTCCGCCTGCTGGGAGTTGATCAGCGGGCCGATGTGGGTGGCCGGGTCCGCCGGGTCGCCGACGCGGAGGGTCTTCACCTTCGCGACGAACTTCTCGGTGAACTCCTCCTCCACGGTCCGGTCCACCAGGATGCGGTTGGCGGCCATGCAGACCTGGCCCTGGTGCACGAAGCGGCTGAAGACGGCCGCGTCCACGGCGTAGTCGACGTCGGCGTCGTCGAGGACGATCAGGGCGCTGTTGCCGCCGAGTTCGAGGACGGCGTGCTTGAAGTTCTGCGCGCAGACCGTGGCGACGTGGCGGCCGACCTTGTCGGAGCCGGTGAAGGAGATGACCTTCGGGACCGGGTGGGTGAGGAGGGCGTCGCCGATCTCGGCGATGTCGGTGACGACGACGTTCAGCAGACCGGCGGGCAGACCGGCCTCCTCCAGGACCTTGGCGACGAGGGTGCCGCCGCAGATCGGGGTGTTCTGGTGCGGCTTGAGGACGACCGCGTTGCCGAGGGCGAGCGCGGGCGCGACCGACTTGATCGAGAGGAGGAAGGGGAAGTTGAAGGGGGAGATGACGCCGACGACGCCGACCGGGACGCGGTAGACCCGGTTCTCCTTGCCGTCGACGGGGGACGGCAGGATGCGGCCCTCGGGGCGCAGCGCCAGCTGCACCGCCTCGCGCAGGAACTCCTTGGCGAGGTGCAGCTCGAAGGCCGCCTTGAGCCGGGTGCCGCCCAGCTCGGCGACGATCGTCTCGGCGATCTCGTCCTCGCGGTCCTCGACGATCCGCAGTGCGCGCTCGAAGACGAGCCGGCGCGTGTACGGGTTGGTCTCGGCCCACTCGGCCTGGGCGCGCTCGGCGGCCCGGTAGGCGCGGTCGACCTCGCCGGCGGTGGCCACGGTGATCGACGCGAGCTTCTCCCCGGTGTACGGGTTGAAGTCGATGATGTCCCACGAGCCGCTGCCCGGCTTCCACTCGCCGTCGATGTACTGGTGGGCCAGGTCGGTGAAGTGCGACATGGTGGAGACCCCTCTACCCGCTACCTGCAGTGCGACTGATGTGGCGTCATCGTACTGATGTATCAGGAGAGTTGAAGGAGACCCCGGAGAAGATCGCGACTTTCGGCCGGATCGGGACCGTCCTGCTGCAACTTCTCCATCACCCGCTGGTACTGGGCGACTTCCTCGCGCTTGTCGAGGTAGAGGGCGCTGGTGAGCTGCTCCAGGTAGACGATGTCGGAGAGGTCGGACTCGGGGAAGCTCAGCATCGTGAACGCGCCGCTCTCGCCGGCATGGCCGCCGAAGCTGAAGGGCATGACCTGGAGCGTGACGCCCGGGTGCTCGGAGATCTCGATGAGGTGCTTCAACTGGCCCCGCATGACGGACCGGTCGCCGTACGGGCGGCGCAGCGCGGCCTCGTCGAGGACGGCGTGGAGCTGCGGGGCGCGCTCGGAGACGAGCACCTTCTGGCGTTCGAGACGGAGGGCGACCCGACGGTCGATCTCGGCGGCGGAGGCGTCGGGCATGCCCCGGGTGACGACCGCCTGGGCGTACGCCTCGGTCTGCAACAGGCCGTGGACGAACTGCACTTCGTAGACGCGGATGAGGGAGGCGGCGCCCTCCAGACCGATGTACGTCTGGAACCAGCCCGGCAGGACGTCGCCGAAGCTGTGCCACCACCCGGCCACGTTGGCCTCGCGGGCGAGCCCGAGGAGCGAGCCGCGCTCGGCCTCGTCCCCGACCCCGTAGAGCGTGAGCAGATCCTCGACGTCCCTGGCCTTGAAGCTCACACGTCCCAACTCCATGCGGCTGATCTTGGATTCGGACGCTCTGATCGAGTAGCCGGCCGCCTCGCGGGTGATCCCGCGCGACTCGCGCAACCGCCTCAGCTGGGAGCCCAGCAGGATGCGCCGCACCACACTCCCGCTCGCTCCGCCCGATTCGCCTGCGGTCACGGCTCCCAGCCTCCCCTTTACGGTGTCGAGCCCCCGTCGAGCCCCGGATTCTGCCACCAAACGCTTCAGCGCGTACACATTCGATTACGGAAAGACGACTACTTCCGGGCATCCGCGGGCACGGCGCGTGCAGATCCCGGGAAATCATCGGCAGGTCGGCCTCAACCTGTGGACGACTTATGCACAGATTAGGCACGGGGACGGACAGGTCAGGCGCGTGCACGTGCATCTGCCCTTGCATCCAGTGGTCGCATTCGGAACCATGGACCCCGCGCAGCCGCGTACTCGTTCGTGTTGTCGTGTTGTCGCACCACAGTCGCGATTCCCGGGAGTGCCTCGCATGGGGACGAATGGATCGACCGTGCTCGAGCCGTTACGGCAGGGCCTGCCGCCGATCGATCCCGGCGCCGTCTCCACCTCCGCCTCCTGCGCCCTGCCCGCCCGGTACGAAGCCGTGCGCGGGGCCCGGAAGTTCACCAGCGCGACGCTGGACCGCTGGGAGCTGACGGAGCGTTTCGACGACGTGGCCCTGGTCGTGTCCGAGCTCGTCACCAACGCGCTGCGGCACGCGGTGCCCGGCGACGCGCCCCAGGAAGACGGCCAGAACCCACCGGTCCGGCTGCATCTGATGCGCTGGTCCTCGCGCCTCGTGTGCGCCGTGCGCGACCCCAGCCAGGAGAGCCCGGAGGCGCGCGGCGGCGAGGAGGACTTCGCCGCCGAGTCGGGGCGCGGGCTGTTCCTGGTCGACTCGTTCAGCGACGGCTGGGGCTGGCACCCGCTGGCGGGGACGCTGCGGGGCAAGGTCGTGTGGGCGCTGTTCCGGATCGGCGGGGAGTAGGGCGCCGGAAGGCACGGACACACGGAAAGACATACGAAGAGGGCCCGGGCGTCGTCACGCCCGGGCCCTTCTCGTGTCCGCCGTGCGCGCGGACCTCACACCAGGTGGTCGAACTCCCCGTCCTTCACGCCGAGCAGGAGCGCCTCTATCTCCGCCGGCGTGTAGACGAGCGCGGGGCCGTCGGGGTGGCGCGAGTTGCGCACGGCGACGTCTCCCCCCGGAAGTTTGGCGAACTCCACGCAGGATCCCTGGGAGTTGCTGTGCCTGCTCTTCTGCCACACGACGCCTCGCAGCTCCGTGGCCGCCATGCCGTTGTACGCGTGATGCGCATGATGCACTGGTAGCTCCCCGAGTTGCTTGGTGCAGGTGTCAACTTCCTCGGATCATAGCTGTGTTCATATGCCGATGCATGAGCAGATGCACGTGCACGGGGGGTGGCGTAGCGGCTACGCCACTCAGCGTGCTACCGCCGGGTAGACGGGACCGCACCCGCCCCCACCTGGGTCACCCTACGGCTCCCGATCTTGGAACCCGTCAGTGCCGCCGGGACTCCGTCAGCGCCGTGGTGAGTTCCTCCAGGACGTCGAGGAGCAGCACCGCGCCCTTGTGGAGCAGGAAGTGGTCCGGCGGATCGGCCGACCAGGCCTCGACCGTCTCGCGCAGGTCCTCCCAGTGCGGCTCCCTGCGCTCGCGCACCTCCTTCGCGCCCCGCTCCGTGGCCCGGTGCAGGGCCTCCGCGAGGACCGCCGCGGCGGGTACGGGCGGGGCCCCGCGTTCCGGCACGTGCCCCTCCATGAGCATCGCCACCCGCCCGAACTCCGCGAGCGCGTTGTCGGCCTGCTCCACCGCCGCGTGCGAGAGCCCCCTGTGCCGTACCGGCTCGTGGGTCGCCCGCTCCACCGCCTCCTGCCAGGCGACCCGGGCCGCCCGGGTGTCCAGGAGCGCCTGCCGTACGTCGGGGCCGCCGGTGCCCGCGGGGTCGGCGTACCGCGCGACGACGGCCGCCGCGTACCGGCCGACCGAGGCCAGCCAGTCCGCGAGCCGGCCGCGCAGCCGGGGCGTCTCCCAGGCCGGGTAGACGGCGTACGACAGCATCGCGAGGACCCCGCCGAGCAGGGTCAGCGTCACCCGGTCCCGTACGGTCTGCGTCAGCCCGGCGCCCTCCATGCCGAGCAGGAAGACGACGTACGCGGAGACGAAGACCTGCCCCGCCGCGTACCCGGTGCGCATCAGCAGGTACATCGCGAAGGCGCACAGCACCGCGAGTACGGCCGACAGGTACACGTCCGGGTGCGCCGACTGCACCACCGCCGTCGCCAGCGCGACGCCGACCAGGGTGCCGCCGAAGCGCGCCACCGAGCGCGCGTACGTCTGCGTGAAGTCCGGGCGCATCACCATCACCGAGGCCATCGGCGCCCAGTAGCCGTGCCCGAAGGGCAGCACCGCGCCCAGGAGGTAGCCGGTGGCGGTGACCGCCGAGACCCGGATCGCGTGGCGCAGGATCGGGGAGTCGCGGCGCAGCTCGGCGCGGACCTCGGCGGCGACCACGGGAGTGAGACGGACGAGGGTGGGCCGTTTGCGGGCGGTGTGGGCGGGGGCGTGCGGGGAGACGGCGGCCGTCGCCTCCGTGCCCGACGCGTCCGCCGTCGTGCCCGAGGTCTCCGTCCTCGGATCCGCCGTCTCCACCACGTCGCCGAGCAGCGCGGCGAGGCGGGCGGCCGCGCGGCGGGACGGGCCGGTGAGGATCTCGCTTGTCTCCGGGGTGCGGAGGACGGCGGCGGCGGCCCACGGGAGGTCGACCGGGTCGCCGTGCCGGATCGCGTGCGCGGCGGCGTCCAGGACGGCGCCCGTCGCGGCGAGCAGCTCACGCACGCGCGCGCGTTCCGGCCCTTCCTCCGGGACCCCCACCGCCGGGTCGGCGAGCGAGGCGAGGACCGGGCGGATGCGTTCGGCCAGGCCGCGCGCCCCGTGGAGTTCCGCCGGGCGGCGGCGGGCCTGGCCGGGCGTCACGGCGGCGGCGCTGCGGGCCGTCATCAGCGGTACCGGGTCGAAGGGCGCGACCGGGTCGTGGCGGAGGCGCCGGGCGTAGTCCGCCTCGGCGGCGAGCGCGTCCGCGAGGGCGTCGCGCTGGGCGCCCCAGCGGCGGACGGGGAGCAGGACGACCAGGGCGGCCTGGACGACACCGCCCGCGAAGATCATGGCGGCGTGGCCGGCGGCCGCGGCGACCGAGGTGGGCAGGGTGACCGTGACCAGCATGATCGCCACGTTGGAGGAGGCGATGATGCCGACGGTGGGCCCCGCCGCCCAGATCATCCCCGAGAGGAACGTCCAGAGCAGCAGGAGGGCGAGGAAGAGGACCTCGTGGGCGCCGGTGACGTAGCCGAGGAAGGTCGACACGGCGAGGCTGGCGCCGGAGGCGAGGGCGAGGGTGGGGCGGGGGCGCCAGGAGCGCTGGAAGGTGGCGATGGCCGCCTGGAAGGCTCCGAAGGCGGAGGAGGCGGCGACGGCGGGCCCGAAGAAGGCGAGCGAGAAGCCGACGACCAGGGCGAGCCCGAGCGCCGCGCGGGCGGCGATGACGGGTTCGAGCCGCCGCCGTTCGACGGTGAGTCCGGAACGGGCGGTCTCCCTCAACGCCCGGAGCCAGCTCATGGCCCGAGCGTATCCGCGATCTACCCCGAACCGGGCATTTCACCCATGGGAGAGGGAGGGGAAGGGGAGGCTACTCCGCTCCCCGTACCCCCTTCCGCCCCGGATGCAGGCCCGCCCGGTCCGCCGCCGACGCCCCGTGCGTCCAGCCCTCCTCGTCCCAGGCCGCGCGGACCCGGGCCGTCCGCGTCTCGGGGAACAGTTCGTCCGTGCGGGTGGTGACGGCCAGGTCCCGGGAGGCGAGGGCCGGGAGGAGCGTCGGGGCCTCGGCCGCGACCCGGCGGGAGGTGGCCGCGAGACGGGTGCCGAGCCGGTTCGCGTACGCCAGCAGGAAGGACTGCCGGAAGGACTTCGTGCGCTTGCGTCCGCCGGCCCGCTGCTCCGCCTCCGCCCGCGTCATCGCCGACGTCCCCTGCACGAGCAGCGAGGTGTGGAGCAGTTCCACCGGGTCGAGGTCCGCCTCGAAGCCGACGACCGTCGAGAAGCCGTACGCCTCGTTCCACACGGCCCGGCAGTGGTTCGCCGTCGCCACCGCGTCGAGCAGGATCGCCTTGGCCTGTTCGTACGGCGGCTCCACGCCGATCCGGATCGCGCCCGGCGTCTCCGGCGACGGGGCGCCCGCCGCGAGCGTCGCCTCGTCGAGGCTGTGCCGCGCCATGAGTTCCTGGGCCTTGGCCGTGAGCGCCTCGGCCTCCTCCGGGTAGCCGGTCGCCTCCGCCTTCGCGAGCAGCGCCCTGATCCGGGTGAGCATCCGCGGCTCCCCGGCGGCGGCCGGCGGCAGCGACTCCCCCGGCACGGGGCCGACCGCGTCGAGGCGCGGGAGCCGGACCAGGAGCCGGTACAGCTCCAGGACGGTCGTGGCGTACGAGAAGCGGTCCGTCGGCCGCCCGGGAGCGAAGGCCTGCTCGTCGAGTTCGTCGAGCTGCGGCCGCCAGCGGTGCGGCAGCCGCTCGTAGCGGGCCGTCTCGGTCCTGATCAGGGCGGCGAGGGCCCGGAGGTGCTCGTCCGCCAGGTCGCGGCGCGCGAGGCGTACGACGTCCGCGGGCTGCCAGCCGCGCTCCCACAGCGTCCGTACGAACGCCTCCCCGCGCCGCACCAGTTCCGCGTCGGCCCCCGGGTCGGCGGCCAGCAGCGACGCGGCCGTGTCGAGCGAGCCGTCGTCGCTCGCGTACAGCGCCTCGAAGGCCTTGTCGATGGTGGTGCTGGTGCTCACGCCGTCCTCGTGTCCCGTTCCTCGCGCGCCCGCTCCGCGCAGTCCCCGGTCTTCTCTGTGCTTCTTCGGTCTTCCCGGTCCCCACGATGGTCTCAGCCGCCGTGTCCCGGCCCGCCGCCGCGGGAGGGTTCGCGCGGGCCGTACGGGAGAGGTAGGGCCAGGCATACCCCCCGGACGCCCGCCAGTGGTCGTGATCGGGGGCGGCGGAAACGGTTCGCTTGAGGCATGACCTCGACGACGGCTCCGACCGCCCCGACCGCCCCCTCCGCGGGCACCTCCCCCTCCGCGGGCACCACCGCCGTACGGCTCCGCGGGCTGACCCGCCACCACCGGGAGGTCCGTGCCCTCGACGGCGTCGACCTCGACTTCGCCACCGGGACCTTCACCGCCGTCATGGGCCCCTCGGGCTCCGGCAAGTCCACGCTGCTCCAGTGCGCGGCCGGACTCGACCGGCCCACCGCCGGGCGGGTGGAGGTCGACGGCGTCGCCCTGGAGGGGCTGAGCGAACGGCGGCTGGCCCTGCTGCGGCGGGACCGGATCGGCTTCGTCTTCCAGTCCTTCAACCTGCTGCCCGCCCTGACCGCCGCCCAGAACGTGGCCCTGCCCCTGCGGCTCGCCGGCCGCCGCCCTTCCCGTACGGAGGTGCGGGAGGCGCTGGCGCGCGTCGGGCTCGCGGGGCGGGAGCGGCACCGGCCCGGCGAACTCTCCGGCGGGCAGCAGCAACGGGTCGCCATCGCCCGCGCGTTGATCACCGGCCCGGCCGTCCTCTTCGGCGACGAGCCGACCGGTGCGCTCGACTCGACGACGAGCCGCGAGGTGCTCGACATGCTGCGGGAGCTGGTCGACCGGGACGGCCGGACGATCGTCATGGTCACCCACGACCCGGTGGCGGCGGCCCGCGCGGACCGGGTGGTCTTCCTGGCCGACGGCCGCGTGGCGGGCGAACTGACGTCCCCGACGGTGGAGTCGGTCACGGGCAGGATGACGGCGCTGGAGACGACGGCGGCGGTGACGGGACCGGGGACCGGACCGGTGACCGGACCGGGCGCCCCATGGGTCTCACCCACCCCGGCCACCCTCGCCGGAAACCCCACCACCCCCGCCGGAGGCCCCGCGTGCTGACCGTCGTCCTCTCCGGTCTCCGGGCCCGCTGGGCCTCCTTCCTCGGTGGTTTCCTCGCCCTCGCCCTCGGCGTCGGGCTGCTCGCCACCATGGGGCTCGGCCTCTCCGCCACCTTTCACGCGCCCGAGCGTCCTCCCGAGCGGTTCGCCTCCTCGCCCGTGGTCGTACGGGGCCAGGACCGGCTGACGCTCGACGTGCGGCGCGGGCCCGACACCGTCTCCGTGGCACAGCGGCTCGACCGTCCACAGCCTGTGGACAGAGAACTGCTCCGCGAACTCCGCGCCCACTGGACGGTCACCGCCTCGGGCGGCCCCGACGCCGTCGGTGTCGACGCCCCCGCCGCCGACGTCCGCGCCCTCGTCGGCGACCGCGCCCAGGTCCTCACCGGCGACGACCGCCGGCGCGCCGACCCCGACCCCGAGCGGGACGCCCGGGCGCTCGTCGCCCTCAACGCCCTCCTCGGCACCTCCGGCGGCGTCACCGCCTTCGTCTCCGTCTTCGTCGTCGCCTCCACCTTCGCGTTCGCCGCGGCCCTGCGCCGCCGCGAGTTCGGGCTGCTCCGCACCGCGGGCGCCACCCCCGGGCAGGTCCGCCGCCTGCTGCTCGCCGAGGCCGCCGTGCTCGGCGTGCTCGCCTCCGCCGCCGGGTGCGCGCTGGGCGCCCTGGGCGCGCCCCTGCTCGCCAGGACCCTCGTCGCGCGCGGTCTCGCCCCCGAGTGGTTCGCCGTCGGCGGGGCGGCCTGGCCCTTCCACACCGCCTTCTGGACGGGGGTGACCGTCGCCCTCGCCGGGGCCGCCGCCGCTTCCCGGCGCGCCGGGAAGGTCGGCCCGACGGCGGCGCTCCGCGAAGCCGACGTGGACGCCGACACCCTTCCCGCCGGCCGGGCCGTCCTGGGTACGGCCCTGCTCCTGGCCGGGCTCGGGCTGCTGGCCTGGACGTACGCCACGGACCCGGGCGCGCTGCTCAAGCGGAAGACGTACACGACCCTCCCGATGCTCCTGATCACCGGTGTCGCCCTGCTCTCGCCGCTGCTCGTCGGGCCGGTGGCGCGGCTGCTGCGGGCCCGGGGCGCCGTGGGGACGCTGGTGCGGGAGAACAGCGCCGCGTCCGTACGCCGTACCGCCGCCGTCGCCGCGCCCGTCCTCGTGACCGTGGCGCTGGCGGGGACGCTGTTCGGCTCCGCGACGAGCGTCACGCGCGCGAAGGGCGTCGAGGCGCGGGAGGGGACGGCCGCCGAGTACGTCGCGGCCGGCACGGAGCTGCGGCCGGTGACGGCCCCGCCCGGGGCCGTCGTGTCCCCGACCGGCGCCACCTCCGTCTTCGTACGGGACGGGGCGGAGGCCGTCGTGAAGTACGGGGCGCGGGCGGTCGGCGACCCGGCGGCCTTCGCCGCGCTGGCCCGGCTGCCCGTGGTCGCCGGGGACCTGAGGGACCTCGACGACCGGTCGATCGTCGTCAACGAGGAGTTCGAACGGCACCGGGTCGGCGAGTCCGTCGAGGTCTGGCGCGCGGACGGGACCGGTCCGGTGCGGCTCCGGGTCGCGGCCGTCCTCGCCCTCGGGACCGGCGACAACGGGCCGTACGTCACCCCGGCGAACGCCCCCGGTTCCGCCCTCGACCGGATCGAGGCGCGGGGCGGCGGTACGGCCGCGGTGCGGGCCCTCGAAGGCAGCGGCGGCACCGTCAGGACCGCCGACGCTTGGGCCGACGCCGAACGCCCGGCGAGCGGCAGCCCGCAGACCCGGCTCGGCCTGGTCCTGGTCCTGGGGATCGCCCTCGTCTACACGGTCATCGGCCTCGCCAACACCCTGCTCATGGCGACCTCCGTACGCGGCGGGGAACTGGCCTCGCTGCGGCTGGCCGGTGCCACCCGGGCCCAGATCCTGCGGGTGGTGACGGGGGAGGCGGCGCTCGCCGTCGCGATCGGCACGCTGCTCGGCCTGCTGGTCACGGCCCTCGCCCTGGGCGTCCTGGGAGCGGGCCTCGCCGCCCTCTCGGCCCCGGTGGCCCTGGCCGTGCCGTGGACGACGGTCGGCGCGGCGGCGGGCACCTGCGCGACGGTCGCGGTCGCCGCGTCGGCCCTCCCCGCGTGGCGCATGACGCGCTGAGCGGCGATGGTGGGACGGACGGGGCGGTGACCGGGGTCGGAGCCGGGTCACCGCCCCGCCCGGACGTACGGCGGCGTCGCGCCGGATCGCCCCCGGCGGCGGGGCCGCGTCCACGCGTGCGCGTGGAGACGGACGGGGCGGGGACGCGGGGACACGCGGGTGTGGCACAGGATGCCGGAGCCGGTCCCGGAGGTACGGCTGCCCCGAGCCCCGCCCTCACTCCCCCGACTTGGCCTTCCGCCACTCCCCCGCGAGCACCGACCAGACCTCCTGGTCGTGGAGCCGGCCCCGGTACTCGTAGCTCTCCCTCAGGACCCCGTCCCTGCTCATGCCGAGGCGCCTGGCCACCGCGATGCTGGGCTCGTTGTCGGAGGACACCACCCACTCCACCCGGCGGATCCCGCGCACCTCGATCGCCCAGTCGACGAGCAGCCGCGCCGCCCGGGTGATCAGGCCCTTGCCGACGCCCGCGGGCTCCAGCCAGCAGCCCGCCTCGGCCCGGCCGCCCTTGGTGTCGAGCGTCCGGAGGATCACCGCGCCGACGAGGGTCCCGTCGGACCAGATGCCGTCGATGCGGCCGGTGTCGGCGGCTGTCTTCTCCGCGTAGGCGCGGAGGAAGGCCCGGCTGGACTCCAGGTCCGTGACCACGTCGGGGAGCCCGTTGCGGGCGCCGATGAACTCCCGGCCCCGGTCCATGTGGGCCAGGAACTCATCGGCCTGCCACGGTTCGAGCGGGCGCAGCTCCGCGCCGTCGTCGCCGAGGGGTATCGCGTACATCGTCGTCATCGCCTTCCGGGGTCGGAGCGGGACCGGGCCGCTCACGGCCCGGCGGCGCGGTGATCCTCTCACCCCGGCCGCTCCCCCGGGCCGGTTCACGGGTTCACGGGTTCACAGGATCACGGGATCAGGACCAGCTTGCCCCGCACGTGCCCCGACTCGCTCAACTCCTGCGCCCGGGCGGCCTCCTTCAGGGGGAGCACCTCGGCCAGCCGGACCGTCAGGCTGCCCTCGGCCGCCTGCCGGGCGTGGGACGCGAGCCCGGCCCGTACCGACTCCTCGTCGCCCAGGACACCCGAGAAGACGATCCCGTACCGCTCCGCCTCCGTGTCCGCGATCGTCGCGATCCGCTCCTTCGGGGCGGCGTCCCCGCCGAGGAGTTCGATGGCGACCGGCAGCACCCCGTGGCCGGCGGCGTCGAAGACCGCGTCGACGCCACCGGGGGCGGCGGCCCGGACCCGGTCGGCCAGCCCGTCCCCGTACGCGACCGGGATCGCGCCGAGTTCGCGCAGGTAGGCGTGGTTGGACTCGGACGCGCTGCCGACGACGGTGATCCCGGCGGCGACGGCGAGCTGGACGGCCACCGAGCCGACGACCCCCGCGGCGCCGTGCAGGAACAGCGTCTCGCCCTCCCGTACGCCGATCAGGTCCAGGACGCGCTGCGCGGTCTCGCCGGCGACCGGCAGGCTCGCCGCCGCCTCCCAGGAGAGCCCGGCGGGCTTGGGGGCGACGATCCCGGCGAGGGCGTACTCGGCGTACGCGCCGGTCTTCGTCCAGCCGAGGACCTCGTCGCCGACGGCCACATGGGTCACGCCCTCGCCGACCTCGTCGACGGTGCCGGCGAACTCCAGGCCGGGGACGGCCGGGAAGGTCGTCGGGTAGAACGCCTCGACCCAGCCGTAACGGCGCTTCCAGTCCACCGGGTTGAGGCCGACGGCCGCGACCCGGACGCGCACCTCGCCGGGGCCGGGCTGCGGCACGGCGACGCCCGTCGTGTGGCGCAGCACCTCGGGACCGCCGAACTCCTCGTACACGACCGCTTCCATCTCAGCCTCCACAGTTCCCCGTTGCGACGCACCCGCCCCTCGGCGGTCACGCCGTCGCTTCCCTTTGTCCGAGGCGTCCGCCCTTCGGCGCCACGCCGCCGCTTCCGCCTTCCGGCGTCCCCGTCGTCGCTTCCGCTCTCCGACGTCCCCAAGCCTGCGTCCTCGGCACCCCGCTCCCCGCCCTCCCAACGGCCAGTCCCACCTGTCCGAAAGACCGGCCGCCGCCCGCCCGTTGGCCCGTACGCTGGCCGCATGGACGCGCTCACCCTGACCACCGCGTACGAGATCATCCGGCAGCCGCTCGGCGCGATCCTCCCCAAGGTCTCGGCCGCCCTCGGCCCCCTGATCCCGCACGTCGACGCGGCCGAACTCTCCACCCACTGCGCCCACTCCCCCTTCAAGGCGCTCGGCGGTACGGCGCTGCTCACTTCCGCCGAACTCGCGCCGCTCCTCGCGGCCGGCGTGCCCGGGAGCCCCTGGCAGGGTCCGGCGACGATCGGCGGCCGGACGCGCGAGGTCGTCGCCGTCACCAGCGAGGCGACCCGGCGCGGGGCGGTCCTGGTGCTCGTGCGGGAGGACGGCGCCGCCCCGGCGGGCGAGGCCGAACTGGGTGTCGCGCAGGCCCTGTGGGACCTGGTGTCCGGGCACTTCGACCGGTTCGCGACGGAGGCGGTGCCGGGGGCGCTCGCCCGCTCGCGGGCGGCGGCCGACACCCGGGCCCGGGTGATCGCGGAACTGACCGCCTCGCACACGGCGGCGCTCTCCGGAGTCCTCGGGGTGCTGCGCAGCCGTGCCCTGGACGACACCACGGCCCGGGCCACCGCGACCGACCTGGCCGCCTCGGCGCTGATCGAGATGCGGGCGGAGCAGCGCCGGGACCGGGCCCTCGCGGAGGAGCCCGCCGAGGACGCCTTCGAGCGGCTGGCCGGCGAGCTGCGGCCGATGCTCCGGCACAGCAGGGTCCGCCTCGACCTGGGCGCCCCGGACTCGGCGCGCTCGCTCGCGGCGGACGTGGCGCACAGCGCGCGGGCGATCGTCCGCTCCCTCCTCCTCATCGTGCTCGAACAGGACTCGGTACGGCGGATCCACGTCGGCTGGCAGCTCACCGAGCACGAGCTCCGCGCCTCGGTACGGGACGACGGCGCGGGCGCCCTCGCCCCCTGCGACCTGGGGGCGGGCACGATCCGGGACCGGCTCGACGTGCTCGGCGGGCGGCTCGACATCGACGCGGTGGCCGGCTGGGGCACGACGATCACGGCCGTGATCCCGCTGGCGGCACCGGCCGCGCCGGTCGAGGCCGCGCACCCGCTGACCGGGCTCGGCGAGCGGGAGGTGGAGGTCCTGCGTCATCTGGCCCTCGGCCACCGCAACCGGCGGATCGCGGAGGAGCTGCACATCAGCGAGTCGACGGTGAAGTTCCACGTCGCGAACATCCTGAACAAGCTGGGCGTCGACTCCCGGGGCGAGGCGGCGGCGCTGTTCCACGCGGCGGCGTAGCGGCCGGCCGCCCGGCGCGCACGCGTGCGCGTGGCCCCGGCCCCGCCCGGTCCCCGCCCCGCCTCCGGCCCGCTGTCAGTGCCGGGTGCCAGACTCGCACCCATGAGCGAGAGGTGGGCGCTGGCCGCCGAGGCGGAGGGGGACGGGGCACTGCTCGTCCCCCTCGGCCCCGGCGGGCTGCCCGCCGGGGCGGTCCGGCGCGAGCCGGACTTGGTGGCGGCCGTACGGGACAGGCCCGAGGTGGCCCGCTGGGTGTGGCGGTCGACGGCCGAGGTGTACCCCCGGCTCCTCGCCGCCGGGGTGCGCGTCGAGCGCTGTTACGACATCGAGGACGCCGAGCAGCTGCTCCTGGGCCACGAGGGGCGGCTCGGCGAGCCCCGCTCGGCGGCGGCGGCCTGGGCGCGCCTGCGGGACGCTCCCGTACCGCCCGATCCGCCGCAGCGCGGTGCCGAGCCCGGGTCGCAGGACTCGCTGTTCGAACCGCGCCCGACGGTGTCCGTACCGTTCGACGGGCTCCTCGCGGTCTACGCGGAGCAGCTGCGCCGGCACGACCGGGCGGAGTACCCCGGCCGGATGCGCCTGCTCACGGCGGCCGAGTCGGCGGGGATGCTGGTGGCGGCCGAGATGCACCGGGCCGGGCTGCCGTGGCGGGCGGACGTCCACCGGGACCTGCTGACGGAGCTGCTGGGCGAGCGGTACGCGGGCGGGGGCGAGCCGCGCCGGCTCGCCGAGCTCGCGGACGAGGTGTCGGCGGCCTTCGGGCGCCGGGTCCGGCCGGATCTGCCGGCGGACGTGGTGAAGGCCTTCGCGGGTGCGGGCGTACGGCTGAAGTCCACCCGGCGCTGGGAGTTGGCGGAGGTGGACCACCCGGCGGTGGAGCCGCTGATCGCCTACAAGAAGCTGTACCGGATCTGGACGGCGCACGGCTGGTCGTGGCTCCAGGACTGGGTGCGGGACGGCCGGTTCCGCCCTGAGTACCTGCCCGGGGGCACGGTCAGCGGGCGCTGGACGACCAACGGCGGCGGGGCCCTGCAGATCCCGAAGGTGATCCGGCGGGCGGTGGTCGCGGACCCGGGCTGGCGGCTGGTGGTCGCGGACGCCGACCAGATGGAGCCGCGGGTGCTCGCCGCGATCTCCCGGGACCCGGGGCTGATGGAGGTCGCGGGGCACCCGGACGACCTGTACACCCGGCTCTCGGACCGGGCCTTCTCCGGCGACCGCGACCACGCCAAGATCGCGCTCCTGGGCGCGATCTACGGCCAGACCAGCGGCGACGGCCTGAAGAACCTGGCGGCGCTGCGGCGGCGCTTCCCGCGCGCGGTGGCCTATGTCGACGAGGCGGCGAAGGCGGGCGAGGAGGGCCGGCTCGTACGGACCTGGCTGGGCCGGACCAGCCCGCGGGCGGCGGGGGCGGGCGAGGACGAGGAGGCGGGCCTGCCGCAGGAGGGCGGCGAACCGGCGGTGGCGGAGGCCGAGTTCACCCCCGGGTACGCCTCGGGGAACGCGCGGGCGCGCGGCCGGTTCACCCGTAACTTCGTGGTGCAGGGCAGCGCGGCCGACTGGGCGCTGCTGATGCTCGCGGCGCTGCGGCGCTCACTCGCCGGGATGCGGGCGGAGCTGGTGTTCTTCCAGCACGACGAGGTGATCGTGCACTGTCCGGCGGAGGAGGCGGAGGCGGTGACGGCGGCGATCGGAGCGGCGGGGGACGAGGCGGGCCGGATCGCGTTCGGGGAGACGCCGGTGCGGTTCCCGTTCACGACGGCGACGGTGGAGCGGTACGCGGACGCGAAGTAGGCGGCGAGCCGGGGCCGGGGCAGCTGGCTGCTGCCCCGGCCCCGGCCCCCCGCCACGTCTCAGGGGCGGCGAGGCCCGTTCGTCATGGGCAGCGTGTGCCACCTCTGGCTCAGCGCGATCGTCTTCAGCTGCTCCATGGTGAGCGCGGGCTCGGCGCGCGTGGCGGCCTCGTGCTGCGCCGGGGAGTTGAAGCCGGAGACGACGACCCGGAAGCCGTCGGGGGTGATGGTGTCGACGTTCCACCAGACGACTCCGGCGCCACCCTTCTCGCCGGGCTGCTGGGTGGCCCGGACCATACGGCCGTCGGGCAGCGTGACGACGTCCCCGCCGCCGAAGAGGTCCGCGATCAGCGCGCGGGAGCCGGGCTGGACGTCGACCCCGACGAGGCTCGCCCCCTTGCCGTCGTCGACGACGACGTAGCCGTGGCTGTCCTCGCCGCCCTTGCTCCGCACCGTGAGGCCCTGGGGCAGGAGGGAACGCAGGGTGTCCCGGACGGCGGTGCCGGTGGGCTCGGGGTGCTGCTCGGGCCTGCCGTTGCCGCCCGGCTTCTTCGGGAGGGTGGGCAGCTGCGCGAGCAGCGGGCCCCAGGCGTCGGTCGTGACGAGGCTCTTGAGCTGGGCCGGGGTGAGCGGCGGGTTCGGGCGGCTGATCGGGGCGCCCTTCTCGGCGGCTGCGTTGTACTCGCTCGCGTCGATGAGGAAGCCGTCCTTGGTGAGCAGGACCGCGCGCCAGCTCTTGGTCTCCTCGCGCTTGTCGGGGTACTCGTACCCCTGGAGGATCATGAGGCGGGAGCCGTTCGGCAGGTTCTGGGTCGTGCAGTCGTCGAAGGGGACGGCGACCTCGTCGGGGCAGGCGACCCGGCCCTCGCCGGCCTCGCCGCTGCCGGAGGCGCGGTAGAGGCCGACACTGACGGCGGCCTTGCCGTTCCCGTCGTCGAAGACGCCGGCCACGGCCTGGCCCGAGCCGTTGAGGTCGCCGAAGTCCCACGTGCCCTGCGGGCTGTGGGCCTTGAGGACCGCGGCGATGTCCTTCACCGGGATCTCCGCGGTGCCGCCCGGCCGCTTCGGGGAGTCGGCGGAGCCGTGGGCCGAGCTCGGCTGCGGGGGCGCGGCCACGGACGCCTTGTCCGGGGACGCGGCCGGGCCGAGCAGCGAGCCGCCGTAGACGCCGCCGATGCCGACGGCGGCGAGGGCGAGGACACCGCCGGTCACGGCGAGCCGGCGGCGGACCAGACGGCGACGGCCGCGCCGGATCCCGCCCTCGGCCAGCTCGCGCCGGTCGTCGGCGGCGAAGATGTCGCCGGTGCCGCGCAGGACCGCGCCGAGTTCCTCTTCGAACCCCTCGTGCTGGGGGCCTTCGTTCTGGGGCATGTCGAATTCACCGTCTCCGGTCGATGGATGGCGGAAGTCTGGAAGGAACGGGGCCGACGGGCCCCGAAGCGGGTGGGTCGGCGGGCCGCGGGCCGGGGGGTTCCGCGGCCGGGGGCCCGAAGACGGCGGGTCAGCGGGTCGCGAACTCGCTGATGCTGCCGCCGAGTCGTTGCCGCAGCTTCGCGAGCGCCCGAACCGATCGGGTGCGTACCGCGGCGGAGCTGACGTGCAGGGCGTGGGCGGTCTCGTCGATGCTGCGGTCCTCCCAGTAGCGCAGCACCACGACCGCCCGGTCCTTGGGCGCGAGTCCGGCGAGCGCGTCGAGCAGCGCGATCCTGAGCGCCGGGTCCGTGCCGCCGTCGGGGACGCGGTCGGGCAGTTCGCCCAGCGGACGCTCGGTCGCGGAGCGGCGCCGCTGATGACTGAGGAAGGTGCGGACGAGGACGGTCTGGGCGTAGGCGGCGGGGTTGTCGATCCGTGCCATGCGGCCCCAGAGGGCGTACATCCGGCCGAGGGTCTCCTGTGTGAGGTCCTCGGCGAGATGGGTGTCGCCGCTGGTCAGCAGGCATGCCGATCGGAACAGGTGCCCCGAGCGGGCGGAGGCGAACTCCAGGAACTGGTCCGCGCGGGTCTTTCTCATGCCCCTCCTTTCCCTCGGTCACGTGGGGTGGTCGTCGTACACCTCATTGACGCGACGGGGGCCGGGGAATGTTTCAAGATTCTTCAGGTGTCTTCGCCGGATGCGTCCAAAGGGGGCCAAAACGGGTAATCCTGGAGTATGAACACTCTCAGCACAGCACAGACGCTGGCCGCAGGAGTCTGGCAGTCAGGCCTCGGGCAGGTCATCGGCGGCCTCGTACTGGTCGCCGTACTGATCGCGGCGGTCTGGCTGGGCTTCCGGGTCCGCGACCGCGAATCCCGGACCCCCAAGCCGGACGAACAGCCGCACCGGCCGGAGACGGACCGGCTGCCCGGCGAGATGTCCGAGTACCGCAAGCCGGCCGAGATGCCGCAGACGGACGGCGAGCACCGGCTCATGCCGTACCAGCTGAAGGAATCGGGGACGGAGACGTCGACCGACCCGCCGACCGAGGAGAAGCGCAAGTGGGGCGGGATCTCCAGCGGCGGCTTCGGCAGCGGAGGCACCGGGCACGGCGACTGACGGAGGTCATCCCCCGTGGACGCGCACGAGGACGCCGCCTTCGAGGAGAACGGGCCGCGCCTGAGGGAGATCGCCCACCACCTGCTCGGCACGAGGACGGAGGCGGAGGGGGCGGTGGCGACCGCGAGAAGGACGTGGCGGGCGGGCGCCGGTGAGGTCGGCCGGCGCCCGGTCGGCCATGAGGACGGGGCCGACGCCCCCGCCGGTCCCGATACCCCTGGCGCCCCCGCCGATCCCGACGGTCCCGATACCCCTGGCACCCCAGCCGCCCCCGCCGATCCCACGGCGGCGGTGGCCCGCGTCTGCCTGGCGGAACTCCGCTCCCGGGAGAGACACCGCACGCACCCATGGGACCCGTGGGACCCCTGGGACCCCACGGCGACGGCCGACGCATACATGACGCCGCCCCCCGAGGAACGCACGCTCTTCACCGCCCTCAACCGCCTGACTCCCACCGAGCGGGTGGCGTACGTCCTCCACGACCTCTTCTCCGTGCCGTACGAGGAGATCGCCCCGGTCCTGGAACGCCCGCCGGCCGTCGCCCGCCGGCTCGCCTCGCGGGCCCGCTACCGGGTGCGGGAGGCGGAGGAGATGCCGCAGCGGGACCTGCCGCGCCAGCGGAAGGTCGTGGAGGCCTTCCTGACGGCGGCACGCGACGGCGACTCGGCCGCGCTGCGGGCGCTCCTCGACCCGGAGGTGGTGCTGCGCACGGACGCGGCCGACGGCGGGATCACGGCGACGGGGGCGCACGGCCCGGGGCCGGTGGCCGAGGCCGTCGCCGCTCCGGCGAGCACGGCCCGCCCGGCCCTGGTGGACGGGGCGGCCGGCCTGCTCGCGGACCCGGGGCTCGTCCTCGGCTTCACGGTCCTGGAGGGCCGGATCACCGCGATCGACCTGCTGTCGGACGAGGAGCACCTGAGCCGGCTGGACGTCCGGCTCACTCCCCCAGGGGGCGCCCCGCGCGAGAGGCGACATGAGCGGGCGGAAGGACGTCCGCCGGAAGCACCGGATCGTTGACGGGCTCACCGAAGGTGGTGACGACGGGCAGCACGCCGGCCCACAGCCCGAGGGCCGCGTCCTCGGAGTCCCCGTCGTCCGGCGGACCGATCCGGGTCTTCACGGAGGCCTCGGTCAGATCGAGCGCGAGCAGCGCGGTCGCGGCCAGTTCCTTGCGGTTGGGCTGCCGCACGTACTCCCACTGCCCCGGCGAGCTCTGCTCGGTGAGCGCCCGGAGGCCCCGCAGCTTCTCGTCCGGATCGGTGACGAGCCGGGGCACGCCGTAGATCATCGCGCAGCGGTAGTTGACGCTGTGCTCGAAGACGGAACGGGCGAGCACGAGCCCGTCGACATGGGTGACGGTGACGCAGACGGTGCTGTCGGGCGCCTGGACGAGACTGCGGCTGGCGACGGAGCCGTGCAGGTACAACTGCCCGTCCTCCACGCCGTACGCGGTGGGCACGACCATCGGCGCCCCCTCGACGACCACCCCGAGATGACAGAGGAACCCGGCGGCGAGCACGGCGTCGAGATCGTCCCGCCGATGACTCCCCTGCTCCCGGATCCGCCGCAACCGGGTCCGCTCGGTGACCACCAACGCGTCCCCGCCCACACCACTGCCGTCCATACCGCTCCCCCTGGGACCGAAGAAAACCCACAAGATCGTCCCAGAAAGCCCCGGCCCCCGCCCTCGGAGTCCAGTCCCCGAGAAGGGGCTCGCTCCCCGCGCCCAGGGCATGAAAAAACCCCAGGTCACGGCGAGTGAGTCCTGGGGTGATTCCGAGCCGCCTTCGGGATTCGAACCCGAGACCTACGCATTACGAGTGCGTTGCTCTGGCCAACTGAGCTAAGGCGGCGCGCCGCGCGAACCCATGGTGGGTGCAGCAGCGTCGCCAAGTCTACACAGTTTCGGGGAGTGCTCCGACCACCCCCCGAAGGGGCCTATGAGCAGCGCTTTCCCTCGCTCGGCGGGGTGCCTTCCAGGAGGTAGGTGTTGATCGCCGTGTCGATGCAGTCGCTGCCCCGGCCGTAGGCCGTGTGGCCGTCGCCCTCGTAGGTGAGGAGGGTGCCGGAGGAGAGCTGGCCGGCGAGGGAGACGGCCCACTTGTACGGGGTCGCCGGGTCGCGGGTGGTGCCGACGACGAGGATCGGGGCGGCGCCCTCGGCGGTGATGCGGTGGGGGCGGCCGGTGGCCGGGGTCGGCCAGGAGGTGCAGTTGAGGGCGGCCCAGGCGAGGCCCTCGCCGAAGATCGGGGAGGCCTTCTCGAAGGACGGGACGGCCTTCTCGACGTCGGCGGGGCCGGTGTAGGCGGGCGGCAGGTCGAGGCAGTTCACGGCGGCGTTGGCGAACATGAGGTTGGCGTACGTGCCGTCCGCCTCGCGCTCGTAGTAGCTGTCCGCGAGGGCGAGCAGGCCCGAGCCGTCGCCGCCCATCGCCCGGGTGAGGGCCTCGCGCAGCTGGGGCCAGGCGCCCTCGTCGTACATCGCCGCGATCACGCCGGTGGTCGCCAGCGACTCGCCGAGCGGGCGGCTCTCGCCGGTGGGTACGGGCTCGGCGTCCACGTCGGCGAAGAACTTCTTCAGCGCCTTGCCCGCCGCCTCCACCGACCCCGTGCCGAGCGGGCAGTCCGGCCTGCCGACGCAGTCGGCGGCGAAGGCGCGGAAGGAGGTCTCGAAGCCGGCCGTCTGGTCGCGGTTCAGGTCCAGCGCCGGGAGCGAGGGGTCCATCGCCCCGTCGAGGACGAGGCGGCCGGCCCGGGCCGGGAACAGTTCGGCGTAGGTGGCGCCGAGGAAGGTGCCGTAGGACGCGCCCACGTAGTTCAGCTTCTCGTCGCCCAGCACCGCCCGCAGGATGTCCATGTCGCGGGCCGTCTCCACCGTCGAGACGTGCGGGAGGATCTTCCCCGACTTCTTCTCGCAGCCGGCCGCGAAGTCCTCGAAGGCCGCGCCGAGGGCGTCGATCTCCGCCGTGTCGTCGGGGGTCTGGTCGACCTGGGTGTACGTGTCCATCTGCGGGCCCGTCAGGCATTCCACGGGCTCGCTGCGGGCCACTCCGCGCGGGTCGACGGCCACCATGTCGTAGCGCGCGCGGACCGGGGCGGGGTAGCCGATGCCCGCGTACCCCTGGAGGTAGCCGACGGCCGAGCCGCCGGGGCCGCCGGGGTTGACCAGGAGCGAGCCGAGCCGCTTGCCGGGGCCGGTCGCCCTGACCCGGGACACGGCGAGGTCGATGTCCCCGGCGTCCGGCTTCGCGTAGTCCAGCGGGGCGCGCAGGGTGGCGCACTGGAAGGTGGCGACTCCGCAGTCCCGCCACTTCAGCTTCTGCCCGTAGTACTTCGCCAGCGCCTGGGGCGAGGACGAGGGGGCGGCCGCCGGAAGCACCGACGTGGTGCGGGGCGCCGCCGCGTCGCTTCCGCCCGAGCAGCCGGAGAGGATCAGCCCGGCGGCCGCGAGGGCCGTGGCGGAGGTACGGAGCAAACGCCTGGAGTCCATCCCCGGAGCGTATCCGGACCGGTACGGACCGTGTCCAATCGCCGTTCCCGGCCGACCGGGGGCGAAGAGGGGCATCGGGTCGGCCCCCGGGGGCGCCGTCGCGTCGGCCCCGGCACCGTCCCGTCAGCCCCGCAGCGCCATCGTCATCGCCTCCACCGCGAGCAGCGGCGCCACGTTCCGGTCGAGGGCCTCGCGGCAGGCGAGGATCGCCTCGATGCGGCGCAGGGTGCGCTCCGGGGTGGTGTCGCGGGCGATGCCCTCGACCGCGTCCCGCACGTCCGTGTTGGCGAGGGGCGAGCGCGAGCGCAGCTGGAGCGCGAGCACATCGCGGTAGAAGCCGGTCAGGTCCGTGAGGGCGAGGTCCAGGCTGTCGCGCTGGGTTCGCGTTCTGCGGCGCTTCTGCCGCTCCTCCAGTTCCTTCATCGCCCCGGCCGTGCCGCGCGGCATCCGCCCGCCCTGCGACGCGCCGAGGGCGGCCTTCAGCTCCTCGGTCTCCTTGACGTCGACCTCCTCCGCGACCTGCTTCGCGTCCTCCGCCGCCGCGTCCACCAGCTCCTGGGCGGCCTTCAGACAGCCGCCGACGTCCCCGACCCGCAGCGGCAGCTTGAGGACGACGGACCGGCGGGCGCGGGCCCGCTCGTCGGTGGCGAGCCTGCGGGCCCGGTCGATGTGGCCCTGGGTGGCGCGGGCGGCGGCCTGCGCGACCTCCGGTTCGACGCCGTCGCGCCGTACGAGCACGTCGGCCACCGCCTCCACCGGCGGGGTGCGCAGGGTCAGGTGGCGGCAGCGGGAGCGGATCGTCGGCAGCACGTCCTCCAGGGAGGGCGCGCAGAGCAGCCAGACCGTGCGCGGCGCGGGTTCCTCGACGGCCTTCAGGAGCACGTTGCCCGCGCCCTCGGTGAGCCGGTCGGCGTCCTCCAGGACGATGACCTGCCAGCGGCCGCCGGCCGGTGAGAGCTGGGCCCGCCGGACGAGCTCGCGGGTCTCCTTCACACCGATGGACAGCAGGTCCGTACGGACGATCTCGACGTCCGCGTGGGTGCCGACGAGCGTCGTGTGGCAGCCGTCGCAGAAGCCGCAGCCCGGGGCGCCGCCGAGGGCGCGGTCGGGGCTCACGCACTGGAGCGCGGCCGCGAACGCCCGCGCCGCCGTGGCCCGTCCCGACCCCGGCGGGCCGGTGAAGAGCCAGGCGTGGGTCATCTTCGAGGCCTCGGGCGGGGGGCCGCCGGCGGCATGGGCGGTCACGAGCGCGTCGGCGTCCCGCGCGGCCGCGGAGAGCTGCTCCTCGACGCGCGTCTGTCCGACCAGGTCGTCCCATACGGCCATGTCTGCCCCTCCTCAGGTACGCCCTCCATTGTGGGGCAGGCGTCTGACAACCCCCGCCGGAGGACGGGGACGCGGACCAGGACCCGGACTCGGACTCGGACCAGGGCTCGGTCCCGGACGGGGACGCGGACCCGGAGGAGCCCGGCGTCAGGCCTCCCGGCGGGAGCGGGTGAGCCACAGGCCGACCGCCGAGCCGAGCACCGCCGCGCCCGTGCAGACGCTCGCGACGACCTGGCCGGCGCCGGTCAGGCTGGTGAAGGTGTTGACGTAGACGTTGACGAGGACGCTCGCCACGAACATCAGCCAGAGCACGAAACGCATGGGAACTCCCGGATGAGGAAGGGAAGGGGTACGGGTTCGATCCTCGCCCGGCAGCCCTTCGCGCACAGCGGTACCCGCCCCCGGACCGATGGTGGAGCCTGCTCCACCGCACCCCTCGGGTCCTCCCGCATAGCCTGTCCTCATGCGTGACGCGATCAAGGAAGCGGGCCGGGCCTCGCTCCACCTCCTGTACGGGGCCGCCATCGCGCTCCTCTGCTACCTGATGATCGGCGTCGCCCTCTTCACCGCCCTCCTCACCGTGACGGTGATCGGCGCCGGAGTGCTTCCCGAGAGCGTGCTGCTGCTGCGCCGGCTGGCCGGCTGGGAGCGCCGCCGTACCGCCGCCTGGACCGGGACCCCCGTACCGGAGGCGTACCTTCCGCTGGAAGGGCCCCTCCCCGCGCGCGTGCGCACGGCCGTCACCGACCCCGGCACGGCACGGGACCTGGTCTGGGCCGCCGCGCAGCTGCTCTACGGCCTGGTGCTCTGGTACGCCTCGCTCGTCCTGTGGGCGCCCGCGCTGCTCGTCGACGGGGTGGTGACCGGGCTCGCGGGACACCGGCCCGTCGCCCTGCCGCTGATCGGCAGGCTCGCCCGCCTCGCCGCCGAGTGGTCGCGCGCGCTGCTCACGCCCACCCCCTCGGCCGCCAGGGACGCCGCGCTCGCCGCCCGCATCGAGCAGCTGACCGCCACCCGGGCGGGCGCCGTCGCCGCGCACGGCGCCGAGCTGCGCCGGATCGAACGCGATCTGCACGACGGCGCCCAGGCCCATCTGGTGGCGCTCTCCATGCGGATCGGCCTGGCCAAGCGCGCGTACGACTCCGATCCCGCCGCCGCGCGCCGGCTCCTCGACGACGCGCAGACCCAGGCCGAGGCGGCGCTCGCCGAACTGCGGCACGTGGTGCGCGGCATCCACCCGCCGATCCTCACCGACCGTGGTCTGACGGGGGCGGTACGGGCCCTGGCCGCGAGCAGCGGCCTGGAGGTGGCGGTCTCCGTGACGGGCCTGGCCCACGAGGACGGCGCCCTCGACGCGAGCCCAGGCGACGACAGCCCGCCCACCGACAGGACTCTCGACACGAGCCCGGCCCCCGACGCCGCGACGGGCTCCGGGTCCGGATCCGCCCCCGACGCCGCGACGGGCCCCCGCGCCCCCGCCGCCGTCGAGGCCGCCGCCTACTTCGCCGTCGCCGAGGCCCTCACCAACGCCGCCAAGCACAGCGGTGCCGGCCGCGCCACCGTCGCGCTCTCCCGCGAACCCGCCGCTCTCCGCGTGCGCGTGGCGGACGAGGGCCGGGGTGGCGCCGAGGCGGGCGAGGGCGGCGGCTCCGGGCTCACCGGACTGCGCCGCCGGGTCGCCGCACTCGACGGCACCGTACGACTGACCAGCCCCGTCGGGGGCCCGACCGTGATCGAAGTGGAGCTTCCGTGCGTGTGGTGATCGCCGAGGACAACGCCCTCCTGCGGGAGGGCCTCGTGCTGTTGCTGACCTCCTCCGGCCATGAGGTGGCCGGGGTCGCGGCCACCGGCCCCGAGGTCCTGCCGCTGCTCCTGGAGCACCGGCCCGACGTGGCCGTCCTCGACGTGCGGATGCCGCCCGGCTTCCGCGACGAGGGGCTGCGGGCGGCGCTCGCGGCCCGCGAACAACTGCCGGGACTTCCGGTGCTCGTGCTCTCCCAGTACGTGGAGGAGACGTACGCCGCCGAGCTCCTGGGCGGCGGCGCGCGGGGCGTCGGCTATCTCCTGAAGGACCGGGTGGGCCGGGTGGACGAGTTCCTCGACGCCCTGGAACGGGTCGCGTCCGGCGGTACGGCCCTGGACCCGGAGGTCGTCACCGAGCTGCTGGCCCGCCGCCGCGACGACCCGCTGGACTCGCTCACGCCCCGCGAGCGCGAGGTCCTGGAGCTGATGGCGCAGGGCCACGACAACGGCACGATCGCCCGCTCGATGGTGGTCACCGAGCGGGCCGTGCACAAGCACATCGGCAACGTCTTCCTGAAGCTCGGCCTGCCGCCGACCGACAGCGGCGGCCACCGCCGGGTCCTCGCCGTGCTCGCCTACCTCAACGCCTGAGCGACACCGCGCACCCGACCGGGGGCCGGGTGCGCACGCGTCAGCGCCTGGACGAGACCGGCAGGAACACTCCCGCCACCACCGTCACCACCACCGCGCAGGCGATCACTCCGGCGTACGCGGGCGGCAGATACGGCAGCCCGCCCGTGAAGGACCAGGCGAAGGCCGTCAGCGGCAGGGCCGCCACCACGGCGCCGATGAGCAGACCGGTGACGGTCAGGAACCCCGCCTCCAGGCCGAGCATCCGGCGGAGTTGACCCGCGGAGGCGCCCACCCGGCCGAGGAGACGGAGCTCCTCACGCCGTCCGGCACCGATCAGGGTGAGGGTGCTGAGCACGGAGAGGAGGGTGAGCCCGCCGATCGCGGCGACGACCGCCGCCGAGACGAGCCCGTTCAGCTCGGCGCCCGGCGGGGTCACCTGCTCGGGTACGACGGGCTCGTGCGGCCCGACGCCCGCGACGGACACGGCGCCGGCCCCCTCCGTATCGACCAGCACGCGCGCGGGATACGGGTCACTCATGTGCGGGGCAAGTTCCGCCGCCGGCAGCAGGAACTCGCCGAGCGCCAGCGAGCGTTCGTACACCGCGACCACCTTCAGCTCCCGCGGCGTCCCGTCGCCGAGCCGCAGCCCGACCGTCGAACCGGGCCGTACGTCCAGCGAGTCGGCCATGTCCGCGCCGACCGCCACCGTGCCCGTACGGGCGAGCCCCGCCAGGTCACCGGCGACGACGTCCGGGTCGAGCGTGCCCGTCAGACCGGCCGCGTCGACGCCGAGCACCGGAAGCCGTTCCAGGCGCGGCGAACCCGCCTCCGTCCGGGCCAGCACCACCGTGGAACGCAGCACGTCCGTCGCCGCGGCGACCCCGGGCAGCTTCCGCACCCGCTCCGCCGTCGTGCCGGACACCGCCAGGTCCGCGGTCGTCGCCGCGCGGGCCTGCGCGTCGGCGGCCCGCTCCGCCGTCGTGCCCGCCGCGAGCTGCACCAGCGCGAAGGCGGTCACGAGGACGACCGGGACGAGCGCGGCGCCGAGGCGGCGCGAGTGGGCCCGTGCGCCGGCGGCCGTGAGCCGCCCCGGTGCGCCGCCGAGCCGCCGGAACGGCCGGTCCAGGACCCTCATCGCCGCCCCCGCGATCCACGGCCCGAGCAGCGCGCACCCGGCGACCAGTGTCACCGTGGCTGCTCCGGCGGCGGCCGCGGCCGCCCCACCGCTCTGGGCGGTGGCCGTACCGGCCGACGACACGCCCACCACGAGCAGCGCGATCCCGCTCACCCGCCGGGCCGTGCCCTTCCCCGGCCGGCCAGGACCGCGGGCGGCGAAGAGGACGACGAACCGGGCGAGACCCACCACGACGGCGGCGGCGAGGAGAGCGCCGGGGAACAGCCAGGGCGGAGCGGCGAGTTCGAGACCGTCCGGGACCACTCCGGTACGGCTCCGCAGCGCCGACCACAGCCACAGGAACACCGGTACGGACAGCAGCGCGCCGAACAGCGCGGCGGCGCCCGCCACCCGGGTCACCTCGCGTCCCGCCGCCGCCCGTACCTGCCGGGGCGTCGCCCCGACCGAGAGCAGCAGCTCGCGCTCGCCCGCGCGCTGCTGGAGCGCCTGGGCCACCAGGGAGGCGAGGACGAGGACGGCGACGAGGACGACGGTCCCGGAGACGGCGGCGAGGAGCTGGAGCAGTTCGGCGCGCGCGGGCGCGGCGGCGAGGTGTTCGGCCGTGCCCCGGCCGTCGCCGGTGAAGGCCCTGAGCGGCTGCCCGGAGGCGGTGTCCTTGAGCCCGGCCCGGTCGAGGGCGTCCCGTACGCGCGCGTGGAGGGTGTCGACGGGCACGCCGGGCTCGGCGAGGACGCCGATCGCGTCGACGGAGTCGCGGGGATCGGCGCTCACCGGATTCCCGGCGAGCCGCAGGGCCTCCGCCGCCGTGACGTACAGCGCGACGGGCCCGTCGGCGATCCCGACGACCTCGCGCCCGGCCACAGTGTCCCCGACCCGGACGCGACCACCGGCGCCGAGGTCGGCACCCGCGTCCGCACCCGCACCCGCACCCATCACGACCTCCCCGGCCCCGCGCGGCTCCCGCCCCGCGAGCAGCCGGTACGGGGCCAGCCGGGCCGCGTCCCAGGACCGTCCGGTGTAGGTCCGGGTCTCCCCGGCGGAGTCCGCCGCCCGGTCCCGTACGACGAAGGCGCGGTCCGGCACCGCGGCCCGTACGCCCGGCACCGCCCGCAGGACGTCGACGGCCGCGCCCGGGACCCGTACCCGCTCGGTCAGACCGGCGGTCTCCGTGGTCGGCTCGCTCCCCCAGGGCTTGGTGGTCCAGCGCACTTCCTGGTCCCCGGCGACGACGACGGACGCGGCGGCGTACCGCTCCACGCGCGCGTGGCCGAGGCCGGTCGCACCGAGGGCGAGGGCCAGGGCCCCGAGCAGCGCGGAGGTGACGGCGACGGCGGCGAAGACCGCCGCCCACGCCTTCCGGTGCGCCCGCAGGGAGCGGGCGGAGAGCAGCCGTACGGCGGGGTTCGCGAACGCCTTCATCGGGTCACCGCCCCGGAGATCCGTCCGGCGCCGCCCGTACGGAACCCACCGGCGTCCGGTCCCGGGCGCCCCGCCTCCGCGTGGCCGCCCGGCGTCTCCCGTACCCCCAGCATCTCCCGTACGCCCGGCTCGTCCGGCCGGTCGAGGCGGCCGACGAGCCTGCCCCGGTCGAGGAACACGGCCTCGTCCGTCCAGGCCGCCGCCACCGGGTCGTGGGTGACGAGGACGACCGTGGTCCCCCGCTCGTCGACCGCGCGCCGCAGCAGGGCGAGCACCCCGGCCGCCGTGACCGGGTCGAGCGCGGCGGTCGGCTCGTCGGCGAAGACGACCTCGGGTTCGTTGACCAGGGCGCGGGCGATGGCCACCCGCTGGCGCTGGCCGCCGGACAGGTTCTCCGGAGTGTCCTCGGCCCGGTCGGCGAGCCCGACGGCGTCGAGCCCGGCCAGGGCGCGGGCGTCGAGCGCCCGGCCTTCGCGGGCCCCGGCGAGGAGCAGGGGCAGGGTGACGTTCTCCCGCACGTTCAGGGCGGAGACGAGGTTCAGGGACTGGAAGACGAAGCCGACGCGGTCCCGCCGGAGCCGGGTGAGCGCGGTCTTCTTGAGGCCGGCGAGGTCGGTGCCGCCGATCCGTACCGTTCCGGCCGTCGGCCGTTCGAGTCCGGCGGCGCACCGCAGCAGGGTGGACTTGCCGGAGCCCGACCGGCCCATCACCGCGAGGAACCGGCCGCGCGGGACGACCAGGCCGACGCCGTCGAGCGCGGGCGCCCCGCGCCCGTAGGTCCTGCTCACCCCGTCGAGGGAGAGGGCGGCATCCGGGGCACGGAAGGCACCGCCGCCGGTACGGGTACCGGCACCGCTGTCCGTCACTGCAGTCGTCGTCATACGACAACGCTAGAAAAGCGCAGGTCACAGCGGTATGGGGCTGGCTTCCGGCTTGGGGGTGGTGCTGGCTACACCCCCAAGCCGGGGGGAAAGGATCAGCGGCGGCGCCGGGGACCCTCGTCCTCGTCCTCGTGCGGGCCGAACAGCTCGTCCGCGAGCGTCGGAAGATCGTCGAGCGGGGTCTCCTCGGCCCAGTCGGAGCGGCGCCGGGGCATGCCCTTCTCGTCGAGCTGGGGCAGCTCGCGGGTCCGGTCGTTCGCCCCGTGCGGCTCCGTGCGCGCGTCCCGGAAGATGCCCTGCGGCACCCGGTCGGTGGGGTCGGAGGCCGGAGTGTCCCGTACGGGAGGCAGGACGGCGGTCGACTCGGTGTCGCGTACGGGGGGCAGCACGGCCGTCTCGTCGGCGGCGCGCGGCTCACGGTCCCGGATCTGCGGCAGGACGGCCGTCTCGGCCTCCGGCTTCGGGAGCTTCACGATCGGGGTGGCGACGGTGACCTCGTCGGGCGAGACGGTCGGCTCGTCCGCCGCCTCCCGCCGGACGGCCGTACGCGGGTCGGCCCCGCGCGGAGCACGCCCCGCACCCGGCTTCGCCGCGCCCGGCTTCACGACCGGCGTCGGCTCGGTGACCGCCTCCGGCCGCACGACCGGGGTCTCCACCGTGACCTCGTTCGCGGACGCCTCGGCGGCCCGCGCGGCCTTCTCGGCACGGGCGGCCTGCTCGGCGGCGGCCTTCTCGGCCTCCGCCGCGCGCGCCGCCGCCGCCTTCTCGGCCTCGGCCGCCTTCGCCGCCGCCGCCTTCTGCTCGGCCGCCGCCCGCTCACGGGCAGCCTTGGCCGCCTCGGCGCGCTGCGCCGCCGCCAGCTCCGCGGCCGCCTTCTCGGCCGCCGCGCGCTCGGCAGCGGCCTTCGCGGCCGCCTCGGCCGCGATCTTCTCCGCGGCCGCCTTCGCCGCGGCCTCCTCCGCAGCCTTCGCGGCGGCGGCGGCCTCGGCCATCCGGCGGGCCTCCTCGGCGCGCAGCAGCGCCTCCTCGGCCTTGCGCTGCTTCTCCAGGCGGCGTTCCTCCGCCTCGGCCCGCAGCCGGGCCTCCTCCTCGGCCTCCTTGCGGAGACGCTCCTGCTCCTCCTGGCGGGCCTTCTCCTCGGCCGCGAGACGTCGGCGCTCCTCCTCGGCGGCGGCCTCGGCGGCGATCCGGGCCTCCTCGGCCTTCCGGCGGGCCTCCTCCGCCTGCCGTTCGGCCTCCAGGCGGCGCGCCTCCTCCTCCTCGCGGCGCTTCCGCTCCTCCTCCTCGGCGCGGAGCCTGGCCAGCTGCTCCTGGCGCTCGCGCTCCAGGCGCTCTTCCTCGGCCTTGCGGGCGGCTTCCTCCTCGCGCCGCTTGCGCTCCTCCTCCTCGGCCTTGCGGCGGGCCTCCTCGACGGCCTTCACCTCGGCCTCGGAGAGCGGCAGCATCCGGTCGAGCCGGTGGCGCACGACGGTGGTGACGGCCTCGGGCTCCTGCCCGGCGTCGACGACGAGGTAGCGGCTGGGGTCGGCGGCGGCGAGGGCGAGGAAACCGGCCCGTACGCGCGCGTGGAACTCCGGCGGCTCGGACTCCAGCCGGTCGGGGGCCTCGGTGAACCGTTCCCTCGCCGTCTCCGGGGAGACGTCGAGGACGACGGTCAGGTGCGGGACGAGCCCGTCGGTCGCCCAGCGGGAGATGCGGGCGATCTCGGTCGGGGACAGGTCGCGGCCCGCGCCCTGGTAGGCCACGGACGAGTCGATGTACCGGTCGGAGAGGACGATCGCGCCCCGCTCCAGGGCCGGCCGGACGAGGGAGTCGACGTGCTCGGCGCGGTCGGCCGCGTACAGCAGGGCCTCGGCGCGGTTGGAGAGCCCCGCCGACGACACGTCGAGGAGGATCGAGCGGAGGCGCTTGCCGATGGGGGTGGCGCCGGGCTCGCGGGTGACGACGACCTCGTGGCCCTTGGCGCGGATCCACTCGGCGAGCGCCTGCACCTGGGTGGACTTGCCGGCGCCGTCGCCGCCCTCCAGGGCGATGAAGAAGCCGGTCGGGGAGGGCGCCTGCACCGGGTCGGAGCCGCGCAGCGCGTCGCGCAGGTCGCGGCGGAGCGGGACGCCCGCCCGGTCGTCGGTCTTCGCGAGGACGAGCGCGGCGACGGGCAGCAGCAGGGCGCCGATCAGGGCGAGCGTGAAGGCGGCCCCGCCGTGGGCGAGGACGAAGTCGCCGGAGGCGAGCCGGTGCGGCCCGATGGCGGCGGCGAGCAGCGGCGCGGCGAGCGCGCCGACGGCCATCCCGACGCGGGCGGTGGCCTGGAGGTGCTCGGTGGTGCGGGCCCGGCGGGGCTCCTCGGTCTCCTGGTCGACCAGGGTGTGGCCGGTGTTCGCGGCGACCCCGGCGGCGTATCCGGCGAGGACGGCGAGGAACAGCACAGTCGCCGTGTCCGGGACCAGGCCCATCGCGATCAAGGCGACCCCGGTGACGGCGGTCACGAGGGCGAGCAGCCGGCGCCGGGACAGCACGGGCAGCACGGAGCGGGCGGTGCGGATGCCGACGGCGGTGGCGCCGCTGAGCGCCAGGATCAGGAGGGCGTACGTGACGGGCCCGCCGCCCAGGTCGTAGGCGTGGAGCACGGCGACGGACGCGGCGGCCGCGATGGCCCCGGCGACGGTCGCGCAGGTCAGGACGAGGATCTGGACGACACCCGTACGGCCCTTCTCGCCGGCCGGGCGGCGCAGGCCCTCCAGCGGCGAACGCGGCCGGGGGGTCTCGCCACCGGGCAGCGCCATCGCGTACAGCACGGTGACGGAGGCGGTGAAGAGGCCGGCGGCGACGTACGAGCCGAGGGCGGCCTGGTGCAGCGAGAACCAGTCGATTCCGGCGCCGAGCAGGTCGCCGACGAGGGTGGCGACGAGCAGGACGGCGGCGGCGGCCGGGACGGCGAGGAAGCCGGTGCGCTGGGAGAGCCGCCGCAGCGCGCCGAGGTGGTCGGGCAGCGGCCGTACGGCCCCGCCCTCGATCGGCGGGGCGGGCAGCAGCGCGGGGGCGGCGCCCTCGCGGCTGATCGTCCACAGCCGTTCGGCCGCTCCGGTGACGAAGACGGTGCCGAGCAGGTACCAGAGGGCGCTGCCGGGGGTCCAGTCGATCCACAGCGGGGCGATGACGAGCAGGGCGATCCGGACGCCGTCGGCGCCGATCATGGTCCAGCGCCGGTCGAGGAACCCGCCGGGTCCGGTGAGCGCGGTCAGCGGTCCGAGGAGCACGGCCCCGAAGAGGACCGCGGACAGCAGGCGGGCGCCGACGACGGCGGCCACGGCGAACGCGGCTCCCCGGGCGCCGCCGCCGAGCGCGCCCTCGGAGACCGCGGCCTGGAGGCCGAGGAGGACGAGCACGAGGAGGGCGAGGGCGTCACCGACGCTGCCGACCAGGTGGGCACTCCAGAGCCGGCGCAGCGGCTGATGGCGCAAGAGGGCCCGTACGGCACGCTCCCGGGAATCCGCGACGAGTG
Source organism: Streptomyces sp. Root1304 (assembly GCF_001426405.1). Lineage (GTDB taxonomy): Bacteria > Actinomycetota > Actinomycetes > Streptomycetales > Streptomycetaceae > Streptomyces. The sequence goes on along the minus strand of NZ_LMEP01000028.1, from coordinate 153,441 downwards.
CGGCGTCGGAATCGCCGAGGCGGTCTGGCTGCTCTGCTCGCGTCATCCGTCCACCCTATCCGGACGGCCTTGCTCCCCGCGGCCTCCGCCCGAACATCCGGACGAGCCTGTGACAGGACGGTGGGGAACGAGAGGCGGGGGKGGAGGCACCCGCCTCCACCCCCGCCTTTCCCGTGCTCGGCGGGACTACTCCGGCTTCGCCGCCGCCGTCTTCTTCGCGGCGGTCGTCTTCTTCGCCGTCGTCGTCTTCTTCGCGGCCGTCTTCTTGGCGGTGGTGGTCTTCTTCGCCGCCGTCTTCGTGGCCGTCTTCTTCGCCGTCGTGGCCTTCTTCGCCGGGGCCTTCTTGGCGGTCTTCTTCGCCGGTCCCTTGGCGCGCTTCTCCGCGAGCAGCTCGTAACCGCGCTCCGGCGTGATGTCCTCCACGCTGTCGCCGGTCCGCAGGGTGGCGTTGGTCTCGCCGTCCGTCACGTACGGGCCGAAGCGGCCGTCCTTGACGACCACGGGCTTCTCGCTGACGGGGTCGGTGCCCAGTTCCTTCAGCGGCGGCTTGGCGGCCGCCCGGCCACGCTGCTTGGGCTGCGCGTAGATCGCGAGCGCCTCCTCCAGCGTGATCGTGAAGAGCTGCTCCTCCTCGGTCAGCGACCGCGAGTCCGTGCCCTTCTTCAGGTACGGGCCGTAGCGGCCGTTCTGGGCGGTGATCTCGACGCCCTCGGCGTCCGCGCCGACGACCCGGGGCAGCGACATCAGCCGGAGCGCGTCGTCCAGGGTGACGGTGTCGAGGGTCATCGACTTGAAGAGGGAGGCCGTGCGCGGCTTCACCGCGTTCTTGCCGGTCTTCGGGGTGCCCTCGGGCAGGATCTCGGTGACGTACGGGCCGTAGCGGCCGTCCTTCGCGACGATCTGGTGGCCGCTGACCGGGTCGGCGCCCAGCTCGAAGTCACCGCTCGGCTTGGCGAGCAGCTCCTCCGCGAGCTCGACGGTCAGCTCGTCGGGCGCCATCTCCTCGGGGACGTCGGCGCGCTGGTGGCCCTCGGCCTCCTTCTCGCCGCGCTCGACGTAGGGGCCGTAGCGGCCGACGCGGAGCACGATGCCGTTGCCGACGGGGAAGGAGGAGATCTCGCGGGCGTCGATCGCGCCGAGGTCGGTGACGAGCTCCTTGAGGCCGCCGAGGTGGTCGCCGTCGCCGTTCCCGGCGTCGGCCGCGCCACCCGCGCCGGAACCCTCGCCCTCACCGAAGTAGAAGCGCTTCAGCCACGGCACGGACTGGGCCTCGCCGCGTGCGATGCGGTCGAGGTCGTCCTCCATGCGGGCGGTGAAGTCGTAGTCGACGAGCCGCCCGAAGTGCTTCTCCAGGAGGTTGACGACGGCGAAGCTCAGGAAGGACGGGACGAGCGCCGTGCCCTTCTTGAAGACGTAGCCGCGGTCGAGGATCGTGCCGATGATCGACGCGTACGTCGACGGGCGGCCGATCTCGCGCTCTTCCAGCTCCTTGACCAGCGAGGCCTCGGTGTAGCGGGCCGGCGGCTTGGTCGAGTGGCCGTCCGCGGTGATCTCGTCGGCGGTCAGCGCGTCGCCCTCGGCGACCTGCGGGAGGCGCTTCTCGCGGTCGTCGAGCTCCGCGTTCGGGTCGTCGGCGCCTTCGACGTACGCCTTCATGAAGCCGTGGAAGGTGATCGTCTTGCCGGAGGCGCTGAACTCGGCGTCGCGGCCGTCGGCGGCCCGGCCGCCGATCTTCACGGTGACCGAGTTTCCGGTCGCGTCCTTCATCTGGGAGGCGACGGTCCGCTTCCAGATCAGCTCGTACAGGCGGAACTGGTCGCCGGTCAGGCCGGTCTCCGCGGGGGTGCGGAAACGATCACCCGAAGGGCGAATCGCCTCGTGCGCCTCCTGCGCGTTCTTGACCTTGCCCGCGTAGACGCGCGGCTTCTCCGGCAGGTAGTCGGCGCCGTACAGCTGGGTGACCTGCGCCCGCGCCGCCGAGACGGCGGTGTCGGACAGGATCGTGGAGTCCGTACGCATGTAGGTGATGAAGCCGTTCTCGTACAGCTTCTGCGCCACCTGCATGGTCGCCTTCGCACCGAAGCCCAGCTTGCGGCTCGCCTCCTGCTGGAGGGTGGTGGTCCGGAAGGGGGCGTACGGCGAGCGGCGGTACGGCTTCGACTCGACCGAACGCACCGAGAAGGCGGTGTCGGCGAGCCCGGCGGCCAGCGCCCGGGCGTTCGCCTCGTCCAGGTGGAGCACGCTCTCGCTCTTCAGCCGCCCGTCGGCGCCGAAGTCACGGCCCTGCGCGACGCGCTTGCCGTCGACGGCGGCGAGCCGCGCGACCAGCTGGGACGGGTCGGAGGCGTCACCGGTACGGCCGGTGCCGAAGGTGCCGGTGAGGTCCCAGTACTCGGCGGAACGGAAGGCGATGCGCTCGCGCTCCCGCTCGACGACGAGCCGGGTGGCGACGGACTGCACGCGGCCGGCGGACAGCCGCGGCATGACCTTCTTCCACAGGACCGGCGAGACCTCGTAGCCGTACAGCCGGTCGAGGATGCGGCGGGTCTCCTGGGCGTCGACCATGCGCTGGTTCAGCTCGCGCGGGTTGGCGACGGCCTCGCGGATCGCGTCCTTGGTGATCTCGTGGAAGACCATCCGGTGGACCGGGACCTTGGGCTTCAGGACTTCCTGGAGGTGCCACGCGATGGCTTCGCCCTCGCGGTCCTCATCGGTGGCGAGGAAGAGTTCGTCGGACTCGGCAAGAAGCTCCTTGAGCTTCCTGACCTGCGCCTTCTTGTCGGCGTTGACGACATAGATGGGCTGGAAGTCGTGTTCGACGTCGACGCCGAGGCGGCGCACCTCACCGGTGTACTTCTCGGGCACCTCGGCGGCGCCGCTGGGGAGGTCGCGGATGTGTCCGACGCTCGCCTCGACGACGTAGCCGGGGCCGAGGTAGCCCTTGATCGTCTTCGCCTTGGCAGGCGACTCGACGATGACGAGTCGGCGGCCGCCGTGTGCGGCTTCGCTGGTCGGGGACAACTTCGCTCTTCTCTCCGGATCGACACTCTCTGGCACGTACGGCGCTGGCACGCACGGCAGCGGCACGGACGGTGACGCTCCCGTCGCTGCGGAGTGTGACGGTACAACCCGCCCCCGTGTCAAACGGCGAAAGCCCGCAACGGCCACTCGAACGGTAACCCGAGTCCTGGCATTCCTGCCGCCCGGACTCCCGGTCGGGCGGGGCGGGCCGTCCGCGCGCGGGGCGCCGGAGGGAGATCGCGCGGGCTCCGGAAGAGAGCGCGGAGGGCGCGGGGAGGAGGCTCAGAGCCGGCCGAAGCACCAGACGCCGATGAGGAGGAAGACGGCCCCGGACAGACCGCTCAGCGCGACCGCGACACCCGGGGCGACCCCGTGCGCCACGGGCTCACGGTGCAGTGTCCGCACGGTGGTCCACAGCAGAAGCGCGCCTCCGAACAGCGTGAACGCCGCCCCCGCGAAGATCGCCGGCCCGCTCTCCATGCCCGTACCCCGTTCCGTCACCGTGCGGTGTTCGTCTCCCGGGGCCGAGGCTGACACCCCCGGGCGTCAGGGGTGCGAACTCCGGGTGAACGGCGTGGAGCGGCCCGTACGGTTTCACGAAGATGGCCGGTAGTGGTCCGCGCGTCCGTCACTCCGCTTCTCCGTCCCCTCCTCGCCCTCCTTCCTCGCTCTCCTTCCTCCGTTTCCCTCGTCACATCGTGTTCCCCGTCTCCTCCGTCACATCGTGTCGAGGGTGGCCCGGCGGCGGCTGCCCCGCTCGAAGACCGCGAGCAGGACGACGGCGAGCAGCCCCCATCCGGCGCCGACCGCGAGCTCGGCCCCGAACAGGGACGCGTCGAGGCCGGTGCCGGCGGTCAGCCCGCGCGCCGCGTCCGCCGCATGCGTCAGCGGCAGCAGCTCTCCGGCGACCCGCATCCACTCCGGCAGGCTCTCCCGGGGGACGGCGGCACCGGTCAGCAGGAGCAGCACCGAACTCGCCACGTTCGACACCAGGAACACGTCCCGGAAGCGCAGCCCGAGCGCGCCGAGGGCCAGCCCGAACGCCGAACAGGCACCGGCCGCGGCGAGCAGCACCAGGCCGAGACCGGGCAGCGCCCCGGCGGGCACGGGCAGCCCGAGGACGAGCGAGGCGGCGGTGAGCACGAAGGCGCTGACGACCACCCCGTTGAGGACGTACGGGAGGGCGCGGCCGAGCCAGAGCGGGACCCGGTGCCGGGGCGAGAGCAGGACGGCGCCGAGCGTGCCGTACCGGCGCTCGTTGGCGACGGCCATCGTGCCGCCGTACACGCAGGAGGCGGAAGCCGCGAGCACGGCGTTTCCGACGAGGTGGAAGCGGTCGTCGGCGACACCCAGTTCCCTGCCCAGGTAGACGAAGAAGAAAACCTGGAGAAGCGGCCCGACCAGCAGCGTTCCGATGAACATCGGCGGGGTGGTCCAGTTGAACAGCGCCCGGTAGGAGATCGCCCCGCCGACGACGAGGAGCCGGGCGGTACCGAGGAAACGGAAGCCATGGAAACGGAACATCTTCGCCGGCCTTTCAGGTGAGGGCGAGGGTCGCGGCGGCGCGCGCCCGGCGCTCCACCCGCCCGAGGACGAGGACGGCGGCCAGGGCGTATCCGGCCCCGAGCGCGAGGGCGGTGAGCACGGGGGTGACCACGTCCCCGCCGGAGGTCGCCGCGTGCACGGCCCGCGCACCCCAGGTCGTCGGCAGCGCCCAGGAGACCGGGTGGGTCCAGGCGGGCAGCACGGTCACGGGCACGAGCAGGCCGGACAGCAGCCAGACGGGGGTGTCGAGCGGGTTGGCCAGCGCGTTGGCGTTGCGCAGCAGGACGAAGGTGGCGGCGAGCAGCAGCCCCGTCATGCCGAGCGCGAGGACGCAGACCGGGACGGCGGCGAGGAAGAGCAGCGGGTGCGCGAAGTCCAGCGGTACGCCGAAGAGCAGGACGCCCCACAGGAGCGTGGCGCCCATCGCGTACGTGCCGATGACGGCGGTCGCGAGGGTGATCGGGAGCAGCACGAGCGCGAGCGGTGTCGGCGCGACGACCAGGGACTCCAGGGTGCCGAGCCAGCGCTGGTTCTGCACCGCGCCGCCCGAACCGAAGAGCACGGAGCCCCAGATGCCCATGAGTCCGGCGCCGACGGAGGCGGTGAGGAGCCGGTCGGGGTCCCCGGCGGCGCGGAACAGGTAGACGGCGAGGGTCGCGTAGACGAGCGGGACGAGGACGGCGAAGGTGATCTCGATCGGGGAGCGCGACATGTACGAGACATGGGTGCGCACCCCGACGAGGACGAGCCGCGGGACACGCCGGAGGAGGGCGGTGCGGGAGGCGTGCGGGGTACGCGTGCTCATACCGGCACCGCCTCGGCGGCGGCCCCGCCGGCCGCCTCCTCCACGATCGCGATGTAGGCGTCCTCCAGGGACGGTTCGCGGCTCGTGATCCGGCCGATCCGGACGCCGTCGAGCGCCGCGAGGACCGGTCCGTGCAGCTCTCCGGCCCCCCGGCCGGTCTGCACCGTCACGGTCTGCAGCGCGCCCCGGTCCTCGGCGGACACGCCCCGGACGCCCGGCACCCGCTGTACGCGGTCGAGCCGTTCCTCGTCGACGCCGTACGCCTCGATCTCCAGCACGTCCCGTTCCCCGACGCGGGACTTGAGGCTGTCGGGGGTGCCGAGGGCGCGGATGCGGCCGCCGGCGATGACGGCGATCCGGTCGCAGAGTTCGTCGGCCTCGGCCATGTAGTGGGTGGTCAGCAGGACGGTCGTGCCGGCCGCGGTGAGGTCGGAGACGGTGCGGCGCAGGTCGCGGGCGGCGACGGGGTCGACACCGATGGACGGCTCGTCGAGGAAGAGGACGTCGGGGTGGTGGAGGAGTCCGCGGGCGATGTGGAGGCGCTGCCGCATGCCGCGCGAGTAGCCCTCGACCCGCTCCTTCTCACGGCCCAGGAGGCCGACCAGGTCGAGCAGTTCGGCGATGCGCTTCTTCTGCCGGCGGGGGCTGACGCCGTACAGCTCGGCGAAGTAGCGGAGGTTGTCGAGCGCGGACAGCCGGTCGTACAGGCCGCGGTCGCCGCCGAAGACGTACCCGATGCGGCGGCGCACGGCGACGGGGTCGCGGGCCACGTCGTGGCCGAACACCCGGGCCGTGCCGGAGGTCGGCAGGAGCAGGGTGTTGAGCATCTTGATCGTGGTGGTCTTCCCGGCGCCGTTGGGGCCGAGGAGGCCGAAGAGTTCGCCCGGCGCCACCTCGAAGGTGACCCCGCGCACGGCCTCGGTCTCGGTCCGCCGGGACTTCGGCCACCCGGTCCTGCTGGTGTAGGTGCGGCGCAGCGCGTCCGCCTCGATTGCGAGCATGCGCCGGACGGTAGGAGCCGGGGGCGGGGGCGGGCCATCGATTCGGGAGCCCCCGAATCGTCGGGGAGGGGTCGGGGTCTTCGCCCCGGCAGGGGCCTTCACGTCGGCCGGGGCTTCGTGTCGGCCGGGGCTTCCGCGGCGGGCCTTGCGTCAGGCCACCGCCGTGAGGACGTCCTGTCCCGTGAGGAGCGCGAGCAGCGAACGGCCGGTGTCCGTCAGCTGGTAGTACACCGAGCGCCCGACCCGGTGCCGGGTCACCACCCCGGCCTCGGACAGCACCGACAGGTGCTCGGAGACCGTGCTCGGCGCGAGGCCGAGGCGGTCGGCGAGCCCGGCCGTGGTCAGCGGGCCGCCCAGCTCGCGCAGGACCGCCGCCCGGCCCCGGCCGAGCATCAGCCCGAGCCGGTCCTCGGCCACGGGCTCGGGCGGTTCGCGCAGGGCGCCCGCGCCCCGGGCCTGGAAGCTGACCGCGAAGACCTCGGGGTCGTCCGTCGAGTACAGCCGGCAGCCCTCGGCGAAGACCAGCGGTACGAGCACCAGCCGCCGTTCCCCGGGCGCGTACTCCGCGTCGATGTGCTTGGTGAGTTCGAGGACGGGCGAGTCCCAGCGCGCCCGGCTCTCCAGGCCCGCGAACAGCGCGTCGACGCCCTCGGTCGCGAACGTCCGGGCGCGGACGAGCACTTCGTCCTCGACGAGCCGCCGCATCGTCGGCCAGTACGGCTCGATCGCGCCCTCCCAGTAGGCCGCGTACGCGTCGGCGAGCGCCGCGCAGGCCGCCTCCGGGTCCTTCAGATACGGCTGCACGAAGGGCGCGTCGCCCATCCCGGGGTAGCAGTCGGCCACCTGCTCGCGGACGAACGCGGGGTCGGTGGCCCGCAGCGCCGCGAGCTCCTCGTGGACATGGACCGTGCCGAAGGGGCGGGGCAGCAGGAAGTCGGAGACCTCGTACCGCCCGTCGGCGAAGAGGTCCCACAGCGGCCGGAGCCGGTCGTCCTCGCGCCACACCTCGCGCGCCTGGCCGACCCACTCCTGGTACGGCCAGGAGGGATGGCGGCCGGGCAGCGCGAGGTGCATCGCGCAGAACGCGTCCCGCAGCGGGCTGATCGCGATCCGGGTCGCCCCGAGCGAGGCCTCGTCCAGCTCGATCCGTATCAAGCGCCGCCCGCCCCCGAGGTCCCGTCCGTCTCCGACGTCCCACCCGTCTCCGGGGCCCCGCCCGACTCCGAGATCGCGCCCGTCTCAGAAGTCCCGCCGGTCTCCGGGGAGTCCATCCCGACGGGCAGCAGGAAGCCCTCCTCCACCAGCAGCCGGATCGCCTGCGGGGTGCGGTCCCGCAGTATCACCGGGTCCTCCCCCATCAGCCGGCCGATCGCGTCGAGGATGCGGCCCGCGCTGAGGGTGCCGTCGCAGACGCCCGCGAACCCGGCGCCGACGTGGTCCACCCGGGTGGCGCGCCGCATGCCCCGGTTCTGCCGGAGCACGACGTGCTCGGGGTCCTCGGCGCCGGGCAGCCCGACCTGCTCCTGCACGACCTCGGAAGCGAGAACGAACCGGTCGGCGAGCAGGGCCGCGTCGTCGTGGCCGCGCAGATAGTCCTGGCGCTCGAAGTGGGCGCGGACGGTGGGGCCGAGGGGCTGCTCGACGGGGTGCGGCCACTCCTCGACGACGATCGACGGCTCGACGGCGCCGGAGACCACGGCGGCGTTCCGCCGGATCGTGATCCAGCCGAAGCCGATCGCACGCGTCTTGTGGGCGTCGAAGTCGTCGAGCCAGCGCCCGTACGCCTCCCGGTACTCCTCCGGGTCGCCCCGGTGGTCGCCGCTGTCCCGCAGCCACAGCTCCGCGTACTGGGTGACGTCCTGGACCTCGCGCTGCACGATCCACGCGTCGCAGCCCGCGGGCACCCAGGACCGCAGCCGGTCCTGCCACTCCTCGCCCTCGACGTGCTGCCAGTTGGCGAGGAACTGGGCGTACCCGCCGTCGTTGAGCCGCTCGCCCGCCTGCTGCACGAGCGTCCGGCACAGGTCGTCGCCGCCCATCCCGCCGTCCCGGTAGGTCAGCCGGGCGCCGGGGGAGATCACGAACGGCGGGTTGGAGACGATCAGGTCGTACGTGTCGCCGTCGACCGGCTCGAACAGCGAGCCGGTGAGCAGCTCGGCCTCCCGGGCCCCGGAGAGGGCGAGCGTGAGGCGCGTGAAGTCCAGGGCGCGCGGGTTGAGGTCGGTGGCGGTGACCAGGGTCGCGTGCTGGGCGGCGTGCAGCGCCTGGATGCCGGAGCCGGTGCCGAGGTCGAGCGCGGAGGAGACCGGCATACGGACCGTGATGCCGGCGAGGGTGGTGGAGGCACCGCCGACGCCGAGGACGACCCCCTCGTTCTTGGTGCCGATGCCACCGGCTCCACCGACGGCGCAGCCCAGGTCGGAGACGATGAACCAGTCCTCGCCGTCCGGGCCGCCGTACGGCCGGATGTCGACCGTGGCGAGCACGGTGTCGCCCTCGCGGACCACCCAGCCGTCGGCGAGCGCCTCGTCGAGCGGGAGCGCGGCGGCGGCCCGCTCCTGCCCGACGGCCTGCTGGAGCAGGAACAGCCGGACGAGCGTCTCCAGCGGGGAGTCGCCCCGGGTGGCGCGCAGGGCGGGCACGGTCTCGCTGCGGGCGAGTGCCGCGTACGCCGGGGCGCCGAGCAGGTCGAGGAGACCGTCGGCGGTGAAGTCGGCGGCGAGCAGGGCCTCGCGCAGACGGGCGGCGTGCGCGGGCACCGGGAGGCGGGGAGGCAGGCTGGTCGTACTCACCGCTCCATTGTGACGGCCGCCACCGACATCCGGGCCGCCGACCCGGCGACGAGCGGCCGATCGCCGCGGTCACCGGGGCCGGGGGCCTGCGTCCGGACCCCGGTTCCTACTCCTCGGTCTGGCTCGCCGCGGCCTTCTTGGTGGGCTTGGCGGAGGCCGTCGCGGTGGGCTCGGCGGCGCCGCCGGAGGTGTCCGCGCCCTTGCCCGAGGAGGTGGCGCCGGCCTTCGGGGAGGCCGAGGTCTTCGGCGGGGCCGAGGCCGTGGGCTTCTGGCAGCCGGGCTGCTTGGCCATCGCCTGGCCGAGCTCGCCCTCCTCCAGCTTGGACAGGGCGTTCTGGTCCATCTTCTCGATCTTGGTCAGGCCGTCGGCGACGCCCTGGAGACCGTCCGCGAACTTCTGCTGGTTCGTCGGGTCCAGCGCGTCGACCTGCTTCTTGAGGCCCTCGTACGCCACCGCGGTGGCGTTGAGCTCCTTGATCGCGTCCTGCTTGACCTTCTCGCCGTTCTCGACGGGCGGCGCGCCGGCGCTCTCCACGGCCTTGGCGAGCGCCCGGTCGGCATCGGCGATGTCCTGGAACGCCTTCGAGTCGGCGGCCTGGATCTCGGCGGGCTTGCTGTCCGCGGCCGTCGAAATGATGATCTGGTGGGCGTTGGCCCGCTTCTGGATCTGCGGCTTCGCCTGGTCGCAGAAGGTCTTCGCCCAGTCACCCACCTTGTCGCCCTCGTCGTCGCTGCAACCCGACAGCGCGAGCACCAGTACCGCACCGCCGGACAGTGCGGCCGCAAGCTTCTTGTTCACCGGATCGGTCCCTTCCAAGGCTCTCGGCCCCGGAACATACACGCCGAACGGGCTACTTCCACCTTTCGTACGAAGGATTCGCCCTGGATTGCAGCCTTTTGACCCAAGGGAGATCCCTCCCACACACCCGGCGAACGCCCGGTAATGAGACGGACGACACGTCAGGAGACGGCCACCGGGCGCTTCTTGGAGACCCACACCGCACCCACCACCACGACCAGCGCGAGCACCGCGACCGCCGCCCGCAGACCGGCGGTGGCGTCCTCCCCGTAACTGAACCTCACGACCGCCGGGGCGATGAGCAGCGCGACCAGGTTCATCACCTTCAGGAGCGGGTTGATGGCCGGCCCGGCGGTGTCCTTGAACGGGTCCCCGACCGTGTCCCCGATGACGGTCGCCTCGTGCGCCTCGCTGCCCTTGCCGCCGTGGTTGCCGTCCTCGACCAGCTTCTTCGCGTTGTCCCAGGCGCCACCGGAGTTGGCCAGGAAGACCGCCATCAGCGCGCCCGCCCCGATCGCCCCCGCGAGGTACGCGCCGAGGGGGCCGACACCGAGCGCGAAGCCGACCGCGATCGGGGCCATCACGGCGAGCAGGCCGGGCGTGGCGAGTTCGCGCAGCGCGTCCTTGGTGCAGATGTCGACGACCCGCCCGTACTCGGGCTTCTCCGTGTAGTCCATGATCCCGGGGTGCTCGCGGAACTGCCTCCGCACCTCGTAGACCACCGATCCCGCCGACCGCGACACGGCGTTGATCGCGAGCCCCGAGAAGAGGAAGACGACCGCCGCGCCGAGGATCAGGCCGAAGAGGTTGTTGGGCTGGGAGATGTCCATCGAGAGCGTCAGCAGGTCCGCCTTCGCCCCGACGTCCCCCACGTCGGCGACCGCGGTCGCGATGGCGTCCCGGTACGAGCCGAACAGCGCCGAGGCCGCCAGGACGGCGGTGGCGATGGCGATGCCCTTGGTGATGGCCTTCGTGGTGTTGCCGACGGCGTCCAGCTCGGTGAGGACCTGCGCCCCGGCACCCTGGACGTCCCCCGACATCTCCGCGATGCCCTGGGCGTTGTCGGCGACCGGTCCGAAGGTGTCCATGGCGACGATCACGCCGACGGTGGTGAGCAGCCCCGTACCGGCGAGGGCGACCGCGAACAGCGCGAGCATGATCGAGGCACCGCCCAGCAGGAACGCCCCGTACACCGTGAGTCCGATCAGGAGCGCCGTGTAGACGGCGGACTCCATGCCGAGGGCGACGCCCGCGAGGACGACGGTCGCGGGGCCGGTGAGCGAGGACCTGCCGATGTCCCTGACCGGCCGCCGGCTCGTCTCCGTGAAGTAGCCGGTGAGCTGCTGGATCAGCGCGGCGAGGACGATGCCGAGGGCCACGGCGACCAGCGCGAGGACCCGGGGGTCGCCGCCGTGGTCGCGGATCCCCGGCTCGGTGACGCCCTGGAGTTCGGCGTAGGAGGACGGCAGGTACGCGAAGGCGGCGACGGCGACCCCGGCGAGCGAGACGGCCGCGGAGACGAGGAATCCGCGGTTGATCGCGCTCATCCCGCCCCGGTCGGCGTGTCGCGGCGAGACCGCGAGGATGCCGATGACCGCGGTGACCACGCCGATCGCCGGGACCATCAGGGGGAACGCCAGTCCGTGGTCGCCGAAGGCCGCCTTGCCGAGGATGAGCGCGGCGACCAGGGTCACGGCGTACGACTCGAAGAGGTCGGCCGCCATGCCCGCGCAGTCGCCGACGTTGTCGCCGACGTTGTCGGCGATCGTGGCCGCGTTGCGCGGGTCGTCCTCGGGGATGCCCTGCTCGACCTTGCCGACCAGGTCGGCGCCGACATCGGCGGCCTTGGTGAAGATGCCGCCGCCCACCCTCATGAACATGGCGATCAGCGCGGCACCGAGTCCGAATCCCTCCAGCACCTTGGGCGCGTCGGCGGCGTAGACGAGGACGACGCAGACCGCGCCGAGGAGCCCGAGGCCGACCGTGCACATGCCGACGACCCCGCCGGTGCGGAACGCGATCCGCATGGCCCGGTGCGCCACCTCGGACCGGTTCCGCTCCGGCTCGCCCGGCGCGGGGGTCGCCTCCCGCGCCGCGGCGGCGACCCGGACGTTCGCCCGTACCGCCAGCCGCATGCCGAGGTAGCCGGTGAGCGCCGAGAACAACGCCCCGACCAGGAAGAACAGGGAGCGCCCCGCGCGCTGCGACCAGTTGTCGGCGGGCAGCAGCATCAGCAGGAAGAACACGACGGCCGCGAAGACGGCGAGGGTACGCAGCTGACGTGCGAGGTAGGCGTTGGCGCCCTCCTGCACGGCGGCGGCGATCTCCCTCATCCGCTCGGTGCCCTCACCGGCCGCGAGCACCTGACGGACGAGGAGCCGCGCGACCACGAGCGCGAGGAGAGCGACGACGCCGACGACGGCCACGATCGTCCGGTTCCCGCTCGTGAGCACCGCCGCAGCGAGGGAAGTGGGGTACATGGGGACGGATCATAGGGAGACGGACCGGGACAAACGGGGATGTGGCGGGGGCCTCCGCGCGGATGCACCAATCCGGAATCGCCCCACGGGCGCGGCCCGCGGTGGGTGCGGCCCGCGGGTGCGGCTCCCCCGGGAACGGAGAAGAGGCCCTGCGGGGCAGGGCCTCTTCTCGTCACGCTTCTGACTCCGTACGGGTCAGGACAGGATGTCCGCCGAGTTCACCGGCCAGGTCATCCGGATGGTGCCGCCGTCCTCGCCGGCGCTCACCTCGACGTCGTCGACGAGCCCGCGGATCACCGCGAGCCCCATCTCGTCCTCACCGTCGGCGTCGTCGAAGTCCTCGGCCGGGGCCGCGGTCCGCGCGCCGGGGACTCCGGCGGCGTCTGCCGCCGCCACCCCCGCGCCCGGCACTTCGTCGCCGACCTCGATGGAGAACGTCTTCTCCTCCTCGGTCAGCACGACTCTGATGGGGGTCGTGACGTCGTTGCTGCGGTGCAGCCCGACGGCACGCGAACATGCCTCACCGACGGCGAGACGCACCTCGTCGAGGACCGCCTCGTCCACCCCTGCCCGGCGCGCGACCGCGGCCGCCACCAGGCGGGCCGTACGGACGTGCTCGGGCTGAGCGCTGAAGCGGAGTTCAACGGTGGCCATGCGAACCCCCTGGGCTCAGTCGACGGCGTTGACGGCCTCGTCGACCGAGGTGTGGATCGGGAACACCTTGGTGAGACCCGTGATCCGGAAAATCTTGAGAATGCGCTCCTGGTTGCAGACCAGACGCAGCGAGCCCTCGTGCGCGCGAACGCGCTTCAGGCCGCCGACGAGCACACCGAGGCCGGTGGAGTCGAGGAAGTCCACGCCCTCCATGTCGACGACCAGGTGGTAGCTGCCGTCGTTCACCAACTCGACCAACTGCTCGCGCAGCTTGGGCGCGGTATACACATCAATCTCGCCACCGACCTCGACGACCGTACGGTCACCACCAGCGCCGGTCACATTGCGAGTCGACAGGGACAGGTCCACGGATCCTCCAGCACCTTGCTATCGAACGACCGTTCCCCTCGGGTCTCCCGGGCGGAGTCGGGGAACTGATCGCCAGCCGCGATGGCATTCAATCACTTACCAGCAGCCATGCACGACGCCTTGGAAGCATTGTCCGTCATGGCAGTGACACACTCGGTGCCGATGGCCAAGAATCACCGCCCCCGTCGTCCGGCCGGGGACACGGGCAGCCGCCCCTCCCCCGGCGAGATCCTGGACCGGCTCTCCTCGGGCGAGAGCCGGGCCGCGCGCATCACTCATACGGAGCACATGCCCGCCCGGCAGGGCCGTCATGCCGTCTGGCCGCACCGCATCCGTCCGGAGGTGATCGCGGCGGTCCAGGAGGCCGGGATCGAGCACCCCTGGGCGCATCAGGCGGAGGCCGCCGAGCACGCCCTCGACGGCGAGTCCGTGGTGATCGCCACCGGAACCGCCTCGGGCAAGTCGCTCGCCTACCTCGCCCCGGTCCTCAGCACCCTCCTGGACGGCGCGGAGGCCCCGAACGGGCGCGGGACCACCGCCCTGTACCTCTCGCCCACCAAGGCCCTCGCCGCCGACCAGCGGCGCGCCGTACGGGAACTGGCCGCCCCGCTCGGCACCCGGATCCGCCCCGCCGTCTACGACGGGGACACCCCGGTCGAGGAACGCGAGTGGGTCCGCCAGTACGCGAACTACGTGCTCACCAACCCCGACATGCTGCACCGGGGCATACTCCCCTCCCACCCCAGGTGGTCCTCCTTCCTGCGCTCCCTGCGCTACGTCGTGATCGACGAGTGCCACACCTACCGGGGCGTCTTCGGCTCCCATGTCGCCCAGGTACTGCGGCGCCTGCGCCGGATCTGCGCCCGGTACGGCTCCGAGCCGGTCTTCCTCCTCGCCTCCGCCACCTCCGCCGACCCCGCCGTCGCCGCCCGCCGCCTCACCGGCCTCCCGGTCGTCGAGGTCTCCGACGACGCCTCCCCGCGCGGCGAACTGGTCTTCGCCCTGTGGGAGCCGCCGCTGACCGAGCTGCACGGCGAGCGCGGCGCGCCCGTCCGCCGCACGGCCACCGCCGAGACCGCCGACCTCCTCACCGACCTGACCCGCCAGGGCGTCCGCTCCGTCGCCTTCGTCCGCTCCCGGCGCGGCGCCGAGCTGATCTCGGTGATCGCCCAGGAACGGCTCGCCGAGACCGACCGCTCACTCGCCCGCCGGGTCGCCGCCTACCGCGGCGGCTACCTGCCCGAGGAGCGCCGGGCCCTGGAGCGGGCCCTGCACTCCGGCGAGCTGCTCGGCCTGGCCGCCACGACCGCCCTGGAGCTGGGCGTGGACGTCTCCGGCCTGGACGCCGTCCTGATCGCCGGCTACCCGGGCACCCGGGCCTCCCTGTGGCAACAGGCGGGCCGCGCCGGCCGCTCGGGCGAGGGCGCCCTCGCCGTCCTCGTCGCCCGCGACGACCCACTGGACACCTTCCTGGTCCACCACCCGGAGGCGATCTTCGACCAGCCGGTCGAGTCGACCGTCCTGGACCCCGACAACCCCTACGTCCTCGCCCCCCATCTGTGCGCCGCCGCCGCGGAGCTTCCGCTGACCGAACCCGACCTGGCCCTGTTCGGCCCGGCCGTCCCCGAACTGCTGCCCCAGCTGGAGGGCGCCGGCCTGCTGCGCCGCCGCTCCACCGGCTGGTACTGGACCCGCCGCGAGCGGGCCGCCGACCTCACCGACATCCGGGGCGGCGGCGGCAGCCCCGTCCGAATCGTCGAGCAGGGCACCGGCAGGCTGCTCGGCACCGTCGACGAGGCCGCCTCCCACACCGCCGTCCACGAGGGCGCCGTCCACCTCCACCAGGGCCGCACCTACCTGGTGCGGGAGCTCGACCTGAAGGACTCCGTGGCCCTCGTGGAGGAGGCCGTCCCGCCGTACTCCACCACCGCCCGCGACACCACCTCCATCGCCGTCCTGGACACCGACACCGAGATCCCCTGGGGAACCGGCCGCCTCTGCTACGGCTCCGTCGAGGTCACCAACCAGGTCGTCTCCTTCCTCCGCCGCCGGCTGATCACGGGCGAGGTCCTCGGCGAGACCAAGCTCGACCTGCCGCCCCGCACCCTGCGCACCCGGGCCGTGTGGTGGACGGTCACCGAGGACCAGCTCGACGCCGCCCGGATCACCCCCGAGATCCTCGGGGGCGCCCTGCACGCCGCCGAACACGCCTCCATCGGCATGCTGCCGCTCTTCGCCACCTGCGACCGCTGGGACATCGGCGGCGTCTCCGTGCCGCTCCACCCGGACACGCTGCTCCCCACCGTCTTCGTGTACGACGGCCACCCGGGCGGTGCGGGCTTCGCCGAGCGCGCCTTCCACACGGCCCGCGCCTGGCTGACGGCCACCCGGGAGGCCATCGCCTCCTGCGAGTGCGAGGCGGGCTGCCCCTCCTGCATCCAGTCCCCGAAGTGCGGCAACGGCAACGACCCCCTCCACAAGCGAGGCGCGGTCCGTCTCCTCACGGAACTCCTGAGGCAGGCCCCGGAGGCCACACCGGAAGCGACGGACCCGGCAGACCCGACGGGCCTGGAGGCCCCGGAGGCCAGTTAGCCGCCGCCAGTGGCCCCGCCGGCCCCTTCGGCCCGGTCTTCCCCGTCGGCCCCGTCGGCCCGGGCAGCTCCTCCGACGGGCCCGCCCGTGACCTGACCTCCGGCCGGTACGGGCCGCGTACGACCCGGGCGGTCACCTCCGCGACCTCGCCCCGCAGCGCGCATCCCACCAGCTCGGCGCCCTGCGCGGCCGCCACCCGGGAGGCTGCCGCACAGGCCTCGGCCCCGCCCCACAGCGCCCGGTCGGCGGCGGCGAGCGCCGCCAGGTCGGCGGCCCCGCCGGCCCGGTGCCGGGCCGCCACCGCCTGCCCCAGCGCGAGCACCGCCCCGAACACCACACACAGCGCACAGGCCGCGAACGCCACCCACACGGTCGCCGCACCCCGGTCGCCCCCACCACCCCACCGACGCCGTTTCCCGGGCGTCAGGGGCACGGGGAGCAGGGGCCCGGGTGCCAGGGCCTCGGACTGTCGCACCTGCTTGGGCTTCCCCCGCTCGGGGCCCACGT
This sequence comes from Streptomyces sp. Root1304, assembly GCF_001426405.1. Taxonomy (GTDB): domain Bacteria; phylum Actinomycetota; class Actinomycetes; order Streptomycetales; family Streptomycetaceae; genus Streptomyces. The sequence continues at coordinate 136,876 of NZ_LMEP01000028.1, read as the reverse complement.
GCTCGGCCCGCTCGCGCTCGGCCCTCTCGTACTCGGACCTCCCCCGCCCCGAGCCCACCTGCTCGTTCGTCACGGCGGGCCCCCGTCCTCCGCAAGAGCCGCCGCCTCCGCGCGCAGGGTGAGGCCCATGCCCCGTGGCCCCGGCGCCGCCGACTCCACCGTCACCCGCCACAGCTCCCCCGACCGCGTCACCGACACCCGGGCGCCCGAGGGCGCGGCATCCCGCGCGACGGCCTCCGCGGTGCCCACGGGCTCGGAGCGGGCGACGGACCGGGCGCCGGCCCGGGCCGCGTCCACGCACCGGATCTGGGCGGACGCCGCCGCGAGCGCCCAGAGCAGGGCCACCGTGAACAGCGCCAGGACGGGCAGGACCATCGCCGCCTCCACCGTCACGAACCCCCGGTCAGAACGACGCATCGAGGGCCTTCCCGATCACCGACTCCAGCGCGGCCGAGACCGTCCCGCTCGTCACGATCTTGTAGAGCACGGCGGCGAATCCCGCTGCGGCGATCGTGCCCACCGCGTACTCGGACGTGGTCATCCCCGTATCGCGACGCGCGGCCTCCCGCCGCGCCCGCCACCAGCCGCCCGCCTTCGCCCTGACCGTCGTACCCGCCCCGCCTGCCCTGCTCGTCATGCCTGCCATGCCGTCCCCCTCGAATCGTTCGTCGTACTCGTCGTACTCGTCGTGCTCGTCGTGCTCGTCGTGTTCGTCGCCTGCGTCGTGCTCGTCATGTCTCATCGCGCCCTGCCGTGCCCGTCACCCGCTCACCCGTCCAGAAGTCCCGTCGCGAGGCCGATCACCACCGGGGCCACCCCCACCGCCAGGAAGGCGGGCAGGAAGCAGAGCCCCACGGGTGCGCTGATCAGCACCTGCGCCCGGCGTGCCCTGACCGCCGCGGCGCGGGCCCGTACCGCGCGCAGCGCGGTCGCCTGCCGGGCGACGGCCTCCGCCGCCGGCGCCCCCGAGGAACCGGCCCGTTCCATGCAGCGGGCCAGCCCCAGAGCACCTGGTATCGCGCCGAACCTCCGCCACACCTCGGCCGGTTCACCGCCGAGCCGCAGCTCCGCCGCCGTGCGGGTCAGGCGCTCGCCCAGCGGGCCGCCCAGCGACCTGCCCACCGCCTCTGCCGCTTCCCCCGGTCCGGCTCCCGCCGAGGCGCAGGCGGCCAACAGGTCGGCGGCCAGCGGGAGGTCGCGTACCGCGGCGTCCTCGTCGCCCGACGGCGCGGACCGCCGCACGGCTCCCCGTCGTACGGCCGCGCCCGCCAGGGCCCCGGCCACCAGCCCGCCGAACACCCCGAACAGCACCCAGCCGAGACCGGCCGCCCCGAGGGCCGCCGCCCCTTTCCCAGCCCACGCCGGGAGCCCGGACCGGGCCCTCGGCGGCGAAGGCGCCGCCACCGGGAAGAGGTTCCCCAGCCGCCGTCGTGTCCCGCGCGCCCGCCGTCCGGACACCACCGCCCGTACGCTCTGCGCGCACCCGAGCAGCACCGCGGCCAGCAGCGCCCCCAGTCGAAGGTGGTCGCTCACGCCCGCTCCCCTCCTCGTACGATCCGCGCGGCCCACCACAGACCGGCGGCCTCCAGGGCCCCGCCCACGGCGAGGCAGCCGAGGCCGGCCGGGGTGCGCAGCAGTACCCGGAGCGGGTCCGCGCCGAGCGCTGCTCCGAGGCCGATCCCCGCGACCGGCAGCAGCGCGAGCACCGCCACCGTCGCCCAGGCGCCGGCCAGTTCGGCCCGCAGCCGCTCGCGCTGCTCGCGGTGGTCCCGCAGGGCCGCTTCGAGCCGGTCGAGCCCGGCGGCCAGGCCCGCACCGCCGTCCACGGCCACCTGCCAGCAGGCCGCCATCCCGGCGAGTCCGTCGGCGCCGTCCCGCGCGGCCGCTCTCCGCAGCGCCTCCGGCACGTCCCCGCCGAACCGGGCCGCGGCGAGCACCGCCGCCTCCTCGGCGCCCAGGGCGCCCGTCTCCCGGGCCGCGAAGGACAGGGCCTGCGCGGGCTGCCATCCGGCCCTCAGCTCCCCGACGACCGCCCCGTACAGGGCGACCACCCGCTCGGCCCGCGCCTCCCCGGCCCTGCGTCGCTCCGCCGCCCGCAGCCGTCGCCCGACGAGCGGCACGGCGACCGCGCCCGCCACCAGGGGCAGGGGCGATCCGCCGAGCACCGCGAGGACCCCCGCGAGGGGCAGGCAGAGCCACGCCCGCCGCTCGCGCGCCACGGACCGTCCGCGGAGGGCGAGCGCCGCCCACGCGGCGCCCCTGCCCGGTCCGGCGGCCGGTTTCCCGCCCGCGAGCAGCGCCCGCGCCCGGCCGGCGCCGCGCCGCCGCTCGACCGTCCACCACAGCGCGAGCACCGCGCAGAGCGCCGCCGCCCCGTGGGCCAGGGCCCGCGCCGAAACCGGATCCGGCGCCCTCACGTTCCCCCTCCGATCAACGCCCGCAGCCGCTCCCAGCCCCGCTCCCGCGTGAACCCGGCCGCACCCCAGCGCAGCGCGGGGACCGTCCGTACGAGGCCGTCCCGGTCGCGCTCCAGGACGTGCGCCTCGGCGATCCGCCGCCGCCCCTCCCGGTCCCTCGCCAGATGGAGCACGACGGACAGGCCCGCTCCCAACTGGCTGTGCAGGGCGGCCCGGTCGAGCCCCGCCGCCGTCCCCAGGGCTTCGAGCCGCGCGGGTACGTCCGCCGCCGTGTTGGCGTGGAGCGTCCCCGAGCCGCCTTCGTGGCCGGTGTTGAGGGCGGCGAGCAGGTCGACGGCCTCGCCGCCCCTGACCTCGCCGACCACCAGCCGGTCGGGCCGCATCCGCAGCGCCTGCCTGACCAGGTCCCGCAGGGTCACGAGCCCGGCGCCCTCCTGGTTGGCCGGCCGTGCCTCCAGACGCACCACGTGCGGGTGGTCGGGCCGCAGTTCCGCCGAGTCCTCGGCGAGGACGATGCGCTCCCGCGGCCCCACCAGCCCGAGCAGCGAGGCGAGCAGGGTGGTCTTCCCGGTCCCCGTCCCGCCGCTGACCAGGTACGACACCCGGGCATCGATCAGGGCCCGCAGGATCGGGGCGCCGCCGGGCGGCACGGTGCCGGCCGCCGCCAGTTCCTCCAGGGTGAAGGCCCGGGGCCGCACCACCCGGAGGGAGAGGCAGGTCGAGCCGACCGCCACCGGGGGCAGTACCGCGTGCATCCGGGTGCCGTCGGGCAGGCGCGCGTCCACCCAGGGCCGGGCGTCGTCGAGCCTGCGTCCGGCCACCGCCGCGAGCCGTTGGGCGAGTCTGCGGACTGCGGCGGCGTCGGGGAAGGACACCGGGGCCCGTTCGAGTCCGGAGCCCCGGTCGACCCACACCCGGTCGGGTGCCGAGACCAGGACGTCGGTGACGGCGGGGTCGGCGAGCAGGGTTTCCAGCGGCCCGGTGCCGATGAGTTCGCACCTCAACTCCTCCGCCGCGCCGAGTACTTCCGCGTCGCCGAGCAGTCGGCCCTGGGCCCGTAGCGCCGCCGCGACGCGGGCCGGGGTGGGCTCGGCGCCACTGGCGGCGAGGCGCTGCCGCACGGCGTCGAGCAGCCCGACGCCACCGCCGCCGGTGCCGGCTCCGCCGCCCGGCCCGAGCCCGGTCATGTCGCACCGCCGGGGGTGAGGGCGCGCGCCCAGAAGGCGTCGCAGAACCGGCCGAGCGGTCCGCGGGGTTCGGCGCCCGGTGGCAGGCCGGCGTCCTGGTCGGCCACGATCCCCGGGTCGTAGGGCAGTTCACCGGCCAGTGGCAACCGCAGCGCGTCGGCGACCCAGCGCTCGTCGAGCCCGGCGGCGTACGGCCCGCGGACCACGGCCCGCAGATCACGCACTCCGGCGGAGAGGGTGGCGGCCACCCGGTGGGCCGCCGCGACGGCCCTCAACTCCGCCGGTACGACGAGCAGTCCGAGGTCGAGCTGGGCCACGGCCTCGGCGGCCGAGGGGTCGGTCCCGCGCGGCAGGTCGACCACGACGACACCTCCTCGGCGGCGGGCGGCGGCGAGCACCGACCGCACGGCCTCGGGCGGCACCGGAGCCGTGGGCTCCCGGCCCCAGCTGAGCACCCGGACGCCCCGCACGGACGGCAGGGACTCCTCCAGGGCGCCGCCGGCCAGCCGCCCCTTCGAGGCGGCGAAGTCGGGCCAGCGCCGGCCTTCCTCGCGCTCGCCGCCGAGCAGGACGTCGAGCCCTCCGCCCAGGGGGTCGCCGTCGACGAGCAGGGTGCGCCGCCCGGTGCGGGCGGCGGCGAGGGCGAGAGCGCAGGCGAGGGTGGAGGCGCCCGCGCCTCCCCGGCCGCCGACGACCCCCACGGCCAGTGCCTGCCGGCCCACGCCTTCTGCGGCGTCGGCGATGCGGTCGACGAGGAGGCTCTCGGCCTCGGGCAGCCGCAACACGCATTCGGCGCCGATCTCGACGGCGAGCCGCCAGATCCCCGAGTCGTCCCGGTCGCGGCCGACGAGGACCAGTCCGGCGCGGCGGGCCGCTCCCCGGCACCGGCCCGCGGCGTCGTCACCGACGAGGACGAGCGGTGGATCGGTCCAGCCCGCCCGCCGCTCCGGCACCCGGTGGTGGACCTCGGGCTCCACACCGGCGGCGGCGCACAGCCGCAGCAGGTCGTCGAGCAGTCCGAGGTCCTCGGTGACGATCAGCGGGCCCGTGCGGCGGGGCTCGCCGGCCGCCGGTTCCGCCGTCCCGTTCCGCGTCGCACCCCTGGCCCCGGAAGTCCTCGATGCCGCCATGACGCACACCCCTCTCGTGATTCCTGCCGTCCGCGAACTTCGCGACAGGAATCACCGTGGGGCCGTACCGAAAATCCTGGGGATCTTGCCGAAAAACTGGGGATAACCGAAGCCCTGTGAATATCTTCGTCACCCCTCGGGGGACTGCCCGGAACGCAGCCTGCCGGTTACTGTGAGTGATGAATCGAGAGTCCGGCAGGACATCGGCCGGGGCGGCGGCCGTAGGCCGGAAAGAGAGGAGCTGACGATGTCACACAGGGCCAAAACGGCTCCGGACATGCGACGACCCCCGCCGGGGGGGAGAGCGGGGGTCGTCTTTCCGGCCGACTCGGGGGGGGAGGAGCCGGACCGGGTTAGCACGGTCGCGAACGATCCGTGACTTCCATGGTGTACCCGAGAGCCTTCTCAGGCAAACCCACGCGCCCGAGCGTACGCCGAATGGCGGGCACCTATGCTCAGGCTTGTGGAAAACCACTCCTTGCCGCGCACAGCCGCCTTCTTTGACCTGGACAAGACGGTCATTGCGAAGTCTTCGACGCTGACCTTCAGCAAGTCCTTCTACCGAGGCGGACTGATCAGCCGCCGCGCCGCCCTGCGGACGGCGTACATCCAGTTCGTCTTCCTGGCGGGCGGGGCCGATCACGACCAGATGGAGCGGATGCGTGAATATCTTTCCGCGCTCTGCAAAGGCTGGAACGTCGCCCAGGTGAAGGAGCTCGTCGCCGAGACCCTTCACGATCTGATCGACCCGATCATCTACGACGAGGCCGCCTCGCTCATCGAGGAGCACCACGCCGCCGGCCGCGACGTCGTGATCGTCTCGACCTCCGGTGCCGAGGTCGTCGAGCCGATCGGCGAGATGCTCGGGGCCGACCGGGTCGTCGCCACCCGGATGGTGGTCGGCGAGGACGGCTGCTTCACCGGGGAGGTGGAGTACTACGCCTACGGGCCGACGAAGGCCGACGCCGTCCGGGAGCTGGCGGAGTCCGAGGGCTACGACCTCTCGCGCTGCTACGCGTACAGCGACTCGGCGACCGACGTCCCCATGCTGGAGGCCGTCGGCCACCCGTACGCCGTCAATCCGGACCGGGCGCTGCGCCGTGAGGCCGTGGCGCGGGAATGGCCCGTTCTCTCCTTCGAGAAGCCGGTGCGGCTCAAGCAGCGGCTGCCCGGGTTCCGGATGCCGCCGCGGCCCACGCTCGTCGCCGCCGCTGCGGTGGGTGCGGCGGCCGTGGGCGCCGGACTCGTCTGGTACGCCTCACGGCGCCGGCAGGCCGCTCTCGCCCATCGGCTCACGGACGGCTTTGCCCGAATTTGAGCAAGAGGGCAGGAGAAGCGGAGCCAGCACTTTCGCTTCCTGGCGGACAGGAGTAGAAAGGAATCAGGCCCGCGAGACCGAGGACATCCGAGAGGATCACCTGTTGAGCATGAAGGCCCCACGGACCTAGCACAGAAACCGAGCACCCACGCGACGTCGACCCGTCGATTACGGGCCAGCCGCACCAGGCCACGGGCAAAGTTCCCGGCCTGATGGGCACATATTCGAGGACGCATGGTAACTGGGTAGACGTGCCAGCGGCGGTACCTGAACGGGTGCCGCCGCAACCCATTTCCGGGCCCCCACGGGGCCCGGATTTCCTTTTCCCCTCAGGCCGCGCCGCACCCACTCGGGCCGCGGCGCACCGGCCCGGACCGCACGTCCTCAGGCCGCGCCGCGCTGCAGCGCCTCGCAGACCGCCGTCGACTCGCGGACGCCCAGTTCGACCGATCGGCCGCAGTGCGCGATCCAGCCGCCCACGCCCTCCGGGGTCCCCGACAGGTACCCCTCGAACGCGGCGAGGTACGCGGCCCGCCCCTGCTCCGCGTGGCCGACCTCGGCCGGGCAGATCGCCTTGGGGTCGAGTCCGCTGCCGACCAGCGCGATCCGCTCGGCCGCCCGCGCGACCAGGCCGTTGTACGAGGTGAAGGGGCGCAGTGCGAGCAGTTCGCCGTGGACCACGGCGGCCGTCACCAGCGCCGGGGCCTCGCCGCCCGCGACGATCAGCTCCGCGAGGCCGTCCAGGCGTCCCGCGACCTCGGCCGGGCTCGGCAGCGGGGCCTCGACCAGCGGTTCGTCGACGGTCTCGCCGTCCAGCCGGGGCCGCCCCACCGAGTCCCCCGGGTCGCCCGCGGCGACCAGATGGAGCCGGGCGAGCACCCGCAGCGGCGACTGGCGCCAGATGGAGAGCAGCTGCCCGGCCTCGGCACCGAGGCGCAGGGCGGCGCCGACCGTGCGGGCCTCGGGCTCGGTGCCGAAGTCGGTGCGGCGGCGGACCTCTTCGAGGGCCCAGTCGGCGCCGGACAGGGCGGCCGAGCCACGGGCGCCGCGCAGGGCCGCCTCGGAGGAGATCTCGTTGCTGCGGCGGCGCATCACACGGTGGCCGTAGACCCGGTCGACGGCCTTGCGTACGGAGTCCACCGCATCGGCGACGCCCGGCAGGGAGCCGAGGGCGGCCAAGGGGTCAGAGGCGTGCGTACTCATAAGTAGGGAGGCTACGCGCCCCGGCGGCCCGCCCCACGTTGGAGTGGTCTTCTTCACGCACCTTGACCACGGGGCGCGTTCATACCACTACGCTAGGTGAACATGAAGATCGCTTTCGTGGGGAAGGGCGGCAGCGGCAAGACCACGCTGTCCTCGCTCTTCATCCGCCACCTCGCCGCCAACGAAGCCCCGGTCGTCGCCGTCGACGCCGACATCAACCAGCACCTCGGTGCCGCGCTCGGCCTGCCCGACGCGGAGGCCGCCGCACTGCCCGCGATGGGCGCGCACCTGCCGCTCATCAAGGAGTACCTGCGGGGCACCAACCCGCGGATCGCCTCCGCCGACACGATGATCAAGACCACGCCGCCCGGGGAGGGTTCGCGGCTGCTGCGGGTCCGCGAGGAGAACCCGGTCTACGAGGCCTGCGCGCGGCCGGTCGTGCTCGACGACGGCGAGATCCGGCTGATGGCGACCGGCCCCTTCACCGAGTCGGACCTCGGGGTCTCCTGCTACCACTCGAAGGTCGGGGCGGTCGAGCTCTGCCTCAACCACCTGGTCGACGGCGCCGACGAGTACGTGGTCGTCGACATGACGGCGGGCTCGGACTCCTTCGCCTCCGGGCTGTTCACCCGCTTCGACATGACGTTCCTGGTCGCCGAGCCGACCCGCAAGGGCGTCTCGGTCTACCGCCAGTACAAGGAGTACGCGCGGGACTTCGGCGTCGCGCTCAAGGTCGTCGGCAACAAGGTGCAGGGCGAGGACGACCTCGACTTCCTGCGCGCGGAGGTCGGCGAGGACCTGCTCGTCACGGTGGGGCACTCGGACTGGGTCCGCGCGATGGAGAAGGGCCGCCCGCCGCGCTTCGAGCTCCTGGAGGCGGACAACCGCATGTCGCTCCAGGCCCTCCAGGACGCGGCGGACGACTCGTACGCCGACCGTGACTGGGACCGCTACACGCGCCAGATGGTCCACTTCCACCTGCGCAACGCGGAGAGCTGGGGCAACGCGAAGACCGGGGCCGACCTGGCGGCGCAGATCGACCCCGGTTTCGTACTCGCCGAAAGGCTCAGTGCCGCTCAGCCGGCTTGACGGCCGCCGGGGCGCCGGCGCCGGTCGCCGGTGCGCCCGCGGGGGCCGCCGGCTGGGAGGCCAGGAAGGCCTTCCAGCCGGCCGCCGGGGCCTCGCCGACCTTCAGCCCGCGCATCTTGGCGATGACGTCGGGGTCCTGGGCGTCGAGCCAGTCCGCGAGCTGGCGGAAGGACACGCACTTGACGTCCTTCTGCGTACAGACGGTGGCGATGGTCTCCTCGATGGCGCGCATGTACACGCCGCCGTTCCAGGACTCGAAGTGGTTGCCGATGATGAGCGGCGCCCGGTTGCCCCGGTAGGAGCGCTCGAAGGCCTGCACCAGGCCGTCCCTCATCTGGTCGCCCCAGTACTCGCGCTGGGACGGATCGCCCTGGGTCGTGCCCGGGGACTGGTTGACCAGGAAGTTGTAGTCCATCGAGAGCGTCTGGAAGGCGCGGCCGGGGACCGGTACGAGCTGCATCGAGAGGTCCCACAGGCCCAGGTCCTTCTTGGGCCAGATCTGGTCGTTGACGCCGCTCGTGTCGTAGCGGAAGCCCATCTGCGCCGCCGCCTGGACGAAGTTCTTCCGGCCTTCGAGGCAGGGGGTGCGGGCGCCGACGAGTTCCTTGTCGTAGTCGAAGGGCAGCGGCTGCTCGGCGCGCAGTCCGGCGTTCGTCTTCCAGTTCTTGACGAAGGACTTGGCCTGCCTGATCTCGCTCTTCCACTCCTCGACGGACCAGTTGCCCACGCCGCCGTCGGCGCCGCAGAAGTGCCCGTTGAAGTGGGTGCCGATCTCGTTGCCCTCCTGCCACGCCCCGCGGAGTTCGCGGACGGTGGCGCGGATGCCCTCGGTGTCGTTGAAGCCGATGTCGGAGCGGCCGGGGCTGTGCTGCGGCGGGTCGTAGAGGCTCTTCTTGTCCTCGGGCAGCAGGTACACGCCGCTGAGGAAGTACGTCATCCTGGCGTCGTACTTCTTGCCCACCGAGCGGAAGTGGGAGAACAGCTTCTGGCTGTCCTCGCCCGCGCCGTCCCACGAGAAGACGACGAACTGCGGCGGGGTCTCGCCCGGCTTGAGGCGCCGCCAGGCCGGCTGGTGCGGCTGGGCGCCGGTGAAGGCGGTCGAGCCGTCACCGATCAGCCGGGGTGCGGTCTGCGGGACCGCGGCCGGGCCCTTCTTGGCACCCGCGCCGCCCGGCATGCCCTTCGTGGCGGTGCCGTCGGAGCCCGAGCAGCCGGCGAGGCCGGTGGCGAGGGCGAGGGTGAGTGCGCCGACGGTGAGCGCCTTTCTCCGGACGGTGGTCGTTCTGCGGGCGGCTGACATCCGCGCACCTCTCCTCGGATCCTCGGATTTCCCTACAAGCGGCGTCAACGTCGCACCGCGAGGACCGGAGGACGTCAACGACAAGCGGCATGCGCACGTTCTGTCACCGGAACCGGTGAATCGTTGCCCTGTTTGCCCCGAAAATAATGCCGCAGACTTTACTCTCCATTACTGTTCGTTTACTGAGTGTTGATGGCCGTCCCCGCCTTCACGACTCGGTGTCCCCGCCACTGCACCCCGCACGAGCCGCGACCACGCTGCCCCGGAGGAGACGGGAACATGACCCTCTGCACCCCTGCCCGCACGACCAACCGACCCCGCGTCCAGCGGCCCCACAGCCCGCCGAAGGGCCCGGGCCGCTTCCGCGTCGCCGGCGCCGACCTCTCCGCGTCGGTCGCCGTCTTCCTGATCGCGCTGCCGCTCTCGCTCGGCATCGCTCTCGCCACCGGAGCCCCGCTCCAGTCCGGCCTGGTCGCCGCCGCCGTCGGCGGTCTGGTCGCCGGCCGCTTCGGCGGCTCCCCGCTCCAGGTGAGCGGCCCCGCCGCCGGTCTCACCGTCGTGACCGCCGAGCTCATCCAGCTGTACGGCTGGCGCACCACCTGCGCGATCACCGTCCTCGCCGGACTCGTCCAGCTCGGCCTGTCCGCCCTCCGCGTGGCCCGCTCGGCGCTCGCCGTCTCGCCCGCGATCGTGCACGGCATGCTGGCCGGCATCGGCGCCACCATCGCCCTCGCCCAGCTCCACATCGTGCTCGGCGGCACCCCCCAGAGCTCCGCCGTGGCCAACGCCCTCGGCCTGCCCGCCCAGCTGGCGCACGCCCGGCCCGCCGCGCTCGGCATCAGCGCCCTCACCGTGGCCGTACTGCTGTGCTGGCCGCGGCTGCCGGGCCGCGCCGGGCGGCTCGTACGGAAGGTTCCGGCCGCGCTCGTCGCGGTGGCCGGGGCGACGGCCGTGGCGGCGCTCGCCGGGCTCGCCGTGCCCCGGGTCGACCTGCCGTCCTGGAGCAGCCACGCGCTGCCCGGCCTGCCCACGGGCCCGGTGCTCGGCATCGCGGCCGGGGTGCTCACGATCACCCTGGTCACCAGCGTGCAGTCACTGCTCTCCGCCGTCGCCGTCGACAAGCTGATCGCCGCCCGCCCGGACCACGGCATGGGCGTCCCGCGGTCCCGCCTCGACCGCGAACTCGCCGGTCAGGGCGCGGCGAACGTGGTCTCGGGGGCGCTCGGCGGCCTTCCGGTCGCCGGGGTCGCGGTCCGCAGCGTCGCCAACGTCTCGGCGGGCGCGGTGTCCCGCGCCTCCACGATGCTGCACGGACTCTGGATCGTGCTGGCGGCCCTGCTGCTCGTACCGGTGCTCGACCTGATCCCGCTGCCGGCGCTCGCCGCGCTCGTCATGGTGGTCGGCCTCCAGATGGTCAGCATCACCCACATCCGTACCGTCACCCGGCACCGCGAGGTCGTCGTCTACGCCGCGACCCTGTCCGGTGTCGTCCTCGTCGGCATCCTGGAGGGCGTGGCCCTCGGTGTCGGCGTGGCCATCGCCGTCGCCCTGCACCGGCTCGCCCGTACGCGGATCACCCGCGAGGAGCGGGACGGCCGTCAGCTGCTGCACGTACGCGGCCAGTTGACCTTCCTCGCCGTGCCCCGGCTGAGCCGGGCCCTGCACCAGCTGCCGCAGGGCTCGGACGTGGTGGTCGAGCTCGACGGGTCCTTCATGGACCACGCCGCCTACGAGACGCTGAGCGACTGGACCGCCGGGCATCTCGCCCATGGCGGGACGGTCGAGACGACCGGCCCGTCCGGCGCCCGGATCGCGGAGCCGGCCCCCACCGCCGCCTCGGCCGCCCATGCCTGCTGCCGCCCCTGGACGCCCTGGCACAACCACCAGTGCGGGGAGCGGCCGGCCGAGCGGGCCGAGAGCGAGACCCCCGAACGCCCGGCGGCGGGACTGCATCTGGCCAGCGGGATCGGCAAGTTCCAGCGGAACACCGCCCCGCTCGTCCGGGACGAGCTGGCGCGGCTCGCGCGGGAGGGCCAGACGCCCTCGCAGCTCTTCCTGACCTGCGCCGACTCCCGGCTCGTCACCAGCATGATCACGTCGAGCGGCCCCGGTGACCTCTTCACCGTGCGCAACGTCGGCAATCTCGTCCCCCTCCCCGGCGAGGAGAGCGGCGACGACTCGGTGGCGGCGGCGATCGAGTACGCGGTGGACGTGCTGCGGGTGGCGTCGATCACCGTCTGCGGCCACTCCGGCTGCGGCGCGATGCAGGCCCTGCTGAACGCGGGTCCGGACGATCCGCCGACCCCGCTCCGCCGCTGGCTGCGCCACGGCCGGCCCAGCCTGGAGCGGATGGCGAGCCGCAGACACGCCTGGGCCCGGATCTCCGGGCGGCTCCCGGCGGACGCGGTCGAGCAGCTCTGTCTGACGAACGTGGTGCAGCAGCTGGAGCACCTGCGGGCGTACGAGCCGGTGGCACGGCGTCTCGCCGAGGGCTCGCTGACGCTGCACGGCGTGTACTTCCACGTGGGCGAGGCGCAGGCGTACCTGCTCTCCGGCACGGACGAGGTGCACAGCTACGACGACGTCTTCACCCAGGTCATGCCGACCGAAGCGCTGGAACCGGCCCGCGCCTCCTGAGCGGGGCGGCGTGCCGCGCGAGCCGCGGGCCGCCCTCCCCCCGGACCCATCCGTCCCCTCATCCCGGCCCCGCGCGTCCTGAACCTTTCGCCGCGGCCGTCCGTGAGACTGTGTGGCCCCTTCTCCCACCGCTCGGGAAGAAGGGGCCCCCGCACGTCGGACGACTCACAGGTCTAAACCAATTGCCTGGATGCTCTTGTCACCCGGGCCTCCGACTGATGAGCTATGACGCGGGACACATACGCACAGAGGACGCCCTGGGAAAGGGAGATGTCGTGAGCAACGAAAGCCTGGCCAATCTGCTTCGGGAAGAGCGTCGATTTTCGCCGCCCGCCGAGCTGGCCGCGCACGCCAACGTGACGGCGGAGGCGTACGAGCAGGCCAAGGCGGACAGGCTGGGCTTCTGGGCCGAGCAGGCCAAGCGCCTGACCTGGGCCACCGAGCCGACCGAGACCCTCGACTGGTCGAACCCGCCGTTCGCCAAGTGGTTCGCGGACGGCGAGCTGAACGTGGCGTACAACTGCGTCGACCGGCACGTCGAGGCCGGCCACGGCGACCGCGTCGCCATCCACTTCGAGGGCGAGCCGGGCGACAGCCGCTCGATCACCTACGCCGAGCTCAAGGACGAGGTCTCCAGGGCCGCCAACGCCCTGACCGAACTGGGTGTCCGCAAGGGCGACCGGGTCGCCGTCTACCTGCCGATGATCCCCGAGGCCGCGATCACGATGCTGGCCTGCGCCCGCGTCGGCGCTGCCCACTCGGTGGTCTTCGGCGGCTTCTCCGCCGACGCCGTCGCCTCCCGCATCCAGGACGCCGACGCCAAGCTGGTCGTCACGGCCGACGGCGGCTACCGCCGCGGCAAGCCGAGCGCCCTCAAGCCGGCCATCGACGAGGCCGTCGCCAAGTGCCCGCAGGTCGAGCACGTCCTCGTGGTCCGCCGTACGGGCCAGGACACCGCCTTCACCGAGGGCCGGGACGTCTGGTGGGACGACATCGTCGCCCGTCAGTCCGCCGAGCACAGCCCGGAGGCGTTCCCGGCGGAGCACCCGCTCTTCATCCTCTACACCTCGGGCACCACCGGGAAGCCGAAGGGCATCCTGCACACCTCCGGCGGCTACCTCACCCAGGCCGCGTACACCCACAACGCCGTCTTCGACCTCAAGCCGGAGACCGACGTCTACTGGTGCACGGCCGACATCGGCTGGGTCACCGGGCACTCGTACATCGTCTACGGCCCGCTGGCCAACGGCGCGACGCAGGTCATGTACGAGGGCACCCCTGACACCCCGCACCAGGGGCGTTTCTGGGAGATCGTGCAGAAGTACGGCGTCACGATCCTCTACACGGCGCCCACCGCGATCCGTACGTTCATGAAGTGGGGCGACGACATCCCCGCGAAGTTCGACCTGTCGAGCCTCCGGGTGCTCGGCTCGGTCGGCGAGCCGATCAACCCCGAGGCCTGGGTCTGGTACCGCGAGCACATCGGCGCCGGGAAGACCCCGATCGTGGACACCTGGTGGCAGACCGAGACCGGCGCGATGATGATCTCGCCGCTGCCGGGCGTCACCGAGACCAAGCCGGGCTCCGCCCAGCGCCCGCTGCCGGGCATCTCCGCCACCGTCGTCGACGACGAGGCCAACGAGGTGCCGAACGGCGGCGGTGGCTACCTGGTCCTGACCGAGCCGTGGCCGTCGATGCTCCGCACCATCTGGGGCGACGACCAGCGGTACATCGACACCTACTGGTCCCGCTTCGAGGGCAAGTACTTCGCCGGTGACGGGGCCAAGAAGGACGAGGACGGCGACATCTGGCTGCTCGGCCGGGTCGACGACGTCATGCTCGTCTCGGGCCACAACATCTCGACCACCGAGGTCGAGTCGGCCCTCGTCTCGCACCCCGCCGTCGCGGAGGCCGCCGTCGTCGGCGCCGCCGACGAGACCACGGGTCAGGCGATCGTCGCGTTCGTCATCCTGCGCGGCACGGCGAGCGAGGACGAGAACCTGGTCGCCGAGCTGCGCAACCACGTCGGCGCGACCCTCGGCCCGATCGCGAAGCCGAAGCGCGTCCTGCCGGTGGCGGAGCTGCCGAAGACCCGCTCGGGCAAGATCATGCGCCGTCTGCTGCGTGACGTGGCGGAGAACCGGGAGCTGGGTGACGTCACCACGCTGACCGACTCCTCGGTCATGTCCCTCATCCAGACCCAGCTGCCGGCCGCGTCCAGCGAGGACTGAGCCGGGGCCGTACGCCACCGGCCACCACCCGGAGGGCTTACGCCTCCCCCGTACGCCGGAAACGCCCGTCCCGATCGCTTCGGGGCGGGCGTTTCCGCATCCGGCGGCCCGAGGGGACGAAACTCTCATATCTCCCTAGAGTGAATCTCGCCGGACGCAAAACCCGTCTCTTTAGGTAAGGTAAGGATCGCGTCAGGAACGCGACAGGAAAACCTAGGTGAGCCGGGAAGTCTGGTCGGCATGTGCTTCGCCCTGCCTGCCCGACGGAGGTCCCCACGTGTCCGCGCCCACCGACCGCAAATTCCTCGGCCGCCTCTCGCTGCCCGAGCGGCGCTATCTCGCCGACGCCCTGCGCACCGAGACCGTCGGCGGTGTTCTGCTCCTCGTCGCCGCCGTCGCCGCCCTCGTCTGGGCCAACACCCCGCTGAGCGACAGCTACGAGTCCGTCAGCAGCTTCCACATGGGCCCCGCCGCCCTCGGCCTCGACCTGTCGATCCAGCACTGGGCCGCCGACGGCCTCCTCGCGATCTTCTTCTTCGTCGCAGGCATCGAGCTCAAGCGCGAACTCGTCGCGGGCGAGCTCCGCGACCCCAAGGCCGCCGCGCTCCCCGTCATCGCCGCGCTCTGCGGCATGGCCGCGCCCGCCCTCGTCTACACCCTGGTCAACACCGTCGGCAACGGCTCCCTGGACGGCTGGGCCGTCCCCACCGCCACCGACATCGCCTTCGCGCTCGCCGTCCTCGCGGTCATCGGCACCTCGCTGCCCTCCGCGCTCCGCGCCTTCCTGCTCACCCTCGCCGTCGTCGACGACCTCTTCGCGATCCTGATCATCGCGGTCTTCTTCACCAGCGACCTGAACTTCGCGGCCCTCGGCGGCGCCGTCGCCGGACTCGTCCTCTTCTGGTTCCTGCTCCGCAAGGAGGTCCGTGGCTGGTACGTGTACGTCCCGCTGGCCCTGGTCATCTGGGGCCTGATGTACAACAGCGGCGTCCACGCCACCATCGCCGGCGTCGCCATGGGCCTGATGCTGCGCTGCACCACCCGGGAGGGCGAGGACCACTCCCCCGGCGAGCACATCGAGCACCTGGTCCGCCCCCTCTCGGCCGGCCTCGCCGTCCCGCTGTTCGCGCTGTTCTCCGCCGGTGTCAGCGTCTCCGGCGGCGCGATCCACAACGTGTTCACCCAGCCGGTCACCCTCGGTGTCGTCCTCGGCCTCGTCGTCGGCAAGGCGATCGGCATCTTCGGCGGCACCTGGCTCGCCGCCCGCTTCACCCGGGCGGAGCTCAACCCCGAACTGGCCTGGGCGGACGTGTTCGCGGTCGCCTCGCTCGCCGGGATCGGCTTCACCGTCTCGCTCCTCATCGGAGAGCTGGCCTTCGCCGGCGACGCCGCCCTCACCGACGAGGTGAAGGCCTCCGTCCTCGTCGGCTCGCTCATCGCGGCCGTCCTCGCCTCCGTCCTGCTGAAACTGCGGGTCAGGAAGTACCAGGCGCTCGTCACCGCCGAGGACCGCGACGAGGACCAGGACGGCATCCCCGACATCTACGAGGAGGACAACCCCGAGTACCACCTCCGGATGGCCGAGATCTACGAGAAGAAGGCCGCCGAACACCGCCAGCGCGCCCAACTGGCGGGGGCACCGCGCGACGGGGCCGACCGTCCGGCATGATCTGAGTCGGACCGCAGAAGGACTCGGACCGCAGAAGAGAAGAGGGAGCAGGGATGAGCGACCCGTTCGACGGAACCGAGCGCAGCCTCGGCCAGCTGGTCGCCTCGGCGACGGCCGAGATGTCCGCGCTGGTGCATGACGAGATCGCGCTGGCCAAGGCCGAGATCCGCCAGGACGTGAAGCGCGGGGTGTTCGGCAGTGTGGCGGGCATCGCGGCCGCCGTGGTGCTGCTGTTCTCGCTGCCGATGCTGAGCTTCGCGCTCGCGTACGCCATCAACACCTGGACCGGCGGGCACAACGGCAACGGCGGCTGGAACCTGATCTGGTGCTTCCTGCTGTCCTTCGCGTTCAACGTGCTGCTCGCGGTCCTGCTCGGGCTGATCGCCTGGGCCAAGTTCAAGAAGGTCAAGCCGCCGGAGAAGTCCATCGCCTCCGCCAAGCAGACGGCCGCCGTGCTCTCGACCGTCAAGCCGCACCCCCGCCCCGCGCAGGACAAGGCGCTGGAGAAGGCCTCCGCTGTGGCACGCTCGTCCGTATGACCCTCCCCGAGAGCGGCAACGGCGGGCCCGTACGGCTCGACGGGCCGTGGACCCATCGCGACGTCGCCGCCAACGGCGCCCGTTTCCACATCGCCGAGATGGGCGACGGCCCGCTGGTGCTGCTCCTGCACGGCTTCCCGCAGTTCTGGTGGACCTGGCGCCACCAGCTGCCCGTCCTCGCGGAGGCCGGTTTCCGCGCCGTCGCGATGGACCTGCGCGGGGTCGGCGGCAGCGACCGCACCCCCCGGGGTTACGACCCCGCCAACCTGGCCCTCGACGTCACCGGCGTGATCCGCTCCCTGGGCGAGCCGGACGCGGCGCTCGTCGGGCACGACCTGGGCGGCTACCTCGCCTGGACGGCGGCCGTGATGCGGCCGAAGCTGGTCCGCCGGCTGGTGGTCTCCTCGATGCCGCATCCGCGCCGCTGGCGCTCGGCGATGCTCGCCGACTTCGCCCAGTCGCGGGCCGGATCGCACGTGTGGGGTTTCCAGCGGCCGTGGCTGCCGGAGCGTCAGCTCGTCGCGGACGACGCCGCGCTGGTGGGCGAGCTGATCCGGGACTGGTCGGGGCCGCAGCCCCGGCGCTCCTCGGAGGACGAGGCCATCGAGGTGTACCGGCGGGCGATGCTGGTGCCGTCGACGGCGCACTGCTCGATCGAGCCGTACCGCTGGATGGTGCGTTCCCTGGCGCGGCCGGACGGCATCCAGTTCAACCGGCGCATGAAGCGGCCGGTGCGGGTGCCGACGCTGCATCTGCACGGCTCCCTGGACCCGGTGATGCGGACCCGGAGCGCGGCGGGCTCGGGCGAGTACGTGGAGGCTCCGTACCGCTGGCGGCTCTTCGACGGCCTCGGGCACTTCCCGCACGAGGAGGACCCGGTGGCCTTCTCCACGGAGCTGGTCAACTGGCTGAAGGACCCCGAGCCCGACCGCTGAAGGACCGGTCCGGCCCGCTGAGGGCGCTCGTACGCCCCCGCCGACGGCACTCGTCCGGTCCGCTGACGGCCCCTCTGTTCCCGTGGGGGCGTACAGACTTCCTTCGAACGGCCATGTGCCCCGCGCATACTCCAATTGGAGTGCCCTCGGGTGGTTACCGACCTTGGGCCCCGGGCAGACGTCGAGGTATGGGCTGGACGCACGACTACGGTGACACGACCGCACGCAACCGCCGCTCGGCCGCAGGGCCGGGCGCTCGCGAAGGGGGAGGCCCGCCGGATCAGGGCCGCGCGCACGCCGTGCAAGGGGTGGGGATCTCGCGCATCCTGCGCCGCCGGGCCCGCTGGGTCTCGGCCCGCCTCAGGCATCCACGCGACACCGCCTAGGGCCTCGGCCTCGGGGCCCGGTGGGCTAGAGGGCGCAGGACTGGGTGTCGACCTGCTGGTCGGCGGTCCTGCCGCGCTCGATGTCCTCGCGGATCTCGTCGGCCGTCAGGGCGTAGCCGGTGTTGGCGTCGTCGAGGGAGCGGGCGAAGATCACCCCGTAGACCTTGCCGTCCTCGGTGAGGAGCGGACCGCCGGAGTTCCCCTGGCGGACCGTCGTGTACAGCGAGTACACGTCCCTGCGCACCTCGCCACGACGGTAGATGTCGGGTCCGTCGGCGTTGATACGGCCCCGGACGCGCGCCGAGCGCACGTCGTACGAGCCGTTCTCCGGGAAACCGGCGACGATCGCGTCGTCACCGCTGCGGGCGTCCTCGTCGGTGAAGGGCAGCGGCGTGGCCTTGAGTCCCGGCACGTCCAGGACGGCGATGTCGCGCTGCCAGTCGTAGAGGACGACCTTGGCGTCGTAGAGCTTCCCCACGCCGCCTATCTGGACGGTCGGCTCGTCGACGCCGCCGACGACGTGCGCGTTGGTCATGATCCGGCGGTCGGCGAAGACGAAGCCGGTGCCTTCGAGGACCTTGCCGCAGCTCTGCGCGGTGCCGACGACCTTCACGATGGAGCGCTTGGCGAGGGCGGCGACGGGGCTGTCGGCGAGCTTCGGGTCGGGGGGCATGACCGGGGTGATCGGCTCGTCGGCGAAGGGGTTGAAGACCGGCGGGAAGCCGCTGCGCGCGAGCGTGGAGGTGAAGTCGGTGAACCAGCCGGACGCCTGATCCGGCATCACCTCCTGCACGCCGAGCAGCACCTTGGAGTTCCGCACCTCCTTGCCCAGGGTGGGCATGGAGGTACGGGCGAGGCCGGAGCCGATGAGCCAGGCCACGAGCAGCATCGCGACGACGTTGACCAGGGCGCCGCCGGTGGCGTCCAGGGCGCGCACGGGCGACCAGGTGATGTGGCGGCGCAGCTTGTTGCCCAGGTGGGTGGTGAAGGCCTGGCCGACGGAGGCGCAGACGATGACCACCATCACGAAGACGACCGTCGCGGTGGTCGAGACCTCGCTGTGGTCGGTCAGCTTGTCCCAGAGGATCGGGAGCAGCAGGACGGCGACCAGGCCGCCGCCGAGGAAGCCGATCACGGACAGGATGCCGACGACGAAGCCCTGGCGGTATCCGATGATCGCGAACCACACGGCGGCGAGCAGCAGCAAGATGTCCAGCACGTTCACCGTCAATTGCCTCGCAGATTCGTTTTCCGGTCGCCGGGGGCAGCCTGTCGTTCGTCGGGATCAGCCTGTTCGCCGGGGATCAGCCTGTCATGAGCGCCAGTCGAGCGGGACCTGCTTCGACCGGTCCCAGGGGCGCTCCCAACCGGAGAAGTGCAGTAGCCGGTCGATCACACCGGCCGTAAAACCCCAGACCAGAGCGGACGCGACCAGGAACGCTGGGCCCTGGTGGCCGCTCGGGTGGATCGCGGTGGCGCGGTTCACGGGATCCGTGAGATCCGCCACGGGCACGGTGAAGACCCGGGCGGTCTCGCCGGGGTCGACCACCCCGATGGGGCTGGGGGTGCGCCACCAGCCGAGGACCGGGGTGACGACGAAGCCGCTGACCGGGATGTAGAGCTGGGGCAGGACGCCGAAGAGCTGGACGCCCGCCGGGTCGAGGCCGGTCTCCTCCTGGGCCTCCCGGAGCGCGGCGCGCAGCAGGCCGCCCTCGGCCGGGGGGCCGTCCTCGGGGTCGAGGGCGCCGCCCGGGAAGGAGGGCTGGCCGGCGTGCGAGCGGAGGCTGCCGGCGCGCTCCATGAGCAGCAGTTCGGGTCCGCGCTCGCCCTCGCCGAAGAGGACGAGGACGGCGGACTGGCGTCCGGCGCCGCTCGCGGGCGGCAGGAAGCGGCTCAGCTGCTCCGGCTCGACGGTGCGGGCGGCCCGGTCGACGGGCCCGAGCCAGGCGGGCAGCCCGTCCCTCTTGAGCAGGCCGCCGATACCGGGACCGTGGATCTCTTCGTCAGTGCGCGTCATAGGCACCCCCGTGGTTCACAACGCGATCGGTGTACGGGTTCGTTCCCTCCGGCGGGTCGCCCGAAGGGGTGGAGCGGAGGGGCGGGACGGAGGGATCCCGGCGGGCGGGGTCAGTCGCTCGCGCCCAGCGGGGGCGCGGGGCGGCCGGGGTAGTCCGGGGGCGGGTTGAGCCGCTGGCCGGGGAAGCCGCCCTTCTCGTACTTGAGCAGCTTCCTCGCCTTCTCGGGGTCGGTCTCGCCCTCGCCGTACGAGGGGCAGAGGTGGGTGATCGGGCAGGCGCCGCAGGCGGGCTTGCGGGCGTGGCAGATGCGCCGGCCGTGGAAGATCACCCGGTGCGAGAGCATCGTCCACTCGCTCTTCGGGAAGATCTCGGCGATCTCCGCCTCGATCTTCACCGGGTCCTCCTGCTCGGTCCACTTCCAGCGCCGGACCAGCCGCATGAAGTGGGTGTCGACGGTGATGCCGGGGACCCCGAAGGCGTTGCCGAGGACGACGAAGGCGGTCTTGCGGCCGACGCCCGGGAGCGTGACGAGGTCGTCCAGGCGGCCGGGGACCTCGCCGCCGAAGTCGTCCCTGAGGGCGGCGGCCAGGCCCATGATCGACCTGGTCTTGGCGCGGAAGAAGCCGGTGGGCCGGATCAGCTCCTCGACCTCCTCGGGCACGGCGGCGGCGAGGTCCTCGGGCGTGGGGTACTTCGCGAAGAGGGCGGGGGTGGTCTGGTTGACCCGCAGGTCGGTGGTCTGGGCCGAGAGGACCGTGGCGACGAGCAGCTCGAAGGGGTTGCGGAAGTCGAGCTCCGGATGGGCGTACGGGTAGACCTCGGCGAGCTCGCGGTTGATCTTCCTGGCGCGCCGGACCATCGCGAGCCGCGACTCGGGCTTGGCGGTCTTCGCGGCCCGGACGGTCTTCGCGGTCCTGGCGGGTTCAGCCGCCCCGGCGGTCTTCGCGGCCCGGACGGTCTTCGCGGTCTTGGCGGGTTCAGCCGCCCCGGCGGGCTTCGCGGGCTTCCGATTCGGCACGTCGGCCTTCCGATTTGCGGCTTTCGCCCGTTTCGACACGCCGTGTTCGCCCACGGCGGAATTACCTTCGGCCGACACTCTTCCAGCCCCCTTGGCCTGCGCTGTCACCGGCGAGTTGGACACCCGGCCAGCCTAGGGGCCACCACCGACATCCGCCCCGGGCGTGGCCGATCGGAGCCCAATCGGGCCCCTGCCGTACGGACGGGCGGCTCGGTGAGTCAAACTTGTTGTGATTGATCGCACTGTTTTGTACGTCCGGCATCATGGGACCCAGGTCCCTGAGCAGGTCGACAGTATGGAGAGAACTCGTGGACGACGTTCTGCGGCGCGCCCCGCTCTTCGCGGCGCTCGATGACGAGCAGGCTGCCGAGCTGCGCGCCTCGATGAGTGAGGCGACCCTCGCCCGAGGCGACGCGCTCTTCCATGAGGGCGACCCCGGTGACCGCCTCTACGTGGTGACCGAGGGCAAGGTGAAGCTGCACCGCACCTCTCCCGACGGCCGCGAGAACATGCTGGCGGTCCTCGGCCCCGGCGAGCTCATCGGCGAGCTGTCCCTCTTCGACCCGGGCCCGCGCACCGCGACCGCGACGGCGCTGACCGAGGTCAAGCTGCTCGGCCTCGGCCACGGCGACCTCCAGCCCTGGCTGAACGCGCGCCCCGAGGTGGCCACCGCGCTGCTGCGCGCCGTCGCCCGCCGGCTGCGCAAGACCAACGACCAGATGTCCGACCTGGTCTTCTCCGACGTCCCGGGCCGTGTCGCCCGTGCGCTCCTCGACCTGTCGCGCCGCTTCGGCGTGCAGTCCGAGGAGGGCATCCACGTCGTCCACGACCTCACCCAGGAGGAGCTGGCCCAGCTGGTCGGCGCCTCCCGCGAGACGGTCAACAAGGCGCTCGCCGACTTCGCCCAGCGCGGCTGGCTGCGCCTGGAGGCCCGCGCCGTGATCCTGCTGGACGTGGAGCGCCTCGCGAAGCGCTCGCGCTAGTACGCAGGCAGCAGACGAGGAAGGCCGCCCCGGTCCGACGACCGGGGCGGCCTTCCTCGTCTCCGCGCGGACCGGGTCAGCGCTTGGAGCCGTCCACGATCACCGGGGCGGAGTTGCCGTTCCCGCAGGGGACGGTGTAGATCGCGTTCTTCGCGGCCGCCTCCTTGAACGCGTCGATGCACTGGTTCATCAGGACCTTGTCCGTCAGCGAGTCGTTGAGGATCTTGTTGGCGCGGGCGATGCCCTCCGCCTCGATCCGGCGCCGGTCGGCCTCGGCCTTGGCCGTACGGGAGGCCTCGGTGGCCCGCTCGGTGGCCTGCTGCTGCTGGATCTTGCGGTCGATCTGCCCCTGGAGGGCGTCCGAGGGCTTCACGTTGCGCAGGTTGACCGTGGTCACGGTGATGCCGCGCGGGGCCAGCCGCTCCTTGATCAGGGTGCCGATCTCGGCGTTGATCTTCTCGCGGTCGGAGGCGTAGCCCTGCTCGCTGGAGTAGCGGGCGAAGACGTTGCGGACGATCTCACGGCTGTCGGGGTAGACCAGCCGCTGCTGGATGGCGTCCTCGGTGCCCGCGAGCTTGTACAGCTCGACGGCCTTGGACGGGACGACGGCCCACTTCACCGTCACCTCGGCGTACATGACACCGCCCTGCGAGGAGCGGACCTCGACCACGTCCTTGTCGGAGAGGTTGAGGTCGACCGGGCGGGTCGAGAAGGTCGTGACGCTCGTGAACGGCGACTTCACGTGCATGCCCGAGGTCATCGGCGAGCCGACCTTGCCGAAGGCGACCGGCACGCCGACCTCGTACGCGCTGATCACGTACGTCATGCTCACGATCAGCGAGAAGAGGCCGGCCAGGACCGCTCCGAGGGCGCCGAACTTCAGGCCCTTGGAGTCGTTGGCGCGGCCGATGAAGAAGAGCACCACTGCGGCTATGACCAGCAGGATGGCGATGACGAACACGGGCGTTCCCCCCGAAAGCTACGGCCAGAAGTAAGCGGAGCGTAAAGCACGGGTCAAGCCCGTCACCCCGCCGGGGCCCTCCTCGGGACAGGATCGTGACCCGCGCCGACACCGGGCCCGCGCCCGCAGGCGCTCCACGCGCCGACACCGGACCCGCTCCCGCAGGCGCTCCACTCGCCTAGACCAGGCCACGCTCCCGCAGGTACTCCAGCTGCGCCCGCACGGACAGCTCGGCCGCCGGCCACAGCGAGCGGTCCACGTCCGCGTAGACATGGGCGACCACCTCGGCCGGCGTCCGGTGGCCGTTCTCGACCGCCGTCTCGACCTGGGCGAGCCGCCCCGCCCGGTGCGCGAGGTAGAACTCCACGGCCCCCTGCGCGTCCTCCAGGACCGGCCCGTGCCCCGGCAGCACCGTGTGGACCCCGTCGTCGACCGTCAGCGACCGCAGCCGCCGCAGCGAGTCCAGGTACTCGCCCAGACGCCCGTCCGGATGGGCCACCATCGTCGTCCCGCGCCCCAGGATCGTGTCCCCCGTCAGCACCGCCCCGTCGGCGGGCAGATGGAAGGAGAGCGAGTCCGAGGTGTGCCCGGGCGTCGGGACCACCCGCAGCTCCAGACCGCCGACCGTCACCACCTCCCCCGCGCCCAGCCCCTCGTCGCCGAGCCGCAGCGCCGGGTCCAGGGCCCGTACGGCCGTCCCGGTCAGCTCCGCGAACCGTCCCGCGCCCTCCGCGTGGTCCGGGTGGCCGTGGGTCAGCAAGGTCAGCGCGACCCGCTTGCCGAGCCGCTCGGCGGTCTCGGTCACCCGGCGCAGGTGGACCTCGTCGAGCGGGCCCGGGTCGACGACGACGGCGAGGTCCGAGCCGGGCTCCGAGAGGAGCCAGGTGTTGGTGCCGTCCAGGGTCATCGCGGACGGGTTCGGCGCGAGGACGTTCACCGCGCGGGCGGTCGCGGGACCGGACTCCACGACTCCGCGCGGCTGTCCGGGCAGGGCCTCCGCGTCGCTCATCGCGTGCCTCCCATCGGGATGACCTTGGTGAACTCCTCGTGCCCCGGCCAGCTCAGGACCAGCTCGTCGCCCTCCAGGCGCGCCCGCGCGAGCACCGGGGTCATGTCCTGCTCCCCCGCCGCCGCGAGCGCCCCGGCGGTCGTGCCGTAGGGCTCCAGGGTCCGCAGCGTCGAGATCGTCGGCGGCATCATCGTCAGCTCTCCCCGGTCGTAGCCCGCCGCCGCCTCCGACGGACGGATCCAGACCGTGCGGTCGGCCTCGGTGGAGGCGTTGCGGGTGCGCTGCCCGGCCGGCAGCACCGCCACGAAGAACCAGGTGTCGTACCGGCGCTGCTCGAACTCGGGCGTGATCCACCGCGCCCACGCGCCGAGCAGGTCGGAGCGCAGCACGAGCCCCCGGCGGTCCAGGAAGTCCGCGAAGGACAGCTCCCGGGCGACGAGCGCCTCCCGGTCCCGCTCCCAGTCCTCGCCGGTCGTGTCCCCGACCACCGAGTCCTCGGTCTCCCCGGCGAGCAGGACGCCCGCCTCCTCGTACGTCTCGCGCACGGCGGCGCAGACCACGGCCTGGGCCTGCGCGGGGTCGTCGAGGCCGAGCCGGGCCGCCCAGACGTCCAGGGAGGGGCCCGCCCAGCGCACCGGCTGCTCGTCCCGCGGGTCGACGCCGCCGCCGGGGTAGGCGTACGCGCCGCCCGCGAAGGCCATCGAGGTGCGGCGGCGCAGCATGTGGACCTCGGGACCGGCACCGGCGTCCCCGTCCCTCAGAAGCAGGACGGTGGCGGCGCGCCGGGGGGCCACCGGGGTCAGTTCACCGGCGGCGAGGGCGCGGATGCGGTCGGGCCACTCCGGCGGGTACCACTGGCCGTTCGACTGCTTCGGCCGCGGCGGCCGCTGCGGCTCCCGCGAGGACTCTTCCGACTGCTTCGGCTGACCATTCGTCGACATGGCCGGATGCTATGCGCAAGCATCCGAATGCACGAGAGCCGGTTTCCCAGGCTGTGGAAAACCGGCTCCCTGTCGTACGGGTTCGGCGGTCAGGCCTCGACCAGCTCCACCTGGACCTCGACCTCGACCGGCGCGTCGAGCGGCAGCACGGCCACGCCGACGGCGCTGCGCGCGTGCACGCCCTTGTCGCCGAGGACCGCGCCGAGCAGCTCGCTGGCGCCGTTGATGACGCCCGGCTGGCCGGTGAAGTCGGGGGCGGAGGCGACGAAGCCGACGACCTTCACGACCCGCTTGATCCGGTCCAGGTCACCGGCGACCGACTTCACGGCCGCCAGCGCGTTCAGCGCGCAGGTGGCCGCGAGCTGCTTGGCCTCCTCGGCGGTGACCTCGGCACCGACCTTGCCGGTCAGCTGGAGCTCGCCGCCCACCATCGGGAGCTGGCCCGAGGTGTAGACGTACACGCCCGACTGCACGGCCGGCTGGTACGCGGCCAGCGGCGGCACGACCGCCGGCAGGGTCAGGCCGAGCTCGGCGAGCTTCGCCTCGACGGCCCCGCTCACGACTTGGCCCGCTTCAGGTAGGCCACGAGCTGCTCGGGGTTGTTCGGCCCGGGCACGACCTGGACGAGCTCCCAGCCGTCCTCGCCCCAGGTGTCCAGAATCTGCTTGGTCGCGTGCACCAGAAGCGGCACCGTGACGTACTCCCACTTGGTCATGGGCCGACTGTATCCGCTGACGACGGGCGGCCCCCCGAGGCGGCCCCCGAAGCCTCCCCTAGGGACCTTCTCCGGGGCGGCCTCCTGATTGGGCGCGGCCGCCAGTGGTTAGGCTCGACAACGTGAGCAGGCTCCAGGTCGTCAGCGGCAAGGGCGGTACCGGTAAGACGACGGTCGCCGCCGCCCTCGCCCTCGCCCTCGCGACGGAGGGGAAGCGGACCCTCCTCGTCGAGGTCGAAGGCAGACAGGGCATCGCACAGCTCTTCGAGACGGAATCCCTTCCGTACGAGGAGCGCAAGATCGCCGTCGCCCCGGGCGGCGGCGAGGTGTACGCGCTGGCCATCGACGCCGAGCGCGCGCTCCTCGACTACCTCCAGATGTTCTACAAACTGGGCGGTGCGGGGCGGGCCCTGAAGAAACTCGGCGCGATCGACTTCGCGACGACGATAGCGCCGGGCGTACGGGACGTCCTGCTGACCGGCAAGGCCTGCGAGGCGGTCAGGCGGCGCGAGAAGCACGGCGGGCACACCTACGACCACGTGGTGATGGACGCGCCGCCCACCGGCCGCATCACCCGCTTCCTCAACGTCAACGACGAGGTCGCGGGGCTGGCCAGGATCGGCCCGATACACAACCAGGCGCAGGCCGTCATGCGGGTTCTCAAGTCCCCCGAGACGGCCGTGCACCTGGTGACCCTGCTGGAGGAGATGCCGGTCCAGGAGACCGCGGACGGCATCGCGGAGCTCCGGGCCGCCGAACTGCCGGTGGGCCGGGTCGTGGTGAACATGGTCCGCCCGCACGTTCTCGACGAGGCGGCGGTACGGGCCGCCTCCGGCGACCACCGGGACGCCGTCGCGCGCACCCTGGTCGCCGCGGGGGTCGCCGACGGCACCACGCTGGTCGAGCCGCTCCTCGACGAGGCGGCCGGGCACGCCCGGCGGGTGGAGCTGGAGCGGACGCAGCGCGCGGTCCTCGACGACCTCGGCGTCCCCTCGTACGAGCTCCCCTTCCTGGGGGACGGGGCGGACATCGCGGGGCTCTACCGGCTGGCGAAGGAACTGCGGAAGCAAGGGGTGGGCGCGTGACGGAGAAGGCCGCCGGCACCGGGGAGGGGCTCGACGCCGTCCCCGTCCTGGAGCTCGACCCGCTGATCGACGACCCGGGCACCCGCATCGTCGTCTGCTGCGGCGCCGGCGGGGTCGGCAAGACGACCACGGCGGCGGCGCTCGGCGTGCGGGCGGCCGAGCGCGGCCGGCGGGTCGTCGTCCTCACCATCGACCCGGCCCGTCGCCTCGCCCAGTCGATGGGCATCGACTCCCTCGACAACACCCCGCGCAAGGTGGAGGGCATCAAGGGCTCGGACGGCGGCGAACTGCACGCCATGATGCTGGACATGAAGCGGACCTTCGACGAGATCGTCGAGGCGCACGCGGATCCCGAGCGGGCGCGGGCGATCCTGGAGAACCCCTTCTACCAGTCCCTGTCGGCCGGATTCGCCGGTACGCAGGAGTACATGGCGATGGAGAAGCTGGGCCAGCTGCGGGCCCGCGACGAGTGGGACCTGATCGTCGTGGACACCCCGCCGTCCCGGTCCGCGCTGGACTTCCTGGACGCGCCGAAGCGGCTGGGGTCCTTCCTCGACGGGAAGTTCATCAAGCTGCTCATGGCCCCCGCGAAGGTGGGCGGCCGGGCCGGGATGAAGTTCCTCAACGTCGGCATGTCGATGATGACGGGGACCCTCGGAAAGCTGCTGGGGGGTCAGTTCCTCAAGGACGTGCAGACGTTCGTCGCGGCGATGGACACGATGTTCGGCGGCTTCCGGACCCGCGCCGACGCCACGTACAAGCTGCTCCAGGCCCCGGGCACGGCCTTCCTCGTGGTCGCCACGCCGGAGCGGGACGCACTGCGCGAGGCGGCGTACTTCGTGGAGCGGCTGGCCGCCGAGGACATGCCGCTGGCCGGTCTCGTCCTCAACCGCGTGCACGGCAGCGGCGCCGTCCGGCTGTCGGCCGAGCGGGCCCGGGCGGCCGCGGAAAATCTTGAGGAGGGGCGCATTGTGGATCAGGAGGACGGGCAGACTCGACGGAGTGGCTCCCCGGCCACCGACCCCGAGCCGTCCGAACTCGCCACCGCCGCCGCACATTCCGTATCCGAGGCTGCCCCCACAGCCGAACCGGCACAGGAAACAGACACGGACGCGACCGCGTACACCGACGTGGACACCCACGTCGATCCCCCCGCGGACGCGGCCACCGACGACGCTGACACCGACACGGACGCGCGCGCGTCTGCCGACGTGGACACCGACGTGCGCCGTCTCACGGCCGGACTCCTCCGCCTGCATGCCGAGCGCATGCGGGTGCTCACGCGTGAGCGGCGCACGCGCGACCGCTTCACCGCGCTCCACCCCGAGGTGGCGGTGACCGAGGTGGCGGCCCTGCCCGGCGATGTGCACGACCTCGCCGGGCTGCGGGCCATCGGTGACCGTCTCACGAGCGGACGGACTCCCTCGGACCGAAGGGTCCCCGATCGGACCCCCGACCGGGTCTAACCCACCGCGGCGTACGCCTCGTACGTCGCGTCGTCCTCCATGGCCACGGGCAGCAGGCCCGCTCCGCGCTCGTACTCGGTGCGCGCGGTCTCCAGGAGCCGGCGCCACGAGGTGACCGTCGGCCTCCGTCGCAGCAGCGCACGGCGCTCGCGCTCCGTCATGCCGCCCCACACACCGAACTCCACCCGGTTGTCGAGGGCGTCGGCCAGGCACTCGGTCCGCACCGGACATCCGGTGCACACCGCCTTTGCCCTGTTCTGTGCCGCTCCCTGCACGAAAAGTTCATCCGGATCGGTAGTGCGGCAGGCCGCCTGCGCACTCCAGTCAGCTACCCAGCCCATACCGGCGCCGTCCTCTCCCGAATCGAGGCTCCCCCACGGCGACAGCGGCATATTCACCGCTGCCAGTTGGGACGTTACGGAAGGTGGGCACAGCGCAACACCCCCTTCGGGCCCAATCTTGGATGGCCCGAACGGACTATGTGTGCGCGTCAGATCACCCAGGGGAGTGATCGAAGGACATGCGTGTGATAGCGGACATATCCCTTGGACATGCCCTTATCCAACGGGCCCACAAGGGGCGCCGTGTGACGCATGAGCCGGAATCGGACACGAGGTCCCCATGCTTCGGGGTCATGGGAATTCATGCCGATGTCACACCCGGGTCTTGATGCCAGACCGCACTGCTGTGACAGTTGGGAGCAGCTTAGGCCAAGGCATATACGCGTGTCCGGCGAATGAGAACGTAGGCTGCCCCCATGGCAAAGAAGCGCTCGGGCGGTGGTCTGACCGGGACCCAGCAGGCCGCCAAGTTCCTCGGTGTCAGTGTGCTCGCGGGAGCCGTACTGGCGGGCATCGCCCTGCCCGCGGCCGGTGCACTCGGGCTGGCCGCGAAGGGCACGGTCGAGGGGTTCGACGAGATCCCCTCGAATCTGAAGACCCCTCCGTTGAGTCAGCGCACCAGCATCCTCGACTCCGAGGGCGGTCTGATCGCCACGGTGTACTCGCGCGACCGCAAGGTCGTCCCGCTGGACAAGATCTCGCCGTACATGCAGAAGGCGATCGTCGCGATCGAGGACGGCCGCTTCTACGAGCACGGGGCGATCGACCTCAAGGGCGTGCTGCGCGCGATCAACCGCAACGCGCAGTCCGGCGGCGTCGCGCAGGGTGCGTCCACACTGACCCAGCAGTACGTGAAGAACGTCTTCGTCGAGGAGGCCGGTGACGACCCCGAGAAGGTCGCGCAGGCCACCCAGCAGACCATCGGCCGCAAGGTCCGCGAGCTGAAGTTCGCGATCCAGGTCGAGGAGGAGCTGGGCAAGAAGAAGATCCTGGAGAACTACCTCAACATCACGTTCTTCGGGCAGCAGGCGTACGGCATCGAGGCCGCCTCGCAGCGGTACTTCTCGAAGCACGCCGCCGATCTGACCCTGGGCGAGTCGGCGATGATGGCCGGCCTCGTCCAGTCGCCGAGCCGCTACGACCCGGTCAACGACCTCCAGGAAGCGACCAAGCGCCGCAACGTCGTCCTCCAGCGGATGGCCGACGTGAAGGACATCAGCCAGGCCGAGGCGGACAAGGCGAAGGCGACGCCGCTCAAGCTGAAGGTGAAGACCCCGAAGAACGGCTGCATCACCGCCGTCGACGGCTCCGGCTTCTTCTGCGACTACGTCCGCAAGACGATCCTCAGCGACCCGGTCTTCGGGAAGACGGCCGAGGAGCGGCAGAAGCTGTGGAACCTGGGCGGTCTCACCATCAAGACCACGCTCTCCCCGAAGGCGCAGGCGGCGGCGAACGAGGCCGCCGTGGCCAAGGTCAACAAGGACGACGGGGTCGCGACCGCCGTCGTCCAGGTCCAGCCCGGTAGCGGCAAGATCCTCTCGATGGGACAGTCCCGCCCGTACGGCCTGGACCAGAAGCAGCACCAGACGACGCTGAACCTCGCCGTCGGCAGCCGGATGGGCGGCACGACGTACGGCTTCCCGGTCGGCTCGACCTTCAAGCCGATCACGGCCGCCGCCGCCCTGGAGAAGGGGCTGAGCCCGGCGCAGAGCTTCGACACCCCGACGAAGATCACCATGGCGGAGAGCGACTTCACCCGCTGCGACGGCCGGCCGGCCGGAAACCTCGACTGGCCCGTCCAGAACGAGCTCGAATCCGAGAAGGGGCTCTATGACATGACGAGCGCCCTCGGCAAGTCCATCAACACGTACTTCGCCAAGCTGGAGCAGATGGCCGGCCTCTGCGAGACGCTGACGATGGCGAAGAAGGTCGGCTACGAGCGCGAGCTGGGCAAGCCCATCAAGCAGAGCCCGTCGGCCACCCTCGGCAGCCTCGAGAGCACCCCGCTCGACATGGCCTCCGTCTACGCCACCTTCGCCAACCGCGGCATCTACTGCACCCCGGTCGTCATCGAGTCCGTCCGCGCCGCCAACGGCGACAAGCTGAACGTGCCGGACACCAAGTGCACGCGGGCCATGAGCGAGCGCACCGCCGACACCATCAACCAGATGCTGAAGGGCGTGATCGAGGACGGCACCGGTACGCGGGCCGGTCTGAGCGACCGGGACAACGCGGGCAAGACCGGTACCACCGAGGGCCGCAAGGACGCCTGGTTCGTCGGCTACACGCCGAACCTGTCCACCGCCGTCTGGGTCGGCGACGACGTCGGCAAGCGCGACGAGATGTACGACATCACCATCGGCGGCGAGTACTACGAGAAGGTCTGTGGCGGTTGCCTCCCGGGCCCGATCTGGAAGATCGCGATGACGGGCGCGCTGGACGCCTCCCAGACGCCGAGCTTCGCCGCCATCTCCGTACCGCGGGCCGAGAAGCCCAAGGCGCCGGAGGGCGACGAGGGCCCGAACAAGCCCCGGAAGCCGGGCGACGCCAAGCCGGGCGACACCAAGCCGCCGACGTTCCCCGGGATCACGCTCCCGCCGGACCTGTTCGGTGACGGGAACAACAAGGGCCGCGGCGGGAACCGCTGACCCGGTAGGCACGGACACGGACACGTGGACGTACGAGGAAGGGCGCCCCACTCGGAGTGGGGCGCCCTTCCTCGTTCACGCGGCTCGTGGGGCTCAGCCCGCGAGCAGCTTCTTCACGGAGGCGGCGACCCGCCCGCCGTCGGCCCGGCCGGCCACCTGCGGGTTCACGATCTTCATGACGGCGCCCATGGCACGCGGCCCCTCGGCGCCCGCCGCCTTCGCCTCGGCGACGGCCGCCGCGACGATCCCGTCGAGCTCCTCGTCACCGAGCTGCTTCGGCAGGTACGCGTCGAGGAGGACGCCCTCCGCCTTCTCCCGCTCGGCCGACTCGTGGCGACCGCCCTGCGCGAAGGCCTCCGCGGCCTCGCGGCGCTTCTTCGCCTCCTTGGCGATCACCTTCTGCACCTCGTCGTCGGAGAGTTCGCGCTTCGTCTTGCCCGCGACCTCCTCCTTGGTGATCGCGGTGATGGTCAGCCGCAGAGTCGAGGAGCGCAGTTCGTCGCGCTCTCTGATCGCGACGTTGAGGTCGGCCTTGAGCTTCTCCTTGAGCGTGGTCATGGGGTCAAGTGTGGCAGGTGCCCCGCCCCACCCGCCCGCGCATTTACGCCCACCGGGTCTGCGACGATGGGGGGATGCGCGCACGGTACGGCATCCCCCTGAAGATCACGGCAGGCCTCACGGCGACGGCCGCCGCCGGAATCGTCTACGCGGCGGGCTTCGAGGCCCGCTCGTTCCGGCTCCGCCGCGTGACCGTCCCGGTGCTCCCGCCGGGCATGAGCGACCTGCGGATCCTCCAGGTCTCCGACATCCACATGGTGAGCGGTCAGCGCAAGAAGCGGGCCTGGCTCCAGTCCCTCGCGGGGCTGCGCCCCGACCTCGTCGTCAACACCGGGGACAATCTCTCCGACACGGAGGCGGTGCCGGAGGTGCTCGACGCGCTCGGGCCGCTGATGGAGTTCCCGGGCGTGTACGTCTTCGGCTCCAACGACTACTACGGGCCCACGCCGCGCAACCCCGCCCGCTATCTCAAGGAGAAGGTGCAGGGCCGGCACGGCCTCAACGGCAACAAGCCCGTCGTCGGCGCCGTCCACAACCCGTGGGAGGGCATGCGGGACGCCTTCGACGCGGCGGGCTGGGTGAACCTCACCAACACCCGCGGCCGGCTCAAGCTGCCGCAGGCGGACCTGGCGTTCACCGGCCTCGACGACCCGCACATCAAGCGGGACCGGTACGACCGGGTGGCCGGCGGCCCCGACGCCGGGGCGGACTTCACGGTGGGCGTGGTCCACGCCCCGTACCTGCGGTCGCTCGACGCGTTCACGACCGACGGGTACGAGCTGATCCTCGCCGGACACACCCACGGCGGGCAGCTGTGCATCCCCTTCTACGGGGCGCTCGTCACCAACTGCGACCTGGACACGGACCGGGTGAAGGGCCTCTCCACGCACACGGTGGGCGACCGCACCTCCTACCTCCACGTCTCGGCGGGCTGCGGCACCAACCGCTACACCCCGGTGCGCTTCGCCTGCCCGCCCGAGGTCACGCTGCTCACCCTGACGGCGCGCGCCTGAGCACCTACGGTGGGGGCATGTTCACGCCCCACACCGCGGCCGTGCCGGCCTCCGCCGTCATACCCCCCGCGCGCCGCCGCCCCTACGCGGCGGCGTTCCGGGCCCTGATCGCCCTGGCCGCGCTCACGGGCCTGGTCATCGAGTGCGTGTACGGGGACGTCCTCGTCGTCCTGAGCTTCTTCACGATCTGGTCCAACATCCTGGTCGCGGCCGTCCTCGGCGGCGGCGCGGTCCGCGCCTGGACCCGCCGCCCGCCGCTCCCGGCGCTGTGGACCGGCGGGGCGCTGCTCTGCGTCACGGTCGTCGGCCTGGTCTTCCACCTGGTCCTCGACAACCCGTCGAGCGGGTTCGACCAGGCGGCGGAGATCGCCCGCCTCACCGGGGCGAAGGCGGTCGCGAACCAGCTGCTGCACACGGTGACCCCGATCGGCACGGCGATCGACTTCCTGCTCCTCACGACCCCCGGCGCGCTCCACTGGCGGCACGCCGCCCAGTGGCTGGCGGCCCCGGGCCTCTACTTCGCCTTCGCGCTGGTACGCGGCGAACTGATCTCCCCGGACGCGCCCACCCGCTACACGTACCCGTTCCTCGACGTCACCGCCCACGGCTACGCCGGCGTCCTCACCAACGCGGTCGTCCTCGGCGCGGCCTTCTACGTGCTGGGCCTCGCGATCGTCGCCCTGGACCGCATCCGCCCCGCCCCGCGACCCCCCGAATACCGGATTTCGCCTCAGCGCGCGCGTGGGCTAAAGTAAGCGATGTCGCCGCGACGTGAAGAACAGAGCAGCGACATCGGGGTGTAGCGCAGCTTGGCAGCGCGCTTCGTTCGGGACGAAGAGGTCGTGGGTTCAAATCCCGCCACCCCGACAGCCGTAACAGCAGGTGAGGCCGGTACTGGATTCAGTACCGGCCTCACCTGTTTCTGTCGTTGTGTCACATGACGGCGCAGAAGCCTCGTCGCCTCGGTGGCAGTCGGATCCGCCTCCGCAGGGCCGGGTCAGAGGTGGAGCATTTCCGTCATGGGTGACTGCGGGGCCTCCAGGCCGGGCAGGAGCCAGGTCTGGAACGGGGCCAGGACCGCCAGGGCCAGGAAGGCCACGCCTACGGCCCTGGAGAAGACGGGGCCCAGGCGCCACAGTTTCTCGACGAAGATCACCGCGGCCAGCGCCGCCATCGCCAGGACGTTCATGACGCCGAGCGGGACGAGGACGATCATCAGTCCCCAGCAGCAGCCCACGCAGTACAGGCCGTGGTGGAGTCCGACCCGGAAGTCGCGGGCGCGGGGGCGGAAGCCGGCGTACCGGACGAGCTGGCCCACCGGGCTCTGGCAGTGGCGCAGGCACATGTCCTTGAGCGGGCCGAGCTGCTGCAGTCCGGCGAGCAGGAAGACGCCGGCGCCGATCCAACGGCCGGCGGTGGGATGGTCCCGCACCAGGGCCCCGGTCGCGGCGAGGATCCCGTACGTGAGGAGACCGAAGGCCGTCCAGGCCAGCAGGTAGCCGCCCACGAACTGGGTCGTACGGGCCGCCCGGGCCATCCCGCTCGACCGGCGGCCGATGGCCCGCGCCCAGGTGACGGCCACCGGTGCCACCGACGGGAACATCATGGCGATCATCATGACCAGCCAGAACAGCAGGAACAGGGGCACACCCATGCCCATGGTCCCCGGCTCGATGCCCATGTCCCGGGCCTGGCCGACGACCAGGATCCAGCCGAGCACCGCCAGCACCACCATGAGCAGCCAGGCGAGCGCGATCTCCCGCGCCGACAGCAGGTTCGCCGGCCTCAGGGGTGGCGGATAGGCCCTCCGGTCGAGGCGCACCCTTCCAGCACAGCACACCGGCGCTCCGGACGCGCCCGCAGCCGGATGACATGCCGCGGGGTGGAGGGGAGAATGGGAGGGGACAGACCCGTGAGACCGGGCGGGTGCCGGTGATGCTTCCCGGGGGTTCGCCGACCTCAGCAGACCGCCGTCCGGCACGGGGTCACGAGGAGGCGGCGACATGTCCGAGACGACGGCAGCGACGGTTCCGAAGTGGCACGCCGCCGGGGACTGGTTCGATACGTGCAGGTGCAACGTGCCGTGCCCCTGCAGCTTCGCGCAGCCGCCGACCTTCGGCGCCTGCGACGGCGTCCTGGCCTGGCACATCCGCGAGGGGCGCTACGGTGACGTGCCGCTCGACGGCCTCAACGTGCTGATCCTCGCGTCCTTCGTCGGCAACGTGTGGGCCGAGCACTCGGACGCGTACGGGGCGGTCTTCCTCGACGAGCGGGCCGACGACGCGCAGCGCGAGGCGCTCCAGATGATCTTCGGTGGGCAGGCGGGCAGCTGGCCCGCCGAGATGATGGCGATGTTCGGCGCCGAGCTGCGGGGCATGGACGTCGCCCCCGTCGAGGTGGAGGTCGCGGCCGACCTCTCCGGCTGGCGGGCCTCGGTCCCCGGCCGGGTCGAGGCGAGCGCCGAGGCCCTGACCGGACCCACGACGCCGGAGGGCGCGCGCGTCCAGTCGACGAACCTGCCGGGATCGGAGACCGGACCCGGCCAGACCGCGACCTGGGGCAGGTCGACGGCGGACCGGGCCGACGCGTTCGGATTCGAGTGGAGCCGGGACGGCCGGTCCAGCAAGCACATCACCTTCGACTGGTCCGGACCCTGACGCGGCCGGGGCGCGCCCCCGTCAGGCGGGCGGGTTCGCGTCCGGTGCGGAGGCCCGCTGCAGGTCGGCCAGGAGTTCGGCCTGTCCGGCCAGGACGCCGGAGAGGATCTCCCGTGCCACCACGAGCAGCGCGGCCACCCGCGCGTCGGGCAGGGAGTAGTACACGCCGGAACCCTCACGGCGCGCGACGACCAGATTGGACCGGCGCAGCACGGCGAGCTGCTGCGAGAGGTGCGCGGGCTCGACGCCGATCTCGGTCAGCAGCTCCGCCACCGCGTGCTCGCGCACGCTCAGCAGCTCCAGGACCCGGATGCGTACGGGGTGCCCGAGCGTTTTGAAGAACTCGGCCTTCAACTGGTAGAGCGGCGCGCTCACCTGGCGCTCCCCCGGCCCGCACGGGAGATCTCCGCAGCGGCCCCACAGGACCGCCGTCGCATCCCGACCGTGTATCGCGTCCGCCCAGAATTCTTCGCCATGGGGACCATCCTCGCCCCTTCGCACCGACCTGACGGCCTCGGTAATTGCTAAGATTGGCAATTACTAAACATGAGGGCGACGACGGAACGGGGAGTGGACGTGAGCACGTTCGTCGAGGCGGTGCGGGAACGCGTACGCGCGGCGCGGGAGCGCCTCGCGGCGGCGCACGGAGCCGAGGACCCGTACGAAGCCTCACTCGCCGCCGACGAGCTGGACGACGCCCTGCGGCTGGCGCGCAAGCACGGGATCGACGCGGCGGACGAGGCGGCCGAGGGGTGAGGGCGTGAAGGGACGTGAAGCGCGCGACGGCGGCGACATGGAGCGGTGGAAGGAACGCGGCGTGATGCTGCGGGTCTTCGTCTACGTGTTCGCGACGCATCTCTTCGCCGGCTTCGTCTGGCTGCTGTTCTACGTCGGGCAGCACGCGCCGAAGTAGCGGCGGGCGGGGCGCGTCCGGGTCGTGGCCCGCACGCCCCGCCCGCGGTGGGTCAGGTCTGCCGGGCGACGGGCTCGGAGCGCCGCACGGCCAGCGGCCAGTCGTCGCTCTGCCACTCCCGCCGCTCCTCGGCCGGGGCGTCGGGGCCCGCGTGGGCGGCGAGCGCGGTGGGCAGGTCGCAGTGGACGGGGATGGGCCGGTGGTCACCGGCCGGGACGAGGGAACCGTCGGCCGGGATCGCGGCGAGTTCGAGCGGGCGGCCGTCGGCGGCGAGCCGGCGGGCGGCCTCGGCGACGGCGAGCTGGCCGCCGACCGACCAGCCCCGCAGGCTGGTCAGGTCGAGGATGACCGGCCCGGTGCCGCGGGCGAGGACCCAGCCGACGGCTCCGTCGAAGCGGGTGACCGCGTCGGCGCCGAGGAACCCCGCGAGGGAGAGCACGGCCAGATGGGGGTGGGTCGTGTAGCGCCATTCGATGGTCAACGGGCTGCCTTCGTTCTTACAGGGGGCTTGGAGGTGCCGGGCTCACAGGGGGCGTGTGCCGTCCGGGTGCGGCGGCGAGGATCCCCGTCTCCCGCAGATGGGCGCGGGCTCCGGCGATCGCCTCGGGCGTCGTGGCGTACTCGCGTCCGTCGAGCCGCAGCAGGTCCAGGGCGCCGACGGAGTCGAGGGCCCGGCGCTGCCCCGGCCGGATCCCGGAGGTCATGACCACGATGCCGCGCCGGTTCAGCTTCTCGACGGCGTCCTTGAGGACGAGCGCGCCGGTGGCGTCGACGGTGGTGACGCGGGACATGCGCAGGATGATGACGCGGACGTCGGCGACCTCGGTGAGTTCGAGGAGGAAGCGGTGGGCGGCGGCGAAGAAGAGGGGGCCGTCGATGCGGTAGGCGACGATGTGCTCGGCGAGCAGGGCGTGTTCCTCGTCGCTGTGCTCGCCCGGCAGGTCGGGGCGGAAGTCGACCTCGGCGAGCCGGGCCTGCTGGGCCACGGCGCGCAGGGCGAGCGCCCCGGCGACGACGATGCCGATGATCACCGCGTAGACGAGGTCGAGGGCGAGTGTGGCCGCGGCGGTGAGCCCGAGGACGACGGCGTCTGAGCGGGTGGCCTTCGCCATGGCCCGCAGCGAGCCGACCTCGACCATGCGGACGGCGGTGGCGAGCAGGACGCCGGCGAGCGCGGCCAGCGGGATCTTCGAGACCAGCGGGGCGGCGGCGAAGACGATCACGGCGAGGACGGCCGCGTGGGTGAGGGCCGCGAGCCGGGAGCCGGCGCCGGAACGGACGTTCACCGCGGTACGGGCGATGGCACCGGTCGCCGGGACACCGCCGAACAGCGGGGCGGCCAGGTTCGCGAGCCCCTGCCCGAACAGCTCCCGGTCCGGATCGTGCTTCTGCCCCACGGTCATGCCGTCGGCGACCTGCGCGGAGAGCAGGGACTCCAGCGCGGCGAGCGCGGCGACCGCGACGGCCGGGGCCATCAGGGACCCGATCCCGGACAGGTCGACGAAGCCGAGTGACGGGGCGGGCAGCCCGGCGGGCAGATCGCCGATGGGCGCCGCCGCGTCGAGGTGGAACACCTGCGCCACGACCGTGGCGACGACCACGGCCACGAGGGAGAAGGGAACGGCGGGCCGCCACCGGGCCCCGAGCAGCATGAGCGCGGCGACGCCGAGGGCGAGCCCCACGGCCGTCCAGTTCGGTGCGTCGACGAACGCCTCGACGGCGCGCCAGGTGACCGTGAGGACGCGGTCGCCCTCGGGCTTGGCGACACCGAGCGCGTTCGGCACCTGCTGGAGACCGATCACCAGGGCGATGCCGAGGGTGAAGCCCTCCACGACGGAGGCGGGGATGTAGGCCATGTACCGGCCGGCGCGGGCCAGGGCCAGACCGACGACGATCAGTCCCGCGAGCAGCCCGACCGTGAGGACACCGCTCGGCCCGTACCGCGCCACGATCGGCACGAGGACGACGGTCATGGCCCCGGTGGGGCCCGACACCTGGAGGTTGGAGCCGCCGAAGAGGGCGGCGAGCGCCCCGGCGACCACGGCGGTGGCGAGCCCGGCCTCCGCGCCGAGGCCGGAGGAGACGCCGAAGCCGAGCGCGAGGGGCAGGGCCACGATGGCCACCGTGAGCCCGGCGAGCAGATCACGGCGCGGATCGCGGCCCATGGCGGCGAAGTCCGCGCGGGTGGGCAGGAGAGCACGCAGGTGGCGCAGTGCCGGAGTGGTGAGGGTGCTCACCGGCCCGCGACCTCGGCTTCCCGCAGTTCGGTGAGGAGCTCGTGCTGCCCGGCCAGCATCTCGGTGAGGATGCGCCGCGCGGCCTGCATCAGGTCGGCGACGTCTCCCCCGGCCAGCGTGTAGACGACCGTGGCCCCCTCGCGCGTCGAGGTCACGATCCCCGACCGGCGCAGCACCGCGAGCTGCTGTGACAGCGAGGGCGGTTCCACCTCGATCGCGGCGAGGAGGTCCCGTACGGCCATGGGGCCGTTCTGCAGCAGTTCAAGGACCCGGATGCGTACGGGGTGCCCCAGCATCCGGAAGAACTCGGCCTTGGCCTGATACAGCGGAACCGGCACGATCGCCCACTCTCCTCACACCCGGCGCCACCGGGGTGTGCGTCGTCCGACGTCGTGCCCGCGGCTACCTGCGGGCACGACCCCCCAAGGATGTATCGAATTGCCGAATTATGCAATTGAGACACTTGCTATGGGGTCAGTGGGCGGCCGGCGGTGTCCCCTCCGGGTTCCCCGTCGTCGCTCGCGTGATCGCCGTCTCCACCGCCGTGACGCGGTTCGCCAGGTCCGTCAGGGCCGCTACCGCTCTCGTCAGCGGGGTGTCCTCGGCGGCGCGGTGGGTCGCGGTGATCTCGGTCCACCGGGCGGTCTCCGCGGGGGTCAGGGGGCCCCTCAGGGTGGCCAGCTTCAGCAGGTTGCTCTCGGCTTGTGTCGTCAGGGTCTGGGCTTCGGCCCTGTAGTGGTCGTCGATGACCGCGGCGAGTTCCGTGTCGTTCATCGAGGGGGTGAGGCGGGCCGTGATGCGGTTCATGTTGCGGTACGAGCCCTGGAGGCGGAAGGGCGGTTCCGTGCGGGTGTCGTCGGACTGGGCGGCCGAGGCGATGTAGGCGCGGTTGACCGCCAGGACGGTCTCGCGGGCCGTCAGGACGTGGCGGAGGACCGCGAGGATCCGGTCCAGTTCGGCGGGCGGGCAGGGGTGGGCCAGACGGTCGCGGCGGGCGGTCGGGTCACCGGCCGCCAGCCGGGTCAGCAGTTCCAGGTCGGCGCGGTCGCGGCCGGCCAGCGGGGCGAGGACCGGGTGGGAGGTGAGGGCGTTCTCGACGAAGCTGAGGGCGAAGGCCTCCTCCTTCCCGGTCAGGACGTCGCCGAGGTTCCAGACGTCGGCGCGGTTGGCGAGCATGTCGGGGACCTGGAAGCTCCGGCCCGACTCGGTGTACGGGTTGCCGGCCATGCAGACGGCGAAGCGCTTGCCCCGCAGGTCGTGGCCGTTCAGCGTGCGGGTGGCGTCGCAGAGCGGGATGAACTTCTGCAGGAACTCCGCCGAGGTGTGCTGGATGTCGTCGACGTACAGCAGGACGTTGTTGCCCGCCGTCAGCGCGAAGTCGATCTTCTCCAGTTCGCGGCGGGCCGTGGCGTCGGGCGCCTCGGCCGGGTCGAGGGAGGTCGTGCGCTGACCGAGGGCCGGGCCGTCGATCTTGACCAGGAGCAGG
Source organism: Streptomyces sp. Root1304 (assembly GCF_001426405.1). Lineage (GTDB taxonomy): Bacteria > Actinomycetota > Actinomycetes > Streptomycetales > Streptomycetaceae > Streptomyces. The sequence goes on along the minus strand of NZ_LMEP01000028.1, from coordinate 96,786 downwards.
CCGAGGCGGTCGGCGACGTACTCGACCAGCGTGGTCTTGCCGTAGCCCGGCGGGGAGAGGAGCAGCAGCAGGCCGTGCGAGTCGGTGCGCTTGGCGGCGCCGGCCGCGCCGAGCTGCTTGGCGAGGCTGTCGCCGATCAGGGGCAGGTAGACCTCGTCGACGAGCCGGTTGCGGACGAAGGAGGACATGACCCGGGGCCGGTGCTCGTCCACCCTGAGCCGGGCGCGCTCGGCGGCGACGAGTTCCGCGCGGCGGCGCTGGTAGGCGCGGAAGGCGGGCACCTCGTGGTCCGCGAACTCCCGTGTCCTCGCGAGGTACTCGTCGAGGCGCAGGTCCAGGGCGCGGCCGCGCACCCGGGGGTGGGCGCCGAGCAGCCCGGGGACGGTGGCCGCGGTCGGGGCGGTGACCTCGTAGCGTTCGAGCCCCGGGCCGAGTTCGACGGCGACGGCCTCGGCGATCACGGCCGGGTCGGGGTCCTCCCCGGCGGCCGAGGCGTACGCGGAGAGCCAGACCTCGACGAGCTGGCGCCGGGCTCCCGGGTCGGTGAGACCGGCGAGGGCGTCCTCGTACGCGGAGCCGCCGACGGCGCGGCGGAACTTGTCGAGCAGGGTCCCCGCCGCGTCCGAGAGCGCGAAACCGGCCGGGGCGCAGGCGAGTTCGTCCACCAGGTACGCGGCCGCCGCCGGGTCGCCGATCTCCTCCGCCAGCTCGCCCCGCAGCCCGTCGAGGGCCGAGGCGTCGCCGAACAGGTCACGGGCCCCGGTGAGCGCGACGGCCCGCCGCGTCCACTGTTCGCGGGCCCCGGCGGTGGTGGCGTGCGCCCAGAACATCTGGGCGGCCGCCCGCGCGCCCGCCGGGTGCCGGAGCGGTCCGGCGCTCTCGTGGAGGCCGAGCAGCACCTCCAGGATCGCCGCCGCGTCGTGGTCGTGGACCCCGCGCTCGTACCCCTCGTCGTAGGCGGCCTCCGCCGCGCGCCGGGCGAGCGCGGGCAGGTCGGCGTCGGCCAGGCCGTCCGTGCCGTGCTCGGCGAGCAGGCGCGCCGCGAGGTACTCGGAGCGGTAGACCTCCGGGGACTCCGAGGGCAGCGTCCGGTCCCAGAACGGGCGGGTCTCCGCGAACCCCGGGTCGGTGACCGGGGCCCGGTAGTCGGTCCCGGTCAGGGCGAACGCCAGGGTGTCCCCGTACGGGACGAGCGTCAGCTCCGGGGCCTGCCGGTTGACGGCGAAGCGGTGCCGGCCGAGGCGGATCGTGTCGCCGCCGTCCGCGTACAGGTCGGTGCGGTCCCGCAGGGCCCGGCCGGCCTCCTGGCGGGCCGAACCGAGCCGGCCCTCCAGTTCCTCCGCCCGCACCTGGTCGCCGAGGGTGCGCAGTTCCCCGGCGGTGCGGCGGACCTTGCCGACCATGGGGTCGGAAGCGAAGTAGGTGTGGACCTCGTCGAGCGAGCCGAGGGAGGCGGCGCGCCGGGCGACCGCGTCCAGGAGGCGGCCGGCGGACTCCGCGAGCCGCTCCGCCCGGCGGGCGCGGGCGTCCTGGAGGGACTGCCCGCGGGCCGTGAAGGCCTCGTGGACCTCGGTGCGCCTGCGGGTGAGGTCGGCCAGGAACCCGTCGTGCTCGGCGAAGCGGGACTCCAGGTTCTCCAGCTGGAGCAGCAGGCGTCCGAGCTGTTCCTCGCAGCGCTCGGGGGTGTCCGACGCGGCCAGCGCGCCGGTGACGGCCTGCCCGAACAGCGCGGACTCGGCGGCGAACTCGGCCCGGCCCTCGCCGTCGAGGAGTTCGGCGCGGCGGGCGGTGAGCACGGCCCGGGCCCGGTTCAGGGAGCCGAGGACGTCCGCGATCCGCTCCAGGATCGAGGTGCGGACGGTCGCGTCGCCGATGTCCAGTCCGGCGACGGTCTCGCTGAGCGTGCGGAGTCCTTCGGCGTGCGCGTCGAGCCGTTCCCCGACGGGGCCCGTCTCGGCGACGGTGGCGAGTTCGCCGGCCTCGGCGGCGAGCCGGGCGGCCTCCGCGTGGTGGGCGGTGAAGGCGTCCTCGCGGCGGAGGAACGCGACGGCCCGCCGGCCGGCCGCGACGATGTCGGCCCCGACGTCGGCGGCGAGCGCGTCGACGCGTTCCGTGTCCGCGTGACGCATCTCCTTCAGCGTCACCAACCGCCCCTGTGCCCGGCGGAGTTCGGTGATGCGGTCGATCCACTCCTCGGCGGTGGCGGGGGACTCGCCGCGGACGCGCCGGACGAGACCGGCGATCCGGGCGGCGGCCTCGTCGAGCGCCTCGGTCGCCTCGCGGGTGAGCGTCGTCACCGTCCTGAACTCGTCCAGGACCTGGGCGGCGGTGGTCCGCAGCTCGGTCAACGGGCCGCGCAGGTACCCCACTTCGGGGTCGCCCAGCCAGTGGTGGACGTCGGCGGCGCGGACGCAGGCGGCGACGAGCGCCGCGTACACCTCGGTGGCGGGGGTGAGTTCGGTGGCCTGCCGGGCGATCGAGAGGCAGTCGGCGATGCCCCGGACGAGGTCGGCGTTGCCGATGCGGGTCAGCGGGCCGTCCCCGGCGGTGCCCGCGTGGGTGTCGGCCGCGTACGGCGTCCGCCAGATCTGTACGGGGTGGGCCCGGCCGGCCTCCCCCGGTTCGGCGCGCAGGACGACCATCGTCCCGTCGTCGAGGAGGGTGTGTCCGCCGCAGACGACCGGGGTGGCGATCTCCTTGCGGATCAGGTTGTACGGGAGGAGCAGCCCCCGGCCCTCCGCCGCGGCGTGGAAGACGAAGAGGATGTCCTCCCCGTCGGGCGAGCGGACCGCCCGGTCGAAGGCGAGTCCGGAGGTGTCGGTGTCGAAGGTCTTCACGGCGCCGGAGGCCAGGCAGTAGCCGCCGGGGAACACGATGCCCTCGTCCTCGGGCAGCCGCAGGCAGGCCTGCCCGATGCCGTCGAGCCTGACGACCGTTCCGGTCAGGGTGTTGAAGACCAGATGGCGGGTGGTCTCCTCCTTGTACGGGCGGACGCGCACCAGGACCAGGGCGCCCACCGTGGCGTGCGCGACGTCGGCGTCCGCCAGGGACTGGAGGAGTTCGTCGACGGGCTCGGAGTGGATGCCCTCGCCGGTCTCGGTGTCGTTCTCGGTCTTGACCGTCAGCGTCCCGCCGACCGTCGAGACGAAGATGCCGCCGGCGAGCGCGATGTGCGGGTGCCGGCCCGGCACGTGGTCGTCGCGGGTCGCCGCCGTCCACTCGACGTCGTGCGAGTCCGGTGCGGTGTTGTCGCGGTCGCCCCGGGCGTCGAGGAACCGCGTCGCGCCGGACGGGTCGACCGACCAGCGCAGGACGCGGAGGTCGTCGGCCTTCGCGCCGGTGCGGAAGACCGCGAGGAGGCGGTCCGCCACCCGGCGCAGCCGCAGCAGACGGGCGCCCCGGAAGTAGCGGTGCAGTGCGGCGAACTCGGCGAGGAAGGCGGGGTCGTCGAGCAGGCCGGGCACGGCGTCGGCGGGGAGCGGGTCGAGCGCGCGGTCGTGCAGCGTGAAGACGTCGGAGACCGGGCGCTCGGCGTCCCCGGTGTCTCCGGCGGCGGTGCGGCTGCCGAGGAGCAGGACGCCGTCCCCGACGGCGACGAGGTCGCGCGGGACCGCGGGGCGCTCGGTGCGCAGGCGGCCGGTGCCGGTGAGGGCGATCTCGCCGGAGCCGAACTCGGCGGTACGGGCCCGGTTCAGGGCCTCGGTACGGCGGGCCAGCTCGGCCGCCTGCGCGGCGAGCCGGTCGCGGAGCACGCCGTAGGTGTCCTGGTCCATCGGGGCGTCCTGCACGGCGGCCGTCCGGCCCTGCTCCGTACCGGCGCCCGCTCCGGCGTCCGTCCGGCCCCGGCCCGTCCCGGCGCCCGTACCCACGCCCGCCCCGTCCCGTTCCGTCCCGGTGCTCATCCGGCTCGACTCCCTTCCGGTGCTCATCCGGTGCTGCTCCCCTCGTGGCGTGATGTGTGCGGGTCCGGTGCCGCGGACTCCCCCGTGCGGCACCGGACCCGTCGTGACCGCTCCCCCGATGCGGTCAGCCGGTGAGGGCGGCGGTGTCGCCCTTCTCGGCGCCGTTGACGCCGTTGACGCCGTTGGCTCCAGTGGCACCGTTGACGCCGGTGGTGCCCTTGCCGCCGTGCCCGTTCGCGTTCCCGTTGCCGAGGGCGCTCACCAGGCCCGCCCCCGTCGCCCCGTCGAGCACCCCCGAGTTCATGACCTTCGTCAGGAGCGCCGAGACGCTGAGGTTCTGCACATCGGCGGTGGACAGCGAGCCGAGCACCTTCGTGAGGTCCTCCGTGAAGGAGCCCTCGCCGTTCAGCCACGGGCCGGCGAGCGCCTGCGCCGTACGGCTGTGGTCCATGAAGCCGTCGACGGACCGGCCCATCGAGACCGACTGCACGAGCCGGTCGAGGAAGACGGACTCGCCCCCGACGATGTTGATGTCGGCGTGCTCCAGGCCGGTGGCCAGGACCGTCGCCTGGGCCTCCGCGACCTGCCGCTGCACGTCGAGGCCGGCCAGCCGGATGTCCTTCTCGGCCGCGAGGCGGAGCCGGTACTCCTCGTGCGTGCGGGAGGCGTCGTCGAGCGCCGCCATCGCCGCCGCCTTCTCGGTCAGACCGGCGGCCTCCGCCTTCAGCTTCTCGCCGATCGCGGTCGCCTCGGCGAGGGCGATCTCACGGGTGCCGACGGCCTCCGCGAGCGCCTTCTCCCGAGCGCCGGCGGCCTCGGCGCGCAGCCGGGCCTCGGTGGCCTCGGCCTCCGCGCGGCCGGCCTTCTCGATCGCGTCGGCCTCCTTCTCCCGGACCTGCACGGCGGCCAGTCCGGCGGCGGCGGCCTCCGCCTGGACCCCCTCGGCGAGCCGGATCTTGGCGCGGGCGTCCATGTCGGCGGCCTTGTTGCGGGCCTCGGCCAGGGTCAGTTCCTCGGCGGCCCGGTGGACGGCGGCCTGCTCGGCGGCCTCGGCCGCCTTGATGTCCTTGACCAGCTTCTCCTGGGCCTCCGCCTCGGCGGCGATCACGACGGCCTGCCGGGTGCGCTCGGCCTCCTCGACCATCCGCAGCCGCTTGATCGACTCCTCCTGCTCCGCGACCGTACGGTCCACGGCGACCCGCTCGCGGATCACCTCGGCGATGTCGCGGCGCTCGGCCTCGACCTCCTTCTCCGCGGAGATGCGGGTCAGTTCGGTCTCCCGGTCGCGGGCGATGACTTCGAGCAGGCGGTCCTTCTCGATGCGCTCGTTCTCGACGGCGATGACCCGCTCGCGGTTCTTCTGCGCGACCGCGACCTCACGGGCCTGGTTCTCCCGCTGGACGCCGAGCTGCTCCTCCGTACGGAGGAAGGCGCTCTGCGCCCGCAGCCGCTCCTCCTCCACCACCCGGGCGGTCTCGGCCTCCTCGCGGGCCCGCGAGGTGTCGATCTCGCGCTTCTGCTTGATCTCGGCGTCCGCCTGACGCCGCTCCAGCTCCAGGATGGCCTCGCGGGCGTCGACGTTCTGCCGGGTGATCTCCTTCTGCTCGTTCTGCCGGTACTCGTTCGTCCGGACGTTCTCCAGGGCCGTCAGCTCGGTGATCTTGCGGATGCCCTGGGCGTCGAGGATGTTGCCGGGGTCGAGCTGATTCAGCGGCGTCTGCTCGACGTGGTCGATGGCCGCGTCCTCGAGGTGGTAGCCGTTGAGGTCGATGCCGATGAGCTCGATGATCCGGTAGCGCAGTTCCTCGCGCTTGGTGTAGAGGTCGGTGAAGTCGAGCTGCTTGCCGACGGTCTTGACGGCCTCGGAGAACTTGGCGTGGAACAGCTCCTGGAGCGTGTCCTTGTCGCTGGCCCGCGTGGTGCCGATGGCCTGCGCGACCTTGATGACGTCCTCAACGGTCTTGTTGACCCGTACGAAGAACGAGATCCGGATGTCGGCGCGGATGTTGTCCCGGCAGATCAGGCCGTCCCGGCCCGTGCGGGAGATCTCGATCGTCTTCACCGAGATGTCCATCACCTCGGCCTTGTGCAGCACCGGCAGCACGACCTGCCCGGTGAAGGTGACGTCGACCTTCCGCATCTTGGAGACGATCAGCGCCTTGCCCTGCTCGACCTTGCGGAACAGCCGGCTGAGCACGAAGACGAAGACGAGTGCGACGAGCAGGACGACGGCGCCGAGCACGCCGACGCCCGTGGTGATGGCATCCATGAGAAGTCCTCGGGTGAGGTGTGACGCGTGAAGGTGCGACGCGTGAGGTGAGACGCGTGAGGTGTGACCGAAGAGGTCAGGGGGGTGCGGCCGAGCGGCCGTGACTCCCCCCTGACACGCGGACACTTCCGGCCCCCGGCACAGGACCGCTGTCCCCGTGCCCCGGATGGCTCCATCCTGCACCGGGTATGTCCGTGTTCGCATTGCCGGTGTCCGGCAACCTTTAACGCCTTCTTTATGCCGGAGGCGCTCCCGGCTGGCACCCTTGGTCACCGTGTGCCGGTGAGACGTCCGGGGCACAGGGGATCCGGGAGGGAACATGACGGAACGCACGGGGGGACCGGAGTACCTGGAGGGGTACGCCGAACTGCTGGCCGAGGTCTGCGCGACCGGACGGCGGCTCACCCGCGAGGAGCTGGAGGGGCTGCGCTCGCGCGGCGAGGGGGCCGCCGAGGCCGGTGTCGGGCTGCGGTTCTTCGTCCGGGAGCACCTCGCCGCCGCGCGGGCGGCCCAGTCCGGTGCGCCGCTGACCGATCCCGACCGGCTCCTCGCCGCCATCGAGCAGACCGTCGACGCCTTCGCCGAGGGCCACGAGCGCGCCCAGACCCTGGCCGTACGCCAGGAGGAGGCCGCCCGGCGGGAGTTCATCGACGACCTGCTGTACGGCCGCAGCGACCTCGGCCGGCTCGCCGAACGCGCCGAGCGGTTCGGGCTGCTGCTCTCGCACGCCCACGCGGTGGCCGTCGCCCAGGGGCCCGAACCGTACGCCGACGGCTACCCGGTCTCCCGCGGCGTCGAGTCCTCCCTGCTGGCCCGGTTCGGCGCCCGCCGCATCCTGCTCACCACCAAGGACGGGCGGCTGATCTGCGTCGCGCCCGCCGACGAGCCCGAGGTGCTCAGCCACTTCGCCAAGCAGGCGTACGCCGCGACGAACGGCGGCCGGGTCGCGGTCGGCCGGCCGCACTCCGGCGCGGGCGGCGTCGTCCACTCGTACGAGGAAGCCCTCAACGCGCTCGACCTCGCCGACCGCATGGCCCTCGACGACCCCGTCCTGTACGCGGCGGACCTCCTGGTCTACCCGGTCCTCACCCGCGACCGGCAGGCCATGGAGGACCTCGTCAGCACCGTGCTCGGCCCGCTCCAGCAGGCGCGCGGCGGCGCCCGGCCGCTCCTCGACACCCTCACCGCGTACTTCGACTCCGGCTGCGTCACCACCGACGCGGCCCGCCGCCTCTCGCTGAGCGTGCGCGCCGTGACGTACCGCCTGGACCGCGTGCACCGGCTGACCGGCACGGACCCGGGCGACCCGACCCAGCGCTACACCCTCCAGACGGCCGTCATCGGCGCGCGCCTCCTCAACTGGCCGGCCCGGGAGCTCTGACGGGGGGCGGCGGCCTCGTACGGCGCCGGGGGAGGGGCGGACGGCCTCGTACGGCGCCGGGGGCGGGGCGGACGGCCTCGTACGGCGCCGGGGGGGGCGGACGGCCTCGTGCGGCGCCGGGGGCGGGTGAAGGCTGCCGACGTCCGGCAGTGACCCGGCGCACGCGGCGGTGCCACGATGGGCCGGGCCCCTGCTGCCGGGGGCCGGGGTGGGGCCAGGGGCGGGGGAGACATGACGGGGACAGTGCCGCACCAGGGAACCGGGGCCACCCGAGCCGACGGGCCCATGCTGATCTGCGGCGACGACGGACTCGCCCACCGGCTGGCCGCCGAACTGCGGGACGTCTACCGCCAGCGGGTCGTCCTCGTCGTGCCGGAGGAGTGGGCCGCCCAGCGGGAGCCCGAACCGCCGGACGTTCCCGACACCGCGCCGACCGCAGCTTCCGGGGCTTCCGCCGCTTCCGCCGCTTCCGCCGCTTCCAGCTCCCCCGCCTCCCCCGCCTCCCCCGCCTCTCCCGCTTCTCCCGCTTCTCCCGCTTCTCCCGCCGACGCGACGACCGGCGGACTCGTCCTGCCCGTACGGGTCATGGCGGCGCCCGCCCCGACCCGGGCGGTGCTGCTGCGGGCCGGGGCCGACCGTGCGACCGCCCTCGCGCTGCTCTACGAGGACGACGAGACCAACCTCCGCGCCGCGCTCGCCGCCCGCCGCCTCAACCCCGGCGTCCGGCTCGTGGTGCGGATGTACAACCGCAAGCTCGGCCAGCGTCTCGAGGAACTGCTCGACCAGGCCGCGCTGGTGCACACGCCCGGCATGAACCGGGCCGTCCTCGACGCCTCCACCACCGTCCTGTCCGACGCGGACACCGCCGCGCCCGCCCTCGCCGCCACCGCCGTCGCCGGGACGAGCAAGGTCGTCCAGGCCGACGGCGTCCTGCTGCGCGCCGCCGAACGCCCGCCGCCCGTACGCGGCGAGGTGCCGGACGGCGGCCTCTGCACCCTGGCCCTCCTCTCGTCCACCACGACCGACCCTGCGGGCGCCGAGGGCTCGGAGGCGGACGGCGGACAGGGACCCGACCTGCTGCCCGACGACCGGACCGTGGCGGGCACCGCCGGGCGCGGCAGCGTCGTCCTGGAGACCGTCCGGTACGCCGGTCCCGCCCTGCCCGTACGGCGCCTGGCCCGCCGCGGCGCCCCGCTGCGCGAGCTGTTCTCCGCCCGGCTGCGCTGGGCCGTCGCCGGGTTCCTCGCCTCCGCCCTGGCCCTGACCTGCGTCACCACGCTGCTCACCGACGCCGACCCGGTGCACGCCGCCTACCTCACGCTGCTCGACCTGTTCTCCATCAACGACCCCGCGCTCGGCGCGCCGGTCACCCACCAGGTCCTGCAGCTCCTGTCCGGTCTCGTCGGGCTGGCCCTGCTGCCCCTGCTCGTCGCCGGAGCGCTGGAGGCGCTCGGCACCTTCCGCGACGCGGGCGCGCTCCGCCGCCCGCCCCGGCGGCTCTCCGGCCATGTCGTGCTGCTCGGGCTCGGGAAGGTCGGCACCCGGGTCCTCGCCCGGCTGCGCGAGCTCGACATCCCCGTCGTCTGCGTCGAGGAGGACCCCGACGCCCGGGGCATCCCGCTCGCCCGGGCCCTGCACGTGCCGGTCGTCCTCGGGGACGTCACCGAGGACGGGGTCCTGGAGGCGGCCAAGATCGACCGGGCGCACGCCCTGCTCGCCCTCACCAGCTCGGACACCACGAACCTGGAGGCGGCGCTCTCCGCCCGTACGTCCAAGGCCGATCTGCGGGTCGCGCTGCGGCTGTTCGACGACGACTTCGCCACCGCCGTGTACCGCACGCTGCGCACCGCGTACCCGGACGCGCTCACCCGCAGCCGCAGCGTCAGCCACCTCGCCGCGCCCGCCTTCGCCGGGGCCATGATGGGCCGCCAGATCCTGGGCGCGATCCCGGTCGAGCGGAAGGTCCTGCTCTTCGCCGCGCTGCTCGTCGCCGGACACCCGCAGTTCGAGGGCCGCACGGTCGCGGAGGCGTTCCGGCCGGGGGCCTGGCGGGTCCTCGCCCTCGACACGGCCGTCCCCGCCGCCCGCCGCCCCGACCTCGCCTCCGCCCATCAGGACGGCGACCGGCCCCAGCTCCTGTGGGAACTCCACCCCGGTTACGTCCTGCGGCCCGAGGACCGCGTGGTCATCGCGGCCACCCGGCGCGGCCTGGCCGAACTGCTCGCCCGGCGGCCGGCGGGGCACGACGCCCGGGGCGCGCAGGGCGACGACAGGCCCTAGCATCGGCGGATTGTCGATCACTGGAGTTCACCGCCATGCCGCTGCCCCGTATCGGAGTCGTCATCGTGACCATGGGCACGCGCCCGCGGGAGTTGGAGGCGCTGCTCGCTTCGGTGGCCTCACAGGACGTGCCCGCCGCGCGGGTCGTGCTCGTGGGCAACGCGACGCCGCTCACCGACGTCGAGACGACCGCCACCAAGATCCCGCTCGACGAGAACCTGGGCTGCCCCGGCGGCCGTAACGTCGGCCTCGAACTGCTGCGGGACTCCGGCGAGGTGGACGTCGTGGTCGAGCTGGACGACGACGGGCTGCTCATCGCGGACGACGTCTTCCGGCGGGTCCGGGACCTGTTCGCGGAGGACCCGGCGCTGGGGATCGTCGGATTCCGGGTCGCCGACGAGCACGGGCACACCGAGCGGCGCTGGATCCCCCGGCTCCGCGCGGACGACCCGATGCGGCGCGGCCTCGTGACCGCCTTCCTCGGCGGCGGGCACGCCCTCTCTGTGCCGATGCTCCGCCAGACCGGGCTGTGGGCGGGCGAGTTCTTCTTCGGGCACGAGGAATCCGACCTGGCCTGGCGGGCGCTCGACGCCGACTGGAAGATCCTCTACGCGCCCGAACTCGTCCTCCAGCACCCGAAGACCTCCCCGGCCCGGCACGCCGGCCACTACCGGTTCACCGCCCGCAACCGGGTCTGGCTGACCCGCCGTCGGCTGCCCGCCCTCCTCGTCCCCGTACACCTCGGCGTGTGGATGCTGCTCACCCTGCTGCGGACGCGGTCCCTGACGGCCCAGAAGGCGTGGTGGGGCGGCTTCTTCGAGGGCGTGCGGACACCGTGCGGACCCCGCAGGCCGATGCGCTGGCGCACGGTGTGGCGCATGACCAGGCTGGGCCGTCCGCCGGTCCTCTGATCCTCCGGTCCTCCGTTTCCGGAGGCGGGAGGAGCGCGGCGGTGGCGCGCTCGGGGGGAGCGCGGCGAGAGACGCCGGCGGGCGGCTCTACGCTGGTTCTCTTCCGTCACGTTGATCGATCGTCGAAAGGGTGGTCTCCCGGTGCTGGTCGCGGACCGATATCGGCTTCATGTGTGTATCGGCCGGGGCGGCATGGGCGAGGTGTGGCAGGCCACCGACGAGGTGCTGGGCCGGTCCGTGGCCGTGAAGCTGATGCTGGCGCACGCGGCCGACCCCTCCGCCGGTGACCGGTTCCGCCTGGAGGCGCAGACCGCGGCCCGGCTGAGCCATCCGCACGTGGTCGGCGTCTTCGACTTCGGCACCTGGGACGGAAAGCTCTTCCTCGTCATGGAGCTGGTGGAGGGCGACAGCCTCGCCGGCACGCCCGCCGAGCCGCTGGTCCTGCCCGCCGAGCGGGTCGCCGTGGTCGCCGCGCACGCCGCCGCCGGGCTCGCCGCCGCGCACCGGCAGGGCGTCGTGCACCGGGACATCAAGCCGGGGAACCTGCTGGTCGACGCCGACGGGACGGTCAAGCTCGCCGACTTCGGCATCGCGCGGTTCGTCGACGACCCCTCGGGCGCGCTCACGACGACGGGTCAGATCGTGGGCACCGGGCTGTATCTGGCGCCCGAGCGGGCGCTCGGGCAGCCCGCATCGTCCGCGTCCGACGTGTACTCGCTGGGCTGTGTGCTCTACCAACTCCTCACCGGCCGGACGCCGTTCCGCGCGGACACGGCGACCGCCCTGCTGTACCAGCACATCGACACGCCCCCCGTGCCGCCGAGCAGACTCGGGGTGGTGCTGCCGCCCGACTTCGAGACGTATCTGCTGAGCCTGCTCGCCAAGCAGCCTGAGCAGCGGCCCCCGGCGCAGGCCATCGCGGACTGGTTCTCCTCCGGCGCCTGGCGTGCGTACGCGCAGCCCGCCCCGGCGCAGCCCCGCCCGGCCGCCGCACCGCACGCCCCTCACCTGCCCCACACACCTCACGCCACACACGCGCCGCACAGCACTCACGGCGCGCACGCCCCGGTGGCCCCGCAGGTGTCGCAGGCCCCTCAGCACCACCCCGGTCCGCCGCCGCCGGCCGTGCACACCCGGCCCGCGCCCACCTCGGCCGCCCCGCAGGTGCCCGCGTCCCGGCGCCGCGAGCGCCCGGGCTCCGGCAGCGGCGGCGGGCTCGCCGAGCTCTCCCGGCGCCGCCCCCGCAAGACGGCCGCCGTGGCCGGGGCCATCGCCTTCGTCGTCTTCCTGGTCATCGGGATGGCCTGGCTCTCCTGAACCCGGCCCACTCGACGGTCTCCGGCCTCAGTACAGCCTCGGTGCCATCACCTGTGGTTCCGCGTCACCGCTCGCGAGCAGCAGGCAGCGCGGTACGCCGGGCCCCGGGGTGGCCCGTACCGTCACCGTCGTCGGCGGGTCGGTCGGCAGCTCGATCGGGACCGACACCGGCCGGTCGTCCGTGGTCGTGGCGTGGCCGGTCTCCTTGCCGTCGACGAGGACCTCGACGGAGGGGGTGTGACCGGTCTGGACGGTCGCGGAGACCGAGTGCCCGAGGTAGTCGATGTGGAAGTGGTGGCGTCGCCTCATGGGTCACCTTCCTGCCCCCTCTCAAGAGTAGGCAGGAAGGCCCGTGCGCGCCGCTCGCACGGGCCCCGGCGGGCGCCCCGGGGCCGTCCTCCGCCGGAGTGCGGCCGTACGGTCCCGGTGTTCAGATGGACCGGTACGCCGCACACCGCCCCCGCGGAACGGAGCACCCGGCACATGAGCGACACCCTGCCCTCCTTCGAGGACACCACCGACTTCGAGAACGCCGACCGGGGTTTCCTCGGCGCCCTCGTCCCGGGCGTGATCACCGCCGCCGACGGGCGGACGATCTGGGACAACGACGCCTACGGCTTCCTGAAGGCCGAGTGCCCCGACACCGCGCACCCGAGCCTCTGGCGCCAGGGCCGGCTGTGCGCCCGGCAGGGCCTGTACGAGGTCACCGAGGGCATCTACCAGGTGCGCGGGCTCGACATCTCCAACATGACGATCGTCGAGGGAGAGCGCGGGGTCGTCGTGATCGACCCGCTGATCTCCGCCGAGACGGCCGCCGCCGCCCTCGCGCTCTACCGGGAGCACCGCGGCGAGCGCCCGGTCACCGGCCTGATCTACACCCACTCGCACGGCGACCACTTCGGCGGCGCCCGCGGGATCCTGCCGCACGGCACCGAGGAGGGCGTCCCGATCCTGGCGCCCGCCGGGTTCCTGGAGCACGCGGTCAGCGAGAACGTGTACGCGGGCGGGGCGATGGGCCGCCGCGCCGGGTACATGTACGGCGTGATGCTGCCCAAGTCGCCGGAGGGCCAGATCGGCATCGGTCTCGGCCAGGCCACCTCCACGGGCACGATCACCCTGATCCCGCCGACCGTGGACATCGTCCGCACCGGCCAGGAGGAGACCGTCGACGGGGTGCGGATCGTCTTCCAGCTCACCCCGGGCACCGAGGCGCCGTCCGAGATGAACTTCCTCTTCCCCGACCACCGCGCCCTGTGCCTGGCCGAGAACGCCACGCACAACATGCACAACGTGCTGACCCTGCGCGGCGCCGTCGTCCGCGACTCCCGGATCTGGGCCCGGTACCTCGACGAGGCCATCGAGTACTTCCACGGGCGGTACGACGTCGCCTTCGCCTCCCACCACTGGCCGACCTGGGGCCACGACAACGTGGTGCGGTTCCTGTCCGAACAGCGCGACCTGTACGCGTACACGCACGACCAGACGCTGCGGATGCTCAACGACGGTCTGACCGGCGTCGAGATCGCCGAGCGGATCCAGCTGCCGCCCGCCCTGGAGAAGTCCTGGCACGCACGGGGCTACTACGGCTCGCTCTCCCACAACTCCAAGGCGGTCTACCAGCGTTACCTGGGCTGGTACGACGGCAACCCCGCCCACCTCTGGGAACGGCCGCCGGCCGAACTCGCCGAGCGGTACGTGGAGGTGGCGGGCGGCCCGGCCGCCGCCCTCGCCAAGGCCCGCGCGTACGTGGCGGCGGGCGACCTCCGGTTCGCGGCGACCCTGCTGAACCACCTCGTCTTCGCCGACCCGGAGGACACCGAGGCGAAGGAGACGCTGGCCGGGGTCTACGAGCGGCTCGGGCACGGCGCCGAGAACGCCACCTGGCGCAACTTCTACCTCACCGGCGCCAAGGAGCTCCGCGACGGCCCCCGCTCCGAGATCGTCGAGCTCGCGAACCCCGAGATGCTCATGGCCCTCACGGTCCCCATGGTGCTCGACTCGGTCGCGATCCGCGTCGACGGACCGCGCGCCTGGGACGACGAGCTGACCATCGATCTCGTCCTCGACGACGAGAACGCCCGCCACCGCCTCACCCTGAAGAACGGCGCCCTCACCCACCGGGCCGCCACGGGCGAGCCCCGGACGCCCGCCGGGCTCACCCTCACCCTGACCAAGGCGCAGCTGCTCGGCCTGCTGTCCGGCAAGGGACTCCAGGAGCTGGGGATCGGGGTGGACGGCGACCCGGCGCTGCTCGCGCGTCTCCTCTCGTACGTGACGAAGGCCGACCCCGACTTCCCGATCGTCACCCCGTGAGCCGCCTCCCGGCGGCCCCGGCCGGTCAGCGGACCGCCAGCCCGGCCAGCCCGGCCAGCACCCCCAGCAGGATCAGCGTCAGACAGATCCCCAGGTTCACCACCTTGTACTGGAGGAAGACGGCGACGAACTCGCGCATGATCGCCGACGGCCAGAAGTAGGCGGCGGTCGGTGAGCCGACCACCTGGCCGTCGACGCCGGCTCTTCGGGCGGTGAGGGCGGCCCGGAAGGCGTGGAAGTTGTTGGTGACGATCACGCACGAGGAGCCCGGCCGGTCCCGCTCCATCAGCTCCTTGCTGAACAGCATGTTCTCGTCGGTGGTGCGCGAGCGGTCCTCGCGCACCACGGCGTCGGCGGGGAAGCCGCGCTCGACGAGGTAGTCGGCCATGGCGTGCGACTCGGGGACCTCCTCGTCGGGGCCCTGCCCGCCGGAGGTGATGAGGACCGGCGGGCCGCCGCGGCCCCGGTCGCGCGCGGCCAGCGCCTCGTACACCTGCCGTCCCCGGTCCAGCCGGCTCGCGAGCAGCGGGGGCACCCGGCGGCCGCCGATCAGGCCGGAGCCGAGGACCACCACGTAGTCGGCGTCCCTGCGCAGGCGCATGCGCCCGTACAGGAAGGCGTACCCGACGAAGCAGAGGAAGAGGAAGGAGACGTATCCGAGGACGAGGAAGGTGGTGACGACGATCAGGCCCAGGACCCAGGAGCGGGTCACGACGGCGGCCACCGCCAGGCCCATCACCCCGATCATGCCGAGCCCGGCGAGGAGGGACAGCAGGTTGGCCGGGCGTCTGCCCTCCTTGCGGACCATCTTCACACCGTTCGCGCAGAGCAGCCCGGCGAGGACGACCGGGCCGAGGCCGAGCACGAGCAGCCCGCAGACCATCACGGTCTCGGCGACGCCCGGCGGGGCGTCCTCGATCCCGGCGAGGAGCCCGAGCCCGAGGAAGGTGACGGCGAGGCCGAGGTACACGGCGTTGCCGAAGCGGCGCCGGTCCCGCAGCACACCGACCCCGAAGAGCAGCAGGAACACGGCGGCCACGACGAAGGCGATCATGTCGGCATCGTAGACAGCGGAACCGGCCCCGGACGGAGCGCGGACCGATCTGTGGACAACTCGCCCTCCGGCCGCTTCCGAGCGGCTGTGGACAAGTCGCCGGCTCCGCTCCCGAGTGGCTGTGGACCACCCGCCCGCTCCCGCTCCCGAGCGGCTACGGGCGCTCCGCAAGGGCGAACAGCCCCAGCCGGGCGCCCTCCTCGTAGGCGTCCCGCAGTTCCGGGTCGTCGAGCAGCGAACCGAGCGCCCGTTCGCTGCGGGAGCGGGTCGCCGCGCAGTACTCCGCCGGCCGGTACGACGGGTCGAAGGCCGAGGTCCGCAACACGTCCACCGCGCCCAGGAGATGGGCCGCCGTGTCGTTCCTGCCGCTCATCGACCGCATCTGGGCCAGGAGTTCCGCCGCGGCGGCGGCGCCCACCGAGGAGCCGAGGCGCAGATGCTCGCGCAGGGCGCGCAGGGCGTGGCCCGCGGCCCGCTCCGGGTCCCCGTCCCAGGCGGCGAGTTCGGCCCGGACGTGCGAGGCCCAGGACTCCGCGTAGAGGTCCCGGCCCGCCCAGGCGCGCCGGGTCTCGTGCTCCCGGTCCGCCCGGTCGAGGACCTCCTGCGCCGCCTCCGGGTCGGTCCGGCACAGCGAGAGCGCCAGGCCCACCCAGCAGCCGTGGCGGCTCGGCCCGAACTCGGGCCGCTCCCCCACCAGGTCCAGCGCGTCCCGGAACTCGGCCGCCGCCGCGTCCGTACGCCCCCGGAACAGCGCGGTCGCGCCCCGCAGATGGGCCAGCATCCCGAGGGCGCCCTCGTCGCCGTCCCGTACCGCCGCCGCCCAGGCCCGGACGAGGAGCGGGTCGGCGTCCTCGGGGCGGCCGGACTCCAGCTCCAGGAAGGCGGCGAGCCACAGGGCCCGGGCCGACGGGGGTGCGGTGTGCAGGGAGAGGGCGTGCCGGAGCCGGGTCCGGCCCTCGTCGACCCGTCCGCAGGCCACCCACAGGAACCAGAGGGAGACGGCGATCTCGACGGCGGACGCGGCCTCGTCGCCCGGGGTGGGCCAGGCGTTCGTCGGGTCCATGGCGGCGGCCAGGTCGGGGAGTTCGCGCAGGGCGAGGTCGCGGGCGTCGACCTGCCGGCCGCTCTGCCACCAGTCCGCGGCCCGCCGGGCGAGCTTCACGCACCAGCGCCGGTGGCGCGGGACGACGGAAGCGCGGTCGCCGCGCTCGGTGAGGTGCCGGGCGCCCACCGCCCGCACGGGGTGCGGCATCCAGTAGCGGGGGGCGTCGGGTTCGCCGTCGAAGAGGTCGTCGACGGGCAGCAGGGCGAGCGGGGCGAGCCGGTCGAGGACCACCGGGATCCGCGCCGGGGGCAGCAGCTCCGAGGCGCACACCTCCTCGACGGCTTCCCGGCCGAAGGCACCCTCGAAGACGGAGAGGCGTTCCCACAGGAGGCGCTCGGCGGGTCCGCAGAGCGCGTAGCCCCGCTCGGCGGCGTCGAGTTGGGCGGCACTCACCCGCTCTCCCCACAGCAGCGCCGTCCCGGCCGGTCCACCGGATCCCGTGTGCCCCATCGATCACTCACTCCCCGTCGGTCACTCATTCAACATCCTGGGGGTGCGCCCAGCACCGGGCAAGGCCGTGTCCCGACCCGTGACCCGATCCGGGCGGTCGTGTTCTGATGGAGACCTGGGGTCCGCCCGCTCGGGGCGCCGGGGCCGCGCCGCGGTCAGGCCGGCCGGGACGCCTTGATCGAGTACATCAGCGGGATGCGCGGGCGGTCCGCCGGGAAGCGGTAGTAGCCGTCGTCGTGCCGCTGGAGCGCACCGTAGCGGGGGAACAGCGAGGCCTCGTGCTCGTGCAGGAACTCGATCCGCAGCCCCGCCCTCGCGAGCGCGGTGACGACCTCGCCGACCGGGTGCACCCACTCCACGCTGCGGTTGTGGACGGTGGCCGCGTCGAGGTCGGCGTACGTGCCCGGCGAGGTGTCCACCCACGGCTCGCGGACGAAGTAGTCGTGCACGATCCGGCTGCCCGTCTCGTCGTCGAGCGAGTCGGTGAGCGGATGGAACTCGGCCACGTAGAGGAAACCGCCCGGGGCCACCAGCGACGCGGCGGTCTCCGCCCAGCGCTCGATGTCCGGCAGCCAGCACAGCGCGCCGCTGCCCGTGTAGACGATGTCGTACGCGTTGTCCGGGACGGCCTCGGCGGCGTCGTACACGTCGGCGGCGACGAAGGCGGCCCGGTCCTGCGAGAGGCCCAGGTCGGCGGCGAGCGAACGGGCGGTCTCGACGGCCGGCTCGGAGAAGTCGAGCCCGACGACCTGGGAGGCTCCGTGGCGCGCCCAGGAGAGCGTGTCCAGGCCGATGTGGCACTGGAGGTGCAGCAGGCTGCGCCCGGTGACGTCGCCGACCTCGGCGAGCTCGAAGTCCCGCAGGGCGTCCTTGCCCGCGCGGAAGGTGTCGAGGTCGTAGAACGCGCTGGCGGCGTGGATCGGGACGCGCTCGTCCCAGCGGGCGCGGTTGGCCTCGCGCCAGTCCTCGGGGGTCGGGGAGTACATGTCCGCGAGGTTATCCACAGGTTGAGGAGGGCGCGACCCGATTGTCCGTCGTGCGGAGCATCATGGGTGCCATGACTGAGAGCGACAAGACCGGACCCGGCCCCGACCCCACCGACCCGATCCCCCTGTGGGAGCAGCGCTTCCGCGCGCCGCGCGTCTCCCTGCCCGAGTGGGCGGAGGAGGCCCCGGAGCGCTCGCTGTTCGTGTCGAACGCGACGGGGACGTACGAGCTGTACGCCTGGGACCGGACGACCGGGGAGCAGCGGCAGGTCACGGACCGGCCGAACGGCACGACGGACGGCACCCTGTCGCCGGACGGCGCCTGGATCTGGTGGTTCGCGGACACCGACGGGGACGAGTTCGGGGTGTGGATGCGCCAGCCGTTCGGCGGCGGTGCGGACGAGCCGGCCGTGCCCGGTCTCGGCGCCTCCTACCCGGCGGGGCTCGCGATCGGCCGTGAGGGCACGCTCGTGGTGGGCCGCTCGACGGACGAGGACGGCTCGACGGTCCACCTGGTGCGCCCCGGGACGGACGCCCCGGTCGAGATCTACCGGCACCGGGAGTCGGCGGGGGTCGGCGACCTCAGTCACGACGGCGCGCTGATCGCGATCGAGCACACCGAGCACGGGGACGCGATGCACTCGGCGCTGCGGGTGCTGCGCGCCTCGGACGCGGGTGTGGTCGCGGAGCTGGACGACACCAAGGGCGGCACGGAGGAGCTGGGCCTCGCGGTGCTCGGCTTCGCCCCGGTGGACGGGGACACCCGGCTGCTCGTCGGGCACCAGCGGCGCGGTCGCTGGGAGCCGATGCTCTGGGACGTGGCGGCGGGCACCGAGACCGATCTCGCGCTGGACCTGCCGGGTGACGTGTCGGCCGAGTGGTATCCGGACGGCAGCGGCCTGCTGATCGTGCACAGCTTCGAGGCCCGCAGCGAGCTGTGGCGGTACGAGATCGGGACCGGCGCCCTGGTCCGGGTGGAGACCCCGCCCGGTTCGGTGTCGAGCGCGACGGCCCGCCCCGACGGCAGCGTGGAGTACCTGTGGTCCTCGGCGGCCCAGCCGCCGGTGGTGCGGTCCACGGACGGCGGCGTCGTCCTCGACCCGCCCGGCCCGAAGGCACCGCCGTCGGTGCCGGTGGAGGACGTGTGGGTGGAGGGCCCCGGCGGCCGGGTCCACGCGCTGGTGCAGCGCCCGGCGGGCGAGGGTCCGTTCCCCACGGTCTTCGAGGTGCACGGCGGGCCGACCTGGCACGACAGTGACGCCTTCGCCTCGGGTCCGGCGGCCTGGCTGGACCACGGGTACGCGGTGGTGCGGGTCAACTACCGGGGCTCGACGGGGTACGGGCGGGAGTGGACGGACGCGCTCAAGCACCGGGTCGGTCTGATCGAGCTGGAGGACATCGAGGCGGTCCGCGCCTGGGCGGTGGAGAGCGGCCTCGCCGACCCGGAGCGGCTGGTGCTCGCCGGCGCCTCCTGGGGCGGCTATCTGACCCTGCTCGGCATCGGCACCCGGCCGGACGCCTGGGCGGTCGGTCTGGCGGGGGTCCCGGTCGCGGACTACGTCACGGCGTACGAGGACGAGATGGAGGCCCTGAAGGCGCTGGACCGGACGCTGCTGGGCGGCTCCCCCGAGGAGGTGCCGGAGCGGTTCGCGGCCTCGTCGCCGCTGACGTACGTGGACGCGGTGACCGCCCCGGTGCACATCACGGCCGGCGTCAACGACCCGCGCTGCCCGATCCGCCAGATCGACAACTACGTGGACCGGCTCAAGGCGCGGGGCGCGGTCCACGAGGTGTACCGGTACGACGCGGGGCACGGCTCGCTCGTGGTGGAGGAGCGGATCAAGCAGGTGGCCCTGGACCTCGCGTTCGCCGCGAAGCACCTGGGGACCCGGCCGCAGGGGAGCTGAGGCCGCTTGCGTACCGTGGGGGGCGTGTACCGGTTCCTGAGAACGCCCCGCTGGTGGGGGATCAACGTCTTCGTCCTGCTGGCGATCCCGTTCTGCGTGTTCATGGGGACGTGGCAGCTGGGCAAGTTCGAGGATCGTGTCGACACCCACAAGGCGGCCGAGGAGCGGCCCGACGCGAGCACGCTGAAGGCGGAGCCGCTGGACTCGCTGCTCCCGGTGGACAAGGAGACCTCGGGCCGGTCGGCGCAGGCGCGCGGCCGGTTCGGGGAGCAGTTCCTCGTCCCCGACCGTGAGCTGGACGGCCGGACCGGCAGCTACGTCCTGACACTGCTGCGGACGGACGGCGGCCGGTCGCTGCCGGTGGTCCGGGGCTGGCTCCCCGCGGGCGCGCAGGCGCCCGCCCCGCCGGCCGGCGAGGTCACCGTGGTGGGCGCGCTCCAGGCCTCGGAGACCCAGGGCACGAAGGGCGTCAACACGGCTGGCGGGCTGCCCGAGGGGCAGCTCGGCATGATCAGCGCGGCGTCCCTGGTGAACGTGGTGACGGAGGACGTCTACGACGCCTGGGTCACGCTCGCGGACTCCCCCGCCGGGCTCACCCCGGTCCCGGCGGCGGCCGCGGCGGGCACGAGCCTGGACGCGAAGGCCTTCCAGAACCTGGGCTACACCGCGGAGTGGTTCGTCTTCGCGGGCTTCGTCCTCTTCATGTGGTTCCGGCTGGTCCGCCGGGAGGCGGAGGCCTCCCGCGACGAGGCCCTGGGCCTGTAGGCCCGGCCCCTCCCGAAGCCCGGCCCACAGCCCCGGCCCGGCCCCGCCCCGCCCCGGGCTGGCTCAGGAACCGCTCAGCAGCCCCGTGCGGTAGATCGTGCCCGCGCAGGCGTTCGGGACGGTGACCGAGGCTCCCGGGCCGCCCGGCTCCGCGACGTGGCTCACCAGCACGCTGCCGTCGGCGAGACCGCCGTCCGCGCGGAGCAGCTGCGGGGCCGTACCGGCGTCCGCGCCCCCGCCCGCGCCCGTGCCCGGCTCCGAGCCGGTGCCCGTGCCGCCGGAGCCCGTGCCCGCGCTGGGGTCCGGGTCGGCGGTCGTCGGGGTGTCCGTCGGCGGCGGCGTGGTCGGCTGCTCGGACGGCTGGGTCGGCGTGGGCGTCGGGGTGGTGCCTGTGGTCGGACAGGTCTCGCTCGGCACCCAGACGAACTTCACCTCGTAGCTGCCGCTCGGCCTGAGCAGCAGCGAGGAGGCCTCCTGCGAGGGGTCGGGCAGACCGCTGCCGCCGTCCCCCGAGGTGCGCCGGACGACCGAGATCCGGCCCGGATCGGCGGCGCCGCGCGCCTCGAAGCCGACGACACCGCTGCCGTCCAGGACACAGCTCCGGTCGGAGACGTTGGCGATGCGGAAGGTGCCGTACACCTTGCCCTCGCCGTCGGGTCCGCCGGCTTCCG
Source organism: Streptomyces sp. Root1304 (assembly GCF_001426405.1). Taxonomy (GTDB): domain Bacteria; phylum Actinomycetota; class Actinomycetes; order Streptomycetales; family Streptomycetaceae; genus Streptomyces. Next base: position 75,475 of record NZ_LMEP01000028.1, on the reverse strand, counting down.
CCGCGCTGACGCCGAGCTGCCCGGCCTCGCACTTGGGTCCGGCGCCGGGGCCGGTGCCCTGCGACTGCGAGGACCCGCCGCCGGAGGTGCCGTTGCCGGGCTGCTGGGGCTTGCCCTGGGAACCCTCGTCGGTGCCCTGGTCGGGGGAAACGGTGCCCGCGGGGGTCTTCGGGCTCTGGCCGCCCTCGACCCCGGTCTCGGTGCCGGTGCCGCCCTGGGCCTCCTCGCCGTGCCCGGCGTTCACCGGGTTCCCGGCGGCGGAGATGCCGCCGGACGCGGCGACGTGCACGAAGGCGGGGACGGCGGTGCCGATGAGGACGGCCGCGGCGGCGGCGCCCACGATGGCCTGCCGCTTGCGGGCGCGCCGCGCGGGCACGGCCCTCCGCAGGTGTTCGAGCGAGCCCTTGGAGGGCTCCAGGCCGGACACGGCTCCCTGGAACAGCCGCCGCAGCGCGAGTTCGTCGTCCCCGTCGCCCTCGCCGGGGCCGGGCTCGATGTTCACCATGCGCTGTCCACTCAGGTCGTCACGTTCTTCTCGGGCGTCACCGTCCGCACGGCTCGGCCGAGCCCCGCCGGTCCCGCCGTCCCTGTCGGGGGCCCCACTCATGTCGTCGCTCCCATCGCGACGCGCAGCGCCGCGATGCCCCGCGAACCGTACGCCTTCACCGAGCCCAGGGATATTCCGAGCGCCTCGGCGACCTGCACCTCGGTCATGTCGGAGAAGTACCGCAGGGCGAGCACCTCGCGCTGACGGCGCTGGAGGCCGCGCATGGCCTTGATCAGGTCCTCGCGCTCCAGCTGGTCGTACGCCCCCTCCTCCGCGCTCGCCATGTCGGGCATCGGCTTGGAGAGGAGCTTGAGGCCGAGGATGCGGCGGCGCAGCGCGGACCGGGAGAGGTTCACGACGGTCTGGCGCAGGTAGGCGAGCGTCTTCTCGGGCTCGCGGACCCGCTTGCGGGCCGAGTGGACGCGGATGAACGCCTCCTGGACGACGTCCTCGCAGGAGGCGGTGTCGTCGAGGAGCAGCGCGGCGAGGCCGAGCAGCGAACGGTAGTGGGCGCGGTAGGTCTCGGTCAGGTGGTCGACCGTGGTTCCGGCGGCCGCGCTGCCCTCGGAACTGGTCCGGGGCGCCGGGATGCCGTCCACGGAGCTCGCGCGGGAGCCCGCGGGCACGGGGGCGATCACCGGCATGCCGCCGAGCGGACGCGGTCGCCGGAAGGCGCCGGCCGCGGAGCCGCGTACGGCGTCGGCGGGAGCGCCGCGCGCGGGTCCCGCGCCGGCGCGCACGATGCCGCCGGCGGTGCCCCGCACGGGGAGCAGCGCCTTGCCCACGCCGCGCAGCGGGGCGATGGTCGCGATGTCGAGTACCTCAGCCACGCATGTTGGACACGCTTCCCCCCGGCAGGGTTGTACGCGTACGCCACCCTTTTCGACGGCGAGTTGTTCGTCCTCATGCGTTACCGTTCTCCCCCGATGCCCCGCTTTCACAGCGTGTTCCGCGTCACACGACTGTGTGTGCACGCAGAGACGCCCCCACTCAACTACTGGTTGCAGCAAGGGGGAAGAGCATCGTCAGTCACGGCATCGCCGCAGTTCAAGAGGTATCTGACGCCTTTTTGCTCACAGGCCGTTCACAGATCCTACAAAGACGTGACAACCGATTCGGCGATCTGCAGGGCGTTGAGGGCGGCGCCCTTGCGCAGGTTGTCGGCGCAGACGAAGAAGTCGAGCGCCCGCTCGTCGTCCATGGACCGCCGCACCCGGCCGACCCAGGCGGGGTCGGTGCCCGCGACGTCGGCGGGGGTGGGGAAGTCGCCCGCGCCGGGGTCGTCGTAGAGCACGACGCCGGGTGAGGTCGCCAGGATCTCGTGTGCGCGGGCGACCGGGACGGGGCGCTCGAAGCGGGCGTGCACGGAGACGGAGTGCCCGGTGACGACGGGCACGCGCAGACAGGTGGCGGCGACCCGCAGTCCGGGCAGGCCGAGGATGCGGCGGGTCTCGTCCCGTACGTGCTCCTCCTCCGAGGAGGCCCCGTCGGCGCCGGCCGTGCCCGACCAGGGCAGGACGTTGAGCGCGAGGGGCCCGGGGAAGGGGCCGGTGGTCTCGCCGACGGCCCGGCGCACGTCTCCGGGGTGGGTGCCGAGGTCGTTGCCGCCGACCACCAGGCCGAGCTGGGCGCGGAGCGCCTCGACGCCCGCCTGTCCGGCGCCGCTGGCGGCCTGCTGGGCGGTGACGACCAGTTCGCAGAGTCCGAACTCGGCGTGCAGGGCGCCCACGGCGACGATCAGCGCGAGGGTGGTGCAGCCGGGGCTGGCGACGATGCCCCGGGGGCGTACGCGCGCCGCGTGGGCGTTGGTCTCGGGGACGACGAGGGGCACGTCGGGGTCCGCGCGGAAGGCGGCGGAGGTGTCGACGACGACGGCACCCTTGAGCGCGGCGACGGGGGCCCAGCGGGCGGCGACGTGGTCGGGCGCCAGGAAGAGCGCGACGTCGACGCCGTCGAGGGCGTCCTCGTCGAGTGCGAGGACCTCGCACTCCTCCCCGCGTACGGCGGTCTTGCGACCGGCCGAGCGCGGGGAGGCGAGCAGACGGATCTCGCCCCAGACGTCCGCGTGGTGCGTGAGCATCTGGAGCATCACCGAGCCGACCGCCCCGGTCGCTCCCACGACCGCGAGCGTCGGCTTCGGTGTCATCGGCCGGTGCCTCCGTAGACCACGGCCTCGTCCGAGTCGCTGTCCAGACCGAAGGCGGTGTGGACGGCGCGCACGGCCTCGTTGACGTCGTCGGCGCGGGTGACGACCGAGATGCGGATCTCGGAGGTCGAGATCAGCTCGATGTTCACGCCCGCGTCGGACAGCGCCTTGAAGAAGTCGGCGGTGACGCCCGGGTTGGTCTTCATGCCCGCGCCGACCAGGGAGATCTTGCCGATCTGGTCGTCGTAGCGCAGCGAGTCGAAGCCGATCGCACCCTTGGCCTTCTCCAGCTCGTCGATGGCCTTGCGGCCCTCGGCCTTGGGGAGGGTGAAGGAGATGTCCGTGAGGCCGGTGGAGGCCGCGGACACGTTCTGCACGATCATGTCGATGTTGATCTCGGCGTCCGCGACGGCCCGGAAGATGGCCGCGGCCTCGCCCGGCTTGTCAGGCACGCCGACGACAGTGATCTTCGCCTCGGAGGTGTCGTGGGCGACACCCGAGATGATGGCCTGCTCCACCTTCTGAGCTCCCTGCGGTTCGTTGCTGACCCATGTGCCCTGCAGTCCCGAGAAGGAGGAGCGCACGTGGATCGGGATGTTGTAGCGGCGCGCGTACTCGACGCAGCGGTGCAGCAGCACCTTGGAGCCGGACGCGGCGAGCTCCAGCATGTCCTCGAAGGAGATCCAGTCGATCTTCTTCGCCTTCTTCACCACGCGCGGGTCGGCGGTGAACACGCCGTCGACGTCGGTGTAGATCTCGCAGACCTCGGCGTCGAGCGCGGCGGCGAGCGCCACGGCCGTGGTGTCGGACCCGCCGCGGCCGAGGGTGGTGATGTCCTTCTTGTCCTGGCTGACGCCCTGGAAGCCGGCGACGATGGCGATGTTGCCCTCGTCGAGGGCGGTGCGGATCCGGCCCGGCGTGACATCGATGATGCGCGCTTTGTTGTGGACCGAGTCGGTGATGACGCCTGCCTGGCTGCCCGTGAACGACTGGGCCTCGTGGCCCAGGTTTTTGATCGCCATGGCCAGCAGGGCCATGGAGATCCGCTCTCCGGCGGTCAGCAGCATGTCGAACTCACGCCCGGCAGGGATCGGGGATACCTGCTCGGCGAGATCGATCAGCTCGTCCGTCGTGTCGCCCATCGCGGAAACCACGACGACCACCTGGTGGCCGTCCTTCTTGGTGTCCACGATTCGCTTGGCGACGCGCTTGATGCCTTCGGCATCGGCAACGGAGGAGCCTCCGTACTTCTGCACGACAAGGCCCACGTGCGCTCCTCGCTCAGTCTGTGCCGCAGCCGGCGCTGCGATCGGCTCAGTCTAACGAGGGACCCGGAAACGCCGACGTGATATCGCATCCTGAGACGCGCCGCTCAGAGAGTGATCATCCGAGGGTTCGCCGGGCTCGTACGGCCGGGGGAACGGGCTACTTCCCGACCGGCCGGGCGGCCAGGCCCAGCGGGCCGGCGATCTCCTCGGCCATCACCCGGCCCGCCTCCTCCGCGAGGTCGTCCTCGGTGAGGTCCTCGTCCGTGTCGAGGCCGTCCAGGGCCGCCAGCGGCTGGTCCAGACGGACGTGTGCCACCAGGGACTGGAGGGCGCGCAGGGTGGCCGAGGCGGTGGGGCCCCAGTTGGAGAAGTACGAGAACTGCCACCACCACAGGGCCTCGCTGGTGCGGCCCGCGCGGTAGTGGGCGAGGCCGTGCCGCAGGTCCGCGACGATGTCGGCGAGGTTGTCGGAGATCCGGGCCGGGACAGGGGCCTTGCGGGGCTCGTACGGGTCGAAGACCTCGGAGAAGACGTCGACCGGTTCGAGGAGCACGGCGAAGCGCTCGCGCAGGTCGTCCATGTCGGGCTCGGGGCCCGTGTCGGTCTCGTACCGCTCGTCCGGGACGATGTCCTCGTGCGCGCCGAGCCGCCCGCCGGCCAGCAGCAGCTGTGAGATCTCCAGGAGGAGGAAGGGCACCGCGCTGTCCGGCTCGTCGCCCTTGGCGACCTCGGTCGTCGCGACGATGAAGCTCTCGATGGAGTCGGCGATCTGGACCGAGAAGTCGTCGGGATTCTGGGTGATCGCGTGCAGCGTGGGGTCAGACATCGAGGAGCCTCCCTGAGAGCGCGCCGGCCCGGTCGTCATACATCTAGCAGCCTCCGCCCCTCGAAGGCACGGCCGAGGGTCACCTCGTCGGCGTACTCCAGGTCGCCACCGACCGGGAGCCCGCTCGCGAGGCGGGTGACCTTGAGTCCCATGGGCTTGATCATCCGCGCCAGGTACGTCGCGGTGGCCTCGCCCTCCAGGTTCGGGTCGGTCGCGAGGATCAGCTCGGTGACCGCGCCGTCGGCGAGCCGCGCGAGCAGCTCCCGGATGCGCAGGTCGTCCGGGCCGACGCCCTCGATCGGGCTGATCGCGCCGCCGAGGACGTGGTACCGCCCCCGGAACTCGCGGGTCCGCTCGATCGCCACGACGTCCTTCGGCTCCTCGACCACACAGATGACGGTCAGGTCGCGGCGCGGGTCACGGCAGATGTTGCACTGCTCCTGCTGTGCGACGTTTCCGCAGACCGCGCAGAACCTGACCTTCTCCTTGACCTCCAGGAGGGCGTGCGCGAGACGGCGGACGTCCGTCGGCTCGGCCTGGAGGATGTGGAAGGCGATCCGCTGCGCGCTCTTGGGACCGACGCCGGGCAGCCTGCCCAGTTCGTCGATGAGGTCCTGAACCACGCCTTCGTACAACGGAACGCCCTTCTCGGGGGTGCTTGATTCTTACGGTAGTGGCTGGAAGCGAGCCTTAGAAGGGGCTCAGAAGCCCAGACCCGGCATGCCGCCCATGCCCTGCGCCAGCGGGCCGAGCTTCGCCTGCTGGAGCTGCTGCGCGTTGTCGTTGGCGGCCTGCACCGCGGCCACCACCAGGTCGGCCAGCGTCTCGGTGTCCTCCGGGTCGACCGCCTTGGGGTCGATGACCAGGCCGCGCAGCTCGCCGGAGCCGGTCACGGTCGCCTTGACCAGGCCGCCGCCCGACTGCCCCTCGACAGCGGTCGCGGCCAGTTCCTCCTGCGCGCGGGCGAGGTCCTGCTGCATCTTCTGGGCCTGCTGGAGAAGCTGCTGCATGTTGGGCTGACCACCACCGGGAATCACGGTCACTCCTGAGGTTCGGTACGTCCGTATGTCGGTACGCCGAGCCTACGTGGTCGCCGCCCGCCCCGCCTCCACCACTCTTTCGGGTGAGGAACGCCGGGCTCCTCTACCTGATCAACACCCACGTGCGGGCGGAAATCCTGGGATTCCGGGCCCACCGCCCACCATTCGGCGGTAGGAAGGGCAGACACCACGTGCACCGCACGTCACAGAAGGCCACGAGCGCTGAGCTGAACAGAGGAGTCCCCCGGTGAGCCAGCAGCCGGAGATGCAGCCGCCGGGGCCCCCCGGGGGCGACGTCCACCGCGATCTGACCGGTACGCCGTTCCCCCTGGGCGACTGGGGGGAGCCGGCCGAGCGGCTCGACGAGCTCTACCGCTGGGTGGAGGCCAACGCCCTGCGCACCGTCGAGTGGTACCTCTCCGACCGGGTCTGGAAGCGCCGGGCCGCCCGTCTGCTGCGGATCGGCACGGCCGTCGGGGTGACCGCGGGCGCGGCGCTGCCGCTGCTCGATCTGACGGGGGTGGCGGAGGGCGCCGCGGGCTGGGGCTATCTGTCGCTGCTGCTGGGCGCCGCGTGCCTCGCCTGCGACCGGTGGTTCGGGGTGACGGCCGGCTGGATGCGGGACGTGGCGACGGCGCAGGCGGTGCAGCGACGGCTGCAGGCGCTCCAGTTCGACTGGGCCTCGGAGAGCGTCCGGGAGGTCCTGGGCCCCACGGAGGGCACCGCGAGCGAAGCGGCCGAGCGCTGTCTCGGCGTGCTGCGGCGCTTCTCGGAGGACGTGACGGAGCTGGTACGGGCGGAGACCGCGGACTGGATGGTCGAGTTCCGCTCGGGCCCGGCGCCGCTGGCGCTCCAGTCGGTCGGCGTGATGCCCGCCCGCCCGGAGAGCGTCCACCCGGCGGGCCGTTTCCCGCTGCCCCCCGGCACCCGGCCGAACATGCCGCGCCAGCGGCCCCCGGAGACCCGCTGACGCAGGCCTCCGGGCCGCCGGAAGCAGGCCGCCGGAGCAGACCCGCCGGAAGCAGGCCGCCGATGCAGGCCCGTTGGAAGCGGTCGGCCGGGCGGGCCGCCGCCTCAGCTCAGGATGATCATCGAGCCCTGCGCCAGGCTCCGGGTCGCCGCCGCGTGCAGCCCCAGCCACACGTGCCGCTCCCGCGCGAAGGGGTGCCCGTCGTACGGAGGGGCCTCGGCGGGCTCCTCCAGGGAGGTCGGCCGCTCCGGGGCGGCCGGGGCCGCCGGGGGGTTCCTCGGGTCGATGCCGATCGAGGGCGCCACGAACTCCAGCTCCCGCAGCAGCCCGTACGAGGAGCCGAGCGGCCCGCCGCCTTCGAGCAGCTCGTCGCTGGCGAGCGGCACCGGGAAGTCGACCGGCACGTACGCGCCGGCGTGGTCGTAGTGCCAGACCAGGTGCGACTGCTGGGCCGTCGCCTCGAACATCTCCAGGAGCTGTTCGTAGTCCCCGCCCAGCTCGCCGACCGGCTCGACCGGCAGCCCGCACACCTGGAGGAGGTAGGCGCGCCGCAGGAAGTGCAGGGCCTCGTAGTCGAAGCCGGCGATCGGGGCGACGTCGCCGGACAGTCCCGGCATGTACGCGTAGACGGGCACGGTCGGCAGTCCGGACGCGGTCAGCACGGCGTCGTAGGCGGCTATCTCTTCGGCGAAGGGGTTGTCGGGGCTGTGGCACAACACGTCGACGAGGGGGACCAGCCACAGGTCACAGGCCAAGGGAGGCTCGCTCTCCGTCAGTTGCAGGGACGGCCAGGGTAGTCGGCCGGGCCGACGACGCCCACCCGCTGAGCACCTGCCCGCCGGGGCACCGGCTCAACCCGATGGGGGGTCAGCGGGTCCGGGCCTCCAGCCGGTCCGCCCAGTCCATGGAATGGGCGTTGTACGCCCGGACGACCTCGACGGCCGTTTCGGCGTCGCCGCGGGTGATCGCGTCGACGAGGTCGACGTGGCCGCTCCACAGCCCGGCGAGGAGGTCGTCCGCGGAGCGCAGGTGGGGCACGGAGAAGACCCAGGCCTGGACGCGGAGCCGGTGCAGGAAGTCGGCGATGTAGTCGTTGGAGGCGACCAGCCGGGCCAGTTCGCGCCAGTAGCGGATGTCGTAGCCGATGAGGATGTCGAGGTCCCCGGCGCGGGCGGCGCGGGCGGCGGCCTCGCCCCTGCGGCGTATGGAGACGAGCGCGACACCGATGCCGAGGTCGGGTTCCGGGGCGGCGGGCGCGGCGGTCGCGGTCACCGGGCTCACGGGCACGTGGCGCCGGAAGATGCCGTCGACGACGAGCATCCGGGCCTCGACCATCCGCCGGTAGTCGTCGACCGAGTACTCGTGGACGCGGAAGCCGCGGTGCTGGTCGGAGTCGAGGAAGCCCTGCGCGCAGAGGTCGACGAGGGCTTCCCGTACGGGCGTCGCGGACACGCCGTACTGGTCGGCGATCTGCTTGACGGTGAACTCCTGGCCCGCTTTGAGACGGCCCGCGAGCACTTCGTCACGGAGCGCGTCCGCGATCTGCTGTCGCAAGGTGTTGCGTGTGACAGCTCCGCTCGCGGGCATGTGGTCGGTCCCCTCCGTCCGGCTCCGGACACCCTAGTCCAGACGGAGGGAACCTCCCGGGAAGAGCGGTTACGCGGTGTGCTCGTCGGCCACGGACAGGGCCGCGTCCAGGGCCGCGAGACCTTCCTTGGCCTCCGCCTCGGACACGTTGCAGGCGGGAACGGCGTGGGTGCGGTTCATGTTCACGAAGGGCCACAGGCCGTTCTTCTTCGCCGCGGCGCCGAAGGCGGCCATCGGCGCGTTGGCCTCGCCGGCCGCGTTGTACGGGACCAGCGGCTCGCGGGTCTCGCGGTTCTTGACCAGGTCGAGCGCCCAGAAGACGCCCATGCCGCGGACCTCGCCGACGGAGGGGTGGCGCTCGGCCAGCTCGCGCAGGCCGGGGCCGAGGACGGTCTCGCCGATGCGGGCGGCGTTCTCGACGACCTTCTCGTCCTCCATCACCTGGATGGTGGCGACGGCGGCGGCGCAGGCCAGCGGGTGACCGGAGTAGGTCAGACCGCCCGGGTAGGCGCGCTTCTCGAAGGTGGCCGCGATCTTCTCGCTGATGGCGACGCCGCCGAGGGGCACGTAGCCGGAGTTCACGCCCTTGGCGAAGGTCATCAGGTCGGGCACGACGTCGAAGTGCTCGGCGGCGAACCACTTGCCGGTGCGGCCGAAGCCCGCCATGACCTCGTCGAGGATGAAGACGATGCCGTACTTGTCGCAGATCTCGCGGACGCCGGTGAGGTAGCCGGGCGGCGGGGTCATGATGCCGGCGGTGCCGGGCACGGTCTCCAGGATGATCGCGGCGATGGTCGCCGGACCCTCGAAGGCGATCGTGTCCTCCAGGTGCTGGAGGGCACGCGCGCTCTCCTCCGCCTCGGTGGTGGCGTAGAAGGGCGAGCGGTAGAGGAACGGCGCCCAGAAGCGCACGACGCCGGCGGAGCCGTTGTCGGAGGGCCAGCGGCGCGGGTCACCGGTCAGGTTGATCGCGGTGGAGGTGGCGCCGTGGTACGAGCGGTAGGCCGACATCACCTTGGTGCGGCCGGTGTGCAGCCGGGCCATGCGGACGGCGTTCTCGACGGCCTCGGCGCCGCCGTTGGTGAAGAAGATCTTGTCCAGGTCGCCCGGGGTGCGCTCGGCGATGAGGCGTGCGGCCTCGGAGCGGACGTCGATGGCGAAGGCGGGAGCGAAGGTGCTCAGCTTCCCGGCCTGCTCCTGGATGGCGGCGACCACCTTGGGGTGCTGGTAGCCGATGTTCGTGTAGACGAGGCCGCTGGTGAAGTCCAGGTAGCGGTTTCCGTCGTAGTCCCAGAAGTACGAACCCTCGGCGCCGGCGACGGCGAGCGGGTCGATCAGGCCCTGAGCGGACCAGGAGTGGAAGACGTGCGCGCGGTCGGCGGCCTTGACGGCGGCCCCGGCCTGGGGATCGGGTTCGATGACATGAGGGGTCATGTCGTCGAGGGTAAGGAACCGCAGGTGGGGCGGGCCATGACCATCTTGTCCATCGAGACCGGGGCGGACGCGACACGTTGCTCCACCCACCCCCTCCCATTGACAGCATCCTGTCGCAATGACAGCCTACTGTCATGGGAACCGAGACTGAGACCACGACCGTCCACCTCGCCGTCTACGACACCCTCGCCGACTGGGAGACCGGTCACGCCACCGCCTGGCTCGCCCGCGCCGGATACACGGTCAGGACCGTCGGCCCGGTCGCCGGGGAGCCCGTCACGACCATCGCCGGCATCCGGATCGTGCCGGACCTCGCGCTCGCCGACCTCCGCCCCGAGGACAGCGCCCTGCTGATCCTTCCGGGCGCCGAGAAGTACGACGAGGGCGACGAACTCGCCCCCTTCACCGCGAAGGCCCGCGCCTTCCTCGACGCCGGGGTCCCGGTCGCCGCGATCTGCGGCGCCACGGCGGGACTCGCCAAGGAGGGCCTGCTCGACGACCGCCCGCACACCAGCGCGGTCTCCTTCTACCTGGCGGCCACCGGCTACAAGGGCGGCGAGCACTACGTCGACGCGGACGCGGTCGGGGCCGGCGACCTCATCACGGCGGGCCCGACCGAACCCGTCGCTTTCGCCCGCGAGATCTTCGCCCGGCTCGGCGCGTACGAGGGCAAGCGGGACGCCTGGTTCCGGCTCTTCCACGACTCGGACCCGGCGGCCTTCGAGGAGCTGAACGCGTGAGCCGCGCGCAGCAGGACGCCCTCTCCCGCACGGCCCTCGGCGTCTTCCGGCTCAACGGCCAGTTCCTCGCCGTCTCCGAGAAGCTGGCCGAACCGGCGGGCCTGACCGCCGCCTGGTGGCAGGTCCTCGGAGCCGTGCTCCGCGACCCCCTCCCGGTCGCCGGGATCGCCCGGGTCATGGGCATCACCCGGCAGAGCGTCCAGCGCATCGCGGACCTGCTCGTACGGGAGGGACTCGCGGCGTACGAGCCGAACCCGGCCCACCGCCGCGCCAAGCTCCTCACTCCCACGGAGGCTGGCCGGACGGCGATCGGCCGCATCAACCCCGGCCACGCGGAACTCGCCGCCCGGCTGATGGAGGCGCTGGGCGGCCAGGAGGCCTTCGACGAGACGGTGCAGGTGCTTGAGCGGCTGTCGGCGGCCATGGAGACGGTCGAGGCCGGCGAGACGGGTCACCCGTAGGCGGCCTGCGGCAGCGGCCCGGCAGGCGCTCCGGCGCGCGGGGGAACACGGTGTCGGTCGGCCGCCGGGGCGTTCACGTGCTGCCCGGCGGATCAGAGCGGCAGGTCGTCGGGAAGCACGCGGAACGCCTTGTGCCGGCCCAGCGGCCGCACCGCACGGAAGTCGCGCCGGTCGAGAGTGAGGATCGCGTCCGTGTCGTACGCGGCGGCCAGGGTCACATTGACCGCGTCGGCCAGGTCGAGATCGAGGCCCCTGTAGCGCGACCGGACCGTCTGCGCGACGCCCAACTGCTCCTCGGTGATCTCCGGCATGGAGATCCGCCCCCGGCGCATCCAGTGCCGGATGTCGTCCACCGCGCTGAGCGCGGCCTCGCGGCCGAGCTCACGCGTGGCCACATGGTCGAGTTCGGCCAGCAGGAGCGGAGACATCACGAGCAGCCCCGCGGCCTGGATCGCCTCGTTGGCCGCCGCGTGTTCGGGGTGGGTGGAATCGAGGGCGGCCAGCAGCCCCGAGGTGTCGGCCACAACGACGATCACGCAGCCGTACCCGCTTCCGTGTCCGTCTCACGTCGGACGGCGTCGGCCACTACGTCCCGGACTTCGGCCTTGGCCAGGGTCTGGCCGCGCCCCTCGAACGTCCGCGAGAACAGCGGCTCGTCCCAGACCCGGTTCGCCATGGCCGCCAGGTGGATCCCCTGCCGGATGATCTCCGCCTCGCTGACACCGCGCCGCTTGGCGGCCTCCTTGATGATCGCGAGGTCCTCGGGGTCGGCGTACACGTTCGTGCGCTTCATGGACATGTACCAACCTTAGCCCATGTACCAGATTGATGTATGTGCGTTCAGGGCAGCAGCTCGGTGACCGCGCTGCGGAGCAGCAAGGGGTGGACGAAGCGGTCCGGGGCGGTCGGGGGGCAGCGCCAGGAGAGGGGCCAGGTCCTGCCCGTCAGCGCCGGCACCGGTACGTAACTCACATGGGCGGGTCCGGCGTTGAAGCGGGTCACCCCGCGCGGCCACGCCTTCCGTGCGGTCGTCCCCGGCGGAACCAGGAAGTAGACCCCGCGCCGCCCGTTCGCCTCGATCACCACCGGCCCCGGGTCTCCCCCGGTGAGCCCCTCCATCCAGTCGGCGAGCCGACGCCCCTCGTCGCCGTCCACGCGGACGGCGTCGAATTGTACGCCCGCCTTGCGGAGTTGGAATCCGGAAACAGGAATCCAATCCACCTTCACTTCCCGATTCTCTTCATTCACGAGACCATGCTCCCGCGTCGGCGCTAGCGTTTTCCACGACTACGGCGGGCGCGTCGGCATTCCCTTGACCTGCGCCAACGCGCCCCGCACGCAGTCGAATTCGGCGGGGAGCAGTTGAGACCGGTTGAGATCGGTTGAGTCCGAACGGGGAGCATGAATGGCACGAGCGGAAATCAAGGAATCAGTCGGCCCTGCGGCCAGGATGGCAGCGGCGGTCGCAAAGCGATTGCGGATGAAGAAGGGCCTGACACAGGAACAACTCGGCCAGCAGATGGGCTTCACCGGCGCGGCGATCAGCGCCATGGAACGGCTCCTCCACCCGGTGAGCGACGACATGCTGGTCCACCTCGAACGCGTACTGGGCGGCGGCACGGGCATCTTCGAGGAGATGCGGGAGCTGGTACGGCTGGAGAAGCTGCCGGAACAGTTCCGCGGGTACGCGCCGATCGAGCAGAAGGCGGTGGCGCTGTGCCTGTACGCGAACCACGTGGTGCACGGGTTGTTCCAGACGGAGGGGTATGCACGGGCGTTGATCTCCGGTGGCCACCCTGAGCCAACTCCGGAGCGCGCGGAGGAGTTGGTGGTCGGCCGGATGGCACGGAAGGCGCTGTTCGACCGGAAGCCGGTGTGCGAGATCGAGTTGGTTCTCGACGAGTCAGTGCTGCGGCGGCCGATCGGAAGCGAGGAGATCTTGCGCGAGCAACTCGCATATCTGGCGGATTGCGCCCGGAGGAGGAACGTAAACCTCCAGGTGCTGCCCTTGGACGCGGGGCTGGAGGGGGAGTACGCGGGCGACCGGGGTGACCTGAACATCATCGAAACCCCGGCTCACGACCACGTGACCTACTTGGAGATCCAGAGGGAGAGCCTGTTGATCACCGACCGAACGAAGGTGAGTATGCACACGCAGCAGTATGCGAAGATCCGGGCACAGGCCCTGGATCCGCGCAGGTCGCTGGGCGTCATCGAGGAGTTGGCGGGAGTACGGAGATGAGCGAGACCCTGCACTGGTTCAAGTCCAGTTACAGCGACAGCAGCGGCGGCAACTGCGTAGAAGTCGCCACCTGCCCCCACGCCGTCCACCTGCGGGACTCGAAGGTGAGCGACGGGCCCACGTTCGCCGTGGAGCCCGCCGCCTGGAGTGCCTTCGTCGCCTGGCAGGAGTGACCTAGCAGTACAGGTTCGCCCCGGTGGGGACGCCCAGGATCTGGGTGAACTGCTGGTACTTGGCGACCCGGCTCTGGACCTGGGCCGGGTTGCCGCCGTTGCACTCCAGCGTCCCGTTGATCGAGCGGATCGTCTCGCCGAACCCGGCGCCGTTGACCATCGCGTTGTGGCCGGTCATGGTGCCGGGGCCGCTCTGCGTGTTCCAGTACCAGAGGCCCGTCGACATGGCGACGGCCGGATCCTGCTCGACGCGCCAGGGGTTGTTCAGCAGGTCGATGCCGAGGGCGTCGCCGGCGGCCTTATAGTTGAAGTTCCAGGAGAGCTGGATCGGGCCGCGGCCGTAGTAGGCGGCCTGCCCGGCCGGGCAGCCGTAGGACTGGCTCGTGTCGCAGTAGTGCGGGTAGTTGGCCGTGTTCTGCTCGACGATGTAGTAGAGCCCGCCGGTCTCGTGGGAGACGTTCGCGAGGAAGGCCGCGGCCTCCTGCTTCTTCACCGTGTCACTGCCGGTGGTGGCGAACCCGGGGTACGACTTGAGGGCCGCGGTGAGGCCCGCGTACGTGTAGAAGGGGTTCCTGTTCGGGAACATCTGGTCGAACTCGGCCTGGGAGACGACGAATCCGGAGGGATCCGGGTCCGTGCCGCCGCCGCCCGTACCGCAGGCGCCCTCGTCGCGCCAGACGTCGGAGGCGCCGGGGCGCTCGTTCTGCGTCCACCACTTCGCGTACCAGTTGTGGCCGTTGTACGAGGCGGTCATGCCGCCGGTGTAGACGCTGCCGGAGTTCCAGGCGCCGACACAGGCGGGGGCGGCGCCCGCCGAGGCGGCGGGGAGGAGTACGGCGAGTCCGACGGCCGTACAGAGCGCGGCCATCAGGGTGAGCAGCTTGCGCAGCATGCGTGCTTCCTTCCGGGTGGGGACCGGGTGGGGGAGCACACAGCGAAGCGTGATTGGTCTGGACCTGTCAAGGTCTAGACCAAGAGTTGTGACAGGTGGGGTTCCGGTTCATCGAAAACAGCGAAAAGGCCCCGGATCCGGCGGTGAAGCCGGATCCGGGGCCTTCGTCGTTCGGCGTCCGGGGCTCAGATCATCAGGATGATGCGGCCGGGCCGGTGGCCCGCCTCCGCCCGGCGGTGCGCCTCCGCGACCTCCTCCAGGGGCATCACGTCGGCCACTCGGGTGATCAGCTCCCGGTCGGCCACCTTCCGCAGCGTCTCCGTCAGCCGGGCCGCGTCCGGCACGGCCCGTACCGCCTCGACGCGGATGCCGCGCTCGGGGGCCGGGACCCGGTCGGGGGCGAGCGCCGCGAACACGCCGCCGTCCTTCAGGACGGGCAGCAGCGCGTCTCCGACGAGCGCCCCGTCGAAGACCCCGTCCACCCGGTACGGATCGCCTTCGAGGACCTTGGCGACCACGTCCTCCGGGGCCCCGCGCGTGACGACGTGGTCCGCGCCGAGGATCCGCAGCTCGCTCTCGTCGCCCTCGTGGGCGACGGCCACCACCCGGAGCCCCGCGGCGTGCGCCAGCTGGACCGCGATGCGGCCCACCACCGCGCTCGCACCGGTCACGAGCAGCGACGCGCCCGGCCGCAGCGCGAGCCGTTCGAGGCCCTGCTCGGCGGTGGCCGAGGCCAGCGGCAGGGACGCGGCCACGGTGAACTCCACGTCGTCCGGGATCGGGGCCAGCCACTCCGGGTCGGCCCAGATGACCTCCGCGTAGGTGCCGTCGCCGGTCAGCGACTCGAACCACGGCACGAGACCGGCCACCCGGGTCCCCGGCGGCATCCCGGGAGCGTGGTCGAGCAGCCTGCCCGCGAAGTCCGTCCCCAGGACGAACGGGGGCCTGAGCGAGCCGACCGCCTCCGCGTACTTCCCCGCACGGATCCGCAGATCCGCCTGGTTCACTCCGGCCGCCTTCAGGCGCACCCGTACCTTCCCCGGTACGGCCCCGGCCTCCGGCTCGGCCCGGCGGGCCATTCTGAGGACCTCGGGTCCGCCGTAGGCGGTCACTTCGACGACACGCATGGGGTACTCCTCAGACGGAAAGCCCCCTCGTGGCCATTACACCCACGCTCTCCGCACCCGGGCAACCCCTGCCCGGCCACCCGGGGGGGGCCACCCCCGTGCCTCCCTGAACGAACGGAGAAGTCCAGGTGACCGCCCGCTACGCCGCCCCCGCCCTCGTACAGGCGTCCGTACCGTCCCGGCCATGGAGTGGATAACCGCCGAGAACGTCATCGCCGTGGGGACGGCGCTCCTCGGCGTCCTCGTCTCCGTCGGCGTCGTCTGGGTCGACCGGTTCTCGCCGCAGCGCAAGCGGCTCGGCTTCCGCGTGCAGCTCAACACCCCGCTCCACCGCGAGGAGCACCAGGACCGGGGGGTCATGACCGTGCGGGAGGGCGAGGTGGTGGGCATCGTCCCGCCCGTCAACGGCTCCCGGCTCGTCCTCCTCCGCATCGAGAACGACGCCGAGCTCACCATCGGCTCCGAGGACTACGGGCCCGACACCGCACCCCACGGGCTGAAGATCACCTTCGGTGAGCGGACCGTGCAGGGCGTCGTCGCCACCATCCCGGCCGGCTGGGACTCCGTACGGGACGACCTGGAGCGCGCCCCCAAGCTCGGCAGGGACGGCAACGCGGTCCTCGTCCCCAGGGTGACCCTCGAACGCGGGCAGTACTTCAAGCTGCTCGTCCAGCTCTCCGGCGGGATCGCCGACCGGGAGGTCAGGATCGACGGCCTCACGAGCGGGCGCGTCAAGCGCAACAGGAGCACCACCCCCGACGAGAAGCCGGGCAGGTTCAGCCCCACCTCGCGGGCCGTCACCGTCGTCCTCACCCTCTGTGTGATCGCGCTCGCCGCGATCATCGTCCGCGAGCGGACCCCGCCGCCGATCGGCTGCGCCACCGGCACCCTCACCGTCACCGGCTCCACCGCCTTCGCCCCCGTCGTCCGCGAGGTGAAGAAGCAGTACGAGAAGGACTGCGCGGGAGCGACGATCGTCCTCGACCCGCACGGCTCGACCTCCGGGATACGGGCGCTGGCCGACGCCGGCGCGAAGCAGGGCAAGGGCTCCCCCGCCGTCGTCGCCCTCTCCGACGGGCGCAAGCCGGGCGGCTTCCCCCAGCTGCGGGAGAACATGGTCGCCGTCTCCCTCTTCACCCTCGTCCTCAACGACGACATCCCCGTCGACGACCTCACCCTGGACCAGATCCGCCGCGTCTACCGGGGCGAGATCACCAACTGGAGCCAGCTGGTCCCCGGCGTGGACCGGCCGGTCCTGCTCATCAGCCGCGACGCCAACTCCGGCACCCGCGAGGTCTTCCAGCGCCGGGTCCTGGAACGCAACGAACCCGCCAACTCCTCCCTGGACTGCGTGAACGTCGACGACACCGAGGCGAAGGTGATCCGCTGCGAACTCGACTCCACGGACCGGGTCCTGACCACCGTCGCCAAGCTCCCCGGCGCCCTCGGCTACGCCGATCTCCGCTCCGTCGACGGGCACAAGGGCCTGCACAAGGTGGCCATCGACGGCCGCGAGGCCGCCCTGGACCAGATCGGCGGCCCGGGCTACCCGTACCGGGAGATCGAGTACGCCTACACCTGGGGCGTGCCCCCCGCCGACTCGCTGACCTCCAGCTTCCTCACCTATCTGACCCGGGGCCGCGGCCAGGACGTGATCGGCACCCACGGCCACCTGCCGTGCGCCACCCCGAAGGGGCTGAAGATCTGCGGGGACGGCTGACGTGCCGTCTGGCATGCTCTGACGACGTGGAGCCATTGACCGCGGAAGACCCCGCCACCATCGGCCCGTTCCGCCTGCTCGGCCGCCTCGGGGTCGGGGGGATGGGCCGGGTGTTCCTGGCGCGCTCGGCCGGCGGACGGACGGTCGCGGTGAAGGTGGTGCACGCCGAACTCGCCGCCCAGGACGAGTTCCGGCGCCGGTTCGCCCGCGAGGTCTCCGCCCTGGAACGGGTCGGCGGCACGGGCACCGCGCCCGTGCTCGGCTCCGACACCGACGCGGCGTCGCCGTGGGTGGCGATCGGCTACGTACCGGGGCCGTCGCTGCGGACCGTCGTCGGCGACGAGTTCGGGCCGCTGCCACCCGTGACGGTGAAGGCCCTCGCCGCCGGTCTGGCACGCGCCCTCGAACACATCCACGCAGCCGGGCTCGTCCACCGCGACCTGAAACCGTCCAACGTGCTGCTCACCGTCGACGGGCCCCGCATCATCGACTTCGGCATCGCCCGCGCCGTCGACACCGTCGCCGACGGCGGCAATCTGACCACCACCGGGGCGGTCGTCGGCTCCCCCGGCTTCATGTCGCCCGAGCAGGTCAGGGGCGAGCACATCGGCGCCGCCTCGGACGTCTTCTGCCTCGGGTCGGTGCTCGTGTACGCGGCGACCGGGCGCGCGCCGTTCGGGACGGCGGACAGCGGCGTCCACGCCACCATGTTCCGCATCGCCCACGACGAGCCCGACCTGACGGACCTGGCGCCCGAACTGGCCGGGCTGATCCGGGCCTGCCTCGCCAAGGACCCGGCCGGGCGGCCGTCGGCGACGGAGATCGCGCAGACGCTGTCGGTGCCGGACCCGTGGCTCCCGGCGGACGTCCTGGCGCGGCTGGGACGGCACGCGGCGCAGCTGCTCGAAGCGGAGATCAGGGCGGAGGCGGCGGAGACCGGGGCGGGCGGGGCCGGTGTGGCGGGTGCGGGCGGGGCCGCCGTGCCCGCCCTCATGGACGCTGTCTCGGTCGCCCCGGGCGGCTCCGGTGATCCCACCCCGCCCACTCCCCTGCCCGCCGGGTCCTCCACCGCGCCCCAGGGCCCCGCCCGGCCGGCGCGCCGCCGTCGTACCGGGCTGGTCGCCGGGATCACGGCGCTCGTCGTGGCCGCCGCGGCCGGTCTCACGTACACCTTCTGGCCCGATCCGGGCACCGGGAGCGACGACCAGAAGAACCGGGCCCGCGGTGCCGGTGACGTCTCCGCCCGGCCCGCCGGGATCGTCCCCGCCGCCTTCCTCGGCGCCTGGGAGGGCGTCGTGCAGGGCTCGGCCGAGTTCCCCCGCGAGACCGCCCGGATCGAGATCGCCCAGGGCGCCGTGGGCTCCAAGAGCGCCGTCTACGTCCAGGTCACCGAGAACCGGATGTGCATGGGCCGCTCCCGGCTGGTCTCGGCCGACGAGGACAAGGTCGTCTACGGCGAGTCCGACGTGACCACCAGCGTGCCCGCCCAGCGCTGCGTGCCGGCCGCCCACCAGACCCTCACCCTGCGCTCACCCGACGTCCTGGAGTGGTCCTCGGGCACCACGAAGACCACCTACCGCAAGGCCCGCCGGGGCCCGGCGGCCGTCCCCGCCCGCTTCCTCGGGCACTGGTCGCGCATCCCCACACCGGAGATCTACGGCGCGTCGGACAGCCGCTTCACCTCCGAGGTCACGATCACCCAGGGCCCGGTCGGCGCGCCCGTGCTCAGCGTCATCGACGGCTACCCGCGCACGGTCGACGGCGTGAACACCGACGAGGACTGGGCCTGTGGCACCACGTCCGTCCTCGCGGGCGCCGGAACCTCCATGCTGGTCGTCGGCCCCCGCAGCCGGGACACCACCGCCTGGGACCGCGAATGCCAGGAGGGCCTGTCCCAGTTCCTGGTCGTCGACACCTTCGAGGGCAAGGACCGGCTGCTGGTCTACCCGATGCTCGACGGCGAACCGAACGCGTACCGCCGGTCGTAGGCGAAGCCGAGAGGGCGGGCCCCGGGATTCCGGGGCCCGCCCTCCTCGTCGGTGCGGGATGTCACTGGATGTCAGTACTGGATGTCAGTACTGGGCGTCGCTCTCGTCCATGAACATGGTGTTCCAGTAGTAGGGACCGAGTTCCTTGAGCGGCGTCGCCCACAGGCCCGTGCCGTTGTAGACCCTGAGCTTGTAGGTGGTGTGCGCGGGGTTCCTCGCTATGAGGTCCGGGCGGCCGTCGTTGCCGAGGTCGCCCACGGCGGTGATCTCGGTGAACTGGTTCCAGCCGTCGCTGATACGGGTCCGGGGGGCGAAGGTGCCGTCGCCCCGGCCGAGGTGGAGCCAGAGGACGCCGTCCTTGTCGCGGGCGACGAGATCGCCGGCGGGCCCGCCGGCCAGGTTTCCGGTGGCGGTGACGAGGTTGTAGATGCCCCAGCCCGCGCTCATCTTCACGCGGTCCGCGAAGGGCTTGCTCCAGCTGCCGGTGCCCTTGTGGAGCCACTGGACGCCGGCCTTGTCGATCCCGACCAGGTCGGGGCGGCCGTCGCCGGTGAGGTCGGAGCCTCCGGTGATCAGCCGGTACGCCTGCCAGCCGGTGCCGACCCGGGTCCGGGGGGCGAAGGGCTTCTTCCTGTCGCCGGTGCCCAGGTGCTGCCACAGGACGCCGTTCCGGTCTCGGCCCAGCACGTCCGCCTGCGGCGCGCCGCCGATGTTGCCGGGGGTGACGAGGTGGTTGTACACGCCC
The DNA here is from genome assembly GCF_001426405.1 of Streptomyces sp. Root1304. GTDB lineage: Bacteria > Actinomycetota > Actinomycetes > Streptomycetales > Streptomycetaceae > Streptomyces. The sequence goes on along the minus strand of NZ_LMEP01000028.1, from coordinate 55,569 downwards.
CAGCCGGTCGTGGCCCACTTCGACTCCGCCATGGGCACCTCGGCGTCCGGCCCGTTGTACGCCAGGACATCGTTGGTCTCGTAGGCGCTCAGGTACCCGGTGGGCGACTTGACGAGCAGGTCGGGGCGGACTCTGTCGGTGAAGTTGTGCGGGAGGTGCGGGCCGCCCACCGTGAGGCTGCCGCTCCGCTCGTAGGTGGGGCCGAGGCCGTAGCCGGTCTGGGCCGTCATCCGCCATGTGTACGCGCCGCGTTGGACGGTGGAGTGGTTGTCGAACCGGTCGTACCAGGGCAGTTCGACGAGGCCTTCCGCGTTCGGGTACTTGTTGAGGAGGGTCGTCGTCTGCCCCGAGGCCTTGTGGGTCAGCACCACCTTCACGCGGATGTTGACGGCCGGGTCGAACTTCCAGCTCAGCGTGGGGAGGGGGGACTTGCCGAAATCGACGGAGGCGGGGACGGTCTGGCCGGTCAGGTTCAGGACCACCGAGCGGCCGGTGCTCGCCATGAGCGTGACGACCGGGTCGCCCCCGGGGGCGGCGGTGATCCGGTAGAGGCCCTCGCCCTGCCCGACGGTGCCGCCCTCCACCAGGAGCGCGCCCTCCCCGTCGAAGCGGATCTCGCGCACGAAGTCGAGGAGCTTGACCGTCCGGTCGTCCTTCAGCGAGCGGGCCGTCAGGGCGTTGAGCGGGTGGGGCGCGTCGGCGTCCCTGCCGTCGGTGAGGCCGTACAGGACCCAGTCACCCAGGAACTCGGTGGTGAGCGCGGTGCCGCGGCCGAGCGGGATGCGCTTGGACTCCTCCTGCCCGCGCAGCCCGACCCGCAGGACCGCGTTGCCTGCGCTCGGGTCCTCGGTCCAGGCGACGTGCGTGGCGGAGACGGCGGTGTCGGTCTGGAAGCTGTAGCGGCTCGAGGCGGTCAGGGGCCGGTCCTCCACGACCGTGGCGGAGGCGACGTCCACCAGGGCTGCGCGCCAGGCGCTCTCGTCGCCGTTCGGTGCGTAGCGGAGGATCAGGGTGTCCGGCGTGCTGATGTCGACCTTGACCCAGCGCGCCGCCGCGGGGATCCCCCGCACCGCCCGGTCGACGGTCCGGCCGTCCTCGTTGCTGAAGAGGCGGATGTCGGCGGTGCCGTCCCAGTTCGGGGCGGTCATGACGACGGTGGAGCCGAGCAGTCCCGAGTAGTGGTAGCCCGAGCCCAGGTGGCTCGCGTCGATCACGACGGGGGCCGTGTCCTTGGCGCCCATGTCGTACAGGGTGAAGACGTTCGGCTTGGCGCGGTCCGTCATGACGACGACGTCCGACCCGGCACCGCCGTGGTAGAACGCGGGCTCCGCGCCGTCGCCCCGGGGCAGCTTGGTCACGGAGCCGTCCGCGTACCGCGTCCAGCCGAAGGTGTCCTGGTATATCCAGAGGAAGCCCGTCGGGCCGTTGCCGACGACGCTCGCGTCGAGCGGCAGCTTGGCGAGGGCCTGCTGCTGCGTCCCGGTCGCGGCCTCCGCGGCGAGTACGCCCGTGGCCGGGGCGGCGAACGCCGGGGCGGCCAGGCCGCCGGTGACGGAGGCGACGGCGAGGGCCGCGGCGGCGAGCCGGCGGCCGGTGATGCGGTGGCGGTGAGAGTGCACTGACGTCCCGTTTCTGCAGTCGGAGGAGGGGAGGCACCTCGCCCCCTCGGTGGACCGGTCGTCACGCGCTTGGCACGAACGACAACCAGTCAGACATACGAGTCATGGCAACGGTTGTACGAACAGTGGATGTCGCTCCGCCGTCACGGTCCGCTCCCCGGCCGGGGCTCCTCACACCGCCGGCCCCGTACCCGCCTCCGCCGCGCGCGCGTACGCCCTCACCAGCGGCCGGGTGTCGTCCGCGCGCCAGGCGAGGGCGAAACGGCTCGGGGCGATCCCGTCGACGGGGCGGGTGACGACGCCGTCGCGGGCGAGCAGCGGCGCGTTGCCCTCCGCGACCAGACAGATCCCCCGGCCGTCGACGAGCGCCTCGTACGTCTCGTCCGCGCTCGCGATCTCCCCGCCGACCACCGGCGGCCGGCCGCCCCGGGAGTCCACCGCCAGCCAGTGGTCCCGCAGCTCGGGTCCGGTGTCCGGCAGCGCGAGGAAGGGCTCGTCGAGGAGGTCCGCGAAGTCCAGGCGGTCCCGGGCGGCCAGCGGATGCGAGGCGGGCAGGGCCACGAGCCGGGGCTCGGTCGCCACCACCACCCAGCGGAAACGCTCCTCCCCGGACAGCGGCAGCCACACGAACGCCACATCGCTCGCGCCGTCCGCCAGCCCCGCCGTCGGGTCCTCCCAGCCCACCTGGCGCAGCTTCAGTCCGGCCTCCGGGTGCACCTCGGTGAACCGGGAGCGGATCGCGGGCAGCAGCCCGCCGCGCCCGGGACTGGTGCTCATCCCGACCACCAGCAGGCCCCGCTCGGCCTCCCGGGCCCGCCGTACCGCCTCGTGGCCCTCCTGCCAGGCGGCGAGCGCGGCACGGGCGTGCGGCACCAGGGCCGTACCGACGGAGGTGAGGGCCACCCCGCGCCGGTCGCGGTCGAAGAGCCGCACCCCCAACTGCCGCTCCAGGGACCGGATCTGCTTGCTGAGCGCGGGCTGCGACACGTACAGGCGCTCGGCGGCCCGGGTGAAGTGCAGCTCCTCCGCGACCGCGAGGAAGTACCGGAGTTCCCGGCCGTGGACGTCCGTGATCGTCATGCCCCTGGGTTATCACGACAGATCTTGGACGGACAACGCCCTTCTGCGACAGGCTCGTTGAGCACGGAAACACAGAACACCACACGGGGAGTACGCACATGAGCAAGGTCTGGCTGATCACCGGTGCCAACAGCGGCTTCGGGCGCGCCTTCGCCGAGGCTGCGATCGGCGCCGGGGACGTGGTCGTCGCCGCCGCCCGCCGCACCGAGACCCTCGACGACCTGGTCGCCGCCCACCCCGACCAGGTCGACCCGGTCGCCCTGGACGTCACCGACACGGCCGCCGTCGACCGGGTCGTCGCCGAGGTCGCCGCCCGCCACGGCCGCATCGACGTCCTCGTCAACAACGCGGGCCGCACCCACGTCGGTTCGGTCGAGGAGACCTCCGACGCCGAACTGCGCTCCCTCTTCGACGTGCACGTCTTCGGCCCGGCCGCCCTCACCCGCGCCGTCCTGCCCCATATGCGGGCCCGCCGTTCCGGCGCGATCGTGCAGCTCAGCAGCGTCGGCGGGCAGATGTCGATGGCCGGCTTCGGGGCGTACAGCGCGACCAAGTTCGCCCTGGAAGGCATGTCCGAGGCGCTCGCCGCCGAGGTCGGGCCGCTCGGCGTCAAGGTGCTCATCGTGGAGCCGGGCGCCTTCCGCACCAGCCTCTTCGGCAACCACAGCCTCAGCGGTGAGGGCATCGCCGACTACGCGGACACGGTGGGCGCCACCCGCGCGTTCGTGGAGACCGGCGGCGGCACCCAGGCCGGCGACCCCGCGAAGGCCGCGGCGGCGGTGCTCGCCGCGCTGGACGCCGACGAGACTCCGCTGCGGCTCGCCCTCGGCGACGACTCCATCGACACGATCCTCGGGCACCTGGACCAGGTCCGCTCCGACCTCACCACCTGGGAGAAGGTCGGCCGGGACACGAAGCTGGACTCCTGACCCACGGGGCTGTGCGAGGATCCGCCGGTGGACCGACTCCGCCCGGAAGACCCGGCGTTCATAGGCCCCTACCGTCTCGTCGGCCGGCTCGGCGCGGGCGGCATGGGCGTCGTCTACCGGGCCGAGGCGCCCGAAGGACAGCACGACGGACGGCCGCTCGCCGTGAAGCTCGTACGGGCCGAGGCGGCGGCGGACGAGGAGTTCCGCCGCCGCTTCGACCGCGAGGTGCGGGCGGCGCGGCTCGTCGGCGGCGCGTGGACCGCGCACGTCCTGGACGCCGACACCGAGGCGGCCGTCCCCTGGGTCGCCACCGAGTACATCCCCGGCCCTTCGCTGCGCGCCGCCGTCGAGGGCCGTCTCGGGCCGCTCCCGGCGGCGTCGGTGCTCGTCCTCGCCCACCGGCTCGGCCTCGCGCTCCGCGCGATCCACGAGGCGGGGCTGGTCCACCGCGACCTCAAGCCGTCCAACATCCTGCTGACCGTCGGCGGGCCCCGGGTCATCGACTTCGGCATCGCCCGCCGGACGGAACTCTCCTCCGAGAGCGACCTCACCCGCACCGGAGTGCTGCTCGGCTCACCGGAGTTCATGTCGCCGGAGCAGGTGCGCGGCGAGGAGGTCACGGCGGCGAGCGACGTCTTCTCCCTGGGCTCGGTCCTCGCCTACGCGTCGACCGGCCGGGCCCCCTTCAGCAACGGCGACCCGGGCGTCCACGGCCTCCTCTTCCGCGTGGCCTACGAGGACCCGGACGTGGCGGGGGTCCCGGAGACGGTCGCGGAACTGGTCCACGACTGCCTGACGAAGGAACCGGAGGGGCGGCCGTCGGTGGAGACGGTCGTCTCCCGCACCCGCAAGGCCCTCGACGGCAGCTGGCTCCCGCCGGAGCTGCTCGCCCGCCTGGACGAGGACGCGGCGGACTTCATCCGGGCGACGCCGAGGCCCGTACGGGCTCCGGTCCGCACCCCCGTACGGGCCTCGGTCCGGGCCTCCGTGGCGGCGCCCGTGGCGGCGCTCTCCCCGGCGACGCGCAGGAAGCTCCGCAGCGGACTGCGGGCCGGGCGCCAACTGCTGACCGCGGTCCTCGTCGGGGCCGCCACCGTCGCGTACACCTGGACGGGGCCCGCGCCGTCCTTCGCCCTGCCCTCGGACGGCACCCAGGAGGACCGGCGGTTCACCGGGGTGTGGCGCCTCGACTCGTACGACCGGGACGTGCCCTTCACCATGCGGCTGGAGATCCACAACTCCACCCGGCTCGGCAGGACCGCGGGCACCTTCGTGTCCGCCACCAGGACGACCGTCTGCCAGGGCGAGATCGGCCTGACCAGCCGGACGGAACCGACGATCGTGCTCTCGGCCTTCCACGTGACGCGCAGCACGCCCTCCGGCGCCTCGCCGGAGGACTGCGGGCTCCCCGACCACCTCACCCTGGGCGCCGACGCCGATCTCGGTGGCGCGGGCTTCTACTGGCGGGAGACCGACTCCTCGTTCTCCCCGGTGTCCAAGAGCACGACGCCGAGCACCGGGGTACCCCGGGAGTTCTGGAAGGTGTGGACCGCGGGCGACGGGCTCGTCGTCGTCATCCGGCCCGGCGGCCTCGGGGACCCGGTCGTGCGCACCGTCCGGACCGGGACCGGCAGGCACTGCGAGTCGACGGCGGCCCTGCTGAGCGTCGACGGCGGCTTCCTGTACACGACCCCGTCCGTGCTCGACGAGGCCGCGTCGGAGCGCGCGTGCGTGGCGGACGGCATTCCCTGGAGGTACTCGCTCGACCCCCGGAAGTCCTCGGTGCTCGTCCGGGAGTACGACGACGACGCACGCCGCCTGCGCCTGGTGAACTAGGCGCGGGCGACGTGCGTCGTGTGCCGCGGGGGCCCTACGGGTTCCGGGGGAACCCGCCGGTTCCTACAGGAACGAGTTGATCTCGATCGTCTCCGTGCGGCCGGGGCCCACACCGATCGCCGAGATCGGCGCGCCCGACATCTCCTCCAGCGCCTTCACGTACGCCTGCGCGTTCTTCGGCAGGTCCGCGAAGGTCTTCGCCTTGGTGATGTCCTCGGACCAGCCCGGCAGCATTTCGTAGATCGGCTTCGCGTGGTGGAAGTCGGTCTGCGAGTAGGGCAGCTCCTCGACGCGCTTGCCGTCGATCTCGTACGCGACGCAGACCGGGATCTGCTCCCAGCCCGTCAGCACGTCGAGCTTGGTGAGGAAGAAGTCCGTCAGGCCGTTGACCCGGGTCGCGTACCGCGCGATGACCGCGTCGAACCAGCCGCAGCGACGGTCACGGCCGGTGGTGACACCGCGCTCGCCACCGATGCGGCGCAGCGCCTCGCCGTCCGCGTCGAACAGCTCCGTCGGGAACGGTCCGGCGCCGACACGGGTCGTGTACGCCTTGAGGATGCCGATGACCCGGCTGATCTTCGTCGGGCCCACGCCCGCACCCGTGCAGGCGCCGCCCGCGGTCGGGTTCGAGGAGGTGACGAAGGGGTACGTGCCGTGGTCGACGTCGAGCAGGGTGCCCTGGCCGCCCTCGAAGAGCACGACCTTGTCGTCGTCGAGCGCCTTGTTGAGGATCAGCGTCGTGTCCGCGACGAACGGCTTGATCTGCTCCGCGTACTGGAGCATCTCCTCGACGATCTGCTCCGCCTCGATCGCGCGGCGGTTGTACAGCTTGGCGAGCAGCTGGTTCTTGCCCTCCAGCGCCGCTTCGACCTTCTGGATGAGGATCGACTCGTCGTACAGGTCCTGGACGCGGATGCCGACGCGGTTGATCTTGTCGGCGTAGGTCGGGCCGATGCCGCGACCGGTGGTGCCGATCTTGCGCTTTCCGAGGAACCGTTCCGTCACCTTGTCGAGCGTGACGTTGTACGGGGTGATCAGGTGGGCGTTACCGCTGATCAGGAGCTTCGACGTGTCGACGCCTCGCTCGTTCAGCCCGCTCAGCTCGGAGAGCAGGACCGCCGGGTCGACGACGACACCGTTTCCGATCACCGGGGTGCACCCCGGCGAGAGGATTCCGGAAGGGAGAAGATGCAGCGCGTACTTCTGGTCGCCTACGACGACCGTGTGGCCGGCGTTGTTGCCGCCCTGGTAGCGCACCACATAGTCAACGGATCCACCGAGGAGGTCGGTGGCCTTTCCCTTGCCCTCGTCACCCCACTGAGCACCGAGCAGCACAAGTGCGGGCACAGGCGTACACCCCTTCCGGGTGGGGCATGTCCAAGGTCAGGGGGCGTACGCCGCCTCACCGGTGTGCCCCGGAATAGACGAAGCCCCTGGCGCAATAGCGCAAGGGGCTCTTGCACAAAGATGCTACCCGAGGAAGGACCGAGGTGTCGGATCACGACCAGCTGCTGGTCATCGTCGACCCGGTCGCCCGCCGAAGTGACGGCGAGTCCGTACGGATCGCGAAGGATGTACTGTCCGCGGGCGCCGAGGCGAAGATCTGCCTGCCGGACGGTCCCGAGGAATTCTCCAGGGCCCTGGCCAGGCGGGGGTCCCGGCGCCCCGTGGTGCTCGGCGACGACCGCGCGCTGCTGCGGACGGTGGCCCTGCTGCACCGCGAGCGGGAGCTCGCCGGGGCGGCCCTCGCCCTCGTCCCGATCGGCGTTCCCGGCGCCCTGGAAGTCGCCCACGCGCTGGGCGTGCCGCGCTCCACGCCCGCCGCCGCGCGGGCGGTGCTCCACGGGGTGGTGCGCCGGCTCGACCTGCTGGTCGACGACAGCGACGGCGTCGTCCTCGGCGACCTCCTGGTCCCGGCCGCGCCGGTGCTCGGCGCCGCCACCACCTCCGTCTGGGGCACCTGCCGGTCCCTGGTCCGCACGCTGGTCCGCCCGGTCCCGACGGCCGTGGCGCCCCGGGCCCACCGGCTGCGGGTGGAGGCGGACGGGGTGCTGCTCACGGACGTCGACACCCCGGTCCAGGGCCTGACGGTCCGCTCGGCGGGCGGCGCGGCCGAGGTGACGGTCCACCCGTCGGCGGCCCCGCCGCACCACACGACGGCCCACACCCTCACGGTCTCGGGCCCGGACTTCCGCTACCGGGCGGACGGCCGCCTCACGGGCCCGGTCCGCCGCCGGACGTGGACGGTCGGAGCGGGGGCGTGGGGGCTGACGCTCCCCCGGGACGCCGCGTAGGGAGCCGTTCCCGGTCGCGGCTGGCGCGTCGGCGCCGCGCACCTCTAGCGTCAGCTCGAATTGACCGATGGGGCGGGGGACGTGCGATGACGTGTGCGCTGGACGTCGAGGAGACGGCGGGGCGCTGGAGAGGTACCGGCGAAGAGCGGGCCTGCTGATCGGCGCGGGAGTCGTGACGCTCGCCCTGGCCTTCGCCTTCGGGACGCTGATCGAGGAGGCCTCGACGTCCGCCACGGCCGCCATGCCCTTCGCTCTCGGGATCATCTGCCTGGGCGCCGGGCTCGGCTCCCGGTTCATGGCGCGGCGGATGCGGCGGACCCTCGGCGGGGGCGTCTGGTCGGCGCTCCCCTCCGCGGCGGCCGCCCGCACCGGGCACGCGACGACGCTCGTGCTGCGCGCCCCGGACGGCGACGAGGCGTGGCCGCTGACCGTGATCGCGACCCGGCAGCGCTACGAGACGGTGCGGCCGGGCCCGGACGGCGTGCTGTGGTGGTGCGGCGACCCGCGCACCGGCGGGGTCGTCGCGCCGCCCGGCGGCGGGCCGCTGATCTGGGCGAAGCCGCTGCGGGGCGAGCGCGTACGCCGCCGGATCGTCGCGCACGCGGAGGCGGAGGGGCTGATGCGCAGGGCGACCCCGAGACAGCCGCAGGAGCCGGCGCCCGAGCCTGCCCGGGTCCCGGGGGCGGTCGAGGGCTGGGGGCCGATCGAGGACCGGGAGCCCGGCGAGGGCGTGGGCCCCTTCGAGGACCGGGAGCCCGGCGAGGGCGTGGGCCCCTTCGAGGACCGGGAGCCCGGCGAGGACGGCCCGGACGCCGTCGCCGACGGGCGTCGTCGCGCGCGGCCCGACAGCGCGTACCCGCACGGGCCCGTGTCCGGTCCCACGTACGCGCTGCTCGCCCAGCACGCCCGGCGGCAGGCCATGCCCCAGGGCCTGCCGACCGCGCCCATCGGCACCGCCGGGCTGCATGGCTGGCAGGACTTCACCCGGGACGGACACCGGCCGTTCGTGGTGCCCTGGATCGAGGGACGGCCGCTGTGGCCGGTGGGGCCCTACCGAGAGGCGGACGAGCGGAAGGAGTTCACCGCGCTCCTCGACCGGCTCGCGCCGCCCACGGAGGCCCGTCAGGACTCCGTACCCGACCCCTTGTAGGCCGCCCAGCGGTCCATGATCCCCAGCATCTCGCGCTGGAGGAAGGCGAAGAACTCGGCCGTCTCGGCGATGCGGCGGCCCGCCACGGTGTCCGTCCCGAGGGTCGCGGCGCCCTCGTCGAGGACCTTCTCCCAGCGCGTCAGGGTCTGGTCGCGGCGGGTGAAGGTCTCGTACCAGAGCTCGTTGTGCAGGACGTACCGCTCGCGGCGGGTGCCGGGGTCGCGCTCGCGGCTGATCATGCTGACCTGGGAGAGATAGCGGATGGCGCCGGAGACGGCGGCCGGGCTGATCCGCAGCTGCTCGGCCAGCTCGGCCGAGGTCATGGAGGCCGTCTCGGAGGCGAGGAGCGCGGCGAAGACGCGGCTCGCCATGCGCTGCATGCCGGCGGCGGTCATCTCGGCCGCGAAGCGTTCGACGAAGCGGGAGACCGCCTCTTCCCCGGTCGTTTCCTTGGGCGTCGTCATGTTCCCCACTCTAAGCGCGGATTCATACGCTTCCTTAACTTCACAAGTTTGTGAAATCAGCGTACGTTCTGAAGCATGACCCAGGCAATCAGCGTCGCCGGACTGCACAAGTCCTTCGGGCGCACCCACGCGCTCGACGGCCTCGACCTCACCGTCGAGACCGGCGAGGTCCACGGCTTCCTCGGCCCCAACGGCTCCGGGAAGTCCACCACCATCCGGGTCCTCCTCGGCCTCCTGCGCCCCGACTCCGGCACCACCCGGCTGCTCGGCAAGGACCCCTGGCAGGACGCCGTCGAGCTGCACCGCCGCATCGCGTACGTCCCCGGCGACGTGACCCTCTGGCGCAACCTCTCCGGCGGCGAGGTCATCGACCTCTTCGGCCGGCTCCGGGGCGGCCTCGACAAGGCCCGGCGCGCCGAGCTCATCGAGCGCTTCGAGCTCGACCCGACGAAGAAGGGCCGCACCTACTCCAAGGGCAACCGGCAGAAGGTCGCCCTCGTCGCCGCCTTCGCCTCGGACGTCGACCTGTTCGTCCTCGACGAGCCGACCAGCGGCCTCGACCCGCTGATGGAGGAGGTCTTCCAGAGCTGTGTCGCGGAGGCCCGCGACCGGGGCCGGACCGTCCTGCTGTCCAGCCACATCCTCAGCGAGGTCGAGACCCTCTGCGACCGGGTCAGCATCATCCGCAAGGGCCGCACGGTCGAGTCCGGTTCGCTCGCCGAGCTGCGGCACCTGACCCGCACCAGCGTCACCGCCGAACTCGCCTCCCCGCCCGACGGCCTCACCGCCCTCCCCGGCGTCCACGACGTCGACGTGCGGGGCCTCAAGGTGAAGCTCCAGGTCGACACCGACAAGCTCGACGCCGTCCTGCGCTCCCTGACCGCCTCGGGCGTCCGCAGCCTGACCTCCACCCCGCCCACCCTGGAGGAGCTGTTCCTCCGGCACTACGCGGACGAGAACGGCGCGCACGGCGACCACGCGGGCGGCGGCCGCACGGCCGGGGTGACCGCGTCATGAGCGCCGTCCTCACCGGAACCCGCACCCCCACCGGCACCGGCGCCCTCACCGGCACCGGCACCCTCACCCGGCTCGCCCTGCGCCGCGACCGGCTGATGATCCCGGTCTGGGCACTCGTCACCGGCGGCATGGTCGCCAGCGGCGCCGGTTCGCTCGAAGGGCTCTACGGCACCGCCGCCCAGCGCTCCGAACTCGCCGCCTCCATGAACGCCAACAGCTCGATGCGCGCGCTCTACGGCCCCGTCTTCGACGACTCCCTCGGCGGGCTCGTCGCCTGGCGGTTCAGCACCTTCGCCGCCGTCCTCGCCGCCGTCGCGAGCCTGATCGTGGTCGTCCGGCACACCCGCGAGGAGGAGGAGACCGACCGTCAGGAGATGCTGTCCGCCGGAGCGGTCGGCCGCCGGGCCCCGCTCACCGCCGCGCTGCTCGCCGCACTCGTCGTCAACGCCGCCGTCGCCCTCCTCATCACCGCCGGGCTGGCCGGCCAGGGGGCGGCCGGGGCGCTCGCCCTCGGCCTGGCCATCGGCGGCACCGGCATGGTGTTCGCGACCACGGCCGCGCTCGCCGCGCAGCTCACCGAGAGCGCCCGGCTCGCGAAGGGCCTGACCGGCGCCGCCCTCGGCCTCGCCTTCGTGCTGCGCGCGGCCGGGGACTCCGGGAGCGCGGACGGCGGCAGCGTCCTGACCTGGCTCTCGCCGATCGGCTGGGCCGAGAACGTCCGCGCCTTCGCCGGTGAACGCTGGTGGGTGCTCCTGCTGATCGGCGGCGCCGTCCTGGTCCAGACGGCGGCGGCGTACGCGCTGACCGGCCGCAGGGACGTCGGCGCGAGCTTCCTCGCGACCCGGCCGGGTCCGGCGGCGGGGCGGCTCGGAACGGCGGGCGCGCTCGCCTGGCGGCTCCAGCGCGGCACCCTGCTCGGCTGGTCGCTGGGCTTCCTGCTCGGCGGGCTCGTCTTCGGCGGCATGGTCGAGGGGGCCGCCGACATCGTCGGCGACAACGAACAGGCCCGCGAGATCTTCGAGCGGATGGGCGGCCAGACCGCCCTGACCAGTGCCTTCCTCGCCACCATGGTGTCCCTCTTCGGGATGGTCGCGGCCCTCTTCGCGGTCGGCTCGGTGCTCCGGGCGCACGGCGAGGAGACCTCGGGCCGGGCCGAACCGCTGCTCGCGAACGCCCTCGGACGGCTCCGCTGGGCCGCCGGTCATCTGGTGATCGCCTTCGGCGGCTCCGCCCTGATCCTGCTCCTCAGCGGCCTCGGCCTGGCCCTCGCGTACGGCCACGACCTCGGCGCGATCCTGGGCGCCTCGCTCGTCCAGCTCCCGGCGGTGTGGACGCTCGCGGCCCTCGCGGTCCTCCTCTGGGGCGCCGCCCCGAAGGCGGCGACCGCCGCGTGGGGCGTGGCCGGCCTCTGTCTGGCCCTCGGCTGGATCGGCCCGGCCCTGAACCTGCCGCAGGCGGCGCTGGACCTCTCCCCCTTCGGCCACCTGCCGAAGGTCCCGGGCCAGGAGATGGCCTGGACCCCGGTCCTGCTCCTGACGGCCCTGGCGGTGGCACTGACGGCGGCGGGCCTCGCGGGGCTGCGGCGCAGGGACATGGTGAGCTGAGGACCCCTGTACGCCCCCGGCCCGGGACGGTACGCCTCGGGCCGGGGGCGGTACGCCTCGGGCCGGGGACGGTACGCCTCGGGCTCGCGAGGGTCCGGCCGGGCTCGTGACAGTCCGGCTCAGGCCCCCGCGGAGGGCATGAGCGTGCGGGCCAGTACCTCCAGCGCCTCCGTGACCTCCCGGAGGCGCTGCGGGTCGTCGGACCCCAGCGCCGCGGCGAGCGCACCTTCGATCCGGGTGGCCCGCACCTCCGCCACGCGCTCGGACGCCTCGGCGGCAGGGCGCACGAGCACCCGGCGCCGGTCGGCGGGGTCCGGTACGGCCAGCACCGATCCGGCCTCCTTCAGCCGGGCCACGGCCGTGGACACCTGGCTCTGCGGCAGCCCGGTCCGCGCGGCGATCTCGCCGACGGCGCTGTCGGGGTGGGCGGCGACGTCACCGGCGACGATCAGCACGAGCCGGGCGCTGCCGGCGTACCGGCCCTCGCCGCCGGGCGGCTCGGGCAGCGACTCCTCACCGATCTTCATCAGGAAGCGGCCCAGCAGGAACAGTTCGGCTCCATTCACCTCGTCAACATACATCCAATTCGATTCATCCATCTTGATGCATCGAGATTGATGTATCGAGTTGGATGGAATAACGTGAGGGAGAAGGAAACGGGGGGCGCGTCGCCCGCCGCAGACAAGGGGGAAGCACCATGACGACGACCATGACCACGACCACCGCCCTGACCACGACCGCGACCGCGACCGCGACCGGCGTCACGATCGTCGGCACGCTCGACGTCCCGGGGGCGGTCCTGCACCACCAGGTCCGCGGCACCGGACCCACGCTGCTGATCTCGCAGAGCGGCGAGGGCGACGCCGACCGCAGCACCGACCTCGTCGACCGGCTCGCCGACTCCTACCGCGTGGTCACCTACGACCGCCGAGGCCTCTCCCGCAGCCGGCTCGACGCCCCGGAGCGGGGGGCGACCCTGGTCGAGCACGCCGACGACGTCCACCGCCTCCTCACCGCACTCACCGACGCGGACGTCCTCCCCGGCACGCCCGTGGTCATGCTCGGCTGCAGCCTGGGCGCCGTCATCGGCCTGCACGTCGCCGTACGCCACCCCGGGCTGATCCACACCCTCGTCGCCCACGAACCCGTCGCCCCGCGCCTGCTGCCCGAGCCGGAGCGCGCCCACCACGAGGGCGAACTCGTCGCCCTCCAGGACCTGTACCGGCAGGGCGGTCTCGGCGCGGTACTGCCGGAGATCGCCAGGACCCTGGGCATCGACCCGACGAACGCCGACGCCGAACCCGGCCTGACGCCCCAGCCGATGAACGCCCGGCGGATCGCCAACTTCGACCACTTCATCCGCCACGACTTCACGGCGGTCGTCGGCGACACGCTCGACCCGGCCGCACTGGCGCACACCGGCACGCGCATCCTCCCCGCGTACGGCCGCACCACCCCGCACACGGTCTTCGACCACCGGTGCGCGACCGCCCTGGCCGGGCTCGTCGGCGAAGAGCCACTGGAGTTCCCCGGCGGCCACAACGGCAACACCAGCCACCCGGAGGCGTACGCGCACCGCCTCCGCCAGGTCCTCGCCGGGACATGCTGAACCGGGCCCGGCGGCCCGAGTCCGGCGACCCGGACCGGTGCGCGCCCCTCAGTGCCTCAGACCTCCACCCACAGCGCCTCGAAGCCCCGGATCACGTACCCCGGTTTCCGTACCGGCTCCGCCACCAGCCGGAGGTCCGGCGCCCGGTGGAGCAACTCCGCGAAGACCGCCGTCAGTTCGAGGCGGGCCAGCGGGGCGCCGAGGCAGTAGTGGATACCCGCGCCGAAGGTGACGTGCGGGTTGTCCTCGCGGGTGAGGTCGAGGGTGTCGGCGGTCGGGCCGAAGCGGGCCGGGTCCCGGTTGGCGGAGCCGAAGAGCAGCGCGACCTCGGAGCCGCGCGGGAGCACGACGCCGCCGACCTCGATGTCGTCGAGGACCCAGCGCTCGAACATCTGGAGCGGGGTGTCGTACCGCAGAAGTTCTTCCACAGCTGTGGACAACTTTTCGGGTTCCGGACGGACACCCTCCCTGAGCAGCGTCCACCAGCCGTTGACCGTGGTGTTCACAGTGGCCTCGTGACCCGCGTTCAGGAGGAGGACGCAGGTGGAGATCATCTCCTGGTCGGTCAGCCCCTCCACCGCGATCAGGGACGAGATCAGGTCGTCGCCGGGTTCCCGGCGCCGCCGCGCGATCAGCTCCCGGAGGTAGTCGGAGAACTCGATGGAGGCCTCGACCGCCCGCCGGGCCGTCTCCTCCGAGGGGTTCAGCTCGAACATCCCGCAGATCGCCGCCGACCAGGGCCGCAGCCGCCCCCGCTCCTCGTCGTCCTCGGGGACCCCCAGCATCTCCGCGATCACCGCGACCGGCAGCGGCTCCGCGACCATCGCCTGGAGGTCGCCACCGCCCGCCGCGACCAGACCACCGACCAGCTCGGCGGCCAGCCGCCGTACCGTCGGCGCCAGGTTCTCCACCGTCCTCGGGGTGAACGCCTTCGACACCAGCCGCCGGATCCGGCCGTGGTCGGCGCCCTCCAGATCCAGCAGCCCGTGGTCGTTGAGCGTGTGGAAGGGCTCGTACGCGGCGTCCGGCGCCTCCCGCCCGAACTCCTCGTGGCTGAAGCGATGGGTGTACGTACGCCCCAGCCGCCGGTCCCGCAGCAGCGCGGACACGTCCTCGTGATGCGGGATCAGCCACTGCCGGGTGGGCCCGTGCCAGTGGGCGCGGCCGGCCGCCCGCAGCGCGGCGTAGGCGGGGTACGGATCGGCGACGAACTCCGGGGACCAGGGGTCGTATGCAGCGTCAACAGCGTCCATGGACCGACGCTACCCCCGGACCCGCACCCCGGCCCCGGCCGACGCCCGGCCCCCGGTCGGCGCCCCGGCCTTCCCGTCGGCGCTCAGCCGCCGACCCGCACCAGCCCCGCCTCGTACGCGAACACCGCCGCCTGCGTGCGGTCCCGCAGCCCCAGCTTCACCAGGACCCGGCTCACATGGGTCTTGATCGTCGACTCCGCGACGACCAGATGGTCGGCGATCTCGGCGTTCGACAGGCCCTGCGCGATGAGCACCAGGACCTCCGTCTCCCGCTCCGTCAGCTCCCCGATCCGCGCCATCGCCGGCGGACGCGGGGAGTTCCCCGGCGCCTTCGCGAACTCCGTGATCAGCCGCTTCGTGACGGTCGGCGCGAGCAGCGCCTCGCCCGCCGCGACCACCCGCACCCCGTCCGCGAGCTGCCGCGCCGACGCGTCCTTCAGCAGGAAACCGGAGGCCCCCGCGCGCAGCGCCTGGTACACGTACTCGTCCAGGTCGAAGGTGGTCAGCACGAGCACCTTCGCGTCCGCGTCGGCGGCGACGATCTCCCGCGTGGCGTCGATGCCGTTCAGCTCGGGCATCCGGATGTCCATCAGGACCACGTCCGGGTGGAGGGCCGCGACCTGGGAGATCGCCTCCCGGCCGTTGACGGCCTCGCCGACGACCTCGATGTCCGGCATCGCGCCGAGCAGCACCGAGAAGCCCTCGCGGACCATCACCTGGTCGTCGACGATCAGTACGCGGATCACAGCTCGGCCTCCTCACGGCTCACGGGGACGAAGGCCGTCACCTCGTAGCCACCGTCCTCGGTGGCCTCGGCCGTCATCTCCCCGCCGAGCATCGTCACACGCTCCCGCATGCCGGTGATGCCGTGCCCCGCGCCCGGTGAGGGCTTGACCAGACCGCGCGCGGGACCGTTCGCGATCCGCAGGCCCAGCCCGCCGAGGACATAGCTGACCTCGACCTTCGCCGCCGCGCCCGGCGCGTGCCGCAGCACGTTCGACAGGGCCTCCTGGACGATCCGGTACGCCGACAGTTCCACGCCCTGCGGCAGTTCCCGCACCGCGCCGGTCACCGTCTTCTCGACGACGAGCCCGGCGTCGGCGACGTTCCCGACCAGCGTGTCCAGATCGGCCAGGGTCGGCTGCGGGGCGTCGGGGGCCTCGTAGTCCTCGGCGCGTACGACTCCGAGGATGCGGCGCAGCTCGGTGAGCGCGGCGACGGCGTTCTCGCGGATGGTGAGGAAGGCCTGCTCCAGCTCCGGCGGCGGGTTCTCGACCCGGTACGGGGCGGCCTCCGCCTGGATCGCGACCACCGACATGTGGTGGGCGACGACGTCGTGCAGCTCGCGGGCGATGGTGGTCCGCTCCTCCAGGAGGGTCCGCTTGGAGCGCTCCTGCGCGGTGACGGTCTGCTGGGCGGTGACCTCGCGGGTCGCCTGGCGGCGGACCTGGAAGACGGTGACGGTCAGCAGGACCAGCGCGGCGATGAACAGCAGCGGCACCGAGTCGGAACTGCGGCCAACCCCGAGGAACATCTCGGCGAAGAGGCAGTAGGCCCCCGTCACCAGCCACATCCACACAGCCGTACGAGGACGGGAGCGGGCGGCGACGACAGCGAGGACCACCAGATGGGCAGCGAGCGAGTTCGCCGCCCAGGGCCAGCCGCCCTCGTAGCCCGCGAGGTACCCGACGAAGGGGGCGCTCATGAGCGATGCCCAGAAGGCGAGGATCGGCCGGACCAGGGTGAGCAGCACGATCGCGGCCGGCGCGATCGAGGTCGCGAACGCCAGCAGGCCGAAGGCGTAGTAGATCCGGTCGTACCCCATGGCAAAGACGATCACGGCGCAGAACGCCACGGCCGCGTGCGGGAGCAGGCCGGTGTAGGTCCGTATCCGCTCCGGCAGGAAGCGGGTCGGCCCGCTGTTCACATCCATGCGCGGCAGCGGCCGGTAGGCAAGGGCGTCGTGGAAGAGTTCCTGTCGCAGCCCCCCGAGCGCCGCCTGCACCAGGCGGAACTCGGGGCTGCGGCTCGTCTCGGGGGTCTGTGTCTGCGTCACGCGGACCACCGTACGGGGGCCCGCACCGCCCGGTCGTCCCGCTGGATGCGGATCCTGGACCGTCCCCCCTGAGTACTAGGAAGGCCCGGCGCGCGGACTAGAAGGCCAGCTGGGCGAGTTCCTCCGCGACCACCGCGCACGCGTCCGCCGCCGGGTCGATCAGGGGGAAGTGGCCGACGCCGGCGAGGAGGGTGAAGCCGACCTCCTCGCCGGCCTTCGCCGCGGCGTCCGCGTACGCCTCGGCGACCGCGTACGGCACGTCGACGTCCTCGCGACCCTGCACGACGGTGGTCGCGATCCCCGTCGGCAGCAGCGCCGACGGATCGGTGGAGGCCGCCCGTTCCCCGTACGCGACCGGGCCGCCGAGGAGTTCGGTGACGGCGTCGCCGCACACCCCCAGCTCGACCGCCCGGTCGAAGTGGGCGATCGGGGCGAGCGCGACGACCCCGCGCAGCGCGGGCGCGGCGGGCAGCCGCCAGGGGGAGCCGGCCGGCAGGACGTGCCGGGCGGCGGCCCACAGGGCGAGCGTGCCGCCCGCCGAGTGGCCGGTGAGCACGATCTTTCCGGTGTCGGCCGAGGGCAGGTGCGCGGTGGCCAGCTCCGGCAGGGCGTCGAGGGCGGCGGCCACGTCGTCGAAGGTCTCCGGCCAGCGCCCGGCGACGGGGGCGGCACCACCCTGCCGGGGGATGTCGCTGCCGCGCCGGTACTCGACGCTGGCCACGGCGAAGCCCCGGCGGGCCAGGAAGTCCACGAAGGGGGTGAGGTGCACACGGTCGTACGGGGCACGCCAGGCACCGCCGTGCAGGGCGACGACGAGCGGCGCCCGGGTGCGGCCGTCGCGCGGGGCGTAGAAGTCGATCACCTGGTCCGGGTGGTCGCCGTACGCGGCGGTGGCGTCCGGGGCGACGGCCGGGTGCGAGAAGGCGGACGCCTCTTCGGCGGCTGCGCGCGCGGCGGGGTCCGGCATGCTGTTCCAACCTCTCGGGTAGGCGGCCGAATTGGCCTGACCTGCGGGGACGGTACCAGCACCGGAGCCCCCGCAGATCAGGCGATCATCCGACCTACTTCCCGGTGCCGGCCAGGACGTCCGCGAGGACCCTGGCCGCCCGCTCCGCGTCCGCGAAGCCCACGTACAGCGGGGTGAAACCGAACCGCAGGATGTCCGGACGGCGCAGGTCACCGACGACCCCGCGCTCGATCAGTTCGGCCATCACGGCGGGCGCGTCCTCGCAGCGCAGCGCGACCTGGCTGCCGCGCTCGCCGTGCTCCCCGGGGGTCACGGAGGTGACCAGGCCCTCGGGGACGTACGCCCCGACGCACTCCAGGAAGAAGTCCGTCAGCGCCAGCGACTTCGCCCGCACGTCCTCGATCGCGACCCCGTCCCACACGTCGAGCGCCGCTTCGAGCGCCAGCATGGAGAGGATGTCGGGGGTGCCGACCCGGCCGCGCACGGCGCCCGCGGCGGCCTCGTACCCGGGGGTCATCGCGAACGGGTCGGCGTGCGAGTTCCAGCCCGGCAGCGGCGAGTCGAAGGCGGCCTGGTGACGCTCGGCGACGTACAGGTACGCGGGCGAACCGGGCCCGCCGTTCAGGTACTTGTAGGTGCAGCCGACGGCCAGGTCGACCCCGTGCGCGTCGAGCCCGACGGGCAGCGCGCCCGCGCTGTGGCACAGGTCCCAGACGGCCAGCGCGCCCGCCCCGTGGAGGGCGGCGGTGATGCCGGGCAGGTCCTGGAGCCGGCCGCTGCGGTAGTCGACGTGGTTGACGAGCGCGGCGGCCGTGCGGCCGCTCACCGCGTCCGCCATGCCGGCCGGGTCGCAGGGCACGATCCGGTGACCCGTCATCCGCGCCGCGGACCGCGCGATGTACCCGTCCGTGGGAAAGGTCGTCGCGTCGACGAGGATCTCGTCCCTGTCGTCACCGCTCAGCCGGGCCGCCGCGACGACCGCCTTGAAGACGTTCACGCTCGTCGAGTCGCCGACGACGACCTGCCCGGGGGCGGCGCCGACGATCGGCGCGATCCGGTCGCCGATCCGCTCGGGCGCGGTCCACCAGCCCGACTCGCCCCAGGAGCGGATGCGCAGCTCGCCCCACTCGCGGGTGATGACGTCGGCCATCCGGGCCGGGACGTGCGCGGGCAGCGCGCCCAGCGAGTTGCCGTCGAGGTAGACGGTCCCCTCGTCGAGGGCGAACTTCTTCCGGTGCCCGGCCAGGGCGTCGGCGGCGTCGAGGCCCGCGGCCCTCTTCTCGTACGGCTCAGACATGGCTGCGCGCCGTCCACAGCTCGGGGAACACGTTCTTCTGGGCCCGCTTCTCCAGCCAGGCCACGCCCGCCGAACCGCCGGTGCCGGTCTTCGCGCCCATCGCGCGCCGGGTCGCCACCAGGTGGTCGTTGCGCCATCGCCAGACGAGTTCGGCGACGTCGCTCAGGGCCTCGCCGAGCCGGACCAGCTCGCCGTTCTGGTCGGCCTCCGCGTAGATCCCGGCCCAGACGGCCTCGACCTCGGCGGAGGGCTCGTAGCGCTGCGCCAGGTCACGGCCGAGGGCGGCGGCCGGGACGGGCAGGCCGCGCCGGGCCAGCAGCCCGAGGACCTCGTCGTACAGGCTCGGCTCGTGCAGCGCCTTCTCCAGCTCCGCGTGGACGCGGGGCGCGCCCCGGTGCGGGACGAGCATGGACGCGGCCTTGTCGCCGAGCAGGAACTCCATCCGCCGGTACATCGCGGACTGGAAGCCGGAGCCCTCGCCCAGGGCGCCCCGGTAGGAGTTGAACTGGGCGGGGGTGAGCTGCGCGAGCGGGCGCCAGGAGTGGTTGAGGGCCTCCAGCTGGCGGACCGAGCGCTTGAGCGCGTCCATGGCGACGGGGACGCGGTCCTCGCGCAGGGCGCGGCTCGCGGTCTCCCACTCGTGGACGATGACCGTGAACCACAGCTCCATGACCTGGGTGGTGACCAGGAAGACCATCTCGCCCGGGTCGTCCGAGCGGAGGTGCTGGAGGTGGGTCAGGACGTCCGCCTGGACGTAGTCCTCGTACGGCGTGGTGCCCGCGAAGTCGAGGTTCGGGGCCTCGACGGCCTGGCCGGCTCCGGAGAGGTCGGGAGAAGCGGGAAGGGACGACATTTCTGTCTCCTCGATGCGTACTACCGGGTAGCGGTCTGCTCCACCGTGTCCGCCTCGATGCGTGCGGCACGGGAGCCCCGGTCCCCTCGGGAGGCGTGCACCGTCGCTCGCCGTCCCAAGCGCATCATGACACGATCGGCCCGGTGATGTAGATCCCGTCTTCGCTGTACGGAAACGCGTTCGACCGGCATCCGTTCAGACCCTTGATCTGCTGCATCATCGCGGGCGCGAGCTTGCCCGGACCCGGGCAGCCCATGTGCTTCCGGATGCCGATCTCGTGCCCCACCTCGTGGTTGATGATCAGGTGCCGGTACTCGGCGGCTGTGCCCGCGAAGGTGGGCGAGCCGAGCATCCAGCGCTTGAGGTTCACCACGACGCCGTCGGAGGTCTCGCAGTTCAGCTCGCCGTGGGTGTTGAGGCCCTGCCGCGCGCAGAGGGTGTCGGCGGTGTCCGGGGTGGCGATCCGGATGACGAAGTCGGCGTTCTGCGAGACCAGCTGGAACCGGCCCCGGCCGTGCGCGGCCCAGCCGCGCGGGTGGGACAGGATCTGCTGGATCTCGGCGGCCGTCTCGCGCGCCGACAGGTCGACGCCGTCCTCGACCTGGACCCGGTAGCGGCGCAGGACCCCGCTGTCGCCGACCGGGGAACCGGAGGCCTGCGCGGTGGTGAAGGTCCCGGCGCCGGACTGCGGCACGGTGGTCTTCTTCGGGGTGGGCTTCGGCTTCGGTTTCGGCTTCGCCTTGACCGGCGGCGGCGTGGGCGTGGTCGTCGTGGGCGCCGGGGCGGCGGCCTCGGTCGTCGCCTCCGTCGTGGCGGGCGCCGGGGCGGCCGTCCCGTCCGGGGCCCGGCCGTTGTAGTGGGCGAGGGCGGCGCCCGCGCCGAGCGCGACCGTCATCAGGACCAGCACGGGAAGGGCGAGCCGGGCTATGGGGCCGCGTCTGTCTCTGCCCCGCCGCCGGCTCCGCGTTCGTCGCCGTCCTGCGGTAGAGGCACGCTTGCCCACGACAGACTTCTCCCCTGCGTCGGCCGGTGGTGGGGGAAGAGGAAGTGGGGCCTCGGTACCGGCGTCTTCGGTGCTGCTGGTCCCGGGGATCGTACCGGCCGTCTCGAACACGCTCGAACGAGCCGGAGAGTCTGTCCGGTTTTCCCCCTGTCCGTGGGGGCAGGGGGAAAACCGGACAGTGTCAGGTACGCCGGGCCGGGGACTCCCGGCCCGGCGTCACCCGTCGTACCTGCTCGGCCGAGGCGGTCGTGCCTGCTCGGCCGAGCTCGTCCGGCCTGTTCAGCCGAGGGTTTCGGCCGCGGTCTCCGAGGAGTCGCGCAGGAAGGTCGTGCAGCGCTCGTACTCCTCCTTCTCGCCGATCTCGCCGGCCGCGCGGGCCAGCGAGTGCAGCGCGCGCAGGAAGCCGCGGTTCGGCTCGTGCTCCCACGGCACCGGGCCGTGGCCCTTCCAGCCGTTGCGGCGCAGCGCGTCGAGGCCGCGGTGGTAGCCGGTCCGGGCGTACGCGTACGACTCGACGACCGAGCCGCGCTCGTACGCGTCGTCGGCGAGCTGGGCCCAGGCGAGCGAGGAGGTCGGGTACTTCGCGGCGACGTCCGCCGGAGCCGTACCGTTCGCGAGCAGCTCGCGCGGACCCGGATCGTCGGGCAGGTGGGTGGGGGCCGGTCCCCCCAGGAGGTTCTCGTGGATGGCCATGGGGTCAGTCTGCCTCAGACGCGGGGCCGGAAGGCCGACACGTCCCCGCCGAGCCCGCCGCCACGGGCCGGGGGCAGCCCCGATCACGCCGCCGCGTCCCGCTCCCCCGGGTCGAGCGGCGGGGACGACACCCCGCAGTGGACCTTGCACTCCGGGTGGCAGTCCGCCCGCACCGGGCCCCGCATCGTCGTCCAGGCCACCACCGCGCCCACCACCAGGATGCCCGCGCACATCGGCATCGCCCGCCGGAACGTCGCCCCGAACTCCTCCGCCGAGCGGTACGCCTCCGGCCCCATCCCGGCGAGCAGCGGCAGCGCGGCCACCGCCAGCAGCCCGGCCGCCCGCGCCGCCGCGTTGTTGATCCCGCTCGCCAGGCCCGCCCGGGACACGTCCACCGAAGCGAGCACCGTCGCGGTCAGCGGCGCGACCAGCGTCGTCATGCCGAGCCCCAGCACCAGCAGGGCGGGCAGCACGTCCCGTACGTACGAGGCGTCCTCCCCGACCCGCAGCATCAGCAGCATCCCGGCCGCGCACAGCAGCGGCCCGACCGTGAGCGGGATGCGGGGCCCGATCCGCTCCCCCAGCTCCCCGGCCCGCGCCGAGAGCAGCAGCATCAGGACGGTCGTCGGCAGCAGGGCCGTACCGGCACCGAGCGCCGAGTAGCCGGCCACCACCTGGAGCTGGAGGGCGGCCAGGAAGAAGAAGCCGCCGAAGGCCGCGTACACACAGAGGGTGACCAGGTTGACGGACGTGAACATCCGGGACGCGAAGATCGACGGAGGCACCATCGCCGCCTCCCCGCGCCGCCGCTCGACCAGCACGAACGCGGCCCCGACGGCCACCCCGGCGACCCCCGCCCACCAGGCCGCGCCGATCAGCGCGTACGTCACGAGCGCGAGCGCCGACGCGCCGAGGACCGCGCCGAGCACGTCGAACCGGCCGTGCGCGGCCTCGTCCCGCGACTCCGGGACGTGCCGCAGGGCGACGGGGACGCAGACGGCGGCGAGGGGCACGTTCAGCAGGAACACCCACCGCCAGCCGGGACCGTCCACCAGCCAGCCGCCCACGAACGGCCCGATCGCCGCCCCCACACCCCCGAAACCGGACCACAGGCCGACCGCCCTGGCCCGGTCGTCCCGGTGGAAACTCGCCTGGATCAACGCCAGCGAACCGGGGGTGAGCAGCGCGCCGCCCACGCCCTGGAAGGCGCGCGCGGCGATCAGGACCCCGGCGTTCGGGGCGAGTCCGCACATCAGCGAGGCGAGCGCGAACCACACCACCCCGATCACGAAGACCCGGCGCCGCCCGAAGCGGTCGCCGAGCGCCCCGCCGAGCAGGATCAGCCCGGCCAGGGTCAGCATGTAGGCGTTGACCGTCCACTGGAGCACGGCGAGGTCGGCGCCCAGGTCCTCGCCGATGTGCGGCAGGGCGACATTGACGACGGTCGAGTCGAGCAGCGCCATCCCGGAGCCCAGGACGGTCGTGAACACGACCCAGCGCCCGGTCCCGGAGCTCAGCCGGATGTCCATGCCTGCATGGTCCCGCGAACGACGGAGCCCCGCCCGCCGGAATCCGGGGATTCGGCGGACGGGGCGGCGTCGGACGGGTGCGTCGGACGGATCAGCGGGTGAAGCGGGTCGACGGTTCAGCGGGTGAAGTTGAAGTACTTCCACGGACCGTAGTTCGTGCTGTTCACCCGGTCGCCGGAGACGTCGTCGATGTACGAGGTGCGGACCCGGGCGCGGACGCCCGCCGCCCCGTCCCCGTCGAACGCGAAGTACACCATGCCGCCGCTGTTCAGCGGGATCAGGTCCGAGCCGGCGTAGCGCCAGGCGCCGTCGTACCAGACCTGGAGGTCGTAGCGGGTCTTGCGGCCCGGGTACGGGTTGTGCCAGGCGGTGACCAGCGGGTCGGCGGTCTGGTGGTACGTCTGGTACCAGATGGTGCCGATCTTGGTCCACTTGTAGTGCCGGGTCAGCGCGGTCGTCAGACCGGCCCGGGTGTTCACCGCGGAGGTCGCCGTGGCCGCGCCGGACCGGGTGTCACCGGCGAAGACCGCGGAGACGTAGCTGTCGCGGGTCATCTTGACCGTCACCGCGAGCTTGCCGGCGGAGTTGACCGTGCCGCGCTTGAGCAGCCGCTTCGGCTCGGGGCCGTACGGATCGGACCAGATCTCCACCACGCGGTTGCGGTACGTCCAGCCCAGCGAGGCCGTGTACGTCACGCTGGTGTTGTAGTTGACGGTGCGACCGTTCTGGTCGAGCTTCAGGTACGTCGGGAACGGCGCCACCTTCACGGCGGCCGTCCCGCTGGAGTTCGCGTGCTTCGCGTCGCCCGGGTACGCCACCCGGTACGAGACCTTCCCCGCCGCGGGCGGGGTGTCCGGGAACGAGAACGTGCCGTTCGCCGCGACGGCCCGCGTCCCGAGCGCCTTGCCGCTCGGGCTCTCGGCGTCGTACCGCGTCACGGTGAGCGGGGTGCCGGCCGGCAGCGGCAGCGTGGAGGCGAGCGAGCCGGAGACGGTGAGCGCCTTGTTGATGGGCGCGGCGGCCGGGGCCTTCACCGTCACGGAGGTGGTGTGGTACTTCGGCGCGGTGTAGATCCGGAGCGAGTACGAGGACTGGCCGGAGTCCTGCACCGGGACGAAGAGCCGGGTGCTGTCGGGCGCCCAGGCCATCTCGCCGTACGGCAGCCAGGCCTTGGTGTCCCGGACGCTCGCCGGGGTCGCGGAGCCGCCGGCGAAGACGAAGATGTCGCCGACGTCGTCGCGGTCCCAGGTCCCGCCGGCCACGGTGCCGTCGGGGGCGACGGCCACCGACTCCGCGCTCCAGGACACCGGGTAGTGCTCCTGCTCGGAGAGGTCGGTCAGGCTGAGCCGGGTGAGCGAGGTGACCCGGTCGGCCGCGACGACGCTCTTGCCGTCGGGAGCGATCTCGATGTCCTTCACGAACCCGTCGCGGTTCGTGGACGTGCGCAGGACCGGCGTACCGGAACCGGTGTCGTACACGACGACCGGGCCCGAGCTGATGCTGCCGTCGGCGGCGACGAGGGTGTCCGGCGCCGACGGGGCGGTGCGGAGCGTGGGCGGGCTCGACCAGTCGGCGCCCGTCGTGAGGGCCAGCGCCACGGTCGGCGTGGCCGAGGTCAGGTCGACGGACCCGAGTTCGGAGTCCCAGGCCTCGCCGTAGCCGAACCAGAGCCGGCCGGCGGCGGCCGCGACGGTCGAGGGCTTGGTGCCCTCGCCCGTGGGGTACTCGGTGGTGACGGCCAGCTGTGTGGTGTCGATGGCGACGAGCTTGTCCGCGTTCTGCAGCGCCGCGTACAGCGTGGTCGAGTCGGCGGAGAGGTCGAGGTCGCGGACGTAGGGCAGGTTGTCGACGGCCTGGACGAACCGGCCCGCGAAGTCGGTGACGACGACGCGGTTGTTGTACGTGTCGCTGAAGAACAGGCGCTGGTGGGCGCCGTCGACGACCATGTCGCCGATCGTTCCTACGTTCAGCGGGACGATCGAGTCGGCGGCGGCCGGGGCCACCGCACCGGTGACGATCGCGGCGGAGCCGAACAGGACCGCGAACGATGTCGCGGCAGAGAGAGCGCGCTTGCGCACGATGAAGAGACCCCCCAGAAACCATGGTCTCCGGCCCTCAGAGCGGGGCACGGTGCACGAAGACTAGAACACGCCTGCGACACCTCGCCTCCGGGTATCGGCGGCGGCCCCGACCGTGGCCGCCGCCGCCCTCGCAGGGCCTCCCCGACCGTGGCCGCCGCCGCCCTCGCAGGCCCTCCCCGACCGGGGCGGCCCGCGCTGCCCGGAGGGTCTCCCCTCAGGCCGTCCGCAGCCGTGTCGCCGCCCTGACCAGGGCTTCCACGCCTCGCTCCGCCTTCTTCCGGGGGCAGCCCACGTTCAGCCGGACGAAGCCCGGCGTGCCGTACACCCCGCCCGGCATGATCGCGACCTTCTCCACCGCCACCAGTTCCTCCTGGAGCCTGGTCTCGTCGATGCCGAGCGGCCGCAGGTCGATCCAGGCCAGGTAGCCGGCCTGCGGGGGCGCCCACACGAGGTCCGGGAGCCCGGCCGCGAGGCGCTCGCCGATCACGGTCATCGTGCCCGCCACGTACGCGCGCAGCTCGTCCAGCCAGGCCGCGCCGTGCCGGTACGCGGCGATGTGGGCGGTCAGCGAGAGCACGGCGGGCGAGGCGAGGCCCTCGCCGGTCTCCATCCGCCGGATGAAGGCCGTGCGCTCGTCGGGGTCGCCGACGATCCCGTACGAACCGGAGAGTGCCGGGAAGTTGAAGGCCTTCGTGCCCGAGGTGACCAGGGCCCAGCGGCGGCCCCGGCCGGACTCCGCGATCCGGGACCACGGCACGTGGCGGTGCCCCTCGGTGGTCAGGTCCGCGTGGATCTCGTCGCTGACGACGGAGACGCCGTGCCGCTCGGCCAGCTCCGCGAAGCGGGTGAGTTCCGCTTCCGTCCACACCCGGCCGGTCGGGTTGTGCGGGGAGCAGAGCAGCAGCATCCGGCTGTCCGGCCGGGCCAGCTCGCGTTCCAGGGCCTCCGTGTCCCCGACCGGAACCCCGCGCAGCTCGCGCCCGAGTCCGGTGACGGCCTTGCGGAAGCCGTCGTACGTGGGGGTGTGGACGACGACGCCCTCACCGGGCGCGGTCCACATCTGGAGCAGCTGGGAGAGCTGGCTGAGCACGGAGGGCGCGTAGACCAGGGCCTCCGGGTCGATCTCGGTGGCGAACCGGCTCGCGTACCAGTGCCGGATCGCCTCCCGGAACTCCCCGAGCCGCCAGTCCGTGTAGCCGAAGACCCCGTGGCTCACGCGCTCCTGGAGGGCCGCGAGGACCTCCGGCGGGGAGGCGAAGTCCATGTCGGAGATGGTGAAGGGGAGCAGATCGGGCACGCCGAAGCGGTCCGCGATCCCGTCCCACTGCACCGACCAGGTGCCGTGCCGGTCTATCTCCCGGTCGAAGTCGTACATCGGGCCCTCCCGTCGACGCACGAGGACCCGGCACCTCGGGAGGTGCCGGGTCCTTCGCTCAAACGATCACCGCGGGTGCTGCGGTTACTTCATCTTGGTGCCGGTGGAGCGGAGCGCGGCACACGCCTCGGTCACACGGGTGGCCATGCCGGCCTCGGCCAGCTTGCCCCAGGTGCGCGGGTCGTAGGTCGACTTGATGCCGACCTCGCCGTCGACCTTCAGGACGCCGTCGTAGTTCTTGAACATGTGGTTCGCCACCGGACGCGTGAAGGCGTACTGGGTGTCGGTGTCCAGGTTCATCTTCACGACGCCGTTCTCCAGCGCGGTGGCGATCTCCTCGGCCGTGGAGCCCGAGCCGCCGTGGAAGACGAAGTCGAACGGGGACGCCTTGCCGTACTTCTCGGCGACACCGGCCTGGAGGTCCTTGAGCAGCTCGGGGCGGAGCACGACGTTGCCCGGCTTGTAGACGCCGTGCACGTTGCCGAAGGAGGCGGCGAGCAGGTAGCGGCCCTTCTCGCCCAGGCCCAGGGCCTCGGCGGTGCGGAGCGCGTCGTCGACGGTGGTGTACAGCTCGTCGTTGATCTCGTGGCTGACACCGTCCTCCTCGCCGCCGGTCGGGGTGATCTCGACCTCAAGGATGATCTTGGCGGCGGCGGCCTTCGCGAGCAGCTCCTGGCCGATGGCCAGGTTGTCCGCGAGGGTCTCGGCGGAGCCGTCCCACATGTGGGACTGGAACAGCGGGTTCAGGCCACGGGAGACGCGCTCGGCGGAGATGTCGAGCAGCGGACGGACGTAGCCGTCCAGCTTGTCCTTCGGGCAGTGGTCGGTGTGCAGCGCGACGGTGATGTCATACTTCGCGGCGACGATGTGCGCGAATTCGGCCAGGGCAACGGCGCCCGTGACCATGTCCTTGTTGTACTGGCCGCCCAGGAACTCGGCTCCGCCGGTCGAGATCTGGATGATGCCGTCGCTCTCGGCCTCCGCGAAGCCGCGCAGCGCAGCGTGCAGGGTCTGGGACGAGGTCACGTTGATGGCCGGGTAGGCGAACTTGCCTGCCTTCGCCCGGTCGAGCATCTCGTTGTAGACCTCGGGGGTTGCGATGGGCATTCGTCCGCTCCTTGTGATGTGCGGGGTGTGTTGCTACTGCTGTCCCTGACCTGGGGGCGACGTCATCGTCGAGACCATCTTTCCAGACTCTTGTACGGGCTCCCACGGGCGCGGCACGCCGAAGGGCGGGGTGTTTCACGTGAAACACCCCGCCCTTCGGCAAAAAAGCAGGTCAGGACCGCTCTGGAGGGGGTCCGGGACCTAAGTCACGACTTCGCGGCGGTTACGCCAGGTCGAGATCGCCCAGCTGGTAGCCCGTGAGGTACGTCAGGCCCGCACCGGCGATGGCCTCGGCGGCGCCCCGGTCCACGATCGTGGCCACGGCGACGACCTCGCCGCCGGCCTCGCGGACGGCCTCGACGGCGGTCAGCGGCGAACCGCCGGTGGTCGAGGTGTCCTCGACCACCAGGCAGCGACGGCCCTTGACGTCCGTGCCCTCGATCCGGCGCTGCATGCCGTGCGCCTTCTGCGCCTTCCGTACGACGAAGGCGTCGAGGCGCTGCCCGCGCGCGGCCGAGGCGTGCAGCATCGAGGTCGCGACCGGGTCGGCGCCCAGGGTCAGACCGCCGACGCAGTCGAAGTCCAGGTCGGCGGTCAGGTCCAGCATGACCTGGCCCACCATCGGCGCGGCCTCGCCGTCCAGCGTGATCCGTCGCAGGTCGATGTAGTAGTCGGCTTCCCGACCCGAGGAGAGGGTCACCTTGCCGTGCACCACGGCCTTGTCCTTGATCTGCTGGAGCAGCTCAGCGCGTACGTCAGTCATGCCCAGCAGCTTAAGGGGCGTCTTTTACAGTCGCCTCCAGCGCCAGGTGCTCTCGATCTCCAGGGGGTCGATCGGGGTGACCAGGCGCGGATGGGTGTTGAGGCCGTTCGGGGGGCCGGACTGCGGCTCGACGCAGACGGCGTCCTCGGGCTCGTCGTAGATCACGACCCAGGGCGCGCGGCTCGCGACCTTCAGTTCCAGCTCCTCCGGCCAGGTGAGGGTGACGTCGACGCCGTCGGGCATGCCGAAGCAGTCGTCCCAGGGGCCGGGCAGGGGGTCGATCCGGCGTCCGGTGGGGAGGTGGTTCTCGCCGCGCTCCTCCTGCCAGGCGGCGGTGAAGTCGAGCCGCACGTCCTGGCCGCCCCGGCCGAGGTTGCGCAGGAACCAGGGGTGCCAGCCGGCCTGGGCCGGGAAGGAGTCGTCGTAGGTCTCGATCCCGAACCGGAGGGTGAGGGAGTCCTCGGCCAGCTCGAAGACCTGGGTGACCTTGCCCTTGTACGGCCAGGGGTCGCCCAGCTCGCAGGTCAGGACCGCCTCGGTCGCGGAACTCCTGGCGGTTTTCCAGGCCAGGTCCCGGACGGTGCCGTGGATGGCGTGCGGGGGCGCGTTGACCGGCAGCTGGTGGGTGGTCGCCCCGTTGCGGAAGCGGCCGTTCTCGGTCCGCCCGCACCAGGGCACCATCGGGAAGCTTCCGAAGCGCTCGCCCTGGCGCAGCACCTCGGTGCCGCCGATGCGCAGGCTCTCGATACGGCCGCCGCGCTCGGGGCTGATGGTCAACTCGGCGTCGCCCGCCGTCAGTCGCGTCTGCATGCTCACGCACCGACCCTAATCGTGCGGAGCACCGAACGCGGACGACCCTTCCCGCGCCGGTCGTGGCGCACACGGACGGAGCCGGGGCGGAGCCGGGGCGGGGGCAGGGGCGGCGTGCCCGCGCCGGGGGCGGAGGGCGGGCGGCGGAGTCTCAGCGCCGTCGGCGCAACGCCCGGCCGACGACGACCGCGGAGGCCAGCGCGAGGGCCGCGGCCGGTGCGATCCAGCGCAGGGTGGCACCGGCGTTGGACGCCTCGGGGGCGGGAACGGGGGCGTACCGGCCGCGCGGTGGGGCGTGGTCGACCTCCTCGGCGCTCCGCCCGATCATGGTCCGGCGGGCGTGGGCGGCCTCGGCGGCGGGCTGCGGGGCGGGGAACTCGATGGGGGTGTCGCCGAAGCCCTCGGCCGGGAGGGGGTCGAGGGAGGGCGGCGGGACCTGCGCGTCGAAGGCGATGCCCCGGCGGGGCTCCTCGACACCGTCGTCGACCCCGTCGTCGTCGCTGTCGCCCTCGCCCTCGGTGTCTGTCTCGGCATCGGCATCGGCCGCCCGCGACTCCTCCGGGGCCGGCTCCCCCGCGAGCGCGGTCACGGCCGCCACGAACTTGTCGAGCAGCCGGGTGCCCGTCGTGGAGCGCGCTTCCTCCGTCGTCTCGGCGAGCCGGCCTTCCGCCGTCAGGGCGCCGGTGAAGCTCAGGCTGGTGCCCTCGGCCACCGGAGTGAGGACGACCGTGAGCGACAGCTCGGCCGCGCCCTTGCCCCGGGCCTCGGTGCCGTGGCCCTCGTAGGTGATGGCCCCGTCGCGCTCGACGACCTTCAGGGCGCCCCGGTAGGTGATCGTGTTGCCGCCGACCCGCACCTTGAGCCGGCCCGTCAGGGGGCCCGCCGTCGCGTCGGCGTCCCGCTGGAGGCCGGGAACGCAGCGCACCACCCGGCTCGGGTCGGTGAGCGTCGCGCGCAGGACCTCGGCCGGGACCGGAACGAACACCTCATGCTCCATGGAAGCCGAGCCTACTCAGGCCGGGGCGCGCCGTCGCCTGTTTGCCCCGCAGTCGGGTCCGCCCCGGGGCGGACGACACCCGACCGCCCCCCGCTCAGCCGCCGTACCGGGGGTGGACCAGCGTCGAGGGCGGCAGTTCGGGGCCCCGGCCGCGTTCGGCGCGGCGCGCCGCCGCCTCCAGGGAGCCCGGGCCGAGCGAGCGCAGCAGGGGCGCGTCGGCGGCGAGCCCGAGCGGCGGCGGTGGGGCGCCGGGCCCCGCCGCCCGTACGGCCAGGAGGAAGCCCCAGTCGCCGGGGCCCTCTCCCGTACCGCCGGCGCGGTCGGCCCGGTCGGGTCCCGCGGCGAAGCCGGGGGTGCGGCCGCCCGCGCTGTACGGGCGGGTCGCGAAGCCGGCCGCGCGGAGGGTGGCGTCCACGGTCCAGTAGGTGCGCGGCCGGTCGGTGACGGACCCGGCGTGCACGGCGAAGCGTCCGGACGGGGTGAGCATCTGGGCCACCAGGCCGTAGAACTCCTCCGAGTACAGCTTGGTGCTGGGGGTGATGCCGGGGTCGGGCAGATCGGAGATCACCACGTCGTACCGTTCCTGCACCCGCGCGGCGGCCCCCCGGAGCCAGCGGAAGGCGTCCGCGTAGACCACGTGGACGCGCGGGTCGCGGAACGCCTGTGCGTTGAGCGCGGCGAGCGCCGGGTCCGTACGGGCGAGGCGGACGACGCCCGGGTCGAGTTCGACGACGGTGACGGAGTCGGCCCCGGGGTAGCGCAGCACCTCGCGGGCGGCCATGCCGTCGCCGCCGCCGACGATGAGCACGCGCGCGTGCGGCCCGTTCATCGCGGGGTGGACGAGCGCCTCGTGGTAGCGGTACTCGTCCTGCCCGGCGACCCGGAGGCGGCCGTCGAGGAACAGGTCGGGCGGTCCCCCGACCCCGCCCGTCACCACCACCTCCTGGAGGTCGGTGTGGACGGCGACCCGCACCGACTCCCCGTACACGGCGCGGCGGGCGGCCTGTTCGAAGTCGTCGACGAGCACGGTCGCGGTGGCGAGGACGGCGAGCACCGACACGTTCACGGCGACGAGCAGCGCGCGGGAGCGGGCCGTCAGGTCGTGGCGGAACACCCAGAGGACGAGGCCGCCGCCCGCCACCGCGTTCACCGCGCCGGTGACCAGCGCGCCGGTCAACTGCCCGAGCCAGGGCAGCAGGAGGAAGGGGAAGGCGAGGCCGCCGACCAGCGCGCCGACGTAGTCGGCGGCGAAGAGGTCGGCGACCGTCCCGGCGGCGTCGTCCTGCTCGCCGAGCGAGGCCTTCCGCCCGGCCCGCCCTGCCCGTTCCCCGCCCTCGGCCGGCCGTCCGGAGCGCTGTATGAGGGACATCAGCAGCGGGATCTCGGCGCCGATGAGCACCCCGATGGCCAGCGAGAACGCCACGAGCACGTACCGCGATTCACCGAGCCAGGCGAAGGCCGCGTACAGCACCATCGCCGAGCAGCCGCCGACCAGCGCGAGCCCGGCCTCGACCAGGCCGAAGCCGACGGCGGCCCGGCAGCGCAGCCGCTTGGCGAGGAGCGAGCCCACCCCCATGGCGAAGACCATCACGGAGAGCACGACGGAGGCCTGCGTGACCGAGTCGCCGATCAAGTAGGAGGCGAGCGCCACCAGTTCGAGTTCGTAGACCAGTCCGCAGGCGGCGCAGACGAAGACCACCGCGAGGACCGGGAACCGCACCGTCTCGCGCGGCGGCTCGGGCCGCCGCACGGGCGCCCGCCGCACCCTCTTGGGTGGCATGGTCACGGTCGGCTCGATCATGACCGTAACGCTACGTCACGATTCGGATACCTCTTGTCACCCACACGAGTGCATCTGCGGCTCCTGGGGGGTGCATCAGAGCGTGGCAGGCATACGTACGCCGATCCGGGTCCTGGTCACCACCAACTGCCCCTCCTGCGGGTAGGCGTGCCAGGTGCGCCACCGCACCTGGCCCTCGTGACGCTGCGCGAGCATCGCCGTGAAGGCGTGCGGCGAGCCGGGGAAGGTCCCCGCGAGTCCGTTGGGATGGTCGGCGACGAGCGCGAGCAACTCCTGTGCGCGGCCCGCGAAGGAGCCGTGCGAGAGCGTCTCGACGCGTGCGGCGAATTCGTACTCCCAGTCGCCGACGCGCTTGGAGACACCGAGCGGCAGCGGGGTGCTGCTCCCGGGCATGCAGGCGACGGTCTCCGAGCAGGTGCGGCCGTCTTCCTCCAGGAGGACCTGGTGGGAGGCGCCGAGCAGTCTCAACTGGAGTTTAGCGCCGGTGAGTTCGAGGTCGAGCACGGCGAGGGCGGGCAGCGGCTCGCGCCCGAGGGCCCAGGCCAGATCGGCCGCGCGCGTGTCGGTGTAGGAGGTCTTCAGGGTGGTGAGCATGGGTCGGCTCCGCAAACACGGTTTGACGGGTGGGCCGGGGGCGCCCCGGAGAAGGATTCAACGGGAGTGGGGAATCGCCGGCTCGGGTCCACACACGGTCCGAGGGCTGTCTCTGTCAGGAGCGAGAGAACCACGGACGCCGGGCGACTCGCAGCGTTTTTACCCAACTTGCTGTGTTTTCCAACCCCTTCGGGGACCCCACAGTTCAACTGTTCAATCGGAATCGATCGACATGTGCGCATGGATTGCCCGCGTCACGTGCCTCACGCCTCGTCACCGCGCGGCAGCCTCATGGCCGCACGGTCGTCCCGTACCCGCGCGGCGGCCCCGCACTCAACTTCCGCCGCCGCAGCCGCCTCCGCCACAACTGGAACCGGAGCCGCACGAACTGCCGGAGCCGCACGAACTGCCGCCGCCGCAGCCGCCCCCGCCGCCGCCGTCGGCCCAGTTGCCGCTGCCGCTGCCCGACCGGCGGCCCCGCTTCTTCGGCCACCGGCGCCGGGAACCGATCCGGTTCCGGACGGTGGACGCGACCCCGACGAGGATCAGGCCCCCCATGAAGATGATGAAGATGTCCATCGGTACTTCCCCCGTTCTTCTGTGCGAGGGGGATGCCCGGTGCGGCACCCCCTCAAAGCCGACTTGAGCGAGTCCAGAGCTTCGGCTCCGGGCTCAGCTGCACGAGGAGCTGGAGCAGCTCGACGAGGAGCAGGAAGAACTCGAACACGAGGAACCGGACGAGCTCGAACACGAGGAGGTGGAGCAGGAGAACGACGTGGACGACGAGCAGGAGGAGGACGAGGACGAGGAGGACGAGGAGGAGGACGAGCCCGCCCACCAGCTCGCGCCGCCACCGGCACCCGAGCCGCGCCCGGCCGCCCACGCCCCGACCGCCACGACGACCGCGGCGACGACCGTGAGGCCGACGATGAGGTATGCGATGTTCATGCCAGGGCGATCCCCGTTCCGGCCGCCCGCCAAAGCGCACTTGAGCAAGTCCAGAGCTTGGCGGCGGCACGAGTCCGGCCCCAGGATGGCCGTCATGACACGACCGCTGCTCAACCGCCGCCTCGCCGAGTTCGGGACGACGATCTTCGCCGAGATGTCCGCGCTCGCCACCAGGACCGGGTCGATCAACCTCGGTCAGGGCTTCCCCGACACCGACGGCCCCGAGGAGATCCGGGAGGCGGCGGTCCGCGCGCTGCGGGACGGCCGCGGCAACCAGTACCCGCCCGGCCCCGGCGTCCCCGAACTGCGCTCGGCCATCGCCGACCACCAGCGCGGGCGGTACGGCCTCTCCTACGAACCCGACACCGAGGTGCTGGTCACGGCGGGCGCCACCGAGGCCATCGCCGCCGCGCTGCTCGCCCTGGTCGAGCCGGGCGACGAGGTGATCGCCCTGGAGCCGTACTACGACTCGTACGCCGCCTGCATCGCGATGGCCGGCGGCACCAGGGTCCCGGTCACCCTCCGTCCCGAGCAGGACGGCGACGGCGACCGGCGCTTCGTCCTCGACCTGGACGAACTGCGGGCCGCCGTCACCGACCGGACCCGGCTGATCCTCCTCAACACCCCCCACAACCCCACCGGCACCGTCCTCACCCGGGCCGAGCTGACCGCCGTCGCCGAGCTGGCGACCGAGCGGGACCTGCTCGTCGTCACGGACGAGGTGTACGAGCACCTGGTCTTCGACGGCGCCGAACACCTGCCGCTCGCGAGCCTGCCCGGGATGCGGGAGCGCACCGTCACCATCGGTTCGAGCGGCAAGACCTTCTCGTTCACGGGCTGGAAGGTCGGCTGGATCACCGCGAGCCCCGAGCTGACCTCCGCCGTCCGCTCGGCCAAGCAGTTCCTCACGTACGTGTCCGCGGGCCCCTTCCAGTACGCCGTCGCCGAGGCGCTCCGCCTGCCGGACGCGTACTTCGACGGCTTCCGCGCCGACCTGGCCGCCAAGCGGGACCTGCTCGCCGAGGGCCTCGCGCAGGCCGGCTTCGCCGTCTACCGGCCCGCGGGGACCTACTTCGTCACCACCGACATCCGCCCGCTCGGCGAGGAGGACGGCTTCGCCTTCTGCCGTTCGCTGCCCGAGCGCGCCGGGGTCGTCGCCATCCCCAACGCCGTCTTCTACGACCACCGCGAGGCCGGCGCCCCCTTCGTCCGCTTCGCCTTCTGCAAGAAGACCGAGGTCCTGGAGGAGGCCGTCTCGCGGCTCAAGCGGCTGGGCTGACGCCGCGGCGCGGACCGCGGGATCCGTCCGGGGGCGTTCCCCCGGGCGGGTTGTGTCCGCGCGCGCCCCCCGGGCGCCGGGCCGATGGTCGGGTAGACCGATTTATCGGCAGTGACCGGTTTCCCGCGCGCCCGGAGGTGCACCCTGTCCGCCGAGACCCTCGACCGGCCGACGACCACCGCGGTCCGGGACAGCCCGGACCGACGGGCCGTGCGCCGCGCCCCCCGGTGGCGCGCCGCGCTCCGCCGGGCCGCGCCCGCGCTCGGGCTCTTCGCCGCCGCCCGGCTCACCGGCGTGCTGGTCCTCGCGCTCTGGGCCCGGCACACCGGCCGCTCGCCCCGGACGCTCCTCGCGACCTCCTGGGACTCCGGGTGGTACACCGGGATCGCGGCCCACGGCTACGGGCGGACCCTGCACGGCGCCCACGACATGATCCTGTCCGACCTGGCCTTCTTCCCGCTCTACCCGGCGCTCGTGCGGGCCGTCACCACCGTGCTGCCGGTCGCCGGGGGCACCGCCGGGCTGCTGCTGTCCTGGCTCGCCGCCGGGGCCGCCGCATGGGGCGTCTACGCGGTCGGGGAGCGGCTGCGGGGGCGGGCCACCGCCGTCGTGCTCGTCCTGCTGTGGGGACTGCTGCCGCACTCGATCGTGCTGACCATGGCGTACACGGAGCCGGTCATGACCGCCTTCGCCGCCTGGGCGCTGTACGCGCTGCTGACCCGCCGCTGGCTCTGGGCGGCCTCCCTCGCGAGCCTCGCCGGGCTCACCCGCCCCAACGGCATCGCGGTCGCCGCCGCCGTCCTGACCGCCGTCGCCTGCGAGCTGTGGCGGACCCGCGGCCGGGCCGGGTCCCGGGTGTGGGCGGCCGCCTGCCTCGCGCCGGCCGGCTGGCTCGCGTATCTGCTCTGGGTGGGGGCCCGCCGGGGCGACCTGCTCGGCGGCTACTTCGCGGTGCAGTCGGGCTGGACCTCCCGCTTCGACCTCGGGAAGGGCGCCCTGCTGTTCGTCCGGGAGATGCTGGGCGGTCCGACCCAGTTCGGCTTCGCGATGGCGCTGCTCCTCACCGGCGCGGGGGTGCTGCTCTTCGCGCTCGTCGTGTGCGGGGAGCGGCTGCCGCTGCCCGTCCTCGCGTACACGGCGGTGCTCGTGCTCATCGCGGTCGGCGGCTCTGGCTTCTTCGAGTCGAAGCCGCGGTTCCTGCTCCCGGCCTTCCCGCTGCTGCTGCCGCTCGCCGGGGCACTGACGAAAGCCCGGCCGAGGGCCGCGGTCGTGGTGATCGCGGCCCTGGCCGGGCTCTCGTTCTGCTACGGGGCCTACGCCCTCACGCTCGCGCGCATGGCGATCTGAGCCGAGCGGCCCAGCGAGGGGGCTTACGCCTCCTCGTCGCCCTCGGCCTTCTCCTCGGGGGACTCCAGGCCGAACTGCTCGACGATCCACTTGTCGAACTCGATGGAGGCGCGGACCCAGCTGACCGTGGAGGACACGAAGTGCTCCAGGGCGACGCCGGTGCCGATCAGCATCTGCGCCTCACCGATGAGGCGGAGGGTGGCGGAGCCGTCCTCCTCCTCGTGCAGGTGCGTGTAGACCTTCGGCCACAGGGTGCGGCGGTTCCAGTCGTCGATCGCGTCGAGGACCCTGGCGCGGTCGTCGGCGGAGTGCGGGCGGTCGTAGAACGTCCGCACCGAGAAGACCTGCTGCTCGTCCTCGCCGCGGAACATGAAGTACGTGCGGAACTCCTCCCACGGCGCCGCGAGGTCACCCTCGTCGTCGACGACGTACTTCAGCTCCATCTGCTCGAGGAGCTGCTTGACGAGGTCCTGGTCGGGGACGACGGGGCCCGCCGGTCCTGCGGCCTGAGGCTGGGGCTGGCCCCCGAAATTCGGAATCGAGGACGGGTCGATGCTCACCGTGAATTTCCCTTCGTACGGATGCTCGCCATCCTCCCCCATGCCGGGCGGTACGTGGCAAGTCCCACCTCCCGCGATCCGCTGCGGGCTGACAAGATCTGGTGCTCATGGGGGAGAAAACGGGGAACAGGACGAAACCGGTGCGCCCGCGGCCGTGGACCTGGGTCTGGGTGTCGGCGGCGGTGACCCTCGTGTGCGGCGGCCCGCTGGCCCTGCTCGTCTGGGGCGCGATGGCCTGGGACGAGATCGGCGAGCCGAAGCCGGTCGACTGCGCCCAGCTGATGGCCTTCGCCAAGGGAAGCCTGCCGATGAGCGCCGAGGACGCCCGGTGCACGGCGGCCCACTGGCAGGACACCCATGCGGAGGCCGAGTTCCGGATGCCGCGCTCCGAGCTCGGGGGGTGGCTGGACGCGACCTATCCGACGGGCGAGCCGCCGCACTCCTGCGAGGTGGACCGCTGTGTGAACGTGTCCTTCGACGACGTGCTCTACGTGCACCTCCGGGTCACGTACGAGGACGGCGGCACCGCCCTCGTACGCGTGGAGGCCTTCGACCTCTGAGTCAGAGGGACTTTCCGGACGGGGCCGGGTCCGCCGCCCCGACGATCAGGCCGTCCTCGAAGCGGTCCACCCGGACCGTGTCGCCGTCGACGACCTCGCCCGCGAGGATCTCCTTGGCGAGCCGGTCCCCGATCGCCGTCTGGATGAGACGGCGCAGCGGCCGGGCGCCGTACGCCGGGTCGTTGCCCTCCTCGGCCAGCCACTCCAGGGCCTCCGGGGTGACGTCCAGGGTGAGCCGCCGCTCGGCGAGCCGCTTCGCGAGCCGGTCGATCTGGAGCCGTGCGATCCGGCCCAGCTCGGCCCGGTCGAGGGCGGAGAAGACCACCAGGTCGTCGAGCCGGTTGAGGAACTCCGGCTTGAAGCTGGCCCGCACCACGTCCAGGACCTGCTGCTTCTTGACGTCCTCGGGGGTCGAGGGGTCGACGAGGTACTGGCTGCCGAGGTTCGAGGTCAGGATCAGGATGGTGTTGCGGAAGTCCACCGTCCGGCCCTGTCCGTCAGTGAGCCGGCCGTCGTCCAGGACCTGGAGCAGGACGTCGAAGACCTCCGGGTGCGCCTTCTCCACCTCGTCGAGCAGGACCACGCTGTACGGGCGGCGGCGGACCGCCTCCGTGAGCTGGCCGCCCTCCTCGTACCCGACGTAGCCGGGGGGCGCGCCGACCAGCCGGGCGACGCTGTGCTTCTCGCCGTACTCCGACATGTCGATGCGGATCATGGCCCGCTCGTCGTCGAAGAGGAAGTCCGCGAGCGCCTTCGCCAGCTCCGTCTTGCCGACGCCGGTGGGGCCGAGGAAGAGGAAGGAGCCGGTGGGCCGGTCGGGGTCCGCGATGCCCGCGCGGGTGCGGCGGACGGCGTCGGAGACCGCCTGGACGGCCTCGGACTGGCCGATCAGCCGCCTGCCGAGCTCGTCCTCCATGCGGAGCAGCTTCCGCGTCTCGCCCTCCAGGAGGCGGCCGGCGGGGATGCCGGTCCAGGAGCCGACCACGTCCGCGATGTCATCGGGACCGACCTCCTCCTTGACCATGGTGTCCTTGGAGGACTCCTGCTGGGCCTCGGCCTCGGAGGCCTCCGCCAGCTCCCGCTCCAGGGCCGGGATCTCGCCGTAGAGCAGCTTGGACGCGGTGTCGAAGTCGCCGTCGCGCTGGGCGCGCTCGGCGCGGCCCCGGACCTCGTCGAGGCGCTCCTTCAGCTCGCCGACCCGGTTGAGGGACTGCTTCTCCTTCTCCCAGCGGGCGGTGAGGCCCCGCAGCTCCTCCTCGCGGTCGGCGAGGTCGCGCCGCAGCTTCTCCAGGCGCTGCCTGCTCGCCGCGTCCGTCTCGTTCTTCAGGGCCAGCTCCTCCATGCGGAGCCGGTCCACGGAGCGCTGGAGCTCGTCGATCTCGACGGGCGAGGAGTCGATCTCCATGCGGAGCCGTGAGGCGGCCTCGTCGACGAGGTCGATGGCCTTGTCGGGGAGGAAGCGGGAGGTGATGTACCGGTCGGAGAGGGTCGCGGCGGCCACCAGCGCGGAGTCGTTGATCTGCACCTTGTGATGGGCCTCGTAGCGGCCCTTGAGACCGCGGAGGATCGCGATGGTGTCCTCGACGGTCGGCTCGGCGACCAGGACCTGCTGGAAGCGGCGCTCCAGGGCGGGGTCCTTCTCGATCCGCTCGCGGTACTCGTCGAGGGTGGTCGCGCCGACCATCCGCAGCTCGCCGCGGGCCAGCATCGGCTTGAGCATGTTGCCCGCGTCCATGGCGGAGTCGCCGCCGGCGCCCGCGCCGACGACCGTGTGCAGCTCGTCGATGAAGGTGATGATCTGGCCGTCGCTCGCCTTGATCTCGGAGAGCACGGTCTTCAGGCGCTCCTCGAACTCGCCGCGGTACTTGGCTCCCGCGACCATCGCGCCGAGGTCGAGCGAGACCAGCCGCTTGTTCTTCAGCGACTCGGGCACGTCGCCCTTCACGATCCGCTGGGCGAGGCCCTCGACGACGGCGGTCTTGCCGACGCCGGGCTCACCGATGAGGACCGGGTTGTTCTTGGTGCGGCGGGACAGCACCTGCACGACGCGGCGGATCTCGTGGTCCCGGCCGATGACCGGGTCGAGCTTGCCCTCGCGCGCGGCGGCCGTGAAGTCCGTGCCGAACTTCTCCAGCGCCTTGTACTGCCCCTCCGGGTCGGGTGTGGTCACCCGGCGTCCTCCCCTGCTCTTCTCGAAAGCGTCGAGCAGCTTCGAAGCGCTCGCGCCCTGCCGGTCGAGGATCTCACCGGCCGGCCCGCCCTTGGCGGCGAGCCCGATCAGGAGGTGCTCGGTGGACAGGAAGTCGTCGCCCAGCTCCTTGGCCCGCTTGTCGGCGTCGGCGATGACCGCGAGGAAGTCGCGGCTGGGCTGCGGGGGCGCGACCGTGGACCCCGTGACGCTCGGCAGGGCGGCGAGCAGCCGCTCCGCGCCGGCGCGCACGACCGCCTGGTCGGCCTCGACGGCGGCGAGCAGATCGGTGATGTTCTCGTTCTCCTGACCCGTCAGGAGTGCCAGCAGGAGATGGGCGGGGGTCAGGTCGGCGTGCCCCTCGGACACGGCACGGCTGCTCGCCGCGTTGATCGCGTCCCGGCTCCGGTTGGTCAGTTCGGCGTCCACGTGCGGTGCTCCTCCTGGGTTCTCGTGGGTCCTCTCCCTTTATGACCCCTCCAGGGTACACAAAGTTGAGCCACCTCCGCTCAAGGTATCGGGGAGTGTAGTTTCCGGGCATGGCCACAGACCCGAGGAACCCCTCCGACTCGTACCTCAGCTTCTGGCGCGAGTACCACATGTGCACCCTGACCACCCCGCGCCCGGACGGCACCCCGCACGTCGTGGCGGTGGGCGTCACCTACGACCCCGAGCAGGGGTACGCGCGGGTCATCACCAACAAGAACAGCCGGAAGGTCGCCCACGTGCTCGCGGCCGGCGCGGACGGCGCGCGGGTCGCGGTCTGCCAGGTCGACAAGGGGCGCTGGGCCACCCTGGAGGGCGTCGCGCACGTCCGCACGGAGGCGGAGACCGTCGCGGACGCGGTGGCGCGCTACGCGGAGCGCTACGGGCGCACGCCGAGCCCCAACCCGGACCGGGTCGTCATCGAGATCGCCCTCACCCGGGCGCGGAAAAGCACAGCGACGCCATCGCGTTTCAGGTCCGCGATGGCGCCGCTGTGTGGGGGAAGTGCCGGAGCGATCTACAACGACGGGGGAATCGCTCAGGCACTGCGGGGGGTGGCGGGGATGGTCTCTGGTTCGATCAGCTGGTGGTCCCGCTGGTCGAGGTTGACGAAGATCATGCCGTACCGGATGGCACAGCGGATGGGCTGTGGGGCGCCGCGCGGGCGGCGGAGACACCGGTACGCGCGGACGTCCTCGTCCTGCTCCCGGGCCACCACGATCGGCTCCCCGAAGAGAGTCACCCGCAACGCGTCGCCACGGTGGGGGATGGCCGTGGCGAGGTCGACGAAGTGCCACCCGGACCGGTAGGCCGAAGCCATCTCCCGGCGGAACCTGGGGTCGTCCGGCGGCACGGTCACGCGCCCGCGCCCTTGGGAGCGAACTCCCAGGAGGGCTCGTCGGGCGTGAAGCCGTCCCGCGGAGCGACCTCCCACGAGGGCTCGGTCGGTCCCGCCCACAGGTCGTGAGCCGCGTTGCTCTCCCACGAGGGCTCGCCCGGCCCTGCCACGGAATGCGCCGGGGTGCTCTCCCACGAGGGCTCGCCGACGGCGAGTGCGCCGAGAGCAGCCGCCGCAACGGCTATGGCGCTAAGTGCACGAACCATCCTGGTCATGGCCGATCTCCACCTCTTTTGATCACTACCTCCCCCCCGCGAGTAAGACGATGGCTCACTCCCGACCCTTTTCACCAGCCAACCCGGGCATCATGTTCCTGTAATTCATGACCCTGAGGGGGGTGCAAATGAGGCGAGAATGCGACGAGTCCGGTCATAAGCACAGTCACGGTGAACTATGCGACGTGGGCAAGGAGCTCTATGCGAGTGCGCTCCGCACCGGCCGCATAGCCCGCGCGGACGCCGAAGCGGCCCCCTGCCTCAAGGAACTGTCCCTCCTCCACCCGGACCCGGACGACAGCGAGTGGCTGCACCCCGTGCCGCCCTCGATCGCCCTGAACCAGCTCGTGCATCCCATCGAGCAGGAGATACAGGTCCGCCGGCAGCACGCCATCGCGCTGGCCGACGCGTTCGAGCCGTTCATGGCCATCCACACGCAGGATCCCTCCGGCGCCCAGGCCATCACCGTCCTCGAAGGCCTCAGCGTCATCAACGCCACCCTCGACCGGGTCATCAACGAGTGCACGGTCGAACTCCTCACCATCCAGCCCGGCAGCGGCCGCCGCCCCGAGACCCTGGAAGCCGCGCTGCGCCGCATGGAACCGCTCCTGGACCGCGGCGTCCGGATGCGCACCCTCTACCAGCACACGGCCCGGCACCACCCCGCCACCCTCGCCTACGTCGAACGCGTCGCCCCCTACGGGCTCGAACTGCGCACCCTGGAAGAGATCGTCGACCGGCTGATCATCGTCGACCGCAAGGTCGCCTTCGTGCCCGCGCGCAGCGACCGCCAGGTCGCCCTGGAACTGCGCCACGAGGGCCTCGTCCAGTACCTCGTCGGCGTCTTCGACCAGTTCTGGCTGCACGGCGTGCCCTGGGAGGAGGAGATCCCCTACAGCCCCTCCGTGGACGGCATCGGCGGCGTCCAGCGCTCCATCGCCAAACTCCTCGTCGAGGGCCATGTCGACGAGGCCATCGCCCGCCGCCTCGGCATGAACGTCCGCACCTGCCGCGCCCACATCGCCAAGCTCGCCGCCACCCTCGGCAGCGGCAGCCGGGCCCAGCTCGGCTACCTCATCGCCCAGTCGGGCATCCTCGACC
The DNA here is from genome assembly GCF_001426405.1 of Streptomyces sp. Root1304. GTDB lineage: Bacteria > Actinomycetota > Actinomycetes > Streptomycetales > Streptomycetaceae > Streptomyces. Next base: position 13,206 of record NZ_LMEP01000028.1, on the reverse strand, counting down.
GGGCGCCGGAGAAGTAGGACGCCCGAGCCGTACGGCAACGCGGGAGGCCCCCTCCACAGCCTGTGGAAGGGGCCTCCCGCGTGTGTCCGTGCTACTCGGCGCGCTTGGGGCGCCAGACCACCAGCGCGCTCGCCTGCTGCACGTCCTGGTACGGCACCAGATCGCGCCGGTAGGAGGCGTGCACCTGGGCCTCGCGCTGCCGCATCGCCGCCGCCGCGCCGTCGACGGCCGCCGACAGCTCCGCGATCCGGCTCTGCAGGGCCGCGACCTGGTTCTCCAGTTCGATGATGCGCTTGATCCCGGCCAGGTTGATGCCCTCGTCCTGCGACAGCTGCTGCACCTGACGGAGCAGCTCGATGTCACGGGCCGAGTAGCGCCGGCCGCGGCCGGCCGTACGGTCCGGGGAGACCAGACCGAGACGGTCGTACTGCCGCAGGGTCTGCGGGTGCAGACCGGAGAGCTGGGCCGCCACCGAGATGACGTACACCGGCGACTCGTCGGTCAGTTCGTACGGATTGCGTCGGCGCCCGTCCACCGGGTCACGCTCCCTTCGCGGCCTGGAACAGCTCCGCCCGGGGGTCCTCCGAGGCGGTCGCCTCGCGGTAGGTCTCCAGGGCATCGCGTGCCTTGTCGTCCAGCTCCTTCGGCACCGCGACCTCGACCGTCACGAGGAGGTCGCCGCGGGTGCCGTCCTTGCGGACCGCGCCCTTGCCCCGGGCGCGCATGGTCCGGCCGTTCGGGGTGCCCGCGGGCAGCTTGAGCGTGACCGCGGGGCCGCCGAGGGTCGGCACCTTCACCTCGCCGCCGAGCGCCGCCTCCGTGAAGGAGACCGGCACGGTGACGGTGAGGTTGTCGTCCTTGCGGCCGAAGACCGGGTGGGTGTCGACGTGCACGACGACGTAGAGGTCGCCGTTCTGCCCGCCGCGCTCGCCCGGCGCTCCCTTGCCCCGCAGACGGATCTTCTGGTTGTCGCTGACGCCCGCCGGGATGCGGACCTGCATGGTTCGGGAGGACTTGGCCCGGCCGCTGCCCTTGCAGACCTCGCAGGGGTTCTCGGCGATCAGGCCGCGGCCCTTGCAGTCCACGCAGGGGTCGGTCAGCGAGAAGCCGCCGCCGCTGCCGCGCGAGACCTGCCCGGTGCCGACACAGGTCGGGCACACCCGGGGGGTGCCGTTCTTGTCGCCGGTCCCCGAACACGCCGTGCACGGCTGCTGGCTGGACATCCGCAGCGGTACGGTCGCGCCCTCGATGGCCTCGGTGAAGCTGAGCGTCACCTCGGACTCGATGTCCTGGCCGCGCCGCGGCTGGGTACGGGTGCCCCCGCCGGCGCCACGGTTGAACAGGCCGCCGAAGACGTCCCCGATGCCACCGCCGCCACCGCCTCCGCCGAAGCCGCCCGCTCCGCCCTGGGCGCCCCCGAAGAGGTCGCCCAGGTCGAAGTTGAACGAGCCTCCGCCGGGGCCGCCGGGCGACCGGAAGCCGCCGTTCCCGAAGAGCGCGCGGGCCTCGTCGTACTCCTTGCGCTTCTTGGGGTCGCCGAGGATGTCGTTCGCCTCGGAGATCTCCTTGAAGCGCTCCTCGGCCTTGGCGTCGTTCTTGTTGGCGTCCGGGTGGTTCTCGCGGGCGAGCTTCCGGTACGCCTTCTTGATCTCGGCCTCGGTGGCGTCCTTGGGGACGCCGAGAACCTTGTAGTAGTCCTTCTCGACGAAGTCCTTCGTGCTCATCGACGTCCCTCCTTCCGGACTGCTCCGGTCACGGCTGTCACTCGGTCTACGGCTGTTACTCGCTGTCCTTCTCGGACGTGTCGGGGTCCTCCGACTCGTCCGCCTTCGCCTGCGCCCCCGGCTGGGGCTCGGCGACGGCCACGCGGGCGGGCCGGATGGTCCGCTCGCCGATCCGGTACCCCGGCTGCAGGATCGCCACGCAGGTCGTCTCGGTGACGTCCGGCGCGTACGAGTGCATCAGGGCCTCGTGGATCGTCGGGTCGAAGGGCTCGCCCTCCTTGCCGAACTGCTGGAGGCCCATCTTGGCGACGACGGTCTCCGTCGACTCGGCCACCGACTTGAACCCGCCCACGAGCTCGCCGTGGTCCCGGGCCCGGCCGATGTCGTCGAGCACGGGCAGCAGCTCGGTCAGGAGGCTCGCGACGGCGATCTCCTTGACCGTGACCCGGTCCCGCTCCACACGGCGGCGGTAGTTCTGGTACTCGGCCTGGAGCCGCTGGAGATCCGCGGTGCGCTCGTCGAGCGCGGTACGGGTCTGGTCCAGCTGCGCCAGAAGGGCTACGTCGGTAGCGTCCCCGGCCGGGGCCGCCCCCTCCGCCTTGTCGGCGGAGGCGGCGGCCTCGGTCTCCTCGGGCGTGCCGTCGGCGGGGACGTCGGGCTCCTCCTCGAAGCCCGGGGTCTCCTTCGACATCAGGCAGCGCCACCCTTCGGCTTGTCCTCGTCGACGATCTCGGCGTCGACGACGTCGTCGTCGGCCGGGGCCTGCTGGCCGGCGCCGGCGTCGCCGCCCGCGGCCTGCGCGCCCTGGGCGTCGGCGTACATCGCCTGGCCGAGCTTCTGGGAGACGGCCGCGACCTTCTCGGTGGCCGTACGGATCTCGGCGGTGTCCTCGCCCTTGAGCTTCTCCTTCAGCTCGACGAGCGCGGCCTCGACCTCGGCCTTGACGTCACCGGGGACCTTGTCCTCGTTGTCCTTGAGGAACTTCTCCGTCTGGTAGACGAGCTGCTCGCCCTGGTTGCGGGACTCGGCGGCCTCGCGGCGACGGTGGTCCTCGTCCGCGTACTGCTCGGCCTCCTGGCGCATCCGGTCGACCTCGTCCTTCGGCAGCGAGGAGCCGCCGGTGACGGTCATCTTCTGCTCCTTGCCCGTGCCCAGGTCCTTCGCGGTCACGTGCATGATGCCGTTGGCGTCGATGTCGAAGGCGACCTCGATCTGCGGGACGCCACGCGGGGCCGGCGGCAGACCGGTCAGCTCGAACATGCCGAGCTTCTTGTTGTACGCCGCGATCTCGCGCTCGCCCTGGTAGACCTGGATCTGGACGGACGGCTGGTTGTCCTCGGCCGTCGTGAAGATCTCGGACCGCTTGGTCGGGATCGTGGTGTTGCGCTCGATGAGCTTGGTCATGATCCCTCCCTTGGTCTCGATGCCGAGGGACAGCGGGGTCACGTCGAGGAGCAGGACGTCCTTGACCTCGCCCTTGAGGACACCGGCCTGGAGCGCGGCGCCGATGGCGACGACCTCGTCCGGGTTGACGCCCTTGTTGGCGTCCTGACCGCCGGTCAGCTCCTTGACGAGCTCCGCGACGGCCGGCATACGGGTCGAACCACCGACGAGAACGACGTGGTCGATCTCGGAGAGGTTGATGCCCGCGTCCTTGATGACGTTGTGGAACGGCACCTTGCAGCGGTCGAGCAGGTCCGAGGTCAGCTGCTGGAACTGGGCGCGCGTGAGCTTCTCGTCCAGGTGCAGCGGGCCCTCGGCGGAAGCCGTGATGTAGGGCAGGTTGATCGACGTCTCGGTCGAGGACGACAGCTCGATCTTCGCCTTCTCCGCGGCCTCGCGGAGACGCTGGAGAGCCATCTTGTCCTTGGCCAGGTCGACGCCGTGGCCGTTCTGGAACTGCGTCACCAGGTAGTCGACGACGCGCTGGTCCCAGTCGTCACCACCGAGGTGGTTGTCACCGTTGGTGGCCTTCACCTCGACGACGCCGTCGCCGATCTCCAGGAGGGACACGTCGAAGGTGCCGCCACCGAGGTCGAAGACGAGGATCGTCTGGTCGTCCTTGTCGAGGCCGTACGCGAGGGCCGCGGCGGTCGGCTCGTTGACGATGCGCAGGACGTTGAGGCCCGCGATCTCACCGGCCTCCTTGGTCGCCTGGCGCTCGGAGTCGTTGAAGTACGCCGGGACGGTGATGACCGCGTCGACGACCTTCTCGCCCAGGTAGGCCTCGGCGTCGCGCTTCAGCTTCTGCAGGATGAAGGCGCTCATCTGCTGCGGGTTGAAGTTCTTGCCGTCGATCTCGATCTTCCAGTCGGTGCCCATGTGGCGCTTGACCGACCGGATGGTCCTGTCGACGTTGGTGACGGCCTGACGCTTGGCCACCTCGCCGACGAGCACCTCGCCGTTCTTCGCGAAGGCGACGACGGACGGCGTGGTCCTGGCGCCCTCGGCGTTGGTGATGACGGTGGGCTCGCCGCCTTCGAGAACGCTGACGACGGAGTTAGTCGTGCCCAGGTCGATGCCGACCGCACGTGCCATTTCGATTCCTCCAGCTGACGTACTTGAGTGGAACTGACTCAAGGATGCATGACGAACGGAAGTACGTCAACAGACCTGAGTCGAGTCGACTCAACTCTTCACCCGCCAGGGCGCTCACGGAGGCGCCTTCAGCGCGCGTCGCTCCCCTTCGTCCAGGTTCGCATGAGAGAGTCCGGACATATCCCAGGATTCCCGCCGGAGGGTGTGACCGCATGACGGCGAAGCGCGCGTTCGACCTGGCGGGCGGGATGCTCCTGCTCCTCGTCCTCTCGCCGCTGATCGCCGGCACCGCCCTCTCCGTCACCCTCAGCGGCAGCGGCGCGGTCCTGCGCCGCCGCACCGTGGCGGGCCTGGAGGGCCGGCCCTTCACGATGCTGACCTTCCGCACGAAGGGGCCGCTGGCCGCGCTGCCCCTGCTGCTGCACGTGGTCGGGGGCCGGATGTCGCTGGTCGGACCGTGTCCGCTGACCCCGGGCCACCGCGAGTGCGCGGGCGAGGGCCGCCGCCGGCTCTCCGTACGCCCGGGGCTGACCGGGCCGTGGCAGATCAGCGGCCGCTCGGACCTGCCGTGGGAGGAGCGCGAGCTGCTCGACCTCCACTACGTGGACCACCACTGGCTGGGGATGGATCTGACGATCCTGGCGCGTACGCTTCCAGCAGTCCGCAGGCGTCGCGCGGCAAGGTTTCCCCGGGTCACGCGGACGGTTTCGCCCGTGTCGCGCGGATAGGTTTGCCTGAGCGACACATATCACCGCGAGCGCCGCTACAGCGCGGCGCCGCGACCGGGTAATCTCAGCGGGAACTCAATAAGTTACCGCTTAGTAGGCCCGCCCGAGGAGCCCGTCATGCAACTCGCCGCGATCATCGTGTCGATCGCCATCACGGTGGTGGCCGTCGCGCTGTTCGGCCGCGCCACCGTGCAGATCTACCGCTTCGTGCGGCTCGGTCAGCCCGTACCGGCCGGCACGCGCACCGGAGACCCCAAGCAGCGCACCATCACGCTGGTCAAGGAATTCCTCGGCCACACCCGGATGAACCGCTGGGGCATCGTCGGCTTCGCGCACTGGTTCGTGGCGGTGGGCTTCTTCTCGCTGCTCCTGACGATCGTCAACGCCTTCGGCCAGCTCTTCCAGGCCGACTGGCTGATCCCGATCATCGGCGACTGGCTGCCGTACGAGATCTTCACCGAGTTCCTCGGCCTGATGACGGTCCTCGGCATCGTGACCCTCATCGTGATCCGGCAGCTCAGCAAGCCGACCAAGGCCGGCCGCAAGTCCCGCTTCGCGGGCTCCAAGACCGGCCAGGCCTACTTCGTCGAGGCCGTCATCCTGATCGTCGGCGTCTGCATCATGACGCTCCGCGCCCTCGAAGGCGTCCAGCACCACGTGACCAGCTGGGAGCCGGGCTTCTTCGCCTCGTACCCGCTGATCGCGCTGCTCGACGGCCTGGACCTGAGCACGATCCAGTACCTCACCTACGGCTTCGCCTGCCTCAAGATCGTCACGTCCTTCACCTGGATGATCACGGTCTCGCTCAACACCAACATGGGCGTCGCCTGGCACCGCTTCCTCGGCTTCCCGAACATCTGGTTCAAGCGCAACGCCGACGGCTCCACCGCCCTCGGCGCGCTCCAGCCGATGTCCACGGGCGGCCAGGAGATCGACTGGGAGGACCCGGCCGAGGACGCCGTCTTCGGTGTCTCCCAGGTCGAGCAGTTCTCCTGGAAGGGCATCCTCGACTTCTCCACCTGCACCGAGTGCGGCCGCTGCCAGTCGCAGTGCCCCGCCTGGAACACCGGCAAGCCCCTCTCCCCCAAGCTCCTCATCATGTCGCTGCGCGACCACGCGCACGCCAAGGCGCCGTACCTGCTCGCGGGCGGCGGCAAGGACATGGAGGGCAACGAGAAGGCCACGCCGGAGCAGCTCAAGGACGTCCCCGCGTCGGCGATCGCCGAGGCCGAGCGCCCCCTCATCGGCACCGCCGAGGAGAACGGCGTCATCGACCCCGACGTCCTGTGGTCCTGCACCACCTGCGGCGCCTGCGTCGAGCAGTGCCCGGTCGACATCGAGCACATCGACCACATCGTCGACATGCGCCGCTACCAGGTGATGATCGAGAGCGCGTTCCCGTCCGAGGCGGGCACGATGCTCAAGAACCTGGAGAAGAAGGGCAACCCCTGGGGCCTGGCGAAGAAGCAGCGCGTCGAGTGGACCAAGGAGGTCGACTTCGAGGTCCCGATCATCGGCAAGGACGCGGAGGACCTCTCCGAGTTCGACTACCTCTACTGGGTCGGCTGCGCCGGCGCCCTGGAGGACCGGGCCAAGAAGACCACCAAGGCCTTCGCGGAGCTGCTGCACATGGCGGGCGTCAAGTTCGCGATCATGGGCGGCGACGAGAAGTGCACCGGTGACTCCCCCCGCCGTCTGGGCAACGAGCCGCTGTTCCAGCAGCTCGCGGCCGAGAACGTCGCGATGCTGAACATGGCGTTCGGCGAGGACGACGAGGACGAGTCGACGAAGAAGCCGAAGTCGGCGAAGCGGATCGTCTCGACCTGCCCGCACTGCTTCAACACCATCGCCAACGAGTACCCGCAGCTCGGCGGCGAGTACGAGGTCATCCACCACACCCAGCTGCTCCAGCACCTCATCGACGAGGGCAAGCTGGTCCCGGTGACCCCGGTCGACGGCCTGATCACCTACCACGACCCCTGCTACCTGGGCCGTCACAACAAGGTGTACACGCCGCCGCGCGAGATCATGTCCGCCGTCCCCGGCCTGCGCCAGCAGGAGATGCACCGCCACAAGGAGCGCGGCTTCTGCTGCGGCGCCGGTGGTGCCCGGATGTGGATGGAGGAGCGGATCGGCAAGCGCATCAACAACGAGCGCGTCGACGAGGCCCTGTCCCTCAACCCGGACATCGTCTCCACCGCCTGCCCGTTCTGCCTGGTCATGCTGACCGACTCGGTCAACGGCAAGAAGAACGAGGGCAAGGCGAAGGAGTCCGTCACCGTCGTGGACGTGGCGCAGCTGCTCCTGGAATCGGTGAAGACCCCGGTCGACCCGGAGCCGGAGCCCTCGGAGGAGCCGGAACCGGCGGTCTGAGCCCGAACGGAACCTGAGCAGAGCCTCAGCAGAGAAGGGCCGCCCCGCGTGATGCGCGGGGCGGCCCTTTCCCGTACGCCCCCGGGAACGCCCCTCCCCCGACCCCCGGGACCCCTCCAGGACACCCCCTAGGGGATGTCACAGCTCAGTGGCAAGGCCCGGTCCGGGGAGCGCGCGCACGGCGGAAGCGGGTACGTTCGACGACGTGGCTGGATTCAGGAACGGACGCGGCCGGGACAACCGCCCCCCGCAACAACAACCGCAGCAGGCGCCGTACGGGTACAACGCGGCCCCGCCGCCGCACCCGCAGCAGCAGTGGCCCCAGCAGGGCCCGGACAGGGGCCCGGCCCCGTACGGGCAACAGGGTGGGCGCCAGGGCGGCGGACAGCAGTACGGCGGGCAGCAGGGCGGGCAGCCCTACGGCGAGCCCGAGTACTTCGGCGACCCCTACGGGCAGCCGCAGCACCCGCACGCGTCCACGGCGAACAACCCGGGCCACACCCAGATGTTCAGCGTCGACGACCCCTACGGCCAGGCCGGGCCGGCGCCCGCCCCCGTACCCACGGGCCCCCGGCTCCCCTGGAAGGCCCTCCTGAGCGGCATCGTGCTGCGTCCGGCGGACACCTTCCTGCGGATGCGGGACCACGCCGTCTGGGGCCCGGCGCTGATCGTCACGTTCCTCTACGGGCTCCTCGCGATCTTCGGCTTCGACCGGGCCCGCGAAGAGGTGATCAACGCGACCCTGTCGACGGCGATCCCCTACGTGCTGATGACGGCCGCGGGCTTCGTCCTCGGTGGGCTCATCCTGGGCGCGGTCACCCACACCCTCGCCCGCCAGCTGGGCGGCGACGGGGCCTGGCAGCCGACCGTGGGCCTGTCGATGCTGATCATGTCGATGACGGACGCGCCCCGGCTGGTCTTCGCGGTCTTCCTGGGCGGCGAGAACGGCCTGGTCCAGGTCCTGGGCTGGCTGACGTGGCTGGCGGCCGGAGCGCTCTTCACCGTGATGGTCAGCCGCTCGCACGACCTGCCGTGGCCGAAGGCGCTGGGCGCGTCGGCGATCCAGCTGGTGGCGCTGCTGAGCCTGATCAAGCTGGGCACGCTGTAACGACGTATCGCGTGGCACGAGATGCGAGAAGGCCCCCACCGGCGACGGTGGGGGCCTTCCGTGTGACGCGGGGTGCGGCTCAGGCGTCGAGGATCTGGCCCTCACGCTTGACGACGGGCGGCTCGACCGACCAGGGGAAGTTGATCCACTCGTCGGTCTTCTTCCACACGTACTCGCACTTCACGAGGGAGTGCGACTTCTCGTAGATGACGGCCGAACGGACCTCGGCGACGTGGTCGACGCAGAAGTCGTGGACGAGCTTGAGGGTCTTGCCCGTGTCGGCGACGTCGTCGGCGATCAGCACCTTCTTGTCGCTGAAGTCGATCGTGTTGGGGACGGGCGCGAGCATGACCGGCATCTCCAGGGTCGTACCGACCCCGGTGTAGAACTCCACGTTCACGAGGTGGATGTTCTTGCAGTCCAGCGCGTAGGCCAGGCCGCCGGCGACGAAGACACCGCCGCGGGCGATCGACAGCACGACGTCCGGCTCGTAACCGTCGTCGGCGACGGCCTGCGCCAGCTCGCGGACGGCGCGCCCGAAACCCTCGTACGTCAGGTTCTCGCGTACTTCACTCATGCCTGCGACCGCCTCACACCTGGGTCCGATGGAAGTTCATGAACGAGCGGGAGGCCGTCGGCCCCCGCTGGCCCTGGTACCGGGAGCCGTACCGCTCGCTCCCGTACGGGAACTCGGCGGGCGAGCTGAGCCGGAACATGCAGAGCTGCCCGATCTTCATACCCGGCCACAGCTTGATCGGCAGGGTCGCGAGGTTCGACAGCTCCAGGGTCACGTGCCCCGAGAAACCGGGGTCGATGAACCCGGCGGTCGAGTGCGTGACCAGCCCGAGCCGCCCCAGGGAACTCTTCCCCTCGAGGCGCGACGCGATGTCGTCCGGAAGGGTGATGACCTCGTAGGTCGAGGCGAGCACGAACTCGCCGGGGTGGAGGATGAACGCCTCGTCCCCCTCCGGCTCGACCTCACGGGTCAGGTCCAGCTGCTCGACGGCGGGGTCGATGTGGGGGTGGCGGTGGTTCTCGAACACCCGGAAGAAGCGGTCAAGCCTCACGTCGATGCTCGAGGGCTGCACCATGGATTCGTCGTACGGGTCGATGCGCACCCGTCCGGCATCGATCTCGGCCCGGATGTCCTTGTCTGAGAGAAGCACGCCCCCACGATACGCACGATACGAAGAGGGCGCGGACCTGCCCCGATCGGCAGACGCCCGCGCCCCGGCGCCTCACGGCTCAGCGCCGTCCGGCCTCCACCGGCACCGCGTGCCGCAGCCGCGCACACCGCGGACACCGGATGAGCCGCCCTGGCCCGATCCGCCCGGCCCCGAGCTGCTGAAGCGGGAACGAAGCGGTACTGAACACGTGCCCCTCGGCACAACGGACGACGGTGCGCTCCATCGAACCCATCAAGTCCCTTCCCCTACACATGCGGTGGACGAGCAGCCACATTAGGGGATGAAGGGGACACCCTCCAGACGGCACTCCGCACACGAAAAGGCATGAGCTTCGCCTCAAGTGGACCATGGGGTACAGTGTGCAACGATGCGGCAGGGATCATCCGGCCGCTGTGCGGATGTAGTTTAATGGTAGAACATGAGCTTCCCAAGCTTATAGCGCGGGTTCGATTCCCGTCATCCGCTCTTCCACGAAGCCCCAGGTCAGCGACCTGGGGCTTCGTTGTTGTCCAGACCTACCGGGGGCCGCGTGCCATTCATGTGCCATAGGGACCTCATGCGGCATCAGGGCAGCGGCCGATCCAGACCGCGCGTCATCGGGAATGGCGAACCTGGGTGAGATTGATCTGGCTCGGCTTCGTGAACCGAAGGATCGCTCCTGCAGGCCGGCGAATCGGAAGGGGAAGGCATCCTGAGGACGCCGGCTCTCCGTGGGAGGACCGCGCGGAGTGGCTCCTGACCGAGGCGCTGGTCGGATCAACAGCCGTGACGGACTTCCGCGAGGTCGATGCTTTCCGTGACCCCTGGGGGACCACGAGGGAAAGCCGGTCCAGGACGGGAACGCGAGAGGACTGGTTCTCGGAACTCATCAGTCGCGCTTCGGAGATCCGGCCCGCGCTCGCGCCCCGGCCTTACTGGCCTCAGCGACAGGGACGCGGCTTGTCTGCCGACGGGAGCACAGCCCGAGATGTCCGCCGCGACTTCGCACGGATCGTTGCCGATTTCGTGGGCAACGACTACCTGGTCGAGCAGTTCGGCGAGGAGTGCGTCGACGGGCCGGACGACCTGCCCGAGGCCTCCGCGCTGATCGAACGGCGCCTGGGCATTCCAGACCTGTGGCCCCTGACCCCGACCACCTGGGACGAGGACACCTTCTACGGTCTGATCGAGGTCTTCCACGACCTCGTCAGCCGTCCCCGGCTCCGGAGCTTCCACTCCTGCGGCGGGTGCGGGTGGCACCACTCAGAATTCCACAACGGACCTGCCCGAATCCTCTACCGCGCGAAGATCAACGAGCTACTGCGCAAAGCCGGAATCGAGTACGAGCTCGCCGCTGAAGGTGAGGACCTGGGACGGCTCGTCGCCGTGACCGACGACGCGCGTCGTCAGCTGGTGCACCGCGTCCTCAACGACAGCCCTCCCGCCGTCACCGACCGTGTCCGGCACGCCGTCGCACTCTTCCGCGCCCGCGACGCATCTCTGGAGAGCAAGCGGTCGGCCATCGTTGCCGCCGTCGGCATCCTGGAGGAACGCCGTGCCCTGATTCGCGAAGACCTCGGAAAGCCCGACGACGGGGCCCTGTTCGAAATCGCCAACAGATTCGACCTGCGTCACCGGCGGGCGGACCAGCTCGCCAACTACAACGACGCCTTCCTCGACTGGGTCTTCTGGTGGTACCTCGCCACCGTCGAGCTGACCAACAAGCTGATCGAGGCAGCGGAACCCGCGAAGGCCGGAACCGCTTCTGAGCCTCCCTTCTAGCAGGCTGGGAAGCAGCAGGTGGGGGTCCACTCCGGACCTCCACCTGGGCCTGTCGCCTCACCCGCGCAGCTCCACCGGAACCCGCGGGCGGAACCGGGAACCTGTGGACAGCGGCGGCTGCGCCCCCACCCAGGGCCCCGAACCGCCGTGCGCTGACGGCGCACATCGGCGTCGATGGCGTCGGCGAGCTTGCGCTGGTGCGCCTTGGTGGAGTGCTGGTAGATCAGCTGTGCCCGCTCGGACGACTGGCCCGCTCGGACCATCAGATCCTTCAGCTTGGCGCCGGTGTCGGCGGCGAGCGTGTTGCCGGTGTGCCGGAGGTCGTAGAAGCGGAACTCCTTCGGCATGCCGACCGCGTCGCGGGCCTTGCGCCATTTGCGGCCGAAGGTGGTGCCGCGCAGGGCCGCGCCCCTCTCCCCCACGAAGACAAGGCCGTCGGGCCCGTCCTGCGCGAACCACTCCAGGTGCCGGCGGACGTCCAGGAGGACGAAGCCGGGAAGCATGATCTCCCGTTTGCCCGCCCGGGACTTGGGGTCCCCGATCACACGGCGACCGGTGTTCAGCTCCGGAGCGGCCCGCCGCACCCGTACCGCCCCGGTGTCGAGGTCGACGTCCGCGCGGCGCAGTTCGGCCAGCTCCTCCGGACGCATGGAGGCGAAGGCACCGAGCAGGACCATCAGCCGCCAGCGGATCCCGATGGCCTCGGCGAGGGCGAAGACCTGCTCGATGGAGGCCACGGGCCGCTCGTCCGCGTCCTCGCGGCCTGCCCCGCGGATGGAGCAGGGGTTCCGCCGGATCAGATCGTCCTCGACCGCGGTCTGCATGATCGCCTTCAGAGAACGCGGCTGAGCCGGTCTCCCCGATGGCCCACTCGCCCTCCTGGCTCGCCCCGACCCTCAGTCGTAGAATTGGAGACGGATCGAGCACGCTCACGTGTGGCGATCCGGAAGGGCGGCCTCGGCGGAGTGAATGCGCTGGGGCCGTTGTGACGACCGCCGCCATGAGACCCGCGCGAGCGGCGTCAAGGCGCCGCCCGGTACTGGTGACCCACCTTGCGTGCGAGGTCCAGCCCGAGAACGCGGGGACGCGACGCGGGGACGCCGAGATCATCAGCCAGCACGGCATGGGGCGTGTCGCAGGAGATCGGCAAGGCGGCCGACGTGCCTCATCGATGCGCTCTCCCACGCTCATGGCGCGGGTTCGATTCCCGTCATCCGCTCTTGAGCGAAGGCCCAGGTCAGCGACCTGGGCCTTCGTCGTGATCTAGACCTGTCGGGCCTGACTCGTGCCCTCCTCGTGCCCAACTGGTGAATGGGCCCCTTCGGGGCGGGCCCTTCGCCGTCGCAAGATGCGACCGCGACGACCTGGGTGGCGCCACCGTCCCTCGCCGTGCGAATACGCCCTCCCAGAAGGCGGTGGACCGGAGGAGGCCGACGCGGGCTCACCACCGCATCGCCCCTGTGAGCTGCGGGTAGGACTCCCCGGACTCCGACCCGCAGACGCACGTTGCGATGACCCGCCGACGCCGCAGCCGGTTGACCGCCTTGCTTCCTGAACGCCACTTTCGAAGGAATGAATACCTGTGTTCGCGGCCTGAGATTTTAACTGCCATCGCGGAGAGAGTTTTTGCCAGCGACACACAGGGGGAAATATTCGACGCACACGGGCTGCGGCGACATGCTACTGTCGAACTCAGTTGCAGTTTTGGTACCCGAAAAATCTTCGAGCGTCTCCCGTCGGCCGCAGGTCGCACGGAAGCGCTTTGTATTTCCGGTCGTTTTCCGGGC
>NZ_LMEP01000027.1 GCF_001426405.1 Streptomyces sp. Root1304 | reverse complement strand
ACATCACCCGCAGCCGCCTCGGACGCCTCACCCGTCAAGGCTTCCTCACCCAGCCCGGACGAGGCCGCTACCAGAAACGGACTTAACGCCCTCTCAGGGACGCGCGCCGCCGGTCAGGGCGCCGCCGGGCCGCCGCCACCCGCTCCCGCGACGGACGCGGCATCGGACGAGTCCGTCGCCCGGAGCAGTCTCAGGAAGGCCTTCAGGCCCGTGATGATCTCCTCGTTGTCGGTGAGCCGGTTCACCGTCGCCTCGAACTCCCTCGCGAGCGCCGCGATCCGCCGGTCGGTCTCGTCGGCGCGCCCGTGGGCGGAGAGCCCGACGGCGTCCACGGTGCGGCGCAGCTCCGCGAGGGCCCGGTACTGCTCGTCCGCCTTGCCGTCCAGCACCGCGCCCCCGCTCTCCAGGGCCGCCACCCGGGCGGTCAGCGCCACCACGTCGTCGCGCGGGAACGTCACTTCCCGCAGCAGCACCCGGAGCCTGCGCCGCAGCTGCCCGAAGTACGAGCCCGCCGGTCGGAAGAACGTGCTCAGGAGGAAGAAGCCGGCGAACCAGTAGCCCGCGGCACGGCCGGTCGCCGCGGCGACGGCGAGCGCCACCGCGGCCGTCACCACGTGCCCGGCCACGGCGACCCGCAGCATCACACGGGCGATGCGCCGCGCCTCACCGTCCCGCTCCCCGGCGACGGCGATGCCCTTCTCCCGGCTGACCGTGATCTCGGCCAGCACCGCGTGGGCGCGGAAGTACAGATTCCACGGGGCCGTCAGCAGGAGCAGTAGCCAGAGCAGGCCGAGGGTGCCCGCTCCCACGGCCAGTACGGTCCCGGGCGGCACCCCCACCGCGTACGCCAGCACCAGTGCGCCCACCGCGAGCCCCGCGGCCACGAACACGCCCACGACCTTGCTCATGCCGCCCCCTCCACGCCGATTCCCCGACCTGGCGCCATGGTCCCGCCGCCGGCGGGGCAGGGCATGAGTACCGCTACTCAGATCCCGTGACGCCCCCGTCCGCCGGGCCCGTCCGCCATTGCCGGGGCCTCCCCGTCCGTGGGACCATTTGTACGAAGCGCCAACGAGCCCCGCGTCGGGGAACGCTTCGAGGGACGCGCCGAGGAACACGTACCGGCCGGGACTCCTGTGGGACGAAGAGGGCATCATGCCTGTCATCACGGAAACCATCGACATCTCCCGGCGGCCGACGGAGGTCTTCTCCTACGTGACCGACCCGACGCATCTGCCCGAGTGGCAGGAGAGCGCCGTCTCGGTCCGCAGGATCGGGAACGAACCCCTGGCGGTCGGCTCCAAGGTCGCCGTCACCCGGAAGCTCGGACGGCGGGAGTTCACCGCTACCATGCAGGTCATCGAACTCGACCCGCCGCGGTACTGGCACGTGCACGGCATCGACGGACCGGTGCGCGGCGACATCCAGGGCACGATCGTGCCGCTGGACGACGGCGAGCGCTCCCGCGTGACACTCTCCCTCGACTTCGAGGGGCACGGCATCGGCAAGGCCATCGTCCCCCTGGTCGTCCGGCCGCACGTGCGCAAGGAGATGCCGAGGGACGAGCGGACGCTCAAGGGCATCCTGGAGAGCGGCGCGCCCGCCTGACGAGCGAACGGGACCGGCCGGGAACGGTCAGAGAGCGGAGACCGGCCGCTCGAAGAAGGTCTCCAGGGACACCGTCGCCTGGGTGCCGCTCACGCCCTCGATCGCGTACAACCGCCGCAGCACGTCCTGGAGTTGGACCGTGGTGGCGGTACGGACCTTGACCAGGACCGAGGCGCTGCCCGCGATGACGTGCGCCTCCTGGATCTCGGGGATGGCGGCGAAGGCCTCCGCCGAATCCCCCATCCAGGCGGTCGAGTCGACCATGACGAAGGCCAGGACGTCCCGCCCGAGCGCGGCCGGGTCGACCTCCACGGTGGTCCGCCGGATCACGCCGCGCTCCCGCAGCTTCCGCACCCGCTCGTGCGCCGCTCCGGCCGACAGGCCGACCGCCCGGCCCAGCGCGGTGTACGCCTGCGCGGCGTCCCGCTGGAGCTCCGCGACGAGCGCCCGGTCCGTGCTGTCGAGTATCCCGTCCGTCATTCCCATGCCGGAACCATACCCTGTCCTGTCATACTGAGATCGTTTCGAATTTCATTCAGTAGATCGAGGGCAGGGGTGGGTCATGACCGGCGAAATCGACGTCGATCCGTATGTGATTCTGGACGAGCGCTTCCGCACCGGACGCTGCGCCTTCGGGGACGCGCGTCTCGAACGGCTCCACAGGGGCTGCCGCTGGGCCGAAGGGCCGCTCTACCTCCCCGCCTGGCGGCAGCTGATCTGGAGCGACATCCCCAACGACCGCCTGCTCCGCTGGGACGAGGTCACGGGGGCGGTCGGCGAGTTCCGCAGTCCGGCCGGACACGTCAACGGCAACACCCTCGACCGCGAGGGCCGGCTGATCAGCTGTGAACAGGGGAACCGGCGGGTGACCCGCACCGAGCACGACGGGCGCGTGACCGTCCTCGCCGACCGCTTCGAGGGCAAGCGCTTCAACAGCCCGAACGACGCGGTCGTCCGCTCCGACGGCTCGGTCTGGTTCACCGACCCGGACTTCGGCATCACCAGCGACTACGAGGGCCACCGCGCCGAGAGCGAGATCGGCAGCTGCGACGTCTACCGCATCGACCCGGTCACCACCGAGGTCCGCCGCGTCGCCGACGGCTTCGGCGGCCCCAACGGCATCGTCTTCTCGCCCGACGAACGGCAGTTGTACGTCGCCGACACCCGCGGCCGCCGGATCCGTGCCTTCGACGTGCGCGAGGACGGCACCCTCTCCGACGGCACGGTGTTCGCCGAGCGCGCCCAGGGCGGCTTCGACAACATCCGCTTCGACGACCGGGGCCGGCTGTGGGCGGCCGCTCTGGAGGACGGCGTCCACTGCTACGACCCCGACGGCACCCTGATCGGCCGGCTGCGGGTCCCCGAACCGGTCTCCAACATCGCCTTCGGCGGGCCGAAGAACAACCGCCTGTTCATCACGGCCACGAGCTCGCTCTACTCCCTGGTCATGAGCGTCACCGGGCTTCCCCGCGTCGCCCGCTGACCCGACATTCGGGGCTCCGCCGCCGGGTGCCGCCCGGAGCCCCACCCACCTGATCCGGCCGCCCCTCCATGGAGGGGCGGCCGGATCCGTACGTGCGCGAACGCGCGGCCCGCCTCCGCGCATCAGAGGGCTCTCGGCCAGGCCGACCGAATACCGCTGTTCGCGCACTTAAACCTCCTACGGACCAAGATCCCCGAATCGAGGTAATGCCCTCGATCTGATGGAGTACCCGGCGGTCACCGCCCGTTACTGTTCCCCGGGATCTGGACGGATTCCCAGAGATTCCTCCCCCTTTCTCCTCATTCCGATCGGCACAGTCATGCGCCGGTCAACACCCCCCTCCCAAGGAGAGCCCGCCCCATGAGCGTTGACACGAGCCCGGACGCACAGCTGGAAGCGCCGAAGCAGTCCAGCCTGAGCACCGCGGCTGCCCGGAACCTCGCCACCACGACCAAGTCCGCCCCCCAGATGCAGGAGATCAGCTCCCGCTGGCTGCTGCGGATGCTCCCCTGGGTGGAGACCAAGGGTGGCGCCTACCGGGTCAACCGCCGACTCAGCTACACCGTCGGGGACGGGCGCATCGAGTTCGTCCAGGACGGCGCCCACGTCCGTGTGATCCCCCGCGAGCTCGGCGAACTCGCCCTGCTGCGCGGCTTCGAGGACGAGGAGGTGCTGAACGTCCTGGCCGGCCGCTGCGTCCAGCGCGACTTCAGCGCCGGAGAGGTGCTCGTCGAGCGCGGCACGCCCGCCGACGAGATCTACCTGATCGCCCACGGCCGCATCAACCAGACCTCGGTCGGCAAGTACGGCGACGAGGTCGCCGTGTCCGTCCTCGCCGACGGCGACCGCTTCGGTGAGAACGCCCTTCTGGACGCCGACGCCCGATGGGACTACACCGCCACCGCCGAGACCGCGGGCACGCTGCTCACCCTCTCCCGCGCCGAGTTCGCCGCCGTCCAGGCCTCGGCGCCGGCCCTCCAGGCCCACCTCGAGGAGTTCAGCTCGCTGCCCCTCCAGCGGCAGAACCGCCACGGCGAGGCCGAGATCGCGATGTCGGCCGGCCACACCGGCGAGGTCGCGCTGCCGGGCGCCTTCGTCGACTACGAGCTCAAGCCGCGCGAGTACGAACTCTCCGTCGCCCAGACCGTCCTGCGGGTCCACACCCGGGTCGCCGACCTCTACAACGGACCGATGAACCAGACGGAGGAGCAGCTCAGGCTCACCGTCGAGGCGCTGCGCGAGCGCCAGGAGCACGAGCTCGTCAACAACCGCGAGTTCGGCCTCCTCCACAACGCCGACTTCAAGCAGCGGATCCAGACCCACTCCGGCCCGCCCACCCCGGACGACCTCGACGAGCTGCTCTGCCGCCGCCGCGGCACCAAGCTCTTCCTCGCCCACCCCAAGGCCATCGCGGCCATCGGGCGCGAGTGGAACGCCCGCGGCCTCTACCCGGACACCGTCGACCTCGACGGGCACCGGGTCCCGAGCTGGCGCGGGGTGCCGATCCTCCCCTGCAACAAGATCCCCATCAGCCAGGAGAACACCACCTCGATCCTCGCGATGCGTCTCGGCGAGGACAACCAGGGCGTCATCGGTCTGCGTCAGACCGGCCTCCCGGAGGAGTACGAGCCCGGCCTCTCGGTCCGCTTCATGGGCATCAGCGAGCAGGCGATCATGTCCTACCTCGTCACCACGTACTACTCCGCCGCCATCCTCGTGCCCAACGCGCTGGGCGTGCTCGAGAACGTGCAGATCGCCCGCAGGCGCGACTAGGGCCTGTCGTCCCACTCCCGCCTGCCCCGCCGGGCGACGGCGGGACCGTGACGACACGCCCTGGGGCCCGGCCGGCCCCGGCGGTGACGCCCGGCGGCCGCCCCGGCGGCCGTCACGGTCCGGATCCTCCCGGGCCCCGGCCGATAGCGCCCGGGGTCCGGGACAGTCCACCCATCTCACCGAGGAGTCACGGATGCCCGAACCCGGGCCTTCCCCTCTGCAGTCGAGCCTGCCCTCCGCCGCGGCCCACTTCGGGGCGCACGTGCTCGCCCAGTTCCACACCGCGACGCCCGTGGGGGAGGGGGCCGTCGTCGCCACCCCGGCGACGGCGGCCCCGGTCCCGCCGGTCGCCGCCCCCGCCGCGCCGGCCGCCGCTCCCGCCCTGCCGGGCGCCCCCTCCCGCCCGTCCGCCGCGGCCGTCGGCGTACCCGCTCCGGAGGCCCCGGCCCCGGCGTGGGTCCTGAGCGGTCCCACCGGACTGGGCACGGCGGCCCTGTCCCTGGCCAGGCGGCCGGAGCCGCCGGTCGCACCGGAACCCCCGGCGCCCGCGGCCCCGGTCCAGGGCCGGCCGATCCCGGGCCTCTACTTCCACCCCGTCGCCGAGCCCGATCCGGTACGGGTGGACGAGGTCAGCCGCAGGATCAAGGACTGGGCCCTGGACGAGGTCCAGCTCTACCCCGACGACTGGGAGGGCGAGTTCGACGGCTTCCACGTCGGGCGCTACATGGTGGCCTGCCACCCGGACGCCCCGACTGTCGAGCACCTGATGATCGCCACCCGCCTCATGGTCGCCGAGAACGCCGTAGACGACTGCTACTGCGAGGACCACGGCGGTTCGCCCATCGGCCTCGGCGGGCGGCTGCTCCTCGCCCACACCGCCCTCGACCCCCTGCACACGACGAAGGAGTACCAGCCGCAGTGGGCGGAATCGCTGTACGCCGACGCCCCGCGCCGCGCGTACCGCTCCGCCATGGAGTACTTCGTCCAGCAGTCCACCCCGTCCCAGGCCGACCGCTACCGGCACGACATGGCCCGGCTCCACCTGGGCTACCTCGCGGAGGCGGCCTGGTCCGAGACCGACTACGTGCCGGAGGTGTGGGAGTACCTGGCGATGCGCCAGTTCAACAACTTCCGCCCCTGCCCCACCATCACGGACACCGTCGGCGGCTACGAACTGCCCGCGGACCTGCACGCCCAGCCGGCCATGCAGCGCGTCCTCGCCCTGGCCGGGAACGCCACCACCATCGTGAACGACCTCTACTCGTACACGAAGGAACTCGCCAGTCCCGGCACCCATCTGAACCTGCCCGTGGTGCTCGCCGACCGGGAGGGCCTCTCCGACCGGGACGGCTACCTGAAGGCCGTCGAGGTCCACAACGACCTGATGCGCGACTTCGAGGCCGAGGCCGCCGCCCTGGCCGAGGCCTGCCCCGTCCCGAGCGTGCTGCGCTTCCTGCGGGGAGTCGCCGTGTGGGTCGACGGCAACCACTACTGGCACCAGACCAACACCTACCGCTACAGCCTGCCCGACTTCTGGTAAGAAACGGAATCATCTGTGACCAGCACCGAGTTCACCACTCTCAACGGTACCTCCGCGTTCGTCCCGTCCCCGGCGACGCCGTACCAGGGTGACATCGCCCGCTACTGGAACGCCGAGGCCAGGCCGGTGAACCTACGCCTCGGTGATGTGGACGGCCTCTACCACCACCACTACGGCATCGGCGCCGTCGACCACGCCGCGCTCGGGGACACCGAGGACAGCGAGTACGAGAAGAAGCTGATCGCCGAGCTGCACCGGCTGGAGTCCGCGCAGGCCGAGGTCCTCCTGGACAACCTCGGCACCATCGGCCGGGACGACACGCTGGTGGACGCGGGCTGCGGCCGCGGCGGTTCGAGCGTCATGGCCCACCAGCGTTTCGGCTGCAAGGTCGAGGGCGTCACCCTCTCCTCGACGCAGGCCGACTTCGGCAACCGGCGCGCGAAGGAACTGGGCATCGACGACCACGTCCGCGCCCAGGTCTGCAACATGCTCGACACGCCCTTCGAGAAGGGCAGCATCGCCGGCTCGTGGAACAACGAGTCGACCATGTACGTCGACCTCGACGACCTCTTCGCCGAGCACGCGCGCTTCCTCAAGGTCGGCGGCCGCTACGTGACCATCACCGGCTGCTGGAACCCGCGCTACGGCCAGCCCTCGAAGTGGGTCTCCCAGATCAACGCGCACTTCGAGTGCAACATCCACTCCCGCCGCGAGTACCTGCGCGCCATGGCCGACAACCGCCTGGTCCCGCAGGCCGTCATCGACCTGACGCCCGACACGCTGCCGTACTGGGAGCTGCGCGCCACGTCGTCGCTGGTCACCGGCATCGAAGAGGCGTTCATCGAGTCGTACAAGGACGGCTCCTTCCAGTACGTCCTGATCGCGGCCGACCGGGTCTGACCGGACGCCACCGACCGAAGGGCCGGACCCGTCGAACGACGGGTCCGGCCCTTCGGTCAATCTCCGTGCGTGGTATGGACCTGACAAGTGGTGGGTCGCTAACGTGACCGGAGCGCTGTTCTGAGAGCGCTCTCAGAGTCAGTTCCCCCCACTAGGAGGCCCCTGTGACACGCATACCCACCCTCCGCACCGCCGCCGCGGCCCTCTTACTCACGCTCGGGCTCACCGCCGGGGTCGGTGCCGGTCAGGCCGCGCCCGCGAGCGCCGCCCCCGCCGACGGGGCACCCCGCGCCTCGGACGGACTCCTCGACGCCATGCGCCAGGACCTCGGCCTGACGGAACGCCAGGCCGAAGCGCGACTCGACGCGGAACGGGTCGCGACGCGCGTGGAGTCCGCAGTGCGCACAGCAGCGGGCGGCTCGTACGGCGGCTCCTGGTTCGACCCCGGCACCGGACGCCTCGTCGTCGCCCTCACCGACCGTACGGAGGAGGCCGAGGTCCGCGCGCTCGGCGCCGACACCCGGCTCGTCCGGTACGGTGCGGGCGCGCTCGACCGCGCCAAGGGCCGACTCGACGCCCTCACCGCCCCCGCCGGAATCGCCGGTTGGCACGTCGACCCCCGCGCCAACAGCGTCGTCGTGACCGTGGTCGGCTCCGAGCGCTCCACACCCGCCGTCCGTGCCTTCGTCGAGAAGGCCCGCGCCGTCGGACCCGTGACGGTGGCCGAGACGTCCGCCGCGCCCCGTACGTACGCCGCCGGAACCGTCGGCGGAGATCCCTACTACACCGGCAACGTCCGCTGCTCCATCGGCTTCTCCGTGCACGGCGGCTTCGTCATCGCCGGGCACTGCGGCGGCGCCGGTGCGGCCGTACGCGGCTGGGACGGCTCCGCGATGGGCACCTTCCAGGGCTCCTCGTTCCCCGGCAACGACTACGCGTACGTGAGCATCCACAGCGGCTGGTGGACGGTCCCGGTGGTGCTCGGCTGGGGCACGATCCCGGACCGGCTCGTCCGCGGCTCCGCCGAGGCCCCGGTGGGCACGTCGGTGTGCCGCTCCGGTTCCACGACGCACTGGCACTGCGGCACGGTCCTCGCGAAGAACGAGACCGTCAACTACAGCCAGGGCGCCGTGTACCAGATGACGAAGACCAGCGTGTGCGCCGAGGGCGGCGACTCCGGCGGTGCCTTCATCAGCGGGGACCAGGCGCAGGGCGTCACCTCCGGCGGATGGGGCAACTGCTCGACCGGCGGCGAGACGTGGTTCCAGCCGGTGAACGAGATCCTGGGCCGCTACGGGCTGACGCTGCACACGGCCTGACGCTCACTCAGCCGCAGCCGCAGCCGCAGCCGCAGCCGCAGCCGCAGTGGCACGGCATCGGCTCTGCCGGACCCCGCCCGGCCCGCGTCCCCGGGCCGGGCGTACCGGCGGACCCGGTGTCACGCGGTGCGGGCGTCTCCGAACCACCGGGGCAGGTGCGCCGCCAGGTCCTCCTGGTCCTCGCCGACCCATGCCACGTGGCCGTCCGGGCGCAGCAGGACCGCCGGTGCGTCCAGTTCCCCGCTGACGTCGACGACGTGGTCGACCCGGTCCTCCCAGCCCGCCACCGAGAGGCGGCCCGTCTGGTCCAGGAGCAGTCCGCGCCCGGCGTGCGTCATCCCGTAGAGGTGGCCACCCTTCAGTTCCACGTCCCGCAGGCGCCGGCCGAGGAGTTCGTGGCCCTCGCCCATGTCGTAACGGACGGCGATGGCGGTGATCTTCTCGATCAGGTACCGGTTCACCTCCTCGATGTTCACCAGTTCCGTGAGGAGACGGCGTACGGCCTGGGGGCCCGGTTCCGTCGACATCAGCTGGATCTGCGCGCGCGTGTTGTCGAGCACGTCGGCGGCGACCGGGTGGCGCTCGGACTCGTAGGTGTCGAGGAGTCCCTCGGGCGCCCAGCCGGCCACCTCGGCGGCGAGCTTCCAGCCGAGGTTGAACGCGTCCTGGATGCCGAGGTTGAGCCCCTGCCCGCCGGTCGGCGGGTGGATGTGCGCGGCGTCGCCCGCGAGCAGCACCCGGTCGACGCGGTAGTGCTCGGCCTGCCGGGTGGCGTCGCCGAAACGGGAGAGCCAGCGCGGTGAGTGCGCGCCGAAGTCGGTTCCGGCGAAGGCCCGCAGCTGCTCGCGGAACTCGTCGAGCGTCGGTGTGGCGCCACGCTCCTCGGCCACGCCCTCGGCGGGCACGATGACCCGGTACACCCCGTCCGCCAGCGGCATGGCACCGAACCGCTGCTGGGTCTTGCGGACCTCGGCGATCACGGCGTTGAGCTCCTCCGGCGTGACGTCGAGCTCCATCTCGCCGAGCAGGGTCTCGACCCGGGAGGGCTCGCCGGGGAAGGCGACGCCGAGCAGCTTGCGCACGGTGCTGCGGCCGCCGTCGCAGCCGACGAGGTACCGCGCGCGCAGGTGCGTGCCGTCGGCCAGTTCGACGGTCACCCCGTCGGCGTCCTGGCTCAGCCCGGCCAGCTCGCAGCCGCGGCGGATCTCGGCGCCCGCCTCGACGGCGTGCTCGCCGAGCAGACGCTCGGTGTCGGCCTGGGGGATGGCCAGGACGTACGAGTGCGCCGTGTCCATCCGCTCGGGCCACGCGGGGGCGAGCCCGGCGAAGAAGCCGCCCGCCCGGATCTGCCGGCCGAGGGCGAGGAAGCGCTCCAGGAGGCCGCGCTGATCCATCACCTCGATGCTGCGCACGTGCAGGCCCTGGGCGCGGGACTGCACGGTCGGCTCCGCCTCCTTCTCGACGACCAGCACCTCCACGCCGTGCAGCCGCAGTTCACCGGCCAGCATCAGACCGGTCGGTCCGCCACCGGCGATGATCACGTCGATCATGAGAAAAGCCCCGTTCGAGAAGTCGTATGGTCCGCAAGGGCACATAGTCCGCGAATCGATGAACATCGCAGGTAGTGGCTTTGCCCGCAGATTCTGACCCACGACGGGGGCCTTGCCGCAAGGCCCCCCTTGCGCTATATCTTGATAGTGGCAGGGAGTCCCAGACGTCCTTGCCTTTTTGTTGCCCGTCCGCCGTGGGGTCGTCCGGCGGGGACAAGGGCGCTCCGGGGTGGTTGACGAAAGGTCTGGACCAACTTACGGTCTGCTGGAACGCGCGCCATGCCTAGGACCATCCCCCCACGTCCCCAGGAGCACGCATGTCTGGCCTCCGGATCCCCCGTGTCCTCGGAGCGGGTCTCGCCACCCTGCTCGCGGCAGCCGCCCTCGCCGCCCCGGCCTTCGCCACCCCCGCCTCTCCCACCCCCGCTTCCGCCTCTTCCCCGGACTCCGTGTCGTCCGCGTCCGCCTCGGAGACCTGCGCCCTCAAGCCCAAGCCCGCCGGGAAGGTGCTCCAGGGGTACTGGGAGAACTGGGACGGCGCGGCCAACGGCGTCCACCCGCCCTTCGGTTGGGCGCCCATCGACGACCCGCGCTTCGCCGCCCACGGCTACAACGTCATCAACGCCGCCTTCCCCGTGATCCGTTCGGACGGCACGGTGCTGTGGGAGGACGGCATGGACAGCACCGTCCGGGTCGCCACCCCGGCGGAGATGTGCCGGGCCAAGGCCGCCGGCGCGACCCTCCTGCTGTCGATCGGCGGCGCCGCCGCCGGGATCGACCTCAGCTCCCGCGCCGTCGCCGACCGGTTCATCGCCACCGTCGTCCCGATCCTGCAGACGTACAACTTCGACGGCATCGACATCGACATCGAGACCGGCCTCGTCGGCAGTGGCAGCATCGGCACCCTCTCCACCTCCCAGGCCAACCTGGTGCACATCATCGACGGAGTCCTCGCCCGCATGCCCGCAGGCTTCGGACTCACGATGGCCCCGGAGACCGCGTACGTCACCGGGGGCAGCGTGGCCTACGGCTCGATCTGGGGCGCGTACCTGCCCATCGTCAAGAAGTACGCGGACAACGGCCGCCTGTGGTGGCTCAACATGCAGTACTACAACGGCAGCATGTACGGCTGCTCGGGCGACTCCTACTCCGCCGGTACCGTCGCCGGTTTCGTCGCGCAGACCGACTGCCTGAACAAGGGTCTCGTGATCCAGGGCACCACCATCCGGGTGCCGTACGACAAGCAGGTCCCCGGCCTCCCCGCCCAGCCGGGCGCGGGCGGCGGCTACATGGCGCCCTCCGCGGTCGCCCAGGCCTGGAACCACTACGGCGGCGCGCTCAAGGGCCTGATGACCTGGTCGGCGAACTGGGACGGGTCGAAGAACTGGACCTTCGGCGACAACGTCAAGGCCCTCCAGGGCCGTTAGGCCGGTTCCCGCTGCGGTCCGGGGTTCCCGTGCGGGTGCAGGCGGTCGGCGAGGAAGGCCAGGATCTCGTCGCGGGCCCGGACCGTGGGATGGCCCGCCTCGTCGACGAGGTGGGCGGTGACGACGCTGTGCGGGGTGCCGACCATCTCGCGGAAGAAGGGCGGCGGGGCCGGGTTGGCGGCGCCGTCCGGGAGGACGCGCCCGTCGAAGGCCTCGCCGAGCAGTGCGCGGTAGGCCGCGAAGCGCTGTCCCGTGCACCAGCGGTCGCCCTCGAAGCGGTAGGCGAGGACGGTGAGTCCGTCGCGGGCGAGCCGGTCGCGCACCGCACGGGCGTCCGCCTCGTCGAGTTCGAGTCCGCCGGGGTCGTCCAGCGGCAGTGACGGGTGGTTGACGACCGGCGCGATCACCGACGGCTCCAGGGCCATGGTGAGGGCGAAGTTGCCGGTGAAGCACAGGCCGATCGCACCCACCCCGGGCCCGCCGCACGCGGCGTGGGCCTGACGCGCCAGGCCGCGCAGCCAGAGCGTCACCGGACTGGTGCCGCCCCCGGCGAAGGCGCGGAACTCGGCGCTGACGCAGGCGCGGCGGATGACCTCCTGGCCGCCGTCAACCGTGGGGA
Source organism: Streptomyces sp. Root1304 (assembly GCF_001426405.1). GTDB lineage: Bacteria > Actinomycetota > Actinomycetes > Streptomycetales > Streptomycetaceae > Streptomyces. The sequence continues at coordinate 293,345 of NZ_LMEP01000027.1, read as the reverse complement.
AGGCGCCGTCCGTCCCGAACAGGGACGGCACATGGACGGTGAAGCCCGCGTCCCGCACCCAGCGTGCCAGCCGCAGGACGTCGGGACTGATGCCCGGCATCTCGGGCAGCACCACGACGGCGGGCCCGGCCCCGGCCACGTACACCGTCTTCTCCACCCCCTCCACGGTCATGTTCCGGCGGCTGAAGTCGTCGATCGGATCGTCGTCTCGCATGCGGCCAGCCTGGACCTGCGGGCGGTGATCGCGTGAGGGGCGGGATCGCCTTGGTCGGGGGTAATCTCGCCACGCGGGGGCAGCCGAAGCAGGCGAGGGCGCGCGAGCGGTACGGGCTCGGGGCCGGGGGAGCGGGAGGCGGCGGGCGATGGCGGAGACGACACGGCACACGGGGGAGAGCGCCGGGGAGGACGCCGTACGCGCGGACGCCGACGCGGGTGCGCTGCGGATCGGGATCCTGGCCTATCCGGAGTGCTTCGCCTCCGAAGTGTTCGGTGTCCCCGACCTGTTGACGATGGCCGGACACATCGCCGGACCGGACGCGCCCGGCTACGGGGTGACGGTCGTCTCGCCCCGCCGTCGGGTCGTCGCCTCGGGCGGCGCGGTCCTCGACGTACGCCCCCTGCGCGAGGTCGACGTCCTCGTCGTCCCCGGCTTCGAACTGCGCCTGAACGCGGACCTCGACGAACGGCTGGCCCGGCTCGCCCCCGAGATCGCGGCGATCCGCGCGCAGGCCGCCGCCGGCACCGCCGTCGTCTCCCTCTGCGTCGGCGCCTTCCTGCTTGCCGAGGCCGGGCTCCTCGACCGGCGCCGGGCCACCACCTCCTGGCTGCACGCGGGCGAACTGGCCAGGCGCTGCCCGGAGGCCGACGTACGGCCCGAGCACCTGGTCGTCACCGACACGGGCGTGACGACCACGGCCGCCTTCAGCGCCATGTACGACTTCGCGATGGACCTGATCCGCCGCCACAGCGGAGCCGGGGTGGCGCGCACCACCGCACGACTGACGCTCGTCGACGACGCCCGGACCTCCCAGACCCCGTACGTCGACCCGCGACTGCTCCCGCAGCCGGGCCGGGAGTTCTCCCAGCGGGTCATGCGGCGGCTCGACCAGAACCTCGCCGAACGGTACGACCTCGCCGCGCTCGCCGACGCCTTCCGGGTCAGCACCCGCACCCTGCTGCGCCGCTTCGGCGAAGAGACCGGACACAGTCCGCTGGCCCATCTGCAGGCCTCCCGGGTCCGCCGCGCCCGCCACCTCCTGGAGACCACCGACCGCACGGTCGCCGCGGTCGCCGCCGCCGTGGGCTACCAGGACCCCGGCACCTTCGCCACGCTCTTCGCCCGGCACACGGGCCACCGCCCGAGCGCCTACCGGACCGCCTTCCGCCGCACGGCCAGGACGCCGGACCCGAACGACGGCGTCTAGGGGATCGTTCATTGGGGAAGAACACCGCACGGCGGTTCGGGAGTTGTGCTTTGCTGGTCGCATGACCCTGCTCGTGACGCGTCGGCACGTGGACTACGTGCGCGTCACGACCACGTCCTGTTCCGGCTGACACCGAGGCCCTCGTCCCGGCAGCCGGCCGTCGCCCACGCGACCACCGTGTCCCCGTCACACCTTGAGCGCGCCCCTCGGGCGGACCCGTGCGGAACCTCCGTACGGACCCGTCGTCGTCTTCGGCGCGAGCGGCCTCCCCGTGCAGTGATCCCACGCCACGCGTCCACACGCGCGTGCACCACACCCGGAGGACCCATGAGCATCCCCAACACCCCCGAGCCCCCCGCCGTGACCGACCGGTTCACCGAGGAGTGGGAGGAGTGGCACCGGGACAAGGACGCTCGGCTCGCCGCCGAGCACGGCAGTGTCGACGCCGTCTGGGGCGACGCCGTGATCGAGGTCGCCAGGCGCGGCGGCCACGACGTGGTCCGGCCCCGGCACCCCGGGCATCCGCTGCGGGTCGCCTTCGCCGGAACGCCCGCGTACGCGCCCGATCCGCGCTGGGCGGTCACCGGCCGGTACGTACCCTTCGCCGAACCGCGGCCGACCACCGTCGGCGCGAGCGTCGAGGGCCTGAAGCACGTGTACGACGCCCCCGGGCAGATCGAGTTCCGGCTCGACGGGCGGGAGCTGAGCCTGACGGCTTTCAACGGGTACACGCCCGGCGGGTTCACCGTCCTCTTCACCGACGCCACCTCGGGCGTCACCACCTACGCCGCCAACCGCTCCCTCCGGATCGACGCCCCGGGGCCCGACGGCACCGTGCAGCTCGACTTCAACCGCGCGACCAACCTGCCCTGCGCCTACACGGACTTCGCGACCTGCCCGCTGCCGCCGGCCGAGAACCGGCTCCCCGTGGCCGTCGAGGCGGGGGAGAGGATTCCGCACGAGCGGGGGTCCGTCACGTCGTGAGCTCATGAGCACGTGACCGGGTGACGCCGGGGCCCCGGCCGCCGGCATGCGGCCGGCCGGGGCACTGCTCTCGGACCGGGGGCCCCGCTCTTGGGTCAGAGCGCCGCTCACAGGCCGGAGCACCGCTCACGGACCAGCGCGGTGGCCTCGGTCGAGAGCGGCGCTCTCGGACCGGGGCGACAGACCCCGTTGTGAGCGGTGCTCTCGGACCGGGGCGACGGTCCTCATCGCGAGCGGTGCTCTCCGACCGAGCCGGCGCTCTCCGTTGCGAGCGCCGCTCTCTCAGGCGAGGTCGAACCGGTCGAGGTTCATGACCTTGTCCCACGCCGCCACGAAGTCGCGGACGAACTTCTCTCCCGCGTCGCCCGACCCGTACACCTCCGACAGGGCCCGCAGCTGGGAGTGCGAGCCGAAGACGAGGTCGGCGGCCGTGGCCGTCCAGCGGACCTCGCCCGTGGCGCGGTCCCGGCCCTCGTAGACGTTCTCGGTCGCCTTCGCCGGCTTCCACTCCGTGCCCATGTCCAGCAGGTTCACGAAGAAGTCGTTCGTCAGCGCCCCCGGCCGGTCGGTGAACAGGCCGTGCCGGGACCCGGCGTGACCGGTGTCCAGGACCCGCATGCCGCCGACCAGGACCGTCATCTCCGGGGCGGTGAGCGTCAGCAGGTTCGCCCGGTCCAGCAGCAGGGTCTCCGGCGAGAGCTTCTCGCCCGCCCTGAGGTAGTTGCGGAAGCCGTCCGCCCGGGGTTCGAGCACGGCGAAGGACTCGACGTCGGTCTGTTCCTGGGAGGCGTCCGTACGGCCGGGGGAGAACGGGACGGTGAGGGCGTGCCCGGCGTTCCGCGCCGCCTGCTCGACAGCCGCGCAGCCGCCCAGGACGATCATGTCGGCGAGCGAGATCCGCATCCCGCCGGACTGCGCGTCGTCGAACTCCTGGCGCAGCCGGTCCAGGGTCTCCACGGTCCGGGCCACCTCGGGCAGGGCGTTGACCTCCCAGTCCTTCTGCGGCGCGAGCCGGAGACGGGCCCCGTTGGCCCCGCCGCGCTTGTCGGTGCCCCGGAAACTCGCCGCCGCCGCCCAGGCGGTGGTGACCAGCTGGGACAGCGAGAGCCCCGAGGACAGGACCGCGCTCTTGAGCGCGGTGACCTCGGCGTCCCCGACCGTCGGGTGGTCGACCTCGGGGACCGGGTCCTGCCACAGTTGGGGCTCGGGGATCCACGGGCCGAGGTAGCGCGACAGGGGACCCATGTCACGGTGCAGCAGCTTGTACCAGGCCCTGGCGAACGCGTCCGCGAGCCGTTCCGGGTTCTCGTGGAAGCCCTTGGCGATCGGACCGTAGACCGGGTCCAGCTTCAGCGAGAGGTCCGTCGTCAGCATCATCGGGGCATGCCGCTTCGACGGGTCGTGGGCGTCGGGCACGGTGCCCTGGGCCGAGGCGTCCGTGGGGGTCCACTGCTGGGCGCCGGCCGGGCTGGTCGTCAGCTCCCAGTCGTAGCGGAACAGGTTGTCGAGGTAGCCGTTGTCCCACTTCGTCGGCTCGGAGGTCCACGCGCCTTCGAGGCCGCTGGTGAGAGCGTCGGCGCCCTTGCCGCTGCCGCAGGTGTTCCGCCAGCCGATGGCCTGCTGCTCGATGGGGGCGGCCTCCGGCTCCGGACCGATGCAGGAGGGGGCGACCGCGCCGTGACACTTGCCGAAGGTGTGGCCGCCGATGATGAGCGCGACCGTCTCCTCGTCGTTCATGGCCATCCGCCCGAAGGTCTCGCGGATGTCCCGGGCGGCGGCGACCGGATCCGGATTTCCGTTCGGGCCCTCGGGGTTGACGTAGATCAGGCCCATCTGCACGGCGCCGAACGGGCCGGTCAGGTCGCGGTCGCCGCTGTACCGCTCGTCACCGAGCCAGGTGTCCTCGGGGCCCCAGAAGACCTCCTGGGGCTCCCAGATGTCCGGCCGGCCGAACCCGAAGCCGAAGGTCTTGAACCCCATGGATTCCATCGCGCAGTTGCCCGCGAACACCAGGAGATCGGCCCAGGAGATCTTCCGGCCGTACTTCTGCTTCACCGGCCAGAGGAGACGGCGGGCCTTGTCGAGGCTGGCGTTGTCCGGCCAGCTGTTGAGCGGGGCGAAACGCTGCGCGCCGGAGCCGCCGCCGCCCCGCCCGTCCTCGATGCGGTACGTGCCCGCCGCGTGCCAGCTCATCCGGATGAACAGCGGCCCGTAGTGGCCGTAGTCGGCGGGCCACCAGTCCTGCGAAGCCGTCATCACCTCGAAGACGTCGCGCTTCAGGGCCTCGACGTCCAGGCTCGTGAACTCCGCCGCGTAGTCGAAGTCCTCGTCCATGGGGTCGGACAGGGGCGAGTGCTGGTGGAGCACCTGGAGGTCCAGCTGGTTGGGCCACCAGTCGCGGTTCGTCCTGGGCCGGGTCTCCGTGGGGGTGGGGGAAGGGATTGCCGGGTTCTCGCTCTCGCTGCCGGACACGTCCGTCCTTCTTCCTGTCGCGGTGGTTCCGTCCGCCGGCCGCCCTCCCGGCACCGGCTGCGCCACCGGTGGCGCAGCCGGTGGCGGCAGCGTCTTCGGTGTCGGGCGCGCGACGCGGCGTCCGTATGGTCGCTCACGGCGGACCGCACAGCGGAGAGAACACGCGGAGGCAGCACAAGGCGACGGTGAGTCACCCCCGGACGCGGGAGCGGGCGGCGCCGGACCTCGGAGTACCGGCACCCCCAGAACTCCGGCGGACCTCGGAGCACCTGCGGACCTCAGAAATTCGGCGGACCTCGGAGTACCGGCGCCCTCAGAGGCCCGCGCCCTCGGAGCACCGGCGTCCTCGGAGCCCGGCCGGTCTCACATCCGGGCGACCTCAGAGCCCGGCGACCTTGGCGCTCGCCGTCAGCTCGTAGACCAGCGTGACCGTACGGCGGCCGCCCGGCGGGAGGGTGACGTCCCAGCGGACGATGCCCTCGGCGTCGACCGCGTCGGGCGCCGGAGAGCAGGCCTCCTTGCGCAGCCGTACCTCCACCGCCGACACCTCGGAGACCGGGATCCGCTCCCGCAGCACGACCGTGCGGGCCTCGCGCTCCCCGGGAGCGGAGAACCGGGACACGTGCAGCCGGACCGTGCGCGTGACCACGGTCCGCTGCGTCAGCCCGGTCGTGTCGCGGGACTCCTCGGTGCGCCGGACCACCCGGTGGTCGTCGCCGCTGCCGAAGGCGAGCTCGGCGGGGGCGCCGGGCGCGGTGAAGTCCAGGGTGCCCCGGCCGCTGAAGCCGCTGCCCCTGACCAGGTCCACGGGGCCGGCGAGCAGTGCGTGCCCCGACCGGTTGTCGAACCGCACCACCTGGGTGACCAGCGGGGACAGCTCGGGTGAGCAGCCGTACTCGCTGCTCGTGACGGTGGTGAACGCGGACAGCGGCACCCGGTGGGCGCGGCCGTCGGAGGGCACCGAGACGGGCGTGGGGGAGTGCAGCACGCGGGTCTCGCCGCCGTCGTCGACCCCGGGGAGACCGAGCACGGAGGCCGCGGGGCCGAGCGTTCCGATCTCCTCCTCGCGCAGCTCCACGTCGACGGTACGGCGCTCCGCCGCCGTGCGGTCCTTGAGCGTCAGCCGGTCCTCACCGAGGCGCGGGGGATCGGTGGCCAGCGCCGAGCGGGCCGTCGACAGGGTCAGGCGTACGTCGGACCAGTCCTCGCCGGTGCGCTGCCAGACGACCGCGTCGGTCTCCAGGGTCAGGGCGTCCCCGTCGAGCACGGCCCGGTAGGCGGGACGCCACAGGGCGCACGGGGTGAGATGGCTCAGCCGCAGCCCGACCGGTCCGGCGGCGGAGACGTCCAAGGTCAGCTCGACGTGGGCCACCAGCTCGGCGGGCTCCTCCTCGGCCAGCTCCATGACCCGCCGGACCTCGGCGAGTTCCTCGGCGAGCGAGTCGAGCCGGGCGTCGACGGTGCGGAGCCGTTCGCCGTAGGTCTCGCGCTCGGCGTCGACCCGGTCCAGTTCGGTGGCCCAGCGGGCTCCCTCGGACTCGCCGTGACCGGCGCCCTCGCGGATCTCCCGGAGCAGGTCGGTGCTGAGGCGGCCGAGCAGGTCGAGCCGGGTGTGGAGCCGGTCGCGGCCCTGTTCCAGGCCGCCCCGCTCCTCCTCCAGGGCGTGGACGCGGTGGCGCAGGGCCGAGTCCTCGTCGGCCGGGGGACGCGGACCGCGCGGCGTCCACGCGCGGACGATCCGGGCGTCGAGCACTGTGGCCGGAGGGCCCGAGGCCGGTTCGGCGTGGAGCGTACGGTCGACGGCGGTCGCGCCGATCGGCCCGAGGCGCAGCCGCTGGACCCCGGCCGCCAGGTCGAGGACGACGACGCGCTCGATGTGGGCGCGGTCCTCGAGGCAGGTGACGGCGGTGACGGGGAGGGGGGTGACGGGGACGGTCTTCGTGGCCGTGGACATGGTGTCTCAGCTCCTGCGGTTGCCGCCGACCAGGGCTTTGCCGGCCGGGATGCGGATCTCGTAACGGCCGTCGAGGACGGTGGTGGCGCCGGCGGGCAGCTCGACCCGCCAGACGCGGGTGCCCGGGGCGTGCTGTTCGGGACCGGCGCCGTCCTCCGGAGCGGTCCAGTCGGCGTCCTCCTCGATCCGGACGTCCGGATCGGAGGTGACCGGCACACGCTCGCGGACCTCGACGCCGACGGGCCCCGCGAGCCCGTTGGCCAGTTCCACGTGGACCTGGTGGTCGAGCACGGTCACGTTGTTGCGCAGGCCGGCGGTGGACTCGCGCAGGTTCGCGCGACGGGTGACCCGGATGCCCTCGGCCGGCCCGAGCCCCACCCGGCTGACGCCGCCGGGGGCGAGCGTCGGCAGCGCGGCGGTCAGCAGGAACTCGTCGTCGACGGTGACCTCGACCGGACCCGCGAGGAGAGCCTGGCCCGTGGCGTTGGAGAGCACGAGCGTCGCGTACACGGTCTGTTCCACGGAGGGCGCGCAGACGTACTCGGTGCGCAGGCCGACCGGGATCTCCGCGACGGTGACGGTGTGCCAGGTACCGTCCGAGGGGACGTCGACGCGGGCGACGGCGTCGAAGCGGTGGTCGAAGGAACCGGCCGACTCGCGCGGGCGCACGGCGTGTCCGGGCAGCGGCAGCGAGGCCACCGTCTCGGCGCGGCGGCGGTACTCGGCGGCCACCGCGTCGAAGCCCGTCCCGGGGAACAGCCGTCCCCGGCGCTCGCCCGGCCCGTCGGGGCCGCACAGAACGAGGGAGGCGTAGTCGAGGTCGTCCCCGCTCGGCTGCGGCGGACCGGGAACCGGCGGCGGGGGCGGCGGCACCGGCATGGCGCCGGGCGGAGCGGGAGCGGCTGCGGCGAGGGCCGGCGGCGGCTCCCCGAAGCCCCTGGGTGCCGAGGGTGCGGAGCGGCGGGCGCGGGTGGTGGCGGGCGGTGCCGCACCGCCGAAGGGTTCGGGGGCGGAACCGTACGCGCCACCGGGAACAGGGAGCCCCGTCGGCGGGGGCGGCGGCGGGTACGAGTCCTGGGCGGCGCTCGCGGCGCCGACGCTGCCGCCGGGCGCGCGGGCGCCTGCGGGAAGGGGCCGGGGGCCGACCGTCTCGTACCCCGTGAAGAGGTCGGCGAGGCCGGTCGGAGGCTCGCGCCAGCCCGACGGCGCGGGGGCTTCCTGACGTCGGCCGATCCTGATCGAGCGGAGCTTCGGCAGATCGGTGCGGCGCCGGAGGTCGGCGGTGGCCAGGGCGAGGCGTACCCCGGTCCAGTCCTCGCCGGTGCGCTGGGCGACGGAGGCGCGCAGCACCAGCCGTCCGGTGCCGTCGCCCTGACGGTGGGTGAGACGGTACGCGGGGACCCAGACGGCGCCCGGGACGCCGTACTCCACTTCCACCTCGACCTCCTCGTCGGCGGATCCGCCGACGAGGGTGAGGACCGCGGAGACCGTCGTCTCCACGTGTGCCGACGGAGTGTCGCCGGAAGCGCGGGACAGCCGGTCGGAGGCGACGGCGAACGCGTGATCGGCCTGCTCCAGCGCCTCTTCGAGCGCGTCGAGGCGGCTGTGCAGCGCGGTCAGGCGGGCGTCGACGAACGAGGCGAGTTCCAGCCAGGCGTCGACCGGGGTGCGACGGTGCGGGTCGTCGCGCTTGCGGGCCGGGGCCACCGGGTGCAGCCCGCCGACCTCGGTGATGAGGCCCAGTTGCCGGTCCCGGCGGCCCCGCGCGGCCGCCGCCTCGTCGCGCAGGCGCTCCACCTCGTGCCGCAGGGCGTCGCGCGTACCGTCGTCCGTGTCGAGCGGCTCGGCCCCGACCTCGATCCGGGCTTCGGTCACCCGCGCGCCGGAGGCGCCGAGGACCCGGGCCCGGAGCGAGCCGGGATCGAGGGTGCGGGGGAGCCCGGTCACCCGTACCCGGCCGTCGGACGGCACGGTGCCCCGGGCCAGCCGGCGGCAGAGCGCGCCCTGCGCGTACACCACGACCGAGTCGAGGGCCGAGCCCCAGGTCCGTGGCGTGCCCGTCGCCCCCGCCGTGTCCGCCGTCCGTTCCGTACCGGCCGTCATCGCCCCGCCCCCGTCCTGCCCCGCCCGGTCCGGACCGGGCCCCACAGCGTCCCTTCCGGCGAAGCCTACGCCGGGGCGGCCGGGGGGCGGGTGGCAGCCGGAGGATCGGAGGCGGGGACCGCCCCCGGACCAGCCACGGAAGGGCCGGGTCCGGAGCCGGGGCCCCCCGGACCTGCCCCGGAAGCGCCTGGTCCGGGCGCGGGACCAGGCGCGACGCGAGGAGATACGAGGGCGCCGGGCCGGGCTTCGGTGGTTGCCCGGCCCCCGGAGTGGGACGCTGAGGGGTGGGGGTCCGTGCCGCCGAGACCCGGAGGGACCGATGGGACGTGATGTCCCGGCGCTGGAGTTCACCCGTGAAGACCGTCGCCGGTTCCGGAACAAGATGCACACCTGCCTGGACGTGTTCGCGCGGATGCTGCGCGAGGCGCGCTTCGACTTCGAGCGGCCGCAGGTGGGTCTCGAGATCGAACTGAACCTCGTGGACGGCGCCGCCGAGCCCGCCATGCGCGGCCCGGACGTCCTGGCGGCCGTCTCGGATCCCTCCTGGTCGACCGAGCTCGGCCGGTTCAACCTGGAGATCAACATCGAGCCCCGGCGGCTGGCTGCGGGCGGTCCCGACTCCTGGGAACGGGAGATCCGCGGCGCGCTGAACCACGCCGAGGAGAAGGCGGCGGCGATCGGCGCGCACCTGGTCATGATCGGGATCCTGCCGACGCTGGAGCTGAAGGACACGGGACCCGACTCGCTGTCCGAGAATCCCCGCTACCACCTGCTGAACGAGCAGATCTTCGCCGCCCGGGGCGAGGACCTGCTCATCTCGGTGGACGGTGTGGAGCGGCTGCGGACCTACGCCGAGACGATCACGCCGGAGGCGGCGTGCACCAGCACGCAGTTCCATCTGCAGGTCGCGCCGGACGAGTTCGCCGCGTACTGGAACGCCGCCCAGGCCGTGGCGGGCGTGCAGGTCGCGCTGGCGGCGAACTCGCCGTTCCTGTTCGGCAAGGAGCTGTGGCGCGAGACGCGCGTCCCGCTGTTCGAGCAGGCCACCGACACCCGGCCGGACGAGATCAAGGTGCAGGGGGTCCGGCCGCGGGTGTGGTTCGGGGAGCGCTGGATCACCTCCGTCTTCGACCTCTTCGAGGAGAACGCGCGGTACTTCCCCGCCCTGCTGCCGCTCTGTGACGACGAGGACCCCGAGGAGACGCTCGCGCGCGGCGGAACCCCCGCGCTCTCCGAACTCACCCTGCACAACGGGACGGTCTACCGCTGGAACCGGCCCGTGTATGACGTGGCCGACGGCGTCCCCCACCTCCGCGTGGAGAACCGGGTCCTGCCCGCGGGCCCCACGGTGGCGGACGTGCTGTCGAACGGCGCCTTCTACTACGGCCTGGTCCGCGCCCTGGTCGACGAGGACCGGCCGGTCTGGTCGCGGATGTCCTTCGCGGCGGCGGAGGAGAACCTGCACACCGCCGCGCGGCACGGCATCGACGCGCAGCTGTACTGGCCGGGGGCGGGCGAGGTCCCGGTGACGGAGCTGGTGCTGCGGCGCCTGCTGCCGCTGGCGGACCGGGGCCTGGAGCGGATGGGCCTGGACGCGGCCCGGCGGGAACCGCTCCTCGGCGTCATCGAGCAGCGGTGCGTCACCGGCCGCAACGGCGCGGTGTGGCAGGCGGAGACGGTCCATCACCTCCAGGACCACGGGCATGTGGACCGGCACGAGGCCCTGCGGAGGATGACGGAGCAGTACGTCGCGTACATGCATCTGAACGCACCGGCCCACACCTGGCCGGTGGACTGACGGGGACGGGCGAGCAGGAACCGACCACGGGCGACCGCCGACTGCGGCGTACCCGCGTACCCGCGTACCCGCGTAAGGAGGGCGACGGCGGGGCAGGTCGTGATCATGACAGAACTGCTTCCTCCGCTCGCGCCCCCGCGCCCGTTACGGCAGCTCCTCGCCGCCTCCGTCGGCAACGCCGTCGAGTGGTACGACTGGTACGCGTACACCTTCCTCGCCGTCTACCTCGCCCACCAGATCTTTCCCCCGGGGTCCGGCAACTCCCTCGTCCCGCTCCTCTCCACCTTCGCCGTCTTCGCCGTCGGCTTCTTCATGCGGCCGGTCGGCGGGCTGCTCATGGGCGCCGTCGCGGACCGCCGCGGCCGGCGGACCGCCCTCACCGTCACCATCCTGCTCATGGGCGGCAGCAGTCTGCTGGTCGGCCTGACCCCGACGTACGCCACCGCCGGTGTCCTCGCCCCGGTCGTCCTCGTCGTCGCCCGGTTGCTGCAAGGCCTTTCCGTGGGAGGGGAGTTCGCGGCCTCGACCACCTTCCTCGTCGAGTCGGCGGGACCCGGCCGGCGCGGCCTGTTCTCCTCCTTCCAGTACGTGTCCACCTCCGCCGGGCAGCTCGCCGCGTCCGGCATCGCAGCCCTGCTCGTCGGCACGCTCGGCGAGGACCGGATGAACGGTTGGGGCTGGCGCGTCCCCTTCCTGCTCGGCGCGCTCCTCAGCCTCGCCGGGTTCTGGATCCGCCGCGGCGCGGAGGAGACCCGGAGCGCCGCCCAGCGGGAGGCGCCCCGCCCGGGGCTCTTCGACGCGCTGCGCCACCACCCCCGAGCCTCGCTGCTGATCTGCGGCATCACCGCCGGCGGCACCCTCGCGTACTACACGTGGACCTCCTACCTGCCGACGTACGCGGTGCTCAACACCGGCCTCGACAAGGCCGACGCGCTGCTCGCCGGGACGCTGTCCCTGGCGTTCTTCGCGCTGCTGCAGCCGGTCGGCGGCCTGCTCTCCGACCGCTTCGGCCGCAAACCGTCCCTGCTCTTCTTCGGGATCGGCTTCGCCGCCCTCGGCGTGCCCCTGCTCCGCGCGCTCGACGGCTCGTTCCTCTCCCTCCTGCTCGTGCAGTGCGCGGGCATGGTGCTCCTGACCGGCTTCACCTCGATCTCGGCCGCCGTGAACGCCGAACTGTTCCCGGCCCGGGTGCGAGCGGCCGGGATCGGCTTCCCGTACTCGCTCACCGTCGCCGTCTTCGGCGGCACGGCCCCGTACGTCGGGACGCTCTTCAAGGAACTGGACCTCCCCGGGCTCTTCCCCTGGTACGTGGCGGCCCTCTGCCTCGTCTCCTCCGCCGTGTACCTGCGGCTGCCCGAGACGGCCCACCGGCCCCTCGACCGCTGACGGCGATCACCCAGCCGCCCTCCCGACGGCTCCGGTCCCGCCCGTGGGCGCCGCATCACCCGGTCGGCCCCTTCGCCTTGCCGGGGCGGCGCCCGGCGGGTTCCGTGGAGACGAACCGTGCGTCGAAGGGCCGGAGCCGCAGGAGAATCGAGGTCGCCCGTGCCCGAACACCCCCCGATCGCCGGCCACGGGCTGATCGGCGACCTCCAGTGCGCCGCCCTGCTCGACTACGTGGAGGCGCTGGCACGGGCCGGCCGGCTCGACCACGCCCGCTACGCGATGGACAAGATGCTCACCTACGCCGCCGAACGCTACTGACGGGGGGACCGCGGCCGAACGCACCTCGGTGACAGGCGTGTTCATGGCCGGTGCTAGTGTCCCCGCGCGTGAATCAGAAGACACGCGAGCAGCACGAGGCCATGCGCCGCCACCTCCAGCAGGCTGCGGAACAGCGGGGTTTCACTCTCTCCCCGGCCCAGGAACGGGCCGTCGAGCGGCTCGCCCTGCTGGCCGGTGAACTGGCCGGAGCCGGTGGCCTGTTCCGCTGCTCCCGTCCCTCGCCCCGCAACCTCTACGTGTGGGGCCCGGTCGGGCGCGGCAAGAGCTGGCTCGTGGACACCTTCTACGACGGCCTGCCGCTCCATCGCAAGAAGCGGCTGCACTTCCACGACTTCTTCCGCGCCCTGCACGACGGCGTGGCGCGAGAGAGCCAGGCCCGCGACGGCGGGAACAGCGCCGTGGACCGCGCGGTGGACGAACTGCTCGGCGACTGTCGGCTCCTGGTCTTCGACGAGTTCCACGCCCACGACGCGGGCGACGCGATGCTCGTCGCCCGGCTCTTCCGGACGCTCCTCGACCGCCAGGTCACCCTCGTCACCACCTCCAACTACCCGCCCGCCGGCCTGATGCCCGACCCCCTCCACCACCATCTCTTCGAGCCCACCATCCAGCGGATCGAGGAGCGGATGGACGTCCTCGACGTGTCCGGGCCGACGGACTTCCGGCGCCTGCCCGCGCCGGCCCACGGCTCACGGAGGTTCGCCGAAGGGGCCTGCCTGACGGACGGGCCCCACCTCGCGGAAGGAGGCGTCCCGGCGGAGGGGGACGAGGCCCTGCCGGCCGAGCCGGGACCGGACGCGCCGCAGCCCGGCGAGGCCGTCCTCGTGCCCGCGCACCGTCGCGAGCTGCCCGCCAAGGCGGCCCGCGCCGGTCTGGTGTGGTTCGGTTTCGACGCCCTGTGCGAGGCCACCACCGCGGTGCCCGACTACCTCGCCCTCGCCGAACGGTTCGACACCCTCGTCCTGGACGGCGTCCCCCCGCTCGCCTCGTGCACGGCGGACGGGCGCCGGCGCTTGGCCAACCTGGTGGACGTCTGCTGCGACCGCGACATACGCCTCTTCCTGATCGGCGCCGACCCGCTGGCCGGACTGTCCGAGGACTCCGGCCTCCTGCGCGACCTGGACCGTACGGCGAGCCGTCTGGCGATGCTCCGGCGAGGACGGCGCGCGGAGGTCGCGCCTTAGCGACCGGGTCCTTCCCGCGGTGAGCCGTGTCTCATCCGGCCGCTCCCCCTTGTCTATGCAACGAGTTGCATAGAAGGATTCCGGGTGTGGCGATCGAACACGCGATTCTCGTGTCCCTGCTGGAGCAGCCCGGGTCCGGCTATGAGCTGGCCCGGCGCTTCGAGCGGTCCATCGGGTACTTCTGGACGGCCAGTCATCAGCAGATCTACCGCGTGCTCAAGCGGATGGAGAGCGACGGATGGGTCGACGTCCGGGACGTGCCGCAGCAGGGCCGCCCGGACAAGAAGGAGTACTCCGTCGCGGACCTCGGCCGGAGCGCCCTGTCCGCCTGGCTGCACCGGCCCGTCGAACCCGAGAGCCTCCGGCACGACCTCGCGGTGAAGATCCGGGGCGCGGCCTTCGACGACCCCGCCGCGCTGATCCGCGAGGTCGAGCGACACCGGCAGGCGCACGCGGAACGCCTCGCGCAGTACCTCGCCGGAGAGGAACGCGACTTCCCGGGCGCCGGGGCACCCGGCGCGGCCGACGGCCCGCCCGACGCCGGACGGGAACTCCAGCACGTCGTGCTGCGCGGCGGCATCGCGTACGAGCGGATGACGCTCGCCTGGCTCGACGACGTCCTCGCCACCCTGCACCGGCTCGGCTCCGGACACTGAGACGCGCCGCACGAACCCCACCGACCCCCTCGCCCACCGGACCGAAAGACGGAGCACATGGCCGACTCGCCGCTGTTCAACCCCCGCACCTACGACCCCGCGCACTTCGACCCCGAGACCCGGCGGCTGCTGCGCGCCACCGTCGACTGGTTCGAGGCGCGCGGCAAGCGCCGGCTGATCGAGGACTACCGCACCCGCGCCTGGCTGGGCGACTTCCTCGCCTTCTCCGCCGAGGAGGGGCTCTTCGAGACCTTCCTGACGCCGTCCGCCGAAGCCGCCGAGGGCGAGTCCGAGAAGCGCTGGGACACCGCGCGCATCGCCGCCCTCAACGAGATCCTCGGCTTCTACGGCCTCGACTACTGGTACGCCTGGCAGGTCACCGTCCTCGGCCTCGGCCCGGTATGGCAGAGCGACAACGCCGCCGCCCGCGCCCGCGCCGCCGAACTCCTCGCCCAGGGCGAGGTGTTCGCCTTCGGTCTCTCCGAGAAGTCGCACGGCGCCGACATCTACTCCACCGACATGCTCCTGGAGCCCGACGCCGACGGCGGCTTCCGGGCCACCGGATCGAAGTACTACATCGGCAACGGCAACGCGGCCGGACTCGTCTCCGTCTTCGGCCGCCGCACCGACGTCGAGGGCCCCGACGGGTACGTCTTCTTCGCCGCCGACAGCCGCCATCCGGCGTACCACCTCGTCAAGAACGTCGTCGACTCGTCGAAGTTCGTGAGCGAGTTCCGCCTGGAGGACTACCCGGTGGCCGCCGAGGACGTCCTGCACACCGGCCGTGCCGCCTTCGACGCCGCGCTCAACACCGTCAACGTCGGCAAGTTCAACCTGTGCACCGCCTCGATCGGCATCTGCGAGCACGCGATGTACGAGGCCGTCACCCACGCCCACAACCGCGTCCTGTACGGCCGGCCCGTCACCGCCTTCCCGCACGTGCGGCGCGAGCTGACCGACGCGTACGTCCGGCTCGTCGGCATGAAGCTGTTCAGCGACCGCGCCGTCGACTACTTCCGTTCGGCCGGACCCGACGACCGCCGCTACCTCCTCTTCAACCCGATGACGAAGATGAAGGTGACCACCGAGGGCGAGAAGGTCATCGACCTGATGTGGGACGTCATCGCCGCGAAGGGCTTCGAGAAGGACAACTACTTCGCCCAGGCGGCGGTGGAGATCCGGGGCCTGCCGAAGCTGGAGGGCACCGTCCACGTCAACCTGGCGCTGATCCTCAAGTTCATGCGGAACCACCTGCTCGACCCGGCCGCGTACGAGCCCGTCCCGACCCGTCTGGACGACGCGGACGACACCTTCCTCTTCAACCAGGGACCGGCCCGGGGCCTGGGGTCCGTACGCTTCCACGACTGGCGGCCCGCGTACGAGGCGTACGCCCACCTGCCCAACGTCGGCCGCTTCCGCGAGCAGGCCGACGCCCTCTGCGCGTTCGTCACCACCGCCGCCCCCGACGAGGAGCAGAGCCGCGACCTCGATCTGCTGCTCGCCGTCGGCCAGCTGTTCGCGCTCGTCGTCCACGGCCAGCTGGTCCTGGAGCAGGCCCGCCTGACGGGACTCGACGAGGACGTCCTCGACGAGCTGTTCGCCGTCCTCGTACGGGACTTCTCCGCGCACGCCGTCGAGCTCCACGGCAAGGACTCGGCCACCGGGGCGCAGCAGGCCTGGGCGCTCGGAGCGGTCCGGCGGCCGGTCGTCGACGCGGCGCGCTCGGAGCGGGTCTGGAAGGACGTCGAGGCGCTGGCGGGCACGTACGAGATGGACGAATAGCGGACCGGCCCCCGCCCCCGAACCGCTGGCACTCTCGCGGTTCGGGCGGGGGCGCCCTCCTTCCAGTGGCCGATGTCCTGGTGCGGGGCCGGGCGGGCCGCGCCACCATCGAGGTGACCGCGGAATCCAGGAGGAGACGGAGCCGACATGGCGACAGGCTGGGAACCCCGTACCTCGGACGATCCCGACGGCGGCGAATGGCGCCCGGTCCTCGACGTGCCCCCACCGGGCAGCCAGCGCCGCTGGACGGTGCTGCTGCGCTGGCTGCTGCTCCTGCCGCAGTTCCTCGTCGTCGTCGTCCTGTCCTTCGCCGCGTTCTTCGTCACGATCGCGGGCTGGTTCAGCGCACTCGTCCTGGGGCGGCTGCCCGACCCGATCGCGTCCTTCCTCGGCTCGGTCCTCGCCTACCAGACCCGGGTCCTGGCGAGCGCGACCCTCCTCGTCGACCGCTACCCGCCGTTCTCCTTCGACGCCGCCGGCCACCCGGTCCGGATCGAACTGCGCAGCACCCCGCTCAACCGCTGGGCGGTGTTCTTCCGGCTGATCCTGATGATCCCGGCGTCGATCGTCGCCAGCCTCGCGCAGACCGGCTGGTTCGCGATCGGCTGGGTGTTCTGGCTGATCTGCCTCGTCCTGGGACGCCTGCCCGAGCCGGTCTTCGGCGCCACGGCGGCCGTCGTCCGGTACCGGATGCGGCTGTCCGCCTACGCGATGATGCTGACGCCCGTGTACCCGAAGGGCATCCTGGGCGACACCCCCCACCCCGCCGCCGCACAGCCGGCGTCCGCCACCCGGCCGCTCCTCCTGGGCACTCCCGCACAGGTCCTGGTCTGGCTCTTCCTGCTCCTCGGGCTCGCCGGCCACGTGACCTCGGGTACGGTCCGGGGCGACTCGGACGACTACGGGGCGGCTTCCCCGGGCCCGGCCGCACCGACGGAAGAGGGGCGGGCGGCCGTCCACGGCCGATGACTGTCCTGACCCGTGCGCGAGAGGCGGCCCGGGGAACCGTCGCCCCGGGCCGCCCTCAGGACGGCGGCTACTCCGTCGTGGCCCCGTCCCCTCCGCCCACGCACAACGCCCAGATGACGAACCCCGACATCGCGACCATGAGGACCGACCAGACGGGGTAGTACGGCAGGGACATGAAGTTGGCGAGGATGACGAGCGCGGCGATCCCCACGCCGGCGACGCGCGCCCACATCGTCGGCCGGAGCAGCCCCAGGCTCACGATCACGGCGATGACACCCAGGGCGAGATGGATCCAGCCCCAGCTCGTCAGGTCGAACTTGAAGACGTAGTTGGGGGTGTTGACGAAGACCTCGTCCTCGGCGATGGCCATGATGCCCCGGAAGATCCCGACGACACCGGTGATGCCGAGCATGACGGCGGCGAAGATCGTCACCCCGCCCGCCCAGGCCTGTCTCGTCGTGTGTACCGCGTGCGGCGTGTGCGTGGCGGTCATCTCGGTTCCTCGATTCGTGTGCCGGATACGGAGTCAGCGCTCGGGGACGGTCCCCGCGGGCGGGGATGCCGCGGCGGGCCCGGCATCGGTCAGGACCAGCGCCTTCGCCTGTCGGAACTCCTCGTCGGTGATGTCGCCCCGCGAGCGGAGATCGGACAGCCTGGCC
The DNA here is from genome assembly GCF_001426405.1 of Streptomyces sp. Root1304. GTDB lineage: Bacteria > Actinomycetota > Actinomycetes > Streptomycetales > Streptomycetaceae > Streptomyces. The sequence continues at coordinate 275,635 of NZ_LMEP01000027.1, read as the reverse complement.
AGCTCGTCGACACTGCTGGGACGGGTGGGCGCGGACGCGGTCTCGCGGATGTACGCGTCGAAGTCCTTCTGCTGGGCTCGGGCCTGCGCGATCTCACGGCGCCCCATGCCCTTGCCGCGGGCGATCACGTAGACGAGGACGCCGAGGAAGGGCAGCAGGATCGCGAAGGCCAACCAGCCGGCCTTCGCCCAGCCGTTCATGTCGTCGTCGCGGAAGATGTCGACGATGATCCGGAAGAGGAGCACGAACCACAGGATCCACAGGAAGAACCAGAGCAGCGCCCAGAAGGTGCTCAGCAGCGGAAAGTCGTACGCCAGGTACATGTCTCCTCCGTTCCGGCAGCCGACCGTCGGTCGGTTCCCCTCATTCAGCGTGCCCGTGGCGAGGAGCCGGGTGCCTCACCCGGGACGGGTGAGCGGCGGCCCTCACCGGAGGGTCACGGGGTCGACGTGCCGGGCTCGTCCCGGCCGCCCTTGATGCCCGCCCTGCGGAGCGTGGACCGCCAGGCCAGGGCGACCGCGGCTTCGGCCGCGCCGAGCAGGACGAGCCACAGGCCGAGCAGCCGGGTCAGGGCCTGCGCCGACTCGGAGGGCAGGGCGAGGACGACGATTCCCGCGACGATGCCCAGAATGCCGACGGCCATGACGACGGCACGGTGCGGCATGTTCCTGGTGGCGATGGCGGTGTAGAGGGTGAAGATGCCCGAGACGAGCCAGACGGCGCCGACGATCAGGGAGAGCGCGGCGATCGTCTGCAGCGGGTTCCGCAGGCACAGCACCCCGCCGAGGACGAACAGCACGGCCAGGAGCAGCCCCGGCAGGCGTTCGCCGGACTCCTCGCGCGCGAACACGGCCACGAACCGGAACACCCCCATCACCAGCAGGTACAGCCCGATGAGTACGGCCAGGACGTGCAGCGTCACATCGGGCCAGACCAGCGCCAGGACGCCCGGCACCAGGGTCGCGACGGCCGCGCCCATGATCCAGGTCCACGAGCTGCCGAGGCGCGCCAGCTGGTCCGCGGGGTCCGGCGCGGGAGGCGCGCCCTCGGCCAGGGGTTCCGGTCCGGCGGCGGGCGCCGGGCCAGGCGACGTGGTCATGTCTCCTCCTCGTTCGGTCGGGATCACGGTGCTCGGTCCGGGGTGTCCGGCCGGGCGGTCAGTGCCCCGGCAGCCGGCGCATCTCGACCAGGTGCAGGCCCAGCGACTGGAGGCGGGCCAGCAGCCCGTACAGATGCGCCTCGTCGACGACGGGGCCGAACAGCACGGTCTGGCCGGCCATCACCACATGGCTGAACTCCGGGAACGCGTTGGTCAGCGTGTCCGACATGTGTCCCTCGACGCGGATCTCGTAGTGCATCAGCTGCTCTCCCGCGGTGGCCTGGGGAGATGGACGGGCGGCTCTCTCGCTACGAGCGTGCGCCGGGGGCGGTTCTCCCGCCTCACCTCGTACAGGTGAGTCGGCCGTCGGGCTCAGGAGCTCGGCCCGTCCCCGGCCGTGGACCCGGCGTCCGGCCCGCCGGAACGCCCCGACCGGCCCGCCGGCAGGTGCCGGGTCACCGCGAGACTCGCGAGGGCGATGCCGCCCGTGGCGAGGATCGCGGCCTTGAGGCCGTCGAGCTGCGCCGAGGCGTAGGAGTCCGTGACGGCCTCGACCTCCGCGGCCGGCAATCCGGCGTTCTCCGCCCCCGTACGCACCTGATCGGTGGAGACGAAACTGATGCCCGCCTCCAGCGCCACACCGGTCTGGTGGCGGGCCTCGTCGGACAGACGCGGGTCGTTCGCCACCTGGGTGGTGAAGGCATTGGCCAGGGAGCCGATCAGGATCGAGCCGATGAGCGCGGTGCCCAGCGCGGAACCCAGGTTCTGGGCCGTGAACTGGAAGCCGCCGACCTCGCTGCGCTCGCCCTCGCCGGCGCTGGACTGCACGACGTTGCCCAGCTGTGAGGCGAGCAGCCCCATCCCCACGCCCAGCACCGCCATCGCCCCGGCGAACTGCGCGTCGTCGATGACCGGGTCGATGGTGGCCAGCAGCCACACGACGGCACCCAGCAGGGTCACCAGGGCCAGCTGGACCACCCGGCGCGGCCCGACCCACCGCCCCAGCGCGGTTCCGGACAGCGACACCACGACCATCGCGACGGACACCGGGAGCAGCCGTAGCCCCGTCTCGAAGGCGTCGAACCCCTGCACCACCTGGAGATAGAGGGGGATCGTGAAGAACAGCCCGAGCAGGATGAGGTTCTGGCTCACCAGGGTCAGCAGCCCGGCCCGCAGCGGCGGCCTGCCCAGCAGGGACAGATGCACCAGGGGGTCGTCCCCCCGGCTCTCGCGCCGGTGCTCCCAGCTCCTGAAGAGGACCAGGAGGGCGATCCCGGCGGCGACGACGAACAGCGTCGGCGCGAACCCGAGGATCGTGAAGGGCGGGTTACGGGGTTCCACCCATCCCCATGTGCTGCTCTGCAGGATGCCGAGCACGCCGAGCCCCAGCCCCGCCGCCGAGAGCGCGGCGCCGACACCGTCCAGGTGGGGCCGACGGCCGGTGTCCTCGGTCCGGGGGATCGCCCGGTGGGCGCAGAGGACGGCCACGACGACCACGACCTCACCGGCGAAGACCAGCCGCCAGGTCAGGTACGTCGTCACCCAGCCGCCGAGCAGCGGACCGATGGCGATTCCCGCGCCAGCGAGACCGCCGATGACCCCGTAGGCGACGGCCCGGTCCCGCCCCCGGTACGACTCCGCGACCAGGGCGGCCATGGCGGGCAGTACCAGGGCGGCGCCGAGTCCCTCGATGACGGACCAGCCGAGGGTGAGCACCCACAGGGTCGGTGCCACGGCGGTCAGGGCCGAGCCCGTGGCGTAGACGACCAGTCCGAGGAGAAACACGCGGCGGCGGCCCAGGATGTCCCCGAGCCGGCCGCCGATCAGCATGAACGCGGCCATGACCAGCGCGTACAGCGTGATGACGGCCTGGATGGCGGTGACCTCGGTGTCGAAGTCCTCCACCAGCTGGCTGATGGAGACGTTCATGACGGAGGAGTCGAGCACCATCAGGAACTGAGCCGTCCCCAGGACGATCAGAGCGCTCCAGCGTCTCACGCTGTCCACCTCGCCCTCTCGGGCCGGGCCACGGTCGGTGCCCGGACGGGCGGCGGCCCGGAGCGGCCCGCCGCCCGTCCCATTGGAGCGGAGAGACCGGCGCTCCGCCTCACCCGTCGCGGGGGAGGCGGAAGAAGTACGGGGCGGGCGCGGGCCCTTCCACGGCGGGGCGGCGCCCCACGGCGCGGCGGCACCCCCCGGCGGCTCACAGCAGCCCGAGCTCGCGCGCGCGGCGCACCGCGTCGTTGCGCCGGTTCACCGCGAGCTTCCGGTAGGCCCCCTTGAGGTGGGTCTTCACCGTGTTCACCGAGAGGTACAGGTCGGCGGCGATCTCCTCCGTCGACATCATCAGGGCCAGCCGCCGCAGGACGTCGCGCTCGCGTTCGCTGAGTCCCACCACGGCGAGCGGCGGCGCGGGATCCGCCGCAGCCGCCCCCGGGGCCGCGGCCGCCGCCGGACCCGGGGTGAGCCACCCGGCGGCCAGCTCCCGCAGGGGCGGCACGGCCAGGAGGTGCCGTATCCACGGCCGGGCGTCCAGGAACGGCCGGCGCAGCCGTTCGCGCCGGGCGTCGAGGAGTGCCTGCGCGACGAGCTTGCGCGCGGTGTCGCCGTCCCCCGCCTCCTCCGCCACGTGCGCCCTGACCAGCGCCGCCCGCACGGTGACCGCGGGCCCGGCCCGGCCGCCGGCGCGGATGCCGTCCACGAGCTCGGCCGCCGCCTCGGCCCGGCCCGCGTCGAGCAGGATCCGGGCCGCCTCCACGGCGACGGCCGGATGATCCGGAGTCACGTCGCCGAGCAGCTCGGCGGCCTGCTCCGGCCGCCCTTCGGCCAGGTGGGCCGCGGAGACGACCAGCGCCTCGTGGCCCGACGCCCAGGGCGAGTCGACGGCCGCCGCGACGGCGGGGTGCGCCGCCGCGGCGGCGGCGCGCGGATGGCCCTCGACCAGCAGCAGCCGGCCCAGGGCGAGGGCCCGTCCCGCCGAGGTCACCGGATCGTGCGTCGCCGCGTCGAGCTGCGCGGTCTCGTCGAGGAGCGCGCGGGCCCGGTCCAGCTCGTCGCGGTCCACGGCCACGGCGGCGAGGACGATCCGCCCCAGCGCGAGACCCGGCCCCAAGCCGAGACCTGGTACCGGAGCCGGACCCGCACTCGCATCCGCGCGTCCGGGGCCGGGCTCCGGAGGGGGCTCCGCCTCCGTCCCGGCCGCCCCGGCCAGCACCCTCCGTTCGGCCCTGCCGGGCCAGCCGTTCAGGTGGTCGATCAGCGCCAGGTGCTCTCTCGACTCCTCCAGGGGGAGCGCGACGGAGTCCGAACGGGAGCTCTCGGCCACCGAGGTCAGCGTGGCGCGCGCGTCCTCGAAGCGCCCGGCCCACAGCAGCGCCGAGCCCAGATGCGTCCCCAGGAGCGCGCCGTGCTCGGGATGCCCCTCCAGCAGCCGGGCGGGCACCTCCTGCCGTAGCCGTTCGGCCGCCTCCGCCGCCCTCTCGGCCCGTACGGGACAGCCCGTCAGGCGTGCGGCCAGCGCTTCGAGGAGCGCGCGGCCGAGCTGCGCCTCGGGCGCCTCCGAGGCGGGGGAGTCCGCGAGCTGTTCCCCGGCCCGGCGCAGGTGCGCGAGGCCACGGGGGAGGTCGTACCGGGACAGGTCCAGGGCCGCCCGTACGAGTTCCGGCGCGGTGCCCGTGGCCTCCGGCGGCATCGCGGAGCACAGCCGGACCAGGTCGTCGGAGCGCAGACCGGTGAAGAGCTGCCCCATGGCCAGATCCTCGACGAGGGCGTCGGCGGCGAAGCCCCATTCGCCCGCTGCGGTGCTGTGGGCGAGCGTCTCGTACAGCGACCCGGAACGGCGCAGCCACCGTGCGGCCCGGCGGTGGAGTTCCGGCTCCAGCGCGGGGAGACGTTCCCGCAGGTGGGCCCGGAGTATCTCCCTGAACAGCGGGTGGAGGCGGTACGAGGAGTGTCCGAGGGCCTCGACGAACGCGTTCTCCCGGACCAGCGCGCAGAGCAGCGGCTCGGCGTCGATCCGGCCGGTGAGGGCGTTCGCCAGGCCGGGGTCGAACCGGGTCAGGACGCTGACCCGCAGCAGCAGGTCCTGGGCCTCTTCCGACCGGCCCTTGAGCACTTCCGCGAGCAGGAAGTCCGCGACCGTGCTCCGGTCCGCCTCGAAGTCCTTCAGATACGCCTCCGGGTCGGGGCTCTCGCGCGCCGCCAGGGCGCAGAGCCGCAGGCCGGCGGCCCATCCCCGCGTCCGGTCCACCAGGGCGCCCACCGCGTCGGCCGACAGACTCAGGCCGTGCAGGTCGAGCAGGGCGCCGGCCTCCTCCCGGGTGAAGGCCAGCTCCGCGGCGCGGATCTCCGTCAGCCGTCCGGCCAGCCGGTAGCCGTGCAGGGGCATCAGGGGCTCCGTGCGGGTGCCGATGACCAGGCGCAGGCCCGGACCCGCGTGCCGCAGGACGAGCGCGAGCTGCTCCGCGACTTCCGGGGAGGTCACCCGGTCGAACTCGTCGATCACCAGCACCGCGGGCTCGGCCAGCTCGCACAGCTCGGCCGCGAGCGCTTCGAGCAGCCGGGGGTCCACCCCGGGCGCGTCCGGCCGGACCGCCAGCGCGGGCCGCAGGGGCGTCCCGCTGCCGCGCAGCGCCTGGAGGACGTACGTCCAGAACACCGCGGGCCGCTCGTCCCCGGCCTCCGCGGTGAGCCAGGCGACCGGACGGCCCAGGCCGGCCGCCCAGTCCGCGGCCAGCAGCGTCTTGCCGGCCCCGGCGGGACCGTTCACCAGGGTCAGCGGCGTGCCGGGGGCCGGACCGAGGCGCTCGACGAGCCGGGGCCTGCGCAGGAACGTGGCGGGCAGCGTCGGCGGCACGATCCGCGTCCGCAGGAAGGGATCACCGAGGGGAAGCCCCGGCGTGTCCTCGTCGGTCTCGACCACGGCGCTCACCGTCACCATCCGTCGGAGCCGGGCCGGTCTCGGGCCGGCCTGTGGCGCTCCCCTCCCAGGATCCGCCGATACGCCTCTCGGCGCACGGGGCCGGGCGCGACGCGCCCGGGACCGGCTCAGGGCGGGAGGGACATCAGGTGCGGGGCATGGCGGGTGGTGTTGGAATGGCAGGGGTGCCGCCCCGCCGTCCCTCACCGATGAGGGCGGCGGTCCGGTTCCTCCCGCGCGCTGGGGCGCGAGCCCGAAGGTGAAGGAGTGGCGATGAGCGAGGATCTCTCGGAGCTCGAGGACATGGGGCCCGTCGACTACCTGATTGTCGAGTTTCCCGGCAGCCGGATGACGGGCGAGGGATTTCCCCTGCTCGTCGATCTGGTCGACCGAGGCATCATCCGGGTCCTCGACCTGCTGTTCGTCCAGAAGGGCGAGGACGGTTCGGTGTCCGTCGTGGAACTCAGGGACATGGGGGGCGAGATGGACCTCTCGGTGTTCGAGGGGGCCTCGTCGGGACTGCTGGACCAGAGCGACATCGATGACGCCGGTGGTGCGCTGGAGCCCGGGAACTCCGCCGGGATCATCGTGTACGAGAACGTGTGGGCGGCCCCGTTCGCACGGGCCATGCGGCGCGGCGGCGGGCAGCTGGTGGCAGGCGGGCGGATTCCCGTCCAGGCGCTGCTGGCCTCGCTGGAAGCGGCGGAGGGCGCGGCGTGAGCCGTGCGGTCGTGGCCGGATCCGTACCTATGTTCCTGGGAGTTGACTGATCATGCCCGGACTTCTTCGTGGCGTCGCCCGTACCGCCGTCGTGGCGGGTACGGCCACCGCGGTGTCCAACCGTGTGTCGCGCCGGCAGGCGGGACGCTGGGCGCAGCAGGAGGAACAGCAGTACCAGCAGCAGCCCCCGCAGCCGCCGCCGGCGGCCCCGGCGCCCGCCGCCGACGACATGAGCGCCAAGATCGACCAGCTGAAGCAGCTGGGGGACCTGAAGGAACAGGGCGTGCTGACCGCCGAGGAGTTCGAGGCCCAGAAGCGGCGCATCCTCGGCTAGCGGGGAGCGGTTCTCCCGGCCGTACGGTCAGGACCGTGCGGTCAGGCCGGGTCCGCCACGGCGACCGGCGCGGCGGACCCGGCCAGCAGGCCCAGTACGCGGGCGATCTCGCCCCGTACGTCCGGGTCGGTGATCAGACCCTGCCCGTCGACCGTCCCACGGTCCACGGGCACCTTCACACAGGCCTGCTCCACGATGGCGGCGCCGGTGTAGCCCAGCACGGTCCGCAGGGTCGCGTCCGCGCCCTGGCCCCGGCCGGGAGCGGCGGCGTTGATCCAGGCGGTCGGCTTGTCGCAGATCTCGGTTCCGCCGACCGTCCAGTCGAGCAGGTTCTTGAACGAACCCGGCAGGGTGCCCGCGTACTCCGGGGCGCAGATCAGGATCCCCGCCGCCGCGTCGATCGCCGCGCGCAGCCCGGTCACGGCGGCGGGCAACGGGTCGGTGTCCTCGTCGGGGTTGAAGTGCGGAAGCCGCGCCAGACCGTCGTACCGGACGGCGCGCACGTCCACGGACGACGCCAGGTCCTGCGCGGTGCGCAGCACGGCCTCGTTGGTGGAACCGGAGCGGAGGCTTCCCGACAGCAACAGGATCAAGGGCGAAGTGGTCACCCGCTCAACCTACCCGGCGCATGCGTCCCCGCGCGGCGCACTCCCTCGGGTCATCCGCCGTGCGCACCCCCGCAGTTGGTTAAGGTGCCGTGGAGGACCTTCGGGGGAACGTCCGCGGAGAACCGGGGGAGTTGACGATTGCTGCACACGTCGGATTCGAGGGACACAGCGGGTCCGCCGTCGACCGCGCACCGGCCGGACGCGGTGGGTGGGTGACCGGCCGACCGGCGCCCCCGGTGCTGCACCCGCCGCTGCGCGCGTGGCTGGGGCCGCTCGCGGTCCTCGCCGCGCTGACGGTCCTCGCGCTGGGAGTGCTGTACGCCGACGGCGGCGCGCCCGGCAGGGTGGACGCGCGCATCGGGGCGGCGGTGGACGGCGTGGCGCCGCGGTGGCGGGACGTCGCCCTGGCCGTGGACTTCCTGGGGGAGCCCGTGGGAGCGGCGACGCTGATCGGGATCACCGTGACGGGCTGCCTGCTGCTGCGGCGTCCTCGCGCGGCGGTGCTCCTCGTCGCCGGCGTCGGCCTCACGGTGGCGACGACGACGCTCCTCAAGCCCCTGGTGGGACGCACCATCCACGGCGAGGAGAACCTGTCCTTCCCGAGCGGGCACACCGCCTTCCTCACCGCGTTCGCCCTGGTGGTGGCGCTGCTCGTGGCCGGCCGCCTCCGCCTCGGCAGGACGGCCGGCACCTCGCTCGTGCTCGCCGCGGGGCTGATCGCGGGCGCCGCCATGGGCGGGGCGCAGGTCGCCCTGGGCGCGCACTACCCGACCGACACCCTCGGCGGCTGGTGCACGGCGCTCGCGGTGGTGACGGCGACCGCGTGGCTGGTCGACCGGGCGGCCGACCGGTGGGCCGTCCCCACGGACGACGGGACGGCCGACACCGGCCGACGGGTGCGCCGCTGACGCTTCCGCACCTCACGACAGCGGCACCGCCTCAGCTCACACCCTGCGCCGGAACACCGGCTTCACCGGCCGCCCCGCGAACCAGGCGCCCGGATCCCCGGCGTCCAGCGCCTTCCGGTACACCGCGCACGCCTCGGCCACCACGTCGACGGTCCGGTCGATGTCGTCCTCGTCGAGCGCACCGCTGACCACGAACGACGGGGCGAGCACCCCGCCCGCGAGGAGCCGGCGCAGGAACAGCGTGCGGTACTCCTGCGACGGCTGCCCGTCCCCGTCGAGGGTGGCGAAGACCAGATTGCTGGCCCGTCCCCGTACGACGAGGTGGTCACCGACGCCCATCGCCGCCGCGGCCCCGCGCACACCGGCGGCGAGCCGCTCGCCGAGGGCGTGGAGCCGCGCGGTGACGCCCTCCTCGACGTACGTGGTCTGCACCGCCATCGCGGCGGCCAGCGAGTGGGTCTCCGCGCCGTGCGTGGTGGACAGCAGGAACACCCGGTCGCCGGAGTGCCGCAGGCCGCCCCACTCCATCAGTTCGCGGCGCCCGGCCAGCGCGGAGACGGCGAAGCCGTTGCCGAGCGCCTTGCCGAAGGTCGAGAGGTCGGGGACCACGCCGTAGAGGCCCTGGGCGCCTGCCTCCGACCAGCGGAAGCCGGTGATCATCTCGTCGAAGACGAGCACGCAGCCGTGCCGGTCGGCCAGTGCGCGCAGACCGGCGAGGTACCCGGGCGGCGGTTCGGAGTGGGTGGCCGGTTCGAGGATGAGGCAGGCGATCTCGCCCTCGTGGCGGGAGAGCAGTTCCTCGGCGGCGGGCAGGTCCCCGTAGGGGAACGTCACCGTGAGGTCGGTGGCCGGGATGCCCGCCGACATCGGCGTCGTACCGATGAACCAGTCGTCGACGGAGAAGAAGGGATGGTCCCCGCAGAGGGCCACCCGGGGGCGCCCGGTGACCGCGCGGGCGAGGCGCACGGCGGCGGTGGTGGCGTCGGAGCCGTTCTTCGCGAACTTCACCATGTCGGCGGTCGGCACGGTGGCGAGGAAGCGTTCCGCCGCCTCGACCTCCACGAGGGACGGCCGGACGAAGTTGCTGCCCCGGCCGATCTCCCGCCGCACCGCCTCGACCACGCGCGGGTGGGCGTGCCCGAGGCTGACCGACCGCAGGCCGGAGCCGTACTCGATGTAGCGGTTGCCGTCGACGTCCCACACATGGGCACCCAGGCCGTGGCTGATGACCGGGGCCAGGCCCTCGGGATACTGGTCGTCGCCCTTGGCGTAGGTGTGCGCGCCGCCGGGGATCAGGGCGTGCAGCCGCTCGTTGGCCCGCCGCGACCGGGGGAGCTCGAACTCTTCGGTGGTCACGGGTCTCTCAGCTCTCTCTCTGCTTCAGGACCTCGGCGAGGCTCGGCGCCTCCCGGTCCCGCCGGGACATCGACGTGGCCGGGAGCGGCCACGGAATGGCGAGCTCCGGGTCGTCGAAGGCGATCGTCACGTCCTCGGCCGGATCGTGCGGGCGGTCGATCCGGTACGAGGTGTCGGCGGTCCCGGTCAGCGCCTGGAAGCCGTGCGCGCATCCCGCCGGGATGTACAGGGTGGCCTGTGTCTCGTCGGACAGTTCGAAGAAGGCCCGGTTGCGGTAGGTCGGCGAGTCCGGACGCAGGTCCACGACGACGTCGAAGATCCTCCCGTACGAGCAGCGCACCAGCTTGGCCTCGCCGTCGCCGGAGCGCAGGTGCATGCCGCGCAGCACGCCACGGACCGAGCGGGACAGACTGTCCTGGACGAAGGCGCCCGGGTCGAGGCCGACCGAGCGGACGACGTCGGCGTCGAAGGTGCGGCTGAAGAAGCCGCGTTCGTCGGCGAAGGGGGTCGGCTCGAACAGGTACGCGCCGGCGATCTCCGGTACTGCGGTCGCTTTCATGGAGCCTCTCGATACGCGGGGGCACGGGTGGGGGTGGTGGCCGGGAACAGGGCCGCGGTCAGGGCGTCGAACTGGTGCCGGAGGCTCAGGGCGGCGGCGAGGTTCCGCTCGGTGAGGGTCCGCCGCAGCTCGGCCGACCGCTCTTCGAGTGCCCGGAACTGGGCGAGGAGCCGGTCGGCGTCGACCTCGCGCGCCGGGTGGCAGTACGCGCCGAGGCCCATCCGCTCCATGAGCGCGTCGCTCTTGGCCGCGTAGCCGAGGGCGAGCGTCGGCGTTCCGGCCTTCAGCGCGCAGACCAGATTGTGGTACCGGGTCGCGACCACGCTGTCGGCCGCCGCCATCTCCTTCATCAGGTCCGCCAGCGAGGCCGCCTCGGCCGCGGTGACCAGCGGCGAGTCCACCGCGTCGAGGATCGCGGCGACCACCGACGCGTCGCAGGCGTCACCGGTGAGGAGCCGGACCGGTCTGCCGTCCTCGGCCAGCGCGCGGACGAAACGCGTCGTCCCGTCGAGATAGCTCCGGTGGATCTCCTCGGCGCGGGCGCGGTCGTCGTTGCCCCCGTGGAAGTCCATGACGCCCACACAGACCGTGCCCGGCGGGCCCGGGGGCCCGCCAGGAGGGGGCGCGGGCAGGGCGAACGCGAGGTCCGGGTAGACCTCGTCGCGCGCGGTGTCCACACCCATCGCCCGCATCGCGTCGCGCGACAGGGAGTCCCGGTACGACCGGTACGCGGCGAGCCGTGCCGACCAGCGCACCAGGGCCCGCGTCGGCCGCTCCCGGATCGGGGCGGCGCCGACACCGACGAGCGCCACCGGGGTGCGCAGCAGCCGGCCCGAGGCGCAGAGCAGGAACAGCGCGTACGGGAATCCCCACGGCCGCAGCGGCAGCGTGGCCTCCAGGACGCCCATGCCCGGCACGATCACCACGTCGTGCCGGCGCACCCAGGCGGCGGTGCGGAAGGCGTCGACGAGTTTGCCGAGCCCCTTGCCGGCGATCGCGCCCGCGCGGGACGCGGTCCGGTACTCACCGCGGTACCAGTGCAGCCGGGTCGCGGGGATGCCGTACCGGGCCGCGACGGTCTCGGGGCCGCCGCACAGCGCGTCCACGGCCGCCTCCGGGTGCTCGGCGCGGAGGTACCCGAGGACGGCCTCCAGCGAGCCGTCGTTGCCGAGGTTGCCGGAACCGAGCAGACCGAACACCCCGACCCGGACCGGAGTCACGCCCGCCTCCCCTCGCGCCCGGCGACGATCGCGTCGAGGGAGACGGTGAGCAGCGCCGGGTCGACCGGGGTGCGGTCCTCGACCCGCTCGCCGGCGCCCGGCCGGGCCCGGCTGGCCGCCCACTCCGCCAGATGGCGGAAGCACGCGCGCCGGTCGGCCGGGGACAACGGCGCCCGCCGGATCGCCGCGACGAACCCCCAGACGTACTCGGCGAGCAGCCGGGGCGTCGGGTGCAGCGGGCCCGCCCTGCGCGGATCCAGGTTGACGCACCGGGACCGCTTGGACGGGTTCGCCCGCTCGGCGCGGGTGGGGTGGTCGCGGCGGAAGTACAGCAGCTCCGGCACCTGGTGGAAGGGCCCGTTCAGGCCGATCTCGGCGACGAACGTACGGTCCGCGTGGTGGTAGCTGTCGTGCGGCTTCACCCGGCGCAGCACGTCGGCCCGCATCACCCCGTAGAAGTCGTCGCCGCCGGGCTCGAACAGCATGCTGCGGAAGCGCTCCGGGGGGCGCGGGGACGCGGTGGCGAGCCCGTACTCGTACGGGACCTTCACCTGTCCGTCGCCGTCGATGACCGCCTGGTCGGCGTGGGCGAGGATCACCTCGGGGCGCTCGTCCAGCGCCTCCACGCAGCGCCGCAGCAGGTCCCGGGCGTAGAGGTCGTCGTGCGAGGCCCACTTGAACAGTTCGCCGTGGCACTGGGTGAACACGTAGTTGTGGTTCGGCGCGGCGCCGATGTTCCGGGGCAGCCGGATGTACCGGATGCGCGAGTCCCGCGCCGCGTACGTCCGGCAGACCTCCTGGGTCCCGTCGGTCGAGGCGTTGTCGGAGATGACCAGCTCGAAGTCCTCGTACGTCTGGCCGAGCAGCGCTTCGAGCGATTCGGCGAGATACTCCTCGCCGTTGTACACGGGCAGGCCGATGCTCAGCCTGGGTCGGGCGGTCATGAGGTCCTCACTTCGGGGATGGGATTCCGGTGGTGCTCGCGCAGGGCGGCGTGCAGCTGCAGCCACCACACGGCCGAGCTGCCGAGCGTCGCGGCGGCGACGCCCCAGGCCGAGCCGACCGTGCCGGCCGCGGCGGCGCCGCCGAGGCCGCCGGCGACGTAACAGGCGGAGGCGATCAGCTGGCTGCGCAGACTGCGCCCGGCCGCGCCGAGCGCGCGCAGCCCGGCCGCCGCGCCGGTGCCGAGTCCGGCGCCCGCGACGCCGAGGGTGACCGGCACGACGAGCTGGGAGGCGGAGTGCCAGACGCCGCCGAGCACGAGCTCGCCGAGCCGGTCCGGGACGAGCAGCAGTGCCCCGCCCCAGAGCGTCGCGGCGACGGCCTGCCCGCCGCCGAGCAGGAGGCAGAACGAGGCGAGCCGGTGCGGGGCCCGCCGCAGCACCCGCGCCGCCTCCGCGACGGTGACCAGGGACAGCCCCATCAGCACGGCGAGGAACGGGCCGAGGAGCAGCTCGGCGCCCCGGACCACCCCCACCGCGCCGACCCCGACGATCGCGCCGAGCCCGTACGCCCGCAGCTGGCTCGCACCGCTGTTGGTGACGTTCTCGACCAGGTATCGGGAGCCGAGGTCGTGGTGTTCGCGCAGCCACGCGCGGGCTCCGGTCGGCCGGGGCCAAAGGCCTGCCTGGAAGCCGCCGTACACGGCGGCCACCGCCGCGGACACGCCCCAGGCGAGGACGAAGGAGCCCACGCCGCCCGTACGGGCCGCCACCACCATGGCGGGGACGAGCGCGACCGCCCACACCATGTCGTTGACGAACGCCTTCCGCCCGGCGCCGGCGGCGAAGAACGCGAACCGCCAGGCGTCCTGCAGCAGCAGCCCCGGCAGCACGGCACCGAGGCAGGCGAACGCGGTTCCCACCGGGCCGCCGAGGGCGAGACCGAACACCAGGGACACCGCGCCCAGGACCGTGCCCACGCCGAGCGCGGTCCCGGACGCCCGGGCCACTGCCGTACGCCAGGACGCGGCCGGCACACCGCTGAAGCGCACCACCAGCGGATCGGTGGCGAGGCCGCGGGAGACGTTCAGCACCACGCCGTAGGTCACCCAGGCCAGGCTGAACACGCCGAACGCGGTCAGCCCCAGCGAACGCGCCACATAGATGCCCACCGCGAAGTTGGAGATGCTGGAGGCCGCCTGGTCGGCCAGCCCCCAGGACAGCCGCCCCGCGACGGCCCGCCGGGCCGTCGGCCGGGCGTCGCCGGCCCCGGCCTCCGCCTCCGCCGCCGGCGGAGGCGTCAGTGATGTGGGTGGGGTCCCTCCCTCGGCGGCCATGGGCGTCATGCCTTGATCAGCCCGGCGCCGCGCAGGGCGTCGGCCGCGGCGGCGACGGTGTCGAACGGCAGCCCCGACCGCTGGGCGACGTCCAGCAGGCTGTGCCCGCCGTCGGAGAGGTTGAGCACCCAGAGCATGGCCATCTGCGCCTGCTGGGTGTCGCTGCGCCCACCGAGCGCCTCGTACAGCCCGCGCCGGCCCAACTGCGGTTCGCCGTAGGGGCTGAGGTTGACGTACCGCCGGTTCCGGTCGAGCACGGCGAACGCCTCGCGGCAGACGGCGAGCGTGTCCGCCATCGCCTCCGGAGAGACGAAGTCCGGGTTGTCCGCCGAGGTGTGATACTCGGGGTAACCCGCGTACGGGGTCCGGGTGAGCGAGCCCACCCCGAGATCGAACCCGGGCGAGCAGAACTGCCGCTCGTCGTAGCCGTACGGAGTGAACTCGTTGACCTGGTGCGGCCGTTCGGACGTGGTCAGCACATGCCGCATCACCCGGTCGATCTCGGCGTCGCCGCGCCTGCTCTGCTTGTACGTCACCTGGCCCCGGTCTCCCGCGCAGGCCAGCACGAGCCCGTGCTTGACCCGGTCCACCCGCTCCGCGTTGCGGGCCAGCCAGGTGATCGCCCCGATGGTGCCGGGCGCGAAGATGAACCGGTAGGTGTAGTACGGGTTCCGCTCCGCCAGCTCGCGGGCCAGGAACGTCGCCACCGCGACGCCGGCCAGGTTGTCGTTCGCCAGCGACGGGTGGCAGACGTGGCAGGAGACGATCACCTCGTCGGCTACCCGACCGGGCACCACGTGCTCGGCGTAGGTGAGGTGCCCGTCGGCGAGGGTGGAGTCGACGCACACCTCGTACTCGCCGTCCGGCAGCGCGTCCAGGGTCTCCTGGGCCAGGCAGAACCCCCACTCCGGCTTGTAGTAGCTGGTGCGGTACGGCACCAGCGCCGGCTGGTCCGGCAGGGTGTGCAGATGCCCGCGCAGTTCGGAAAGCGGCATGGTGCGCGCCACCGGCACGCTGTAGCCGAGCACGTGCAGGCTGGACGCGGCGAAGTCGACGACACGGCGGCCCGAGCCGTCGGCGACGTACGCGTCCCGGATGTTCCACTCCTGCGGCACCGTCCAGTCGAGCACCTGCGTCCCCGTCGGCACCTCGTGCACCTGGAGCGGCAGGTACTCGCCGACGATGTCCAGGGTCGCGCGCACCCCGTCACCGGTGATGCTCCGGCACAGCGGGTACAGCCGCTCCACCAGTGCGTGCATCCGGTCACCGGTCGCCCGCGCCTCCCGGCCGGCCGCGTCGTCCTCTCCGTCGGCCGCGGTCACCGGCGCCACCGCAGCGTGTCGTCGACCGTGCCGGCCTCGGACGCCGCGCGCAGCACGGCCAGCCGGGTGAAGAGACGCTCGAAGTCATCCTTGGTGAGTTCGAAGTTCCGGTAGGCGTCGGCGAGTTCGAGCGCTCCCCGCTTCACCGTCCACTCGCAGTCGAAGCCGGGAATCGCGGCGCGGAACCGGGAGAAGTCCACCCGGTACGACCGCGGGTCGGCGCCGTGCTCCCCGGTGATCCGCACCTTCGATCCCGGCACCGCCTCGGCGACCTGCCCGGCGATCTCCGCGACCGTGACGTTGTTGGCCTCGCTGCCGATGTTGAACGCCCGGTCGTGGACCGCTTCCCACGGTGCCTCCAGCGCGGCCGTGAAGGCGCGCGCGATGTCGGCGGCGTGCACCAGCGGACGCCACGGGGTGCCGTCGGAGAGCACGAGCACCTCGCCGGACAGCAGCGCGTGGCCCACCAGGTTGTTCAGCACGATGTCGGCGCGCAGCCTGGGGGAGTAGCCGAAGGCCGTGGCGTTGCGCATGTACACCGGGCTGAAGTCGCCGTCGGCCAGCGCGTGCAGGTCGTCCTCCACCCGCACCTTGGACTCCGCGTACGGGGTGACCGGGCGCAGCGGGGCGTCCTCGGCCACCAGCGCCTCGCCGCCGGCGGCGCCGTAGACCGAACACGTCGACGCGTACAGGAAGCGCCGCACCCCGGCCTCGCGGGCCAGCCGGGCCAGCCGTACGGACGCGTGGTGGTTGATGTCGTAGGTGAGGTCCGGTGCCAGCGAGCCCAGCGGGTCGTTGGAGAGCGCGGCCAGATGGATCACCGCGTCCACCCCGGCCACGTGCTCGGCCGTGACGTCGCGCAGGTCCACCCGGACTCCCGGCGGGTCGGCGGGAGTCGGCCCGAGCACACAGTCGGCGAACAGGCCGGAGTCGAGACCGACGACCTCGTGCCCGGCGGCCGCGAGGACGGGAGCCATGACGGTGCCCAGATAGCCCTGGTGCCCGGTCAGCAGTACGCGCAAGGTTCATTCCCCCAGGTCGAGAGTGAGTTTGGTGACGGCGAACGCCTCGGCGTAGCGCGCGTGGCATTCGATACCGCGAATCCGGGCCAGCCCGAGGAAGGCCTCCCGGTCGTACCAGGGACGGTGCCGCTGCGAGGGATAGTGCTCCTGCAGCAGCCGCACCTTCCGTTCGGCGATCTCCGTCGACAGCGGCTGGTACGCCACCGGCCGGCCGAGATCGGCGTCCCACTTGACGATCTCGTAGCCGAGCACGAGATGGTCGCGGAACGCGGTGGGAAGCAGCCGCGCCAGCCCGCGGTGGTCCTGATGGGCGTCCTCGGTGCGCGGGGCGAGCACCAGATCCGGATCGGTCCGCTCGCGCAGTTCCTCGACCGCGGCCTTCGCCTCGTCCCAGTGGGCGGGAAGACGCCCGTCCGGCAGCTTCAGCACCGTCAGCCGCAGATCGGCACCCGGACAGAAGGCGGCCAGCGCGGCCCGCTCCTCGTCCTCGCGCTCGCCGCCGCCACCGGAGAGCACCAGCGCGTCGACGCGGACGCCCGGCCGGGCCAGGCACAGCGTGAGCAGCGTGCCCCCGGCGCCGATGGCGATGTCGTCGCAGTGCGCGCCCACCGCCACGACCCGCTCCACGCGCCCGCCCCCGAGCCGGATCACGCCCGCGCCCCGGAGGAGTCCGGGGCGACGGTCACGCCGTCCCGCTCCCACACGGCCCACGGGCGCTCGCCCCTGGCGTACGCCTCGTCGAGCGCGGCCCGCTCCTTCACGGTGTCGGTCGGCTTCCAGAAGCCCCGGTGCTGGTGCGCCACCAGACGGCCGCGCTTGGCCAGTTCGGCGCACCCGTCGGCGACCAGGTCCCCGTTCTCCGGGATGTGGTCGAAGACCTCCTGGCGGAGCACGAAGTAGCCGCCGTTCTCCCACAGCGGCAGCTCGCTCACCGGGGTGATGCCCCCCACCAGCCCGTTGTCGCCCAGGTCCACGCAGTGGAACGAGGACTGCGGCGGCACCACCATCATCGACGCACCGGCGTCCCGCCGGGAGAACCGGTCGATCATCTCCGGCAGCGGGGCGTCGGTGAGCACGTCGGCGTAGTTGGCGAGGAACATCTCGTCGCCGTCCAGGTGGTGCCGCACCCGGCGCAGCCGCTCCCCGATCGGCGACTCCATGCCGGTCTGCGCGAAGGTGATCGTCCAGTCGGATATGTCGGTGGACAGCAGCTCGGTCCGCCCGCCCCGCAGCACGAAGTCGTTGGACGTCGTCTCCTCGTAGTTGAGGAAGAAGTTCTTGATGTGATCGGCCCCGTAGCCGAGGCACAGGATGAACTCGGTGTGCCCGTAGTACGCGTAGTAGCGCATCACGTGCCAGATCAGCGGCCGGGGGCCGACCATCGCCATCGGCTTGGGCACGTCGTCGGAGGCTCCGCTGCGCATCCGCAGCCCGTAACCGCCGCAGAACAGTACGACCTTCATGCTGCTACCTCTTTCACGACGTGGCCTCGACGACGGTGAGTTCCGGGATGGGGAAGACGAGCCGGCCGCCCCACTCGTGGACGAAGGACAGCTGCTCGGTCAGTTCGGCCCGCAGGTTCCACGGCAGGACGAGGACGTAGTCCGGCCTGTCGGCGGCGATCCGCTCGGGCGGCAGGATCGGGATGCGGGTGCCCGGGGTGAACCTGCCGTGCTTGTAGGGGTTCCGGTCGACCGTGTAGGCGAGCAGGTCGGGCCGGATGCCGCAGTGGTTGAGCAGGGTGTTGCCCTTGCCGGGGGCGCCGTAGCCGACGACGGTCTCGCCGCGCTCGGCCGCCTCGATGAGGAACCGCAGCAGGTCCCGGCGCACCTTGGCCACCCGGGCGGAGAACTCGGCGTACCCGGAGAGGTCCTGGAGCCCGGCGGCCTTCTCCCGGTCCAGCACCTCGGCGACCCGCGCGGCCGGCTCGCCGGCCACCTCGGACGGGCGGGCCCACAGCCGGATGGAGCCGCCGTGCGTGGGCAGCAGCTCGACGTCCACGAGCGTCAGTCCGCCGCTCGCGAGCGCCCGGATCGCGGACGCGACCGTGTAGTACTGGAAGTGCTCGTGGTAGATCGTGTCGTACTGGTTCTCCTCGATCAGGGTCAGCAGGTGCTGCACCTCGATCGAGACCCAGCCGTCGTCCGCGACCAGGGCCCGCAGCCCCTGGGTGAACCCGACCACGTCGGGGATGTGCGCGTACACGTTGTTGGCCACGACCAGGTCCGCCGGGCCGTGCTCGGCACGGACGGCCGCCCCGGTCTCCGGGCTCAGGAACTCCGTGAGCGTGGGCACGCCCGCGTCCCGCGCCGTCGCCCCCACGTTCACCGAGGGCTCGACGCCGAGGCAGCGGATCCCCCGGTCCACCACGTGCTTCAGCAGGTACCCGTCGTTGCTCGCGACCTCGACCACGAAGGCGTCGGGGCCGAGCGCGAGCCGCTCCACGGCGTCGGCGACGAAGGTCCGCGCGTGCTCCACCCACGAGGTCGAGAACGACGAGAAGTACGCGTACTCCTTGAAGGTCTCCTCCGGCGTGATCAGCGGAGGGATCTGCGCGAGCCAGCAGTCGGCGCAGACCCGCAGATGCAGCGGGTACGCGGGCTCGGGACGGTCCAGCTGGTCCGCGGCGAGAAAACTCTCGCACGGTGGCGTCGCCCCCAGGTCGACGACGCTGGTCAGCGCCGCCGAACCGCAGAGTCGGCATCGTGTCATTTACTGCCCCCCATTGATTCCGTCCGCCCCGCTGTCGCGGAGCGGTACTCCTCCACCAGGCGCTCCAGACCGACGGCCGGGCTGAAGCCCCGCTCGTAACGGCGCTGGGCCGCCCGGCCCATCTCCCTGTTGCGGTCCGGCCCGGCCGTGATCCGGCGCAGACAGGACGCCAGCGAGGCGGCGTCGCCCGGCCGGTGCAACAGCCCGGTCACCCCGTCCTCGACGAGTTCGACGAAGGCGCCGTGCCCGGCGGCCACGGCCGGCACCCCGGCCGCCATCGCCTCCGCCACCACCAGGCCGAAGGTCTCCCGGGCCATCGACGGAGCGACCACGCAGACCGCCCGCGACACGGCCTCCCGGCACTGGGCCGGGTCGTACAGGCCGACGTACCGCACGTCGTCCCGGCCCGCCGCCCAGGCGGTCACCTCCGCCTCCAGCGGCCCCGCACCGGCGACGACGAGCGGCACGCCCACCCCGCCGTCCGCCGCGAGCGCGTCCCACGCGGACATCAGCAGCCGTATGCCCTTGGGCTCCGCGAGCCGGCCGAGGAAGAGCAGGTGCTCACCGTCGCCCGCCCGCACGGTGCCCGGGTCGGGCACGAAGTTGTGCTTCACCACCAGGCGTTCGGCCGGCATGCCGGACCGCACGAGGATGTCGCGCTGCGCCGCCGAGATGCAGAAGAACCGCTCCACACCGGACCACCACCGCCGCCGGTTGACCGACAGACCGACCGCCAGCGGAACCGTCGCGAGCCGGGAGTTCCGGTAGCAGCCGTGCCGGACGGCGGGCAGCGACGTCGCCGACCCGACGCACTCGGTGCACGGCCGGCCGTCCCGGTGCAGCGTGCCCGGCGGGCACACCTGGGTGTAGTTGTGCAGCGTGGCGACGACGGGCACGCCGACGTCGGCGCAGGCGGCGAGCACCGCGGGCGAGAGCAGCGGGAAGACGTTGTGGACGTGCACCACGTCCGGCCGGTCGGTACGGAGCCGGGCGGCGAGTTCCGTGCGGACCCCCGGGTTCCACGGCACCAGCAGCGGCACCGCGACCTTGCCGAGCAGCGACCGGGCGGCGATGTCGTCGCTGCGCCGCTCGAACAGGTCGACCCGGTGGCCGGCCGCGCGAAGCAGCCCGACCTCCTCGTCGACGACCCTGTTCTCGCCGCTCGGCTGCGCCGAGGAATAGCGGTTGTGCACCACGAGGACATGCATGGTCAGATCACCTCCGGGCCCATCGCGGGACGCGTTGTCGGGGAAGTTCCGCCGCCTGGAGCGGCGGCGGGGCCGTCGCCGCGGGCACCACCAGCAGCGAGGCGGCCAGGGTCAGGTGCAGCAGATACGCCGAGGCGTCGCCGAGACCGACCTCGGTGTACGAGGACAGCGCGCAGTAGCTGATCAGGAAGATCGCGCAGGCCCTCGGCAGCGACGGCGGGCGCAGCAGCGCGACGGCGCCGAGCACGACGACCATCGCGGCCACGAGCGTGACCCCGATCAGCCCCTGCTCGTCGTAGACGGCCAGCCAGCTGTTGTCGATCGGGAGCCCGTCGAAGGACTTGTCGCCGAGTCCCGTGCCGAACAGCCGCTCCGAGGTCGTCCGGGGCGCCGCGAGCAGGGCGTCCCAGACCTTGGCCCGGCCGGTGAGGTTGGAGAAGTTCTGCTGGCTCTGCCCGCGCAGGAACCAGGCCCGCAGCGCGGAGCCGAACACCACCGCGGCCACCGCGGCGCACAGCACCGCCCAGGCGAAGGACCGGCGGGCGGCGCCGCTGGTCAGGACCAGCGAACCGATCGCCAGCACCAGGCCGATGATCAGCCCGAGCGTGGCCGTCCGGGTGTGGGTCATCGCGAGCAGGACCAGCGAGGGCACGATGATCACGGCCGCGCTCCTCCCGGAGATCCGGCGGTTCAGCGCCAGCAGCACGGTGAGCCCGATGACCACCGCCGCGTACTGCCCGATCTGCGGCGGGGTGAGCGGCCACAGGGCCCCGACCAGCCGCCCGCCGTAGTACTCGGGCATCGCCGTCCCCGGCGCGAGGACCAGACCGGCGGCCACGAGCCCGAGCACCGCGAAGTACATCCGGATGTGATGGCGTACGAAGGTCAGCCCGCCGTCCCACCAGCGGCTGAGCAGCCACAGCGTGGCGACGAACAGCGCCAGCCGCGCGCAGCGGAAGAGCGCGCCGGGGCCGACCTCCAGATGCACGCTGGAGATCACGCTCGGCACCAGCAGCAGCGTCAGCAGGAACACGAACGCGCTGGGCCGGACGCGCAGCTGGAGATTGGCCGCGAGCGCCAGCGCGAACGCGGCGACCAGCGCGCCCATGGTGACCATCTGGATGAGGGAGCGGGGGAGCGGGACGACGGTCTTCGCCCCCGCGGACCCGAGCGTGTTGAGGGCGAGCAGCGCCCAGGCCGTCCCGACGAACTTCGACGTGTGGTCCCTCACCATCTCAACCACCGTCCCGTGCGCGGAGGGTGCTGCCCGCGTCCTGCCCGTACGGCGCGCCCCGCCACTGCCCGAAGCCGAGCGTCCGGCCCGCGTCGTGGGCGACGAACGTCCACGGCCCCACGTAGACGTTGTCGTGCCAGCGGTTCCGCTGCTCGCGGGTGATCGCCTCGGCCACGCGCCCGCCCCGGTACGGCGACCAGTCCGGATCGGTGCCGTGGTTGGCCAGCACCGCCATGCGGTCGCAGCCCACCGTGCAGTCGACGACGGTCTTGTCCAGCGCGAACCGGTTGCCGTGGATGTCCACCCGCTGGGTCTTCCACCGGCAGTCGGCGTAGAGCGGGGCCCGGGAGATCGCCGGCGGCGCGCAGCGGCCGGTGTCCTTCACCAGCAGGGTGCAGTAGCCGGTCGAGGTGTTGGCCGCGCTGTTGCAGAACCGGTCGGCGTTCTCCCACAGGGTGATCCCGGACCAGTTGTCCTCCAGCACGTTCCGGTAGATCTCGATCCTGTCCGTACGGGCCCGCACCCGCGGTTCCCCGCCGGACTCGGAGACGTACACCGTCCCGTACGGGAAGTCGTCGCCCTGCGCGGCGGCGGCGCGGCCCTCGACCCAGTTGTTCCGCCGGATCGTGTTGTTCCGGACGACCGCGTTGTAGCTGGTCTCGTAGATCAGCGCGGCACCGTCGTTGCCCTCCAGGACGTTGTCCTCGATGAGGAAGTCGTTGTTGTTGGTGTCCGCCCACAACCCGGCCCCGCGGTTGTCGTGCACCCAGTTGCCCCGTACGTCGGCGCCGTCCACGGCCCAGAACTTGATGCCCCCGGTGCAGCCGCAGCCCGGCTCCCGCCGCTCCCAGTCGTCGGTGTTGTTGCCCACGACCTCGTTGCCCTCGACCACCAGGCCCTTGAGGGAGTCACCGGTCTTGTAGGCGTTCATCCCGTACTGCCCGTTGGCGCGCAGACAACTGCCGCGCAGCTGCTGGCGGGCACCGGCCATCAGCCCCGCGCCGGAGTTGTACTGGATCCTCGCGTGCTCGATCACCCACCCGTCGGCCATGTCGTGGTTGACCACGCCCTCGTTGTTCGGCGCGACGAAGCCCTGCACGGTGAGGAAGCGGAGGGTGACGTCACGGGCGGTGCCGCCGAACGCGTACTGGTTGACCTTCCGGCCGTCGAGCACCGCACCCGGCGCGCCGAGGTAGCGGTTCCCCTCCTTGGGCGTGACCTGGGCGTAGAGGTCCGCCTCCAGCGTGTGCGTGCCCGGCCGGAGCCAGAACGTGGTGCCCGGGGGACTGTTCTCGGTCTTCGCGGCCAGGTCGTTCACCACCGCGGGGTCGACCGTCACCGCCCCCGGCGGCGGCTTCGCCGGCCCGGGAACGGGCGCGGCGCACACCCGGGCCACGGCGGCGGAGGGCGCACCCGCGCCGGAGGGCGCGCCGGAGGCGGTGCCCGCCCCGGCCGTGGGGCGCGCACCCGTCGCCCCCGCCGGGGCGTCCGGCGTGGCCGTGCAGCCGGTCGCCGCGAGCAGGAGCAGCACCAGCGGTGCCGTCGGCACCGTCAGGCGCCGCCGCTCGACCACCCTCACACGCCCTCCCGGCCGCGGAACCCGAGGACCGTGGTGAAGCTCCCGGCGCCCTCGGTGAACCCGGTGCCGACCAGGGTGGTCGCGGGTTCCTTCCGGCCGAAGCCCGCGGAGTACCAGCCCAGCGGCGGGTCGCTCTCGCCGCGGTGCGCCCGCCAGGTCAGCTCCCCGGGCAGGTCGAGCACCGCGGAGCGGTCCTCGCCGTCCCGGGTCCAGACGAGCACCGCCCGGTTCCCCACCAGCTCCGCGGTGACCGCGGGGCCGAGGTGGAACGCCAGGCGCACGGGCCCGCGCTCGCCGTGGACCTCGTCGACCACCCGCAGTTCCCGGGTCGCGGCGGTCAGCTCCACCCGGCGGCGGTGCACCGAGCCCTGGTAGCCCTCGTGCTCGGCGGACCAGCGGGCCGTCCCCCCGTCGGAGACGTCGGACGGGCCCGCGGCCAGGACACGGGTCCGGGCGTGCCGGGTCCACAGGAACGGTCCGCCGGACACGGACTGGTCGGCGCCGTCCCGCTCCAGGGTGTTGTGGCCGAGCGTCGACCGGAAGTACCGCCGCCACTCGGGCTGCCCGTGGTAGCAGTACGTCCCCGGGTCGGCGAGCACGTCGACCCCGTCGTGCCGTACCTCCACGGACAGCGCGTCCGCGTGCGCGTGCGCCGCGATGGACAGGAACCCGTGCGGGCCGCCGTCACAGCGGCACCAGATCCCCTCGGGACCCCGCAGGACGGTCATGCCCGCGTCGGCGAAATGGCCCGGCCGGGCCGCCGGACGGGACACGACCGGAGCGGCCGGGCCCTTCGCGTACGGCCGGACGAGCGCGGCGAGCAGCGGAGTGCGGACATCGGTGCCGGAAACCTCCGGCCACCAGTCGAGTCGGCCGAACACGGCCTCCCCGGTGGCGAGCAGCGAGCCCCAGCGGTCGGTTCCGGCGCCGTCCACGACGAGCCCGTGGCCGTCGTCCGCGTCCCCCTGGCGCGGCGGCCGCAGCCGCCCGTCCACGACGGCCGCGAGCGCGTCGGTCATCCGCAGCAGCACCAGCCGGATCGACGGGGGGACCGGCTCCCCGAAGGCGTCCGCCTCCGCCACCGCCGCCAGGCCGAGTTCGAGGACCAGCCCGTGGTACTCGGTGGCCAGCTCGCGGTTGAGGCCGGAGAGGAAGGTGTTGCTCCGCAGATGGCGGTCGAGGGACCGCATCGCCTCGGCCCGCCGGCGCGCCGAGGCCGGGAACCAGCCGAACGCGCAGGACGCCGCCAACTGGCCGGCGGCCTCGGCGATGACGTGGTTGTTCGCCGAGGAACCCCGGCTGGGGAAGGCGGCCAGCCAGCGCTGGTGGTGCCAGATCTGATGGAGCGCCACCGGGTTCTCCTCGAACAGCCCGGCCGCGCCCGGCCAGCCGTCGAGCAGCCGCCGGACCCACACCCAGGACAGCAGCCGGATGCCCAGCTCGATGCCGCTGGTCCAGTGCACCCCGCGCAGCGGCGCGTTGGCCGCCCACCACGAGCGCAGGTGCTCGGCCACCCGCTCGGCGTACCGCTCGTCCCCGGTGACCGCGTAGGCGGCGGCGAGCACCGTGAGGTACTGGTGCCGGGACAGCTCCCAGATCTGCTTGATGTCCCCGACGGCCTCCTCGTCCCGGTACGGCACGTCGAAGGCGTAGCCCCACGGCGCCCGGCGCCCGGTCTTCGGGTCGTACCACCAGTCCGGGGCGACCAGGTCGTCGCGTTCCACCCCGAAGTACTCGGCGTGCCCGGCCATCAGCCGGTCCGCCTCCGCGACCAGCCGCTTCGCGGCGTCCGGAGGGATCGCGGCGACCGTCCCCGCGGGCAGCACCGCGGTGAACCGGGCGCCGGTCACCCTCGGGGCGCCCGGCCGGGCCGACCGCCAGTGCCGCCTGCGCGCCGCGTCGAGCGCCCGGCCGCCGACCTCCGCCGGCCCCATCCGGGACAGCCGCCGCAGGTACCAGCCCGGACTTCC
This sequence comes from Streptomyces sp. Root1304, assembly GCF_001426405.1. Lineage (GTDB taxonomy): Bacteria > Actinomycetota > Actinomycetes > Streptomycetales > Streptomycetaceae > Streptomyces. The sequence continues at coordinate 250,588 of NZ_LMEP01000027.1, read as the reverse complement.
CGAACTCACCGTCATATCGTCCTCGCCAACGACACCGGAGCACCGCCCGCCAGGGCGTCCTGGACGGCGAGGGTGGCCGTCGTGGTGGCGACCAGCGACTCCAGCGGCACCGGCATCGGACCGCCGGTCCGCACGGCCCTGACGAACGCGGCCAGCTCGGCGGACTGGCCCTTGTCCCGGGCCTTGGGCAGCCGCGAGGAGACCCACCGCTTGCGGCCGCCGTCGTACACGGCGGCACGGACGAAGTCGTCGAGCCGCAGCACCCTGCCGTCCGCGACCAGGTCCAGCGTCTCCTTGGGGAAGCCGGGAGCGCCGGTGGTGACATAACTGACGGTGGCGGTGGACCCGTCCGGGTAGCCCAGGACGACCTGCAGGTCCTCGTTGCCGGCCGTGCCGACCGCGTACACCGACACCGGATCGTCCCCGAGCAGCCAGCTCGCCGTGTCGATGAAGTGCCCGCCCTCGCCGACGAACCGCGAGCCCTCGGTGCCCTGCCGGAGGTACCAGCTGCCGTGGTCGAGGCGGCCCGCGTTGACCAGGTAGCGCAGGCTCGCCGGGCCGGTCCGGGCGCCGAACCGCTGCCGGGCCTCCCGCAGCATCGGCGCGAACCGGCGGTTGAAGCCCACCTGCAGCCGGTCGTTGCCGGACTCCTCCACCGCCGCGAGCACCCCGGCCAGTTCCTCCTGGTCGAGCGCCAGCGGCTTCTCCACGAACACCGTCTTCCCGGCGAGCAGCGCCCGCCGGGTCAGCTCGGCGTGCGAGCTGTGCCGGGTGACCACGAACACCGCGTCGACGGAGTCGTCGCCGAGCACGGCGTCGAGATCGGTGGTCGCCGCGGCGAAGCCGAACTTCCGCTGCGCGTTGGCCGCGGACAGCGCCGTCGTGGTGACGACCGCGGACAGCTCGACGCCCTCGCGCCCGGCCAGGTGCGGCAGCAGCATCGACGTGGCGTAGTTGCCCGCGCCGACGAACGCGAGCCGCACCGGCTTTCCGGCGCGGACCGGGGCGGACGCCCCGGTGCTCCGCCGCACCGCCGGCACGGTCACCGCCGGAGCCTCGGCCTCCGTCGTCCGCTCCGGGTACCGGAACAGCACGGTCACGGCCTTCAGGTCGCCGTCCTTCAGCCGCCGGTACGTCTCGACGGCGTCGTCGAAGTCGGCGACGTGGGAGACCAGGGGCTCCACGTCGACCGAGCCCCGGGCGAGGAGATCGAGGAAGCACGCCAGGTTCCGGCGCTCGGTCCAGCGCACATAGCCGATCGGGTAGTCGCGCCCCGCGAGCTCGTACTCCGGGTCGTAGCGCCCGGGGCCGTAGCTGCGGGAGAACCGGACGTCGAGCTCCTTCTCGTAGTACGCGTTCCACGGCAGGTCGAGGCGGCACTTGCCGATGTCGACGACCCGGCCGCGGTCCCGGCACATCCGGGCGGCCAGCTCGACGGGCTGGTTGCTGTCCCCGCCGGCGGCCAGGTACACCTGGTCCACACCGTGCCCGTCGGTGAGTTCGGCGACGGCGTTCTCCACGGCCGCCGAGGAGGGATCGCCGCACGCCGCCGCGCCCAGGCTCTCGGCCAGGTCACAGCGCGCCGGATCGGGGTCGACGCCGACGACGCGGACGCCCGAGGCGACGAGCAGCTGCACCACCAGCTGGCCGATCAGCCCGAGGCCGATGACCAGTGCCGATTCGCCGAGCTGCGGCTCGCCCTGCCGGACGCCCTGCAAGGCGATCGACCCGACGGTGCCGAAGGCCGCGTGCCGGGGCGCGAGACCCTCCGGCACCCGGGCGTAGAGGTTCTTCGGCACCCAGTTCAGCTCGGCGTGCAGCGCGTGCTCGTTGCCGGCACAGGCCACGAGGTCGCCGACCTTCACGTCGTCGATGCCGGGGCCGACCTGCTCGACCACCCCGCACAGCGAGTAGCCGAGCGGCGTGTACGAGTCCAGCTTGCCCATCACCTTGCGGTAGGTGGCGGGCACCCCGTTGGTGGCGACGCTCTGCACGACCTTGGCCACCTGGTCCGGGCGCGAACGGGCCTTGCCCAGCATCGACATGCCGGCCTCGGACACCTTCATCAGCTCGGTCCCGGTGGAGATGAGCGAGTAGGCGGTCCTGACCAGCACACCACCCGGCTTGCAGCCCGGCACCGGCACGTCCAGCACCGCCAGCTCGCCGCTCTTGTAGTTCTGTACGACCTGTTTCACCGAAGTCCTCTTGTCTCTACGCAGTCGAGGAAGCGCTCTGGCCGGACCCGGAGGTCGCGCCGCGATACCAGTACTCGAGGGTCAGCACATGCCACAGATGCTTGGAGTAGTCCTGCTGTCCGGCGGCGTCCGCGGCGACCATGCGCGCCAGCGCGTCCCGGCGCAGCAGCCCGGAGCTGACGAGCAGGCCGTCGTGCACCACCTCGCGCACCAGCGGCGCCAGGTCCCGGCTCATCCAGGCCCGCAGCGGGGCGCTGAACAGGCCCTTGGGGCGGTACACGATCTCCCGGGGCAGGACCGAACTCGCCGCCTCCTTGAGGACGGCCTTGCCCTGCCGGCCGACGATCTTGCGGTCACCTGGCACCGCGAACGCCGCCCGGACCACCTCGACATCCACGTACGGCACCCGCACCTCGGTCGACGCGGCCATGCTCGACCGGTCCGTGTAGGCGAGGTTCAGGCCCGGCAGGAACATCCGGGCGTCGGCCAGGCACATCCGGTTGACGAAGTCGTCGAGGCCGTTGTCCTCGTAGACGTCCGCGTGCTCGGTCAGCACGTCGTCGACCGTCCCCGCCAGATCCGGATCGATCAGGGCGAGCAGCTCGTCCCGGTCGTACATGGTGTAACTCCGCCGGAACGCCGTCTCCTCCGGCAGATCGGCGAAGGAGAGGAACCGCTTCGCGAACCGCACCGACCGGTACCCCCGGCGGGCCGACGCGACCGGCAGCCGGCCCACCCCCGCCGAAAGACCACGCCGCAGCGGCCCGGGGACGCGCTGGTAGCGCAGCGCGATCCGGTTGGCCAGGTGCTTGCGGTACCCGGCGAACAGCTCGTCGGCGCCCATCCCCGAGAGCATCACCTTGACCCCGGCCTCCCGGGCGGCCGAGCAGATCAGGAAGGTGTTGATCGCGGCGGGATCGCCGATCGGCTCGTCCAGGTGGTACGTCATCCGGGGCAGCAGGTCCAGCACGTCCGGCGCGATCTCGATCTCGTGCAGATCGACGCCGAACCGCTCGGCCACCTGCCGGGCGTACCGCAGGTCGTCCGGCATCGCCTCGAACCTGGCGTCCTCGGCGCGGAACCCGATCGTGTAGGCGGAGATCCCCGGGTGCTCACGGGCCGCGAGCGCGGTCAGATAACTGGAGTCGAGCCCCCCGGAGAGGAAGGTCGCCACGGGCACGTCGGAGAGCAGATGGCGCCGGGTCGACTCCTCGACGACGGCGGCGAGATCCGGCAGCTCACCGGAACGGGCCCGCTCCCGGCCCTCGGCCGCGACCTCCTTCAGGCTCCAGAACCGGCCGCGGTCCACCCGCCCGTCGGGCCGGCACCGCAGCCAGCTTCCCGGCGGCAGCTTCTCCGCCTCGCGGAACGCGCACCGCGAGTCCGGCACCCAGTAGTAGAGCAGCGAGGCCACCAGAGCCGCGTGGTCCACCTCCAGAGAGCCGCCGGTCACGGCGGCGAGCGCCTTCAGCTCGGAGGCGAACACCAGACCCTCGCCGCGCCGCAGCAGGAACAGCGGCTTGATGCCGAGCTGGTCGCGGGCGAGCACCAGCTCCCCGGTCCGCTCGTCGAAGATCCCGAACGCGAACATGCCGCGCAGCCGGGGCAGACAGTCCGTGCCCCAGCGCCGCCAGGCCTCGAGCAGCACCTCGGTGTCGGAGGTGCCGCGGAACCGCACCCCGGCGGCCGTCAGCTCGGCACGCAGCTCCGGCGCGTTGTACAGCTCACCGTTGTACGTCAGGACGAGACCGTCCGAGACCATCGGCTGGGCGCCCGTCCCGGACAGGTCGACGATGGCCAGCCGGCGGTGCCCGAGCTGCACCTCGCCGTCACCGACGGGGTGGCTGTACCGGCCGGCCCCGTCCGGTCCGCGATGGGCGAGGGCGTCGGTGAGCCGGTCGGTCACGGCCTTCCCGTCCGGCCATCGGTACGTACCTGCGATGCCACACATGTGCTACCTCACCTCCTGGTCACTGTCCGGTCCCGTCGACGCCCACATCGGCAGCCGCTCCTTCCGCCGCCGGCCCGTCCCGTTCTGCCGGGCCGGCCCCTCCTCCGGGCCACGCGCGGCGCGCCGCGGCCCGTCCCACAGCGTCCCGTCGGTCCGGTCCCGCGGATCGGGGTCGATCAGCACCACGCCGATCACCGCGACGCGCTGCTCGGCGAGCTGCCGCGCCACCGTGTGCAGCCAGGCGACGCTGCCGTGCCCCGCGCGCACGACGAGGAACGTCCGCGTACCGAGGTACGGGAGGTCGCTCCACGCCGCGCCGGGCGCCACCGAACCCACGCCGATCCGGCGCTCCTGCGGCGACACGGCCCCGGTGGCGTCGACGCCGACCACGGTCGGGTCCCCGGGTTCCGGGCGGCGGCGGGCGAGCTGCGGGCCCGGCAGGTCGTCGACGACGACCACGGGACCGTCCGCGGCCAGCAGCCCCGCGAGGTCCAGGGCGATCGTTCCCGCGGCGCGGGGACAGCCCAGTTCGAGCAGCGACACCGGTTCCACGGTGCCGCGCACCGTACGGGCCAGGGACCTGGTGAGCCTGGTCCGCGCCGCCCGGACGCGGCGGCGCTGCCACCGCCTGCCCGAGCGGCCGGGCAGCTCGCCGACGACCGAGGAGCCGAGGTGCGACGCGATCTCCCGGCGCAGCACCGGGCGGTCCGCGACCACCGTGCCCACCGCGGCCACCGCGAGCCCGAGGGCGAGTCCGAGGACGAGCCCGATCCCGGCGTCGGTGGCAAGGGTCTTCGGAAGGGAGCGCCGCACCGCGCGGGGGGCGTCCACGATCTGCGTCCCTGCGATCAGGCGTGGCGCACCGATCCGCGCCTCCTCGGCACGCTGTCCGAAGTCGGATATGCGCGAGGTGAGTTCGGCCCGGCGGGCGAAGAGCGACTCCATGTTTGCCGAGGCCTTCGGCACGCCGTTCGGCGAGCCGCCCCCGATGTCCCTGTTGACCTGGGCGAGTTCCTGCCGCAGCCGGTCGCGCTGGTCCAGGAGCGCCTTCGCGTCGGCCTCGGCGACCTGCCGTATCCGCCGTACGTGGTCCGCCACGAAGGCGTCGGCCAGCGCCTGGGCGCGGGCCACCGCCTCCGCGTCGCTGTCGCCGGTCACATCGATCTGCAGCAGGTTGTTGGTCACACCGGAACCCGTGTATTCCTTCATGAAGTCCTCAGGTTTCTCCGAGGACTTGAGGGTCTCCAGGGCCTTGTCGGCGATCAGGGTCGTCTGCAGCAGCGCGACGTCGGTGCGGATCAGCGTGCCGGGGTCGTTCGGCTGGTCCTCCTGGTGCGCGACCAGCACCTTGGTCACCGCGGTCGGCGGCTGCGGCAGGACGACCGCCACCGCCGCGCCGAGGACCAGGCCGAGGAGCGCCAGGGAGCCCCAGAGGCGCCGCCGCCTCCGGACGGCCACCACCAGCGCCTGGAGGTCGAGGAGCGGCGCGGCGTCCGTGGACTCCGGCGACTCCGATGTCGTACGTGTCGTCACCGTGCGCCTCCCGAAGCGCTCTCGCCCACCGCGAGCACCGGCTCGGCGTCCCCGGGAGCGGCGCTCCGGGGACGGGCCGCGGACCGCTTCGACCGGTCCCGGACCGTGCCCACGAGGACGATGCCGACGACCTCGTGCCGGGCGTCCGCGCAGGCCTCGGCGATCCCGGCGAGCTCGCCCGCCGTCCAGCTGCCGGCACTGACCACGACCAGGGCACCGGACTCGTCGTCGCGGTCCGGCATCATCGGCCGGGACGCGGAGACCCCCACCGTCCGCAGCGCGGGCAGGCCAGGGCCCGCCGGACCCGGGGAAAGAGCGCTCTCCGCCTCGGCGACCAGCTCACCGGCGGCCCGGTGGGCGATCTCGTCCCCGTCCGGGACGACGACCAAGAGGCGCCGGGCGGCCGGAAGCCGGTCCTGGAGCCGGGCGTACACCCGCCGGTAGCGGATGCGCCGGCCGCCTTCGTCGCCGGACCCCCGAGGGTTCGGCATGTCCCAGCGGACGTCGGTGCCGAGCAGCCGGCGGAGCCGGGACCGCAGCCCCCGGCCCTCCGGCCGGTGCGCCGGCCGGCCGCCGGGCACGTCCACGGTGCCGAGGAGCGCCGAGCCCAGCGCGGCGGCGATCTCCGTCTCCGTCCGCAGCCGACGGCTCATCCGCGCGGCCGTGAGATGACCGACCACCGCCAGCAGGAAGAACAGCAGCGCCCCTCCGGCGATGAGCTGCGTCCTGGTCGGCGGAGCCTCGCCCGCCGGCCGGGCCGCCTGCCCCATGACCACCAGGTGGGCCTTCTTGGACGTCGGACCCGCCTGGTCCAGCTTGTCGATGGACTCCTGCAGCGCGGTGCGCAGCCCCTCCAGCTCGGTGCGGGTCTGCACGCTCTCCACGCTCCGACCGGGACCCGCCGTATCGGCCAGTTCGGTGATGCGGCGGCTGGTCTGCACCACCGTCCTGCGCAGGGCGTCGAGCCGGGCCGCCGCCTCGGGATCGCCGGCGTCGCCGACGATCCGCGTGGCGAACGCGACGTACTGCTGGGCCACCTGGTCGGAGAGCCGCTGCGCCCGCTCCGGGGTCTCCGCCGTGCCCGAGATCTTGATGATGTTCCCGTCGGCGGCCTCGGCGGTCACCCGCTCCCGCAGCTCGATGCCGTCCACCCCCGCCCAGCCGAGCGTGGCCGCCACCCGGTCGACCACCACCGAACTGGTCGCGACCTGCGCCTGGGTCAGCAGCTCGCGCTCCTCCCACGCCCCCGGCAGCAGCACCGACACCGAGGTCGTGTAGCGCGGCGGGAACAGGACGGAGGCGCCGTAGCCGACGAGCGCGCCCATCACGACGAGGAGGGTGAGGAGCCGTCCGCGCCGACGGATAATCCGCCCGATGGTGACCAGGCGTATCGTGTCGTCGCTCAACTGCGCGGCCTCGTCCCTGCCCGGTCCGGGTCGCCCGCCGACAGCGGAGGCCGGTCACCGCAGGCAGCGGCGTAGGCGGCGAGCAGCGATCTCTGGGAATTCCGCCAGGACAGCGGCCCGTCGACCCGCTCCTGGCCGAGCTTCCCCATCCGGGCCCGCTGCTCCGGATCGTCCATCAGCAGCGCGATGAGCCGGGCGAACTCGGACTCGTCGTCGGCGGACGCGTACACGGCGGCGTCCCCGGCGGAGACCCGCGCCTCCCGGAGGTCGAACGACACCATCGGCCGGCCCATCACCATGTACTCCAGGACCTTGTTCATGGTCGACACGTCGTTCAGCGGATTGCACGGGTCGGGGGAGAGGCACACGTCAGCGGAGGACAGGTAGCGCACCAGGTCGGCGTCCGGCACGCGCCCGGTGAACTCCACCTGCTCCGAGAGCCCGAGCTTCCGGGACAGCTCCACCATCGCGTCGAAGGTGTCCCCGGCGCCGACGAACACCGCGTGCCAGTCGGTACGCCCCACCTCGTCGCGCAGCTTCGCGAGGGCCCGCAAGGCGTAGTCGACGCCGTCCTGCGGGCCCATCACGCCGAGATAGCACAGCAGATGGGCCTTGCCCCGCTTCAGCTCCGGCTCGGGAGGGACGGGACGGAAGCGGTCGGTGTCGGGCGCGCTGCGCACCACGAAGACGTCCTCGGGCCGCTTCCCGCCCCGGCGCACCGCGACGTCCCGGTAGCTCTCGTTCGTGGCGATCACCACGTCTGCGGCCCGGTAGGTCCGTCGTTCGAGCGCGCACACGGCGCGGTAGAGCAGGTCCTCGCCGCGGTCGAACCGGGAGAGGTACAGCTCGGGCACCAGGTCGTGCTGGTCGAAGACGAACCGCGCGCCGCGCCGTTTCATCCACAGCGCGGGCAGGAACAGCAGGTCCGGCGGGTTGCAGGCGTGCACCACGTCGACCGGGCCGACCTTCCGGGCCAGCCGGAACGTGTGCCACAGCGCCGACCCGTACTCCCGCAGGTAGCCGGCCGGACCGCCGGTGGCCGCGCGCAACGGGTAGCGGTGGATCCGCACCCCGTCGATCACCGCCTCCGGCTCCGTGTCCCGCTTGCCGCCCTGCGGACAGATGACGTGCACCTCCCAGCCCGCGTCGCGCAGCGTCGTGCACTCCTGCCACACGCGCCGGTCGAACGGCACCGACAGGTTCTCCACCAGGATCAGCGCGCGCCGGTTCTTCCCGCCGCCGCCGGTCTTCTCACCAAGCAAGGCCCACGTACCCCGGTTCGGTCCGGCGCGCCTCGGCGTCGGGAAGGTGGATGAGATCGATGATCACCGGGTCGCCGCCGTGCGGCAGCGCCGCCAGGACGGCCGGGTCCCTGGTCCCCACCAGGCACACCTCGGCGTGGTCGAGCACGTCCTCGACGGAATCCGCGAGCAGCTGCGCGAGGTGCGGCAGCCGCGTCTCGATGTACTCGCGGTTCGCGCCGAGCAGCCGGGACAGGCTCACATTGGCGTCGTGGATCCGCAGGTCGTAGCCCTTGCCGAAGAGTCTCTCCGCCAGCTCGACGAGCGGACTCTCACGGAGGTCGTCGGTGCCGGGCTTGAAGGACAGGCCGAAGAGGCCCACCCGCCGCTTCCCGGTCCGCTCGACCAGTTCCACCGCGCGCTGGAGATGGTCGGAGTTGGAGGGCAGCACATGCGACAGGATCGGCACCGAGACGTCCGCCCGCTGCGCCGCGTGGACCAGACTGCGCAGGTCCTTGGGCAGGCAGGAGCCGCCGAAGGCGAAGCCGGGCCGCAGATAGGCGGGGCTGATGTTCAGCTTGCGGTCGGCCAGGAACACGTCGATCACCTGGTGCGAGTCGACCCCGAGCGCCTGGCACACCGCGCCCAGCTCGTTCGCGAAACCGATCTTGAGGCCGTGGAAGGCGTTGTCGGCGTACTTGATCGCCTCGGCCGTCGGGACCGGCACCCGGAACACCTCGCCGGGCAGCCCTTCGTACAGCTTCGCCACCACATCGCCGCTCGCCGCGTCGAGTTCGCCGATGACGGTCTTGGGCGGGTCGAAGAAGTCCCGCACGCTGGTGCCCTCGCGCAGGAACTCCGGGTTGACCGCGACCCCGACGTCCACGCCGGCGGTGCCGCCGACGTACTTCTCCAGGATCGGCACGAGCAGGTTCAGACAGGTGCCCGGAAGCATGGTGCTGCGGAACACGACCGTGTGCCGCCCGCCCCGCTCGGCGAGCGCGGCGCCGATCTCCTCGGTGACCCGCTCCAAGTACGTCGTGCACAGGCTGCCGTTGGGCTCCGAAGGCGTACCCACGCAGACCAGCGACACCTCGCTCTCCATGATCGCCTCGCGGACGTCGTCGGTGGCGCGCAGGGCGCCGGTCCGCACGACCTCGGCGACGAGCTCGCCGATCCCCTCCTCGACCACCGGGGCCTTGCCCTCGTTGACCAGGTCGACCTTGACCTGGTTCACGTCCACCCCGATGACCTCGTGCCCCATGCTGGCCAGGCACGCGGCCGACACACAGCCCACGTAACCGAGCCCGAAAACGCTGACCCTCACGAACCGTTCCTCCCCCCAGGCAGGCCCTCCCGGCCTGCGGTCCACACGCCGTCCGTACGAGGACGACGCCGCCCCCCTTGCATCAGTAGGCCCCCTGCCCGTGGAGCACCGCTCGCAGCGTCTTCCACAAGATCACCGTGTCCAGCGCGAGCGACCAGTCCTCCACGTACCGCAGGTCGAGCCGGACCGCCTCCTCCCACGGCAGGTCGCTGCGCCCGCTGATCTGCCACAGTCCGGTCAGGCCGGGCTTGACCAGCAGCCGGCGCCGGATGTCCGGGCCGTACGCGGCGGATTCCTCCGGTAACGGAGGCCGCGGGCCCACCAGCGACATCGATCCGGTAAGCACGTTGAGCAGCTGCGGCAGTTCGTCGAGCGAGTACCGGCGCAGCACCGCGCCCACCCGGGTCACCCGGGGATCCCGGCGGAGCTTGAACAGCGGGCCGGCGCCCTCGTTGCGGTCGGCCAGCGCGGCCCGTGCCCCGTGGGCCCCGGTCACCATGGTGCGGAACTTGAAGATGGTGAACTCGCGGCCGTCCTTGCCGACCCGGCGCTGGCGGTAGAACGCCCCGCCCCGGCTGTCCACGAGTACCAGCAGTCCGACCAGCGCCATCAGCGGCGCGAAGAGCATCAGCAGGACCGCCGCGCCCATCCGGTCGACGACTCCCTTGACCGCCCGGCGGCCCCCGGTGAACGCCGGCATGCTGAGCCGCAGCAGCGGTATCCCGAGCACCGCGTCGACGTGCAGCCGCGGTCCGGCCACCTCCATCAGCACCGGCGCCACGATCATCTCGGCGTCACTGCCCTCGAGGTTCCACGCCAGCCGCCGCAGCCGGTCCGGAGACCAGTGCGGGTCCGGGGTGACCGCGACGACGCGGTAGCCGTCGCGGCGGACGTGGTTGGCGACGTCCGCCAGCCGTCCCACGACCGGAACTCCGTCCACCTGGTCGCCGTCGGGCCCGAGGCCGTCCGTCGTGCACACCCCTTCGACCCGCCAGCCCAGGTGCGGGAAGTTACGGGTCCGGGTGATCAGATCGCTCACGGTGGACGGGCTCCCGGCGGCGAGCACCGGGCGCAGACACCGCCCTTCCTTGCGCTGCTTGTGCAGCCAGAGGCGCAGCAGATACCGCGCCGTCATGGTGACCAGCGCGATGGCGGGGATCGCGACGAAGATCCAGAGTTTGATGTTGCGCGAGGTCAGGGCTGTCCCGCCGAGCGCCAGGACGACGGTCGCCGCGAACAGCGAGCGTCCGAGCCTGCGGAACTCCTCGGCGCCCTGACCGAGCACGGCCGGAGCCCATGACCGGCTCACCGCGAGGGCCGCCAGCACCAGCAACTCGGTGCAGCAGGCGAGTATTTCCCACTTCTCGTGCCAGTTGGCCGCGTCCCGGGCCCCGAAGAACTCCCCTATCGCCGCCACCACGAAGGCGGTGGCCACGGTGTCACTGATGATCACGGAACGGCGGTACCGCTGTTCCCACTCGATCGTGGGCTGGTCGATGGCCCCGTCCGCCAGACGCTCGCGCGCCGACGGAAAAGGGCTGGCTAGTCCCCCTTGCCGCACAGAACCCCCCAGGTTCCCAGTGGTACGACGTGTTCGCCTCGCACTGTTTCCTCACCGGAGGTCCCCACCCCCCGGCGCGCGACGTGCCGGCCATTGAAGAGCTACGTGAACGACTGAGCCGGGCGGCGGACGTGCGTGTCCCGCCCGACTCTCGAAGTGCGCGACCGGGAACCCTTCGAGACCTCGGGTGCTCCCCGCACCCGAGGCCCCTGACGGGGCCCGGAACCGATCATCCCCACATCCGGCACCGGGGCCGTGACTGACGGCCCACCATGATGCCGGACCTTTGGAACCTTATTGGTCGCCTTGTGTCCGAACAGCTGAAGCACGGTCAATCTAGAGCATCGGGGCGGGACTTGAAGAGGGTATGTGGGAAATTTGTGTTCAAGATTTGGGGTCGGATCCACGGCTCGGGCACCACCCGCGGAAGCCCCCGCGCCGGGGGTGGGCGGGGGCCGACGGACGGGGGTCGACGTGCTGTTCCCGGGAGTGAAAAGGGGTTCGCCGGTGCCCGGTGGGCACCGGCGAACCGGGGGGTCACTTGGTCTGCGTGGAGAGGCTCACCCCGCTGAAGTCCTGGGCGGCGGCGAGGCTGAAGTAGACCCAGCCGGACGGCGGGTTTTCGATGGTCAGGGTCTCGCCGTTCCCGGCGTTGGTGGACTTCGCCTGGTAGGCGGTGGTGGTGGCCCAGCTGCCGCCGCCGTAGTAGAGGTCGGCGTTGCCGGTGCCGCCGCTGCTGGTGATCGTCAGCTGCTTGACGCCGGCCGGCAGGTACACGAAGTGGTAGCTGTAGTTGCCGGCGGCCGCGGCGAGGTTGTCCCGGCGGCAGTTCTGGTCGAACTGACGGGGGTCGCTGATGGTGCAGAGCGGGACGGCGGACACGGTGGCGGCATCCGGCAGCGGACCGCAGTCGTTCGTCGCGCAGTCGGTGGTCAGCCAGGTCGCGAAGTCCGCGTCGTAGCGGGTGCCGATGGTCTGCTTCAGGACGGTACGGGCCCCGGCCCAGTCACCGGCGCGGTACTTGCCGAGCACGGTCTGGACGTCGGCGGGGTGCTTCTGGAGCATGTAGCGGACCGCGAGCCAGCCCCAGCGGTAGACCCGGTTCGAGCTGACCTCGGGGTCCTCGTCCTGGCCGTAGACGGTGTCGAACAGCTCGCTGAGCTTGTACGTCTGCTTGCCGGCCTCGGCTATCGCGTCGGCGTTGCGCTCGTTGCGGTAGCCGTACGAGATGTTCTCGGCGATGCCCTCGACCCACCAGATGGTCGGCGTGGTCATGCCCGCCTCGAAGTCGCCGTACATGTTGAAGCGGCCGTCGAGGAAGTGGGTGTACTCGTGGTTGAGGTTCCAGATCTGGAACTCCGGACGGATCCAGCTGGCCTCGTGCGCGATGAAGCGGGCCTGGTTGCCGGGGAGGGCCGGGTCGCCCTCCTCGTACATGCCGCCGTTGTCGACGTCGATGTTGTAGATGGCCCAGGCGTACAGCGCGTACTGGGTGTAGTCGTCGAAGGCGACGACCTCCAGGTTGGTGTTCACGTCACCGGGGATAGCGCCCTTGTCGCCGATGATCCGGTGGAAGTAGGCGTCCTGGTTGATCAGGCTGGTACAGGTGCTCGCCAGCTGGCCGGGGGACATGTCCTGGGCGCGGATCTTGAGGCCCGGGGTGCAGGTGTGCTGGATCGGCAGGACGACGGGAAGCACGCGCTCGCCCAGGTCGCAGATCGCGTAGGCCGCGCAGTTGCCCCGGTCGTACTGGCGCGTGTACCAGCCCAGGTTCATGGTGATCGGAGCCGTGGGGCCGACGTTCGGGTACCGGTTGATCAGGTCCTTCAGCAGCGGCCGGACCCGGTCCTTGAGCTCGGGGACGTCCAGGGCGTAGCCGAGGTACCGGCCGACGTTGCTGACGACGTCCAGACGGTTCAGCTGGTCGCCGTTGCGCGTGATGAAGCCGGCCCAGGTGTCGAGGACGGCGGGGTCGGCCTTCAGGGCTGCCCGCCAGCCGCGGTCGTCGTTCTTGGCCTTGAAGCCGTTCTCGACGACCCACTCGACGTGCTGCATGGCGAGGTTCATCTGGCCGGGCCACGTACCGTTGTAGCTGCCCAGCATCCACTTCACGACACCGGCGTACCGGCCCGCCTCGTGGGTGCTGTCGATCAGCGTGACGACCTCGTTGAGGATCTCGCCGTTGGCGTCGGTGACGTCCTTGCTGCGCGGGGAGGCGAAGTAGGCGTCCAGCGCGCCGCGCGCCGCACCTGCGAGCGCCGTGCCGTAGTCGCCGACGACGGCCGCGTTGTTGTCCTGGACGTAGTAGCCGGCGCGGAGGAACAGCACCAACTGCCCTAGGGAGGTGCTGTTGTCGCCCGCGTAGGTGGCGGAGCCGTCGCGCAGCGCGTTCGCGACCGTCACCATCTGGTCCTCGCGGAAGGCCTTCCGCGCGTTCTCCCCGGTGAGGTTGAACAGCGGGTAGGTGCAGTCGATCCGGGGGAGGGCCTTGAGCTGCTGGACCAGCGTGCCGCCGGTCGAGTTGATGACGCCGGAGAGGTCCGGGCACGTGTCCGCGGTGGCGGTCAGCGACGACTTGCTCGCCTTGAGCGCGGGCGCCGGCGCCGGGCCGGACTCTTCGGCGCGGTCCTGGGAGGAGAGCCGGAATCGGGGGTTCTTGCTGATGGCGTGCGGCGACTTGGGGACCGGGATCGCCCGCGGCGCGGCGGCGGCCCCGCTGTTCCCGGGTGTCGGAGCCGTGGCGCCGACGGGGGCGGCCTGACTCTGCGGTGCGAACAGGCCGAGGGTGATGAAGACGGCTGCGCCGAGCGCGGGGAGTCTTCGCGCACGGTTCTTCGGTATGCGGAAGGGATGCATCTGTGGGGGCCTCCGAGGCCGCTGTGGCCATGTGCTGGGACACACAGGCAGTGGACGAGCGACCTGTAAAATTTCACATGTCGCATTGTTCTGGAAGCCCTCTGGCCGAATTCGATGCCCCAAGTGCAGGGAAAATTTCCCGACTTCCCGACCGGAACAGACAAAAGGGGTGGTCCGGCCGTATGGCCGGGCCACCCCTTCGGGGTGTGCGGGTGTCAGGCGGACCGCACGGCGGACGTCGGAGCGGGGGCCCGGTGGGCCTTGCCGGTCTCGCGGAGGACCAGCAGGCCGGTGACCGCGATCACGGCCGAGGTCAGACCGTGGATGCCGAACGCGGCGGCGGGGGAGCCGTGATGGGTCAGGACGTTGATCATGTCGCCGAAGGGGGCGACGGCCTCCATCAGCAGGACCCAGCCCAGGGCGCGGCGGTGGCCCGTCGCCAGCAGGACGGCGAGGACCAGTCCCATCGAGAACTCGCGGATCCCCTTCATGACGAGGAAGCCGCCGCCGTCCCCCGCGGGCCAGGTGGGCAGGCCGACGCCCGGAGTGGCCGTCTCGGGGGCCAGGATGAAGGTCAGTCCGAGGTAGAGGACGAACAGGGTGCCGACGGTGGCCAGGACGGTGTTGACGTTCTTGAGCGACATGGTGCTTCTTCCTTCGGGGTTCGGGGTTCGTGCTGGAGGCGGTGCAGGCGTCGGCGCGGAAGTGGGAACCCGCCGGGGCTGAATCTAGTGCCGCTAGCTGTTGAGGCAACGCTAGTGCTGCTGCCGCTTGATTGTCTAGCGGCGCTAGCATCGAGATGTGTCGGTACAGGAACGCAAGGAGCGCGAACGGGCGGCGCCTGGCCTGATCGGCCGTTGTGGGGCCACCGGCCCCTGTCCGAGACTGATGTGTGCGAACGGGAACGCGGGGACGGAATGTTCGGTGAAACGGATCCACTTCACGGGCCAGGACCTCATGCGGATCCGCGTGGCCGGGACGATCGGCGCGGCGGCCGAGACGCTCGACACCGTGCGGCTGTTGCGGACCCCTGACGCCGGGCTCGCCTTCAGGCGCTGGCAGGTGTCGGTCCGGGGGCGCCTGGACGAACGGGCGCGGCCCCTCCTCGCGCTGCTGCCGCCGCTGGGACCCGGGGTCGACATGAGGAGCCTGGCGGGCGACTCGGTGTGCGTCGAGGAGGCGGTGGACCGGCTGCTCGGCGCTCCCCGCGCCCTGCTCCGCGCCGAGTTCGAGAACATCCGCTTCCGTCCGGCGGACCGCTCCTGGGCCCGCGGCCTGGTGGACGGCGACCGTGCGACATGGCTCCAGGTCACCGAGGCGCTGCGGGCCTGCCACAGCGTGACCGTGGCTCCGTACTGGGGCGGGGTGCGCGCGCACCTGGCCGACGTCCGCGCCGCGTGGGCGAACGCGCTGGCCGAGGGCGGAGTGGAGCACCTGCTGAAGACCCTGTGCGGCCCGTTGCTGCACTGGCGGCCGCCGGTCCTCGAACTGGAGCATCCGTACGAGGCGGACGTCCATCTGAACGGACGCGGACTCGTCATCGCCCCCACGATGTTCTCCACCCCGCAGGCCGAACTGCTGCTGCCCGCGCTGGATCCGGACGAGGCCGCCGTGCTGGCCGTCCCGACCGTCACGGAGGCCCTGGTGGGCGGCGCACTGTGGGACGGCGGCGGCGCGACCGACAGCCGAGGCCTCGAGGATCTGCTCGGACGCACCCGCGCCGCGATCCTGGAGGCGGCGACGGCCGGTCGCAGCACCACGGACCTGGCACGCCGGCTCAACATCTCCCCGGCGACGGTGAGCCACCACACCGCGGTGCTCCGCAACGCCGGCCTGGTGGCCACGAGACGGGAAGGCAAGGCGGTCCTCCACACCGTGACGCCGATGGGCATGGCCCTGCTGGAACCGGGCTCGCGCCTCCTCTGACGAACGAACGGGTTCCTCGCCGGAATCCACCGCCACGGGTGCCGATGGTTTCGACGGGGCTCGAATGCTTGGCCCCGCCACGGATCCCGAACCTACGGTGAGTCCACGTCAACCGGCCGCGCCACGAGTCGACCGGCGTGCTGCAGAGCCCGGTTGACGAAGGACCGCGGGAGTCGCTCGCGGTGGCAGGACGAGAGGAGAAGAGAGATGCGTTCGCATTCCTTCCACAGGGGGACCCTCGCGCTGGTGGCCGCGGCCGGATTCCTGGCGGTGGGCACCACGACGGTGTCGGCGCAGCCGGTGACCCGGCCGGCCGCACCCGCCGGGACGGCCGCCACGGCAGGTGCCCTGCGTACGACAGGCGCCGCCGCCGGTGTCCTGGGCGCGACGGACGTGGTCCAGACGTTCGGGAACATGGCCACCGGATCGTGCCTGGACGACAGCCAGCAGTTCGGCCTGCGCGGCTACGGCTGCAACGGTGGCGTCTACCAGAAGTGGAACGTGCACGTCTGGGGCGACGGCACCCGCCAGCTCCGGAACCTCGCGACCAACGAGTGCCTCTACGACGACGGCTACACGCTCGCGACCCGAGCCTGCAACTCCTCGCGGGAGCAGAGCTGGTTCGCCCACAAGAACGGCGACCGGGTCACCTTCGAGAGCCAGGCCACGGGCGAGTGCCTGGACGACAGCGAGTACGGGCTGCGCACGATCCAGTGCTACTACAACCGGAACCAGACCTGGCGCTGACGCGAACCCCACCCGGCCGGGTCCCTGTCCTACGGGGGAGGACGGGGACCCGGCGGGGCGGCAACGGAGGCGGGCTCAGACGGCCGCATTCCGCGAACTCGCCTAAGGATGACTCACCGCATGAACGCGACGGCCTGGCAGCCGTGCTGAATCAGGACCGTGAAGCGGAGATGTACTGAAGGTGATTATTGAACGTCACGGTCGGCGGGGTCTTGGCGGAATGCCTCATGGCCCCACTGGTCGCACTACTCGAAATGCATCTCGCGCGCGTCTCCGAGAATGCCGTCGTCGGAGTGGAACTCGGTGCAGAAATGAAAGAGGTCCCGATCGTCGAGGGAGGCCGCTGAGCTTTGCAAAGTCTTACCCAAGGATGGAAGGATGATTGATCCCTACTTTGGGTCAAATGATCGATCGTAGCCTCATGGGCAAGCGAAGATCATAATGGCGCAAGCGGGAATTCTGAGGCACAAACGGCCTGCCTTGAACGGGGATTGAGCGGTCTGCGCTGCCGTGATGGGGGCATGACAGGCTGTATGTGGCATGTGAAGATGCCGTGCTGTCGCAGCGCATGACTGCGGCAGTGAGGAATTCGCGTGTCATCTCTCTTCCGCAGAACCAAGCGGCACGGATCCGCCGGTTCTGAACAGCCCTATCTACCGGTGCCATCCGTGCGTCGTCTGCGCCCGGTGGCCGCGGCCCTGACGTTGCTGATGGCCGTCGAGGCCGCTGTGGTCATCGAGGCCACGGGTCAGGCCGCCGCTTTACCCGACAAGGCGCAGAGCGTCACGGCATCCAGCAAGGAGACCAAGGATCTGGGCCCCGCGACTGCCGCTTCGGAAGCGGCGGCACGGCTCAAGGCCAGGATCCAGAAACGTCGGATCGAGGTCACCGACGCGCGTACGGAGACGTCGACCCTCTACGTCGACCCTGAGGGGACGGTGACGGAGGAGGCGTACGCCGGCCCGATCCGTTTCAAGGGTGACGACGGCACGTGGCACGGTGTCGATCCGTCGCTGGAGAAGGCCGGTGACGGATCCATCACGGCCAAGGGGCACCCCCACGGGCTGACCCTCACAGGGAGGCACGCTGCCCCGAAGGGCCTGAGGGCGGCCGGCGAGAAGAGTGCCTCGGCTGCGGTGCCGTTGGTCACCATGGAGGACGGTACGGGTCGACAGCTGCGGCTCGGCTGGTACGGAGCGTTGCCGGAGCCCACGATCGAGGGTGCCGGTGACACGGTCGCGCGGTACAGGAACGCGCTGCCCGCCACCGACTTGCTCATCGAGTCCACCAGGACCGGATACGAGCAGTTCCTCGAGCTGAAGGACCGCTCTGCCGTCGGTGCCAACGGCGAGGTGGCCTACAGCCTGACCGCCAAGGGGCTGCGGGCAAAGGCCCAGGCGGACGGATCGATCACCTTCACCGACGACAAGGGCAAGGCCACCGGAGTCCTCCCTTCGCCGATGATGTGGGACGCTCGCGTCGACAAGAAGTCGGGAGAGCACACGCATCGGGCGAAGGTCGGCGTGAAGGTCGCCCAGGTCGGGGACACCGTCACCATCACGCTGACCCCGGACGCGGAGTTCCTCGCGGCCGAGGGCACGCAGTTCCCGGTCACCGTCGACCCGGCGATCAACGTCGGTGCCAGCTTCGACACCTTCGTCCAAGAGGGCTACACCACCGACCAGTCCGCCTCGACGGACCTGAAGATCGGCAACAACGGGTCGTCCCAGGTCGCCCGTTCGTTCCTGTCGTTCCCGATGAAGAACATCACGGGCAAGCAGGTCACAGCGGCGAAGCTGAACCTCTTCAACTACCACTCCTGGTCGTGCACGGCCAAGAGCTGGGAGGTCTGGTCCACCGGGATCGCGAACACGTCCTCCCGGTGGACGGCGCAACCGAGTTGGGGCACCAAATACGCCACCAGTACGCAGACCAAGGGTTTCTCCAGCTCCTGCAACGACGGCTGGGTGAACGCGGACGTCACCTCCCTGGCCAAGTCGTGGGCGGCGAACGGCAACGCCACCAATGCGCTGGGCATCCGGGCCACCGATGAGACCGACCCCTACGGGTGGAAGCGTTTCAACTCGGGCAACGCCGCCTCAAACACGCCCTACATGTCGGTCACCTACAACTCGATCCCCGGGGTTCCGACGCTGATATCCCCGGCCGACAAGGGCGCCACCAACGACACCACGCCGACGCTGTCGGCCAAGGCACTCGACGGCGACGGTTCGCAGGTCACGCTCGACTACGAGGTCTGGGCCTCCAACGGAACGGCCGCACTGCGCTCCGGCTCCAGCGCCTCCGTCGCCTCGGGGGCGACGGCCACCTGGACGCCCACGGCGCTGCCGACCGGCGCGTACAAGTGGCGAGTGCGTTCCGGGGACGGCAGCGTCAACAGCGCCTGGTCGGCCTTCCGCGCACTCACCGTCGACACCACGGCTCCAGCGACGACGGCCGTGTCCTCCAGCGCGTTCCCGGCCGGTCAGTGGTCTGGGACGCCGGACGGCAACGGCGACTTCACGGGCACCTTCACCTTCACTCCACCGACCGGTGACGTGAAGGAAGTCCAGTGGAACCTGGACGGCGCCGCCTGGCAGTCGGTGGCCACCACCGGCACCGCCGTGACCGGCAAGCCGGTCTTCCGAGCGGGCAAGCATGTCTTGACCGCGCGGACCAAGGACGCGGCGGGCAACGTTTCGGCGGGAACGGCCTACACCTTCTACGCGGGTTCCGGCGCCGCTCTGCTCACCCCCGGCGACGGAGACCGTCCGGCCCGTCGTACGGAGCTGACGGGCCAGGGCAAGACGGGCGACACCGGGGCGCGCTATCAGTACCGACGCGGTGAGACGGACACGTGGAAGGACATCCCTGTCGCGGACGTGCGCCGCAAGTCCGACGGCTCGGTGCCGACCGCCTGGCCGGTGACGGTCACGAGCGGCTATGCCGAGGCGCTGAACTGGAACATCACCGACACCCTGAGCGAAGACGGTCCGGTGGACGTCCGCGCGGTGTTCACCGACGGATCCACCACGGACGCTTCCCCGGCCACTGCCGTCACGGTGGACCGCGACGCGGGCGAGGCACCGAGTGAGAGCGTCGGCCCGGGCAGTGTGAACACGCTGACCGGTGACTTCGGCCTGTCGGCCACCGATGCCTCGGGCTTCGACCTGACGGCCACCCGGTCCTTCTCCTCCCGCCGGCCCGCGAACGGTGCCGGCCAGGAGGGGCAGGCCGCGATCTTCGGCCCGCAGTGGACGGCCGGCACGGTCGCCGAGATCGCCGACAGCGACTGGACCTACGTGCGCAAGTCCTCGGCCACCTCGGTGGCGGTCGTGGACGTGGACGGCGAGGAGACCGGTTTCACCGCCACCAGCGGCGGAGGCTGGAAGCCGGAGTCGGGTGCCGAGGACCTGACGCTGACCGGCAGCCTGACCGGCTCCTTCACCCTCAAGGACAGCGACGGCACCACCTCGGTGTTCAGCAAGGTCGACGCCGCCGCCACCACCTGGCAGCTGTCCACCACGTCCCTGCCCACGGACACGTCCACGACCACGGTGATCTCGGAGAAGACCACGGTCGACGGCAAGACTCTTGCCCGGCCCAAGTACGTGATCGCGCCGTCCTCGGCCGTCTCCGCCGCCACCTGCGCGGGCACTCCGTCGACCAAGGGCTGCCGGATCCTGGAGTACCAGTACGCCACCACGACCACAGCCACCGGCACGACGCTGGGCGACACGGCCGGACAAGTGACCCGGATCCGCTTGTGGACCACCGCCCCTGGCGCCACCACCTCCACCGCGACGGTCGTCTCCCAGTACGCCTACGACAGCACGGGCCGCCTGCGGGAGCAGTGGGACCCGCGCATCTCCCCGGCGCTGAAGACGGCCTACGCCTATGACGGCGCAGGTCGTGTCACTACGCTCACCCCTCCCGGTGAGCTGCCCTGGACGTTCGAATACGGCAAGGCCGGTTCCAGCGCGGTGGCCGGGGACGGCATGCTGCTGGCCGCGTCCCGCCCGACCCTGAAGGCGGGCAGCAAGGACGAGCAGGACGGCGCCAGGGCCGTCACCTCCGTCGTCTACGACGTACCGCTGTCCGGTGACAAGGCGCCCAACCAGGTCGCGCCGGGCGACGCCGTCACGTGGGGCCAGACGGACGCGCCGACGGACGCGACCGCGGTCTTCCCCGCCGACCAGGTGCCCTCCTCCCACACCGGCGGAGACCTGGCCGCGGCCGACTACGACAAGGCGAGCATCACCTACACCAACGCCTCGGGGCGCGAGGTGAACACCGGCCTGCCTGGCCGGCACCTGACCGTCACGCAGTACGACCGGTTCGGCAACACCACCTTCGAGCTCACCGCCACCAACCGCGAACTGGCACTGGGCAGCGCGCAGTACCAGGTCAACACCCAGAGCGAACTCGGCATCCTGTCCGACTCCACCGCCGAGCGCGCCCGTCAGCTGGGTACCGTCTCGGTCTACTCGACCGACGGCAAGCGGGAGTCGGAGGAGTTCGGGCCGCTGCACCTGGTCACCCTCACCAAGGCCCTCGCCGGCGACGCGGACAGCCCCGACCTTCCGGCCGGGGTCCAGATCCCGGCACGTGAGCACACCGTCAACAGCTACGACGAGGGCCGGCCCACGGACGGCACCGCCACGGTGACCGACCAGATCACCACCGCCAAGGTGGGGGCAGCGATCGACGGCTACCCCACGGACGGGGATGCGCGCACGACGGCCACCGCCTACGACTGGGTCAAGGGTCTGCCCTCCAGCGTGACGACCGACCCCGATGGGCTGAAGCTGACCAAGTCCACCAGCTTCGATGCCCAGGGCCGGGTCACCAGGACCACACTGCCCAAGTCCACTGGCACCGACGCCGGAGCGACCGTGGTGCGCTACTGGTCCGCCACCGGCACCGGAACCTGCGAAGGCCGGCCGGAGTGGGCCGACCTGGAGTGCTCCACCGGCCCCGCCGGCGCGATCACCGGGGGCGGCTCCAACCCCAGCGAACTGCCGGTGAAGTCCATCGAGTACGACCGCTGGGGCAATCCCTCGAAGGTCACCGAGACGGCCAACGGCGTCACTCGCACCACGACGAACACCTACGACACGGCCGGCCGCCTGAACCGGACTCAGGTCACGGGCGGGGTCGGCACCGCGGTGCCCGCTCAGACCACCACCTATGACTCGGCCAGTGGTGATGTGGCGACCGTTTCCGACGGAACTGCCACCATCAGCCGCACCACCGACCTGCTCGGCCGGGAAATCGCCTACGACGACGGTGCGGGCAACGTCACCCGGACCGAGTACGACAGCCGTGGACGCAGGACGCGGGTCACCGACTCCGCACCCTCGACCATCACTTACGACTACGACAGTCCGGCCGGTCTTCCCACTCGGATGCACGACTCGGTGATGGGCGGCATCGGCGACGTCACCGGCTCCTACGACTCCGACGGCCGCCTCTACAAGCAGGTGCTGCCCTGGAACATGGACGTCGAGTTCAACCTCGACCCCACCGGCAGCGAGACCTCCCGCTACTGGCACTGGGAGTCCGGCTGGACCATCCAGGGCGAGTCCACCACCGCGTCCATCCACGACCAGATCGTCTCCCGCACCACCTACACGGGCGGCGGTGCCTACCAGGAGTACACCTACGACGCGGCAGGCCGCATGACGAAGGTGCACGACGCCCAGGCCGGTGTCACCACGCACCGTGCGTATGCCTTCGACGACAACACCAACCGCACGTCCCTGACCACCACCATCGATGACGTCGACGGGGGCGCTCCCACCGTCAGGACCGCCAACTCCGCCTATGACAGTGCCGACCGGCTGATCGCCACCGGCACCGTCTACGACGCCTTCGGCCGCACCACCGCGCAGGCCGGCGGCACACAGAACGCCTACTACGCCAATGACCTGGCGCGTCAGATCACCGCCGGCTCCAAGCGCACGACCTGGAACCTGGACGCCGGTGGACGCCTGGCCTCCTGGGCGACCGAGGAGCAGGCGGAGGACGGGACCTGGGGAACGCCCGCCACCTCGACGAACCACTACGGCGGCGCCGGCGACAGCCCGGACTGGACCTCGGCGAGCAACGGCACCATCAGCCGCAGCCTCGAAGACCTGGCCGGGGGCCTGATCGCCACCACCAGCGCGACCGGCGACGTCGTGGTGCAACTGTCCAACCTGCACGGTGACATCGCGACCCAGATCCCGCTCGTGGACGGCTCCACCCCGGTGGTCAACACCTACGACGAGTACGGCAACCTGCTGCCCGGCACGGACCCGACCCGCTACGGCTGGCTCGGGGGAAAGCAGCGCTCGAGCGAAACCCCCAGCGGCGCCACTCTCATGGGGGTCCGTCTCTACGACCCGACCACGGGCCGCTTCCTCTCCGTCGACCCCGTCCCCGGCGGCAACGCCAACGCCTATGACTACGTCGACGCCGACCCGCTCAACCGCTACGACCTCGACGGCAGGTGGGGTTGGTGGAAGCGCGCCAAGCGGAAGTTCAACCGGTGGACGGCCAGCGGCGTCGGCTGGGGTCTGTCCAAGGCCGGTCGCCTGCTGGGCTACCGCTGCTCCTACCGCTACGGAATGCGAGTGTGCCGGGGAGGCCACTTCCTGCATGCCCGAGGCGGAACCACCCTCGGCACCACCTACTTCACCGACAGGAACCGGAGAAACGTCACCAGGGACAGGATCCGGCACGAGAAGGTGCACCGTCGGCAGTGGCGGCGCTATGGCTTCGGATTCATCCCGCGCTACCTGCGCGCAGGAAGCAACCCCTGCCGCAACCGCTACGAAAGGCAAGCCAACTGGCGACGGGGGACGTCCCGCCGCCGGCCGTCGTCCCCGCGTGATCCCGAGCGCCACGAACCCGTACTGGCCCACATGATGGCGAGTGGGCACCCGCCGTGCCCCTGTTCACCCCCGGTCCGTGGTGGTCGCGGACGAGGCCCAGCCGAGTTCTGTGTACACGCCGCGTAGATCTGGATGTTCCCCTCGGTGACGTAGGGGCCGTGAGCCCTATCGCCCGCGTGCTCGGTGTGTGCGGGGTCCTGGAGGCGGCCGTCAGCGGTTGGCCCTGGAGCGGGTGTGGGTGTCTTGTACGGTCCGGAACTCGCCTTCGGCCTGACTCCAGCGTCCCGTCGCCAGATAGGCGTGGCCCAGCCGGGTGCGGATGTCCATCTCCAGCCAGTCGTAGCTGGGCTCGGTGAGGCGGGAGAGCGAGTGGTGCTGGCGCAGGGCTTGATGGTGCAGGGCGATCGCGGCCTCGGGGTCGCCGTCGGCCTGCTCCGCCGTACCCAGTCGGGTCAGACTGCGGGCGCACAGGAAGTAGTCGCTGACCTGGTCGACCAGTACCACTGCCGCTCGCAGATGGCGATTGGCCTGCTTGAACTGGCCGAGCCGGAGGTGCGCGTCGGCGGCGCAGCTCAGCGCCCGGCCCAGCATCCGGGGGCGGCCGATCGCCTCCGCGTGCGGGAGGGCGTCGGCGAAACAGGTCAGCGCCTTCTCGTTCTGGTGGGCGAAGTAGTACGACAGTCCTTGGATGACCAGTGCGGTCGCCGCGACCCAGTCGTTGGTCCCGCTCCTGGCGAGGGTGAGACCTTCGCTCGTGTGACGGATCGCGGATTCCGCGTCGCCCAGGCTCAGGGCCATGGCACCCAGAGCGATGCGGGTCCGGCTCTCCTCGTAGGTGTCGGGACGGTTCGCGAGCAGTGTCAGTGTCTGGTCCAGACAGGTGCGGGCCCGTGCGTATCGGCGTTGGTGGATCGCCGTGTAACCGAGGCAGTTCCACAGGGCGAGCGGCATCCGGGGATCTGTCGTCCCGTCCACGTGGGCCAGGGCGGTCTCCACGGCCGTCTCGGCCTCGTGGTAGCGGCCCTGCCGGACGAAGTAGTCGGTCAGGGCCTCGGCCAGCCAGCAGGCGTGATCGGCGTCGCCCGCGTTCGCGGCGTGACCGACGACATCGGCGAGTTCGCTGCCTGCCCTGTCCAGCCAGGTCTGCGCCTCCTGCCAGGTCGTGAACGGCCCGTCCAGCGGCCGAGGGCCGGTCGGGAAGCCTTGGACACCCCAGTCGCTGGCCATCCGCGCCGCGTCGAGATGGAGACGGAGCGCGGCGGTGCGGGCCCCGGCGGCCTCGTCCGGCGTCGCCTTCGAGAGTCGTCGTGCGTGTGCCCGGACGAGATCGTGCAGCCGGTAGCGGCCGGGCCGAGGCTCCTGGACCAGGCTGGTGTCGACGAGTTCCTCCAGCAGAACCTCTGTCTCGGCACCGGGAAGCCCCAGCATGGCCGCCGGTGTCAGCGCGTCGAACTCCACGGTGGGCGTCACCCCCAGGACCCTGAAGGTGCGTCGTTGTGCGGGGGCCAGGTGCTCGTAGGACATCTGGAACGCGGTCTCCACGCTACGGTCCCCGGCGTTCAGCTCTCCGAGTCGCTCCTCGCCCGTCATCCGGCCCACCAGGTGGTCGACGGTCCAGGTGGCCCGGTTCTGCAGGCGTGACCCCGCCAGGCGCAGGGCGAGCGGCAGCCCGTCGCACAGCCGGGCCAGCCGCCGGATCGCGTCGGGCTCCTGGTCCGACCGCCGTGCCCCGATGATGTCGGCGAGCAGGGATACGGAGTCGTCCGCTCTCAGCGGTTCCAGGGTGACCCGCAGATCCGCGTCCAGCCCCGCCAGCCGCCGGCGGCCTGCCACCAGCACCCGGCTTCCGGCGCCCGCCGGCAGCAGCGGCCGTACCTGGTCGGCGTCCAGGGCGTCGTCCACGACCAGCAGCAGCCGCAGCCCGCTGGTCGCCGTCCGCCAAAGGGACACCAAGTCGTCGAGTTCGCCCGGAAGTTCGCCGGTCCGTGTGCTCAGCGAGCGCAGCAGCCGTTGCAGCGCCCGCACGGGCGTCTGCCGCCGCTGTGTGCTGTGGGCGCGCAGATCCACGAACAGACAGCCGTCCGGGTACTCGCCGCTCAGCTCGCGCGCCGCGCGGACGACAAGCGCCGACTTGCCGACTCCCGCCGGTCCGTCGACGGTCCGGACGGTCACGGCCCCGGGGGCCGCGGCGCCTGTCAACCGGGCCAGTTCGGTCTCCCGCCCGATCAGGCGGCCCGCGTCGCCTGGCAGTTCATTGACCGTTCGGCGGGCGGGCGGGGGAGTCCCGGGCATCATCGCCGGATCCCCGCGCAGCATCGCCTCGTGCACCCGGCCGAGCGCCTCACCGGGGCTCGCCCCCAGCTCGGTGCGCAGCAGCCGGCTCAGCTCCGCGAAGACGGTGAGGGCCTCGCCCTGGCGACCGCTGCCGTACAGGGCCCGCATCCGCAGTGCCGCGAGCGGCTCGTCGTAGGGGTGGGACGCGCACAGTTCGGTGAGATCGTCGAGGGCCTCGACGTGCCTGCCGAGGTCGACCAGGCATTCCACTCGCTGCACGTGTGCCTCGCGCCGCCGGTTCAGCAGCCGTTCGCGTTCCTGCTCGGCGAACGGTCCCGGCAACCCGGCCAGTGGCTCACCGTCGAACAGGGCCAGGGCCTTCGCCAACTGGTCCGCCGCACCGGCCGGGTCACCGGCAACCCTCGCCCGCCGGGCTGCGTCGGTGCGTTCGGCGAGATCCGTCAGATCGAGCGTGAACCTGTCGGAGACCAGGCGGTACCCGCCCCGCTCCCCACGGATCAGCGACTTCTCCGGGCTGCTGCCCGGAACGTCCAGATCCTGGCGCAGCGCGTACACATAGCTGGGCAGTACGCTCCGGCCGGTCTTCGGGGGATCATCACCCCAGACCGAATCGAGCAGTTGCTGCTGACTGACCAGGGCACCGGGTCGCAGCGCGAGCGCGACCAGAACCGCCTGTCGGCGGACAGGCCCCAGCGGCAGCCGGTTGTCCTCGTGCCAGAGCTGCACCGGACCGAGCAGCACGAGCCGAAGCCGTCGCGGCTGTTGCGCCCCCATGTGATGCCTCCGCTTTCGCGCCATCGGAATTTCATCGGCATTGCAGCGGCTTCCGCGAGGCTTGCGCAAGTGCCCCGCCGAGTCCCGGCCATCCGGGAAGTACCGGCCTGCACACATGAGGGCGGACGGTGGCCGGTCACGGGGGTCCGGCCACCGCCCGCCGAGGGCTGAACCGGAGGGACAGAGACATGGCTGCCGAATCGAACGCGCGGACATCGCCGTCGAGACAGCGTGGGATCCTGCTGGTGCCGGACCGTCCGGTCGAGCAGGGCGGTGTGGTGTACGTCTGTGTGGACGACGGGTTTCCCGGTGGCTTCCCCATCGGCCGGGCGATCCGGGACGACGACGGCACCTGGTGCGCGTACGCCCGCTTCCGACCGGGCCGGGTCTTCGCCGACGACCGGGTGGCCACCGGTCTGCCCGACTTGCGGGCGGCTGTTCGCAAGGTGCTCGCCCATGCCCGCTACACCGATCCGGAGTTGTCCGATTCTCCCGCCGCTGTGGTGCCTCGTCGGCGCCCTGCCGCGGGTGGGGCTCGCGGTCGATGCGCGGGTCCACCGTGGTGACGGGCGGGCGTGGGGACTTGGCCGGTTCCAGCGCCTGCCCTTCCACCGCCCCGGGTGGGCGAGACCGAAGCCGTGACGTCGGGCGTGAGCCGGCTGTGATCGGGCCGTGGGCGGGCAGTCCGTGGACCGGATCGTTCGTCGGCGGTTGACCGCTGGGTTCGCCAGGAGGAGCGGGGAGGCGCCGGACCCCGGGGGAAACCCCGGGTCCGGCGCCTCTCTTCGGGCCGCCCCGAAACGCGAGAACACGCGTGACCGGTGGCGGTGGGACGACCCGGTCGCTCCCGCGGGGGCCCTGGCCGAGTTCCGCGACGCTGTGCGGAGGGCAGGGAGGGGCGGGAGCGTCAGGCCACGCCGTCCTGCCACCACCAGGACTGCGACCCGTAGGCGTACTCGACCCGGGAGTCGACGTGCTGCCACGAGACCGTGTAGGTCTCCAGGCCCGAGTAGCCGCAGGTCTCGGCCTTCTGGTAGATGTTCTTCGTGGACAGGCCGGAGATGGCGACGTCCGAGGCGATCCCGTACAGGTGCATGGAGTTGGAGGCACCGCCCACCGACGCGTTGTGGGAGATGCTGCGGAAGCCGGAGTTGACCGTGACGGCCAGGTCGCCGCACTTCTTGCGCAGCGCCTCCAGCTTGTACATGTTGCGGCGCACGTTCTCCTTGACGGTCGTGGCGTCCACCTTGCCGCCCGAGAAGCCGGAGCCGTCCTTGCTCGCGAACTCGGCGAAGTCGAAGTGGGCGGTCGATCCGTCGGAGCTCTCCAGGGCGTTGAGCCGGCTGAACGTCTCCGGCCCCGCCACACCGTCCACGGTGAGTCCGTAAGCGGCCTGGAACCGACGGAGAGCCGCCTCGGTGCCGGGACCGAAGCCACCGTCCACGGAGACGTACGTCTGCTGGGCCGAGCCGGCGGCCCAGCCGGCGATCCGGATCTGGAGTTCCTTGACGGCCGCGCCGCTGGAGCCCTGGGCGAGCTGTGAGGGCCAGCTGTAGGCGGCGGCCGGGCCGGCGAGGGCCAGGCCGGTGCCGACGGCCAGACCGGTGGCGGCCGCCGCGCCGGCGCCGTAGCGCAGCAGCGAGCGTCGCGAGAGGTTGGAAGTCATCGTCGAATTCCCCTTGTTCCTAGTACCAGTTGTGGGACTGCCAGAAGGACCACGCCGCGCACGGGGTGCCGTACCGCGACTTGATGTAGTCGAGGCCCCACTCGATCTGGGTGGCCGGGTTGGTCTGCCAGTCCGCTCCCGCGACGGCCATCTTGTCGCCGGGCAGGGCCTGCGGGATGCCGTACGCACCGGACGAGGGGTTCGTCGCGTACACCTTCCAGGTGCTCTCGCGGATCCAGAGGTTGTCCAGGCAGTCGAACTGGCTGCTCACGGACCAGCCGTGCTCGGTGATCTTCCACTGGCCGGTCGTCTTCACGGTGCGGGCGATGCGCATCGTGTTCATGGTCGCGGGGCCCGTGACGCCGTCGGCGGACAGGCCGTTCGCCTGCTGCCAGGCCGCCACCTTGGACTTGGTGCCGTCGCCGTAGGCGCCGTCGGCGGTGGTGCCGACCTTGCGCTGCACCTCCATCACCTTGTTGTGCAGGGCGAGTTCGGTGCGGCTGCCGTAGTCGCCGTCCTCGGCCAGCCCGTTGTCGTGCTGGAAGGAGCGGACCGCGGTGCTGGTCTGGGAGCCGTAGACGCCGTCGATGCCGCTGTACGACAGGTAGCCGATCCCCGCGAGATTGCGCTGGAGCCAGGTGGTGGAGTCCAGGGCGTGTGCGGGGGCGGAGAGCGTCAGCATGGCGAGCAGGGTGACGAACAGGACGAGTGCCGCGCGGGCGACGGGCAGCCGGGAGGCCGGCACCTGGGAGGCCGGAAGGGCCGTACCGATGGGTATCACTCCGAGTCCTTGTCTTCGCAAGTCGATGTCGATGCCTCGACGGATACCCGCCGAGAAGGCCAAGTCGGAGGTGTACGGGCGACTTGGCGAATGAAGGACATGGTGCCGTCGGGGTCCGCGGTGGGGAGCACCTCGGGAGGGATACGGGAGCGATACGGGACGGGCCGGGACGGCCGGGACGGCCGGGACGGCCGGGACGCGCGGGACGCAGGGGCGGGATGCCCCCGGATGGCGTCCGGGGGTGGGCCAACCGCCTCATCGCCCGTGGATCAGGCGGTCGTCGAGCCCCGCGGCCCCGGGCATGCGCCGACCGAGGAACAGGCACAGGGCCGTACGCGGTTCGGGGTCGCCCCCGGCGTTCCCGGACACGGCCAGGTCGATGGCCCGGGGGTCGATGTCCAGGAGCAGTCCGCGGCCGAGCCCGGTGGCCCACCGCGCCGCCCCGGTACCGCTTCCAGCACGCCGACTGCGGAAGCATCGCGACGCTCCGCAGCAGCACCTCGCCGTGCGGCCGGTGGCGAGGTCGCCCACCGGCCCGTACGGCAGCCGCCGCGCCGGACCGCCCTCCGGGGGACGCTCCAGGCCCAGGTGGCGAGCGGTGAAGGGGTGTGCTGCGGGGTGAGGACGACCACCTCGCCCCCGGGGGGCCAGCCCGCGACCCGGGTACGGGGATGGCCGAAGTGGGTCGGTCTGCGCGGCGTGCCGCCGGCGAGCGGGACGACGTACGCCTCGGGCGTGCCGTCGCGGGACGAGGTCCACGCGAGCAGCCTTCCGTCCGGGGAGATACGAGGGTGGCTCACCCGGGCGCCGTCGGAGGTCAGCTTCCGGGCCCGGCCCCCGTCCACCGGGACGCCCCGCACCACCGACGCCCGGATCACGGTGCCGTCCGAGCCCGACGGCGGGGTCCGGGGCGGGAGGACCGCGACCGCCGGGCACCGGCGAACGGTGTCCTGTCATCCGGTCGGTCGTTCTCCTGCGAGCGGGCCTCCCTCGACGGCTCGCCCGGAGCAAGGAGGAGAACGCATGGACGACGACCTGCTGACGGCGAAGATCGCCTACGGTTTCGACAGCCTCGACGCGGACAAGGACGGCCGGCTGACGGAGCACGACCACGTCCTGATGGGACGCTCGTCCGCCCGCTCGCTGGGCCACGAACCGGACTCGCCGCAGGAAGCGCGGTTGGTGGCGGCGTACATCGCCATCTGGCGCGATCTGCACCTGCCGTCCCTGCCGCCGGGCAGTGAGGCCATCACCCGCGAGGAGTTCATCGCCGCCACCGCCGCCCTCGCCGACGACCCGGCCGCCGCCCGCAGCACCCTCGGGGCGCTGGCACTGGCGTTCCTGTCCATCGCGGACACCGACGGCGACGGCCTCGTCGACCCGGACGAGTTCTTCACCTTTCAGCGCGGCCACTTCCCCGGCATCGAGCGCGCGGCTTCCGACACCGCCTTCCGGCGCCTGGACCGTGACGGGAACGGCACGCTCTCCGAGGACGAGTTCGTCGAAGCCGTCATCGAGTACTGGACGAGCCGCGATCCGCAGGCCCCCGGCAACTGGTGGGTGGGCGACCCCGCCCGCACCTACTCGGCCTGACCCCGCCACCGCGATCACCCCCGTGCCGGGCAGATAGGTCGAGGACCAACAGGCCGGGACACCCGTGCGGGGCAGAACCCGACGCCCGGTTCAGGCGCGCGCGCCGGTCGCGGTCGACCTCATCGTCCGGGCGCACGATCCAGACCCGGTGACAGCCGCAGCCGGCGCGACCCGCTCGGTGGACACCAGGCCGAGCGGGCCGCCGCCGTCCGGCGGGCCGTGCGCCGGCTGCCGCGTGGGCGGCCGCCCTACAGGGCCGCGTCCGCTCGTGTCTCCTGTCCGCGTGGGCTCGTGCCCGCCTCCGGCCTCTGCTGCTCGGCGCCGCCCGTGGGGACGCGTACCGTCGAGACCACGAGCAGTGAGGCCACCGCCCCCAGCGCCGCCGCCACGACGAGCACCGCGTTCAGACCGGACGCGAACGCCTCACGTACCAGGTGCGCCATCCCGGCGCGTTCACCTTCCGGCCAGCCGGCGACGATCGACCGGGCTTGTCCGCCGCTCAGCGCGACGGCCGCCTCGTGCGGGTCCGGGACACTGCCGCCGGCCTTCAGCACACTCTCGATCCGCGCCTGAAAGATCACGCCGAACACGGCGATCCCCAGGGCGAAGCCCAACTGGCGGAAGGTGTTGACCGCACCGCCCACCATGCCTCCGCGCTCCGGCGGCACCGTGGCCAGGGCCGCCGCCGACAGACTCGGTGTCACGAGCCCGACCCCCAGGCCGGAGACGACGAGCCCCGCCACAAGGCTGCTGCCCGTGGACCCCGCGTCGAGGCTGGCCTGCATCCCGGAGCCCAGGGCGATGAGCGCCAGCCCGCCCCCGATGGTCGCCCGAGGGGGCCAGGGGCCGAAGCGGCCCGCGAGCGCGGAGACGACGAACGCGGAGGCGCACATGGGCAGGATGTACAGACCCGCTTCGACGGGCTCGTACCCCAGTACGGACTGCATCCACAGCGACTCGAACAAGAGAGAGGCGAACGCGGCGCCTTGCAGGAAGAGGGCGCTGATCATGATGCCGGTGAACGACGGGCTGCGGAACAGCGACAGGTCGAGGACGGGGTGCTCGACCCTCCTCTCGACCACGACGAAGAGGGTGAGGGCGACGGCCGCCGCCGCGAACAGGCCGAGCGTGAGGGGTGCCGCCCAGCCGTCGGAGTGGGCTCGGATCAGCCCGAACGTGAGGGCCCCGCTCGCCACCGTGAAGGTGACCATGCCGAGCACGTCCGCACGCTGCGGGCCCTGGCCCTTGGCCTCTCGCACCGAACGCAGGGTCAGCACGACGGCGGCCAGGCAGACCGGCAGGTTGACGAAGAAGATCCACCGCCAGTCCAGGTACTGCGTGAGGACTCCGCCGACCATCGGCCCGGCCGCCGCGGCGACCGAGTTGGTGGCCCCCCACACGGCGAAGGCCACCCCCCGCTCCCGGCCGCTGTAGTGCATGCCGAGCAGGGCGATCGTCGTACCGAACATTCCGGCGGCGCCCAGCCCCTGTACCGCCCGGGCGCCGATCAGCACACCCGCGTTCGGGGCGACCGCGCACACCACCGAAGCCGCGGTGAAGACGATCAGCCCGACGAGGTACACCTTCCTGCGGCCGATCCGGTCGGCACGGGAACCGACGCCGAGCAGCAGCGACGCCAGTGCCAGAGCGTAGATGTCGACCACCCACTCCAGCTCGGAGAGCGAGGTGCCGAGGTCCGTCGCCATGGCGGGCAGCGCCACCGTCACGATCGTGACGTCCAGAAGGAGCATGAAGGTGCCCAGACAGATCGCCGCCAAGGGCCACCACTTACGCATCCGAACCCCTTCCCTGCCCGCCGCACCGAGGAGATGCCCCCGGCGGCGCCATGATCCACGGGGGAGCGGCGTTTTCGCCCAGGACGCGCGCGCCACGCCCATGCGTGGACCGCAGGGAGGTATGCCTAGGTCCGCCTGGAGGATCAGCGGTGGCAGGCCGGCAGACGCGCTCATAGCTTCGGCACATGACCAAACGACAGATCGCCCTCCTGGCATGCACCGTGGCTGTCGTGGCCTCGGGGTCGGGCGCAGCCGTCTCGGCGGCCGACAGCCGGACGGTGCACCGGGTGAAGCCGGGCGAATCGATTCAGAAGGCCGTGGACACCGCGAAGCCGGGGGACACCATCGTCCTGTCGCCCGGCACCTACCGTGAGAGCGTCCGCATCACCACGTCGGGCCTGACCCTGCGAGGCTCGGGCCTCTCCTCCACCGTCATCGTGCCCGGCGGCGCCGCTGCCGGCGACGCGTGCGCCAAGGCCGGTCACGGCATCTGCGTGACCGGGACGGAGAGCCGCCCCGTCCAGGGCGTCACCGTCCGCTCGCTCACGCTCAGGGGCTTCACCGCCAACGGCCTTTGGGCGTCCTGGACCGACCGGCTGAGGGTCCACAGAGTGCTCGCCGAGAAGAACGGAAAGTGGGGCATCGGCCAGGAGAGATCCGTGCGTGGTGTGTTCAGCCACAACACCGCCAGGAACAACGGCGACGCCGGACTGTTCCTGGCCAACACCGTCGACAGGGAGGGCGGTGCCACGGACGCCATGGGGACGGTGATCACGCACAACAACCTGTCCGGCAACCGGATCGGCATCACGGTGAGGCGCCTCCGGAACCTGACCGTCGACCACAACGACGCGACCGGGAACTGCGCCGCGGTGTTCGTGGTGGGCGACGAGTCCAAGCCGCGCGCCGGGGCGATGACCCTGCGCCGGAACAACATCCACGCCAACAACAAGCACTGCCCGAAGACCCCTCGTCTGCCCTTCCTGCAGGGCTCGGGAATCGTCCTCACCGGTACCGAGGAGACGGTGGTCGAGAAGAACAGGGTCGTCGACAACGTGGGCACCTCGCCGCTCTCGGGCGGCATCGTGCTGTTCAAGAGCTTCGTGGGCGCCCTGAACGAGCAGAACGAGATCCGCGACAACGTGGTGATGCGCAACGGCACCGCCGATCTGGCCAACCGGGACACCGGCCAGGGAAACACCTTCACCCGCAACACGTGCACGCTCTCGGAGCCCGCCGGAATGTGCTGACCCACCGGGTTCCCCGCCATCGCCCATGGCACGACAGCAAGGACAAGGCAGAAGATGACAACGGTTGATCCGGCTCCCCCGCCGCCCATGCGACTGCGGGAGCTCGTATTCGGGGCGGCGTGCGCCGCCGCCGTACGTGCGGCCGCCCGCCTCGGTGTGGCCGACGCCCTGGGCGACACGCCCATGACCGTGGAAGACCTGGCGGTGGCGGTGAAGACCCAGCCGCGGACACTGCGCCGACTGCTGCGCGCGCTGTCCTGCCAAGGGGTCTTCACCGAGAACCCCGACGGCACCTTCGCCCACACGGAGATGTCCCGGCTGCTGCGCGAGGACGATCCGCACAGCCTGCGCTACATCGCACTGTGGTGCACCGAGCCGTGGACGTGGGACGTCTGGCCGAAGCTCGACGAAGCGGTGCGCTCCGGACGCAACGTCTTCGAGGACGTGTACGAGCGGGAGTTCTTCGCCTATCTCAACGAAGAGGCGCCCGAGTCCGCCTACGTCTTCAACCGGGCCATGACGACGTCGAGCCAGCAGTCGGCACGTGACGTCGCGAACCTTCTCGACCTCACGGACGTGTCCTCCGTCGCGGACATCGGTGGCGGCCAGGGACACGTCCTGGCGAGCCTGCTGGAGAAGCATCCCTCCCTGCACGGCACGCTGCTCGACCTGCCGGGAGTGGTGGAGAACGCCGACCCGCGCCTGCGCGACAGCGGGGCGCTGGCCCCGCGGGTCCGTGTCGTGGCCGGCGACTGCCGTGAGGACATCCCGGTCCAGGCGGACGTGTACATCATCAAGAACATCCTGGAATGGGACGACGACAGTACCCGCAGGGCGCTCGCCAACGTCCGCAGGGCGGCGCGCCCCGGCGCGCGGGTCGTCGTGATCGAGAACCTCGTGGACGACACGCCGTCGATGAGGTTCACGACCGCCATGGACCTGCTCCTGCTCCTCAACGTCGGCGGTGCGAAGCACACCCGGCAGAGCATGGTCGACCGGCTGACGGACGCGGGGCTCGTCATCGGCGAGATCCGCCCGGTCAACGCGTACCTCCACGCCTTCGAGTGCACCGTTCCGGTCTGACCGGCGCGAAGGAGGAAAACCCGAGGCCGCCCGCTCCGCGTCGTTCGCGGGGCGGGCGGCCTCGGGTATTCCCTGCCGTGCGTACCGGGGGATCAGGAACCCCCGTCGCGCTCCCAGCGGTAGAAGCACTGCGCCATGGCGTCCTTGGGGCTCCGCCACGTCTTCGGGTCGTACGCGCTGACGTACGCCGACAGTCTCTCGCTGGCGTCGCGGAACTCAGGGTGGCCGGTCAGCTTCGCGATGGCCGGCGCCGGGTCCTGGTCCGACTCGATGAGGTGCAGATACACGTCGCCGAACTGGAACAGGCGACGCCGGGTGACGCCGACCAGGTGCGGCAGCTCGCCCCGGTCGGAGGCGGCGAAGACGTCGGCGATCGCCGGCGCCGAATCGGGCGCCATGCGGGCGACGATCAGAGCGTGGTGCATCGAGCGTCCATTCTGGGTGTGGGCGTGGGTGTGGGCGGCCGAGTGCGGTCAGCCGGGCAGGACCGAGGCGTTCCGGCGGTCGTGGGCGACCTGCTCGATGCGGTCCCGGATGAGGGCCATCTGCGTACGGGAGTTGCGGTTGATGTTGTCGGTCATCCAGGCGTCGTCGACCGGAGCGTCGGGCTTCATCGCGAAGTCCTGCACCCAGCGCATGTGGACGCCGGCCGGCGTCTCCTCGTACTCCCACCGGATGTTCATGTGGTCGAACGGGCCGGTCTCCACACGGCGGGCGCGAACGGTCCGGCCGGGCCGGTCCACGGTGCGCTCCGACACCCAGCTCCAGACCTTCCCGGACTCGTCCGGGTGCATGGTCAGGCGGAAGGTGGTGGAGTCGCCCTCGCGGGAGAGGACTTCGAGGGAGGCGTACTCGCTGAAGAGGTCGGGCCACTTCTCGATGTCGTTGGTGATGTCCCAGACGAGGTCGAGGGGGGCGTCGATGGTGATGCTGTTGTCGGTGTGGCCGGCCACGTCAGACTCCCGTCTTGAGGGCGGTGTTGACCAGGCCGAGGAACTCGGCGGGCGTCTTGCAGCGCTCGGCGTCGGTGGGCAGCGACACGCTGTACCGGTTCTCCAGCTCGCCGACGATCCCGAGCAGGCCGAGCGAGTCGAGGCCGAGGGTGGCGAACGGCGTGTCCGGCTCCTTGTCCAGCTTCCCGGCGTCGACGGTGACCCCGGCCGCCTGCTTCATCAGCGCGGCGAGTTCGTCGAAGGTCAGTGCGGTGGTGATCATCAGTGTTCTCCTTCCCGCCCGGTCCTACCGGGCGGAGCAGTCGCCGCGGCGCACGACCAGCGCCGCGTTGGATCCCATGAGTCCCCGGCTGAGGACGAGGGCCGTGCGCAGCTCGGCGGGGCGAGCGCGGGACATCACCAGATCGAGGTCGTGGCAGATGTCGAACACGTTGGGGGTGGGGGGGACCAGGCCGTGTTCCATCGCGAAGACCGCCGCGGCGGTGTCCAGGACGGGCGCCCCGCAGTAGGCGCGGCCGATGCCCGTCTTGGGCGCCGTGACGGGGACGCGGCCGGCGTGTGCCCCGAGGGCGTCGGCGATCGCCATCGCCTCGGCGCGGTCCGCGTCCGGAACGCCCAGGGCGTCGGCGAAGACGACGTCGATCTCCTCGGGCGCGCACTCGGCCTCGTCGAGGGCGACACGGATGGCGCGGGCGAGTCCCTCCCGGGACTCCTTCCACCGGGAGGCTCCGGTGAACGTGGCGCCGTGGCCGGCCACGACGGCCCGCACGGCCGCTCCCCGGTCGCGGGCACGGGACTCGTCCTCCACGACGAGCATCGCACCGCCCTCCGCGGGAACGAAGCCGCAGGCTCCCGCGGTGAAGGGCCGGTAGGCGCGGTCCGGGTCCTCGACGGTGCTGAGCTCCGGATATCCGAGCTGGCACACCATCGAGTACGGGGCGAGGGGCGCCTCCGCCGCTCCGACGACCACCGCGCCGGTCCCGCGCCGTACGGCCCGAGCGGCGTGGGCGAGGCCGTCCAGTCCGCCCGCCTCGTCGCTCGCGACCACACCGCACGGCCCCTTGAACCCGCTCCGGATGGAGATCTGGCCGGTGCTGGCGGCGTAGAACCAGGCGATGGACTGGTACGGGCCGACGAACTTGGACCCCTGGCCCCAGAGCTTCTGCAGCTCTCGCTGGCCGAACTCACCGCCGCCGGAGCCGGCCGCGGTGACGACGCCGATCGAGAAGGGCTCCTCCGGGTCGTCCGGGGCGAGCCCGGCGTCGTCGAGGGCGAGCTGGGCCGCAGCCATCGCGTAGTGACTGAAGCGGTCGGTCTGGACGAGGAAACGCTCCTCGATCAGGTCGGAGGCGTCGAAGCCCCGGACCTCGCCCGCGACCTTGAGCGGCAGGTCCTCGCAGCCCTCGCGGGTGATCCGGTCCAGTACGCCGAGGCCTTCCCGGACGGACTTCCAGTACGCGTCGCTACGCTGTCCGTTGGGGGC
Source organism: Streptomyces sp. Root1304 (assembly GCF_001426405.1). Lineage (GTDB taxonomy): Bacteria > Actinomycetota > Actinomycetes > Streptomycetales > Streptomycetaceae > Streptomyces. The sequence continues at coordinate 213,293 of NZ_LMEP01000027.1, read as the reverse complement.
GATCACGCCGATGCCGGTGACGACCGCGCGTCGCGGGCGTTCAGTGCTCATCGTGTCCTCCCGCCCGGCCCCGTCAGGAGGACCGCGGACTGGAAGCCGCCGAATCCGCTGCCCACGGAGAGCACGTTCCTGAGCTTCCGGGAGCGGGCGGTGCGCGGCACGTAGTCCAGGTCGCACTCGGGGTCGGGGGTCTCGTAGTTCGCCGTCGGAGGTACCACCTGGTGCTTCAGCGCCAGGACGCAGGCGGCCACCTCGATCGCGCCGATGGCGCCCAGCGAGTGCCCCACCATGGATTTGATGGAGCTCATGGGCGTGTCGTAGGCGTGCGCGCCCAGGGACCGTTTCACGGCGGCGGTCTCGTGCCGGTCGTTCTGCCGGGTGCCCGAGCCGTGCGCGTTGACGTAGTCGATCAGCGTGGGGTCGACCCGGGCCTGGTCGAGCGTGGTGTCGATCGCCCGGGACATCTCCAGCCCCTCGCCGGTCAGACCGGTCATGTGGTACGCGTTGCCGAAGGTGGCGTAACCACCGATCTCGCAGTAGATGTGCGCACCGCGGGCCCTGGCGTGCTCGTACTCCTCCAGGACGAGGACGGCCGCGCCTTCGCCCATGACGAAACCGTTGCGGTTGTTGTCGAAGGGCCTGGAGGCGTGCTCCGGGTCGTCGTTGTCGGGCGACGTGGCCTTGATGGCGTCGAAGCAGGCCATGGTGATCGGGGAGATCGGGGAGTCCGACGCGCCCGCTATGCAGACGTCCGCCCGGCCCTCCGCGATGGTGTGGAAGGCGTAGCCCACGGCGTCGAGGCCGGAGGTGCATCCGGTGGAGACCGTCTGCACCGGGCCGCGGGCGCCGAACCGTTCGGCCACGACGGACGCGAGCGTGCTCGGCGAGAACGCCATGTGCAGTCGGGGGCCGGCCGCGCGGTGGTCCACGTCCCACCGCCGCCCGCCCTCGCTGACCAGGACGTAGTCGTGTTCGAGCCGGGTGGTGCCGCCGACGGCGCTGCCCAGGGAGACGGCGACGCGCCAGGGGTCTTCGGTGTCGGTGTCGAGCCCGGAGTCCTGGACGGCTTCCCCGGCGGCGACGACGGCGAACTGGATGTACCGGTCGACGTGGCCGCTCAGGTCCGGATCCAGTCCGTGGTCCGCCGGGTCGAAGTCGCACTCGGCGGCGATGCGGGAGCGCAGTCCGACCGGGTCGAACAGGGTGATGCCGCGGGTCGCGGTACGGCCGGCGGCGAGGAGGTCCCAGAACGCCTTCGCTCCGGTGCCGCCCGGAGCGACCACACCGATGCCGGTGACGGCCACTCGGCGGGTCACTCGATGGCCCCGTTTCGCTCGGGCACCCGGCCGGGGTCGTGCACGGTCACGTGCGGGCCCGCGGCGGCGAGCTCGGCCTCGTCGGTGACCTCCGTGTCGACGTGGCCGAGGCTCGGCCGGGGGGCGAGCGGGCCCAGGTGGAAGACCATGCGGGCCTCGACGTCACCCACGTTGCGGAAGCGGTGCCGCACGTCGATCGGGATCAGGAGCCCCTGATCGGGCTGGAGCGCGTACGTGTCGCCGTCCAGGTCCACTTCCAGCGCGCCCGATACGACGTACACGAACTCCTCGGAGTACGGGTGGTAGTGCTCGCCGATGCGCTCACCCGGTTGAACGATGGCCAGGCCCATGAAGCCGCTGGTGGAACCGACCGTGGCCGGCGTGAGCATGGCCCGCAGGTCACCTCCCCGCCTGCGGTTGGGTTCCGTCTCGCTCAGGGTCACGATGCGTGGGCGCTGCTTGAGCATGGTTGATACCTCCGGATGTGCCAGTGACGTGCTGGGGGAGCGACTGCGGTGGGGCCACGGCCGGCCGTCAGGAATCCGCCGAGCGGTCGGTGACGGGCAGCATGTCGGCGTGCGACAGGAGCCGGTTGATGTTGCGTTCCGTCTGCAGGGAGCCCTCGACGCCGATCGCGGCGCCGTCGAGGAGACGTTCCAGCTCCGCGGCCCGACCGGATCCCTTGAGCCCGAGCGAGGCGACAGGGTCGAGGTCGAGTTCACCCGTGATGTCGACGAGGCGCACCACGATGTCGTCGCGCTGGAAGACCGTGCTGCCGTACACCGGGCTGTTCGGATCGTCCGCCGCGACGCGGTCCTGATCGGAGAGCAGCCGGGCCAGCTCCATCCCGTGGCCTTCCTTGGCCGGGTAGTACAGCGCGTGCCGTCGCAGGTCGGCCGGCGTCGGCCGGTCGGACACCACGTGGTGGACGGCCGGGAGCGCGGCCCGGGTGAAGAACACACGTGCCGACTCGGGGTCGGTCAGGTCCCGGTCCTGCTCCAGGTACGGGTTGATGGCCTCCTCGACCGCTCGTACCTCGGGCTGACGGGCGACGTGCCGCAGGGCCACGAGGAGGTCGCCTTCCACCTCCACGGCACGCACGACGCGATTGCCGTGCATGAAGAGGGAGGTGCGGCGCAGCCGTGTGGTCTCGTCGACCTGGGCCCGGGGCGACTCGTACCCGGCCAGGAGCTCCGCCACCTTCGACTCGGATCCGGGCTTGACGGTGAAGGTGAGGGCGTGGCGGGCCACACCGTCGCCCTCGCGGGCCTTCACCTGCGCGTCGGCCGGTGCCGCGGTCCGCGCGGTCTGCTGACCGGGGCTGGTCTCCCGGAGGATGCTGTAGCGCATCGAACGGGTGTCCCGGACGCAGCTGTGCATCGGCTTGACGGTTTCGACGTGCTCCTCGCTGTTCACCCAGGCGAGGAACGGCGGCGCACTCTCCCACTCGCTGGTGATGAGCCACTGCGAGGGGTTCTCGATGGACTGGCAGAGCTGGTCACTGATGTGACCGGGAACGGAGGCGACCTGCTTGCGCATGAGTTCGTACGCGTCCAGGAACTGCTGCTGCGCGCCTTCGTACAGGTCGAGCAGGAGGATCACCCGCAGCCTGGAGCCGTCGAACACGGACTGCGAGATGCGTCCCGAGGGGGCCATCCGGCACACCTCTTCTCTTCTCGGTGGGGGGAGGGGGGGAACGGCCTACGTGACCGACACGCCGGGTCCGTCGTGTGTCGATCCTTGACGGGAGCGCCGACAGCGCGCGAGCCCCGTGAAGCGGACGAGTGAACCGCGTGTCATCCGGGTGCCCCCGGCACGCGGGCCCGTCCCCGAAGGGCATGAATCTGCATCCCATCCCCGATTCGCGTCGCAGGTGACGCCGGAGACGAACAATGAACCGATTCGACGTGGCCGGCGGAGCAACCGGTCACCGCACGCCCGTACTCATCGTCGGCGGCTCGCTGGTGGGCCTGTCCACCTCGCTGTTCCTGGGGCGTCTCGGCGTGCCGCACACACTGGTGGAGCGCCATACGGGCACCTCGATCCACCCGCGTGGCCGCGGCAACAACCTGCGCACGATGGAGCTGTTCCGCAGCGCCGGGGTGGCGGATTCCATCCGGGAGGCCGCGTCGGTCCTGGCGCCCAACAACGGCATCCTGCAGACACCGAGCCTGGTGGGCGACGTCGGCGAGTGGCTGTTCAAGGAGATCGACCCCGGCGGCGGGGTCGCCCGCTTCAGCCCCGCCGGATGGTGCCTGTGCAGCCAGAACGATCTCGAACCGGTGCTGCTCGAGCGCGCTCGGGAACTGGGCGGAGATCTGCGGTTCGCGACGGAACTGATGTCCTTCGAGCAGGACGCCGAAGGGGTGACCGCACAGGTCAAGAGCCGCGGCACCGGTGAGCACACCACCATCCGCGCGGACTATCTCGTCGCGGCGGACGGCCCGCGCAGCCCTGTTCGCGAGCAGCTCGGCATCGGGCAGAACGGTCCGGGCGACCTCTTCCACAACGTGAGCATCACCTTCGTCTCCCGCGGCCTCGCGGACGTCGTCGGCGACCGGCACTTCATCGTCTGCTACCTGACGAACCCGGAGGCCGACGGGGCCCTGCTGCCGGTCGACAATCGGGAGCGCTGGGTGTTCCACGCTCCATGGCACCCCGAACAGGGCGAGACGCTCGAGGAGTTCACCGACGAGCGGTGCAGGGACCACATCCGGCGGGCCGTGGGGGTCTCGGACCTCGATGTGGAGATCACCGGCAGAGCGCCCTGGCACGCGGCCCAGAGAATCTCCGAACGGTACGCGGACGGCCGGGTGTTCCTCGCCGGAGACTCCGCCCACGAGATGCCGCCCACCGGGGCGTTCGGCTCCAACACCGGTATCCAGGACGCGCACAACCTCGCCTGGAAGCTCGCCGCCGTACTGGGCGGCTGGGCCGGCCCCGGACTGCTCGCGTCCTACGACGCGGAGCGCCGGCCGGTCGCGGAGGCGACGAGCGCCCGGGCTTCGGCGCGGTCGGTCGAGCACAGCCACCCCGGGTACGCCCCCGGCCCCGGATCCGGCAGTCCCAAGGGAAGGAAGGGCGGCATCCTCAACGAGGTGCTCGGCTACCGCTATCCGCAGGGCGCCGTCCTGGGCGCCGACCGGACGCTGCCGGTCGTACCCGACGGACTGCGGTTGACGGGCGAACCCGGGAGCCGGGCACCCCACCTGTGGCTGGACCGCGCCGGGACCCGGGTCTCCACCCTCGACCTGTACGAGCGGTCCCTGGTACTCCTGAGTTCCGAGGACGGCGCCGGCACGTGGCACACCGCGGCGACACGCGTCGGGCGGCAGTTGTCGGTGCCGCTCGACGCGTACCGGATCGGCGACGGGCCCGACGCGGAGCTCTCCCCGGCGAGCGACACGGACTGGGCGGAGGCTCACGGCGTCACCGCGGACGGCGCGGTGCTGGTCCGCCCCGACGGGATCGTCGCGTGGCGGTCCGAAGGGGCGTCGGCGGATCCCGAAGCGACGTTGAGGCAGGCCCTCACGGCGATCCTGGGCCGGGACTGACCGCCTTCCCGTCGCCGGCAGGGCAGGGATGCCCCGGGGCGCCCCGGTCGCCCGCTGATCCGATTGACGATCCATCAGGCCGTGGGCGTCCGGGGCGCTTCGGTGTCGAGAACGCTCGTGGTCGAGGCTCCTCACCCGTTCGCGCGCAGGAGGCCGTTCGTTTCCGATCACCGCACGGGATGCTGTGACCTGCGGCGCTGATCACCGGGGAGGACGATCAATCCGCCAACCGGGGGCATCGCGCGCGATCTTCCCGTTGCGGTGATCACCGGTCGGGGATCTCCTCGTGCACGGAGCACAGCACCGGAGCCGCGCGGCCCAGCCGGCCAGGAAAGCTCCACCGAAGGAGAGAAGAAGCATGCGTCTCGCACGCACGGGTCCCCAGCTCGCCCTGGTCCTCGGCGCCCTCGTCCTGTCCGCACCCTCCGCCGTCGCGGCGCCCGGCGGTGACGTCCGGGTCAATCCGGGGAAGGCGGCCCCCGGCACCACCGTCACCGTCAGCACCACCGCCTGCGGCAAGGAGACATACGGCAAGGGCGAGTCGGAGGCGGGCGGGAAGTTCCACCTGCTGCCGGGCGACCGGGAGGGCGTCCTGGTGGGCAAGTTCACGCTCCCGTTGGACGCCGTCTCCGGCACGGACACCGTGACCCTCAAGTGCCCGCCCCGCATCAAGCAGACCGTCACCTACCAGATCTCCGGCAGGCCGATCGGTGCCGTGGAAGCGGGCTTCGGCTGGGCCGCGGGCGCCGGCGCGGACGAGGGTGACAGCGGCAGCCCGTACGCCCTCGGCGCGCTGCTCCTCGGCGGCGCCGCCGCGGGCGTTCTGATCAGGATGCGCCGCCGCACCACCGCCGCCCGGAACTCCGTCTGATCCCACGCCCCAGGGCCCACGGTCAGGGCCCCGGCTCCGAGAGGAGAACCGGGGCCCGCCGCTACTCCTGAGCCGCCCCTCATGGGGAAGGGCAGGGGGCTCCAGGGAGGCGCCCGACCCGGGAAAGAGCCCAGGTCAGGCACCTCTTTTCGTGCCCCTGGAAGAACCCGAGCTTCTTGGGGGAGTAGCTCACCAGCAGGTTCTTCGTGTGCTGGTGGTACACGCCTCGCGCGTCCGCTGACCGGCGGAAACGGCCACGATTCGGTCGAGCTGCAGGAGGCTGGTCCGCGTAGGGCGGTCCTCCGGTCCGTCTGGGCCCCAGCGCAGCAGGCGGCGGGCGCGGGCGATCCGGGAAGCGGTGCCGCCGGCCTCGATCTCGTGGCATCGGCCGGCTCGGAGCACGCTTGCAGGGACTCGGTACGGCCTCCGGCGCGATCCAGGATCACGTCGAGGGGCGTACCGAACGCGGTCTCCAGGACACCGGGCGTCGCGACCGCGCCGGAGATGGTTTCGAGCGGCGTGCCGGGCTCGTCCGCCGTTCTGCTCGCCGTACGGCGAGCAGAACGGCGGGTCGGAAGCCGGTGAGCGCGAGCCGTCGGTCGGCGGCGCGTGCATCGGGGCTTGGGCACGACGACGTCGACGGTCGGTGGTCAGCTCTGCACGGCAGCCCGACAGCTCACGTAGTGCCTTCTGCGACGGTGGCGAGTGCCGTGTCGAGGCGTCGTGCCGCCTCGTCGGCGACGGGGGTCATGGCGTCGACGCCGGTGAGGGTGACCATGGTGGCGGGGTCGATCGCCTGGACGGTCACCTGGTCGCCGTCGGTGCGGACCACGACGTTGCAGGGCAGCAGCAGCCCGATCGAGCGGTCGGCGTCCAGGGCCTGACGGGCGAGTGGGGGGTTGCACGCTCCGAGGATCAGGTACGGCTCCATGTCGTGGCCGAGCTTCGCCTTGAGTGTGGCCTGGACGTCGATCTCGGTCAGGATGCCGAAGCCCTGGTCGGCGAGGGCGCGGCGGACGGCCTCCACCGTCTCGTCGAAGGTTCCGGCGACCTTGATGGTGCGGTCGTAGGGCATGGTCTTCACCTCACTGTTCGGAGGGCGACCGCCTCGGCATGCGGTCGACCCGGTCGTCGTGCCGCTGACGGTCGGCGCAGCGTGGGCCGAGGACAACATGATGTCCTGACGCATCCGTCCGGGGGCGGACGACAGGCGTTGAGGGGCCGTTGGAAGTCCTTCAGTTCGGTCTCGTGGTGAGGCCACCTCTTGACCCCTCTCATACCCCATGGGGTATCTGGATCATGTCCTTCACCTGACCTCTCCCGTCCGGCGTGTACCGGGAATGGTCCGGATCTCGATGCGTGGTGGCCTGCACCGGCTGTGACGGCATGCCCGGAGCGCAGGTGAACAGCCCCTACCCAAGGAGGGCGAAGGGGAAGTTCGAGGACGCCCGCACTTCACCGTCTGCAGCGACGGTCAGGAGGGCGTACCCCGGCAGAGCAGTGATCCACCGATGGGCCTCGCGAGCCCCCAGAACCATCGCCGCCGTCGCGTAGACGTCGGCCCACAGTAGTTCCGGGCCTGTCACGGTCGCTCCCAGCAACCCTGTGGCCGGGGTCCGGGTGTGCGGGTCGATGACGTGCGCGCCGCGCTCGGTCGTGCCCGAGGTGGCGACCGCGAGGTCCCGCCCCGCCACCACCGCCAGCAGCCGCCCCGGAACCCGGGGGTCGGTGATCCCGATGCGCCAGGCGCCCGCGGGCCCCGGGGCGCCGCCGACCCGCACGTCACCGCCCGCGTTCACGCACGCGTCGGTGGCGCCGGCCTCCCGCAGCACCCGCCAGGCCCGCTCGGCGGCCCAGCCCTTCACCAGACCGCACGGATCGGGCCGGCCGTCCGCCCAGGCGTCGAAGGCGCCCCGGGTGCGGCTGTGCGCGAGGTCGCACAACTCCAGCACGCCCCGTACGGCGGGAGTGGTGTCCGCCCGGCCCGTCTCGCCCCGTCGCAGTCGGCTCACGGCGCTGTCCGGCAGGAACGGGGAGAACTCCCGGTCGACCTCGTGCAGCAGCGCCACGGCATCGCCCAGCGCGGTCCGCAGCTCCGGCGTCCGCCGGTGGCGCAGGGCGAAGGAGACCACGGTGCCCATCACCGGTTCGGCGTGCCGCCAAGGGGCCGTTCCGGGCGCGGTCCGGTCATCCATGGGCCTGGTCCAGCGCGCTCTGCAGGGATTGGATGTAGCCCTCGCTCGTGTACGTGGCACCCGACACCGTGTCGATGTGGGCGCTCTGCGCGGTCAGGGCTTCGCCGGTGAGCGTCGGCACTGCGTAGCCGGCGATCTCCCGGTCGCGTTCGTTCTCCGACGGGGTCCGGACCGCGGTGACGTCGGTGAGCCGTCCGTCGGTGATCGTGACGCGCACCTGTACCGGTCCGTACCGGGTGTCGACGACGTCCCCGGTGTACGCGCCGGACGCCGGGGTGCCCGGTCTCGTGCCGACAGAACCGGGCCGTGTCGGAGCGGCGCCCGCCGAGGCGCCGGCCGGCTGGTGCGGTTTCAGGGCGAGCAGGGAGCACACTCCGCCCACGGTGACCGCGGTGGAGAGCAGAAGACGGCGCATGGGGCCTCCTCAGGGCCGGTGGGAGGGGAGTGTTCCGGGCCGACCCGGCAGGTTCACCACGTGAACGATTCGTGGTGGATCCGGTGGGCGGGCACCCCCGCCTCGCGCAATGCCGCCTCCGCCGCCGCGGTCCAGCCGGGCGGCCCGCACAGGAAGCAGGTGCGCCCCGCCACGTCCGGGACCAGGCTGCGCAGTGTGGCGGCCTCCAGCGGCAGGTGGTGGCCCGCCGGGTGGCTCACGGAGTAGTAGGCGTGCGCGCCCCGGCGGGACGCGATCGCGTCGAGCTCGTGGCGGAGCACCAGATCCTCGGGCCGTCGTGCCCAGTGGATCAGCACCGGATCCCTCGGCAGTGTCTCGAACAGCACCCGCAGCGGGGTGATGCCCACCCCGGCCGCGAGCAGCAGCACGGGCCGTCCCGCCGCGCGGTCCGGGGTGAGGGCACCGTACGGGCCTTCGGCCCACACCCGGGTGCCGGGGCGGACCGTCGCGAGTGCCGCGCTGTGGCCGCCCAGGGCCTTCACGGTGATGCGCAGGCTGCGTCCGTCGGGGACGGCGGACACCGAGTACGGCGACGCGGTCCACCACAGCCCCGGTGCCAGGAACCGCCAGCGGAAGAACTGCCCGGGCCGGACGGTGAGCTCATCCATGCGCTCGCCGGTGACCAGCACCGACACCACGTCCGGGGCTTCCCACCGGACGCCCGCGACCCGCAGTCCGTGCCGCCGCGAAAGCCGCAGCGGCGTGAGCATCCGGAACCAGACGATCAGGGCGGCGGCCCCCGCGTACAGCACGTACCAGGCGGCCCGCACGGCCGGCCGGTCGAAGTCCGCACCGTTCGTGATCTGGTGCCCGAAGGCGAGGAAGACCGCCGCGTACGTGAGGAGGTGCAGGTAGTACCAGGTCTCGTGGCTCAACCGGCGGCGTGCGGCACGCGCCGAGACCGCCGCCGTGAGCAGCAGGAGCAGCAGCCCGGCTGTTGTCTTGAGCATGTCCGGGTAGTGCAGGACCACCCGAACTCCCTCGGTGACCGGATCCGTTCGGCCGGTGAGCGCGTAGCCTTCGATGATCAGCACCGCGTGGGCCAGCGTCAGCCCGATGGTGTAGCGGCCCGCCGCCGCGTGCCAGCGCGTGATCCGGTCGGTGCCCACCGTGCGGTCCAGGAGCGGTATCCGTGCCATGAGGACGACCAGCACCGCGCAGGCGTACCCCGCGAGCAGGCCGGTGATCCGGCCCGCGCCGGTGAACCAGCCCGCAGGCCCCACCACCGAGGCGGTGTCCACCCACCACAGGGCGAGCACCGCCGCGGCCCCGACCCAGATCGCCGCCTGGGCCGAAAGCATCGCGACGGTCGCGGACCCGGCGGCGGCCCGACCGCCACGACGTCGGCCTCCCGGCCGCACCGTCCGTGCCACTTCCGTGCTCATTCGCTCCCTCGCCTTCGGCCCGTGGCCCGACAGGACGCCGGGGCCTCGTCACTGTGCTCCGTGATCCTGTGAGAAGTCTCTGAACCGGACCCCGTACGGAGCGGTCCGCAGGCCCCGGACCAGCGCCGGACCCGATGGGGCACGGGCGGGCGGTGAGAATCTGTTCAGAGGAAACTCAGAGGTGGGGACGGGCCTCCGGCCCCGCGCCGTCCGGCATCCTGGAAGGACCATGAACCCATCGCCGCGTACCGAGGTGCGCCGTCCCGACGGCACCCGGCCCAGGGTGCTGGTCGTCGACGACGAGCAGGACCTCACCGAGGTGTTGGCCGCAGCCCTGCGCGCCGAAGGCTGGGAGGTGCGCACCGCGACCACGGCCGCCGAGGCGACGGCGGCCGCCGCGGACTTCGGCCCGGACGCGGTGGTCCTGGACTGGATGCTGCCGGACCACGACGGCCCGCACGTGCTGGCCCGGCTGCGCGCGGCCCGTCCCACCCTGTGTGTCCTCTTCCTCACCGCGCGCGACGCCGTCGAGGACCGGATCGCCGGGATCACGGCCGGCGCCGACGACTACGTCACCAAGCCGTTCAGCCTCGAGGAGGTACTGGCCCGGCTCCGGGGACTGCTGCGCCGGGCCGGGCTCGCGGAGGTCACGCAGGGCGGCGGACCCCGCCTGGTCCTCGCCGACCTCGTCATGGACGAGGAGGGCCACGAGGTCGCCCGCGGCGGCGTGCCCATCGACCTCTCCCGCACCGAGTTCGAGCTGCTGCGCTACCTCCTGCGCAATCCGCACCGCGTGCTGTCCAAGCGGCAGATCCTGGACCACGTCTGGCGGTACGACTTCGGCGGCCGCGCCCATGTCGTCGAGCTCTACATCAGCTATCTCCGCAAGAAGATCGACGCCGGCCGCCCGCCGCTCATCCACACCGTGCGCGGCGTCGGCTACGTGCTGCGCCCCGAGCGCCGATGACCCCGCAGCGCCCGTCACGCGCCCGTGGACGGCGCGTCCGCCCCCGACTGCCGCACTCCCTTCGAGCCCGGCTGACCACCGGGCTCGTCGTGCTCCTCGCCCTCGCCTGTGTCATCGTCGGCCTGGTCACCGTGCTCGCACTGCGCAGCTTCCTGGTCGACCGCCTCGACCAGCAGGTCGTGGCGAGCGGCGGACGGTACGCCGTCAGCCTCGAACACGAGAACCGGCCCGATGCCGACGGTCGGGGTGACACCCGGGGACAGGCCGACGGGACTCTCGGGGTCCGGCTGCTGAGGGGCGGGATCGCGCAGGCCGCCGTGGTACGCGGCACCAGCGATGTCACGGTGCCGTTGACCGCAGACGACGCACGGGCGCTCGCCGCCGTGCCGGCGGACGCCCGGCCCCGCACCCTGCGCCTCGCGTCCCTCGGGGCGTACCGTGTCGCCGCCTGGAGCGGCGACGACGGCGACGTCCTGCTGTCGGGACTGCCCCTGCACCCCGTCGAGGAGACGGTGGAGCGGCTCGCGGTCGTGGAGACGGTCGTGTTCACGATCGTCCTCACCGCGGCCGGGGTGACCACCGCGGCCTGGACCCGGTTCTCCCTCCGATCTCTCGAACGCCTGGCCGCGACCGCCGACGAGGTGACGCGCCTTCCGCTCGCCACGGGGCAGGTCGCCATGCCACCACCGCTGCCCGGAACCCGGCCGGACACCGAGGCGGGCCGGCTCACCGGTGCGTTCAACCGGATGCTCGGCCATGTCGGCGACGCCCTGGAGCGCCGCCACGTCGTCGAGGAACGGCTGCGCACCTTCGCCGCCGACGCCGGACACGAGCTGCGCACTCCCGTCGCGACGGTGCGGGCCCGCGCCGAACTCGCCCTGCGGCAGCACGGGGACGCCCTGCCCGACGAGGTCCGGCACGCGCTCGAACGCATCGACGCCGAGTCCCGCCGCATGAGCCTCCTGGTGGACGAACTGCTGCTGCTGGCCCGACTGGACGCAGGGCGCAGTCTGCGCCGGGACCCCGTGGACCTGACGCGCGTGGTTCTCGACACGGTGGCGGACGCGACGGCCCGGCACCCCGGACACCTCTGGGAGCTGGACCTCCCCGAGGTGCCCGTCCACGTCACCGGCGACGGCGACCGCCTCCACCAGGTCCTCGGCAACCTCCTCGCGAACGCCGGCGGGCACACACCGGCCGGCACCCGAGTCGTCGTGGGCCTCGCCGTCGACGCGGAGGGGGTGGTTCTCACCGTCACGGACGACGGTCCGGGCATCCCCGTCGAGCTGCTGCCCCGCGTCTTCCACCGGTTCGCCCGGGGCGACTCGTCGCGCTCCCGCGCGACCGGCTCGACCGGGCTGGGACTCGCCATCGTGGACGCCGTGACACGCGCCCACGACGGCCGGGCGACGGTCACCAGCCGGCCCGGCCGCACCCGCTTCACCCTGCGACTGCCGGCGCGATGTGACGACGACGGCGCCTCCGGCGGCGACGGCGCCGAAGACCGGACGTCTTGACCCGCTCACCGTCGAGGGTGCTTCATCACTGGGCTGGCCAGATGAGCTGTCCCAGGTTGCTCGTCATTCGGTGACGCGGACCGCGAGGGCCGGGCGGATGGCGGCCGCGCGCCGCGCCGGCCCGAGCGTGGCCAGGAGCGACGCGACGAAGGTGGCTGCCGCCAAGCCGCCGACGCTGGCCCATTCGACGGGGAACCCTCCTTCGAGACCCTCGAATGCGGCGCTGTTCCGGTACATCAGCCAGGTCGTCAGCACGCCCAGCAGGGATCCGAGCACGATTCCCTCCACCGCGACGAAGGCGCTTTCCCACAGGAAGGACCGCTGGACGGTCCGTGCCCGGAAGCCGAGGGCCCGCAGGATTCCGATGGTGCGTCGGCGCTCGCGTACGGCCCGGACCATGACGACGCCGAGGCCGGTGATGCCCACGCCGAGGCCGAGGACGAGGAAGCCCTGCATGAGGCGGAAGAAGGCGGTGCTGGAGTCGAACTGGCGTCGGATGTCCGACTCGATGGGTGTGGCGACCAGGCTGGACGACAGCTGCTCGCCCTGCAGTTGGGTCGCCAACGCGTCGGGTGCGGTGCCAGGGCTGGTTCTCACCAGTGCGGAGGCGTTCTGTGCCTGGCTGCCGAAGAGTTCTTGCGTGGCCCGCTCGCTCATCACGACCGGGTAGGTGGTCGAACTCGCGCCCGTGCCCGGGTAGAAGACCATGCCGTTGCTGAGCACGCCGGCGATGACCTTCTGTTCGCTGCGGCCCGTCCGGGGATCCGTCAGAGTGAGGGTGTCCCCGGGGTCGTAGTAGTCGCCGGCCGGGCCGCCGGTGCTGCCGAAGAAGCCGTCGAGAACGACGTAGCGGGGGTCGGAAGCGAGAGCCCGCCAAACCGCGGGGTCGTCGGCCAGACCGGGCAGCCGCTCCCGGAACGTGATGCCGGTGATCGCCCCGTCGGGTACGCCGACGACGGCGGTGTCCAGGGGCTGAGGGCCGCGACCACCCGGATCGGTGGCCCGCCCGGTGGCGTTGAGCAAAGGTGTCACGGCGGAGATCCCGGCGGCCGACGGGCCGCCGCGCAGATCGGAGACGAGCTGATCGGCCGCGACCTCGGGGTTGTAGTCCAGCCGCAGGGAGTATCCGGCGGTGGCGTCGGCGACGACGCCGTCGACGCCGGCGCGGAGGATGCCCGAGATCTCCGTCAGGAGCACGAGGACGAACACGATCAGGGTGTACATCACCAGCGTCGCGCCTGTCCTGAACCGTTTGGCCAAGGGGTACGCGACCGCGAGCCGCGCCGCGAGACCGCCTTCCGTCGGGCGCTGGAGGAGTCGCCGTACGGGGCGGAGCAGGGTCCTCTGGTTGTCGCTGACGAGCACCACGGCGGAGAAGGCGGCCAGGACACCTTGGATGACGTACACGGACATCGACGGCGTGTCGAAGATCCGGGGGCGGATGACGGGTGCGAGGAGCGTCCAGGCGAGTACGGCTCCCGCGACCAGGGTGGTGACCGTGTGGCGGGGGAGGACGCGCAGCAGTGCCGGGGTGGCGAAGGAGAGGGCGAGCGCCGGCATGAGGTACGTCGCGTCGGGCTGGCTGCGCGCCACGGCCGGGACGGCCACGAGCGCGCAGAGGACGGCCAGGGTGGTGGAGACCGTGAGCAGACGGCGGCGCGGACCCTGCCCGGGTGTGGCGGGGAGGTCGCGGATGGCGGCGATGATGTTGAACCTGCTGATGCGGACGCTGGTCGCGAGGATCGCGGCGAAGGCGATGAGCAGGCCCATGGCCAGCCCGTTGAGGACGCTGGTCGGGGTGATGGCGAACGCGATACGGATGCTGCTTCCGCCGACCGACCAGCCCTGGAAGATCTGCGCGGCCACCACGGCGACGCCCCAGCCGACGGCGACCCCGATGGCCACGCCCGGCAGCGCCGACAGCAACGCGTAGGTCGCCCCTTCGAGGGTGAAGGATCCGACCAGCCGCGAGCGCTTCATCCCGACGGCCCGAATCATGCCCATCTGGGATTTCCGCTCCTCGCCGAGCATCACGAAGATGTTCACAAGGAGGAGTGCGCCCGCGATGATGCTGAAGCTGCCGATCATGAGGAACAGGGCTCCGAGGGAGTCCCCGGCCTGCTTGGCCTCCCGGAGCACGGTGTGCTTCGGGGTGTCGATCGCCGTCTGGCCGGCGAGCGGGCCCAGAGCCTGCCGGATGTCGGTGGTCACGCGGTCGGTCAGGGCTTCGCCGCTTTCGACGCCGCCTCGGTTGGACACGAAGGTGACCGAGCGCGGCTCCGCTCCGGCGCTCCGGGCGGCGGAGTCCAGGGCCTCCGGCGGCAGGAAGACGTCTCGGTTCAGCCTGCCGCCGAGGCCCACACCGGCAAGGCCCTGTTCCGGCACCACGCGTTCGACCCGGTACGTCTGCGGTGCGCCGAACAGGTACACCGTGATCGGGTCACCGGCTCCCAGACTGAGGGACCGCGCCAGCGGCTCGTTGACCACGACCTGGCCGGGCTTCGGGTTCGGTCCGCCGAGACCGGAGTCGCCCCCTGCCGCGCCGAACCGCGATGCCTTGTCGAAGTCCATCTGCCAGGCCAGGACGCGCGGCTCGGCGACCTTGCGGCCACCGACACCGCTGACGGCCGACGCCTGCGCGGCCCCGGCATTCAGAACACCGTCGACATCGGGATCGCCGACCAGGCCGGCCAGCCGTTCCGTGACGACGCGCCCGGTCGGTCCGGGGGGCGCGACGACGCGCTCGTCCACCGGTCCCAGGGTGCGGTACGCCTCCTGGCGCACGGAGAAGTTCAGGGTGTCACCGACGACCAAGGCGCCGATGACGATGGCCGTGCCGAGCATCGATCCGCCGATCACCAGCGCCGCCTCGGTGCGCCGGCGGGCGACCTGCCGGAACGCCAGCCGTCGTGACACCGGCTGCCGGACGGCCACCAGTACCAGGGCCGCGAGGGCGAGCGCGAGGGCGCTGAGCAGCGGGACGAGGAGGTTCGGGTACATGGTCAGCTCATGGGGAAGTCACGGATCGCGGCCGGAGCGGTGACGGCCTGGCGGACGTCGTCGACCAGCTGCCCGTCGCGCATCCGGATCAGCCGGGGGACGCGCGCGCCGATGGCGCTGTCGTGCGTGACCAGGACGATCGTCTGGCCCTCGTCCTGGTTGAGCTCGCACAGCAGGTCCATGACCTGGTCTGCCATCGCGCTGTCCAGGTTTCCCGTCGGTTCGTCCGCCCAGACGATGGCCGGGCGTCCGGCGAGGGCGCGGGCGATGGTCACCCGCTGCTGTTCACCGCCGGACATCTCGCTCGGCCGGTGCTCGACCCGGTGACCGAGGCCCACCCGGTCGAGCATGTCCAGGGCTCTGCGGCGTGCCTCGCGCGGCCGGGTGCCCACGAGCAGCAGGGGCAGTTCGACGTTCTCCACGGCGGAGAAGACGGGGATGAGGTTGAACGCCTGGAAGACGAAGCCCATGGTGTGGGCCCGGTGCTCCGTGCGCGCGGCGTCCGACATGGCGAACAGGTCGTGACCGTCGACCTCCACCCGGCCGCCGTCGATGTCGTCGAGTCCCGAGAGACAGTTCAGCAGCGTGGTCTTTCCGGAACCGGACGGTCCCATGACCCCGACCATCTCGCCGCGGCGTACGAGGAGGTCCAGGTCGAGCAGGGCGGTGACCGCGACGGAGCCCGTCCGGTAGATCTTGCGTACCCCGGTGGCGACGAGGAGTGCCCGGTCGGTGTTCATGGTCTCCATCCCAACCTCCGGAGGAAGCGCTGCGCTACGGCCACCCAGGCCCGACAAGGGGCCGAAGGGCCCAATCGCCGGGGCGCCGGGTGGGCCGCTTCGAGCGGTCTGCCGACGTTGTCCACCGGCGCTGTCCACCGGCGCGGACAGGCATCCGCCGTCAGACGTCCGCGGCGGCTCGGGCGCGTCTACGGACAGCGGTGGCGGCCAGGCTGCCCGCGGCCGTCGCGGTGACGGCGAGGAGGACGAACCCCCACGTGTAGTCGTGGGCGACGCTGTCGGCCGCTCCCATCACGAGGGGTGGGAAGAAGCCACCGAGACCACCCGCCGCACCGACCACTCCGGTCACCGATCCGACCCGTTCGGCCGGAACCAGACGTGCCACGAGCGCGAAAACGGCCCCGGACCCGGCTCCCAGGCCGGCGGCCATGCCGAAGAAGGCCGCCGTTCCGACCGGGACCAGGTCCGCCTCGAACGCCGCGACCAGGGCGCACACGGAAACGACACCGTACGAAACAGTCAGTACGGGGACGGGATGGGTACGGTCCGACAGCCAGCCGCCCACCGGTCGCATCGCCACCGCGAGGACAACGAATCCCGCCGTCCGCAGTGCCGCGTCGGAGCGGCCGAGGTCGTAGGCCCGGGTCAGATAGGTCGGCAGATAGACGCTGAAGGCGACGAATCCGCCGAAGGACACGGCGTACAGGAACGCCAGATGCCAGGTCGCCGGCGTGCGTACGGCCGACGAGGTGCGGGAGAGCAGCGACCCCGCCGCCGTCGCGCGTCCCGGTCGGTCGCGCAGCAGGATCCGGGCCACCGCGGCGTACACGGCGAGGCAGCCGGCCACGAGATCGAAAGGGAAGGCGGGCCCGACGGCGTCGGTCAGCTGGACGGTGGTGAACGCCGACAGGGCCGTGCCACCGGTGCCGATGCCGAAGATCCCGAGGGCGACACCCCGCCGTGCGGGCGGGTACCAGGCGTTGACGAACGGAACGCCGACGGCGAACGCCGTCCCCCCGAGCCCGAGGAGGAAGCCGCCTACGAGCACCTCGGCCGGCGAGTCGGCCACGTGGCCCAGATACAGCACGGGGAGGATCGTCAGGGCCGCGACGAGGGGGAAGACCCGGCGCGCGCCCCAGCGGTCCGTCAGTGCCCCGGCCGGGATCCGGCCGAGCGCGCCGACCACCACGGGCACCGCGACCACCAGCGACTGTTCGAAGGAGCTGAGGGCCAGGTCGTCCCGGAGCCGCGGGCCGAGTGGGGCCAGCAGCGCCCAGGCCCAGAAGCAGAGGGCGAACCCGGTGGTGGCGAGGATCAGCATGTGCCATGGTTGCGGCGCGTCCGCAGCCGGTCGGCTCCCCGTGTTCCGGACCATGGCGACCTCCCGGCAGTGATCCGCGCCGGCGGCGTGTGCCCTGCCGCTTCCCACACTCCGGCCGCCATGATCCCGGTCCCAGAGGCCACTCGTTCCCTTCCCCGACCGTGCGGCCCCACGGCATGGGGCCGGTCGGCCCTGTGCGGGGCGCCCTGGGCCGGGCACGGTGGGAGTGACGGACAGGCCACAGGCAGGAGTGTCCGGCTCCTGGCGGGTCCGCCGTCGGGAGTGTGAGTGGTGATGATGTTCTGGTACGGCAATGGCATGAGCGGATGGGGCTGGTTCGCCATGTCGGCCGGGATGGTGCTGTTCTGGGGGCTGCTCATCACCGTCGCGGTGATGCTCTTCCGCTCACTGGACCGCGCCGCGGAACGGCCTCGGGGTTTCGGCCCAGCGGCGTCGGCCGAGCAGATCCTGGGCGAGCGACTGGCGCGCGGTGAGATCGACGAGGAGGAGTACCGTCGGCGCCTGACCGCCTTGCGCAGCGAGGGACCGTGACCGGTGGGGATGCGGGCGGGGGTGCGGCCGGTCACCCTGGGAGCATGACCGGTCGGATGTCCGGGAAGCCGGGCCGGCACTCCCACGCGCTCCGTGAGCTGACCGCTCGGCACGGAGGGCCCGGGGGGCAGTTGCCGGCCGCGCTGGAGCGTGCCAGGTCGGATACCGCCGAAGGGCCCGAGGCATGGGCGCCCCAGGTGGCCGAGGCGGCCGGACTCCCGGCCGCCGCGGGCCTCGGCCCCGCCACTTTCTTCGCCGATCTCGCCGCCCCGCGCGGCGAGCGGCATGTGCGGGTGTGCACCGCGACGGCGTGCTTCGCCGCGCGGGGCGGGAAGCATCTGACAGAGGTCGAACGCACGCTCGGAGTGGTGGCGGGCACGGTCGACGAGGCGGGTTCGACCTCGCTGCAGACCGTGCGCTGTCTCGGCTACTGCTACGCGGGCCCCGCCGCTCTCGACGGCACCCTGCCCCGCGTGGGCCCGGACCTGGCCGACCAACTCGGTGGGCGGACGGAACCGCGTGCGCCGGACATCCCCGCGGCCGACACCACCGGCGCGCCCGTCCTCCTCGCCGGCATCCTGGGAGGGCAGGACGCCTGGGACGTGTGGCGTGCGGCGGTGACCGGACTGCGGCCCGACGACGTACGGCACGAAGCCGCCGCCTCGGGACTCCGCGGGCGAGGTGGCGCCGGATTTCCGGTGGCCGACAAGTGGGCCGCGGCGGCGGGAAAGCCGGACACCGTCGTCGTGGCCAACGGGGACGAGGGCGACCCCGGCTCGTACGCCGACCGGCTGCTCATGGAGGAGGACCCCGAGCGCGTCCTCACAGGACTCGCGCTGGCCTGCTTCGCCTGCGGCGCCCGGCGCGGGATCGTCCTGGTGCGCTCCGAGTATCCGCGAGCCATGGCTCGGCTGCGTCGGGCGGTGGCGCGCGCGACGGAGGCGGGCGACCTGGCACCCTCGGTCGGGGCGGCCGGTCCGCTGCCGTTCGTCGAGGTCGTCGAAGGAGCGGGTTCCTATGTCTCCGGTGAGGAGACCGCGCTCATCGCGCGCCTGGAAGGCGCTCGCGGTTGTGCCCGCCCCCGGCCCCCGTACCCCACGGACCACGGCCTGTGGGACGCGCCGACCGTGGTCAACAACGTGGAGACGCTGGCAGCCGTGTCCTGGATCGTCGCCCACGGCGGAAGGGCCTACGCCCGACGCGGCGTACCGGACGAGCCCGGCACCAAACTGGTCTGCCTGTCCGAACGCTTCGCCCGACCCGGGGCCTACGAGGTGGAACTCGGCACTCCCGTGGACGAGATCGTCACCCGGTTCGGCGGCGGTCTCAAGGGCGGGCATGAGCTCGTCGTCCTCCAGATCGGCGGCCCCCTCGGCGGCTTCCTCGCCGGGACCGCCCTCGACGTCCCGCTCACCACGGCAGCGCTCGCCGAGCACGGCGCCGCCCTCGGCCACGGCGGCACGGTCGCCTTCGACGCCGACATCGATCCACGCGAAATCATGTGCCACATCTGGGAGTTCGCCGCCGACGAGAGCTGCGGGGCCTGTTCGCCCTGCCGGGTCGGCACGCGGCGAGGGCTCGGACTCGCGCGGGACCGGGACGGGCCGGGGGAGACCTACGGGCGACTGGCACGGCTGATGAGCGAGGCGAGTCTCTGCGCCTTCGGCCGCCGTGTCCCCGCCGCCGTCCGCAGCCTCGCCCGCGCCTGCGGGCCCGCCCTGGAAGGGTGGGACCGATGACCCGGCTCCACGTCGACGGCGTTCCGGTCGAACTGCCCGCCGGGGCCACACTGCTCGATGCCGTACGCGCGGCCGGAGCCGACCTCCCCACCCTCTGCCACGACGAACGTCTCCAGCCGGCCGGCTCCTGCCGGACCTGCCTGGTCCACGCCGACGGCCGGACCGTCGCCGCCTGCGTCACACCCGCGACACCGGGCCTCACCGTCGACACCGTCGCCGAGGGCGTACGGAACCTGCGCCGGGACGCGGTCGCCCTGATCGCCTCGGCGCTCCCGCCGCACGCGCTCGCCGACAGCGCGCGCAGTGAACTGGCCGAGGCGTGCCGGGCCTTGGAAATCCCGGCGGACGCGGCCGCCGGTGACTCCACGCGCGGGCTGGACGAGAGTCACCCGTACGTCCACCTCGACCGCGACCTGTGCATCGCGTGCAGCCGCTGCGTACGGATGTGCTCCGATGTCCAGGGCACCTTCGCGCTCACCCTCATCGGGCGCGGCGCCGACACGGTCGTCGCCCCGGGTACCGGTGGCCCTTGGGCCGACTCCGACTGCGTGGCCTGCGGCGGCTGCGTCGACACCTGCCCCACGGGGGCGATCACCCAGCCCGGACCCGGCCAGGGCCTCACCTCCCGGCAGACACCCGCAGACCGCGTGCGTACCACCTGCGGCTACTGCGGAGTCGGCTGCACCCTCGACGTCGTCGTCCGAGAGGACCGAGTCGCCGCCGTGCTTCCCGCCGGGGACGGCCCCGTCAACCGGGGCCACGCCTGTGTCAAGGGCCGCTTCGCGTACGGATACCTCGGCTCCGCCGAGCGCCTCACCGAGCCCCTGCTCCGTGAGAACGGGGTCCTGCGGCCCGCGAGCTGGGCGGAGGCCGTGGACCGGATCGCCGACGGCCTGCGAGCGGCCGTCCGTGACAGCGGCCCCGACGCGGTCGCCGCGATCTCCTCAGCCCGTGCCACCAACGAGGAGAACTACCTCGTCCAGAAGTTCCTGCGGACCGTCATCGGCACCAACAACGTCGACAACTGCTCGCGCCTCTGCCACGCCCCCTCCGCCGCCGGCCTCACCGCGTCTTTCGGACGCGCCGGCGGCACCGACCCCTTCGACGACGTCGAGACCGCCGACTGCCTCCTGGTCGTCGGCGCCAACCCCGTCGAAGCCCACCCCGTCGTCGGTGCCCGCCTCCTCCAGCGGGCACTCGCAGGCGCCTCCCTGATCGTCGCCGACCCCCGTGCCGTGGGCCTCGCTCGTCACGCCGACGTGCACCTGCGTCCGCGCCCCGGTACGAACGTCGCCCTCTTCCACGGCCTCGCCCACGTCCTCGTCGACGAAGGCATGACCGACCCGGGCTTCCTCCGCACACGCGCCACCGGACTGGACGAACTCACCGACCTGCTGGCCGACTACCCACCCGAGCGGGTCGCCGGGACCACCGGCGTCCCCGCCGACGACATCAGGAAGGCCGCCCGGCTCTACGGCCGCGCGGAGCGGCCGGCCGTCGTGTACGGGCTCGGGGTCACCGAGCACCTGCACGGCACCGACGGCGTCCGGACCCTGGCGAACCTGCCCATCCTGCGCGGCGCCGTCGGAGGCACCGGTCGCGGGTACGGCATCAGCCCCCTGCGCGGTCAGAACAACGTGCAAGGCGCTTCCGACATGGGAGCCCTGCCCGATCTGCTGCCGGGCTACGGCCGTGTCACCGACCCGGAGGCCCGCGCCCGTGCCGAGGCGGTGTGGGGGCGACCGGTCCCCGAGCGGCCGGGAATGCGCATCCCCGAGATGTTCGCGGCGGCCCGGGAAGGCCGGCTGAGGGCTCTGTGGGTCATCGGCGAGGACGTGTGCGCGACCGACCCCGACAGCCGACGGGTCGCGGAGGCCCTCGACGCCTGTCCGCTGGTCGTCGTCAACGAGCTCTTCCTCAGCGAGACCGCCCGGTACGCCGACGTCGTCCTGCCCGTGGCCTCGTGGCTGGAGAAGGACGGGACCTTCGTCAACTTCGACCGCCGCTTCCAGCGCGTACGGCAGGCGGTGAACCCGCCCGGAACAGCGCGCTCCGACTTCGAGGTCGTGCATGCCGTCGCCGCTGCCCTCGATGCTGACCTCGGGTGCCCCACCCCGGCGGCGGCGCTCGCCGAGTGCGGACGTGTGACGCCCCTCTTCGCCGGTGTCTCGCACGAGCGGATCGACCGGGAGGGGGCCGTGCCCTGGCCCTGCCCCGCACCGGACCAGCCGGGCGAACGCACTTTGTACAGAACGGAGTTCGCCACTCCCGACGGGCGCGCACACCTGTCGGCGGCCCCCTGTCTGCCGCCCGGGGAAGAGCCGGACGAGGACTATCCGCTCGTACTCGTCACAGGGCGCCGCTGGGCCCACTACAACTCCGGGAGCATGACCCGGCGCGGCGGAAACCTCCTCCTCGACGCGCAGGACCGCCTGGACCTGCATCCCGAGGACGCCGCACGTCACGGACTGCGGGACGGTACCCCTGTCACCGTGGAGAGCCGCCACGGACAGGCACGACTGGTCGCCCGCGTCGGGACTCAAGTCGCTCCGGGGCAGGTCTTCTGCGCGTTCCACTTCCCGGCCGGCGGCGTCAACTCCCTCACCTCGGAACACGCCGACACCGTGACCTCGTGTCCCGAGTACAAGGTCACGGCGGTACGGCTGCGGCCGGCCGCGGCCGACGGCTGATCGGCCCCGAGGTCAGCCGTGGGGGACGAGAGCGACCGGTGACCGACTGTGGTGCAGCACCGCGTGGGCCACACTGCCGATGTGCGCACCCAGCGTCGAAGCCCGGGTGCGCCTACCGACCACCACGAGGGCCGCGTCCGCGGCGGTGTGCACCAGCTCCTGGCCCGCCGACCCGATCGTCACCCGCCCGCTCGCGGGCACGTCGGGGAACTTCGCTCGCCAGGGTTCGAGGAGATCGTCGAGCGAACGCCGGATCTCGGGGGCGGCGGTGAGCCGGATGTCCGGAACCATGGCGGGGCCGAGCGTCGCGTACACAGGCAGCTGCTGCGCGTGGACGACCTGCACCCCGGCGAGACGCCGGGCCGCCTCCTCGAAGGCGAATCCCAGAACGGTGTCCACGGGTTGCCGGAGGTCGACGCCCACCACGACGGGACCTTGAGGAGGTGACGTGTCGAGGGACCGGACGAGGACGACGGGCCGGTCGACAAGACCGGCGACCGTCATCCCGACCGAGCCGATCAGGTATCCGGTCGTACCGCCCAGGGCGCGGGAGCCGAGGACGAGCAGGTCGCTCTGCTCGGCCGCGGCGACGAGGCTCACCACGGGCCCCGACGGCAGCAGCCTGGTGGTCACCGACAGGTCCGGATGACGTGCGCGCAGCCCGGCCGCCGTGCGGGCGAGCAGCTCCTCTGCCCACGGCTCGTCGGACTCTCGCGCCGCGAACGGCAGCACGGCGTCCGGCGACGTCTCCTTCACATGGACCAGGTGCACCCCTGTGCCGCGCAGCACCGCCTCCTCCGCCGCCCACTGCGCGGCTGCGTTCGCCTGATCCGTACCGTCCAGACCGACCACGATGCCCTGCGTCATGATCGTCCACCTCCTTGTGCGGTGTCGTCGATGTCGTAGGTGAGACGGGTCGAGGAGACCGAGACCACTCCGTCGACCATCGCGCACATGCGCTCGACGGCCGGGATCATGCCGCGGAAGCGCAGCTTCCCGGTGAGGTCGACCCGCCCGTCGCGCACGTCGACCGTGAGCCAGGTCGGGTCGAGACGCAGCGTGTCGCCGAGCACGTCCTCGACGATCTCCCGGCGGATGTCGTCGTCCTGGCGGAGGAAGATGCCGAGGAGGTCGCGGCGGCTCACGATGCCCACCATGCGGTCCTCGTCGTCGACGACGGCGAGCCGCTTGATCCCTTGGACCTCCATGAGCCGGGCCGCCTCCGCCACGGTCCAGTCGGGGCGGGCGCACACGGCGGGTGCGGACATCAGCTCCTCCGCGCGCGTTCCCTCGGCCTTCGCGCGCTCCCACGCCTCGAGCCCCGGCACACCCGGCATGTCTCCCGGGGTGGTGGCCCGGTCGGCCGTCTTCCGCATCAGATCACCCTCCGACACGACTCCGATCACCCGGTTCTCTCCGTCCACCACCGGCAGGGCGGTGACCCGGTGCCGCGACAGCACCCTCACGATCTCCTTGAACGGCGCGTCGCCGCGTACGCTCACCACCTCACGGGTCATCAGCCGGTCGATCCTGCGGTGTCGCATCACCCACTCCTTCCCTGCGCGGACGCACCCGCTCCGGCCACCAGACGAGCGGCGCAGCCGTCCCAGGTGGCGAGGGCCGGATAGTCGTCCTCGGTGAGTTCCCTCCCACTGAGTTCGGCGAGCGCCTCCACGAACTCGAGGAAGTCCAGCGAATCCATCTCGAAGGTGTCCCGCAGGGACACGCCGGGATCGAGCCCTGTGAAGTCGGCGCCGGGGACGACACGCTGCACGGCCTGCCGGACGAACGCCTTCGCCTGATCGTGGTTCACAGTTCCTCCGGGTGTTGCAGGAGCCGGTCCAGGGCGGTCAGGAGACGCGCGCCGGTGGCGCCGTCGGCCGCTCGGTGATCGGCGGACAGCGTCGCCGTGAGTACGGGACGTACGCCCAGCAGGCCGTTCACGGCCACGGGCCGCTCGACGATCCTGCCCAGGCCGACGAGGGCGACCTGCGGCGGGTAGACGACGCCGAACACGGACTCGACGCCCTGGTCGCCGAGGTTGGTGACGGTGAGACTGGGGTCGGCGGTCTCGGACGCACGGAGCCGACCGCCCCGTGCCCGTGCCACGAGGTCCTTGAGCGCGGCCATCACCTCGGCCACGGAGAGCGCGTCGGCGTGGGCGAGGGCGGGTGCGACGAGGCCGCCGCCCCGCAGGGAGACCGCGACGCCCAGCCGTACCTCGTCCGCGGGGACGAAGCCGTCGTCGACCCAGTGCCCGTTGAGCTCGGGCGCTTTGCGTGCCGCCAGCGCGACGGCCTTGAACGTGAGTGCCGCGGGCACCAACCGTGCGGAGAGCGGCAGTTCGCGGTTGCGGGCGTGCATCCACTCCAGGGCCGCTGCCATGTCCACGGTCGTGGCGAGGTAGAAGTGCGGGATCTCCCGCTTGGATCGGCTCATGAGCCGTGCCGTGGCCGCGCGCGCCATGTCCGGGACGGCCGGCCGCTGCGCGCCCTCGGCGGCCGCGGCGGAACGGACGTCATCCGCACGGACGGTGCGATCCCGACCCGTGCCGGTCACATCGGCGAGGTCGACGCCGAGCTCGGTGGCAAGCCGCCGCGCGAGCGGAGAAGACTTCACACGCAGCGGAGCGGGACGCTCCTTGGCCGAATCGTCGCCGCGCAACGGCTTCACCCGCCGTGTCGTCGGCGCGGTCTTGTCGCGCTCCGGTGCCGGTGCGGGTTCCGCGTGCTCCACATCCGCGCGTGTGATCCTGCCTCCCGGGCCCGAACCATGGACGACAGCGAGGTCGACGTGCAGGTCCTGGGCGAGTCGGCGGACCAGGGGCGTCGATGGCGGCGGGCTTTCGAGGGGTGGACTTTCGGCCGGTGGGCTCTCGGGCGGACCGACTTCGGCCGACGGGCTTTCGGGGGTCGTGCCGATGCGTGCCAGCGGGGTGCCCACCGGCACGGTGGTTCCCTCGTCCACCAGGAGGGTGTCGACCGTGCCGCTCTGGAAGCACTCCACCTCGATCGCGGACTTGGCGGTCTCGACCACTGCGATGACGTCGCCCCGCGTCACCTGGTCACCCGGGTGCACCAGCCACTCGGAGAGCGTGCCCTCGTCCATGTCGGCGCCGAGCGAGGGCATCGTGAACTCGGCCATCTCAGCTCACCACCCGGCGCGCCGCCGCCACGATTCCGGCCGGCTGGGGCAGCGCCGCCTCCTCGAGCCGACGGGCGTAGGGGATCGGGACCTCCGCGCTGCACACCCGTTCGACGGGTGCGTCGAGCTCGAAGAACGCCTGCTCGCAGATGCGCGACTCGATCTCGGCGGACAGACTGCCGCTGCGCCAGCCCTCGTCGACCACGACGGCCCGGTGGGTCCGCCGGACCGAGCCGATGATCGTGGCGTCGTCCAGAGGCCGCAGCGACCGCAGGTCGACGACTTCCACGCTGATCCCCGCGCCTGCCAGTTCCTCCGCGGCTTCGAGGGCCTTGGGCACGCAACCGCCGTACGCCACGACGGTGACGTCGTCGCCCGTGCGGCGGACGGCCGCACGGTCCAGGTCGACCTCGTGGACGGCCGGATCGAGCGTGCCGGCCGCGTTGTAGAGGCTGCCGTGCTCGAAGAGCAGCACCGGGTCGGGGTCGACCAGCGCGGCGGACAGCAGATGGCGGGCGTCGTCGATCGTGGCCGGCGCCAGGACACGGAGCCCGGGGATGTGGGCGTACCAGCCCTCGAGGCTGTGGGAGTGCTGAGCGGCCAGCTGCCGTCCCGCGCCCGTCGTCATGCGGATCACCAGCGGCACGCCGAACTGCCCGCCGGACATGTGCCGCAGGGTGGCGGCGTTGTTGAGGATCTGGTCGAGTGCCAGCAGGCTGAAGTTGACCGTCATGATCTCCACGACCGGCCTCATCCCTGCCAGTGCGGCGCCGATCCCGGCTCCGACGAACGCGGACTCCGACAGGGGCGTGTCGCGGACACGATCGGGGCCGAACTCCTCCAGGAGGCCGAGGCTCACACCGAAGCAGCCGCCGTAGCGGCCCACGTCCTCGCCCATCAGGAAGACCCGGTCGTCCGACGCCAACGCCTCGCGCAGGCCCTCCCGAAGGGCCTCCCTGAAGGTCGTGGTGCCGTCGTCGGGATGCGCCCGCGGTCGTGTACGCGTGCTCATGACGGAACCTCCTCCTGCCGGGCCGTGACATGGAGGAGCAGGTCTTCGGCCGGCTCCTCAGGAGCCTGTTCGGCCGCGTGTACAGCTCGGTCGACCTCCTCCATGACCTCGTGGTCCAGGGCTTCTTGGGCGTCCGTGCCGAGGAAACCGGCCTTGCGCATGCCTTCGGCGAGTCCCGTGACGGGGTCGTGCTTCTTCCACTCCTCGACCTCGTCCTTCGGTCGGTACCGGTCCGGGTCGTACATCGAGTGCGCGCGGAACCGATACGTCCGCATCTCCAGGAAGTGCGGTCCGTTGCCGGCCCGAATCGACTCGACCGCTCCGCGCGCCGCCTTCTCGACGGCATGCACGTCCATGCCGTCGACGGCCCAGGCCGCCATGCCGTACGACGCCGCCCGCATCGCCAGGTCCGTCTGGGCGTGTTCGCGGGCGAGGGCCGTCCCCATCGCGTACAGGTTGTTCTCACAGACGAAGAGCACGGGCAGCCCCCAGAGCGCGGCCAGGTTGGCGGTCTCGTGGAACTCGCCCTCGGCGAAGGCCCCGTCACCGAAGAAGCAGCAGGTCACTCCGGACTCGCCGCGCAGCCGGTCGGCCAGGGCCAGACCGGCCGCGAGCGGCAGTCCGCCGCCGACGATGGCGTTGCCGCCGTAGAAGCGGCGCCCGGCGTCGAAGAGGTGCATGGAGCCGCCGCGGCCGTGGCTGCATCCGGTGGCCTTCCCGTACATCTCCGCCATCACGGCTTCGGGCGGCACCCCCCTGGCCAGCGCGTGGCCGTGTTCGCGGTAGGTGGAGACGACCGCGTCCGCCTCGCCGAGCGCCTGGTGGACCCCGACCGCCACCGCCTCCTCGCCGATGTAGAGGTGCACGAAACCCCGGATCGCCGCCGCGCTGTACAGCTCGACACACCGCTCCTCGAAGCGTCGGATGAGCAGCATCTGCCGCAGCAGGTCCAGGTCGTGGGTCGCCGCAGGTGTGCGGGAGGGAGCGGTGGGTCCAGGTGCGCGACGGGGGCGCTTCGTCTTCGGTGTCCCGGCGGACTTGCCGCCGCGTGCGGTGGCCATCACGGCTCCTTCCCCGAGGGCCTTGCCGTTCCGGCCGGTTCGGGTGTCTCCAGCGTCGACACATCGCCCTCGGGCAGGCCCAGTTCGCGGGCCCGCAGCAGGCGGCGCATCACCTTTCCGCTACGGGTGTGGGGCAGATCCTCGACGAACTCGATCTCGCGAGGGGCGACGGCCGGCCCGAGGCGCCGACGAGCGAACGCCAGGACGTCCCGCCGCAGTTCGGTGTCGGGCGGATACCCGGGGCGGGGAAGGACGAACGCCTTGACGATCGCGCCCGCCAGCTGGTCCGGGCGGCCGATGACGCCGGCCTCGGCGACGGCCGGATGCTCCATGAGGGCGCTCTCCACCTCGAACGGCCCGATGAGGTGCCCCGCGGACTTGATGACGTCGTCGGCGCGGCCCACGAACCAGTACCAGCCGTCGGCGTCGCGGCTGACCAGGTCGCCGGTCAGGTACCACCCGTCCGCGAAGCACGCCTCGTACCGCCGCGGCTCGTGGAGGTAGCCGCGGAACATCGACGGCCAGCCCGCCCGCAGGGCGAGTTCGCCCTGAGCGCCCGGCTCCTGGAGGATCTGGACGTGCCCGCCGGTGACCGCCGCCCGGCCGTCCTCGCCGCACGCCAGTACGGCGGCCTCGACACCCGGAAGCGGTCGCCCCATCGACCCTGGCCGTACCGGATCGGCCGCGAAATTCGCGATCATGATGGCACCGGTCTCGGTCTGCCACCAGGTGTCGTGGACCGGAAGCCCGAGCGCTTCCCGCCCCCAGCGCACGGCCTCGGGATTGAGCGGCTCGCCGACGCTCGCGACGAACCGGAGCGACGAGAGGTCGTGGCGCGCGGCGGGCATCGGGTCGCCGCTGCGCGGTGCGGCCCGCATGAGCATGCGCAGCGCGGTGGGAGCCGTGTACCAGACGGTGACGTGCTGGTCGGCGAGGATCCCGTACCAGCGAGCGGGGGAGAAGTCTCCTTCGTCGACGACGGTGGTCACCCCGTGGGTGAGCGGGGCGATGATGCCGTACGACATGCCGGTGACCCAGCCGGGGTCGGCGGTGCACCAGAAGACGTCGCCTTCGTGCAGGTCCAGGGCGTGGGCGGCGGTGACGTGATGGGCGAGGACCGCCTCGTGCACGTGTACCGCGCCCTTGGGGGTGCCCGTCGTGCCGCTGGTGAAGTGCAGCAGCGCCGGCTCCGCCGGATCGGTCGGGCCCACCGTGTACTCGTCCGGCGCGGCGTCCGTGAGCGCGGGGAACGAGAGGGTGCCCGGGGGCGGGTCGGCCCCGGGGTCGAGGAGAAGGACGTGCCGCAGGTGCGGAAGCCGGGCCCGTATCGGGGCCACCTTGCGCTCGTACAGCTCCCGGGTCGTGACCAGCGCCCGGGCGTTGCCCAGCTCCATGCGCAGGGCGACGGGTTCGGGACCGAAGGCGGTGAACAGGGGGCACAGGACTCGCCCGGCACGCAGTGTTCCGAGGACGGTGCTGTACAGCTCGAAGCGGCGGCCGAGCAGGGTGAACACCCGCTCGCCGCGCGCCAGGCCGAGCGTCTCCAGCACCTGCGCGAAGCGGGAGCTCTCGGCCGCCAGCCGGGCGAAGGTCACGGTCGCCACGGAGCCGTCGCGGCCGACGCAGCGCAGCGCGACGCGATCGCCGTGGCCCTCACGCAGGTGCCGGTCGACCGCCTCGTAACCGATGTTGATGCCGCCGTCCGGTAGCCCGGCGAGCCGGGACCGCTCGCGTCGCCAGGAGAACGTAACCCGGGCGCTGTCGTAGTCGGGCATGACCGGCGCCACCCACAGTGCGTTCATCGCGGTGGCTCCAGGTCGAGCGCGAGGTTGTCGTAGGCGTAGTCGATCGATTTGTGCAGGGCGACCACTCCGTCGACCGAGCGGCAGAGGCGTACGACCACGGGGATGTCGGCGCGCCTTTCGACGCGGCCCACCAGCGTGACGACCCCGTCGTCGACGGTCACACGGACCGTGTCGGGAGCAAGGCGCAGCGTGTCGGCCAGGACGTCGTGCTCGATCTCGTCACGGATCGCGGTGTCACTCCGAAGGAAGGGCCTCAGCAGGTCGCTTCGGCTGATGATCCCGACGAGCCGGCCGGTCTCGTCGACGACAGGAAGCCGCTTCACCGCCTTGCGGTGCATCGTCCGGGCCGTCTCGGCGAGATTCCAGTTCGGCTGTGCCGTGACGGCCGGTGAGGTCATCAGCTGGGCGGCGGTCTCCGCGTCGGGCAGCCCTCGCTCCTGGGACAGGAGCCGGACGCCTGCCCATCGCCCCTCCAGGTCGGGGAGTTCGGCGGTCGCGCGCAGCAGGTCGGCCTCCGAGACCACGCCGAGCGGGCGTCGGTCGGGGGCCACGACCGGGACCGCGGAGACGTCGTGTTCGGCGAAGAGCCGGGCGATCTGCTTGAACGGGGTCTGGGGGGCGGCGGTGACCACGTTGTGGGTCAGCACCTCGAAAACCGTACGGTGCTGCATGACGGTCCTCCTTCACGGGACGCGGCGGCCCGGTAGATCTCACCCTGCTGCGCGGGACCGGCCCCCGGGCAGTGCCGAATGGTCCCCTTCCGGGACGGTCGGCCCCATGACGAGCGGCCCATCGGGGCGCATGGTGGAAGGCGTGGGCACCGGTCCCGGGAGGGCCGTGGCCGGTTGCTCGGGCCGGGAGGCGAGGACCATGACCGCGACGGAGACACGGCAGGGCCGGGAGACGCCCCGCGCGGGGTTGTGGGCTCGCATCGGCGACCGTCTGATCGTCGGCGGTTCCACGGTCGGGGACAGAGGGCGTGACGGCGAGGTCGTCGGGCTCCACCACGCGGACGGCACTCCTCCCTTCGACGTCCGCTGGTCGGACACGGGCCGGGTCACCCTGGTGTTCCCGGGCCCGGACGCGCGAGTCCAGCACTTTCCGCCGCATCACACGAAAGCCGCTACGCGGTCGTGAAATCCGGCGCCGCGTCCACCACACCGGGCACCGCCCGGGTGAGCAGCGAGAAGCGGATGCGCCCCTCCCTCCGCCACGTCGCCTCCCTCCGGGGTCCTGGTGGGCCGCGAGCGGGACCGACCGGCCCTACCCGGCTCCGCGGGCCCGGTGCGAGCGTGGCAGCAGGCCACCTCACGACCTGGAAAGGCGGTGGGCGCGATGGAATCGCCCCTGGTGGTAGGAGTCGACGGTTCCGACCCCAGCCTCACGGCCCTGGACTGGGCAGTCGACGAGGCCGTACGGCACGGGCTTCCCCTGAGGATCGTCCATGCCTCGCTGTGGGAGCGGTACGAGGGAGTCGTGCCGACCTGGGCCACGGACCGGCCGTCGGGCCAGGTGCTCGCCGAGAACATCGTCGGCACCGCGGCCGAACGCGCCCGGCGCCGCGCACCCGATCTCCCCCTGACCACGGCTGTCCTGGCCGAGGACGCGTCCACCGCACTGCTCAGGGAGGGGCAGGCGGGAGCCACCCTCGTCGTCGGATCCCGAGGGCGCGGCGAGTTCGCCGACCTGCTGCTCGGATCTGTCAGCTTCCTCGTGGCCGCCCGGGCTCCCTGCCCGGTCGTCGTCGTTAGGGGGGACCGACACGCTCTGGAGGCACGCCACGGGCGCGTGCTGCTCGGCGTCGGAGAACACGACGTGGACTCGCCCGCCGTGCGTTTCGCCTTCCGTGAGGCTGCGGCCCGGGATGCGGAGCTGGACGTAGTCAGCACCTGGCGGCGGCCGGTCCACGAACCGATCGACAACCCGCTGTTGAGCGGCAACCGCGCGATCCACCTTGCTGAACATTCCTCCGAATCGCTCGACAAGGCCCTGGAGGCCGCAGCGACCGAACATCCCCGGGTGCGCTTGCGCAGGGCCACGATCGAGGGTCCCGCCCACAGGGTGCTGACCGAGCGCTCCGCCGCCGCAGACCTGCTGGTCGTCGGGGCGCGACGCCGGGACGGGCTCGTCGGCCTGGAACTCGGCAGGGTCGCCCATCGCGCCCTGCACCACGCCAGGTGTCCCGTCGCCGTCGTACCCCAGCGGCGTCTCGAGAGCCCGGAAGGAGAGTCGTGATGAACACAGCCGACGGCCGGCACACCCCGCAGGCCACGAGCGACCTGGGCCGCCGCGTAGCAGTCAGGCGCGCCGAACTGGGCCTGTCCCGAGAGGAGGTGGCCGAGCGGGCCGGCTCTTCGCCGAGCTACATCGCCTACGTGGAGGAGCGCGTGCCTGCTCCGGGAATCGAGTTCCTGGTCCGGCTCGCGAACGCCCTGGAGACCACCGTCCAGGATCTCACCGGGGCCACGACGGGCCTTGCCCCTGGAGGAGCCCGCGCCGGGTACCGGGCACGGATGGAGGAGATCGACGAGGCGGAGTGCTGGGAGCTGCTCGACGGTCACGGCGTCGGCAGAGTCGCAGTCGAAGGGCGGGACGGGCTCATGGTCATCCCCGTGAACTACCAGCTCGTCGACGGGCAGGTCGTCTTCATGACCGCTGCGGATTCGTCCCTCGCGCGCGGCGCGGCGTCGGGTGCGGAAGTCGCTTTCGAGGAGGACCGCCTGGACGAGGCCTTCAGCCAGGGGTGGAGCGTGCTCGTCGTCGGTTCGGTGCGAACGGTGTCGGACGAGACCTCGGTACGGAGGATCAGGGAAGCGGTCCACTCGGAGCCGTGGGCCGGGGACGGGCGGGACACCGTGGTGACGCTCTCGCCGCGCCGGGTGACCGGCCGCCGCATCCGTGTGCCGGGCGCGCCCGGCACGCCGCCCGGGTCAGCCGATCAAGGGCCGACCCGTCAGTGACCTCCGAGTGCCGCTCCCGAACGCCACGTGCGTCCGCCGGCCGCGGACGTCCGTAGCACGCCGAGCGGGACGGCGTGCGTCCGGGCGCGGCCGACAGCAGAATCGCCGCCGTCCGCTCACGTCAGAGGGACGACGGCGACCGGCGCGGGGCTGTGGTGGATGACCGCGTGGGCGACATGGCCGAGATGCGTGCCGAGGGGCACCTTCCGGCTCCGCCGCCCCACGATGACGAGTTGCGCGGTCCGTGACGCCTCGACCAGCTGGTACGCAGGCACGCCGTCCACCGTCGTGGCCGTCACGTCCACGCCCGCGTACCGCTTCCGCCACGGTCCTACCAGGTCCTCCAGACCCCCGAGGATGTGGCCGCCCAGCTCCTCGCCGATGCCCGGGTCCATGACAGCCGCGTAGCCGTACGAGGCGGGAAGCGTCCAGCTGTGCAGCAGCCGCAGCGATGTGTTCCTGCGGGCGGCTTCCTCGAACGAGAACGCGAGCAGGGCTTCGCACGGGCGGTGGATGTCGACGCCCACCACGATCCCGCCCCGGTGAGCGACCGGGGCGCCCTCCGTGCGCACGAGAACGATCGGCCGCCGCGCCGAGCCGACGACGGCAAGGGAGACCGAGCCGACGATGAAGCCTCGGACGCCACCGAGCCCGCGGGATCCGAGCACCGTCAGATCCGCCTCGTTCGCGGCGGCCGTCAGCTCCTCGGCCGCCCCGCCTCGCGTACGCTCCGTGAGCACCTCGAGGCCGGGATGGTCCTTCCGCACACGGTCCGCCTCGTCCCGTAGGAGGCTCTCGGCCCGCTCGGCCATGGTCCGGGCGTACGACAGGGGCGCCTCAGGCGTGTTCGGCCACTCTTCCACGTGCACCAGCCGAAGGGGCACCTCGCGCAACACCGCTGCCGTCGCCGCCCAACCCACGGCGGCGAGGCTTTCCTCTGAACCGTCCAATCCGACGCTGACCTGGGGCGTCATGGCGTGCCTCCTCAGCCGTGTCCGCTCCGTTCCCTGCGGATCCGGACGGACAAGGACATCCGGACTTCAGGCTGGCGGTCCCGTGCCTTCCGGCAGCAGGGCCGGGCAGGTCTCGATCGGGGCCGAACGGCCCATCCACGGAAGGCCCGCGCCGGTGCGAGCGTGGGAGGTGTCGCCCCTCGGGACGTGCTCCCGAGCGCCGGGCGTACCCCGGAGGAGGAAACCATGACCAGCGAGATCCCCGCTCGACCGGAGCTCGGCAACGTCGTCGTGGGCGTCGACGGGTCCCCCTCCGGGCGCACGGCCGTCCTCTGGGCCGCCGCCGAGGCGGACCGACGGGGGCGGCCCCTGCGTCTTGTCCACGCCGCCGACACCGACCGCCGCGCCCTCTTCGCGAACGCCGAGACGATCCAGGCGGTGCGCGAAGCGGGCCGCGACCTGCTGATCGAGACCGAGAGCACGGTCCGAGAGCACTTTCCGGACCTCGCCGTCACGAAGGAACTGAGCCGTCAGGAGCCGGTGGCCGGCCTCCGGGCGACCGCCGGCCACCGGGGCACGATCGTGGTGGGCAGCCGGGGGCTCGGCGGCTTCTCGAGCCTGATGCTCGGATCCGTGGGCATGGGGGTGGCAGCCCGCGCCGAGGCGCCCGTGATCGTCGTCCGCGGTGACAGCGACCGCCCCGAGTCGGGCTCGGTGACGGCGGCCGTGCACGGCGCCTCTGATGTCGGCTGGCTGCTCGTCGCGGCGGCCGAGGCCGACGCCCGCAAGGCGGTGTTGCGACTGGTGAGCGTCTGGAACGTGCTCACTCACGTCGGCAGCGTCGCGACCATGCTGGACGACCTGGACGAGATCGCGCGGCGGCGCGTGCACGAGGTCAAAGTGCTCGCCGACCGCGTGCGTGACTTCTATCCCGGGCTCATCGTCAGCCATCACGTCGAGACGGGCACGAGCACGCCCGGGATCCTGGTGGAGGCGAGTGCCCACACCGATCTGCTCGTCATGGGCAGGGAGCACCGGGTGCTGGGCGCAGGCCCGTCCCTGGGGCGCGTCGCCCACGTCCTGCTCCACCACGCCCATTGCCCGGTGGAGATCGTCCCGCCCGCCTTCGCCACCCGGGTCGAGGAGTCGTGAACGAGATACTGCTCGGAGCCGACCCCCGGGAGCAATCGATCCCCGCTCTCGTCTGGGCGGCCGACGAGGCTGTACGAAGAGGACGGGCGCTCCGTCTCGTCGTCGCCGTACCGCCCGCCCACAACGGGCTCCGTCACGACGCGCTCGCCCACCGGAGCGCCCCGCGACTCCGCGCGGAGTCTTCCCCGGAGAGGTGAGCACCATGCAGCGCATCCGGATCAGCCCCCGGCCCCGACAACCCCGCAGGCCGAGCCCCCCCGATCTGCGGACCCCGACCGGCCGACCGCTCCCGTACTGAGGGGCACCCGAGAGCCACGGAGGATGTCATGGCACCGATGCGTCGCGTCGTACCGTTCACGGAGCTGGACCGCTCGGACGTCGGCCGGGTGGGAGGCAAGAACGCCTCACTGGGAGAGATGACGAACCGGCTCGGCGCCGCCGGCATACGCGTACCACCGGGCTTCGCCACCACCGCCGAGGCGTACGAGGAACTTCTCGCGGGCCGCGGACTGCGCGACGCGGTCGAGGAGCAGGTCGGCCGCCTGCACCGAGGGGCCCCGCTCGACGAGGTGGGCGCGGCCGTCCGTTCGTCCTTCCTCGCACAGCCACTGCCCCCGCCGCTGCGGGACGTCATCCTGACCGCGTACGAGCGACTGGCCCAGGAGAGCGGCCGGAAGACGCCCGAGGTGGCCGTGCGCAGCAGCGCGACGGCCGAGGACCTGCCCGAGGCGAGCTTCGCCGGGCAGCAGGAGACATACCTGAACGTCCGCGGCGCCGATGCGCTCCTGGAGGCGTGCAGGCGCTGCTACGCGTCCCTGTTCACCGACCGGGCGATCGACTACCGCGAGCGGATGGGCTTCGACCACATGGCCGTCGCCCTCTCCGTCGGCGTCCAGCTCATGGTCCGCTCCGACCTCGCCGGGGCCGGGGTCGCCTTCACCCTCGACCCGGAGAGCGGCTTCCCCGAGGTGATCGTGGTGAGCGCCGCCTGGGGTCTGGGCGAGACCGTCGTCAGCGGCCGGGTCGATCCCGACGAGTACACGGTGTTCAAGCCCAGCATGAAGGACCCCGCCCTGAACCCCGTGATCGATGTGCGGATCGGCACCAAGCGGCTCAAGACGGTGTACGCGGACACGGGGATGACCCGCACCCTCGACACCACCGACGCCGAGCGGAACCAACGCGTCCTCGCCGATGCGGAGATCAGCGAGCTCGCCGCCTGGGCGGCGGCCGTCGAAGAGCACTACGGCTGCCCGATGGATCTCGAATGGGCCAAGGACGGCCTCACCGGCGAACTCTGGATCGTCCAGGCGCGCCCTGAGACCGTGCAGTCCCGCCGGCGGTCCACGACCCTGCGCCGCTGCCGGCTGACCGTCGTTCCCGGTGAACCTCTGGTGGAGGGCATCGCGGTGGGCGAGGCGATCGGCCAGGGGCCCGTCGTCGCCCTCGACGCCCCCCTCGATCTCGACCGCTTCCCGCAGGGCGGGGTTCTCGTCACCCGAGTCACCGACCCCGACTGGGAACCGGTCATGAAGAGGGCTTCGGCGATCGTCACCGACCACGGCGGACGCACCTCGCACGCGGCCATCGTCAGCCGCGAACTCGGCGTCCCCGCTGTCGTCGGAACCGGCAACGGCACCCGGATTCTGCAGCAAGGCCGGCCGGTGACCGTCTCGTGTGCCGAGGGCGAGCGCGGACGGGTCCTCGACGGCCTGCTCGCGTACGAGGAGATCATGACCGACCTCGCGGAGCTGCCTGCCACGCGCACCGGAGTGATGCTCAACCTGGCCGACCCGTCGGCCGCGTTCCGCTGGTGGCGGCTGCCCGCCGATGGTGTGGGCCTCGCGCGCCTCGAGTTCATCGTCGCTCACCAGGTGAAGGTCCACCCGATGGCCCTGCTGCACCCGGAGCGACTCGATGCCCGCGACCGGCAGGCCGTCGAGCAGCTCACCGAGGGCTGTCCGGACCGGAGCCAGTACTTCGTCGACCGTCTGGCGTACGGCATCGCGCGGATCGCCGCCTCCCGGTGGCCGGCCCCCGTCATCGTGCGCACCAGCGACTTCAAGACCAACGAGTACGCCAAGCTCCTCGGCGGCCACCCCTTCGAACCCGACGAGGCCAACCCCATGATCGGCTGGCGGGGCGCGAGCCGGTACTACAGCGAGGGCTATCGGGAGGGGTTCGCTCTCGAGTGCCGTGCGTTGCGCCGGGTCCGTGAGGGGATGGGGATGACGAACGTGGTCGTCATGATTCCCTTCTGCCGGACCCTCGGCGAGGCGGACCAGGTGCTCGCGGTGATGGCGGAGGAGGGACTCGTACGGGGTGAGAAGGGCTTGCGCGTCTACGTGATGGCGGAGATACCGGCCAACATCATCCTTGCTGAGGACTTCGCGGATCGCTTCGACGGGTTCTCGATCGGCAGCAACGACCTCACGCAGCTCACCCTCGGCGTCGACCGCGACTCCGAGGCCCTCGCCCACGTCTTCGACGAGCGCGACCCCGCCGTCGTCCGCAGTGTCCGGAGCCTCGCTGCCCGCGCGCACGCGGCCGGCCGCCCTGTCGGACTGTGCGGGCAGCGGCCCAGCGACGATCCGGCGTTCACCGCGATCCTGGTCGACGCGGGCCTCGACTCCATCTCCGTCGCGCCGGACAGCTTCGCGACCGTCAAACGGCACGTGGCCCGGGCGGAGACGGCGCTTGAGAGCGCCGCCGGACGGAGGGAGGAGTGATCGTGCCCAGGAAGACACGGCACCGAGACACCCGGCCCTCGGCCGAGCTCGGTCGCCAGGCGGCCACGGACACAGGGCATGGTCGCCCCGAGAACCACCAGCCGCCCGCGGAGGGGGTGAACGGGCGTCCGAACCGCCCGGTCCACACCATCAGAGTGTCGACGCATTTCCTCTGAACCGACGGCGAAGCGGCCGGATCGCGAACAGGGGGCCTGAAAGGAGGACGCGGCCATGACGACCGCAAGGGAGATGATGCACGCCGGCGCGAGCTGCGTGCAGGAGAACGAGACCCTGATGGACGCGGCACGCCGCATGAGCGAGCTCGACGTCGGCGCTCTGCCCATCTGCGGGCCGGACAACCGGCTCCACGGCATCATCACCGACCGGGACATCGTGGTGAAGTGCCTGGCCAAGGGCAAGGACCCCCACCACATGACGGCCGGACTCCTCGCCCAGGGCAAGCCGGTCACGGTCGACGCGGACGCGGACAGCGAGCAGGTGCTCCGCACCATGCAGGAGCACCGCGTCCGCCGCGTACCCGTGATCGACGACCACCGCCTGGTCGGCATGATCAGCGAGGCGGACCTGGCGAAGCACCTGCCGGAGGAACGGGTGGGCCACTTCGTCGAGGAGATCTGCCGCTGACCGCACCGGAGCGGTGGCGCCATGGGCCGGTCGGTCCAGGCGCGGCCCGTTCGGCCCCGTCGGACGGCCCCCTTGGACGCTGCGCCGCGTCACCTCGCGGGCGGACGATGGGGTTGAGGAGTCGGACCGGCCCCCGTAACGCGGTCCACCGTCCGTCAGCACCGACTCGGGTCCTCGGCGACCGTCCTGGGCCCCGAAACGAGGAGCAGAACAATGGCCGGAGGCAAGGTCGAACGCAGGCACAGCCTCTTCCCCGACTTCAACGACTTGTTCAACCGGGAGTTTCCGGGGCTGCCCGGCTGGCGACCGGCGACGGCCGCACACTCCATCCCGGTGGAGGTGTCCAGCGGCGCCCGCGGGTACGTGCTGCGGGCCGAACTGCCCGGGATGGACCCCGACGACGTCACCATCACCGTCGATGACAACCTGATCACGGTGAGCGCGGAGCACAGCGAGAGCGAGGAGGACAAGGAGCACTCGGAGTTCCGCTACGGATCGTTCCGCAGGACCGTGCGTCTGCCGGTCACGATCCCGGCCGACGACGTCGAGGCGTCGTACGAGGACGGCATCCTCACCATCCGTGTCCCGATGCCCGAGGAGAAGACCGGCGCCGCACGCACCATACCGGTGAAGCGAGGCGGTACCCCGCCCGGGGAAGTCACGTCGTGAACGCCGAGCGAGTCCTGGTCGCCCACGACAGCAGGCACGGCGCGACCAGGGGGATCGCCGACGAGAACGGCCGGACGCTCTGGGCCGACGGCTTCACGGCCGTCGTCCTGCCGGCCGACACCGTCTCCGAGGTCAGGGGCTACGACGGAGTCGTCCTCGGCGGGACCCGGGAGCACATGACCTTCGGTGGCGCGGTGACCGCCGAGACGCCGGGCCGCATCAGCCGGTCCAGAGGCCGCCACGGTAAGGGCGGAGACTTCCGCGACCCGGAACGGATCCAGGACTGGGCCCACCACATCGGGACCGAACTCGGCACTACGCGCTGAACGGTCTCGTCGGCCCGTCCTGGAGGCCGCTCCATCCCAGAGGTGCGAGATATGGACCACCGCAAGCGGTCGGAACCGCGACCCACGCCGTCCGGACCGGGACGTGGCGGGCGCGCCACACTGGTCCTCGTCCTGACGATCTCCCTGATCTGCGGCGCCGTGGCCGCCGCGAGCCTGTGGAGCGCCGGCGCCAGGGCCGATCGTGCACTCGCCGCCCATCGCCACCGGGTGCAGGCGACCACCACCGGGCCGGCCAGGGACCCGGCCGTCGCCAGCCGGTACGGATCGACACCGCGGGCGGTCGCCCCTGCGGTCTGGGAACAGCCCGACCACGTCCGTCGGTCCGGCACCGTCCACGTCCCTCCCCGGACGCCCCAGGGCCGCACGGTGAAGATCTGGGTGGACGACAACGGCACTCCTGCCCGCGCTCCGGGCGGCACCGCCGACCGCGCGCTGACCTCGCTCTCGGGCGGGAGCTTCGCCACGGCCTCCGTCGGAGCGATCGGGGCCGGCGTTCTCGTCCTCGTACGACGGCGGACCGAAGCCCTCCGGCTCGCGGTCTGGGAACAGGAGTGGGAGCAGGTCGAACCCGTGTGGTCCGGTCGGCTCCGCAGGGGGAGTGCCCCGGGGACCGACGATGACTGACCGTGCCGCCACGGGCCGTGCCGCCACGCCCACCGGGGTGCTGCCGTTCGACCCCAGCGAGCCCCTGCCCAGACTGCGCCGGGAACTCGCCACCGGGCCAGAGGGGTTGTCCGCCCGCGAAGCCGCCCGCCGGCTCGCCGTTCACGGGCCCAACGAGGTACGACGCAAGGCCCGCTCCTCCTTCGCGCGGGAGCTGACCGGACAGCTGGTCCATCCGCTCGCTCTGCTGCTCTGGGCCGCCGCCGCGCTGGCCTTCGTCGCGGATCTGGGCGTGCTCGGCTGGGCGATCCTGGCGGTCATCGCCGTCAACGCGGGCTTCGCCCTGCTGCAGGAACGCCAGGCCGAACGGGCGGTGGAGACCCTCGCGCGCTATCTGCCCGAGCACGCCCTCGCGGTGCGCGACGGCCGGCCCCTCACCGTGGAGGCCCGCGACCTGGTGCCGGGCGACGTGATCCTCTTGGAGGAGGGCGACAAGGTACCGGCCGACGCGCGCGTCACCGAGGGCGGAGTGGAAGTCGATCTGTCGATGCTCACGGGGGAGTCCGTCCCCGCCGAACGCATGGCCGCGGCCGGGCTCCTCGGCGCCCCCTTGCTGGAGGAGCCGAATCTCGTCTTCAGCGGGACGACCTGTGTCGAGGGTCAGGCCCGGGCCATCGTGTTCGCCACCGGCGACCACACCGAGATCGGCCGGATCGCCGCCCTCAGCCAGCGGACAAGGCGCGAGGCGAGCCCGTTGGAACGACAGGTCAAGAAGGTCGCCTGGCTCATCGCCGGCGTCGCCACCGGCATGGGGGCCGTGTTCCTCGTCCTGGGGGTGGCCGTCGGACTGCCGGTGACCGACTCCCTCATGTTCGCCATCGGGCTCCTCGTCGCCAACGTCCCCGAGGGGCTGCTTCCGACCATCACGCTGGCCCTCGCGGTCGGCGTCCGAGCGCTGGCCCGCGAAGGCGCGCTGGTGAAGCGACTCAGCGCGGTGGAGACGCTCGGCTCCACGAACGTCATCTGCACGGACAAGACCGGCACGCTGACCCGCAACCGCATGCGTCTGAGAGCTCTCTGGACCGCGGAGCACGGAGCGGGACCCGGACCTCGGGCGCAGGAGCTGGTGCGGGCGAGCGCGCTGTGCACCACCGTGACCCGGGAGGGGGAGGGCGAACTGCACGGTGATCCGACCGAGGCCGCCCTCGTCGCCGGGGCCGCAGACCACGGGGCCCCTGTGGATCTCACCCGGCGCGACGCGGAACGGCGCGGACTGTTCCGCTTCGATCCGCGACTGCGGCTGATGTCGGTCGTACAGGAGGACGAGGTGACGGGTCACCTGCGGGTCATTGCCAAGGGAGCGCCCGAAGCGGTCCTGGCCCGCGTCCTTCCCGGCTCCGCCACGGACGCGGCCCGCTCGGCGGCCGAGGAGCTGGCCGAGGGGGGCATGAGGGTCCTCGCCGTCGCCGCACGCGACCTGCCGTCGGGGTCGGAGCCGCCGTCGCGCCGTCAGGACGCCGAATCGGGACTGACACTGCTCGGTCTGGTCGGGCTGTACGACCCACCGCGCCCCGAGGTGGCGGAGGCCATCCGCCGCTGCCACGAGGCCGGGATGCGCGTGCACATCGTGACGGGGGACAGCGGAGCCACCGCCGCGGCGGTCGCCCGGGAGGTGGGCATCGGAGTGCCCAGCCTGCAGGTGGTCGCGGCCTCCGAGTCGCTGGGCGACGAGGAGCTCGACCGGCTCCTCGTGGAAGGCGACGCCGAGATCGTCTTCGCCCGCTCCTCGCCCGAGACGAAGCTCAAGGTGGCGGACACCTTGCGGGCCCACGGCCGGATCGTCGCCATGACGGGTGACGGGGTCAACGACGCCCCCGCGCTGCACCGCGCGCACATCGGGGTGGCCATGGGCCGCTCGGGCACCGATGTGGCCCGCGAGGCCGCCACCATGGTGCTCACCGACGACGACTTCGCCACCATCGTGACCGCGGTCGAATCCGGGCGACGCGTCTACGACAACGTACGCAAGTTCATCGTCTACATCTTCGCCCACGCCACCCCGGAGATCGTGCCCTTCCTCGTCTTCGCGCTCTCCGCCGGCGCTGTACCGCTGCCGCTCACCGTGCTGCAGATCCTCGCCATCGACCTCGGCACCGAGACGCTGCCCGCCCTCGCCCTCGGCCGGGAACGCTCCGAGCCCGGCATCATGCAGCGGCCGCCCC
Organism: Streptomyces sp. Root1304; assembly: GCF_001426405.1. Classification (GTDB taxonomy): domain Bacteria; phylum Actinomycetota; class Actinomycetes; order Streptomycetales; family Streptomycetaceae; genus Streptomyces. The sequence goes on along the minus strand of NZ_LMEP01000027.1, from coordinate 171,690 downwards.
GACCACGGCACCAGGGCGTGATCTCCCGCGACATGCTCGTCCGCAGCTGGGGCTACCTGGGCCTGGCATCGGCCGCCCTGGTCATGACCGGCTTCTTCTACGTGCTCTGGCGCGCGGGCTGGCAGCCGGGTGATCCCACGGGTACGGGCAGCCCCCTGCACCACGCCTACGTGACGGCCACCACGGCCAGCTTCGCCGGCATCGTCACCTGCCAGGTCGGTACGGCCTTCGCGGCCCGTACCGACCACGCGGCACTCCGCGACATCGGGGTGTTCTCCAATCCGCTGCTGCTCGCCGGCATCGCCTTCGAGCTCGCGTTCACGGCCGCCCTCGTCTACGCGCCCCCGCTCCAGCACCTCTTCGGCACGGCCGCCCTGCCCCTGGACGTCGTTCTGCTCATCGCGACGTTCCCGGTCCTGGTGTGGGGCACGGACGAGCTGCGGCGCGCCAAGCGCCGCCGTCGGCGTCCGGCACGCACGACCGGCTCGTGACCACCCAGATCCGCGACACTGCGGTGCCTCATCGCCTGTCACCCTCGGCTGTGAGTTCGCACCGTACGTCCACGACTCCTTCGACAGCGCGAGCAAGGCGGGCTGCGAGCGGGATGAGCGCGCTGTCGCGGACCTCGCCCGACAGGTTCACGACTCCGGCATCGACACGGACCTCGACCCGACGACGAGAGAGGGGGAACAAGTGCTCGACGACGTCGCGGCGCACTTCGGCGGCGAGATCCTCGTCCGGGCGGAGGAAGACCTTGAGGAGGTCGGACCGGCTCACGATCCCCTGGATGACGCCGCTCGCGTCGACGACGGGTAGCCGCTTCACGCGACGGGCAGCCATGAGACGGGCGGCCCGGGGCAGGGACGCACCGGGAGCGACGGTGACAGCGGGCGAGGTCATCAGGTCCTCGGCTCTGTGAGAGCCCGCCTTGGCCGTGGCGTCGAGGCGACGCATCTGTTCCACGAGACCCGGGCGGTGGTCGTGGAGTTCCTCCTTGAGGAGCAGGTCGGCCTCGGAGACCACGCCGACGACGCGGCCCTCGCCCTCGACAACCGGTACGGCGGTCACCTTCCACCGCTCCATGGCGGCGACGATCTCCTTGAACTCCGCGCCGGGCTGGACGGCGACGACCTTCTTGGTCATCACGTCGGCGACGGTGAACGGCTGGGTGGCCATGACTCTGTCTCCTCACCGGGCGTGGGCCAGGGGTTCCGTGCCGATGCGCGGCATGAGGTCCTCCAGCCCTTTCCCACAGACTCGCCCGGGTCGGGTGCCGCCCGGGAGGGCCGCGCAGGTCCCACCCGGGGGCCGAAGGGCCCCGTCAGCGGACGAGGACGGCCTCACCCGAGCGGGGGACGACGGCCGTCCAGCCCAGTTCGTGGTCGATGCGGTCGCGCAGCGCCTCGGAAGCGGCCGGTTCGCCGTGGACGAGGTAGGTGGTGTGCGGGGGAGGGGCGCCTCGCAGCCAGTCGAGGATCTGTCCGGCGTCGGCGTGGGCCGAGAAGTGGGGTACGTCGGCGACCTCGGCCCGTACGGGTACGTACTCGCCGAACATCTTGAGCGTCCGGGAACCCTCGACCAAGTCCCGCGCCCGGGTTCCGGCGGCGGCGAAGCCGACGACCACGACCGCGTTGCGCGGGTCCGGGAGCAGCCGGTGAAGGTGGTGCAGGACGCGGCCGCCGGTCGCCATGCCGGCCGAGGAGACGATGACGGCGGGACCGTGGGTGCTGTTGATGTCGATGGACTCCTGGACCGTGCGGGCGGCGAGGAACGGCTCCGGGCTCAGAGCCGCGTCCCCCGAGGCCAGGATCTCGGGCCGCAGCTCGGCCGACCGCTCGCGCACGGCGTCGCGGTAGACGTCGAGGGCGGCCAGAGCCATGGGGCTGTCCACGTACACGGGCACCGAGCGGGGCAGGACGCCCGTCTCGCGCAGCAGGGTCAGTTCGTGCAGGACGACCTCGGTGCGGTCGATCGCGAAGGCGGGGATGACGACGGTGCCGCTCCGGGCGAGGGTCCGGGCGATCACGGCGGCGAACTCCGACCGGGCGGATTCCTGGTCGTGGCGGCGGTCGCCGTACGTGGACTCCATCAGCAGCACGTCGGCACCGGAGAACGGCTCGGGCGGAAGCAGAAGTGGGTGTCCGGGCCGCCCGAGGTCCCCGGAGACGGCCAGGGTGTGGCCGTCCTCCAGCGTCAGGCGGGCCCAGGCCGACCCCAGGATGTGCCCGCCGTGGTGGAGTGTCAGTCGTGTGCCGGCCATGATCTCCACGTCCTCGCCGATCGGGACGGGGTCGAGGAACGCCAGCGTCTTCTCGACGTCGGAGTCGTCGTACAACGGCTTGGCCGGGCGGTGCTTGGACCAGCCGTGCTCGGCGGCGTGCCGGGCGGCCTCCATCTGGAGACGGGCGCTGTCGCGCAGCACGATCGCGGCGAGCCGGGCGGTGTGGGCGCTGGTGAGGATCGGGCCTCGGAAGCCCTGCCGGACCAGGCGTGGCAGATAGCCGCAGTGGTCCAGGTGGGCGTGGGTGACGACCACGGCGTCGACGTCGGCGGCGTCGCGCGCGAACCGTTCCCAGTTGCGGCGCCTCAGGTTCGCGAAACCCTGGAAGAGACCGCAGTCGAGGAGGATCCGCGCATGATCGCTCTCCACCAGGAACTTGCTTCCGGTGACCGTCCCCACGCCGCCCAGGAAGCTGAGCAGTGCGGGCCGCGGGGCGGTGGGAGTGGCGTTCGGCGCTGCCTCGGACATGGTCAGCCCTCCTTCGGAGTGGACCGGTCTCCACCTTGGCATCCGGACCGGCCCGGCCGCAGGGCCCGAGCGGGCCCGTTTCGGGGGCCGACCGGCTCATGTGCCGGCGGAGGGTTCCACGGAGCCTGGTGAGCGAGGGCCGCAGCGACGCGCGACAGGAAGCAGGTGGGCGCCATGAAGGCACTCGTCTTCCAGGGGCCGGGTCGGATCGCCTGGCAGGAGGTGCCCGACCCGGGGATCGAGGACCCGGCAGACGTGATCGTCCGGGTCGACGTCGTCACCATCTGCGGCACGGACCTGCACATCCTCAAGGGGGACGTGCCGGAGGTGACGCCCGGCCGGGTCCTCGGGCACGAGGCGGTGGGCACCGTGGTCGAGACCGGAGGCGACGTCCGCACGGTACGACCGGGAGACCGCGTCCTGATCTCCTGCATCTCCGCCTGCGGCAGGTGCCGGTTCTGTCGTGAGAGCCGCTACGGACAGTGCCTCGGCGGAGGCGGCTGGATCCTCGGCCACACCGTCGACGGCACACAGGGCGAGTACGTCCGCGTGCCCTTCGCCGATCTGTCCGTCCATCCGCTGCCGGACTCGATCGAGGGCTCCGACGCCGTTCTCCTCGCCGACATCTTCCCGACGTCCTACGAGGTCGGAGTCCTGAACGGTGCCGTGCGCCCGGCTGACACGGTGGTCGTCGTCGGAGCGGGCCCCATCGGCCTCGCCGCCATCGCCACCGCCGGCTTCTACAGTCCGGCCCGGATCGTCGCCGTCGACCTGGCCGGGTCGCGGCTGGCCGCCGCCCGTGAAATCGGGGCGGACGCCACCGTGAACGCACGCGAGGACCCCGTACAGCTGGTCTCGGATCTGACCGAGGGACTGGGTGCCGATGTCGTCATGGAGGCCGTCGGCGTTCCGGAGGCGTTCGAGATGTGCACGCGGATGGTCCGGCCCGGTGGCCGGGTCGCGAACATCGGTGTGCACGGCAAGCCGGCGGTCCTCCACCTCGAAGACCTGTGGATCAAGGACGTCACGATCACCACCGGCCTGGTCGACACCTCGTCCACGCCCATGCTGTTGCGCATGATGGCCGCGGGGCGGCTGCCGTCGGCGGAGCTGATCACGCACCGGTTCGAGCTGGGGGAGATGGAGGAGGCGTACGAGGTCTTCGGCCGCGCTGCCGAGACCGGCGCCATCAAGGTCGCGCTGGGCGGCCCGCGGCACACGGCCGTGAGCGTCCCCGACGCGCCGGGGGCCTGATGAACGGCCGGGACCCGGGTTCCCTGCGGCCTGCCGCTGTCGTCCTCGACACCGACGGCGTTCTGCTCGACTCGGCCGCCGTCCACGCGCGGGCGTGGAAGACCGCGTTCGATGCCTGCCTCGGCCGGCCGGTGCCCGGCAGCGGGCCCCAGCCGCCCTTCGACGCGGACTCCGAGTACCGCGGATTCGTCGACGGCAGGTCGCGGTACGACGGCGCCGCCGCCTTCCTCGCCGCCCGCGGCCTTCACCTCCCACCGGGAGAGCCCGACGACGTCCCCGGCTGCGGCACGGTCTGGGCCGTTGCGGCACGGAAGGAACAAGCGTTCGTCGATCTGCTCCGCACGGAAGGCGTCACGGCCTTCGCCGACGCCGGGCCGGCTCTCGCGGCCCTGCGTACGGCGGGAGTGCCGTGCGCGGCGGTGTCCGCCTCCCGGCACGCCCGGGCACTGATCCACGCTGCGGGGCTCGCCGGTCTCCTCGCGGTGATCGTGGACGGCGAGGACGCCGCCCGGCTCGGCCTTGCCGGCAAGCCGGATCCCGCGCTCTTCCTGCGAGCGGCGGCCGTCCTCGGCAGCCGCCCGAGGGAGACCGTGGTCGTCGAGGACGCGCTCGCTGGAGTCGAGGCAGCCCGTCGTGGCGGTTTCGGGCTCGTCGCCGGTGTCGACCGGAGCCCGCTGCGGCGCACTGCCCACCTCCTGCGAGAGCAGGGGGCCGACCTGGTGGTTCCCGACCTCACGACACTGGTCCGGAGCGTGTGGGGTGAGCCCGGATGACCACCGGTTGGACGTGGGGGTACGACCGTTACGACCCGGAACGCGAGCCGCTCGTGGAAGCGCTCTGCACCCTCGGCAACGGCCGGTTCGCCACCAGGGGCTCCGCTCCCGAGTGCAACGCCGGGACCACGCACTACCCGGGCACCTATCTGGGCGGCTGCTACGACCGGGTCACTTCGGTCGTCGCGGGGGAGCGGGTCGAGAACGAGGACCTCGTCAACCTTCCGAACTGGACGCTTCTGCGCTATCGCTGCCTGCCGGACGACGGTCCGGCAGGCGACTGGCTGACGCCCGATGCCGGGGAGCTGCGTCATCTCGATGTCCGTCTCGACCTGCGCGCGGGTGTGCTCACCCGGCGCCTGTTCTTCGAGGACGCCCTGGGGCGGGGCCTGCGCGTCAGCCATGTCCGCGTCGTGCACATGGGGGACTCCGGGCTGGCGGCGCAGAGCACCTTGTTCCGGGCCTACGGCTGGAGCGGTGCCGTCGAGGTCCAGTCCGTCCTCGACGGCGCGGTCACGAACGCCGGAGTGGAGCGCTACCGGCACCTTGAAGGGCGTCACCTCACGGATCACCGGGTCGGATTCGAGCCCGACGGTGTCGCCTGGCTCTCCTGCCGTACCGTCGACCCCGGCATCAGGGTCGCCATGGCCGTGCGCACGGTCACCCGTCCCGTGCGGCCCGCTCAGGAGGAGGCCACGCCGGCCGGCACCGTGCAGACGTATCAGCTGCCAGTCGCCTCCCGCCGCTCGGCCATGGTCGTCAAGACTCTGGCGCTGCACACCTCGGTGGACCGGCCCGCCGCCGACCCGCTCTCGACGGCCGTCGACGCGATCGCTCGTGCTCCGGCCTTCCCCCGGCTGGTATCGACCCACAGGGCCGCGTGGCAGCGTGTCTGGGAGCAGGGCGAGTTGCACGTGCCCGGGGAGGCGGGCCGCATCCTGCGGTTGCACGTGTTCCACCTGCTGCAGACCCTCTCCCCGCACACGGCGGGCCTCGACGTGGGCGTTCCCGCGCGCGGGCTGCACGGTGAGGCATACCGGGGGCACGTCTTCTGGGACGAACTGTTCGTCCTGCCCTACCTCGACCTTCACTTCCCCGAGGTGGCCCGGGGGCTGCTCATGTACCGGCACCGTCGACTGCCGGCCGCCCGCGAGGCCGCCCGCCTCGCCGGCCGGCAAGGGGCGATGTATCCATGGCAGAGCGCGGGTTCGGGCCGGGAGGAGACCCAGGCCCTGCACCTCAATCCGCGCTCCGGCCGCTGGCTGGCCGACCACTCACGGCTCCAACGCCATGTGGGCTCGGCCGTCGCGTACAACGTCTGGCGCCACGCGCAGGCCACCGGAGACCGCGGATTCCTCCACTCCGCCGGGGCCGAGATCCTCCTCGAGGTCGCCCGCTACTGGGCCGGCGCCGCCGTGTTCGATCCCGGGCTCGGTCGCTACCGCATCCGAGGCGTCGTGGGCCCGGACGAGTACCACGACGCGTATCCCGATGCCACGACTCCGGGCATCGACGACAACGCCTACACCAATGCGACCGCCGCCTGGGTGCTCGCGCGGGGCCTCGACCTGCTCGGCGAACTGCCCGAGACCCGTCGCTCGGAACTCGCGGAGCAACTGCCCCTGGACGACGGCGAGCTGGCTCGATGGGAGGACGTCTCCCGCCGGCTGTACGTGCCGTTCCACCAGGGTGTGGTGAGTCAGTTCGATGGCTTCGGGGAGCTGGCGGAGCTTGACTGGGAGGCGTACCGGGCCAGGTACGGCGACATCCGCCGCCTCGACCGGATCCTGGAGGCCGAGGGCGACACGGTCAACCGCTACCAAGCGTCGAAGCAGGCCGACACCCTCATGCTCGGCTACCTCTTCCGGTCCGAGGAGCTGTACGGCCTGTTCGGCCGACTCGGGTACGCGCTGGACGACGAGGTGTGGCGTGCGACCGTCTCGTACTACCTGCGGCGTACCAGCCACGGCTCGACGCTCAGCAGTCTCGTCCACGGCTGGGTGCTGGCACGGCAGATGGGTGCCGATGCCTGGCGCTACTGCGAGGAGGCGCTGCTCGCGGACGTGGCCGACGTTCAGGGCGGTACGACCGGCGAGGGCGTTCATCTCGGCGCGATGGCCGGCACGGTCGACCTCGTCGAACGCGGCATCACGGGCCTCGAAACGGGACCGGAGGGGCTTCGGGTCGCTCCGGTGCCGCTGGCGGAGATTCCCCGGTTCGCCTTCACACTGTGCGTCGGCCGTCATCGAGGGGTGCGCCTGCGGATTCTTCCCGGCCGGCTGGCCATCCAGGTCCCCGCCTCGCCCGAGGGCCCGCTCGCGGTCGTCCTCCCCGGCGACCGGAGGGTCACCGTCGCACCCGGACAGGAGCGTTGGTTCCGTCTGTGAGTAGTGGCTCTGTCCGTGAGACACGGTTCAGTCGAAGGAGAGCACGTCGGAGACCGGACGGCGCGGAGTGGCCCGACCGCGGGGCCCGTAGCCCAGGCGGAACACCATGTGGACGAAGCCGATCGTCGAGCCGGGATCGCGTGCGTCGGTACGAAGCTCCGGCCACTCCAGCGGCTGGGACATGAGGGAGGTGGAGAGGCCGTCGAGGGTGGCCTGCAGCAGAACCCTCTGCATGGCCTGGCCGGCCTTCAGCCATTCCTCCCGGGTGTCGCCGACCGTACCGAGCAGTGCGATCTGCGGCCTCTTCTCGAAGCGTGCCGAGACCCGGTCGGGCACCCGGCGGGGGGCGCCGAAATCCCGGACGGGGGCGGTCACGTCGTACTGTCTCGGACCGAAGGCGTACGCCGGGATGCCCTCGGTGCCGGGGTCTTCCCCGGCCGCACCCGTGCGTGTCCAGGCGGCGATCTCCGCGCGTACGGCCTGGTCCGCGGCCTCGAACAGCTCGGAGGCGTGGACGAGATCCATGACGGTGTCGGTGTGCCAGGCCCCGGGGACGACGAGCCGGCAGCCCTCCAGCAGAGCCGCGGCACGCAGCTCGTCGATCAGCTCGGAGGGGATCTGCTCCTCGGTGAAGGGGAAGCGACTGGTGTGCCGACGCGACAGCGCGGCATGCAGTACGCCCAGTTCGCTGTCGGCGTCGTCGGGACCGTCGAGGCGTACGTCGGCGAGATGCCACGGGTCATCGGAAGAGGGCAGCAGCCGGCCCACGGGACGCAGGCCCCGGTGCGCGGCGGCGACGCGCAGGTTGAACAGGGCGGCGCCGCAGCCGAGGTGGAGGGCGCGGTGGTCCGGGTCCTCGTGCGGCATGGCGCGCAGCGGATCCCCGTGCAGTTCGATGACTCCGAGGCCCGTCTTGTGGACGAACTTCCAGGGCTGTGCGTTGTGCATGGAGGGAGCCGTGACGGCGTCTTCGATCAGTGACGTCACGAGTGGTCGGGTCAGGGCGGTGGTGGACACGGTTCGTCCTGTCTGAGGTGGGTCACCAAGAGATGTCGTGGGGAGTCCGGGTGGGGTTGGTGAGACGTGTGTCGTCCTCGTGGAAGGAGAGCCGGTCCACGACGGCGACGACGCCGTCCACGTGCTCGGCGAGTCCGACGAGCATCAGGGCCTGACTCCGCCGCCGGAGGCGGCCGCCCAGCGTCACCACGCCGTCGAGGACGTGCACGTCCACCGCGTCCGCGGGCAGCTCGATGACATCGGAGAGGACGTCCTCACGGATGCGGCGCCGTATCTCCGAGTCCGGGCGGAGGTAGACACACAGCAGATCGCGACGGGTCACGATGCCCACCAGTCGCTCCTCCTCGTCGACCACGGGAAGGCGCTCGACTCCGCGGCGCACCATCAGCCGTGCCGCGTCCGCAACCGTCTCCTCGGCGTGAACGGTGACGGCCGGCGTGGTCATCAGGTCCCGCACGGTCAGCTCGTGGCGGGCAAGGAGGTCGCTCTCGGAGACGACTCCGACGACATGGTCGTCGTCGTCCACGACGGGAACCCCGCTGATGTCGTGCTCGGCGAGCATCTTGGCCACTTCCCTGAACGACGTCGCAGGGACGGCGGAGAGCACGTTGTCGGTCATCAGACCGCCGACCTTCGTATGCTTCATCACCGCGCCTCCCGTTCGAGGGTCCGGACAGTGCTTCCTACGTCACCACCCTCCGATGCGCGCGCGGGGCCTGCGAGGGCCGAACGGTCCACCCTCGGGACCGAACGGGCTCGTCATCGCAGGGTCGCGCCCCGCCCGGCCGAGGGCGGGGACCAATGGTCCCGTCATTGCCCCCAGCGGCCCTCCGGCCCGTCGAGGCCGGCTGCCAGAGTGGAAGGAGGTCTCTCGGCCCCTGGGAGGAGAAGCCATGGACGGAACCACAGCCCGTTCCGGCCCGGGCAGGGTCGACGCGTCGCGCCACGCCGACCTTCTGGTCGTCGGCGGTCGACGATCGCCCGGCCACCTCGGACCGACGCTCGGCCGGATCACGCCGGCCCTGCTGCGGCACGCCCACCGCCCCGTGGAGCTCATCCCTCGGCAAGGACCCGGACAGGGGAGCACGTCATGACCAGCACCACGGATCGCGGCAACATCGTCGTCGGCATCGACCCGGTCAAGAACGGGCACATGGCCCTTGCCTGGGCCGCGGACGAGGCGCGGCTGCGAGGACGGGAACTGCGCCTGGTGGTCGCGGTACCACCGCGGCACGAGCCCCGACACGTCGATGGCGCCCCCCGTCACCTGGCACAGCGGCAGATGGGAACAGAAGCTCTGCGTACAGCGCTCGCCCGGGCGAAAGCACGGCAGCCGGGTGTCGAGGCCGCCTCCTCCCTTCTCGACGGGTTCCCGGCAGGGATCCTGGCGGGTCTCTCACATGAGGCAGACATGATCGTCCTGGGATCCCGGCACCTCAGCCGCACCGAGGAGTACCTGAGCGCTGGCTCCCTGGTCGTCCCGGTCACCGCGAAGGCGGACTGCCCAGTGGTCGTCGTGGGCGACGCCGAACACGTCACGCAGGAGATGCCCTACCTCGTGGTCGGTGTCGACGGCAGCGAGTCCTCACGAGCAGCCCTGGCCTGGGCCTTTGAGGAAGCCGACCTCCGGCGCTGCGCACTGCGTGCCATCGCCGTCTGGCAGCCCCCCGTCTTCTCCCTGCACAGCTCCGACACGCTGTTCCACGCCGAGCGGCGGCTGCTCTCGGAAACCACCGCGGGCTGGGCGGAGAAGTACCCCGACGTCCGGCTCACCCACGAGGTTCCCATCGGCTCCCCCGTAGAGACCCTCGCGGACGCATCCGAGCACGCCCTGGCCGTGGTCGTCGGGCGTCGAGGCCGCGGCGGGTACACCGGGATGCGCGTCGGCTCCGTCGTCCACGGGCTGCTGCACCGGGCGCACTGTCCGGTGATCACCGTCCCTGCCAGGTGAGCGCGCCATGACGGCGTCAGCACCGGACCGGGCCTCTGTGCCGGTGCGGGAGGTGACGGGACTCACCCAGGAGGAGGCGGCCCGGCGGCTCGCCGCCACCGGCCCCAATGAGGTTGCCGCGAGGAAGCCCGTGCGGCTCCACCAGCGGGTTCTGGCCCAGCTGACGGACCCGCTGATCATGGTGCTCCTCGGAGCCGTCGTGCTGACCCTCGCCATCGGCGACCATCCTGACGCGATCGTCATCGGGCTGGTCGTCCTCGTGAACACGACCGTCGGGGTGGCGCAGGAGATCCGTGCCGACAACGCTGTCGCCGCCCTCTCCGCCCTCACCGCCCCGCACGCGCGCGTGCGGCGCGACGGCGCCGTCTGCGACCTCCCGGCGGCGTCGGTCGTCCCTGGTGACGTGCTCGTGGTCGGTGAGGGAGACATCGTCGCCGCCGACGCCGAGCTCGCCGAGGCGTCCGCGGTACTCGTGGACGAGTCCATGCTCACCGGGGAGTCCGTGCCAGTCGACAAGGACGCCGGTGCGACGCTGAGCGCGGGTACGGTCGTCGTGCGTGGCCGGGGCGTCGCCGTGGCCACGGCGACCGGTGCCGGCAGCGCCCTCGGTCGCATCGCGGCTCTTCTCGACGAACGTCGCGAGCCGACCCCGTTGCAGCGCCGCCTCGCCGCCCTCGGGCGCATCCTCGCGGCCGTGACGCTCGCCCTGTGCGTCCTGGTCTTCGCCCTCGGCCTGGTACGGGGACTCCCGCTCGGCACGATGGCGGTCACCGCCATCAGCCTGGCCGTGGCGGCGGTCCCCGAGTCCCTTCCCGCCGTCGTCACCCTGGCACTCGCACTCGGGGCCCGGCGCATGGTCGCCCGGCACGCCCTCGTGCGGCGGCTGCCCGCGGTGGAGACGCTCGGCTCCGTATCCGTCCTCGCCACCGACAAGACCGGCACCCTGACCGAGGGCCGCATGGTCGTCCAGCACGTGTGGACACCGCGGGTGAGCGCCGAACTCTCGGGCGTGGGGTACGAGCCCGTGGGCGAGGTCCTGGTCGCCGGACGGCCCGCGGAAGCGAACGAGCTCGAACCCCTGACGGAGCTGCTGACCGTGACCGCTCTGTGCAACGACGCCACACTGCGCCCGCCGGACGACGGGGCCGCCGACGGCCGCTGGACAGCCCTGGGCGACCCCATGGAAGCCGCTCTGCTCACGGCCGCGGCCAAGGCGGGCTGCCCGGATTCCACAGAACTGGGGAGGACCCGTCCCCGGCTCGGTGAAGCACCCTTCGACAGCCTCCGCAGACGCATGACCACGCTGCACGCGACCGGGGAGGGCCGGGTGCTGGTCTGCCTGAAGGGCGCCCCCGAAGCCGTCCTCGACTCGGCCGTTCTGCGCGACCGTCCGGAGGTGCTCACGGAGGCCCGCCAGGAGGCGGCGGGCCTGGCTGCCCGTGGGTATCGCGTGCTCGCTGTGGCATCGGGCGTGCGGAACGACATCCCGAGCCCGGCCACCGCGGCCGAGTCGGGGCTCGTGCTGCTCGGCCTCGTCGCGCTGAGCGACCCGCCCAAGCCGCATGCCGCGGCGACCCTCGCCTCCTGCCGGGCGGCCGGCATCACCCCCGTCCTCATCACCGGGGACCATCCGGCGACGGCTCGGTCGGTGGCGTCCCACGTCGCCCTTCTGGGCGACGACGGTGAGACGGAACTCCACGTCGTCACCGGGGCGGACGTGGCGGCCGGTCGCGTTGCCGACCTCACCTCGGTGCGGGTCTTCGCCCGTACGGACCCCCAGCAGAAGCTGGACATCGTGGAGGCGTGGCGGGCCAGGGGAGCGGTGACCGCCATGACCGGCGACGGGGTCAACGACGGACCCGCGCTGCACCGGGCCGACATCGGCGTCGCCATGGGAGCACGCGGTACGGAGGTCGCGCGCCAGGCCGCCGACCTCGTCCTCACCGACGACGAGCTCTCGACGGTCGTGGCGGCCGTCGACGAGGGACGTCGTGTCTACGACAACATCCGCCGCTTCCTCGTCTACGGGATGGCCGGCGGCGCGGCCGAGATCCTCGTCATGCTGATCGGCCCGCTGCTCGGGCTGCCGCTGCCCCTGCGAGCGGGCCAGATCCTGTGGATCAACCTCCTGACGCACGGCCTCACCGGCGTCGCCATGGGAGCGGAACCAGCCTCCCCGGGAGCGATGCGGCGACCGCCACGCCCGCCGGAGCAACACATCCTCGGTGGAGGTGCCTGGCAGCGCCTGCTCGTCCTCGCCGCCGTCGTCACAGCAGCCTCCCTCGGCGCGGGGCTCGGTGCCCAGGCGCTGGACCTGGCTTGGCAGAGCGTTCTCTTCCTCGCCCTCCTGGCCGCGCAGCTGGGCGTTGTCCTGGGACTCCGTGCCCGGCTGTTCACCCGCAAGAACCCGTTTCTTCCCCTGTCCGTCCTCACCTCCGCCCTGCTGGCCGGGGCAGCGCTGTACGTGCCCTTCCTGAGCTCGGTTCTGGAGACCGAACCGCTCGGCTGGGCGGGCATCGGGATCGCCGTGGCCGGTGCCCCCGCGGGGTTCCTGGCCGCGCGACTCGTCCGCACGGCCTTCCGCGGGACGCGCTCGGCTGGAGCGTCGGGGACACGGGAACTACCGTGAAGAAGTGCCCGTCAGGCGAGGACATGCGCTCGACGTGGCGGGAGGTGGTGATGGAGCACGAGGGGCCGGTGTCGGCGGACAGCAAACTTGCGCGGCTGCGACTCGACGAGCTGCTCGACGAGCTCGAGGCGCGCATCGACGAGGTGAGGGGCACCAGGGACCGTCTCAACGGGCTGCTCGAAGCCGTCATGTCCGTAGGCAGGGAACTCGACCTGCCTCAGGTGCTCAAGGGCATCGTGGAGGCGGCCGTCACCCTCGTGGACGCCGAATACGGCGCTCTGGGCGTCATCGGGGATGACAGGAAGCTCTCGGAGTTCCTCCCCGTCGGTATCGGGGACGACCTGCGGGCGCAGATCGGCGACCTGCCCTCCGGGCACGGACTGCTGGGTGAGCTGATCCGTAACCCCGAACCGCTGCGGCTTCCCGAGGTGTCCGAGCATCCCGCCTCGTACGGGTTCCCGCCCCGCCATCCGCCGATGCACACCTTTCTCGGGGTGCCCATCCGGGTCCGTGAGGAGGTCTTCGGCAACCTCTACCTCACCGAGAAGCGAGGAGGGGCTGACTTCGACGCCGAGGACGAGGCCGTCGTGACCACGCTGGCCGTCGCGGCCGGCATCGCCATCGAGAACGCTCGGCTGTACGAGGAAGGCCGCCTCAAGCAGCGGTGGCTTGCCGCGAGCTCCGACCTCACCAACGCCCTCCTGTCCGGCGTGGAGGAGACCGAGGTCCTCGACGGGATGCTGGAGCAGGCCGCCGACATCGCGGGCGCCGACATGGCGGTCTTCTACCTGGTGGGGGACGACGGCGAGCTGCGGGGCTCGCTGGCCTGCGGCGAGGAAGCCCACGTGCACTCAGGTGTCGTCCTGCCGAGCAGCGAGGGAACTCTGGCCGCCGCCGCCCTCACACAGAAGGACGGCCTGGTCATGGTGGCGGACGTGGAGAACGAGCCACGCATCACTGTCCAGTCCGAACGGTGGAGGGGGTTCGGTCCGGCGGTAGCCGTCACGGTCGGCACCAAGGAGCGACTCAACGGGGTGCTGATCCTCGCGCGGCGCCATGGGCGGTCTCCGTTCACAGGATCGGAGATCATGGCTCTCCCCGGATTCGCGGGGCAGGCAGCACTCGCGCTCGAGCTGGCCGACCACCGCCGTGACGCCGAGCAGGTGAGCCTGCTGGAGGATCGTGACCGGATCGCTCGTGACCTGCACGATCTGGCGATTCAGCGCCTGTTCGCCACGGGGATGACGCTGCAGAGCGCGCGGCGGTTCGTCGAGCACCCGGAGGCCCTGGACCGGCTGGGACGGGCGATCGACGACCTGGACGCCACGATCAAGATCATCCGGTCGACCATCTTCGGGCTCCGGGAGCACGACGCCCCGGGTACCGCCCCGAAGCTGAGGAGGCGGGTGGCCAAGGCGGTGGACGAGGCCGCGACCACGCTCGGATTCGCCCCGGCCCTGCGCATGGAGGGCCTCCTCGACACGGACGTTCCCTCTGAGGCGGCCGAACAGGTGATCGTGGTCATCGGTGAAGCCCTCACCAACGTGGCCCGGCACGCGCGGGCCCACCGGGCCGAGGTGTCGGTCGTTGCCGACGAGGGCGCGTTGGCGGTGACGGTGAGCGACGACGGCGTGGGCATTCCGCAGGGAGGCAGGCGCAGTGGGCTGCGGAACCTGGCCGAACGGGCCGAGCGGCTGGGCGGCACCCTGACGGTCCGCACGTGGGCGGAGCGCGACACCGGCACGGTGCTCGAGTGGCGGATCCCGCTGCCGGCCGAGTGCGATTGACTCACGTCTCCTCGGCGGTGTCGTGCTCGTGGGCCTGCGCGGCGATGACGGCGGCCTGCACGCGGCGTTCCACGCCGAGTTTGCCGAGCAGCCGGGAGATGTGGTTCTTGACGGTCTTCTCCGACAGATAGAGCCGCTTGGCGATCTGCCGGTTGGTCAGCCCCGCGCCGATCAGTTCGAGCACGGACCGCTCGCGCTCGGACAACACCGCGAGGCGCTCGTCCTCCGGCGGCTTGGCTGCCTCCGGGTCCCGGAGCGAGTGCATCAGCCGAGCGGTCGTGGCCGGGTCCAGCATCGACTGCCCGGTGGCCACGGTCCGCACCGCCGATACGAGGTCCGACCCCTTGATCTGCTTGAGGACGTATCCGGCCGCACCGGCCATGATCGCGTCCAGGAGGGCGTCCTCGTCGTCGAACGACGTCAGCATCAGGCACGCCAGCTCGGGCATCCGGGACCGTAGCTCCCGGCACACCGAGATGCCGTTGCCGTCGGGCAGCCGGACATCGAGAACCGCCACGTCCGGCCGCAGGGCCGGACCCCTGGCCAGCGCCTGCTCCGCCGTTGCCGCCTCGCCGACCACCTCCATGTCGGGCTCGTCGTCGATCAGGTCACGGAGGCCCCGGCGGACGACCTCGTGATCGTCGACGAGGAAGACCCGCGTGGGTGCGGTGGCTGCCGGCAGATCGGTCATGGCGACCCCTGTGGTCGGTCGGATAGGTACCGCCCCCACAAGGATTGTCCGTCATGGAGCGTCTCCAGGGGCACCGAGATCCATCCGGACATCGACCACGCCCTCCACGGCCCGCACCGCGCGGGCGACCAGCGGCACCATCGACCGGTCGGAGAGCGGCCCACGGATCGTGGCCACGCCGTCCGCGACCATCACGTCCAGCTCTGAGGTGGCGGCCGGCTCGCCGAGGACGGACCTGCGGATGTCCTCCTCGATCTCGGCGTCCGTACGCAGGAACACCTTCAGCAGATCGCTCCGGCTGACCACACCCTCCAACATGCCGACGCCGTTGACCACGGGCAGGCGCTTCACCTTCCGCGTCGCCATGATCCGTGCCGCTTCGGCGAGCGTCGCGTCGGGATGGACGGTGACGGCCGGGCTGGACATGAGTTCCCCGGCCCGTACGGCTCCGGCCTTGGCCGCCGCGGCGAACTCGTCCGGTCGGGGCTCGTCCGTGCGGAACTCCTCCTTCGGCAGCAGGTCGGCCTCCGACACGACCCCGATCACCCGTCCCTCCCCCTCCAGAACAGGCAGGGCGCTCACCTTCCACTGGTCCATGAGCGCGACGATCTCCTTGTACGGCGCCTCACGCCCGATGGCGATCGCGGTGTGGGTCATGACGTCGCTGACGGTGTAGCGCGAGGCGGGCATCACGTTCTCCCGGAGGGGTGAAGATCTACGGGCCGCTTCCGTGCAGGGCAGTGGAGATCCAGCAGCCGCACGCGGACGGAGAGAAGACGGTGGGCGAGCACTGCCGGCGGTACGGCTCGAACAGACACGACCAGCCGAACAGTTCGCCGGCGCTGACGCGGTCGGCGATGTGCGGGCCGCTCGCCGCTCACCGGGGCCTCCGCATCGGTGGTGTCCACTCCAGTCTGGCCGCGTCCGTGAAAGGACAGGAGGGCCGGATGGCCCACCTTGGGGCCCTCTTCGGCCCATGCGAGGCGGGACGAGCCCGTGGGCCTTGGTGCGGCCACGCTTGCCGGCGGCGTTCCAGGTGGATCGGTCAAGCGACCTGGAGGGCCGCACCCCACGCCCTTGCGCGATCCCGCTCGCCTGAGCGTAGCGGCCCTTCGGTGTCCTCGATGATAAACCCCTCGGGCTCCGCTACGAGTTCGTAGCCATGGCCGCGCAGCCGACGTGCGATGCCGCCGGCGGCGGCCCCGGCCAGGCGCATGTCCGCCCGGGTGTCGAAGGCCGCGGCCGCATGGGTGCCGGTGTGGGCCTTCGGGAGCGTGTCGTGGAACCAGTCGCGGACACCGGGGCCCTCGGCGCCCTCCTCGGGAGTGAAGGGACGCTCCCCCTTCTCGGCCTCCTGTTTCTCGGCCTTCAGCCCCATCTTCCGGCTCATCCCGGTGGTCATGCCCCGGATGTGGGTCGGCCCGCCGACGACCAGCAGGTCGGTGGGGCCGATACGCTCCGGCAAGGCGTCGACCACTGCCACGCACTCGACCTCGGCGTCCGGGTGTGCCTCCTTCACGCCCTCTCCGATCGCCTCAGCGATCTCGCGCGTGTTGCCGAACAGGCTCTCGTACACGATCACGGCACGCATCACGACTCATCTCCTCAAGTGCTTCCTTCTTTGCTCTCCGTTGCCGCTCCGACCTCCCGAAGACGATTCTTTCGCGCCCCGAACGCTCCCCGGGGGCAACCCAGGGTCGGACCTCCAGGTGCCCCTGACCACCGGTTGCGACGGTGTCGAACAGGCCGGACACCCGCATCGAAGGTGGCGTGGCCACGGGCCGCCGGCGCACTCGGCCAGGCACTCCACGCGCGGCGCACTCCAGACGGGAGAACCGGAACTCGGGCAGAGCTCGTCGAGCAGGAGAGGTTCGACTGCCGCGGTAACGCTCGGCTGGGTATCCACGGAGACCCCCCGGATCCGACACCACCAGTCTGGCCCATAGGAGAATCCCGCGCCGGGGTCGAACGGTCCCCAGTCGACCGCAGCCCCAAGGGCTGAGCCGCAATCTAGCGCGTGTATGGCCCGGACCTGCTGGTCAGGACTGGGATACCGGTGGGATGAACTGGAAGAAGGGGGGTGTTTCGACACCTCCCCCATGGGAGGGGACGTGCTCTCCAAGAAGGCGCCCGAACCGGGGAAAATCCCAGGTCAGGCGCCTTCTTTCGTGCCGCTAGAAGAAGCCGAGCTTCTTCGGCGAGTAGCTCACCAGCAGATTCTTCGTCTGCTGGTAGTGGTCCAGCATCATGCGGTGGGTCTCCCGGCCGATGCCCGACTGCTTGTAGCCGCCGAAGGCCGCGTGGGCCGGGTACGCGTGGTAGCAGTTGGTCCAGACGCGGCCCGCCTGGATCGCGCGGCCCGCTCGGTAGGCGGTGTTCGTGTCGCGGGTCCAGACGCCGGCGCCCAGGCCGTACAGCGTGTCGTTCGCCGTGCGGATCGCGTCGTCGAAGTCCGTGAACGAGGTCACCGCCACCACCGGGCCGAAGATCTCCTCCTGGAAGACCCGCATCCGGTTGTCGCCCTCGAAGATCGTCGGCTGGACGTAGTAGCCGCCCGCCAGCTCCCCTCCGTGTTCGACGATCTGTCCTCCCGTCAGGATCTTCGCGCCTTCCTGCTGGCCGATCTCCAGATACGAGGTGATCTTGCGGAGCTGCTCGGCCGAGGCCTGCGCGCCGATCATCGTGTCGGTGTCCAGGGGGTGGCCCGGGACGATCTTCTCCGTGCGCGCCACCGCCGCCTCCAGGAACTCGCCGTAGTGACCCCGCTGGACGAGGGCGCGCGAAGGGCAGGTGCAGACCTCGCCCTGGTTGAGGGCGAACATCGTGAAGCCCTCCAGCGCCTTGTCGCGGAAGTCGTCGTCCGCCGCCCACACGTCGTCGAAGAAGATGTTCGGCGACTTGCCGCCGAGTTCCAGTGTCACCGGCTTCAGGTTCTCGGAGGCGTATCCCATGATCAGCCGCCCGGTCGACGTCTCACCGGTGAAGGCGATCTTCGCGACGCGCGGCGAGGACGCCAGCGGCTTCCCGGCCTCCTCGCCGAAGCCGTTGACGATGTTGAGGACACCCGGCGGCAGCAGGTCGGCGACCAGGCTCAGCCAGAAGTGGATGGAGACCGGGGTCTGTTCGGCCGGCTTGAGGACCACCGCGTTGCCCGCCGCGAGCGCCGGGGCCAGCTTCCAGACCGCCATCAGGATCGGGAAGTTCCACGGGATGATCTGCGCGACGACCCCCAGCGGCTCGTGGAAGTGGTACGCGACGGTGTCGTCGTCGATCTCGCTCAGCGCACCCTCCTGGGCCCGCAGCGCCCCCGCGAAGTACCGGAAGTGGTCGATCGCCAGCGGGATGTCGGCCGCCAGGGTCTCCCGTACGGGCTTTCCGTTGTCCCAGGTCTCCGCGACGGCCAGGGCTTCCAGACCGGCCTCCATCCGGTCCGCGATCCGCAGCAGGACACCCGCCCGCTCGGCCGGCGCCGTCCGCCCCCACGCCGGAGCCGCCGCGTGCGCCGCGTCCAGAGCGCGTTCCACGTCCTCGGCGGTGCCGCGGGCGACCTCCGTGAACGGACGGCCGTCGACCGGGCTCGGGTTCTCGAAGTAGCCACCGCGCGCCGGGGCGACGTACGCGCCACCGATCCAGTGGTCGTAGCGCGCCTCGTACGACATGAGCGCGCCCTCGGTACCGGGTGCGGCGTAACGGGTCATGGGCATGGCCTCCCTGAGACGGGCCGGCCGTCCCCGGCCGGCGCTCACCGGCGAGTGTGCGGACCCGGAGGTTGCAAGAGGGTTGCACCGGCGGACAGTTCGGCCTCCAGAGAGTCGAGCCGAGCCCGTACGGGCGCCACCTGGGCCGCCGGAACGGCCGCGGACAGCGCCCGCCAGACCGTCACGTCGTCCTCGCCCCACGTGCTGTACGCCCAGTCGGCGAGCAGTCCCGGATCGCCCCGGTCCACCAACGCCGCCCGCAGCCGTTCCGCGAGCCGTTCCCGGAGGCGTACCACCCCCGGGGCGAGCGAGGTCGGCAGCAGCGGGCCCGCGTAGTCCCCGGCGGCGGCCGCCACCGCCCCCGAGGCCAGGCGGCGGTCGACCGCCGCGAAGTCGGCGTCGACCGCCCCGGCCAGCCGGTACGGGCGCGAACGAAGCACATCGGGACCGAGCAGGCCACGGAGCCGGGACAGCTCCGCCCGCAGCGTCACCGGGGTCACCGACGTGTCCTCGTAGAGCAGGGTGAGGAGCTCCTCGCCGCCCACCCCCTCCGGCCGGTGCGCGAGCACCACCAGGATCTCGCTGTGCCGCCGGCTCAGCCGCACCCGGCGGCCGCCCACCGAGAGCACCGCCTCGTCCCGGCCGAGCGCCGAGAGCCGGAGCCGGTCCGGCTGGGGCACCGGCCCGAGCAGCGCCAACTGGGACTCCGCCGCCCGCGCCACCGCCTGGACGAACCCGAGACTGTGCGGGTGCGCGAGCCGACTGCCGCCCGTGATGTCCACCGCGCCCAGGACCCGGCCGCTCCGCGGGTCGTGCACCGGGGCGGCGGCACAGGTCCACGCGCGTACCGGGTGCCGGAAGTGCTCGGCGGCGACGACCTGCACCGGACGGTCCACCGCGAGGGCGGTTCCCGGCGCGTTCGTCCCGGCCGCCGCCTCCGACCAGCGGGCGCCCGCCACGAAGTTCATGCCCCGCGCCTTGCGCAGGGTCGTCGGGTGGCCCTCGACCCACAGCATCCGCCCGGCGGCGTCGCAGACCGCGAGAAGGTGCTCCCCGTCCGTCGCGTACGCCCCCATCAGCTCGCGGATCACCGGCATCGCCGCCGCCAGCGGATGGCCGTCCCGGTACGCGACGAGCTCGTCCTCCGCCAGTTCGACCCGGGCCGCCCCGTCCTGGTTCACGCGCGCGCGTGCGGACCGCCGCCACGAGGCGGCGACGAGCGGACGGACGGGTGGGGAGGCGGGGGCGGTGGGGCTACCGGGGAAGCCGGTGGGATCGGCGCTCAACTCGGCCTCCTCGTCGAGGTCGTCCGTCGGGCCCGGTGCGGTGCGGCCGGTCCCTCGCGCTCATCGTGCGCGGCGTGCGGGCCGGCGACAAGCTCCCGGACGCGCTCGCGTGCCCACCCTGTCCGGGACCCGCCCCCAGGCGCTCACGTAGAGTGGGGCTCGGGCCGTGACTGGCGCTTGAGGTGGATCACCACCGGGGAGCGGTCCGACGGGAGCGCGGAGCCGCGCGACCGTCCCGATGCCGTGCGCCTGGGCGAACCACCGGTCAGAGACGACGCCCAGGAGTTGCCATGTCCACCAGCACCGCCATCCTCATGGACGGTACGGCCCTCGCCCGCCGCACGGTCGAGGAGACCGCCGCCCGCGCCGCCGAGATCACCCGCCGCACCGGTGTCACCCCGTGTCTCGCGACGGTCCTGGTCGGTGCGGACCCGGCCTCCGTGACGTACGTGAAGATGAAGCAGAACCGCTGCGCGAAGGCCGGAATCCGTTCCAAGCACGTCGAGCTTCCGGCCACCACGACGACCGAGGAGCTCGTCGCCGCGATCACCGCGCTCTCCGCCGACCCCGACGTCCACGGCATCCTGCTCCAGCACCCCGTCGGCCCGCACATCGACGAGCGCGCCGCCTTCGAGGCCATCGCCCCCGAGAAGGACGTCGACGGCGTCACCATGGCGTCCTTCGCCGCCATGGGCTTCGGCCTGCCGGGCTTCGTCTCCTGCACGCCCGGCGGCATCATGCGCCTCCTCGACGCGTACGAGGTCGACCCGCGCGGCAAGCGTGCCGTCGTCGTCGGCCGCAGCGCGATCCTCGGCAAGCCGGCCGGTCTGCTCCTCCTCGGCCGCGACGCCACCGTCACCTACTGCCACTCCCGCACCGAGGACCTCTCCTCCGTCGTCCGCGAGGCCGACATCCTCGTGGCCGCCGTCGGCAAGCCGAACTTCATCCAGGGCTCGGACATCAAGCCGGGCGCCGTCGTCATCGACGCCGGCTACAACCCCGGCAACATCGGTGACGTCGACTTCGCTTCGGCCGCCGAGCGCGCCTCCCTCATCACCCCGGTTCCCGGTGGTGTCGGCCCCATGACGATCGCCGTGCTCCTCGCCCAGACGGTCGAGGGCGCGGAGCGCCAGCTCGGTCTGTAGGACGGCTGATGACGGGGCGGTCGGGTCGGTGGCGAGCGAGGGCACGGTCCGCGATTGTCACGGTTCTGTACGGGCAGGGCCCGGCGCCCGAAAAGGGGTGGCCGCGCGGCCACCGAAGGGCGACCCTGGACCGCGTGCCACACCCGCCGACCGCCACCCCGCCGCCCGGCCGAGAGCCGGACGCGCCCGAAACGGCCACCGCGCCCTCGTCGGGCGGCCTGCCCCCGGCAGATGACGCGCCCGAAGCGACGGGCGCGCGTGACCTGATCGGCGCGCCGGACGGGGTCGGCGCGTCCGGCGGGGACCACGTGACCGGCGAGGACGGAGAGCCTGACAGGGGACAAGCCCCCATGGAGGCCCGCGTGTTCGACGACCCCGACCCGGGCTTCGGCGCAGGCGCCGCCACCCCCGAACCCGTCACACCCCGCTCCGTCGAACCGCGGTCCGCCGGTTCCGAGTCCGGGTGGTCGCCCCGTCTCGTCCGGCTCGGCGCGCCCCGGCCCGCACCGGCCGCGAGGCGCGTCCGGCGATTCGGCGTACCGCTCGTTCCGTTGCTCGTGGCCACTCTCGTGGCGACGGCCTTCCTGGCCGCCCGGGGCGGGTCCGGTCAGGGGCTGACCACCGAAGGGAGTCCGGGCGGCGATCCGCCCGCCGTCACCCCGAGCGAGGGCGCCGGTACGGCCGGCGGGCGGACCGACGGCGCGTCGGCCACCGGAGCCCGCGCGTCCGAAACGCCGGTGTCCGACACCCGGTCGCCCGGACCGACCACGCCCGGCTCGTCCGCCTCCGGCAAGCCGAGCCGTTCCGGGCCGTCGGACCGGCCCGCCCGTACGGGCGGCAGCACGTCACCGGCCCCCACCCGCGCCACGAACCAGTCGCCCGCACACACCACGCCGACCCCCGCCTCGGTGCCGACCGGAGAGGGTCGGGTGGGCCGGCCCGTCACCTTCGAGGCCCTGCGCGTCGGCGACTGCTTCGACATCGATCGCGCCGCGCCGGGCACGGCCCTCCGCCGTGCCTGCGACACGCCGCACCATGCCGAACTCGTCGCCAGGCCCCGCCTGACCGGTCGCTTCGACACCGACCTTGCGGTCCGGGAAGCCGCGACCCTGCTGTGCCGCGAGCCGCTCCGTCTCAAGGCCGCACGCCAGCCGCTCGGTACCCGCTGGACCACCTTCGTCCAGTACCCGTACCGCACGAGCTATCTCCTCGGCTCCGAGAACGCCGCGTGCAGCCTGGCCGCGCCCTCCGGCGGCACGCTCAGCCGACCGCTCCAGTAGCACCGCCTCCACCAGTACCCGTACCAGCTCCCGCTTCCGACCCACCCGCCGCGAACGCCGTCGCCAGGGCCGTCGCAGGATCGCGGTCCGGCGGTCCCGCGGGCGACCAGCGCGCACCGGACTTCACGTACGGCCACCAGCGCCCGTCCTCGCCGAACCGGAGCTGGGCCTCCGTACCCACCGCCGTCCACCGTGCGCCACCCGCTCGCCGCAGTGCCGGCCGGTCGTCGTCCTCCCATGCCTCCGCGAGCCGGGCCCCGGCACGGGCCAGCGCGTCCGCGTCCGGTGTCCACTCCTCGTCCAGTACGGCGAGGGCCGCGGCGCCGCCGAACCGCCACGCGCGCGTGGCGAGGTCCAGGTCCGTCCGCGACCGGCCCGAACCGGCGGCCAGCCGTGCCGCGATCCACGGCGCGGGGGAGTCCACCGCGAGCCGCACCGCGTCCTGAGCGACCGTCAGAGGCGGCACCGCGCTCCACGGCGCCGGCGCAGCCGGAGTCACCCCGCCGGGCCCCGGAACGACGGAGGCGTGCGTCCCGGACCCGTGCGTTCCGGACCCGTGCTTCTCGGACCCGTGTGTCCCGGGCCCCACCATCTCCCTCAGCAGCCGGTGCGCCCGCGCCGCCGCGTCCGTCGCCAGGAACTCCAGAGCCGTCGGGTCGACCCCCGCCCCGGGCTCCGTCTCGGTGTCCAGCGACGGTGAACGGCCGGGCGCGCCCGCCGTGACCGGTGGTGCCGGCAGCGGAGGCAGCAGGAAGTCGGCCGCGTAGGCCTCCTCGGCCGACACGCCCGGCATGCCGCCGGCACCCTGGACCTCGGCGGCTCCCGGCGTGTCGTCGCCCCCGTCCGCACCGTCCTCGCCACGCACACCCCGCGCGGCACGCGAGGTGCTGCGTGCCTGCAGCTCATCGATCAGGGCGCGCTCGCCGCGTCCCCGGAGCAGCAGCAGGACGAAGGGGTCCTCGTCGAGCAGCCGCGCCACCTGGTAGGCCAGCGCCGTGGTGTGCGGGCAGTGGTCCCACGCCTCGCAGCCGCACTTCGGGTCCAGGTCTCCGATCCCCGGCAGCAGATCGAGCCCGCTCCCGGCCGCGTCCTCCACGAGGTGCGGCGGCATCTCCCGGTCGAGGAGCGCCGCGATGTGCCCGGCGCTGTCCGCGGCGAGGTCCAGGAGCCGGTCCCACTCCTCCTCGGAGAACTCCCGCACCAGGACGTCGCTGCGGTACGCCGTGCCGTCGCGGTCCTTGACCACCGCCGTGATCCGGCCGGGCCGCACCGACACCGCGCCCACCGCGCCCGCGCGCGCGTGCCGCCGTCCGGCCTTGAGCTGCCGACCGTCGAGCGTGCTGTCCTCCAGGGCCTTCAGCCACGCCAGGCCCCACCAGGTCCTGGCGAAGGCCGCACCCCGCGCGGGCGGCAGCGCCGCGAAGATCCGCTCGTCGCCCTCGTGTCCGTACCCGCTCATCGTCCGTCCCCCCGCAGTCGTACGAGCTCCGCCAGTTCGGCGTCGGTCAGTTCGGTCAGCTCCGGCGGGGTGTCCCCGCCCGTCCCGAGGACGGAGTCCGCCAGCTCCCGCTTGCGGTCGAGCATGGTCGCGATCCGGTCCTCGATCGTGCCCTCGGCGATCAGCCGGTGGACCTGCACCGGCCGGTCCTGCCCGATGCGGTACGCGCGGTCGGTGGCCTGGGCCTCGACGGCCGGGTTCCACCAGCGGTCGTAGTGCACGACGTGCTCGGCGCGCGTGAGGTTGAGGCCCGTGCCCGCCGCCTTCAGGGACAGGAGGAAGACCGGTACCTCGCCGTTCTG
The DNA here is from genome assembly GCF_001426405.1 of Streptomyces sp. Root1304. Classification (GTDB taxonomy): domain Bacteria; phylum Actinomycetota; class Actinomycetes; order Streptomycetales; family Streptomycetaceae; genus Streptomyces. The sequence continues at coordinate 147,243 of NZ_LMEP01000027.1, read as the reverse complement.
GAACCGGGCGACCATCGCCTCCCGCTCGGCCACCGGCGTCCCGCCGTGCAGGAACTGCGCCCGTACGCCCCGCGCCGCGAGATGCGCTTCCAGCAGCCGGGCCATGCCGACGTACTGGGTGAAGACCAGGGTGCACGCGCCTTCGGCGAGGATCGTGTCGAGGAGTTCGTCGAGCAGTTCCAGCTTGCCCGAACGGCCCTCGATCCTCGGGCCGTCCTCCTTCAGGTACTGGGCGGGGTGGTTGCAGATCTGCTTGAGACCGGTCAGCAGCTTCACGACGAGGCCGCGGCGCGCCATGCCGTCGGCCTCGGCGATGGCGGTGAGGGTCTCGCGTACGACCGCCTCGTACAGGCCGGCCTGTTCCGGGGTGAGCGAGACGGTCCGGTCGGTCTCCGTCTTCGGCGGCAGTTCGGGTGCGATACCGGGGTCCGACTTGCGGCGGCGCAGCAGGAACGGCCGGACGAGCGCGGCGAGTCGTGCGGCCGCCGCCGGGTGCGTGCCGCCTTCCACGGCGGAGGCGAACCGGGTCCGGAACGCGCCGAGGCTGCCGAGCAGCCCGGGTGTGGTCCAGTCGAGGATCGCCCACAGCTCGGAGAGGTTGTTCTCGACCGGCGTGCCGGACAGCGCCACGCGCGCGCGTGCCCCGATGGTTCGCAGCCGGCGGGCGGTCGCCGAGTACGGGTTCTTGACGTGCTGGGCCTCGTCGGCGACGACGAGCCCCCAGTTCCGCGCGGCGAGTCGCTCCGCGTCGAGCCGCATGGTGCCGTACGTGGTGAGGACGAAGCCCTCGTCGGCGAGGTCCTCCGGAGTGCGGGTGGCGCCGTGGAACCGGCGGACCGGGGTGCCGGGCGCGAACTTCTCGATCTCGCGCTGCCAGTTGCCCATGAGGGAGGTCGGGCAGACGACGAGGGTGGGCCCCGCGGTGCCCGGGTCGGACTGCCGGTGCAGATGCAGGGCGATCACCGTGATGGTCTTGCCGAGCCCCATGTCGTCGGCGAGACAGCCCCCGAGGCCGAGGGAGGTCATCCGGTGCAGCCAGTCGAGTCCGCGCAGCTGGTAGTCGCGCAGCGTCGCGGCGAGTGCCGGGGGCTGGGCGACCTCGGTCCGGCCGCCCTCCGGCTCCGCGAGCCGTTCCCGCAACCGCTCCAGCCAGCCGCTCGCCGCCACCTCGACGGGCTTCCCGTCGATCTCGGTGGTGCCGGTGAGGACGGCCGAGAGGGCGTCCACCGGGGTCAGCTTGCGGTCCTGCTGGGCGTGGGCGCGGCGCACCTCCTCCGGGTCGACGAGCACCCAGCGGTCGCGGAGCCGCACGAGGGGACGTCCGGCCTCCGCGAGCCGGTCCAGCTCGGCCCGGGTCAGCTCGTGGTCACCCACGGCGAAGCGCCAGTTGAAGCCGAGCAGGGCGTCGGCGGAGAGGAAGGAGGGGACGGCGGAGGCAGCGGCGGCGGAGGGCGCGTCGTCCTCACCGAGGTCGCCGACACGGCCGAGATCGCCGGACGCGCCGTCGCTCGTACGGGAGCCGGTGCCGTTGTCGTTCGGCTCGTCGCCGACCGGGCCGATCACCGCGCTCGCGGTGAGCCGGTCGGCGAGTTCGCGCGGCCAGTGCACCTGGACCCCGGCCGACGCGAGCGCGGAACCCGCCCGGCCCAGCAGCTCGGCGACCTCCTCGTCGGCGAGTTCGACCGTGTCGGGTACGGCCGAGGAGAGCAGCGGAGTGAGCGGCGACCAGGCGCGGGCGGCGCGGCGGAGCGCGAGGAGGGCGTCCATCCGTGCCCGGGGGCCGAACGCGGCGGCGGTCCGACCGGAACCCGCCCATACCTCCGCCGCGTCCGCGACGAGCGTCGGGTCGGCGACGCCGTGCAGTTGCAGGACGGCGCGGAAGGCGGGTGCGTCCTCCGTCTCGGCGGTGAAGCCGGGCAGTTCGAGCCGGAGCGAGAGGCGCACGCCGGCGTCGTGCACGGCCGCCACGTCGGCGGCCCAGGCCCGCTGTTCGGGGACGGTCTGCGGTTCCTCGGCGGCGAAGGCCGCCCCGCCGGCCGCGAGGGGCGCCGCCGGAGTACGGGGCAGGGTGTCCGCCACCGCGTCCGCGAAGGCACGGAGCAGCGCCTCGGGCTCGGGAAGCAGCAGCGCCTCGGGTTCGAGAGCGGAAGGTGTCCCGGGTTCCGGAGGGAGCGGTGACGGCGACGGCGCGCCGGCCGACGAGAGCGGTACGGCGTGGGCGGTGGGCGGCATCGACGCGGCGAGCGTGCGCAGTTCCGCCAGCTCGCCGGGACCGAGCGGACCGATCCGCCAGGCGTCGTGGTCGGTGGGGGTGAGGCCGGGCAGGAGCAGACCGCGCGCGACCAGGTCGAGGGCGAGCAGCGACGCCGCGCCCCAGAAGGCGGCCGCGGGTGAGGCGGTGGGGGAGAACCGGGCGCGGGCCAGCTGCGGCAGGGCGTCCCGTACGGAGAGGGTGTACGCGGGGACGGTCACGGCCCGGAGGCTCTCGCCGTCCACGACGGTCAGTTCCGCGGGGTCGTACGGGGCGTCGTCCGGCAGGGGCTCGCCGTCCGGGGACCAGAAGGCGATCCGGCCGGCGCGGGGCGGATCGGCCGGCAGGAAGACGGCGGAGTGGCGGGCGAGTTCGCGGGTGGGTTCCTGGACGGGTTCGCGGGCGGAATCATCGGGTCCGTGCGACAGCGACAACGCATTCCTCAAATTTGACTACCTGAAGACTGAGCGGCCGAGGATACCTCACCGAAGTCATTCGATGCGCCGCGACTCCATGTGATCCAAATCACTCCCTCGTGAGGGGTGGGGATCGCCCTACCCCGTGCCCCCGGGGCGCCCCCCGTCGGGGACGGGTGGTGACGCCATGGCTCCCGGCGATCACCGATCCGTACGTTCTTCCCAGGAGCCAAGCCGCCGATCCACCCCTGACGAATCCGGAGCCCGCCATGTCCCAGGCCACCGTTCTACCCCCGGCCGCCGTCCCCGCCGCGCCGGTCGCGGAACCCGCCCGCGTCCGGGGCGGCAGCGAGTTCACCCCGCTCCTGCGGGCGGTCAGGGAACAGGGCCTCCTGGAGCACCGCCCCTGGTGGTACGCCCGTGGCATCGCCGTCAACCTCCTCGGCATCGCCGCCGTGGTCGCCGGACTCGCCCTCATCGGCCCCTCCTGGTGGGCGCTGCTCCTCGCCGTACCCCTCGCGCTGCTCTCCGCGCGGGTCGCCTTCGTCGGCCACGACGCCGGCCACGCCCAGATCACGGCCAACCGGAAGGCGAGCCGGATCGTCCAGCTCGTGCACGCCAACCTCCTCCTCGGCATGAGCCGGGAATGGTGGAACGACAAGCACAACCGCCACCACGCCCACCCGAACCACCTCGACAAGGATCCGGACGTCGCCGCCGACATCCTCGTCTTCGCCGAGCACCAGACGGCCGGACGCTCGGGACTGCGCGGCTTCCTCACCCGCCACCAGGCCTGGCTCTTCTTCCCGCTGACGACCCTGGAGGGCTTCGCGCTCAAGGTGTACGGGGTCCAGGCCCTGCTCGCGAAGGACGGCCCCTGCCGCACCCGGCGCGAGCGGCTCGTCGAAGGCGGACTGCTCCTCGCCCACTTCGCGGGCTACGCGGCCCTGCTGCTCACCCTCCTCACCCCGGCTCAGGCCCTCGTCTTCGCCCTCCTCCACCAGATGCTGTTCGGCGTGCACCTCGGCATGGCCTTCGCCCCCAACCACAAGGGCATGGAACGGCCGGACGAGCACGCCGACGGCGACAGCTGGGGGCATCTGCGGCGCCAGGTGCTCACCTCGCGCAACATCCGCGGCGGCGCCCTGACCGACTGGTTCCTCGGCGGTCTCAACTACCAGGTCGAGCACCACCTCTTCCCCAGCATGCCGCGCCCGCACCTGCGCCTCGCCCAGCCGGCCGTCCGGGCGCACTGTGCCGCCCTGGGCGTCCCGTACACGGAGACCGGATTCGTGGACTCGTACCGCCAGGCCCTGGGTCACCTGCACGAGGTGGGCGCGCCGCTGCGTTCGGAGTGGGCCGAGTAGGGTCGAAGCCGGTCACCAGCGGTGTGATCATCGGTTCGGGGCCGGTCGTGCCGGTGGACGGGCCGACCGAAGCGGAGATAGGGGAACTCCTCGCCATGAGCGACGCCAGGGTCACCACGGTCAGCAGCAACGGCGCGTACTCGTTCACCAAGCCCAACAGGGAGGGCATCACCCTCCTCGCCGGGCTCGGAGTGGAGGGCGACGTCCACGCCGGCGTGACGGTCAAGCACCGGTCCAGGGTCGCGAAGGACCCGACGGTGCCGAATCTGCGTCAGGTCCACCTCATCCACGGCGAACTGTTCGACGAGGTCGCCGGCGCCGGCTTCGAGGTGGCCCCCGGTGACCTCGGCGAGAACATCACGACCCGGGGGATCGACCTCCTCGCCCTGCCGACCGGCACGCGCCTCCACCTCGGTGCCGAGGCGGTCGTCGAGGTCACCGGACTGCGCAATCCGTGTGCACAGATCGACAACTTCCGGCACGGACTGCTCAAGCAGGTCCTCGGACGGGACGAGAACGGGCAGATCGTGCGCAAGGCGGGGATCATGAGCATCGTCCTGACCGGCGGGGAGGTGCGGCCCGGCGACCCCGTCCGGGTCGAACTGCCGGAGGAGCCGCACCACCCGCTGCAGATGGTCTGACGGAGCCGAAGGGAAGCGGGCCGCCCTGACCTGGACCGGCCCGACCGGGGCCGGTCCGGGCCGCAGGCTCGCGGCCGCCGCCCTCAGCCCTCCAGTGCGCAGGAATTGACCACGTCACCGTGCGTGGGCCGGCCGATCGTCCGGTCCGCGGGCGGTTCCGTGCCGTCCTCGACCCAGCGCGTCAGCGCCTCGAACGCGGAGCGGTAGCACGGCAGGATCGGGCGCAGCCGGTCCGGATGGGTGTCGTACAGGCCGTCGGTGTGCGTGCCGCCCCGCACCGTGTAGTACCGGTGCGGGGCGCGGCCCCGTCCGTCCACCATCCGCGCGTACACGTCGGAGTCGGTGGCGATCGGCAGCAGGGTGTCCAGATCGCCGTGGAGCGTGATGAGGGGCTTGCCGATCCGCCCCGTGAGCGCGACCTTCGCGACCGCGCGGTGGACGGACGCGGGCCGGGAGGCGTAGTCGTACGCGGCGTCCGACGCACAGGGGGCGAAGATCTGCTCCACGGTCCCGCCGGCCGTCGCACCCGGGCACGCCGGGTCGTACGAGGTGTCGAACTCGGCCCGGAAGATCTTCTGCGTCAGCCCCCAGTACGCCTTCTCGTGGTACGGCCACAGGAACCGCGACCCCGGCGCGAAGCCCGCCCCGATCAGGTCCTCGTCGGAGGCCTGCCCGAGGGACCTGGCCACCGTCACCGGGAGGCTCGTCAGGAGGCTCGGGCCGCGCGTCGTCCACAGCACGCCCTCCCAGTCGACACCGCCGTCGTACAGCTCGGGGCGGTTCTCCAGCTGCCAGCGCGTCAGGTAGCCGCCGTTGGAGATCCCCGTCATGTACGTGCGCTCGGGCGCGCGGCCGTACCGCTGACGTGCGGCCTTCTTGGCGGCTCGGGTCAGCTCGGTCACCCGCCGGTTCCACTCGGCGACCGCGTCGCCGGGCCCCCGGCCGTCGGTGAAGAAGTCCGGGCCGGTGTTGCCCTTGTCGGTGGCTGCGTAGGCGTAGCCCCGGGAGAGCACCTGGTCGGAGATCAGCGCGTCCGTGGAGTACTGACGGCGGGTGCCCGGCGCGCCGGTGACGACGAGCCCGCCGTTCCAGTGGTCGGGCAGCCGGATGACGAACTGCGCGTCGTGGGCCCAGCCGTGGGTGGCGTTGAGCCGGGAGTCGTCCGGAAAGTAGCCGTCGATCTGTACGCCGGGCACCCCCGAGGGGTTACGGGTCCCCAGGGCGGCCAGTCCGGCCTGGTCCGCCGTGTCGGTGTACGGGGTGCCCGCGAGCCCGGCGGTCGTCAGGTCGTCGAGGCAGACGGACTGCTGGTGCTCGGCGCCTGGGACCCGGAGCCGGTCCTGCCCGGCGCAGTGCGCGGCGGGCCGCTCCCGCGCCCCGGCGGGGCTCGCGGGGGCCAGGACGGTGACCCCGGTCAGGAGCGCGGCGAGCAGGGAGACGCCTGGGAACAGGCGCATGGTGGGCCTCCGGTGGGACGGTGGGAAGGATGCGGCACCACAGGAGGCGGCGCCGCATCACGCGGCGCCACATCGTGCGGCGCGCCCCTGCCACCGGGCCATGTCCTGGGACCACACCTCCGAGTGCCGACTCATGGGGTCCCATGAGCGCCGCCCGGCCGGCCGCGCCGGGGACGCGGCTCGTTCAGGACGGGCGTACGGCCATCTCGTCGAGCGCCACGAGAAGCGCGGGAAGCCGGGCGCCTCGCGCGACCGGCAGCACCTCGCGGGGCAACTCGTCGAGCAGCACGAAGGCCATGTCGCCGGTCCGGGCCACCAGGGACCAGCCGGGCCCGTCCGCGCGCAGCGTCCGTTCGCCCTCGCCGGCAGCGGCGTCGGACCGCACCCGGCCGACGGGAGGCGGATCCTTGAGGTAGCCGTGGAGCTCGTCGAGGGCCCTGCGGACACCGTCGTACGGGTCCGGAACGGCGTCGCCCGCAGCAGGCGCCTCTGCCGAAGCACCTGCCTCCGCCGCACCCGCCGCTTCCGTCGGGCCGGCAGGCTCGCCCGCGGGCTCCGCGAACGTCCCGTCGTCGTTCACCTGGGACCGCCACTCCGACCACTGGAGCGCCACCTCGTCGGCGCCCAGCCGCCGCTGGGCGGGCCCCCACTCCGCACCGGAGGGCGGGGACAGCGGGGCGGGCACGCCCTCCTCCGGTTCCGGGTCGTGCGGGGCGGGCACGTCCGGCGCCCGGGTGGCCACGGGCAGCGGCCAGCCGGGCAGCCCCGCGACCACGGAGCGCTCGTCGGGGGACAGGTCGTAGGCCATGCCGCAGTCCCAGGAGGAGATCGCCACGGCGACCAGCGACACGTCGTCGACGACGATCGTCCACCGCGCCCCGAGCCCGTCCTGGCCGAACACGAGCCCGTATCCCTCCTCGTACGGTGCCAGGCCCAGCGCCGCGCAGGCCGCCGGGTAGTCGTCACCGAGGACGCTCGGGAAGCGCGCGGGCGTCAGCAGCGCCGCCGTCAGCACGAACAACGCGTCGTCATCGCCGTCGGCCTCGGCGATCGGGTCCGTCCCAGCCACAGAGGCCTCCCCATCTGGTCGTCGGGCGCACCTTAACCAGTCAGTAGGGAGACCTGTCCATAGCCCGGCGCCGTGAGCTGCGTCGCCGGGACCGTCGCCCGAGGGCTCACGGTCTACGCGTCACCCGCCGGCCGCCGCACCGGCTCCTCCCTGAGACCGAGCAGCGAGCGGGCCACGGTGCGGGGGGACTCGTTCCGTTCCCGGGCGAGCGTGAGCAGGGCCCGGCAGGCCAGCTCGTTGACGCCGAACGACAGCATCCCGGGGGAGACCCGGCTCGCCGCCTCCTCGGCCCGCGCCGCGTCGTCCTCGGCGCACGCGGCCACGTACTCCGCCGCGGCCTCGAAGAGGTTGTGTCCCTGCCGGGGCCGTACCGGCGCCTCCGTGAGGGCCTCCGGCGCCCGGCGGGCGGAGGGGAGAAGTCTGCGCAGTCGTTCCGGTACTCGTGCCACGCCCCACCGCCTCTCCCGGGCAGGGCTGCCCGGCACATCCACCGTAGACAGTGAAGTGCCGTGGCAGAAGGGGGCGTTGGTGGTGAACGCCGTGGAGACGCGCGCCGCGTCCGGCGGCCTACTCGGGGACCGGAGGGGGGTCCGTGCGGACGAGCGGAAGGTTCTTCTCCACGGCCTCGCGCCAGGAGCCGTCGTCGATCATCCGCTTCAGCGCGGTGGTGAGCCGGGCGCGGAGCGGGCTCCCCTTGGGGAGACCGATGCCGTAGCGCTCCTCGGTGACGGGGAAACCGGCGAGCCTGAACCGGCCCTTGAACTCCTCCTGTGCCGCGTAGCCGGCCAGCAGCGCGTCGTCGGTGGTGACGGCGTCGACACCGCCCGAGGCCAGCTCGCTGATGCACCGCCGGTAGCTGTCGTACGTCACCACCTCGGCCCGGGGCGCCAGGTTCGTCCGGATCAGGAGCACGGGAGTGGAGCCGGTGGCCGCGCACACCTTCTTGCCGTTGAGGTCCGTCCGGGTCTTCACGGAGGCGTCGTCCGCCCGCAGCAGTACGTCCTGGTGGGCGACGAGGTAGGGGCCGACGAAATCGACCTTCTGCTTCCGCACCTCGTTGATCGTGTACGTGGCCACGACGAGATCCACGTCGCCGCCGGCGAGGGCGGCCTCCCGGGTGGAGCTCCGGACCTCCTTCCAGGTGATGGCGGCCGGGTCGTGGCCGAGGGCGCGGGCGAGGTAGGTGGCGACGTCCACGTCGAGGCCCGCGTACGTGCCGTCCGGCTTCTTCCACCCCAGGCCCGGCTGGTCGGACTTGACGCCGACGGTGAGGGGACCGGCCCCTCCGGACGGCGTCGTCGACGCGCCGGTGGACGAGGCGGGGGAGGAGGGCTCCTGGCTGCCGGACTTGCCCGCCGTCCGGTCGCGGCCGTCGCCGTCCGGGTCGCCGCCCGGGAGGAGGTTCCAGACGAGGACGCCGCTCAGGGCGACGACGAGGGCGCCGGCCCCCGCGAACACCGCGCCACGACGCTTCGGGGACGCGGACGGGCGGGCGGCACCGGTCGGCGGTGGCGGGCCGAACGGACCGGCGGGCGGTGGCCCCTCCTCACCCGAAGTCTCGACCTGAGGTCCAGGGTGAAGGTGAACATGAGGTGGAGACACCGGCGGCGTCGGGATCCCGACGGGACCGCTCGCCGCGACCTCCGCCAGCATCCGGTCGAAGGACTCCCCGTCGGGCCGCGCCGCCGGGTCGCGTACAAGCACCCGGGTCAGCACCGGCGTGAGCGCCCCGGCGCGGCGGGGCGCGGGTACGTCCTCGCCGAGGACGGCCGCGAGCGTGGCGAGGGTGTTGGCGCGCCGCATCGGGTGATGGCCCTCCACCGCGACGTACAGGGTCATGGCCAGCGACCAGAGGTCGGCGGCCGGTCCGCCCTCCTCGCCGCCGACGCGCTCGGGCGCCATGAACTCGGGCGTGCCGATGATCGAACCGGCGGCCGTGAGCGCGGTCGCCCCGTGGAGCGCCGCGATGCCGAAGTCGGTGAGGACGGGCAGGCCGTCGGGCGTGAGCAGGATGTTCGCCGGTTTGATGTCCCGGTGCTGGATGCCCACCGCGTGGGCGGCCCGCAGCCCGTCGAGGATGCCGCGCCCCAGCACGGCCGCCTCGACGACGCCGAGCGGGTCCCGGTCGAGCCGCTCCTGGAGCGACCCGCCGGTGACGAGCTCCATGACGAGCCAGGGGTACGTGCCCTCCCCGCCGTCCACGATGTGGTGGATGGTCACCACCCGGGGGTGCGCCACGCGGGCGAGCGCCCGCGCCTCGCGCAGGACCCGGATACGGAGTTCCCTGGCGCCCTCGGGGTCGTACTCGGCGAGCGCGGGATCGGGCGGGCGTACCTCCTTGAGCGCCACCTCACGGTGCAGCACCAGGTCCCGCGCCCTCCACACGGTCCCCATACCGCCCCCGCCGAGCCGTGCCACCAGCTCGAACCGGCCGTCGATCACCCGTGCCACCCGCAGCCCCCTCACCCCGATGCGGACCCCGGCGGCGACGTGGTGGGTCCCGCACTGTCGGGCCCTGGCCCCGCCCCGCCCGACTCTGCCACATCCGCCACACCCGGCAGGGGGATCCGGCCGGAACGAGGGGTTCGGCGGCGCTCAGTCCTCCCGTTCGGCCATCGCCAGATAGCGGGCGTCCTCGTCGACGTAGCTGACGAGCCGCCAGCCGGCCTCGGCCAGCACCGGACCGAGCCGGGGCTCGGCGCGCAGGTCGTCCGGGGTGATCCGGCGGCCGTGACGGGCGGCGAGCGCGGCCCTGCCGATCGGGTGGAAGAGCGCGAGCCGACCGCCGGGCCGTACGACACGGGCGAGTTCCCGCAGGTCGCTGACGGGGTCCGCCAGATGCGAGACCAGTCCCGCTCCGAAGACCGCGTCGAGCGCGCCGTCGCGCACCGGCAGCCGGCCGACGTCGGCGAGCAGCAGCGTGGCGGTACCGGCCGCCCCTCCGCGTCCGGCGAGCGCGGCCTGTTCGAGCATCTCGGGGGTGAGGTCGGCGCCCAGTACGAGTCCGGTGGGGCCGACGGCGGCGCGGAGCGGCGGCAGGGCGCGCCCGGTCCCGCAGCCGGCATCCAGTACGGCGTCGCCGGGGCGCAGCCCGAGCTCGTTCACGGCGGCGGCGTACGCGGGGCCGTCGTCGGGGAACCGGGTGTCCCACCCGGCGGCCCGGGAGCCGAAGAACTCTCGTACGTGTGTGGGGTCATCGCTCATGCGCACATGATTCCGCACTCGGAGGGGTGAACGTTCTGTGTGCACGTTCGAGCGCGGCCCGATCGTTCGGGACCATCTCTCTGTCATATTCCAACAGCTTTCGAAATGCGCCCCTTGTGCGCCCCTCGATGCGCACTAGCGTCCCTGAGCCATGGGACACCTGGACCACGCCACCTTCGGCTGGCTGACACCTGCACTGTCGTACGCGATGGCCTGCGTCGGCGCCGCCCTCGGGCTGCGCTGCACCGTAAGGGCCCTCGACGCGACCGGCCGCTCGCGGCGGAACTGGCTCCTCACCGCGGCCTCCGCGATCGGCACCGGCATCTGGACGATGCACTTCGTGGCGATGCTCGGCTTCGGTGTGACGGGGACCGACATCCGCTACGACGTGCCGCTCACCATCCTCAGCCTCGTCATCGCGATGGCCGTCGTCGGCGTCGGCGTGTTCGCCGTCGGCTACGGCCGCGACCGCGTCCGCTCGCTCCTGATCGGCGGACTGACCACCGGAATCGGCGTGGCGAGCATGCACTACATGGGCATGGCCGCGCTCAGGCTCCACGGCGAGGTGCGGTTCGACCCCCTACTCGTCGGCCTCTCCGTCGTCATCGCCGTCGTCGCCGCCACCGCGGCGCTCTGGGCGGCCCTCAACATCCACTCGCCCGCCGCCGTGGCCGTCGCCTCGCTCGTCATGGGCGCGGCCGTCAGCAGCATGCACTACACGGGCATGTTCGCCGTCCGCGTGGACGTCGCCCCCTCCGGTGCGGCCCTGCCCGGCGCCACGGTCATGCAGTTCATCTTCCCGCTCGCCGTCGGCCTCGGCTCGTACCTCTTCATCACCTCCGCCTTCGTCGCCCTCTCCCCGACGGCCAGGGAACGGGCCGCGTACGCCTCCGCCGGCCGCCTCACCGAGCCCGACGAGCGCGCCGTGGACGTCGCACCCCCGGGGTTCCGCACCGCGCAGCCCGTCCGCACGCCGACGAACTGACCGAGACGGGGGGGGCCGAGGGTGGCACGGGCCACCGGGGCCGGAGACCTCCCGGCTCCCCGATCCCGGCTCCCTGACCCCTGACCCGTGACCCCTCATTCCTGACTCCCGATCCTCATCCGCAGGCATCGTCGGCCCTCGCCACAGCCACCTCGGTCGCTTCACCGATGCACCCCAGCCCCACCCGCAGACCCACCGCACCAGAACAGTCGCAGCCGGAACGAGGAGGCCATGCGAACTCCCCGCAGGACCAAGGACGCCGAGGTGACGGCGCCGCCGTCGGCGACCGTGCGCGGACGCCGCGCGCACGCCGGGCCGCCCGCCGACGAACCGGGGGAACACGCCCCCGAGGCACCGGCCGGAGCGGCCGGGTACCCCTCCCCGGAGGGGCGGGGCGGCGGACCGCGTGACGAGCGCCGTGACGGGCTCGACGCCGGATTCCGCGACGAGATCCGCGACGAGATCCGTGACGAGTTCCACGACGAGGAGCGCGGTGGCCCGAAGGGCGCCGACCCCGCCGGTTCACGCGTCGACACCGCGCGCCGCCCCCGCACCGTCCGGCTCGGCCTGCGCCCCCGTACCGTCCGCGCCAAGATCGTCTCGCTCCTGATGGTCCCGGTGGTCTCGCTCCTCGCGCTCTGGGGATTCGCCACCGTCAGCACCGCCCAGGACATCGCCCGGCTCCGCCAACTCCAGCGGGTCGACGCCGAGATCCGTGAGCCCGTGACGGCGGCGATCGGCGCGCTCCAGGCCGAGCGGCGCGCCGCGGTGCGGCAGGTCGCGGCCCCCGGCGCCGCCCGCGCCGCCGAGCTCAAGGACCGGATCCGCCGCACGGACGAGGCCGTCGACCGCCTCCGCCTGGACGGCACGCACACCGTCGGGGACTCCGGGGACCTGCCCGGTGACGTGGGCAACAGGGTGTCCACGTTCGTCGGCGGGGTCGAGCGCCTCGCCCGGCTCCGTACCGCCGCGGCCGACGGGCGGGCCGACTGGGACCAGGTGTACGCGGAGTACACCACCGCCGTCTCCGCCGGCTTCGCCGTCGGCGGAGCCCTCACCGGCATCCAGGACGCCCAGCAGGGCTCCGACGCGCGCGTGCTCCTGGAATTCGGCCGTGCGGGCGAGATGCTCTCCCGCGAGGACGCCCTGCTCACCTCCGCCCATCTCGCGGGGAGGTTCACGGAGGAGCACCTCCGGGCCTTCTCCGGCACCGTCGAGACCCGCCGCACGCTCACCGCCTCCGCCACCGCCGACCTCCCCGCCGCGTCACGCGCGGCCTGGACGCGGCTCGCGACCGGCGGCGACCACCCCCGGCTCACCAAGGCCGAGGACCGCGTCCGCGCCGCGAGCCCCGGTCGGCCCGCCGCCCAGGCCGTCACCTCCGTGGACTGGGACGACACGCTCGCCGCCGTACGCGACGGACTGAGCACGATCGAGCGCGACGCGCGCGCCTCGGAGGCCGACCGCGTCGATCCGTTCGCCGGCGGCGTCCTCAGCGCGGGCGGCGCGGCGGTCGTTCTCGGTCTCGCCGCCGTCGCCGCTTCGCTCGTCATCTCCGTACGGATCGGCCGCGGGCTCGTCGTCGAGCTGGTCGGCCTCCGCAACACCGCGCTCGGCATCGCACGCGGCAAACTCCCCGCCGCCATGCGCCGCCTGCGCGCCGGCGAGGAGATCGACGTCCACGCGGAGGCTCCCCGGGGACCGGTCTCCCAGGACGAGATCGGCCAGGTCGGGGAGGCACTGACCACCGTCCACCGGGCGGCGCTCTCCGCCGCCGTCGAACGCGCCGAACTCGCCAGCGGGATCTCCGGTGTCTTCGTCAACCTCGCACGCCGCAGCCAGGTCCTCGTCCACCGCCAGCTGAACCTCCTGGACAGCATGGAGCGGCGCGCCGACGACCCCAACGAACTCGGCGACCTCTTCCGGCTCGACCACCTCACCACCCGGATGCGCCGCCACGCCGAGAGCCTCATCATCCTGTCGGGCGCCGCCCCCGGCCGTGCCTGGCGGATGCCCGTTCCGCTGACCAACGTCGTCCGTGCCGCCGTCTCCGAGATCGAGGACTACGCGCGCGTGGAGGTGCGGCGGCTCCCCGAGACGGCCGTGGTCGGCGGCGCGGTCGCCGACCTCACCCACCTCCTGGCCGAGCTCATCGAGAACGCCGCCCAGTTCTCCCCGCCCCACACCAAGGTGCGCGTCAGCGGTGAACCCGTCGGCAACGGCTACGCCCTGGAGATCGAGGACCGGGGACTCGGCATGGGCAAGGAGACCCTCGCCGAGGCCAACGCCCGCATCGCCCAGTCCGAGGCCCTCGACCTCTTCGACAGCGACCGGCTCGGCCTGTTCGTGGTCAGCCGCCTCTCCTCCCGCCACGACATCAAGGTCCAGCTGAGGACCTCCCCGTACGGCGGCACGACGGCCGTCGTCCTGCTCCCGACCGACCTGCTCCAGGGCGCTCTGCCGCCGGGCCGCAGCGCATCGGCGCCCGGCCCCGAAGGACCGCACGCGGGCGACACCCGCGCCCCCGCCTCGGGCACGGGCATGAGCCACGCCCGGGGCGCCGATCGCGGAACGGCCGCCCGTACGACGGAGGACCGCGCGGGCGAACCCCGCCTGCTGGACGACCGACTGCTGGCAGACCGGCCGGCGGAGAGCCGGCTGCCGGACGGCCGCCCGTCCGCCGGTCACCGCGCCGACTCCGACCGCACCCTCTCCGGCCCTCCCGGGTCTCCCCGGTCTCCCGGCCTCCCCTTCCCCCGGCTGTCCGACGACCCCCGCCTCTCCGACGACCCTCGGCTCTCCGGCGACCCCAGGACGGACGCCTCGCGGGCCGCGCGTGAGCGCGAGGAGGCGCACCGCGCCGAGGCCCGCCGCTTCGGCCGCCCTCAGGTGCCTCGTCCGGCGGGACAGGCCGGCGGCCCACCGGCGCGGGTCGGCCCGGCCATTGCCGGAGGACCTCCCGGAGGCCCCGTGCCGGCCCCGCGCGGGACCGCCCCTCAACCGCCGGTCGGAGTACGGCCCCAGGGCACGTCCACCCCGCAGCCCCCGGCCGTGCCGAGGACCCCGACCGCTTCCCGCCCGCAGCCTCTGCCGCGCCCGACGCCGGTGCGCGCGCTCGATCCGCCGGAGTCCGGCCCTCCGCCCGCAGGGGTCACCGAACTGCGCAGGCGCGGTTCCTCCGTACCTCCGTCGACACGCGAAGCGGCGCCCGCGCCGCAGCCCGGGCCCACGGGCCAGGGCGACCCCGAGGTCGAGCTGCCCCGCCGCGTACGACAGGCGAGCCTCGTGCCCCAGCTGCGCGAGGCGCCCTCCCCGGCACCGGTGTTCGTACCGTCTGCGCCCGACACGGACCCGCGTACCCCGGAGCAGGTCAGGGACCGGATGACCGCCTACCGCGAGGGCTGGCGCCGGGGCGGCGGCCCGGCTCCCGGCAGCAGGCGTCCCCTCGGCCCCGGCACGACACCCCTCGACCACCACGGCTCTGAAGGAGACCAGGCATGATCGACCACGAGAGGATCTCCCACCACCGGTCCGGCGAGCTCGACTGGCTGCTCGACGACCTCGTCATGCGGGTCCGCGAGGTCCGCCACACCGTGGTGCTCTCCAACGACGGCCTCGCCGTCGGGGCCTCCAGCGGACTCAGCCGCGAGGACGCGGAGCACCTGGCCGCCATCGCCTCCGGCTTCCACAGCCTCGCGAAGGGCGCGGGACGGCAGTTCCACACCGGCGGCGTCCGGCAGACGATGGTCGAGATGGACGACGGCTTCCTCTTCGTCGCCGCCGCGGGCGACGGCTCCTGCCTGGCCGTCCTCAGCTCCGTCAGTGCCGACATCGGCCTCATCGCCTACGAGATGGCCCGCCTCGTCAAACGCGTCGGCGAGCACCTCCACACCCCGCCGCGGCTCACGGTGACCCCGCCGGCCGCCGGCTGACCCGGAGAGAACCATGAACGAGGACAGCGCCGGCGCCGGCCCGACCACACCGGGCAGTCAGTGGTACGACGCCGAGGCCGGACCGCTCGTACGCCCGTACGCGATGACCGGCGGACGCACCAAGCCGGGACCCAGCAACGTACGGTTCGACCTCATCGCGCTCGTCGTCGTGGACGACGACCCGCCCGGACCGGCCGAGGAGTCGCTCCTCGGCCCCGAGCACCGCTCCCTGCTGGCCCTGTGCCGGGCGGAGACGCAGTCCGTGGCCGAACTCTCCGCCGACGCCGACCTGCCCGTCGGCGTCGTCCGGGTCCTCCTCGGCGACCTCCTCGAATCGGGCTTCGTGCGCGTCAGCCGGCCCGTACCGCCCGCACAGCTCCCTGACGAAAGAATCCTGAGGGAAGTAATCGATGGCCTACGAGCGCTCTGAGAGCAGCGGCGCGGACGAGAGCGCGGACACCACCGCCCTCGCCCTGAAGATCCTGGTCGCCGGAGGATTCGGCGTGGGCAAGACGACCCTGGTCGGCGCCGTGAGCGAGATCCGGCCCCTGCGCACCGAGGAACAGCTCAGCCGCGCGGGGGAGTCCGTCGACGACACCGGGGGAGTCGACCAGAAGACGACCACGACCGTCGCCATGGACTTCGGGCGGATCACCATCCGCTCGGGGCTCTCCCTCTACCTCTTCGGCACGCCGGGACAGGACCGGTTCTGGTTCCTGTGGGACGAGCTGTCACAGGGCGCCCTCGGCGCCGTCGTCCTCGCGGACACCCGACGCCTGGAGGACTGCTTCCCGGCGGTCGACTACTTCGAGCACCGGAAGATCCCCTTCGTGGTCGCCGTCAACTGCTTCACGGGCGCGCGTACGTACGGCGCGGCGGACGTCTCCCGCGCCCTCGACCTGGACCGGGGCACCCCCGTGGTGCTGTGCGACGCACGCGACCGGGACTCCGGAAAGGAAGTCCTCATCCGCCTGGTCGAGTACGCGGGCCGCATGCACACGGCCCGACTCCTGGACACGGTGGGCTGAGGGACACGGCGGGACGGGGACATGGTGGGACGGGGGACACGGTGGGCGGGTGGGTACGGGGGGGCGGGCTAGTCGGCGACGCCGCTCTCCGCGGTCACCTTCTCGATGTGGAAGCGGACGAGGAGTTCACCCGGGACCGCGTTGCGTTCCCCGAACTCGTCCGCCCGGTCCTCACCCATGTAGCGGGCCCCGATGCGGCCCGCCCAGTGGCGCAACGCGACGGGGTCCTCGTCGAGTTCGACGCGGCCGCGCAGCGAGACGAACGCGAAGGGCGGGGTGTCGTCGTCGACGCACAGCGAAGCCCGTCCGTCGCGCGCGAGGTTGCGGCCCTTCACCGTGTCCTTGCCCGTGTTGAACACGATGTCGTCCCCGTCGAGCAGGAACCAGATCGGCACGACATGCGGACTTCCGTCGTCACGGACGGTCGCGAGCTTGCCGGTACGGGTTCCCTCGGACACGAAGGCCCGCCACTGTTCGTCGCTCATCCTCGTCATGTCCCCATCCTGCGGCACGCGCGGGCGTGGTGCAGTGCTTGCCCCGTTCACGACAGTGCGTAAGGCTTGCGGCGATACGGCGGACCACGGCGGCCCGGGGACCACGGGAGTCCGGGCCGAAGGGGACGCACCGGCTAGGGGGAGGACCACTGATGGCACTGGACAAGGGACTCGACTGGCTGCTCGACGACCTGACCCAACGCGTCGGGTACATACGACACGCACTCGTGCTGTCGAACGACGGCCTGGTGACGGGCGCGAGCAGCGGACTCGTGCGGGAGGACGCCGAGCACCTGGCCGCCGTCTCCTCGGGTCTGCACAGCCTCGCCCGGGGCTCCGGCCGGCACTTCCGGGCGGGCAGGGCGCGGCAGACGATGGTGGAGTTCGACGAGGCGCTGCTCTTCGTCACGGCGGCGGGCGAGGGCAGCTGCCTGTGCGTCCTGAGCGCCGCCGAGGCGGACGTCGGCCAGGTGGCGTACGAGATGACGCTGCTGGTGAACCGGGTGGGCGAACACCTCGGCGTGGCGGCACGGCAGCCCGGGGGCCCGGCGGGCGGGCTGCTCTGACGCCCTCGGCGCGGCTCTCCTGAACCGGGGCGGTTCATCCTGGACGCGCCCCGGGGCAGCTCTCCCTCGAAGCCGGTGACGGCCGACGGTTGTCCAGAGCCGGTTATCCACAGGGGGTGTCGCTGTCGTCACTCTGCGTTACCTTCGTGGTGATGGATCCGAGGGATTCACACCACGGAGAGAACGCGGATGTACGGGGGAGGCCACAGGATGGCGGTCGACGAGGGTACGAACACGGTGTCGCCGGGGCGGGCCGCGCTGGAGCTGGAACTGAGGCGTGACGAGCTCCAGCTCGCGGTCCAGCTCGGACTGGTCAGGACGGCGCCGGTCGGGAAGGGCGCGAGGCCAGGGGTCGAGCGGCGCGAGCTCGAGCGGCTCAGGGCCGCGCCCGACTTCCCCGCCGGTCTCCGCGACCGGGTGCGGGCGGTCGGCACCGGAGAGGCCGCCGCGCTCCTCGACATCACTCCGGAGCGCTTCACCAAGCTGGCCCGGACCGGACACCTGAGTCCGGCGCGGTTCACCCTGAACCGCTACCGGGCGGTGGTGTGGAGCTACCTGGCGGAAGAGGTCGCCGCGTTCGGACTCGGCTCCCCGGCGCTGCTCACCGGCCGTCTCCCCCTGGAACTCCGCGAACTCCTCGCCGCGCACGTGGACCGGCGGCCGAGGAACTGGCGGGCCCGCAGGCTCGCCGTGCAACTCCGCGCCACCGACGACCCGTGGGCGCGGGCGGCGGCCATCGCCTCGCTCCTCGACCCGGTCCAGGTGGCCGAGGTCGTCGACGATCCGTACGAACGCAACCACCTCGACCGGCTGCGCCCACCACCGCCACCGGGGCTGCCCGTGCGCGCGGCGGCGTGGGAGGTCGCCGACCGGCTCACGCGGGCCGACGACCCGGACGAGATCCTCTGGCACCGGCTGAGTCTGACTCTGGCCCTCGACGAGGCACGCGCGGGGCGGCCGGCTCCGTACCCCGGCGAGGTGGTGCCCTCGGGTGCGGCGGGGGCTCCGCGGGGACGGAGCGCGGAAATCTCGTGGGTCTCGGCGGCCCGGTGGGCACGGGCGGGGGCCGGGGGGCGGGCTGGAGCGCCGGGGGTGCCGACGCGGTTGGCGTTCGCTTCACCCGCTTCGTCGGCCTCGTCGGCCTCGTCGGCCTCGTCGGCCTCGTCGGCCTCATCGGGTCTGTCGGCCCCGCCGTCGTCGTTGTTGCCGTCGCCGTCTTCCTCCCTGCCCTGGGTCGAGGCTCCGCCCGTGGCGGCGGAGGCGGTGCCGGACGGGCGGCCGTTGGTGGTCGAGGGGCCACCCGGTCGGGCGGTGGCACGGGTGAGGCTGCTCGACCGGCTCCGCCGCAGGAGGGCGGAAGGAGCCGCCCGACGCGCCGAAGGGAGGAGGCGCCGCCCGGTCTCCTGGCCCTGACGGGCCCGCGGGAGGGCGATGGCAGGGGTGACGGGGCCGGCCGGCATGCGGCGGAGATGGTCGGCGTGGAGTCGAGGTCGTCGGCGTGTAGGGGAGGTGTCCGGCACGCGGCGGAGGCGGTCGGCGTGCGTGAGGGGTGGTCGGCGTGCGGCGGAGGCAGTCGGCGTGCGAGGGCGGCGGGGTGTGGGGACGATGGGGCCATGCTGCTCGCCCGTGTCGCGGAGGTGTCCGGGGAGGTCGCCGCGACCTCTGCGCGCTCACACAAGATCGCGTTGCTCGCCGAGCTGTTCGCGGAGGCCGCGGCCGAGGAGAGCCCGCTGGTCATCGCCTATCTCTCGGGGCGCCTCCCGCAGGGACGGATCGGGGTCGGGTGGAGCGTCCTCAAGGAGGTCGCGCCCCCGGTCGTCCCGCCCGTCGAGCAGCCGGGGCTCACGCTCCGGCAGGTCGACGGGGCGATGACGGAACTCGCGGGCGTCTCGGGGACGGGCGCTCGGGCGCGGCGGTCCCGGCTGGTGCACTCCTTGTTCGCCGTCGCCACCCGCGACGAGCAGGACCTCCTGCTACGGCTGCTGACCGGCGAGGTGCGACAGGGCGCCCTCGACGCCGTCGCCCTGGAGGGCGTCGCGCGGGCGGCGGCCGTGCCCGCGGCCGAACTCCGGCGCGCCGTGATGGTCGAGGGGGCGCTGCCACCGGTGGCCCAGGCGGTCCTGGCCGAGGGGGCCACCGCGCTCGACCGGTTCACCCTGCGGGTCGGCAACCCGGTGCAGCCCATGCTGGCGCACACCGCGGCCTCCGTCGCCGAGGCGGTCGCCGCGCTCGGTCCCTGCGCCGTCGAGGAGAAGCTCGACGGCATCAGGATCCAGGTCCACCGGAGCGGCGACCGGGTCCGTGTGTACACCCGTTCCCTCGACGACATCACCGAACGGCTCCCCGAGGTGGTCGCGACCGCTCGCGCGGTGGCTGCCGACGCGTTCATCCTGGACGGCGAGGTGATCGCGCTCGACCCGGACACGGCGCGCCCGGTCTCCTTCCAGTCCATCGCGGGCAGGGTCGGTTCCCGCTCCGACGTCACCGGCGCCAGCGCCGCGCTGCCCCTCACACCCGTCTTCTTCGATGTCCTCGCGGTCGACGGCGATGGCCTGATCGACCGGCCGGGGCGGGAACGGCACGCGGTCCTCGCCGGGCTGCTCCCCGCCTCCCAGCGGGTCCGTCGCCTCGTCGTCACCGATCCCGCCGACCCGGCGCAGGCCGAGGCCGCCGAGCGGTTCTTCACCGACACCCTGGACCGGGGGCACGAAGGAGTCCTGGTGAAGGCCCTGGACGCGCCGTACGTCGCCGGCCGCAGGGGGCGCACCTGGCTGAAGGTGAAGCCCGTCCACACCGTCGATCTGGTGGTCCTCGCCGTCGAACGGGGCCACGGGCGCAGGGCGGGGCTCCTCTCCAACCTCCACCTCGGAGCCCGCACCGCCGACGGCGGGTTCGTCATGCTCGGGAAGACCTTCAAGGGCCTCACCGACGAGATGCTGCGGTGGCAGACCGAGCGGCTCGGTGAACTCGCCGTGGAGGACGACGGCTTCACCGTACGGGTCCGGCCCGAGCTCGTCGTGGAGATCGCGTGCGACGGTCTCCAGACCTCGACGCGCTACCCGGCCGGCGTCACCCTCCGCTTCGCCCGCGTCGTACGGCACCGCCCCGACAAACCGGCCGCCGAGGCCGACACCGTCGAGGAGGTCACCGGGAGTCACTGACGTGGAGGGCCGTGCCTCGCGGGACGGCTCGCCGAGAGGGATGCTGGACACGTGGCACGACGAGCGGCCGGTCCGGCGGGCGCGGGGGCGCCCCGCGCGACCGGTGGGCCGCGAGGAGATGAGCGACGTGTACGAATTGCACATCGACACCGACGTCACCGTGCAGCTCAGCGAATGCTGCCGCGAGGACGCCCAGGCCGTCTTCGACGTCCTCGACGGTGTCTACCAGCTGGAGGACATGACGAACCCGAGCCCGCAGATGGCCACGGGGCCGACCACCACCGTCTGGACGGCCACCTTCGACACGGCCGGCGGACGGCACCAGGAGGTGCGGCCCACGCATCTGTCCGCCTTGGTCGGCGCCACACTGACCGGTGGCTACCACGCCGTCGACGAGGTCGAGAAGGTGCTCGCCGCGGGCTTCGACATCCAGTCCCTGCAGTCCGTCTCCGGTGACCAGGAGACCGAGGCCCGACTGCTGCTCGCCTCCCGCTGAGCTGCCGGGCCGCCGGGCGACGGGGCGGCTGACCGGCTGAGCGGAAGGTTCGAACTCCCCGGACGGAGCGGACGGGCGCCGTCCGGGGTTCACGTGTGCCCACGTGCGGTCGAGGACCCCCCGCCGACACCCCCGGTATACACCGTATGTAGAGTTCTTGTTCGGTCGAGCGCGCTGCCCTGACCAGGCGGTATCTCGGCTGTACCGAAAACACCACGGGGAAGGCGGTTCCATGACGTTCCGATCCAGGCTGGGCCGACGCAGGGGACCGGCCGTCGCGCTGTTCGCCGCCGCCTCGCTGATGCTGACGCTCGGCGGCTGCGGGATGGAGACCGTCACGCCGAAGGACGCCCGGGGCGCGGGCGGAGCCGACGACAAGGCGGGCGCCCCGGCCCGCCGGGTGGACTGCGAGAAGGTCAAGTGCATCGCGCTGACCTTCGACGCGGGGCCGGGCAAGGACACCCCCCGGCTGCTCGACATCCTCAAGGAGAAGCAGGTCCCGGCGACCTTCTTCCTGCTCGGCAGCAAGCACGTCGACCGTTACCCGCAGGTCGTCAAGCGCATAGCCGACGAGGGGCACGAGGTCGCCAACCACACCTGGACCCACCGGATCCTGACCGACCTCGACGAGGCACAGGTTCGCGACGAGCTGTCCCGGACCCAGGACGCCGTCGAGAGGATCACCGGCCGCAAGCCCACGCTCATGCGCCCCCCGCAGGGCCGCACCGACGACACGGTCTCCGACGTCAGCCGGGAGCTCGGGCTCGCGCAGATCCTCTGGAGCATCACCGCCAAGGACTACTCCACCACCGACTCGGACCTCATACGGCAGCGCGTGCTGGAGCAGGCGCACGGTGACGGCATCATCCTGCTGCACGACATCTACGACGGCACGGTCCCGGCCGTCCCCTCGATCATCGACGAGCTGAAGCGCCGGGGCTTCACGTTCGTGACGGTGCCGGAACTCCTCGCCCCCGGCAAGGCCGAGCCGGGCTCCGTCTACCGGCCCGAGAAGGACTGACGAGACCTGCCGAAATCGGGTGAGGCGGCTCACACCGCCCACACGGGCAGGCTCGGAACATTCGGGAAACGTTCGTCGTTCCTACCTATGTGACTGCGAAGGGGCCCGGTCCCCAAGGTCCCCCCCCAGAGGTGACCGCCCTCCGCGTCACGGCGATCGGCCCCGGTTGGAATCCCCCGTCCAACCGGGGCTCAGTCGTATCCAGGGCCCTGGGCCCTGCCTCAGGCACTCCTCCCGTCCCCCTCGCGGCAGCCCGCGGGCCTGCTCCTTCGTGCGTACTCCCTCGCATGGGACCCCGGGGGGAGCGGCACGCATACGGCGCCCGAGGGGCGCGCGCTCCGGCGCGTTCGACCCGTTCGAGTGAGGTCCCGCATGGGCCCCACCCGCTCGGGCAGTGATCATCCCGAACCGCCGATCCGAACCTCGTGCGGCCGCTCCGACCAGGGACGATCCAAGGGGGACCCGATGCTCCGAACGACCTCACGCAGCCGCCACGCCCTGCTGACCGCAGCAGCCGCGCTCCTGCTGTCCGGCTGCGCCACCGTCTCCGCCGGAAGCCCCGCCGCCCCCGGGGTGCCCTCCGGCACGGCGGCCCAGGACGCCCTCCTCAAGGCCGCCGAGCACCGGCTCGTCGTCGACTGCCTCGACGACCGGGGCCTCGTGCTCACGGCCCGGCCCCGCGCCCCGGACGAGGAGCAGATCCTGCAAGCGGCGCTCTTCGGCGCCGGCCCGCGGGAACTCTCCCTCACCCTCGCGACGGGGGCCACCGTCACCGCCCACTCCGACGGTTGCGCCGCCGCCGCCCGCCAGCGGCTGTACGGCGACCAGCGCAGCTGGTTCCGGGCGCAGGTCATCGTCGACAACCTCCGGGCCGAGGCCCAGTACCGGATGCGCGACGACCCCGCCCACCGCACGGCACTCGCCCGCTGGACCCGGTGCGTCACCCCACCGGACCGACCACGCCCCGAGCGGCCCGACCCGGACGTCGCCGCCCGCTGCGGCCGCGAGAGCGGCCTCGACGCCGTCCGCGCCCGCCTCGAGGCCGCCGAGCTGATCGCGGTGCGCGCCCTGCACCGCGACGAACTCACCACCTACCGGCAGCTGCGCGACCGCGCGCTGCTGCGGGCAGTCGACCTGTCCGCACCCCCGCACCAGCAGAAAGGCACCAGCCACCCGTGAAGCGATTCCTCGCCACCGCCGCCGCGGCACTCCTCGCCACGACCGCCGGTCTAGCCCTCGCCGGCTCCGCAGGGGCGGCCGACTGCCCCAGCGGCGAGTTCTGCGTCTGGCAGGACTCCGATTTCGGCGGCCAGCGCGCCAACTGGAGCGGAGACGACGGCTGGTGGGAGAGCTGGATCTCCGACACCGATTCCTCCTGGGCCAACCACGGCATCTCCGGCCCCGGCATCAAGGACCACGTCAAGGTCTACGAGAGCGCCTGGCAGGGCGGCAGCATGACCATCTGTCTCGCCCCGGGACAAGAGGTCGGCTACAACGCCGCCGCCAACGACCGAGGGGATTCCCACACCTGGTCCATGGGCTGCTGACCGCCCCACGCCGCCACCCCGCCCACCCCTCCCCGCAACCGCCGACGCTGCGGGGCGCCGGGTAGGGTGGCGGACGTGGAGCGGGTTGTGGAGACGGGGCGGCAGTGAAGGACTTCGACGCGGTCGACGCACTCCTCGCGGGCGTCGCACCGGAGGCGGAACTGCCCGCCCCCGAGGAACGGGTACGGCTGCGGGAGACCGCGCGACTGACCAAGACACAGGTGGCCCGAGCGCTCGGCGTCAGCCCGACGACCCTCGCCGCCTGGGAAGCGGGCCGCGAGCCGGCCGGGGAGACCAGGACGCGGTACGCGTACCTGCTCGACGGTCTCCGAGCCAAGCTCGACGTACCCGTCGGACCCGTCGACGAACCGGCGCCCGCGGAGCCTCCTCGTACGCAGCCACAGGACCCGGCCCATGACCAGGCCCAGCCCTCGGCCCCCACCCCGTCCCCGGTTCCGTCGACTGCTCCGGCGTCGGCCGGCGCGGCGGCAGGAACGGGGACAGGGACGACGGGCGCGGCCGACGACGTCGACGAGCTCCCCGTACCCCAGCCGTGCGTCCTGTGCGGGCACCCGGCCCGGCACGAAGTCGAGGGATTCGCGCAGCACCTCGACCCGGCGGAGTGCGGTGGCCCCTCACCGGCCCTCGCCGCCCAGGAGGGCAGCGGCCCAGCTCCGGCCGCCGCCGACCGCGAGAGCACCGCCATCGCACCGGCTCCCGTCGAGCCCGAGCGGCCCGACCGTGGCCGCCCGCAGGGCAGCAGGCCCGGGAAGGATCGGCCCAAGGCCGAGCGGGTGGCGCCGGCGACGGCTCGGACGCGTGCCTTCCAGGAGCCCGCGCCGACCCCGTTGGGGACCGTCCAGGAGGCCGTTCAAGAGGCACTGGTACGGCACGGCGGTGACGCCGAGGCGGCGACCGCTGACCTCGTGCGGACCGCGATCCCCGACGCCATGGCGCTGCTCGACATGTGCCGCACCGGGGCGCGCTACGAGATCATCGGCCATCCGCCGCTGCCCGCGATCCTGCGGAAGAAGACCTCCCGAGGGGCCGACGAAGTCTGGGAGGCACGGCCCAAGTGGACGCGTCCCGCGCTGCCGGCCGGACCGCAGGAGATCACGGCCCTCGACATCAACGGCGCCTACCTCAGCGCCCTCAAGACGCACCTGCCGCTCGGCGCCCTCGAACACCACACGGGCGGCGCGCACGACCGGCGGCGGGCCGGGGTCCATCTCGTCACGCCCCCCGACTGGAAGCACGGCGAGCACCTCCCGAACCCGCTCGGGTCCCGTGACGAACCGGGCCCCCTCTGGATCACCGAGCCGACCCTCCGACTCCTCCTGCGGCTGTCCTCACCCGCGTACGGGCTCTGCGAACCGCCCGTCGTCCACGAGTCCTTCACCTCCGGTGCCACCGAGAACCTCCTGGAGAAGTTCCGCAACACCCTGCGTGACGCCCGTGCCGCAGCGCTCGTTTCCGAGGACGAGGTCACGCTGGAGTACGTGAAGGCGATGTACTCCAAGTTCGTCGCCACCATGGGGGAGTCGAACTTCAACCGGGAGTTGTACCGGCCCGACTGGATGCACATCATCCGTTCCCAGGCCTTCGCCAACCTCTGGACGAAGGCCTACAAGGCCTACGACGCCGGGCTGACCGTCGTCCGGGCCATGGGCACCGACGAACTGCACGTCATCGGCGACTGGCGGCGGGTCTTCCCCGAGGGCCGGGGCGTGTCCGAAGTGAAGGTCAAGGACGTCTACACGGCGCAGGAGGAGGGCTGAGTGCCCGAGTACACCCATGATTTCGGCCATTTCGGTGCCCGTGGCATCAAGGGCAGCGCGGCGGCCGCACGCCGGCTCGACCAGCTGGTCGAGGGCATCGCCTCGCCCGTGACCAGCCGACGCGGTCTCCTCGCCCGGCTGCACTACCTGAACCGCTCCCCGCACGCGCTGCGGCAGGCGAAGGAGGCCGGCCTCAGGGCGACCGACCGCACGCTCAAGGCCTGGCTCGCCGAGGAGCGCCGCCCCAACCGGGCCAACCTCGACCGGATCGACAGCGCCTACTGGTCGGTGCGCCGGCTCAACGTCGCGCGCTACCTCCTCGCCCGGCTGAACTCCCGTGGCGGCACGCGCGTCGAGCTGCACCCCCTCAATCAGTCCCAGGTGGCCCAGCCGCACCAGCGGGTGCTCGGCTTCCGGTCGCTGAACATCCGTCAGTGGGACCGGATCGTCGCCGCCTGGGCCGCCGGGGACGAACGCGCCCTCGACGACGCCTGGATCGACCAGATCGTCGACCTCGGCTCCGACTGGGGCAAGTACGAGTACGTGAGCAACCTGGGCTTCGCCGCCTGAGGCGAAGCCGCTCGGGTGCCGGACCGCCCTCCGTCAGGCGCGGCGAAGTGCGCCCGTCGGGTGGCGCAGGGCGGAGGTCAGCATCAGGCCGGCGCCTCGGACCACGCTGGTCGACGGGTCGTTCGCCAGGCGGAGGCGGGCCCGTAGGAGGTGGGCGAGGTGTCCGGTCACGTCGAGGCGCAGGGCACCGCCGCCCGTGACGAGGACTCCGCGCCGCAGCGCCCCGCGCACCGCGCCGTTGCGGTCGTGCCGCCACAGGTCGCTCACCATGTCCGCGGCCGTTCCGGCTACCGATTCCGGCACGTTGCCCGACGCCGGGAGGTCGTCGACCCCCATCTCGGCCAGGCGGGCGTCCTCGACGAGGCCGTCCACGACGAGGGTGACCTCGGTCAGCCGCGCGCCGAGGTCGACCACGAGCAGCGGGCCGCCGCCGGCCGGGGCGGCGTAGGCCGCCGCGGCGCGGGCGCTGTCCACCGCGATGACCCGGGCAGGGCCGAGGGCGTCCACCAGCCGCCGTGCCGCCGCCCGCTCCTCGGGGGCGGCCAGCACGGGATGGGTCAGCATCACGACGGTGTCGTGTCCGTCGCCGCCGGGGGCCGAGGCGGTGAGGCGACGGAGCAGCTGCAGCCGGGAGTCCGGCTCGGTGACGCGCCCGCGCCGGACCGGACCGCTCGGCACGTCCGCGAAGACACCCGCACCCGGCGCCCAGGCGCGGGTCCTGGAGCTGCCGATGTCGAGGGCGATCGCCCGCACCGGTCGCTTCGTGCCCCGGCCACCGCCTGCTGATCCGAACGATCCCATCGCTTACGTCGCTTCCGTCCATCCGTTGCGGACCCGCTGTTTGCGAGGCCGGATACGGCCCTCACTATGCAGTATCCGGGGCGGGAGCGCCATGACACTTGGGGATCAAAGGGATTCTGGGATCCCGGCGAGGTGGATCAGCTCTCGGCGCCCAGCCACAGGTCGGGGCCGAAGACCTCGTAGTGGATGTCGGCGGCGGGGGTTCCCCGCCCGACGAGGTCGCCGCGGACCGTGCGCAGGAAGGGGAGCGGACCGCAGAGGTACGCGGTCGTGCCCGCCGGCAGGTCGAGCGCGGTGACGTCGGCGTGGCCGGGGCGGGCGCCCGAGTCGCCCGGCTCCTCGTACCAGAGGTGCAGCGTCCCCTGCGGCAGGGCGTTCACGAGGCCGCGCAGTTCGGCGGCGTGGGCGTGCGATTCCGGGCTCCGGTCGGCGTGCACGACCACGACGGGGCGGGTCGAGCCGGTGGCCGCGAGGTGGTCGAGCATGGCCAGCATCGGGGTGCTGCCGATTCCGGCGGAGGCGAGCAGCAGCGGACCCTCGCCCTCGGGCAGGACCAGGTCGCCGAACGGGGCGGAGACCTCCACGGTGTCCCCGGTCCGGGCATGGGCGTGCAGCCAGGAGGACACCTCGCCCGCCGGGTCGCCGTCGACGCGCTTCACGGTGATCCGCCACTGCGGGTGTCCGGGAGCGGCGGACAGGCTGTACTGGCGGATCTGGCGGGCACCGTCCGGCAGGGTGACCTGGACGCTGACGTACTGGCCGGGGCGGAAGGCGGCCGTCGGGGCACCGTCGGTGTGGCGCAGGACGAAGGAGACCGTGTCGGCCGTCTCCTCGCGCCGCTCGGCGATCTCCATCGACCGCCAGACCTGGCCCTCGGCGACCCCGGCCTCCTGGTAGAGGCGGGCCTCGACGGCGATCAGCGCGTTCGCCATCAGCCAGTACACCTCGTCCCAGGCGGCGGCGACCTCCGGGGTCACCGCCTCGCCGAGCACCTCCACGATGGCGGCGAAGAGGTGCTCGTGCACCACCTTGTACTGCTCGGACGTGACGCCGAGCGAGGCGTGCTTGTGCGCGATCCGGGACAGCATGACGTCGGGCCGAGCGTCCGGGTGCTCAAGGAGCGCGCCGGCGAAGGCGGCTATGGAGCCGGCGAGCGCCTGCCGCTGCTCGCCGCTGGCCTGGTTGCCGCGGTTGAACAGGTCGCGCAGGAGTTCGGGGTGGGCGGCGAAGAGCCTCCCGTAGAAGCGCTCGGTGATCCGGTCGAGAGCGCCGCCGACGGCGGGCAGGGTGGCGCGGACGACGGGGACGGCCTGTTCGGACAGCATGACAACTCTCAATCTGGTAGATGATCTACCTATTTAAAGGTGCGGGAAGCGAGTCGACGGGACGGCGACTCGGAGGCTCAGGGGGGGCGAGAGGCTTCGGGGTGGCCCCGGCCTCAGGGGGAAGGGCGTGGGCTGAGCGAGATCAGCAGCGGGCCGGTCGGGGACTTCACCAGCTCCGCAACGGTCAGCGGATCGAGCGCCCGGTAGAACGCCTCCTGCGCCTCGCGCAGCGCCCCGCGCAGCCGGCACGCGGAGCGCAGCGGGCACGGTGGGTCGCCCTCGCAGGCGACGACCTCCTCGTCGCCCTCCAGGGTGCGGGCCAGCCAGCCCACCGAGGAGTGCCTGCCCCGCTCCGTCAGGGCCAGGCCGCCGCCGCGGCCCCGCCGCGCCTCGACCACGCCGAGGTGCTGGAGCCGGGTCACCACCTTCGCCATGTGGGCGTAGGGCACGTCCATCGACTCCGCCACCTCGCGGGTGGTGACGGATTCCTCCGGAACGGTGACCGCCAGGCGCATCACGGCACGGAGCGCCAGGTCGGTGAACTTTGTCAGCCTCACCCCGTGACCGTATCAAAGCCGTATCCAGCATGCGTATTAGGGGGTGGGTTCCGCGCTCCGCCGCCGCTTGTGCCGCCGCCACTGCCACCAGCCGCCGGTGATCAGACAGCCGCTGGTCAGGACGATGCCGAGGACGGGCCACCGCCCGCCCGCGATCCGGAGGTCCGTCGCGATCACGAAGAGCAGGGCGATGGCCGGCACCAGCAGCGACCCCAGCGCGCGCAGCCCCGACAGTGCGAGGGCCGGGTCCACCCGCAGGCCGCGCGGGGAACGAGGAGGGCGCGCACCGGGCTCACCGACGTAGAAGGCGGTGGCCCGGTCCAGCAGCCGGTCGGTGGCCCGCTGGTACGAGAGGGCCATGTACGGCAGCCAGACCAGCGGGGCCACCAGGCCGACCAGGAACACGACGCCGACGAGCGCCCACCGGCCGGTCCGGGTGAGCCGCCCGACGGGTTCCTCCTCGGGGGTCAGCAGCCCGAGCAGCCGTGCCATCCGGGAGGTCAGCTCCCACAGAGCGGACTTCCTCGTCCGCCCGCCCCGCCGGGCTGCCGCGGGCTCCTCCCCGGTCGGCTCCAGCGCGGCCCGGGCGGCCGCCGTGTCCGCGTACACGCCCTGCAGGACGAGCAGTTCGGCCGCCCGCTCCGGATCCGTGGCGTCCCGCCCCTCGACGGCGGCGATCTCGAGCACCGTGCGCGCCTGGCGGAGCAGCGCGCCGCAGAACGCGAACGGAACCAGGAGCAGGAAGGGCCCGCCCACGAACGACCCTTCGGCCGTCACCGACCGGCGCCCCCGGGTCACGACCATGCCCCGCAGGGCCTCGGTGCCGGCCTCGGGATGCGCCGCCCGCAGACGCGCGACGGCGGCCGCCGCACCCGGGCCCATATGGCGCAACGCGAAGGACGCGAGCGACTCCGGTAGTCTGCCGGGCTCCGCGAGTGCCTCCCTGAGCAGGGAACCCGCGAGCCCGGCGGCCGGTGCCGCCCGCGCCCTCTTCCGCACGTCGGTACGCGCTCCTTCCGAACCTCCGCGACGAGGTCAGGCCAGGACCTTGGCCTTCGCCTTGTCGAACTCCTCGGGAGTGATCGCGCCCTTGTCCCTCAGCTCGGCGAGCCGGGCCAGTTCGTCGGTCGGACTCGCCGCGCCGCCGCCCTGGGTCCCGGCGGTCTTGCGGATGTAGTCCTGGAACGCGGCCTCGCTCGCCTTGGCCTGCTTGACGTCACGCTCGCCCATGCTCCTGCCCCGGGCGATGACGTAGATCAGCACACCCAGGTACGGAAGCACGATGCAGAGGACCAGCCAGCCCGCCTTGGCCCAGCCGTTGAGGGAGTGGTCCCGGAAGATGTCGGTGATCACCTTGAACAGCAGGAACAACCACATGATCCAGAGGAAGAACCACAGCATGGTCCAGAAGAGGTTGAGGAGGGGGTAGTCGTCCATTCCTGCACACTCCGTTCCCACGCCGGCCGGGAGGGACCAGGCGTTTCAGCGAGTCTCGCCCAGTCCCGGCGACCCCGCATGTCGTGCGGCGGGTCCCGGACGGGCGGACGGCGCTCAGGGGGTGCGAAGTGCCGCCAGCGCGCGGTCGGCGTGCGCGCTCATCCGGAGTTCGCTGCGCACGACCTCCCGAACCCGCCGGTCCTGGCCGATCACGAACGTGACGCGCTTCGTCGGCGCGAGCGAGAAGCCGCGCTTCACCCCGAACCGCTCCCGCACGGCACCGTCCGCGTCGGACAGCAGGGGATACCCGAGGGAGTGCCGCTCGGTGAACTCCCGCTGCCGCTCGACCGCGTCCGAGCTGATCCCCACGGGCAGCGCCCCGACGGCCCGGAACTCGGCCGCGAGATCCCGGAAGTGGCAGGCCTCGGCGGTGCATCCCGGGGTCATCGCCGCCGGGTAGAAGAAGAGGACGACCGGCCCCTCGGCGAGCAGCCCGGTCAGGGAGCGCGGGGCGCCCGTCTCGTCCGGAAGGGTGAAGTCCTCCACGAGGTCACCGATGTTCATCGCGGCCCGTCCCCGATCATTCCTGGTGCGCCACCGGTGTGTCCGGTGGCCGGCCGGTGACGCTACCGCAGAGTAGGGTGCGGCCGCACCCATGCGGGTGAACCTCAGGTCTGCCGTGCGGCGACCCCGTCCCGTGCCGCTGTTCCGTCCGGCGCCGCGTCCCGTCCGTGCCTCTCCGCGCGCCGGTCGAGCACCGCGAGGGCGCGCTCGCCCCAGCGCAGGTTCTCCTCCTCGAAGTACCGGCCGCGCATCAGCGTGAGGTAGGGGCCCACCCGCTCGGCCTCGTCGAGGTACGCGTCCTCGTCCCGGCCGTTCAGCATCCACTGCCGCAGCCGGTCGTAGCGCGCCAGCTTCGCCCGCGCCGTCTCCATCCGCTGGGCCACGAACGCCCGGACGGCCCGGGTGTCGCCCCCGTCGCAGGCCTGCACCTGGACCAGTAGCTCGTCCCGTACGGCGCTGGGGCGCGGAGGCATCGACGTGTAGGCGGCCAGATCCCGCAGTCCCGGCTCGGTGAGGCTGAACATCCGCTTGTTGGGGCGCCGTTCCTGCTCCACCACGCGCGCCGTGATCAGACCGGCCTCCGCGAGCCGGTCCAGCTCGCGGTAGAGCTGCTGCGGGGTCGCGGCCCAGAAGTTGGCGACGGACACGTCGAAGATCTTGGCCAGATCGTATCCGGAGGCCTCGCCCTCCAGGAGAGCTGCGAGGACGGCGTGCTTGAGGGACATCCGGACACGCTAGCAGCACGTTGAATAGTTTCCTCCGCACCTATTCAACCCCCTGTTCGACGGGTCGGACGGGGGCCCTTCGCTGGCACGTCCGTCCGCCGCCTGCCTAGGCTGGAAGCAGGGGACGCAAGATCCGCGGGGGCGGGACGGCAGATCCGAGGGGCAGCGCGATGGACAGCGACACGTTCGTCTACACCACCTACATCCGGACCACCCCCGACGAGCTGTGGAAGGCGCTCACCGACCCGGAGTCCACCCGCCGTTTCTGGGGCGTGGCCTTCGAGACGGAGTGGACCCCTGGCGCCCCCATGATCTGGGACGAGGGCGGGCGCAGGACGGTCGACCCCGAGCAGGTGGTCCTCGCGGCCGAACCCGGCCGCCTCCTCTCGTACACCTGGCACACCTTCACGCCGGAGTGGGCGGAGGCCGTGCGCCTCGGACGGGACGTGTACGAGCGCCTCGCCCGGGAACGCCGGTCGCGGGCGACCTTCGTGATCGAGCCCTCCGGCGACACGGTCAAGCTGACGGTGACCCATGACGACCTGGAGGCCGACGGCCTGATGAAGGGGCTGATCGGCGAGGGCTGGCCCGCGCTGGTGTCCAGCCTCAAGTCCCTGCTGGAGACCGGCGAGGAGCTTCCCGAGCCGCCCCGCTGATCCATTCGAGTCGTCTCGCCCCCGAGTCCGCCGCCACGCCCGGCGCCCAGATCATCTTTTCCTCCTCTCATCCGTTTTGATGCTCGGGTCGGCACCGACCGCCGGCGTCGTCGCACGAAATCGGAAGGGGACGGTGTCCTACGTGTCGTCACGCGGATACGTACGGGGGTGGGGCGCGCTGTCCCTCGCGGTGGGAGCCGTTCTCGTCGCCACGGCGGCACAGTCGCCGCCATCGGGCCCGGACGCAGCGCTCGAAGCGGGCCCTCCGGACGCCGTCGTCTCCGTGGACGGCTGCGCCGCCGCCCAGGGCCTGTGCACCGCGCCCCGGCGCACCGTCGTGCTCGGCGGCGGCCCCGTCCTGACCGCGCGGCCGTTCACCCTCGACCCCCGGGCGTCGGGACCCGTGGAACTCGCCCTGCGCACCCCGGGCGTGCTCGCCGACGTCACCGTCACCGACCAGCGCGGACGACGCGTCGCGGGCGCCCCGAGCGCCGACCGCAGCCGGTGGACCAGCGCTGTGCCGCTGCCCGCCGGAAGCCGGTTCGCCGCCCGCCTCGTCGTCGAGCGGGCCGAAGCGGAAGGCCCCCTCCGGCATGTCGCCCGGCTGGACTTCCGCACCGTCCCGGCCCCCGCCGGGGACCGGCTCACCGTCGCCTTCGGACCCGACGACGGCGGTACGTACGGGGTCGGGCAGCCGGTCACCGCCGAACTCAGCCACCCCGTCCCGGCCGACGACCCCGGGGCCCGCCGTGTCGTCGAGCGCGCCCTCGACGTACGGACGCAGCCCCATGTCGACGGTTCCTGGTACTGGGTCGACTCCACCACCCTCCACTACCGGCCCCGCCACTACTGGCCCGCGCGCACCACGGTCCGGGTCCGCAGCGGACTCGAAGGGGCCCGGATCACCGGCGGCCTCTACGGGGGCCGCTCGAAGCCCCTCACCTTCACCACCGGGGCGCGGATCGAGGCCGTCACCGACATCGCCGCCCACGAGATGACCGTGTTCCGCGACGGTCGATCGATCCGCACCCTGCCGGTCACCACCGGCAAGGCCGGCTACCGCACTCGCGGCGGCACCAAGGTCGTCCTCGGCAAGGAACCCATGGTCCGGATGCGCGGCGACTCCATCGGCATCGCCCGCGGCAGCAGCGACTTCTACGATCTGAAGGTCCGTTGGGCCACTCGGGTGACGTGGAGCGGGGAGTACCTGCACGCCGCCCCCTGGTCGCTCGACGCGCAGGGCAGCGAGAACGTCAGCCACGGCTGCACCGGCATGAGCACCGAGGACGCCGCCTGGCTGTTCGACACCGTCCGCGAGGGGGACCTCGTGCGCGTCGTCAACGGATACGGCGAACCCATGACCCCCTTCGACAACGGCTTCGGCGACTGGAACCTCAGCTGGCCCGAGTGGCGGCGGGGCAGCGCCTTCGACCCGAGCGCCCTCGACGCGGGCGCCGCCCGGCCCCGCTCCGTGAGGGCCACGACCGCCCTGCGCCCGGCCCTCTGAACCACCAGGAGCTCCGATGACGGACATCACCCGGGTCGACCTCGGCGACGGCACCCTCTTCGTGGAGGCACGCCGGCTCGGCCCCGAGGTGGAACTCGAAGGGCTCGGCGGCCGTACGCCCGACCTCTCGGCGGTCACCGAGGCCCTCTCCTCCTTCGCGGGGAAGATCGGGGACGCGCTCCACCGGGCGGCCCCGGACCGCGCGACCGTCGAGTTCGGCTGCCAACTGGGCGTGGACGCGGGGAGACTCACCGCGCTCGTCGTCCAGGGCAGCGCGAACGCGAGTCTGCGCGTCACCCTCGAATGGACCAATCAGGGCCACTGAGCCGTCCGGCCGCAGCCACGGGTGCCCCTCAGGTACCCGGCGGCGTCTCCGGCGTCTCCGCCACCGGTTCGGGGGCGGTCGGGGTCGACGCCGGGGCCGGCTCGCCGATGCTCAGCCGGGGACGCCGCTGGAGGCCCGCGCCCACCAGCACGCCCAGGGCGATGGCCGCCACCGTGATCACCGTCGTCACCAGGCTGTCCAGACCGCCGTTGGTGTCGCCCTCCACGATGATCTCCGACACGCTGGTGAGGCCCACCGCGCCGGGCACGAGCAGCCAGAAGCACGGCAGGAAGACCACCTGGTCCGGGGTGTGCGAGTGGCGCGAGATCCAGCGCGCCATCGGCGGCAGCAGCATGCCGGCGGCGAAGGCGCCGAAGGTCGCCCCGGCGAACTCCGCGGCCACCGACTGCACCAGACGCTCGGTGAGCAGGGCGCCCAGGAGCCAGACCGTGACCCGCGGCGGGGCGGAGAAGTACAGCAGGAAGCCGAACCCGAGCAGCAGGACGCCCGCCCAGGGCGCCCAGGCGCCGAGCGGATCGGCCCCGGCCCCGGGGCCGGACGGCGGGCGCGGGCGCAGGAGTTCGGTGCCGACCAGGATGCCCAGGGCGAGCAGGAACAGCACGTTGGCGGCGCCCGCCAGCCGGGCCAGCCCCGAGAGCGCGGCGCCGGTGGCGAGTTCGATCGCGCCGAGCGTCAGCGCGGCACCCGGCAGGAAGGCGATCAGCGGCGGGACGTACAGGACGGTCGGCGCCTCGTGGAGCAGCGGGCCCGCCCAGCGCAGTGACACCGTGGTGACGAGGATCGCGGCGACCACCGGCAGGGCGGTACGGGCCGCCGGGAGCCGTTCGCCGAAGAGGCGCAGCAGCCCGACGACCGCGCCGAGCACCGCGTACCCGACGACGGCCGGGACGGTCGCGTGCCGCATCGAGCCCAGACCGACGGTGAGCAGGACGTAGCCGAGGATCGTGGCGGCCGGGCTGAACCGCTCGGGGCGTTCCCGTACGTCCCGCAGCGCCCGCGAGACCTCCGTGAACGGGACCTCCTCGGCGCGCATCCGCTCCACCAGGGACTGCAGCGCCTCCACCTGGTCGAGCCGCAGGTCGGGCCCGTCGACCGGGGCGAAGTCCAGTTCGCCGCCCCGGCCGTCGGGACCGCCGCCGACCCGGACGAACAGCCCGGTGGGGACCACGAAGGAGCGGACCCGCATCCCGTAGCGCGCGGCCACGTCGTTGAGGACCCGCTCCACCTCGGCGGTCTGTTCCCCGGCGCGCAGCAGTTCGGCGCCGAGCTCGCACAGGAGCGCGGCCAGGTCGCGCAGCCGCTCCCGGCCGGCGCCCTCCGCCTCCGGAACGGTGACCGTTCCCCCGCCGCGCCGTCGGAGACGCAGGGTGGCGGCCCGCCGGGCGAGGGCACGCACATCGACACGGGACAAAAGGCGCATTCGGGAAAACTAGCAGTGCGGGAACCACCGCACCCGACAGCGCCTCACGCCCCGGTGGCCCCACGGCCGCCGGTCCCGCGGCGGGCCGCTCGCACCCGTCCGCGCCGGGTCCCGCGTGACGGCCTCCCACACCCGTCCGCCCGGGACCCCACGTGACGTCCGCTCACACCCTCCCCCCGCCCGCCGTCTCCGAGGAGAGCCGCTGTGCCGCGTAGATCGGCACCACCGACAAAAGGACCAGCACGGCGGCCACCACGTTCACCACCGGGGCCTGCTGAGGGCGGGTCATGTTGTTGAAGATCCACACCGGCAGCGTCTCCAGGCCCGGGCCCGCTGTGAACGTCGTCACCACGATCTCGTCGAAGGACAGCGCGAAGGCCAGCAGCCCGCCCGCCAGGAGAGCCGACCGCAGCAGCGGGAACGTGATGTCCCAGAAGGTGCGGAAGGTGTGCGCCCCCAGGTCCATCGCCGCCTCCTCGTACGAGCCGGGGAGCCGCCGCAGCCGGGCCACGACGTTGTTGAAGACCACCACGATGCAGAAGGTCGCGTGGCCCACCACCACCGTGAACATCCCGAGGCCCACCCCGAGCGGCTCCAGGACCGTGCCGAAGGCCGAGTTGAGCGCGATGCCCGTGACGATGCCGGGCAGCGCGATCGGCAGGACCACCGCGAAGGAGACGGCCTCGCGCCCGAAGAAGGTGTACCGCTGGACCGCGAAGGCGATGAGCGTCCCGAGCACGAGGGCCACCGCCGTCGCCGCCAGGCCGGCCCGGACCGAGGTCCAGAGCGCCGCCCGCGCGCCCTCGTTGTCCCAGGCGGCCGCCCACCAGTCGAGGGTGAGGCCGGGCGGCGGCCAGCTCGCCGACCGGTCCGGGTTGAACGAGCCGAGCAGCACGAGCAGCAGCGGCAGGTAGATCGCCGTGAGCACGAGCCCGGCGGCGGTGCGCAGCGCGATCCGCGCGGGACGGGAGAGGTTCATCGGTCGGGGTCCTTCCGGCCGGTCACAGGCTGCGCAGCGCACCGGAGCGCCGCACCGCGAGCAGGTACACCACGATGACGGCGACCGGCACGGTGCCGAGCGCGGCCGCCAGCGGCAGGTTCAGGGTGACGTTGGAGTAGACGAGGTTGCCGAGGAGCTGGGTCTTGCCGCCGACGATCTGCACCGTGATGTAGTCACCGAGGCTCAGCGAGAAGGTGAAGACGGACCCGGCGGCCACCGCAGGCCACACCATCGGCAGCACCACGGAGAGGAAGGTCCGTGCGTTCCTCGCGCCGAGGTCGGCCGAGGCGTGCAGCAGGTTCTCCGGGAGCTGGACGAGCGCCGTGTGGATCGGCAGCACCATGTACGGCAGCCAGAGGTACGTCAGGACGAGCACGGTGGCCGTCAGGCCGTACCCCGGGCCGCTGAGTCCGAAGGGGCGCAGCGCCCAGTCCAGCGGGCCGCCCTCCGAGAGGATCAGCCGCCAGGCGTACACCTTGACCAGGTAGCCGGCCCAGAGCGGGGTGAGCAGCGCCACCACGAGCAGCGGGCGGCGGCGCGGGTGTGCGACGCGGGCGGTGTAGAAGGCGAGCGGGAAGGCGAGGACGGCGCAGAGCGCGGTCACGCCGAGGGCGACGCCGACCGTCCGCAGGGCGACGGTCCGGTACACGGGCGAGGTGACCAGTTCCTCGAAGTTCCGCGAGGTCCAGATCCGTACGACCTCCGAGGTGAAGCTGTCGGTCGTCCAGAACGCGGAGAGGAAGAGGGCGGCGAGCGAGCCGAGATAGGCGAGGACCAGCCAGAGCAGCGGCGCGGTGAGCAGGGCCGCGAGCCGTAGCCGGGGCCGCCGGTGCAGGGCCCCGGCGAACCGCCGGACGGCGCCGGCGGCCCGCTTCGTTCCGGCGGCTCCTGGGGCTCCGGCGGGGGACTCGGGGGAGAGCCCGGGGGAGAGCGGGGAGAGCGCGGTCATGGGACGGTTCAGCCCTTGATCTCGGTCCAGGCCTGGACCCACTTGGCGTACGGCACGCAGCGGGTGTCCGTCCGGCCGTCGAGGCACTGCTCGATCGGCGTCGTCCAGAAGTGGACCTGCTTCCAGTACGACTCGTCGGCGGCGTGGAAGACGGTGCAGTGGTTCTTGTCGGCGGTCTCGGCGCAGGACCTGGCGTTGGCCGGGGCCTCGCCGAAGTACTCGGCGACCTGGGCGTTGGTCTTCGGGGAGACGATCCAGTCGAGCCACTTGTAGGCGCAGGTCGGGTGCTTGGCCTTCGCCGACACCATCCAGGTGTCGGACCAGCCGGTGGAGCCCTCCTTCGGCAGGACCGCCGCGGTCTTCGCCCCCTCCGCCTTCGCGAGGTTGGCGATGACCTGCCAGCTGGTCCCGACGACGGAGTCACCGCTCTTGAAGGCGGAGATCTCCTTGAGGTAGTCGCTCCAGTACTCGCCGATGTGCGCGTTCTGCTCCTTGAGCAGTGCGACGGAGGCGTCGAACTGCTTCTGGTCCAGCGCGTACGGGTTCTCGATGCCCAGTTCCGGCTCGGTCGCCTTGAGGTACAGGGCGGCGTCCGCGAGGTAGATGGGGGAGTCGTACGCGGTGACCTTGCCGCTGTGCGCCGAGGCCTTGTCGAAGACGGCGGACCAGGAGTCGGGGGCCGGCTTCACCTTCTCGGTGTCGTACATGAGGAGGTTGGCGCCCCGGCCGTGCGGGATGCCGTACGGGACTCCCCCGACCGAGTTCCAGTCCTTGTTCTTGAGCCCGGCGAAGACGTCGGCGTAGTTCGGCACGAGCGCGGTGTTGACCGGCGCCGCGTCGCCGGAGGCGATGAGCCGCAGTGAGGCGTCACCGGAGGCGGAGACGGCGTCGTACGCGCCGGTCTTCATCAGCGAGACCATCTCGTCCGAGGTCGCCGCCGTCCTGGCGTTCACCTGGCAGCCGGTCTGCTTCTCGAAGGCGCTGACCCAGTCGACCTTCGGATCGTTGGAGCCGTCCTCGACGTATCCGGCCCAGGCGATCAGATTGACCTCGCCCTCGGCCTTGCCGAGCGCGGTCGGTGCCTTCAGGTCGGGCGGGTTGAGACCGCCGGACTTCCCGGAGCCTGCCGGGTCGGCCGAGCCGCAGGCGGTGAGAAGCAGCAGACCGGAGACGGCGGCTGCGGTCAGGAGGGAACGGTGCGGGCGCACGTGATGCTCCGTGGGGTGAGGGGGACGGGGGGTTCGCGGGGTGTGCTCCGGGGGTGTCCGGCCTGATCGGCGGGACCCCGCCTACGCGTTGTCCGGTACGCGCACGGCGTGGTGCGGCTGCCAGCCGAGGCCCACCCGGGCGCCCCGGAAGGCGGCGAGGTCGGCGGAGGAGGTCTCCAGGTTCTGCTGGAGCGCCGTGAGCCGACCGCCCGCGTCCAGGTCGACCAGGAAGCGGGTGGAGTCGCCGAGGTACACGACCTCGGCGACGGTGCCCGCGGCGGTCGCGAGCCCGGGTTCGCCGGGGGCCCTCGGATCGGTCAGCACGCGGATCTTCTCCGGGCGGATGCTGTACGTCCCCGGCGAGCCGAGGAGGCGCCGGGCGGTGTCGCCGCTCAGCAGGTTGGAGGTGCCGACGAAGCCGGCCACGAAGGGGGTGCCGGGACGCTCGTAGATCTCGGCCGGGGTGGCGACCTGCTCGATCCGGCCCTGGTGGAAGACGGCGATGCGGTCGCTCATCGTCAGGGCCTCCTCCTGGTCGTGGGTGACGAACACGAAGGTGATGCCGACCTCGCGCTGGATCTCCTTGAGTTCGACCTGCATCCGCTCCCGGAGCTTCAGGTCGAGCGCTCCCAGCGGCTCGTCGAGCAGCAGGACGCGGGGGCGGCCGACGAGCGCGCGGGCCAGGGCGACGCGCTGGCGCTGGCCGCCCGACAGCTCGGCGGGTCTGCGCCGGCCGAGGCCGTCGAGTCCCACGCGGGCGAGGGCGGCGCGGGCCCGCACCAGGCGCTCGGCGCGGGCCACTCCCCGCACCTTGAGCCCGTAGGCGACGTTCTGTTCCACCGTCATGTGGGGGAAGAGGGCGTAGTCCTGGAAGACGGTGTGCACGTCCCGTTCGAAGGGGGCGAGCCGGGTGACGTCCCGGCCGGCCAGCTCCACGGTGCCCGCGCTCGGCGCCTCGAAGCCGGCGATCATCCGCAGGACCGTCGTCTTGCCGGAGCCGGAGGGGCCGAGCATCGAGAAGAACTCGCCGTCGGCGATCTCCAGGTCCACACCGGCCACGGCTTCCGTGCGGCCGTAGGTCTTGCGCAGTCCCGTCAGCCGGATCGCCATTCCCTCCATGGGCGGGAACCTTTCTGGTGCGGTGGAGCGTTGCTCGGGCGTGGCCGCAAACATATGAAGTCATAGTTCAAATCTCAAGACCCCTTTAAGGTAAAGGCTGAGTCAACGCTCGACGCGCGAGGTGGTTAACCGTGAGACCAGACGGCAGACCGGACGACGGCGGCGCGGCCGGTAGGGGCGCCGCCCGCAGGGCCGTCTTCGCGCCCGTCGACACCCGGGCACGGGTGGACACCGTCGTCCGCCGCATCGGCGACGCCATCGAACTCGGACTCCTCGCCGACGGGGAGCAGCTGCCCGGCGAGACCGAACTCGCCGGACAGCTCGGCGTCTCCACCGTCACCCTGCGCGAGGCCCTCATGGCCCTGCGGCAGCAAGGACTCGTCACCACCCGCCGGGGCCGCGGCGGCGGCAGCTTCGTCACCCTGCCCGACGACCCGCCGCAGGAGCGGCTCCGCGCCCGCCTCGCCGACTGGTCCACCGAGGAACTGCGCGACCTCGGCGACCACTGGGCCGCCGTCTCCGGCGCCGCCGCCCTGCTGGCCGCGCGCCGCACGCAGCCCGGCGACCTGCGCCCCCTCGCCCGTACGGCGGAGGAACTCGCCACCGCCGAGGACCCGGCGAGCCGCAGCCGGCTCTACGGCCGATTCCACGTCGAACTCGCCGCCGCCGCGCAGTCCGCCCGCCTCACCCGCGAGGAGATCGCCCTCCAGACCGACCTGGGCGCACTGCTCTGCCTGGTCCTCGACGACCCCGGCCATCTGGCGAATGTGTCGGATCGTCACCGCGCCGTGATCTCCGCCGTGCAGGATGAGGCCGACGAGCGAGCCAGAGCGCTCGCCGAGACGTGCGTACGGGAGTCGGTGGGGCGGCTGATCACGCTGCGCCTCGCCGCCCCCGGACGCGCACCCGAGCCTCGTTCCGAGGAGGACACGCATGGGCAGGAGCACCGGGCTCGCGGGCCCCGCGGGGGCCGCCGCTGACACCCCGCGCACGGCCGTGACGGCGCGGCCGGCCGGCCCCGGACAGCCGGCGGCCCGCGCCCGGGACGCGCGCGACGAGCCGGACGTCCCCGCCCGGGACCTCCGGCTCCCCGCACCGGCGGGCCCCGCCCGGGGACACCGGACCCCCGTCGCGTCCGACCCGTACGGGGCCGTCGTCGACCGCGTCGCCGCCGCGCTCGAAGAGGTCTTCCTCGTCGTCGCCGCGACCGGGGACGACACCGGCGCACTCCTCGCCGAGGCCTCGCGCACCGGCCGGACGCCGCTCGCCGGGGACCTCGCCGCCCTGCGGCCCGGACTCCGCGACCGGCTCGACCGCCACCCGCTCGTCTCCGGCGTGGGCTTCGTCGCCGCGCCCGGACTCCTCGGCGACGTACCGGGCTGCCTGGAGTGGTGGCAGCGCGGCCCCGGCGGCGCCGTACGGCCGCTCCTGCTCGACCTGGACCCCGAGCACTCGGCGTACTCCGACTACACGCACTGGGACTGGTACACCCTGCCGCGCGAGACCGGCCGCCGCGCCGTCGCCGGGCCCTACGTCGACTACCTCTGCTCGGACGAGTACAGCCTCACGCTCTCCGAGCCGGTCGCCGTCGACGGCGCGTTCCTCGGAGTCGCCGCCGCCGACGTCTATCTGCGCCACTTCGAGGCGGCCGTACTGCCCGCGCTCCAGGCGCTCCCCGCGCCGGCCCGGCTGGTCAACGCGCGCGGCCGGGTCGCCGCCTCGACCGACCCGGCCCACCTCGTGGGATCCCTGACCAGGGGCCCCGACTTCGGCGCCGTCCTCGCGGGACCACCGGCCGGGCACCATGCCGACGGGCTGCGCCTGCTGCCCTGCGCGGGGACCCCGCTGGTCCTCGTCACCACCGAGGACTGAGCCGAGGACTGAGCCGAGGGCCGAGGCGGCGCCCGGCGTCCCGCGTCCGACGCGCGGTCGGGACCCGCCCGCCGGCCCCGGCCGCCCCCGCCCTACCGGTACTCGACCGTCAGCGTCACCGGCGCGTCCCGGTTCACGAAGAGGTACGCCGTCCCCGTCGGGGCGGCAGCGAAGCCGAGCCGGAACTGGGTGACCCCGCCCCGGTTCAGTGCCGCCAGGGCCTGCGCCGACAGGTCCGTCGACACCGCGCTCCCCGAGGCGAACGCGTCGATCCGGGCCGCGCCCGCCACCGAGGCCGCCGCCGACCAGTCACCGGCCTCGACCGCGCAGCCGCCGAAGCAGCCCGAGCGCAGATCCACCAGGAGCCGGTTGCCGGCCGGCGAGGCCCACGGGTCGCCCGAGCCGCTCGACCGGGTGACGGTCAGCCAGGCCCGGGTGATCTCCTTGCCGGCGGGAATCCGCGAGGTGTCGAAGGAGACCACCAACCGGTTCACCCTGCCGTCCGTGCCCCGGCCCAGCGCCAGCCCGTACAGGTCCTCCAGGGTGCCGACCGAGGCCCCCGAACCGTCGGCGGCGGCCTTCACGTAACCGTCCTCGGCGTCGGTGCTCGACAGCACCGTCCGGCCGGACTCCGGGGGCGTCCCGGTGCCGCGCAGCGCGCGGACCATGCCCATGACGGCCTCGATCTGCTTCCCGCCGTGCTGCGCGTAGGCCGTGTCGCCGAGGTAGCCCCACCAGTTCCAGCAGCCGTTCGGATTCTCCAGGGTCGCGGTGGGCGCCGCCTGCGGATAGAGCACGATCATGTCGTTGGTGTCGGCGTACTCGTTCAGGTACGCGCCTTGCACGAACCGCGTCCCGAACCCCTGGTAGGCGTACCCCTGCTTGCAGCCGTGCAGGGCCACGAGCAGCCGGCACCGCGCCCCCTGCGCACAGGACGCCGGGACGTACGCGAAGCCCTCCCCGCCCATCGAGACGGCCGCCGCCGAACCGCCCGGCGCGTACGCGTTCTGGTCGAAGCGGATCAAGGAGCCTCCGGTGCCCGATCCGGGCGCCGCGACCGCACCGAGGAGGTGCCCGAGCAGCGCCCCCTCCGCGTCGGTTCCGCAGTCGTTCAGATACGGACTCTGCGTCACCGCGCAGGTGTTGGGCCCGAGCGGTGTGATCCAGGCGTGCCCCGCCGCCGTCGACCGGTCGTAGGCGACCCGGGCGCCGAACCGGCCGTAGTAGTCCGCGAGCGCGTCCGCCACCGGACGCTTCACCGTCGAGTCGCCCGAGCCGCTGAACACGTACACGGGATCACCGGCCAGGTTCTCCACCGGGTCGATCCGGCCCTGCGCCGACCGGTCGCGGGTGGACTGCTCCAGGGCCGCGAGCTGAAGGTTCTGCGTCGTGTCCATGCAGGCGTTCAGCGCGGTGGCGAGCTGGCCGCGGGCACAGTCGTAAGGACCCGAGGCGAACATCGCGGAGCCCTCGAACGTACCGGAGTACGCCACGTGCAGCTGGGTGGCCATGTAGCCGCCGGACGAGACGCCCGCGCTGTACACGGACGAGATGTCGTACGCCCCCAGCGTCCCGGGCACGGGCGAGGGAGCGGCGGCCCCGGCGGGGACCGCCGACGGGAGCAGGCCCGCGACGGCGCACAGCAGCAGCGCCGCGAACCTGCGCGGCCTTCGGGTGCGGAGGGGACGGAGGGGACGGGGTGAACGCATGGGGTCTCCCGGGCGGCTCGTACCTGACGGAGGGTCGGCCGGGAGGCTACGGGCGCTCGCGGGCCGTCCTCCATGGGCGGGGACGCCACAATCGGGCCCGCCCGCTATGGCGGCCCGTCACCTGTCGGGCCGCCCCCGGGGCACCTGCCCCGAGCTGCGATGATGCCGCCATGGATCTTCACGGGACGAAGGACGCGCGACTGGCCGAGGCCGTCGCCCTGCGCGGGGCAGGCCACAAGGAGGAGGCCCGCGAGCGGCTCGTCGCGCTCGCCGCCGAGCATCCCGGCGACGCCGGGATCGCCTACCAGACGGCCTGGGCCCACGACGTCCTCGGCCTGGAGGCGGAGGCCGTGCCGTACTACGAGAGCGCCCTCGCGGGCACCGGGCTGACCTCCGACGACCGGCGCGGGGCCCTCCTCGGCCTCGGCAGCACCTACCGGGTCCTCGGGCGGTACGAGGACGCCGTCGCCCTCCTGGCCGGCGCCGTCGGGGAGTTCCCCGAGGACGGCTCCCTGAAGGCCTTCCTCGCCATGGCCCTCTACAACACGGGCGGCCACCACGAGTCGGTCCGGCTGCTGCTCCGGC
Source organism: Streptomyces sp. Root1304 (assembly GCF_001426405.1). Lineage (GTDB taxonomy): Bacteria > Actinomycetota > Actinomycetes > Streptomycetales > Streptomycetaceae > Streptomyces. The sequence goes on along the minus strand of NZ_LMEP01000027.1, from coordinate 103,480 downwards.
TGCTCGCCGCCACCAGCGAGGACCCGTCGGTACGGGAGTACCGCGCGGCCATCGAGCACTACGCGGAGGACCTCGACGCGACCGGGTGAACCCGGAGCGGTCCGAGTGCGCCGGTCCCCGGCGCGCGGGCGTTCAGTCGTTGACCGCCGTCAGGATCACCACCGCGTCGTCCAGGGCGGTGAGCCCGTGCCGCTCCTTGGGGATCATCCGCAGCGTGCCCGCGGGGAGCTCCTCCGCCCAGCCCGCGGCGGTCAGCTTCACCCGGCCCCGCAGTACCTGGAGGCTCGCGGCCGGCGGCGCGTTGTGCTCGTCCAGGGACGTTCCCGAGGTCAGGGCGATGACGGTCTGGCGGAGCACCCCGTCGTGCATCATCAGATGGGCGCTGCGCCCGTGCGGCGCGGAGTGGGCCGCGGCCAGGTGCTCGTCGGCGAGGGCGGCGAGGTCCAGGATCATGTCTCTCCCTGCGGGGTGCGCGGCCGGATACCCCCAGCCTCCCGCGTGGCGTCGGGGACGCAACTCGGGACCGCCGGCCGTGCGGACGGGCCCGCGGGGGATCAGCCGCCGGCCCGGGGGACCAGGGCTCCCGTCAGATGGTCGTACGCCACGTGCGCATGGAGCCGGACGGCGGTGACGAGGGTGTCGTCGTCCGCGTAGAAGTGCGGATTGTGGTTGGTCACCAGACCGCGCCCGCCGGGGGTGGGCACCGGCCGCCCCTCGGCGTCCAGGACCGCGTCCTGCACGCCGAGCATCACGTACAGACCGCCGAACCGGTTCACGAGCTCGGAGACGTCGTCGTACCCGAGCGTCGCCCCCGTCTCCACCACGCGCTCCTCGCCGACCACCCGCCGGAAGGTCGGAAGCCCGGCCTCCACCCAGGGCGCGGTGTTGTGCACGGGCGGCACCGGCTGCAGGTACTCCACCGTGGCCGTCGCCCCGTACGCCGCCGCCGAGTGTTCCGCGAGCGTCGTCAGCCGCTGCTGCACCCGTGCCATGTCGGACTCCACGGCGCAGCGGACCGTGCCCCACAGCGTCACCGTCTGCCCGACGATGTTGAAACGGCCGACGTCCTCGACGTGCCCGATCGACACCGTGACCGGGTCGAAGGCCGAGACCTGCCGGTACAGCTGACCGATGCCCGTCAGGACGGCGCCCACCGCCGGCATCGGGTCGACGCCCTCCCAGGGGGTCGACCCGTGGGTCTGCCTGCCGGTGACGACGATGCGGACGAGCGTGGACGCGCCGTACTGATTGCCGATCCGGTACCCCACGTACCCCTTCGGGTGCGGCGTCACGTGCAGCCCGAAGGCCATCGTCGGCACCGGGCCGGTGAACGCGCCCGCCGCGACCATCGCGCGGGCCCCGCCCTCCTCGGTCACCGGAGGGCCCTCCTCGGCGGGCTGGAACACGAAGAGGACGGTGCCGGGCAGCCGGTCGCGCACCCCCGCCAGTACGTGGGCGGCGCCCAGCAGCGCCGCCGTGTGACAGTCGTGTCCGCAGGCGTGCGAGACGGGGAAGGGCCCGCCCGGATAGTCCGCGTCGACCGTCGCGGAGGCGAACTCCGCCCCGCACAGGTCCTTGACGGGCAGGGCGTCCATGTCGGCCCGCAGAGCCACGACCCGCTCACCGGGCGCGCCGCCGCGCAGGACGCCGACGACCCCGTGCCCGGCAATGCCGGTGCGGACCTCGTCGAGGCCGAGGGCGCGCAGCTCGTCCGCGACGAGGCGGGCGGTGTTCACCTCGCGGTTGGACAGCTCGGGATGCCGGTGCAGGTGGTGCCGCCAGGCCACCACCCGGCCGGCGACCGAGGCCGCGTGCTCGTCGAGTGCGTCGTGGATCGTCTCGCCGCCCATGCGGGCATCGTCGCACCGGAGCGCGAACGGCGCACGCCCCCGCCGGAAGGACGGGGGGCGTGCGCCGTTCATGCGGATGCCGGGCGTCAGCCGGTGAAGACCTCGGTCAGGGACCAGATCGCCAGACCGGCCATGCAGACGCCGCCGATGCGCTGCACGGTCTTGAGCGGTACGCGCTTGGCGATGAACCGGCCCGCGACCAGGGCCAGCGCGGAGACGCTCATGAGGGCGGCGAGGGAGCCGATCGCCGTCGACCAGGTGCCGTTCGTGGCGGCGAGGTTGGCGGTGGTGATCTGGGTGAGGTCACCCCACTCGCTGATGAAGACGGCCATGAAGGCGGTGGAGAAGACGGGCAGGAAGCCGGTGACGGTCCTGCCGCCCTCGTCGGCCTCGTCGTCGCCCCCGCCGCGCAGCAGCATGAACGCGCCGAAGCCGAACAACAGGGCCGAGACCAGCTTCACCGACCAGCCCGGGAGCAGCCCGAGCAGGCTGCCGGCGCCCACGGCGATGGCGACGTGCGCGAGGAAGGCGGTCGAGGTGCCGAACCAGACGTAGAGAGGACGCATGCGCGTGCCCATGGCGAGGGACGCGAACATCGTCTTGTCGGGAAGCTCGGCGAGGAAGATCAGCCCGAAGGCGGTGAGGATCGCCAAGGGGTCGAGGTGCATACCGGGGCTCTCTGCTCGGTCCGGGCCGGTGGACTCGGCGCGACACCTCGATGGGCGACGGGAGGACCACTCGGCCCGGCATGACGGACCACGCCCACGGAAACGCGGACGCGGTTGTTGCCTGGCCGAAGGTCTCGCCCGTCCGCGTCGTACGTGCTGTACGCGGACCCGGTCACCGGGAACCCGGGGGTTCCAGTATGTCGACGACCGGTTTGCGGGGCTACTCCCCTTCGCTGTCCCCGAGTGTAACCGACCGGCGCGCGAGAGTGGGTAGACACTGTCTACTCGCTGTTGGTAGACAGTGTCCATGCATGACGAGACGGAAGATCATCAGGCCCGTGGGGGCGACGGCGGCGACGGGCAGGCCGGGGGCGGTGACGCGGCGGACGACGGTCTGCGCGGGCGGCTCGTCCGTGTCGGCGTCGAGCTGGTCAACGCCGAAGGCGCCCAGGCCCTCTCACTGCGCGAGATCACCCGCCGGGCCGGTGTCTCCCACGGCGCCCCCCGCCGCCACTTCCCGACCCATCTCGACCTCCTGTCGGCCATCGCCCGCCAGGGTTTCGCCGAACTGAGCGCGCGCGTCGCCGCCGAGGACCGGGAGACCGCCGCCCCGCGCGAACGGATCGCGCTCCTCGCCCGTACGTACCTCGACTTCGCCGCGGCCCGGACCGGCATGTACGAGCTGATGTTCCGGCACGACCTCCTGGAGAGCGGCCGCCTCGGGCTGCGCGGGACGAGTCTGCCGCTCTTCGCGCACCTCACCGGACTCCTCGCCCGGGTCCGCCCCGGCGGCGACCCCGCCGTCCTCGCCGGCGCCCTCTGGGCCAACCTGCACGGGATCGCCCAGCTCCGGCACTGGGGCAGCCTCCGGCTCGCGACCGGCGAGGACGACCCCGCCCCGTTCCTCGCGGCGATCCTCGACGCCCACCTCGGCCCGGCGGAGCCGACGCCGTGACAGATGATCCCGGCGGAGCCGACGCCGCCGCCGTGACCGGGGCCCGTGACGCCGCCGCCGTGACCGGGGCCCGTGACGCTGCCGCCGTGACCGGGCGCCGCGCCCCCGTCCTCGCGTGCAGCGTCGTCGGCGCGGCCGTCGTCGCCCTCGACGGCACCGTCCTCACCGTCGCCCAGCCCGTCCTCCAGGACGACCTGGGCGCCGACGTCGGCCGGGTCCAGTGGACCAGCACCGGCTACCTCGTGGCCGTCGCGAGCCTTCTCGTCCTCGCCGGCCGGCTCGGCGACCGCTACGGACACCGCCGGGTCTTCGCCCTCGGCGCCCTCGGCTTCGCCGCCGCCTCCACCGGCATCGCGCTCGCCCCCGGCATCGGCACGGTGATCGCCCTGCGTGTGCTCCAGGGAGTGTTCGGGGCGCTCCTCCAGCCCGCGACCCTCGGCATGCTGCGGACCGCCTACCCGCCGGAGCGGCTCGGCACCCCGATCGCCGTCCGCACCGCCGCCATCGGACTCGCCGCCGCGGCCGGCCCGCTGATCGGCGGCGCCCTGGTCTCCGCGTACGGCTGGCGCTCGGTCTTCCTGCTCGGCGTCCCGCCGACCCTGGCCATCGGCGTGCTCGCCCTCGTCACCCGGGAACGGCCCACGGGACCGGGCCGGTCCCGCGAGGCGGGTCCCGCCGCCCTCGACCCCGTCGGCGCGGTGCTCCTCGCCGTCACGCTCGGGCTGCTGGTCCACGGGCTCGTGGAGACGGCCGGGCCCGGCGGCGCGGGGACCGGGGCGCTCGCCTGCGCCGGGGCCCTGACCGCCGGGACCGCCCTCGCCCGGCACGAACGCCGGGTCGCACACCCCCTGCTGCCCCCGGCGCTGCTCCGGAGCGTGCCCGTCCTCGCGGGCCTCGCCGCCCTCCTCGCCGCCTCGGCGGCCCTCTTCGGCTCGCTGTTCGTCGTGACGTACTTCCTCCAGCACGTCCAGCGGCTCGACCCCCTCGGCTGTGCGCTCCGCATGCTGCCGCTCGCCGCCCTGATGGTGCTCGGAGCGCCGCTCTGCCCACCGCTCCAGCGGCGGTTCGGCCCCCGGCGCACGGCCGCCGCGGGCGCGGCACTGCTCACGCTCGGGGTGCTCGGGCTCGCCCGGCTCGACGCCACGGCCGGACCGGTGCCGGTGGGCGCCGCCGCCGCGCTGCTCGGCGCCGGGTTCGTCACGCTGATGGTCATCGCGACCTCGGTCGTCGTGCACCGCGCGCCCGAGGCCCACGCCGGAGTCGCCGGCGGCCTCCAGCAGACCGCGATGAACATCGGCCCGGCGCTCGGTGTCGCCGTCGCGACGCTGCTCGTCGCCCTCGTCCCGCAGGGCGGATTCGTCCCGGCCGGGGGTGTGGCCCTGCCGGTCCTGGCCGTGCTCGCCGGACTCGCCCTCCCCGCGGCCCTCGCGCTCCCCGCCGAGGCCGCGAGCCCCGCGGGGAAGCCGCCGTCGGGAGGGGGGCCGGCGCGGAGGCGGACACGCCCGGGCAGCGCCGCACCGGGGACCCGGCGTCGACCGTGCGTACGATCATGAAATGCCCGCAGGTCACCGGGGCCGACCCGGCACAGCGACGCGCACCCAGTTCAACCTGGGTCGCGCGCTGCCCTTCCTGGTCCTGGTCCTGACGTTCCTCGCGGACGTGGCCACCCCCGACCGGGAGCGCTTCGACCGCCTCCTCGTCGCCGCCCCCGCGCTCGCCGCCGTCACCTGGAGCGTGCGCGGGACGATCGGCATCGGTCTGCTCGCCATGGGCGCCCGCCTGCTGCTCGGCGTCATCCGCGGCGAAGGGCTCGTCCCCGAACTCGTCGCCAGCGAGGTCGTGCTCGCCGCCGTCACCGTCGCGGCGGCCTGGGTCAGCCGCGTCCGGACCCGCTACGAACAGGACCTGCGGGAGCTCACCGCCGTCGCCGAGGTGGTGCAGCGGGTCGTCCTGCGCCCGCTCCCCGCGCACCTCGCCCGCTACGACCTGTACCTGCTGTACGTGGCGGCCGCCGCGAAGGCGCGGATCGGCGGCGACTTCTACGAGGCCGTACGGGTCCCCGGCGCGGTCCGGATCATGCTCGGCGACGTCCAGGGCAAGGGACTCGGCGCGGTGGAGACCGCCTCCGTCCTCCTCGGCTCCTTCCGCGCCGCCGTCAACGACGCCCCCGACCTGGCGGTCCTCGCGGACCGGCTCGACGAGGGCCTCGCCCGCTACGGGGCCTGGGACCCCGACTCCGACGCCGCCGAACGCTTCGCCACCGTCGTCCTCGTGGAGCTCCCCGACGGCGAGGACATCGCGCGGCTGCTCAGCTGCGGCCACCCGGCGCCCCTGGTCCAGCGCGGCTCGCAGGTCGACGCCGTGGAGTTCGCCGATCCCTCGCTGCCCGTGAACCTCGCCGGGCTCGCCGACTCCCGGCACCGCGTCGAGGAGGTGCCGTTCGGTCCCGGCGACCGGCTGCTGCTCTACACCGACGGCGTCAGCGAGACCCGCGACCGGGCCGGCACCTTCTACCCGCTCGAACCGCGGCTGCGCGGGTGGGCCCGGGAACCGGCCCGGAACCTGCCGGACATCCTCCACAAGGACCTCGCCCGCTACGGCACCGGCGGACTCGACGACGACATCGCCGCCCTGATCGTGGTGTATCCGCCCGAGCGCACCACGGTCGGCTCCGTCTCGTCGCGAACCGGATGACCTCGGCCCGTCGGCGGCGCCCCCAAACATCGGGTCAGGGGCGTGTGGTGTCGTTCGCGCCCGGTCGCGCGACACGTGCGCCGTTCGCACGCTCTGGTCGCTCCGTTCCCCATAGGTGAGGCTTGCCTTCGTTCGCGCCGCGGACGGTCACCAGTCAAGGCGAGAGGAACGGGTGCACGTGCCCCAGGACTACCCCTTCACCACCGGCTCGTCCGAACACTTCCCCGGCTTCCCGGACATCAGGGCGGGGCTGACCGCCGCCGAGACCTCCCGGATCACCGGACGCGGCCTCTGGGCGGCCGACGGAACCGTGGACCCCGGTGCCGTCCGTCTCGGCCAGACCCTTGCCAACGCGCTCCTCGGCGGCCCGACCCGGGACGGCGACGAAGGACCCGGAAGCGAGCGAACCGAGGGCGAGGGAACCCGCGGCGCCGGGGACCTGCTCCCCGCCGACCTCGCCGCGTACGTCGAGGAGGTACGCGGCCTCGCGGTGCCCGCGTACCACCGCATCGAGGGCGCGGACGAGGACGTCCGGCTCTCCGCCTTCAGCCTCCGGCAGCGCGGTCCCGGACCGCACCCGCTCGTCGTCGTCCCGGCCGGCTGGACCCCGTTCGGCTGGCCGCTGTTCCTCTGGTCGTACCTCGTCCTCGCCCGCAAGGGCTACCACGTCCTCGCCTACACGCCCCGCGGCCTCGGCATCCCCGGCCTGCCGTCCACCTCCACCGGCTTCGTCGACGTCGCGGGACCCCACGACTGGGCCGACGGCTCCGCCGTCATCGACTTCGCCGTCGACCACTTCGCCCCGGGCACCATCGGCTTCATGGGCGAGTCCTACGGCTCCGGCATCAGCCAGCTCGTCGCCGCCCACGACGACCGGGTCGCCGCCGTCGTCGCCCTCAGCACCTGGGGCAACCTGGCGACCAGCCTGTACGACCACGACACCCGCCACCTCGCCGCGGTCAAGGCCCTCCTCGCCCTCACCGGCGGGCCGGTGGAGTCCACGTTCGACGAGGCGAACCAGCGGATCCTCGCCGACTTCCAGGCCGACCGGAACCTGGAGGGCGTCGTCGCATGGGGCCGGCTGCGAGCCCCCGAGTCGTACCTCGACCTGACCAACGACAAGGGCACGCCGACCTTCTTCTCCCACACCTGGCACGAGAGCCTCTTCCCGGTCAACCAGGTCCTGGAGACCTTCAACGGCCTGGAGGTGCCCAAACGGCTCAACATGTGGATCGGCGACCACGCCGCCCCGGAGGGCCCCGCACTCATCGGCCCGCCCGCCGTGCCCGGGGAGAGCGACCTCCCGATGGCGGAGGCGTACGCCTGGCTCGACCACCACCTCAAGGGCGAGCCCAACGGAGTGCCGGACTGGCCGGAGGTCTGCAACCAGGTGATGTTCACGTACACGACGGAACCGGTCCCGGAGGCGGGGAACGGCGAGAACCGGATCGTCACGCCCGCCCGCCGCGAGACCCGCCCCGACTGGAGCGAGGTCACCACCGCCACCGAGGTCCTCGGACTCACCGGCGACGGCGCGGGCGGCGCCGACGGCCGCCTCCTCTCCGCCGGCGGGGGCGTGCCCGTGGGCGAGGGCACCGGCTGGCGGCGCGCGTTCCTCGCGGGGGTGGACACCGAGGCCACCGCCATGGACGCCCTCCTGAAGACCGGCCAGGCTGAGTGGGCGGGAAACCCCAAGATCTACGACACCCGCAAGATCGACCGCAGGCACGCGCTCGCGTGGACCACCGAACCGCTGCTCCCCTCCGGCGGGGAGGAGACGGCCGGCCGCCGCGTCCGGGGCATCCCGCGCCTGCGCCTCACGGTCCGCTCCACCGCGAGCTCCGCCAGCCTCTACGCCCACCTCCTGGACGTCGCGGAGGACGACACGGCCCGGATCATCTGCCACGAACCGCTCAACGTCCACGGTCTGACGCCCGAGCGGGACACCACGGTCACCTGGCGACTCCAGGCCGCCGCCTACGACATCCCCTCCGGCCACCGGCTGATGCTGGTCGTCGACAGCAAGGACCCGCTGTACGGCGACGCCTCCGTCACCTGGACGCAGACCGTCGTGGGCTCCCCGGAGAGCGAACCGTCGTACCTGGAACTGCCCCTCGGCTGACCTCCGGAAGCCGGGAGCGGGAGACCGGCCGGCGGAGGGGTACGCGGGCGCGTGGGCCCGCGTACCCCTCCGCCGCCGCGTCACACCACCGGGGCGAGCCCCAGATGCTCCCGCAGCGTGGTGCCCGTGTACGCGGTCCGGTACACGCCCCGCTCCTGGAGCTCCGGCACGAGCAGGTCGACGATGTCGTCGAGCCCGTCCGGCACCAGGTACGGCGAGATGTTGAAGCCGTCGACGGCGCCGTGCCGGACGAACCGCGCGAACTTCTCCGCGAGCCCGCCCGGCGTGCCCACGTGGCCCCGCTGCGGCCCCAGCTCGATGACCGTCTCGCGCAACGACCAGCCGTTGGCCTCCGCGCGCGCCCGCCACTCGGCCACCACCGCCCGGGGGTCGTCCACCCAGCGGGTGCCGAACGTCCCCGTGTCCCGGGCGACCACCGGTTCCTCGGCGGGCAGCGGTCCGTCGGCGTCCCGCCCCGCCAGGTCGATGCCCCACAGCCGGCTCGCGATCCCGAGCGCCACCGCCGGAGTGACCTGCGAGAGGCGTACCCAACGCGCCTTCTCCTCGGCCTCCTTAGGGGTCGCCCCGATGACGATCTCGGTCCCCGGCAGGATGCGCAGCGCGTCCTCGGCCCGGCCCGCCGCCCGCAGCCGCCCCCGGACGTCCTCGGCGAAGGCCAGCGCCTCGCCGAAGTCCGTACCGTGCGCGGAGAAGACCACGTCCGCGTTGCGGGCGGCGAACTCCCGGCCCTCCCCGGAGTCACCGGCCTGGAAGATCACCGGATGCCCCTGGGCGCTGCGCGGCAAAGTCGGTGCCAGGTCGACGTCGAACTGGGCGCCCCGCGACCGTACGCGTCCCACCGCCTCCGGCACCGACCAGGAACGGGCCTCGGCCGAACCGGCGACCGCGCCCTCCGCCCAGCCGTTCCACACGGCGCGTGCCACGGACAGGAACTCCTCGGCCCGCCGGTAGCGGTCGGCGTGGGCGAGGAATCCGCCGCGCCGGAAGTTCTCCCCGGTCCAGGCGTTGTGGGTGGTGACCACGTTCCAGCCGGCCCGGCCGCCGGACAGCAGATCGAGCCCGGCGAGGCGCCGGGCGAGGTCGCCGGGCTCGTTGTACGTGGTGTTGGAGGTGGAGACGAGACCGATCCGCTCGGTCACGGCGGCGAGCGCCGACAACTGGGTGATCGAGTCCGGCCGGCCGGCCACGTCGAGCTCGTGGACACCGCCCTCCGACTCGCGCAGCCGCAGACCGTCCCCGAGGAAGAAGGCGTCGAAGAGGCCGCGCTCGGCGGTGCGCGCCACCCTCAGGAACGACGCCGGGTCGATCTGCGAACCGCTCGACGGATCGGACCAGATCGTCCAGTGGTTGACGCCCTGGAAGAAGACCCCGAGATGCAGCCGGGCATCCGGGCGGGGCACGTCGGTGGGATCGGTGCGGGTCATCGGGTCTCCTCCCGGACGGGCGCGGCGGTGCCCTCGGACGTGAAGCGGCTGACGGGCCGGGCGAGGCCCAGGGAGGTGCGCAGGGTGGTGCCCGGCAGCGGCCGGGCGGCGACCCGGCGGACGAACAGCTCCGGCAGGACGAGCCGGGACAGCACCGCCAGGTCCTCGTCGAGGACCAGCGGACGGAGCCGTACGCCGTCGACACCCCGCTCGGCCAGCTCCGCGAGCAGGGACACCAGCCCCTCGGCCGGGCCCGAGTACCGCAGGCGGTCGGGCCGGGCGGTCCAGGGGGCGTGTCGCTCCAGGTCGGCGATCCGCTCCCGGGCCGTCCCCTCCGGGGCGTCCAGGGCCACCTCGATCTCGGCGAAGGCGAGCGGGGTGCCGGCGGACCTGGCGGCCTCGGCGGCTTCGCCCGCCGCGACGGCGTCCGCACCACCGACGAGCGCCACATCGATCAGCCCGGCCGGGACGGGACCGGGACGGGCGAGCACTGCGGGCCTGCCCTGCGGCGGGCGCGGCACGATCGAAGGGCCCCGCACCGTGTACGTGTCGCCCGTGAAGTCGACGGCGTGGAGCCGCGACCGGTCGAGATAGCGGCTGGTGGCCACCGACCGGATCACCGCGTCGTCCTCCCACGAGTCCCACAGATCCCGTACGACCCGGAGCCCGTCACGGGCCTCGCGGGCGAGCGCTCCGGCCCCCTCGACCAGGGGCCTTCCCCAGGCGCGGGCGGCGGCGGGATCGTCCTCGATCCCCACCACCCAGCCCGCCCGCCCCGCCGACACGTGGTCGAGCGAGGCGAGCTGCGAGGAGACGTGGAACGGCTCGGCGTAGGTGGTCGCCACGACCGGCGCGACGCCGAGGACGCTGGTGGACGCGGCCACGAACGCGGCCCGCTCCACCGACCCGATCCGCCCCACCGGATCGGGTCCCGAACCCGGCGGCAGGATCGAGTCGTCCAGGGTGACCAGGGTGAATCCGGCGTTCTCGGCGACGGCCGCGACCCGGGCGAGCCGACGCGGGGTCAGCAGCTCGCCGGGGGAGTGCGCGGCACGGCGCCACGCGGCCGGATGGGCGCCGTCGCCGTCGATCTCGACGGCCAGGCGCAGGGCGGGGCGGGGCATGGGGAAGTCCTTCCGGAAGTCAGGAGCGCGCACCGGACCCGGAGGCGCGCGTAGGCGCGCCGGCCCGGGGCCGGGCGGCGGGACGTCGGGGAACGCGCGGACCCTCGCGGGGCGGGGTCAGGCGCGGACGGAAGGACAGATGGCCGAAGAGGTACGGCAGAAGTCGACGTGCCGACGGCAGACGAGGCACGCGCCCGCCCGGACGGGGGCGTACGGAGCCGTGCGCGCTGCGAGCACGTGCGCCTCCCCCCGGCCTCGGTCCCGTCCGGGTACGGACGGCGACTCCTCACCTTAGGCAGGCGGCGTTCGGGACTGTCAAGGTCGTCCCGCGCCCCGCGCCCCGCGCCCCGTGCGCTCCGGTGCGTCAGGAGGGCGCCGGGGGAGGGGAGTCGGGGCCGCGACCGGCGGTTCGACGGTCGGAACTCAGGGGGTACGGAACCGGAGCCGTGTCCGACCAGGGGCTGACCAGAGGTGGACCCGTGGGTGGACGTGCGGGCGCGTCCTCGGCGCATAGCGTGCCACCCATGTCCCGACTCACCCGGGCGGCGCTGACCGCCCTCCTCACCTGTTCCCTCGCCTTACCCGCCGCTGCCGCCACGGCGGCCCCCGAAGGGCCGCCCCGTGCCCCGGCCCCCACGAGTACCGCGCCCGCGGCGGCGCGGGCCGCCACGCTTCCGGCGCCCACGGGCCCGTACGCCGTCGGCAGCGCGGTCCTGCCCCTGGTCGACCGATCGCGCACCGACCCCTGGGTGCCCACGGCCGACGGACGGGCGCTGATGGTCACCCTCCACTACCCGGCCGCCCGCTCCGGCGGTGGACGCCCCGCCCCGTACGCCACCGGGGAGGAGGCACGACTGCTCGCCGAACAGCTCGACGGCGGCGTCTCCGGCGACGTGCTCGCCCGGACGCGCACCCACAGCAGGACCGACGTACGCCCCGCGCCGGGCCGCCACCCCCTCGTCCTTCTCTCGCCGGGCTTCGGCGTCTCCCGCTGGACGCTCACCACCCTCGCCGAGGACCTCGCCTCGCGCGGCTACGTCGTCGCCTCCGTCGACCACGCCTACGAGTCGTCCGGGATCAGCCTGCCCGGCGGCCGTACCCTCACCTGCGTCGCCTGCACGGCCCTCGACGAGGGCGGGGTGCACGGCAGCGTCGTCACCTCCACCCGCGCCGCCGACATGCGGTACGTCCTCGACCGGCTCACCGGGCCCCGCCCGGTCCGGCGGTTCGCGGACATGATCGACGCCCGTCGCATCGGCATGGCGGGACACTCCATCGGCGGGACGAGCGCGGCCACCGCGATGGTGGCCGATCCGCGCATCGACGCCGGCGTCAACATGGACGGGTCCTTCTGGGAGGACCTGCCGGCGGAGGGCCTGCGCGGCCGCCCGTTCATGATGCTCGGCACCCATGACGCCATGCACCTGCCCGGCGGGACCGACACCTCCTGGGACCGGACCTGGTCCGCGCTCGACGGGTGGAAGCGCTGGATCACGGTGGCCGGATCCGAGCACTTCACCTTCTCCGACGGGCCCGTGATCCAGCGGCACTTCGGCCTGCCGCAGTCCCCCCTGCCCACCGACCGGGCCGTCGCCGTCACCCGGACGTACGTCGCCGCCTTCTTCGACCAGCACCTGCGCGGACTCCCGCGCCCGGTCCTCGACGGCCCGGCACCGGCGAACCCGGAGGTCCACTTCCAGCACCGCTGACCGGTCGGAGGCGGCGCCGCTCAGGAGCGGTACGGGGTGTTCGCCTCCGCCCAGTCGGCGAGGGCCCGCGCGCACTCGGCGACCGATTCGCGCCAGCTGCGCGCGGCCCCGTCCCCGGCCTCGTCGCTGACGTGCTTCACGATGCGCAGCGGCACCCCGGCAAGACCCGCGGCGGCGGCGAGCGCATACCCCTCCATGTCGACCAGCGGAGCCCGCTCCGCGAGCCGGAGACGGGCGGCCTCGTCCGAGATGAACGCGTCACCGGTGGCCAGCACCACGTCGCCGCCGTCCGGCAGCGTCAGCGGGGCCCCGTACGTCTCCCCGGTCAGCGTGGCGAGCAGCTCGCCGTCCAGGTCGTGCTGCACCACGGTGCCGACGACATGGGTCCCGGTCCAGCCCGCCCGCAGCGCCCCGGCCGTCCCCAGGTTCACGATCCCGGACGGCCGCGGGCCGCGCGCCAGGACGGTCGCGAGCGCGGTCGCCGCGTTCACCTTGCCCATGCCGGTCAGCAGCACCGGCAGGTCCGTGTCCAGGTACTGCGCCTCCTCCTTGACGGCGAGGACGAGCAGCGGACGGCCGACGGCGATCTCTCCCAAGAGTTCCATGGAGGTCACGCTAGTTCGCGGGCCCGCCCGCCGTACAACCGGGACCTGCGATCATCCCAGCGAGAGGCCCCGCTCGGCGAGCGTCTCGCCGAGCACGCGCAGCGCCTTCGGGCCCACCCCGTGCAGGGCGGCGAGCTCGGCCGCGGGCACCCCCGCGAGCTGGTCGAGACGGGTGTAGCCGGCGGCGGCCAGCGCGCGGGTGGCGGGCGCGCCGATCGCGCGGGGGAACTCGGTGGCGGGGCGGTCGGACTGGTCGGTCATGGGGCGATCGTGCCACGGTCCGGGGCGCCCGGCCCGCTGTCCCCGGGAGATACGTGGCTTCCGCGTACGTCCGCGCCGCACTGCCGGAGCCACCGCCTCGCACGGGCGTCCCCACCTCACACCGGCAGCAGCCGGCCGATCAGCGTCCCCAGCTGGCGGGCGTTGCGGCACGGCCGCATCTCCACCAGACCGGCGTACGCCGGGGCCACCGAGTCACCCGTGCCCCACAGCGAGGGCTGCTCGGGATTGAGCCAGTGGACTTTGCGGGCCCGGTCCGCGATCCGCTTCAGCGCCGCGAGGTTCGGATCGGAGCCGTTGGTGCGGGCGTCCCCGAGGACGAAGACGACCGTGCGCGGACCGACCGCCTCCGCGTACCGGTCGGCGAACTCCCCGAGAGCGGTCCCGTAGTCGCTCTGCCCGTGCCACCCGGTCAGCTCGGCCTCCGCCAGGATGCGGTCGCCGAGCCCCGCCGGGTCCGCCGCGTCGCGCGCGATCAGCCCCGTCACCTCGTCCACCCGGTTGACGAAGGCGAACACCCGCACCCGGCTGAACTGGTCGTGCAGGGCCTGCACCAGCAACATCGTGAACTGCGCGAACCCCGCCACCGACCCCGACACGTCGCACAGCAGGACCAGCTCGGGCCGCCGGGGACGCCGCCGCCGGAGCACCGGACGCACCGGCACGCCCCCGGTCGACAGCGAGGCCCGCAGGGTCCGCCGCAGGTCGATCTCCCCGCGCGCGGCCCTGCGCCGCCGGGCGGCGAGCCGGGTGGCCAGCTTCCGCGCCAGCGGCCGTACCGTGCGCCGCAGCTCGTCCAGCTGCGCCCGCCCGGCGAGCAGGAAGTCCACGCCGTCCGCCGTGCCCGCCACCGCGCGGCGGGCGACCCGGTCGCGGCCCTGGCGCTCGGCGACACGGCGCCGCGCCTCGGTCCGCACCCGCTCGCGGAAGGCCTCGATGCGGCGCCGGATCTCGTCGTCGAGCAGCCGCTCGGTGAACTCGGGGTCCGCCGCGCCGCGCACCGCTCCGATCCGGTCCCGTACGCGGGCGAGCAGCGTCTCGGGGCGCACCCGGGCGAGCGTCTGGTACGAGGACCAGCCGTCCGAGCCGGGGGTGGAGCCGAAGCCGCCGAACCCGCCCACCGCCTCGGCGGCGAGCCGGTCGAGCGCGGCACCGTCCCCGGCGCCGAGGGCCTCGGCCAGTCGCTCGCGGAGCGCGGCGAGGTCCGCCGGGGTGTTCCCGTACGGCTCCGTCGGCCCGGTGTGCCCGAGCGGGAAGTACAGGTCGAAGACCTGGTCGAACACCGCACGCTGACGTTCCCCGTGGAGCAGTGTCGCCGCCAGCGCCTCCCGTACCCGTTCCCGGTCCGTGAAGCCGACCGCTTCGAGCGCCTGTCCGGCGTCCACGGTCTCGCCCGTCCCGATCCCGAACCCGTGAGCGCGGAGGGCCGCGACGAAGCCGGTGAGCCGACGGGCGGCGGAGGCCGCGGGCACGTCCGCCGGGGGAGTGGGCGGGTCCGCCGGGTTCACACCGTGTCCAGGTCGAGCTTGGCCGCCGCCTTCACGATGTCCTCCTGGTGCTTCAGCAGGACGCCCAGGGTCTCCCGTACGACCCGCTCGTCCAGGCGGTCCGCGCCGAGGGCGAGCAGCGTACGGGCCCAGTCGATCGTCTCCGAGACCGACGGCACCTTCCGCAGGTCCATCGCCCGCAGGGCCCCCACGACCCGCACCACGGAGGCGGCGAGCGCGGCGTCGAGCCCGGGGACCTTGAGCCCGACGATCCGGCGCTCCAGCTCCTCCTCCGGGAAGCCGATGTGCAGGAAGAGACAGCGCCGGCGCAGGGCCTCGGACAGCTCGCGGCTCGCGTTCGAGGTCAGCACGGTGAACGGGCGCCGGGTGGCGGTGATCGTGCCCAGCTCGGGAACGGTGATCTGGAAGTCGCTCAGAACCTCCAGGAGCAGGCCCTCCACCTCGACATCGGCCTTGTCGGTCTCGTCGATGAGCAGCACCGTCGGCTCGTCCGAGCGGATCGCGGTGAGCAGCGGCCGGGGCAGCAGGAACTCCTCGCCGAAGATGTCCGTCCGCGTCTCGTCCCAGGACTCGCCGCGGCCGGCGGTGATCCGCAGCAGCTGCTTGGCGTGGTTCCACTCGTACAGCGCGCGGGACTCGTCGACGCCCTCGTAGCACTGCAGCCGGACCAGACGGGCGCCCGTCACCTCGGTGACCGCCTTGGCGAGCTCCGTCTTGCCGACCCCGGCCGGACCCTCGACGAGCAGCGGCTTGCCGAGCCGGTCCGCGAGGAACACCGTGGTGGCGACGGCCGGCGACGCCAGATAGCCGGTCGTCGCGAGCTTGTCGGCGACGTCGTCGACGGAACTGAAGAATCCGGTCGTCATGGGCTGTCCCCCGGGGAGCGAAATCGCGTACTGACCAGTAGCCTTTGTCGTACTTGATCAGATCACGCACCGCCGCACAACCGCTCCGCGCAAGGTCCGTGCCGCGCGCGGGGCGCCGCCCGCTGGTGCAATGGGGGGACCGGGTGCGCCACACCCGGTGACCGCGCGGCGGTGGAGGTGTCGTGGCGGAACGGGACGCGGAACGGGTCCAGGCGCTCGTGACCAGGGCGCGGGCCATGGAGCAGGCGATCGGCGAGATCGGCACGACGCTCGACGAGACGACCACGTGCCGGGAACTCGTGCGCTTCGCCACCCGGCACCTGCGCGCCTCGGTGAGGGTCGATCTGGCGGCCGGACAACCCCGGACGCCGAGGGCGGACGGGGCGCGGACGACCACGGGGAACCCGCCACCGGACGGACCCGTTCCGTACGGCTCGGCCTCGTACGGCTCCGGTTTCCCTTCCGGGCCCGCCCCCACCGGTCCCGGTACCCACCGCCTCGCCGTTCCCCTCGCCGTGCACGACGAGAGGCCTCTCGGTACCGTCACCGTCACGCGTACCGCCGTCGGGCCCTTCACGGCCGACGACATGGCGCTGCTCCGGCACGCCGCCCGGCTCGCGGCCCGGCACCTCGGGCACGCCCGGCGGCTCGCGGCCACCGAGGACACCGCCCTGCACCTCCAGCGCGCCCTGGTCGCCGAGCCCGGCCGGCCGCACCCGAACCTGGAGATCGCCGGCGGATACCTTCCCGCCGGGCACCGCACCCTCGTGGGCGGGGACTGGTTCGAGACGGTACGGCTCCACTTCGGCCGCAGCCTGCTCGTCGTCGGCGACGTGATGGGGCACGGCCTGGACGCCGCCGTCGACATGAACGCCTACCGCACGGCCCTCCGTGAGGTCGCCGCGACCGATCTGCCGCCGCACCGGGTGCTGCGCCACCTCGACGCGGTGGTCGCGGAGGACGACGCCCGCCGCCCCGCCACCTGTCTGCTCGTCCGGGTCGACCCGGCCCGTGGCACGGCGACCTTCGCGAACGCCGGGCACCTGCCGCCGGCCGTGTTCGGCGCGGACGGCTCCGCCGAGCTCGTCGACCTCCCGGTGGGCCCGCCGCTCGGCACCGGCGTCGGCGGCTACGAACCGACGACCCGCCCGCTCGCCCCGGGCGCCACCCTGCTGATCTTCACCGACGGCCTCGTCGAACGCCGGGGCGAGGACATCGACGTGTCGCTCGCCCGGCTCGCCACCCTTCGGCTGCCCGCCGGTTCCGGTCCCCGCGAGGTCGTCGACGAGGTCCTGCGGCGACTGGAGGCACATGCGGCGGAGGACGACGTGGCCGTGCTCGCGGCCCGGATCCGCGCGCGTTCACCCCAGTGACACCGCGTCACTTCCGCCCCACGGGCGAAGGTGACGCACGGTCACACCGTCCCCGGGCGCGGCGGGATTCACGCCCGAGCGGGATTCTTCCGGCAGGACGCTTGTGCGCGGCCCCGGCGACCGTCACGCTCCTCGTATGAACACGGCCAGGCATGCCAGTGAACGTCTGATGAGCTGGCCCTCGCTGACCCCCGCCCGCGCCCATTGCGGCGCCGCGCTCGGACTGGGCACCGCGACGCAGGAGATCGTGCATTTCCACGGTGAGCACGAGGCCGACGTCCACCTCACCCGCGCCATGGTCGCGAAGCTGCGCCACGCGCTCCTCGGGTCGAGCGCGGTACGCCTCCGAGCCGGTTCCGGGTGGGTGACGGTCCGTCTGGACATGGGCTCGGACATCGACCTGCTCGCCACCCTGGTGAGCGCCGCCCTCCAGGCCAACGGCGTCCCCGACGTCGCCCCGGACGGCTGCACCCGCACCCGGCCGGTCCCCGGCCACCGCTGACCGGTGCGCCCGCCCGGGCGCGTACCGCCGCCCCGCACGCCCAGGCCCCACACACGCGTGCCCGGGGCCCGCCCCACGCGTGCGCGCGCCCGGGTTACGCGCGCGTGCCCCCGGATCCCTCCGCCGGGACCGGGAAGAGCATGCACGTGCTCGTCGCGTGGCCGAGCAGACGGTCCTCCGCGTCGTACAGCCCCGCCTCGGCGAGCGCCGTCCTGCGGCCCCGTGAGATCACCGTGCCGATCGCGCGGACCTTGCCCGTGGCGGTCGTGAGCGGCCGCAGGAAGCGGGTCGACAGATCGAGCGAGGTGTAGGCCATGCCCTGCGGGAGCGTGGAGTGCACCGCGCAGCCGGTGGCCGAGTCCAGCAGGGTCGCGTACACCCCGCCGTGCACGCTCCCGATCGGGTTGTAGTGCTCCTCGCCCGGCTCCAGGACGAACACGGCGCGCCCGTCCTCGACCTCCTCCAGGCTGAAGCCGAGGAGTGAGGCGATCGGGGGTCCGGGCAGCCGGCCCGCCACGATCTCCCGCAGGAAGTCCAGCCCGGCCATCGTCGCGGCGGCGCGCGCGGTGGCTCCGGCGTCCTCCCACTCGACCGTACGCGTCCGTGCCATGACCGCTCTCCGCCCGCCGTGGCCGGCTGGCTCCCAGCTGGCTCTGTACGGCGAAGCTAGCTGTGGCCCGAGCTGACTGTCAACGGCAGAGTCAGGTGGCTAGAGTGTGACGATGAAGTGGCTGGAGACCGACACGGAGAACTGCCCGGTCCGGCGCACCCTGGACCTCGTGGGCGAGAAGTGGACCCTGCTGATCCTGCGGGACGCCTTCAACGGGGTACGCCGTTACGACGAGTTCCGCCGGCACCTCGGACTCTCCGAGGCCGTCCTCGCCGACCGGCTCCGCAAGCTCGTCACCGCGGAGGTCCTGCGCGCCGAGCCCTACCGCGAACCCGGCGCCCGGACCCGGTACGAGTACCGGCTCACCCCGAAGGGCATCGACCTCTGGCCCGTACTCCTCGCCCTCAAACAGTGGGGCGACACGCACGCCGGAGAGCCCGAGGGGCCCGTCCTCGACATCCGGCACGCCGACTGCGACGCCCCCGTCCGCGTCGTCGTCCGGTGCGAGGGCGAGGAACGGGCCACGCTCACCGCCCGCGACGTCACCGTCCGCCCCGGCCCCGGCGCCCGCCCGCTCGGCCACTGACACCCGGCGGACGGCCCCCCGGCCCGTGATCCGAGGGCGCGCGCCCGCCCCGCCCTGCACCCGTTCGGCCGCACCGGGAGATGGCCCGCCGCCCGGCCGGGTACCGAACGAGGCATGCCCTCCACACCCGGTCCGCCGCGCGACGGTGCCCCCACCGACAACGGCCACTGGTTCCAGCGCCTGTACACCCAGGTCAGCGCCTCGCCCCTCGGGCTCGCCTGGAACCGCGGCCGTGCCATGGAACTCATGCACCGCGCCATGGGCTTCGCCGCGCTCAGCCTGCTCACCCTCGTCCCGCTCCTCATCGTGGTCGCCGCGGCCGACCTCGCCCGCGGCCAGGGCTTCGCCCGCTGGCTCGTCCAGGGCCTCGGCGTCTCGGAGGTCTCGCAGGAGCAGGTCGAGCGGCTCTTCGGCCAGCCGGGAGCGGCCCTGCAACGCACCACCGCCTTCGGTCTCGCCGCCCTCGCCGCCTTCGGCGTCACCTTCGGATCCGCCGTACAGACCGGGTACGAGCGGGCCTGGGACCTCCCCACCGCCCGCTGGCACACCATGTGGCGGCACGTCGTCTGGCTCGCCGTCCTCGTCGCCTGCCTCCTCCTCTTCGTCGCCACCCCGGCACCCGCCGAGTCCCCGGCCGCGGTCACCGCCCTGGTCGCCCTCGCCGACCTCGTCGGCACCTTCGTCTTCTTCTGGTGGTCGCAGCGCTTCCTGCTCTGCGGCCGCATCCGCTGGCGCGCCCTCGCCCCCGGAGCCGCCCTCACCGCGCTCGGGCTGCTGGGGCTGCGGATCTTCTCCCAGCTCGTCTTCTCGCCCCTGATCGCCTCGAACGCGGTGACGTACGGCCAGTTCGGCACCGTCCTCGTCCTCCAGTCCTGGCTCGTCGGCGTCGGCTTCGTCGTGTACGGAGGCGCCCTCGCCGGGCGCCTCGTCCACGAACTCCTCATCGCGCGACGGCTCCGCGGCCGTCCGTCCGCCGAGTAGCGGAGCTCACTGGTCCCGGCGGCGCACCGCCAGCACCGTCACCACCGCCGCGCCCACCGCCCACAGCGCGAACACCAGCCACGCGCCCCCCGCCGTCCACGGATACGGCTGCTCGAACGCCCCCGGCGCCGCGAGCCGCTGCCAGGCCTTCAGCGGTGTCGTGTGCGCGAGCACCGCGGTCGCGTGACGCCGCTCGCTCAGCACCATCGGCACGAACAACAGCAGCAGCACCGACCCCACGACGGAGACCGCGCTGCGCCGCAGCAGCGCACCGAGCGCCATCCCCGTCACCGCGCACACCGGCGCGAGCAGCGCCGACGCCACCACGAGCCGGAGCGCCCCCGGATGCGTGATCGGCAGCCCCGCGTCCCGCACCGAAAGGACGGCCTGCGACAGCCAGAACGAAACGCCCGCGACCACCGCCCCGAACCCGGTCTGCACCACCGCGACGACCAGCACCTTCGCCGACATCAGCGCGCTCCGCGCGGGCACCGCCGCGAAGCTCGTACGGATCAGACCGCTCCCGTACTCGCCCACCACCGCCACCGCTCCCATGGCGGCGGCGCACAGGATCAGGACGGTCGAGGCGTTCCCGGTGAACGCGTCGCCCAGGGCCATCTCGTTCGCCACGAAGTCCGCACGGCCCTGGGGACCGTACTGCCACCAGTACCGGTAGTGGTCCCACGCGGTGCCGACGTTGAAGGCGATCACGGCCAGCGCGCTCAGCAGCAGCGAGCAGCCGGTGGACCGCAGCGACCACAGCTTCAGCCACTCCGACGCGAGCAGGTCCCGGAACCGGGCGGCGGGCTCCTCGACACGGGAGCCGACGGTACGGGGCTCCGCGGTGGCAACGGCGATTTCGGTCATCGGGCGTCTCCCGCCAGGTATTCGACACGGTCGGCGGTCAGTTCCATGAACGCCTCCTCCAGGGAGGCGGTGCGCGAGGTCAGCTCGTCGAGCGCCACCCGGTGCGCCAGGGCGAGTTCACCGATCCGGGCGGCGGAGAACCCCGTCACCGTCAGCCGGCCGTGCTCCGTCACCACGTGCGCCCCCTCCGCGAGCAGCGACGGCGTCAGCGCCGAGAGGTCGGGGCCGCCCACCGTCACGCAGGGCCGCGCGCCGCGCGCGGCGAACTCCGACAGGCCTTCGGCCGCGATCAGGGCGCCCCGGCCGATGACGACCAGCTCGTCCGCCGTGTGCTCCATCTCGGTCATCAGATGGCTGGAGACGAAGACCGTCCGGCCCTCCGAGGCCAGCCGCCGGAACAGCCCCCGCACCCACTTCACGCCCTCCGGGTCGAGGCCGTTGAGCGGCTCGTCGAACAGCAGCACCGGCGGATCGCCGAGCAGCGCCCCCGCGATCCCGAGCCGCTGCCGCATCCCGAGCGAGTAGCCGCCGATCCGGCGCCGGGCGACCCCGGAGAGGCCGACCTCCTCCAGGACCGCGTCCACCCGGGCGAGCGGGATGCGGTTGCTCCGCGCCAGCACCGCCAGATGGGCCCGTGCGGTCCGCCCGCCGTGCATGTCCCCGGCGTCGAGGAGCGCGCCGACGTGCCGCAGCCCCCGCGGCCGGTCCGCGAACGGCCGTCCGTCGACCGTCACCGAGCCCCGGGTCGGCGCGTGCAGCCCGAGGACCAGCCGGAGGGTGGTGCTCTTGCCAGAACCGTTCGGCCCGAGGAAACCGGTCACGAGCCCCGGCCGGACGGTGAAGTCGAGCGCGTCCACGGCGGTCGCGGCGCCGTACTTCTTGGTGAGTTCCCTGACTTCGATCATGCCCACCACCATGCCGACCGGCCCCCGTCCCCGGCATCGGACCAGCGCCGACAATCGGCGCCCGCCCTGTCACCCGGGGTCGTACACCCACGGTCCGATGACCGTCCCGGGCCCCGCCCCCTACGATCACCGCATGTCCGCCACCTCGTCAGCCCCGCTCCTCAGAAGGGTCACCCCCGGTGGGTGGGCCGCGGTCGCCTGGTTCGCGGGAATGGTCTTCACCCTCCTCCTCCGCATCCGGCTGCCCGGCCAGGCGTCGGCCGACGTCATGGCGGGCGTGATCATCCCGCGCTGGGACGGCGTCACCGTGCTGCTCCTCGCCACCGGCCTCGCGCTGCGCGGCTGCGCACTCCTGACCCGTCGTCCGACCGCGTCCCTCCGGTACCTGCTCGTGGCCGCGGTGGTCTGCAGTACCCCGCTCGGCGTCGTCGCCATCCCGTTCGCGCAGTACCTCGCCGTGGACGTCGCGCTCTACACCATCGCCGCCGCCCGACCGCCCCGTGAGGCCGGGCAGGCGCTCCTCCTCGCCCTCGGCCTCGTCGCCGGATACCTCGTGGTCCGGCTGCTCTCCGGCTGGACCGTCGGCACCACCGACGGCCTCGCCGTCGCCCTCACCGCCGTCGTCGCCTGGCTGCTCGGCCGTTCGGAGGGCCAGAGCCGGGCCTACGCGGAACGGACCCGCGCCCAGGACGCCGCACGGGCCGTCACCTCCGAACGGCTCCGGATCGCCCGCGAGATGCACGACACGGTCGCCCACAGCATCGGCATAGTGGCCCTCCAGGCCGGTGCCGCCCGGCGGGTCATCGAGACCCAGCCAGCCCAGGCCCGGCAGGCCCTCACCGAGATCGAGACGGCGAGCCGCGAGACGCTCGCCGGACTGCGCAGGATGCTCGGCGCGCTGCGCACCGAGGAGCCGGGCGACCCCGGACCGCGTCCCGCCGGTGATGGACTGCCCGAGATGCCGGGCCTTGCCGCGCTCGACCGGCTCGCCGAGGCGACCGCCTCCGCCGGCGTCCGCGTCCTCGTCAGCCGGATCGGGGAACCCCGGCCGCTGCCGCAGGACATCGACCTGTCCGCCTTCCGCGTCGTCCAGGAGTCCGTCACCAACGTCGTACGGCACTCGGGCGCCGACTGCTGCACGGTCACCGTCGACCGGAGCGACCCCGGCTTCCTCATCATCTGTGTCGAGGACCCGGGCCCGGCACACGCCGCCACCCCAGGAGGCGCCCGTGCCCGGGGCGGCGGGGTCGGCTACGGCCTCGTCGGCATGCGGGAACGCGTCACCCTGCTGCACGGAGAGTTCGACGCGGGTCCCCGCCCCGGCGGCGGCTACCGCGTCACCGCCGGCCTTCCCCTCCCCACAGGAGCCACCACCCGATGAGCGAGACCACCACCGACCGGCCCGTCCGGGTCGTCCTCGCCGATGACCAGCCCCTGGTGCGGACCGCGCTCCGCATGGTCATCACCGACATTCCGGACCTCCTCGTCGTCGGCGAGGCGGCGGACGGGGCCGAGGCCGTCCGCCTCACCGAGGAGACCGGCGCCGATGTCGTGGTCATGGACCTGCGGATGCCCGGCACGGACGGCATCGAGGCGACCCGCCGCATCACCGCGGGCCCCACCGGCGCCCGTGTGGTCGTCCTCACCACCTTCGACGACGACGACCACGTGTACGGGGCGCTGCACGCGGGCGCGTCGGGGTTCCTCGTCAAGGACATGGCGCTGGACGACATCCTCGCCGCCGTCCGCGTCGTCGCCTCCGGGGACGCGCTGATCGCGCCGAGCGTGACCGGCCGTCTCATCAAGGAGTTCACCGGCCGCCCCCGGACGGCCCCGGCCGCGCCGCGCCGCGGCACCGAGGGCATCACCGGCCGTGAGCGCGAGGTCCTCACCCTGGTCGGACGGGGTCTCTCCAACACCGAGGTCGCCGCCGCTCTCCACATCAGCGTCGCCACCGCGAAGACCTATGTCACCCGCCTCCTCGCCAAACTGGAGGCCCGCGACCGGGTGCAGCTGGTGATCATCGCGTACGAGACGGGGCTGGTCTCCACCGCCTGACCTTCCGGCCGGCGCGAGCGGCACCGGGGCCCGGTGGTGATCACACGATCCGGTGATCCACCCGCGAGCGAACGGGCGGCGGGCCCGGGACCGCTTGGATGGGGGGTGATCCCATCGGCCCGTCGAAAGAGAACCGCCCATGGCGAACATCTGGCTGCCGCCCGTCGAGTACGTCGCGACCCT
This sequence comes from Streptomyces sp. Root1304, assembly GCF_001426405.1. Lineage (GTDB taxonomy): Bacteria > Actinomycetota > Actinomycetes > Streptomycetales > Streptomycetaceae > Streptomyces. Next base: position 79,590 of record NZ_LMEP01000027.1, on the reverse strand, counting down.
GCCGAGAGCGACGGCGTACGCCTGCCTCTACTTCACCGACACCGGAGGCCGCCCGTTCCAGCTGCGCGCCAGCTACCGCACCGAGATGTGGCAGTGGCCCGGCGGCAACATGGACCCGGGGGAGACCCCCTGGGAGACGGCCGTACGCGAGTGCCACGAGGAGACCGGGATCACCTTCACCGGCGAACCCCGCCTCCTCGGCACCCACTTCGTCGTCGACCGGGGCGAGGAGTGGCCGGCCAACCACATCGGTTTCGTCTTCGACGGCGGTGAGCTGACGGACGAGCAGATCGCCGGTGTCGTGCTCGACCCGGAGGAGCACAGCGAGTACAGCCTGCGCACCCTCGACGAGTGGGAGCGGGAGATGGAGCCGCGGGAGTTCGCCCGGCTCGCGGGCATCGACCGCGCCCGCAGGACCGGTACTCCGGTGTACCTGGAAGGCTGTCCCGAGAGGGACTGAGCGCCGGGAGCACGGGCCCGGGGGCCGCCTCTCGGTACGGGCGGTCCCCGGGCCCGGAGCCCTCAGGCCCGGCAGCCCACCGGGTGGGCGATGTCGACCACGAACCGCTCCGGCGAGTGCAGCCGGAAGGTCTTGTAGGCGGGCTTGGTGTCGAAGGCGGCTCCGATGGTGACCACGCCCTCGAAGTCGCCGGTCAGGGCGACCCCCTTGAGCGCGGGAAGGTGGATCTTCAGCAGCCGGGGGCCCTGGTGGACGGAATGCCCGGCGGCGTCGTGGGCGGCCGCGGGGGAGAGCCTGATCTCCAGGAAGTACTTCCCCGCCAGCGGGACCTTCTGTCCCGAGCCGTCGTGGCGCAGCACGTCGACCGGGCGGACGGTGACCGGGGGCAGGGCGCCCCGCACGTCGATCACGAGCCGGTCGAAGGTCGCGTGGCCGCCCCATCGGGCGTCGACGACCAGGGCGGTGGCCCGGACCGATGTGCTCCGGGCCGGGGTGGTGGTGGCGCCCGCCGGGATCATCGCGCCGATCCCGGCGGTCAACAGGATGCCCGCGGCCGCGAGGGTGTGACGGTGTCGCATGACGTCCCCCGTTTCTCCTGCTCGGGGACAGTGATGTCACTGGAAGAGACATCCACCACAACCGTACGGTTCCCACCGGTATGGGGTAAAAGGGCGCTATGTGCTGGAGTGCGACGGCCGACCTCTGGGCGGGCCTCGGGATCGGCGCCGTCGGCGTGGCCGCCCTCGCCTCCGTACGGCGCCCGGGAGACGCCCCGCTGGCCGCGCTGCCGCTGCTCCTCGGCGCCCACCAGGTCGTCGAGGCCGCCGTCCGGCACGCCGGCGGCGGGTCCGGACCCGCCACCCTGGCGTGGGCCGTGATCGCCCTCCCGCTGCTGCCCCTGTGGGTCCCCCTCGGCGTCCTGAGCGCCGCCCGGCCCCCCGACCGGCCGCGCCTGCTCCTCCCGCTCGCCGCCGGAACCGTGACCGCCGGCTTCCTCGCGTACGCCCTCGCCACCCGCACGGTCGAGGCCGAGATCCGCCCCCACACCGTCGGATACGCCGTGGGCGTCCCGTACGCGCCCCTCCTCCTCGCCGCCTACCTCTTCGCCACCGTCGGCGCCCTGCTCCTCGCCCGCGACCGGCTCCTGAGGCTCCTCGGGCTGGTCACCGGGGTCGGGGCGGGCGTCTGCGCCCTGCTCTGGCGCACGGCGTTCCTCTCCACCTGGTGCGCCCTCGCGGCGGTGGCCTCGCTGGTGATCCTCGTCTGGATCCGGAGACGGCCGTAACTCCTCGGCCGCTCAGCAGTTGACCCGGTCATGAAGAAGCGCAGCATGCTCGCCATCGCCTCCCTCGCCGCAGGCGTCGTCACCGCCCTCATCACCCCGCCGCCGCAGGCGAACGCCGCCGAGAGCCCCCTGGGCAGTGCCACCGGCCTCCTCCAGGAGGACGGCGTGGGGCCCGTGCTCCACCAGACCGTCGAAGGCGCCGAGGGCGCCCTCCAGGCCCCGGAGCCCGGCGGACTGCTCTGACACCCGGCGACCGTGCCGCCACCGGTGCCCCGCGCCCCCGACGGGCCGCGGGGCACCGGCGCGCCGTCACACGGGCGGAGGCGGCCCGTGCGCGCGCCGTGCGCGAGTAATGACAGGATGTCCCCATGAGCGAGAACGTTTACTTCGACATCACCATCAACGACGAGCCCGCGGGCCGCATCACCTTCAAGCTGTTCGACGACGTCGTCCCCGAGACGGCCCGTAACTTCCGTGAGCTCGCCACCGGCGAGCACGGCTTCGGCTACGCCGGTTCCCCGTTCCACCGCGTCATCCCGCAGTTCATGCTGCAGGGCGGCGACTTCACCCGGGGCAACGGCACCGGTGGCAAGAGCATCTACGGCGAGAAGTTCGCGGACGAGAACTTCAAGCTGAAGCACGACCGCCCGTTCCTGCTCTCGATGGCCAACGCCGGCCCGAACAGCAACGGCTCGCAGTTCTTCATCACCACGGTCGTCACCAGCTGGCTCGACGGCAAGCACGTCGTCTTCGGCGAGGTCGTCGAGGGCCAGGACCTGGTCACGAAGATCGAGGGCCTCGGCTCCGCCTCCGGCGCCACCAAGAAGAGCATCAAGGTCGCCGACTCCGGCATCGTGAAGGCCTGATCGCCTTCCCGAGCTGAGCGGGGGGCGCCACGCGAGCCCTCCCTCGACCCACCCGGCCGGGGCGGGGACGCCGTCCGTGCGACGCGCGTCCCCGCCTCCGCCGTGTCCGGGGCCGGTCCCTCAGGCGAAGGCGGGCGCGTTCCGCTCCGCCCACGCCGAGAACGGGCTCGGACCTCGCCCGAGCACCCGCTCCACGTCCGGGCTCACCCGCTGCTCCTCCGCGCTGGGCTCGCCCATCACCGACAGCATCCCGTCGACGGCCTCCGCCGGCAGGAACCGCGTCAGCCGGGACCTGGCCTCGGCCGCGCTCAGCGGTACGAACTCCACCGGCTCGCCGAGCGCACCCGCGAGCGCCCGCACCTGCTCGCGCGGCGACACCGCCACCGGGCCGGTCAGCACATAGGTGCGACCCTCGTGCCCCGGACCGCGCAGCGCCTCCGCCGCGACCCCCGCGATGTCCGCCGGATCCACCAACGGCAGCGGCACATCGGCGAACGGCGCCGCCACCGCACGGCCCGAACGGACCTGATCCGCCCAGAAGAACGCGTTGGACGCGAAACCCCCGGGGCGCAGCACCGTCCAGTCGAGCCCCGACTCCCGTACCGCCTCCTCGAACGCACGGAGAATCGCGTGCGACGCGGAGTCCACGCGGGTACCCACCAGCTGCGAGGACTGGAGCACGATCCGCCGCACCCCGGCGGCCACCGCCGCCGCCACGATCGCGCGCGGCCGCAGTTCGTCCCCCAGACCGGCGACCAGCAGGTACACCGCCTCCGCCCCTTCGAACACACCCTCAAGGCCGTCCACGTCGGCCAGATCACCCCGCCGGTGCGCCACCCCGGCGGGCAGCCCCTCGGCCGGCCGACGGCTCACGGCCGTGACCTTCTCACCGGCCGAGGCCAGCAGCTCCACCAGCGGTCGTCCGACGTTTCCGGTCGCTCCGGTCACCACGATCACAGTTCTTTCCCTCCAGGGAGTCCCCGGCGGAGCACGAACGCCCCGCCGTCTTCGTGACCTCATCCTGGAAGGCGAACTGGCCATCCTCCGGCCAGTTTCACCGGGCTCTTCAGCTCGATCCGGCTGCGCCCTCGCCCTCGCCGTACCGACGCTCGAACTTCGCGATCCGGCCCTCCGAGTCCACCGTCCGCGCCTTGCCCGTGTAGAACGGGTGGCTCTCGGAGGAGATCTCGACGTCGATCACCGGGTACGTCTCGCCGTCGTCCCAGTCGATGGTCCGCTCGCTGGTCGCGGTGGACCGGGTCAGAAAGGCGTACCCGGCCGTGCGGTCACGGAAGACCACCGGGCCGTACTCGGGCTGCTTGTCCTGCTGCACGTGTCCTCCTCGGGCTCACGCCCTGGCTCGGCCGGCCTGATCGGCGCGGCACCCCCAGCCTCGCCGTGCCCACGGCGGCCGACCAGCGCCACAGGTCCGACCGGGTGACCCGCCGCACGGGCCTCCGAGGAGCCGGCGGTATCTTCCGACACGGCCTACGGCCAGCGCGCCGCGAGCAGCAGGGCGATGTCGTCCGGACGGGCCGTCGCCTGCCGGGCCTCCCGGGTCACCCGGTCGGCGGCCTCCGCGAGCGGCAGCGAGGCGGTCGCGGCGAGCGCCTGCCGCAGGGCCTCGATCCCGTCGTCGATGTCCTGGCCCGGCTGCTCGACCAGACCGTCCGTGAACAGCGCGAGCACCGCACCGGGCGCGAGCCGCAGCCGCGTCACCGGATACGAGGCACGGACGTCGATCCCGAGCACCATCCCGCCCGCCAGCTCCACCCGTTCCGTCGTCCCGTCGGGCCGCATCAGCAACGGCGGCGGATGCCCGGCCCGCACCGCCCGCAGGTCCCCCGACTCCGGGTCGAGCAGCACGTAGCAACAACTGGCGAACTGCCCCGGATCCAGGTCGATGAGCAGCCGGTTCGTGCCCCGCATCACGTCCTGCGGCCGATTGCCGGCCAGCGCGAAGGCCCGTACGGCGCTGCGCAGCTGACCCATCGTGGCCGCCGCCGCCACCCCGTGCCCCTGCACGTCGCCGATCACCAGCGCGAGCTGACCCGGCCCGGTCTCGATCACGTCGTACCAGTCCCCGCCGACGTCCATGCCCACCGTCCCCGGCAGATATCGGCCCACCGTGTCCACGCCCTCGCACACCGGCAGCCGGTGCGGCAGCAGCGCGTCCTGGAGGCCCCGCGCCACCGCCGACTCCGTCTCGTACCGCTGCGCCCGTTCGAGCGCCTGCGCGATGAGTCCCGCGAGCGCCGTCAGCACGGTCCGCTCCTCCGCGCTGAACCCGCGCGGCCGGTCGAAGCCCAGGATGCAGGAACCCACCGGCCGGCCCGAGGCGATCAGCGGCAGGAACGCCCGGGCCCCCGAGTGCGCGTCCAGCGGGAGGTCCGGATACGCCCGCCCCAACTGCTCCATCGACTCGAAGAACAGCGCCCGGCCCGTCGTCAGGGTCTCCACCCCCGGCACCCGGGAGTCAAGGGCCACCCCGTCGAAGGGTTCCAGGAATCCCGGCGGGAATCCCGTCTCCCAGGCCAGGTACAGCCGCCGGTCGCTGAGCAGATAGATGGCCAGCTGCCGCCCGCCGAACGCCGGCAGCAGCTCCTCCGTCACCACCGAGGACACCTGGCGCGCCGTCACCGCCTCGGAGAGCGCGATGGCCAGGGCCACCGGCCGGTACAGCGAGGTGATCCGACCGTCCGAGGCGTCGGGCCCTTTCTCCGGCCGCGCCGGTGCGCCGGGCCCCCGCGGGCGCGCCGTCGGGCCGTCCTCGGGGACCAGCACCATCGTCACCCCGTCCCGCCCCGGATGCAGCGACACCGACAGCCACCGGCCCTGCTCGGGGCGGGCCAGGAAGCGCACCGGTTCACCGGAGAGGAGCGCGGCGCGCAGCTGTTCCTCGTGGAACGGGAGACCGAACCAGGGCAGCGCCTCCCACAGCGGCCGCCCCGCGAGGGCTCCGCGCGGACGGCCGAGCAGCCGCTCGGTGCGCTCGTTGACATAGGTGACCCGGCCGAGCCGGTCGATCGCCAGGATCGCCCGGGGGAGCCGGTCGGTGGCGTCGGAGCCGACCAGACCGGTGCCGAGGTCGACGAGGGTGCAGGTCAGCCGCACCCCGGTGGGGCACACGGCGAAGCCGCCGGAGGTGCCGATCCCGGGCGGCGCGCCGTATCTGCCGAACGTGTCGGGCCGTCCGAAAGCCTCGGGGCGCTCTCCGGCCTCCGTCCCCGCCGGGCTCCTGCGCGCCCTCGTGGAGACCTCCAGCAGGTGCAGGCCCCCGTCCGGCCCCTTCAGCCGTATCCGGCGTACCACCGGCCGCCCGCCCGGATCGGTCGCCTGCCGGGCCGCCGCCCACAGCGCGTAACCGTCCTCCGGCTCCAGCAGGGACGTCAGCACCTCGATCGAACAGGGCGAGGTCACCTCCGCGCCGAGGATGTCCAGGAGCCCGGCGTCCATCGTCACCGTGCCCGTGTCCACGTCCCAGTCGAAGGAACCGAACCGGACCGGGGGCGCGCCCGCCGTGGACAGCTGCACGCACACCGGGTCGCCCGGCCACTCGACCGGCGTCCCACGAAGGGACAGGTCGGCCAGGGCCCCGCCGAGCCGGAGCGCCTCGCGCGTCATCCGGTTGCGGTCCCGCGCGTCGACCGGCACCCCCGGGGTCGGCGCCCGCAGCGCCACCAGCACCCCGAAGCGCTCACGGCCCGCGACGACCGGCGCGTACAGCGAGGCGAAGGGGAACGGCAGACTCGCCACCAGCTGGGGGAAGCGGCGCATGGCCTCCTCGACGTCGGCGAGGTGGACCGCCTGGCCCGAGCGATGCACCTCGGCCACCGGGAACGGCCGGTTCTCGTGCATCCGCCACCACGGGCGGAACACAGGCCCCGGCAGACCCACCAGCACGCCGAGCCGCAGCAGCCCCGGTGTTCCCGAACGCAGATAGACCCCGCCCGCGTATCCGCCGACCTCCTCGACGGTCCGCAGCGCCGTCTCCGCGAGGGCCCAGGTCAGGGCGCCGGAAGCCGGCCCGTCGGCAGCGCTGTTCCCGGACGGACGCCCGGTGCCGCCCGCCGGGCCGGGGCCGGACGTGCCGTGCGAGGTCACACAGCCAGGATGCGCCCGGTGCCGCCCGCCCGCCCCCCGGCGCGGTTGACCGCACGCGTCCGTCCCGTCACACTCGGTGGTCGGCCGCCGCCGGAGGAGCGGCGCCGGAACCACCTCGCGAGCAGGGGGCACGATGACGGGCCGGGTTCTTCCGTACGACGTACACGGCGAGGGGCCCGCACGGGCGCTCGTCCTGCACAACTGGTTCGGCGACCGGACCAGTTTCGCCCCGCTGCGGGCCCACCTGGACGGCACCGCCGGCTCGTACGCCTTCGTCGACTGCCGCGGCTACGGCGAGGCCCTCGACCGCAGCGGCGCCTACACGATGGAGGAGGTCGCGGCCGACACGCTGGCGGTCGCCGACGACCTCGGCTGGGACACCTTCTCCGTGATCGGTCACTCGATGGGCGGCAAGGCGGCCCAGCTGATGCTGCTCGACGCCCCCGACCGCGTCCGCTCGATCATCGGCATCTCGCCCGTCTCCGCGGCGGGCTTCCCCCTCGACGGGGAGACCTGGGAACTCTTCGCGGGCGCCGCCGAGGAACCCGCCAACCGGCGGGCCATCATCGACAACACCACCGGCGGCCGCTACGACGAGGCCTGGCTGAACGCCCTCGTGGAGCGCTCCGTCGGCCGCTCCTCCGCCACCGCGTTCCGCAGCTACCTCGACTCCTGGTCCCGCACCGACTTCCACGAGCGGGTCCGCGACAACCCCACCCCGGTGCTGCTCGTCGTCGGCGCCCACGACCCCGCCCTCGGCAGCGAGGCGATGGAGTCGACCTGGCTGCGCTGGTACCCCAACGCACGCCTCGAAGTCCTCAAGGACGCCGGCCACTACGCCCCCGAGGAGACCCCCGAGGCGCTGGCCGACGCCATCGAGGCTTTCCTCGCCGCCTGACGGGACCTTCCGCGCCGTCATCCGGGACCGAAGTCCCGGGTGACGGTCCGGCCGCCGGGCACCCGAAGGATTAGGGTGCGCGAGCGCACCGGCCGGAGGAACGGAAGGGCGGGAGACCGATGACGGAGCGGACCGGTCACGGCGACGACAGGCACGGGCACGCGGGGCAGGAACAGGACCCGCACGGGCCGGGCGGGAACGGCCGGGACGGAGCACGTGGGCAGGTGCTCGTCGGCGTCGACGGCTCCGAGTCCGCGCTGCGCGCGGTGGAGACCGCCGCCCAGGAGGCCCGGTCGCACGGCGCGCGCCTCAGCGTCGTCCACGCCTTCGTATGGCCCCTGCTGCACGTGCCGCTCGGCCCCTCGGCGTACGGTCCGCCCGGCGGCGGGCTCCGGCAGCAGGCCCAGGACGTCGTCGACACGGCCGTCGCCCGCGCCCGCGCCTGCGCGCCGGACGTCGACGTCACGGGGGAGATCATCGAGGGGGAACCCCTCACCGTGCTGGCCACCCGCTCCCGCTCGGCCGCGCTGGTGGTGGTCGGCAGCCGGGGCGCGGGCGCGTTCACGGGCCTCCTCGTCGGCTCGGTCGCGGTCCACCTCGCGGCCCACGCCGCCTGCCCCGTGCTGGTGGTCCGGGGCCGCGAGCGGCCGAGCGGGCCCGTCCTGCTCGCCGTCGACGGCTCCGCCGGCTCCGACGCGGCCGTCGAGTTCGCCTTCGCCGAGGCGGCGGCCCGGGGCGCGGAGCTGCTCGCGGTGCACGCCTGGGCCCCGTCGACCGGGCCGGCCGACCCCACCCCGCTCTTCCACGGCACGGAGGAGATCCGGGGCGAGGAAGGACGCGTCCTCGACGGAGCGCTCGCGGTGGCGGAGGCCCGCCGGCCCGGTGTCCCGGTCGAGCGGCGCCTCGTACGGGGCAGGACCCGGCCGGTCCTGCTCGCGGAGAGCGCCGGGGCCCAGCTCGTGGTGGCGGGCGCCCGGGGGCGCGGCGGTTTCGCGGGGCTGCTGCTCGGCTCGGTCAGCCAGGCCCTGCTGCACCACGCGGAGTGCCCGGTCGCCGTCGTGCGCGGGTGATCCCGCCGGGCGCGCGTCTACCCTGGAGTCACGGGCGGGGGACGGACACACCGTCCCGCCCCGCGCCCGGAGCCGCGTGACGGAAGGGCGGCCGACGATGTTCTTCAGTGATCGCACGGACGCGGGGCGCCGGCTCGCCGCCCGCCTCGACCGGTTCAAGGGCCATGACGTCGTGGTGCTCGGTCTCCCGCGCGGGGGAGTGCCGGTGGCCGCCGAGGTCGCCGACGCCCTCGGCGCACCGCTGGACATCTGCCTCGTACGCAAGCTGGGCGTGCCCCGTCAGCCGGAACTGGCGATGGGCGCGCTCGGCGAGGGCGGCGTACGGGTGCTCAACGAGCGGGTGCTCCGGGACACCGGGGTCGACGAGCGGGAACTCGCCGCCGTCGAGGAGCGCGAGCACCGCGAACTGGAGGAGCGGGGCCGCCGCTACCGGGGCAGCCGACCGGCCGTGCCCCTCGAAGGGCGGACGGTCCTGATCGTCGACGACGGGCTCGCCACCGGCGCCACCGCCCTCGCGGCCTGCCGGGTGGTACGGGCCAGGGGCGCCGCCCGGATCGTGCTCGCGGTCCCGGTCGCACCGCACGGCTGGACGGCCCGGCTCGGCGGCGAGGCCGACGAGACGGTCAGCGTCCGCACGCCGGAACCGTTCTACGCGATCGGTCAGTTCTACCGGGACTTCTCCCAGACCCCGGACGCCGAGGTGGTCGCCTGCCTCGACCGGAGCCGTGCCGCGCACGACCCGGTCGTCCAGGACACCGACGTACGCGTTCCCCTCGCCGGGGTCACCCTTCCGGGACGGCTCGCCGTGCCCGAAGGCGCGACCGGCATCGTCCTGTTCGCCCACGGCAGCGGCAGCGGCCGCCACAGTCCGCGCAACCGGGCCGTCGCCGCCGCACTCAACCGGGCGGGCCTCGGCACGCTGCTGTTCGACCTGCTCACCGAGACCGAGGCGGTCGACCGCGCGCATGTCTTCGACACCCCGCTGCTCGCCGGGCGGCTGGCCGGGGCCACGGAATGGCTGGCCGGGGAGCCCGCGAGCGAAGGCCTGCCGCTCGGGTACTTCGGGGCCAGTACGGGAGCGGCCGCCGCGCTGTGGGCGGCGGGCGATCCGGCCTCGCCGGTGGCCGCCGTCGTCTCGCGCGGCGGCCGGCCGGACCTCGCCGCCGAGCACCTGGGGCGGGTCCGAGCCCCGACCCTGCTCGTGGTGGGAGGCAGGGACCTGCCGGTCCTCGACCTCAACCGGCGGGCCCGGTCGCTGCTGCGCTGCGAGAGCCGGCTCGAGGTCGTGGAGGGCGCCACCCATCTGTTCGAGGAGCCGGGCGCCCTGGAGGAGGTGGCGGAGCTCGCCACCTCCTGGTTCACCGGGCACTTCCGGGATCAGTAGGCCCCGTTGACGTTGTCGATGGAGCCGTAGCGGTCGGCCGCGTAGTTGCAGGCGGCGGTGATGTTGGCGACCGGGTCGAACAGGTCCATGGCCGTGCCGGGCACGTGGTAAGCCTGGAAGGTCGGCTCGATGACCTGGAGCAGGCCCTTGGAGGGCGTCCCGGCCGAGGCGTTGGAGTCCCAGAGGTTGATGGCCTGGGGGTTGCCCGAGGACTCGCGCATCACATTGCGGAGGATGCCGTCGTACGAGCCGGGGATGCCGTGCTGGGCCATGATGTCCAGCGACTCCCGGATCCAGCCGTCGAGGTTGTCGGCGTACTGGGTGGCCGCGACCGGGGCCGCCTGGACGGCGGCCGGGGCGGCGACGGGCACGGCCTGGGCGGCGGAGGCACCGGTGCCGGTGGCCACGGCGGCGGTGACGGGGGCGGTCCGGCGCTCGGAGCGACTCGCCCGGTCGGTGGTGGCGGACGACTTCTTCGCCTGCGTCGGGACGGCCTTCGTGGGGGCGGCCTTCGCGGAATCCCGACGAATCGTCAGTTCAAGCCCGGGATGAATAAGTGACGGATTGTCACCCACCGTGCTCCTGTTGGCCCGGTAAAGGTCCTTCCAGCCGCCCTGAATTCCCTTCTTCTTGGCGATCAGGGAAAGCGAGTCGCCGCTGACGACCGTGTAGGAGCGTGCGGCGGCGGTGGCGGCCGGAGCCTTGGCCGGTGCCGCGAGGGCGGCCGGGGCAGCGGGGGCCGCGACGGCGCGGACGGCGATCTCGGGTGCCGCCGACACGGGCGCGGCACCAGCTGCGGCGGGGGCGATCAGGGGCAGGGCGATGGCGGCCCCACCCGTGCCGACCAGCGCCCATCCACGGGAGACGGCGTTGTGTCGGGGGCGGCGGTGCTTACGGACTGCAGGCATGACGGTGTCCTCTCCGGCGCCTGCGGGGTGAGCTGTCGGGTTCGGACGGGAGATGTCCGGCCGCGCGCACGCGGCTGCACCCCGAGCCGTCCCGGATTCCGGGCCGGCGTATTCGTGGGTCCCCCGCTCCTGCCGTCGGGTGAAAAGGAAGGTATTTCGAGCAGTGGCAGGATTCGGCGATCCGCTCGAATGGAGGTGACCGTAGGCCAGTAATGCGACGGATAACAAGAGGACCGGAGCGACGACCTCCGTAAAGGATCACTGAATTCCCTGAATTCAAGATCGACCGGAACTCGGCGGCGCGGAACTCCCTTGTGAGGCACGGCCCTGGCAGACACCGGCGGGCGAACCGCGCCGGGAAAAGTGAGTCGCGTCACCAGGTGCCCAATGTCCGAATATGCGAAGTAATTCTGTTAATGGGGAATCATGCCGTAAAGCCCGATGGGGAGTGCGGGCAGGCGGGGGTAAAAGTCGCAAACCAGACATTCTTCGTGAAAGATGGGGGCGACCCCGACCGAGGAGCCGCCCGGATGTCGCCCTCCACACCTCTGATCAGCCCCGACGCGCTCGACCGCGAGGCCGCCGCGCTCTACGAGAGTGCGACCTGGCAGCGCATCGTCACCGACTGGACCTCCGCACCCACGGCCGTACCGGAACCCGGGACCACCCCGGCCCCGGATCCGGGCCCGACGCCCGTCGTCCCGGCCGCGCCCGGCGCCGCCCCCGACGCGGAAAGATGGAGACGGCTCCTCACCGTCCCCGTCGACCGTCTCGTCGCCGACGCGCTCGACGCCCTCCCCCCGCCCCTGCCGGTCGAGCGCCGCCTCCCCGGCCGGCTCGGCGCGGTCCTGCCCGACCGGCTGCACACCTGGCGCCGCATCGGGCAGCCCGAGCTGCGCCCCTCGGTCCACCTCGGCTACGCGCGCCTGGTGCTGACGGAGTGGGGCTGGCAGAACGCCCCCTACAAGCTGCGCGACGCCCGGGGCGCCCGGTGCGTCTGCGGCGCCCTGCTCGCCGCCCACCGCCTCGGCTACGGCGGGGCGACGACGATGAACGAGGCGGCCGCCTGGATCATGACCGAGCTGCGCTCGCGCGGCTGGCACGAACTGATCGGGCCGTGGAACCGGGCCCCCGGCCGTACGGCGGCCGACGCGGTGGACCTGCTCGACGCCACGATCCACCGCGCCGCGCTCGCGGGCCGCTGAGGCCGCCCCGGACTCATCCGCTGATGCTCGGCGCCCCGCTCTCGATGTGGCCGGTGTACCGGCGCGACCAGGTCCCGTCGATGTCGGCGAGGACCGTGAAGTCGTACCAGCCGTTGGTGTAGGCCACCGCGTTGAAGAAGTCCTCGCGGGTGGAGTTCGCCGGCACGGTGTACGTCCACGGGCCGTCGGTGCGGTAGGCGTTCGAGCGGATGGTGAAGGTCACCGGCCCGGCCGAGGTGTTGCTCAGCTTGAAGTACAGGGCCGTCCTGCCCGTGCCCGGTTCGGTCGCGAACCGGGCCGCCACCTCGACGGCCTTGCCCGCCTTGGACGCGTCGCCGATGAAGCGGCGCAGGAAGCGGTTGGGGCCCATCATCGAGATGTCGTACTTGCCGGAGCCCGACCCGAGGCCGATGTTGAAGTAGTCGGACGCGGTGGCGCCGGGGTCGACCGTGTACTGCCAGGCGGCCGTGTCGCGGTACTGGTGGGGGTGGATCGAGAAGTGCGCCGCCCGCTGGGCCTCCGCGCCCTGGTTGGTCATCGAGAACCAGGCCAGGATCTTGCCGGCGGCGCCGAACTCGAAGCGGTCGAGATTGCCGTTCACCTGGTAGGGCAGGGCGCGGGCCGGTCGGGTGCCGGACTCCTGCGCGGGCAGCGCGTTGTTCTGCGGGGCAGGGTTCGGCAGCGGGCCGCAGGTGGACTGGCCGATGACCTTCGCCGTGGCGGGCAGCCCGGCCGGCACCCCGTACACCGGATGGGCGAAGTCGAACACGCCGGTCAGGTCGCCCGTCACCTTCCGCCGCCAGGCACTGATGTTGGGGCAGGCGGCCGGGGTGCCGAGGGCCGCCGTCCAGGTCTCCATGAAGCGCAGCACGGAGGTGTGGTCGAAGACCTCGGAGCTCACCCACCCACCCCGGGTCCACGGGGACATGACAACCATGGGGACGCGGAATCCGAGGCCGATCGGGACGCCGTCGAGGTACTCGCCCGGAGTGCCCGGCGGTGCGACCGGCGGCGGCACGTGGTCGAAGAAACCGTCGTTCTCGTCATAGTTGAGGAAGAGCACGGTCGAGTCGAAGACCTCGGCGTCGGCCGCGAGCGCGCGGTAGACCAGATCGACGAAGTGCGCGCCGTCCCCCGGAGGGGCGTACGGGTGCTCCGAGAACGCCTCGCTCGCCACCACCCACGACACCTGCGGCAGCGTCCCCGCGACGACGTCGGCGCGGATCGCCGCCGCGATGTCGTCCGGCGTCGAACCGGTCACCTTGGGGACCGAGCCCATGCCCCGGTCGTACAGCGGGTCGCCGGGGCGCGCGTCGGTGAACTTCTTGAAGTACGCGAGACCGTTGTCGCCGTAGTTGTCCTGCGCGTTCTGGTAGACCTTCCAGCTCACCCCGGCCCGCTGGAGCGCCTCGGCGTACGTCTCCCAGGTGAGGCCCGACTCGTCGCCGCCGTCCTTGCTGGAGCCGTCGATCTTCCCGCTCCACAGGAAGGTGCGGTTGGGGCCGGTGGCGCTCAGCGTGGAGCAGAAGTACGCGTCGCAGACGGTGTAGTTGTCCGCGAGCGCGTGGTGGAAGGGGATGTCGGTGCGGCCGAGGTGGCCCAGGGAGCGGGTGTTGCCCACGCCGGTGACCCAGTTGTCCATGCGCCCCTTGTTCCAGGCGGCGTGCTGCGAGGTCCAGCTGTGCGGCAGGTCGCCGTTGCACTGGGCGAGGGTCTCGCCGTCGACGCCGCCGGCGGGCGGGGTGTCGCTGAGCTTCCAGGGATACTGGCGGCCGCCCCAGTTGGGCTGGTTGAACATGCCCCAGCCGCCGGGCAGGTTCCCCGCGGCCCGGTCGGCGAAGCCCCGTACGCCGCGCAGGGTGCCGAAGTAGTGGTCGAAGCTGCGGTTCTCCTGCATGAGGATCACCACGTGCTTGATGTCGGTGAGGGTGCCGGTGGCCGCCGACGCGGCGGCGGAGGCCCGTACGGGCGGCAGCGCCGCCCCCGCCACGAGCCCCGCGCCGATCCCGACGAACCCTCTGCGGCTGATGGGAAGCATGCCCCGCCCCTCCTGTCACGCTGTGCCCCGGCGGCACGTCGGGGACATCATGGGGGAGGGCGGCTTAAAGGTATACGGCTGCGGGGTAATTACTGGATTAACACACCAGGGCCAAGTCCCATCGGGCTCTGGATTGGTCCGACTTCATACCAATGGCGTCGGTCGGCTCAGACGGTGAGGACCTCCACGCCTGCCTCGGCGAGCTGCGCGGCTGCCTCGGGAGTGATGTCGGTGTCGGTGACGAGCAGGTCGATCCGGTCCAGACCACAGATGCGGGCGAACGCCCGGCGGCCCAGCTTGGAGGAGTCGGTCACCACGACGACCCGGCTCGCGCGCTCCGCGAAGAGCCGGCTGATGCTCGCCTCGTCCTCCTGATGGGCCATCACGCCCAGGTGCGGGTCGACCCCGTCGACCCCCAGGACCACCACGTCGAGGACGACCTCGTTCAGCACGCCGACCGTCAGCGGGCCCACCAACTCGTACGTCTGGGGGCGGGCCACCCCGCCGGTGGTGACGATCTTGATCTGCGGGCGCACCGCCAGCTCACCCGCGATGTTGAGCGCGTTGGTGACCACGGTCAGGGCGGGCCCGGTGGGCGCGGCGGCCCCCGGGCCCTCCGGGCGGCCGCTCGCGAACCGCAGTGCGAGCGCCCGCGCCACCTCGGTCGTCGTCGTCCCGCCGTTGAGCCCCACGACCTCGCCCGGCGCGACCAGGTCCGCCGCCGCCTCCGCGATCCGGCGCTTCTGCGGGGCGTGCCGGGTCGACTTGTACCGCAGGGGCAGCTCGTACGAGACGCCGTGCGCGACCGCCCCGCCCCGCGTCCGTACCAGCAACTGCTGCTCCGCCAGCTCGTCGAGGTCCCGGCGGATCGTGGCGGCGGAGACGTCCAGCGTGGACGCCGCCTCCTCGACCTCCAGCTTCCCCGAGGCTGCGAGGAGTTCAAGGAGCGTGTTCCACCGCTCGTGCTTGGGCATGGGTCCCTCCCTCGGGCTCGTGCGCGCGTCCGATTCTATCCGCCGGCGCGTGCGGGATCTGGAAACGAGATGCATGTTTCTGCTTGAATGAGCCCTACTTCGAACAACTCCAGTCATCACATCGCACTCTTCTTGCAAGGAGACCGGCCATGAGCACCACCCGTACCGCCGTGGAGATCGCTTCCCAGCCGACGACCTGGCGCCAGGCGGCCCGCACCCTGCCCCAGCACACCGCGGCCCTGCCCCGGCGGGGCGAGCGCGTGGCGGTCATCGGCTGCGGCACCTCCTGGTTCATGGCCCTCGCCTACGCGGAGCTGCGCGAGTCCGGCGGCCACGGCGAGACCGACGCCTTCGCCGCCTCGGAGTTCCCCTACGGCCGCCACTACGACCGGGTCGTGGCCATCACCCGCTCCGGCACCACCAGCGAGGTCCTCGCCGTCCTGTCCCGGCTGCGCGGCACCGTCCCCACGGGCGCCGTCACCGCCGACCCCACCACCCCGGTGATGGACCTCGCCGACGAGGTCGCCGTCCTGGACTTCGCGGACGAGGAGTCGGTGGTCCAGACCCGCTTCGCGACCACCGTGCTCGCCCTGTTCCGTGCGCACCTGGAGTCCGAGGACGCCCTGCCCGAGGGCGTCCCCACCGTGGAGGACGCGGCGCGCGACGCCGAGCTGGCCCTCACCTCACCGCTCGACGAGAGCATCCGCACGGCGGAGCAGTTCACCTTCCTCGGCACCGGCTGGACCTACGGACTCGCCCTGGAGGCCGGGCTGAAGATGCGCGAGGCGGCCGGCGCCTGGACCGAGGCCTACCCCGCGATGGAGTACCGCCACGGCCCCATCAGCATCACCGGGCCCGGCCGCGTCACCTGGGGCTTCGGCGCCCTGCCGGCCGGACTCGCGGACGACGTGCGCAAGGTCGGCGGCACCCTCTCCGAGAGCGACCTGGACCCGCTCGCGGACCTGATCAGGGCCCAGCGGCTCGCGGTGGCCGTCGCCGAGGCCCAGGGCCTGAACCCGGACACCCCCCGGAACCTGACCCGTTCGGTCGTCCTCACCGACGCCCCCGCCTGACCGCCGCCGCCCGCACCCGTTCACACCCCGGAGACACACCATGCCGTTGACGCCGACCGATGAGATCGTCCGCCGCGCCCGCGCGGCGGGCACGGGCGTGGGGGCGTTCAACGTCCTCCAGCTCGAACACGCCCAGGCCATCGTGGCCGGCGCCGAGGCCGCCGACCGGCCCGTCGTCCTCCAGATCAGCGAGAACACCGTCCGCTACCACGGAGCCCTGGAACCGGTCGCCCTCGCCTCCCTCGCCGTCGCCCGCGCCGCCAAGACCCCGGTCGCCGTCCACCTCGACCACGCCGAGAACCCCGACCTCGTCCGCGAGGCCGTCGGACTCGGCCTGGGCTCGGTCATGTTCGACGCCTCGAAGCTCCCCTACGCCGAGAACGTCGCCGCCACCCGCGAGGTCGTGGAGCACTGCCACCGGCACGGCGTCTGGGTCGAGGCCGAACTCGGCGAGGTCGGCGGCAAGGGCGGCGCCCACACCCCGGGCGTACGGACGGACCCCGACGAGGCCCGCGCCTTCGTCGAGGCCACCGGCGTCGACGCCCTCGCCGTCGCGGTCGGCAGCTCCCACCAGATGCTGACCCGGGACGCCGTCCTCGACTTCGACCTGATCGCCCGGCTGCGCGCGGCCGTCGACACCCCGCTCGTCCTGCACGGCTCCTCGGGCGTCTCGGACGCGGACCTCACCGCCGCCGTCGCGGCCGGCATGACCAAGGTGAACGTCTCCACCCACCTGAACAAGGCTTTCACCCGGGCCGTCCGCGCCCACCTCACGGAACACCCGGACGCGGTCGACCCCCGCCACTACCTCACCCCGGCCCGCGCCGCCGTGGCCCAGGAGGTGGCCCACCTCCTGACGGTCCTCTCGCCGGCCTGAGCGGCGGCGCGGACGAGGTGCTGCCGGGCCGGGCGGCCCGGTTCACCTCTCCCGGAGCGCCGTGAGAAGGCCGCGTACGGCGGGCAGGGAGAGCGAGGACTCCCGTACCGCCGCGTGGATCGAACGGACCGGCTCAGGGCCCCGGACTTTGCGGACGACCACGTTCGGGTGGCGACTGCCCAGGCCGGTCAACGGGACCAGGGCGAGGCCGAGACCGGCCGCCACGAAGCCCTGCGCGGTGGCGTACTCCTCGCACTCCACCGCGATGTCCGGGGTGAACCCGGCGGCGGCGCACGCCTCCAGCACCGCGTCGAGACAGGGGCCGGGCCGCTCGCTGCCGACCCACGGCTCGGCCGCGAGGCCGGCCAGCTCGACGGCGCCCCGGCGGTCGGCCAGCCGATGCCCCTTGGGGAGCACGACCCGGTAGGGGTCGTCGAGCAGATGCACCAGCCGGAGGCCGTCCCCGGCCCCGTGCGGATCGCCGTCCCGGGGCCGTACGAGCAGAGTCAGGTCCGTGTCCCCGTCGGGCGGGCCGTCGGCGATCCTCAGATCGACCCGCACGCCCGGGTGTTCGGTGCGGAACCGGGCCAGCGCGGGGGCGACGAGATCGGCGCCCGCCGTGGCGAAGTACCGGACCGAGATCTGCCCGGTCCGGCCGGCCCGCAGATCGGCGAGCGCGGTCTCGGCCTCGGCGAGCTGACGCCCGAGGACGGTGGCGTGCTCGGTCAGCAGCCGGCCGGCGGCGGTCGGGCGCACGCCCCGGCCGAACCGTTCGAGCAGTGCGATGCCGGCCTCCCGCTCCAGGACGCCGATCTGCTGGCTCACCGCGGAGGGCGTGTAACCGAGGTTCGCCGCGGCGGCGGTGACGGAGCCACTGGTGACGACCGCCCGGAGCACCTGCAAACGTCTCACATCCAGCATGTAGCAGAGCTTAACGCTCGATGCACAAGTCATCGCTTGTCCTGCACAACGGGGCGCGGGAGCGTGAAGCCCATGACATCGGCGACGCGCATGGGCGTCCTGGCCCTGCTCTGGGGCTCGGGCTTCCTCTGGATCAAGATCTCCCTCAACGAGGGCCTCACCCCCGGCTGGATCACCTTCACCCGCTGCCTGCTCGGCGCGGCGGTGCTCCTCGCGCTCGCCCACGGAGCGGGGCAGCGGCTGCCGAGGGACCGGGGCACCTGGGCGCGGCTCGCCGTCGCCGCCTTCTTCTGCAACGCGCTGCCGTTCCTGCTCTTCTCGATCGGCGAGCGGACGGTGGACAGCGGAGTCGCGGGCGTGCTGAACGCCACCACCCCGCTCTGGTCCCTCGTCATCGGCCTGGCTCTCGGCGCGGAGCGCCCGCTGCGCGCCGCACGGGCGGCGGGCCTCGCCCTCGGCTTCGCCGGAGTCCTGCTGATCTTCGCCCCCTGGAGCCACGGTGCGGGCCTGATGAGCGGGGGCGCCCTCGCGCTGCTCGGCGCCGCCGCGAGCTACGCCGTGGCCTTCGCCTACATGGCCCGCAGGCTCGCCGGCCGGGGCACCGCGCCGCTCGCCCTCTCCGCCGCGCAACTGCTCGCCGCGACCGCTCTGAGCACCCCGCTGACGGCGACCGGCGGACCGACGGCGGTGACCTGGACCGGTGTCCTCGCCGTCCTCGCGCTCGGCGTCCTCGCCACCGGCCTCACCTTCCACCTGAACTACCGGATGATCGCCGAGGAGGGCCCCACCGCCGCCGCGACGGTCGGCTATCTGCTGCCGGTGGTCTCCGTGACGCTCGGCGCGCTGGTCCTCGGCGAACCGCTGACGGCACGGGTCGCCCTGGGGATGGCGGTGGTCCTGGTGGGGGTGGGACTGACACGGGCACGGTTCGGCGCCGGAGCACCGGACGGGGGCTCCGGGACGGACACGGAAGCGACCGCCGGAGCGCCCCGACCCCGACGCGCACGCGACGGCGGAGGGCCCCGGGGCGGGCACGCCCCCGCGCCCCCGCCGACGGCGCCCGCGGCGTCCGCCGGTCGACCAGTCGACCCGCTCCGCTAGTCGACCCGCTCCGCGACGAACACCGGGATCTCCCGGTCGGTCCTGATCTGGTAGTCCGCGTAGTCGGGGAAGGCCGCCACGGCCCGCTCCCACCACGCCGCCCGCTCCTCGCCGGAGACCACACGGGTCCTCATGTCCCAGACCCGCGGGCCGTCACGCACCTCGACCAGCGGGGAGGCGACGAGGTTGTGGAACCAGACGGGGTGCTCCACCGACCCGCCGTTCGACGCGACGAGCGCGTACGCGCCCTCGTGCTCGACCCGCATGAGCGGGGTCTTGCGGAGTCTGCCGCTCCGCACGCCGACGTTGGTCACCAGGACGACCGGCATCCCGCGCATGGTCGTCCCCTCCGTACCGCCGGACGACTCGTACAGCTCGACCTGGTCACGGACCCACTTCGTCGGACTGGGCTCGTACTCGCCTTGCAAGGGCATGGGGGGTCCTTTCGTGTCGTCCGCGGCACCGCTGTCAGTACCGCCTCGTACAGTGACTCATGACGGCGGGAAAGTGGCGCGACACAGGGGAGAACGGGCGACATGCGGGAGTTGTTCCTGACGGGGACCGAGGCGTACATCCGGTGGATCGAGCTGCCCGGGGACGGACCCGTGCGGGTCTTCGTCCACGGGCTCGGGTGCACGGCGGCGTCGGACTTCGCCCACATCGCGGCCCACCCCGCCCTCGGCGGCGGGCGGGCCCTGCTCGTGGACCTGCTCGGCCACGGGCTGAGCGACCGGCCGGCCGACTTCGACTACCGCATGGAATCCCAGGCGGCGGCGGTCGCCGCGCTTCTGGACCACCTCGGCGTCACGGCCGTCGACCTCGTCGGGCACTCCATGGGCGGCGCCGTGGCGATCCACCTCGCGGCCGCCCGCCCCGACCTGGTGGCGCGGCTCGTCGTGGCCGAGCCCAACCTGTACGCCGGGGGAGGCGCGTTCAGCACGCCCGTCGCCGCCCAGGACGAGAGCGCCTTCGTCACGGAGGGCTTCGCCCGCATGGTCGCCGGCACCGACCGCCCCGACTACGCGGCCCGACTCCGCCTCGCCGGCCCGCTCGCCGTCCACCGCAGCGCGGTCGCCCTCGTCGAGGGGAGCACCCCCGCCCCCGGCGACCTCCTCGCCACGCTCGACGCACCCCGGACCTACCTGGTGGGGGAGCTGAGCCTGCCGGACCCCGACGCGGAGAAGGCGGCGGCGCTCGGCGTCCCGGTCGTCGAGATCCCCCGCGCGGGACACAACCTGATGCTCGACAACCCCGAGGGCTTCGCCACGGCCCTGGGCCACGCCCTCACCGAGCCCCCGGCCCGGGCGAACTGAGACCACACACCCCGCCGCCCCCGCTCACCTCTGGAGACCCCGTGCACAGCCTCGCGTACGCCGACGTCAAGACCGCCACCGACCGCGTCCGCGGGCACGTCCGGCCCGTGACGGTCACCCCCGCCGACCCCGGTGCGCGGCCGTACGCACTCCACTTCGCCCTGGAACTCATGCAGCACACCGGTTCCTTCAAGGCCCGCGGCGCACAGAACTTCCTCCTCGCCCACCGCGAGGAGGGAACCCTCCCCGAGGCGGGCGTCACCATCGCCTCCGGTGGCAACGCCGGTCTCGCCTGCGCCTGGGCCGCCCTGCGGCACGGCGTCCCCGCCACCGTCTTCCTGCCGACCACCGCGCCCAGGGTCAAGGTCGACAAACTCGCCGGCTACGGCGCGGACGTACGGCTCGTCGGGACGGAGTACGCCGAAGCGCTCGCCGCCTGCGAGGCCTTCGCCGCCGACACCGGCGCGCTCGCCTCCCACGCCTACGACCACCCCCTGATCGCCGCCGGGGCGGGCACCCTGCTCGACGAGATCCACGAGCGGATCCCGGACCTCGACACCGTCGTCGTCTCGGTCGGCGGCGGCGGACTCCTCACCGGCGTCGCCACCGCCGCCCGCCACCACGGCATCCGGACCGTCGCCGTCGAGCCCGAGAACTGCCGGGCCCTCGACGCCGCCCTCCGGGCCGGGCACCCCGTCGACGTCACCGTCGACTCCGTCGCCGCCGACTCGCTCGGCGCCCGCCGGGTCTCCGCCGCCTCGGTGGCGGCCGCCCGCCAGGACGACGTCCACACCCTGCTCGTCACCGACGCCGAGATCCTCCGCGCCCGCCGCGCCCTCTGGGCCGACCGCCGTCTCGCCGTCGAACACGCCGCCGCCACCGCCCTGGCCGCCCTCACCGCACCGGAGCACGGCGACCCGACGACCCCCGGCTACCGCCCGGCCCCGGGCGAACGGGTCTGCGTCGTCCTCTGCGGAGCCAACACCGACCCCGGCGACCTCGTCCACGCCCCCGCCACCGCCACCGCCACCGCCACCGCATAGCGGTGCACGACCGGGCCCACCTCCACCACCCCGACGTCGAACGGAGCCGTCATACCCCCGCCCGACAGTCGTCCCGCGCGCGACGCCGGCAGCGGCCCGGCGCCGGTGCCCCAGGACGACCCGGCCTTCCTGGCCTGGCTGCGAGACCTCTCCGGAGCGCTCCACACCGACCTCGACGGGCACTTCGGCGCGCCGGACGCCCTCGCGTTCTTCCAGGAGGTCTTCACCGGCCACGGCGCGGCGCCGCCGCCGTACTTCGTCCCGCTCCTGGACGCACACCGCCGGATCCACGCGGAGCGGACCGTCACGGCGCTCCTCGCGCAGGTGCGGCGGGACACCGGCCGGACCCTCGACGTCCCGGTCGTCCACGAGTGGCCCCGGAACGACCACGAGTACGGCGAACCGGTCGGGCAGGTGTCCGTCGGCCACGAGCAGATCTGGGGCGTCGCCCCCGCCGACATCGCCGTCGGCGCGGCCGAGGGAGTGCAGTGCCTCCTCGCGGACCGCGACCGACTGGTCTGGCCGCTCTGCCCCGACCACCGCACCGGTCCGCACGCCACCCGCACCCCCGCCGGAGCGCTCTGGGTCTGCTCGGTCACCGGCCACGTCGTGGCACCGATACCGGTCTGACCACCGGCGACGGCCGACCGGTGGCGTGAGGGACCCGGCGGGTGCGTCAGGATGGGGGCATGACCGAAATTCGTACCCCCCGTCTCATCCTCCGGCGCTGGAGCGACGACGACCTCGTCCCGCTGTCCGAGATCAACGCCGACCCCGAGGTCATGCGCTGGATCGGGGACGGCTCGGTCCGCGACCTGGACGGGACCGCCGAGGACATCGAGCGCTACGAGGAGGAGTGGGACGAGGAGGGCTTCGGGCTCTTCGCGGTCGAGCTGATCGCCTCGGGGGAACTCATCGGTTTCGCCGGCCTCACGCTGCCGGAGTACCTGCCCGAGGTGATGCCGGACGTGGAGATCGTCTGGCGCCTCGGCCGTCCCTTCTGGGGACAGGGATACGCCTCCGAGGCCGCCCACGCGGTCCTGGAGTTCGCCCTCCAGGACCGCGGTCTGGACCGGGTCGTCGCCATCACCCACATCAGCAACGACGGCTCCGAGAACGTCATCGCCAAGCTCGGCATGACCGAGGAGCGCGAGACGAGTCACCCGGAGTTCGGCCTGCCGCTGCGGATCCACGCGATCGACCTCACCGAGTACGAGGCCTGACGGCCGGGACCCGGGCCCCTTCGGACCTCACCGAGCACGAGGCCCGGGGCCCGGGTCCCGTACCCCTCAGTGGCGCTCGGGAAGGTCCCGCTCCGCGGGCAGCGACGTGACGGCTTCGGCCGTCGCCGAGGCGGCGGCGCGCGAAGCCGCCGCCGCGGGCTTCTTCCCGCAGAACGCCGCCTCCAGCGTCCCGCCGAGCGCGGTGTTCGCGGCTCCGTGGTTCGAGGTGTTCGCCATCGCCGACAGGCTGCGGCCGCCGCCACGGGTCGAGAAGGTGTACGTGTAGAAACCCTGCACCGTGCCGGTGTGGCCGTACACCCGCGTACCGCACGACAGGTCGTAGCGGCGCAGACCGAGCCCGTAGAACCGGGTGTTGGTGGTGTCGGTGGGCGTGACCGTCGTCATCGCGTCCATCATCGCCGGGGACAGCAGCCGGCCCCGCATCAGGGCGGACGTGAACGTGTTCAGGTCGGCGGGGCTGGAGATGACGGCCCCGGCGGACTGCGCCCAGGACACGGTCTGCTCCGTGGAGTCCACCAGCGCGCCGCCCTCCTCGTCGGGGTGCAGGTAGCCGCGCACGTGCAGGCCCTTGATGCGCGTGTCGGGGTGTACGTACGAGGTCCCGCGCAGCTTGAGCGGCTGGAAGATCCGGCGCTCGTACGCGTCCGACACCGGCCGGCCCGTGGCCTTCTCGATGAGCATGCCGACCACGACGAAATTGGCGTTCGAGTACTTGTAGGACACCCCGGGCTCGGTGGTCCGGGGCTCGCTCAGGGACAGGTCGACGAGCTCCTGATAGCTGAACACCCGGTTCCGCACGGCCTCGAAGCCCGGCACGGTGTGCTCGAACATGGCGTTGGTGTAGTCGGCCAGGCCGCTGCGGTGGGTCAGCAGATGACGGACCGTGATCCGGTCGTCGGGGAGCAGACCCGGCAGGTACGCGTTGACCGGAGCGTCCAGTTCGAGCCGGCCCTCCTGCACCAGCTGGAGCAGCACGACCGTGGAGAAGGTCTTGCTGACGCTGCCGATCCGGAAGCGGGAGTGGATGTCCATCGGCGCGCCCGAGACACGGTCCTGGACGCCGACCGTCCGGCTCCTGACCCCCTCGGGCCCGGTGAAGCGGGCCATCGCCCCCGGTGCGCCGTCGGCCATGGCCGCGTTCAGGGCGGCGGTCACGCCCTCCATGTCGGGGGAGGGGACGGCGGGCGCCTCGGCGGCGGCGCGGGCCGCGGCACCGGCGGGGGCGGGAGTGGCGAACGCGCTCGTGGCGGGGGCGACGCCCGCCACGAGCGCGGTGATCAGGGTGGCGCTCATGGCCAGGCGTCGGTGCGACGACAGGGGCACGGGAATCCTCGACTTCTTCCGGATCGTTCGGCACGGCGCACGCCAGGGGTGCGCCGGGCGGGACCACCGGCCGCGACGGCCGGGTCCCGGTACTCATGGATCATGAGTGCCAACGTCCGGCGCCGGTTCCTGTCACGGCCCGCGGGATACGGAGAAGAGGGTTCCGGCAGCCCCGCCCGGTCCGGTGGGGGCCCGTGCCGGACCGGCCGGCCGAAGGAATCGGCCGGCCGGTCGGTGGCGGATCAGGCGGGGATCAGACCGTGTCGAACCGGTCCAGGCCCATGACCCGGTCCCACGCGGAGACGAAGTCGGTCACGAACTTCTCCTTCGCGTCGTCGCTCGCGTAGACCTCGGCGAGCGCGCGCAGCTCGGAGTTGGAGCCGAAGACCAGGTCGGCCCGCGTGCCGGTCCACTTGACCTCGCCGGTGGCGGAGTCGCGGCCCTCGAAGGTGTTCGCGTCCGAGGACGTGGCCGTCCACGCCGTACCCATGTCGAGCAGGTTGACGAAGAAGTCGTTCGTCAGGGTGCCCGGGTTCGTGGTGAGGACGCCGTGCGCGGACTGCTGGTGGTTCGCGCCCAGGACGCGCAGACCGCCGACGAGGACCGTCATCTCGGGCGCGCTCAGGGTCAGCAGGTTGGCGCGGTCCACGAGCAGGTACTCGGCCGGCAGCCGGACGCCCTTGCCCAGGTAGTTGCGGAAGCCGTCCGCCTGCGGCTCGAGCGCCGCGAAGGACTCCACGTCCGTCTGGTCCTGCGCCGCGTCCACCCGGCCCGGCGTGAACGGCACCTCGACGTCGACGCCGCCGTCCTTGGCGGCCTTCTCGACGGCGGCCGCGCCACCGAGCACGACCAGGTCGGCGAGGGAGACCTTCTTGGCGCCCTTGGCGTCGAAGGAGGCCTTGACGCCTTCGAGCGTCCGCAGGACCTGCGCCAGCTCGTCCGGGTTGTTGACCTCCCAGTTGCGCTGCGGCTCCAGGCGGATGCGGCCGCCGTTGGCGCCGCCGCGCTTGTCGCTGCCGCGGAAGGAGGAGGCCGAGGCCCAGGCCGCGGAGACGAGCTGCGCGACCGTGAGGCCGGAACCGAGGATCTGCTCCTTGAGGGAGGCGATGTCCGCGGCGTCGACGAGCTCGCCCTCGCGCTCCGGCAGCGGGTCCTGCCACAGCAGGACCTCGGAGGGGACCTCCGGGCCGAGGTAGCGGACGACCGGACCCATGTCACGGTGCGTCAGCTTGTACCAGGCGCGGGCGAAGGCGTCCGCGAACTCCGCCGGGTTCTCGTAGAAGCGCCGCGAGATCTGCTCGTACGCCGGGTCGAAGCGCAGCGACAGGTCGGTGGTGAGCATCGTGGGAAGGTGCTTCTTCGACGCGTCGTGGGCGTCGGGGATGATCGCCTCGGCGTTCTTCGCCACCCACTGGTTCGCGCCGGCCGGGCTCTGGGTCAGCTCGTACTCGTACTCGAAGAGGTGCTTGAAGAAGTCGTGGCCCCACTGCGCGGGCGTGGTGGTCCAGGTGACCTCCAGACCGCTGGTGATCGCGTCGCCGCCCTTGCCGCTGCCGTACGAGTTCGCCCAGCCGAAGCCCTGCGCCTCCAGCGGCGCGGCCTCGGGGTCGGCGCCGACGTTGTCCGCCGGGCCCGCGCCGTGGGCCTTGCCGAAGGTGTGGCCGCCGGCGATGAGGGCGACGGTCTCCTCGTCGTTCATGGCCATGCGCCGGAACGTCTCGCGGATGTCGCGGGCCGCGGCGATCGGGTCCGGGTTGCCGTTGGGGCCCTCGGGGTTGACGTAGATGAGGCCCATCTGCACGGCGCCGAGCGGGTTCTCCAGCTCGCGGTCACCGGTGTAGCGCTCGTCGCCGAGCCAGGTGGTCTCGGGGCCCCAGTACACGTCCTCGTCGGCCTCCCAGACGTCGGCGCGGCCGCCCGCGAAGCCGAAGGTCTCGAAGCCCATGGTCTCCAGGGCGACGTTGCCGGTGAGGATCATGAGGTCGGCCCAGGAGATGTTCTGGCCGTACTTCTTCTTCACCGGCCACAGCAGACGGCGGGCCTTGTCCAGGTTGCCGTTGTCCGGCCAGCTGTTGAGCGGCGCGAAGCGCTGCTGGCCGGCACCGGCGCCGCCGCGGCCGTCGCTGATGCGGTAGGTGCCGGCGCTGTGCCAGGCCATGCGGATCATGAGCGGGCCGTAGTGGCCGAAGTCGGCCGGCCACCAGTCCTGCGAGGTGGTGAGCACCTCGGCGATGTCCCGCTTCACGGCGGCGAGGTCGAGGGAGCCGAAGGCCTCGGCGTAGTCGAAGTCCGCACCGAGCGGGTTCCCCACGGCGGGGTTGGTGGCGAGGATCTTCAGGTTGAGCCGCTCCGGCCACCACTGGCGGTTGCCGCCGCCCTGGGTCGGGTGCGCGGCACGGCCGTGCGCGACCGGGCAGCCGCCCGACTCCTGGGGTACGGAGTCGGTGACGATGGCGTCGTGGTTCTCGGACATGGGAATCCTTCCGGACGGGGCGGATCGTGGTGCTCAGCCGGGGCGGGAACCAGAGGGGTGTGGGCCCGACCGGAGCCGTGGTGTGCCTTGGCTATCGCCGGAAGCGATCCTACAATGGACAGAATCCAAGTCAAGAACCACGCCAACCATAGGATGAGGTGAGCCGAGAATGAGCGACCTGCTGGAGCGCCTGCGTGCGCGTGGCTGGCGGATGACGTCCCAGCGGCGTGTCGTCGCGGAGGTCCTCGACGGCGAGCACGTCCACCTCACGGCGGACGAGGTGCACGTGCGCGCCGTGGCGCGCCTGCCGGAGATCGCGCGGGCGACCGTCTACAACACCCTGGGCGAACTGGTGGCCCTGGGGGAGGTGGTGGAGCTCTCCACGGACGGACGGGCCAAGCGGTACGACCCCAACGCGCACCGCCCGCACCAGCACCTGGTCTGCTCGAACTGCGGCCTCATCCGCGACGTCCGGCCGACCGGGGACCCGCTGGACGTCCTGCCGCCCGCCGAGCGCTTCGGCTTCGCCGTGGCGAAGGCCGACGTGACGTACCGAGGACTCTGCCCGGCCTGCTCCTGAGTCCTCCCCACACGAAAGGAGCCCCTCCACCGGTCGGTGGAGGGGCTCCTTTCGGACGGTGCCGGGGTCCGGCGCCGCGACTACTTCAGGACCGAGAGTGCGTCCTCGTAGCTCGGCTCCTCGGCGATCTCGCCCACGAGCTGCGCGTGCAGCACCGTGTCGTTCTCGTCGAGGACGACGACGGCGCGGGCGGTCAGGCCGGCCAGCGGGCCGTCCGCGATCTCCACGCCGTAGTTGGTGTGGAACTCGCGGCCGCGCAGGGTCGAGAGGTTCTTCACGTTCTCCAGGCCCTCGGCGCCGCAGAAGCGGGCCTGGGCGAAGGGCAGGTCGGCGGAGATGCAGAGCACCACCGTGTTCTCCAGCTCACCGGCCTTCTTGTTGAAGGCGCGCACGGAGGACGCGCAGGTCGGCGTGTCGACGCTCGGGAAGATGTTGAGGACCTTGCGCTGCCCGGCGAAGTCCTTCAGCGACTTGTCCGCCAGGCCCTCGGCGACGAGCGTGAAGTCAGGAGCCGTGCTCCCCGGGGTCGGCAGGCTGCCGTTGACCTGTACCGGGCTGCCCTTCAGCGTGACCTGGGCCATGGGGGATCTCCTTCGGACGAAGTAAGTGACAACGGGGGAATCGTACGGCGTACGGAGGGGCGGGCCGGACAGGGCCACCGGCCCGCCGACGGGGGAGCAGGGCCGCGACGCCCCGGCGCGGACGCCCGGGACGAGCGACGGCGCGCCCGCCGAACCCCGTCGCCGAACGGGCCGGATCTCCAAGTGCGGCCCTCGTCCGGCCTCTTGACTCCCCCTTACTTCACTTCTTAAATCATGTACGCGACAAAGGGTGCTCCCCCCACACTCGACGGAAGAGAGAGTCATGTCCTCCTCCCGCTCCACCCGACGCCCGCTCTTCACCGCGCTGGCGGCCCTCGCGCTGGCCGCCGCGGCGCTCGGGCTCGGCCCCACCCACGCCCCCGCCGACTCCACCACGGGCGGCCCCGGCCTCCGGCCCGTGGCCGAAACCGCCGCCGTGACCTTCTCCGACGACTTCGACGGCGCCGCGGGCTCCGCCGTGAACGGCGCGCGCTGGCAGACCGAGACCGGTGACAACGTCAGCAACCACGAACGGCAGTACTACACGGCCGGCAACGCCAACGCCGCACTCGACGGCCAGGGCCACCTGGTCATCACCGCCCGCAAGGAGAACCCGGGCGACTACGCCTGCTGGTACGGGCGGTGCGAGTACACCTCGGCGCGGCTCAACACCGCCGGGAAGTTCACCACCCGGTACGGGCACGTCGAGGCCCGGATGAAGGTGCCGCGCGGCCAGGGCATGTGGCCCGCGTTCTGGATGCTCGGCAACGACCTCGGCCAGGTCGGCTGGCCCGCCTCGGGCGAGATCGACGTCATGGAGAACGTCGGCTTCGAACCGGCCGCCGTGCACGGCACCGTGCACGGCCCCGGCTACTCCGGCTCAGGCGGCATCGGCGCCGCGTACACCCTGCCCGGCGGCCAGGCCTTCGCCGACGCGTTCCACACCTTCGCCGTGGACTGGTCACCCGGCCGGATCAGCTGGTCCGTGGACGGCACCGTCTACCAGACCCGCACGCCCGCCGACCTCGGCGGCCGGACCTGGGTCTTCGACAAGCCCTTCTTCCTCGTCCTCAACCTCGCCGTCGGCGGCTACTGGCCCGGCGACCCGGACGGCTCGACCTCCTTCCCCCGGCAGCTCGTCGTCGACCACGTCCGGGTGACCACCGGCGACGGCGCCACCACCGCGGGACCGATCACCGGGATCGGCGGCAAGTGCGTCGACGTCGCCGGTGCGAACAGCGCGAACGGCACCCCCGTACAGCTCTACGACTGCAACGGCACCGCCGCCCAGCAGTGGACCCTCGCGGCGGACGGCACCGTGCGCGCCCTCGGCAAGTGCCTGGACGTCGCCTCCGGCGGCACGGCCGACGGGACGCCGGTCCAGCTGTACGAGTGCAACGGCACGGCGGCGCAGCACTGGACGGCCAACACCGCGGGGGACATCGTCAACCCGCAGGCCGGCAAGTGCCTCGACGCCACCGGCAACAGCTCCGCCAACGGCACCCGGCTCCAGATCTGGGCCTGCGGAGGCACCGCGAACCAGAAGTGGACGGTGACACGCTGACCCGACGACGGACCAGCGGGACGCCGACCGGCCGGCCGACCTGGCGACGGTCCACCGCCCCACCGCCCGGCAGACGAGCGACGGCCCACCGCCCCGCCGCCGGCCGGCCGACAAGCAGCCGGTTCACCGATCCGCGTACGCTCGTCCCGTGCCACCCACCCCCCGCCTCCACCGCGTCGCCGTCCTCGTGCTCGAAGGGGCGAAGCCGCTCGACGTCGGCATCCCCGCGCAGGTCTTCACGACCCGCGCGAGCATGCCGTACGAGGTGAGGGTGTGCGGCGCGGAACCCGGTCTCGTCGCCGGGGGCGACGGCCTCTCCTACGCCGTCGCCCACGGCCTCGACGCCCTCGCCTGGGCCGACATCGTCTTCGTCCCCGGCTACCGCTTCCCCGACCGGGAGGACCCGCCGCAGGCCGTCCTCGACGCCCTCGTCGCCGCCCACGACCGGGGCGCCCGGCTCGCCGCGATCTCCACCGGAGCCTTCGCGCTCGCCGCCACCGGTCTCCTCGACGGCAAGCGCGCCACCACCCACTGGCACTACACCCAGGCCCTGGCGGCGAAACGCCCCCTCGTCCGGGTCGACGCGAACGTCCTCTTCGTCGACGAGGGAAGCGTGCTCACCTCCGCGGGCGCCGCCTCCGGCATCGACCTCTGCCTGCACATCCTGCGCGGCGACCTCGGCGTCGCCGCCGCGAACCACGCCGCCCGCCGTCTCGTCGCCGCCCCCTACCGCAGCGGCGGCCAGGCGCAGTACGTGCCGCGCAGCCTGCCGGAACCGCTCGGCGAACGGTTCGCCGCCACCCGCGAGTGGGCGCTGCACCGGCTCGACGAGCCCCTCACGCTCGACCTCCTCGCCGAGCACGCGGCCGTGTCGGCGCGCACCTTCTCGCGGCGCTTCGTCGAGGACACCGGATACACGCCGATGCAGTGGGTGATGCGCGCCAGGGTCGACCTCGCCCGTGAACTCCTGGAGCGCTCGGAGCGGAGCGTCGAGCAGATCGCCGCCGACGTCGGACTCGGCACCGGAGCCAACCTGCGGCTGCACTTCCAGCGCATCCTGGGCACCACGCCCAGCGACTACCGGCGCACCTTCACCAAGGGCGAATAGCCGCGCGGGACCCGCCTCCGGGGGCTATTGGCGCGATCCTTGCGGACCGTGGCGATCCCGCCTCTGTCGGGGCCGCTCCCGGCGAGCGAACCTGGTGGCGACGCAGAAGTTGAAGGGACACCATTCATGACTCGCATCGCCATCAACGGTTTCGGTCGCATCGGACGCAACGTGCTCCGCGCACTGCTCGAGCGCGACACCGACCTCGAGATCGTGGCCGTCAACGACCTGACGGAGCCGAAGGCCCTCGCGCGACTGCTCGCCTTCGACTCGACCTCCGGCCGCCTCGGCCGCCCGGTGAGCGTCGACGGCGACACCCTCGTCGTCGACGGCCGCCGCATCAAGGTCCTCGCCGAGCGCGAGCCGGCGCAGCTTCCCTGGGCCGAGCTCGGTGTCGAGATCGTCCTCGAGGCGACCGGTCGCTTCACCAACGCCAAGGCCGCCCGCGCCCACATCGACGCCGGCGCCAAGCGCGTCCTCGTCAGCGCGCCGGCCGACGGTGCCGACGTCACGCTGGCGTACGGCGTCAACACCGACGCGTACGACGCCGATCTGCACACGATCGTCTCGAACGCCTCCTGCACGACGAACGCGCTCGCGCCCCTCGCCAAGGTCCTCGACGACCTCGCGGGCATCGAGCACGGCTTCATGACGACGGTGCACGCCTACACGCAGGAGCAGAACCTGCAGGACGGCCCGCACCGCGACCCGCGTCGCGCCCGCGCCGCCGGCGTCAACATCGTGCCCACCTCGACGGGCGCCGCCAAGGCCATCGGCCACGTGCTGCCGAACCTCGACGGCAAGCTGTCGGGCGACTCGATCCGCGTGCCCGTCCCGGTCGGTTCGATCGTCGAGCTGAACACCACCGTCGCCCGCGACGTGACGCGCGAGGACGTCCTCGCCGCGTACCGCACCGCCGCCGAGGGCCCGCTCGCCGGTGTCCTGGAGTACTCGGAGGACGCGCTCGTCTCCTCCGACATCACCGGTAACCCGGCCTCGTCGATCTTCGACTCGGAGCTGACCCGCGTCGAGGGCCGCCACATCAAGGTCGTCGCCTGGTACGACAACGAGTGGGGCTGACGCCTACTGGAACACGATCCTGTACAACGACGCCGCGTCCGAACCACTGGTTCGGCGGGGGCCGCGGGCGTTCCCGTACCCGGTGGGCACCTGCACAAGCGTGCCGCCCGAGGTCTGGGCTCCTGCGGACAGACACCCGGGCCGGCGCGCTCGATCATGGCTCTGGTCACGCTTGCGAGGACGCGCAACGTGCCGGACCCGTGAAGGAGTTCGTATGCCAGGGAGAACGAGCCGCGTACTGGGCGGGCTGCTGCTCGCCGCCGTGCTGGCGGTGTGCACGACGCCGGGAACCGCGGGCGCCGTCGACACCGCGACGCCGGGAACCGTCCCGTCCGTCGGCACCGATTGGGGAAGCCCCGGCCCGTACGAGGTGAGCGTCGACATCGAGGCGGTGCACACCTTCTACCGCCCCACCGACATGGGCCGTTCGGGCGAGCGGCACCCGGTGATCATCTGGGGCAACGGTACGGGCGCGGTGCCCGGCTTCTACAGCTCGCTGCTCCGGCACTGGGCGAGCCGCGGCTTCATCGTCGCCGCCGCCAACACCCCGACGTCGAACTTCGCGATCAGCATGCGCGCGGGGATCGACGTCCTGGAGCAGCGCGACGCGGACAGCTCCAGCAGGTACTACGGCAAGGTCGACCTGGAGCACATCGCCTCGGCCGGCCACTCGCAGGGCGGCGCGGCGGCGATCAACGCGGCGATCGACCCCCGGGTGGACACGGCGCTCCCGATCCAGCCGGGTCCGCTGGCGGACCCGGACCTGATGGACGAGCCCGTCTTCTACCTCGCGGGCGAGCGCGACCTGACGGTGTGGCCCGCTCTGGTGAAGGCGATGTACCGGGACTCGGACCACGTCCCGGCCGTGTACGGGGAGGTCCGCGGCGCCGGCCACCTCAGCTCCATCGGCGACGGCGGGAACTTCCGCGCGCCGACCACCGCCTGGCTGCGCTACTGGCTGCTCGGTGACGAGAACGCCCGCGGGATGTTCTTCGGCCCGGGATGCGGCTACTGCGTCGACACCGACCTGTGGTCCGGCTGGGACCGCAGCGCCAAGGCCCTCCAGATCCCGGGGCCCACGGCCTGACGGCTCCCGCCCGGTCGGTGTCTCCGGCGGTCCCGCTCCCTGCGGTCAGCGGCGGGCGGCGCGGACCAGCATGGTGGCCCCGGCCACCGGGACGCCGAGCGAGAAAACGGCGACCAGCAGGAGTTCCGTCGGGCCGATCCGGCCGGCGGCCCCGAGCAGGGCGCCCAGGAACACCAGGACCGGCACGGTCACACAGGCGGCGGTGGCGATGACCTTCTCGCGCCTGTCCCACTGCGACGAGGTCCACAGCAGCACCATCGAGGCGATCAGCGCGATCGTCCCCAGGGTGGAGCCGATCAGGAGCAGCAGCCCGGAGACGGAGAGCAGCAGCGCGGTCAGCCGGGTGCGGCCCCGGAAGTCGGCAGCCGGGGCGACCGTACCCGCCGGAGCCTCCTCGGTCAGGGCGGACGCGGCCACGGTACGGGGATCGCCGAGTCCGGCGAGGACCGCGCGGACCTGGTCGTCGTCCCGGGCCCCGGCGGCCTCGACGTGCTCGCGGAGATCCGCGAGGAGTTCGGCCCGGCGCTCGGCGGGCAGCATCACGGTCTCCCGCGCGACGGCGTCGAGGTAGGCGGCGACGAGCGGGTGGTCGATGGCGTTCATGCGGAGTCCCCCTGTGGGTCGGTGAGGAAGTGGTCGACGGCGTCCCTGAACAGCGGCCACGCCTGGGCGAATTCGGTGAGGGAGGCCCGGCCGACACCGGTGAGCGTGTAGTAGCGGCGCGGCGGCCCACTGGGCGAGTCGCGCAGCTCGGTGTCGACGAGTCCCTCGCGCCGGAGCCTCGACAGCAAGGGGTAGATCGTGCCCTGGCTGGTGGTCATGACGCTCACGGCGGAGAGCTCGGCGACGAGCTCGACACCGTACTTCGGCTCGTCCCTGAGCAGCGCGAGGACGCAGTACTCCAGCACTCCCTTGCGGAGTTGGCTGGGAACCCTGCCGCCCGTCTCGTTCATTGCGTTACCAGGAACCATGCAATGCAAGATACTCCGGAAAGGGATCACCGACAAGCCCGAACCCCCGGGGCGGGATCCACCCCGGGGGCCGTCCGGCCTCCCTCAGCCCGCGGCCCGGAACGCCTCCGTCAGCCTGCCGATCGCTCCCTCCGGATCACCCGTGAGCAGCAGGTGGTCCGCGTCGGCGAACGGCCCGGCCGCGGCCGCCGTGATGTTCTGGCCGATCCTCTTCTGGACGATCAGCCGTGCCACCCCGACGAGCTTCCGCGCCTCGGGGGAGGCACCCCGCCCGGCCGACCGCAGTGCCCCGGCGGCGACACCGAGCGCCCGCAGCGCCGGTTCCCCGCCCGACGGCGTCGCGGTCAGGGTGGTGAGCCCCCAGCCGTACGGGTACTGCGGGTCGTAGCGCTCGTCACCCACATTGAGCGGCAGCTGCGCCTCCGACCTCGGCCAGCTCACCGGCAGCTGCCCGGTGAACGGCCTCCTGCCGTAGAGGACATCGGCGACGCCGTCGCCCTCCGTGCCCGGCAGCCAGGAGGCGACCAGGGCGTCGACGGTCGCGAGCCGCGCACCGAGGAGCTGGGGCCGCCCGGACACGACCAGCACCGCACACGGCATCGCCGCGCACACCGTGTCGACGGCCGCCTTGTCGGCGGCGGTCAGTTCGAGGTCGTTGCCGTTGCCGACGTCCCCGAACCCCTCGGCGTAGGGGGTCTCGCCGACCACCACCACGCCCACGTCATAGCCGTCGGTCGGGGCGGAGGCCTCCTTCGAGAAGGCGATGTCGGCCCCCGGCGCGGCCCTGCGCATCCCTTCGAGGATCGTCGTGCCCGCCGTGGTCCGGCCGGACGAGCCCTGCCAGCTGATGGTCCAGCCACCCGCCTGGTTGCCCAGGTCGTCGGCGTTCGACCCGGCCACGTACACCTTCTGGGAGGGCTTCAGCGGCAGGACCCCGCCCTCGTTCCTCAGCAGCACCTGGGACTTCGCCACGGCCTCGCGGGCCACCGCGCGGTGTTCGGCCGAGCCGATCGACGGCAGGTTCGTCGTGTCCGCGTACGGCTTCTCGAACAGGCCGAGCCGGAACTTCTGGGTCAGGACGCGGGCCACCGCGTCGTCGATCCGCGCGACCGGGATCCGGCCGGCGCCGACCTCGTCGGTCAGGGTCCGGGTGAACTCCTGGTAGTTCGTCGGCACCATGATCATGTCGAGACCGGCGTTCACCGAGGTGCGCACGTCGCCGGCGTAGTCGCCGGGGATCTGGTCGATGGCCTGCCAGTCGCTGATGACGAAACCCTCGAAGCCCATGCGGTCCTTGAGGACCCCGTTGATCATCTCGGCATTGGCGTGCATCTTCACCGGCCCCCGCCCGTCGCCCAGGACGTCGAGCGAGGAGTACGAGGGCATCACCGTCCCGGTGCCGCGCTTCACGGCCTCGGCGAACGGCGCGAGGTGCACCGCCTCCAGTTCCGCGCGGGTGACCGTGGTGACGCCCTGGTCCGTCGTGTACGAACCCGTGGTCGAGGAGCCGAAGGCGGTGCCGCCGTCCCCGACGAAGTGCTTGGCGCTCGTCAGGACCTTGTCGTTGCGGTCGAGGTCCCTGCCGTTCCGGGCGCCCTGCATGCCGTTGATGACGGTCTCCATGGCCGTCACGAGCGCCGGGTCCTCGCCGAAGGCCTCGTACGAGCGGCCCCAGCGTTCGTCGCGGGTCACGCACAGGCACGGCGCGAAGTCCCAGGGCACGCCGGTGGCCCGTACCTCCTTCGCCGTGACGGCGCCGGTCCGCGCGGCGAGCTCGGGATCGCGTCCGGCGCCGATGCCGATGTTGTGCGGCATGACCGTCGCCCCGACGACGTTGTTGTGCCCGTGGACGGCGTCCACGCCGTAGACCAGCGGGATCTGGAAGCGGGTCGCGCGGGTGCGCAGCTGGTACGCGTCGACCATGGCGGCCCAGGCCTCGGGTGTGTTCGGGGTGGGGACCGAGCCGCCGCCCGAGAGCAGCGAGCCGAGGGCGTATCCGGCGATGTCACCGGGAGCCCGCAGGGCGTTGCGCTCGGCCTGCGTCATCTGGCCGGCCTTCTCCGCGAGCGACATCCGGGAGA
This sequence comes from Streptomyces sp. Root1304, assembly GCF_001426405.1. GTDB lineage: Bacteria > Actinomycetota > Actinomycetes > Streptomycetales > Streptomycetaceae > Streptomyces. The sequence goes on along the minus strand of NZ_LMEP01000027.1, from coordinate 43,978 downwards.
CGAGGTCGGCGACCCGTTTGCGCACCGGCAGCCGGGTGTCGAGGTACGGCAGCCCGTGCGCGTTCACCACGACCGTCGGGGACTCCGAGGGAGCCTTGGCGCCGTCGACCGTCAGCCGGACCGGGATCGTCTCCGCGGACTCGGCGACACCGTCCTCGAGGGTCTGCACGGTGATCGACCGGGTCGTGCCGGAGGGCGTCCCGGCGGGGAACACCAGGCTGCCCGAGACGGGCCGGTAGTCCTTCCCCGGCTCGGCGCCGCCGCCCTCCGTCGCGTACGTCACCGTGACCGGCGCACCGGTCGGCCCGGAGCCGGTGGTGGCCACCGAGACGTCGACCCGGGCGCTGCCGCCCTCGTCGACGGGGTGCACCGCCGACTTCGTCACCACCCGGGTGGTGAGCGCGGGCTCGGCCGCGCCGTACAGCTCCACCCCGTCGAGCGCGAACGCCCCCGGGGCCCCGGTCGGCAGCGTGACGGCGTATCCCCACATCCGGTCCAGCCCGAGGACCTGGTCGATGCCGCCGACGGGCTGGTAGTCGGTCCGGTAGACGAACTGCGCGAACGGGATCTCGACGAGGTGCCAGCCCTCCCAGTCGTCGGTGAAGGAGGTCGTCCACAGCTCGGACGCCTCGCCGTTCGCGCCGCCGTCCTTGATCTCGAAGGCGATCCGCTTGCCCGAGCCGGGCGGCAGCGGCGCCGTGTTCTGGCCGTACCACCAGAACCGGATGCCCCTGTACGCCGTCCAGTCGTGCGCCGGGCGGTCGAAGGCGAAGTCATGGGTGAAGCCGCCCCAGCCGCCGATGTCGTAGCGGCCTTCGAGGACCGTGCCGCCCTCGGGGGCGTCGGCACGCTCCCGTAGTTCGAGCTTCGGGTGGGACTCGGCGGCGTTCCCCCAGGTGAAGAGTCCCTCGGCGGGTGGCGGGGCGAACGGGACCTCGCCCTCGAACCGGTCGACGGCGAGCGGCGCGGGCTCCTGGGCGGCGGCGCTCGGCAGGCCCCCGGTGAGCAGACCGGTGAGGACGGCGGTCACGGCGACCGCGGTCGTACCCACCGTTCTTCTGCGACCTCCCCGTCGGGGGAATGTGCGGACACGCTTGTTTATGTTATGCACCTGACAAATCCTTCGCTGTCCGTGGTCCACCGACACCAGCAGCAAGCTCAGCAAGACTTTTATCAAGGCATGAAGTTATGGGGCGGCCGTGTGCGCGTCAACCCTCCGCGCCTGATGGCCTCCGGAGACCACCCCGCCGAAATTGGGTGGCGGGGCGGGGCTCCGATGGATCAGCATGCGCCAGATGAGCGATCAACCTGAGCGATGGACCCGGGCGACCGTCTATGCCGACATGTGGGTCGACCCCGACGACGACCCCCGCGAACAGGAGGGACCCCCTCCCGAGGGCGAACTCGCCACGCTCCTCGATTTCCTGACGGGATATCGGCACACGCTGCGGATGAAGTGCGACGGCCTGGACGCGGAGCAGCTGGCCCGTCGTTCGGTCCCGCCGTCCACGATGTCGCTGCTCGGCCTCGTCCGGCACCTTGCCGAGGCGGAGCGGGACTGGTTCAACTGGGTCACCGACGGCGAACCGCTGCCGAAGATCTACGGCCCTAAGGACGCGGACTTCCATGGAGCCCTCGCCGAACCGGCCCTGGTCGACGAGGCGTTCGCCGACCTGGAACGCGAACAGGCCCTGCTCGACCGCACGCTCGCCGCACACCCGGACCTCGGCGAGCGGCTGGGGAAGGAGGCGATCGCGGTGCGGGAGCTGATGGTGCACCGGATCGAGGAGTACGCCCGCCACTGCGGGCACGCCGACCTGCTGCGGGAGTGCGTCGACGGCAGGGTCGGGCAGTAGCGACCGGCCGGCGAGCCCGGCCGGCACGGGCGCGTGACTCGCGAGGGCGGCCCGGCGCCTTCACGCCCCGGCGGACCCCTCCCGTCCCGCCGGGGTCCGCCTGCGCGCGCCACCGTGTGCAGCAGCCGGGCCAGATCGCGGTACGGGCTCCGCCAGGAGGCGGCCCACTCCGTCTCCAACGCCGCCCGGTACTCGGCCTCCCCGGGCCGCCGGCCGTCGTCGAGATGGTCGTGGAAGATCCGTACGCCCCTGCCACGGCAGGGGATCGAGACCGTGCGCCCGCGCCAGCGCGTCCAGCGCCTCCGCGGTATCGCCCCGCGTACGGATGCCGAGGTTGCCGACGCTCGCGTCGCCGCCGTCCCCGATGAGCGCGGACGCCTCGCCGTACTCCCCGCGCAGCGCCTCGCGCACACCTAGGGCCTGTCGTCACACTCCCGTCTGCCCCGCGGCATCTGGTGCGTGCTCTCGCCGCACCGGGCGAAAGCCCGAGTACGGTCCAGTACGAGGGCTTCCGCCCGGCACGCCGAGAGCACGCACCAGATGCCGCGGGGCCGCCCTCCGGGCAACGACGGGNGACGCCTGGCACGCGCTCTCGCCGCACCGGGCGAAAGCCCGAGTACGGTCCAGTACGAGGGCTTCCGCCCGGCACGCCGAGAGCACGCACCAGATGCCGCGGGGCCGCCCTCCGGGCAACGACGGGAGTGTGACGACAGACCCTAGGACCGCCGATTCCTGGCGAGGACGCTCAGGACCCCGCCCGCCGCCACCAGCCCGGCCAGCCGGGCGACCGCAGGGCCGGACTCGTCCAGATACATCAGGACCCCGTGGCAGCACACCGCGTCGAAGCGCGCCCCACCGAGGTCCAGGGTGCCGATGTCCGCCTCGACGAACCGCACCCGCCCAGCAGGACCGGGACGGGCGGCGACACGCTCCGCCGCGGCCCGGAGCATCCCGGCGGACGGATCGACACCGGTCACCCGGTGCCCCGCCTCGGCGAGCCGCAGCACCATCTCGCCGTTCCCGCACCCGACATCGAGCACGTGGCAGGGACGGCGCGGCAGTTCGTCCAGAAGGCGCCGCGCCACCAGATCGTGCCGCAGCCGGCCCCGCCCGCCCGCGGAGTGGTCGGCGTACGCGCCGCCGACCGCGGCGAAGTCTCCGGCGCCTGCCTCCGAGGTCACCCTCGACCACCTCCAGTGGACGCACGTGCCCGGTCGGCGGAATCGCCCCGGGAGCCTTCCCACGGAAGCGCGCGGCACACCCGACGCCGAACGGCCGCACCCCGGCGACCGCCCGCTACGGAAGCCGCACCCCGTCCACGTCCGCCCCCGTGGCCCGTACGAGCTCCATCACCGCGTCCGCCACCCCGCGCAGCCGGGGACGGCGGAGGTCGAGGACGGCGCCGGGGACCGAGACGGCGTGGGCGGCGAGCAGGTTCATCAACGGCCAGAGGACCTCGGCGCGCTCGGGCAGCGTCAGCTCCCGGCCGTCCGGGGTGACGACCTTCGCCGGGGTCACACCGGCGAGAAGGTTGGTGCGGGGCCAGTCGACGTCGTACGAGCGGCCGTTCGGGCTCACCCGGAGGACCACGTCACGGGTGTGGTGGAGCAGCGCCAGGTAGTTCATCGGCACCGTGACCCGCCGTTCCGCGTCGAGCGACGGAACACCGTCCGCCGGACCGACCCGGATCACGGTGTCCAGACACGGGCCGTGGGCCTGGAAGGTCGTAGTGGCGCACATCTTCAGGAACCGGGCCCGCACAAGCCGGCCCCCGCGACGGGACCAACGACGGCCGACGGCGCCGAACGCGCCCTCGGGACCCGGCAGGAACTCCACGAGCCGACGGTCCTCCTCGCCCGGCTCGGTCACCGGCGCCCGCTCCTCGCCGGACCCGTGCGCCACAGCCGCGTAACGGGCCGCCGTGTCCGGGGGCAGCAGCCGGAGGTCGATCACGTCGCCGTCCATCTCGACACCCCCGACCGACCACGAGACGCGCATCTGCTCCAGCTGCCGCCGCGACCACCGGCTCACATCGGTCATGGTCCCGTCCAGACCGATCACCCGGCAGGTCCGCGTCCCCGCGAGCAGCAGACTGCGCGGCCACAGGACGCTGATCTGCGGCACCGCCTTCCGGCCGGGCGGATCGGTGGCGGCGAGGGGCGCGTCGGCGACGAGCACGGCCAGCCGGCCCGCCGTGACCGCCGACAGGCACAGCGGCGGCACACGCACCTCCTCGCTGATCTCGAAGACCCCGAACTCCGCCCCGCCGTGCTGCCCCGTGTCGTGCACCCGGAGCCGCAGCCCGACCGTCGGCTTGACCTCCGAGGGGTCGTTGTCGCCGACGTACGTCGTGTACGTGGCCTCCGTGTCCGGCTCGTACCGGACGAACGACGCCTCCAGGACGTCCGCCCGCACCAGCCGCGCGTCCACCGGACCCGGCCCCGAGCGCGGGGCCCACACCACGAAACTGTCGGGCCCGTACGGGTCGCTCCGCCCGCCCGCGCGGTCCCCGGCCGTGATCCTCGGGAACCGCTTGCGCGCCGCCCTGACGGCCGAGACGGGAACCATGACCGTACCGACGAGGCCCACGGCGGCAGCGGAGAGCACCCAGACCGGGTCGGCGCCCTCCGCCCAGGCGACGTACGCCACGACCAGACAGGCCGGACCGGCCGACCCGCGCAGCAGCGCGAGCAGCAGATCGCCGACGAGCACGCCGCCGTAGCCACGCATGGACCCTCCTTCGGTCGGGCACTCCCCGGATCATGGTTCTTCGTGGATCCGCCCCTGAGAAGGGGGTCGGGGGAACTCTCCCCGGACGGTGACGGCCGGTCGCCCGGTCTCCGGAACCCCTGAGGGCCCGGAGACCGTCGACCCGAGCGCGTGGCCCCGGCCGGCCGCGCGCTCGGGCAGCCCCTACTGGCGCGCCAGGAGATCCCGACGAAGCGAGTCGAGAATCCCGGCGGCCTCCGGCAGATCCGCCTTCCGGCAGCGCTCCGCCGCCGTCGTGAGCCTGCCGACTGCCTCCTGGATCCGGCCCAGGCCGTTGCCCTCGACGAGCGCGGCGAACCGGACCGCCTCGGCGCGCGGCAGCTCACCCTGCGGCCCGCCGCGCTCGTGCGCGGCCACGGCGGCCTCCGCCTCGGCGAGGGCCTCCTCGAACCGGTCCACCTCCGCAAGCACACGGGCCCGGCGGTAGTGCACCTCGCCGCTCTCGTACCAGGACGCGAACCCCTCCGTACCCTCCCCGTCCTCCGGTACGGCCGCCAGGACGGCGTCGGCCTCCGTCAGATACCGCAGCGCCGCTTCCGCGCCCTCCGCATCCCTCGCCACCATGGTGAGGCGGGCGAACTCGCGCATCATGTGCGCGATCAGCGCGGGGTTCGGCGCCTCGGCGTGCGAGGCGACGGCACGGGCGTACGCAAGCTCTGCCGTCTCCCAACGGCCGCCCATCGCGAGCGCCGTCGCCGCGTCGGCGGCGACCAGGGTGTGGACCGCCCGGTCGTCCTCCCACGTGGCCACCGTGTCCGCGAGCCGCAGGAACTCCTCGGCGGCCGGAAGGAACTCCTCCAGCTCCCGCAGCCCCCGGGCCAGGTTCAGCCGGGCCTGGGCCGTCGTGCGCTCGTCGAGCGACGGGGCCGCCTCGTCGGAGAGGACGGACTCCAGTACGGCGACCGCGTCCGCCTGCTGCCCGCCGCGTGCCAATACGTCGGCGAGCTGGAACCGCACCTCGGTCGCCGCCTCGGGCTCCCCGGCCTGGTCGAACCGCGCGGCCGCCTCGGACAGGTGGCGCACCGCACCGGCGGTGTCCCCGAGGTGCGAGGAGGCGTGGCCGAGCAGCGAGTACGTCGGCGCGAGCGGGAACTCCACGTCCTCGTAGCGGACCGCGTCCGCGATGGCCCGGTGCAGCAGCTCCACGGCCTCCGCCGGCTCGTCCTTGGAGATCATGATCTGGGCGAGCAGCGCGCGCGGGCGCGAACCGCGCCAGGGCCGCCCCGAGGCCTCGACGTCCTGGAGCGCCGCACGCAGTTCGGCCTCGGCCAGGACCGTGTCACCACGCCGCAGCGCCAGGTCGGCGACGAACTCCCGCGCGTGGGCCTGGTGATGGGGGACCGAGAGGCGCTCCGCCTCCTCGCGCAGCGTCCGGGTGCGTTCCTCGACCCGCCCCCACACGGAAGCGGGGGCCTCGGGCAGCTGCTGCTGCACGTCGTGGTAGGCGGCGAAGGTGGCGGCGTACAGCACGACGAGGTACGCCAGGACGCGTTCCCGCGCGGGCTCGGCCCCAGAGGCCGCCTCCGCCTCCGTCTCGCCGGGCGTGTCACCCGTGAGCGGTACCTCGGCCTTGAGTCGTTCGGCTTCCCCCAGAGCCTCGTCCAGAGCGGACCGCAGCGCGTCCGCGCCCCTCCCCAGGGTGCCGTCGCCGGGCCGGGCGTCCTCCTCGGTGCCGTGGAACGCGGACGCCCACGCCAGCGCGCGTGTCCGCGTGGACAGCGCGTGCCACGGCATCGCCAGCCGCTCGAACAACTCGGTGGCACGGTCGAGCTCGCCGATGCTCTCCGCCTCACGGTTCTCGCGGGACAGCACGTACGCGCGCTGCTCGGCGAGTTCCGCACGCAGCAGGTCCTCGGGACCGAGCCGGTCGTCGTGGGCGGTGTCGTCCGCGCCGAAGCGCTCGGCGACGTGCCTCCAGAGCCGGTCGGACCCGGGATGCCCCGCGAGCGACAGACGACGTGCCTCGGTCACGAGCTCGAAGAAGTCCTCGGGCACGTTCACCCCGGCCCCCGCCACCACAGACGCCTGCGCGGCCTCCGAAGCCTCCGGCACCTGCCCGGCCACCGACCCCGGCGAGGCCGCCGTACGCAGCCCCAGCGGCAGCGACTCGTCGAGCACGGGCCGCCAGGCCAGGCGCGCCCGGCGCCGATCGCCCACCGCCGAAGTCCCGTTGCGCGCGTCGAAGGCGGCGGCGAGCCGGTCTCCCTCGGACCGGACGTGGGCGGCGAGCGTCCCCGCCGTCCAGCTCCGGCCGGGCGGGCCGGCCACGGGCGTGTCCGCGTGCCCGTCCTCGACGAGCCGGGCGGCCAGCACCTCGACGCCGGTGAGGAACTCCAGGTGTGCCAGCGGAGCACCGGTCGCCTCGAACAGCGGCCGGTTCTCCGCGAGGATCTCCAGGCCGCGCCCCTCGTTCCGCGAGAGCGCGCAGAACTCCAGGTGCAGGCCGACCTCCTCCTGCATGCCGGTGTTGCCCCGGACCCGCCGGTAGCCGGTGAGATGGTGCGAGCGGGCCTCGTCCACGCGGCCGACGCGCAGCAGCGGGAGCAGCGCGCGCGCCTGGCTCACCTGCGGTTCCTCGGTGCAGCTCTGGGCTCCGCCGAGAACCGGCCGCCAGATGTCGAGCGCCCCGGCGTCGTCGCCCGACGACATCCGGTGCCAGGCGAAGTGGCGGGTCTCGCAGGCCTCGCAGTCGCTGAGGTGGGTACGCGGCCGGGTCGCCCACAGGTCGTACGCGTCGGCGACGTCCGTGCCCGTGTGGAACGCGACGTGGTAGCCCATGGCGGCGACCGGCTGCATGCCGTGCCCGGCCGCCTCGTACCGCTCGCGCATCTGACCGATCCAGCCGCGCACGGAGCTCAGCGGCATCTCGGGCACCTGGAGCAGCGAGGTCGTCACCCACTTGAAGCGCCAGAAGACCTGGTGCGCCTCCCAGTCGCTGAACGACTGGGGGGTGGTGTCCCACAGCTTCAGCAGCCGGGCGAAGACCACGGGGGACTTGCGGTGCTCACCGGTGAACTCGTACGCCGCCATCAGTTCCAGCAGGGCGGTGACCAGGACATCGGGCTTCTCGAAGACCTCGGCGGCCTCGACCAGCTCCTCGGCGGTCACCGTGCGCGGCAGACCGTGCGGGCGCTCGTCGTTCTCGCGCAGCGCCTCGACGACGGCCTCGGGGGTGTCCAGCATCTACAGTTCCTTCCGGGGCTCGGAGCCGGGTGCCGCCGTGCCGGGGTCGTGCATGGCGTGGGTGAGCAGGCCGATGAAGGCCCGGTTGAGCAGGGCGCTCTCGCTCGCCCGGAGCGGGCGGCGGCTGAGCAGCAGCGCCTGGCCGTACAGGGCCTCGGCGGTCGTGACGGCGAGTCCGCGCTCGGAGATCGTGATCGCCTGCCGGACCAGCGGGTTCAGATGGTTGAGGACCAGCTGGGCCCGGGGGGTCTCGTGGCGCAGGGAGCCGAGGATGTCGGCCCAGAGGCCGTCGCTGTCGGCGGCCAGGCTCGACCTGCTCCGCTCGTGCCGGGCCTCCCGGTTGTCCAGGAGCAGCGCGGGCGCCGTCACCGGCTGGAAGTCCCGCAGCACGACATCGCAGTCGTGGACGCCGATCGTCTCCCGGGCGAGGGAGAGGAACGCGGCGGCCCGCAGCTCGGCGGCCGGGTCCACGGCGTCGAGATGGGCGGTGACGGTGGCCGGATCGAGATCCGTGACGGCCGTACCGGGGCGGATCTCGGGAAGCCGCAGCACCAGATCGCGGTCGTACGTGTAACCGCCGTTGACGACCCCCAGACCGGCGGCCGCCGCGATCGGCGCGACCTGGCGGAACTCCTCCACGCTGCGGGTGACCAGCAGCGTCGGGTGCGTCCGGGCGAACTCCTCCAGGGTGACGTTGCCGTCGGTCGTCTCGAACGGCAGCCACGGCAGCACGATGCGCAACAGCTCGTCGTCGTGCCGGGCGAGCGCCTTGACCGCGAGGTGGTGGGTGTCGATGAAGCGGTGCAGCAGCGACGGATCGCTGGCGGCGAGCCCGGTGAGCCAGTCGCGGATCCGCTCGCCGAGGGCGTCCCGTACCGCCGACAGGGTGCCGTCCTCGTACAGCGACTCCCGGGACGCGGTCGGCCGCAGGCTCGTCGTGTCGACCACACAGCGGACGAAGAAGGCCCACTCCGGCAGCAGTTCGTGCGCCTGGTCGGTGAGCAGCATGCCCTTGAGGTGGACGCGGTGGCCCCTGCGCTGCGCCGGGCTCACGGCCGTGGGGAGGACGTAGGCGACGCCGCGCAGACCGGCCGCCGGCAGGTCCAGCTCGATGGTGTCGAGCGGGGTGAAGTCGAAGAGCTCGCGGCAGTACGCGGTCATCGCCTCGCGCCGGGCCAGCGGGGAGCGGTGGGTACGGTCCCACGGGGGCGCCTCGTTGACGCGGTGCGCGGTGCCGCGCGGGTCGACGACCGTGACCTCGTGCCGCAGGAGGCCGCCGTAGTGCCGGGCCAGGGACACGACCCGGTCCGGGTGCGTCCACTCGGCGTTGTCGGCGCGCGGGGTCAGCCGGACGGTGGTGCCCGGTTCGGGCATCGCCGAGGCGGGAAGGGCGCGGATCGTGTAGCGGCCGTCGGAGTGACCGCGCCACTCCACGGCGGGGGCCGACGGATCCTTCGCGGACCGGCTGAGCACCGTGATCTCGTCGGCCACGACGAAGCAGGCGAGCAGGCCGATGCCGAACTGGCCGATGAACTCGCCCCGGGCGGCGTCGAGCCCGGCGCCGTCGAGCACGCCGTCGGGGGTGCGCTTCGAGCTGCGTCCGATGGTGGCGAGGAACTGGTGGACGTCGGCCTCGGTCAGGCCGACGCCGCTGTCCGTGACCGTCAGGGTGTCACCGGTGCGAACGGTGATGGTGCCCGGCGCGGAGGGGTCGAGGGCCTGCCGTGCGGTGATGGCGTCCACGGCGTTCTGCAGCAGCTCGCGCAGATAGACGCGGGGGCTGGAGTAGAGGTGGTGGGAGAGCAGGTCGACCAGGCCGCGCAGGTCGACCTGGAAGGTGTGTGCGGATTCGGAAGGGGGCACCTGGCGGAGTCTTTCGCTGGTCGCGCCGGCGCGCGGAGGGCGCCGGCGGCGGGACGGACGGGAGAGGGCTGGAGCGGGCGAACCGGTCGGGAGTGGGCGGGGCGGCACGGGGCGGCGCACCGGCGACGGGCCCCGGACGGGGCTCGGAGGAGCGCGCCGACGCGACCGGGCCCGGACGGTGATCCGCCGCGTGCCCCGCCCCGTCCCGCCCTGCGGACGCCTCAGCGTCCGGCCGAGGCCCGGAGCTTCCGGTAGGGCGCGGCGGGGTCGGAGCCGTCCAGGTAGTACCAGGGGAACTCGGTCACACGGCCCTCGGTGGCCCGGAAGCACTCACGGGCGGCGGACCGCTCGCCCGCGAGGGAGAACGCCATGGCGAAGGTGTTGAGGACCTGGTTCCAGCCACCCCGGCGGACGAAGTCGGGGTGCCGGTAGGAGTGCTCTGCGGCCCGGTGCAGGGAGGCCTTCACGTCGTCGCGGCGGATGTACGCGGCGTCCGGGCCCGAGTCGAGCGAGAGCCACTCCTCCAGGTGGGCCACGGCGACGAGCTGTCCCAGCAGGGTGCCGGCGGGGGCACCGAAGGCGGAGTCACGGGCGAAGGCGTGCATCTCCTCGTGCGAGCCGCCCCACTTGTCGCAGACCTGCTGCAACTGCTGCTGGTGCGCCTCCAGATGCTGGGGGTCGCGCCGCACCGTCGCCTCGAAACGGCGCCGTGCCATGACCTGGCCCACTTCGAGGCCGCGTCCGGTCACCTGGAGGGCGTACCACGGGGAGACCCACCCGGGCTCGCGCTCGGCCACCTGGTAGAGCCATTCCTCCGCCGTGCGCAGGCGGGCGTGGAACACCTCGAACTGCTCGCGCGAGACCTGCGAGGCGCGGGCCGAGGTGCGCGCCTCCCAGCCCCAGCTGATCTGACGGATTCCGGCCACGAGCCGGGGGAGCGGCGCTTCCGGTTCCGCTTCGAGGACGCGGGAGAGCCAGCGCTCCGCCCCGGCGGTCTCGCCGACGGCCCACAGCAGGCTCACGCGGCCCTCGCTCTCGGGCCGCGCCTCCAGCACGTCCCGGACGGTGGCCCAGTCCGCCGCCTCGGCGGCCTCCCGCACCTGGCGTACGGCGGGATCGCCGGAGTCCTTCTCCACGCGTACGGAGGGCCGTCCGGCCCATCTTCCCAGCGTGACCCCCCAGTCACCCAGCAACGCCATGTCCCCACCCCTTGCCGTGTCCGAACGGGGAGGCCAGTGATCACCCTCCCCGTGGAGGTAGTGACTATCACGCGCGACCGGCAATCGCACACCTGTTTACCCGTCGGTCCCCGTGACGTGAATTCACTCGGTGCGCCGGGTGAACAGGACCTTCGCCAACAGGTCCCGGGTGAGGGCGAGGTGGGACTCCTCGGGGTGGGTGGTCAGCCGGATCCTGATCCAGGCCTCGTCGAGGCTCACACCGGAGACCCGGGAAAGTCTCCTGGCCTGCCAGGAGGTGATGGGAGACCAGATCCAGCGACGATGTCTGAGCGGCTTCATGCGCTGATCAACGAGACGACCGCACGGACGGCATCGAGCAAATCAGGTGATAGCGGCACAGGATGGACATGGGTGGACCGTGGCCGGCCCGACCGGCCCGACCGGCCCGACCGGTCTGCTCGGAGCGACCGGCCCTGCTCGGCCCGATGAGCCCGATCCGTCCGATGGGCCTGCTCGGCGCGGTCAGAGCCGCCCCGCCCCGGCCGCCCCGCTCTCCGACAGCGGGGGAGTGCCGAACGGCATCTCCGGGTTCGGTCCGATCGGCTGGTCCGGGTCGAGCCGGAGCCCCAGGCGCGGCGTGGCCGCCGAGAGGATGCCCCACAGGGCGTCGCTCAGGAAATGTGTCAGGTCGTCGAGGGAACTCCTCGTCCCGGGAGGGGTGGCGGCCCAGTGATTGACGACCCCGTCCACCAGCCCGACCATGCCGAACGCCAGGTTGAGGCTGAAGCCGGCCGGTGCCCGGCCGCCGTCGAGCAACTGGACGGCGTACGAGTCCAGGAGGCGCGCCAGGTCGCGGGCGACGGCGGTCCGGGTACCCGCCACGGCCGGCGAGCCGGTGACGGGAAGCCCCTGCGTGCCCGTGCCGAGGAACTGATGGAGCCGCGGATGCTCCGCGACCCATCCCACATAGGTGGTCGCCGCGAGCTCGATCGCGCCCCGGATCGTGCCCTTCGGGTCGAGCGCCGGAGACAGCGCGGCCATCAGGTCGTCGAGGATGCGGGCACGGATCCGCTCGTCCAGATCCTCGCGGCTGCGGAAGATCCGGTAGACGACGGACCGGGGCATCCCGGCCTCGGCCCCGATCGCCGCGACACTGACCGACGTGCCCTCGCGGGAGATGACGGTGAGCGCGGCCGTGAGGAGCTGCTCGCGCCGCTCGGCGCGGTGGCCGCTCCAGCGGGTGTCCCTGCCGTCGGGCCGGCCGTCGTTGCGCACGTGTCTCTCCGCCACGGCGTGGATCGTACCCGGCAGGCCCGGCGCGACCGGGATCCGTCCACCTCTCAGGGGGTGGCGCAGATCACGTTACCGTCAGTATCCTGGACGCGGTGACACAGGTAAATTCCGGGTACCGGCCCGGGAGTTCGCACCGACCCGGGGCCGGCCGCTCCACCTCCGTACCGTAGGAACGCACCCGGAGGCCGCGGCGCCGGTCCCGCGCCGCACCGCCCGACACGAGACACGTGCGGGTCGGCGACAGAGGGGGATGGACATGGAGTACGAGCACGTCGACGTGCTGATCATCGGCGCGGGCCTTTCCGGAGTCGGTGTCGCCTGCCACCTGGAGACCGGGAATCCCGGCACCACCTACGCCCTCCTCGAACGGCGCGCCGGGATCGGCGGCACCTGGGACCTCTTCCGCTACCCGGGCATCCGCTCCGACTCGGACATGTACACCTTCGGCTACGGCTTCCGCGCCTGGCACGGCACCAAGGTGCTCGCCGACGGCTCCGACATCCGCCGCTACGTCCGGGCGACGGCCGAGGAGCACGGCGTCACCGACCGCATCGTCTTCGGCCGCAGGGCCGTCCGGGCGGACTGGTCGAGCGACGAGGGACGTTGGACCGTCGAGACCGTGGACGAGACCACCGGCGCGACCGAGGTCCGTACCGCACGCTTCCTCGTCGGCGCCACCGGCTACTACGACTACGACGCGGGCCACCGCCCGCGGTTCCCTGGTGAGGAACGATTCGGCGGCACCTTCCTGCACCCCCAGCACTGGCCGGAGGGCCTCGACCACACCGGCAAGCGGGTGGTCGTCATCGGCAGCGGCGCCACCGCCATCACCCTCGTACCGGCGATGGCCGACGCCGCCGCCCACGTCACCATGCTCCAGCGCTCGCCCACGTACATCATGGCGCTGCCCGCCGACGACCCGGTCTCCGTCGTCCTGCGACGGCTGCGCGTCCCCGCGCGGCTCGTCCACCGGGTCGGGCGCGCCCGCAACATCGCGCTCCAGCGCGGTCTGTACGCCCTCTGCCGCAAGGCGCCCCGCACCATGCGCCGGATCCTCCTCGCCGGGGTGCGCGCGCGGCTCGGCAAGAGCGTCGACATGCGCCACTTCACCCCCACGTACAAGCCCTGGGACCAGCGGCTCTGCGTCGTGCCGGGCGGCGACCTCTTCACGACGCTCAGGAGCGGCAGGGCGTCCGTCGTCACCGACCGCATCGTGACGTTCACCGAGACCGGGGTGAAGGTCGGGTCCGGGGAGGAGATCCCCGCCGACATCGTCGTCACGGCCACCGGCCTGCGGATGCAGCTCGCCGGCGGCATGGAGATGGCGGTCGACGGGAAGCCCGTCGTCACCCGCGACCACCTCCTCCACAAGGGGGTGATGCTCGACGGTGTGCCCAACCTGGCGATGATCATCGGCTACACGAACGCCTCCTGGACCCTCAAGGCCGACCTCGCCGCCGGTTACGTCAGCAGGCTGATCGCGCACATGGACCGGCACGGACACACCAGCGCCACCCCCGTCGCCGCCGAGGCCGACCGCTCCACGGTGTCCGTCATGGGCGAGTCGCTGACCTCCGGCTACATCGCACGCGGCGACACGGTCATGCCCCGCCAGGGCACCCGCGACCCGTGGCGGATCCGGAACAACTACTACCGCGACCGCCGCGCCCTGAGCCGCTCCCCGATCGAGGACCCGGCGCTCCGCTTCGACCGTACGACCCCGGACACGACACAGGCACAGGCGCAGGCAGAGACAACGGCATAGGTACCGGCACAGGCACGGACACAAGGCCGATCACGGGCACCAGGATGACGAAGGTGAGGGCAAGGACGATGACGACCGGCCGGGAGACCTACCACGAGAGGCTTCAGACCCTGTCCGAAGCCTCGGTGCACATCCACTTCGACGCGTTCACCGACATCGACTGGGACAACCCCGACCACGCCATCGACCCGACGGACCCCCGCTGGGTCCTCCCCGCCGCCGACCCCCTGGGCGGACACCCCTGGTACCGGGAACAGTCGCTGGAGGTGCGGGCGAGGATCGGCCTCTATCGGTACGCCAACATCGTCAAGGTGGGCATGCAGTTCGAGAACGTCCTGATCCGGGGGGTGATGGACTACCTCTTCTCGCTACGGAACCAGAACCCGGAGTTCCGCTACCTCACCCACGAGGTCACCGAGGAGTGCCACCACACGCAGATGTTCCAGGAGTTCGTGAACCGCTCGGGCGCCGACGTGCCCGGCGGCCGGCGCTCCTTCCGCGTACTGAGCCGCTTCCTGCCGCTCGCCGGCTCCCTCGTCCCCGAGTCCTTCTTCACCGGCGTCCTCGCCGGCGAGGAACCCATCGACCACCTCCAGAAGGCGATCCTGCGCGGTGGCGAGGACATGCACCCGCTCATGCGACGCCTCATGCAGATCCATGTGGCCGAGGAGGCCCGGCACATCTCCTTCGCCCACGAGTTCCTGCGCGCGAAGGTCCCCGGCTTCGGCCGGGCGCGCCGGGGCGCCCTGTCGATCGCGTTCCCGGTGATCATGCGCGTCCTGGGGGACGTCATCGTCGTCCCCGACCGGAAGACCGCCGAGGCGATCGGCGTGCCCCACTGGGTCATCAAGGACATCTTCTGGAAGTCCGCCGAGGGCGAGAAACTGCTCCGCGACCTCTTCGCCGACGTGCGGATGCTCGCCGAGGACATCGGCCTGATGAACAAGACGTCACGAAGGGTCTGGAAGGCGCTGCGCATCGACGGCCGTCCGTCCCGCTACCGGGGCGAACCCTCCCGGCTGACCGCTTAGCGGTACGGGGAGGTCACGAATCAGAGGTACGGGGGCGGCCACGACGCAGCAGTACGGGGGCGGGCCGCGACGCAACCGCCGCCCCGCCCCGCCCCGGCCCGCCCACCGATCGCGCACCGATCGCGCACCGATCACGCGGGCCCGCTCCACCGGTCACGACACCGCCCCCGCTCGCTCCACCCGACCAGCGCTCCGACGGCACCGGCCACCCAGGAACGGAGAACCACCTCCCATGCCCTACGTCGTCACCCGTTCGTGCTGCGCCGACGCCTCGTGCGTGCTGGCCTGCCCGGTCAACTGCATCCACCCCGCCCCCGGCGAACCCGGCTTCGGGCAGACCGAGATGCTGTACGTCGATCCCCGCACCTGCGTCGACTGCGGGGCCTGCACGACGGCCTGTCCGGTGGACGCGCTGAAGCCGCACACCCGGCTCACCGAGGCGGAACTGCCCTTCCTGGAACTGAACCGCGCGTACTACGCCTCCGACCCCCACCCCGACCGGACGCCGATGGCCCTCGTGCCGCCCCAACGCCGGGTGGAGGCGGGCGGGTTGCGGGTCGCCGTGGTCGGCGCGGGACCGGCCGGCCTCTTCGCCGCCGACGAACTGCTACGGCACCCGGGGGTGAGCGTGACCGTCCACGACCGGCTGCCCACCCCGTACGGGCTCGCCCGAGCCGGAGTGGCACCCGACCACCAGGACACCAAGCGCGTCGCCGCGCTCTTCCGCGCCATCGAGGACCAGCCCGGGTTCACCTACCGCCTCGACACCGAGATAGGCCGCGACCTGCACCACGAGGACCTGGTCCGCGCTCACCACGCCGTGGTCTACGCCGTGGGCGCGGCCACGGACCGGCGGCTCGGCGTCGACGGCGAGGACCTGCCCGGCAGCGCCTCCGCGACCGACTTCGTGGCCTGGTACAACGGCCACCCCGACCGCAGCGCCACCTCCTACCCACTGGACGGCGAACGGGCCGTCGTCATCGGGAACGGCAACGTCGCCCTGGACGTGGCACGGGTGCTCACCGCCGACCCCGAGACCCTCGCCCCCACCGACATCTCCGACCGCGCCCTCGCGGCCCTGCGCGCGAGCCGCGTGCGGGAGGTCGTCGTCCTCGGACGCCGTGGACCGGCGGAGGCGGCGTTCACCCTGCCGGAACTGCTGGCGGTCGCCGCCCTCGACGGCATCGACGTGCTGGTCGAGGGCTGGCCGGCGGACGTCCCCGCCGACGCCACGCCCAAGACGAAGGTGCTGGCCGAACTCGCCGCCCGCCCCCGGGTACCCGGGCGGCGCCGCATGGTCCTCCGCTTCCTGACCACGCCGACGCGCATCGTCGGCGACGACCGGGTGACCGGTCTGACCGTGGCGCGCACCGAACTGCGCACCGAGGACGGCACCGTACGCGCGGTCCCCACCACGGACACCGAGACCATCGAGGCCTCGCTCGTCCTGCGCGCGATCGGCTACCGCGCCGAACCCGTCCCGGGGCTCCCGTTCGACGCGGCGACCGGCACGGTGCCCCACGAACGGGGCCGCGTCGAACCGGGCGTCTACGTGGCCGGCTGGATCAAGCGGGGACCCACGGGCTTCATCGGCACCAACAAGTCCTGCGCGGAGGAGACGGTCGGCGCGCTCCTCGACGACTGGGAAGCCGGCCGGCTCACCGCAGGGGCGTCCGCCCCCTCGGACCCGGGGGACGCCCTCGGTCTCGACGGCTGGCGGGCGATCGACGAGGCCGAACGCGCCGCCGGCCGCCTCCAGGGGCGCCCCCGCGTCAAATTCGTCGAGAGGGAAGCACTGCGCGCGGCCGCGCGCACTCCCGCGCCGGGGCGCCCGGGCGGCTGACCGGCCGGCCGTTCCGGGCCGCCGGGGCCGACCGTCGAGTGGTCCGTCCGAGAGGGAAGGAGGACGCTGGAAGAGAGCGCGTCCGGGTCCTGTGGGCGTCACCGCACGGAGCGCCTGCCCGGTCGGGAGAGGCCGCATCATGCGCATGCTGCTGAAGGTTGAAATGGACACCAGAGCCTCCAACGAGGCCATCCGGCAGGGGACCCTGCAGAAGTCGATGGAGAGCTCCATGGAGGCGCTCAAGCCCGAGGCCGCCTACTTCACGGTGGAGAACGGCTGTCGGACGGCGTACATATTCTTCGACCTGGCCGACCCCTCCCAGCTGCCGAAGATCTCGGAGCCCTTCTTCCTGGGGCTGGACGCCAAGGTCCACTACTCGCCGGTCATGAACCCCGAGGACCTGGCCAAGGGCCTCTCGGCGCTGCCGAGCGACGGCTGAATCACCGGGGCCGAGGGGCACGGCGGTGGGCGGAACCCCGGTGTTCCACGGCCCCGTGGACGTACGCGGGCCCCGACCGATGAGTTCGGGTGGCCTCGCCGGTCTACCCTCCAGCATCGTCATTCCAAGGAGCGGTAGATGACTGACACGGCGACTTTCGACCTCGGACCGCAGGCCCGGATCGTGGCGCGCCTCGCGGCGGGCGTCACCGACGCGCGGCTGTCGGACCGGACGCCCTGCCCGGACTACGAGGTCGGTGAACTGCTGGGCCACCTGGCGGGCCTGGCCGTCGCGTTCCGCGACGCGGCCCGCAAGGACCTGGGCGCCACGACGGACTCGTCCCCCGACTCCGCCAGGCCGACCCTGCCCGCCGCGTGGCGCGAGGAACTGCCCCGGGTCCTGGACGAACTGGCGGACGCCTGGCGGGACCCGGCCGCCTGGACGGGCATGACCCGCGCGGGCGGAGTGGACCTGCCCGGCGAGATCGCGGGCGTGGTGGCCGTCGACGAACTCGTCGTCCACGGCTGGGACCTGGCCAGGGCCACGGGCCAGGAGTACGCGCCCGACCTGACGGCCCTGCACGCCTCGCACGCGTTCCTGAAGGCGGCGGCGGAGGAGAACGACCGGGGCGGCGGCATCTTCGGCCCCGTCGTACCGGTCCCGGACGCGGCGACCCTGCTGGACCGGACGGTGGGCCTGAGCGGCCGCAACCCGTCCTGGGCACCGCCGACGGCGCCGTAAGCAGCGGAGAGACCGGGCCGGGGCCGGGCGCGAGGACGACCCCGGCCCGAGTCGACGGGTGCCCGGGCCCGATTTCGGCCTGTCTCCGGCTCGTGGGGCCGAGCCGGCGCCCCGCGTAATCCGAAAGCGGCGCCGGCAGTACGTACGGAACAATCCGACGTGTGATCGTCATGCGCCCCGTCCTGGAGTCCTACACCCCCGACGGCTTCGACCTCTGGCCCGTCGTGGAGGGCGAACCGTTCCGTCTCCTTCCGCTGAGCGGAGCGCTCGGTCCCGTCGAGGTCGGGACCGCGCTCATGAACATCGCGCGCTGCAACGACATCGACCCCGAGCACGACGCCCGCCCGCCCCGGCCCGCCGAACCTCTCGGCGCGTTCCTCCACGGGCTGCTCACCTTCGACACCCTGTTCGCCGCCGGTGGGATGGAGGTGGTGGACGACTCCACGGGTACGGCCTTCCGGCCGGGTTGCTGCACCGGTCTCGAGGACTGGCGCGACTGGTACGAGGTCGTCGACGGCGGCGGGGGAGCCTCCTTCGGCCACGACCCCGACGCGTTCGCCGAACGCCTGGGCGAAACCGTCCGGTTGACCGTCGACGCGGAGCAGCACGGCAGCGCGGTCATCGAGCTGCCCGTCACCGACATGCGCCGACTGCTCGCCGGAGCGGAACGCGATCTGGTCGGATTCCACGCCCTCGCGGCCGACTGGGCCGCCGAGCACCTGCCCCTCGGCCACGCAGGTCCGGTCACCGCCGCCGTGGCCCGGGTCCTGGACCTGCGCCTGCCTCCGTACGGGCTCTACGCGCGCTGATCCGGCCCGCACACGAAGGTTCCCGTCCGACCCCTTGTCGGCTCGCCACCTCCGCCCTAATGTGAACCTTCAAATCCGCAGAAAGCTGTTGGACACCTTCTGTTAAGGCCAATTTTGAACGATCAAATTCGTGCTCTTCAGCCCCACCCGGGGCCCGCGGAGGGCTACCTCGACCACGCGCGCGTCGGCCCGCTCTCGCGTCCGGCCGCCGCCGCGCTGGCCGCCACGACCGCGCTGGCCACCCGGGCGGCGCCCGCGGACCTGGACCGGATGTTCGCTCTGAGCGACGCGGCCCGGGACATCGCGGGCCGCCTTCTCGACGCCCGCCCCCACGAGATCGCCTTCGCGCCGTCGACCAGCAACGGCCTCTTCACCGTCGCCGCCGCACTGCGCGGC
The DNA here is from genome assembly GCF_001426405.1 of Streptomyces sp. Root1304. Classification (GTDB taxonomy): domain Bacteria; phylum Actinomycetota; class Actinomycetes; order Streptomycetales; family Streptomycetaceae; genus Streptomyces. The sequence continues at coordinate 24,809 of NZ_LMEP01000027.1, read as the reverse complement.
CCCGGAACCGTCCTGGTGCCCCGCAGCGAGTTCCCCGCCAACCTCTACCCGTGGCTGCGCTTCGCCGGCCGCGGCGGCCCGGACGTCCGCATCATCGACCCGACCGACCACCTCGGCGACCCCTCCGGGCCGCGCCCAGCCGGCGCCGCTCCCGGCTTCGTACGGCACCCCCACATCACCCCCGACCTCCTGCGCCACCACCTCACCCCCGAGGTCACCGCGCTCGCCGTGAGCGCCGTCGACTCCCTCACCGGCCACGTCGCACCGCTCGGCGCCCTCAAGGAGGTCCTCGGCCCGGACCGGCTGCTGATCGTCGACGCCATCCAGGGGCTCGGCGCCGTACCACTCGAAACCGACGCCGCCGACGTCCTCGTCAGCGGCGCCCAGAAGTGGCTGCGGGCCGGCTGGGGCGCCGCGCTCCTGATGATCCGCGACCGCTGCGCCGACCACCTGACGCCCGGCCTCGGCGGCTGGGCCGGTGTCACGGACCCCTTCGCCGTACGGCATCCGGCGCCGCCGCTGCCCGGGGCCGCTGCCCACCTCGCCACCAACCCCGACTTCCCGGCCGCCGCGGCCCTCGGCGCTGCGGTCGTCGACCTGTTCGCCCAGGGTGGCCCGGCCGCCGTCGGAGCCCGTATCCGCACCACCCTCGCCGAGCTGCTCGACCGCGCGCGACGGGCCGGTGCCGAGGTCCTCCTCGACGGGCTCGGCCCCGAGGAGCGGGCCGGCATCGGGGCGTTCCGCCTCCCGGGCCACGACCCCGCCACCGTCCACCGGTCGCTCGAATCGGCCGGTGTGATCACCACCCGCCGAGGCGAGTGGATCCGGATGTCCCCCCACGCCTCCACCTCCGGCGCCGCGGCCGACCTGCTCTCCGACGCGCTGCGTACCCTCACCCACCGCACGACCCCTCTCCAGGAGCCGACATGTCCGACCATCTGAGCCGCCGCCACCTCCTCCAGATCGCCACCGCCTCCGCCGCCGGACTCGGCCTCGCCGCCTGCGGCAGCGGAGGATCCGGCGGCGCCGCCTCCGGCGCCGACGGTGACAGCGGGAAGATCACCGTCTGGAGCTGGACCTCTGCGGCGGAGGCCCTGCGCGGCGTCGTGCCCTCCTTCGAGCGGGCCAACCCGGGCATCACGGTGGAGATCCAGGACGTCGGCGAACCGGCCATCTGGGACAAGATCACGGTCGGCCTGGCCTCGGGCGGCAAGGGCCTCGCCGACGTCCTCCACATCGGCGTCGACTACCTGCCCGGCTACCTGGACAAGTTCCCGGAGGGCATCGCCGACCTGTCCCGGCTCGGCGCCGACAGGTACAAGGACGCTTTCGCCGACGGCCTGTGGCCGACCGTCATAGGGAAGGACAGAGCCGTCCACGCCCTGCCGTGGGAGGTCAACCCCCTCGGCCTGTTCTACCGTCACGACTTCTTCGAGAAGGCCGACGTCGACCCCGCTTCCCTCACCAGCTGGGACGACCTGATCGCCGCCGGACCGAAGATCCGCGCCGCCACCGGCGCCCAGCTGATCGGGCTGGACAAGCCGGGCACCACCCAGGACATGGACTTCTTCCAGAACCTGATGCAGCTCCAGGGCACCTTCTACTTCGACCACGAGGGCAAGGTCACCCTCGCTTCCCCGGAGGCCGTCAAGGCCCTCACCGTCATCAAGCGGCTCAACGACGGCGGCTTGCTCGCCGACACCGCGGGCCAGGGCACCTGGAAGCGGCTGATCAGCCAGGGCAAGCTCGCCACCGCCGCGGAGGCCGCCTGGGCCGTGGGGTACATGGCCGAGAAGTTCCCCGCCCAGAGCGGCAAGTGGCGCGTCATGCAGCCGCCGGCGGCCGTCCCCGGGGGAGGGCGCAGCGCCATCGTCAACTCCACCTACCTCACGGTCTCCGCCACCAGCAAGCGCCGCAAGGCCGCCTGGCGCTTCATCGAGCACGCGCTGACCAAGCCGGCCGAGATCAACCGCATGTACACCTCCGGCAGCGTCTTCCCCGCCCTCAAGGCGGCCTACGCGGACCCGATGTTCCAAGCGCCCCACCCCTTCTACGGCGGCCAGCGCGTGCTGAAGTCGCTCGTCGATTCGCTCTCCTCCGGATCCGAGACGACCAACTTCACCAGCGACTACAGCCGAGCCCTCAAGCTCGCGAGCGACGCCCAGAGCCAGGTGCTCCTCAAGGGCGCCGACCCTGCCGGCGCCCTCAAGGCCGCCGCCGCGCAGCTCGCCCAGCAGACCGGCCGTCAGCAGGCGGCCTGACCATGTCCGTCACCCCCTTCGAACGCGCCCCCGACAACCCCCGGGCCACGGCAGGCAGGACGGCCGCCACGCCGACCGACACCGGGTCGGCACCCGTACCCGCCAAGACCGCCAGGACCACCGGTTCCAGCGGGGCCACCGGCACGGTCGGCCGCCCCGCCGGATCCCCCTTCGGCCGCCGCCGTCAGCACCGCTCCGGCCGTCGCCGACTGACCCGCAGCTCCGTGCCGTACCTGCTGATCATGCCCGCGGTCCTGGGGTTCGCCACCTTCAAGGCGTACCCCATCGCGGCCTCGTTCTGGATCAGCCTCACCACCGGCAACGGCAACGACCGCCGGTTCTCCGGGCTCGCCAACTACCAGCGCCTCCTGGACGACCCGCTCTTCTGGACCGCGCTCAAGAACACCGCGCTGATCCTCGTCGTCCAGGTGCCCCTGATGCTCGGCCTCGCCCTGCTCGTCGCCCTCGCCCTGAACTCGGCCAAGGTCCGGCTGCGCCCGCTCTGGCGGCTGGGCGTCTTCGTCCCGTCCCTGACCGGCCTGGTCGCCGCCGGCGTGATGTTCTCCGTCATCCTCAACCGCGACGCCGGACTGATGAACTGGGCCCTCTCCCTGGTCGGGATCGACCGGGTGAACTGGCTCGGCAGCCCCTTCTGGGCCCGCATCGGCGTCGTCCTCGTCCTGACCTGGCACTACACCGGCTACAACGCGGTGATGTACCTCGCCGGACTCCAGGGCGTCCCCAAGGAACTGTACGAGGCCGCCATGGTCGACGGAGCCGGCCCGATCCGCCGCTTCTTCTCCATCACCCTGCCCCAGCTGCGGCCGATCCTGCTGCTCACCGTGGTGCTCTCCACCATCGGCACCCTCCAGCTCTTCGACGAGCCGTACGTCCTCACCGGCGGTGGCCCCGACAACGCCACCCTCACGGTCACCATGTACCTCTACGACAACGGCTTCAAGTACTTCGACTTCGGCTACGCCTCCGCCCTCGCCTACGCCCTCGCGCTGATCGTCTCCGTGCTCGGCATCGTGCAGGTCCGCCTGATGGGAGAGCGCCGATGAAGGCCCGGGGTCCCCTCCTCACCCTGCTGCTCGCGGGCGCCTTCGGGCTCTGCGTCGGCCCGTTCTACTGGCTCGCCATGGCCGCCACCCAGGACGACAAGGACGTCTTCTCCTGGCCGCCGAAGCTGCTCCCGGGCGGCCACCTCATGGAGAACCTCCAGGGCCTCCAGGACTCGATCGGACTCGGCCGCGTCCTGCTCAACACCGTGCTGGTTGCGGGGCTGCAGACCCTCGGCGCCGTCACCGTGTCCGTCCTCGCGGGATACGCCTTCGCCAAGTTCGACTTCCGCGGACGCAACCTGTTCTTCGTCCTCCTGCTCAGCACCCTGGTCATCCCCGACACGGTCATGCTGATCCCGATCTTCCAGATGATGATGGACCTGGGCCTGATCGACTCGTACCAGTCCGTCGTCCTGCCCGGACTCGTCACCCCCTTCGGCATCTTCCTGATGCGGCAGGCACTCCGCTCCATGCCCGACGAACTCCTCGACGCGGCCCGCGTCGACGGAGCGGGGGAGCTGCGCGTCCTCTGGCGGATCGTCATCCCCGTCAACCGGCCGATCATCGCCGCGCTCTCGCTCTTCGTCTTCCTCGGCGGCTGGAACCAGTTCGTCTGGCCGCTGATCGCGCTGCGCAGCCCCGAGATGTACACGCTGCCCGTGGCCACCGCCACCCTGCAAGGGCTCTCGACCACCAACTACGCGCAGGTCCTGCTCGCCGGCGCCATCGCGGCCATCCCCGTCATGGCCCTCTTCCTCGTCCTGCAACGCCAGTTCATCTCCGGCCTGCTGGCCGGAGCCACCAAGGAGTGACCCCCGTGACCACCGCACCGCGCCACCCCGCCGGCGCGCCCGGCGAAACGGCCGCGCTCGCAGCGACTGCCCCCGAAGCGGCAGCAACCGATCCGGCGCAGCCCGCCTCGGCATCGCCCGCCCCGGCACAACGCGTACAGGCGCAGCCCGCCCCGGCAACCCCTGTCCCGGCCCAGTCCGCCCCGCCCCAGCCCGTCCCGGTCTGGCGCCCGAACACCCCCGACGACGAGACCCCCGACACCGTCGCCCACCGGGCGCTTCCCACCGGCCTGTCCGACACCTCCGGCACCCCGGTCACCGTGCACCTCACGGTCCTCGGCTGCGACCTCCCGGACACCGCCGTCACCACGACCGAGGAGGGCGTCGCCCTCGTCGAGGTCACCGTGCCGACCGCGGCCACCGTCCGCGCCGAGTGGCGGATCGCCTGCGTCGACGCCACCGCGTACTGGACCCCGGCCACCAACGCCTCCCGCTGGCTGCCGCCGTCCTGGATAGCCCCCCGGACGGTCTCGCTCGCCCTGGGCGCGCCCGTCGCGGCCCTGATCGGCAGCGGCGACCGTTCGTTGTGCACCGCGGCGGCGGGGGAGACGGCGGCTCCGGTGCGCGTGGGCGCCGGCGTGGTGGAGGAGAGCGGCGAGTTCGCCTTCACCGTCGAGCAGGACCTGACCCCGGACGGCCCGCCGATGCGGCTGCGGATCGACCTCGGCGACCGCCACTTCGCACGCACCCTGGAGGCCGTGACCACCTGGTGGGGAGAGAACGCGCACGGACCGGGCGAGACCGGCCGACCCGCACACGACCCGCACCCCACGCCGCCCAATCCCGGGTCCCCCGTGAACCCCACCCACCCCGGCGTGGCCCCGGCCGCCCGCATGCCCGCCTACTCCACCTGGTACAGCCTCCACCAGAACCTCGACGCCGCCGTCGTCGAGCGCCAGGCCGCCCTCGCCGCGGAGCTCGGCTGCGACAGCATCATCGTCGACGACGGCTGGCAGACCGCCGACCGCACCCGCGGCTACGGCCACTGCGGCGACTGGGAGCCCAACCCCGAGGCCTTCCCCGACCCGGCGGCCCACGTCGCCGAGGTCCACCGGCTCGGCCTCGCCTACCTCCTCTGGTACGCGGTGCCGTACGTCGGCCGGCACAACGACGCCTGGGACCGCTTCAAGGGGATGACCCTGCGCGAGGTTCCCCGGTTGGACGCGGCCGTTCTCGACCCCCGCCACCCCGAGGTCCGCGCGTACCTGATCGAGAAGATCTCCCGCTCCGTCGAGGAGTGGGGCATGGACGGCGTGAAGCTCGACTTCATCGACCAGTTCGCCGTCGCGGACCCCCCGCCCGCACCGCCCGGCGCCGACCGCGCGGACGTCCACGAGGGCGTGCGCCGGCTCCTCGCCGACCTCGACGCCCGGCTCCGCCGGACCCGGCCGGACGTGATCGTCGAGCACCGCCAGCCGTACGTCAGCCCCGGCCTCTGGCCGTACGCCACCATGATCCGCACCGTCGACTGTCCGCTCAGCCCCTCCGAGAACCGGCAGGGCACCGTCGACTGCCGGCTCATCGCGGGACCGCTCGCCGTCCACGCCGACATGATCATGTGGCACGCCGCCGAGAGGCCCGAGGCCGTCGCCGTCCACCTGATCAACGCCCTGTTCTCCGTACCGCAGATCTCGGTCGACCTGGCGGCCCAGACCCCGGACCAGCTCGCGACCCTGCGCTTCTGGCTCGGAGTCTTCCGAGACCACGCGGACGTGCTCCAGCTCGGCGAGCTGACTCCCACCCGCCCCGACCTCGGCTACCCCCAGGTCGGCGCGAGCGACGAACACACCACGGTGGTCGCCCGCTACGCACCCCTCCCGGTCCCGCTCCCGGAGGGAGACGCACCCGACCACACCGGGCGGCGCCGACCGCGGACGCTGCTCGTGGCCAACGCGGACAGCGATCCCGTCGTCCTCCTCACCGCCCGCCGACCGGAACGGGCCCTCGCCCGCGTCCAGGACTGCCGTGGTGAGATCCTGTCCGAGACCGTGCTCGACCTCGTCGCCGGAGTGAACCCGGTGACCGTGCCGACCGGTGGCCTGCTCACCCTGACCCGCGAGCACTGACGACCGGGGGCTGGGGGTGGTCACCGCCCCCAGCCCGCCGACCACCGCCCCAGAGGAACGATGACCGCTCGACAGGTGACCATCGAGGACGTCGCACGCACGGCCGGGGTCTCCCGCCAGACCGTCTCGAACGCCCTCAACGCCCCCCACCGGCTGCGCGACACCACCCTCGCCCGGGTCACCGCCGCGATCGAGGAACTGGGCTACCAGCCCGACCAGTCCGCCCGCAGCCTGCGCACCGGAACCCGCAAGGTCATCGGCTACCCCGCACCCGCCGACAATCCGGCCGACCCCAACCCCCTGATGGGCGGCTTCCTCCAGGCGCTGATCACGGCGGCGGACGCGGTCGGCCACCGCATCCTCCTCTTCCGCTGCGACCCCCGGCAGGGCGCCCAGGCGGTCGCCCGCTCCTTCAACGGCCTGATCGCCGCCCGTCAGATCGACGGGTTCGTCCTCTCCGACGTCGTCCACGACGACCCGCGCGTCGACGTCCTCGCCGAGGCGGGCTTCCCCTTCGCCGCCTTCGGCCGCACCGCCCCCGGCCGCCCGCAGACCTGGGTGGACATCGACTCCGCTGCCGCCACCGCCGACCTCGTCGGCCGCCTCGTGCGGCAGGGGCACCGCAGGATCTGTTACGTGAACTCCGCCGCCTCCCTGCCCTGGCTCGCCGACCGGAGGGCCGGCTTCCTCCAGGCCGTGGTGGCCGCGCCCGACGGCGGCTTCGAGGTCAGCGTCCCCGACGACGAACCGACCGCGCTCGCCCGAGCGGTCCAGCGCCTGCTGGCGGGGCCCGACCGCCCCACCGCACTGGTCTGCGCGGGCGACTGGCTCGCCCTGACCGCCTACCAGGCCGTCCGCTCGGCGGGCCTCGGCGTCGGCTCCGACATCGCGGTCACCGGCTTCAACGACCTCCCGCTCGGCACCCTCCTGCAACCGGCGCTGACCACCGTGCGCCTGCCCCTGGCCACCATCGCGGACGCGCTCGTCGACCGGCTCATCACCGCGGTCGAGAACCCCGCAGGAACCCCGGCCCAGGGCCTGCTGCTCCCCGCCGAGACCGTCGTACGCGCGAGCACACCGGACATCCCCTGACAGCCGCCGGTTCCCGTGTGTAGCGTCACCGCATGACCGAGGAGATCACGGCCAGGGCCGGCAGAGAGTTCTACACGTTCGACGGCCGGATCCTGGAGGTCTTCAGCAGCCATCCGAAGCGGTTCCACATCCGGAACACGGACCTGCGGGTCACGGGCCCCGACCGGAAGGGGAGGCGGACCGTCGAGGTCGTCACCGGTCCGCCCGAAGCCCCGGCGACACACCACACCTGGCACCTCTCGGCCGAGGAATGGCAGCGGGCGCAGGGCCTGGAAGCCCTGCTGGAAGCGGTACGGGCGGCGATCGCGAGGGCCAGGGAGGACGAAGCGCGAGGGGTCTCCCACAAGGGTGACTGACGGCGGCGGGGGCGCGGACCCCCTCCCCGGACGGCCCGACGACCTCGTACCGGACAGCCCTCAAGGGTGCCTGGAAAGTCCCGGTTTGCCCGCTCCGCAATTCGCTCCGCGAGGGCGGGCACCTGCGGGGATACGGTCGGCGGCATGGATGGTGAACGTCAGGGCTGGCTCCGCTGTCTGCTCGCCGGGGCCGTGTTCGTCGTATGCATGGCCGGCACCACGCTGCCGACCCCGCTCTACCCGCTCTACCAGGAGAAGTTCGGGTTCTCCGAGCTGACGGTGACCGTCGTATACGCCGTGTACGCCTTCGGGGTCATCGGCGTCCTGCTCCTCGCGGGCAACGCCTCGGACACCATCGGCCGACGGCCGACCCTGCTCTGGGGCCTCGGCTTCTCCGCCGCGAGCGCCGTCTGCTTCCTCTCCGCGGACAGCCTGGCCTGGCTGTACGGCGGACGGCTGCTCTCCGGCCTGTCGGCCGGCCTCTTCACCGGTGCAGCCACCGCGTACGTGATGGAACTCGCCCCGCGCGGCGGCGGGACCCGGGCGACCTTCGTGGCGACGGCCGCCAACATGGGCGGCCTCGGCTGCGGACCCCTCCTCGCCGGACTCCTCGCGGAGTACGCCCCCGAGCCCCTCGTGCTGCCGTTCGCCGTCCACCTTGGCCTCGTACTCCTCTCCGCCGCCGTCCTGCTGCGCCTCCCCGAGACCGTCCGGGAACGCCGACCGCTCACCGCCGTACGACCGCAGCTCCCCGCCCTCCCGGCGCAGGTCAGAAAGGTGTTCGTCCCGGCGGCCATCGCTTCCTTCGTGGGGTTCGCCCTCTTCGGCGTCTTCACCTCCGTCAGCCCCGCGTTCCTTGCCCGCTACCTCCACGTGGACAACCACGCGGTGAGCGGCCTGATCGTCGCCACGGCCTTCTTCGCCTCCACCGCGGGGCAACTGGCCGTCGGCCGTGTCGGCGTCGCACGGTCCCTCTCCCTGGGCTGCGCGGTCCTCTTCGCCGGCCTCGCCTTCCTCGGGGCCGCGCTGTACTCGGACCTCCTGGTGCTCGTCGTCCTCGCCGCCGCCATCGGTGGCGCGGGCCAGGGCCTCGCCTTCCGCGCCGCGCTGGCCTCCGTCGCGGCGGCGGCACCGGCGGACCGCCGCGCCGCGGTGATCTCGACCCTGTTCGTGGTGGCGTACGCGGGCATCTCGATCCCGGTGATCGGGGTCGGGCTGCTGGCCGACCCCATGGGCCTGGAAGGCGCGGGCCTGGTGTTCATCGCCTGCATGCTGGTCCTGGTCGCGGCTGCAGGGACGTATCTGCTCCGGCGGCGCCCGGCACCGGCGGAGAGCCGGTGACGGAATCCCATGGGCTTGAAGTTGCCGTTACGGCAGCCTCTACCGTCCTGAGCAGGGCCGGAACGACCGGCCCGGTGACGCTTTCGTGAGGGAGCCGGCGATGGAACGGCCGATGGAGGGGGCGACGGTGGGGCCCGCGGACGGGGCGAGGGAGTGGCCGATCGACGAGGTGGCCCGGATGTCGGGCGTGACCGCCCGCACCCTCCGGCACTACGACGAGATCGGCCTGCTGCCGCCCGCCCGGATCGCGGGCAACGGCCGCCGCTGCTACGGGGAACGCCAGCTCCTGCTGCTGCAGCAGATCCTCGTCCTGCGGACGCTGGGCCTGGGTCTCCCGGAGATCGGCCGGGTCCTCGCCGACCAGGTCGACGAGGTGGAAGCCCTGCGCGGCCACCGTCGTCGGCTCCTGGCGGAACGGGACCGCCTCGACGCGCTGGCCGCGACGGTCTCCCGCACGATCGCCGATCTGGAGCAGTCCAGGAAGGACGGCACAGCGATGACCGCCATCAACCGACCGGAGAACCTGTTCGAGGGCGTCCAGCCCTCCCAGTACCAGGAGAGCCTGCGGGACTTCCCCGAGCACGCCGAGGAGGTCGCCCGCCGGGTCGCGGGGATGACCCCGCAGGACGTCGAGGCCGGCCAGCGCGCACGCACCGCGCAGATGATCCGGCTGGCCGAACTCATGACCGCCGGCCACGCGGCCGATGCGGCACCCGTACAGGACGAGATCGACACCCAGTACCGGACCCTGACCGAACTGCGCGCCGTGACCGCCGACGAGTTCCGCGCCATCGGCCGCTCCTGCGTCGACAACGACGGCTGGCGCGCCGCGTACGAGCAGATCGCACCGGGCCTGGCCGTCTACCAGCGCGACGCCATCGAGGCGTACGTCAGGACGCGGCTGAGCTGAGCCGAGGCGCCACTGCGATGGCGCACCCCGGCGCCCCCATGGCGCGTTGTGGCGCCATTGGGGTTGCGGTGGCGCCATGATGGTGCCATTCTTGCTTCATGGACCTCACTCCGTATGTTGACCGTCTTCGTCATGAGCTCGGCGTGGCCGCCGAGGCCGGCGGCGAGGAAGCCCGCGCCCTGGCCGACCGGCTCACCGGCCCGCTCGAATCGGCCGCCCGCCTGACGCTGCTCGGTGCGCTGTCCGACGCGATGGACGAGGTCACCCGTGATCTGGCGCCGGGCTCGGTCGACCTGCGGCTCCGGGGACTGGACCCCGAGTTCGTGGTGACCGCGCCGCCCGCGGCGGACTCCTTCGGCGAGGTCGCCGCCGAAGCCCCGGCACCCCCGGCGCTCCCGGCGACGGCCTTCGCCGAGGCCGAGGAGGGCGCCACCGCGCGCATCAACTTCCGGCCGCCGGCGCAGCTGAAGCTCCGCGTCGAGGAGGCCGCGAGCCGTGAGGGCCTGTCGGTCAACGCCTGGCTCGTACGGGCCGTCGCCGCCGCCCTGGAACCCGCGGCGGACCGCGGCCGACGCGGCCAGGCGGGCCCGGCGGTGGGGCAGGGCTTCACCGGCTGGGTCCGCTAGGGCCTGTCGTCAAACTCCCGTCTGCCCCACGGCGCCTGGCACGCGCTCTCGCCGCACCGGGCGAAAGCCCGAGTACGGTCCAGTATGAGGGCTTCCACCCGGCACGCCGAGAGCACGCACCAGACGCCGCGGGGCCGCCCTTCGGGCGACGACGGGAGTGTGACGACAGGCCCTAGCACACCACACCCCCGGCCTGCCGCACCTCCACTCACGCACCTACCTCCACTCACCCAAGGGACGGCACAGTCATGCCTACTTTCGACACCCCCGAGCCCCTCTCCGCCACCGTCGAGATCGAGGTCGGGCGGATCCGGATCGTCGCGGGCAAGCGCACCGACACCGTGGTCGAGGTGGCGCCGAGCGAGCCCGGCAACACCCACGACAAGCAGGCCGCGGAGGACACCAAGGTCAGCTGCGCGGGCGGCGAACTCGTCGTCAAGGGACCGAAGAAGCGTTCGCCGTTCGGCAAGTACGGCGTGATCGACGTGACCGTCGAGCTGCCCGCGGGCTCCGACGTGACCGGGAGCACGAGTCTGGGCGACCTCGTCGCCGAGGGACGCTTCGGGAACTGCCGGCTGACGACCTCCACCGGAGACATCCGGCTGGAGGAGGCCGAGACCGTACGGCTGAAGACGCCGCACGGCGACATCCAGGTGGACCGGGTGACGGGCGGCGCCGACATCCAGGGCTCGGGCCGGGTACGGGTCGGCAGGATCGGCGGCGAGGCGACCGTCAAGAACCTCAACGGCGAGACCGTGATCGGGGAGACCGACGGCGAGCTGCGGGTGAACTCGTCCAACGGACCCATCAGCGTCGTCCGTGCGGCGGCCTCGGTCACCGCGAAGACGTCCAGCGGCTCGATCCGCCTCGGCGAGGTGGTGCGCGGGCAGATCACCCTGGAGTCCTCCGCGGGGGCCCTGGAGGTCGGCATCGCCGAGGGCACGGCGGCCTGGCTCGACGTCCGCTCCAAGGCGGGACGCGTCCGCAACGAACTGGGCGTGGCGCAGGGCCCGGGGGAGTCGGACGAGACGGTCGAGGTCCGTGGCCGCACGAGCGTCGGCGACATCGTGATCCGCCGAGCCTGAGCCCGGAGCGGCCGAAAGGCCGAGCAGGACCGCCGTACGAAGGGGCACCGGCGGACCGGGGGCCGCCCGCAGAGGCGGCACGGCGCTCTCCGCCACCACCCCCTGACCACCACTTCCACCGCCGCCGTCCCCGCCCTCGACTACGGGCGGCCACCCCTTCGAACGGCCCGGACCGCCCTTCGCGGCGGCCGGGCAGGCGCCACCGAGGCGCCATGCCGGAGTGCCTTCCCGGCCCCTCCGCCACCCGTCTGAGCGAATGGCGCCACTGAGGCGGCTGATGGCGCCACATCCGCCATTCGCGTACCCCTCTGACGCAGCAAGCGCGATACGCCGCCCGTCAAGGCGCCGAGAGCGACGCACCCCGATGCGCGCCCCGCTTCCGCCGACAGCACCTCATCGACTTCCGCGCCGACCACCTTCGGCGTATCCGCATCCCGCACCTCGGCTTCCGAAGGACGCCCGAGTGCGCCGCAGGCCCCGAGGCCCCGAGCCCGGCCACCCCGATACGCCCCCTGAACCCCTGAGCCTCTGATTCCTCTCCACGGAAGGGCCCGCTCCCATGAGCACAGCGAACACACCGACCGCAGTGGCCACCCCCACCCGGGCAGCCGCGATCTCCGCGCGCGGTCTGCGCAAGTCGTACGGCGACAAGCTGGTGCTGGACGGCATCGACCTCCGGATCCCGGAGGGCACGATCTTCGCGCTGCTCGGCCCGAACGGGGCGGGCAAGACCACCACGGTGGAGATCCTCTCCACGCTGATCACCGCCGACGCGGGCGAGGCGCGGATCGCGGGTCACGACGTGACCTCCGCCGCCGGCGCGGTACGGCGCCAGATCGGCGTGACGGGACAGTTCGCCGCGGTCGACGGGCTGCTGACCGCCGAGGAGAACCTGCTCCTCATGGCCGATCTGCACCACCTGAGCCGCGCCGAGGGCCGACGCCGTGCCGCCGAACTCCTGGAACGGTTCGAGCTGACCGAAGCGGCCCGCAAGAACGTCGCGACCTTCTCCGGCGGCATGCGCCGCAAGCTGGACCTGGCGATGACGCTGGTCGGCCGGCCGCGGATCATCTTCCTCGACGAGCCGACCACCGGCCTCGACCCGCGCAGCCGCCGCGTCATGTGGGAACTCATCCGCGACCTGGTCACAGAAGAGGGCGTGACCATCTTCCTCACCACGCAGTACCTGGAGGAGGCCGACCACCTGGCCGACCACATCGCGGTGCTCGACCGGGGCACGTTCGTGGCGGAGGGCACCGCGGAGGAGTTGAAGCGCCTGATCCCGGGCGGGCACGTCCGGGTCCGGTTCACCGACGAGTCGCACTTCGAGACGGCGGCCTCGATCTTCGGCGTCGCCACCCGCGACGACGAGTCGCTGACCCTGCAGATCCCCAGCGACGGGTCGCTCGCCAATCTCCGCTCGGTCATCGACGTCCTCGACACCACGGGCGTTCAGGCCGAGTCGCTGACCGTGCACACCCCGGACCTCGACGACGTCTTCCTGGCCCTCACGGGCCGACAGAACACCCCCGGCACCCCCTCGGCCCAGCCCCTCCCCACCCAGTCCACCACCCAGAAGGAGTCGAACCGATGAGCACCGCCACCCTCGCCCCGGCGGCACCCGCCGAGGACACCCGCTCGTACGCGCTGCGCGACTCCCTGACGATGCTGCGCCGCAACATCAAGCACATGCAGCGCTACCCGTCGATGACGATCTCGATCGTCATCATGCCGATCCTGATGCTCCTGCTGTTCGTGTACGTCTTCGGAGGCGCGATCGGCACCGGAATCGGAGCGGGCGGCGACCGCGGCGACTACATCAACTACGTCGTGCCCGGCATCATCCTGATGTCCGCGACGTCGGGGGCCGTGGCGACGGCCGTGTCGGTCTGCTCCGACATGACGGAAGGCATCGTCAAGCGCTTCCGCACGATGTCGATCTCCCGGGGAGCGATCCTCACCGGCCATGTCCTGGGCAGCGTCATCCAGGTCTTCGCCGTCCTCGTCCTGGTCACCGGCGTCTCTCTCGCCATCGGATTCCGGCCCGAGGCGTCGCCGGTCGAGTGGGTGGCCGCCCTGTCCCTGCTTCTCTTCCTGGCCTTCGGCATGGCCTGGCTGTCGGCCGCGATGGGCATGGGCGCCAAGACCGTCGAGTCCGCGAGCAACGCCCCGCTGCCGCTGACCTTCCTGCCCTTCCTCGGCAGCGCCGTCGTCACCCCGGAATCGATGCCGACCGCGCTGCGCTGGTTCGCCGAGTACCAGCCCTTCACCCCGATCAACGAGACGCTGCGCGGTCTGCTGCTCGGCACGGAGATCGGCAACGCCGGCTGGATCGCCCTGGCCTGGTGCACGGCGCTCGCTCTGCTCGGCTACTTCTGGTCGCGCGCGGCCTTCAACCGCGAGGTCACGCTCTGACCCGGGGCCGGCCGGACGGAGGGACGAACGAACACGCCGCGGGGGCGGCTCCCGGAACCACAGGGAGCCGCCCCCGCGGCCGCCCCATGCCGAACAGCACCGTCAGGAAATCCCGCTCTCCTGCTTCCGCTCCTCCTTCTCGGAGGAGCGCCCGCTGTCGGTTCCCCACGGCACGCCGTTGGCGAGCACGTCACCCACGGCACCGACGACATGGAAGGTGACCCACCCGACACCCTTCAGCACGCGCACGACAGCGGAACCAGCAATGTCTTCCATCTTCCAACCCCTTCGCGTCCGCCCCCGTGGCGCACTTCGATCAAGAAGACGCGCTCGACCTCCCCCGGGGTTGCTCGGCGCAGGCACCCAGGTCCGCAAAAGCCCCGAAGGCCGTGCCCTCAGGCCGCCCTGGCCGCCCTCACTCTCCACGAAGTGCGGTGGGCTGCCCATGGCGCTCCTGAGCGGCCATGACCTCGTCGCCGTGCTCGAAGGCCCAGGCCCCGAACGCGTCGATCGGTCCGAGCAGGGTCCGTCCCAGCGGGGTCAGCTCGTACGTGACGCGGGGTGCGCCCCGGAGCTCAGGTACGTCGACCACGCCGGCCTCCCGGCGTTCGACCAGACCGTTGAACTCCAGACGCCGCAGCGTCTCGGTGAGCACCTTGGAACTGATGCCGCCGATCCGCGCCCGCAGTTCGCCGTGCCGGCGGGGCCCGCCCCGTAGGGACCAGAGCACCACGGAGTTCCAGGTGTTCGCGAGCAGGTCGAAGGCGAGGCGGGCGCGGCAGTCGGCCAAGTATCCGTCAGAAGTCACGTACCAGATGGTGCCCGACGGCCTCCCTAGTGTCGTTCCGAAAGCACCGGAGAACCGGGGTGCCCAAGAGGAACGGGAGCACCGAACCCTCCGGATCGATCACGTCACGGGAGTAGGGAAGAGCACGATGAGAATCGGCGTACTGGGAGCGGGAAACATGGCGCAGGCCCTCGCCACCCACTGGGTACGGGCAGGACACGAGGTGTTCGTCGGGGCCCGCGACGAGCAGCGGGCGAAACGGCTGGCCACCACGATGGGCGACACCGTGCGGTACGGGAACCTGCGCCGGGCGGCCGGCTTCGGCGACGCCGTGCTCGCGGCCCTGCCGTACGGAGCGGGCGCGGAAGCCGTCGGGGAGCTGAGCGATCCCCTGGAAGGGCGGGTCCTGATCGACTGCTCCAATCCGGTCGGCCCCGGCTTCCGGCTCCTGACGGACGGTGGCCCTTCGGCGGCCCGACGGCTGGCCGACGCGGCACCCGGGGCGCGGGTCGTGAAGGCCTTCAACATCTGCCACGAGGACGTGTGGCGCATGACCCCGCCGGTGTTCGACGGCAGGCCGCTGGCGGTCCCGGTCTGCGGGGACGACGAGGACGCGCTCGCGGTGACGGCCCGGCTGGTACGGGACACGGGCTGCGTGCCGTTGGCCGGGGGCGGCCTGGACCGGGCGGCGCTCCTGGAGGCGACCGCCGCCCTCTTCATCGGGCTGTGGGTGGGGGAAGGTGCGGACGCCCAGGCGATAGCCCCGCCACTGGAGTTCGCGGCGGGACCGCAGGGGGCCGACGCCTGACGACCGCTCCCGGAACGGAGCACCGGCCACCGGCCTGACCGCTCCCACACCCCGTGCAGGGCGCGGGTGGCGGCAGTCCCCAGCGGCCGCCGCTACCCGCGCCGCACTCACACAGCCCCCTCGGCCCACCCGGAACCCCGAGGAACAGATCAGGCGCGGCAGCGCAGCATCTCCAGCGGCGGGCTCGCGAGAACGTCCGCCCAGAAGTCCTCGCCGAACTCACGGACGCCCGCGTCGGACACCCGCAGCGGAATCCACTCCAGGTCACTGAACCTGGCGGCCCGCAGGGAATCCTCGTAGACCTCGCGGCGCGGGGCCATGCCCACGATGCTGATCGGCTGGGGTTCGAGAAGGGCCGTGATCCGCACCCGAGGACCCGTCTCGAGCTCCTCACCGGTCGGCTCGCAGAGGAACCCGTACTTGTCCAGGGACGGACAGTCGAACCGGTAGTCGGGCTTCTGGGCGAGAACGAAGAACTCACCACCCGGAACCAGACTCCGGTGGATGTTGCGGCACATCCGCTCCATCGTCGCGATGTCCTCGGCGTAGTTGAGGCACTGCACCCCCAAGCTCCGCGCGCGGACGGCCGCTGTACTGGCGAATGGCACGAAGAAGACGACCGGGGGAGGCCCGCATCACCCAAAGTCGTTCGTCCGCACGGCAGTCCGGCCGGTGAGGATGCGCGGCCCTCGCGGCGGCACGCGAAAACTCATGACGATCTTCCCGCCCACACCTGAGAGACTCGGGACCGTGGATGCGACAGAGCGGTTCCGGCAGGCGGTCATCGAGTGGGCGGCAGGCGGTGCGAGCGCTGCGGAAGCAGCCGTGGCCGCACGAGAACTGACTGCCGAAGCGGGCCTGCGTACGGCGGTGCTGGTGGAAGGCGTCAGCGACCGGATCGCCTTCGAAGTCCTGGCCGCACGGCACGGCCGCGCCCTCGACGCGGAGGGGATCGCCGTCGTCCCCCTCGGAGGCGTGACGAACATCGGCAGATTCCTGAACCTGCTCGGCCCGGAGGGGCTCGGCATGGGGCTGGCCGGCCTGTGCGACGCCGGAGAGGAGAACCACTTCTCCCGAGCCCTGGAACGAACGGGCCTCGGCCACGACCTCACACGCGCGCGCATGGAACCGCTCGGCTTCTACGTCTGCGTCGCCGACCTGGAAGAGGAACTGATCCGCTCCCTCGGCCCCGCCCGCGTGCAACAGGTCGTCGAGGCCCAGGGCGACCTGCGCGCCTGGGGCATCTTCCAGAAGCAGCCCGCCCAGCGGGAACGAACCGTCGAACAACAACTTCGGCGCTTCATGGGCACGATCAGCGGACGAAAGAGTCAGTACGCACGCTCCTTGGTCGAGGACCTCGACCTCGACGAGGTCCCACGCCCGCTGGACCGCCTCCTCGCCCACCTGGACGGATGAAGACGCCGATGCCCGAACACGGAGCACCCGAGAGCAGCGAAGTGCCAGACGGCGCTGAGGAGTTGCCGACGACCCTGCACATCGCTGGGCTTGAGCTGAGCCGTACGGAGAGCCCGCCGTCGCTGGCCTGCTGGACCGGCTACCTGCCGAGGCCCGCAGGCACGGACCCGGCAGGACTGAGCGTGGTGACCGAGCCGCCCGCCCCGCCGCAGGAGCCCGTCCTCAGGCTCGCTCACGACGTGGTGGACCACTTCGACGCCTACGTGGACCAGGCCCTGGAGTACTGCCGTACCCGACTCCGAGAGCCACGATTCGGCCTCGCTGCCGAGGAGCTGACCTGGCTGGACCTTCCGGAGCTCCCCCTGGCAGTCCCCGAAGCAACGGTGTGGGCCGACCGGACCTGGGCAATCCGCTTCGCGGAGAGCAGGCTCGCCCTGGCCGACCCCTACGGCCTCCTGGTGACCTTCGACGGAACACGACCGGTCGACGTCCAGGGCCTGGACGAAGAGGAGGACGGGACCGCGTAGGAAGCCCCCGGTCCCGGGCCCCGGCGCGCGGCTGGCGCCCCCGTCTTCCCCGACCCCCTGCCGCGCCGGCCGCCCGGCCGCTACCGTGGACCCATGGCACGAGAAATCCGCATCGAGATCAGCGACGAGGCGTACGAGGCGCTGGAGCGCGCCGCAGCGGAGAAGCACGTGCCCGCCGAGGACTACGCGGGCCGCGTGCTGGACGCCGACCTGACCCGTACCCGGTTCGTCGAAGGCGCCCGTACCTTCGTGGCCCAGCACGGCCAGGCCTTCGCCAAGCGCTACGGCCGCCCCGCCGACGCCGACGCCGCCTGATCCCGGCCGTCGCGTGCTGCTCCAGATAGATCTGTCCTGGCTGCTCGACATCGCCCAGCAGGAGATCCCCGGCGACCCGGAGATCGCGGACTGGGGAGCCCTCGAAGCCGCCCGCGCCCGCCACGCCTTCCGCGTGATGGACATCCCGGTGTACGAGCACCCCCACCACCGTGCGGCCGCCCTTCTGGAGCAGTTCGTACGGGTACCGGCCCTGGAGCACTCCAACGAGCTGTACGGCGTGGTCGTGGCCGCGGCCTACCTCCACGCCTGCGGCCGGCAGGTCAGCATCACGTCCGAGGAGGCCATCGACCTGGTGGAGCGGGTGGCCGAAGGCCGCATCGACGTCCGGCAGGTGGCGGCGGTCCTTAAGGAGTGGACCCGCTGACCTGGGGTGGCGGCGACGCTCCGGCGTAACGGGTCCACCTCCTCCAGTACGGCGAAGCCGAACCGGGATCCGTCGGCCCAGCCCTGACGCTGGGCGTCGATCCAGTCAGCTCTACGACTGATCAACAACCTGGCCCGGCGCGGGGGCCGCTGTGCCGTTCAGGCAGTCGTCGAGGAGTGCGTGCATGCGCGCGACGGGGAGGGCCGGATTCGCGGCAGCGCCCTCGGCGGTACCGGGGCGGGCCAGGAGGTCCTCCAGGACGTCCGGCGTCAGGTTCGGGTTGGCGGCGGCTGCCCGGCGCACGGACGCGTCGGGGTCCTCCACCGGCGGGTCTGATACGGCGGCATCCGCTGCGGCCATGGCCCGTACCTCGGGATCCGGGTGGCCGACGAGGTGAGCCCAGCCGGTACGGGGGAAGGTGGGCCGGGCCAACAGATGCGGACGGTGGGCGGGGCGGGTGACGAAGGCGTCCAGCAGGAGGTGCGACGGAGCCAGCGGGTGGTGGCAGGCCAGCCGGATCCTCACCTCCTCGTCGTCGTCCTTCGCGAGCGTCTCGACGAGGTCCGCCGGCAGACCCGGCCAACTCGCCGCGACCCGACGGAACACTGGATCCCCGGACACCGCGCAGGCGGCGAACCAGTCGGGCGAAGGCCCGACGGCCGGATCGACACCCGACTCGGTGAACGGCTCGCCGATCGGGCAGGTGCAGTCGGGACCGTGCCCGATGACCCACTGGAGGGCCCCGTACTCGGCCCATGTGCGGGGGAAGGGGTGGAGGCGCGCACGCATCCGCACGTCCTCGTCCGGGTCCTCCCTCAACTCCGCGACCAGCTCCGGCCCCAGGTCGGGCCGGGCGGCGACCATCGCGCGGACCTCCGCCTCGGGATGGCGGGCGAGCCGGGCGACGGCGTAGGCCGGGGTGTGCCGGTTCCGGGCCAGGGGGCGCACCGAGCCGTCGGCGAAGCACTGCTCGACGAGCGCGGGGGACAGAGCGCACGTGGCGAACACGAATTCGTTGCGCGCACCGAACGAGGGCAGCATCGCCTCCACCCGTTCCGGCTGCAGCGACCAGTTCCTCTCCCGCGCCGCTTCACGGACCGCGGCGTTCGGATCGTCGAGCAGCCCCGCCCGCTGCGCCGGGGTGAGCGACTCCCACCGCCATGTGGCCAGGACCCGGAGTTCGGGGTCCTCGCGGCCGGCCATGCGGAGGAAGAAGGACAACGGGATCTGCCGGGAGGAATCGAGCTCCCCGACGATCTCCTTCGCCGTGAGCTTGCCGTCCTCGCCCCCGTCCCGCGCGGTCAGGAGGCTCATGAGGATGTCGTCCGGCAGCGGTCGGACCCATCGGGGGTAGTGACGGGGGCCGGCGGCGAGCCACCCGCGGACGATCCCCGACGGGTCCGTCGCCAAGGGGGCGAGCCGCGCCGGGTCGACGTAGCGGTTGTGTGCGAGCGTGCGGCGGATGACTCCGTCCGGATGGCGCAGGGCAGCGTCGAGGACGGCGTCGGGCAGGTCACGCCCCTCGCACAGCAGGAGCCCGGCCTCGCCGGCCGCTCGATCCAACAGGCGTATCAGTACGTCGGAGGGCGCCGCCGGATTGAAGGCCATGCCACGCAGCCACGGGCCGTGGAGAGAGTTCGACACCGGGTCATCCTGCCGTCCGGCAGTCGCTGTCGGCAACGATGTCGTGGCCGGACAGCCGCAGGTCAGACAGGCGGCACGAGATCGCTCTCGCTGACGGTGTACGTCAGCGGGGGGTAGACGAAGTCCTCTTCATGGTTCTCGCGGCGCCGCATCTGGTAGAACGCACGGCTTTGCTCCTCGTCGGCCGGCATGAGGCGCTCACCCTGCGGCAGATACGCATCCCCGTCGCGAAACCGAACGAGGGTCTTCGACGTTCGGAACGTCACACCCAACCACTGGTTGTCCTGCTCCCGGTCGGGCGCGTCCAACAGGATCCTGTGCCTGAGCCGCCGGTTCGACGCCACGGAGAAGGCGACGACACTGTTGTGGGCGAGGGAGATCGCGTACTTCTCGTCACCCGAACCCTTGGATTCGAAGACCAGCTTCCTCGGCGGGCGCGCTTCGGGAAATCGGTAACACGAGTAGACGGCGATGAACGATCCCTCGGCCAGATCGAGGGCCTGGTCGGAATGGCCACCCATGGTTCGGTAGGCGTTGGTGTAGCTCTCGATGAGGGCGTTGTTGAAGCCGACCGGAAGGCCCGCCCGCTCCTGGACCAGTCGCGCCAGCCGTTCGTGCACCGCCCCGAAGCGCTGCGTCGGGCTGCCGTACCGCGTGGTGGTACGCACGAGGGGCACACCACCGGTCTCGTCGACCTCGGCAAGCACGGCGCCCCGTCGGCCCTTGCCCACGTCTTCCCAACGCACCGACGCGGACAGCTCCGCAAAGAGGCTTCCCTCGGTCGGCACATCGCACCGGATGATCTCGTCCGGGATCCTAGACTCGGGGGGCATCGTAATCTCCCGCGTTCATGCTGAAGAGGAACTCGTCGCCGTAATCGATGAAGGACGAGGTCCTGTTCTCCTCGGCGTACAGCCTGCGCAGCTCGTCCGTCCCGGCCTCTGTGGGCGGCTCCAGCTTCGCCGAACCCCCGGCCAGTTTGAGGAACGTGCGACCGTCCTTGTGGACGGCTTCCGCGTTCGAACAGCGCACCACGTATCCCAGGCGGGTCGGGAGCAGTTCGGCGTCCAAGGCGGCGGGCCGGATCTCGTGCGTGTACAGGCGATTGGTCGACAACGGCATGAAGAACACCGAGCCGGGATAGAGGGTCACGGCGAACTGCGAGGGGAGTGCGCCACCGTCGCGCTCCCCGTGCGGCTCCTTGAGACGGAAATGGAGCCTGGTCAGCCCGCTGACACCCTTCACCCCGTAGTCGAAGGTGTCCTCCGCGAGGGGCTGCAGCTTGTCGAGCTCGTCATAGAACGTGCAGAAGGCCATGACGCCATTGACGGGCATGTCCTTGGTCTTGTCGGCATGGGACGAGATCTTGGCCTTGGACTGCTTCCGCTCCGCCGTGGCAAGGGTGTTGTGGTAGATCTGCGCGAGGACGTGATTCAGCGGCGCCTGGTCCAGGAAGACGCTGGGCGCCTCGCGGTTCAGAGCGTCGACGATCTGCGTGTCGGTCGGGCGAAAGCCCTCCGTCGGCCCCGAGAGATTCGTGGAGCACCGGAGCAGACGGAAATGCAGCTCGTCACCGGCCTGTGTGACGGGCGTCAGATAGATACCGCTGCGATGGGCCGTCCCGGGCTTGGTCCCCTCCGTCAGGGACTGGAAGGCGTGCTCCGTACTGATCCGTCCGAAGTGATCGGCGTCGAGTTCGAAGAAGCGCCGGTAGAACACACCGACGCCGTGGACGCGGACGGGAACCCGGCCGAGGCCGATGACGGGCCAAGCGCCGGCGGCGTCTTCGTCGTAACCGCCTGACAGCTCCCGGACGACGAACACCCGTGCGGCCTGCTCCAGTTGGCGGGCACTGACCTCGGACACATCGCCACACAGGTAGACGGTCTTCCGCGCGAGGCCGGGCGAACCCGAAGAAAGTTCCTCCGGCGTGATCGTGGACCCGAAGAACTCCCTCACCACATCGTGGTCCCGCAAGGCCGAAGGTGCGACCAGGAGATTGCTCGAATCCTCGATACGGGCTTCTGTGAACTCTGTTGCGTACATCGAACCGCACCTGCCGTTCGCGGATATGGGTGAATGACCGGAAACCCTGAGCATGGCAACGGTCCGCCTCCTTTCGTTCGCGTCGCGAAGCGCGAACGAAAGGAGGCGGACCGTCGAAGATCGATGCTCTCACGGGGCTCGAAGGCGAGCAACGGATTCAGCCGTGCCGGAGGTGTCCGGAGCCGCCCGACGGGCTCGTGAAGCCGCCGCACGACCGTCAGGCCCCCGCCCACCGCCTGAAACCCCGGCGGTATCCCGTAGACGTCTCGCGGTAGTTGACGTACCGCAGCCGTCTCATGGATCACTCCTGCCCGGGCGCGTACGCTGCGCTGATGCGACCGGATCGGGGACTCTTCGGCCGTCCCGGCGAGGGCCTGCGTCGACCCGTGGTGGTCGATTCGCTCCTCGCCGTGGGGTACGCGACCACCGCCCTGCTGCTCGGGATGGAGCGACCGCCGACCGGCTGGACCGGCATGGACACGACCGGCGCCGCGCTGACCGTGCTGACGAGCGTCGTGCTCGTCGCGCGCAGGCTCGCGCCGGTGGCCGTGCTTTCGGCCGTCGTCGTCCTGTGGACGGCGTACATCGCCTGCGGATACTGGCCCGTGGTCAACGCCCCGGCGACACTGCTCGCCCTGTACACCGTGGCGGCGACCCGTAACGGAATGCCCGTCCGGATCGGTGGCGCGGCGGTGGGCGTGACCTGGCTGCTGGCCGGTCTGTCCAACGTGCACAACGGCTCCATGAAGACCGTGCTCGTGCAGGCGGTGGCCTTCCCCGCGGTGGTCGTACTCATCGGGCGCGGCGCCGGCCGGGCCGCCGAACGCACCCGGGAACTGGCCCGGCTGACGCTCCAGCTCCACGCCGAGCAGGAGACCAGGGCCTCACAGGCCGTCACCGAGGAACGCGTCCGCATCGCCCGGGAGCTCCACGACGTCGTCGCCCACCACATGTCCGTGGTCTCGCTCCAGGCCGGGATGGCGTCCTACGTGTTCGAGGGCGATCCGGCGACCGCCCAACGTGCCCTGGACACGATCGCGGCCACCAGCAGGGAGGCCCTCGAAGAACTCCGCCGTCTCCTGGTGCTGCTGCGCGTCGGACCGGAGGACACCACGGCCACCGTCGGCAGCCCCGGACCGGGCACGGGTACGGGCCCCGGCGCCGAGGGAGCGGAGGACGCCTACGCACCGGCCCCCGGTCTCGAACGGCTCGACACCCTGCTCCTCCGTGTGCGGGACGCCGGCGTCCCGGTGGACCTGGACATCACCGGAGAGCCCTATCCACTGCCGCCCGGGATGGACCTGTGCGCCTACCGGGTGATCCAGGAGGCGCTGACCAACGTCCTGCGGCACGCCGGGCCCGCCACCGCGACGGTGACCGTCGGCTACGGCCGGCGAAGCCTCACCGTACGGATCGCCGACGACGGACAGGGACGGGTTCCGGCCGATACACGGCCGAACATCGGCCACGGGTTGATCGGCATGCGCGAACGCGCCAGGATCTACCAAGGGACGGTGAACGTCGGCCCCCGTACGGGGGGCGGCTTCGAGGTACTGCTCAGCCTGCCCGCTCCGACCGCCGACAACGGTCGACCGCACGGCCTCCGGTCCCCGTCGCCGTGAGCCTCGCGCCATCGAGGACCGGCCGTCCCCATGAGGATGTTCCCGACGATGCCTTCCGTCCTGGTGGTCGACGACCAGATCCTCGTCCGGGCCGGGCTCGCCGCCCTGCTGCGGATGGCTCCGGGAGTGGAGGTCGTCGGCGAGGCCTGCGACGGTGACGACGCCGTCCGGCAGGTGGCGGCCACCTCGCCCGACGTCGTCCTGATGGACATCCGGATGCCCGGCACCGACGGCATCCAGGCCACCGAACGCATCCTGGCCCAACCGGCCACCGCCCGCCCGGCGCCGCTGGACGCGACACCGCCGAGGACCGACCCCACGCCACCCCGCGTCATCGTGCTCACCACGTTCGACCTCGACGCGTACGTGTACAGCGCCCTGCGCGCCGGAGCCAGCGGGTTCCTCCTCAAGGAGACCCCGCCGGAGCGGCTGGTCACGGCCGTGCACACGGTGGCCGCCGGGGACATGCTGTTCTCCCCGTCGGTGACGCGGCGACTGATCGAGGCGTACGCGCCCGCCCCGGCGCCCGAGGACTGCCTTCCCCCTGCCTGGCGGACCGTCACCAACCGCGAGAACGAGGTACTCGTCCAGGTCGCCCGCGGCCTGTCCAACGGCGAGATCGCCCAGCAGCTCCTCCTGAGCGAGGCAACCGTCAAGACCCACCTCAACCGGGCGATGGCGAAGCTCGGACTGTCCAGCCGCGCGCAGGCGGTGGTCTTCGCGTACGAGACGGGACTCGTCGTCCCCGGCCACACCCGGACCACCGACAGCGACTGAGGGCGCGACCCCCGGACAGCGACTGGGGCAGGACCGCGGGGACCGGCTGAGTGCACACAACAGCTGCGGGCGCAGGAGTGCGCCGTTCCGGACCCGGGCGCACAGTCGGCCCCCGAGGGTGATGGCGTACGTCGCCTACCGCGCCGGTATGAGGCCACTGCGGCGAGCAGGTGACCGGGCGCGGGCCTGTGCGCCTCATGACGTACCACGGTTCAAACCGGTGACGGTCGAGGCCCGTCGAGCCCATGGCTAGGTTCAGTTCCGACCGGCGGACCGCCGCCCACAGCGGACGCGGTCGCCGCCCGACCCGCCTCAGAGGGCGTTAAGTCCGATCTTCCTCGGTTCGTGATCGCTCGATCGTGGTACTGATCGCCACGCCGGGCACCTGCTGGGCATGCTCATGCTGAGATGCGAG
>NZ_LMEP01000026.1 GCF_001426405.1 Streptomyces sp. Root1304 | reverse complement strand
GGAGACTGCTGGTCGAACGCGTCTGCTCAGGCCGTCCGGTCGCTCATGTGGCCGCGGAGATGGGGATCTCCCGGGCCACGGCCCACAAATGGATCCGCMGGTGGCGGACCGAGGGCGAGGCGGGACTGGCCGACCGGCCCAGCAGGCCGGCCACGACGCCGCACCGGACACCGGCCGAGCTGGAACAACGGGTCTGCGACCTGCGCCGGACCCGCAAGCTCGGGCCCGCCCGGATCGGCCCGATCCTGGGCCTGCCCGCATCCACCGTCCACCGSATCCTGACCCGCCACCGGCTGAACCGGCTGGCCTGGCTCGACCGCCCGACCGGTCAGGTGATCCGCCGCTACGAACGCGACCGACCCGGCGAACTGATCCAYRTCGACGTGAAGAARCTCGGCCGCATCCCCGACGGCGGCGGCCACMRSGTCCTGGGCCGCCAGGCCGGCCGGACCACCCGCAACARCATGGGCTTCGACTACGTCCACTCCGCCGTCGACGACCACTCCCGCCTSGCCTACAGCGAGATCCACCCCGATGAGAAGGTCGCGACCTGCGCGGGCTTCCTGGCCCGCGCGGCCGCGTTCTTCCACAGCCAGGGCATCACCCGCATCGAAGGAAGAACGTCCTGGCCGACCTCGGCGCCACCGGGAAACTCACCCGGCCCTACCGGCCCCAGACCAACGGCAAGGTCGAACGCTTCAACCGCACCCTCCTCGACGAGTGGGCCTACCTACGGCCCTACACCTCGAACACCGAACGGACCGAAGCCCTGGCAGACTTCCTCCACACCTACAACCACCACCGCTGCCACACCGCACTCGACGGACACCCGCCCATCAGCCGTGTCAACAACCCTGCAGGTCAATACACCTAGGGCCTGTCTGACAATTCGCGTCGGATCAGGCCGGGCCGTTCGGTGCGTGCGATCGGCGTGCGGCCGGGGCGCCCTCGTAGCGGAGCTACTTGGGCGTTTCGGCCGTGCGCCGAGCGTGCGTGCCGGGCGGGCCGGACCCGACGGGAATTGTCAGACAGGCCCTAGCCGTCAGAGCGTCACGCGCGGCGGGCGCTGGCAGCGCGGGCAGAAGTAGCTGGACCTGTTCATCCAGGCACGCCGGCGCATCGGCGTACCGCAGCGGTGGCAGGGCTCGTCCTCGCGGCCGTACGCGTCGAGCGAGCGGTCGAAGTAGCCGGACTCGCCGTTGACGTTCACATAGAGGCTGTCGAAGCTGGTGCCGCCGGCGTCGAGGGCCGCGTTCATCACGTCCCGGACGTGCCCGAGCAGCTCGGCCATGCGGGGCCGCGTCAGCGTGGCCGTCGGCCGGTCGTAGTGCAGCCGGGACCGCCAGAGCGCCTCATCGGCGTAGATGTTGCCGACGCCGCTGATCAGCGACTGGTCGAGCAGTGCCCGCTTCACCGTCGTACGGCGCAGCCGCAGCGCGCTCTGGAAGGCCGCGTCGTCGAACTCGGGGTCCAGCGGATCGCGGGCGATGTGCGCGATGACGTCCGGAAGTCCGTCGGGGGTCTGGTCGTGCAGCGAGAGCCCGCCGAAGGTGCGCTGGTCGACGAAGCGCAGCTCGGTGCCGGTCGTGTCGTCGAAGCGGACGCGGATGCGCAGGTGCTTCTCGTCGGCGGCGCCCTCCGGCTGGACGAGCAGCTGCCCGCTCATGCCGAGGTGCCCGAGGACGGCGGTGCCGGAGTCGGCGAGCGGCACCCAGAGGTACTTGCCGCGCCGCCGCGCCACCTCGAACCGCTGCCCCTTCAGCCGGGCCGCGAAGTCCTCGCCGCCGGCCGGATGGCGCCGTACGGCCCTGGGGTGCAGCACCTCGACCTCGGACACGGTCCGCCCGGCGACCCAGCGCTCCAGTCCGCGCCGTACGACCTCGACCTCGGGCAGCTCGGGCACGGGACTCCTCCGGACGTCTTGTCAGCCAGCCGATCCAGCCTACCGGCCGGGCACCTGCGGAAAGACGAGAACCCCGCCCTGGGGCGGGGTTCTCGGGAAGCGAGGGGTTCGGCCGTCAGGCCGACGCCCGGTGGGCGGAAGAAGAGGGGTCGGCGACCTCTCCGTTTCCCGCCTCGGCCGCGGCCTTGGCCGCCGCCGCGCGTTCGTCCGCCGCCGCGCGAATCTCGCGCCACGCGGACTCCGCCGCCTGCTGTTCCGCTTCCTTCTTGCTGCGGCCGGTGCCGGTGCCGTACGAGACACCACCGACGCGGGCGGCAGCAGTAAAGGTCTTCTCGTGGTCCGGACCCTCTTCGGAGACGAGGTACTCCGGCACACCCAGACCCTCGGCCGCGGTGAGTTCCTGGAGACTGGTCTTCCAGTCCAGGCCCGCACCGAGGTTCGAGGACTTCTCGATCAGTGGGTCGAAGAGCCGGTGCACCAGCTCGGACGCCACTTCGAGGCCCTGGTCGAGATAGACCGCGCCGATCACCGCTTCAAGGGTGTCGGCGAGGATGGACGCCTTGTCCCGGCCGCCCGTGCCCTCTTCGCCCCGGCCGAGCCGGACGAAGGAGCCGAGTTCGAGGCCGCGCCCCACGTCCGCCAGCGCTCGCGAGTTGACCACCGCGGCCCGCAGTTTGGCCAGCTGGCCTTCTGGCAGGTCGGGGTGGGTGCGGTACAGCGTGTCCGTGACCACCAGGCCCAGCACGGAGTCCCCGAGGAACTCCAGCCGCTCGTTGGTGGGCAGACCGCCGTTCTCGTAAGCGAACGAACGGTGGGTCAGCGCACGCACCAGAAGGGCGGACTCGAGCTTGTAGCCGAGCCGCCCTTCCAGAAGCGTGTGGGACGAGGCATGGTCCGTCTTGTCGTCCGTCTTGCGGGACTCAGACATTGCGCCTCTCACCAGCCCAATCAGACCGAGAGGACCTGGCGCTTGTTGTAGGTGCCGCAGCTCGGGCACGCGATGTGCTGCAGCTTCGGCTCCTGGCAACGCTCACACGAAACCAGGGTGGGGACCGCAGCCTTCCACTGCGACCGGCGGTGGCGCGTGTTGCTGCGCGACATCTTCCGCTTCGGAACAGCCACGGCTACTTCTCCTGCTTCTCGGCGGCGCTTCGGACGTCCCCGTCAGAGGCTTTGCCGCTCATGTTGTCCTTCTCATCGGTTCCCAGCGAACCGGCGAGTCCCTGCAATGCCGCCCAACGAATGTCGACGGCGTCGTGGTGGTGGTCCGGGTTCTCGTTCAGGTTGGTTCCACAGGTGGAACACAGTCCCGCACAGTCCTCCCGGCACACCGGCTGCATCGGCAGTGCGAGCACCACCGCATCACGCAGCACGGGTTCGAGGTCGAACATGCCGTCCTCGAGGGGGATCATGTCCTCGTCTGCCTCGGCTTCGTCGTCCGCGGCCGCCTTGGAGCGGCCCCGGTCGTCGGAGTCGGGGTACGAGAACATCTCCTGGAAGTCCACGTCGAGCTCCAGCTCGACGGGCTCCAGACACCTTACGCACTCCCCCTCGGCCGATGCACGGGCGGTGCCTGTGACAAGCACCCCTTCCATGACCGACTCAAGACGGAGATCGATGTCCACCGGTGCGCCCTCGGGCACTCCGATGACTCCTTCGACGCCCAGGTCCCGGGGGGCCTCGATCGAACGCGAGAGCCGCTGGAGGGCACCGGGACGCCGCCCCAGCTCGTGTGTGTCGAACACGAGGGGATTGCGGTGGTCGAGGCGCGTGCTCAGGGGTCTTCCTGCTTTCGGATCGTGCTGCGTCGTGGGAGGCTGCCGAACGTGGGCAGCAAGGATCGCGGAATACGCGCGACCGAAGAGCCAGGATACTGGACGCTTCGCCCAGGACCCAATCGGGGCCGAGGGGGTGGCTTGTCGATCAACCCGCGAGCCCGGCCTGATCGGCAAGCCACCCCCTACGCTCCCTGATGCCCTTGTTCGTACCGGCGGAGCTGCTCCAGGTCGATCATGCTCGTGTCGAAGAAGCTGGTCTCGTCGAGCGAGGCGGGCGGCTGCTGCGGCTGGTGGGGCTGCTGCTGGACGGGCTGCTGGTACGCGTACGGGTCCTGCTGCTGGTAGCCGTAGGGGTCGGGCTGCTGCGGCTGCTGGTAGGCGTACGGGTCCGGCTGCTGGACCTGCTGCTGGTAGGCCGCGTAGGGGTCGGGCTGCTGCTGGACCTGCTGGTACCCGTAGGGGTCCGGCTGGGCCTGCGACTGCTGCTGGGCGGGGATCTGGACCGGCTCGGGGTCCGAGAGCTCCGCCAGGCCGGCCAGGTAGTCGGCGTCGCTGGTGTGCACGGAGCCGCCCAGGCCGTCCTGCGCGGCCATGTGCTCGCCCAGGTCGTCGGTGGCGATCCGGCCGTGCAGCTTCTGCCGGCCGCGTCCGACGGCCTCCAGGGTCTTGCTGAGCACCGCCTCGAAGGCGCCGAGCTTGGCGTCGACGTACTCGTCGGCCCGGTGGATCAGGGTCTGCGGGTCCGCGCTGTACTCGGGGGCGTCCTCGTCCGCGTAACCGTTCGCGTCGAGGCCCGGGCCCCGGCCGAGGAGCTTCTCGCGGCCCCGGTCGACCGAGCCGATCGTCTTGTTGAGGACGACCTCGAAGTTGGCGAGCTTGGAGTCGACGTAGTCGTCGGCCTCGGCCTTGACCTCCTCGGCCTCGCGGCGGGCCTCGGAGAGGATCCGGTCGGCCTCCTCCTGCGACTGCCGGGCGACCTGGGTGTCGGAGACGATCGAGCCCCGCTCGGCGTGGGCGGCCTCGATGATCCGCTCGGCCTCCCGATGGGCCTGCTCGACCATCTGCTCGCGGCCGCCGATCAGCTCCTGGGCCTGCGCGAGGGAGCCCGGCAGGGCCTCCCGTACCTCTTCGAGCAGGGCGAGCAGCTCGGCCCGGTTGACCACGCAGGATGCCGACATGGGCATGGAACGGGCGCCCTGCACGGTCGAGACGATCTCGTCGAGCTTCTTCTGTACGTCCACCGGGTGCTCGCCACTCTCTACAGCTGGATGGAGACGGACGGGACGACTGTAAGGGCAGTCGGCGCCCGTCCGACACCAGGTGACGGAGCGTCAGCGGCGGTGGCCGCGCGTCACTTCCGCGCGAGGCGCTCGGTGAGCCGCGGGAGGACCGTCGGCGGGACCAGGTGGGAGACGTCGCCGCCCCAGGCGGCGACCTCCTTCACCAGGGAGGAGGAGAGGAAGCTGTAGGTGGGGTTGGTGGGGACGAAGAGGGTCTCCACGCCCGTGAGGCCGTTGTTCATCTGGGCCATCTGCAGCTCGTAGTCGAAGTCGCTGACCGCGCGCAGTCCCTTGACGATGGCGGGGATGTCGCGCTGCTTGCAGAAGTCGACGAGCAGCCCGTGGAAGGACTCCACCTCGACGTTGCCGAGGTCGGCGGTCACCTCGCGGATCAGCTCGATCCGCTCCTCGACCGTGAACAGGCCCTTCTTCGACTGGTTGATCATCACCGCGACGTGTACGACGTCGTACAGCTTGGAAGCGCGGGCGATGATGTCGAGATGTCCGTTGGTGATGGGGTCGAATGACCCCGGACAGACGGCGCGGCGCAACGTGGGTCCCTCGCTCTCCGGTCCGGTCATCGTGCGTCTTCGCACGTAGAGGCGGCGCGACCGTACCAAAACGTTCCCTCGCCGTAACGACGGGACCGCAGGCCCTCGAATCCGGCCGGCCAGCCGAACTCCCCGCCTCGGGTGCTTCGCTCCACGGTGACCATGGCATCCTCGCTCAGCCAGCCCCCTGAGCGCAGTGTGAGGAGAATCTCGCGGAGCTCCTCGTCGGAGACGGCGTACGGCGGGTCGAGGAAGACCAGGTCGTACGGCTCGGCCGGGGCCGGTCCCGTCGCGATCTGTTCGGCCCGGCCGGTGCGGAGTTCGGCGCCGGGGAGGCCGAGGGAGTGGATGTTCTCCCGGATCGTCTTCGCGGCGCGGGGTTCCGCCTCCACGAGGAGGGCGTGGGCGGCGCCCCGTGAGAGGGCTTCCAGGCCGACGGCGCCGGAGCCCGCGTACAGGTCGGCGACCCTGGCTCCGGTGAGGCCGTGGAAGGCCTCCCAGGTGGAGAAGAGGCCTTCCCGCGCCCGGTCGGAGGTGGGGCGGGTGCCGTTGCCGGGCGGCACGGCCAGGCGGCGTCCGCCGGCCGTGCCGGCGATCACGCGGGTCATCGGTGTCCTCGTCCTGCGTCGTCCAGTGCGTACGTCTCAGGATATGGCCGCGGTCCGCACGGCGGCGTCAGCCCTTCTCCAGGTACTCCTCCCGGTCCTTGTCCAGCAGGGCGTCGAGCGCGGTCGCGAGGCCGGGGTGGCCGGTGAGGTCCGGGTCGGCGAGGACGAGGGCGGTGGCCTCCTCGCGGGCGGCGGCGATGACCTCCTCGTCGTCGATGACGGTGAGCACCCGCAGGGAGGAGCGGACGCCGGACTGGGCCTGGCCGAGGACGTCGCCCTCGCGCCGCTGTTCCAGGTCGATGCGGGAGAGCTCGAAGCCGTCGAGGGTGGACGCGACGGCGTTGAGCCGCTGGCGGGCGGGGCTCGCCTCGGGCATCTCGCTGACGAGGAGGCAGAGGCCGGGGGCGGAGCCTCGGCCGACGCGGCCGCGGAGCTGGTGGAGCTGGGAGACGCCGAAGCGGTCCGCGTCCATGATCACCATGGCGGTGGCGTTGGGGACGTTGACGCCGACCTCGATGACGGTGGTGGCGACGAGGACGTCGAGCTCGCCCGCGGCGAAGCGGCGCATCACGTCGTCCTTGTCGTCGGGGTGCATGCGGCCGTGCAGGACGGCGATCCGCAGTCCTGCGAGGGGGCCGGTGCGGAGCTGCTCGGCGATGTCGAGGACGGCGAGCGGCGGGCGCTTCTCGGCCTCGTCGGCGGCGGAGGGCCTGGACTTCTTCTTCTGGTCCTCCTCGTCGCCGATGCGGGGGCAGACGACGTACGCCTGGTGGCCCTTGGCGACCTCCTCGCGGACCCGTTCCCACGCGCGGGCGAGGAAGTGCGGTTTGTCGGCGGCGGGCACGACGTGGCTGGCGATCGGGGAGCGGCCGGCGGGCAGCTGGTCGAGGACGGAGGTCTCCAGGTCGCCGAAGACGGTCATGGCGACCGTGCGCGGGATGGGGGTGGCGGTCATGACCAGGAGGTGCGGGGGCTGCTGCCCCTTGCCGCGCAGGGCGTCGCGCTGTTCGACGCCGAAGCGGTGCTGCTCGTCGACGACGACGAGGCCGAGGTCGTGGAAGCGGACCTTGTCCTCGATGAGCGCGTGGGTGCCGATGGCGAGGCCGGCCTCGCCGGTGACCAGGTCGAGCAGGGCCCGGCGGCGGGCGGGGACGCCCATGGAGCCGGTGAGCAGGACGACCTTGGTGGCCCGCTCGGAGCCGCCGAGCATGCCGCCCTCGGCCAGCTCGCCCATCATCTCGGTGACGGAGCGGTGGTGCTGCTGGGCGAGGACCTCGGTGGGGGCGAGCATCGCGGCCTGTCCCCCGGAGTCGACGACGGCGAGCATGGCGCGCAGGGCCACCATCGTCTTGCCGGAGCCGACCTCGCCCTGGAGGAGGCGGTGCATGGGGTGCTCGGTGGCGAGGTCGTCGAAGATCTCCTTGGAGACCTTGTTCTGGCCGTCGGTGAGAGTGAAGGGCAGCTTGGCGTCGAAGGCGTCGAGGATGCCGTCGGGGGCGGGGCGGCGGGCGACGGCGGGGAGTTGGGTGTCGGCGTGCCGGCGGCGGGCCAGGGCGACCTGGAGGACGAAGGCCTCGTCCCACTTGAGGCGCTCGCGGGCGGTGGCGATGTCGGCCTTGGTGCGGGGCCGGTGGATCAGCCGCAGGGCCTCGGGCAGTTCGGCGAGGCCGCGGCCCTCGCGGAGGGCGTCGGGCAGCGGGTCGACGGCGTCGGCGGCGCTGGGCAGGACGGCGTCGACGGCCTTGGCGATCTTCCAGGACTCCAGTTTGGTGGTGGCCGGGTAGAGCGGGATGAGGGCCCCGGCCCAGACGTCCACGGCCTCCTCGCCGTCGCCGCGGAGGAGTTCGTACGAGGGGTGGGCGAGCTGGAGGCGCCGGTTGAAGAGCGACACCTTGCCGGCGAACATCGCGCGGGTGCCGGGCAGCAGGTCCTTGTGCGGTTTGTGCACGCCCTTGCCGAAGAAGACCAGCTGGAGGCGGCCGCTGCCGTCGGTGATGGTCACTTCGAGGCGCTGGCCGCGTCCCTTGGAGCCGTTGAAGGTGAGCACACGGGCGTCGGCGACCTGGGCGACCACGGTGACGTGCTCGTCGAGCGGCAGGTCGGACAGCGTGGTCAGTTCCCCGCGCTCGGCGTACCGGCGGGGGTAGTGGTGCAGGAGGTCACCGACCGTGTGCAGGTCGAGCGCCTCGGCCATGACCTTGGCGGTGGCGGGGCCGAGGGACTTCTTGAGTGGTTCGTCGAGCGCGGGCACGCGTTCCATTGCACACCACGGGACCGACAGTCGGGTACGGCACGGGGCCGTCGGGTGTCGTCGGGTGGCGGGGGGAGTGCCGGAGCGGCGCCGTCACTCCACGCCGATGAGGAGCGGCGGGGCGCCCGTGCCCGCGTGGTAGGTGGTGGTGTCGACGGCGAGGTAGCCGCGCCGGACGTGGCGTTCGAGGTCGGGGGCGAGTCCGGGCGGGGTGTCGTCGGCGACGACGAGGGTGACGAGTTCACCGCCGGCGGAGAGCATCCGGTCCAGGACCGTGCGGGCGGTCTCGGTGAGGTCCTTGCCGATGACGGCGACGTCGCCCTCGATGAGGCCGAGGACGTCGCCGGCCTGGCAGACGCCGGCCGAGGTGAAGGACTGGCGTTCGGCGACGGCGAGTTCGGCGTAGCGGGTGGCTCCGGCGGCGGCCGTCATGGCGACGACGTCCTCGTCGAAGCGGCGGTCGGGTTCGTGGACAGCGAGGGCGGCGATGCCCTGGACGGCGGCCCTGGTGGGGATGAGGGCGACGCGGATGCCTTCGGCCCTGGCGCGTTCGGCGGCGGCCGCGGCGGTCTGCCGGAGCTCGGTGTCGTTGGGCAGGAGGACGACCTCGCGGGCGTGGGCCCGGCGGATGGCGTCGAGGAGCTCGTCGCCGGCGGGGGGTTCGCCGGGCCGGGTCCGCACGGTGGTGGCGCCCGCCTCGGCGCAGAGTCCGGCGAGGCCCTCGCCGGGGACGACGGCGACGACCGCGCGCTGGGCGCGCTCGGCGGGGCCGGTGGCGGCCTCGGCGGCGAAGTGCGTGATCCGGATGCGGTGCGGGCGTCCGGCCTCGATGCCGGCCTCGACGGCGGCGCCGGGGTCGTCGACGTGCACATGGACGTTCCACAGGCCGTCGCCGCCGACGACGACGAGGGAGTCGCCGAGGGCGTCGAGCCGGCCGCGCAGCAGTTCCACGGCGGCGTCCCCGGCCTCCAGGAGGTAGATCACCTCGTAGGCGGGGCCGTCCTCGGTGGGGCAGGTCTCGGCGGGCGCGGGGGTGGTGGGCGCGGTGCGGGCGGGGGGCGGGGCCTGTCCGGTGACGGTTTCGAGGAGGGCGCCGAGGACGGTGACCAGGCCCTGGCCGCCCGCGTCGACGACTCCGGCGCGGGCGAGGACGTCGAGCTGTCCGGAGGTGGCCGCGAGGGCGGTGGTGGCGCCCTGGTGGGCGTTCCTGGCGACGTCGACGAGTCGGCCGCCGCCCGCGCAGGCCGCGGCGGCGGCCGCGGCGACGGTGAGGATGGTGCCGTCGACGGGGTGGGCGACGGCCTGTCGTGCCGCGCGCGAGGCCTCGGCGAGGGCGCGGGCGAGGTGATCCCCGTCACCTCCGGCGGCGAGGACGCCGGCCATGCCGCGCAGGAGCTGGGAGAGGATGGTTCCCGAGTTGCCGCGGGCGCCGAGCAGGGCGCCGTGGGCCATGGCCCGCACGGTCTCGGCGGTGTCGGGCGCGGAGGCCGCGAAGACGGCTTCGACGGCCCGGTGGGCGGCTTCGGCGGTCAGGTACAGGTTGGTGCCGGTGTCCCCGTCGGCGACGGGGTAGACGTTGATCGCGTCGATCGCGTCGCGCTCCCCGGCGAGGGCGTCCAGAGCCCGTGCGCACCAGGTCCTGACCGCTTCGGCGTCGAGCTCGACGAGCTCCTCGGAGGGCTGAAGGGCTCGCGACAACGGGGGTCCTCCTTCGGCGGTGAGCTCACCGCAGGGTAGACCCGGGGTGTCCCGCCGGTGACCGGGGCCCGGGGCGAGGTCCGCGCAGACCGTGGTAGTTTCGTTCCACCGAAGCAGGCGTTGTATGCTGCTTCGGTTGCCCGGTTCACACCGGGCCATCCCCCGGCAAGCCACTTCAGACTCCTGATTCCGGTGCGCCGGATTTCACTGTAATTCTGAAGTCTTTGGAGTGACCCGTGGCTGCCAACTGCGACGTCTGCGGCAAGGGGCCG
Source organism: Streptomyces sp. Root1304 (assembly GCF_001426405.1). Taxonomy (GTDB): domain Bacteria; phylum Actinomycetota; class Actinomycetes; order Streptomycetales; family Streptomycetaceae; genus Streptomyces. The sequence goes on along the minus strand of NZ_LMEP01000026.1, from coordinate 418,334 downwards.
GGCTTCGGCAACAACATTTCGCACTCGCACCGCCGTACGTCCCGTCGCTGGAACCCGAACATCCAGCGCGTGCGTGCCGTGGTCGGTCGGACGCCGAAGCGGCTCAACGTCTGCACCTCGTGCATCAAGGCCGGCAAGGTCTCGCGCTAATTGCGACGTTCTGTCGTAGCGCAGCCCCTGCGGTTGCCTTGAAGGGCCGGTTCACCTCGGTGAACCGGCCCTTTGCCGTGCCCGGAAACGGATGCCGGTGAGCGCCTGAGCGCGTACCGGGGGCCGGCAGGGCGCCCTCAGCGCGTCTGCCAGCCGTGGTCCACCGGGCCGATGCCCGACCCCAGCGCGAATCCGGCCGCGATGGCCCCGGTCACGTAGGCCTTCGCCTCCCGTACCGCCTCCGGCACGGGCAGCCCCTTGGCGAGTCCCGACGCGACCGCCGAGGCGAGCGTGCAGCCGGTGCCGTGGGTGTGCCGGTTGTCGTACCTGGGGGCGTACAGCCAGTGTTCCTCGGTGCCGTCGGTGAGCAGGTCCACGACCTCGGCGAAGCCTCCGGGGAGGTGGCCGCCCTTGATCAGTGCCCAGCGCGGCCCGTAGGCGAGGATCGCGTCGGCCGCCCGCCGCATTCCGGTCTCGTCCTCGACCACCAGACCCGTGAGCTGCGTCACCTCGTCCAGGTTGGGCGTGGCGACGGTGGCCCGGGGCAGCAGCTTCGTGCGTACGGAGTCGAGCGCGGCCTCGGCCAGGAGCGGGTCCCCGTGCTTGGAGACACCGACGGGGTCGACGACCACGGGGGCGGCCACGGAGGCGAGCAGTTCCGCCACGGTCTCGACGAGCGCGGCGGAGGCCAGCATGCCGGTCTTCACGGCCTGGACGCCGATGTCGTCGGCGACGGCCCGGTACTGGGCGCGCACGGCCTCCACGGGCAGTTCCCAGACGTCCTGGACGCCCCGCGAGTTCTGGGCGGTGACGGCGGTGACCACGCTCATGCCGTGGACGCCGAGGGCGAGCATCGTCTTCAGGTCGGCCTGGATGCCGGCGCCGCCGCCGGAGTCCGATCCGGCGACGGTCAGCACGAGCGGGGGCCGAGCGGTCACTCGGTCTCCCCGAAGTGGTCCCAGCCGCCCACGCTGTGCCAGGGCGCGCCGTCCACGGTGACCTGCGGGAGCGCGGAGGGGTTGAGGACCTCCCCGATGACCTTCCAGCGGGCGGGGAGCTTCACGTCGGGCGGGAAGGTGGCCACGATGGCGTGGTCCTCTCCCCCGGTCAGCACCCACTGCATGGGGTCGACGCCGACGGCCTGGCCGATGTCGTTCATCTGGGTGGGGATGTCGATGAGGCCGGAGCGCAGGTCGATGCGGACCTTGCTGGCCTCGGCGATGTGGCCGAGGTCGGCGATGAGGCCGTCGCTGACGTCGCACATGGCGGTGGCGCCGAGGCCGGCGGCGGCCGGGCCCGCGTGGTACGGCGGTTCGGGCCTGCGGTGGGCCTCGACGAAGGCGCGGGGCGAGCGGAAGCCCCGGGAGAGGACGGCGTACCCGGCGGCGGACCAGCCGAGCCAGCCGGTGTAGGCGACGACGTCGCCGGGCTGGGCGCCGCCCCGGGTGACCGGGTCGTGGTTGCGGAGGTCGCCGAGGGCGGTGATGGAGACCATGATCGTGTCGCCGCGTACGACGTCGCCGCCGACGACCGCCGCGCCCGCGACCTGACATTCGTCGCGCAGACCGTCCATGAGTTCCGTGGCCCATGTCACAGGGAGCTCGGCGGGGACGACGAGGCCGAGGAGGAGGGCGGTGGGGACCGCGCCCATGGCGGCGATGTCGGCCAGGTTCTGCGCGGCGGCCTTGCGGCCGACGTCGTACGCCGTCGACCAGTCGCGGCGGAAGTGACGTCCTTCGAGGAGGATGTCCGTGCTGGCCACCACACGCCGGTCGGGGGCGGAGACGACCGCGGCGTCGTCGCCGGGCCCGATCCGTACCGCCGGGGTGGAGGTGAGCCGGGACGTGAGCTCCCTGATGAGCCCGAACTCGCCCAGCTCTCCGACTGTGCCCTTCACCGCGCCTCACCTCGTGTCTTCGTGCCGTCCTGCGGGCGGCGGCACGCTGTCGCGCGCCGCGGGTCGCGGGTCGTCACCGTGCTGGGTACCGTCAAGTAGACCGTCAACTTCTGTCCTGCGTACGCCACCGGGCGGGCGCCTCGGGACGCGCGGGTCTCCCCGTGGCCCGCGGCGACGCGGTACCGTGGCGTCCCTTTCTCCCACAAGATCCTCGTGGTCGCCCTGGAGGTTCCGTGGTTCAGGCGTACATCCTCATCCAGACCGAGGTGGGCAAGGCGTCGACCGTCGCCGACACCATCTCCAAGATCCCGGGGGTGATCCAGGCCGAAGACGTGACCGGTCCGTACGACGTCATCGTGCGCGCACAGGCGGACACGGTCGACGAGCTGGGCCGCATGGTGGTCGCCAAGGTCCAGCAAGTGGACGGCATCACGCGCACCCTCACCTGCCCGGTCGTTCATCTGTAGCCCCCGTCTACGCTTGGCTGGTGACGTCTTCCCACCGGCCCTTCGGCCTGCCCGCCGCCGTCTCGGCAGCCGTGCTGCTGCTGACCGCCGTCGGCTGTTCCTCGCCGGGCGCCTCGGCGTCCGTCGTGGTCCCCAGTCCCCCTGCGGCGGAGGCCGCCTTCTGCCAGGCCCTGGCGAAGGAGCTTCCGGACACCGTGGTGGGGCTGGAGCGGAGTGACCCGGAGCCCGGCTCCGAGCTGACCGCCGGCTGGGGTGACGGTGCGATCGTACTGCGCTGCGGGGTCCCCCGGCCCGAAAAGATGAGCGATCCCCAGGCGCAGGCCATCGAGGCCGACGGCGTGAACTGGATGCTGGAGCGTCCGGAGGGCAGCGGGCCCCGTTTCACCACGACGTACCGGAAGACGTACGTCGAGGTGACGCTCGGCGAGCGGTACGCGCACGACATGACGCCGCTCGCCGATCTCGCCGCGCCCGTGCTGAAGACCGTGCCGCCGAGCCTCTGAGGGCGGCGGCACGGTCGTCAGCCGTGGGTGCGGGTCAGCGCAGGCCGGTGGGGCGGTTCAGCGCGGCCTGGATGAGCCGGTCGACCAGCTCGGGGTAGCTCACGCCGCTCTCCTGCCACATGCGCGGGTACATGGAGATGGGCGTGAAGCCCGGCATGGTGTTGATCTCGTTGATGACGAAGTCGCCGTCCTCGGTGAGGAAGAAGTCGGCGCGGACCAGGCCCTCGCAGGAGACCGCCTCGTAGGCGGCGACGGCGAGGCGCTGGATCTCGGCGGTGGCCTCGTCCCCGATGGGGGCGGGCACGATGCCGGAGGCCGAGTCGATGTACTTGGCCTCGAAGTCGTAGAAGTCGTGGTCGGTGACCGGCGGGATCTCGGCGGGCACGCTGGCGCGCGGGCCGTCCTCGAACTCCAGGACGCCGCACTCGATCTCGCGGCCGCGCAGCAGCGACTCGACGAGGATCTTGGGGTCGTGGCGGCGGGCCTCCTCGATGGCCTCGTCCAGGCCGGAGAGGTCGTCGACCTTGGTGATGCCCATGGAGGAGCCGCCGCGGGCCGGCTTCACGAAGAGCGGCCAGCCGTGCTCGGCGGCGAACTCGACGATCTTCTTGCGGGCGGCGGCCGGGTTCTGCTCCCACTCGCGGGGCCGGACGACCTCGTACGGGCCGACCGGGAGTCCGAAGGAGACGAAGACCCGCTTCATGTACTCCTTGTCCTGGCCGACGGCGGAGGCGAGGACGCCCGCGCCGACGTAGGGGACGCCGGAGAGCTCCAGGAGGCCCTGGAGGGTGCCGTCCTCGCCGTACGGGCCGTGGAGCATCGGGAAGACCACGTCGACCTCGCCGAGGGCCCTGGGCACGGCGCCGGGCTCGGTGAGGACGACCTCGCGGTTGGCCGGGTCGACGGAGAGGACGACGCCGCCCTCGGTGGACTCGGCGAGCTCGGCGACGTTCGGCAGGGCGCGGTCGGCGATGGCCATGCGCTCGGGGGCGTCGGCGGTGAGCGCCCAGCGCCCGTCCGTCGTGATGCCGATGGGCAGCACGTCGTACTTGTCCCGGTCGATGGCGCTCAGGACGGCGCCCGCCGTGACGACGGAGATGGCGTGCTCGGAGCTGCGTCCGCCGAAGACGACGGCCACGCGGGGCTTGCGGGGGCTCTGGGTGTTCTCGCTCATATCGCGATGAGCGTACCTTGCGGCTCCCGAACTCCTGAGCGCCCCGCTGGCGTACCGCGCGTCCGGCGCAGTGGGCGCCGGACCTGCCGGGGAGGCGTCAGCGGCGCTCGGGCTTGGCGCTGCGGGACATCAGTTCCTTGAGCGCGACGACCGGCGGCTTGCCGTCGTGGACGATGGAGACGACGGTCTCGGTGATGGGCATGTCGACGCCGTGGCGGCGGCCCAGATCGAGCACCGACTCGCAGGACTTGACGCCCTCGGCGGTCTGCTTGGTGGCCGCGATGGTCTCCTGGAGGGTCATCCCGCGGCCGAGGTTGGTGCCGAAGGTGTTGTTCCGGGAGAGCGGCGAGGAGCAGGTGGCGACGAGGTCGCCGAGGCCCGCGAGGCCGGAGAAGGTGAGCGGGTCGGCGCCCATGGCGAGGCCGAGGCGGGTGGTCTCGGCGAGGCCGCGGGTGATGAGCGTGGCCTTCGAGTTGTCGCCGAGGCCCATGCCGTTGGCGATGCCGACGGCGAGGCCGATGACGTTCTTCACGGCGCCGCCGAGCTCGCAGCCCACCACGTCGGTGTTGGTGTAGGGGCGGAAGTACGGGGTCATGCAGGCGGTCTGGAGCCGCTGGGCGACGGATTCGTCGGAGCAGGCGACCACGGCGGCGGCGGGCTGCCGGGCGGCGATCTCCTTGGCCAGGTTGGGGCCGGTGAGGACGGCGACGCGCTCCGCGGGCACGTCGGCGACCTCGGTGATGACCTCGCTCATCCGCTTGGCGGTGCCGAGTTCGACGCCCTTCATGAGGGAGACGAGGACGGTGTCGGGGGCGAGCAGCGGCTTCCAGGCGGCGAGGTTGCCGCGCAGGGTCTGCGAGGGGACGACGAGGACGGTGAAGTCGGCGTCGGCGGCGGCCTCGGCCGCGTCGGCGGTGGCCGTGATCGACGCGGGGAGTTCGGTGCCCGGGAGGTAGTCGGGGTTGGTGCGGGTGGCGTTGATCTCCTTGGCGAGTTCGGCGCGGCGGCCCCAGAGGCTCACCTCGCAGCCCGCGTCGGCGAGCACCATCGCGAAGGCGGTGCCCCAGGATCCGTTGCCGAAGACGGCTGCCTTGGTCACTTGGTGCCCCCTTCGGCGGCCTTGCGGCGCTGTTCCTGCCGGGCCCTGCGGTGGTCGTACGGTTCGGCGGGCGCCTGCTCGCCCCGGATCTGCTCCAGGAGGGCGGTGATGGCGGCCATGATGACCTCGGTGGCCTCGCGGAGGACCTCGGGTGTGGGTTCGAGGCCGTGGAAGCGGGAGAGGTCGACGGGCGGACCGGCCTGCACGGTCAACGTCTTGCGGGGGAACAGCCGGAGCTTGTTCTCCTTGGCGTACGGCGGCATCGCCAGGTTGGCGCCCCACTGGGCCACCGGGATGACGGGGGCCCGGGTGAGCAGCGCGACGCGGGCGGCACCGGTCTTGCCGGCCATGGGCCACATGTCGGGGTCCCGGGTCAGGGTGCCCTCGGGGTAGAAGGCGACGCACTCGCCGCGCTCGATGGCGTCGACGGCGGCCCGGAAGGCGTCCAGCGCGTTGGTGGTCTCGCGGTAGACGGGGATCTGGCCGGTGCCGCGCAGCATCATGCCGACGAAGGGGGTCTTGAAGAGGCCCGCCTTGGCCAGGAGGCGCGGGACGCGGCCGGTGTTGTACTGGTAGTGCGAGTAGGACAGCGGGTCCAGATAGGAGTTGTGGTTGACCGCGGTGATGAATCCGCCGTCGGCCGGGATGTGCTCCATGCCGCGCCAGTCCCGCTTGAACAGAACCACCAGGGGGGGTTTGGCGATGACCGCCGCGAGGCGGTACCAGAAGCCGATTCTGCGGCGGGGCACGCGGACACCTTTCTCCGGGGCTGGCTGGCAGGGGGTCAAGTGTCGCCCCATGCTCCTGCGCTGTCGAGTGACACCGTACGCCCCGGGGCCTGGGGTGGACCGCGTGGGCGGGACAGAATGGGCCCCGATGAACGCGACTGACCCGACGCACACGGACCCCGTCGACGGCTGGTCCCTGGTCGTCCCCCTGAAGCCCCTCGCGCTGGCGAAGAGCAGGCTGGCGGCCGCGGCCGGGGCCCGGCTGCGGCCCCGGCTGGCCCTGGCGTTCGCGGAGGACACCGTGGGCGCGGTGCTGAACTGCCCGCGGGTACGGGATGTGGCGGTCGTCACGGACGATCCGGCGGCGGCGGCCGCGCTCGCGGCCCTGGGCGCGCGGATCGTGCCGGACACCCCGGCGGCCGGGCTCAACGCGGCGCTGGCGCACGGGGTCCGCGCGGTGCGGTCCCGGCGGCCGTGCGCGCGGGTGGCGGCGCTCAACGCGGATCTGCCCGCACTGCGGCCGGCGGAGCTGACCCGGGTCCTGGACGCGGCGAGGAAATTTCCGCGGGCATTTCTCGCGGATGCCGCCGAAATCGGTACGACATTCCTGTCGGCGGGTCCGGGAGTGGAATTGGAACCCGCATTCGGGGGTGCGTCACGGCGCCGGCATTTGTCTTCGGGGGCGGTGGAAATCCGGCTGGCCGGGGTGGATTCCGTACGCCGGGACGTGGACACCGGTGAGGATCTGGCGGCGGCGGGGGCGCTGGGGCTCGGTCCGCGGACGGCCGCCCGGTGGCTGCCGGCGGCCGGATAGGCTGCGGTCCATGCAGGCGACCGCGTTCACGTACGACCCCGAGACCCGCAGCGGCAGTGTGCTGCTCGACGACGGCACCCCCGTGGAGTTCGGGGCGGAGGCCTTCGAATCGGGCGGGCTGCGGTTGCTGCGTCCGGGGCAGCGGGTCCGGATCGAGACCGAGCCGGGCACCTCGGGCGCGGGGCTCCGGATCACGCTGGTGACGCTGCAGACGTTCTAGACGTACCCGGCACGCCGGACGCTCCGGCGGACGTTGCAGGGCCCGTCCTTCCGGGAGTCCGGGAAGGGCGGGCCCTGTGCGCGCCGCGGGCCGGGCTCCCCGGGGGGAGCCCGGCCCGGCGGGTGTCTGCCGCTCGTCCTACTTCTTGGCGGCGGTCTTCTTGGCGGTCGTCTTGCGCGCCGTCGTCTTCTTGGCGGGCGCCTTCGTCGCCGTGGCCTTCTTCGCGGCCGGCGCGGTCTTCTTGGCCGTGGCCTTGGTCGCCTTCTTCGCGGCGGCCGTGGTGGTCTTCTTGGCGGCGGCGGAGGTCTTCTTGGCCGCGGCCGTGGTGGCCTTCTTCGCCGGGGTCGCCTTCTTGGCGGCCGCCGTCGTGACCTTCTTCGCCGGGGTCGCCTTCTTGGCGGCCGCCGTCGTGACCTTCTTCGCCGGGGTCGCCTTCTTCGCGGCGGCCTTCTTGGCGGTGGTGGCCTTCTTCGCCGCGGCCTTCTTCACGGTCGCGGCGGCGGCGCCGCCGGTGAGGCTGCCCTTGGGGGCCTTCTTGACGGAGACCTCGCCGCCCTTGGGGAGCTTCTTCGAGCCGCTGACCAGGTCCTTGAAGCCCTGACCGGCACGGAAGCGCGGGACGGAGGTCTTCTTGACCCGGACCCGCTCACCCGTCTGCGGGTTGCGGGCGTAACGGGCCGGACGGTCGACCTTCTCGAACGAGCCGAAACCCGTGACCGAGACCCGGTCGCCCGCGACCACGGCGCGCACGATGGCGTCGAGCACGTGGTCGACGGCTTCGGCGGCCTGCTGGCGACCGCCCATCTTGTCGGCAATCGCTTCTACGAGCTGCGCCTTGTTCACGTCTTCCCCTTCGGAGACATTGCCAGAACGAAAGTGTTCAAGCTTTTTCGCACGTTAGGCATGTATATACCGCAAATCAAACACGAAACGGGCTAATCACCCTAGTGCCGCAACGCGGAAGATCCGCTGCGGAGTTCCTGGTGTCAGTCGTCCTCTGGGAATCGGCCCTCGTCGAGGTCCTTCATCAACCGGTCCAGACGCGTTGCCGCGTCCTTGAGATCGTGCTTCGCCGCGGCCGTCACGACCAGCAGCTTCCGGGACAGCGCCATCCTTACGCCCTCCGGGACTTGCAGTGAGCGCACTCTTGTGTGCGCTTCCTTCAATCGGGCGGCGACTGACTCGTAGAGCTCGAGTTGGCTGTCGCGTTCCATGCACCGATTGTGCCATCTAGGGCGAGTTGTCGCCCGACAGGGTCTCAACAAGCGACTGCGCCCCCCACCGGGCGGTGGGGGGCGCAGTCTTGGAAAAGCGCTGCTCAGACCGTAATTGTACGGGGCTTGAAGGCCGGTCGTGACGCCTCATATGCCGCGATGTCGGCTTCGTTCTGAAGGGTGAGGCTGATGTCGTCGAGTCCGTTCAGGAGCCGCCAGCGGGCGTTCTCGTCGAGCTCGAAGTCGGCGTCGATCCCGGCGGCCAGGACCTTCCGCCGCTCCAGGTCGACGGTGATCTCGGCGGTCGGGTCGGCCTCGGTCAGCTCCTGGAGCGCGTCCACGGTCTCCTGCGGGAGGACCACGGTCAGCAGGCCGTTCTTCAGCGAGTTGCCGCGGAAGATGTCGGCGAAGCGGGCGGAGATCACCGCCTGGAAGCCGTAGTTCTGGAGCGCCCAGACGGCGTGCTCGCGGGAGGAGCCGGTGCCGAAGTCGGGGCCGGCCACCAGGACCGAGGCGCCCTGCCGCTCGGGGCGGTTGAGCACGAACTCGGGGTCCTTGCGCCAGGCCTCGAAGAGGCCGTCCTCGAAGCCGTCGCGGGTGACCTTCTTCAGCCAGTGCGCGGGGATGATCTGGTCGGTGTCGACGTTGCTGCGGCGCAGCGGGACGGCCCGGCCGGTGTGCGTGGTGAAAGCTTCCATGGTTCCTCAGACCCCCGCGGTGGTGGCGACGTCGGACAGATCGGCCGGGGAGGCCAGATGGCCCAGGACGGCGGTGGCGGCGGCGACCTGGGGGGAGACCAGGTGGGTGCGGCCGCCCTTGCCCTGCCGGCCCTCGAAGTTGCGGTTCGAGGTGGACGCGGAGCGCTCACCGGGAGCCAGTTGGTCGGGGTTCATGCCGAGGCACATGGAGCAGCCGGCGTGCCGCCATTCGGCCCCGGCCTCCTTGAAGACCTTGTCCAGGCCCTCCTCGACGGCCTGCAGGGCCACCCGGACCGAGCCGGGGACGACCAGCATGCGGACGCCGTCGGCGACCTTGCGGCCTTCGAGCAGACCGGCGGCGTTGCGCAGGTCCTCGATGCGGCCGTTGGTGCAGGAGCCTACGAAGACGGTGTCGACCTTGATGTCGCGCAGCGGCTGTCCGGCGGCCAACCCCATGTACTCCAGGGCCTTTTCGGCGGCGAGGCGCTCCGAAGCGTCTTCGTACGAAGCCGGGTCGGGGACGTGTGCCGAAAGCGGCGCGCCCTGGCCGGGGTTGGTGCCCCAGGTGACGAACGGCGCCAGGGAGGCGGCGTCGATGACGACCTCGGCGTCGAAGACGGCGTCCTCGTCGGACCTCAGGGTCTTCCAGTACGCGACGGCGGCGTCCCAGTCCTCGCCCTCGGGGGCGTGGGCGCGGCCCTCCAGGTAGGCGAAGGTGGTCTCGTCGGGGGCGATCATGCCCGCGCGGGCGCCGGCCTCGATCGACATGTTGCAGATGGTCATCCGGGCCTCCATCGAGAGTTTCTCGATGGCGGAGCCCCGGTACTCCAGGATGTAGCCCTGGCCGCCGCCGGTGCCGATCTTCGCGATGATCGCCAGGATCAGGTCCTTGGCGGTGACGTCCTCGGGCAGCTCGCCGTCGACCGTGATCGCCATGGTCTTCGGGCGGGCCAGCGGCAGCGTCTGGGTGGCGAGCACGTGCTCGACCTGGCTGGTGCCGATGCCGAACGCCAGCGCGCCGAAGGCGCCGTGCGTGGAGGTGTGCGAGTCGCCGCAGACCACGGTGGTGCCGGGCTGGGTCAGGCCCAGCTGCGGTCCCACCACGTGGACGACGCCCTGCTCGACGTCGCCCAGCGGGTGCAGCCGGACGCCGAACTCGGCACAGTTCTTCCGGAGGGTCTCCAGCTGCGCGCGGGAGACCGGGTCGGCGATCGGCTTGTCGATGTCGAGGGTCGGGGTGTTGTGGTCCTCGGTGGCGATGGTGAGATCGAGGCGCCGCACCTGCCGGCCGTTCTGGCGCAGGCCGTCGAAGGCCTGGGGGCTGGTCACCTCGTGCAGCAGGTGCAGATCGATGAAGAGGAGGTCGGGCTCGCCCTCGGCGCGCCGGACGACATGGTCGTCCCAGACCTTCTCCGCGAGTGTCCTACCCATCGCTTTCCCTCCGGCCGACGTCTACGCCGGCACAACTAGAGACCCGTTTCGCGGGCCGTTGTGCGGCCGCCTCACCAGAGTGACAAGTTCCGCAGGAAATTGAACTTGCGTTTCACAGAGTGAGACGCGAATATCGTTGCATGGACAACTCTAGCGGCGTAGGCGTTCTCGACAAGGCAGCCCTTGTCCTGAGCGCCCTGGAGTCCGGTCCGGCCACCCTCGCAGGACTGGTCGCGGCGACGGGACTCGCACGACCCACGGCACATCGTCTCGCCGTGGCACTGGAACACCACCGGATGGTGGCGCGTGACATGCAGGGCCGGTTCATTCTCGGACCGCGCCTGTCGGAGCTCGCGGCCGCGGCCGGCGAGGACCGTCTGCTCGCGACCGCCGGCCCGGTGCTGACGCATCTGCGCGACGTCACCGGCGAGAGCGCCCAGCTCTACCGCCGGCAGGGCGACATGCGCATCTGCGTGGCGGCGGCCGAGCGTCTCTCGGGTCTCCGGGACACCGTCCCGGTCGGCTCGACGCTGACGATGAAGGCCGGCTCCTCGGCGCAGATCCTGATGGCCTGGGAGGAGCCCGAGCGGCTGCACCGCGGCCTCCAGGGCGCCCGCTTCACGGCGACGGCCCTGTCGGGCGTACGACGCCGGGGCTGGGCCCAGTCGATCGGCGAGCGGGAGCCGGGCGTCGCGTCCGTCTCCGCACCCGTACGCGGTCCTTCGAACCGCGTGGTGGCCGCCGTGTCGGTCTCGGGGCCGATCGAGCGTCTGACGCGCCACCCGGGCCGTATGCACGCCCAGGCGGTCATCGACGCCGCCGCCCGCCTCTCCGAGGCGCTGCGCCGCACCGGCTGACGTCCCTTCTCTCCTTCTGCACGACCCCGGCCCACCGCTTCAACGCCGCAGCGGTGGGCCGGAGTTGTGTCCGCACTGGTCCCGGGGTCCCGGGACAGCGAAGAAGCCCTCCCCCGAAGGGAAGGGCTTCTTCTCTCTGTACCCCCGACCGGATTCGAACCGGCGCTACCGCCTTGAGAGGGCGGCGTGCTAGGCCGCTACACAACGGGGGCCTTGCGGATCAGATCCGCGGTGCAGATGAGCTCTGCGAGCTGGCCTACCTGGACTCGAACCAAGAATGACGGTACCAGAAACCGTAGTGTTGCCAATTACACCATAGGCCATGGTGGTTACACCGTACCCCCGACCGGATTCGAACCGGCGCTACCGCCTTGAGAGGGCGGCGTGCTAGGCCGCTACACAACGGGGGCCCTAGCGATCCCACCCGGCACGAGCCGGGTGATGTCACCGCGGATCCACCGGGAGCTACCCAAGTGATCCGCAGGATGGATCTGTACCCCCGACCGGATTCGAACCGGCGCTACCGCCTTGAGAGGGCGGCGTGCTAGGCCGCTACACAACGGGGGCTTTGTGGATGCCATCCACGGGTTGCAGATAAAGCTCTGCGAGCTGGCCTACCTGGACTCGAACCAAGACTAACGGAACCAGAAACCGTCGTGCTGCCAATTACACCATAGGCCACCGGAACAACTTCCCCACCAGGGAGGATCTTGCTCGGCTTGCGCTTTCCGGGTTCTTGCCTTTCGGCTTGTTCCCCTCGGCGCAGGAAGAACATTACCCGAAGGTGGACGGTGCTCCAAAACGGGTATCCCCGCTGAGCAGGTCCGGAAGCTGGCGGAGGTCCGTGATCCGGTTCAGTTCCGGGCGGCCGCCGGTGTCCGCGCGGTCCAGCCAGATGCCCCTGAGGCCCGCCTCCACGGCGCCCCTGGCGTCGATGTCGGGCTGGTCCCCCACGTACGCCACCTCGCTCGGGCGCAGCTCAAGGGCGGTGCAGGCGGCGTGGAAGGCCTCCGGGGCCGGTTTGGCCACGCCGAGTTCGGCGGCGCAGAGGACGGCCTCGAAGCGGTCCCGTACGCCGAGGACCCGCAGCTTGCGGTCCTGGTTGTGGATGCTGGAGTTCGACAGGATCCCGTGACGATAGTCATCGGCCAGCAGGTCCAGGACGGGCACGGCGTCGGGGAAGAGCTCCCAGGCCGCCTCGTAGTGGGAGACGTACCGGTCGAACCAGCCGTCGGCCTCGGCGGCGGTGAGCGGGCGCGCCAGGAAGTCCCGGACGCGGTCCCTGCGCTGCTCCTGGAAGTCGACGCCGCCGGCCTCGAAGCGGCGCCAGTGCAGCGCCGTCAGCTCCCGCCAACGACGGAGGGCCCGGTCGACGGAGTCGAATCCGTCCACCAGGCCCTCGGCCGTCAGGTGCGCGCTCATGCCGACGTGGTCGGCGCGGGCGTAGTCGAAGATCGTGTCGTCGACGTCCCACAGCACCGCGCGGATGGTCATGGAACGACCGTACCGCCCGGCAGGGGTCAGGCGGAGAGCTTCGCCAGGGCCGCGTCGATGCGGGCCAGGGTCTTCTCCTTGCCCAGGATCTCCAGGGACTCGAAGAGCGGCAGGCCGACCGTGCGGCCGGTGACGGCGACGCGGACCGGCGCCTGGGCCTTGCCGAGCTTGAGGCCGTGGGCCTCGCCGGCGACCAGGACGGCGTTCTTGAGGGACTCGGGGTCGCTCCAGTCGGCGTCCACGAGCTTCTCGCGGGCGGTGGTGAGGAGGGCCGCCGGCTCGCCCTTCATCGCCTTGTCCCACGAGGGCTGGTCGAAGACCGGCTCCGACAGGAAGAGGAAGTCGACGTTGGCCGTGATCTCGGAGAGGACGGTCATCCGGGTCTGGGCGTGCGGCGCGATGGCCTCCCAGGCGGCGCGGTCGAAGTCCTCGGGCGCCCAGTTGGCGTGCGGGGCCTTCAGCCAGGGCTCGCAGGCCTCGGCGAAGGTCTTCACGTCCAGCATGCGGATGTGGTCGGCGTTGATCGACTCGGCCTTCTTGAGGTCGAAGCGCGCCGGGTTGGCGTTGACGTCGGCGATGTCGAACTTCGCCACCATCTCGGGGATGGTGAAGATGTCCTGGTCGGCCGAGAAGGACCAGCCGAGGAGCGACAGGTAGTTCAGCAGGCCCTCGGGGAGGAAACCGCGCTCCCGGTAGAGGTTGAGGGAGGCCTGCGGGTCGCGCTTGGAGAGCTTCTTGTTGCCCTCGCCCATCACGTACGGCAGGTGGCCGAAGGAGGGGATCTCCTTGGCGACGCCCAGCTCGATCAGCGCCTTGTAGAGCGCGACCTGGCGCGGGGTGGAGGAGAGCAGGTCCTCGCCGCGCAGGACGTGGGTGATCTCCATCAGGGCGTCGTCGACCGGGTTGACCAGCGTGTAGAGCGGGGCGCCGTTGGCCCGGAGGATGCCGTAGTCCGGCACGTTCTCCGGGGTGAAGGTCAGCTCGCCGCGGACCAGGTCGGTGAAGGTGATCGGCTCGTCGGGCATCCGGAAGCGGACGATCGAGGAGCGGCCCTCGGCCTCGTAGGCCGCCTTCTGCTCGTCGGTGAGGTCGCGGCAGTGGCCGTCGTAGCCGGACGGGCGGCCGGCCGCGCGGGCGGCCTCGCGGCGCTCGTCGAGCTCCTCGGTGGTGCAGTAGCAGGGGTACGCGTACCCGCCGGCGAGCAGCTTGTCCGCGACGTCCTTGTAGATGTCCATCCGCTGCGACTGGCGGTAGGGGACGTGCGGGCCACCCACCTCCGGACCCTCGTCCCAGTCGAGGCCGAGCCACTTGAGGGAGTCGAGCAGCTGGTTGTACGACTCCTCGGAGTCGCGAGCGGCGTCGGTGTCCTCGATGCGGAAGACCATGGTGCCCTGGTTGTGCCGGGCGAAGGCCCAGTTGAAGAGGGCGGTGCGGACCAGACCCACGTGGGGGTTGCCGGTCGGCGAGGGACAGAAACGGACGCGTAGGGGTGCCCCCTGCTCGAGCGGAGTCGAGAGCTTGGGGGAGTTCGCGTTAGCCACGCTTGATCACCTTATTGGTGAGAGTGCCGATGCCTTCGATGGTGACGGCGACCTCGTCGCCGACGTTGAGGGGGCCGACCCCGGCGGGGGTGCCGGTGAGGATGACGTCGCCCGGGAGCAGCGTCATGGCCTCGGTGATGTGGACGACCAGGTCCTCGATGGAGCGGATCATGTCGCTCGTACGACCCAGCTGGCGTTGTTCGCCGTTGACCGTGGCCTGGATCGTCAGGTCACGGGGGTCGAGGTCGGTCTCCACCCAGGGCCCCAGGGGGCAGGAGGTGTCGAAACCCTTGGCGCGGGCCCACTGCTTCTCGCGCTGCTGGGCGTCGCGGGCGGTGACGTCGTTGGCACAGGTGTAGCCGAAGATGACGTCCTTGACGCGCTCGCGGGGCACCTCGCGGCACATGCGGCCGATCACCACGGCCAGTTCGGCCTCGTGGTGCAGCTCGTTGGAGAAGGAGGGGTACTCGATCGCGTCGCCGGAGCCGATCACCGAGGTGGTGGGCTTGAAGAAGGCGACGGGGACGTCGGGGACCTCGTTGCCGAGTTCGGCGGCGTGCTCCGCGTAGTTGCGGCCGATGGCCACGACCTTGTTGGGGAGCACGGGCGGCAGGAGCCGTACCTTGCTCAGCGGGACCTTGGTGCCGCTGAGCTCGAAGTCGGTGTACGGGATGCCCTTGATGATGTCGAGGACGAGGCCGCCGGACTCGGCGGTTCCCTCGCCCTCGACGGCGCCGAAGGCCACATTGCCGTCGATGGAGAATCTGGCGATGCGCACGAGTGCTGTCGCCCCTCACTTGGTGCTGGCTGGAGTCTGACGCTCCAGGCTAACGCGGCGCGGGGGCGGCCGAACGGCGATATCACCGGGGTGGATGACACGGGTGACGCGGGAGGTGACACGGATGACCGTGCCGCTCCCCCGCCGGGGTCAGCGGGACGCGGTGGCGTACGGCTGCGGCTCGTACGGCGCGGGGGCCTGCATGAGGATCGTGCGGCGGGGGTTCGCCGTGTTCGTGGGCAGCCCGACCGCGTACTCCGGCTGGGCGCCCCGGCCGAGCTCTGCGGCGTCCGTGAGGTGGACGAGGGTGGAACGGCGGGGGTTGGCCGTGGTGCCGGGCGTCGTCGTCTTCATCGCGGTGATCTGACCTTGTTCCGGTACGGGCGCCCCGTGCGGGCGCGAAGGGGTGTAAAGCGTCAGGCTAAACATGCGATTCCCTTCGAATGCATGGCTAAGACATCGATCAGCGTGTGAGTTTGCTCACCAATCGCGACACATTCCGGTCATTACGGACCGCCCCCCTTGGTCACGGAAAGGGACATTCCGCCACTGAACGATCTATTCCGCTCCTGATCATGGCGACTGGGACACACGGGTACGCGCAGCCATTGGAGGGGAAAAGTCCGAATCCTCCGTGATCATCTTCTACATGGGGTGACCCCCCGGGCACGGGTTGTCATTCCCCTCCCCGCGCGACACGCGGCCCTTGTTGGAGATCCGGCACTGTGCTGGAATTCCACGCACCGCCGCGGGTTTCAAGCCGGCGCGCAGGGGGCGCAACGCAGCGCCGGCCATGTGGCGGGGAAGGGGGAACTGCGCCGGTCACCGACGACCACCTGGGGCGCTCCACGCCCCGATTGACGCCGACACCGTCCTCTCCGTTCACCCGGAAGGACGCCTGGTCCAGAGGTTGCGACGCTAGTGCAGGGACGTTTCAAGAGGGATGGCTCGGGGTCTCCCCAGGCCCGCCAGGGCCGAGCGGATGCTCCGGCGGAGCAGGAACCGCGTGCCGGGACCGACCGCGGTCCCTCGGCCTCGCGCACCCCGAACCAGGGTCAGGGCCCGTCCGACGGCGGTGACGGCGGCAGGCGTGCGAACGCGGCGGCCGCTCCCGCCGAGCCGGCCGAGGCCTCCGTCAAGCCCCGCGCCGAGAACGAGGTCGGCCCGCGAATAGCCCTGCGCAACTGGCGCATCTCCACGCGCCTGGTCGCGCTGCTGACCCTCCCCGTGGTCGCCGCGACCACCCTGGGCGGCATCCGCATCAGCGAGTCGCTCCAGGACATGGAGCAGCTCGACCACATGCAGCTGCTGACCAAGCTGACCCGTGAGGCGACCGACCTCGCGCAGGCCCTGCAGGCCGAGCGCGACCTCTCCGCGGGCCCGCTGGCCAACGGCCGCCCGGTCAGCGACTACCAGGTCGCGAACAACCGCCGGAAGACGGACCGCGAGTACAAGGCCTTCCTCGAAGCCACGGAGGACATCCCGTCCACCGAGGGCGACGAGGCGCTGCGCAGCATCCGCCAGAACGTCAGCCAGATCGCCTCGCAGGTCATCCAGCTGAACACGATCCGCGGCAACGCCTACGAGAAGGGCGTCTCCCACTCGGTGACGGTCGAGGCCTACAGCCGCCTCGTCCGCTCGCTGCTGAGCCTGTCCCAGGACATGGCGCAGGCGACCAGCAACCCCGAGATGATCAAGCGGACCCGCGCGCTCGCCGCGTTCTCGTCCGCCAAGGAGTACGCCTCCATCCAGCAGGCGATCATCGCGGGCGCCCTTCCCCAGGGCGACAAGACCGCCGGACGGATCCAGCAGGGTGACCGCCTCTACGGCGAGGCCGCGCTGAACTCCGAGAGCGTCGAGCTCAAGACCTTCCAGGCGATCTACGAGTCGACCGGTGGCGACGCCAACGAGCTGACCGCCTCGCTGAACAGCGGCAACCCCTCGATCCTCGCGGCCGAGAAGTACGCCGAGCGCGTGCTGAAGTCCGACGACGCGATGCCCGGCGGCGCCAAGCGCGGTCACCTGAACTTCACCGACGAGTACGGCACCAAGATCGCCGCCATGAACCGCATCGAGCGCGGTCTGCTCGGCGACATGGAGAGCATGGCCCGTGAGCTGCGGCAGGACTCGCAGCGCGAGGCCATCGTCAACGGTGCGCTGATCCTCCTCGTCCTCGGCGTCTCGCTCATCGGCGCCTTCGTCGTGGCCCGGTCCATGATCCGCTCGCTGCGCCGGCTCCAGGACACCGCCACCAAGGTCGCCCAGGACCGTCTGCCCGAGCTCGTCAAGCAGCTCTCCGAGTCCGACCCGCAGGACGTCGACACCTCCGTCGAGTCCGTCGGTGTGCACTCCCGGGACGAGATCGGCCAGGTGGCCGCGGCCTTCGACGACGTGCACCGCGAGGCCGTCCGCCTCGCCGCCGAGCAGGCCCTCCTCCGGGGCAACGTCAACGCGATGTTCACCAACCTCTCGCGCCGTTCCCAGGGCCTCATCCAGCGTCAGCTCTCGCTCATCTCCGAGCTGGAGTCCCGCGAGGCCGACCCGGACCAGCTCTCCTCGCTCTTCAAGCTCGACCACCTCGCGACGCGCATGCGCCGTAACGGTGAGAACCTCCTCGTCCTCGCCGGTGAGGAGCCGGGCCGCCGCTGGACCCGCCCGGTCCCGCTGGTCGACGTGCTCCGCGCCGCCGCCTCCGAGGTGGAGCAGTACGAGCGCATCGAACTGGCCTCGGTCCCCGCGACCGAGGTCGCCGGCCGGGTCGTCAACGACCTCGTGCACCTCCTCGCCGAGCTGCTCGAGAACGCGACCTCGTTCTCCTCCCCGCAGACCAAGGTCCGGGTCACCGGTCACGCGCTGCCGGACGGACGGGTGCTCGTCGAGATCCACGACACCGGCATCGGTCTCTCCCCGGAGGACCTCGCCGCGATCAACGAGCGGCTCGCCTCGCCGCCCACCGTGGACGTCTCGGTCTCCCGCCGCATGGGTCTGTTCGTGGTCGGCCGCCTGTCCCTGCGACACGGCATCCGCATCCAGCTGCGTCCGTCCGACTCGGGCGGCACCACCGCGCTCGTCATGCTTCCCGTCGACGTGGCCCAGGGCAACAAGAAGCCGATGCCCAAGCCGGGTGCCGGTGGCCAGGGCGCGATGCCGCCCGGCGCCTCCGCCCCGGGCGGACGGCTCCCCGCGGGTCCCGGTGCGGCCGGCGGTCCCGGCGGCGGGCGTCCCGGCCAGGGCGGTACGCCGGCGGCCGGACTCCTCGGCGCCGGTGCCGGTGCGGCACGCGGTCAGGTCGGTACGAGCGGTCCGCGGGCCGCGCTGCCCGCCCGGGAGGGTGCCCCGCTCACCGGCGGCCCCCAGCCCCGTACCCCGCAGCAGCCCCAGCCGCAGAACGCCCAGTTCGACCAGACCGGTCAGCTGCCGCAGATCCCCCAGGCGCCGCAGGCGCCCGGCCAGGACGCGATGCGCCCGGGCCCCGGCGGCGGTCTCATCGGCGGCGCCGCGAGCGCCATCCCCTCGCGTACCGACGTGTGGGGCAGCCAGCCCGGCCAGGGCGTCCCGCAGGCCGGACCCGGCGCGCCGCAGCAGCAGCCGCAGGGCCAGGCCCCGCAGGGCAACCAGCCCGGTGGGTACGACTTCCCGCGCGCCGAGCTGCCGGGGGGCAACCCCCAGCCGCAGCGCCCGCAGGCCGCGAGCTGGGGCAACGACCCGGCCCAGCAGCCGGTCCGGCGCCCGCAGCAGGAGATGTCCCCGCTGGACGCCCCGCGCGGCCACGAGGAGCCGGAGACGACCGGCCTGTTCGGCGCCCCGGCGCCGCAGGGCCCCGGTTCCACCGGTCAGTTCCCGCGCCCCGACTTCGGCGCCCCGCAGCAGCAGCCCCAGCAGGGCCGCCCGCAGCAGGCTCCGCAGCAGCCGGCCCCGCAGGTGTACCAGGGCGGTGTGCAGGACCCGGCGTCGACGGCGCAGTTCCCGCGCCCGGACTTCGGCGCCCCGCAGGGTCCCGGCTCCACCGGTCAGTTCCCGCGGCCGGACTTCGGCGCCCCGCAGGGCCCGGGCTCCACCGGTCAGTTCGCCCGGCCGGACTTCGGCGCCCCGCAGCAGCAGCCGCAGGCCCCGCAGCCGCAGGCCCCGCAGCAGCAGGCGTACCAGGGCGGCCAGCAGCAGTTCGGCCGGCAGCCCTTCGTGCCGCAGGCCCAGCAGGCCCCGCAGGCCCAGCCCCCGGCGCCGCGTCAGCGGACCGGTGGCGAGGACTTCGGTGCCCCGCGTCCGGCCGAGCCGGTCCGGCAGCAGCCGCAGCAGCCGCAGCTCCAGCAGCCGCGCCGTCCGGAGGCCCTGCCGCCGGCGAGCGGTGCGGGCGACGGCCGTACCCCGCTGTACGACACGCTCGAGACCAACTGGTTCCACCAGGAGCAGGCCCAGCAGGCTCAGCAGGCTCAGGCCCAGGGCCGGCAGCAGGGCCCGCAGGCCCCGCAGCAGGACCCGGCGCAGACGACGCAGACCCCGGTCGTCGCCCAGCCGTCCGCTCCGGTGCCCGCCGACGGCGGTCGGCAGAACGGCGGGGCCGCCTGGCGGACCTCGCCCAACGACGAGCTGGTGCGCCAGGCCGAGCGGGTCCGCAAGCCCGCGGCCGGCGGCGTCACCACCTCCGGCCTCCCCCGGCGCGTGCCGAAGGCCAACCTCGTACCCGGGACCGCTCAGGAGCAGGCGCACAGCGCCGGCCCCCAGGTCTCGCGTGCACCCGACGACGTCCGCGGCCGGCTGACCAATCTGCGCCGCGGCATCCAGCAGGGCCGACAGGCCGGAAACTCGACCACGGGTAACCACCACCTCGGTCGCGGCGCAGAATCTGAACTGGTTGATCACCAACTTCGTGGACAACACCCCCGGGGTGTCGCACACGGTGGTGGTCTCCGCCGACGGACTCCTGCTGGCCATGTCCGAAGGATTCCCCCGCGACCGTGCCGACCAGCTGGCGGCGGTCGCGTCCGGACTGACCTCGCTGACCGCGGGTGCGTCCCGGATCTTCGAGGGGGGCCCCGTCGCGCAGACCGTGGTGGAGATGGAGCGCGGCTTCCTCTTCCTCATGTCGGTCTCCGACGGTTCCTCGCTGGCCGTGCTCGCGCACCCCGAGTGCGACATCGGCCTCGTGGGCTACGAGATGGCGCTGCTGGTCGACCGGGCCGGCAGCGTGCTCACCCCGGATCTGCGCGCGGAGC
This sequence comes from Streptomyces sp. Root1304, assembly GCF_001426405.1. Classification (GTDB taxonomy): domain Bacteria; phylum Actinomycetota; class Actinomycetes; order Streptomycetales; family Streptomycetaceae; genus Streptomyces. The sequence continues at coordinate 398,056 of NZ_LMEP01000026.1, read as the reverse complement.
TCCAGGGCAGCCTGCTCCACTAGCCGGTCCCGCATTCCGGACAGCCCCACCGCACCACCGACCGACAGGGCGGTACGCCCCTCCGTACCGCCCTGGGCACCGTTCACCGTCCGGCCGCCCCAATCCGGCCCCCCACCGGCCCCATCAGACGGCAGAGAGCTTGCTGTCACGCCCGGAGGATTCATGACCCCGCCCCCCGCCTCTCACGATCCGTACGGCAATTCAGTCGACGAGTACGGACATGAGGGCGACCAGCCGCTGGTGCGTCCGTACGCGATGACCGGCGGCCGGACCCGGCCGCGTTACCAGCTCGCCATCGAGGCGCTGGTCAGCACCACGGCCGACCCGGCGCACCTCGCCACGCTGCTTCCGGAGCACCAGCGGATCTGCCACCTGTGCCGTGAGGTCAAGTCGGTGGCCGAGGTGTCGGCGCTCCTGTCGATGCCGCTCGGCGTCGCACGAATCCTCGTCGCCGACCTGGCGGAGGCCGGCATGGTGGCCATCCACCAGCCGGGCAACGGAGAGACCGGCGGCACGCCGGACGTGACTCTGCTCGAAAGGGTGCTCAGTGGACTTCGCAAGCTCTAGCGGCGGCGCGGCCCGGTCTACCACCAGCGCGAAGATCGTGGTGGCGGGTGGCTTCGGCGTGGGCAAGACCACGTTCGTGGGCGCCGTCTCGGAGATCAACCCGCTGCGTACCGAAGCCGTGATGACCTCCGCGTCCGCGGGGATCGACGACCTCACGCACACGGGTGGCAAGACGACCACCACGGTGGCGATGGACTTCGGCCGCATCACCCTGGACCAGGACCTGATCCTGTACCTGTTCGGCACCCCCGGACAGGACCGCTTCTGGTTCATGTGGGACGACCTGGTCCGCGGCGCCGCGCGAGGCCCTGCAGATCGGCCCCGACACCCCCATCATCACCACCGACGCCCGCCACCGCGCGGACGCCAAGAGCGCCCTCATCACGCTCGTCGAGCACGCCCTCATGGCCCGGCTGAAGTAGCCGGGCGGTCAGGGGCGGTTGTCATATGCCTCCGCCAGGGGCGGTCTGTGTCCTTCGACACGACCGCCCGACCTGTTCATAACGTTTCGACAGAGAATTGGGGCGCCTCGGACACCCGACGCATCCGGTCGGTGTCGCTGCGCTCACCTGAGCCCCGCCATTTGGCGGGGCTCGCTCTTTATGCCCGTTTTATGTCAGGCCTGGACCACTGAAAGCCGCCGCTTCCCACTGTTTGGAACGGAACCCCTTCACGTGCTGCAATTCATGAACTCCCGAGTAGTACGGCCCTGAACGAAACACCGGCACAACGTAGGTGCCGACGCCGAGAGGTTGTTGGTCGAGTGAGGCGAAGCAAGGAAAGCTCCGCGGAGCAGGAGACGCGGGGCAACTTCACGCCGCCGTCGCGAACGGCCGTGTCGCCCGCGGACGTGCCCGTGACGCCGCCGCCCGCCCCGGCGGGCAAGGGAAGCTCCAGCAAGCTGTCGCCCCGCAACTGGCGGGTGCCAACCCGTCTGAACGCGATCCTCTGCATACCCGTGCTCGTCGGCCTCGTCATGGGCGGCTTCCAGGTCAAGACCGCCATCAACACCTGGCAGGAGGCGCAGGACGCCGAGAAGACCGCGCTCATCGTGCGGGCCGCCTCGGAGTACAGCACCGCCCTCCTCAACGAGCGGGACCTCACCGCCGGCCCGCTGCTGACCGCGAAGACCGCCGAGGACCGCAAGAGCGACGAGGTCCAGCAGGCGTACGCCGCGACCGACGCCGCCCGGCTCAAGTTCGACGAGGCCGCGAAGGACCTGCCCTCGGGCCAGGGCCTGGAGCGGCGTCTGCGCCTCTTCAAGGACGAGGAGCCGAAGCTCGAAGCGCTCCGCAAGGCCGCGTACACCCGCTCGCTCGACCCGGTGAACACCCAGCTCGGGTACACCGGCGTCCAGCACTACCTCGCCGAGTTCTCCAACGAGCTCGGCCTGGGCACGGGCAACGTCACCACCTACGGCCGCAGCGTCTACGCGATCCAGCTCTCGAAGGGCGCGGAGTCCCTCCAGCGCTCCATCGGCACCCAGCTCCTGGTCCGGCCCAGCCGTGACGAGGCCGTCTTCGCCCAGCAGTCCGTGGCGTTCAACTCGTACAACTACCTGGAGCAGATCGCCCTCGGCGAGTTCTCCTCCGGTGGTCTGCCCGAGGACGTCGAGCTGCTCAAGAAGGTCATGGCCGGCAAGGCCGCCGAGGGCGCCAAGCAGATGCAGGCCGCCGACGTCGAGCTGCCCAAGGGCAAGGACGGCTCCGTCTACTCCGGCGTCGCCGCCGCGATCGGCTCCGCCAAGGACCCCGACGCCCTCGCGGCGCTGAAGTCCAAGGGGATCACCGCCGAGACCTGGTCGGCCGTCGCCACCGCGAAGTTCGAGGGCTACTCGGAGGTCGAGAAGGCCCTCGTCGACAAGGCCGTGGCCGAGGCCGCGCGCGTCTCCGACGAGGCCAAGACGGACGCCTGGCTCAACGGCGGCATCGTCGTCATCGCCCTGCTCGCCGCCTTCGTCCTCGCCGGGATGATGGCCCGCCAGATGAGCCGCTCGATGCGCGAGCTGCGCACCGCGGCCTTCGGCATCGCCGAGCAGCGCCTGCCGATGCTGGTCGACCAGCTCTCCCGTACCGAGCCCGGCCGCGTCGACACCCGCGTGCAGCCCATCCCGATCGACTCGCAGGACGAGATCGGCGAGGTCGCCCGCGCCTTCGACCAGGTCCACCGCGAGGCCGTCCGGCTCGCCGCCGAGCAGGCCATGCTCCGGGGCAACGTCAACGCGATCTTCACCAACCTCTCGCGCCGCAACCAGTCGCTGATCGAGGGCCAGCTGACCCTCATCACCGACCTGGAGAACAACGAGGCCGACCCGGACCAGCTGGAGAACCTCTTCAAGCTGGACCACCTGGCGACCCGTATGCGCCGCAACGGCGAGAACCTCCTGGTCCTCGCCGGCGAGGAGCCCGGCCGCCGCTGGGACCAGCCGGTCCCGCTGGTCGACGTCATGCGCGCCGCCTCCTCCGAGGTGGAGCAGTACGAGCGCATCGAGCTGGCCGGTGTGCCGGAGGCCGAGATCCACGGCCAGGCCGTGACCGACCTCGTGCACCTGCTCGCCGAGCTCCTGGAGAACGCCACCACGTTCTCCTCCCCGCAGACCAAGGTCCGCGTCACCGCGACCCGTCTCCCCGACGGCCGTGTGATGGTCGAGATCCACGACAAGGGCATCGGCCTCACCGCCGAGGACTTCGCGGACATCAACCACAAGCTGGCCAACCCGCCGACCGTCGACGCCGCCGTGTCGCAGCGCATGGGCCTCTTCGTGGTCGGCCGGCTCGCCGACCGCCACGGCATCCGGGTCCAGCTCCGCCCCTCGGGCGAGCAGGCCGGCACGACCTCCCTGGTCATGCTGCCGGACGCGATCACCCACGGCGGTGGCGGCGAGCAGCCGCTCCAGGACGACTTCACGGTCTCCCAGATCATGCCGCAGCAGCAGCAGAGCGCCTTCGAGAGCGCCCCGCAGCAGCCGCAGCCGATGCTGACCGCCGCCGACCTCGGCTTCGACGACTCGCGTTACGAGCAGCCGGCCGAGGAGGAGCGCCCGGTCGACCCGGTCGACCGCTCACTGAAGCGCGAGGGGCGGCGTGCCGCCCTGGAGGCCCAGACCGCGCAGGGCGGCGAACGTCCGCTCTTCCGCGACGAGGCGGAGCAGGGCGGGGAGTACGCGCAGCAGGCCCCGGCGCAGGAGTACGGCGTCCCGCAGCAGCAGGCCCAGGAGTACCCGGCGGAGCAGTACGCCCCGGCGCAGGACTACGGGCAGGCGCAGCAGGCTCAGGGTTACGGCCAGGAGTACGCGGCGGGCTACCCGCAGCAGGACGGCTACGGCGCGGGCTACGCGGCCCCGCAGCAGGGCTACGAGGCGTACCCCCAGCAGGGCTATGCGGAAGCTTCGTACGAGGCTCCGGAATCCGAACACCAGCAGTACGGCAACACGTTCGATCCCCAGTCCCACCAGGCAGAGTGGCAGGATCAGAGCGCGTATCAGGGCAGCTGGCCGCAGGAGTACGGGACGGAATCGGAATCTGCTCCGGGCGCTCCCGAACAGGCCCCCGAGCGCGTAGGCTTCGACCGTCCGGGTCCGGCCCCGAGTGCCGTCCCGGACGCCGGTCACGCGCTGACCGACGCCGGACTGCCGCGCCGCGGCAGCGTCGCCTCGCCGACCCAGCAGGCGCCGCAGCAGCAGGCACCGCAGCCGGCCGAGCCCGCGCAGCCGGCTCAGGAGCAGCAGCAGGACGAAGCCGACGGTACCGACGAATGGCGCTCGACCAACGACGAGCGCTGGCAGCGGGCCGGAAAGCTCAAGGAGCCGAAGGCGGGCGGGGTCACCTCGTCCGGCCTCCCCCGCCGGGTCCCGAAGGCCAACCTGGTCGAGGGCACGGCCGAGCAGACCCCGCAGGGCGGCCCCCAGGTCTCCCGCGCTCCCGAGGACGTCCGGGGCAGGTTGAGCAACCTGCGCCGGGGTGTCCAGCAGGGACGCAGCGCGGGAACGGACACGAACGGATCGGGCCTCGGCCCGGGTAATACCTACAACCAGGAGCGTTAGTGTGAGCATGAGCCAGGCGGCGCAGAATCTGAACTGGTTGATCACCAACTTCGTGGACAACACCCCCGGGGTGTCGCACACGGTGGTGGTCTCCGCCGACGGACTCGCCGACCAGCTGGCCGCGGTCGCGTCCGGACTGACCTCGCTGACCGCGGGCGCGTCCCGGATCTTCGAGGGTGGTGCGGTCAACCAGACCGTGGTGGAGATGGAGCGCGGCTTCCTCTTCCTGATGTCGATCTCGGACGGCTCCTCGCTGGCCGCGCTCGCGCACCCGGAGGCCGACATCGGCCTCGTGGGCTACGAGATGGCGCTGCTCGTGGACCGCGCGGGCACGGTCCTGACCCCCGACCTCCGGGCGGAGCTTCAGGGAAGTCTTCTCAACTAACAGACAGACAGTGCGTTTCGCGCCACCGCCCCGTAGGGTGCGGTGGCGCGGCTCCAAGGGACATGGACCGCGAGGCAGTCGGAGGAGGAGACGTGGTAACACCACCGGGCTCAAACCCTTACAACGGTTATGACGCGCAGGCGCCGCAGGGCGGCGCCGCGCAGAACAACCGGTTCAACTTTCCCTCCACCCCGAGCAGACAGGGCGTACCGCAGCCCTACCAGCAGCCTCAGGCCCCGTCCACGGGCGGCCACCGCGCCTCGCGCGCTCCGTCCGCCGCCGGTTCCAGCAGTTCGGGCGGTTCGGGCGGGCACAACCCGCTGGTGCGTCCGTACGCGATGACCGGCGGCCGGACCCGGCCGCGTTACCAGCTCGCCATCGAGGCGCTGGTCAGCACGACCGCCGATCCGTCCAGGCTGCAGGGGCAGTTGCCCGAGCACCAGCGGATCTGCCGGCTGTGCTTCGAGATCAAGTCGGTCGCCGAGATCTCGGCCCTTCTCTCCATCCCCCTCGGCGTCGCCCGAATCCTCGTCGCCGACCTGGCGGAGGCCGGGCTCGTCGCCATCCACCAGCCGGGCGGCGACGAGGCCGCCGGCGGTCAGCCAGACGTGACACTGCTCGAAAGGGTGCTCAGTGGACTTCGCAAGCTCTAGCGGCGGCGCGGCCCGTTCAACCACCAGCGCGAAGATCGTGGTGGCGGGTGGCTTCGGCGTGGGCAAGACCACGTTCGTRGGCGCCGTCTCGGAGATCAACCCGCTGCGTACCGAAGCCGTCATGACCTCCGCGTCCGCGGGGATCGACGACCTCACGCACACCGGCGACAAGACGACGACGACCGTCGCCATGGACTTCGGCCGCATCACCCTGGACCAGGACCTGATCCTGTACCTGTTCGGCACCCCCGGACAGGACCGCTTCTGGTTCATGTGGGACGACCTGGTCCGCGGCGCCGATGGACTTCGGCCGCATCACCCTGGACCAGGACCTGATCCTGTACCTGTTCGGCACCCCCGGACAGGACCGCTTCTGGTTCATGTGGGACGACCTGGTCCGCGGCGCCATCGGCGCCGTCGTCCTCGTCGACACCCGCCGGCTCGCCGACTGCTTCCCCGCCGTCGACTACTTCGAGAACAGCGGTCTGCCGTTCGTCATCGCCCTCAACGGCTTCGACGGCRMCCAGCCSTACCAGCCCGAGGAAGTSCGCGAGGCCCTGCAGATCGGCCCCGACACCCCCATCATCACCACCGACGCCCGCCACCGCGCGGACGCCAAGAGCGCCCTCATCACGCTCGTCGAGCACGCCCTCATGGCCCGNCGCGAGGCCCTGCAGATCGGCCCCGACACCCCCATCATCACCACCGACGCCCGCCACCGCGCGGACGCCAAGAGCGCCCTCATCACGCTCGTCGAGCACGCCCTCATGGCCCGACTCCGGTAGCCGTCCCCCGCGTTGTCCGCCGAAGGCCGCGTTCCCCTCCCGGGAACGCGGCCTTCGGCGTGAAACCGCCACCGTGCCCCGCCGCGTCCACTACGTTGTCGGGGGGACCTCGGGGGAGGCGGGATGAGCACGTACGACGGTACGGACCGGATCGGGAACTTCACGGTCGTCCGCACGCTCGGCAACGGCGGCATGGGCAAGGTGTACCTCTGCCGGACCCCGGCCGGGCAGCGGCTCGCGGTCAAGGTGATCCGCCGGGAGCTGGCCGACCTGTACGAGATCAGACAGCGCTTCGCCCGCGAGGTGGACGCCCTGCTCGACGTGCACAGCCCGTACACCGTGCCCGTCTACGCCGCCGAGACCGTCCGGCCGCCGCTCTGGCTCGCCACCCGCTACGTCGCGGGGCCCACCCTGGAGGCCAGGGTCACCGGCGACGGGCCGCTGCCCGAGCAGCAGGTGGCGGCGCTGGGCTGCATGCTCGCGGAGGCGCTCTCCGAGGTGCACGCGCGCGGGGTGATCCACCGCGACGTCAAGCCGAGCAACATCATCCTGGAGAGCGGCGAACCCCGCCTCATCGACTTCGGCATCGCCCGCACGACGGCGACGACGACGGGACTGACCCTGCCGGGGACCGTTCTCGGCACCCACGGCTACATGGCGCCCGAGCAGGTCCTGGGGCGCGAACCCACCCCCGCCGTCGACATCTTCGCCCTCGGCGCCGTCCTCGCCTACGCGGCCACCGGCCGCCCGGCCTTCGGCACCGGACTGCCGGCGAGCATCCGGATCCTCGAAGGCACGGCCCCCTACCTGACCGGGGTGTCCGCGCCGCTCGCCGGGCTGATCACCGCCTGTCTGGCCACCGCCGCGGCCGACCGCCCGCTGCCCGACCTGCTGATGACCGCGCTCTCCGGCCTCCTCGGGACCGGTTCCGACAGCGAACCCGGCGGCGCCGCGGGCGGCCGGGAGCCCACCGAGCCCGTGCCCGACCCCCCGCACCGCTGCCACGTACCCGCGCGGGACGGCGCGGGCGACCCGTGCGCGCTGCGCCCGATCGCCTCCCGGCTGCTCGCCGCGGGGTTCTCCCGGTCCCTCGTCCAGAAGGCGGTTCTGCATCATGCCCGCTGAACACGCCGTCGAACTGCGCGACGGCTGGGAGTCCCTGGTACGGGAATGGGCCCGCCGCATCGGCGAACCCGTGGCGAGCGAGGAGGGCGCCCTCTACCTGGAGGCCAGGGTCGGCGGCCCGGCCGGGCCCCGGCTCACCGTGGACGTCAGCCGCGCCGCCGGCTCCCTCGTGGTGGCCGTCACCGACGGGACCCTGATCTCCCCCGACCGGCTCGCGCCCACGGCGGCGGCGGCGACCGCGTGGAACTCCCGCGAGGTGACCCCGAGCGCGATCCTCGGCGACGTCCGCAGCGAGGCGCCGCTGCTCTCCGCCGTCCTCGCCCTGCCGCTCGCCTCGCACCTGACCGCCACGGGCTTCGCGTCGACGCTCGACACCCTGCTCGAAGCGGCGGTGCGGCTGCTGCGCGAGTGCCACGACCTCGGATTCGTCCTGCGGAGCACCGATGACCTCGCGACCCGGGAGTGACCGGATGGAATGGGCCGCCGTCCTGCTGACGATCACGGTGGTACCGCTGGGGGCGGCACTCGCCATCATGTGGGCCAGTACGGGTTCGTGGCGCTCGGGATCACGCGGGGACGACGGCCGGCGGCGGGACGTCCCCCGCGGGGAGGACGGCCGACGGCGGGAGGTCCCCCGCGGGCCCGAGCCCGCCCGGCACCCGGAGGACCCGCGGAACGCCGGCACGCCACGGCCCCCCGAGTCCGGGCGGACGCCGGAGCCGCGGCGGACGCCGGAGGGCGCTCGGCCGCCGGAGGAGGTCCGGGGCCCCGACGGCCGGACCGAGCCCGAAGGGACGCCCGCGCCCGGTGCGCGGCCCGAGGCCGACGGCCGGCCCGAGGGCCCGGGGCGGCCGGGCGGGATGCCCGCGCCCGAGCGCCCCTCGGCGCCGTCCCCCCTCGGGATCTGGGGCCATGTCGACCGGCTGCTGGAGGCCGGGCGCGCCCTTCTGGACGGTGCGGGTTTCGTCCAGGAACGGCCCGGCACCGACGACCGCGTGCCCCCGGCCTCGGCCACGCCCGGCGAACCGCACCCTCAGACGCACCCGCACCCGCAGGCACAGCCGCAGCAGCCCGCCGCGTCGCCGCAGAGCGACCCGCCGGCCCGGAGCGCGCCGTCCGGCCACCCGCAGGGTGCCCCGCCCGTGCACCCGCAGAGCGCCGCACCCGCGCGGTCCGCTCCGTCCCCCTACCCCCAGGCCCCCGCGCCCGGCTCCCAGCGGGCCCTGCCGCCCACGCGTCCCCAGGCCGGTCCGCCCGCCTTCCCCCGTACCGAGCCTCCCCGGCCCGCCCCGCTCCCCGACGCCCCCGCCGACGCGACGCGCCCATCCGAGGCGTATCCGGCAGCCGACGTCCCCCGGCCCGCGGGCCCCGGCGGTGACGGCCGCGACCGCGACACGCTGGCGCTGGCCGGCGGACGCCGGGACGTCGCGACCGTCGCGACCTGGCTGCGCCCGCACGGCTACGTGGAGTGGGACGGCGCGCTGTGCCGGGCCCACTGGCTGGGCTCCCCTTCGGCGTACCCGTACCCCGGTGAACGGGTCCGCGTGACCCTCGTCCCGGAGTCGGAACCCCCGGTGTTCCAGGCCGGGCCGCTCCGCTGAACTTCCGCACCTCCGCCGCACGACCGCCCCACCCCGTACCCGCTCGTCCTTCCCTGACCACCCATCGCTCCACGGAGTAGCCGTGACTCCCACGCCCCAGCCCGACGAAGCCCCGCTCCCCGTGCCGTACATGGGCTTCGAGTTCGACAGCGCCCAGCGGCTGCCGCTGCTGCTCTGCCTGGACACCTCGACGTCCCTGACCCGGAACGACGCCATCTCCTCGCTGAACACCGCCCTCGGTTCCTGGGCGGAGAGCCTCGCCGAGGACATGGCGCTGAGCGCCGCCGTCGACGTCGCCGTGATCACCTTCGGCGGCGGCGACGGCATCACCGTCTGGCAGGGGGCCACCCCGCTCGGCGCCACCGCCCCGGTGTGGCCGCACAGTCCCTTCGTACCGGCCCACGAGTTCCGGCCGCCGGTGCTGCGCGCTCACGGCGTGACGCTCCTCGACCGGGCGCTGCGCCTGGCGATGGAGGTGGTCGCCGACTACAAGGCGGGGCTGCGGGCGGAGGGGCTCACGTACTACCGCCCGCAGATCTGTGTCGTCACGGACGGCTACCCGAGCGACGAGGAGGGCCGGTTCTCGCACGCGTACCGCGAACTCCTGCCCGAGCTGCGCAGGGCGGAGGAGGAGCGCCGCTTCCGGCTGTTCGCGGTGGGCGTCGGCGAGCGCCACGCGGGCGCCGAGGAGGTGCTCCAGGAGCTGGCGCCGCACTACCACGCGTGGCTGGACGGCTTCCCGTTCGCGGAGCTGCTCACGGCGATGTCGCACAGCGCCAAGGCCACCCAGGGCGGCGCCGCGGAGGCCGAGTTCCAGGAGATCTTCGCCCGGCTGAAGCGGCGGCGCGGCGGCGGGCAGGTCCCGGCGTGAGGCCGGCCGACGGGGCGCCCCCGGACTGGCGGGTGCACGGCACCAGCGCGATCGGCTACCGGCACCTGCGGGAGCGGATGCCCTGTCAGGACGCGTGGCGGGTCCGCAGGACCCCGTCGGGGCTGGTCCTCGCGGTGGCGGACGGCGCGGGCAGCGCACCGCGCTCCGAGGAGGGCGCCCGGCAGGCCGTACGGCTGGCGACCCGGGCGTTCGAGCCGCTGGTGACGCCCTGGGAGCGGCTGCCGGACGCGCACGCGCGCAAGGAGGCGCTGACCGAGGCCTTCCGTGACGTGCGGGCCGCCTTCCTGCGGTGGTGCGGCGACTCCCCCGCCCCGTACGCGACCACGCTGACGGTGGTGGTCCTCGCCCCGGGCTGGCTGGGGCAGCTGTCGGTCGGTGACGGTCTCGTGGTCGTCCGGTCCGACGTGGGCGATCCCGAGCGGCCCGCGTACGACCTGCTGCCGCGGGCGCACACGGGCAGCGAGTACGCGAACGAGACGGTGTTCGTGGGCTCGCCCACCGCGCTCCGGCAGCTCCGGGTGGACTGCGTCCGGGACGACGGGATCGACGGGGTGCTGCTCTCCACGGACGGACTGACCCAGGCCCTGCTGCGGCGGGCGCCGGCCGGGCGGCCCCCGATGCCGCACGACGCGTTCCTCGGGCATCTCTTCGACCGGCTCGCCCGGCCCGACTACGACCACGACGAGGAGGAGCGGCGGCTCTCCGAGTTTCTCGGATCGGACCAGATCACCCGGGTGACCGGGGACGACAAGACTCTCCTGTGGGCGATACGGACATGACTACCGCTGACGAGAACCGCGGACACCGCGACGACCACCTCTCCCTCGACGGCCTCAGCCTGGCCCTCGGGGACGGCACCCGGGTGACCCGGGTGGCGAAACCGCTGGGGACGGGCGGGCAGGGCAGTGTGTGGCGGCTGAACGAGCGCGCCGACCTCGCCGCCAAGATCTACAACCGCACCCCCGACGGCGCCCAGCTGCGCCGGCTCACCGCGATGCTGCGGGCCGATCCGCTCGCCGGGGAGCGGCTCGCGCCCGGTCAGCCGCCGATGCTGGTGTGGCCGGTGGACACGATCGAGGCGGGCGGGAGCCCGATCGGCTACGGCATGCCGTACCTCGATCCGGCGGCGCACACCCAGCTGAGCGGGCTGCTCCAGAAGCCGGTGCGGCTGCGCCGGTTCGAGGGCCGGGCGCACTGGAAGTTCCTGCTGGCGGTGGCGTCGAACCTGGCGTACATGACGGCCGAGCTGCATCAGCAGGGCTTCGTGGTGGGCGATCTGTCGAGCGCCAACGCGGTCGTCGACCGGAACGGGTTCGTCACGTTCCTGGACTGCGACTCGTTCGCCTTCACGGACGCGCTGACCGGTGAGTCCTTCGGCTGCGAGGTGTTCACCGACGACTACGCGAGCCCCGAGCGGCAGCGGGGGGAGCCGCCGACCCGGCACGCGGACGACTTCGCGCTCGCCGTCCTCGTCTACCAGCTGATCACCGGCGGGAACCACCCCTTCGACGGGGCTCCGCTGTACGGCGCCGCGGAGGCGACCCGCAAGGACAACATCATGAGCGGGACGTCGTTCCTGGTCGAGCCGGACCGGGTGCGGGTGCCGGCGCAGCTGCTCCCGCCCGAGGTGCTGCCGCCCCGGCTGGTGGAACTGGCCCGGCGGACGTTCGGGCCGGGGATCCGCGATCCCCGGCGGCGGCCGTCCTCGGCGGTCTGGCTGGACGCGCTGGACGACGCGCGGGAGTCGGTCGTGCAGTGCGCGGACGCGGCGGACCACCACTACGCCGGTCATCTGACGGCGTGCCCGTGGTGCGGGCGGCGGTCGGCGGGGCAGCCGGACCCGTTCGTGGCGGGTCCGGGGCGGAGCACGGGCGCGGGGGCGCCGGCGGGGGCTTCGGCGGGGACGAAGGACTCGGTGTTCGTCCCGCTCGGCTCGGTGCCGCGCCCGGCCGCGCCTTCCGGGTCGGGTGCGCCCGCCGGTCCGGGTACGCCCTCCGGGGCCTCCGCCCGGCCCGGGGCGTCCGGCACGCCGCGCACCTCCGGCACCTCCCGTACCTCCGGGCCCTCGGCCGGTCCGTCCACCTCGGCTCCCCCTGGGGGGACGGCTCCCCCCGGCGGTGGCTCCAAGGCGTCGGTTCCGCCGCCCCGGACCGCCACTCCCCAGACGGGGTCGAACCCGCCCGGCCCCGTGCCCCAGGGCGTCGAGCCGGCCGCCGTCCCCGAGACGAAGCCACTCACCAAGGGGGAGATCGCGCTGGGCTGCGCGGCGCTGCTGATCCTGGGCGGCATCGTGGCGGCCCTGATCTGGGGTGTCTACGCGCTGGTGCAGACGATCTGGCCGTAGGGCGGGTGGCGAGTACTCGCCACCCGCCCCGGCCGTCCGCGGGCGTGCGGACGCGAGGGAGGGCCGGAGCCCGGTGTCCACCGGGTTCCGGCCCTCCCTCGTACGGTCAGCGCCAGCTGTGCGGGGCGCGGAAGCCGTGCTCGCGCTCCAGGCGGCGCCAGCCGGCCGTGGTGCGGCCGCGGTGGTCGTCCGCGGTGTCGGTGTCGGCCTTGGCGGCCGCGCGAGCGAGCAGCACCGCGGTGATGGCGGCGAGTTCCTCGGGGTCGGCGTGGCCCTTCTCGACGCGGAGAAGATGGGCAGGGGTGCTCACGTGGATGACTCCTCTTACTGAGGCGGGTTGCCGTGCTTGCGGGACGGCAGGTCGGCGTGCTTGGTGCGGAGCATCGCGAGGGACCGGATGAGCACCTGGCGGGTGTCGGCGGGGTCGATGACGTCGTCGACCAGGCCGCGCTCCGCCGCGTAGTACGGGTGCATCAGCTCGGCCTTGTACTCCTTGACCATGCGGGCCCGCATGGCCTCGGGGTCCTCGGCCTCGGCGATCTGCTTGCGGAAGATCACGTTGGCGGCGCCCTCGGCGCCCATGACCGCGATTTCGTTGGTGGGCCAGGCGTACGTCAGGTCGGCGCCGATGGACTGGGAGTCCATGACGATGTAGGCGCCGCCGTAGGCCTTGCGCAGGATCAGGCTGATCCGGGGCACGGTCGCGTTGCAGTACGCGTAGAGCAGCTTGGCGCCGTGCCTGATGATTCCACCGTGCTCCTGGTCGACGCCCGGCAGGAAGCCGGGGACGTCCAGAAGGGTGATGATCGGGATGTTGAAGGCGTCGCACATCTGGACGAAGCGGGCGGCCTTCTCGGAGGCCTCGATGTCGAGGACCCCGGCCAGCGTCTGGGGCTGGTTGGCGACGATGCCGACGACCTGGCCGTCGAGGCGGGCGAGGGCGCAGATGATGTTGCGGGCCCAGCGCTCGTGGATCTCCAGGTAGTCGCCGTCGTCGACGAGCTCCTCGATGACCTTGTGCATGTCGTACGGGCGGTTGCCGTCGGCGGGCACCAGGTCGAGCAGGACCTCGGAGCGGCGGTCCGCCGGGTCCTCGGAGGCGACCGTCGGCGGGTTCTCGCGGTTGTTCTGCGGGAGCATCGACAGGAGGTAGCGGACCTCCGCGATGCAGGTCTCCTCGTCGTCGTAGGCGAAGTGGGAGACGCCGGAGACGCCCGCGTGGACGTCGGCGCCGCCGAGTCCGTTCTGGGTGATCTCCTCGCCGGTGACCGCCTTGACGACGTCCGGTCCCGTGATGAACATCTGCGAGGTCTCGCGGACCATGAAGACGAAGTCGGTGAGCGCCGGGCTGTAGGCGGCGCCGCCCGCGCAGGGGCCGAGCATGACCGAGATCTGCGGGATGACGCCCGAGGCGCGGGTGTTGCGCTGGAAGATGCCGCCGTAGCCGGCGAGCGCCGAGACGCCCTCCTGGATGCGGGCGCCGGCGCCGTCGTTCAGGGAGACCAGCGGGGCACCGGCCGCGATGGCCATGTCCATGATCTTGTGGATCTTGGTGGCGTGGGCCTCGCCGAGGGCGCCGCCGAAGATCCGGAAGTCGTGGGCGTAGACGAAGACCGTGCGGCCCTCGACCGTGCCCCAGCCGGTGATGACACCGTCGGTGTAGGGCTTCTTCGCCTCCAGGCCGAAGCCCTGGGCGCGGTGCCGGCGCAGCTGCTCGACCTCGTTGAAGGAACCAGGGTCGAGCAGCAGCTCGATGCGCTCGCGCGCCGTCAGCTTGCCCTTCGCGTGCTGGGCCTCGGTCGCCCGCTCGCTCGGGCCGCGGAGTGCCTGCTCGCGCAGGACGTGCAGCTCGGCCACTCGGCCACGGGCGTCAGCGGGCTCGCTCGGGATCTGGTCCACAACGGTCATGTGTCGACCCTACGAAGCCGGACAAGAAAACCCCGCCGTCGACTCCGTACAGTCTCCCGTGTCGATTCCTGGTGGGGCTGGACAGAACCTGGACCCGCCCAGCCCGAGTCAACAGTCAGGCACCCCTCGTGTTTGTAGGGTTCCGACATGGACCCCGGCGGGACTAGAGGAGCACCTCGCAACGGTGGGTGGCGCCCCGGGTGCCCGGGGTGATCCGCAGCCGCAGTGAGCGGCCGGTGGCGAGCACCTCCACCGAGGGGTCGTGCGAGAGCACCCGGCGGACCGGGCCCGCCCAGAGGAGTTCGAGGGGCTGCCCCGTGCGGAGCGGTTCGGAGACCCTGAGGTCGAGGACCGAGCGGCGGCGGCGGACGAGGGCGCTCGCGGGCGCGGTGACCGTGAGGGGGCCCACCGTACCGGCCGCCCAGAAGTTCGCGGCGGTGAGTCCGAGGGACGGGACGGCTATCGCCTGCCGTTCGGCGCTGTTGTCGAGAACGCTCAGCCAGTCGGGGTCGGCGGCGCGGGCGGCGAGGGTGCGCGGGGAGGCGCCCGGCATCAGCAGATAGACGTACGAGGCCGCGACCGGGTCCGTGCCGTGGTCGAGCCAGAGGGTCTGGTAGCGGCGGGTCACGCGCTCGGTGGAACTGGTGGTGTTGATGTCGCTCCAGGCCCCGGTGCGGTCCTCGCGGAGGGTGCGGAGGTCCCCGGAGCCCGCGGGGAGGACCCAGCCGCCGTGGCCTTCCAGATGGGCCCAGCCGTCGCCGGTGGTGAGGGCCCGGGTGCCGCCCTCTCCCAGCAGCCGGTTGTCGACGACCGTCTCCACGGGCACGCCGTCGGTGGCGGTGATCCCGGCGCCCAGGCAGATCACGGCGTCCGCCGCGCAGAACCAGGACTTGCGGGCCTCCAGGGTGGAGCCGAGGCCCTTGAGGTGCTGGCCGACGGCCGCGTACTCGCCGTCGGTGGCGCCGCCGACCCAGCGGACGGCGGGCCGGGGCGCGCCCCACTCGCCGCCCGCCCGGTCGGCCAGCCGCTTGGTGGAGACGGTGGTGCCGGGCAGGCGGTACGGGTCGACGGTGGGCCAGAACCAGTCGGTGTACTGGTCGCCGAGGGACGGGGTCCACCAGGAGAGCATTCCGGCGCCGGTGTGCCAGCCGCGCGGGTTCTCGCCGTTGCCGCACTCGTAGTACGTGATGCGGTTCGAGGCCATCGCGATGTTGGCGGCCCAGCCGGGGCGGCGGTGGACGGCCCGGTCCATGGCGGCGAAGAGCCGGTGGCCGGTGGGTTCGGGGGCGGCCGGGACGGGCGAGGCGGCGACGGCGTGCAGCCGGGCGAGGTCGGCGACGCCGAACTGACGGGCGGCGAGGACCGGGGAGACGGTGTCGCGCTCGATCCACCCCTTCAGGCGCGCGTGCCAGCGGTCCCGCTCGGCGGCGGAGGCCCCGCCCGCGAGGAGGGCCATGGCCGCGATGACGCCCTGGCCGTGGAAGTGGTCGGAGCGCATGACCCGGCGGTCGTCGTTCTTGAGGTAGCCGCGGCTGATGGCGCGTCCGTTGACGCTGTCCATCATCAGTCCGTCGTAGATGAGGGGCGCGTAGGCCTGCTCGACGCTGTCGAGGACGATCTGCCGGTTCGGGTCGGTGACGGCCCAGGTGGAGCCGGCGAGCAGGGTGAAGAGCCGGCCGAGGCCGTCCAGCATGACCTGCCCGTAGGTGCCGGAGTAGGCGACCCAGGTGTGCTGGACGAAGGAGCCGTCGGCGTAGAGGCCGTCGCCCTGGGTGACGTACGGGAAGACGGGCGAGAGGGCGTCGCGTGCCAGGGCGAGCTTGGCGGGGTTCGCGCCGACGACCCCGCGCAGGGCGACGGAGCGGCAGAGGTCGACGCGGTTGGCGCCGGTCGAGGTGCCGGTGTAGTCCCTGAGCACCGTGTCGGGGACGAAGTGGTCGACGGCGGCGCAGGCGGCGGCGATCCGCTCGGCGCCGAGGTGGGGGTGGAGGGCGGCCACGATGTCCATGAGGAGGCGGGGGGCGCCGATCTGCCACTCCCACCAGTTGCCGTAGCGGGGCGCGCCCGCCCGGTAGACGGTGGCGGAGAGGTGGTCGAGGCCGCGCAGCACGTCGGCGAGCAGGCCCGTGTCGCCGGTGAGGCCGGTGCCGGGCTGGGCGTACGCCTGCGTCATCGTCCAGAGGCGGCTGTAGCTCTGGGAGATGCCGGCCGGCGGGTCGAAGGGGGCGTCGGGCCAGAGGGAGGCCGTGGCGGGGGCCATCGCGGCGCGGAAGGTACGGGCGAGGGTGCCCGTCTCCGCGAGGCGGGAGGCGTAGGGCTCGGCCCCGGCGTCGAAGCCGGAGCCGAGCTGGAGGTCGAGCCAGCGGAGCCGGAGCGTCTCGAACTCGTCCGCCGCGTGGGCCTGCGGGGCGAGGGCGAGTGTGAGGGCCGCCGCTGTCGTGGTGCTCAGGAAGGTGCGGCGGGACCAGAGGGGCAGGGACACGGGAGCCTCCCGGGGGAAGTGGTGGAGACCGGTCGGCGCCCGGTGTAACACCCTGTTTCCGACGCAATCAATGAGCACGGCAGCAGGCGGGGCAAGCGCTTGCTGCCCTGATGCCCCGTCCTGCCGCCCCGCTCGTGTCAGCTTCCGCAGTGGAAGCGGGCGTTGCCCCAGTCCGCGTGGTCGTTGCCGTTGCCGTCGCCGCCGTCGTCGGCCACCAGGTCGACGTAGGAGGCGCCGGTGACGTCGGCGGTGAGGGACCAGGCGGGGTCCGTGGCCCTGAGGACCGGGGACGTCACCTTCTCGGTGCCGTCCGCGCGCACGCTGAACCGGACGGTGCCCCGGACGGTCTGCACGTCGTCCACGCCGACCTCGGCGGTGAGGGAGGTGCAGCGGCCGCCCAGGTAGTAGCGGACGGTGGCGGGGGCGTGGCTGCCCAGGCCCTTGGCGTAGGTCACTCCCCCGATCCGCAGCGGGGAGCCGTCGCCGGTGCCGGTCTCGCCGTTGGAGAGGTCGCGCTCGACGGGGCCCCAGCCGTTGGTGGCCGAGGTCCAGTCCAGGTCGCTGGCCCAGCTGTCGGCGGTGGGCGGCGGGGGCAGGGTGCGGACGGTGGTGGCGGCGGTGAGCTTCCGCTCCTCGCCCCCGAGGCCGTACGCCAGGGAGGCGGTCAGCGGGTACGGCCGGTAGGCCGCGTCCACCGGCGGGGTGACCTGCCAGGTGGCGGTCGCCTTTCCGCCGGGGGCGACGGTGCCGAGGACGACGGGGGCGGCAGGTTCGGCGGTCCAGCCCTCGGGGAGCGTCAGGACGGCCCGGGCGCCGGTGACCTCGCCCGCCTCGTCGTTGCCGAAGGTCGCGGTGACCCGGTTCGGGCGGCCGGGCTCCAGGGTCTCGGGGGCGGCGAGGGAGAGCGTGCCGCAGGCGGCGCGTTCGGCGGCCGGTCCGAGGTCGGTGACGGTGAAGGCGTCGAGGACGAAGTCGGCGCCGTCCGGGGCGTCGCCCCGCTTGCGCAGACCGGTCCAGGTGTCGCCGCAGCCGGCGGTGACGGTCTCCGAGAAGTGGCCGTCGGCCTTCCGCTGTCCGATCGGGGTGCGGCGGGTCTCCACGGAGGTGCCGTCGGTGCGGTCGTAGCCGGTGACCCACTCGTACGCGCCCGCGTGGCTGGAGCGGTAGTCGTACTCGATCCGGTAGCTGCGGCCGTCCTTCATCGGGACCGTCCAGGGCGCGGTCCGGTAGACGAGTCCGCTGTTCTCGTCGTGGGACTTGAGGCTCTCGGCGCCGCCGATGACGTCGTCGATGAGCTTGCCGTTCCAGCCGGCCTGGGTGAAGGGCGCGTGCAGCTGGGCGATGTGGGTGCGCGGGTCGGTCGTACCGCCGGAGTCGCCCTTGAGGAAGGGGCCCCAGCCCTGGTCGACGGCCTCGAAGTCCTCGTACACGAGGGTTCCGGCCCTGGTGGCGGGGGCGTTGGCGACGATGCGGACGTCGTCGACGCGGACGGTGGCGGTGCTGCCGGCCGCGGCCTCGATCTTGAGCGGGGTGGTGCCGCCGGCCGGTGCGGTGAAGGTGACCTTGGCACGCTGGAAGCGGGTGCCGTTCCAGTCGGAGGCGGCGACCCGGTCCTGGAGGGCGGAGCGTTCGACGGTGACGGACCGGCCGCCGGCGGAGAGTGTGGTGGGCCGGGTGGCGCCGGGCTCGACCTCGATGAGCACGGAGGCGGTGTACCGCCTGCCGGGGGTGAGGCGGGTGATCTGCTGGCGGACCGAGGCGGTGGCGGCGCCGCTGAGCTTCGCGCTGTTGCGGCCCCGGTCGTCGGTGTCGCGGACGACGGTGCCGGCCGTGGTCCAGGCGTCGAGCCGGGCGTCGTTGAAGCCGGGGTCCTTCACCGGGGTGCCCTGCCCCCACCGGGGGGCGGCCTGGTCGGGGGCGCGGTCGGGGTAGAGGACGTAGGGCTGTCCGGCGACGGCGTCGAGGGTGACCTTCCCGTCGACGGGCCGTACGGTCTCGGTCTTCACGCGTCCGTTGTCGGTGAGCTTGTACACCGAGTACGAGCCGGCGCCGGGCGGGACGGCCCAACTCGTCGTGCCACCGGACCTGTTGTAGTGGTAGAGCTTCTTCCCGTCGTCCCAGGGGAGCAGATAGGCCTCGCCGTCGAGGACCTTGCGGCCGTGGTCGTAGAAGGTGCGGCGGCCGTCCTCGACGGTGCCGCGGACCTCGCCGGTGAAGGTGAGGTCGTTGCCGTTCCAGCGGGTGATCTTCTGCTGCTGGAGGTACTTGGCGGGCAGGTTCCGCTGCCAGATGTTGGCGGTGAAGGCGGTCCAGTCGGTCTCGCCGGTCCAGCCCTCGAAGTCGACGAGGGCGGTCTGGCCGAGGACCGGGTGGTTGTTCCAGACGTCCTTCTCGCCGTTGCGGATGAAGCGGACGATCCGGGAGTTGAGGCCCTTGTTGGTGGCGCCGCCGTAGTCGAGGTCGTTGGCCCAGTGGGACCAGAGGGAGGCCCGTTCGAACTTCTCGGACCACTCGGTGGCGACGTTCCACCCCTGGGCCTGGACGGCCCGCATCGTCTCGTCGGCGATCCACCCGTGGGTGTAGTAGACGTCGATGTAGAGGGTGGAGAGGTTGGGGTCGGTCTCGTCGCGCAGCTGCTGGAAGCGCCGGGCGAGGTCGCCGCTGTTGATGTCGCGGCGCTGGTCGATGTAGTAGCTCTGGTTGAGCCAGTTCCAGCCGGGCTTGGCCCTGTCGACGAGGGTCTCGCTGAAGTTCTTCGCCTCGGGGTACGACTCGGTGGCGTTGACGTGGACGCCGAAGTCCGCGCCCCACTTCCGGCCCTCCTTGAGGAGGACGTTGAGGTCGGCGAGGCCGCCGGCCCGCTTGTTGTAGTTGCCGCCGTAGTCGGGGTGGGCGGAGTCGTGGCCCTCGGAGCCGTAGCCCTTGAGCAGGGCGAACTGGCCGAGTCCGTCGGTGGAGAGCGAGATCCGCTTGACGTCGTCGAGGGTGCGCAGGAAGGGGTGGGTGGCCTGGGAGGCGAAGTTGAACGGGATGTGGGCGACGACCCGGTCGGGGGTCTCCTCGCTGCCGGGGGCCTTGATCCCGATGGTGCGGAAGGCGACGGCGCCGTCCTGCCAGTCGGTGGTGCCGTCGGCGTTGGCGTCGGGGGTGACGACGACCTTCGCCCAGGGCAGTGCCGCGCCGCTCGCGGGCTGCGGGGCGCCCTCGCCGCGGTAGGTCCACTGGCCGGACCAGACGCCGACGCGGGTCTCGGTGCCGGTGGCGGTGGTCTGCTTGCGGGCCTGGTGCCAGAAGCGGGCGCCGTCGCGGGCGGAGGCGCCGGCGGGCTTGTCGTAGCTGGAGTTGGACTCGACGGCGGCGGCCAGCTGCCCGGTGTTGACGAGGGCGTAGCTCGCGCCGACCGGGTTCGCGTCGGCGGCGGTCGCGTCGGTGACCCGGGCGAAGACGTCGGCGGTACGGGTGGAGTCCGGGTCGAGCCGGGTGAAGGCGGTGGCGGCGCCGGGGTCCGCGGAGCCGACGGAGACCAGGTCGTGGCCTGGTATGTCGAGGGTGCCGACCCGGAAGGCCTCGGTGTCGCGGACGGCGGTCACCCGGAAGGTGGTGGTCCGCCCCTCGACGCTCAGCCGGGCGTCGATCTCCACGCCGGGCAGCTCGGGGAAGGCGAGGGTGTACGCGGCGGAGGAGGCCGTCAGGACGGGGGCGGCCCGGACCGCGACCGTACGGGCGGTGCCGTTGAGCACGACCTGGGTGACCGGGGCCGTACTGCCGAGGAGGCGGGCGCCGGTCGCGCGGTCGGTGTACGAGAGGACGCGCGGGAAGTCCTCGGCGACGGCGACGGAGAGCAGGGGCGAGCCGATGACGGGGGTGGCGGCCGTGACGGTCCCGGCGAGCGGGGCCGGGGTCGCCGGGCCCTCCGCGAGGGCGGGCCCGGCCAGGGCGAACACGGCGGACGAGGCGGTGGCGAGTGCGCAGGCCGCACGGATTCTTCGCGAGTTCGGGAGGGGCATGCGCACTAGTTGGCCCGGCCCCGGCGGCACCGTCAACGAGATCACGCCATGCGGAGGCCGCCAGTCCAAGAACCCCCTTCGGTTAGTCCAAGTGACCACCGAAGAGGGCCCTTTCGGACGGTACGGGGGTCAGCAGCCGCCGCAGTTGTAGAACGTCACGTCCCAGTGGTTGCCCTCGTCGGCGTAGACGTTGCCGGCGCCGGACTTCCACTGCGGGGCCCCGTCACCGCGGAGGCCGATGTACGTGAACGTGTTCTTGACGTAGTTGGTGACGCAGGTGCCCTTGGCGAAGTCGAGCTTGTAGCCGTTCCAGTGCGAGTACGTGCCGCTCGCGTGGCCGGTCTCGGTGCCGCCGGTGATGTTGAGGGCGCAGCCGCTGGCGCTCTTGAGGGTCTGGGCGCCCTGGGCGGTGGGGAGGTTGAGCTGCTCGAAGGACGTACAGGTGGAGTTGTACCGGTCCGAGCAGCCGCCGGAGGAGGACCAGGTGATGCCGGAGTTCCGGAACATCGAGGTCGCGGTGGCGTGGCTGATCTTGGTGACGGCGTGGGCCTCGCCGGCGGCGGTGAGGACGCCGACGCCGGGCGCGAAGAGTGCGCCGAGGACGAGGCCGAGGGCCGTGAGGACGGAGCGGAGCTTCATCGGGAGTGCCTCCTGCTGATGACCGTGACGGGTGGGGACGGCGGTGCAGGTGGTGCCGGTGGCGCGTGGTGCGGGTGCGAGCGGTGGCGCGTGGTGCGGGTGCGAGCGGTGGCGCGTGGTGCCGGTGGTGCCGGTGGCGCGTGGTGCCGGTGCATCCGGTGGCGCCAGGGAGATGGTGCCGTAGTTCTACGCGCGTCCGCCAGAGGGCGTCGGTGTCGCCGTGACGCCGTCCGGATGAACAACTTCCCTAGATGTTGAAAGTTAAACGGAATGGAGTTACAGTCGTTCTCGTTGAAGGTTCAACAAACACCGACAAGGAGCATGTCATGGGTCTCTTCGGCCGCAAGAACACCGAGTCCGCCGTCGCCACCGCCACCCTGCCGGTCGACCCGGCCCTGGCCGCCCTCACCGGCGACTACACCATCGACCCGGCTCACAGCAGCATCGGCTTCACCGTCCGCCACGCGATGGTCACCAACGTCCGCGGCACCTTCGCCGAGCACGAGGGCGCGCTGAAGCTCGACGGTGCGAACCCGGGCGCTTCCTCCGCCTCGATCGACGTCAAGATCGCCTCCATCGACACCGGCATCGGCGACCGCGACGGCCACCTCCGCAGCGGTGACTTCTTCGACGCCGAGCAGTTCCCCCTGATGAGCTTCCGCTCCACCACCGCCGAGCAGCTGGGCGGCGACAAGTACCGGGTCACCGGCGACCTGACCATCAGGGACGTCACCAAGCCGCTCTCCATCGACCTGGAGTTCAACGGCACCGCGACCGACGTCTACGGCAACGAGCGCGTCGGCTTCGAGGGCTCCGCCGAGATCCTGCGCTCCGCATGGGGCCTGACCTGGAACGCGGCCCTGGAGACCGGTGGCGTGATGGTCTCCGACAAGGTCAAGCTGAACTTCGACATCTCCGCGATCAAGAACGCCGCCTGACCCCGGAGCCTCCTCCGGAACGCCTGACCCCGGAGCCCCCTCCGGACCGGCACACGAGCGCGCCCGCCCTCCGCAGCAGCGGAAGGCGGGCGCTCGGCGTTCCCCGGCGTTCCCCGGCGGGAGCGTTCCCCCGCGCGTGGGCCGCGGCTCAGCGACCGGTCGCCGTCCATGGCCATGCCGCCGCGCGCCCCGCCTCCACCAGGCCGACCATCCGGAAGGCGGCGTCCGTGAGCCCTCCGAAGGTGTGCCGGTGGGGGCCCGTGGGTGCGTGGGCGGGCAGGTACCCCGCCAGGTTCCAGGTATAGACCGGGACGTCGGCCGGGACCGGTTCGGTCGGGTCGCCGGGCCCGTACGCGGCGGTCTGCTCGTCGGTGACGATCAGGACCCGGTCGTGCTCCCGGTAGTGCTTCCGTATCGCCTTCGCGGTGTAGGTGCCGCCGAGGCTGCGGAACCGGTCGAGCACCGCGAGCACCGGCTCGCCCGGGGCGAACGGCACCTCCGCGCTGCCCCAGCCGAACTCCACCAGGTCCGCCCGCTCGGCGCGCTGGGCCAGCGCCGTGCCGAACACGGCCGCCGCGTCCGCGCGGGTCAGCCGGGACCGCTCGGAGACGGTGTCCCAGAACATGGAGTCGGAGCGGTCGACCAGGATCAGGGTCCGGCCGGGCAGGGCGGGGACGTGGGACAGGGAGTGCCCCAGCGCCTCCTCCAGCGCGGCCGCCCAGCGCGGCGACGGCGCGTGCCGGTGGGCGGCCAGGTAGCGGAAGGGGAACTGCCGGGCCCTGGCGACCTCGGCGGGGTCCGCGAGCCGGGCGGCGACCCCGGCCGCGGCTTCGTCGGAGATCCCCGCCCCGTCGAAGTTCCGCAGGTTCCGCAGGAGGGCCATCGACCCCATCGCGGGGATCACGGCCTCCCAGACGGCGGCGTCCATCGGCCCGTGGAGCCAGCCGGCCAGGGCCTCCCACGTCAGGCCCGCCTCGGCCAGCCGCTCGGAGCCGCCCGGGCCGGTCACCAGCGCCCGCCGCTCCTCCGGGGCCGTCTCCATCAGCGCCCGGTGGGCGGTCAGCAGCCGGTCGGAGGCCGGCGGAACCGCCTGCTCCGGGTGGTGGCGGCGGTCCAGGGCGTACCGGAAGAGGTCACCCTGCCAGGGCTTGTCGGGGTCGGGCGAGGCGTGCACCAGGTTGAGCACGTCGCCGAAGCGGAAGGCCTTCGACGCGGTGTCGTACTTGAGCAGGGAGCGCGAGGTGTAGAGCCGGCGCACGCCGTCGGCGACGCCCCGCTTCACGGGCTGCGGCACCTTGCGGCCGTACGTGGCGATCCAGTGGGCGAGCAGCTCGCCGGGCTCGTCGGCGCGCCGGAGCACCGAGTCGATCACGGACCGGTTGGACGGGCCTCCGGTCGCCCCGGCCGCCAGCCGGGCCCGGACGTACGCGGCGGCGCCCACCAGGGACGCCGTGCGCATGTTGCCCTCGCTCCGGAGCCAGCGCAGCAGGCCGGCCGTCCACTCGGGGTCCTCCACCGCGAGTTCACCGACGAGCCGGGCGTACCGCGTGTCGCGGTCCTCGCCGCTCTCGTAGAAGGTCCGCTGGGAGGCGAAGGCGCCGACGGCGAGGAGGTAGAGCTCGTCGCGGGGCTCCCGGACGAAGGCAGGAGCGCCCTCGTGGGTGTGGAAGTACTGGCCGGCGGGCCCGCGGTGAAGCCGCGGGGGCGGTACGTAGGCGGCTGCGGCGGCGGCCGCAGCGGCGGCGACGTGCGGGGCCACGAGCATCTCGGTCCACATCTTGGAGACGCGTCGGGTGTGACGAGGCAGGGAATCCCCCCGGATTCGGAGAACGGGAAGGCCCGGCCACACGGCCCGGCGGGCGACGGCCCGACCGGGCGAGGACTGCCCGGTGGCGGGTGGCGGGGCGAAGACGCCCGCGCCGCCGAGATCGGAAGTGGCGGCGGCGTCACTTGGTTTCGGAAGAAGTAGCCGCAGCCGAGCGCATCGGAGGCGCGGTCGCGACGCCACCCTACGAAACCCGGAGAGGGCGCGCCAATGAATTACGGTGCGCCCTCTCCGGCCCTTCCACCAGGGCGTTTCCCGTCGGAAGGGTGCGGCACTAGCTCCGCTTCGCGGCCGCCGCGACCACGGCAGGGATCAGCCGGTCGTTCTCGGCGGCGCCGGGGCCCCCGCCGAAGGCGAAGCGGCGGCGGGTGTAGCTGTACGCGAGGCCGGTCGCCGGGTCGGCGAAGGCCTGCGAGCCGGGGGCGCCGCTGTGTCCGAGGGCGCCCGGGCCGAGGGCCGGGTAGCGGGCGGCCATCGCGACGAATCCGAGGCCGAAGGTGTTCTCCTCGCCCGTCACCCTGTCCGTGCCCGCGGAGTGGATCCGGGCGGCCTCGGCCAGGGTGTCCGGCTTCAGGAGCGGGGGCCGCCCGCCGAGCTCGCCGGCGATCGTCGCGTACATCCGGGAGAGGCCGCGCGCGGAGCCGATGCCGCCGCCGGAGAGCGGGGCCTTCTCCCGCACCGTACGGGAGTTGGCGTAGCCGACGATGTCGAACGGCGGGTCCGCGTGGAAGTTGAACGCGATGCCCATGAGGCTGTCCGGCGCGATCGGGTTCGCCGCGAGGAGGGCCTGCTCGGCGGGTGTGGGCAGCATCGGCAGGGCCGTACGGAAGCGGGGTTCGAGCTCCTCGGGCAGGCCCAGGTAGTAGTCGAGGGCGTACGGGGCCCGGACCCTCTCCTCGAACAGTTCCGGGATCGTCCGGCCGGTGGCCCGCAGGACGACCTCGCCGACGAGGGCGCCGATGACGAGGGCGTGGTAGCCGTGGGCGGTGCCGGGCTCCCAGAAGGGGCGCTGGCCGGCGAGGCGGGCGGCGACCACCCGGTCGTCGGCCAGCTCGTCGAGGGTGAAGCCGCCGTCGGCGCCGATCACGCCGGACCGGTGGGCGAGCAGCTGGCGCAGGGTCAGCCTCCCCTTGCCCTCGGCGGCGAACTCGGGCCACCAGGAGGCCACTTCGCGGTCCAGGTCGAGCATCCCGTCCTGGACGAGGAGGGCGGTGACGAGGGCCATGGCGCCCTTGGAGGAGGAGTAGAGGCCGAGGAGCGAGTCCCCGTCGACCCCGTCGCCGCCCCAGAGGTCGACGACGAGCCGGCCGCGGTGGTGGACGGCGAGCTGGGCTCCGCCGTCCCGCGCCTCGTTCGCCACGACGGTGGCGAACTCCTCCCGTACGGACTCGAATCCGGGCTCCACCGTGCCGTGGACGTCAGTCATGTTCTCTCCCCCTGCTGATCGCTGTCACGCTCACAGCGAGGAACGATCAGGGGGGCGATTCCCTTCCCGTACGGCCGGATCCGTCCCCGGCCCCCTCCCCCGCGGACGGCCGGGACGGCCGAACCCGCTGGTCAACGCCGTTGTCAGTGGGGGTCGCTAGCGTCGGTGGCATGGAATTCCGTATCGACAGCTCCGTGCTGACCGACGCCGTGTCCTGGGCCGCACGCGTCCTGCCGGCCCGCTCCCCCCTGCCCGTCCTCGGGGGGCTGGTCCTGGACGCGGCGGACGGACGGCTGCGCGTCTCCGGCCTCGACCACGAGGCCTCGGCCCGGATCGAGGTCGAGGCGGACACCGACATCGAGGGCCGGGCGCTGGTCCTGGGCCGGCGGCTGCTCGACATCTGCAAGGTGCTCCCGCGCGGCCGGGCACGGCTCGCGGTGGAGGGCTCCCGGCTCACGGTGACCTCCGGCGACGCCCGTTTCGGGCTCTCCCTGCTGCCGCTCGACGACCACCCCGCGCCGCCCGAGCTGCCCGAGATCCGCGGCCTGGTGGACGGCGACGCCTTCGCCGCGGCGGTCGGCCAGGTGGCGGTGGCGGCGGGCCGGGACGACTCGCTGCCGGTCCTCACCGGGATACGCCTCGCCCTCGACGGCACGGTCATGACCCTGGCCGCCACCGACCGCTATCGCTACGCCGTCCGCACCCTGGAGTGGCAGCCGGGGACCGACACGCCCGGGAGCGGCACCCCCTCGGCCGCCGACGTGGTCGTCCCGGCCCGCCGCCTCACCGAGATCGCCCGCTCCCTCGCGGGCACCGGCCCGGCCCGGCTCGCCCTGGACGGCGGCTCGATCGGCTTCGAGAGCGCCGGGCTGCGCACCACCACCCGGCTGCTCGACGGGCGGCTCCCCCGCCACGACAAGCTCTTCGCCCTGGGCGAGCACGCCCTCGCGACCACCGGGCGGGCGCCGCTGACCGAGGCCGTGAAGCGGGTCGCGGTCGTCGCCGAGGGCGACAGCCCGGTCCAGCTGACCTTCACCCCCACGTCGATCCACCTCCAGGCGGGTTACGAGGACGACGTGGCCTCCCAGCACCTGCCGGCCACCCTCACCGGCCCGGACACGCTGACGGTCGCCTTCAACCCGAACTACCTGCTGGACGCCCTCACCACGCTGGACGCCCCGGAGATCCACTTCCACCTCCTGGGCCCGGGCCAGCGGGCACTCCTCACCGACGGCCCGACGGGCACCCACCGCCACCTCCTGATGTCGGTGAAGCCGCTGGTCTGAGGCACGTCGGCGACCGGGGTCGAGGTCAAGACCGGGGCCGGGGTACGGGTCGGGGTCGCGGCCCGGGTCGGGGTCGGGGTCGGGGTCGGGGTCCGGCAGGACGCTAGAAGCCGCCTCCGCCGTCGAATCCGCCGCCACCACCGAAGTCGCCGCCCCCGAAGCCGCCGCCGTCACCGCCGCCGAAGTCGCTCGACCCGAAGTCGCCGGAGTCGAAGTCGGCTCCCGAGAAGTCACCGCCCTGGAAGTCACCGCCGCCGTACTCGGCGGCGTAGGCCGGGGTGGAGAGCATCGAGCCGAGCATGGTGCCCATGAGGAGGCCCGGGAGCATGCCGCCGCCGAAGTAGCCGCCGGCCCAGGGGCCGTAGGCGGGGCCCGCCTCCCAGTAGGGGCGGCGGACGCCGTCCGCGTCGACCGTGCGGGCCACCGGGTCGAGCCCGTCGTCCAGGCGGGCCGCGTCGGCGGCGCAGACCGGGACCTCGCGGGCGGCGCCGCCGGCCGGGGACCAGGTGCGGTCCTCGGTGGAGGGGCCGTGGCGCGGGTCGAAGAAGCAGGGGGCGCGGCGCTCGGGCAGCGGGCGGGACTCACGGCGGGCGGCGAGCACCGCGAGGGAGTAGCGGCCGTCCTCCAGGGCCTGGGTGACCGCGCGGACGTCATGGGGGCGGCCCGCGGCGGCCATCAGGGACTTGGCGGTGTCGTACGAGTCGAGGGCGCGTTCGTAGTCGCCGCGCATGGCGTCGGTGGCGCCGGCCTCGGCGGGGTGGAAGTCGAGCCGTTCGAGTTCCTCACCGAAGGCGGTGATGTCCTCGTCGACGACGACCCGGAGCTTGTCGAGGGCGGCGCGCTCCTCGGCCTCCTTGCGGAGCCGGTTGCGGCGCACGACCGCGTAGGCGCCCGCGCCGCCGGCGACGACCACGGCGCCGAGGGTGACGAGTCCGGCGACCGGGACCCCTGAGTCGGTGCCGACGGAGCCCCAGCCGGCGGGGGCGGAGCCGTGCATGGTGGGCAGGGCGAGGTCGACGAAGTTGTTCAGCTCGGTGACCGCGTCGACGCCGGGCTCGCGCACGGAGGTGATGATGTTGCGCACCGCGTCCGGGGACATCACCGAGGCGTCGGCCTGCGCGTTGAACCCGTTGCCGAGCCGGACCGCGTACAGGCCGGTGATCCCGGTCTGCGTCCGCAGCTTCAGTACCAGGTCCTTCGGCGGGAACTCCGCGGTCGCGGGCAGGACCGCCACGAACAGCGGCTTGTCCGCGTTCTTGATCTTCTGGGCGAGGGCGTCCGCGTCGGCCTTGGAGAGCTGGTCGGCGGCGCCGGGGTCGACGTAGACCGGGCCCTGTTTCAGGGCGGCGGCCGCGTCGGACACGCCCGTGGCCCTGGCGCCCGCGGTGGGCGCCAGAGCCATCAGCAGGAGAAGCGTCAGCCCGGCGAGGGCCGACCACACGGACATCGCCCTGTTCCTCATGGTTCGACGCTACCCGAACCGGACGAAACAGAACACGGTCGGACCATGCGGGACTATTCGGCCGGGTCGATGCCCGCCCGCAGCAGTCCGTACGTGAAGGCGTCCTCCAGGGCCTGCCAGGAGGCCGCGATGACGTTCTCGCCCACGCCGACCGTGGACCACTCGCCGTTGCCGTCGCTGGTGGTCACCAGGACCCGGGTCGTGGACTCGGTGCCGTGGCGGCCCTCCAGGATGCGGACCTTGTAGTCGGTCAGCTCGAACTTGGCCAGCTGCGGGTAGATCCGCTCCAGGCCGACCCTGATCGCCCGGTCCAGGGCGTTGACGGGGCCGTTGCCCTCGGCGGTGGCGACGATCCGCTCGCCCTTCGCCCAGAGCTTCACGGTGGCCTCGTTGGCGTGGGTGCCGTCGGGGCGGTCCTCGACGATCGCGCGCCAGGACTCCGTACGGAAGTAGCGGCGGGCCCGGCCCTCCGCCTCCTCGCGGAGCAGCAGCTCGAAGGAGGCGTCGGCGGCCTCGTACGTGTAGCCCTGGAGCTCGCGCTCCTTGACCCGCTCGACGACCCGGCCGACGAGGGCGCGGTCGTCGCCGAGGTCGACGCCCAGCTCCTTGCCCTTGAGCTCGATGGAGGCGCGGCCGGCCATGTCGGAGACCAGCATCCGCATGGTGTTGCCGACCAGCTCGGGGTCGATGTGCTGGTAGAGGTCCGGGTCGACCTTGATCGCGGAGGCGTGGAGGCCGGCCTTGTGCGCGAAGGCGGAGACGCCGACGTACGGTTGGTGGGTGGAGGGCGTCAGGTTGACGACCTCGGCGATGGCGTGCGAGATCCGGGTCATCTCGGCGAGGGCGCCGTCGGGCAGCACCTTCTTGCCGTACTTGAGTTCCAGGGCCGCGACGACGGGGAAGAGGTTGGCGTTGCCGACCCGCTCGCCGTAGCCGTTCGCGGTGCACTGGACGTGGGTGGCGCCGGCGTCGACGGCGGCGAGGGTGTTGGCGACGGCGCAGCCGGTGTCGTCCTGGGCGTGGATGCCGAGGCGGGCGCCGGTGTCGGCGAGGACGGTGGCGACGACGGCCTGGATCTGGGCGGGGAGCATGCCGCCGTTGGTGTCGCAGAGGATGACGACGTCGGCGCCGGCCTCGTGCGCGGCGCGGACGACGGCCTTGGCGTAGTCGGGGTTGGCCTTGTAGCCGTCGAAGAAGTGCTCGCAGTCGACGAAGACCCGGCGGCCCTGCGAGGTCAGGAAGGCGACGGTGTCGCGGACCATCTCCAGGTTCTCGTCGAGGGTGGTGCGCAGGGCCAGCTCGACGTGCCGGTCGTGCGACTTGGCGACCAGGGTGACGACCGGGGCGCCGGAGTCGAGGAGTGCCTTGACCTGCGGGTCCTCGGCGGCCTTGCCGCCGGCCCTGCGGGTGGCCCCGAAGGCGACGAGCTGCGCGTTCCTGAACGCGATCTCCTGGGTGGCGCGGGCGAAGAACTCCGTGTCGCGCGGGTTGGCGCCGGGCCAGCCGCCCTCGATGAAGCCCACGCCGAACTCGTCGAGGTGTCGCGCGATGGTCAGCTTGTCCGCGACGGTGAGGTTGATGCCTTCACGCTGCGCCCCGTCGCGCAGCGTCGTGTCGAAGACATGGAAGCTGTCGTCGAGGCGCGAGCTCTCGGCGTTCTCCGTGGTCATGGCTGTGATGGCTCCTGTCGGATGTGGCTCCGGAAGGTATGGATCCACTTGCCCCCATTCTCACGCGCCGTCCGTTTCCGGCGTGGGTGGGGCCGGAAAACGAAAAAACCCCTCGCGGGTGCGAGAGGTCTGCGCGCGGGTCTGGGGCACGGTGTCCGCCCTGCGTGGGGATCGTTCCACGCGTCAGCGGTCACTGCGGACCGGCGCGCTGCTGCCGATAATCATGGTGGTAGCGAGCACGCCGGAAGTCTGACACAGGTGGAGGATCGACGGGCCGCGGGTCTCACGATACGGGCAGTTGATCTCGTTTCCGGCCCGGCAGCGCGGTGCCGTCCGTGCCCACCCGGCCCAGGTCGATGTCCCGGGTCTCCCGCATCGCGAGGTAGACGACCAGCGAGACGGCCGCGCAGCCGGCCACGTACCAGAAGAAGCCCGACTCGATCCCGGCGTCCTTGAACCACAGGGCGACGTATTCGGCGGTGCCTCCGAAGAGGGCGTTGGCGATGGCGTACGGCAGGGCGACGCCGAGCGCGCGGATGCCGGTGGGGAACAGCTCGGCCTTCACGCAGGCGTTGATGGAGGTGTAGCCGGTGACGACGACGAGCGCGAGGAGGGAGAGCCCGAGGGCCGGCCAGAAGGAGCCCGCGTGCCGGAGCATCGTCATGATCGGCACGGTGAGGAGCGTGGAGCCGACCGCGAAGGTGATGAGCAGCGGGCGGCGGCCGATCCGGTCGGAGAGGCGGCCGGCCAGCGGCTGGAGGCAGGCGAAGACGATGAGGGCGCAGAAGGAGACCAGGGTGGCGGTCTGCTTGGGCAGCCCGGCGGAGTTGGAGAGGTACTTGGTGAGGTAGGTGGTGTACGTGTAGTACGCCACGGTGCCGCCCATGGTGAGCGCGATGACGAGGAAGGCCTCGCGCCTGTGCGCCCAGAGGGCCTTGAGGGTGCCCTTCTGGTCGCCCGCGACCGCGTCGTCGGCGGTCTCCGCGTACACCTCCGTCTCCAGCATGGTGCGGCGGAGGTAGAAGACGACGGCCGCGCCGAGGGCGCCGACGACGAAGGGGACGCGCCAGCCCCAGCTGTGCAGGGCCTCGGTGGACAGGGTGTGCTGGAGGACCAGGAGCAGGCCGAGTCCGAGGATCTGGCCGGCGGTCATCGAGACGTACTGGAAGCTGGAGGCGAAGCCGCGGTGCTCCGGGGCGGAGGCCTCGGTGAGGTAGGTGGCGCTGGCGGCGTACTCGCCGCCGACGGAGAGTCCCTGGAGCAGGCGGGCGAGCAGCAGGACGGCGGCGCCGCCGTATCCGGCGACGGAGTAGGTGGGGGCGACCGCGATGAGCAGCGCGGAGGCGGACATCAGGGTGACGGTGAGGGTGAGGGCGGCCTTGCGGCCCTTGCGGTCGCCGACCCGGCCGAGGAGCCAGCCGCCGACGGGCCGCATGAAGAAGCCGACGGCGAAGATGCCCGCGGTGTTCATGAGCTTGGCGGTGTCGTTGCCCTCGGGGAAGAACGCCCCCGCGAAGTAGGTGGCGAAGCTCGCGTAGACGAACCAGTCGAACCACTCGACCATGTTGCCCGCGGACCCGACCCAGATCTTCTTCCAGTGCTCTCGTCCCATGGGCAGGAACCGTGCCGGAGGGAGCGCGGACCCAACAAGGGTGCAGCGCGCAACGATCGGGAGTACTTACGTGCCTTACGGTCGCGAGATCAGTGTTTCGGAGATGAACTCCCGTACATGTGCGAGGACTTGCTCACGGCCGGTGCCCGGGATGCCGACGGCCACGTGCACGCTGAAGCCGTCGAGCAGGGCCCGCGTCCGGGTGGCGAACCGGTCCGGGTCGACGGCCCGGAACTCGCCGCGCGAGACGCCCTCGGCCAGGATCGCGACCAGGTCCCGGTGCCAGGCCCCCTCGATGGCGGCCTGCCGGGCGCGGGCGTCGTCGTCGGCGTTCTGCGAGCGGTTCCAGACCTCCAGCCAGAGGGTCCAGTGCGGGTCGCGCGGCCCGTCGGGCACGTACACCTCGACGTACCCGTCGAGCCGGTCGCGCGCCGTCCCCGGCCGGGACAGCAGCGCGCTCCGCTCGGCGCCGAGCCGCCCCTCGCTCCACTCCAGGGTCTGCAGCAGCAGCTCGTCCTTGGTCCGGAAGTAGTAGAGGAGATGCCCGCTGCTCATCCCGACCTGCCGCCCGAGCCCGGCCATGGTGAGTCCGTCGAGCCCGCGCTCCGCGATGGTGTCCATCGCGGCCGCGAGCACGTCCTCACGGGGCGGGGCGGCCTGGTTGCGCCGGCGGTGCGCCGGGGCGGGGTGGGAGGGGTCCATACGGGTCACCCGTACGTTCTACCTCATGCCCTGCCCGCCCCGGACCTTCGGCTGCTGCTGGGTGATGCAGTGGATACCGCCCCCACCTGCGAAGATCGTCCGCGCGTCGACCAGGACGACCTCGCGTTCCGGGAAGAGGCGGCGGAAGATCCCGGCGGCGAGCTCGTCGTGGGGGTCGTCGAAGGCGCAGAGGACCACGCCGCCGTTGCACAGGTAGTGGTTGATGTACGAGTAGTCGGCCCAGTCGCCCTCCTCGTCCTTGAGGACGGTGGGGGCCGGGACCTCGATGACCTCCAGGGGGCGGCCCTGGGCGTCGGTCTCGCCGCGCAGGAGGTTCACGTACGTCCGCGAGCGCTCGTGGTCCGGGTGCGCCGGGTCCTGCTGGCTGTGGACGAGGACGGTGCCGGGGCGGGCGAAGGCGGCGACGATGTCGACATGGCCCTGGGTGCCGTACAGGCCGTAGTCGCCGCTGAGGCCGTGCGGCAGCCAGATCGCCTTCGTCGTGCCGAGCCGCGCGTGGACCTCGGCCTCGACCTGCTCGCGGGTCCAGCCGGGGTTGCGGCCGGAGCCGAGCTGGACGGTGTCGGTCAGCAGGACCGTGCCCTCGCCGTCGACGTGGATCGCGCCGCCCTCGTTGACGAGCGGGGAGGAGTGGACGGGGACGCCGGCGAGGTCCGCGACATGGCGGGCGATCTTGGAGTCGTGCTCCCAGCGGGCCCAGTCCTGGCCGCCCCAGCCGTTGAACACCCAGTCCACGGCGGCCAGTTCGGTGCCGTCGGTGACGAAGGTCGGGCCGATGTCCCGCATCCAGGCGTCGTCGAGGTCCCGCTCGACCAGGTCGACGTCCGCACCGACGAGGGCGCGCGCGGACTCCGCGTCGCCCGGGCCGACGACCAGCGTCACCGGCTCGAAGCGACGCACGGCGCGGGCCACCGAAGCCCAGGCCGTACGGGCCTCGGCGAGTTCCCGCTCGTCGGTGAAGGTGGGGTTGGTGCTGGGCCAGGCCATCCAGGTGCGCTCGTGCGGCATCCACTCGGCGGGCATGCGGAAGGTCATGAGTCGGGTCCTAGAGGAAGTAGAGGCGGTTGAGGGAGACGGACTCGGCCGCCTCGGAGCGGATCGGCGCGCCGTCCAGGGAGACCAGGCCGGTGCGGCCGTCGACCTGGACGTCGCCGACCCGGGAGTTGAACCTCAGGTCGGCGGGGCCGATGCCGCGGGTGCCGCGCACGGCGACCCGGCGGCGGCGGGTCGGCATCGCGTCGGAGCCGAGGTCGACGGCGGCCCGGGCGACGAACGCGACCGAGAGGTCGGCGGCCGTGGCGCCGTGCGCGCCGAAGAGCGGGCCGAGGACGAGCGGCTCACAGGTGTCGGTGGCGGCGTTCGGATCGCCCACGACCCCCCACGCGGGGAAGCCGGACTTCAGCACCAGCTGTGGCTTGGCGCCGAAGAACTGCGGCTTCCACAGCACGATGTCGGCCAGCTTGCCGACCTCGATCGAGCCGATCTCGTGGGCGAGGCCGTGGGCGATGGCCGGGTTGATGGTGAGCTTGGCCAGGTAGCGCAGCACGCGCGCGTTGTCGTCGTGCGCGCCGTCGCCCTCCATGGGCCCCAGCTCGGCCTTCATCTTCCCGGCCATGGCGAAGGTCCGGCGTACGGTCTCGCCGGCCCTTCCCATCCCCTGCGCGTCGGAGGAGGTGATCCCGATCGCGCCGAGGTCGTGCAGGACGTCCTCCGCGCCCATCGTCCCGGCCCGGATCCGGTCGCGCGCCATGGCGGCGTCGCCCGGGAGGTCGGTCTTCAGGTCGTGGACGGAGACGATCATCCCGTAGTGCTCGGCGACCGCGTCGCGGCCGAAGGGCAGGGTGGGGTTGGTGGAGGAGCCGATGACGTTCGGCACGCCGGCCATCTTGAGGACGTTGGGCACGTGCCCGCCGCCGCAGCCCTCGATGTGGAAGGCGTGGATCGTACGGCCTTCCAGGACGCTCAGGGTGTCCTCCACCGACAGGCACTCGTTGAGGCCGTCGCTGTGCAGGGCGACCTGGACGTCGTGCTCCTCGGCGACCCGCAGCGCGGTGTCCAGGGCACGGGTGTGGGCGCCCATGTCCTCGTGCACCTTGAAGCCGGAGGCGCCGCCCTCGGCGAGGGCCTCCACCAGCGGCGCCGGGTCCGAGGACGAACCCCGGGCCAGGAAGCCGATGTTGACCGGCCAGGCGTCGAAGGCGTTGAAGGCGTGCCTGAGGGCCCAGGGCGAGTTGACGCCGACGCCCCAGACGGGGCCGAACTCCTGGCCGATGACCGTGGTGACGCCGCTGGCGAGCGAGGCCTCCATGATCCGGGGCGAGAGCAGGTGGACATGGGTGTCGACGGCGCCGGCGGTGGCGATGAGGCCCTCGCCGGAGACGATCGTGGTGCCGGTGCCGACGACGACGTCGACGCCGTCGAGGGTGTCGGGGTTTCCGGCCCGGCCGATCGCGTGGACGCGGCCCTCGCGGATGCCGATCGACACCTTGCGGATGCCCTGCACGGCGTCGATGACCAGGACGTTGCTGATGACGACGTCGCAGGTCTCCCGGACGGCGGCGGCCTTCAGGTGCAGTCCGTCGCGGGCTGTCTTGCCGAATCCGGCGAGGAACTCGTCGCCGGGCTTCTGGGAGTCCGACTCGACGCGGACGACGAGCCCGGAGTCGCCCAGGACGACGCGGTCGCCGGCCCGGGGGCCGTGCACGGATGCGTACTCGTACGGGTCCATCAGTGGTCCTCCTCCGGGGCGTCGGCGCCGAGATATCCGCAGGCCGCAGCCCTGCGAAGGGCCTCGTCCTTCGCGCCGGGCGCGTCCAGCGGCCCGTCGACCAGGCCCGCGAAGCCGATGGCGACGCGGGCTCCGCCGATCGGTACGAGCGCGACCTCGGCCGCGCCGCCCGGGTCGAAGCGGAAGGAGGCGCCGGCCGGGATGGCCAGGCGCATGCCGTAGGCGGCGGCGCGGTCGAAGTCGAGGCGGGGGTTGACCTCGAAGAAGTGGAAGTGGGACGTGACACTCACGGGGACGGTCGCCGTGTTCCGTACCGGGAGGGTGAGCGCGGGCTCGGTCTCGGGGTGTCCGGGGCCGGGCAGCAGCGCGCCCGGCGCCCCGTCGCCCAGGCCGCCCCCGCCGATCGGGTCGGAGACGACCGCGAGCCGCGAGCCGTCGTCGAAGACGGCCTCGACATGGACCTCGGTGACCACATCGGCGACGCCGGGGAGGACGTCGTCGGGGCCGAGGACCGAGCGGGCGGCGTCGATCGCCTCGGCGAGCCGTCTGCCGTCGCGGGCCGCCTCGCAGACGGTGTCCGCGATGAGCGCGGTCGCCTCGGGGACATTGAGCCGCAGGCCCCTGGCCCGGCGGGCACGGGCGAGCTCGGCGGCGCCGAAGAGCAGCAGCCGGTCGCGTTCCGTGGGGGTCAGTCGCACGCCCCAAACACCTCCTGCAGTGACGACACGTTTGAGCGACACTCTAAATGCTGGGACGCCCGCTTCCAAGCATTGACGCGAGGTACAGGCACAGGCCACATTGAGCGCCACTCTAAAACTGTCCCGCCGCCGCCCCTCCTCGGGCGCCACTCCCCTCCCCAGGAGTCCCCTTGCCGATAGAACAGCGCGGAGTCGACACCGTCCCCGAGGCCGAACGCACCAGTGGCCCCCGCGACCTCGTCTCGATCCTGCTCGGATCCAATCTCTGTCTGGGGGTGATCGTCTTCGGCTGGCTGCCGGTCTCCTTCGGCCTCGGCTTCTGGGCCTCGGTGACCTCCGTCGTCACCGGCACTCTCGTCGGCGTCGCCGTCACCGCCCCGCTCGCGCTCGTGTCCCTCCGCACCGCGACCAACCTCTCCACCTCCTCGGGCGCCTTCTTCGGCGTCCGCGGCCGGCTCGTCGGTTCCGTCGTCGGACTGCTGCTCTCCCTCGGCTACACGGCGCTGACCCTCTGGATCGGCGGCGACGTGATGGTGGGCACCCTCGCCCGGCTGACCGGCCTGCCGACCGGCGGCGCCGCCCACGCCGCCGTCTACGCCCTCCTCGCCGCCTGCACGGTGGTCGGCGCGGTGT
Source organism: Streptomyces sp. Root1304 (assembly GCF_001426405.1). Taxonomy (GTDB): domain Bacteria; phylum Actinomycetota; class Actinomycetes; order Streptomycetales; family Streptomycetaceae; genus Streptomyces. The sequence continues at coordinate 361,604 of NZ_LMEP01000026.1, read as the reverse complement.
ACGGCTACCGGCTGCTGCTCAAGCTGAGCAAGGCGCTCGCCCTCGGCATGACGGTGCTCCTCGCCGTCGGCCTGGCCGCCTACGCCGGGGACTTCACGACGGCCGCGGTCCCGGACACCCCGTACCTGCTCGGCTCCTTCTGGCCGACCTGGCTGCTCTCCGCCGTCGCGGCGGGCCTCAGCGGACCGGTCGCCTTCATCACCCTGCTCGGCGACTACACCCGGTACGTCTCCCCCGAGCGGTACAGCGCGAGGACCGTGTGGCGGGCGACCTGCCTGGGCCTGACCGTGGGCCTGCTCGTCCCGCAGCTCTTCGGCACGTTCACCGCCCTCGCGGCGCGCGGCGGCCTCGACTACGCGGGCCCGCTGGTCGCCGCGTCCCCCGCCTGGTACCTGGTCCCGCTGCTGGTCGCGGCCGCCGCCGGCTCCGTCGGCAACGCCGGCCTGATGCTCTACTCCATGGGGCTCGACCTCGACGCGATCCTGCCGAGGGCCACGCGCGCGCGTGCCACCCTCGTCGTCGCGGCGGTCGCGACCGCCTTCGTCTTCCTCGGCCACTTCGCCTCGGACGCGCAGACCGCGATGACCTCGTTCGTCCTGCTGCTCACGGCGATCGGCACCCCGTGGGCGGTGATCACCCTGATCGGGCACGCCCGCTGCGGCGGTGTGTACGACCCGGAGGCGCTCCAGGTCTTCAACAACCGCTCGCGCGGCGGGATCTACTGGTTCTCGGTGGGCTGGCACCCGCGCGCCACCGCCTGCTGGGCGATCGGCGCGGCGGTCGGCCTCGCCGCGGTGTCGACGCCGCTCTACGAGGGGCCGCTGCTCGCCCTCACGGGCGGGATCGACTGCAGCTTCGTGTTCTCGGGGATCGTGGGCGGCGCGCTGTACGCCGCCCTGACGCCGAACAGGGCTCCCGGGACCGTGACGGCCCCGGAAGCCCTGGCGGCGGCGGAGTAGGTCCTACTTGCCGAGCTCGTGCATCCAGCCGTGGACGTCCTCGGACGTGCCGGTCTGGATGGCGAGCAGCGCCTCGCGCAGCTTCATCGTGACCTCGCCGGGCTCGCCGCCCGACTGCTGCCACGCGCCCCGGGCGGACTTGACGGTGCCGACCGGGGTGATGACGGCGGCGGTGCCGCAGGCGAAGACCTCGGTGAGGGTGCCGTTCTCGGTGTCGGCCTGCCACTGGTCGATGGAGACGCGGGCCTCCTCGGACTCGTAGCCGAGGTCCTTGGCGACCTGGAGGAGCGAGTCGCGGGTGATGCCGGCGAGCAGCGAACCGGTGAGGGTCGGGGTGACGATCTTCGGCTTCTCATTGGACGCAGCCCCGTAGACGAAGTACAGGTTCATGCCGCCGAGTTCCTCGACCCACTTGTGCTCGACCGCGTCGAGGTAGCAGACCTGGTCGCAGCCCTTGGCCGCCGCCTCGGCCTGCGCGAGCAGGGAGGCCGCGTAGTTGCCGCCGGTCTTGGCGTCGCCGACGCCGCCGGGGACGGCGCGGACGCGGTCCTCGGAGGCCCAGATGGAGACCGGCTTGACGCCGCCGGGGAAGTAGGCGCCGGCCGGGGAGGCGATGACGACGAAGAGGTACTCGTTGGCCGGGCGGACGCCCAGGCCGACCTCGGTGGCGATCATGAACGGACGCAGGTAGAGCGAGGACTCGCCGCCGTGCTCCGGGACCCAGGCCTCGTCCTGCCGGACGAGGACGTCACAGGCCTCGATGAAGGTCTCCACCGGCAGCTCGGGCATGCCGAGCCGGTGCGCGGAGCGCTGGAAGCGGCGCGCGTTGGCGTCGGGGCGGAAGCTGGCGACCGAGCCGTCGGGGCGGCGGTAGGCCTTCAGGCCCTCGAAGATCTCCTGCGCGTAGTGCAGGACGTTCGTCGCCGGGTCCAGGTGCAGCGGGCCGTACGGCACCAGCTGGCCGTCGTGCCAGCCGCGGCCCTCGGTCCACCGGATGGTGACCATGTGGTCGGTGAAGTGGCGGCCGAATCCGGGGTCGGCCAGGATCGCCTCGCGCTCCGCGTCGGACAGCGGGCTGGAGGAGGGCTTGAGCTCGATCGTGGGCGTCGTCATGAGTGCGTGTCCTTCACCGGTTGTGTGTGTAGGACCGCGCTCACGTGTGGGTCACCGGCGCATGCCGATGACCGCGTGGACGTCCGAGCATGCCCGCATGCCGCGGCCCCACGTCCGATTATCGCTCGCGGGGGCCGGTGCACGAAACGGGTGAACGCGGTCCAGGGTTCGATGGTGGCACCCCCCGACCGCACAGGTACAGCCGCCGGGTGCTGGTGCGACCCGGCGGCTGCTGTCGAATGTCAGCTGACGCGGGTCAGCTCGCTACTCGCGCGGCGAGCGCGTCGCCGATCTCGGCCGTCGTACGGACGGCGGTGCCGCGCTCGGTGAGGTCGGCGGCGACCGCCTCCTCGACGCGGGCGGCCTCGGCCTCGTGGCCGAGGTGGCGCAGCAGGAGGGCGACGGAGAGGACGGTGGCCGTGGGGTCGGCCTTGCCCTGGCCCGCGATGTCCGGAGCGGAGCCGTGGACCGGCTCGAACATGGACGGGAACTCGCCGCTCGGGTTGATGTTGCCCGAGGCGGCGACGCCGATGCCGCCGGAGACGGCCGCGGCGAGGTCGGTGATGATGTCGCCGAAGAGGTTGTCGGTGACGATCACGTCGAAGCGGGCCGGGTCGGTGACGAGGAAGATCGTCGCGGCGTCGACGTGCAGGTAGTCGGTGCTGACCTCGGGGAACTCGGCCGCGACCTTGTGGAAGATGTCCGTCCACAGGTGGCCGGCGAAGGTCAGCACGTTGTTCTTGTGGACCAGCGTGAGCTTCTTGCGCGGGCGGGCCTGGGCGCGGGCGAAGGCGTCCCGGACGACTCGCTCGACACCGAAGGCGGTGTTGACCGAGACCTCGGTGGCGACCTCGTGCGGGGTGCCCTTGCGGATGGTGCCGCCGTTCCCGGTGTACGGGCCCTCGGTGCCCTCGCGGACCACGACGAAGTCGATCTCGGGCTGCCCGGCGAGCGGGGTCGCGACGCCGGGGAGCAGCTTCGAGGGACGCAGGTTCACGTGGTGGTCGAAGGCGAAGCGGAGCTTCAGCAGGAAGCCGCGCTCCAGGACGCCGGAGGGCACCGACGGGTCGCCGATGGCGCCCAGCAGGATGGCGTCGTGCTTCTTGAGGGAGGCGAGATCGGCGTCGGTGAGGGTCTCACCGGTGGCGTGGTAGCGCTTGGCGCCGAAGTCGTACTCCTCGGTCTCCAGCTTCACGTCCTGGGGAAGGGCGGCCGCGAGGACCTTGAGGCCCTCGGCCACGACCTCCTGGCCGATGCCGTCGCCGGGAATGACTGCGAGATTGATGCTGTGAGACATGTCGGCACCCTACTCTTCGTCCCATCGTCTGACACGTAACGTCCATCATGTGGACGAACGGCCGAGCCGGGACGGGTGTGCGTCAGTGGCCGGTGGAGCCGCCGTTGTCACGGCGGTCGAGGGCGCGCTGGAGGGCGGCGGCGGCGTTCTGGCGGGCCTCGTCACTGGGACGGTTGGCGGAGTGGCGGACGCGGCGGGCGGTCTGAGTGGCCATGAGGGATCGACTCCTTGAGATCAGTGGTGATCCGGATGTGCGGAGATCAGTGGTGATCGAAGGCGCCGGAAGGGGCGGGGAGCGCCGCCGCAGGGGTTGCCTGCACAGGGGCGTCGCGCTCTCGGCCGCCATTCGCTGATGAAGCGAGACGTTCGGCTTCTACAAAGCTAGGGCAGCCCTCCTCATCTGTCTCCACAATTACTCGGACTTCCTACTATCTGAGACGGCGGACCACCCGGGGTCACCGGACCTCACATATCCACCTAACCCTTTAAAGAGCCTTGACAGGTTAGACAAGCGCTCGGTTGAATCGAGCCATAACCAGTGAGCGACACATAAGGGGTTAGACCGATGTCCGTGCTGCCGACCCGCCACCGCACCGTCACCGTCCGGGGCCACGAGATCGCCTACCGCGAGGCCGGGCCGGCCGACGCCCCCGTCCTGCTCCTGCTGCACGGCTTCCCCACCAGCTCGCACATGTTCCGCGACCTGATCCCCCTGCTCGCGGGCGAACACCGGCTGATCGCCCCCGACCACCTCGGCTTCGGCCGCAGCGCCGCCCCCTCCGCCGCCGCGTTCGACTACACCTTCGCCGCGCTGGCCGCGCTCACCGCCGAGTTCACCGAGGCCCTCGGCCTGGACCGGTTCGCGCTCTACATCCAGGACTACGGCGCCCCCATCGGCCTGCGCCTCGCCCTCGACCACCCCGAGCGGATCACCGCGATCGTCACCCAGAACGGCAACGCCTACGAGGAGGGCCTCGGCGCCGAGGCCTGGGCCCCGGTCCTCGCGATGATCGCCGACCGCACCCCGGAGACCGAGGAACCGGTGCGCGCCATCCGTTCCCCGGACGGCATCCGGTGGCAGTACGAGACGGGCGTCCCCGCCGCGTACCGGGACCTGCTCAGCCCCGACGCCTGGCACCACGACGCCGCCCTGATGGCCCGCGAGGGCCAGGACGCCGTCCAGCTGGACCTGATCGCCGACTACGGCTCCAACTTCGCCCTCTACCCGGCCTTCCATGAGTACTTCCGCACCTCCCGGATCCCCCTCCTCGCCGTCTGGGGCGAGGGCGACCAGGTCTTCGTCCCGGCCGGCGCCGAGGCCTTCCGCCGCGACCTCCCGGACGCCGAGATCCACCTGCTCCCCACCGGTCACTTCGCCCTGGAGACCCACGCGCCGGCGGTCGCGGCGCTCATCGGCGACTTCCTGAAGCGCCGGGTGGGCGCCTGAGCCCGGACATGAGTACCGCCCCCGTCCTCGGTGGGGGCCGAGGAGGGGGGCGGTGTTCGGGGGGCCCTCAGGAGGGCCGGGCCGCTCGCGCGGCGGGTGGGCGTCAGCCCATGTGCGGGTAGCCGTACTCGGTCGGCGGAACCAGCGTCTCCTTGATGGCGCGGGTCAGCGTCCAGCGCATCAGGTTCTGCGGGGCGCCGGCCTTGTCGTTCGTGCCCGAGGCACGGCCGCCGCCGAAGGGCTGCTGGCCGACGACGGCGCCGGTCGACTTGTCGTTGATGTAGAAGTTGCCCGCCGCGAAGCGGAGCTTCTCCATCGTGTACGCGGCCGCGGCACGGTCGCCGGAGATGACCGAACCGGTGAGGGCGTAGTCCGAGACCGACTCCATCTGGGTCAGCATCGCGTCGTAGTTCTCGTCCTCGTACACGTGGATCGCGAGGATCGGACCGAAGTACTCGGCCTTGAAGACCTCGTTCTCCGGGTCGGTGCAGGCGATGACGGTCGGACGGACGAAGTAGCCCACCGAGTCGTCGTACGTGCCACCGGCGATGATCTCGCAGGTCGGGTCGGCGGCCGCGCGGTCGATCGCCGCCTTGTTCTTGGCGAACGAACGCTCGTCGATGACGGCGCCGATGAAGTTCGACAGATCGGTGACGTCACCCATGGTGATGCCGTCGATCTCGGCCGCGAACTCCTCCTTGAACCCGTCGTTCCAGATGGACGCCGGGATGTACGCGCGGGAGGACGCGGAGCACTTCTGGCCCTGGAACTCGAAGGAGCCGCGGTTCAGCGCGGTCTTCAGGATCGCGCGGTCGGCGCTCGGGTGGGCGACGACGAAGTCCTTGCCGCCGGTCTCGCCGACGATCCGCGGGTACGAGCGGTACTTCTCGATGTTGTTGCCGACCGTCTTCCACAGGTGCTGGAAGGTCTTGGTCGAGCCGGTGAAGTGGATGCCGGCCAGGTCGCGGTGGTTCAGGGCCACCTCGGAGACGGCGATGCCGTCACCGGTCACCAGGTTGATGACGCCCTTCGGCAGGCCGGCCTCCTCCAGGAGCTCCATGAGGAGCACGGCGGAGTGGGTCTGCGTCGGGGACGGCTTCCAGACCACCACGTTGCCCATGAGGGCGGGGGCGGTGGGCAGGTTGCCCGCGATGGCCGTGAAGTTGAACGGCGTGATCGCGTAGACGAAGCCCTCCAGCGGGCGGTGGTCCAGACGGTTCCACACACCCGGGGAGTTCGCCGGCGGCTGCTCGGCGAGGATCTGGCGGGCGTACGCCACGTTGAAGCGCCAGAAGTCGACGAGCTCGCACGGGGTGTCGATCTCGGCCTGCTGGGCGGTCTTCGACTGGCCGAGCATCGTCGACGCGGCCAGCGTCTCGCGCCACGGGCCGGCCAGCAGCTCGGCGGCGCGCAGGATGATCGCCGCACGGTCGTCGAAGGCCATCGCGCGCCAGGCCGGGGCCGCGGCCAGGGCCGCGTCGATGGCGTCCTGGGCGTCCTGCTCGGTGGCGCCGCGGAAGGTGCCGATGACGGCCTTGTGGTTGTGCGGCTGGACGACCTTGAACTCCTCGCCGCCGCCGAGGCGCTTCACGCCGCCGATGGTCATCGGCAGCTCGCGCGGGTTCTCGGCCAGCTCCTTGAGCTTGGTCTCCAGACGGGCACGCTCGGCGGAACCGGGGGCGTAGCTGTGCACCGGCTCGTTGACCGGAGCGGGGACCTGGGTGACAGCGTCCATGAGGCTCGTGACTCCTTGTGAGAGGTGGGCTCAGCCCTTGGTGAGGATGGAGCGGACGAAGAAGAGGAGGTTGGCCGGCTTCTCCGCGAGGCGGCGCATGAAGTAGCCGTACCAGTCGGTGCCGTACGCGGTGTAGACGCGCATGCGGTGTCCCTCGGCGGCGAGGCGGTTCTGCTCCTCGCTGCGGATGCCGTACAGCATCTGGAACTCGTACTCGTCCAGCTTGCGGCCGGCGCGGCGCGCCAGCTCCTGGCCGATGGAGATCAGCCGCGGGTCGTGCGAGCCGATCATCGGGTAGCCCTCGCCGTCCATCAGGATCTTCATGATCCGGACGTACGCCTTGTCGATCTCGGGCTTCTCCTGGATCGCGACGGAGGCGGGCTCCTTGTAGGCGCCCTTCACGATCCGGACGCGGGAGCCGTTCGCGGCGAGGCGACGGGCGTCGTCCTCGGTGCGGAAGAGGTAGGCCTGGATGACACAGCCGGTCTGCGGGTGGTCCTTCCGCAGCTCCTCGTGGATGGCGAACATCGAGTCGAGGGTGGTGTGGTCCTCAGCGTCGAGGGTGACCGTGGTGCCGATCTCGGCGGCGGCCGCGACGACCGGACGGACGTTCGCGAGCGCCAGCTCGTGACCGCCCTCCCGCCGCCCGCCGCCACCCTCAACCGAGAGCCCTTCGGACTCGCCCCCCTCGACCTTGAGGGACTGGCCGAACATCGACAGCTTCACGGACATCTCGGCGCGCTCGCCGAGACCCAGCTCCTTGAGGCGGCCGATCAGCTCCAGGTAGGCGTCCCGGGCGGCGTACGACTGCTCGACGGTGGTGATGTCCTCACCGACGACGTCGAGGGTGACCTCCAGGCCGCGGTCGCTCAGCTCCTGGACGATCGGGACGACGTCGTCGACCGACTGACCGGCGATGAAGCGGGCGACGACCTGCTTGGTCCCGGGGGCGGCCGACACGAAACGGCGCATCTTGTCGCTGCGCGACGCGGCGAGGATCACGGGACCCAGCACGGGGCACCTCCAGAAAGGGCATGGTGACGAAAGGGCCGTACCCGCTCTTTCACAAGAAACCGGGAACAGCACGAAGAACCACCGTGAAACCTATGGATCGCTCCGATCGTCCGCCATCTACAGCTGTCACGCATCCGTGCGCGGCATCTCATACATATGTCTGAGGGGGTGCGAGAATGGCGCTGTGAAGGGCGATTACCAAGAACTGGTGGACGAGATCTCCGCGCTGCTCGGCGCACCGGCGACGCTGGAGAACCGCGATTTCGGTCTGATCGCCTTCGGCGCCCACGACAGCGACGACGACACGGCGATGGACCCGGTCAGGACCCGGTCGATCCTGACCCGGAAGTCGACCCCGGCGGTCCGCGCCTGGTTCGAGGGCTTCGGCATCACCCGGGCGACCGGCCCGGTGCGCATCCCGGCCGCCCCGGACGCCGGGGTGTTCCGGGACCGCCTCTGTCTGCCCGTACGCCATCGGGGTGTCGTCCTCGGGTACGTGTGGCTCCTGGACGCCGAGCCCGGCCCCACACCCGCCCAGCTCACGGCCGCGATGGAGGTGGCCACCCGGATCGGCGGACTCCTCGCCGACGAGGAGCGCGCGGACGCCGACCTCTCGCGCGAGTTCGCCGCGGTGCTGACCGCCGGGCGCGGCTGGCAGAGCGACATGGCCGTCGCCGCCCTCAGGGTGGCCCTGGGCCCCAGCGCCGACGGACTGCACACCCTGGTCTGTGTGACCCCCTGGCAGGGCGAGCCCCCCTCGATCCGGGCGGTCCCCGGCGCGGCGGCGGTCGCCACGCTCCCCGAGGGCGAGTCCCTCGCCGTCCTCGTACGGCTGCGCACGGCCGAGGACCTCTCCCCCGCCCACACGGCCGCGGACCGGCTGCGGGCCGCCGCCCCGGCAGGTATCGCCAACCCCCGCCGGGGCCTCACGGAGCTCCCGGCGGCCTGGCGCGAGGCCAACACGGCGGCCCGCGCCGCCACGGCACAGCCGACGCTCGGCCCGGTCGCCGAGTGGGCCGGCATCGGCCCGTACCGGCTGCTGGCGGCGCTCTACCACCCGGAGATCGACCCGGCCGTGGCCCCGCTGCTCGCCCCAGCCCATGCCGAACTGGCCCGCACCGCCGAGGTGTTCCTCGACAACGCGGGCCAGGCGGGCCGTACGGCGGCGGCCCTGGGCATCCACCGCCAGACGCTCTACTACCGGCTGTCCCGGGTCGAGCAGCTCACGGGCCTGGACCTGGACGACGGCGAGGACCGGCTGCTGCTCCACATGTCCCTGAAGTCGGCCCGGCTCTGAACGGCCGTCGCGGACCGGGCGGGCGGACCGGCCGGTTTCAGGCGCCGACGAGTTCCGCCTTGTTCATGCAGCCCGGCGCCGCCGGAAGCGACAACTCCGGCCGAATCCCCCCTACTGACCTTCCATCAGGACCCTGAGTCCCTCGGTGAGGTCGTCGGCGCTCGGCGCGGTCTCCGGGTCGACCATCCACTGGATCATGACGCCCGTCGCGAGCGCCTGGCAGAGCAGGCCGGCCACCCGCGCCTTCTCCGGTTCGGCGGCCGGGTCGATGCCGAGCATGCCCTCGGCGATGCCCAGCCGGCCCTCCCGCTGCGGCTCCTTGATGGCGTCGCGCAGCTTCTCGTCGTCGTCGAGACGGGTGACGACCTCGGTCTGGAGCTTCCAGACCGGGCGGCTGGCCTCGGCGGCGGCGATGAGCCGGGCCCAGACCGCGTGGAAGCGCTCGTACGGATCGGCCGAGGACTCCGGGGCGCCGCCTTCGTCGCCGTCGACCTCCGGCGGGGTGACCCGGTCCCCCCACTCCTCGGTGAGGGCCAGGAAGGCCTGCTGGAGCAGGGCGTCCTTGGAGCCGTAGTGGTAGCCGATGGAGGCGAGGTTGGTGCCCGACGCGGCGACGATGTCGCGGGCCGTGGTCCGCCCGTACCCCTTCTCCAGGAGGCAGCGCTTGGCGCCTTCGAGCAGGTCTTCCTTGTGTCCCATGACAGCACTGTACCCGGCCGTTAGACGCTTGTGTAAGACGAGTGTCTAACGACCGGGTACGGAGTCGTACGGGACCCCGCGGGGCCGTACGTCAGATCAGGTTGACCGAACGGGCCGAGGTGGCACCGATCTCCGCCGCGATCTCCGCGAGCACCGGCGCGGGCAGCGTGTCGTCCACGGTGAGCACGACGAGCGCCTCGCCGCCCTCCTCCGCGCGGGAGACCTGCATGCCGGCGATGTTCAGACCGGCCTCGCCGAGGATCCGGCCGACGGTGCCGACGACACCCGGACGGTCCTCGTAGCGCAGCACCACCATGTGGTCGGCGAGCGCCAGGTCCACGTCGTAGTCGCCGACCGCGACGATCTTCTGGAGGTGCTTGGGGCCGGCCAGCGTGCCGGAGACCGCCACCTCCTCGCCGTTCGCGAGCGTGCCGCGCACGGTGACCACGTTGCGGTGGTCGGGCGACTCGGAGCTGGTCGTGAGGCGGACCTCGACACCGCGCTCCTGCGCGAACAGCGGCGCGTTGACGTACGACACGGTCTCGTCGACCACGTCCTCGAACACGCCCTTCAGCGCGGAGAGTTCGAGCACCTTCACGTCGTGCTGGGTGATCTCGCCGTACACCTCGACGTCGAGACGGGCCGCGACCTCGCCCGCGAGCGCGGTGAAGATCCGGCCGAGCTTCTCGGCGAGCGGCAGGCCCGGCTTCACGTCCTCCGCGATGACACCGCCCTGGACGTTGACCGCGTCCGGGACCAGCTCACCTGCGAGCGCCAGGCGCACCGAGCGGGCGACGGCGATGCCGGCCTTCTCCTGGGCCTCGTCCGTGGACGCGCCGAGGTGCGGGGTGCAGACGACCTGGTCGAGCTCGAAGAGCGGGGAGTCCGTGCAGGGCTCCTTCGCGTACACGTCGAGGCCCGCGCCGGCGACCCGGCCCTCCTTGAGCGCCGAGTACAGCGCCTCCTCGTCCACGATCCCGCCGCGCGCGGCGTTGACGATGCGGACCGAGGGCTTGACCTTGTGCAGCGCCTCGTCGCCGATGAGACCGATGGTCTCGGGGGTCTTCGGCAGGTGGACGGTGATGAAGTCGGCGACCTCCAGGAGCTCGTCCAGGGCCAGCAGCTTCACCCCCATCTGGGCGGCGCGGGCGGGCTGCACGTAGGGGTCGTACGCGACGATCTTCATGCCGAAGGCCGACATGCGCTGGGCGACCAGGACGCCGATGCGGCCGAGGCCGACGACACCGAGGGTCTTCTCGCTGAGCTCGACGCCCGTGTACTTGTTGCGCTTCCACTCGCCGTTCTTCAGGGCGGTGTTGGCCTGCGGGATGTTGCGCGCGGTGGCGACCAGCAGACCGCACGCCAGCTCGGCGGCGGTGACGATGTTCGACGTGGGGGCGTTGACGACCATCACGCCGGCCTTGGTGGCGGCGGAGACGTCCACGTTGTCCAGGCCGACACCGGCGCGGGCGACGACCCGCAGCTTCCGGGCGGCGGCGAGGGCCTCGGCGTCGACCTTGGTCGCGGAGCGGACCAGGATCGCGTCCACGTCGCCGATCGCGGGGATCAGCTCGGCGCGGTCGGCGCCGTTGCAGTGCCGGATCTCGAAGTCCGGGCCCAGCGCGTCGACGGTGGCGGGCGACAGCTCTTCAGCGATGAGTACGACAGGTTTCGAGCTCACGTGAGTCCTCACAGATCCAGTGCGGACGGCCGTCCCGACGGCCGCAGGCGGTGGAGGGGGCTTGCCGCGTGAAAGCGCACGACGCTGTGGGCCTGAACGCGAATGTTGTTGAGAAGTGTAGTGCTGCTCAGGCGCAGTTCATGCGCCTCGTTGGAAGGATCACCCGTCCGTGGTTGGACGAGGTGTCCAACGATGTGGACGGGGGCCGGACACTGTGTCCGGCCCCCGCCCGGAAGGCTTACGCCTCCTCGTCGTTCACCCAGCTCATGAGCTTCCGCAGCTCCTTGCCGGTGGTCTCCAGGAGGTGGTTCTCGTCCTGGGTCTTGTACTCGTTGTACTTCTTCAGACCGCCGTGGTACTCGGCCATCCACTCCTTGGCGAAGGTGCCGTCCTGGATCTCCGCGAGGACCTTCTTCATCTCGGCCTTGGTGGCGTCGGTGATGATCCGCGGGCCCGTGACGTAGTCGCCCCACTCGGCGGTCTCGGAGACCGACCAGCGCATCTTCTCCAGGCCGCCCTCGTACATGAGGTCGACGATGAGCTTCAGCTCGTGCAGGCACTCGAAGTACGCGATCTCCGGCTGGTAGCCGGCCTCGGTCAGGGTCTCGAAGCCCGCCTTGACCAGAGCCGCGGTGCCACCGCAGAGGACGGCCTGCTCACCGAACAGGTCGGTCTCGGTCTCCTCGGTGAAGGTCGTCTTGATGACGCCGGCGCGGGTGCCGCCGATGCCCTTGGCGTACGAGAGCGCCAGCGCGAAGGCCTTGCCCGTCGCGTCCTGCTCGACGGCCGCGATGCACGGGACGCCGCGGCCCTCCTCGTACTGACGGCGGACCAGGTGGCCCGGGCCCTTCGGGGCGACCAGGGCGACGTCGATGCCCTCGGGCACCTTGATGAAGCCGTAGCGGACGTTCAGGCCGTGACCGAAGAAGAGCGCGTCGCCCTCCTTCAGGTTGTCCTTGATGGACTCCTCGTAGACCTGGGCCTGGATCGGGTCCGGGGTCAGGATCATGATGAGGTCGGCCTCGGCCGCGGCCTCGGCCACGGAGACGACGCGCAGGCCCTGCTCCTCGGCCTTGGCCTTGGACTTCGAGCCCTCCTGCAGGCCGACGCGGACGTCGACACCGGAGTCGCGGAGGGACAGGGCGTGGGCGTGGCCCTGGCTGCCGTATCCGATCACCGCGACCTTGCGGCCCTGGATGATGGACAGGTCGGCGTCGTCGTCGTAGAACAGCTCGGCCACTGGGTATCTCCTTGAGGTGCTGGTGTTGCGTCCCACCGTACGGCGGGGAGCGGGAGGAAAGTTTTCGGGTCTCGTCAGTCGGACCGGCGGATGGACCGCCGGTCGACCGTCGACGACTCCCGGGCGATGATTCTCAGGCGCTGCGGTCGAGGGCCCGCAGGGACCGGTCCGTGATGGACCGGGAGCCGCGCCCTATGGCGATGGTGCCGGACTGCACGAGCTCCTTGACGCCGAACTGCTCCAGCATCTTGAGCATGGCGTCGAGCTTGTCACTCGAACCGGTGGCCTCGATGGTGACCGCCTCGGGCGAGACGTCCACGGTCTTGGCGCGGAACAGCTGCACGATCTCGACGATCTGGGAGCGGGTCTCGTTGTCGGCGCGGACCTTCACCAGGACGAGCTCGCGCTGGATCGCGGCGCTGGGCTCGAGTTCGACGATCTTCAGGACGTTGACCAGCTTGTTGAGCTGCTTGGTCACCTGCTCCAGGGGCAGGTCCTCGACACTCACGACGATGGTGATGCGGGAGATGTCGGGGTGCTCGGTGACACCGACGGCGAGGGAGTCGATGTTGAAGCCGCGGCGGGAGAACAGCGCGGCGATCCGGGCGAGGATGCCGGGCGTGTTCTCGACGAGAACGGAGAGCGTGTGCTTGGTGGACATGGTCTGGGTCTCTTCCTTTTCGCTCTGCTTCGTTCCGCGCTTCAGTCGTCTTCGCCGTCGCCGAAGTCGGGGCGGACGCCCCGGGCGGCCATGACCTCGTCGTTCGAGGTGCCGGCGGCGACCATCGGCCAGACCTGGGCGTCCTCGTGGACGATGAAGTCGACCACGACCGGACGGTCGTTGATCGCGTTGGCCTCGGCGATGACCTTGTCCAGGTCGGCCGGGTCCTCACAGCGCAGGGCGACACAGCCCATGGCCTCGGAGAGCTTGACGAAGTCGGGGACGCGGGTGCCCTTGTTCGCCTGGATGTCGTCCGGGCCGGAGTGCAGGACGGTGTTCGAGTAGCGCTGGTTGTAGAAGAGGGTCTGCCACTGGCGGACCATCCCGAGGGCGCCGTTGTTGATGATGGCGACCTTGATCGGGATGTTGTTCAGGGCGCAGGTGGTGAGCTCCTGGTTGGTCATCTGGAAGCAGCCGTCGCCGTCGATCGCCCAGACCGGGCGGTCGGGCAGACCGGCCTTGGCGCCCATCGCGGCGGGGACCGCGTAGCCCATCGTCCCGGCGCCGCCGGAGTTCAGCCAGGTGGCCGGCTGCTCGTAGTCGATGAAGTGGGCGGCCCACATCTGGTGCTGGCCGACGCCCGCGGCGTAGATCGTGCCCTCGGGGGCGAGCTGTCCGATGCGCTGGATGACCTGCTGCGGCGAGAGGCTGCCGTCCTCCGGCAGGTCGTAGCCGAGCGGGTAGGTCTCGCGCCAGCGGTTCAGGTCGCTCCACCAGGCGGTGTAGTCGCCCTTGTTGCCCTCGCTGTGCTCGGCCTGGACGGCCTGGACCAGGTCGGCGATGACCTCGCGGGCGTCACCGACGATCGGGACGTCGGCGGCGCGGTTCTTGCCGATCTCGGCCGGGTCGATGTCCGCGTGGACGATCTTGGCGTAGGGGGCGAAGCTGTCGAGCTTGCCGGTGACGCGGTCGTCGAAGCGGGCGCCCAGGGCGACGATCAGGTCGGCCTTCTGCAGCGCGGTGACGGCGGTGACCGCACCGTGCATGCCGGGCATGCCCACGTGCAGCGGGTGGCTGTCGGGGAAGGAGCCCAGGGCCATCAGGGTGGTGGTGACCGGGGCGCCGGTCAGCTCGGCAAGGATCTTCAGCTCGGCGGTCGCGCCGGCCTTGATGACACCGCCGCCGACGTACAGGACCGGGCGCTTGGCCGCGCTGATCAGCTTGGCGGCCTCGCGGATCTGCTTGGCGTGCGGCTTGGTCACCGGGCGGTAGCCGGGCAGGTCGGTCTGCGGCGGCCAGCTGAAGGTGGTCTTCGCCTGGAGGGCGTCCTTGGCGATGTCGACCAGGACCGGGCCGGGACGGCCGGTGGAGGCGATGTGGAAGGCCTCGGCGATCGTCCGCGGGATGTCGTCGGCCTTGGTGACCAGGAAGTTGTGCTTGGTGATCGGCATCGTGATGCCGCAGATGTCCGCCTCCTGGAAGGCGTCCGTGCCGATCGCCTTGGAGGCGACCTGGCCGGTGATCGCGACGAGCGGGACCGAGTCCATGTGCGCGTCGGCGATCGGGGTGACGAGGTTGGTCGCACCGGGACCGCTGGTCACCATGCAGACGCCGACCTTGCCGGTGGCCTGGGCGTAGCCGGTGGCCGCGTGGCCCGCGCCCTGCTCGTGCCGGACCAGGATGTGGCGCACCTTCTTCGAGTCCATCAGCGGGTCGTACGCCGGGAGGATGCAGCCACCGGGGAGACCGAAGATGGTGTCCGCGCCCACCTCTTCGAGAGAGCGGATGAGGGACTGCGCGCCCGTGACGTGCTCGACGGCGGGGGCGGCCTGAGCGCCGCTACGGGGCCGCGGCTGCGGATGGTGCCCGGTGGCCTGGTCGGTCATCAGCATCTCTTCTCGAAGCAGAGGGTTTTTGAGAGGTGTTTTGCGGGGTTTTGCTGCGACTTCGGGGTGAGCCGGTGCAACAAAAAACCCCTCGTGCCGGGAGGCAAGCGAGGGGAGCGCGTCGGGTGCGTTCTAAGCCGGGCCTACGGTGGCCCTGCTTCAGCCGACGCGCTTTCCAAGTACGAGAATTCGGGTGCGCATGGCACTGACCCTCCCTCCCAGCCCTCACCACTGTCAAGTGGGTGGGACGGGCGTCTCAGTATGTGAGCCGAACGGGGGACGGATTCCGGCCCGCACCGGGACCGCTCCGGGCAGCGGGTACTCGTCCCGCACCAGGGCCCTGCGCAGCCGGTACTCGTCGAGCGGGCCCGAGAAGGCCATGCCCTGGGCATGGCTGCATCCCATCGCCCGCAAAGCGACGACCTGCTCCGGTACGTCGACGC
Source organism: Streptomyces sp. Root1304 (assembly GCF_001426405.1). GTDB lineage: Bacteria > Actinomycetota > Actinomycetes > Streptomycetales > Streptomycetaceae > Streptomyces. The sequence continues at coordinate 346,132 of NZ_LMEP01000026.1, read as the reverse complement.
CCTCGGCGACGGTCTGCAGGCCGAGTTCCCCGGCGATACGGAGCACCCCGCGGGTGATCTTGCGGAGCCGGGTCGACTCGACCACGCCCTCGACGAGTCCCCGGTCCAGCTTCAGTATGTCGACGGGGAGCCGCCGCAGGGCGTTGATCGCCATGTGTCCGCTGCCGAATCCGTCGAGCGAGATCCGGACCCCGAGGCGGCGCAGGGCCACCAGCCGCTGTTCCAGGTCGTCCAGGGAGATCCGGGGGTCGTTGTCGGCCAGCTCGACGATCAGCGAGCCGGACGGCAGCCCGTGCCGGGTGAGCAGGGACTCGACCGAGCCGAGCGGCAGCGAGCGGTCCAGGAGCCGCCGGGCCGAGAGCCGGATGCACACGGGCGCCCGGTGGCCGATCCCCGCCCGCTCGGCGGCCTGCTCCACGGCCTCTTCGAGGAGCCAGCGCCCGAGCTCGGCGGTGCGCTCGCCGTCGTCGGTGACCCGGAGGAACTCGGCGGGGGTGAAGAGGATGCCCTGGGTGGAGCGCCAGCGCGCCTGGGCGCTGACGGCGGAGATCCGGCCGGTGGTGAGGTCGACGACGGGCTGGTGGAGCAGGGCGAACTCGCCGTCGTGGAGCGCGGTGCGCAGCCGGGCGGCCAGTTCCGTCCGGCGGACGACCTCGGCCTGCATCTGGGGCGCGTAGAGCTCGACGCGGTCCTTGCCCGCGGCCTTGGCCCGGTACATGGCGAGGTCGGCGTTGCGCAGGAGGTCGCCGGCCTCCATGCCGGGCTCGGCGAAGGCGACGCCGATGGAGGCGGCGACCCGCACCTCGGTGCCGCCGTCGACGCGGTAGGGCCGGGAGAGCGTGAGCCGGAGCCGGTCGGCGATCTCCTGGACCTGGCTCTCGCGGGCGGCCCGCTCGCGGCCGCCGTCGCCGAGGATGAGAGCGGCGAACTCGTCGCCGCCGAGCCGCGCGGCGGTGTCCCCGGCGCGCACGGAGTCGTGGAGGCGGCGGGCGGCCTGGACGAGCAGGTCGTCGCCCGCCTGGTGGCCGAGACGGTCGTTGACGCCCTTGAAGCCGTCGAGGTCGATGAAGAGCACGGCGGTGCCCTGGTCGGAGGCCCGGCGGCCGCCGAGCGCCTGCCGGACCCGCCGGGTGAACAGGGCGCGGTTGGGCAGGTCGGTGAGCGGGTCGTGCTCGGCGTTGTGCTGCAACTGGGCCTGGAGCCGGACGCGTTCGGTGACGTCCCGGCTGTTGAAGATCAGGCCGCCCTGGTGCCGGTTGACCGTGGACTCGACGTTGAGCCAGTCCCCGCGGCCCGAGCGGAAGCGGCACTCGATGCGGGTGGTGGGCTCCGCGGCGGGCGAGACGGCCAGGAAGCGGCGCACCTCGTGGACGACGGCGCCGAGGTCCTCGGGGTGGATGAGCGAGGCCAGCTCGGAGCCGATCAGCTCGTCGGCCTCGCGCCCGTACACACCGGCGGCGGCCGGGCTGACGTAGCGGAGTATCCCGGTGGGCGCGGCGATCATGATGACGTCGCTGGAGCCCTGCACGAGCGACCTGAAGTGGTTCTCCTTCTGGGCCAGTTCGTGGGTGAGGGCGATGTTGTCGAGGAGCATGATGCCCTGCCGTACGACGAGGGCGAGGGCGACGGTGCAGCCGGTGAGGACGACGAAGCGGTCGACCCTGCGGCCCTCGACCACGTTGTAGAGGATGCCGAGGGTGCAGACGGCGGCGGCGAGGTACGGGGTGAGGGCGGCGAGCGAACCGGCGACCGGGCGGCTGTGCAGCCAGGGCCCGCGCGCGGTGTGCGCGGTGTCCGGGAGTCGCCGTACGCCCCAGGGCGCGTACGCGAGCAGCAGGGAGCCCGCGAACCAGCCGGCGTCGAGCAGCTGGCCGGAGGCGTAGTGCTCGCGGAGCAGCGGCGAGGTGAACAGGGCGTCGCACAGGACGGTCAGGGCGAGTGCGGCGATGGCGGTGTTCGTCGCCGAGCGGTTCACCTGCGAGCGCCGGAAGTGCAGGACGAGCACCATGCTCACGAGGACGATGTCGAGCAGCGGGTAGGCGAGTGACAGCGCGGCCTGCGCGACCGGTTCGTTCTCGAAGCGGGCCGTGCGGGCGAGCGCCAGGCTCCAGGAGATCGTCAGGAGCGAGCCGCCGATGAGCCAGGCGTCGAGCGCCAGGCAGACCCAGCCGGCCCGGGTGACGGGCTTCTTGGCCAGGACGAGCAGGCCGACGATGGCGGGCGGGGCGAAGAGTAAGAAGAAGAGGTCGGCGACGGAGGAGTCCGGCACCTCCGTGCGCAGCACGACCTCGTACCAGCCCCAGACGCCGTTGCCCGCGGCGGCCATGAACGAGGAGAAGGCGAAGAGCAGCCAGGCCGGGCGGTCGCTGCCGCGGTGGGCCCGGGCGTAGAGGAAGCAGGAGACCGCGGCGGTGAGCGCGGCGGCGCTGAGCCCGAAATCACCCATGACCAGGGCGAGTTCCGGTGAGCCCCAGCCGAGCGAGGCCCCCGTGGTGTAGCCGGCGCAGATCAGTCCCAGGACGATCTGGGCGAGGGCTCCGCCGAGGCCGGGACCCCCGGGGTCCGGGTGGCCGGTGCCGCCCCCCGTCGCGCCCCCGCCGGTGCCGAGGGAGGGACGCGTGAGGACCGCCCCGGGGGCGCTCACCGGTTCCTCCGGTGTCGCACCGCCGCACCCGGCCCGGTCGTGCGGGCGCGCCGGGGGCTCGCCGGGGCTCCCGGGGGCGTGGCCGTCGCAGTCGTGGGGGCCGTCGCAGCCGTCGGGGCCTGCGAGGTTCCGTACGGCCGGGACCTCCGTCCCCGGAGCGGCGGGCCCGCACGCCTCGCAGGCGCGGTGGGATGCGGCGGGGTGCCGGACGGGCGGCGCGGTGCCGTCGGGACGGCCGGGCGGTTCGGCGCCGCGGCCTCCGTCGCCCGTGCCGGGCCCGGTGCGCGGTGGCGCGCCGCCGGTCGTGGTGGCCGGTGGCCCGGCGGTGCGGGGCGCGCGGTGGGGCGCGGCCTGGTCCGGCACGGACCGTGAGAGGGCTTCGGTGACGCGCGGAAGGCTCGCCGACGGCGGCGTCGCCGCGTCGGATCGTCGGTCCTCCGGCCGTGCTTCACCTGTCGCCCCCCTCGGAATCTGATGACCCGTCACTTCGCTCCCCAGCGTCAGCCCGTACTCGACGCAGTCCCCCGCTCCGGGACGATACACCAGGACCGTCACTCAGGGACAGGGTCGCAGTACTCTCCGTGACGGTCAGGAGCTCGTACGCGGCGCGTGTCGGGGGCGCGAACCACCCGACCGGCCCCGCGCGGCCGGGCCGGGGCCGCACCCCCGGCCGCCCCGCTCCCGTCGGCGGGCGCGGTTCAGCCGGTGGTGAGGAGGACGTTGGCCAGGTCCTCGCCCGCCGCGAACCGCCGCAGCTGTCCCGCGATCAGCCGCTTCGCCCTCGGCATGAAGGCCGAGGTGGAACCTCCCACATGGGGACTGATCAGGACACCCGGAGCGTGCCACAACGGGTGCCCGGACGGCAGCGGTTCCGGGTCGGTGACATCGAGGGCCGCCGTGATCCGGCCGCTCTCCACCTCCTTGAGCAGCGCGGCGGTGTCCACGACCGGGCCCCGGGCGACGTTCACGAGGAGCGCGCCGTCCTTCATCCGCGCCAGGAAGCCGGCATCGACGAGATGCCTGGTCGAGGGCGTGAGCGGGGTGGAGAGGACGACCACGTCCGCCTCGGGGAGCAGCGCGGGCAGTTCACCCAGGGGGTGGACCGGGCCGCGCGCTGTGGTGCGCGCGGAGCGTGCGACGCGCGCCACCCGCGCGCACTCGAAGGGTGCGAGCCGGTCCTCGATGGCGGCGCCGATCGATCCGTACCCGACGATCAGGACCGACTTGTCGGCGAGGGCCGGGTAGAAGCCGGCCCGCCACTCCTCGGCGTCCTGGCCGCGGACGAAGCCGGGGATGCCGCGCAGCGAGGCCAGGATCAGCGCGAGGGTGAGTTCGGCGGTGCTGGCCTCGTGGACGCCCTTGGCGTTGCAGAGGGCGACGCCCGGCGGCAGCGCGGGGATGCCGGGGGTGACGTGGTCGATGCCGGCGGAAAGGGTCTGCACGGCCCGGACGGAGGTCATCGCGGCCAGCGGCCGGACGGCGATCTCGGAGCCCTTCATGTACGGGACGACATAGAAGGCGCAGCGCGCCGGATCGGCCGGGAACTCCGGCCCGCCGTCCCAGAAGCGGTAGTTCAGGCCCGACTCCCCCGGGTCGGGAAGTCCCTCGATCTCCGCCGCCGGAATCGGAAGCCACACGTCAGCGGTCGTGTCTTCGAATCTCATGACCGGGAGGCTATGCGAAGAATCCCGGCCGCCATTGGTTACTTTGGGGGACGGCACAGGGAGGGGTACCGGCAGGTGGAGCGCAGGACTATCGGGGCGACGGCGCTCGACGTGGGTGCGATCGGCCTGGGGTGCATGCCGATGAGTTGGGCGTACAGCCGTTCGGAACAGCGGGGGGACCGCTCGCTGCGGACCGTGCACGCGGCGCTCGACGCCGGGGTGAGCCTGCTCGACACCGCCGACATGTACGGACCGTTCACCAACGAGCTGTTGGTGGGGCGGGTGTTGAAGGAGCGGCGGGCGGAGGCCTTCGTCTCGACGAAGGGCGGACTGCTCGTCGGCGACGGTGGCGAGCGGCGGCACGTGGTCGCCACCGGCAGGCCGGGGTACGTGCGTCGGGCCTGTGACGCCTCCCTCCGCCGGCTCCAGACCGATGTGATCGACCTCTACCAGCTGCACCGCGCCGACCCCGAGGTGCCGGTCGAGGAGACCTGGGGCGCGATGGCCGACCTGGTCTCGGCGGGCAAGGTGCGGGCGCTCGGGCTGTGCGCCGTCGGCACCCGATCGGCCCGCCGGGGCGCCACGGGCGTCAGCCGTGACGGGTACGAGGGAACGATCCGCCAACTGGAGCGGATCCAGCAGGTCTTCCCCGTCGCGGCGGTGGAGGCGGAGCTTTCGGTGTGGTCGCAGGAGGCGCTGGTGCGGTTGCTGCCCTGGTGCGTGGCGCGCGGTGTGGGCTTCCTGGCCGCGATGCCCCTGGGGAACGGTTTCCTCACCGGGACGCTGACGCCGGGCGGCGGCTTCGAACCGGACGATCCGCGGGCCAGGCACCCCCGGTTCACCGCCGAGATGATGGCGGCGAACCAGCCGCTCGTGGCGGGCCTGCGCCGGGTGGCCGCCCGCCACGGCGACCGGGTCACCCCGGCCCAGGTGGCCCTCGCGTGGGTACTGGCCCGGGGCCGCCACGTGGTCCCGGTGCCGGGGGCGAAGCGGGAGCGCTGGGCGGTGGAGAACGCCGGGGCCGCGGAGCTCCGGCTGACCCCGGAGGACCTGACGGAGATCGCGGCGCTTCCGGGGCCCCGGGGGTCCTGGGACTGACGGGCTTCGCCCGGTTCGCGCACGGACGGGAACCCGATCGGCACGGGCGGTGTATTCAGGAGGGAAGGGATACCGCTCGACTCGTCGAAGGGGACCGTGCCATGGGCCGTCCTGCTGTGGTGAAGGCCCTCTGGGGCGCCGCCGTGCTCGTGCTGGTCGCGGGCTGCTCCTCCGGGGACACCGGGGACCGGTCCGGTACGGCTCCGCCGTCGTCGGCCCCGGCGTCCGCGCGGACCTCCGCTCCCCCGTCCGGCGGCTCCGCGGCCCCGGGCGCCCGGGTGACGGTGACGGGGACCCTCACCGAGGGCCTGAAGTCGCCCTGGGGGCTCGCGGAGCTCCCGGACGGCGATCTGCTGGTGTCCTCGCGGGACGAGCGGACGATCACCCGGGTCGACGGGCGGACCGGGGCGAAGACCTCGCTCGGCGAGGTGCCCGGGGTCGTACCGGGCGGTGAGGGCGGACTGCTCGGGATCGCCGTACGGGACGGTCGGGTGTACGCGTACCTCACGGCCGAGTCCGACAACCGCATCGTCCGCATGCGGTACGGGGGCGGGGAGGGGGACCGTCTCGGGGCTCCCGAGCCGGTGCTGACCGGCATCCCCAAGGGGACCGTCCACAACGGCGGGCGGATCGCCTTCGGGCCCGACGGCATGCTGTACGCGGGGACCGGCGAGACCGGCCGGACCGGTCTGGCCCAGGACCGCGGCTCGCTCGGCGGGAAGATCCTTCGGATGACGCCCGAGGGCCGGCCGGCGCCGGGCAATCCCTTCCCCGGGTCGACGGTCTACTCGTACGGCCATCGGAACGTGCAGGGGCTCGCCTGGGACCCGGACGGGCGGCTCTGGGCGTCCGAGTTCGGCCAGAACACCTGGGACGAGCTGAATCTGGTGCTGCCCGGGAGGAACTACGGCTGGCCCGAGGTCGAGGGACGGGCCGGGCGCGCGGGGTTCGTGGACCCGGTGGCCGAGTGGCCGACCTCGGAGGCCTCGCCCAGCGGCATCGCGTACGCGCGGGGTGCGATCTGGCTGGCCGCGCTCAGGGGCGAGCGGCTGTGGCGGGTCCCGCTCTCCGGCGCGGAACGCTCGGGGCCCCCCGAAGCGTTCCTCACCCAGGAGTACGGGCGCCTGCGCACGGTCCTCGCGGGGGACGGCGGGCAACTCCGGCTGGTGACGAGCGAGACCGACACCCGGGGGACCCCGGGGCCGGCCGACGACCGGATCCTGAAGCTGGAGGTGAGCTGAAGGAGGCGGTGACCGTGTTCGGTGGACTGGACGAGTTCTTCGCGCCGGGACGCAGGCACACCGAGGAGGAACTGCGCAGGCAGGCCCTGACCAGGGAGGACCCGGGGGACGCCGACCCGTCCCGCGGGCCGATAGACCTGCGCTCGGGCCGGGTGACGATACGGACCGCCCGCCCGGTCCCGGCGGACGGGACGACGGCGGACGGGACGACGGCGGAGGAGGCCGCGGCGGACGGACCCGACGACGAGGCCGCGGCGGACGGACCCGTCGAGGAGCCCGGGGACGGGTCGCCCTCCGCACCGGCGGAGGACGGCGGGCGCTGAGTCCGGCGGGCCCGCCGCCCGCCCGTCAGAGTGTCGCGTCCAGGAGGTGGAGGCGGTGGGCCAGGGCGGCTGCTTCGCCCCGGCCGGCCACGCCCAGTTTGGCGAGGATGTTGGAGACGTGGACGCTGGCCGTCTTCGGTGAGATGAACAGTTCCTCGGCGATCTGCCGGTTGGTGCGGCCGGCCGCGACCAGGCGCAGGACGCCCTGCTCGCGGGGGGTCAGACCGAAGCCGTCCTCGCCGGGGGCGGCGGTGGCGGCCGGCTGCTTCTCCGGGGTGAGCGAGAGCCGGGCGCGGGCCGCGAGGAGTTCCACGTCCTCGCGGAGCGGACGGGCGCCGAGCCGGGAGGCGGCGGTGTGGGCCTCGCGGAGCAGTGCGGCGGCCTCCTCGCGGTGGCCGCCCTCGACGAGCAGGGCGTCGGCGAGGCGGTGGCGGGCGCGGGCCAGCTCGGCGGGGCGGCCGAGGGGCTCGTAGGCGGCGACGGTCTCGGCCCGGCGGGCGGCGGACTCACGGCCCTCGGCGCGGGCCAGCTCCTCGGAGACCTGCCGGGCGTGGGCGGCCCAGACGGGCGCCGGGGTGGCGAGGCCCCGGACGCAGCGCCGTATCGCGTCGAGCGCCTCCGTACGGCCCTCGTCGGCGGCGGGCAGCCCCCGGCTGTCGGCCTCGGCGGTGACGGCGGACAGGACGAGCGGCCAGCCGTACCGGTGGGTGCCGGGCGGGAAGCCGGCCTGTTCGGCGGCGGCGAGCAGGGCCCGGACGTCCGTGACGCGCCCCTCGGCGGCCGCGACGGCCACCTCGATCTGCGCCATGGGCAGGGTGTACTGCGGGATGGGGTCACGGGTGCCGTAGACGGCCCTGGCCTCGGCGAGATGGCCGCGGGCCGCGTCGAGTTCGCCCCGGGCTGCGGCGAGCTGGGCGAGCCGGAGGGAGGCCGAACCGCGCGGCTTGGTGCTGGTCGCCGAGCGGAGCACCCGGCCGGCGACCTCCCCGGTCTCCTCCCAGCGGCCGAGGGAGAAGAGGGACTCGGCCCGGTTGGCCTCGATCCAGCCGATGCTGTCGACGAGGCCGTAGGAGCGGGCGACGCGGATGCCGGTGTCGGCGAGTTCGACGGCCTCCTGGGAGCGGCCGAGGGACTCCAGGGCGGAGGAGATGTTGATGTGGGCGCGGGCGGTCTCGGTGAACTGGCCGAGGGCCGTGGTCCGTTCCCGTACCGCGTGCATCTCGGCGAGCCCGGCCTCGACGTCCCCCGCGGAGACCATGAGGGTGCCGAGGGTGAGGCGGGCGTTGAGTTCGATGGACTCGGCCTTGACGTGCCGGGCGTACTCGACGGCGCGTTCGGCGGCGGTGAGGGCCTCGGGGCCGGGGTTGCGGAGCATGCCCCAGCCGGCGGCGCCGACGAGGACGACGGCGTGGACGGCGGACGGCGGGAGGCCCTTGACGAGTTCCTGGGCGCGGGCGATCTCCTCCCAGCCGTCGCCCCGGCCGAGGTTGGACTGGAGGCGGGCCTTCTCGGTCCAGAACCAGGCGGCGCGCAGGGGGTCGTTCTCCTCGGCGCCCTCCAGGAGGCGCAGGGCCGTCCTGCCGATCTTCAGCGCGCGTTCGCGGTCGCCGCTGAGGCGGGCGGCGACGGCGGCCTCGGCGAGCAGGTCGAGGTAGCTGAGCGGGGTGGTCTCGGGGTCGCAGCCGCAGGGCGGGTAGGCCTCGGCGTAGTCCATGGGCCGGAGCGCCCGGCGGATCTCCTCGGGGGCCTCGTCCCAGAGTTCCATGGCGCGTTCGAGGAGCCGGAGCTGCTCGGCGTAGGCGTGGCGCTTGCGGGTGGCGACGGCGGCGCCGAGGACGGCGGGGAGGGCCTTGGAGGAGTCGTGCGCGTGGTACCAGTACGTGGCCAGCCGAGTGGCGCGTTCCTCGGCGCGGACCAGCGTGGGGTCGGCCTCCAGGGCTTCGGCGTAGCGCCGGTTGAGGCGGGAGCGTTCGCCGGGCAGCAGGTCGTCGCTGACGGCCTCGCGGACCAGGGAGTGACGGAAGCGGTAGCCGTCGCCGTCGGGGACGGCGAGCAGGAGGTTGGCGCCGACGGCGGCCCGGAGCGCCTCGATGAGTTCGTCCTCGGCGAGCCGGGCGACGGCGGCGAGCAGCCCGTACTCGACGGTGGAGCCGCCCTCGGCGACGATCCTGGCGACCCGCTGGGCGTCCTCGGGGAGCGTCTCGACCCGGACGAGCAGGAGGTCGCGCAGGGAGTCGCTGAGCTGGCCGGGGGCGCAGCCGGCCTCGTGGGAGACGACGAGTTCCTCGACGAAGAAGGCGTTGCCGTCGGAGCGTTCGAAGACCTCTTCGACGAGTCCGGGGTCGGGTTCGGCGGCGAGGATGCCGGTGAGCTGGCGGTGCACCTCGGTGCGGGTGAAGCGGGCGAGTTCGATGCGGCGGATGGTGCGGAGCCGGTCGAGTTCGGCGAGGAGGGGGCGCAGTGGGTGGCGGCGGTGGATGTCGTCGGCGCGGTAGCTGGCGACGACCACGATCCGGCCGCGGCGCAGGGTGCGCAGGAGGTAGGTGAGGAGGTGCCGGGTGGAGGCGTCGGCCCAGTGCAGGTCCTCCAGGACGAGCACGACCGTACGGTCGGCGGCGAGCCGCTCCAGGAGCCGTACGGTCAGTTCGAAGAGCCGGGCGGTGGAGTCCTCGTCGGAGGTCTCGTGACTTCCGGGGTCGCCCAGCTCGGGCAGCAGACGGGCGAGTTCGCCCTGCTGGCCGTCGGCGGCGGCGACGAGTTCGCCGGGGAGCCTGCGGTGCAGTGAGCGCAGCGCGGTGGAGAACGGGGCGAACGGCAGCCCGTCGGCGCCGAGTTCGACGCAGCCGCCGAGGCCGATGACGGCGCCCCGGTCACAGGCGGTGTCGAGGAACTCCTCGATCAGCCGGGTCTTGCCGACCCCCGCCTCGCCGCCGATGAGCAGGGCCTGGGGCTCTCCCGCGGTCGCGCGGGAGAGCGCCTCGGTGAGGGCGGTGAGTTCGCCGGCGCGGCCGACGAAGACGGGGCTGACTGACCTGGTCTCCACGGCGCCGAGCATCGCACAGGCATCCGTTCCGTCGCGCATACGGGGGTCACGCGGCCCGGACGAAACGGCCGCGGCCGCTCTCGCTCACCCGCCCCTCCGTGTCATGGCCCCCATGGCGGCGGCCGAAGCGGCGCAGCCCCCGGCCGGCGCCGACGGCCGCGGCGGCCTCGTGGCCGAGCCGCTCGGCGGCGGCGCGGCGGATGAGCTCGGCGTGGTTCATGCGCTGGATCTCGTACTCGAACATCGGGTTCTCCCCTGGGTCTCTCGGTTTCGGTATCGCTCCTTGCGATGCCTCTACTCTCGTTTCCCAGGGGGTGCCGCCACATCGGGCGTGTGCCGCATGTTCGGGGTACGGGGGGCCTTAGACGGACCTCAGGGGGGCCTTAGGCGTCTCAGGATCCGGCGGTGGGCAGGCTCATGAAGAGGTCGAAGTAGGTACCGGCCGAGAGGAGCAGGCCGAGGCCGCCGAGGACGGCGCCCGCGACGGCGACCGAGCGGACCCAGGCGGGGCGCCCGGGGAGGATGAGCACGAGGACGGCGACGAAGAGGGCGACGAAGGCGAAGACGCCGTTCACCAGGGCGGTGCTGTGCCAGGCGTCGCCGTAGATCTCGGAGATCTGCTGGGCCGGGGTGCCGGTGCCGGAGGTCTTGATCTGGCCGACGAGCGTCTCGCGCTCGGAGACGACCTTGCCGGTCCAGGTGCCGGTGAGGGCGACGACACCGAGGGCGGCGGAGACCACGGCCGCGGCGGCGCCACCGATTCCGGTGGAGGCGGTGGCGGTCCCGGAGGACAGCTCCTCGTCGAGCTCGTCGTCCCCGTCGAACCCGTCGCCGCCCTCGGCCGCGGCGCCGTCGCCGTCCTCATCACCCTTGTCGCCCTTGTCGAGGAGGTCCGGGGTGGTGTCCTCGACGGGGCCGATCGCGGCGGTCTTCGCGGTCTCCGCCCGCTCCACGCCCTCCGCGCCGTCCGCGCTCTCGCCGGTCTTCTTCTCGGTCGTCGTCTTCGTGTCCATGCGGCGCACGCTAGGCGGCCCACATGAGAGGCGTCTTAAGACGCCCGGGCGGCCTTCGCCGCGCGCCACTCGGGGGCGAGGACCGCCCAGATCTCCGTGTCGGAGCGAACGCCCCGGTACGGGTAGTTCTCCCGCAGGACGCCCTCCCTGGTCATCCCGAGGCGGCGGGCGACGGCGACGCTGGCCTCGTTCTTCGTGGAGGCGTACCACTCGACGCGGTGGATGCCGCGCTCCTCGACCGCCCAGTCGATGATGACCCGGCAGGCCCGGGTGATCAGCCCCTTCCCGGCGGCGGAGGGCTCCAGCCAGCAGCCCGCCTCGGCCGTCCCGTATGCCGCGTCGAAGGTGCGGAAGAGGACGCCGCCGACGAGGGTGCCGTCGGTCCAGATGCCGTAGAGGCGGCCGGTGTCGCTCGCGGCCTTCTCGGCGTACGAGCGGAGGTAGGCGCCCGCGGAGTCCAGGTCCGCGACGACGTCCGGCAGGCCGATGTGCTGCCCGACGAACTCCCGGCCCCGGTCCATGTGCGCGAGGAACTCCTCGGCGTGGAAGGGCTCCAGGGGCCTCAGCTCGGCACCGTCGTCACCCAGCGATATCGCGAACATCCTCGTTCCTCTCCTCCACGGCCTGCACCGTCACACGCTGTGCCGGTATTTTCCCACGCGCCTCGGCCGCCTCCCGGCACTCGGGCGGCTCGATGCTGATCCGGGGCAGCAGACGGTCCAGCCACCGGGGCAGCCACCAGTTCGCCCCGCCGAGCAGATGCATCAGGGCTGGCACGAGGAGGGTCCGCAGGACGAAGGCGTCGAGGGCGACGGCCGCGGCGAGCGCGATGCCGAACATGGCGATCACCCGGTCGCCGGAGAGCACGAAGGCGAGGAAGACCGAGATCATGATCACGGCCGCGGAGTTGATCACCCGGCTGGTCTCGGCCAGGCCGACCCGTACCGCCCGCCGGTTGTCCCCGGTCTCCAGCCACTCCTCGTACATCCGGCTGACCAGGAAGACCTGGTAGTCCATGGAGAGCCCGAAGAGGACGGAGACCATGATCACCGGGAGGAAGGGTTCGATCGGTCCCGCGCTGCCGAGCCCGAGCAGTTCGCTCCCCCAGCCCCACTGGAAGATCGCCACGACGATGCCGAAGGCGGCGGCGACGGCCGCGACGTTCATGGCGGCGGCCTTGAGCGGGATGCCGATCGAGCGGAAGGCCAGCAGGAGCAGCAGACAGCCCAGGGCGATCACGACGCCGACGAAGAGCGGCAGCTTGCCGATGATGATCTCGGCGAAGTCGTCGTACGAGGCGGTGACACCGCCGACGTGCACCTCCAGGGAGGTGCCGTCCTCGGCCTGCGGCAGGACGTCCTGGCGGAGCCGGTCGACGAGCTCGCTGGTGGCCTTGGACTGCGGCGCGGACTCGGGGACGACGGTGAGGACGGCGGTGTCGCCCGAGCTGTTGTAGGTGACCGGGGAGACGGACGCGACCCCGTGGGTGGCCGAGAGCGCGGCCGGCAGCCGTTCCAGGGCGAGCCGGTCGTCGGCGCCGTCGAGCCCGGCGACCAGGGTGAGCGGGCCGTTGACGCCGGGGCCGAAGCCCTCGGCGAGCAGGTCGTACGCCTTCCGCGTGGTCGCGGTGGCCGGGTTGTTGCCCTGGTCGGAGGTGCCGAGGTGGAGCGAGAGCGTCGGCAGCGCGAGGACGCCCATGACGACGGCGGCGACGGCGCCGAGGAGCTTGGGGTGCCGCTCGACGAAGGCCGACCAGCGGGCGGCGAAGCCGGTGGGCAGCTCGGGCTGCGGCCCGTGCTCGGCGAGCGCCCGGCGTTCGCGCCGGGACAGCGCCCGCATGCCGATGAGGGAGAGCAGGGACGGCAGGAGGGTGACGGAGGCGGCGACCGTGAGCACCACGGTGAGGGAGGCGGCGATGGCGACGCCGTTGAGGAAGCTGAGCCGCAGGATCAGCATGCCGAGGAGGGCGATGCAGACGGTGGCCCCCGCGAAGACCACCGCGCGGCCGGTGGTGGCGACGGCGGTCTCGGCGGCCCCCGCGACGGAGAGCCCGCGTTTCAGGCCTCTGCGGTGCCGGGTGACGATGAAGAGGGCGTAGTCGATGCCGACGCCCAGGCCCACCAGCATGCCGAGCATCGGGGCGAAGTCGGCGACGGTCATCAGGTGCCCGAGGAGCACGATCCCCGAGTAGGCGATGCCGACGCTGACGAGCGCGGTCGCGATGGGGAGCGCGGAGGCGGCGAGGGAGCCGAAGGCGAGGAAGAGGACGGCGGCCGCGACGGCGACGCCGACGACCTCCGCGATGTGCCCGCCGGGGGCCTCGGTGAGGGCGACGGCGCTGCCGCCCAGCTCGACGGAGAGTCCGTCGGCCTCGTCGGCCGCCGCCTTCGCGGTGTCCACCAGCGCGCGGGCCTGCTCGTGCGGGATGTCGTCGGACTGCTCGTCGAAGGTGACGGTGGCGTAGGCGGTGTGCCCGTCCTCGCTGACCTGGCCCCGGGTGTCCCCGTAGGGGGAGGTGACGGCGGCGATGCCGGGCAGGCCGGCGACCTCGTCAAGCATCGCGGTCATCCGCTGCTCGACGGCGTCGGCGCGGACGCTGCCCCGGTCGCTGTGCCAGACGATGGTGTCGCTGTCCCCGCCGAGGCCGTGGAAGCCCTGGTCGAGGAGGGCGGTGGCACGGCCGGACTCGGTGCCGGGGACCTCGTAGTCGTTGGAGTACGCGCTGCCCGCGACGACGGCGGCGGTGCCGACACCGCCGAGGGCGACGAGCCAGAGCAGTACGGCGACGAGGCGGTGCCTGATGCACCACCGTGCGATGGCGGCCAAAGGACGTGCTCCCTGGGTGGTTCGTGGATCTTTCACGGGAGAACGCCCGAAAAGAACGCATGACCTACGTGGGGCCACTGTGGCAGCCAAACGTGATCGTTTGTCCCTTTCGTGTCGATGCTCACAGGCGTGTGCGGAGGTTAAGGAACCGAGGTCCCGCTCGCCCCCGCACCCGCCTCGCGATCATCCGGAGACGCTGGGTCGCCCGTTCTCGATGTGACCCATGAGGCGGCGGCGGAAGCCACCGGGCGCGGTCACCTCGATGTCGTACCAGCCGTGCGCGTCGGCGGCCGAGTGCACGACGGTACGGGTCCTGCCGGGCTTCACGGTGACGGCGCGGGTCCAGTCGGCGAGGTCGTCCTCGTCGACGTACCCGAGCGGCGCGACGGTGAAGGTGACCGGCGTCCGGCCGGTGTTCCGCACGGTGAGGTGCAGGTCACGGTCGTGGTGGTCGATACGGGAGGCCAGCTCGGCGCCACCGGTCGCGGGGCCCTCGAACTCGCGGCGGAAGCCGTTGGGACCGGTGATCGTGAAGCGGTAACGATCACCCGGAACGGGGACGGTCCACTCCCCCGTCCCCCTGACGTCCTGGTGCTGCGGGACGGCGAACTCGCCCGCGTACGGGTAGAGGGCGAAGTGCGCGCTCGCCTTCCCCTTGTTCCCGAGCGCGACGGTCACGGCACCGGCGCCGGTGGTGGCGTGGGCGTCCGGCTGGTACGGCAGCGGGCGGGCGGGGCGGACGCCGGGCTCCTGCTCGGGCATCCGCTGCACGGCCGGCGGCTGCGGCCGCCAGCGGCCGGTGAAGGGCGGGACCGGGCCGGGCTGCTCGACGGGCGGCTGCCTGCGGGTCCGGTGGAAGTCGAAGGCGGAGGTGAGGTCTCCGGTGACGGCCCGCCGCCAGGGGGTGATGTGGGGCTCGTCGACGCCGGTCAGCTTCTCCAGGAAGCGGATCACGGAGGTGTGGTCGAAGGTCTCGGAGCAGACGTAGCCGCCGACCGACCAGGGCGAGACGACGAGCAGCGGGACGCGGATGCCGAGGCCGGTCGGCTGACCCTTCCAGCGCTCGTCCGTGTTGTCGGCGGGCGGCACCGGCGGCGGCACGTGGTCGAAGAAGCCGTCGTTCTCGTCGTAGTTGATCAGGACGACGGTGTGGCGCCAGACGTCCGGATGGGCGCCGAGCGCGTCGAGCACCTTGTAGACGAGGGTCGCGGAGGCGATCGGCGAGGAGGAGCCGGGGTGCTCGGAGTCGATCGCGGAGGGCACCAGGTAGGAGACCTCGGGGAGGGTGCCCGCGGCGACGTCGGCGCGGAAGGCGTCGGCGAGGGTGCCGCTCTCGACGCGGCGCAGACCGCGCTCGAAGAGGGAGCGCTCGGCGGCGGTGAGTCCGGCGACGCCCTCCTCCAGGAGGCCGAGCAGCCTGGCCCGCTCCGTGAGGTCCTCGGTGTCGCGGACGGCGGCGTAGAAGGACTCCATGAAGGTGTGGCCGCCGGTGCCGGCGAGGGCCTTGCGGGCGATCTTCTTGAAGCTGGTGAAGAACTCGATGTTGTTGTCGGTGAAGTTCTCCCACTCGGTGTACGTCTTCCAGCTGCGCCCGGCGGCTTCGAGCCGCTCGGCGTAGGTGGACCAGCCGTAGCCGGGGTGGGTGCCCTCGTCGTAGGCCGCGTTGGTGACGGCGCGGCTGCCGTCGGCCTCGAAGCCGGTCCAGCCGGACCAGAGGTGGTTGCGGTTGGGGCTCGTCGAGGTGTGGACGGACGAGTGGTAGGCGTCGCAGACGGTGAAGGTGTCGGCGAGCTCGTAGTGCAGGGGGATGTCCCGGCGGTCGTAGTACGCCATGGTGGCGGCGGTCTTGGCCGAGACCCAGCCGTCCATCCAGCCGTCGTGCCAGGCCTTGGCGCCGCCGCTCCAGGAGTGGTCGAGGGCCCCGATGTACTGGAGGTCCTTCTTCTGGGTCTCGGCGGCGCCGCGGATCGGGAAGGGCAGCACGGTCCGGCCGAGCGCGGCGGGCTGCTCGAACACCGGCCTGCCGGAGGGCAGCTCGACGGCATTGCGGTCGCCGAAGCCGCGGACGCCGCGGAGGGTGCCGAAGTAGTGGTCGAAGGAACGGTTCTCCTGCATCAGGATCACCACGTGCCGGACCGCCGACATCCCTCCGGCCGGGGGCTCCGCGGCCATCGCGGCCTGCAGCGACGGCGGCAGCAGGGAGCCGGCGGCGGCGACGCCGAGGGCGCCTCCGCCCAGCGCGAGGAGCCTTCTGCGGGACATCTCGGATGACAAGACCGACCTCCAGTCGACGGCCCATGGTTCGCCTTCGAGCCATTGGGTGGTACGCCGGGGACGGTAGTGAGACGGGGTGACAGGGAGAAGACCCGACGGGGGCGCGGTGGTGAACGTCCAAGATCCGGACACCCGGGCGGGGGTGAGGCTCCGGTGGACACGACGCCGCAGCCGGTGGGCCGGGTCCCGCCGGGCAGGACGCCGCAGCCGGTGGGTCAGGTCCCGCTCGGGACGACGCAGTGGCCCGGCCCGGCCCGGAGGACCCGCTTCTCGTCGTACAGGTCGGCCATGGAGATGTGGACCCCCTCGGCCGCCCGGCCCGCCTTCCACCGCCCCTCGGCGAAGAGCGGGTGGAGACGGCCGTCCTTCGGCGCCGAGCAGTCGTGGTTCGCGACCTCGCTCGCGTAGGCACCGATCACGAGCTTCCCGCCCTTGGGCGTGACCGTGAACTGGCGCCTCACCGCTATCCGCGCCACCTCGGGGGCGTTCGGGACGACCTCATGGCCTTCCTCGGCCCGCACCAGCGGATAGACGAAGGTGTAGTCGACGTGCACCGCCAACTCGCCCGCCGGCGAGACCCGGTAGGTCATCGTGCCCCGCGTCCGGATCCCGCTCTCGTCCGGATACACCTCGTCGGGGTCGAAGCGGGTGACCAGGTCCGCCCGTACGGCCTCGTCGGCCCCGCGCGGAGCGAGCAGGGCGAGCGCCGCCGCGGGCTCGGCGCCGGCCAGGGCGTCCTCCGACAGGTTGCTCTCGACGAGCAGGGTCTTCACGTCGTCGAGCGTGGCGGCGATCTCCTTCGCGGTGAGCCCGCCGGCCGCCATGGGCTCGGGGACGTAGATCCCGTCGGCCCCCTCCCCCCAGCCGACCGCGGGCGAGTTCCGGAACGGCATGTCGACCGAGTACGGCCATTCCAGGGGCCAGGCCTCCTCGGCGAGCGTCTGCGCCCCGTACGGCTCGTACGGCGGCCGCTCCCCCGTCGCGTCCGTCAGCCAGAACCCGAAGCCGCCGAGCAGCAGCACCCCGGCGCCGGCCGCGAGGGCGATCTTGCGCCGCCGCACCGTCCGGTCGCGCCGCAGCGCCTCCTCGATGCCCGGATCGCTCGCCCGCTCACGCAGCCGAGCGACGTAATCCGTGGGTTCCACCGACATGTCCCGCTCCCCTCCCCCGCTCCACCGGGGTCGATGAAGCGGACCCGAGCCTCTCATATCCGCGGTGATCGTCTCGGTTGACCCCGTCTCCCCAGGAGCGGCAAGCTGACCACTCATCAATTTGCCTGCCTGGGGGGAACTTTGAGCGGTGCAGCGCACCACATCGGGCCGGACTCCACGCCTGACCGGTACCGGCTGCTGCGGTCCATCGGGCGCGGTGGCGAGGCCGTGCTCTATCTCGCGGAGATCGAGCTCGCCGGCGGGACCGAGCCGGTCGTCGTCAAGGTGCTCGACTCGAAGACGACGATCACGCCCGAGGTCTTCGAGCGGATCAGCCGGAAGTGGAACGAGCAGGCCGAGCTGCTGCGCTTCGTCCACCGGCCCGGTGTCGTCGGCGTGCGCGAGCACTTCCAGGGGCCGCCGATCCACCGGCCCGGCGAGTCCGGGACGATCACCGGCCGGGCCCTGGTGCTCGTCATGAACCACGTCGACGGACTCGACCTGCGCGACTGGCGGGCCGAACGCACCCTCGCCACACCCGGCGAGCGGCGCGAGGTGATGCGGACCCTGGAACAGCTCGCGGACGTCCTCGACTGGCTGCACTCCGGCAAGGCCACCCCGTCCGGGCGCGTGGTCGTCCACGGCGACCTGTCCCCGGGCAACGTCATGGTCGACGAGCACGGCCAGGCCACGCTCGTCGACTTCGGCCTGAGCAAACTGACGGCGGACCACGAGACCGCCGAGGTGTGGTTCACCCCCGGCTACGCGGCCCCCGAGATCTTCCGGGGCAAGCGCACCCCGGGCACCGACCGCTACGCCTTCGGCGCCATCGCCTACTTCCTGCTCAGCGGCCAGTCCCCGCCCACCGCCCCCGAACAGCTGGTGGGCGCGCTCGGCGCGCTGCCCCAGATCGCGGGGATGCCGGAGGAGCAGCGGGAGCGGGTGCTCAGCATCGCCGCGGCCGACGCGGACCGGCGGCCGCTCTCCCTGTCGGCCTGGGTGAAGGACGTACGGCACGGGGTGGTGTCCACGACGACGACCTCACGCCCGGCGACGGTCGAGGACGCGGTCCCGGGCGCCGCGCCGCGGAAGCCGTCGGCGCCGCCGCTGCCGGTGACACCCCCGCCGCCCTCGGCCGCGCCGGTGGTCGCACCGCCGCCCTCGGCCGCGCCGGTCGCGGCACCGCAGCCCGAAGCCGCGCCGGTCGTCGCACCGCGGCCCGAAGCCGCGCCGGTGGTGGCGCCGGAGCCGGTGGCCCCGCGGCCCGTGGCGGCCGAGCGGCCCGCCGTACCCCAGCCCGCCCCCGAGCCGCCCACCGTCGCCACCCCCGGCTTCGGGCCGCCGGCGCCTCCCGCGGCCTCCTCCGGGGCCGCGACCACGTCTCCCCCGGCGTCCGAGCCGCGCCGCCGCCGCAAGGGCCCGCTCATCGGGGCCGTGGCCGGGGTCCTGGTGGTCGCCGTCCTCGCGGTGATCGGCGTCCAGCTGCTCGGCGACAAGAAGGACAAGGACGACGAGGGCAAGGGAGCCACGCCCTCCGTCACCGTCACCACGGAGCCCACGCCCGACCCCACCACCGGGGAGCCGACCGCGGAGCCGACGACCGACGAGCCGACCGACACGGCGACCACCGACCCCCAGGAGTCCGCGAGCCCGACCGACGACCCCGGGACCGTGCCGGACGCGCCCACGGCCGATCTGACGACCCTCGCCTCCGTCAGCGAGCCCGACTACTTCTCCGTCGGCACCGCGAAGATCGACACCAAGGAGTACGGCGCCGCGCTCATCGGCGACTGCTACCAGGGCGCCTACGTCGAGTACGACCTCAACCGCGAGTGGTCGTGGTTCGACTTCACCGCCGGGATCGACGACGGCTCCAACATCGAGTCGGCGCGGATCATCGTCTCCGTGGACGACCAACCCGCCCTGTTCAACGAGACCGTCGACCTGGGCAAGCCGATCAAGAAGACGCTGAAGATCGCGGGGGCGCTGCGGCTGCGCCTCAAGGTCGAGGAGACCTGCACCGACGAGGGCAACGGGGTCATCGCGGCCCCCGTCCTGCGGCGCTGACCCGCCCGGCCACAGGAAAGCGGCCCCGCACCGGAACTCCGGTGCGGGGCCGCCCCCTTGAGCCGTACGAGAACGGGATCAGCCCTCGCTGACGCCCAGCTTCTCCAGGATCAGGTCCTTGACCTTCGCCGCGTCCGCCTGGCCGCGGGTGGCCTTCATGACCGCGCCGACCAGCGCGCCGACCGCCGCGACCTTGCCGCCGCGGATCTTGTCGGCGATGGCCGCGTTGCCCGCGATGGCCTCGTCCACGGCCGTGCCGAGCGCGCCGTCGTCGGAGACGACCTTCAGACCGCGCTTCTCGACGACCTCGTCCGGGGTGCCCTCGCCGGCGAGGACGCCCTCGATGACCTGACGGGCCAGCTTGTCGTTCAGGTCGCCGGAGGCGACCAGGGCGGAGACCCGGGCCACGTCCGCCGGCGTGATCGCCAGCTCCTCCAGGGAGACGCCCTGCTCGTTGGCGTTGCGGGCCAGCTCGCCCATCCACCACTTGCGGGCCGAGGCCGCGTCCGCGCCCGCCTCGATCGTGGCGACGATCGCGTCGACCGCGCCCGCGTTGAGGATGGACTGCATGTCCAGCTCGGACACGCCCCACTCCTCGCGCAGCCGGTTGCGCCGCACCCGCGGCAGCTCGGGCAGCGTGCCGCGCAGCTCCTCGACCCAGGCACGGGCCGGGGCGACGGGGACCAGGTCGGGCTCCGGGAAGTACCGGTAGTCCTCGGCGTTGTCCTTGATGCGGCCGGAGGTGGTGGAGCCGTCGTCCTCGTGGAAGTGACGGGTCTCCTGCACGATCGTGCCGCCCGAGGACAGCACCGCGGCGTGCCGCTGGATCTCGAAGCGGGCGGCGCGCTCCACCGAACGGAGCGAGTTGACGTTCTTCGTCTCCGAGCGGGTGCCGAACTTCTCGGTGCCGTGCGGGCGCAGCGACAGGTTCACGTCGCAGCGCATCTGGCCCTTGTCCATGCGCGCGTCGGAGACACCGAGCGCGCGGATCAGCTCGCGCAGCTCGGCGACGTACGCCTTGGCGACCTCGGGGGCCCGCTCGCCCGCGCCCTCGATCGGCTTGGTGACGATCTCGATGAGCGGGATGCCGGCCCGGTTGTAGTCCAGCAGCGAGTGGGACGCGCCGTGGATACGGCCGGTGGCGCCGCCGACGTGCAGCGACTTGCCGGTGTCCTCCTCCATGTGGGCGCGCTCGATCTCCACGCGGAAGATCTCGCCGTCCTCCAGCTGGACGTCCAGATAGCCGTTGAAGGCGATCGGCTCGTCGTACTGGGAGGTCTGGAAGTTCTTCGGCATGTCCGGATAGAAGTAGTTCTTCCGGGCGAAGCGGCACCACTCGGCGATCTCGCAGTGCAGCGCGAGACCGATCTTGATGGCGGACTCGACGCCGATCGCGTTGACGACGGGCAGCGAGCCGGGCAGGCCGAGACAGGTCGGGCACGTCTGCGAGTTCGGCTCCGCGCCCAGCTCGGTCGAGCAGCCGCAGAACATCTTCGTCTTGGTGCCGAGCTCGACATGGACCTCAAGGCCCATGACGGGGTCGTACTCGGCGAGCGCCGCTTCGTACGACAGCAGTTCAGTGACAGTCACGAGAATTCCCTCTGATGCCTTCGGCCTCAGCCGAACAGGACGTCGTCGTCACCGATGCGCTTCAGCTCGCGCACGAGGAGAGCGACGCCGGTGGCGATGGCGGCGGCGGAGACGACGGCGTCGACCAGCTTGAGCGTGTCGTGCTCGCTGCGGGCCGAACGGGCACGCTTGACGACGCCCAGCAGGCCGAACGCGGTGGTGCCGATGGACAGGTACGTGCCGGTCTTGGACTTCTTGAAGCCCTTGGCCTTCTGCAGTGCACTGGTACTCACAGCGACGGAGCCTCCTCGAGCAGCGGGTGCCCCCACTTTTCCACGAAGGCGGCCTCGACGGCGGCGCCGACCTTGTACAGCCGGTCGTCCTTCATGGCGGGAGCGATGATCTGCAGACCGACCGGCAGACCGTCCTCGGGCGCCAGGCCGCAGGGCAGCGACATGGCGGCGTTGCCGGCCAGGTTGGTCGGGATGGTGCACAGGTCCGCGAGGTACATCGCCATCGGGTCGTCGGCGCGCTCGCCGATCGCGAAGGCGGTGGTGGGCGTCGTCGGGGAGACGATCACGTCCACCTCCTCGAAGGCCTTCTCGAACTCGCGGGTGATGAGGGTCCGGACCTTCTGCGCCGAGCCGTAGTACGCGTCGTAGTAGCCGGAGCTGAGCGCGTACGTACCGAGGATGATGCGGCGCTTGACCTCGTCGCCGAAGCCGGCCTCACGGGTGAGGGCGGTGACGTCCTCGGCGGACCGCGTGCCGTCGTCGCCGACCCGCAGGCCGTAGCGCATGGCGTCGAAGCGGGCCAGGTTCGAGGAGCACTCGGACGGCGCGATCAGGTAGTACGCCGAAAGGGCGAGGTCGAAGGTCGGGCAGTCCAGCTCGACGATCTCGGCGCCCAGCGACTTCAGCAGCTCGACGGACTCGTCGAAGCGCTGCACGACACCGGCCTGGTAGCCCTCGCCGCGGAACTGCTTGACGACGCCGACACGCATGCCGGCGACCGAGCCGTTGCGGGCGGCCTCGACGACCGGCGGGACCGGGGCGTCGATGGAGGTCGAGTCGAGCGGGTCGTGCCCGGCGATGGCCTCGTGCAGGAGGGCCGCGTCCAGGACCGTACGGGCGCAGGGGCCGCCCTGGTCGAGGGAGGACGAGAAGGCCACCATGCCGTAGCGGGAGACGCCGCCGTAGGTCGGCTTGACGCCGACGGTGCCGGTGACGGCGGCGGGCTGGCGGATCGAACCGCCGGTGTCCGTGCCGATGGCGAGGGGCGCCTCGTACGCGGCGAGGGCGGCGGACGAGCCACCGCCGGAGCCGCCGGGGATCCGGGTCAGGTCCCAGGGGTTGCCCGTCGGGCCGTACGCGCTGTTCTCCGTGGAGGAGCCCATCGCGAACTCGTCCATGTTGGTCTTGCCGAGGATGACGACGTCGGCGGCCTTCAGGTTCTTGACCAGGGTCGCGTCGTACGGCGGGATCCAGCCCTCGAGGATCTTCGAGCCCACGGTCGTCGGCATGCCGGCGGTGGTGAAGATGTCCTTGAGCGCGAGCGGCACACCGGCGAGCGGGCCGAGCTTCTCGCCGCGGGCGCGCTTCTCGTCGACGGCACGGGCCTGGGCGAGCGCGCCCTCACGGTCGACGTGGAGGAAGGCGTGCACCTTCTCGTCGACGGCCTCGATCCGGGCGAGGTGCGCCTCGGTGACCTCGACGGCGGTCAGTTCGCCGGCGGCGATCTTCCCGGCGATCTCGGCCGCGGTGAGCTTGATGATGTTGTCCGTCATGACTGTTAGTCCTCCCCCAGGATCTGCGGCACCTTGAAACGCTGCTGCTCCTGGGCCGGGGCGCCGGAGAGCGCCTGCTCGGGGGTGAGCGACGGACGGACCTCGTCCGCGCGCATGACATTGGTCAGCGGCAGCGGGTGGGAGGTCGGCGGTACGTCTTGGTCGGCGACCTCGGCGACGCGGGCGACCGCGCCGATGATGTCGTCGAGCTGACCGGCGAAGTGGTCGAGTTCTTCGCCTCGCAGCTCCAGACGCGCCAGCCGTGCGAGGTGGGCGACCTCCTCGCGCGTGATGCCAGGCATGCGGATCCTCACGGGGTGAGCTTGATGGTGTGGGCCCATCCTATGGGGCCGGTGCCGCTGCCCGTGAAACGGTTTGCCCCAGGAGGGGCGGGGGTCACTGCACGACCTGGCCGGAGGGGTGGTCCAGCTCCATCTGAGCGGCGATGTCGGCGGGGCGGCGCCAGCCGTGCTCGCCGCGGGCGAGGAGCCAGGCGGTGGCCTCGCCGGGCGGCATCGCGGCGGCGACCAGCCAGCCCTGGACGGCGTCGCAGCCCAGGTCGCGCAGGCGCTCCCAGGTCTCGTCGTCCTCGACGCCCTCGGCGACGACGAGCAGGCCGAGGGAGTGGGCGAGGTCGACGGTGCAGCGGACGATCTCGGCGTCCTCGGTGTCCACGGCGAGCCGGGCGACGAAGGAGCGGTCGATCTTCAGTTCGCTGACGGGCAGCCGGCGCAGATGGACGAGCGAGGAGTAGCCGGTGCCGAAGTCGTCCAGGGACATCTTCACGCCGTGGCCGGTGAGGCCGTTGAGCGTGTCGGCGGCCCGCTGGGGGTCCTCCAGGAGGACGTGTTCCGTTATCTCCAGCTGGAGCGCGCCGGCCGGGACGCCGTGGCGGGCGAGCCGGGCGGCGACCGCGCCGGCGAAGCCGGGGGTGTGGACGTCGCGCGGCGAGACGTTGACGGCGACCGGGACGTCGAGCCCCTGGGCGCGCCAGCGGGCGACCTGGGCGAGGGCGGTCTCCAGGACGTACTCGGTGAGGTGGGGCATCAGGCCGGAGGACTCGGCGATGGCGATGAACTCGTCCGGCGGGACCTTGCCGCGCTCGGGGTGGACCCAGCGCACCAGCGCTTCGAGGCCGGCGACCTGGCCGTCGAAGCGGACCTTGGGCTGGTAGTGGAGTTCGACCTCGCCCGCGTCGAGGGCGCGGCGGAGGTCGCCGAGGAGGCCGAGCCGGTCGGGGGTGTTGGAGTCGCGCTTGGACTCGTAGACCTCTACGCCGGTGCGGTCGCGCTTGGCCTGGTACATGGCGACGTCGGCGCGGCGCAGCAGGCCCTCGGCGTCGAGGGCGTGGTCGGGGAAGACGGCGACGCCGGCGCTGGCCTCCAGGACGAGGGTGAGTCCGTCGAGGTCGAGCGGGGAGGAGAGTTCGGCGACGAGGTGGCGGGCGACCCGCTGGGCGCTGGTGGTGGAGTCGGCGGTGGGCAGCAGGACGGCGAACTCGTCGCCGCCGAGCCGGGCGGCCTCGGCGCCGCGGGGCAGTGCGAGGCGGAGCCGGTCGGCGATCTGGAGGAGGAGGCGGTCGCCGGCGAGGTGGCCGAGGGTGTCGTTGACCGACCGGAAGCGGTCGAGGTCGATCAGGACGAGGGCGGCGCGGGCGCCTTCGCCCTCGGCCTCCTCCAGGGCGGTCCAGGCCCGCTCCAGGAGCCACTGGCGGTTGGGCAGCCCGGTCAGCGGGTCGCGCAGCTGTTCCTCGGCGCGGGCGCGGGCGATCCAGAGGGTGGAGTCCAGGGCGATGAGGGGGACCGCGAAGAGCGGCAGCAGGACCGGCCGGGTGGCGGCGACGACGCAGATCAGCGGGGCGATGCCGAGCAGGGCGACGGCGACGAGGCCCTGCCGGAGGAGGGCGGTGCGGGCGACGGTGGGCAGTCCGCGGCCCTGGGGGGCCAGCGTGTACCACAGGAGGAGCCGGGTCACCACGAGATAGGCGCCGGCGGCGAGGACGATTTCCGGGAGGTCCCCGATCGTCCAGTCGAGGGGGTGCCAGGGCCGTTCGACGCTGGGCACGTCGCCGAAGAGGGCGAGGAGGACGGCCGCGGCGGCGACCCCGAGGACGTCGGCGGCGGCGTGCAGCAGGCCCTGGCGCCAGCGGTGCCGGCGGGCGGCGCCGACGAGGCTGACGACGGTCAGCGAGACGAGTCCGGCGGGCACCCAGCCGTAGAGCAGGAGGACGGCGAGGGTGAGGGCGGCGCCGGAGCCGGTGCCGCCCCACCAGCGGTCGCGGCCGAGCGCGACCAGGTGTCCGACGATGAGTCCGGTGAGGACGGCGAGGGACCAGCCGGTGACCCCGCCGGGGAAGAGTCCGTGGCCGGTGGTCAGGGCTCGCTGGAGCCCGGCGACGAGCACGACGGCGGCGATGCCCACCACGGCTGCGGACAGCCGGGAGGTGAAGCCCAGGGGCACCACGCGGCCCTGCGGCCGTCTCGCCCGGGCGGCGCTCTCGGTCGGTTCCATTCCCGTCCCTCTCACAGGCGGCGGTGCCGTCGGCGTGCGATGGGCCGCGACGAGGCGGCCGTCCGTCGTCCGGCCGTCCGTCGGCGGAGCAGAGCCCTCACGCGGTCGTGCGGGACGCACGGTCACCACACTAGGCCGCCGAGGGCCCCGACGGGCAGCGCTCTCCCTCTCTTGCCCGAATGCGACCCGGCCACCCGTAACGATCTGGTATGCGCCGAACGGGTGACCGTGGCGACGGTCGGGGCGGGGGTGCCGAGCCCTACTCGGCGACGGGCACCGCGGCCTCCCGAGCGGCCTCGGGCCCTTGTTCGAGCAGGATCGTGAAGCCGTCCTCGTTCAGAACCGGAACCTTCAGCTGCATCGCCTTGTCGTACTTCGAACCGGGGTTCTCACCGACGACCACGAAGGCGGTCTTCTTCGAAACGGAACCGGTCACCTTCGCTCCGAGGCTCTGGAGGGACTCTTTTGCGCCATCCCTGGTGAACCGCTCCAGGGTGCCGGTCACCACGACCGTGAGCCCTTCCAGCGGACGGGGTCCGACGTCCTCCCCGGCGCCCTCGTCCTCCAGGGCGACCCCGGCCGCACGCCACTTGCGCACGATCTCGCGGTGCCACTCCTCGGAGAACCACTGCTTCACCGCGGCCGCGATGATCCCGCCGACGCCGTCGACGGCCGCCAGCTCCTCCTCGCTCGCCTGCTCGATCCGGTCCAGGGAGCGGAACTCACGGGCCAGCGCCTCGGCCGCGACCGGTCCGACGTGCCGGATGGAGAGCCCGTTGATGAAGCGGGCCAGCGGGCGGGTCTTCGCCGCCGCGATGTTCTCCAGCATGGCCAGGGCGTTCTTCTTCGGCTCGCCCTTCTGGTTGGCGAAGACCGTGACGATCTTCTCCTCGCCGGTCTTCGGGTCCCGGCGGGGCAGCCCGCTGTCCGGGTCGAGGACGTACGCCTTGATCGGCAGCAGCTGCTCGATGGTCAGGTCGAAGAGGCCGCCCTCGTCCACCAGCGGCGGGACGGCGGGCTCCAGCGGGCGGGTCAGCGCGGCGGCGGCGACCGCGCCGAAGTTCTCGATGTCCAGGCACTGGCGGCCCGCCAGGAAGAAGAGCCGCTCGCGCAGCTGGGCCGGGCAGGTCCGGGCGTTCGGGCAGCGGAGGTCGATGTCGCCCTCCTTCATCGCCTTCAGCGGCGTCCCGCACTCCGGGCACTCGGCGGGCATCACGAACTCCCGCTCGGTGCCGTCCCGCAGGTCGGCGACCGGCCCGAGGATCTCGGGGATCACGTCACCGGCCTTGCGCAGCACGACCGTGTCGCCGATCAGCACGCCCTTGGCCTTGACCACCTCCTGGTTGTGGAGGGTGGCGAACTCGACCTCGGAACCGGCGACCGTGACCGGCTCCACCTGCGCGTACGGCGTGACGCGCCCGGTGCGGCCGACACCGACCTTGATGTCGATCAGCTTGGTGTTGACCTCCTCCGGCGCGTACTTCCAGGCGATGGCCCAGCGCGGGGCGCGCGCGGTGGAGCCCAGCCGGCCCTGGAGGGGGATCTCGTCGAGCTTCACGACGACGCCGTCGATCTCGTGCTCGACGGAGTGGCGGTTCTCCCCGAAGTACGCGATGAACTCCCGTACGCCGTCGAGCGAGTCGACCACCCGGTTGTGCCGGGCGGTGGGCAGGCCCCACTCGCGGAGCAGCTCGTAGGCGTGGGAGAGGCAGTCGATGTCGAAGCCCTCACGGGCGCCGATGCCGTGGACGACCATCCGGAGCGGGAGCGTGGCCGTGACCTTGGGGTCCTTCTGCCGCAGCGAACCGGAGGCGGAGTTCCGCGGGTTGGCGTAGGGCTGCTCGCCGGCCGCCACGCGGCGGGCGTTGAGGTCGGCGAAGGCCTCCATCGGGAAGTAGACCTCGCCGCGGATCTCCACGAGGTCCGGCACCCGGTCGCCGGACAGCCGGTCCGGGATGCCGTGGATGGTCCGGGCGTTGGGGGTGATGTCCTCGCCGGTGACCCCGGTGCCCCGGGTGGCGGCCCGGGTGAGCCGCCCCTTCTCGTAGGTCAGGTTGATCGCGAGGCCGTCGACCTTCAGCTCGCACAGGAAGTGGTAGTCGGACGTGCCGACGTCCTTGGCCACGCGCTCGGCCCAGGCCGACAGCTCGGCGTCGTCGAAGGCGTTGTCCAGCGAGTACATGCGCTCGCGGTGGTCGACCTTGGTCAGGCTGGTCTCGTAGTCGCCCGCGACCTTCTGCGTCGGCGAGTCCGGCGAGCGCAGCTCCGGGTACTCCTCCTCCAGCGCCTCCAGGGCGCGCATGAGGAGGTCGAACTCGCCGTCGCTGATGACCGGCTGGTTCTTCCCGTAGTACCGGAAGCGGTGCTCCTCGACCTGCTCGGCCAGCTCGGCGTGCTTCTCCCGTGCCTCGGCGGGCAGGGCCCCCTGTTCGACTGCCACCTTCGTCCGTCCTCCCGTGCCTCGAAACCCGGTCACTCTGGGTTGTCCGCGAGCGATCTCGCCGCCCGGACGCAGTGGGCGAGCGCCGCGCGGGCGTAGGCGGGCGAAGCGCCCGCCAGTCCGCACGCGGGGGTGACGACCACGGACTCCGCGAGAGTCCCCGGATTCAGCCCCAGCCTGCGCCACAGCGTCCTGACACCCATGACGCTACCGCCCGGGTCGGACAATGCCGTGTCGGTGGACGGCACCACACCGGCGAACAGCCGGGTGCCGGCCTCCACGGCCTCGCCGATCGACTCCTCGTCACGTTCGGTGAGGAGGCCGAAGTCGAACGAGACCCCGGCGGCTCCGGCCCGCCGCAGCAGCGCGAAGGGCACGTCGGGGGCGCAGGAGTGGACGACCACGGGCCCGTCGTGGACCGCGATCACCTCGCGCAGGGCGCTCTCCACGACCTGCCGGTCCACGGCCCGGTGGGTGCGGTAGCCGCTGGCGGTACGGACGTGGCCGCGCAGCACGGCGGTGAGCGAGGGCTCGTCGAGCTGGAGCACGGGCCTCGCGCCGGGGATGCGCTTGCGCAGCTCCGCGAGGTGGGTGCGGAGCCCCTCGGCGAGCGAGCCGACGAGGTCGCGGCAGGCGCCGGCGTCCCCGAGGGCCGCCTCGCCGCCGCGCAGTTCCAGGGCGGCGGCGAGCGTCCAGGGGCCCACCGCCTGGACCTTGAGGGGACCTTCGTAGCCCTGGGTGAACTCCTCCAGGGCGTCCAGGTCCTCGCCCATCCAGGAGCGGGCCCGCTTGGTGTCGCGTCCCGGCCGGTCGCTGATCCGCCAGCCGCTCGGCTCCACGTGCGCGTAGAGGTCGACGAGCAGGCCGATGGTCCGGCCGATCATGTCGGCGCCGGGGCCGCGGGCGGGCAGTTCGGCGAGGAAGGGGAAGTCCTCGAAGGACCCGGTGACGGTCTTCGCGGCCTCGCGGGCGTCGCCGCCGGGCAGGGATCCGACGCCGGTGGCGGGGCCGAACGCCACGCGGTCGTCCTCGGCCTTCGTGTCGCTCACGGCCGGTGTCCCGGGCGAACGGTGAGGTCGTTGATCTCCGCGTCGCGCGGGAGGTCGATCGCGGTGAGGATCGCGGTGGCGACCGACTCGGGGTCGATCCACCGCGACGCGTCGTACTCCTTGCCCTCCTGCTGGTGGACCTTCGCCTGCATGGGGCTCGCGGTGCGGCCCGGGTAGACCGAGGTCACCCGCACGCCGTTCGCGTGCTCCTCGTGGCGCAGGGCGTCCGCGAGGGCCTTGAGGCCGTGCTTGGAGGCGGCGTACGCGCCCCACTCGGCGTGCGCGCCGAGCCCGGCGCCGGAGTTCACGAAGACGACGTGCCCCTGGGAGACGCGCAGTTGGGGCAGCAGGTGGCGGGTCAGCTCGGCGGGTGCGACGAGGTTGACGTTGAGCTGGTGGTGCCAGGTCTTCGGGGTGAGGTCGCCGACCGGGCCGAGGTCGACGACGCCCGCGATGTGCAGCAGGCTGTCGACCCGCTCGGGCATGCTCTGGTGCGAGAACGCCCAGGAGAGCCGGTCGGGATCGGCGAGGTCCCCGACGAGCGTCCGGGACCCGGGGAACAGCCCGGCGAGCTCCTTGGCGCGGCCCGCGTCGCGCGCGTGCAGCACGAGCTCGTCCCCGCGCGCGTGGAGGCGGCGCGCGACGGCCGCGCCGATGCCGGAACCGGCTCCGGTGATCACATGTGTAGCCATGGTCACCATGCTCGCATCAGCGGGAGGCGATGCTCGCCTCCAGGTACGCGAGGGCCGTCGGGGCGTCGTCGGTGAAGGTGGCGAGGTCGGCGAGGGGGAGCGGGAGGAAGCCCTCCTCATCCATGCGGCGGAACTGGGCCTTCAGGCCGTCGTAGAAGCCCGCCGTGTTGAGCAGGACCACCGGCTTGGTGTGCTTGCCGTGCTTCTTCAGCTCCAGGATCTCGGTGGCCTCGTCGAGGGTGCCGGTGCCGCCGACCATGACCACGATCGCGTCGGACTTGGCGAGGAGGAGGGCCTTGCGCTCGGCGAGGTCCTTGGCGACGACCATCTGGTCGGCGTTCGGGCGGGCCTTGTGGGCGAGGAAGTCGACGGAGACGCCGACGAGCCGGCCGCCGGCCTCCTCGACGCCGTCGGCGACGACCTTCATCAGGCCGGTGTCGGAGCCGCCCCAGACCAGGGTGTGACCGGCCTTGCCGAGGAGGCGGGCGAACTCGCGGGCGGGGGCCGTGTAGCGCTCGTCGAGGTCGGCCGCGGAGAGGAAGACACAGATGTTCATGCCCCCACCGTAGGGCCTGACCAGCGGCTTTCCTCACGTCCGAAGTTTTTTCGGGAAATCCCGGTCCGTGGCGATGAGTTCCGGTGACGGCTCCGGTCTCACCTGCCATGGATGAGGTGAGCACCACGCCGAGCGGGTTACGGGGACGGGTCACGTCGCGCGACGGGACGAGGATCGCGTACGAGAGGTACGGGGACGGGCCGGCGGTCGTCCTGGTGAGCGGCGCGCTGGGCACGGCCGCGGGCGAGCGGGCGCTCGCCGGGCTGCTGGCCCGGCGGTTCTCGGTCGTGGCGTACGACCGGAGGGGGCGCGGCGGGAGCGGCGACACCGGGCCGTACGCGGTGGAGCGGGAGATCGAGGACCTGGCCGCCGTGGTCGGGAGGACCGGTTCCGGTACGGCTCTGCACGGGGCCGGCACGGGCGGTGCGCTCGTGTTGGCCGCTGTCGCCGCCGGCCTTTCGACGGGACCTGTCTCGGTCTACGAGCCGTCCTGCTCGGCGGAGGCCGCGGCGCGGTGGCGGCAGGTGGCCGCGCTGCCGGCCGAAGGGCGGCGGGCGGCCGCGGTCGAGCTGTTCCTCGCGGACCCGGTGGTGCCGGCGGAGCCGCGGCCCGGTGTCGCGGAGCTGGGGCACACCCTCGCGTACGACCTCGCGGTCCTCGGCGCCGGCACGGCGGCGGAGCGGGGCCTCGGCCGGGTCCACGCGCGCGTGCTGGTGGTCGACGGGGGCGCGAGCCCGGCGGGGACCCGCGCCGCGGCCCGGGCGCTGACGGAGGCACTCCCCCGGGCCCGGCACCGCACCCTGACGGGCCAGACGCACGAGGTGGCCCCCCATGTGCTGGCCCCGGTCCTGGAGGAGTTCCTGACCGAGGACCGGGAGACGGTGGGGGTGGGGGTCGGGCAGTGACGGGCCCCCGCCCGTCGTCCTTCCCCCTACGGCCGTCGCCCGGTGGGGCGGGTCACGCCGACGCTTCCGCCGTCTCCGCCTCCGCCGCCGTCGTGCGGCGGGTCGTCGTCGCGATCGTGGCCGAGCCCACCACGCGCGTGCCGTCGTACAGCACGATCGCCTGGCCGGGGGCCACGCCGCGGACCGGCTCGTCGAAGGTGACCGCGAGCGCGCCGTCCGCCAGGGTGGCCGTCACCTCGGTCTCGCCGCCGTGGGCGCGGAGCTGGGCCGTGTAGCGGCCCTCGCCCGCCGGGGCGGTGCCGCACCAGCGGGGCTTGATCGCCGTCAGGGCCGTGACGTCCAGGGCCTCGACGGGGCCGACCGTCACCGTGTTGTTCACCGGGGAGATGTCCAGGACGTAGCGCGGCTTGCCGTCCGCGGCCGGGTGGCCGATCCGCAGGCCCTTGCGCTGGCCGATCGTGAAGCCGTACGCGCCCTCGTGGGTGCCGACCTTCGCGCCCGCCTCGTCGACGATGTCGCCCTCCGCCCTGCCCAGGCGCGAGGCGAGGAAGCCCTGGGTGTCGCCGTCGGCGATGAAGCAGATGTCGTGGCTGTCGGGCTTCTTCGCGACCGCGAGCCCGCGCCGCTCGGCCTCCGCCCGGATCTCGTCCTTGGTGGTGAGCGTGTCGCCCAGCGGGAACATCGCGTGCGCGAGCTGCTTCTCGTCGAGCACGCCGAGCACGTACGACTGGTCCTTGGCCATGTCGGAGGCCCGGTGCAGCTCGCGGGTGCCGTCCTCGTTCAGGACGACCGTGGCGTAGTGGCCGGTGCAGACCGCGTCGAAGCCGAGGGCGAGGGCCTTGTCGAGGAGCGCCGCGAACTTGATCTTCTCGTTGCAGCGCAGGCACGGGTTGGGCGTACGGCCGGCCTCGTACTCCGCGACGAAGTCGTCGACGACGTCCTCGCGGAACCGCTCGGCGAGGTCCCACACGTAGAACGGGATGCCGATGACGTCGGCCGCCCGGCGCGCGTCGCGCGAGTCCTCGATCGTGCAGCAGCCACGCGCGCCCGTGCGGAAGGACTGCGGGTTGGCGGAGAGGGCGAGGTGCACGCCGGTGACGTCGTGGCCGGCTTCGGCGGCACGGGCTGCGGCGACGGCCGAGTCCACTCCGCCGGACATGGCGGCAAGTACCCGGAGGGGGCGGGCGAGGGGGCGCGGGGGCGGAGTCTGAGTCATAGCCCTACCAGGGTACGGGGCCGCGGGAACCACGGTCGCGGTAGTAAGCGTTCTCGGTGGCATGGGGAGCAAGGGGAACGGTGGGGACAGGCGGGTGGGGCGGCGCGCGGTGCTGCTCGGCGGCGGGGTCGCCGTGCTGGGCACGGCCGCGCTGGCCCGTGAGGAGCTGGCGCGCGCGTGGTGGCGGCTGCCGGGGATGGAGAAGAAGCGGGTCGAGGGCGAGCTCGACCACAAGGGCGCCGAGTGGACCTCGGCGGCGCGGGCGAACTGGCGGCGGGCCGACCGGCCGGACGACTACACGATCGACCGGGTCGTGATCCATGTCGTCCAGGGCAGCTACGCGAGCGCGCTGCGGGTCTTCAAGGACCCCGGGCACGGGGCGGCGGCGCACTACGTCGTCCGGAAGGACGGACACGTGGCGCAGATGATCAGGGAGCTCGACGTCGCGTTCCACGCCGGGAACCGCGACATGAACGAGCGGAGCATCGGCATCGAGCACGAGGGCTTCGTCGACCGTCCGCAGGACTTCACGGCGGCGATGTACGCGGGCTCGGCGCGGCTGACGGCCGACATATGCGCGCGGTACGGGATACCCGTCGACCGGGAGCACATCATCGGCCATGTGGAGGTCGAGGGGACGGATCACACCGACCCGGGGCCGCACTGGGACTGGGACCGCTATCTGAGGCTGGTGCGCGGGGCGTCGAAGACTCCGGCGTGAGGGGCGGGGGCGGGGTCCGGGGCCGTACGTGAGGCCCCCGCGCCCCTCGCGCGGGTGGCGCGTCCCTCGTCTCAGGTCAGGCCCGCGGTCCTCGCGCGTTCCACGGCCGGGCCGATCGCGTCCGCGACCGCCGCCACGTCCTCCTTCGTGGAGGTGTGGCCGAGCGAGAAGCGCAGGGTGCCCCGGGCCAGGTCCGGATCGGTGCCGGTGGCCAGCAGGACGTGGCTGGGCTGGGCGATGCCCGCGGTGCAGGCGGAGCCGGTGGAGCAGGCGATGCCGGCCGCGTCGAGCAGCAGGAGCAGGGAGTCGCCCTCGCAGCCGGGGAAGGTGAAGTGGGCGTTGGCCGGGAGCCGGTCGGCCGGGTCGCCGCCGAGGATCGCGTCGGGGACGACCGTACGGACGGCGGTGACCAGCTCGTCGCGGAGTGCGCCGACCTCGCGGGCGAACGCCTCGCGGCCCTCGGTGGCGAGCCGGGCTGCGACGGCGAAGGCGGCGACGGCCGGGACGTCGAGGGTGCCGGAGCGCACGTGCCGCTCCTGGCCGCCGCCGTGCAGCACGGGGACGGGGGTGTGCTCGCGGCCCAGGAGGAGGGCGCCGATGCCGTAGGGGCCGCCGATCTTGTGGCCGGACACGGTCATCGCGGCGAGGCCGGAGGCGGCGAAGTCGACGTCCAGCTGGCCGACGGCCTGGACGGCGTCGGCGTGCAGCGGGACGCCGAACTCGGCGGCGACGTCGGCGAGGCGGCGGACCGGCATGACGGTGCCGATCTCGTTGTTCGCCCACATGACGGTGGCGAGGGCGACGGACTCCGGGTCCCGGGCGATGGCCTCGCGCAGGGCCTCGGGGTGGACGCGGCCGTGCCGGTCCACCGGCAGGTACTCGACCTCGGCGCCCTCGTGGCCGGCGAGCCAGTCGACGGCGTCGAGCACGGCGTGGTGCTCGACCGGGCTGGCCAGCACGCGGGTGCGGCGGGGGTCGGCGTCGCGGCGGGCCCAGTAGAGGCCCTTCACGGCGAGGTTGTCGGCCTCGGTGCCGCCGGAGGTGAAGACGACCTCGCTCGGCCGCGCGCCGAGCGCGGCGGCGAGGGTCTCGCGCCCCTCCTCGACGGTCCGCCGGGCCAGCCGTCCGGCGGCGTGCAGGGAGGAGGCGTTGCCCGTGACGGCGAGGTGGGCGGTCATCGCCTCGATCGCCTCGGGCAGCATCGGCGTGGTCGCGGCGTGGTCGAGGTAAGCCATGGTGGGTCGATTCTACGAGCCCGCGCCGCGGGCCCCGGCGGGTGGCCGGATCGGACCAGTGCCGGGCCGTGTCACGGTCCGGCCCCACAGCGGCCCTGCCCCGTGGCGTGCGCTCCCTGCGTCAGCCGCGCGGCGCCCTGGCCAGCTGGCGGGACTGGGCCACCAGGCGGTCCGCGCTGTCCCAGACCTCCGCGTCCTCCTCCAGGAAGCCACCGGCCAGGTTGCGGGTCGTGATCGAGACGCGCAGCGGGCCCGGGGCGGGGCGGCAGCGGACGTGGGTGGTGAGCTCGACCGTGGGCGTCCAGCCCTTCAGGCCCAGCTCGAAGGAGGTCGGCGGCAGCGCGTCGACCGTCAGGAGCAGCGACAGCGCGTCCGGCTCCCGGCCGTCCGCGAGGCCGAACCACGCCCGCATCTCGCCCTTGCCCGACGGCGCGCCGACCGCCCAGCCGACACAGGAGGGGTCCAGCCGGATGTCGAGCCGTTCGGTGATCGCCGAGGAGCCGGGGATCTGCGGCGTCGGGCCGTCCGAGGCGCCGAAGCAGTTCTCGATCGCCGCCATCGCCGGCGGGGTCGCCGTGGTGCGGACGTCGTCCGGGAGCGCGTCCAGGTCGCCGTACGAGGCGAGCACCCGGATCCGCTCGACCTCCGTGCCGTCCTCCGCGTACTGGAAGAGCGAGGCCTGTCCCGTGGACAGGGTCCGGCCGGTGCGGACGGTCTCCGTCCTGATCACGGCCGGGCCCGGCACGGACGGCGTCAGGTAGTGCGCCGAGATCGTGAACGGGTCCGGGTGCGGGAGGTGGTCGCCGAGCGCGCGGCCGAGCAGAGCGAGGAGGTAGCCGCCGTTCACGGCGGCGATGATCGTCCAGCCGGCGGAGAGGTCCGCGTCGTAGACGCCGGGTGCGCGGCGGGTGACGGCGGTGTCGCGGTCGAACTCGCTCGTCGCCGCGGCCGTGCCGCTGATGCTCGTCTCGGTGCTCGTGCTCATGTTTCCGACGGTACCCCAGGGAGCTACTGAGCGGTAGCTTTTTCCGGCTCCTCGCGGGCCGAGGAACGCCGGTTCCACGCGCGGGGCGCCCGCCAGTGGTAGCGCAGCGCCAGCAGCCGCAGCACGAACGCGGTGACGACCGCGGCGCCGCTGGTGAAGGCGTTCAGCGCGTCGAACCGGATGCACAGGACGACCATCGCGGCTCCCACGATGGCCGGGACGGCGTACAGGTCACGGTCCCAGCGCAGCAGCGACGGCACCTCGTTGGCGAGCACGTCCCGCAGGACACCGCCCCCGACGGCCGTCGCGAGACCGAGCGCGGCGGAGGACGTCAGGCCGAGCCCGTAGTCGTACGCCTTCGTCGTGCCCGTGACGCAGAAGAGGCCCAGGCCGGCCGCGTCGAAGACGTTGACGGCGGTCTGGGTGCGCTCGACCTCCGGGTGCAGGAAGAAGACGAGCACCGCCGCGATCAGGGGCATCAGGAAGTAGCCCAGGTCCGTGAAGGCGGCGGGGGGTACGGCGCCGATGACCAGGTCGCGGAAGAGACCTCCGCCGAGCGCGGTGACCTCGGCGAGGACGGCGATGCCGAAGACGTCGAAGTTCTTCCGGACGGCCAGGAGGGCGCCGGAGATGGCGAAGACGAAGATGCCGACGAGATCGAGGGCGTGTTGGACGGAGGGGGTGAACAGGTCGTGGAGCACCGCCCAATTGTGCCGGTTGTTCCGGCGGGGGTTGCGGGGGCTCCCCGGGTACGGGGCTCCGCCCCCGAACCCCCGGGCGCGCGAAGGCCCCTGGCGCCTCGCGGCACCAGGGGCCCTCCCTGCGTCACGCCTTCGGCGCGTCGTCCTCGGTCGCGGGCTCCGGCGTCTCCGCCTCGGCCTCGGACACCGAAGCCTCCGCCTCGGCCGGCTCCTCGGACTCCGTCGGCTCGGCCGGCTCCGTCTCCGCCTTCGGCGCGGTCGGCTCCTCCGGCTCCGGGGTCTTCGTGATCTCCACCGACTCCCGCGCCCCCGGGATCGTCAGGGACTCCGCGTTCTCCGGGTGGTGGCATGCCACGCGCTGGCCCGGGCGGAGTTCCACCAGCGGGGGTTCCTGGGTGCGGCAGACCTCGGTCGCCTTCCAGCAGCGGGTGTGGAAGCGGCAGCCCGGCGGCGGGGCGATCGGGGACGGGACGTCGCCGGTGAGGAGGATGCGGTCGCTCTTCGCTCCCCGGCGGCGCGGGTCCGGGATCGGGACCGCGGACATCAGGGCCCGGGTGTACGGGTGCATCGGGTTCTCGTAGAGGGACTTGCGGTCCGCGAGCTCCACGATCTTGCCGAGGTACATCACCGCGATGCGGTCCGAGACGTGCCGGATGACCGACAGGTCGTGCGCGATGATCACGTACGTCAGGCCCAGTTCCTGCTGGAGGTCGTCCAGCAGGTTGACCACCTGCGCCTGGATCGACACGTCCAGGGCCGAGACCGGCTCGTCCGCCACGACCAGCTTCGGCTTCAGGGCCAGCGCGCGGGCGATGCCGATGCGCTGGCGCTGGCCGCCGGAGAACTCGTGCGGGTAGCGGTTGTAGTGCTCCGGGTTCAGGCCGACCAGGCCCAGGAGGCGCTGGACCTCCTTCTTCACCCCGCCCTCGGGCTCGACGCCCTGGAGCTTGAAGGGCGCGGAGACGATCGTGCCGACCGTGTGGCGCGGGTTCAGCGAGCCGTACGGGTCCTGGAAGATCATCTGGATGTCCCGGCGGAACGGGCGCATTCCCGAGATGCCGAGGTGGGAGATGTCCTTGCCCTGGAACTCGACCGTGCCGCCGGTCGGTTCGAGCAGCCGGGTGATGAGCCGGCCCATCGTGGACTTGCCGCAGCCGGACTCGCCGACGACGCCGAGGGTCTCACCGGGGAAGACTTCGAAGTCGAGCCCGTCGACCGCCTTGACCGCGCCGGTCTGGCGCTGGAGAAGCCCCTTCTTGATGGGGAAGTGCTTCTTCAGGCCGGTGACCTTGAGCAGAGGTTCCATGTTGTCGCTCACAGTTTCGGCGCAATCTCTTCGGTCCAGATGCGGGTCCGCTCCTCCTGCGGCATGTGGCACGCCGAGAAGTGGCGGTCCCCGGCCGGCTCCAGCTCCGGCCGCACGGTGCGCGTGACGCCGCCCTTGGGGACGTCCGCGTACGGGCAGCGGGGGTTGAAGGCGCAGCCGCTCGGGATGTTGATGAGGCTCGGCGGGTTGCCCTTGACCGGGATGAGCCGCTCGGTCTGGTCGCGGTCGATCCTCGGCATCGAGCCGAGCAGGCCCCAGGTGTAGGGGTGCTGCGGCTCGTAGAAGACGGATTCGGCCGGTCCGCGCTCGACGCAGCGCCCGCCGTACATCACGAGGATGTCGTCGGCGAGCTCGGCGACGACGCCGAGGTCGTGGGTGATGATGACGACCGCGGAGCCGAACTCCTTCTGGAGGTCCCGCATCAGGTCGAGGATCTGGGCCTGCACGGTCACGTCGAGCGCCGTGGTCGGCTCGTCGGCGATGAGCAGCGCGGGGTTGTTGACGAGCGCCATGGCGATCATCGCGCGCTGGCGCATGCCGCCGGAGAACTCGTGCGGGTAGTTGTCGAACCGCTTGGCGGGCTCGGGGATGCCGACCCGGTCGAGGAGTTCGACGGCCCGCCTGCGCGCGGTCTTCTTGTCCACGGGGTGGTGGACGCGGTACGCCTCCACGATCTGGTGGCCGACCGTGTAGTACGGGTGCATCGCGGACAGCGGGTCCTGGAAGATCATGGCCATGTCGCGGCCGCGCATCCGGCGGACCTCGTCGGGGTCGGCCGTGAGCAGCTCGCGCCCGTTCAGCCAGATCTCGCCGGAGATGCGGGCCTTCTGCCGGCCGTACTGGCCGACGGTGTGGAGGCCCATGATGCCGAGCGAGGTCACCGACTTGCCGGAGCCGGACTCGCCCACGATGCCGAGGGTCTTGCCCTTCTCCAGCTGGAAGCTGAGACCGTCGACCGACTTGACCAGACCGTCGTCGGTCGGGAAGTGGATCTTCAGGTCGCGTACGTCGAGGAAGGCTTCGGAGGGCGCGGACCCGGTGGCGACGGGCTCCCCGACCGCCGCGCCGGTCTTCGTCAGCTTGTCCGTCATGCGAGCCTCACTCGGGGGTCGATCACGGCGTACAGCAGGTCCACGACGAGGTTGGCGATGACGACGCAGGCCGCGGTGATGAGGGTGACCGCCAGGATCAGCGGCAGGTCACGCTCGCTCACGCCCCTGATGGCGAGGCCGCCGAGGCCGTGGAGGCTGAACGCCGTCTCGGTCAGGATCGCGCCGCCGACGAGGGCGCCGAGGTCCATGCCGAAGATGGTCAGGATGGGGGTCATGGTCGAGCGCATGGCGTGCTTGCCGAGCACGACCGGCTCCGGGAGGCCCTTGGCCCGTGCGGTGCGGATGTAGTCCTCGCCGAGGACCTCCAGCATGGTGGCGCGGGTGAGCCGCGCGTACATCGCCGCGTACAGGAAGGCGAGGGTCACCCAGGGCAGCAGCAGCCCGCCGAACCAGCCGCCGAAGGACTCGGTGATCGGTACGTACGAGGCGTTGAGCCAGCCCAGCTGGGTACGGAAGACCAGCATCGCCAGCATGGCGGTGAAGAAGATGGGCAGCGAGACACCGGCGAGCGCGGTGATCATCGCCGCGCGGTCGATGATCGTGCCCCGCTTGAGCGCGGAGACGACACCCGTGGACACGCCCAGGACGAGCCACAGCGCCGCGGCGCCGATGACCATCGAGAGGGTGACCGGGAAGGCGTCGACCAGCATCACCGAGACGTCCTGCTCGGTGCGGAACGAGTAGCCGAAGCAGGGCGCCGCACAGTGGATCGTGTCGCCGCCGCCGGTGTAGTCGCGCCCGACGAAGATGCCGGAGACGAAGTTCCAGAACTGCACCAGGATCGGCTCGTCCAGGCCCAGCTTCTGCCGGACGGCCTCGATGGAAGCCGGATCCGCCTGCTTGCCGACGAACATCGCGGCAGGGTCGCTGCCGGTCATCTTGGGGATGAGGAAGAAGATGCTGAGCGTCACCAGGGTGACGACGAGCAGCATCACGACGACTGCGAAGAGCCGTCGGACTATGTATGCAAGCATGCGGTCGGCCGGCCGGCGGCCGGGGGACCCGATCGGGTCCCCCGGCCGCCGCCAACGGCCATCACCTGCCCTTCGGACCTGGCGGCGGGTGGTGCGCCGGTGAAGCGGGTCGGATTACTTGACGACGCCGAGCGACGCGTAGTCGTAGCGGCCGTTGTAGGCGTCGGCCGTGTAGACGTTGGTCAGCCGGGAGCTGCGCCAGATGATGTTCTTCTCGTGGGTGAAGGGCAGGTAGACCGCGGCCTCCGAGACCTTCGTGTTGATCTGCTTGTAGAGATCGCCGGCCTTGGCCGGGTCGGTCTCCTTCAGCGCCTGGTCGAACAGGCCGTTGACGGCCTTGTCGTTCAGCTCCGAGAAGTTGTTGTTACCGCTCTGCAGGATGAAGCGGCCGTCGACCAGCGGCTGGAGGAAGCCCTGGCCGGTCGGGAAGTCGGCGCCCCAGCCCATGATGATGATGCCGTAGCCCTTCTCCTTGACGACCTTCGGCGAACCGATGATGCCGGAGGTCTGGGCGCCGTCGAACTGGTCGATCTGGGCGTCGATGCCGACGGCCTTCAGCGACTGCTGGAGGGACTCGGCGGTCGCGATCTCGATCTTCTTGTTGTTGCGGACCGCGATCGTGGTCTTGAAGCCCTTCGGCTTGCCGCACTTCGCGAGCGCCTCCCGCGCCTTGGCGAGGTCCGGGGCGCCCGTGAGCTTGCCGTACGGGTCGGCCTTCGGGTCGGCACCCTTGATCGCCGGCGGCAGCATGTTGGAGGCGATGTCGCCACCGGCCTGCGGGCCGCCGCGGGCGGTCTGCAGGGACTTCGAGTCGGCCGCGTAGATGATGGCCTTGCGGCACTCGATGTTGGGGATGACCGTCTGCGGGAAGACCGCGTAACGGATGAAGCCCGTCTGCGGGTTGTCGACGTTGCCCTTGTGCTGCTGGAGCACCTTCTGGCGGGCGGAGGCGCCGACGCCCGTCGCGTTGATGTCGAGGTCGTACTCGCCCTCGATCAGACGGTTGTCCATGTCGTCGGCGTTCGTGGTGAACGTGACGCTGATCTTGTCCGGGAGCGCCTTGCGGATGGTGTCCGTCTTGGCGTCCCACTTGT
Organism: Streptomyces sp. Root1304; assembly: GCF_001426405.1. GTDB lineage: Bacteria > Actinomycetota > Actinomycetes > Streptomycetales > Streptomycetaceae > Streptomyces. The sequence goes on along the minus strand of NZ_LMEP01000026.1, from coordinate 305,915 downwards.
CGTTGCGGACGAGCTTCATGGACTTGTTGGGGGTGTACGACTCCCACTTGTACGGGCCCGAGGAGAACACGTTCTGGCCGTACTTGGCCTTGGTGTCCTTGTCCTGGCGGACCGGGGAGGCGGCCGGCATGGCCAGCATCTGCAGGAAGTCACCGTTGGCGACCGGCAGCTTGAAGACGATGGTCTTGTCGTCCGGGGTCTCGATCGCCTTGAGGCCGAGCTTGTCCGCGGAGGTGTCCTTGTAGGGACCCTTGTACTCGTTCTTGGGGTCGAGGACCTGCTGCAGGTAGATCGGGCCGCCGGAGATGACGTCCTGGGCCCAGATGCGCTCGATGCCGTACTTGATGTCCTTGGAGGTGATCGGCTTGCCGTCCTCCCAGGTCACCCCGTCCTTCAGCGTGAAGGTGTAGGTGAGGCCGTCGGGCGAGACCTTGCCGGCATCGGTGGCGAGGTCCGGGACGAGCTCGGTGGAGGCGGCGCCCGGCTCCGACTTGAAGGTGACCAGCTGGCGCGTGTAGTAGCGCTGGAAGTCCCAGACGAAGCCGTAGTAGCCGCGCTGCGGGTCCCACGAGTCGGCCTCCTGCGAGCCGATGAACTTCAGCTCGCCGCCCTTCTTGTCGGAGGCGTTGGCGACCTTGTTCACACCGGCGTTGAAGCCGGGCGCACCGCCCTTGCCCTTGTCGCCGCCGCCGCTGTCGCCGCCGCAGGCGGTGGTGACGACCATCGTGGCCGCCGCGAGCAGCGCGCCCGCGGCGATTCTGCGCCTCTGAGAGCTCATCAGAGTCATGGGTCTCGCAACCTCCGGGTAGTGGCGGCCGGGTACGGCGCGCCGATTGGGAAGGGCCTCCTGTCGCCAGCGGCAGGGGCGGGTCTAGCGGGTCGTCGGGCGAACGGTCAGCGGGAGCCCTTCGGGTCGAGCGCGTCACGCACGCCGTCGCCGAAGAGGTTGAACGCCAGGACGGTGATGAAGATCGCGAGGCCGGGGATCACCATGAACAGGGGGTCCGACTCGTAGGTGGTGATGGCGGTCGACAGCATCTGTCCCCAGGAGGCCGTCGGGGGCTTCACACCCGCGCCGAGGAAGCTGAGCGCCGCTTCGGTGAGGATGTTGGTGGGGATCATGAGCGTCGCGTAGACCGTGATCGGGGCGATCAGGTTCGGGAGCAGCTCACGGCGGAGGATGTAGAGGCGGCCGGCGCCGAGGCTCTGGGCGGCCTCCACGTACTCGCGGTTGCGCAGCGAGAGGGTCTGGCCGCGGACGATGCGGCCGACGTAGGGCCAGCCGAAGAAGCCGATGACCAGGACCAGGGCGGCGATGCGGACGCCCGAGCCGTCGAGGCCGAGGAGCTGGTTCGGCAGGACGGAGACCAGGGCGATCGTGAAGAGCAGCTGCGGGAAGGCGAGCATCACGTCCATGACGCGGCTGAGGGCCGCGTCGATCCAGCCGCCGAAGTAGCCCGCGATGATGCCGAGGACCGTGCCGAGGACGACGGCGAAGACCGCCGCGAGGAAGGCGACGAGCAGCGAGATCCGGGCGCCGTAGACGATGCGGCTGAAGACGTCGCGGCCGTTGACGGGCTCGACGCCGAAGAGGAAGTCGGAGCTGACGCCGCCCCAGGAGCCGATCGGGGTGCCGAAGAGCGGGTCGATCTGGTCCTCGTGGAACTCGTCCGGCGGGTGGCCGAGGAGTCCGACGATGAGCGGGGCGCAGAGCGCGACCAGGACGAGGAAGAGGACGACGAAGGCGCCCGCGAGGGCGAGCTTGTCGCGCTTGAGGCGGGTCCAGGCGATCTTCCAGGGCGAGCGGCCCTCGATCGCCTTGGCGGTGGTGCCGGATCCGTCCGGCGTGCCGGGTGCGTCGGGCGCGGCGACGACGGAGGTCGGCTCGCCCGCACTCGTGTCGTGCAGTGGTGCCGTCATCGTGGTGAGGACCCCTCTCGGCCGCCGGTAGCCGGCCCTTGCCCGCCGCGGGTAGCGGCTCGGTGGAACAACCTGCTGGGCATGTGCTCGAAAAGGAGCTGAACGCCCGGTGTTCCGGGGAGTCTTCAATGCGCTTGCGATCACCCGCCAGCCCTGACGAGGAATGTTTGCTCAAACGTGATGCGGTGCTGCGACTTCCGTTATCCGGACGTCGTGATCACGTGAGCGGACCATCTCGGTCGCTCTTCTCCCCAATCGGACATGTCGCTCAACTGGGCGTTCGGGGGTCCGAATTGGGGCGAAGGAAAGCCTCCGGAGCGGACTCCGGAGGCCGGTGGGACGGGAGGACGGACGAGGGGCGTCTCAGTATCCGGACGGGGCAGGTGGCGGGTAGCCATATCCGGGGACGGGCGCGGAGCCGCGTCCGGCGTGCGCCTCGCGGTCGTAGAAGGGGCGTCCGTTGGCCCGCATCCAGAGGGCCACCGGGTCGTACGCGTCGGAGAGGGCGACCGTGGAGACGGGCAGCCCGTCGGGCACGGCGCCGATCGACTGGCGCATCATCGCGCGGACCGTGTCGACGGCGGCGGTGGAGGTGTCGTACAGGTCGAGACCGATGACGAGGTACGGGGAGCCGAGCGCGGGCTGCACCCAGCCGCGGCGCAGGGCCCGGACGGCCGGGGTGCGGTGCGCGTTCTGCGTGAGCAGGGCGTAGAACTGCGGGAGCTCCAGGGTGGGGTCGGTGACCCGCAGCGGGCCCGCGGGCATCCGGTCGAGGCCGGTGGCGATCCGGCGCAGGTCGGGCCACGGGATGCCGACGCCGCCGCCGGGGGCGTGCGGGTTCAGCCAGACGCCCCAGCGGTCGGGGTAGAGGGCGCGGGCGATCTCACGGCCGGTGACCAGCTCGTGGGCGCGGTTCCAGCCGGAGGCCGCGAGCTCCCGGTCGGAGGTGACGCAGGGCGCGTAGCCGAAGCCGTCGACCTCCATGTTCCCGTACTGGGCGTCCGCTGTGCCGGACGAGCCGTGCCAGAGCAGCATCCGGAGTTCGCCGTCCGCGAGGGCGTGCAGCAACTGCTCGTACGCGTCGTAGCGTCCGGGTGCCACCTGGCGCAGCGTGTGCTCGACCTGATCGGTCGCAGCGGTGCCTGACGCGCTCACCCTGGGTCCCGCCCCTCTTTCGTCCACCACGTCTGTCCAGCTACCGGTTCAGTTCAGCTTAAGCAGGGGGCCGGTCACCCGGCGGCGCGCTGGTAGAAGGGGCGTACCCGCTCCAGCATCCAGTCGCCGACCGGGTCCTGCGCCATGTCGAGCAGGATGAGGTTGACCGGCCAGGCCACCTCGACCCGGCCGAGGGCGCGGCCGAGGGCGTCCAGGGGGGCGTTGCGGTCGATGCCGTCCCAGGCGGAGAGCTGGACGCCGACGAAGAGGGCGGGTTCGGTGCCCTCGACACTGGCGAGGGCGCGGCGGGCGGTGACGACGACGCCGGTGGCCTCGAACTCGGCGGCGGCCGCGGCGAGGAAGTCGACGGGGTCGTCCTGCCAGTCGGGCTCGAAGAGGCGGACCCGGCCGCCGCTCGCGGGGCCGTCGAGCGGGGTGCGTCCGGCGCGGCAGAGTTCGACGACGGCGGGCGGGGGGAGCGGGACGCCGACGGTGCCGCCGGGGTTCACGGCGATGCCGAGCTGCGGGGGCAGGCCGCGGGCGAAGTCGCGGGCGGGGGCGACGGTGAAGGACATGTGGCCGCCGACGCAGGCGAGGAACTGCTGCTCGGAGCTGAAGACGGGGACGTAGGCCGCGCCGTCGATCTCCAGGGTGGGGAGGTCGAGGTCGGCGCTGTCGGTGCTGCCGCCGTTGGGCAGGGGCACCCAGACGGGGCTGCGGCCGAGCACCTCGACCAGTCGGCCGCCGGCCGCCGGGTTGCCGAGTGAGGCGGCAAGAACCTCTTCGAGCTCGTTGCCCGGCCACGTCACGTCCACGGTCCCGTTTCCCCTTCTCGCACGGCCTGCCGCACCGGCCGCCCGGCAGCACCCTAACGCCGCCCCGGTGACGGTGTGGCCCAAAGGGTACGGAACGCGGGGGCGCGGAGGGCGGGGGTGCCCGTCGGGCGGCCTCCCCCGGGGCCCGGGGGTGCCCGTCAGGCGGCCTCCCGGAAGCCGATCCTCCGCAGGGCGTCCGCCGCGTCCCGGTCGAGCAGGGTGGCGGAGGCGCAGCCGTGCGGCAGGCGGCCGGACTCGGCGTCCCGGACGAGCCGGGTGACGGCCCGCCGGTGCCGTGCCATGGCGTAGGCGGAGACGCCCCGGCCGCGGGCGCGCTGGCCGTCCCGGGCGGTGTCCGGGGTGACGTCGAGGAGCAGCAGGTGGAGGGCCCGGCCGCGGCGGCGGGCCTCGCGGGCGAGCCAGCCCCGCACCCAGGACTGGGTGCCGCAGTCGTGGACGATCACCCCGGCGCCGGAGCGCAGGGCGCGGCGCAGTCCGGCGTAGTGGGCGAGCCGGACGAGGGGGCGGTAGAGGGCGTACGGCAGGAGGCGGGGCATTCGGGCCTCCCAGCGCTCGCGGGCGTCCTGGGAGTCGATGCCGGCGCCGTCGGCGGCGCGCTTCATCAGGGTGGACTTGCCGCTGCCGGGCAGGCCGGAGACGACGACGACGTCGCCGGCGGCGAAGGTGAGGGCGCGGGGACCGCGGCCGCCGCGCTCGCGCAGGTCCCGCAGGAGGCGGCCCCGGCCGCGGGTCCTGGCGCGGGCCCGCTGGGACGGTATGCCCGCACTCGGAGCGTATGCGCCGGTCTGCTGGAACCTCATCGCTTCTCCCCCCTGCCGGGCCTCAGGAGACCCTTGCCCAAGAAGTGTAAAGAAACAGTAATGAGACACAAGCGATTTGCCCCGCCGGGCCCGCGTGCAATGATGTGCGCGCCAGGCGCGCACAGTCGCCGCACAATCGCATACCGGCCGCTCGAATCCGCGCGGGAGAGTTCCGGACCGCACAGCGCGTCCGGGCGCCGAAGGAGCAAGACCCTCCCTTGAATCTCTCAGGCCCCGTACCGCGCGGATGAGGCAGATCTGAAAAGCGGGACACCCCTGCAGTGTCCCCACCCAAGGTGCAAGCCGATCTCTCGGTGACGAGATGCTCTCGGTGAACCTCTCAGGTTCCATGACAGATGGGGAGGACGTCCTCGCCGTCATGTGTTCGTCACCGATCACGCCCTTGGGACCCGGGAGCCACCCATGAGCACTGCCCCCCGTCTGACCGCCCTCGATGCCCTGCATCGTTCGCTGGGCGCGACCATGACCGACTTCGCGGGCTGGGACATGCCGCTGCGGTACGCCAGTGAGCGCGACGAGCACGTCGCCGTCCGCACCAAGGCCGGCCTCTTCGACCTCTCGCACATGGGTGAGATCACCGTCACCGGGCCGCAGGCCGTCGAGCTCCTCGACCACGCCCTGGTCGGCAACATCTCGACGGTGGGCGTCGGCCGCGCCCGCTACACGATGATCTGCCAGGAGGACGGCGGCATCCTCGACGACCTGATCGTCTACCGCCTGGGCGAGACCGAGTACATGGTCGTCGCCAACGCCTCCAACGCCCAGATCGTCCTGGACGCGCTGGTCGCCCGCTCGACGGGCTTCGAGGCCGAGGTCCGCGACGACCGCGACGCCTACGCCCTGATCGCCGTCCAGGGCCCCGAGTCCCCCGGCATCCTGAAGTCGCTCACCGACGCCGACCTGGACGGCCTGAAGTACTACGCCGGCCTGCCGGGCACCGTCGCGGGCGTGCCCGCGCTGATCGCCCGTACCGGCTACACCGGCGAGGACGGCTTCGAGCTGTTCCTGAAGCCCGAGCACGCCGAGGGCGTCTGGAAGGCGCTGACCGAGGCGGGCGCCCCGGTCGGCCTGATCCCCTGCGGTCTGTCCTGCCGTGACACGCTCCGCCTGGAGGCGGGCATGCCGCTGTACGGCCACGAGCTGACGACCGCCCTCACCCCCTTCGACGCGGGCCTCGGCCGGGTCGTGAAGTTCGAGAAGACGACGAACGAGGGCCGCTTCGTCGGCCGCGAGGCGCTGGAGAAGGCCGCCGAGCGTGCCGAGACCGCCCCGCCGCGCAAGCTCGTCGGCCTGATCGCCGAGGGCCGCCGCGTCCCGCGCGCCGGTTTCTCCGTGGTCAAGGACGGCGTGGTGATCGGCGAGGTCACCTCCGGCGCCCCGTCCCCGACGCTCGGCAAGCCGATCGCCATCGCGTACGTGGACGCGGCCCACGCCACGCCCGGGACGACCGGTGTCGGTGTGGACATCCGCGGCACCCACGAGCCCTACGAGGTCGTGGCGCTGCCGTTCTACAAGCGCCAGAAGTGACGTATCCGTCTCACTTCGCGTCTCACCCCGTAAGACCCACGTTCATCAGTACTCCCCCGATCCAGGAGAATCAGGCCATGAGCAACCCCCAGCAGCTGCGCTACACCAAGGAGCACGAGTGGCTGTCGGACGCCGCGGAGGGCGTCGCGACCGTCGGCATCACGGAGTTCGCGGCCAACGCGCTCGGTGACGTCGTCTACGCCCAGCTCCCCGAGGTCGGCTCCACCGTCACCGCGGGCGAGACCTGTGGCGAGCTGGAGTCGACGAAGTCCGTGAGCGACCTGTACTCCCCCGTCACCGGTGAGGTCGTCGAGGCCAACCAGGACGTGGTGGACGACCCGTCGCTGGTGAACACGGCTCCGTTCGAGGGTGGCTGGCTCTTCAAGGTACGTGTCGCGGGCGAGCCGGACGAGCTGCTCTCCGCCGACGAGTACACCGCGTTCTCCGCCGGCTGAGACCAGGCCCGAGACCCCCTAGGGATCGATTCATGTCGCTTCTGAACACTCCCCTCCACGAGCTGGACCCCGACGTCGCCGCCGCGGTCGACGCCGAGCTCCGCCGTCAGCAGTCCACCCTCGAGATGATCGCCTCGGAGAACTTCGCTCCGGTCGCCGTCATGGAGGCGCAGGGCTCCGTCCTCACCAACAAGTACGCCGAGGGCTACCCGGGCCGCCGCTACTACGGCGGCTGCGAGCACGTCGACGTGGCCGAGCAGATCGCGATCGACCGGATCAAGGACCTGTTCGGCGCCGAGTACGCCAACGTCCAGCCCCACTCCGGCGCCTCCGCGAACCAGGCGGCGCTGTTCGCCATCGCCCAGCCCGGCGACACGATCCTGGGTCTGGACCTGGCGCACGGCGGCCACCTCACCCACGGCATGCGCCTGAACTTCTCGGGCAAGCAGTTCGACGTGGTCGCGTACCACGTGGACGAGGCCGGCCTGGTCGACATGGCCGAGGTCGAGCGCCTCGCCAAGGAGCACCGCCCGAAGGTGATCATCGCGGGCTGGTCCGCCTACCCGCGTCAGCTGGACTTCGCCGAGTTCCGCCGGATCGCCGACGAGGTCGAGGCCTACCTGTGGGTCGACATGGCCCACTTCGCGGGCCTGGTCGCCGCCGGTCTGCACCCGAACCCGGTCGAGTACGCGGACGTGGTGACCTCCACCACGCACAAGACGCTCGGCGGCCCCCGCGGCGGCATCATCCTGGCGAAGAAGGAGTTCGCCAAGAAGCTGAACTCCTCGGTCTTCCCCGGTTTCCAGGGCGGCCCGCTGGAGCACGTGATCGCGGCCAAGGCCGTCTCCTTCAAGGTCGCGGCCTCGGAGGAGTTCAAGGAGCGCCAGCAGCGCACCCTGGACGGCGCCCGTCTGCTGGCCGAGCGCCTGGTCCGGGACGACGTCACCGAGCACGGTGTCTCCGTCCTGTCCGGCGGCACGGACGTGCACCTGGTCCTGGTGGACCTGCGGAACTCCGAGCTGGACGGCCAGCAGGCCGAGGACCGTCTCCACGAGGTCGGCATCACGGTCAACCGGAACGCCGTTCCGAACGACCCGCGCCCGCCGATGGTCACCTCGGGTCTGCGCATCGGTACGCCGGCGCTCGCGACCCGCGGCTTCGGCACCGAGGACTTCACCGAGGTCGCCGACATCATCGCGGAGACCCTGAAGCCCGGCTTCGACGCGGCGAAGGCCGAGTCCCTCAAGGCCCGGGTGACCGCGCTGGCCGACAAGCACCCGCTGTACCCCGGCCTGTAGTCATTTCGTACGCTTTTGTTCCGGGGTTCGTTCGCACGGAACATCGGGGCACCGCGCACACTGGACAGTGAGCGCGGTGCCCCACCCCATGTCTTCACGCTCTTCTCCACGCTTTTCTGCTCCACCCCGGCAGACAACGGCGTCTAGCCCCCACAAGGAGTCCTCCGTGGCCATCTCGGTCTTCGACCTGTTCTCGATCGGCATCGGCCCGTCGAGCTCCCACACGGTGGGACCGATGCGCGCGGCCCGGATGTTCGCCCGGCGCCTGAAGAACGAGGGCCTGCTCGCGCACACCGCGAAGGTCCGGGCGGAGCTGTACGGCTCCCTCGGCGCGACCGGCCACGGCCACGGCACCCCCAAGGCGGTCCTGCTCGGCCTGGAGGGCAGCTCGCCCCGCACGGTGAACGTCGAGACCGCCGACGACGAGGTCGAGCGGATCAAGTCGAGCGGTGTGATCAACCTGCTCGGTGCGCACGAGATCCCCTTCGACTTCGACGCCGACCTGATCCTGCACCGGCGCAAGGCGCTCCCGTACCACGCCAACGGGATGACGATCTTCGCGTACGACGCCGAGGGCGGCCTCGTCCTGGAGAAGACGTACTACTCGGTGGGCGGCGGCTTCGTCGTCGACGAGGACGCCGTCGCGGGCGAGAACCCGATCGTCCCCGACGACACCGTCCTGAAGTACCCCTTCCGCACCGGCGACGAGCTGCTCCGGCTCGCCAAGGAGACCGGTCTCTCGATCTCCTCGCTGATGCTGGAGAACGAGAAGGCCTGGCGCACCGAGGACGAGATCCGGGCCGGCCTCCTGGAGATCTGGCGGGTCATGCAGGCCTGCGTCTCCCGCGGCATGTCCCGCGAGGGCATCCTGCCGGGCGGTCTGAAGGTCCGCAGGCGCGCCGCGAACTCCGCGCGCAAGCTCCGCTCCGAGGGCGACCCGGCGGCGCACTCCATGGAGTGGATCACGCTCTACGCGATGGCCGTGAACGAGGAGAACGCGGCGGGCGGCCGGGTGGTCACCGCCCCGACGAACGGCGCGGCCGGCATCATCCCCGCCGTCCTGCACTACTACATGAACTTCGTGCCCGGCGCGGACGAGGACGGCATCGTCCGCTTCATGCTCGCGGCCGGCGCGGTCGGCATGCTCTTCAAGGAGAACGCCTCGATCTCCGGCGCCGAGGTCGGCTGCCAGGGCGAGGTCGGCTCGGCCTGCTCGATGGCGGCGGGCGCGCTCGCCGAGGTCCTCGGCGGCTCCCCGGAGCAGGTGGAGAACGCGGCCGAGATCGGCATGGAGCACAACCTGGGCCTGACCTGCGACCCGGTCGGCGGCCTGGTCCAGATCCCCTGCATCGAGCGCAACGGCATGGCGGCGGTCAAGGCCGTCACGGCGGCGAAGATGTCGATGCGCGGCGACGGCAGCCACCTGGTCTCCCTCGACAAGGTCATCAAGACCATGAAGGAGACGGGCGCCGACATGAGCGTCAAGTACAAGGAGACCGCGCGCGGCGGGCTCGCGGTGAACATCATCGAGTGCTGAACCGTTTGTTCATGTGAAGGGCCCGGTCCGGGCGGCGGCTGCCGCGGGGACCGGGCCCTTCTCGTCACACCGGCGTCGGCACCACGCTGCGGCCCGTCTCATGGGCGTACAGCATCGCCCGGTCGCGCAGCGAGGCGTGGACCGCCATGCGGGCGTCCCGGCGGCGCTGGGCCGGGCCGTCGGGGAGGTGCAGGATGCCCGCGTTTCCGCGCGAGCCGCGCTGGATCTCCGCCGTACGGGGAATCCGCAGCGCCTGGTAGCGGTCGAGCCGGGCCCCGGTCGTCGCCGCCGCCGGATCGGCCAGACAGGCCGCCAGGTCCATCGCGTCCTCGACCGCCTGGTTCGCGCCCTGCGCCATGAACGGCAGCATCGGGTGCGCCGCGTCGCCGAGCAGCGTCGTCCGGCGGGAGGACCAGACGTCGAGCGGCGGACGGTCGTGCAGCGCCCACTGGAGGGTCGTCTCCACGGCCCCGACGACGTCCGCGACCAGCCCGGTCCAGCCGCCGAAGACCCGCCGCAGCGCCTCCGGGTCGCCCGGCGCCGACCAGGACTCGCCCGGGGAGCGGTCCATCGGCACCGTCGCCGCGAAGCTCAGGTACTCCCCCGCCGCGACCGGATAGCACACGAAGTGCCCGCCCGGACCGAGCCAGAGGCGCACCAGAGGCGCGCGGGCCGCGTCCGGCAGCCGGTCCATCGGCACCAGGCCCCGGTAGATGCCGAGCCCGGCGAACTCGGGCTCGTCGCGCCGGAAGGCCTCGCGGACCGTGGAGTGGATGCCGTCGGCGCCGACCACGAGCTCCGCGCCGCGGACCGTGCCGTCCTCGAAGGCCAGCCGGACGCCCTCGGGGCCTTCCGTCGTCTCGCGGGCTTCGCTCAGCCGCTCGCCCAGCTTGAGGGCGCCGGGCTCGACCAGCGTGAGCAGCGCGTCGTGGAGGTGCGCCCGGTGCACCGCGTAGTACGGGGCGCCGAACATCCGCTCGCACTCCGCGCCCAGCGGCGTCCGGGCAATCGGCCGCCCGCTCCAGCCCCGTACCTCCATGGCCTCGATCGCCACCGCCCGCTCGCGCAGGACCGGGCCGAGGCCGAGCCGCAGCAGCGGCCGGACCGCGTTGGGCGAGAGCTGGACCCCCGCCCCCACCTCCGCGAGCCGCCGCGTCTGTTCGTACACCGTGTACGGGACGCCCCTGGAGGACAGCGCGCCGGCCAGCGTCAGGCCGCCGATGCCGGCGCCGACCACCGAGACGTGCGGCCGCTCCCCCGCTCCCCACTCGTCCAGATCCCCGAACCGCACCTTGAGACCGCCTTCCGCGTCGCTGCTGTGTCGGCACTCCGGCGTCACCGGCCGCGGTCTCCCGCAGCCCGGCCGTCCGCCGCACCCCGAGCATGGGCGGGCCCACCGGCCCCCGGCAACGCGGGTCACGGCCCGCGCTGACAACTGTCGCGGCTTCCATGACGTCCGTCACCGCCGCAGGTCCGCGGCCGTTCCCGGCGGCTCCCCCGCGCCTAACGTCGAGGCGCCGCCCGGGAGTCCGCGGGCGACGACCCCACGACGTCCCACCACCAGCCGGGAGGCACACAGTGACACGAGCCGAGGGACCGCGGTGACCGCCGCGGTGGCCGTGGAAGGCCTGCAGAAGCGGTACGGCGACCACGAGGCCGTGCGCGGCGTCGACTTCACCGTCGCCGAGGGCGAGATCTTCGCCCTGCTCGGGCCGAACGGCGCGGGCAAGACCACCACCCTGGAGATCCTGGAGGGCTTCCGCGACCGCGACGGCGGTCGCGTCGACGTCCTCGGCCGCGACCCGGGCGTCAAGGCCGACGGCCAGTGGCTGCGGAGCCGGATCGGTCTGGTGCTCCAGGACATCGCCGTCGAGCCGTACCTGTCGGTGCGGGAGACCGTGGCGCGCAACGCCGGCTACTACCCGGACCCGCGGAACGTCGACGAACTCCTCGACCTCGTCGGCCTGGACGAGAAAAAGGGCGCCAAGGTCAAGGACCTGTCCGGCGGCCAGAAGCGCCGGCTCGACCTGGCGCTCGGCGTCGTCGGCCGGCCGAAGCTGCTGTTCCTGGACGAGCCCACCACCGGCTTCGACCCGAACGCGCGCCGCGGCGCCTGGGACGTGGTGCGCAATCTGCGCGACGCCGGCACGACCATCGTCCTGACCACCCACTACATGGACGAGGCGCAGGCCCTGGCCGACTCGGTCGTGGTCATCGCCGAGGGCCGGATCGTCGCCTCGGGCACCCCGGAGACGCTCGGGGGCCGCGACAGCGCCCGGACCCGGATCCGCTTCGCGCTGCCGACCGGCGCCGCGCTCGCCGACGTACCCCTCCAGGTGAGCGATGTGGAGGACGGCCTGGTGACGGCCGAGACGACCGAGCCGACGGCCGCGCTGCACCGGCTGACCGGCTGGGCGCTCGACCGGGGCACGCCGCTCGACCGGCTGACCGTCGAGCAGCCCACCCTGGAGGACATCTATCTGAGCCTGACCAGCGAGTACGTACAGCAGGAAGCCTCCTCGCCGTCGTCCGCGCGGGAGCGCAAGGCGCCCGCGGGGCGAGGCCGCCGACCCGGACGGAGCCGCTCATGACCACCCTGATCCCCCCGACCACGGACACCGCCCCCGAGGTGCCGTCCGCGCGCGCGGACGCCCCGGGCGAGCGGAGCGCCTTGGCCCTGCTCGGCCACCAGATCCGCTACGAGCAGCTGTCGTTCTGGCGCAACCCGCAGTCGATGGTCTTCACCTTCGTCCTGCCGATCGTGATCATCGGCATCTTCGGCGCCGTGTTCAGCGGCAGCCAGGGCGAGGACTTCTTCTTCGGTCTCACCGGCATGCAGTACTACACGCCGGTGATCGCCGCCGTGTCCGTACTCGGCGCCTGCTACGGCCAGTTGGCGATCGTGCTCGCGATGCGCCGGCAGACCGGCATCCTGAAGCGGCTGCACGCCACACCGCTGCCGGCCTGGGTGTACTTCGCGGGCCTGCTCGTGCACTGCGTCGTCGTCAGCATCGTCGACGTCGCCCTGGTCTTCGGCATCGGCGCGCTCTACGGCGTCGACCTGCCGACGAACTGGGGCGCGGTGCTGCTGACCCTGGTGCTGGGCGCGGCCAGCTTCTGCGCGCTCGGCGTCGGCGTGGCCTCGCTGATCAAGAACTCCGAGGCGGCTCCGGCCGTCGTGCAGTTCATCCAGTTCCCGCTGGTCTTCATCTCGGGCAGCTACTTCCCGATCCACGCGGAGCTGCTGAACACGATCGCGGGTCTGCTGCCGGTGAAGCCGTTCAACGACGCGATGCTGGCGCTGTTCACCCAGGGCGGCTTCCAGTGGCGCGACCTCGCGGTCCTCGCCGCCTGGGGCGTCGTCGGCGCCCTGATCGCGGTCCGCAGCTTCCGCTGGGACCCGCGCCCCGAGTAGCGGGCGCGCACCACGAAAAGGCCCGACCGGGAAACCGGCCGGGCCTTTCGCGATCCCCGTGGGGGGGGGCTGCGGTCAGGCGTGCTGCGGGACGGGGGCGCCGGGCGGGACGGGCGTCCCCGGCGGTACGGGGAAGGCGTGGGCCAGCACCGCGTACGTGCGCAGCTCCTCCAGGAGGCTCAGGCCGAGCCGGTTGTGGAGCATGTGCGCGTGCGAGAAGAGGACCATGCCGGGGTGGGCCGCGGAGTGCGCGCGGATCTCGGCGGCGTGGGCGGTGAGCCGGCCGTGCCAGCCGGTGAAGGGGCCGTGGGCGCCCGGGTCGAGGGTCACCGCGCCCTCGACCCGGGTGATCGTGTCGAGGAGTGCGGCCGGGTGGCCTGCCTCGGCGGCCCAGGCGCGCCAGGCGCCGAGGCCGTGGGCGTAGTAGTACGCGCGCTCCGCCGGGTCGCCGAGGGCGGCGGCGACCGCGACGGTGCCGCGCAGGGCGAGCAGGGCGCGCCGCCGTTCGCCGGTGACCTCGGGCAGGGCGGCGAGGACGAGGGCGCTGGAGAGGGTGAAGAGGGACTCGGCGGCGGGCATCAGGGCCGGGCCGCCGTAGCGGTCGGTCTCCGGTTCGTAGACGGCCGGGTGGACGCCGGGCGGCAGCAGGGCCTTCACGGAGGTGTTCTCGCCGGTCTCCCCGGCGGCGGCCAGCCGTTCGGCCCCGCTGCGGTAGGCGGCGGGGTCGAGGGGTTCCTCGCCCGGGGCGGGCGCGCCGGCGACGGCGAGGCGGGCGGTGAGGGCGGCTTCGACGCGCGCGCGTGCCCCGGCGTCGAGGTCGCCCACGCGGAGCCGCAGATGCGGTCCCGACTGCCAGTAGCGGATGAAGAACCACGGGGTGCCGGGGGCGAGTTCGCGGACCGTGGGGCCGATGACATCGGTGACGACCCGGTCGTGTGCCGACCGGGCCGTCGTCCCGAGGTGGAGGTGCCAGGCGGTCCATGCGGTCCGCCGCGGTGCGGGTGTCGGGGTCGGGGTCACGGGGACGCTCCTTCAGAGTCTGAGGTCGAGCAGCGCGCCGCCGGTGTCCTGCGGTACTCCCACGACCACGGACAGGAGGATCATCTCGTCGAGGTCCAGGCCGAGGACGCGCTGGGTGGGGATCTCCTGGAAGGCCCGCACGGGGCGGGCGAAGAGGCCGGACGCGGCGGCGGACAGGCAGAGCCCGTGCGCGGCCCAGCCGGCGGCGTGCTGGACGGCTCCCCAGCCGGCGGTCCCGAGGCGCTCGAAGAGTTCCCGGGTCCGCACCGTGAGGAACACGGTGAGCGAGGCGTCGCGGATGCCGCAGCCGTTGACGGGCGAGACGCCGTAGCCGTACCGCTCCTCCAGGCGTTCGGGGGCGGTCGGGTCGGCGCGCAGCAGGTGCGCGTCCCCGGCCCGGAGCCGGTGGACGCCGTCGGTCCGCCCTTCGACGCCCTGGACGACCGCGGTGACCTTCAACGCGTCGAAGGCGGCGGCGATTTCGGCGCCGGGCGGGGGTACGGAGAGCCAGCGGGCGGCGCTGTCGAGGGCTTCGGCGGGCACGGTGCGGCGGCGGCCGGTCATGCCGTGCAGGGCGCGCGGCATGCGTCCGGAGTGGCGGCGCCACAGCAGCTCGGCCCAGTCGGGCACGGTCGCCGAGGGGCCGAGGCCCGTCGGGACGGCGGTGGTGAGCGGGGTGGGCGGACCGCCGTACGTCTGCTCGCGGTTGACGCGGATCAGTTCGGCGAGGGCGGGGTCGTCCCGGGTGAGGCGGGCGGGTGGCTCCGGGGCGGGGGCGCCGGGCGGGGCCGCCCGTACGGGTGTTCCGCCCGGGGGGCTCGTACCCTCCCCGTCCAGCTCCACGACGAACGGCAGGGACCAGGCCCAGGCGTCGTCGAGGCCCAGGGCGGGCAGCAGGGCGTGGGCGTCCGGGCCGGGGAGACGCAGCCTGGCGGGCACGTCGAGGAGTTCCAGGCCGAGGCTCAACGCCCGCAGCGTGAAGCCGAGTTCGATCGCGATGAGCGAGCCGCGGAACCACTGGTAGGCGGGCGGCACGCTGGTGTACCGGCCGGTGAGCACGACGTTGCGGGCGGGCGCGTCCGGGGTGCCGGTGAGGGCGTGCCGGTCCGGTTCGAGGAGCCGCCACGGCAGGCCCGCGCCCCCGTCCACGAAGGCGTGGACGGGGAAGAGGCAGCGCGGCGAGGCGTACGGCCGGTGGTCGTTGTAGGGGTTCTCCGGCTCACGGCGCTGTGGGCCGAAGGCGGTCACCAGGGCGCGGCCGAGCCGCTCCCCGGCCGGTTCGGCCGACTCCCCTCGGGGTGGCAGGGCGGGGAACGGAAGCGCCGCGAGCCGGTCGTGGGTGCCGAGCGGCAGGGGTTCGCGCGGGCCGCCCCCGCGCGGTGGCGGGGGCGGGACGTGCGTGTCGGGCGGGGGCTGCGGCACCCAGGTCCACGGGGGCGCCTCCGGGGCGTCGTCCCCGGCCCCGTACGCGTACCAGAGGGGTTCGCGGGCGATGCTGTTGTCGCCCTCGGGCCCCGGCAGGTCGACGGGGCCGCGCCGGGGCGGAACCCCGGTGGCGTCCGCCGCGCGCGGGGCCGTCGGCGCCGTCACGGGAACGGGTGGGGGTCGAGGGGCAGCGCCCGGCGGTCCTGCCCGGTGCCGCGCAGCGCGGCGGTGAGCCGGGGCAGCCCGGCCAGCCGCTGCTGGGCGTGGCCGAAGCACATCGGGAGGATGCCGGGGACGACCGCGCGGGCCACGTGGATGCCCGCGTCGGCGTGTTCGCGGCTGGTCTGGTCGACCAGGACGATCCGGTCGAGTCCGGCCCCCGCGAAGAGTCCGCGGACGAAGTCCAGGGCGCCGCGCACGTCGCCGCCGGAGCCCCGGTCCATCCGGCCGGGCCAGTCGGGGAAGGCCTCGTCGAGGGTGACCCGGGGCCCGCCGAGCGCGGCGGTGGCGCGGGCGGCGGTCTCGGGCAGCGAGGAGAAGCGGACGTGGTCCTCCAGCTCCTGGACCAGCCAGGGGTCCGCCACCATCGGCTCGACGTCCTCGCGGGTCCAGTCGACGGGGTTGGTGACGAGCTGGGCGACCTCGCGCAGGGCGCCGCGGATCGCGGACTGCGGGTCGGCGCCGGAGCCGGCCGAGGAGAAGGTGGCGGGGAAGGGGTCGAGCCGGTTCACCGCGAGGACCCAGACGACGGGCAGGCCGATGTCCTGGGTGGCGACGAGGAGGTGCACGTCGAATCCGCGCGACTCCATCAGCTCGATCATGGCCCGGCTGGTGGGGTCGGTGAGCGAGGAGTTCGGGATGACCGGCAGGGGGGCCGCCCGGTGCCAGGAGAGCAGGAACGCGTCCCGTTCCGCCAGCTCGAACAGCGAGTGCAGGGCGGCCTCTTCGAGGTTGGCGCCGACGGCGCAGCCGCTGGACGACTCGTAGAAGTAGTGCTTGCGGCCGGGCGTCCCGGCGGCGCGGGCGGCCCTGCGGTCCCGCCGGTGGTTGTACTCGTACTGGTAGAAGGCGTGGTCGGCGGGGACCAGCAGGGGGCGGCCGTCGGCCAGGTCGTGGCCCCAGACCCAGTCCATCGGGGTGTCCGCGTCGAACGGCGTGGCCCGGCTGGTGGGGTGGGCGAGCTGCTCGGCGGTGTACTGCCCGAGCCCGGCCGGGTCGACGGCCCGGTCGGCCACCTCCGCGTAGGACCGGCCGGTGAGGACCGGGATGTCGTACGGGAAGCCGGCGAGGCGCTCGTACGCCTCCAGGATCGCCACGGGTCCGGTCTCGGCGAAGGTGCGGGCGCGGCCGTGGCCCATCGCGGGGGCGTCCGGCACGACGGCCATGCTCATCGCGAACGGGGCGCGCGACTCGCGCAGCAGCGCACGGACCGGTCCGAACCGGCCGTCGACCAGGCGGTCCTGGAGGACCCCGCGCTCGACGAGCCGGCTCGCGGCCGTGCGGGTCGGGTCGTCGGGGAAGGCGGGCCGGTCGGTCAGCGCGAGCGGCGCCGGGGTCCCGGTGCCGTCGAGCCGCTCGTACGCCGGTCCGCAGAGCGGGCAGTGGAAGCTGCGGGCGATCCGGTGGCGGCGCAGGCCGCGCGGCGAGACCGAGAAGAGTTCGCCGGGCCCGAGCGGCCGCCTCACCAGGTGCTCCAGGGTCGCCCGGAGCAGTTCGGGGAGGAGCGGCGCGCCGGGTCCAGGGGCGGCGGTCGCGTGGCGGAGGTCGCCGGCCAGCGGGTGGTCGGGGACGGTGCGCTCGCGGACCTCGGCGCAGCCGGCGCAGCCCGCGTCCGTGCCGGGCCGCCAGAGGGGTCCGACGAGGACCTCGTCGCCGCGCAGGCGTACGGAGAGGTGGGGGCGGCCGGCGGCGACGGCCTCGGCGAGCCGGTCCCGCTCCCAGTCGAGGTGCCAGCCGCGGTCGACGGCGACGGAGCCCTCGGGGAGGAGGCCGGCGAGCCCGTCGAACGCGGAGTCCCAGGCCTCGTCGGCGGGGCGGGCGTCGAGCCCGGGGCCCCGCGCGAGCGTGGGGGCGAGGGTGTCAGTGGGCATCGTGGGCCTCCACGGGGCCGTACCAGAAGGGGAGCTCGCCGAGCACCGGGTCGTGGCGGACGGCCTCGCCCCGGTAGGTGACGGCGCGGTCGGCCAGCCCGGCGCGGAGGGCGTCCAGGGCGGCGCGGTCGGCGAGGAGCAGGGCGTCGGTGGAGAGCGGGTCGACGGCTCCGGCCCCGTCGGCGGTCTGGGTGCGGGCGAGTGCGGTGCACAGGGCGTTCCGGGCGGCCTCGGCCGCGTCGGCGCCCCAGGCGCGGCCGAGGGAGACGCCGTCGGCGGTCACCTCGGCGAGGAGCCAGTGGAGTCCGGGCACGCCGTGCAGGCGTACCTCGGGCTCCCGCGGAAGGAGGGCCCGGAGACCGGCGAGGATCCGCAGGCCCTCCGGGTCGAGGGCCCCGCACGCCCCGCCGCCCGCGGCCGCGGCGGGAGCGCCCGCCGGGAGGGCCGCGGGCGGCACGTGCGGGGTGGCGGTCTTCGCCGGCAGGGGGGCGGTCTCCTCGGCGAGCAGGCGCAGTGCGCCGTCGAGGAGCCAGTGTTCCCTGGTGAGCCCTGCCGCCGGGGTGGGAGCCCCGGGGATGCGGGCGTGCGGACCGGCCGCCGGGGTGGGAGCCCCGGGGATGAGGGACCGCAGGGCCGCCAGGGTGACCGCCGCGGTGGCGGTCTCCTGGTGAGCGGCCCAGGCGAGGACCGTGGTCGTGGGGCGGCCGCCGGTACGGAGTTCGGCGGCGCGCAGGGCGAGCGGCATCTGGGGGAGGTCGGCGCCCTCGGTGAGGGCGAGCGGTCCGGTCCAGCGCGCGGCGAGCGGGGCGGCGCTCTCGCGCGCCTCGTCCGGCTCGGGGCGGGGGTCGGCGGGCGCGGCGGCGAGGACGGAGGGGCCCTCGGGGAGGGAGCCCGGCCGGCCGGTCGCGGCCGCCTGGTGGGTTCCCTCGACGGTGACCGGGTCGGAGACCAGGTCCGTCCCGTGCACGACGTGGGCCTCGCCGGTGGCGGCGATCCCGGTCAGGGTGTCGACGAGCAGCTGGGCGCCGAGGGCTCCGGCGAGCGCGTCCGCCAGGGGGCGGGGCGCGGGCGCGGTGGCCTCGGCGGCGGCCCAGCGGCGGGCCCGGTCGCGGAACGCGGCCCGGACGGCCGGGTGTCCGGGTGCCGTGAGGGCGGGTCCGACGAGGGTGACGTCCGCGCCGCCGAGCAGCACGGGGACGACGAGCCAGGCGGTGACCGGGGGCGTCCCGTCGTCCTCGCGGATGTCGAGGACGGCGTCCGGGGTGCCGGCCGGGGCGTCCGCGCCGGTGAGGACGGTGCCGACGCCCGCCCGGCGCAGTCCGCGCACGGCGGGTCCGGTCGCGGTGGCGGGTCCCGTGACGAGGACGGTCGCGGCGCGGAGCCGGGCGAACGCCCCGTAGGGGTCGTCGAGGAGGCCTTCGAGGCGGGCGAGGGACTCGGCGTGCCGTTCCCGTACGGCGGCGGGCGGTTCGGGCGCGGTGTGCGCGGCCGGGTCGAGGAGCAGTCCGTTCTCGCGGAGCTTGTCGACGAGGAGGCGGACGGCGGGGCGGGCGCGTTCGGTGCCGATCCCGGCGACGAGGGCGTCCTCGTCGGTGCCGTCGGCGAGGAGCGGGACGCACCCCTGGGCGACGGCGTGCAGGACCTCGGAGCCGCGCAGCACGAACCGGGCGCGGGCGCCGCTGAAGTAGACCCCGCCGGGGACGGGTGCGTAGTGCAGGTCGGGGCGCGTCCTGAGGGCCGCCGCGGTTGCGGGCGTCGTCATCGCTCCTCCCTCTCGGTCGTGGGGTGGTAGGTGAAGCGGCCGCCGGCGGTGCGGCCGACCTCGACGACCCACTCGGTGGCGTGGGTGCCGTCGACGACGCCGGGCAGCGCCTCCTCCAGATAGCTGCCGCCGGTGTCGGCGCCGCGCCGTTCCAGCATCC
Source organism: Streptomyces sp. Root1304 (assembly GCF_001426405.1). Taxonomy (GTDB): domain Bacteria; phylum Actinomycetota; class Actinomycetes; order Streptomycetales; family Streptomycetaceae; genus Streptomyces. The sequence goes on along the minus strand of NZ_LMEP01000026.1, from coordinate 286,494 downwards.
GGGGCAATACGCGGACGCCGAGCGCGCTGCTCAGGTCGACGTACTGGGGCTTCTGCTGGAGCCGCTTGGACTGGATGTCGGGGGCGCCGACGGAGAGCGGGCCCTCGTCCTCGGGGACCGTCTTGACGACGACCTCCTCGGGGACGCCGTGGGCGGCCCGCCAGGCGTTGAGGGCGAGGAGGCGGTCGTGCTCCTCGGGTCCCGCGGCCAGGGCCGCGCCGAGTTCCTCTCCCCCGTACCAGCGGCGGCGGCCGATGAGCACGTCGCCGACGGCCATGCGGGGTGCGGTGCGGGTGACGGCCCTGTCCCAGGGGGTGGCGGCGTGCCAGCTGTTGGGGAGGGCGTTGAAGAGCCGGCCGCTGATGGCGAGCCCGGAGGCGACGGAGAGCGGCGGCGGGAAGAGGCCGGGGTGGCCGGTGCCGAGCGGCAGGACCCGCAGCGGGGCGCCGTCGGCGTCCTCGACGCGCAGGGAGTCGGTCGCGGGGTCGTGGGCGAGCCGCAGGCCGAACCAGTCGTCGGGGGTGAGGCCGCCGGGGAGGATCGGTGTGTGGGCGTTGACGTTGAGGCGGTGCAGGCCCAGGTCCTCGGTGACGCGGGCGCCGTCGTGGCCGTACACCCGGGCGACGTGCTCGGCGAGGCGGGGCAGCGCACGGCCGCCGAGGCGCCGGTCGGCCTCCAGGAAGCGGGCGTAGAGCATGCCGTGGCCGGGCAGGCCGTCGTTGAGGACCAGGTGGCCGTCGCCGCGCTGGAGGAGGACGCCGTAGATCAGCGGGTCGCGGCGGAAGCGCTCGGGGAGTTCGCCGGTGAGTCCGGCGACCTGCTCCGGGCTGATGCGGAGGGTGTCGTCGCCGCGCTCGACGGCCTGCCCGATGAGGGCGTGGACGGCTTCGGTGACCTCGCGGCGGAGCTCGTAGATGCGTTCCAGGGAGCCGTCGGCGGGGCCGATGCCCTTCAGCGCGGCCGGGTCGCCGGGGCCGTCGGGTCCGTAGACGGCGGCCATGGCGGCGGCGCGGCGGGAGACCTCGCCGACGACGAAGGGGGCGTTCGCGGCGAGCGGGACGTTGGCCCCGGGGCCGAAGCGCTCGACGAACGCGGCGGTCATGAGGACCCGGACGTCGTGCAGCCAGTCGAAGACGGTGAGGAGTTCGACGGCCGGGCCGAGGTCCTTCAGGGACTCCTTCCAGGGTTCCGTGGCCACCTTGAGCGGCGGCATCACGTAGTCCTCCTCGACCGTGACGTGCGCGGGGCGGCCGGCGGCGTGGCTGAGTTCGCCGAGGGCGCCGCGCAACTCGGCGAGGGCGGCGCCGCGTTCGGCGGCGGGCGCGGCGGTGAAGGCGGGCAGTCCGGCCTTGACGCGGTCGGTGAGTTCCCGGGTCAGGGGGCGCGGGTCGTCCGGGGAGAGCAGGGCCTCGTAGTCGGCGGAGCCGTCCTCGGCCTCGTGGAAGGTGCAGAGCAGGCCCTGTTCGACGGCCCCGCGGACCTTGCGGCCGGCGGCCTCCGGGGTGCAGCCGGAGCGCTCGGCGACATGGGCGACGACGGACGGGAAGGGGCGGGGCCCCATGCCCACGGCGTCGAGGAGGTCGCCGGCCGGGCCGTCGAGGGAGACGGCGGCGCGGCGCATGCCCTCGGGCGAGGGCTTGAGGAAGAACAGCTTTCCGGCCGCCGGGTCGGGTGCGGAGGTGGGCGGGAGTCCGATCCACAGCTCCTCGACCGCCCGGTCCGAGGGGTCGGGCAGGCCGCCGACGACGTAGTTGAGCATCACGCGGTCGAGCCCGGGGAAGGCGGTCGCGCCGGGGAACCCGGCCTCGTCGGGGCCGGGGGCGGCCGGGTCGGGCTCGGCGATCCCGACGGCGGTGAAGCGGGCGAGCGGGCTCGTACGGACCATGGCGCGGGTGACGTACTGGATGAGGCCGCGTTCGGACTTGCGGGACTTGGAGGTGAGCCGGCCGGGTGCGCGGACGGCGGCGCGGTAGCGCTCGGCCTCCTGGTGGACCTCGGGTGCGACGAGCGCGAGGGAGCGCAGCAGGTCGGGGTCGCCGAGGAGGCCGGCGAGGACGCCGCGCTCGCGGTCGGCCGCGTCGGGGTAGCCGGCGACGAGTTCCGCACGGATCCGGTCGCGTTCCTCGCGGGCCCGCAGCCAGGCCGCGGTCGCGGGACCGGCCTGGGCGGGGGGCTGCTTGGGGGCGCGGCCGTTGTGCACGGACCGCCGCAGGGCGATCAGTTCGCGCCGTTCCGCTTCGTCGGCCGCGACGCCGATCTTCTCGTACAGCTCGTCGGAGGCGGCGGCGGACGCGGTGGCGAGGTCCTGCTCGGCGGCGGTGACGAGGACGAGCAGGCGGCGCAGCTCGGCGTCGGCGAGCCGGGCGCGGCGCAGCGGGTTGACCCGCAGGAACCAGAGGGGCTCGGGGACGGGGGTGGCCGCCGGGGCGGCGGGGGTGGTCGCGGCGGCGGTGGCGGGCGGGATCGGCGCGGGCACGGGCGTGGGCGTCGGCGCGGACACGGGCGTGGGCCGCTGCGGCGTCACGTCCGCCGGTGCCGTCGGCCCGGCCCCGCGCGTCTGCGTCGGGGTGCCGATCACGGGGGCGGTCATCGAAGGGCTCCCTCGGGGGCGGTGCCCGGAGCGGCGCTCGGGGCGGGGGCGGCGGAACTCGCGTTTCCGGCGGGGGTGTTCGCGGCGATGCGCTCCCGCCAGGAGACGCCGAGGACCTCGTCGACGGTCTCGGCGACGGCGAAGCAGGTGTAGTAGCGCTGCATCGGGGAGACGGTGAGCAGCGGAAGCTGCTCGTAGAAGAGGTTCGTCAGGAGGCGGAAGGAGGCGAACCACGGGGACGGGGCGGAGGTCACTCCGGCCTCGCCGACCGTCCGGTGGAAGTCGCTGTCGGGCTGCTCCCCGCGCGGGACGACCGTGGTCGCTCCGGGCGGGCCCATCTCGGAGCGGTCGAGCCCGGCGGTGGCGCCGTCGAGGAGGTCGAGGGTGAGGGTGCCGGCGGCGACCGCGCTCTCCAGCGCCCCGGCGCCGTAGGCGAGTCCGGTGCGCCAGGCGGCGGCGGTCGCGGAGACCTCGCCGCTCAGCCGCTCCTCGACGACCCGGCGCAGCGCGGGCGCGTCCTCGGCGAGGCGCCGGGCGAAGACGGGCCGTACGTCCTTGGTGGGCGCGGCCCAGGCAAGGAAGGCCTCGACGTGGGAGCGCGGCGAGAAGACGCCGTATCCGAGGCCGAGGGTGTGGGTGTCGGCGAGCGCCACGAAGGCCTCGGCGAGCCGGAGGGTGCCGGAGCCGGGCACGCCCGCGAGGTCGTCGACGGTCCGGAGCAGGGCGGGGGTGAGGGCTCCGTGCACGACGGCGCGGAAGCGGTCGAGGCGCGGGTCGCGGGCGGCGGCGCCGTCCCGGCCGCCGGGCTCGATCCGCTCGACGGCGCCGTGCTCGCGCAGCGGCAGGTAGGGCGGCTGGACGGCTTCGAGGCGCCCGAACTCGCGGGCCTGGCCGAGGTAGGTCTCCTCGGTGAGGGCCCGGGGCGGGTCGAGCGGGCCGGCCGTCAGGCCCCGTGCGACCGCGTCCCAGTCGGGGCCGCCGCCGGGGATGCCGGTGGCGTCCCGGGCGAGTATGTCGACGTGCGGTCCGTGGAGCCACCCGCGGCGCAACTGGACGGCGGGAGCGCCCGCCTCGTTCAGCGCGCGGGCGACCGGTACGACGTACCGGGCGAGCCAGGCCGGTGTGACCGGCATCCGTGTGTGCAGCCGCACTCCCGTCAGGCCGTCGGAATCCGGCTTCACGGCAGTGCGCTCCAGCGCATCAACCCTCATGCTTTCGCACCTTCCGAGAAATCGAGAACAACCGAGAACAACAACGTCCTGCGTTTCCTGCTTTCCGGCGCCCATCATGCGGCGGCGGAATTGCGGCGCGACAGGGAATGGGGTCCCGCGCTGACATGTGTCACCTTTTACGTGACGCTCGGGCCAGGGCTTCGCGCGACGCGGACGAGTCGGACTGGCTGAAAATAGACAACGCGGTCGGATCATCGGCGGACGCCGCTGTAGTGTCCGCGCCATGACTACGGAAACCACCGACGCCGAGTGCCTTGCACTCACGCGCAATCTGCGCCGCCGCGGCGCGATCGTCCTCGCCGTCTTCGCCCTCGTCTGGGCCTTCGCCGGCGGTTCGGGGATAGCGGCGGTGCCCGTCTCCGTCGCGGTCGGCGTGGTCGCGGCCGTCGTGACCGTCGGCGCGGTGGTGCTGGCCTTCCGGGGCACCGCGGGTCCGGTGACCCGCCTGGTGCGGCTCCCGGAGAAGTGGAACCGGGGCGTCGGCCTGGTCAACATGGCCGAACTGGTGGCGATCTTCGTGGTCATCGCCGCGTCGAACGCCTCGGGGCACCCGGAGTTCATCCCGGTCGGAATCTGCCTGGTCGTGGGGCTGCACTTCTTCCCGCTCGCGCGCCTCTTCGACCAGGGGCAGTACAAGTGGACCGCGGTCTTCCTGACGGCGGTCGCGCTGGTGGGGCTCGCCGTGCTGGCGGCCGGCACCACCGCCGAGACGATCCGCACGGTCGTGGGTCTCGGTGCGGCGCTCGTGCTGTGGGCCTCGTCCTTCCACGTCGCCCTGCGGGGCTGACGGGCCGGTCGCACCGCGGGCCGGCGGCCCGCGGGCCCGACGGGGAACACCCCGAACGACCCCTGACGCACGCAAGGATGCGCCGCCCGGCCGGAGCCGGGCGGTCGCATCCTTCGTGCGTCGTGCGTTCAGCCTCGGTTACTCGGTCAGCAGGCCGAGCAGGTGGAGGACGAGGACGACGAGGTGCCGATGGAACCGCTGGAGGCACCCATCTCCGGGAGGGCCACGCCCTGGGCGACCTCGAGGGTCTCCAGCTCCGCGACGTCGAAGTTGTCGAACGCGGCGTCGTCGCCGTTCTTGATGTCGTCGATGCTCATGGTGAGTTCCTTTCGGAGTTTCGGTCGGGGGAGGTTCAGCAGGCGGAGCAGGTGGAGGACGAGGAGGACGAGGTGCCGATCGAGCCGCTGGAGGCACCCATCTCCGGGAGGGCCACGCCCTGGGCGACCTCGAGGGTCTCCAGCTCCGCGACGTCGAAGTTGTCGAACGCGGCGTCGTCGCCCTGCTTGATGTCGTCGATGCTCATTCTGAATTCCTTTCCGAATTCTTCTCGGCAACCGTTCGGCTGCAACACCAATAATGCTGACCCGCCCTCGGGTGCACCAGCCTTTCCGGGGACCGCCTGACGTTTATCACGCCCGGAATAACGGTCGTCATGCCGAAAGGGCCGGCAAAGGATCAGGGATTCTCCGGCAGCGACCACTCGGGGCTGTTGAGCATCCGCCAGCCCTCCCCCGGCTCACCTGCGACGGAGTCGTCGGGGCGCCTGCTGCCGAGCAGGAAGTCGCCCACGGAGGACTCCTGGAGGTAGTCCAGGCCGAGCACCTCGGCGGACATGTCGGCATCGCCGTTGCCGAGGGCGCAGGGGGCCAGACCGAGGGCCGTCGCCACCAGGTACATCGTCTGGTAGAGCACCCCGGTGTGCCGGAGCGTGGTGGCGTAGGCGATGGCCCGGTACTTCCACGACATGCGCTGGAAGCGGGCCGTGACGGTGACGAGCACGTCGGGGCGCGCCTCCATGCCGGTGGCCCGTGAGGCGACGTGGAGAAGGGACTCGCGGGCCGCCTCGTCCACGTTGCGCAGGACGAGCCGGTGGCCGACGGGGTCGTAGTAGTAGACGCCGGGTGCCAGTCCCTCGCAGCGGCGCACGGTGACGTACAGCTCCAGCTCGTAGCCCTGCCCGCCGCTGGGGTAGGGCCGCGAGACGACCTCGTCGCGCTCGCCGCCCGGCTCCGGCGTGTAGTGGGCGCGGACGCGGGCCACCCGGTAGAGGAACTCCCCCAGCTGGCGCGCGGTCATCTCCCGGTCGCCGTAGCCCCGGATGGAGCGCCGGGTCTCGATGGCGGTGGTGAGGGAGGGGTCGCGCTCGGCGATCTCCTCCCGGGTCGGCCGGTACAGGGGCACGGCGGGGCCCTCGGGGACCGGGCGCACGGCCGGCCGGGGCTCGATGGCGCCGCGGTGCGGGTAGACGGCGCCGAACACGTCGTCGTAGCGGCCGGAGCGGATGCGCGAGTGGAAGAGGAGGTCGTGGAAGTCCCACTGGCGCAGGACGGGTTCGGCGTCCGAGGCGAAGGCGCCGTCCTCGTCGGCGAGTTCGGCGAACCCCGCGCCCACGAGGTGGCCGAGCAGGTCGGCGGTGCCGGTGGCGGCGAGGCCCGCGTCCGCGCCGAGGCGGGCCGGGGTGCCGGGCTCGCCGAGCGCGGCGGCGAGCGCCCGCGCCGCCGGGTCGGTGAGCACGGCACGGAACCTGACGAGCGGCGATTCGAGGACGAGGGCGCCTTCGCGGGTACGGCAGAAGGCGAAGCGGGAGAGGCGGACGGTCGCGCCGGCGGGGACGGCGACCGGGTGGTAGGCGGCGTCGCGGGCCACCGGCTCCAGCCGGAGCAGCTCCCGGCCGCCCCGCCTCCCTTCCCCCTCGTCCGCTCCCTCGCCCTCTCCCTCGCTCCGGGCGAGGACGGCGTGGGCGACCAGGTGCCGGGCCCGGTCGAGGACCCGCTCGAACTGGACGCGCTCGGCGGGTCGCAGCCCCGCGTACAACTCCTCGGCGGGCAGGGGCCCTTCGGCGAGCCGCTCCAGGGCGGTCCGGACGCCGCCCCGGACGGGACGGAGGGAGAGGGAGGTGACGGGCCCGGCGAGGGTGGCGACGTCGCCGTCGGCCGGGGAGAAGTGCACCCGCACCCCGCCGGTGAACGCCGGGACGGCGCGGGCGGGTCCGAGCGGCCGCCCGCCCGCTTCCGCGATGTCCGACGCCGTCTGCGCGGCCCGGGCGGCCTGCTCCGTGTGCGCGGCTCCGGCGGCCTGCTCCGTCTGGACGGCCTGCCCGGTCTGTGTCGTCTGTCGTGTCGTCTGCGTGGTCTGCACGGTGCCTCCGGTGCGCGGGGATGACGGTCCGGCGCCGGGGCCGTGCGGGCCCCGGGGGCCGGCGGACGGAAGGCGCCGTACGCAGGGCAGACGCCGAGCGACACTCTCGCGCGGCCGGCACCCGGCCGGTCCCCGTCGCCGGGAACCGGTGACATTTCCCGGCGGAGGCGTGACGGACGGCATCGCGCGCCGTGACGCGCGTCATCCCGGATTCCCCGGTTCCCGTTCCCACTGGCCGGAATGACCGAGGTCATCGATCGCATGACACATGCAAGCACCGGCGCGAAGCCGCTCGGAGTTCCGCCCTTTCACACCCATGCTCGGAGAACGAATTCACCACCGTTCGGAAGCACCTGCCGAATCCCCTCCGGACCGTCGTTCCGGGAAAACCGTCACGTTAGGAATCCGCTGTGTTCTCTCGCCGCCATGCGATACGACTCGGACTCACCGCCGGTGCCGTCGGCGCTGTCGGCGCGGCCGGCGGGGTGTTCCAGAGCCTCACGTCCGGCACGCCGGCGGTGGCCGCCGAGCCCCCGCCGGGCCCGCCCGCGGTCACCCCGTTCACCGTGCCGCTGCCGCGGCCGCGGGTCCTCGCCCCGTACCGGAGGACCCGCTCGGCCGACTACTACGCGGTCACCATGCGCCGGGCCCGGGTGGAGATCCTGCCCGGTCTGCGGACCGAGGTCCTGACGTACAACGGCACCTTCCCGGGCCCCACGATCCGGGCCCGCAGCGGCCGCACGGCCGTCGTGAAGCAGATCAACGGCCTGTCCGCGCCGACCTCGGTCCATCTGCACGGCGGGGCCAACCCGCAGGACCAGGACGGCGGGATGATGGACCTGATCCAGCCGGGCGCGTCGAAGACCTACGTGTACGCCAACCGCCAGGTCGGCGCCACCCTGTGGACCCACGACCACGCCCACCACCTGGAGTCCGAGCACGTCTACCGGGGCCTCTCCGGGCTCTACCTCCTCGGCGACGAGGCCGAGGACGCGCTCGGGCTGCCCTCGGGGCCGTACGAGGTGCCGCTGATCCTGCGGGACGCGCACTTCGACGCCGCGGGCCGGATGGTCTACACGATGGACGACTCCCTCAACCGCACGACCATCCTGGTCAACGGCGCCCCGTGGCCGCACCTGAAGGTCAAGGCCCGCAAGTACCGCTTCCGGATGGTCAACTCCTGCAACCTGCGGATCTTCGTGATGGCGCTCTCCGACGGCAGCCCCATCGTCCACATAGGCTCGGACGGCGGGCTGCTCCCGGCGCCCGCGCCGTCCCCGGTGGTCGTCCTCTCCCCCGGCGAGCGCGCCGACTTCGTCATCGACTTCTCGCGGTACGCCCCGGGCACCCAGGTCACCCTGTCGAACATGCTGGGCCCCGGCCCCACCGAACTCGTCGGGCAGATCATGCGCTTCGACGTCGAGGAGCGGGTCGAGGACACCAGCCGGGTGCCGGACGTGCTGACCACCCTGCCGGCGCTGCCCACCCCGACCGTCGAGCGCAGCTTCGAGCTGCGGATGGACGAGCCGGGCACCGGCCACCTCGCGTACATCAACGAGAAGACCTTCGACCACGACCGGATCGACACCGAGATCGCCTGGGGCTCCACCGAGGTGTGGACGGTCAAGAACACCAGCACGACCGTGCCGCACAACTTCCACACGCATCTGGTCCAGTTCCGCATTCTCGAACGGGACGGAATGCCGGTCTATCCGGCGGAGGCCGGACTCAAGGACACCGTCCTCCTCTTCCCGGGACAGACCGCGAAACTCCAGCTGACCTTCGACACGCATCGCGGGGTCTTTCCGTACCACTGCCACATGATCGACCACAGCGCCATGGGAATGATGGCGCAGATGCGCATTTCCTGACCGGACGACTCCCCTTTCCAGAAAGGAGGAACCATGTACGTACGCCGCATTCTCGAAGCGCTCGGAAAGGACCCCGGGCGCGTGGTGGTGCACCGCGCCGACGAGGCCGTCACCGCCGGCCGGCTCGCGGGTTCGGTACGGGCCGCCGCGGCCCTGCTGCACTCCCGCGGCGTCCGGCCCGGTGACACCGTCGCCGTGCTCACCGGCCCGAACCGGCCGGTGATGCTCGGCGCCCGGTACGCCGTCCATCTCCTGGGCGCCACCTCCGTGTACGTACGGTCGATGAACCCGCGGACCGACACGGAGACCTTCTCGGTCGCCACCCAGGCCCAACTCCTGGAGGACCTGGGGGTGTCGGTGCTGCTCGTCGACGACGAGAGCGCCGAGCGCGGCGAATGGCTCACCCGCCGCGTCCCGGCCGTCACCGCGCTGACCGTCCCCTGGGAGACCGGACCGACGGCCGCCCCCGTAGCACCATTGCCGGGCCGGCTTCCCGACCCCCGCCCCGACGACCTCGCCACCGTCGAGTTCACCAGCGGGAGCACCGGTCGGCCCAAGATGGTCGCCCAGCGGTACGACACCCGCGAGGAGCTCGTCAGCCGGCTCGCCCATGGCCTCGATCCCCGGGGACCCGCGACGCTGCTGTCCGTCACACCGATCAGCCACACGACCGCGCCGATGGCCGACGCCGTGCTCGCGAGCGGCGGAGTGGTCGTGCTGCACGACGAGTTCGACGCCGGGGACGTCCTGGACGCCTTCGAGCGGCACGGGGTCACCGACGTCTACCTCGCCGTCCCGCACCTCTACCGCCTCCTGGACCATCCGGCGGCCCCGCTCACCGACCTGGCCTCGCTCCGCCGCATCACCTACAGCGGCACCCCGGCGGCGCCGGAGCGGGTGGCGCGGGCCGTGGAGCTCTTCGGCGACGTGCTCATCCAGGTGTACGGGACGACGGAGGCGGGCGGCATCAGCAGCCTCAACCCGCTGGACCACCGCGAGCCGGAGCTGCTGGGCTCGGCGGGCCGCCCCTTCCCCTGGGTGCGGGTGGAGATCCGCGGCCCCGGCGGCGGCCCGCAGGTGGAGCGGGGGGTGCCGGGCGAGATCTGGATCAGCTCGCCCACCGTCACCGCCGGCTACCTCGGCGACGAGGAACGCACCGGGACGGTCTTCCGCGACGGCTGGCTGTGCACCGGCGACCTGGGGTACTGGGACCGCTACGGCTACCTCCGGCTGGACGGCCGGGTGGGCGACGTGATCAAGCACGGCGGGCTGAAGCTGGACCCGGCCGCCATCGAGGAGGCGCTGATGCGCCATCCGCAGGTGCGCCAGGCCACGGTGTTCGGGGTGCGCGACCGCGACTGGGTGGAGCAGGTGCACGCGGCCGTCGAGCTGCACTCGGGGGCCGGTCACACCTCCTGCGACCTGCGGGGGTACGTCTCCGCCGCGCTGACCCCCGAGCACACGCCGGTCCGCGTCTCGGTCTGGCCGAAGCTCCCCCTCACCCCCTCGGGCAAACCGGACCGCGCCTATCTGCGCTCCGTCTCTCCACCGGACCCCGCTGCCCCGGACGCGCCGGCCGGACCGGCCCTCAGCTCCCCGCGCGGAGCCACCGCGCGGGCCGACCCGGTCCGCGCGCGCGGACCGGGTCACCAGCCCGATCACGCCTCCTCGCGAACCAGAAAGGGCGTCCCATGACCGGATTCGGCCACTTCGCCCGGTCGCTGCGGCTACGGCGGCTCTACCGCCACAGCACGGCCGGCCTGATGATCACCCCTCTCGACCACTCGATCCACGACGGTCCCGTGGTGCCGAAGGGCACCACGCTCGACCAGCTCGCGGCCCGGATCGCGGCCGGCGGCGCCGACGCCGTCGTCGTGCACAAGGGCAGCGTCCGCCACATCAGCCCGGAGCGGTTCGCCGCGATGTCGCTGATCATCCACCTCAACGCGAGCACCAGCCAGGCGCTCGACCCCCACGCCAAGTACGTCGTCGCCGGCGTCGAGGAGGCCCTGCGCCTGGGCGCGGACGCGGTCAGCGTCCACGTCAACCTCGGCTCCGACGACGAGCGGCAGCAGATCGGCGACCTCGGCCGGATCGCCGACGCCTGCGACCGCTGGAACCTGCCGCTGCTCGCGATGGTGTACCCGCGCGGGCCGCGGATCAGCGACCCCCGGGACCCGGCGGTCGTCGCGCACGCCGTGACGATCGCCGCGGACCTCGGCGCGGACCTGGTCAAGACCGTCTTCCTCGGATCCACCGCGGAGATGCTCGACCTGACCGCGGCCTGCCCGGTGCCGGTGCTCGTCGCCGGCGGACCCGCCCTGGAGAAGGAGGAGGACGTCCTGGCCTATGTCAGGGACGCCATCGCCGGAGGGGCGGGCGGGGTGGCCATGGGCCGCAACATCTTCCAGGCCAAGGACCCGCGCGCGCTGGCGGCCAAGGTCGCCCGGATCGTGCACCACTTCCCCGAACAGCACTTCGCCACGGTCCCGTTCGGCACGCCGGACGGCGGCGGGGAACGGCTTCACAGCGAACGCCTCACCCCCGACCACCTGGACGGCGCACCGCTCGACGGCCCGTCCCTTCACCTCACCACCACCTGACAGGAGGTCCGCATCATGACGGAAACCAAGCTGTGCTGGCTCGACGTCCGCGAGGCCGGCGCCGCCACCGCCGCCGTGCTGGAAGAAGCCGTGCACCAGAAGATCGACGGCATCGTCGCCGCCGACCCGGCCGTGTTCGCCGGTCTGCCGCCCACCGTGCGCAAGGTCCTGCTCTTCGAGGACGGCGTCACGTCCCTCCCCGCCGACCTCGGCGGCGTCGACGTGGTGATCGTGCCCGGTCCGCGCGACGGCCGCGCCGAGCTCGAAGCCGCCCACCCGGACGTCCGGTTCGGGCGGTACGTCGAGATCGTCGACGCCGACACCCTGGAGGACGCCTGCCTGGCGGCGCGTCTGGAGGCGTGGAGCGTCCTCGACTTCCGCGACCCCACGAAGATCCCGCTGGAGATCGTGATCGCGGCCGCCTCGGGCGCGCCCGGTGCGATCGTGACGACGGCCGCCGACACCGAGGAGGCCGAGATCCTGTACGGCGTCCTGGAGCACGGTTCGGACGGGGTTCTGATGCGGGGCCGCACGGTCGGCGACGCGACGGCCCTGCGGACGGCGGCGACCGCGCACGGCGGCGAGATCTCCCTGGTCGAGCTGGAGGTCACCGCGACCACCCACATCGGCATGGGCGAGCGTGCCTGTGTCGACACCACGACCCACTTCCGCAAGGACGAGGGCATCCTGGTGGGCTCCCACTCCAAGGGCATGGTCCTGTGCGTCAGCGAGACCCACCCGCTGCCGTACATGCCGACCCGCCCGTTCCGGGTGAACGCGGGCGCCCTCCACTCGTACACCGTGGGGCAGAACGGCCGCACCCACTACCTGAGCGAGCTGCACGCCGGCAGTTCGGTCCTGGCGGTCGACGTCGACGGGCGCACCCGCCCGGTCAGCGTCGGCCGGGTGAAGATCGAGACCCGTCCGCTGATCTCGATCGACGCGGTCGCGCCCAGCGGCCAGACGGTCAACCTGATCCTCCAGGACGACTGGCACGTGCGGGTCCTCGGACCCGGCGCCTCGGTGCTCAACAGCACCGAACTCAAGCCGGGCGACCGCATCCTGGGGCACCTGCCGACGGCCGACCGTCACGTGGGATACCCGATCAACGAGTTCTGCCTGGAGAAGTAGGAGCGCACGGAGCGCCCTGCTCCACCACGTCGTGAAGCCCCGCCCCGGCACCTCCTGTGCCGGGGCCGGCGCGCGTCCGGCCCTCCGCCGCCCGCTCACAGCAGCCCGCACTCCGCCGCGATGCGCGCGGCGTCGAAGCGGTTGCGGCCGCCGAGCTTCTTGATCGCCGCCGAGGTGAGGTTCCGTACCGTCCCCGCCGCGAGGTACAGCTCGCCCGCGATCTCCTTGACCGTCGCCCCGCCCGCCGTGAGCCGCAGCACGTCCGTCTCGCGGACGCTGAGCACCGCGTCGCCGGACGCCGGGGTCCGCAGCAGCCCCGGGTCGACCGTGAGGCAGCCGCCCGCCACCCCGACCAGGGTGGTGATGAGCTGCGGCAGCCGGGCCGTCTTCGGTACGACTCCGAGGGCACCGGCGGCCACCGCCCGGTCGACCACGGACGGCGTGGCCGAGCCGACCATCAGCGCGACCCCGCAGTTCGGGTGGTGCGAGCGCACCTCGGTCGCCGCGTGCAGCGCCTTGCCCCCCATGGTGGACTCGCCGAGCAGCAGGACGGTGGGCCGGTGCCGCTGGACGGCGGGCAGCACCGCCTCGAAGGTCGTGGCGAGCCCCACGACGTCCAGGCCGTTGGTGCCGTTCAGGGTCTCGGCGAAGGCTTCCAGGACCAGTTGGTGGTCACCGGCCACGACGACGCGAATGGACATCTCTCTCCCCCGTGGTGACTTCTGTGTCGGCGGCCCTCGCGGGCCGGCGGTCAGCGGCTGGTCGCCCGTGCCGGGCCGGTGGCCAGGCCGTCGACGACCGAGCGGATCCAGTCGCGGTCCTCGGCCGTCGTGCCGTCGGGCCCGGTGGCGGCGGCCGGTGTCCGCTCGATGTGCCGGGCGCCGGACGGCAGCGCGGCGGCGAGGGCGGCCGAGAGGCCGCGGAAGGCGTTCCGCAGTTCTCCGGTGGCGTCCGGCGGCGGCAGGACGACGACGGCGGCGCCGACCGGGCCGATGTCGGCGGCGATCTGGCCGGGCAGCCGGCCGGCCTCGGCGGGGTCGCCGGCGGCGATCCGGTACGGCAGGGCCACCAGACCGGCGTCGGTGAGGGCCTTGCAGAGGAAGGCCGCGTTGGTGGCGGCGTCGTCGCCGCGGTCCGGGTGGCCGGCGCCGACGACGGCGACGGTCGCCCCCGCGGAGCAGAGGCGGGTGGTGAGTTCCCGGCCGATGCCGGTGGTGGCGTCGACGACCAGGACGACGAGGCCGTCGAGCCGAGGCGGGGAGGAACCGGTCTGGAGCACGTGGACTCCCTTTCGAGGCGGTCGTCGACGGGGTAGCGTGATGATCGTGTCAATGGGGTGAATCGGGTGGCTCCGGTGAGGGAGCGAGGGGCACTCGGGTTCCGGGCCCTCCGCCCTCGACAGGGCCGGGGGCGGAATGACCATGGGGGGGCACCACGTGGACGAGGTCTCGTCGCTCGATCAGCACACACTGGGCGTGTACCGCGCGATCCTGTTCCACAAGGAGCAGGACCCCGGGCGTCTCGCGGAACTCCTCGGCTGTACGCACGAGAAGGTCGAGGAGGCCCTGGAACTCCTGACGCGCCTGTCGCTGCTCGCCCCCTCCCGGGACAGTCCGGGCCTGATGCGGGCGGTGAACCCCTCGCTCGGTCTGAAGGTGCTGCTCCAGCGGGAGGAGCGCGAACTCGCCTCGCGGCAGCAGCGGATCGAGCAGAACCGTGCCGCGCTCGCCGCGCTCGCGGCCGAGTACACGGCCTCAGGCCGGTCGGGCGGCCCGGACGGGGCGGAGCACCTCGACAACGTCGACGACATCCGCACCCGGCTGGAGGCGCTGGCCGAGTCCTGTACGCACGAGTCGCTGGCCTTCCATCCCGGCAAGGCCCTCACGGAGGAGTCCGTCGAGGCCGGCCGGCCGCTGAACGAGCGGGCGATGGAGCGGGGCGTCCGCTTCCGGACCATCTATCTGGACAGCGTCGCGGGTGACCGGGTCACCCGGGCGCACGCCCAGTGGATGGCGGAGCGCGGCAGCGAGATACGCACCTCGCCGACGCTGCCGATGCGGCTGCTCATCGTGGACACCACGGCGGCGGTCGTCGCCGGGCTGCCGGGTCAGGCCCAGCCGTCCGCGCTGCTGTTCAGCAGCCAGCCGGTGGTCCTGGCCATGCGCGCCCTGTTCGAGGCCTACTGGGAGCACGCCGCCCCGCTGGACGGTCCCGGGGACGCCCTGCCGGGTGGGCTCACGCCGCAGGAGCGCAAGCTGCTCCAACTGTTGGCGAGCGGTCTGACCGACGAGGCCGTGGCGCGTGCGCTGGGCATCGGGGTGCGGACGGAGCGGCGGATCGTGGCCGACCTGATGGAGCGGCTGGGGGCGTCGAGCCGGTTCGAGGCGGGGGTGCAGGCGACCCGCCGGGAGTGGATCTGAAGCGGGGCGGCGGCCCCGGCGGCGGTCATGAGGTGCATGGCGGTCACTCCCCGGGGGCGATCGGCCAGACGAAGTCGTCCGGGAAGTCGCCGACGCAGGGCAGCTGGGGGACGCCGGGCAGCGGCGGGAGGACGCAGGGGATCTCCGGCATCTGCGGCTTGGGCGGCGTCGGCCAGACGAAGTCGTCCCCACCCTGGGCGACGGTCTGCGGCGCGGAGGGCGCGGCGGGCGCGGCGGCGGCCGGGGAGGCCATCAGGAAGCCTCCGAGGACGGCGGCGGCGAGGGTGGCGAGGACGGTGGGGACGCGGCGGGAGCGACAGGACACGGTGGTCTCCATTTCCGTGGGCGGCAGCGGTACGGGTGTGGTGCGTGTGCGTGTCGGTGGTTCCTCGGCGGCCGGTGGTTTTTCGCCGTCCCGGCCGCACACCTAGAGGAAATCACCGTGGGGGCCCGGCTGTCCGCTTCCGGACAGGCCAGGAAGCTGCCTGGCAATGAGCTGCCTCACGACCTGCGGGAAAACCGGAGGCGTACTCCGAGCGGACCCCCTTGTTCCGGCCAAAGGGCCAGGTGAGGGGGCGCCCGGCGAACCGGCTCGCGCCGGGCAGGGTTCCGGCCACGGGCATGTGCGGCAGCGAGTTGCCGAGGGGGAGTACCGCCGGCGGCCCCCGCCGGACTTCGGGCGGAGCCCGTCAGGGTGTGAGGCCGTGCGGGTTGGGCACCACCGTGAGCAGCGCCGAGACGAGGACGATCCCCGCGAGGACGGACGCCTCCACGCGCGCGGGTGCCTGGGCGTTCCCGCCGGACATCAGCCGTCCCCGGGCGGCGAGCGCCAGCAGGCTCGCCCCGCCGAACAGCACCAGCTTCAGCAGCAGGACCCGTCCGTAGGCGGTGCTCATGACGGCGTCGGGCGGCAGCTTGCGCAGGGTCGACACGGTGCCGGTGACGGCGAGGGCCCCGTACACCCAGGCGGCCATCCGGGCGTACCGGCGGAGCACGTCCCGCCCGCCGCCCCGGAGCCGCATGGTGCGCAGCACGTACAGGAGCGTGCCGGTCCACAGCGAGGCGGCGGTGAGGTGGACGAGGGTGAGGCCGGTCCCCAGGAGCGGCTGGTTCGTCTCGGGGTGGGCGCGCAGCGCCTCGGCCCCGACGGCGAGGGCGAGCGGGAGCACGGCGAGCCCGGGGCGCCGGGAGGCGGCGCAGAGGGCGGCCAGCACGAAGGCGTTGGCGGTGACGAGCAGGAGGCGGCCCTCGCGCAGGCCGTACACCACGCTCGGGCTCAGTCCGCTGACGGCGGTGAAGAGCAGCAGGAGTCCGGCGGAGGCGGCCGCGGCGAGGAGGGCGGCGGGGGCGGACCAGGCGCGGGGCCGTGGTCCTTCGCCGGCGAGCCGGCGTCCGGCGAGTTCGCCGACGTGCACGGCCAGACCGGTGAGCACGAGGAGCCGCAGCACCGTGGTGGTGCCCGCGGCGGGTATCCGGAGCTCGCCCGTACCCGTCTGGGCGAGGCCGGTGCCCAGCAGGGCGAAGCCGAGGACGACGGCAGAGGCGAGGACCGCCGCTGTCAGACGGCTCGGAGTACCAAGGGGTCCGGGAAGCGTCACCGGACGATCGTCACCGAGCCCGGGACGGGCGGCAACTCAGCGTTGCCCCGCCCGTCCGGGCCGGCGGGTCAGGCCTTGTTGTAGTGCGCCCAGAACTCGTCCCAGGAGAGCACGCCGTCGCCGTTGTCGTCGCGCTGCTTGATGAGCACCTCGGCGACCGACTCGGTGACGTTGAAGTCACCGTGCTGCGCCATGAGGCTCTTGTACTCCGCGGCGGTGATGAAACCGTCCCCGTCGGCGTCGAACT
Source organism: Streptomyces sp. Root1304 (assembly GCF_001426405.1). Taxonomy (GTDB): domain Bacteria; phylum Actinomycetota; class Actinomycetes; order Streptomycetales; family Streptomycetaceae; genus Streptomyces. Next base: position 269,657 of record NZ_LMEP01000026.1, on the reverse strand, counting down.
TGTTGAATGCCGTGCGTGCCGACTCGATGTCCGCCACTGCTTCGCCCCTTCTCGGTGCTTCTCTGACGGGGGTCAGATTAGCTGGCCCGGCCCTGCCGGATGATGGGGGTATGAGCGACGAGCTGGCAGTGATCATGGCGGCGGCGGCCCGCGGGGAGTTTCCCGCTCCGGACGGGTCGACGACGGTGGTGCCGCAGCCGAACCCCCGGGACGCCGGGGTGCTGGCCTTCACCGCCCATTCGGTGGTCTTCACGGACGCCGACCCGGAGTGGATACGGGCCGAGCCGGCGGCCACGGCGAGCGACCCGCTGGCGGCGAGCATGAACCCGGCCTTCCTGCTCGCGCTGATGGCGCACACGGGCCGGCGGATGAACACGATCGACCTGCTCACCGCGGCGGACGCGCTCCCCGGCCCGCCGCCGCTGGAGCTGCGGGAGATCCAGGATCCGGCGCACCCCCGGGTCGCGCGGGCGCTGAAGTTCCGCGACGAGGTCCGGGTGTGGGCGGCGGACGGCGGTCTCGTGCTGCTCGGCCGGGGTGTGGCGGGCCGCTGGGAGGCGGCGGTCGAGGTGGACGAGGGGGTACGCCACCGGGGGCTGGGCCGCGCCCTGGCGACGGCGGCCCGCCACCTCACGCCGGACTCCGTGGTCTGGGCCCAGCAGTCCCCGGGCAACGCCCGGAGCGTCCGGGCCTTCCAGGCGGCGGGTTACCGCCCGGTGGCCTCGGAGGCGCTGCTGGTCGCGGGCTGACCCGCTACCGGAAGATCCCGGTGTGGCCGAGCGAGTAGCGGCCCGGCTGCGGGTAGACGGCGAGGCCGTGGGGGCCGCTGCCGACCGGGATGCGGGCCAGCTGACGGCCGGTCGTGGTGTCGATGGCGTACACCTCGGAGTCGTAGCGGCCGGAGAGCCACAGGACCTTGCCGTCGGCGGAGACCCCTCCCATGTCGGGGGAGCCGCCGTCGGGCAGGTGCCACTTCTTGGTCAGCCTGTTCTTCTCGAAGTCGAAGACGGAGACCGTGCCCTCGCCGCGGTTGGAGATGTACATCTCGCGCGAGTCCCGGCCGACGTAGAGGCCGTGGCAGCCCTTGCCGGTGGGCAGCAGGGTGGGGGTGGTGAACTTCTCGCCGTCCAGGACCCACATGCCGTGGGCCATCATGTCGGCGACGTAGAAGGTCCTGCCGTCCGGGGAGATCTTCACGTCCTGCGGCATGGCGCCCTCGAAGGGCAGTTTCTGCTGGCCGATCACCTCCATCTTCTCGGTGTCGACCTTGAGCAGTTCGCCGGAGAACTCGCAGGAGACGACGAAGTAGCGCCCGTCGGCGGAGAAGTCGGCGTGGTTGACGCCGTAGCAGCTCACCGGGACGGTCTTCTTCCGTTCCATCGTGTGCGGGTCGCGGAAGACCAGCTCGCGGTCGAGCGAGGCCATCACGATCGCGTACTTGCCGTTGGGCGTGAAGTAGAGGTTGTACGGGTCGTGGACCTCGACCGGTTTGCCGGCGACGCCGGTGGCGGGGTCGATCGGGGTGAGCGTGTGGCCCCGGTTGTTGTTGACCCAGAGGGTCTTCATGTCCCAGGAGGGCACGACGTGCTGGGGCTGGTTGCCGACGGGGATGGTCTCGACGACCTGGTAGGTCGCGGGGTCGATGACCGAGACGGTGTTGGAGGCGGTGTTGGGGACGTAGACCCGGGAGGGGAAGTTCCTGACGACCGGGGAGAGCCGGTCGGGCCGGTCGGCGGCGTAGACGTCCTTCGGGTCGAGCGGCGGCGGCATCCCGGGGAGCCCGGCGGGTGCGGCGGCCGGTTCGGGTACGGCGGGGGCGGCGGCCTTCTTCACGGCGCCGGCGCCCTCCCCCGGGTCGCCGCCGCCGCAGCCGGCGAGGCCGAGGAGGAGGGCGGCGGCGAGGAGGGCCCTGGTCCGCGGTGCGAGGCGCCCCGGTGTGCGGTGGTTCCGTGCGCGGTGGCTCTGCGTGGGGTGTGCCATCAGGTCAGCAGCTCCGTGGTGGTGACCGCGCGCAGGCCGCGGCGGTCGAGGTCGGCGAGGAGGAGGGGCAGCGCGGCGGCGGTGTCCGGGTAGCCGAAGTGCAGGCTGACGACGGAGCCGGCGCGGACCGTGCCGGTGACGTTGCGGACGACGGCCGGGGCTCCTGGCGAGGTGAAGTCGAGGGAGTCGACGTCGTACGAGAGGGCGTGCGGGTATCCGGCCCGCCGGGCGGCGCGCAGGACGGCGGGGGAGGCGTGCTGGGTGCGGGAGGGCCGGAACCAGGTGCCGATGGAGCCGGTGAGCCGGCGCAGCCGGGCGGCGCAGGCGGCGATCTCGGCGTGCGCCTCGTCCTCGGTCATGGCGTTGATGTCGATGTGGCGCTGGGTGTGGTTGCCGAGGTCGTGTCCGCCGTCGAGGACGCGGCGGGCCAGGTCGGGGTGGGCGTCGAGCCAGCTGCCGACGGCGAGGACGGTGACGCGGGCGCCGGCCTTCTCGGCCTGGCCGAGGAGGGTCCTGGCGAGCGCGGGATCGCCCTGGCCGTGGAAGGTGAGGGCGACGCGGGGCCGGTCGCGGGGGCCGTGGGCGATCTCGGCGGGCTGTCCGGGGAGGCGCCGGGGCGCCGGGGCCGCGTGGGGTGCGGGGGCGGGGCGCCGGGGCGCGGGGGCGGCGGCGGGGCGGGGCTCCGTGCCGCAGGCGGTGGCGAGGGCTCCCGCGAGGGCGGCGGCCGCGCCCGCCCGGAGGATTCCTCGGCGGTCGGTCGGCTTCACGCGACCATTCAAGGACAGGAATGCCCGATTTATTACGATTAGGCCAATTCAGGACGTTTGCGGGCTTCGAAGGAGCGTCCAGCATGCGGACGAGCCCCGGAAACAACCCATGAACCGCATAGTCATTCATTGTTTGCAAGGCGAGTGCCGCACGTCACCAATGATTCACTATGAAACTGTCCGGTTTTGACCCGCATTGCCCCGGTAGGGGCTTTTGGCGACAAGGCCACCTGTCTGCCATAGTCGGAGACACGACCCCCATTGACCCGGGCCAGGTCGACATAGCGGCCGTGGATACACCCCCCCGTCCACGGCGCTCCACACGGAAGCCCCCACGCACCCCACCACGGCGCACGGGGGCTTCCGTGCGTGCGGAGCATGGAGAGAGACGGTCGGGCCCTCGTACTCAGGGGCGGTCCGCTACCCGCATCTCGAACCAGGTCGTCTTGCCGCGCGGCGCCAGGTCCACGCCCCAGCGGTCCGAGAGTTTGTCCACCAGGAAGAGCCCCCGGCCACTGGTGTCCAGCTCGTGCACCGGCATCAGACAGGGCAGCCCGCGCGAGGGGTCGCGCACCTCCACCCGGATCCAGCCGCGCCGCCGCTGGAGGCGTAACGCGAAGGAGCGGGCACCCGTGTGCCGCACCGCGTTCCCGACCAGCTCCGAGACCAGCAGCACCGCGTGCTCCGCGATCGTCGGGCCGAGCGCCCACTGCCGCAGCACCACGTGCTGGGTGAGCCTGCGGGCCAGCCACGCGGACTCGGGGAGGGACGGCAGCCGCACGTCGTCGTCGGCCGGGTTGCCGTACAACTCCACTGCTTCGGCGGCCTGTTCGTCGTCCGCGGCCGGTGACCACCGCGCTGCGGCGGCGCTCGCGCGCTGCCGCGGTTGTTCCCTACCCTCCAGGCCCGCCATGCCCCCCATCATGGCCGCACCGAGCGGTTCGCGGGGGCCGTTCCGACGGAATCGACCCCCCGAACCGGCCGCGTCAGGCGAACTTCGCCTTCCCCGGGCCCTCCTCGACGAAGCTGCGCATCCCGGTCTCGCGGTCCTCGGTCGCGAACAGGGCGGCGAACCAGGTGCGCTCGATGGCGAGACCGGTGTCGATGTCCGCCTCCAGACCCTGGTCGATCGCCTCCTTGGCGGCGCGCAGCGCGACCGCAGGGCCCTGCGCCAGCCGGGCCGCCCAGGCGTGCGCCTGCTCGTGGACCTCGGCGGCCGGGACGACCCGGTCGACCAGGCCCAGCGTCAGGGCCTCGTCCGCCTTGACCATCCGGCCGGTGAAGATGAGGTCCTTGGCCCTGGACGGGCCGACCAGGCGGGAGAGGCGCTGGGTGCCGCCGGCGCCCGGGATCAGGCCGAGCAGGATCTCCGGCTGGCCCAGCTTCGCGTTGTCGGCGGCGATCCGGTAGTCCGCGCAGAGCGCCAGCTCGCAGCCGCCGCCGAGGGCGTAGCCGGTGATCGCGGCGACGACCGGCTTGGGGATGCGGGCGACGGCGGTGAAGGCGTCCTGGAGGGCGCGGGAGCGCTTGACCATGGCCACGTGGTCCATGACCTGCATCTCCTTGATGTCCGCGCCGGCCGCGAACACCTTCTCGCCGCCGTAGAGGACCACCGCGCGCACGTCGTCGCGGTCGGTCGCCTCCTGGGCCAGCTCGCGCAGCCGGTCCTGGGTCGCGATGTCCAGCGCGTTCATCGGGGGGCGGTCGAGGCGGATGGTGCCGACGCCTTCGGCGACTTCGAGGTTCACAGTCATACGGAGAGGTTAGTGGCCGTTAACGAGGAGGGGCCCGGTGCTGTTGCTCACAGCACCGGGCCCCGCACTCGGTCGTTCAGTCGCGTACGGCTACGCGATCCACTCCGACCACTTCATGTTCCAGCCGTTGAGGCCGTTGTCGGGCTTGATCTGCTTGTCGTTCGAGTTCTTCACGATGACCACGTCACCGATGATCGAACGGTCGTAGAACCAGGCGGCCGGCTTCGAGCTGTCGCCCGCGCCCCGCGCGTCCTGGAGGCCGACGCAGCCGTGGCTGACGTTGGAGGAGCCGAACGTGCTCGCCGGGGCCCAGTAGTTGCCGTGCACGAAAGTGCCGGAGGTGGACAGGCGCATCGCGTGCGGCACGTCCTTGATGTCGTACTCGCCGCCGAAGCCGACGGTGGCCCCGTTCATGCGGGTCACCTTGAACTTCTCGCTGATGACCATCTGGCCGTTGTACGTGGTCGTCGACGGGGCGCCCGCGGTGATCGGGATCGTCTTGATGACCGTGCCGTCGCGCTCGACCTTCATCGTCTTCGCGCTCGCGTCGACGGTGGTGACCTGACGGCGGCCGATGGTGAAGGTGATCGTCTTCTTCTGCTTGCCGTAGACGCCGGGGCGGCCCTCGACGCCGTCCAGGTTCAGGTGCACGGTCACCTTGGTGCCCGCGGCCCAGTACTCCTCCGGGCGGAAGTCCAGCCGGTCGTTGCCGAACCAGTGGCCCTCGATCGGCACCGACGGCACGGCCGTCACCTTGATGGCCTTCTCGACGGCCTCCGGGTCCGTGATGCCCCGGGTGAAGTTGATGGACACCGGCATGCCGACGCCGACGGTCGAACCGTCCTCCGGCGTGTAGTGGCCGATGAACGTGTTCTTCGGGACCAGCGTGGTGAAGGAGGTGTCCTTCGCCGACTCACGGCCCGCGGAGTCCTTCGCGATGGCGTGCACCTTGTACTGCGTGCCGCCCGACAGGTGCGAGGTGGGCGACCAGCTGGCGCCGTCCGCCGCGATCTTCCCCTCGATCTCGGTGCCCTTGGAGTCGGCGACCGTGACCGTGGTCAGCTTGCCCTGCTGCGCGGTGACCTTGAGGACCCCGCTGGTGGCGACCGAGTCGGCGCCGTCCTTCGGAAGGATCGTCACGACCGCCTGGGAGGCCGCGTTGCTCTCCTGCGTGCCGCCGCCCTGGGCCGCCGGGCCCTGTCCCCCCGTACCGCCGCCGGCGGTCGCACCGCCGCCGCAGGCGGTCAGCACCAGGAGCATCGCTCCCGCCGCCAGGGCCTGCAGTCCGACGCCCCCGCGTCGGCCGCGCCGCCCCTTGGCCCCTACCGATGCCCCCGATATCGGCTGCCCGTTCACTGTGGTCTTCTCCCCTCGCACGGCCCGGCACTGCCCGGCCCCACCCCCGTGCGCATTCACTCGCGCACACGGCGCTAGATAATCACACCGCAGGACACGAAAGATCCTCGTGAATGTCACCGTTCCGTCCCGATCGACCTGCTACGAGAACAGGCGTGCCGGGCGGTACGAGGGGGACGGCTGATCAGTGCAGCGCGGAGCCCGCCTTCCACAGGTTCCACGCCATGTTCCAGCCGCCGAGACCGTTGTCGGGAGCGACCTTCCGGTCACGGGAGTTGACCACCTCCACCACGTCGCCGATGAGCGTCCGCTCGAAGAACCAGCCCGCCGGCGCGTCCGCGCTGCCGCCCTTCTCGTCCCGCAGCCCCACACAACCGTGGCTGACGTTCGCGGAGCCGAAGGTGTCCGCCGAGGCCCAGTAGTTGCCGTGCAGGAAGGTCCCGGAGTCCGTCAGCCGGATCGCGTGCGGCACGTCCTTGATGTCGTACTCGCCACCGAAGCCGACCGTGCGCCCGTCCATCCGCGTCACGTCGTACAGCTCGGTGACGACCATCTTCCCGTTGTACGTGGTGGTCTTCGGCGCTCCCGCCGTGATCGGCAGGGTGGCAAGGACCTCGCCGTCCCGTCGTACCTCCATCGTGTGCGCGGCGGCGTCGACCAGGGAGACCTGGGAGCGGCCTACGGTGAAGCCGACCGTCTTGCGCTGGATGCCGTACACCCCCGGCGCGCCCTCGATGTCCCGCAGCCCCAGCTCGACGGTGACCTTCGTGCCGGGCGCCCAGTACGCGGCGGGCCGGAAGTCGAGCCGCTCCTTGCCGAACCAGTGGCCGACCACCTCCACCGGCGGATCGGAGGTCACCCGGATGGCCCGCTCGACCTCGGCCCGGTTCTCGATCGGCATGTTGAAGCCGAAGGAGACGATCATGCCGGTGCCGACCGTGGAACGGTTCTCCGGCTTGAAGTAGCCGATGAAACGGCTCTCCGGCACCACGGTCGTGAAGGTGGTGTGCCGGGCGGAGCGGCGCCCGTGCGCGTCGAGCGCGACGGCGTCCACGCTGTACTTCGCGGCCAGCGCCAGCCGGGTGTCCGGCCGGGGCCGCCAGCGCAGCCCGTCCGCGGAGATCGCCCCGGCGACCGCCGTCCTGCGGCCGTCGTCGACCTGGACGACCGTCACCCGTTCGAGCCGCCCGCTGTCCACCTTCACCTCCACCGGGCCCTCGGCCGGCACCCCGCGCCCGCCGTCCTCCGGGCTGACCCGGATGACGTCACCGGGGGCCCGCGCCTTCCCCGGCAGGCCGATGTCGATGCCGCCTCCGCCCTCCGACGCCGTGCAGCCCACGAGGCCCGCCATCAGTCCCGCCACCGCGAGGGCGTACCTCGCCCGCTTCCATACAAGTGTCACGCTCGGCCCAACGACGGCCACCCTCCAGGGGAAACGTGCGTGCGGGTCATGTTGGGAGGACGGCCGCGCGGGCAGAACAGGGGAAGGACCATGCGGGGGGAACGACGGCCGGGACGCCGCCGCTCCCCCGGGTACGGGCCCGACGAGCCGCGGGAGGCCGGGACGGTGGCGAGCGCAGCCGAGCAGGAGGCGGTATCCGAGCATGCCCCGGAGCGGGCGGGGCCACCGGTGTGGCCGGGCGCGCCCACTCCGCTCGGCGCCCGGTGCCGGGTCGGCCCGGCGGGGGTCGCCGGCACCAACTTCGCCCTGTGGGCGGGCGGGGCGGAGGCGGTGGAGCTGTGCCTGTTCGCCGCGGACGGCACCGAGCGGCGGCTGCCGCTGACCGAGCTGACCCATGAGATCTGGCACGGCTTCGTGCCCGGGATCGGGGCGGGGCAGCGATACGGCTTCCGGGTGCACGGCCGCTGGGACCCGTGGACGGGTGCCCGCTGGAACCCGGCGAAGCTGCTCCTCGACCCGTACGCGCGGGCCGTCGACGGCGACTACGGCCGGCTCGGGCTGCCGCCCGAGGTGTACGGGCACGTCCGGGACTGGCCGCAGCAGCACGTGGCCGACACCGTGCGGGACGAGCGGGACTCGGCGCCGTACGTCCCGAAGGGGGTCGTCGTCCAGGACGACGACGACTGGTCCGACGACCGCAGGCCCAAGACGCCCTGGCAGGACTCCGTCATCTACGAACTGCACGTGAAGGGCTTCACCCGGCTCCACCCGGGGGTCCCCGAGCATCTGCGGGGCACCTACGCGGGCCTGGCCCACCCGGCGGCGGTCGAGCACCTCGCCGGGCTCGGGGTGACGGCGGTGGAACTGCTGCCGGTGCACCAGTTCGCCCACGAGGACCATCTGCTGCGGCGGGGGCTGCGCAACCACTGGGGCTACAACTCGATCGGCTACTTCGCCCCGCACGCCGGCTACTCCTCCTCGGGGACGGCCGGCCAGCAGGTCGGCGAGTTCAAGCGGATGGTGCGTGCGCTCCACGCGGCCGGGATCGAGGTCATCCTCGACGTCGTCTACAACCACACGGCGGAGGCCGGGGAGCTGGGCCCCACCCTGTCCCTGAAGGGCATCGACAACCGGGGCTACTACCGGCTCCAGTCCGACGCCCGCCGGTACGCCGACTACACGGGCTGCGGCAACACCCTGCACGTCGTCCAGCCGCAGGTGCTCCGGCTCATCACCGACTCCCTGCGGTACTGGGTGACCGAGATGGGCGTCGACGGCTTCCGCTTCGACCTGGCGGCGGCGCTCGCCCGCTCGATGCACGACGTCGACATGCTCTCCCCCTTCCTCGCGGTCATCGCCCAGGACCCGGTGCTCCGCCGGGTCAAACTGATCGCCGAACCGTGGGACGTGGGCAACGGCGGCTACCAGGTGGGCGCCTTCCCCCCGCTGTGGACCGAGTGGAACGACCGCTACCGGGACGCCGTACGGGACTTCTGGCGCGGCGCCCTGCCCGACGTCCGGGACCTCGGCTACCGGCTCTCCGGCTCCAGCGACCTCTACGCCTGGGGCGGCCGCCGCCCCTACGCCTCCGTCAACTTCGTCACCGCCCACGACGGCTTCACCCTGCGCGACCTCGTCACCTACGAGCGCAAGCACAACGAGGCCAACGGCGAGGGCAACCGCGACGGCACCCACGACAACCGGTCCTGGAACTGCGGGGTGGAGGGCGAGACCGACGACCCCGGGATCAACGCCCTGCGGCTGCGCCAGCAGCGCAACCTCCTCACCACCCTGCTGCTCTCCACCGGCGTCCCGATGCTCGTCGCCGGCGACGAGATGGGCCGCACCCAGGGCGGCAACAACAACGCCTACTGCCAGGACAACGAGACCGGCTGGGTCGACTGGACCCTCCCGGACGCCCCCGGCCGGGCCCAGCTCCTCGCCCTCACCCGCCGTCTCCTGGCGCTGCGCCACCGCCACCCGGTGCTGCGCCGCCGCGCCTTCTTCTCCGGCCGGCCGCAGGGCGCGGACGGGCTGCGGGACCTGGCCTGGTTCACGGCGGAGGGCGCGGAGATGACGGAACCCGACTGGTACGCGCCCACGGCCACGCTCGGCCTCTACCTGTCGGGCCGGGACATACCGGGCCGGGACGAGCGCGGTACGCAGATCACCGACGACAGCTTCCTCGCCGTCCTCCACGCGGGCGCCCGCCCGCTGGACTTCCACCTCCCGGGACCGCCCTGGGCGGAGACGTACGAGCTGGTCGTCGACACCGCGCGCGAGGACCAGTCGGCGGCCCCCGGGACACTCCACCCGGGCGGCGGGACGCTCACCGTCGGAGCCCGCTCGACGGTGCTGCTGCGGGTCCGGGCATAGGTCCGCCCGGCCACCACGGCGCGACGGCGGTGGCCGGGCGGGCGGGTGTTCCCCCGGCGGGCCGGGGGACGACCCGCACGGACACCCGTGCCGCGGACCGCCGGAACGTGCCCCCCGTCCGACCACCCGCGTGGGGACCAGTCTCGGCCGGACCCGGGGCGGTGCGGTTGATCCCCGGCGCACGGTTCGTTGACTCTGCGCGCACTCCGGTCAGGAGCGTCCCAGGATGCCCCGGTCGTAACCGGTGGCGACGGCCGCCGCCCGGTCCTTCACGCCCAACTTGCCGTAGATGTGGGTGAGATGGGTCTTCACGGTGGCCTCGCTGATGAACAGCTCGGCGGCGATGGCCCGGTTGGCCGTGCCCTTCGCGACGAGCGCGAGGATCTCGCTCTCGCGGGCGGAGAGGGCCCCGCCGCCGGCCGCGGCGACGGGCGCGCGGACGGCGGTGACCAGCCGGGAGGCGACGGCCGGGGAGAGCACGGTGCGGCCCTCGGCAGCGGCCCGCACGGCCCCGAACAGCTCCTCGCGCGGCGCGTCCTTGAGGAGGTAGCCGGTGGCGCCCGCCTCGATCGCCGGGAGGGTGTCGGTGTCCGTGTCGTAGGTGGTGAGGACGAGGACCCGGGAGCGGGCGCCGCGGCGGGCCAGCTCGGCGATGGCGTCCACGCCATTGCCGCCGGGCATCCGCAGGTCCATCAGGACGACGTCCGGGTCCAGCCGCAGGGCGAGCGCGACGGCCTCGACGCCGTCGGAGGCCTCGCCGAGGACCCGGAAGCCGGAACCCGCCACGGCGAACATGCCGCGCAGGCCGTCCCGTACGACGGGGTGGTCGTCGACGATCAGCAGGGTGATGTCGGTCATGGCGCGCCCAACGGTACGCGAGCGGAGATCGCCGTGCCCCCGCCCGGCGCGGTCTCCACGGTGACGGACCCGGTGAGCCGCTCGGCGCGGGCCCGCATGCCGTCGAGCCCGAACCCGCCCTCGGCGAGGCTCCGTCCGGAGCGGGCGCACGGGTCGAAACCGCGCCCGTCGTCCCGTACGTCGAGGGTGATCTCGTCGCCCATGTAGGAGAGCGTCACCCCGGCCCGGCCGGCCCCCGAGTGGCGGGCGGCGTTGGACAGGGCCTCCTCGGCGATCCGCAGCAGGGTGGCGGCCACCTCGTCGTGGAGCGGCCGTTCGTCGCCGGTGACGGTGAAACGGGTGTCGACGCCGGTGCGTTCGGCCCAGTCGGCGACCGTCTTGCGCAGGGCCTCGGGGAGGGGGTCGTGCTCCAGGGCGACCGGGCTCAGGTTCCGCACCGAGCGGCGGGCCTCGCCGAGGCTGTGCCGGGCGAGGTCGGCGGCCCGCCGGAGGTGGACCTCGGCGGCCTCCCGGTCCGGGACGGCGTGGGCGGCCTGGAGCTGGGTGACGACCCCGGTGAGGCCCTGGGCGATGGTGTCGTGGATCTCGGCGGCGAGCCGGCGCCGTTCGTCGGCGATCCCGGCCTCGCGGGCCTGCAGGAGCAACTGCGCCTGGAGGGCCGCGTTCTCGGCGAGGGCCTGTTCGAGGCGCTGGTTGGCGCGGGCGAGTTCGGCGATGGTCGCGGCCCGCTCGACGGCCTTCTCGGCCTCCTTGGCGCCGAGGTGGGAGAAGAGGACGGCGAGACCCGCGTTCAGGCCGAACAGACCGCCGAAGGCCGTCCACTGGACGGCCGAGGAGGGCGGCAGCCCGCCGGACTGGGCCCCGGCCATGATGACGGCGACGGCGAGGAGTCCGGCCCGGAAGAGGCGCCGGGGCAGCAGGTGGACGGCGTCGAAGAAGCCGACGGAGGCGTAGACCGAGAAGAAGGGGTTGAACAGGGTGAGCGTGAAGGCGAGGGCCGTACGGAGCAGGAAGTAGGTGACGGAGACGGGCCCGGCGGGCCCGGGCACCAGCCGGAACCCGGGCCCGGTGTCCGCCGGGACGCCGTCCTCCGCGGCCGGCTCCCCCTCCGTCCGGCGGCTGTGGCGGTCCCACCCCAGCTGGAGCAGCAGCGCGGCCGCCACCAGGGTGCCCGCCGCGGTGAACCGGGTGCCTTCCGTCAGCGGGTCCGCCGCGACGGCGATGCAGGTGGCGACGGCGAGCAGGGCGTACGGCCCCCAGCGGTAGAAGAGGCGCCAGGGTTCCTCGACGGTGATCGGCACGGTGTCCCTGTCGTCCTCTCCCGCTGGTGGGTCGTCGCGGTCACTGCCAGCGGAACCAGCGCACCGACGCACCGGTCAGCAGCACCGTCCACACCGCCATCACGGCGAGCGCGGCCCCCGTCGGCCAGCCCCCGGAGGCGGCGGCGTCCAGGGCCCCGGAAGCCGCGCCGTACGGGGTGTAATGGACGATCCGCCGCAGCGTATCCGGCATGGCCTGGACGGGCACCCACACACCGGCGGTGAACATGGTGGGGAAGAAGACGACCGAGCCGAGCGCCGTGGCGATCTTCTGTGTGCGGGAGACCGCGCAGACCGCCGCGCCGAGGGCCAGGCCGCCCGCCACGGCGAGGAGCAGGGCGAGTCCGTAGCCCACGAGGTTCTCCGGCAGGGCGACGCCGAAGGCGACCCTGCCCACCCCGATCACCAGGCCGGAGGAGACCAGCGCGGCGACGGCGTGCAGGACGAGCTGGGAGGTGAGCAGCGCGCCGGGGCGTACGGGGGTGGTGGACATCCGGCGCAGGATGCCGCGCTCCCGGTAGCCGGCGAGGACCGGGGGCATGGCGTTGAGCCCGGACATGATGAGGGCGAAGAGGACGGCGACGGGGACGTAGACGTCGATGGTCCGGCGCCCGCCGAGCTCCGGGACGGCCTCCCGGAAGGAGGGGATCAGGCCGAGGATCGTGAGGAGCACGGTCGGCGCGATCATCACCCAGAACAGGGCGCCGGGCTCGCGGGTGAAGAGCCGGGCCTCGGTGCGCAGCACGGCGGCGGTGGCGGAACGCGGGGCGCGGGGCGCGGCGGTGGTCGTGCTCATCGGTGATCGGTCCCTGTCAGGTCGAGGTAGGCGTCGTCGAGGGTGGCGTCGGTGACCCGGAGCTGTCCGGCGGTGACGCCCCGGCGGGCGAGGAGGGAGACGAAGGCGGTGACGGTCTCGTCCGTGCCGCTCAGGACGGTCCGGCCGTCCGCCGTCTCCACGGAGACGGCGCCGGGCAGGGCCCGCAGCTCGGCCGGGCCGATCGCGGTGTCGGCGGCGAAGGAGATCGTCTTGGCGGCGGTGGCCCGCCCGATGAGCCCGTCGGGGGTGTCGAGCGCGGCGATCCTGCCCCGGTCGAGGACGGCGATCCGGTCGCAGAGGCGCTGGGCCTCCTCCATGAAGTGGGTGACGAGCAGCACGGTCACGCCGCCGTCCCGGATGGACTCGACGAGTTCCCAGACCTCCCGGCGGGCGCGCGGGTCGAGGCCGGTGGTGAGTTCGTCGAGGACGACGACCCGGGGGTCGCCGATCAGGGCGAGGGCGATGAACAGCCGCTGCTTCTGGCCGCCGGACAGCTGCCCGAAGCGGGTCCGCAGATGCGGCAGGAGGCCGAGGCGCTCGGCGAGCGCCTGCCGGTCGGCGGGCCGCTCGTAGAAGGAGGCGTAGAGGCCGAGCGCCTCGCGGACGGTCAGTTTCGCCTGGAGTTCGCTCTCCTGGAGCTGGACGCCGAGCAGCCGGGTCACCTCGGCCCGCTGGGTGGCCGGGTCGTGGCCGCAGACCCGCACCAGGCCCTCGTCGGGGGTCCGCAGTCCCTCCACGCACTCCACGGTGGTGGTCTTGCCGGCGCCGTTGGGGCCGAGGATCCCGAAGACCTCGCCCTCGCCGACCTCGAAGGACACCCCGTCGACGACCTTCCGGCCGCCGTACGCCTTGTGCAGTCCCCGTACCTCGATCGCTGTCATGTCCCCAGGCTGTCGGGGCGGCCCGCGCCGGGGTATCGGCCATCGCGCTCGACCTGGCATCAGCCGATCGGTTGACGGGGGTACGACTTCGGGGCGGGAGTCGGTCAGCTCCTGGCCGCGAGTTCCGCTTCGAGGCGGGTCAGGTACCGGGCCTCGGCCTCCTTGCGTACGGAGGAGAAGCGGCGGTCGACGAGGAGGACCGGGAGCAGCCAGAGGTAGCCCCAGAGGCTGAACGAGTCGACGGCGCCGGTCTGCCGGAGCAGCGTGTTGGTGAGGAGGGCCAGGCCCATGGCGACCGCCCAGGCCGCCGGGCGGTGGCGCCCGAGCAGGCGTACCGGCGCGTTCCACGGGCCCGCGAGCGCCTCGACGGCCGCGGCGAGCACGGCGGCGTCGCGGTCGGTGGGGGCGGCGGCCTCGGCGGCGCGGGCGGCCGTGCGGGCCGCCGCGTCGGTGCCGCCCGCGGCGAGGGCGTCGGTGAGCGCGCGGGCCTGGTCCTGCGTCTGCCGGGAGGCGACGGCCCCCTCGGCGGCGGCCATCCGCAGTTCGTCCCAGTAGCTGCGGCGGGCCCAGCGTTCGGCGGAGGCCAGCCGGTCGGCCTCGACGGACTCGGGGGCGAGCTCCTTCAGGCGGCGGGAGAGGACGCGGGCGCGGGAGGCACGGCCCGGGTGGTCGAACTCGTCGGCGCGCAGGCACAGCTCGGCGTAGCCGGCGAGCAGCCCGAGGTGGTCGCGGTCGAGGGCGAGCCCGGCGCGGAAGGCCTCCTCGGCGAGGTCGTCGTGGTCGTCCTCGTCCTCGGCGGCGTGCCCGAGGGCGAGCCAGCAGTAGAGATCGGCCTGCGGGCCGAGGGAGTCGAGTCCCTCCTGCGCGGCCCGGCGCACGCCGGCGTTGCCGCCGGCGAGGAACAGCTGCTCGCAGCGGGTCTCGTAGGTGTCGGGCGTGGTCATCGGTGTCTCCCCTGTGCCTCCCCCGTGTGGGGCCGGGCAAGTCTGCGACGTGCGGGTTTGCCTGGTCAAGACCATTCCGGGAACCCGTCGGGGAAGGTCGGCCGGAAAACCGGATGAGACGTGTCAGTGGTGAACCGTATGGTCGGACCTGATGCCCGAGAAACCTGTCGCCCCAGAGCCCCCCGGTCCCGAAGCCGGACCCGCCACCGGTACCGCCGCCGTCACCGCCACCGCCGTCGACACCGATGACGGCGCCGGCGCCGACCGGTCCACGGTCCGTGTCCTGCTGCGTCTCTGGCCGTACGTACGGCCCGTGCGGACGCGGCTGTTCACCGCCGCGTTCGTCGCGATCGTCGCCTCCTGTCTGTCGCTCGTCATCCCGCTGGTCCTGAAGTGGCTGGTCGACGGGCCGGTCGCGGAGCGCGACCCGGGCGGGGTGTGGCTGGGGGCGCTGTACCTGCTGCTGCTCGGCATCGCCGAGGCGGTGCTCTTCGGTTTCCGGCGCTGGCTGGTGGCCCGCCCGCTGTCGTGGGTCGAGGCGCGGATGCGGTCCGAGCTGTACGGCAGGCTCCAGCGGCTTCCGATCGCCTTCCACGACCGGTGGGCCTCCGGGCAGCTGCTGTCGCGCGGCACGACCGATCTGATGCTGGTCCGGATGTTCCTGGCCTTCCCGCTGACGTTCCTCCTGGTCAACGGCGTGACGATCCTCGCCGGTTATGTCCTGCTGCTCGCCCAGGACTGGTCGCTCGGCCTGGTCCTGCTGACCCCGGTCATCCCGCTCGTCGTCGTCTGCTCGGTCTTCGAGGGGCGGTACGGGCTGGTCGCGCGCCGCGCCCAGGACCAGGTGGGCGACCTGACGACGGTCGTCGAGGAGAGCGTCCTCGGCATCCGGATCGTCAAGGGCTTCGGCCGGCACCGCAGCCAGGCCACCGCCTTCCGCGAGCTCTCCGGCCGGCTGCGCGGCACGGAACTGGCCAAGGCCCGGCTGCTCGCGATGATCTGGGCGGTCATCACCGTCGTACCGGAGCTGGCCATCGGGGCGGCGCTCGTCCTCGGCACGGTGCAGGTCGCCGACGGGGACCTGTCGGCGGGCACGCTCGTCGCCTTCCTGTCGACGGCGCTGGCGCTGCGCTGGCCGGTGGAGTCGATCGGCTTCCTGCTCGCGATGAGCCAGGAGGCGGCGACCGCGACGGAACGGTACTTCGAGGTGATGGACGCCGAGGTGGAACCGGACACGGCCACCGGCCCGGCGGACCCGAAGGCGGACCCGGCGCCCGGACTCGCCCCCGGCGGCGTCCGGTTCGAGGACGTCACCTTCCGCTACCCCGACGCCCCGGAGGGCTCCCCGCCCGTCCTCGACGGCGTCGACCTGCACATCCGTCCCGGCGAGACCCTCGCCCTGGTCGGCGGCACCGGCTCCGGCAAGACCACGCTCACCGCCCTCGTACCGAGGCTGCACGAGGCCTCCGGCGGCCGCATCCTCCTCGACGGCGAGGACATCGCCCTGATGGACCGGGAGCGGCTGCGGTCCCTCGTGTCGATGGCCTTCGAGGAACCCACGCTGTTCTCCGCGAGCGTCGGGGAGAACGTCCTGATGGGCGCCGACGGTGCGGCGGGCGAGCCGGAACTGCGGCGCGCCCTCGGGGTCGCGCAGGCGGACGGCTTCGTCGACCGGCTGCCCAAGGGCACCGCGACCCAGGTCGGCGAGCAGGGTCTGAGCCTGTCCGGCGGGCAGCGGCAGCGGCTCGCGCTGGCGCGGGCGGTCGTCGGCCGGCCCCGCTTCCTCGTCCTGGACGACCCGCTCTCCGCGCTCGACGTCCACACCGAGGCGCGGGTCGAGGCGGCCCTGCGGGAGGTCCTGCGGGAGACGACCGCGCTGGTCGTGGCGCACCGCCCGTCCACCGTGATGCTGGCCGACCGGGTGGCGCTGCTGTCCCGGGGCCGGATCGCGGCCGTGGGCACCCATCAGGAACTGCTGCGGACCAGCGAGGAGTACGCCTGGCTGATGTCCGGCGAGGGCAAGTCCGGGGAGAACGGGAACCGATGACCGACAGCACGCTCACCGAGATCACCGACACCGCGTCCACCGGACCGCAGGCCGCCCCGGCCGCGCCCCCGGTGGCCGCCGACCCCTTCGACCGCGACGACCTGCCGACCCCGCCCGGGGCGACCGGCGCGCTGCTCCGCTCCCTGCTCGCCACCCATCGCGTCCGGGTCGCGCTCGCGGCCCTTGTCCTGCTCGTCAAGGAGGCGGCCGTACAGGCGGGTCCGCTCCTGGTGGCGTACGCCATCGACAAGGGCGTCCCGGCGTTCCGCGCGGGCGACCACGGGCCGGTCGTCGCGGTGGCGCTCGGTTATCTGCTCTGCGCGGTCCTGTCCGGCCTGCTCCAGTACGTCTTCGTCCGGGGGGCCGCCCGCGTCAACCAGGACGTCCTGCTCGACCTGCGCGGCCGGATCTTCCGTCACGCCCAGGTCCTGAGCGTCGACTTCCACGAGCGCTACACCTCGGGGCGGCTGATCTCCCGCTCGACCACGGACGTCGAGTCGCTGCGCGAGCTGCTCTCGGAGGGCCTCCAGGAGCTGATCGGCGTCGTCCTGTCCTTCGTGTCGATCTCCCTGGTGCTGCTCTGGCTGGACCTGGGCATCGGGGCGGTGGCCGTGGCGTCCTTCCTGCCGCTCTACTTCCTGGTGAGCCTGTACCGGCGGCGCGCGGGCCGGGTGTACGCCGAGCGTTCCACGGCCATCGCGGGCGTCATCGTGAAGTTCGCGGAGACCATGAACGGCATCCGCCCGGTCCGCGCGTTCCGCCGCGAGCCGGTCAACGACGCCGAGTTCGCGGTGCTCAACCACCGGCACGAGCGCAGCAACGGCGACGCGCTCCTGGAGATGGCCCGCTACGTCATCGGCTCGCGGCTCGTCGCGAACACCGCCGTCGCCGGGATGTGCCTCTGGGGCGCCTACCGGGTCGCCTCGGGCTCCCTGGAGCTGGGCGTCCTCGCTGCGGCCGTCCTGTACATGCGGCGGCTGTACGACCCGATCGACCGGCTCGGCATGTTCCTCAACTCCTACGAGTCGGCCGCCGCGTCCCTCGCGAAGATCGCGGGCCTGCTCGCCCAGGAGCCGGGGGTGCCCGAGACGACGACGCCCCGGACGCTTCCCGCCCGCTCGGGCGCCCCGGGCCGCGAGGTCGTCTTCGAAGGCGTCCGGTTCGCCTACCGCACGGGCGGCGAGGTCCTGCCCCGCTTCGACCTGACGGTCCCGGCGGGCCAGACGGTCGCCGTGGTCGGCGCCACCGGCGCGGGCAAGTCGACCCTCGCGAAGCTCCTGGCCCGCTTCTACGACCCGACGGAGGGCGCGGTGCGGCTCGACGGGGTGGACCTCCGCGACCTGGCCACCCCGGAACTGCGCCGGGGTGTCGTCATGGTGACGCAGGAGGCGTTCCTCTTCTCGGGGACGGTCGCCGAGAACATCGCGATCGGCCGGCCGGACGCGAGCCGCGCGGAGATCGAGGAGGCGGCGCGGGCGATCGGGGCGCACGAGTTCATCGCGGGCCTCCCGGACGGCTACGACACGGACGTACGCAAGCGGGGCGGCCGGATCTCGGCGGGCCAGCGCCAGTTGGTCGCCTTCGCCCGGGCCCTGCTCGCGGACCCGGCGGTGCTGATCCTGGACGAGGCGACCAGTTCCCTGGACGTGCCGGGCGAGCGGGCGGTGCAGCGGGCGATGGACACGGTCCTCGCGGGCCGTACGGCCGTGGTGATCGCCCACCGCCTCTCCACGGTCGAGGTCGCGGACCGGGTCCTGGTGATGGAGTCGGGCCGCGTCGTCGAGGACGGCACGCCGTCGGAACTGGTCACCGGGGAGGGGCACTACGCGGGCCTGCACCGGGCTTGGCGCGAGAGCCTGGTGGGCTGAGGCCCCTGCGGGCCCCGGGCGTTCAGACCCGTGGGTGGGTCCGTGGGGGCCGTTCCGGGGGTCGTATTCGGGACTGCATGATTTACGGCGCAGGCAACGCCCTCGCGTCGTGGGCGTTTCCGATGCGCCACAAATCACGCTTTACGTCCCGAACACGACCCCCTCCACGTCCCCCACTGCCGCCGTCGGTTCCGTGACCCATGGACGGGCTCACCGGGCCTCTTGGCCCCGTCGGGCCCGCAGCAGGACCAGCGACAGCGCCGTCGCCCCCGCCATCAGCACGGCCGCTCCCACCGCCGCCCCGCTCATCGCCGACACGAAGGCCTCCCGTGCCGCCTCCAGCACCGGTCCCGGGGAGGCCAGCGCGCCGCCCAGGGTCTCTCTGGCGGCCGCCGGCGCCCCGGCCGGCATCGCGGAGGTGTAGACGGCCGCGCCGACCGCGCCGAGGACCGCCATGCCGAGCGCCCCGCCGAGTTCCTGGCCCGATTCGAGGACGGCGGCGGCGGCTCCGGCGCGCTCGGGCGGGGCGGCGCCGAGGGCGAGTTCGTTGGCGAGGGTCATCGCGGAGACGAGGCCGCCGGCGTAGACGGCGCCGCCGACGAGCACCACCCAGAGCGGGGTGGCCCGGTCGACGGCGCTGAGCCAGGCGAAGCCGGCGGCCGAGAGGAGGAAGCCGCCGGCCATGACGTACGCGCGGTCGATCCGGCCGGCGAGCCCGGCGGCGGCCGGTGCGGCGAGGAGGACGCCGCCGGTGGGCACGAGGCTCCACAGCGCCGCCTCGAAGGGGCTCTGGCCGAGGACGGACTGCAGGTACTGGGTGAGGAAGACGGCGAAACCGACGGTCGCCGCCATGGCGAGCAGGTTGACGAGCACGGAGCCGCCGTAGGCCCGGTTCCGCAGCAGGCCGAGGTCGATCATGGGGTGGGCGAGCCGGGTCTGCCGGCGCAGGAAGACGCCGGCGAGGAGCAGGCCGAGGAGGACGGCGAGCGCGGGCAGGGGCGCCCAGCCGTTCTTGGCGAGTTCCTTGATGCCGCCGACGAGCGTCAGCAGGCTCGCGAGCGAGAGGGCGGCACTGAGGACATCGAACCGGCCGGTGGCGGCGGCGCCCTTGGACTCGGGGAGCAGCAGCGGCCCGAGGACCAGGAGCAGGGCCATGGCGGGCAGGCTGACGAGGAAGACGGACCCCCACCAGAAGTGCTCGACGAGCGCGCCGCTGACGACGGGTCCGAGCGAGATGCCGCCGGCCATGACGGAGGTCCACAGGGTGACGGCCTTGGCGCGCTGTCCGGGGTCCGGGAACAGCACCCGGATGAGGGCGAGGGTGGCGGGCATGAGGCAGGCTCCGGCGACGCCGAGCAGCGCGCGGGCGCCGATGAGCGCGCCGGGGGTGTGGGCGTAGGCGGCGGCGACCGAGGCGACGCCGAACAGCGCGGCCCCGCCGAGCAGGATCCTGCGGCGTCCGAGGCGGTCGCCGAGGGCGCCCATGGTGATGAGGAGTCCGGCGAGGACGAAGCCGTAGGTGTCGAGGATCCAGAGCTGCTGGGTGGCGCCGGGCCGCAGGTCGGCGCTGATGGAGGGGATGGCGAAGTAGAGGACGGAGACGTCCATGGACACGAGGAGCAGCGGGAGCATGAGGACGCCGAGGGCGGTCCATTCGCGGCGGCCGGCGAGGGCGGGTCCGGGCTCGGGCTCGGTGGGTGCGAGGAGTGTCATGCGAGGAGGGAAGCAGCGGGGTGTGTACGGCGCTACTCCCGCCCTAGTGCACCGCGTTCGCTCGCCGGGAAGCCGCAGTTCGGAGCCGCGTACAGGGGTCCGAGTGCACTAGTACACTCCCCGCCATGACGACCGAGCCGCCCTATCTGGGGATCGCCGCCGAACTCCGCCGCCGGGTCCTGACGGGCGAGTTGTCGCCCGGGGACCGGGTGCCGTCCACGCGGGCGATCACCCGTGAGTGGGGGGTGGCCATGGCGACGGCTACGAAGGCGCTGGCGGTGCTGCGCCGGGAGGGTCTGGTCCGTCCTGAGCCGGGGGTGGGCACGGTGGTGACGGCCTCGGGCGCGAGGGCGGGTGCGGTGGCCGGGACGGTTCCGCTCTCGCGCGGGCGGGTGGTCGAGGCGGCGCTCGGGCTGGCGGACACGGAGGGGCTGCACGCGCTGACGATGCGCCGGGTGGCGACGGTGCTCGGGGTGTCCACGATGAGCCTCTACCGCCATGTGCCGGGCAAGCCGGAGCTGGTGCGGCTGATGACGGACGCGGCGTGCGGCGAGGCGCCGTTGGGGCCGGTGCCGGCGGACTGGCGGACGGGTCTGGAGCAGGGGGCGCGCTGGCTGCGCGGGGTGTACGCGCGTCATCCGTGGCTGGCGCACGCGATGGCCTCGTTCACGCGGCCGGTGGCGACGCCGAACGCGATGGCGTACACGGAGTGGGTGCTGCGGGCGCTGCGGGGCACTCCGCTGACGGCGGGGCAGAAGCTGCACACCCATCTGGTGATCTTCGCCTTCGTGCAGGGACTGTCGATGGCGGACGACCTGGAGGAGCAGGCGCGTCAGGATTCGGGCATCTCCGACGACGAGTGGATGGAACAGAACGAGCCACGATTCGACGCGATCCAATCGGCGGGCTCGTACCCCGAACTGGCCTCGGTGACGCACGACGGCGGGTTCGGTCTCGATCTGCGGACACTCTTCGAATTCGGGCTCGGGCGAACACTGGACGGCATCGCGGCCATGATCGACGAAACGTCCGGTTAACGAACACGGCCCATCGGGCACCGGACGATTTCCGGCCAACTTGTTGACGCGGTCCTGACAGGTCCCCGTCATTCCTGTCACTCTCTCCCCGGTCCTTCGCACCATCGTTCACCGCTTCACCCGAACGAGTAACGCGTCACAAGTACGTGCTCCACAGCTCTCCTTGCTCCGCCCGGACGGACTCACCCAAGCCCGCCGGTACCCCCCTCGCATAAGGAGTCTGCGTGAGATCCACGCCCAGCCGTCGTGCCACCGCGACCGGCGCCCTGATCGCTGCCGCCGCCATGCTCACCATCGGTGTGCAGGCCGGTACCGCCTCGGCCGACCCCTTCGCGGCGGCCCCGTCGGCGCTGTCCGCCGGCAAGCCCAACCCCGGCAAGCTGCCGGCCGACCTCTCGCCCAACGAGCGCGCCGCGCTCATCAAGGCGGCGGACGCCGACAAGGCCGCGACGGCCAAGTCCCTCGGCCTCGGCGCCCAGGAGAAGCTGGTCGTCCGCGACGTCGTCCAGGACCGCGACGGCACGACCCACACGCGCTACGAGCGCACCTACGCCGGACTGCCCGTCCTCGGCGGTGACCTGATCGTCGCCGAGTCCAAGGCCGGCGCCACCACCGGGGTCATCAAGTCCAACCGCGCCGCGCTCGCGGGGGTCGACCTCGCCGCCGCCGTCGCCCCGGCCGCCGCCGAGAAGCAGGCCCTCGGCCTCGCCGCCGCGGAGGGCTCGAAGAAGGCCGCCGCCGACCGCGCCCCGCGCAAGGTCGTGTGGATGGCCCAGGGCGCGCCCGTCCTCGCGTACGAGACCGTCGTCGGCGGCCTCCAGCACGACGGCACCCCGAACGAGCTGCACGTCGTGACGGACGCGAAGTCCGGCGCGAAGCTCTACGAGTGGCAGGCCATCGAGACCGGCATCGGCAACACGCAGTACAGCGGCCAGGTGACCCTCGGCACCGCGCCCTCGTACACGCTGACCGACACCGGCCGCGGCAACCACAAGACGTACAACCTCAACGGCGGTACGTCGGGCACCGGGACGCTGTTCTCCAACACCACGGACACGTGGGGCAACGGCCTCGCCTCCAACAAGGAGACCGCGGGCGCGGACGCCCACTACGGCGCCGCCCTCACGTGGGACTACTACAAGAACGTGCACGGCCGCACCGGCATCAAGGGTGACGGCGTCGGCGCGTACTCCCGCGTCCACTACGGCAACGCCTACGTGAACGCGTTCTGGTCCGACTCCTGCTTCTGCATGACCTACGGCGACGGCACGAACAACGCCAAGCCGCTCACCTCCATCGACGTGGCCGCGCACGAGATGACGCACGGCGTCACCTCCAACACCGCGGGCCTCGTCTACAGCGGCGAGTCCGGCGGCCTCAACGAGGCCACCTCGGACATCTTCGCGGCGGCGGTCGAGTTCTACGCCAACAACGCCAACGACAAGGGCGACTACCTCGTCGGCGAGAAGATCGACATCCGCGGCAACGGCACCCCGCTGCGCTACATGGACAAGCCGAGCAAGGACGGCTCGTCCAAGGACGCCTGGTACTCGGGCATCGGTTCGATCGACGTCCACTACTCCTCGGGCCCGGCGAACCACTTCTTCTACCTGCTCTCCGAGGGCAGCGGCGCCAAGACCGTCAACGGCGTGAACTACGACTCGCCGACCTCCGACGGCCTGCCGGTCACCGGCATCGGCATCGACAAGGCCCGGCTGATCTGGTTCAAGGCGCTCACCACCAAGTTCGGCTCCTCGACCAACTACGCCGGCGCCCGCACGGGTGCCGTCGCGGCGGCCACCGAGCTGTACGGCGCGGGCAGCCCCGAGGTCAAGGCGGTCGAGGACTCCTTCGCCGCCATCAACGTGGGCCCGCGCTCCGGCGGCGGCACCCCGCCCACCGGCACCTCCTTCGAGAACACCGCCGACGTCTCGGTCCCGGACAACGGCGCCGCGGTCACCTCGACGGTCAACGTCACCGGCATCACCGGCAACGCGCCGAGCAACCTCTCGGTCGGCGTGGACATCGTCCACACCTACATCGGTGACCTCGTCGTCGACCTGATCGCCCCCGACGGCTCGGTCTACAACCTGAGCAACCGGGCCGGCGGCAGCGCCGACAACATCCAGCAGACGTACACCGTGAACGCCTCCTCCGAGGTCGCCAACGGTGCCTGGAAGCTCCGCGTCCAGGACAAGGCGTCGATCGACACCGGCTACATCAACAGCTTCAAGCTGACCTTCCCGTAAGCCTCACCGCACGGGAGCGGGCGCCCGGAGGGAACCTTCCCTCCGGGCGCCCGCGCGTCTGCTTACCCTGGACCGCATGATCAGGGTGCTGCTGGCCGACGACGAGACGATGATCAGGGCCGGGGTGCGGGCCATCCTCGCCTCCGACCCCGGGATCGAGGTGGTCGCCGAGGCCGGCGACGGCCACGAGGCCGTCGAGCGCGCCCGCGAGCACCGGCCCGACGTCGTCCTCCTCGACATCCGGATGCCCCGGCTCGACGGGCTCGGCGCCGCCGAGCAGCTGCGCGGGGCCGTACCGGACGCGGCCGTCGTCATGCTCACCACCTTCTCCGAGGACGCCTTCATCGCCCGCGCCCTCGGCTGCGGCGTGAGCGGCTTCCTGCTGAAGTCCGGGGACCCCCGCGAGCTGATCGCCGGGGTCCGGGCCGTCGCCGGGGGCGGCGCCGCCCTCTCCCCCACCGTCGCCCGCCGGGTCATCGACACGCTCGGCGGCGAGCGGTTCACCCGCGCCGCCGAGGCGCGGACCCGCCTGGAGCCGCTCACCGGCCGGGAGCGCGAGGTCGTGGCACTCCTCGGCGCGGGCCTCTCCAACCAGGAGATCGCCGAGCGGCTGTACGTCGTCGAGGGCACCGTCAAGGCGCACGTGAGCGCCGTCCTCGGCCGGCTCGGCCTGCGCAACCGGGTGCAGCTCGCGGTCCTCGCGTACGAGGCGGGGCTGGTCCCCGGTGCCTGAGCCGCGCCGCACGGCCGCCCGGGAACGGCTCTTCGACCTGGCCCTGTGGCTGCTGCTGTGCGTGCCCGTGCTGCTGAAGTCGGACCCGAACGACGGCGGCAGCTGGCCGCTGGTCGCCGTCGGCGTCGTGGTCCTCGCGGGCTGTGTCGCGGTGAGCCGCAGATGGCCGCTGCTCGCGCTCGGCATCACCGTCGCGGCGAGCCTGCCGGCCTCCCTGGAGCTGTTCACCCCCTCGTACAGCCTGGCCCTGATCGCCTTCGGCTACCTCGCGGGGCGGCGGCAGGAGCACACCCGGGCGGCGCTGTGGCTGTTCGGCGCGGTCGCCGCCGTCGGACTCCTCCTGACCCGCCTCACCCACACCTCGCTCGGCCAGTGGTTCACCCTGCTGCTCGCCCTCGCGCTGGCCGTCGTGGCGCCCTGGCTGATCGGGCGGTACGTGCGCCAGTACGACCGGCTCGTCCGGAGCGGCTGGGAGCTGGCGGACCGGATGGAGCGGGAGCAGGCGGCCGTCGCCGACCGGGAGCGGCTGCGGGAGCGGTCCCGGATCGCGGGCGACATGCACGACTCCCTCGGCCACGACCTGGCCCTGATCGCGATCCGGGCGGGCGCCCTCGAGGTCTCCCCGGAGCTCGGCCCCGAGCAGCAGCGGGCGGCGGGCGAGCTGCGCGGGGCGGCGGCGGACGCCACGGCGCGACTGCGGGACATCATCGGCGTGCTCCGCGAGGAGGACCCGGCGGCGCCCACCACCGCCCCGCCCGGCGAGACGGTGGAGGAGCTGGCCGCCCGCGCCCGCGCCTCGGGCCTCGCGGTCACCCTGGCCGGCACCCCGGTGCCGACCCTGCCGGGGATGTCGGGGCTCGCGCTGCACCGGATCGTCCAGGAGGGCCTGACCAACGCGGCCAAGCACGCGCCGGGCGCCGCCGTCACGGTCACGGTGACCCCGCACCCGACGCACGTCCGGGTCGGGGTGGTCAGCGGGCCCGGCAGGGAACCGGGCGGCGGAGGTACGGACCCGGCCGCGGGGTCCGGTGCGGGTACGGGCGCCGGGCCCGGAGGACAGGACCGCGCCTCCGGCCCCGGCTCGCGCTCCGGCACCGACTCCGGCGGCACCGGGCTCGTCGGCCTGGACGAGCGCGTCCGGCTGGCCGGTGGCACGCTCACCCACCGGGCCACCCCGGACGGCGGCTTCGCCCTGGAGGCGGAGCTGCCCAGGAAGCCCCCCGCACCGCTGCCCACCGCGCCCACCTCGGCCCGGGAGCTGGACCGGGCCCGCCGCGAGGTCCGCAAGGGCCTGGCGCGGGCGATCTGGATCCCGCTCGCGCTGCTCGCCGCGCTGGGTCTGCTGATGGTGGGGGTGGCGCTGTGGACGCAGTCCCAGTCGTATCTGGAGCCGGAGGACTACGCGCGGATGCGGGTCGGGATGACCCCGGCGCAGCTCTCCGGGGTCTCCGACGACCTGCCCGAGCATCCGCTCGACCGTCCCCCGCACGGGGTGCCGCCCGAGCCGGCGGGCATGCACGAGTGCCGGTACTACCGGTCCTCGATGCTCGCCGCGATCCCGGTGTACCGGCTGTGCTTCGTCGACGGGCACCTCGCCGACAAGGCCGAGGTGCCCTGACCGGCGCCGGGGGCTACCTCAGCAGCACTCCCGCCCCCGCCCCCGTCGTCTCCTCCGGCAGGGCCACCAGGCCCAGCTCGGCGGGGTGGGCGAGGAGCGGGTGGGCGGGGCGGACCCGGACCGTGCAGCCGAAGGTGCCGGTGCGGTCGAGTTCCAGAGTGCCCGCGTACGGCTGACGGCCCTCCAGGTCCGGGCCGCCCGCCGGCTTCAACGGGACGGCACGGGCGTCGGCGAGGGTGTCGGCGGCGTCGACCCGGCCGGTGACGGCCTGCACCTCCACGTCCTCGGGGCCGAGCGCGCCGAGGGCCACCCGGACCCGGACGACCGGGGTCGCGCCGAGTTCCGCGTCGGCCAGGTCGTCGGCGAGCCCGTCGCCGACCTCGACGTGGTCGACGGTCACCTTGGGCCAGGCCTCCCTGACCCGGGCCTTCCAGGCGGCGAGGTCCCGTGCCCGCCCGGGGGTGAGCGCCCGCCGGGCGCCGGCGGCGGGCACGTACAGCCGCTCGACGTATTCGCGGACCATCCGGTCGGCGAGCACCTTCGGGCCGAGGTCGGTGAGGGTGCGGCGGACCATGGCCGTCCAGCCGGCCGGGACGCCGTCGGCGCCCCGGTCGTAGAAGCGGGGGGCGACCCTGCGCTCGATCAGCTCGTAGAGCGCGGCGGCCTCCAGGTCGTCGCGCCGGTCCTCGTCCGCGGCGGCGGCCCCGTCGGCGGTGGGGATGGCCCAGCCGAAGTCGGGCTCGAACCACTCGTCCCACCAGCCGTCGAGGACGGAGAGGTTGAGGCAGCCGTTGAGGGCGGCCTTCATGCCGCTGGTGCCGCAGGCCTCCAGGGGGCGCAGCGGGTTGTTGAGCCAGACGTCGCAGCCGGGGTAGAGGCCGCGGGCCATCTCCATGCCGTAGTCGGGCAGGAAGACGATCCGGTGCCGGACCCGGGGGTCGTCGGCGAACCGGACGAGTTCCTGCACGAGCCGCTTCCCGCCGTCGTCGGCGGGGTGGGCCTTGCCCGCGACGACGAGCTGTACGGGCCGCTCGGGGTCGAGGAGGAGGGCCCGCAGCCGGTCCTTGTCGCGGAGCATCAGGGTGAGCCGCTTGTACGAGGGGACCCGGCGGGCGAAGCCGATGGTGAGCACGTCGGGGTCGAGGACGGAGTCGGTCCAGCCGAGTTCGGCGGCTGCGGCCCCGCGCTGCCGCCAGGAGGCCCGCAGCCTCTCCCGTACGTCGGTCACGAGCCGTTCGCGGAGGGTGCGGCGCAGCGCCCACAGCTCCCGGTCGGCGGGGTCGGGGCCGAGTTCGCCGACCTCGGGGGCGACCCAGGTGGGGGCGTGGACGCCGTTGGTGATGGAGGTGATCGGCACCTCGTCGGCGTCGAAGCCCGGCCAGAGCCCGGCGAACATGGACCGGCTGACGGCTCCGTGGAGGGTGGAGACGCCGTTGGCTCGCTGGGCGAGGCGCAGGCCCATGGCGGCCATGTTGAAGACGCCGGGGTCGCCGCCGAGGGGGGTCTCGTCGCCGAGGGCGAGGACCCGTCCGGTGTCGACGCCGGGGAGTGCGCCGTCCTCGCCGAGGTGGCGGGCGACGAGGCTCCGGTCGAAGCGGTCGATGCCGGCCGGGACGGGGGTGTGGGTGGTGAAGACGGTGCCGGCCCGGACGGTCTCCAGGGCGCCGTCGAAGTCGAGCCCCTCGCCCTGGAGTTCGCGGATGCGTTCGAGGCCGAGGAAGCCGGCGTGGCCCTCGTTGGTGTGGAAGACCTCGGGGGCGGGGGTGCCGGTGAGACGGCAGTACGTGCGGACGGCGCGGACGCCGCCGATGCCGAGCAGCATCTCCTGGAGCAGCCGGTGCTCGCTGCCGCCGCCGTACAGCCGGTCGGTGACGCCGCGTTCGCCGGGGGCGTTCTCCTCGACGTCGGAGTCGAGCATCAGGAGGGGGACGCGGCCGACGCGGGCGATCCACAGATGGGCGTGGAGGCTGCGGCCGCCGGGCAGCGCCAGGGTGATCCGGGCGGGGCTGCCGTCGGCCTCGCGGAGCAGGGCGACCGGCAGCTCGCCGGGGTCGAGGACGGGGTACCGCTCCTGCTGCCAGCCGTCGCGGCCGAGGGACTGGCGGAAGTAGCCGTGCCGGTAGAGCAGGCCGACGCCGATCAGGGGGACGCCGAGGTCGCTGGCGGCCTTGAGGTGGTCGCCGGCGAGGATGCCGAGGCCGCCGGAGTACTGGGGCAGGGCGGCGGCGACGCCGAACTCGGGGGAGAAGTAGGCGACGGCGGCGGGCGCCTCGCCGGACCGGTCCTGGTACCAGCGGGGGGCGTGCAGATAGGTGTCGAGGTCCTCGGCGGCGGCCCGCAGCCGGGTCAGGAACTCCTGGTCGGCGGCGAGCGCGGCGAGCCGGGGGGCTTCGAGGGCGCCGAGCACCCGGACGGGATCGGCTCCGGCCGGCCCCTCGGGGGCGAGGGAGTCGAAGAGCGCCCGGGTGGGCTCGTGCCAGGACCAGCGCAGGTTGTGCGCGAGGTCGGCGAGGGGTCGAAGGGTGTCCGGGAGGACGGGACGCACGGTGAATCGACGGATTGCCTTCACGTCGTCCACCTTGGCAGGCGAGTACGGAGCGGAGCGGTCGCACCACGCTGTGCGTCCGGCGTGCCGCTCCCGCGGGAGGGGCGGCGCGCCGGTCGGGCCGGGCCGCGTCAGCCGATGGCCGGCAGGGGCACCTCGTACGGGGAGCCCAGGTTGACGGTGCCGGGGTCGAAGGCGCCGGTGGCGGCGTACCGGCAGGCGATGGCGGCGAGTTCCTCGGCGGGGATGACCTCGTGGATGTCGGTGAAGCCGTGCGGGGCGCGGGCGTGGGCGAGGTTGATGACGACCTCGGGGCCGAGTTCGCGGTTGGCCCGCTGGAGCGCGGTGGTGACGGGGCGCCGGGCCCGTTCGTACGCGGCGAGGCCCTCGGCGGGGTCGGCGGGGTGCAGGGCGAGCGCGTGGGCGAGGGCGCGGGCGTCGACGATCGACTGGGTCGCGCCGTTGGAGCCGATGGGGTACATGGCGTGGGCGGCGTCGCCGACGAGGGTGGTGCGGCCGTGGGTCCAGCGGTCCAGGGGTTCGCGGTCGACCATCGGGTACACATGGGCGGAGTCGGCGGCGCGCAGGACGGCGGGGACGCTGACGCCGTCGAACTCCCAGCCCTCGTAGTACGGCAGGAAGGTCTCGACGGGGACGGGCCGGTTCCAGTCGCCGAGCAGCCGCTCGTCGCCGTCCGCCGCCCCGGCCGCGCCCGGGTCCGCCGGCGCCCCGCCGGTGTCGGCCGCCGGGCGGGCGAGCGCCCAGTTGACCAGGACCTCCCGGCCGGGTCCCGTCGGCCGGCTCATCGGGTACACGACGGCCTTCTGCCGGTCGTCGCCGGCGATGAACATGGCCGGGCCCACCGCCCGCGCGGGCATCCGGGAGACCCCCCGCCAGACCAGGGTCCCGTTCCACGGCGGCGCGCCCTCCTCCGGGTGGAGCGCGGCCCGCACCGCCGAACGGATGCCGTCGGCGCCGACGAGCACGTCCGGTTCGAGGGAGGCCCGGCCGTGCACGGAGCCCGCCCGGTGCTCCAGGCGCAGCCGGGGCCGTCCGTCGGGCAGCGGCTCCACCCCGCGCACCCGGACCCCGGTGACGAGGGCGGCCGGCCCGAGCCTGGCCCGGACGGCGCCGGCCAGGACCTGCTGGAGGTGCCCGCGGTGGACCGAGAGCTGCGGCCAGCGGTAGCCGGCGCCGAGACCGCGCGGCTCGCGGGATATCAGTCCGCCGGAGCGGTGGTAGTAGCGCAGCTCGCGGGTGCGCAGGGCGCCCGCTTCGAGGGCGTCGAGCAGGCCGAGGGCGTCGAGTTCGCGGACCGCGTTCGGCATCAGGTTGAGTCCGGCGCCGACCGGGCGGATCGCGGGCGCGGCCTCGACGACGGTGATCCGCTCGAATCCGGCGGCGTGCAGGGCGAGGGCGGTGGTGAGGCCGGCGACGCCGCCGCCGGCGATCACGATGTGCGGTCCCCGCCCGCCGTATCCGTGGGCGGAGCGGTGCGGGGAGGGCGCGGGGGTGTGGGGGGACATCTCGACTGCTCCTTCGCGCCGCTGGGCGGCGGACGGCCCGGCAGGGGCACCGGCGGGACGGCACCGCACGGTCGCGCGGCGCACCATGGTCTCGTTCTCCCTGGTCAGATCCAGGATCGAGCGCAGCAGCGCGACCGGGGCCCCGCCGCTGCCCTCCTCGTACAGGCGCACGTCCTCGCGGTACGCCTTGCGGGCGATGCCGAGGTGCCGGGCGCGGAAGGTCTTCAGGAGGCGCAGCACCCGGCCGAGTGCCTGCGCCGAGGCGGTGAGCGCGGGCGGGAGCCGGTCGGCGCCCTCCCAGCTGACGGCGGCGGACAGTTTGCTCACCGCCGACACCCCGCCGCGGTGCCGGGCGTGGAAGGCGCGCCAGGCGGGCAGCGCGTACGGCAGGGACTCGGCGAGGAAGGCGTCGTAGGCGGGGTCGGAGCGGTCGCACTGCCAGAGCGTCAGGTCGACCAGCCAGAGCGGGACCTGGGCGGCGGCCGGGCCGAGGTAGGGGCGGCCGGCCACGTCGACCTCCTCGAAGTACGGGCGCAGGGTGAGTGCGAAGTACTCGGGCGGCACCTGGGCGACGGTGAGGTCGATGGAGTCGACCATGGTCCGCACGTGGCGGCCCACCCGGTCGAGGGCGGCGGCGAATCCGGGGTCGTACGGTTCGAGGCGGGCGATCCGGCCGCAGTCGTCGAGGGCGGCGACCAGGCCGGGGAACACCATCCGTACGGCGTCCTGGAGGCGGGCCTCGGTGGGGTGGCCGGTGTAGGTGCGGCGGCGCGGGCCCGGCGGGTTCCACGTCGTGTAGTGGTGGACGGTGTCCCGGGGGATCATGTCGGTGCGGTGGCCGAGGAGTTCGAGGAGGGGCAGGGCCTCCGGGACGGCGGCCAGGGGCTGTACGCCGTGACGTTTCAGCGAGCCGAGCAGGATGCCGAGGTCGCGCATGGCGGCGAGCGCGTCGGCGACGCTCCACCGCGCGGCCCGGTCGGGGTCCGGCACGAGGGTGCGCAGGGCGACGGTCAGGGCGGCCGTGTCGGCGTCCGCGTTCATCGCGGGCACCGCGGCGAGCAGGGCGTCGGCGCCGAGCGGGTCGGCGGCGCGGATGACCTCGGTCCTACGGGGCGAATCGCCGAGCGGCACTGCGGTGCTCCTCTCCTGGGGCGGCTCGGTTCGCCGGGGGTGCACGGCTCACCCGCCGGTGGTGGGCGGTGTTCTGGCGCGGTCGGTGGGGTGGGTCGGGGGCGGGGGGCCGGGGGGCGGCTCAGCGCGGTCCGGGCTCGCGGAGGTCGGGCGTCCGGAGGTCCGGCGTCCCGGGGTCCGGCGTCCGGAGGTCCGGCGTCCCGGGGTCCGGGGCCCGTGCCGGGGCGGCTCCGGCCGCCGGTTCTCCCCGGTGGAGGCGTAGGGAGAGCAGCGCGGCCGCGGCGGCGAGGGCGGCACCCGTGAGCAGGGCGGCGCGGTGGCCCGCGGTCTCGGCGACCGCGCGGGACGCGTCCGCGGCCCCGGTGCGGCCGGCGGCGACGGCCACCAGGACGGCGAGGCCGAGGACGGAGCCGAACTGCTGGCTGGTGTTGACGAGTCCGGAGGCGAGTCCGTTCTCCCCGGGCGCGGCCTCGGCTGTGGCGGCCACGTTGGTGGTGACCACGACCAGCGGCAGGGCGACGCCGAGGAGGAGGCCGGGGGCGAGGACCGTGCTCGCGAAGGTGCCGTCCGCCCGGAGGGCGAGGGCCAGCCACAGGGTTCCGGCGCAGAGGAGGACGAAACCCAGGGTCGTGGTCCGGGGCAGTCCGAGCCGGAAGATGATCCGGCCGGTCTGCGGGGCGACCGCGACGACGGCCAGCGAGAGCGGCAGCAGGCCGAGGCCGCCGCCCAGCGGCCCGTACCCGAGGACGCTCTGCAGATGCAGGCTGACCAGGAAGAACATCGGGAACAGCGTCATCTGGGCGAGCGCCGCGAGGAGGTTGGCGAGGCCGAGCGCAGGGCGGCGGAGGACCGCGGGCGGGACCAGCGGCGCGGCGGCCCGGGTCTCGACGGCGGCGAAGGCCAGGAGCAGCGCGAGGCCCGCGCCCCCGGCGGTGAGGGTACGGGCGGAGAGCCATCCGGCCCCGGCGGCGCCGACGAGCGCGTAGGCCACGAGCCCGAGTCCGGCGGTGGCGGTGAGAGCCCCGGCGAGGTCGAAGCCGCCCCGGTGGCGCCGTCCGGAGCGGTCGGCGGCGCCCGTACGGACGCCGCCGGTCCCGCCGTCCAGGACCCGCAGCGCGAGCGCGCCGAGGGCGGCCGCGAGGAGGACGTTCAGCCAGAACGTGGAGCGCCAGCCGAGGACGCCGGTGAGGACGCCCCCGCCGACCGTGCCGAGGACCCCGCCGAGACCGCCCATCGCGGCGAACGCGCCGAGCGCCCGGTGCCGGGCGGGGCCTTCGGGGAAGAGCAGGAGCAGCAGGGCGAAGGCCGAGGCGGCGGCGAGGGCGGCGCCGGCGCCCTGGGCGGCGCGGGCGGCGACGAGCGCGGCGGCGCCGGGGGCGAGCCCGCCGCAGGCGGAGGCGAGGGCGAGGAGGGCGAGTCCGGCGAGGAGGACCCGCCGGTGGCCGAGGAGGTCGGCGATCCGGCCGCCGAGGAGGAGCAGCCCGCCGAAGGTGATGAGGTAGGCGTTGGCGACCCAGGAGAGCCCGGTGGGGCCGGGGCCGAGGTCCGCGCCGATCGAGGGCAGGGCGACGTTGACGATCGCGGTGTCGGTGATCAGCAGCAGCTGGGTGGCGGCGAGCAGGGCGAGGGCTCCGCGCCGGGGCCCCGGTGGCGGTGCCGTCACCGGGTCGTCCCGAGGCCGTACCCGTCGAGGCAGTCCTGGGCGAGGCGCTCGCACTCCTCGGCGGCGCCGGCCCGGGTCTGCATCGTCAGATAGACGTGCGGGGCGCCGTGGTAGAAGCGCTCGTACTGCTCGTGGCGGCCGGCGAACTCGGAACCGAGCGCGTCCCAGGCGAGCTTGAGGAGCTTGATCCGGTCCTCGGCTGCGTGGCCGGGGGTGCCGAAGTAGCGGCGGACCAGCGGCCCGAGTTCGGGGTGGAGCAGGTCCCGGCCGCTCGCGGGCAGCTGCACCAGGGCGCCTCCGGCGAGGAGTCTGATGTCCTGGACGGCGCGCGGGTAGAGCTCGCCGGCCATGATCCGCTGGGCGAAGGAGATCTCCTGCCCGGGGCGGACGCCGCCGCGCCCGCCGTCGACCTGCTCGTACGAGGCCTCCGCGGCGAGCACGAAGGCCTTGGCCTGGGCGACCATGCCGAGCAGCCGGCCGACGGCCTGGGTGACCGCCGGCAGGTCCGCGGTGCCGTTGGAGCGGGTGAGGAGGATCGCGAGCCCGGTGAGGAACTCCAGCTTGGTCCAGAAGCGGGTGGCGGACTGGTGGACGAGGTTCGGGTAGGCGGGGGTGCCCCACCAGGCCGCGCCGGTGGTGACCGGGTCCCGGTAGGTGAGGACCCGTTCCCAGGGCACGAACACGTCCTCGCAGACGAGCATCGCGTCGTTCTCGTCGTACCGGGAGGACAGCGGCTGGTCGAAGACGGACCGGGAGCGTCCCTCGTAGGAGGTGCGGGAGACGAGCGTGAGGCCGGGGGTGTCCGGCCGTACGGAGAAGGTGACGGCGTGCCCGGTGTCGTCGGCGGCGAGGGGTTCGATGGTGCCGACGAGGATCTCGTCGGCGAAGACGGCGCCGGTGCCGACGGTCTTGGCGCCGCGGACGACGATGCCGCCGTCCCGCTCGGCGACGACCCGCAGGGCGATGTCGTCCTCGCCGTGCCCCCGGGGCGGGTCGGTCAGGGTGAACGCGGTGTGCAGGTCGCCCTCGGCGAGCCGGCGGTGGAGGGCGAGGGCGTGTCCGGCGCCGTCGAAGGTGTCGCCGGTGAAGACCTCGGGCGAGGCGGCGAATCCGGCCACGCCCGCGGCCATGTAGTCGGGGGTGCGCCCGAGGAAGCCGTAGCTGGCGCGGGCGGTGGCCCGGAAGGCGCGGCGGCGGGCGACGAGGTCCTCGTACGAGCGGGGTACGGAGTAGGGGCGGCGCACCCCGCCCCGGACGAGGACGGGGCGGTGCACGGGGTCGTCGGCGAGGTCGTAGAGCCCGGCGAAGGAGGCCGCGGTGGCGCGGAAGGCGGGGTGGGCGGTGACGTCCTCGACGCGTTCCCCGTCGAGCCAGATCTCGCGCCCGTCGCGCAACCCCTCCAGATACTCCTGCCCGGACCTCGTCACCGGTGTGTCGCCTCTCCTCGGGTGTCACGGCTCTGCCGGACCCGAGCCTTTCCGGCGCGGTCCACCCGGGCAATGAACGTCCGTCCAGGGCTCCTTAAGAACCGTCCAGCGGCCCCGCGAAGATGTCAGGTCGGGCCGCGCCGGGGCCGTTCAGGCCGCCCGGACGACTCCCGCGCGGTACTCCCCCGGGGTCACCCCGAACCATTTGCGGAAGGCGAGGTGGAAGCCGACGGCGCTCTGGTAGCCGACCCGGGCGGGCACCGCGGACTGCGGCAGCGAGGTCTCGCCGAGGAGCCGGCCGGCCTCCTGCATCCGGCGGGCGGAGAGGTACCGGGCCGGTGATTCGCCGACCAGCTCGCGGAAGGCGGCGGTGAACGCGGAGCGGGACATGCCGACCTCCCGGGCGAGGGAGTCGATGGTCCACGGCTCGGCGAACCGGGTCGCCATCATGACCACGGCCCGGCTGATCCCGGGGTGTCCGAGCAGCGGCAGGGAGGCCGGGCTGTCGGCGAGTTCGCGGAGCAGCGGGCGGAGGGCGAGGACGAGGGCCATCTCGAAGGCCCGCAGGGTGATGAGCCGGTCGCCGGGTCCGACGGGCCGGTCGGGGGCGGCGAGCAGCCGGAGGGTGTCGCGGAGCAGGGGTTCGCGGTCGACCTGGGCGCGGTCGAGGACGAGGGCCCAGGGCAGGGAGGTGTAGAGGCCGGTGGCGGCGCTGGCGTCGTAGTGGAGTCCGGCGCAGAGCAGCCGGCTCTCGGGGCCGCTGCCGTCGATGACGATCTCGCCGGAGGTGCCGGGCTGCCGCTCGGGCAGGACGGCCTTGAGCGGGAGGCCCTGGCGTTCGGGGCGGTCGGAGAGGCGGTGCGCGGTGCCGGTGGGGAAGACGACGAGGTCGCCGGCGTGCAGGGCGACGGGGGGTTCGTCGGTGGTGGTGATCCAGCAGTCGCCCTCGACGACGTAGTGGAGGACGGCGCAGCTGCGTTCGGCGTCCCCTTCGATGGCCCAGGGGGCGCGGACGTGCCAGCGGCTGTCGAAGACTCCGGTGAGCCGGAGGGGTTTGAGGAGTTCGCTCAGCAGGTCGTCGTGCCCGCCCTGGTCGAGTCGGTCGTGCCGGTCGGTTCCCACGGATGCCATGGACGATCCTTCAACTTCCGCCCCGGTTTGTTAATTGAACGGCCGAAGCCGGCGCGGCGAGCCTGGATGACGCCGGCACGGCAGCGGCGAAAGTCTATCGAAGGGCCTCAGAGACAGATGTCCAGTGAGATTCCGATGAGGGTGGCGGTCGTGGGGGCGACCGGCTTCCAGGGCGGTGCGGTGGCCCGTCTCCTCGCCGACCGGCACCACCGGGTGCGGACCCTGACCCGGCGTCCCGAGGCCGACCGGCCGCCGCTGCCGGGGGCCTTCTTCCTCGGCGGCGATCTGGGGCGGCCGGAGGACGTGCGGCGGCTCTTCGAGGGGACGACGCACGCGTTCGTCACGATGCCGCTGGTGTACGAGGCCGAGCGGGTGGAGGCGTACGCCCGGCACATCGGGGAGGCGGCCCGCGAGGCGGGCACGGTCCGGCTGGTCCTCAACACCAACACCCGGATTCCGCTGGGTCCGACGGACGTCGCCGCCTTCGAGACGCGGCGGCTCGCGGAGCGGGTGCTGCGGGAGAGCGGGGTGCCGCTGGTGGTGATCCGGCCACCGGTGTACCTGGACAACCTGTTCTCGCCGTGGAACGGTCCTTCGCTGGTCGACGAGGGCGTCCTCGCGTATCCGCTGCCGGAGTCCGCGCGGACGGCGTGGATCTCGCACCGGGGGCTGGCGGAGGCGGCGCTCGCGGCGCTGAGCCGGGAGGGTCTCGACGGGCGGACCTTCGACATCGGCGGGGAGCGTTCGCTGACGGGCGGGCAGCTGGCGGCGGCCTTCGGCCGGGGGCTGGGGCGGTCGGTGCGGTACGAGGAGCTGGATCCGGCCGTGTTCGAGCGGGGGCTCGGACGGCTGCTGGGCCCGGAGACGGCGGCCGGAGTGGCCGGGATCTACCACTACATGGCGAGCGGCGCCGATCCGCTGCTGATGGCGGACGACGACGGGGTGTCGACCGAGGTCCTGGCGCTCGAACCGGCCCCGGTGGAGGAGTGGGTGGCCCGCCAGCCGTGGCAGGTGTGGGCCTCGGACGCGGACGAACCCGACGCGACGCCGCTGCGCTGAGCACCGCGCCCGACCACCGGAGACGGCTCCGCCCGACAAGGGCGGGGCCGTTTCTTTGTCCGGGTCCGGTGCTTGCCCGCGCCACGACCGCCCAGTAGCCCTGGTAGTTGGCGAAGCTCCGGGATTGCCCACCCGAGGAGCGTGGGAAGGCTCCTCCCCGGAAACCCCCGAACCCGTCTCCCCGTGACCTCCGTTCCTCCCCGATCATCCCGTTTCCTCCCCAGATGCCCGCCATCCGGGTGAACGCGGACAGGAGCGGCCATGCCCGCAACCCGCCGGCCGTCGACGGAGCTAGAAAGAGCGCACCACCACCCGCTCCCCCGTAACCCGTCAGGTGATGCTGTGAATCCGCTCATGGGACGCATTCCCGTACTGGACGTACGCCCGCTGGTCGACTGCGGCCGGCGCCCCGCCAAGGCGGTGGCCGGAGAGTCCTTCGAGGTGACGGCGACCGTCTTCCGCGAGGGGCACGACGCGGTCGCCGCCAATGTCGTGCTGCGCGGCCCCTCGGGCCGGCCCGGCCCCTGGACGCCGATGCGTGAACTCGCCGAGGGCACCGACCGGTGGGGCGCCGAGGTCACTCCGGACGTCGAGGGCTCCTGGACGTACACCGTCGAGGCGTGGAGCGACCCGGTGGCCACCTGGCGCCACACGGCGAAGATCAAGATCCCGGCCGGGATCGACTCCGAACTCGTCCTCGCCGAGGGGGCCGAACTGCACGAGCGGGCCGCGAAGGGCGTCCCGAAGAAGGGCGGCGGGCGGGAGTGCGTGCTCGCGGCGGCGGACGCCCTGCGCGACACCGCGCGCCCGGCGGCGGTCCGGCTCGCGGCGGTGCTCAGTCCCCGGGTGGTCGAGGCCCTTGACCGGCACCCGCTGCGCGAACTCCTGTCCTCCTCCCCCGCGTTGCCGCTCCAGGTGGAGCGGGAGCGGGCCCTGTTCGGCTCCTGGTACGAGTTCTTCCCGCGCTCCGAGGGCGTGCGGAAGGTCAAGGGCCGTACGGTTCCGGGGAACTTCCGCACCGCCGCCGAGCGCCTTCCGGCGGTGGCGGCGATGGGCTTCGACGTGGTGTACCTGCCGCCGGTGCACCCGATCGGCGAGACCCACCGCAAGGGCCCGAACAACTCCCTCTCGGCGGCGCCGAACGACGTGGGCGTGCCGTGGGCGATCGGTTCGCCGGAGGGCGGACACGACGCGCTCCACCCGGACCTGGGCACCTTCGAGGACTTCGACGCCTTCGTGGCGCGGGCCCGGGAGCTGCGCCTGGAGATCGCCCTCGACTTCGCGCTGCAGTGCTCGCCGGACCATCCGTGGGTGGAGAAGCATCCGGAGTGGTTCCACCACCGGCCGGACGGTTCGATCGCGTACGCGGAGAACCCGCCGAAGAAGTACCAGGACATCTACCCGATCGCGTTCGACGTCGATATGGACGGGATCGTCGCGGAGACCGTGCGGGTGCTGCGGTTCTGGATGGACCACGGGGTGCGGATCTTCCGGGTCGACAACCCGCACACGAAGCCGGTGGTGTTCTGGGAGCGGGTGATCGGCGAGATCAACGGGGCCGATCCGGACGTGATCTTCCTGGCGGAGGCGTTCACCCGGCCGGCGATGATGCGGACGCTCGGCGCGATCGGTTTCCAGCAGTCGTACACGTACTTCACCTGGCGGAACACCAAGGAGGAGCTGACGGAGTACCTGACGGAGCTGTCCGGGGAGGCGGCGGCGCTGATGCGGCCGAACTTCTTCGTGAACACCCCGGACATCCTGCACGCCTACCTCCAGGAGGGCGGCCGGCCGGCGTTCGAGGCGCGGGCGGTGCTGGCGGCGACGCTGTCGCCGTCCTGGGGCATGTACGCCGGGTACGAGCTGTGCGAGGGCACCCCGCTGCGGGACGGCAGCGAGGAGTACCTCGACTCGGAGAAGTACCAGTTGAGGCCGCGCGACTGGGAGTCGCTGGAGCGCTCGGGGGCCACGATCACCCCGCTGATCACCGCCCTGAACCGGATCAGGCGCCGCCACCCGGCCCTGCGCCGGCTGCGGAACCTGACCTTCCACGACACGGACAACGCGCAGGTGATCGCGTACTCCAAGCGCTCGGGTTCGAACATCGTTCTGGTGGTCGTCAACCTCGACCCGCACCACACCCAGGAGGCTTCACTCTCGTTGAACATGCCGGAACTCGGCCTCGACTGGCACGAGACCGTGCCGGTGCGCGACGAGCTCACCGGCGAGACCTATCACTGGGGCAGGGCCAGCTACGTGCGCCTGGAACCGGGTGTCGCACCCGCGCACGTCCTCGTCCTGCGACCGTCCCCGCAGACCGGAGGGTCACCCATCTCATGACTGTCAACGAGCCCGTCCCCGACACCTTCGAGGACACCCCCGCCAAGGACCGCGATCCCGACTGGTTCAAGCGGGCCGTCTTCTACGAGGTCCTCGTCCGTTCCTTCCAGGACAGCAACGGGGACGGCGTCGGCGACCTGAAGGGCATCACGTCCAAACTGGACTACCTCCAGTGGCTGGGCGTGGACTGCCTCTGGCTGCCGCCCTTCTTCAAGTCCCCCTTGCGGGACGGCGGATACGACGTCGCCGACTACACCTCGGTGCTCCCCGAGTTCGGCGACCTGGCCGACTTCGTGGAGTTCGTCGACGCGGCCCACCAGCGCGGGATGCGCGTGGTCATCGACTTCGTCATGAACCACACGAGCGACCAGCACGAGTGGTTCCAGGAGTCGCGGCGCGACCCGGAGGGCCCGTACGGCGACTACTACGTCTGGGCCGACGACGACAAGCAGTACCCGGACGCCCGGATCATCTTCGTCGACACCGAGTCCTCGAACTGGACCTTCGACCCGGTCCGCAAGCAGTACTACTGGCACCGGTTCTTCTCGCACCAGCCCGACCTCAACTACGAGAACCCGGCGGTGCAGGAGGAGATCCTGTCCGCGCTGAAGTTCTGGCTGGACCTGGGGATCGACGGCTTCCGGCTCGACGCGGTGCCGTACCTGTACCAGCAGGAGGGCACCAACTGCGAGAACCTCCCGGCGACCCACGCCTTCCTCAAGCGGGTCCGCAAGGAGATCGACGACCACTACCCGGACACGGTGCTGCTCGCCGAGGCCAACCAGTGGCCGGAGGACGTCGTCGACTACTTCGGCGACTTCCGCTCGGGCGGCGACGAGTGCCACATGGCCTTCCACTTCCCGGTCATGCCGCGCATCTTCATGGCCGTGCGGCGGGAGTCGCGCCACCCGGTCTCGGAAATCCTGGCGAAGACCCCGGAGATCCCGTCCGGCTGCCAGTGGGGCATCTTCCTGCGCAACCACGACGAGCTGACCCTCGAAATGGTCACGGACGAAGAGCGCGACTACATGTACGCCGAGTACGCCAAGGACCCGAGGATGCGGGCCAACATCGGGATCCGGCGGCGGCTCGCCCCGCTCCTCGACAACGACCGCAAGCAGATGGAGCTGTTCACCGCGCTGCTCTTCTCGCTGCCCGGCTCGCCGGTGCTCTACTACGGCGACGAGATCGGCATGGGCGACAACATCTGGCTGGGCGACCGCGACGGGGTGCGGACCCCGATGCAGTGGACCCCCGACCGGAACGCCGGCTTCTCCTCCTGCGACCCGGGCCGGCTCACCCTGCCGACCGTGATGGACCCGGTCCACGGCTACCAGGTGACCAATGTCGAGGCGGGCATGGCCTCGCCGTCCTCGCTGCTGCACTGGACGAAGCGGATGATCGAGATCCGTAAGCAGAACCGCGCCTTCGGGACGGGGACGTACACGGAACTCCCGGCCTCGAACCCGGCGGTGCTGGCCTTCCTCCGCGAGGACGGCGACGACCTGGTCCTCTGCGTGAACAACTTCTCGCGGTTCGCGCAGCCGACGGAACTCGATCTGCGCCGCTTCGACGGCGTCCACCCGGTGGAGCTGATCGGCGGGGTGACGTTCCCGGCCATCGGCCGGCTCCCCTACCTCCTGACCCTTGCGGGTCACGGCTTCTACTGGTTCCGTCTCAAGAAGGGCTGACCGACGGTCGGTTCGGAATTGTCCGGAGCGGGACGGTTTCCTCCGCCCCGCCCCGGGCACCATCTCCCCCCACACGTTCCACGTGTCGATCCAGGTCCATACGGGCCTTCCTGCCGGACCCGTACGGATCTTCCCCCTCCGACACGTCCCGCACATCCGGACAGCCCCAGCCGCCATCCGGGACACTCTGCGCATTTGAACGCAAACGACAGCCAACTGCGCGCCCCGGGGAAAGGACGCGATGCCATGCCGGAGACCGCATCCACCACCCGGGCCCCGGACGCCCTCCTTCCGTCCCTCGCCCCTCTGCTCCACGAATGGCTGCCACGGCAGCGCTGGTTCGCGGGCAAGGGCCGCCGGGTCACCGGATTCACCCTGGACGCGGCCACCGAGCTGCTTCCCCTGGACGGCGCGGGACCCGGTCTCCTCCATCTGCTCGTACGGGTCGAACAGCCGGGCCGCCCGGCCGGGACGCCCGCCGACTGCTACCAACTGCTCCTGGGCGTACGGACCCAGCTGCCGCCCCGCCTCGCCCCCGCCCTGCTCGGGCGGATCCGGCAGGGCCCGCTCGCCGGACGCGCCGTCTACGAGGGGCTGCGCGATCCACGGCTCGCCGGCCTCCTCTACGAGCGGCTGCGCACCCCGGGCCGGACCGGTCCGCTGCGCTTCCACGCCACCGCCTCCCTGCCGCCCGCCCTGGCCCCCCGGGTCCTCGACGCCGAACAGTCGAACTCGTCCCTGGTCTATGGAGATTCGTTCATCCTGAAGATCTTCCGGCGGGTCAGCCCGGGGGCCAACCCCGACCTGGAACTGCCGCTGGCCCTCGCCGGGGCGGGCTGCGCCCGGGTCCCGGCCCCGGTCGCCTGGTTCGAGACGGGGGCGGCCACGCTCGGCGTCCTCCAGCCCTTCCTGCGCGACTCCCGCGACGGCTGGCGGCTCGCGCTCGACGCGCTCGCCGACGGGCGGGAGTTCGCCGCCGAGGCGCGGTCCCTGGGCCGGGCCACCGCCGAGGTCCACCTCGCGCTGGCGGAGGCGCTGCCGACCCGGCGGCTCGCCCGCGCCGAGACCGAGCAGCTCGCGGCGGCGATGGACCGGCGGCTGCACGCGGCGGCCCAGGCCGTCCCCGCGCTCATGCCGTACGTCCCCGGCCTCCGGGCCGTCTTCGAGGCGGCGAGCGGCGCGGACGGCGGGAGTGTGGTGCAGCGCATCCACGGCGACCTGCATCTGGGGCAGACCCTGCGGGGTTCCGACGGCGGCTGGGCCGTGATCGACTTCGAGGGCGAGCCGGCGAAGCCGCTGGACGAGCGGCGCAGCCCGCAGCCCACGGTCCGCGACGTCGCCGGGATGCTCCGCTCCTTCGACTACGCGGCCCGCACCCACCGCCCGTGGAACGCGGACTGGGCGGCGCGCTGCCGGGCCGCGTACTGCACGGGCTACGCGGAGGCGGCCGGGGCCGACCCCCGCACCGACCCCGCGCTCCTGCGGGCCTACGAGACCGACAAGGCGGTGTACGAGGTCGTCTACGAGGCCCGGCACCGGCCGGACTGGCTCCCGGTCCCGATGTCCGCGATCGAGCGCCTCTCGGCCCCCCGATGACCCGCCACGGGCGGAGCGCCCGCTGCCGGCCGCACCCCCGTTCGGACCAGCGCGGGGCGCCCCCGTGCGGCCCCCGCCTGCGGGAACCGCACGCGCCCCCGTTCGGCCGAGTGTCCCGCCCCGGCACCCCGCCGTTGCCCATCCGTACCCCCCGTACCCCTCAGGAGGCATCCCGGTGACCGCCCGCCCCGCAGGCAAGACGGCCCGCAGCACCAAGTCCCCCGCGCCCCGGACGGCGCCACCGCTCGACCCGGGCGACCGGGCCCGGCTGCTCGCCGGGGAGCACCACGATCCGCACGGCGTGCTCGGCGCGCATCCGGTGCGGGGCGGGGTGGCGGTCCGGGTGCTGCGCCCGTGGGCGAAGGAGGTGACCCTCCTCACCAAGGGCCGGCGCGTCCCGCTCACGGACGACGGCGACGGGTTCTTCTCCGTCCTGCTCCCGCTGCTGCGCAAGGTCCCCGCGTACGAGCTGCGGGTCCGTTACGACGGTCCCGACGAGCTCGCCGCGCACGACCCGTACCGCTTCCTGCCCTCCCTGGGGGAGCTGGACCTGCATCTGATCGGGGAGGGCCGGCACGAGGAGCTGTGGACGGCCCTCGGCTCCCGGCTCATGACCCACGAGGGGGTGGCCGGCACGCGGTTCGCGGTCTGGGCGCCGAACGCGCGGGGGGTGCGGGTCACCGGTGACTTCACGCACTGGGACGGCACGGGGCTGCCGATGCGTTCGCTGGGCTCGACGGGCGTGTGGGAGCTGTTCGTGCCGGGGGTCGGCGAGGGGGCGCTGTACAAGTACGACATCACCCGGCCGGACGGTTCGCACACGGTGCGCGCGGATCCGATGGCCCGGCGCACCGAGTGCCCGCCGAACACGGCGTCGATCGTCACCGAGTCGCACTACACCTGGGACGACGCGGAGTGGATGGAGCGGCGCGGGGCGCGTCCGCACCACGAGGCGCCGCTCAGCGTCTACGAGGTCCATCTGCCGTCGTGGCGCCCGGGTCTGACGTACCGGCAGCTGGCCGAGCAGCTGCCCGCGTACGTCCGCGACCTCGGCTTCACGCATGTGGAGCTGATGCCGGTCACCGAGCACCCCTTCGGCGGTTCGTGGGGCTACCAGGTCACCGGGTTCTACGCGCCGACGGCCCGGATGGGCACCCCGGACGACTTCAGGTTCCTGGTGGACGCCCTGCACGCGGCGGGCATCGGGGTCCTGATGGACTGGGTGCCCGCGCACTTCCCGAAGGACGACTGGGCGCTCGCGGAGTTCGACGGGCGGCCGCTGTACGAGCACGAGGACCCGCGCAGGTCGCACCACCCCGACTGGGGGACCCTGGAGTTCGACTACGGCCGCAAGGAGGTGCGGAACTTCCTGGTGGCGAACGCCGTGTACTGGTGCCAGGAGTTCCACATCGACGGGCTGCGGGTGGACGCGGTGGCGTCGATGCTCTACCTGGACTACTCGCGGGAGCACGGCGAGTGGCTGCCGAACGAGTTCGGCGGCCGGGAGAACCTGGACGCGGTGGCGTTCCTCCAGGAGATGAACGCGACGGTGTACCGGCGCTGCCCGGGGATCGTGACCTTCGCGGAGGAGTCCACGGCCTGGGACGGGGTGACGCGGGCGACGGACCAGGTCGGTCCCGGCGGGCACGGCGGTCTGGGCTTCGGGATGAAGTGGAACATGGGCTGGATGCACGACTCCCTGGAGTACGTGCAGAAGGAGCCGGTGCACCGGAAGTACCACCACCACGAGATGACCTTCTCGATGGTGTACGCGTACAGCGAGAACTACATCCTGCCGATCTCGCACGACGAGGTGG
Organism: Streptomyces sp. Root1304; assembly: GCF_001426405.1. Lineage (GTDB taxonomy): Bacteria > Actinomycetota > Actinomycetes > Streptomycetales > Streptomycetaceae > Streptomyces. The sequence continues at coordinate 226,012 of NZ_LMEP01000026.1, read as the reverse complement.
TGCACGGCAAGCGGTCGCTGGTGTCGAAGATGCCGGGCGACTGGTGGCAGCAGCGGGCCGACCACCGCGCCTACCTGGGCTTCATGTGGGCCCATCCGGGCAAGCAACTGCTCTACATGGGGCAGGAGTTCGCGCAGGGGTCGGAGTGGTCGGCGGACCACGGTCCCGACTGGTGGCTGCTGGATCCGGCGTACGGCGCGGAGGCCGACCACCGGGGCGTGCGGGACCTCGTCCGCGATCTGAACACGGTGTACACGGCGACGCCGGCGCTCTGGGAGCGGGACACCTCCCCCGAGGGGTTCCAGTGGGTGGTGGGGGACGCGGCGGAGGACAACGTCTTCGCGTTCCTGCGCTTCGACGCGTTCGGCGCGCCGCTGCTCGCGGTGTCGAACTTCTCGCCGGTGGTGCGGCACGACTACCGGCTCGGCGTCCCGGAGGACGTGGTGGCCTGGGCGGAGGTCCTGAACACGGACGACGGGCGGTACGGCGGGGGTGACGTGGTGGGGCGGGACCCGGTGAAGACGGAGTCGGTGCCGTACCACGGGCGGGCGGCGAGCGTGCGGATGACGCTTCCGCCGCTGGCGACGGTCTGGCTGCGTCCGGCCTGAGGCCGGTGCGGGGCGAGCCCCTGCGGTGCCGGGGGCCGTGGACGCGAAGGTCTGCGGCCCTCCGGTGGTTGATGACCGATCTATTGATCGTTCATCCGTTCGGACACACCGCGCTCTGTTCGGCTATGTTCGCTCTCGGGTCGACGCATCCGGACGAGCGGGGACAACCATGCAGAAGACCGTGGAGCGGCCCCTGTCGCCGCAGCTCTGCCACCGGGTGCGCGGCGAGGACACCTTCCCCGTCGAGTGGCGGCCGCTCGACGGGCGGGAACGCTTCGGGGTGCGGGCCGCCTGGCCCTCCGACCATCCGTTCTTCGCCCCGCTCGGCCGGGGCGAGGAGCGGTGCCACGACCCGCTGCTCGTCGTCGAGACGCTGCGGCAGTCCACGATGGCCCTCCTGCACGCGGCCCACGGCATGCCGCTGACCCGGCACATCCTGCTGAGCGAGATATCCCTGTCCTGCGACCCGGCGGGGCTCGCGGTGGCCGGCGAGGACGCCGACATCGAGGTCAGGTTCACCGAACTGCTTTCCCGGGGCGGCGAGTTGACCCGGATGCGGGTCGAGTGGACCGTACGGCGGGCGGCCCGGGTCGTCGCGACCGGCGGCGCCGACGCCCGGTTCGCGGGTCCCGGCGCCTACCGCAGACTGCGCGGCGGACACGTCGAGCCCGGGGTCGTACGGCCGGGGCCGGACGCCCCGCGCGTCCCGGCGGCACGGACCGGACGGGTCAGGGCCGAGGACGTGCTGCTGGCCCCGGGCGACCGGGAGGACACCTGGGAACTGGTCGTCGACACCGGCCACCCCACCCTCTTCCAGCGCCCCAACGACCACATCCCGGGGATGCTCTTCCTCGAAGCCGCCCGGCAGGCGGCCGCCGCCGCCGTCTGGCCCCGCCCCTTCGTACCGGCCGAGCTGCGGATCGCCTTCGACCGGTACGCCGAGTTCCACGGCGGCCCCTGCCTGCTCCGGGCGGAGCCCGGGAGCACGGCGGGGTCGGTCCGGGTCACCGGCCACCAGGACGGCGAGCCGCTGTTCAGCTGCGCGCTGCGGAGCGGATGATCCCCAGCCGCTGGGTGGCCCGGGTCAGCGCCACGTACAGGTCGCTGGTCCCGTGCGCGGCGCCGGCGACGATGCCCTCCGGGTCGACGACGAGGACGGTGTCGAACTCCAGGCCCTTCGCCTGCCGGGGGTCGAGCAGCACGACCGGCCGGGTGAGGTCGGGGGCCGGTCCGTGCGCGGCCTCCGGCAGGGCGGCGACCAGGCCCGGGTGCCACTCCGGCGGGGCGATCACGGCGATCCGGCCCTCGGCGCGCAGCTCGGCGGCGACCGCGTCGGCGGCCTCCTTCACCGGGTCGTCGACGGTACGGTCCCAGGGCTCGACCCCGGTGGAGCGCACCGAGCTCGGGGGCAGGAACCCGGGGTCGTCGGCCCGTCGCACCTCGGCGGCGACCGCCATGATCTCGGCGGGCGTCCGGTAGTTGACCCCGAGGCGCACCAGGTCCCAGCGGTCCTCCACGTGGGGGGCGAGGATGCCTTCCCAGGCGCCGACGCCGGCCGGGTCGCCGGTCTGGGCGGGGTCGCCGACCAGGGTCATCGAGCGGCTGGGGCTGCGGCGCATGAGGAGCCGCCAGGCCATCGCGGAGAGTTCCTGCGCCTCGTCGACGATGATGTGGCCGAAGGCCCAGGTGCGGTCGGCGGCGGCCCGTTCGGCGGCGGTGCGGTGGTCGGCCTCCTCGTGCCGCTCCGCGAAGCGCTCCGCGTCGATGATGTCGTGCGCGGAGAGGACCTCGGAGGCGTCCTTGTCGTACTCCTCCTTGTCCTCGAACTCGTAGGTGCGGGAGGCGTAGGAGACGTCGAGGACGCCCTGCGCGTACTGGATCTGCTTCTGGCGCTCGGCCTCCTCGGCGGCGCGGGCGGCCGAGTCGTCCTCGCCGAGGAGTTCGGCGGCCTCGTCGAGGAGCGGCACGTCGGCGGGGGTCCAGGGGCCGCCGTCGCGGCGGATCGCGTCGGCGTCCGCGTCCGCGAGGTGGGTGGGTCCGGCCAGGTAGCCGGCGAGGAAGTCCTGCGGGGTGAGCGCGGGCCAGAGGGTGTCGATCGCCGCGTACACCTCGGGGTTGCCCGCGATGCCCTTGGCGAGCAGCGCGATGTCGTCGGGGCCGAGGAAGTTGGGGCCGCCGTAGGGGTCGGCGCCGATCCGGTCCGCGAGCTGCCCGGCGAGCGCGTCGAGGATCCGGAAGACGAAGTACGGGCGGGCCAGGTTGTGCGGGAGGGCCGTCTCGCGGGCCTTGTGCCGGGCCTCCAGGGCCATGTCCCAGTCGATGACGAGGTCGCCGTCCTCGTGCGGGACGATCAGCGGTTCGCCGCGCTCGGGGACCTGCTGGCGGTCCCGTACGGCGGCGGCGAGCGCCCCGGCCATGGCGGCGGCGCCCTTCACGGCGGCGGCGCGGGGGGTGTCGGTGCCGGTGGCGCGGACGCCGGGGAACAGTTCGGCGGGGGTGGCGAGGAGGACGCCGGTCTCGCCGAGGGAGGGCAGGACGTTGCCGATGTAGCCGAGGAAGGCGGGGTTGGGGCCGACGATGAGGACGGCCCGCTTGGCGAGCTGCTCGCGGTGCGCGTAGAGGAGGTACGCGGCCCGGTGCAGCGCCACGGCGGTCTTGCCGGTGCCGGGGCCGCCCTCGACGACGAGGACCCCTTGGTGCGGGGAGCGGATGATGGCGTCCTGCTCGGCCTGGATGGTCTGCACGATGTCGTGCATCCGGCCGGTGCGGGCGGCGTCGAGCGCGGCGAGCAGCACCTCGTCGGCGTCCCGGCTCTCGTGGCCGGTGCGGGTGGCGTCGGCGAGGTCGAGCACCTCGTCGTGGAGGGAGACGACCTCGCGCCCCCGGGTGGTGATGTGCCGCCGGCGGGAGAGCCCCATGGGCGCGTAGCCGGTGGCGAGGTAGAAGGGGCGGGCGATCTCGGCGCGCCAGTCCACGACGAGCGGGGTGCGGTTCGGGTCGTCCTCGCGGATGCCGAGCCGCCCGATGTGGTGGTCGCGGCCGTCCTTGAAGACCAGGCGGCCGAAGCAGAGCCCGCTCTCGCCCGCGTTGAAGGCGGCGAGGAGCCCGGACTGCTCGGCGACCATGACGTCCCGTTCGAGACGGCCCTGGCTGCTGCCGGCCCCGGGGGTGCGCAGGGCCTGCTCGACGGCGGCCTCGGCCTCGGCCCTCAGGGCGTCGAGTCGTTCATAGAGATCGGTGATGAATTGCTGCTCTTTCCGAAATTCCTCGGTTGACAATTCGACTCCCGGCGCGATACAGTGCGTTTATTGAACTTCTCCGCGTTACCGGTGTGCCTGAATGACACGTCGGACACGGAATCCATCAATATACGCGAGCAAATACCCCGACTGTCAATTCTAGTCGGGGTATTCCTGTATGCCCTGCGGAAGCCGGGAGCACCCGGGCCTATCCGAGCACGTCCTCCAGGTCCGCCAGCAGGCGGCGCTTCGGGCGGGCGCCGACGAGGGACTTCACCGGCTCCCCCGCCCGGAACACCAGCATCGTCGGGGTCGCGAGCACCCCGTACCGCAGCGCCGTCTCCGGGTTGCGGTCCACGTCGATCTCCACGATCCGCAGCCGGGCCGCCTCCTCCGCGGCGACGGCGGCCAGCACCGGCTTCAGCTGCCGGCACGGCCCGCACCAGTCCGCGGTGAACTGCACCAGGACCGGCAGCGCGGACCCCAGCACCTCCGTCCCGAAGTCCGCGTCCGTGACCTCGGCCACCCTGCCCTCCGTGTACGTCGTCATCCCCGCCACCCCTCCGTCTCCGTATCCGTCCCGGTCACCGCTTCGAGTTCGCACCGGGGCTCCGGGCCGTACGGCAGCTCCGCCTCGGCCCGCAGCAGCTGGGCGCCCACCTCGGCGCGCACCGCCCGGAGCTGTTCGATCAGCCCGTCCAGCTCGGCGACCTTCCGCCGGTAGACGGCGATCGACGCGGGACAGGAGTCCCCCGCCGGATGGCCCGCGCGTAGACAGTCGACGAACGGCCGCGTCTCCTCCAGCTCGAACCCGAAGTCCTGCAGGGTCCTGATCTGCTGGAGCAGCCGCAGGTCGTCCTCGTCGTACGTGCGGTACCCCTGCTCCGTACGCCGGGCGGTCAGGAGACCACGGGACTCGTAGTACCGCAGGGCCCGCGTGGTGGTCCCGGCCCGCTCGGCCAGCTCTCCGATGCGCATGTCCCCGACCGTACGGCTTGACGCCGACGTCAGGGCAAGGAGTCAGCGCGACGGCGGCAGCAGGGGTTTCCGCTCCACCGGGGAGGAGAGCACGATCGAGGTCGTGGTCCGGCCCAGGGCCGAGGTCTGCTCCAGGACGTCTTCGAGGTGGACGGTGTCCGTGACGGCGACCTTGAGGATCCAGCAGTCCTCGCCGACCACGTGGTGGACCTCCAGGACCTCCGGGCGGGCCGTCAGCTCCAGCGTCCTGGGGTGCCTGAGCGTGTAGCCGCCGTGCGGGTTCACCCGGATGAAGGCCTGGATGCCGTAGCCGAGGCGGGCCGGGGAGACGTGCGCGCCGTAGCCGGTGACCGCGCCGCAGGACTCCAGGCGGCGCACCCGCTCGGTGACGGCCGCGGGGCTCAGCCGGACCCGGCGCCCCAGCTCGCTGAGCTTGATCCGGCCGTCGCTCTGGAGGAGGTCCAGAATCTGCCGGTCGATGGGATCGAAGGCGCCCGCCGAGGTTTCGTCGGCGGCGGGACGCGGTGGCCGTGGTTCCTTCGGTACGGCGGCCGGGACTCCCATGTTTCCCCCTTCAGCGGGCGAACGCCCGACGTCACACTTGATCCATGGACATCTTGATCATCGGCGGGAACCGCTATTTCGGAAAGCGGCTGACGTCCCGTCTCCTGGAATCCGGGCACGCGGTGACGATGCTCAACCGGGGTTCCTCCGGTGTGCCGGACGGTGTGGAGCACCTGATCGCCGACCGGAACGACGAGGCCGCGGTGGAGACCGCGCTGGGCGACCGGACCTTCGACGTCGTCGTCGACCAGGTCTGCTACACCCCGCGGCAGGCCGTGATCGCGCGCCGGGTCCTCGGGCCGCGCACCCGGCGCTATGTGATGACCTCCACCGTGGAGGTCTACGCGTACGAGCACTCCGCCGCGCCCGTACGGGAGGAGGCCGTCGATCCGCTGACCGTCGCCGTCGACCTCGGACTCCCCTGGGAGGACCCGGAGTTCCTCGACGCGCACTACGGGGAGGGGAAGCGGCAGGCGGAGGCGGTCTTCGCGGCCGCGCCGCCGTTCCCGTACACGGCGGTACGGGTCGCCCATGTGCTCGGCGGCGAGGACGACTTCACCGGCCGGGTCGGCCACTACGCGGACCGCATCCGGGCGGGCGAGCCGATCGCCGTGCCGGCGGAGAACCACCCGGCCACCTATGTGTACGTGGAGGAGATCGCGGCGTTCCTGGCGTGGGCGGCGGAGGGCTCGTTCACCGGACCGGTCAACGCGCATTCCCACGGACCGCTCACCACCGCCCGGATCTGCGCGGAGATCGAGCGCCTGACGGGCGGCCGGACCGTATTCCAGGAGGTCGAGGTCGGGGAGGTGTCGCCGTTCTCCTTCTCCCGCTCGTACGGAATGGACAACTCCCGCGCGACGGCCCTCGGATTCACCTTCCTGAATTCCGCGGAATGGCTGCCGCGGGCGCTCGCCGAGACACTGGGAGCACACTGATGCGGTACCGCGCACTCGGAGACGTACGGGTCGGCGCGATCGGCCTCGGCGCCATGCCGCTCTCCATCGAGGGACACCCCGACGAGGCCCGCGCCCTCGCCACCGTCCACGCCGCCCTCGACGCGGGCGTGACCCTGCTCGACACGGCGGACTCCTACCACCCGCCGGGCGGCGGGCCCGGGGCCGGCGAACGGCTCGTGGCGCGGGCGCTGGCCGCGTACGGGGGCCCCTGCCGCACCGATGACGTGCTGGTGGCGACGAAGGGCGGGCGCGGACGGACCGCCGACGGCGGCTGGACGGTCGACGGACGGCCGGAACACCTGCGGCGCGCGGCCGGGGACTCGGCCCGGCGGCTCGGCGTCGAGGCGATCGGGCTGTACCAGCTCCACAAGCCGGACCCGGCCGTGCCGTACGCCGAATCACTGGGCGCCATACGGGAGTTGCTGGACGCGGGCACGATCCGGCTGGCCGGGATCTCGAACGTGGACACCGAACGGATCCTGCTGGCCCGGGAGATCCTGGGCGAGCGCCTCGTCTCCGTCCAGAACCGCTACTCCCCGGCCGACCGCGGCTCCGAGGCGGAACTACGGCTCTGCGCGGACCTGGGCCTGGCGTTCATGCCGTGGAGCCCCCTGGGCGGAATCGCGCGCAGCTCCCTGGACGGGACGTCGGCCCTGGAGGCGGACCCGCGGTTCGGCGCCTTCCACCGAGTGGCCCGCGCACACGGGGTCACCCCCCAGCGCGTGACCCTGGCCTGGCTCCTCACCCGCTCGGAAACGGTCCTGCCGATCCCGGGAGCGAGCCGCCCTGAGTCGATCAGGGACTCGGCGGGGGCGACGGGGCTGGAACTGACGGAGGGGGAGGTGGAGGAACTGAACGGCTGTCCGGGGGGTCGGTTCAGCCCGTCCGGCGTTTGAGGACCGGGGTCCGGGGCGGAGCCCCGGTTCGGGAAGGGGCGGGGTGGGGAATGAATCCCCGCCCCGCCCCGGACACCCGTCGGAACGCCCGCCGTCAGACCCCGGCCCGAGCCTTCTCCTCGCCCTCCTCGGCCCGCTGATCCGGCACCGCCGCAGCCGCCCCGTGCTCGTCGACCAGCGTCTTCTCGTCGAACGGCACCCGCCCCGCCAGCACCTCCGTCACCCGCGCCCTGTCGATCTCCTTGGTCCACGTCCCCACGAGCACCGTCGCCACCGCGTTCCCCGCGAAGTTGGTGAGGGCGCGCGCCTCGCTCATGAAGCGGTCGATGCCGACGATCAGGCCCACCCCGTCGACCAGGTCGGGCCGGTGCGACTGGAGACCGCCCGCGAGGGTCGCGAGACCGGCGCCGGTGACGCCCGCCGCACCCTTCGACGCGATGATCATGAAGAGGAGCAGGGAGATCTGCTCGCCGAGCGAGAGCGGGTCGCCCATCGCCTCGGCGACGAAGAGCGAGGACATCGTGAGGTAGATCGCGGTGCCGTCGAGGTTGAAGGAGTAGCCGGTCGGCACGGTGATGCCGACGACCGGCTTGCTCACGCCCAGGTGCTCCATCTTCGCGATGAGCCGGGGAAGGGCCGACTCGGAGGAGGAGGTGGAGAGGATCAGCAGGAACTCGCGGCCCAGGTACTTCAGGAGGGACCAGATGTTGATCCCGGCGACCAGCCTGAGGAGCGCGCCGAGCACGACGAAGACGAAGATCGCGCAGGTCAGGTAGAAGCCGACCATGATGACGGCCAGGGACTTGAGCGCGTCGACGCCGGTCGCGCCGACCACGGCGGCCATCGCGCCGAACGCGCCGACGGGTGCCGCCCACATGATCATGCCGAGGATGCGGAAGACGAGCCGCTGGATGTGCCCGATCCCGCGCAGGACCGGCTCGCCGGCCGCTCCCATGGCCTGCAGGGCGAAGCCCGAGAGCAGCGCGACCAGGAGGGTCTGGAGGACCTCGCCCTCGGTGAACGCCGAGACGATGGTCTTGGGGATGATCCCGAGCAGGAAGTCCGGCGTGGACTCGCTCGCGCCCTCGGCCTGCTTGGCCCCGGCCTCGGCCAGCTCCTTGGTGAGGTGGAGGCCGGAACCGGGCTCCAGGATGTTGCCGACGACCAGGCCGATCGCGAGTGCGACGGTCGACATGACCAGGAAGTAGCCGAGGGCGAGCCCGCCGACGGCGCCGACCTTGGCGGCCTTCCGGACGGATCCGACGCCGAGGACGATCGTGCAGAAGATGATCGGCGAGATCATCATCTTGATCAGGTTGACGAAGCCGGTGCCCAGCGGCTTGAGCTCGACGGCGACGCCCGGGGCCAGGAACCCCACCGTGATGCCGAGCAGTACGGCGGCGATGACGGCCAGATACAGATAGTGGGTACGGTCCCGGCGTGCGGCCACGGGGTCCTCCTCGTGCTGATGGGTGTCCACGTCCCGGTGGACTCCGCGACTATCCATCAGCCTGTGACCGGGGTCACGGTTGCGTACGTTTCGTTCACGGCCGAACCGTCGGAAGGCCCGCGCGGGAAGGGAACGATTCGGGAACGCAATGCTCAGGAGCAAATTCGGGCGTGCACACTTACCCGCATGCGTTTCCCCCTCCCCCGTCCCCGCAGCCTGGCCGGCCAGCTCTTCGCGATGCAGGTCGTGCTGGTGGCCGTCGTCGTGGCGGGGTGCGCGGTCTTCGCGTACGTCACGGACCGGGCGCAGGCCGAGGAGACCGCGCGGCGGCAGGCGACGGCGACCGCCGCCGCCGTCGCCGACTCCCCTTCGGTGGTCGCCGCGGCGGGTTCCGCCGACCCGACGGCGGCCCTCCAGCCGTACGCGGAATCGCTGCGCCGCCACGCGGGCGTGGCGTTCGTGGTGATCATGTCCCCGGACGGCACCCGCTGGACGCACCCCGAGCCGGAGCAGATCGGCCGGACGTATCTCGGGCACATCGAGCAGGCGCGGGCCGGGCGGCCGTACTCCGAGACCCATCTCGGGATCCTCGGCCCCTCCGTGCGGACGGTCGCGCCCGTCTTCGACGGCGGCGGCCGGGTCGTGGCGCTGGTCAGCGCGGGCATCACCATCGACAAGATCAGCGAGCAGGTCCGGCAGCAGGTGACCGCCCTGCTCGGCATGGCGGGCGCGGCGCTGGCGCTCGGCGGCGCGGGGACGTACCTGGTCAACGCCCGGCTGCGGCGCCACACGCACGGCATGAACGCGGCCGAGCTGAGCAGGATGCACGACTACCACGAGGCCGCGCTGCACGCGGTACGCGAGGGGCTCGTGATGCTCGACGGGCGGCGGCGGATCGCCCTCATCAACGACGGGGCGCGGGAGCTGCTCGGTCTGGACGAGGGGTCCGTCGGCAGGCCGGCGGCGGAACTGGGGCTGCCCGCGTCGCTGACGGGCGCGCTGCTGTCCTCGGAGCCGCGCGTCGACGAGACGCATCTGACCGCCGACCGGGTCCTCGTCGTCAGCACCCGCCCGGTGGTGGGCGGGGAGCGGCGCGGCACCGTCGTCACGCTGCGGGACCGCACCGAGCTGCAGACGCTGTCCGGGGAGCTGGACTCGGAGCGGGGGTTCACGGAGGCGCTCCGCTCGCAGGCGCACGAGGCGGCGAACCGGCTGCACACCGTGGTCTCGCTCATCGAGCTGGGCCGGGTGGCGGAGGCCGTGGAGTTCGCGACGGCGGAACTGGAGCTGGCGCAGGCGCTGACCGACCGGGTCGTCGACGCCGTGGGCGAGCCGGTGCTCGCGGCCCTGCTGCTGGGGAAGGCGGCGCAGGCCAACGAGCGGGGCGTGGAGCTGGTCCTCACCGAGGACAGCCGCATCGACGACGGTCTGGTCCCGGCGACGCTGCCCTCCCGTGATCTGGTGACGATCCTGGGCAACCTGATCGACAACGCCGTGGAGGCGGCGGGCGGCACCCCGCACGCGCGGGTGACGGTCACCGTCGCGGCCCGGACGGGCGACGGCGAACTGCTCCTCCGGGTCGGCGACAACGGCCCCGGGGTCCGCCCGGCCGACCGCGACGCGGTGCTGGGCCGCGGCTGGACCACCCGGGGCCCCGGCCGCGGCCTCGGCCTGGCGCTGGTCGGCCAGGCGGTCTCCCGCGCCTCGGGCACGCTGGACGTGACGGACGCGGAGGAGGGCGGGGCGGAGTTCACTGTCCGGCTGCCGCTGCCGGCCCGTGCACTCGCGCCCGCGTCCGTACCCGCTCCCGCGTCCGAGCCGGTGCCGGTCACCGGCACCGACCGTGACACCGGCCCCACCCGTACCCCCGGCCCCGCCGGCACCCCCCGCACCGACCCCACCGACCCCACCGACCCCACCGACCACAACCCCACCACCGAGGTGTCCGCATGAGTGGTGTCGCGCCGCTTCGTGTTCTCGTCGTCGAGGACGACCCCGTCGCCGCCGACGCCCACGCGCTCTACGCCGGGCGAGTCGAGGGCTTCACCGTCGTCGGCGTCGCCCACTCCCGCGCCGCCGCCGTGCGCGTCCTCGACCGGACGCCCGTCGATCTGATCCTGCTCGACCTGTACCTGCCCGACGGCCACGGTCTCCAGCTGCTCCGCGCGCTGCGCGCCGCCGGGCACTCCGCCGACGTCATCGCCGTGACCTCCGCCCGCGACCTGGCCGTCGTACGGGAGGGCGTCTCCCTGGGCGTCGTCCAGTACGTCCTGAAGCCCTTCGCCTTCGCGACGCTGAGGGACCGGCTCGCCCGGTACGCCGAGTTCCGGGCCGCCGCCGGTGAGGCCTCCGGGCAGGACGAGGTGGACCGGGCCCTCGCGACCCTGCGCGCCCCGCACCCGGCCACCCTCCCGAAGGGCCTGAGCGCGCCGACCCTGGAGGCCGTCACCCGCGGCCTCAGGGCCGCCCCGGCCGGGCTCACCGCCGCCGAGGCCGGCGCGGCCGTCGGGATCTCCCGGATCACCGCGCGCCGCTACCTGGAGCACCTGGTCGCCGAGGGCCGGGCGGTACGCGCCCCGCAGTACGGCCAGATCGGCCGGCCCGAGCTCCAGTACCGCTGGCTGGACGGCGGGCATCGCGGTTACTGATCGGTTCCCACGTTCCTACGACCTCGCACGTTGGCGGAACGCACCGTATCCAGCCGTCACCCTCCGCACCTACCGTGGGCCGGGTGCACCACCAACCCTCCCCACCCTTCAACGCCCTGGCCGCCCGGCGGCTGCGCGAGGGCCTCGGCATGACCCCGGGCCATGTCGCGTACGGCCTCCGCGCGCAGTACGGCCTGCTCGTCCACCCCGACACCGTCGTCGCCTGGGAACGCGGCCGGGCCGTCCCCGGTGAGCAGGAGCTCACCGCACTCGCGGGCGTGCTGTGGTGCTCCCCCGCCGAGCTGATCGCCGCCGCCACGAGTCTGCGCGAGCACCGCATGGCGCGCGGGCTCACCGCCGACGAGCTGGCCCGGCACGTGGGGCTCGCCGCCCACGCGTACCAGCGGATGGAGGACGAGGGGCGCTGGCGCGGCACCGAACGCCAGACGGCCGCCCTCGCCGAGGTCCTCGGCCTCGGCCCGCGCGCCCTGATCACCGCGACCGGCGGCGACGAGCGCCTCGCCGAGCTGCTGCGCGACGCCGCGACCACGCGCTGGCAGGCGTACGTGAAACCGGCGGTGAAGATGCTGCCGCTGCCCAGGCGGACCGTGGAGTCCGCCCTCCAGCGGCTGCATGCCGAGTACCACGCCCGGATGGCGGCGACCAGCAGCTGGGGCGCCTCGGCCGCGACCGGCGACGAGGGCCGCGCGTACCTCGACGGGATCACCGGCCACTTCTGGGCGGCCGCGGGGGCCTGACCGGCGGAAGTCCCGCCCCCGGCCCGTACATTGGCGTCGTGAGACGACACATACCCTTCGAACGACTCCACAACTTCCGTGACCTGGGCGGCTATCGGACCGCCGACGGCGGGACCGTGCGGTGGGAGACCCTCTACCGATCCGACTCCCTCGGCAAGCTCGCGGACGCCGGGCCGGACGACCTGGAACGCTTCCGCGCGCTGGCCGTGGCCACCGTGATCGACCTCCGCTACCCGTGGGAGATCGCCGCCAAGGGCCGGCTGCCGGAGACCGGGGACATCGCCTGGCACAACCTCTCCATCGAGCACCGCCCCTACGACCAGGCGGAGATCGACCCCGCGCTCGATCCCTGGCGCCACCTCGCGGACCGCTTCGCCGAGGTCGCCGAGGACGGTGCGGCGGAGCTCCGTACGGCCCTGGAGGTCATCGCCTCCGCCGACGGTCCGCTCGTCTTCCACTGCGCCTCGGGAAAGGACCGTACGGGTCTGCTCGCGGCCGTCGTCCTCGCCCTCCTCGGTGTCCCGGACGAGGAGATCCTCGCGGACTTCGCGCTCACCGAACTCGCCACGGAACGGCTGGTCGCCGACTGGCGGGCGGCGCACCCCGGCCGTGAGCTGCGCTGGCCCGGATACGGCCGGGCGCCCGCCGACGTCATCCGACTGTTCCTGGAGGACCTGCGCGCGCGGTACGGCTCCGTGGACGCGTACGTCACCGGTCACGTCGGGCTCGACCCGGCGGTGGTGACGGCGCTCAGGGCCCGGCTCGTGGAGAGCCCGTAGCCGCCGCCCCGGCCCGCCGGGGTCAGTAGGATCTTGCCGCGGGCCCGCACCAGGGGCGGTTCCGGAGGGTGTACGGCGTGGCGGGAGGCCCGTGATGGAAGCGCTCGACGTGTCCGAGCCGACCCTGCTCGGCCCTTACCGGCTACTGGCCGCGCTCGGCGAGGGCGGCATGGGCCGGGTGTTCCTCGGTGCGGCCCACGACGGCCGGCTGGCCGCCGTCAAGCAGGTGCATCCCCGGTTCGCCTCGGACGCCGGCTTCCGGGCCCGCTTCCTGCGCGAGGTCGCCGCCTCCCGCAGGGTGTCCGGTGCCTACACGGCGGCCGTGATGGACGCCGACGCGGAAGCCGAACTCCCGTGGCTGGCCTCGGTGTTCGTGACCGGTCCGTCGCTCGGGTCGGCGGTACGGGCGACCGGGCCGCTGCCCGAGACCGCGGCCCGCCGGCTCGCCCTGGGCCTGGCGACGGCGCTGGTCGAGATCCACCGGGTGGGCCTGATCCACCGCGACCTCAAGCCCGAGAACGTCCTGCTCGCGGAGGACGGGGTCCGGGTCATCGACTTCGGCATCGCACGGGCGGCGGAGCCCGGGGGGTCCGCGGAGCCGACGCAGCTGACGCAGACGGGCTGGGTGATCGGCTCGCCGCCGTTCATGTCGCCCGAGCAGGCGGAGAGCCGTGAACTCACCCCGGCCAGCGATGTGTTCTCGCTCGGCGCGATCCTGGTCCTGGCGCTGACGGGCGCCTCGCCGTTCGCCGGCGCCTCGACCTTCCAGACGCTCTACAACGTCGTGCAGGGCGCCCCCGATCTGAGCGGGGTGCCGGAGGGACTGCGGGGGATCGTCGAGGAGTGCCTCGCCAAGGACCCGGCGGCCCGGCCCACCCCGGCCCGGCTCGTCGAGCTCCTCGGCCCGGTCCCGCCGGCCGCCCGGGTCTGGCCCGCGGCGGTCCACGCGATGGTGACCGAACAGCGGTCCCGTATCGGCGCGTTGCTGGGCGAGGGGCCGGAGCCGACGGCGGTCGTCCCGGCCCAGCAGACGTCGGCGCCCGCCGTGCCCGTGCCGACGCCGGCCCCGGAATCCGCCATGGCCACGGTCACTGCGCCGGCACGGGTCCCCGGGCCCTCGCCCGCGCCCGGAGCCGCACCGCAGGCCGCACCCCCCGCCGTCCCCGCACCCGCCGTCGCGCCCGTCCCCGCGCCCGCCGCTTTCCCGGCGCCGTCCGGTCCCCAGGATCCGCCGCGCGGGCGGCGGCGCGGGCGGACCCTCGCCCTCGTCTCGGTCGCGGTGCTGCTCGTCGCCGCGGGTGCGGGCGTCGGCGGGTACTTCCTCCTGAAGGACCCCTCGGACAGCTATCTCACCCTTCCCACCTGTGAGAAGGCGGCCTCGCGCCTGTCCGGCTACGAGTGGAAGTCCGATCAGGACGTCTCCCTCACCCGCGCCGACGGCCCCGAGACCCGCTGCTACTGGACCACCGAACAGTCGGGCGGGACCGGTGAGAAGCGGGCCGAGGTCTGGTGGAACCTCAAGCTCACCACGGACGCGAACGGCAACGCGACGAAGCGTCAGCACGAGGAGTTCGCCGCGCAGTCGACCGGTGGGCGTCCCGCCTCGGCCGGGCTCGGCGACGAGGCGTACTGGGCGGCCCCCTCGGACTTCGAGGACTGCTCCCTGCGTGTACGCGACGGGAACCTGGTGCTGCACGTCGCGCTCGGGGGCGAGAAGGAAGCCGCCGAGAAGCAGTGCGAGCCCGAGGCCGAGAACATCGCCCGCACCATGCTCTCCGCCTCGCGCTGAGGGCTCCTTCCCGCCGCTCGGTCCCTCCGCTCGACCCCTCCGCCCAGTCCGCCGCTCAGTCCCGCCGCTCGAAGGTGAAGAGCTGCCCGGCGGCGTCCGGCGCGCAGGGCGCCTGGGCGAGCGGCGCCCAGGCGGCCGTACGGTCACCGGTGACCGTGACGCAGCTGCCGGGCGTCGCGGAACCGACCGGGACGATCCGGTGGCCCCGCACGGGACGGCCGTACGGTTCGAGGGTGAAGGTCTCGACCCGGCTCGGGTCGCCGCACTCGGAGTCCTCGTACGCGGCACCGGGGATCCGTCCGCCGGACGGCAGTCCGGAGCAGCCGGGGCCGAAGTCCGGGTGGTCGGAGGCGATCCGCCACCGGTCGGCGCCCACCGCCACCAGCGAGTAGAGCGGCACGCCCGCCTCCGCGCAGGGCACCTGGTGGACCTGCCCGGTCCGGGTGCCGCGCCGCTCCCCGAGGCAGAGGCCGGTGCCGGTCACCCGGATGCGTACGTCCCCGGCGAGGGGCGCGGAGGCGACGGGGGTACGGGCGGGCTGCCCGGCGGGACCGGTGTGCCCGTCGCGCAGGAACGCGACCACGCTGACGCCGGCGAGCACGAGCCCGGCCAGCGCGACGGCGGCGACGAGGGCCCGGCGGATCCGCGAGGGGGCGTGGGCGTCGTGGAGGTCGGAGCGGGAAGGGGCGTGGGGGTGGGAGTCGGCGTGCGTGTGGGGGCCGACGGGCCAGACGGGTGAGGGCGGGGCGGTGACGGGGCCGGCCGCGTCCGGGGGGCCGGGCGCCGCCAGGTCCGTACTCCCACGGCCGCCGCCCGCATGCGCATCCGCGTCGGCATCGGGTCCGGCGTCGGGTCCGACGCCCTCATCGGGTCCGGCATCGGGTTCGGCGTCAGGTCCCGCATCGAGTCCCGTGCCGGGTCCCGCGCCGGAAAGCGTCTCCCCCGCCCCCCGTATCCCCGCGATCCGTCTCCGTGCCGCCCGCCAGTGCGCCAGCTCGGCCGGCGTCGCCCCGCAGGCGCGGACGAAGACGGTCAGCAGTTCCTCGCGGGGCAGGGTCGCGCGGGCCAGCATGTTCGCCACCGTGGACCGGGGCAGGACGTCCCCCCGCGCCTCCGCCCGCGCCGACAGGTCGCGGTAGGTCAGGCCCGACCAGTCCTTGAGGGCCTGGAGCCGCGCGAGGAACTCGGCGGGCGTGCGTGCCTCCCTCGGGTCAGGGGCGTGCTCCCCCGGGCTCATCCGCGCGTCTCCCTTCCGCCGGACGGGTTCGGGACATGTCCGGGACAGGCCCCAAGCCTTGTTGATCGCGCGCTCGGGCTCAAGAGTGGAAATCCGGCATTTCCGGGGGTGATGCCGGGCACACAGCGGTGGCCCCGACCGTCCACGGGGGGACGGTCGGGGCCACTCGGTTCCGTGGAGGTCCCGGACGGGATCGGGACAGGTCGGGCCGAAGGTCCCGAGCGAGGGGCCGAAGGGCCGAACGGTACGACGAACCCGCCGGTGGACCGGAGAACGAACCCGCCGGTGGACCGGAGTACGGGCCGGCCGGTGGACCGGAGTACGGGCCGGCCGAAGGAACCGGCCCGCCGGACGGTCGGCCTCCTAGAACACCGACTCCGCCTCGCGCATGCGGTCCGCCGGGACCGTCTTCAGCTGGGTGACGGCCTCCGCCAGCGGCACCATCTCGACGTTCGTGCCGCGCAGCGCCGTCATCCGGCCGAAGTCGCCGCGGTGCGCCGCCTCCACCGCGTGCCAGCCGAAGCGGGTGGCGAGCACCCGGTCGTACGCGGTCGGCGTGCCGCCGCGCTGGACGTGACCGAGGATGACCGGGCGGGCCTCCTTGCCGAGGCGCCGCTCCAGCTCGACGGCGAGCTGGTTGCCGATGCCCTGGAAGCGCTCGTGACCGAACTGGTCGATCTCGCCCTTCTTGTAGTCCATCGAGCCCTCGGCCGGATGGGCGCCCTCGGCGACGCAGATGACGGCGAACTTCTTGCCGCGGGCGAAGCGCTCCTCGACCATCTTGACGAGGTCGTCGACCTGGAAGGGGCGCTCGGGGAGGCAGATGCCGTGGGCGCCGCCGGCCATGCCGGACTCCAGGGCGATCCAGCCGGCGTGGCGGCCCATCACCTCGACGACCATCACCCGCTGGTGGGACTCGGCGGTGGTCTTGAGGCGGTCCATGGCCTCGGTGGCGACGCCGACGGCGGTGTCGAAGCCGAAGGTGCGGTCCGTGGACGAGATGTCGTTGTCGATCGTCTTCGGGACGCCGACGACGGGCATGCCGGCGTCGGAGAGCATCCGGGCGGCGGTGAGGGTGCCTTCGCCGCCGATCGGGATGAGGACGTCGATGCCGTACTCGCGGGCCAGGTCGGAGGCGGAATCGGCGGCCTCGCGGAGCCGGTTCCGCTCCAGGCGGGCCGAGCCGAGGATGGTGCCGCCGCGGGCCAGGATGCCGCTGACGGCATCGAGGTCGAGGGGGCGGTAGTGGCCGTCGAGCAGTCCCTTGAATCCGTCCTCGAAGCCGATGACTTCGTCGTCGTGGCCGGTGAGCGCCCGGTGCACGACCGACCGGATCACTGCGTTCAGGCCGGGGCAGTCGCCGCCTGCGGTGAGAACTCCGATGCGCATCGTGCTGTGTCTCCTGCTCGGTCGCGTTCCGTGGTGAGCCACCGCAATTCTCACACGCCGGACCTGACCGGGCTGCTCGCGACGGTTCAGCGCGTCCCTCCCGCGGCTTCTCCGGAGGCCTTTCGTCCCGGGTTCCGGGCCCTTCGTCCGGCGGGCGACGTAACTATCGGCGGGGGTATTGTCAAGGGGGTAATGCCGCCCTATCGGGGCCTTCTGAGTACGGCCGGTTGACGGCTGGGGTCGGCCCCGAGTTCCGCAGGACTGGACAGGAGACCACGGCGTGACGCGCAGCGTGTACGTGACCGGGATCGACCGCGGTGACGGCCGCCAGGTCGTCGAGCTGGGAGTCATGGAGCTCCTCACCCGACAGGTGGACCGGGTGGGGGTGTTCCGGCCGCTGGTGCACGACGGTCCCGACCGGCTCTTCGATCTGCTGCGCACCCGCTACCGGCTCTCGCAGGACGCCTCCACGGTCTACGGCATGGACTACCACGAGGCCTCCGCGCTCCAGGCCGAGCAGGGCACCGACGAGCTGGTCTCGCGGCTCGTGGACCGCTTCCACGCGGTGGCCCGCTCGTACGAGGTCGTCCTCGTCCTCGGCACCGACTTCGCCGCCACCCAGCTCCCCGACGAGCTCGCGCTCAACGCCCGTCTGGCGAACGAGTTCGGCGCCTCCGTGATCCCGGTCGTCGGCGGCAAGGGCCAGCCGGCGGAGTCCGTACGGGCCGAGGCGCGCAACGCCTTCCGGGCGTACGACGGACTGGGCTGCGACGTCCTCGCGATGGTCGTCAACCGGGTGGCCGCCGAGGACCGGGAGTCGATCGCGGAGCGGCTGGCGGCCCGGCTGCCCGTGCCCTGCTACGTCCTGCCGGACGAGCCGGCGCTCGCCGCGCCCACCGTCTCCCAGATCACCCACGCGCTGGGGGCCTCCGTCGTCCTCGGCGACGAGGCGGGGCTCGCGCGGGACGCGCTGGACTTCGTCTTCGGCGGTGCGATGCTGCCGAACTTCCTCAACGCGCTGACCCCCGGCTGTCTGGTCGTCACCCCCGGGGACCGCGCCGACCTGGTCATCGGCGCGCTCGCCGCGCACTCGGCCGGCACCCCGCCGATCGCGGGGGTGCTGCTGACCCTCAACGAGCGGCCCAGCGAGGAGATCCTGACCCTGGCGGCCCGGCTGGCCCCGGGCACTCCGGTGATCTCCGTACCGGGGAACAGCTTCCCGACCGCCACCGAACTCTTCGCCCTCGAAGGCAAGCTGAACGCGGCCACCCCGCGCAAGGCGGAGACCGCCCTCGGCCTGTTCGAACGACATGTCGACACGGCCGACCTGCTCAAGCGGGTCTCGGTGGCCCGCAGCGGCCGGGTCACCCCGATGATGTTCGAGCACGAGCTGATCGAGCAGGCGCGCACCGACCGGCGCCGGGTGGTGCTCCCCGAGGGCACCGAGGAGCGGGTGCTGCGCGCCGCCGACGTGCTGCTGCGCCGTGACGTCTGCGACCTGACGCTGCTCGGCGACGTGGAGACCATCCGCAAGAAGGCCGCCGACCTCGGGATCACGCTCGGGGAGACGCAGCTGATCGACCCGCAGACCTCGGAGCTGCGCGACGCGTTCGCCGAGAAGTACGCGGTGCTGCGGGCCCACAAGGGCGTGACGGTGGAGCTGGCGTACGACGTGGTCGCGGACGTCAACTACTTCGGCACCCTGATGGTCCAGGAGGGCCTGGCCGACGGGATGGTCTCCGGCACCGTGCACTCCACTGCGGCGACGATCCGGCCGGCCTTCGAGATCATCAAGACGAAGCCGGAGGCCTCGATCGTCTCCTCGGTGTTCTTCATGTGCCTGGCCGACAAGGTCCTCGTGTACGGCGACTGCGCGGTCAATCCGGACCCGAACGCCGAGCAGCTCGCCGACATCGCCGTCCAGTCGGCGGCCACCGCGGCCCGCTTCGGCGTCGAGCCGAGGATCGCGATGCTCTCGTACTCCACCGGCACCTCGGGCTCCGGCGCCGACGTCGACAAGGTGCGGGAGGCGACGAAGCTGGTCCGGGCGGAGCGGCCGGAGCTGCGGATCGAGGGGCCCATCCAGTACGACGCCGCCGTCGAGCCCTCGGTCGCGGCGACGAAGCTGCCGGACTCGGAGGTGGCGGGGCAGGCGACCGTGCTGATCTTCCCCGACCTCAACACCGGCAACAACACCTACAAGGCCGTGCAGCGTTCGGCCGGCGCCGTGGCCGTCGGCCCGGTGCTCCAGGGTCTGCGCAAACCGGTGAACGACCTCTCGCGGGGCGCGCTCGTCAGCGACATCGTCAACACGGTCGCCATCACGGCGATCCAGTCCCAGGTCCAGGAGCTCCCGGCATGACGACACCCACCCGCGTCCTCGTCCTCAACTCCGGGTCCTCGTCGGTGAAGTACCAGCTGCTCGACATGCGCGACAGCGGCCGGCTGGCGCAGGGGCTCGTGGAGCGCATCGGCGAGGAGACCTCGCGGCTCGTGCACACCCCGCTCCAGGGCGGCGGCGGGGAGAAGCGCGAGAAGACCGGCCCGATCGCCGACCACGCGGCGGCGCTCAAGGCGGTCGCGGAGGAGCTGGCGGCGGACGGGCTCGGTCTCGACTCCCCCGAACTGGCGGCGATCGGCCATCGGGTGGTGCACGGCGGGCTGCGGTTCACCGAGCCGACGGTGATCGACGACGAGGTGCTCGCGGAGATCGAGCGGCTGGTGCCGGTGGCTCCGCTGCACAATCCGGCGAACCTCACGGGGATCCGTACGGCGATGGCGCTCCGCCCCGACCTGCCGCAGGTCGCGGTCTTCGACACCGCCTTCCACACGACGATGCCGGAGTCGGCGGCGCGGTACGCGATCGACGTGGAGACGGCCGACGCGCACCGGATCCGGCGGTACGGGTTCCACGGCACCTCGCACGCGTACGTGTCGCGGGAGACGGCGAAGCTGCTGGGGAAGACGCCCGAGGAGGTGAACGTGATCGTGCTGCACCTGGGCAACGGCGCCTCCGCCTCGGCGGTGCGGGGCGGCCGGTGCGTGGACACCTCGATGGGGCTGACGCCGCTGGAGGGCCTGGTCATGGGCACCCGCTCGGGGGACATCGACCCGGCGGTCACCTTCCATCTGAAGCGGGTGGCGGGGATGTCGGCGGACGAGATCGACGTGCTCCTGAACAAGAGGTCGGGGCTGGTCGGGCTCTGCGGCGACAACGACATGCGGGAGATCCGCCGCCGGGTGGACGAGGGCGATCCGGCGGCGGCCCTGGCCTTCGACATCTACATCCACCGGCTGAAGAAGTACATCGGCGCGTACTACGCGGTGCTCGGGCGGGTGGACGCGGTGGTGTTCACGGCGGGGGTCGGCGAGAACGCGGCCCCGGTGCGGGAGGCTGCCATCGCGGGCCTGGAGGAGCTGGGTCTGGCGGTGGACGCGGACCTCAACTCCGTACGTTCCGACGAGGCGCGGCTGATCTCGCCGGACTACGCGCGGGTGGCCGTCGCGGTGGTGCCGACGGACGAGGAACGGGAGATCGCCCGCCAGACCTTCGCGCTCGTTCAGAGCCCATCCGGCTCGAACGAGTGAACGCCTGAGCGGCCCCGCGCCCATTTGTACTTTCCGCCAGTCGGAATATTCCGCAGTGAAACAAACCGATAGGATCCGCCTCATGCGCCGTTCCAAAATCGTCTGCACGCTGGGCCCCGCCGTCGACTCGTATGAGCAGCTGAAGGCTCTCATCGAGGCCGGCATGAACGTGGCCCGATTCAACTTCAGCCACGGCTCCCAGGCGGAGCACCAGGAGCGGTACGACCGCGTCCGGCAGGTCTCCGCGGACACCGGCCGCGCCGTCGGCGTGCTCGCCGACCTCCAGGGCCCCAAGATCCGTCTCGAAACCTTCGCCGAGGGCCCGGTCGAGCTGGTCCGCGGTGACGAGTTCACCATCACGACCGAGGACGTCCCGGGCGACAAGTCCATCTGCGGAACCACGTACAAGGGTCTGCCCGGGGACGTCTCCAAGGGCGACCAGGTCCTCATCAACGACGGCAACGTCGAGCTGCGCGTCGTCGAGGTCGACGGCCCCCGGGTCAAGACGATCGTCGTCGAGGGCGGTGTCATCTCCGACCACAAGGGCATCAACCTGCCCGGTGCGGCGGTCAACGTCCCCGCCCTGTCGGAGAAGGACGTCGACGACCTCCGCTTCGCGCTCCGGATGGGCTGCGACATGGTCGCGCTGTCCTTCGTCCGCGACGCCGACGACGTCAAGGACGTCCACAAGGTGATGGACGAGGAGGGCCGCCGGGTCCCCGTCATCGCCAAGGTGGAGAAGCCGCAGGCCGTCGAGAACATGGAGGCCGTCGTCGCGGCCTTCGACGCGGTCATGGTGGCCCGTGGCGACCTCGCCGTCGAGTACCCGCTCGAGAAGGTCCCGATGGTGCAGAAGCGCCTCGTGGAGATGTGCCGCCGCAACGCCAAGCCGGTCATCGTCGCCACCCAGATGATGGAGTCGATGATCACCAACTCCCGTCCGACCCGCGCCGAGGCGAGCGACGTCGCCAACGCGATCCTGGACGGCGCGGACGCGGTCATGCTGTCGGCCGAGTCCTCGGTCGGCGCGTACCCGATCGAGACCGTGAAGACGATGTCGAAGATCGTCACCGCGGCCGAGGAGGAGCTGCTCTCCAAGGGCCTCCAGCCCCTGGTCCCGGGCAAGAAGCCGCGCACCCAGGGCGGCTCCGTCGCCCGCGCGGCCTGCGAGATCGCGGACTTCCTCGACGGCAAGGCGCTGATCGCCTTCACCCAGTCCGGCGACACGGCCCGCCGCCTCTCGCGCTACCGCACGCAGCAGCCGATCCTCGCCTTCACGACGGACGAGGGCACCCGCAACCAGCTCACCCTGAGCTGGGGCGTGGAGTCCTTCCTCGTCCCGTTCGTGGACAACACCGACGCGATGGTCGACCTCGTGGACGCCGAACTCCTGAAGCTCCAGCGCTACAACGAGGCCGACACGATGATCATCACCGCCGGCTCGCCCCCCGGCGTCCCGGGCACGACGAACATGGTCCGGGTCCACCACCTGGGCGGCGGCGAAAGCGCCTGACACGCCACTCGACAAACGGTACGGCCGGTGGGCCGCACTCCTCTCGGAGTGCGGCCCACCGGCCGTGGTGCGTCCGCTCAGGCCTCGCGGGAAGCGGGCGAGGCCTCTCCCTCGCCCTCGCCCTCGACCTGCAGCGAGCCGTCGTCCACCACGAGCTCGTGGTAGCCGAGGCGTTCCCCGAGCTCGTGGTAGCGGAGGTAACGGGATTCCGTGATCGGGACCCCGTAGGCCTTCAGGGCCCTCAGGAAGAACCGGAAGCCGAGATCGGGGTCGACCTCCGTCACGACACGCCGCAGAACGGGTACGACACCGCGGACGGCGCCGGCCCGGTCGCTCTCGGTCGCGGCGGCCAGGGGTGCGGCCATCGCCTCGATCTCCGCCAGAACGGCCGCCCTCAGAGCCGGACCGACGTCCGGTCCCCCGTCGCCGCGCAGTGCGCTCAGCTCCGCCACGTCGTACCGCTCCGTGACCAGCCCCACGATCTCGCGCAGCCACGCCCTTCCGTCGAGCCACGGCGCGCCTTCCGCGTACGCCCGCCGCACGGCGGCACTCCACAGGACGTTGACGGCCTCGGTGGTCAACGAGGACGCGAGGAGTCGTTCGGCGTCGGAGAGCAGGGTGGAGGCGTAGGCCCCCTCCCCCCATTCGACGGCTTCCCCGACCACCTCACGCTGCTCCAGACCGCTCGCGGCAGGCGAGGACAGCCATTTGGCGAGTCCGCTGAGGCCGAAATCGACCCAGATATCACTGCGTGACAGCACTGTGAACCCTACTCCGGCGATGCTGTGTAGACGATGAACCCGTTGTGCTTCGGCATTCCTGTCCTTTGCAGGGTGATAGCCACGGTATTTCCGGCTTTCCAGAACTCTCCGTCATGGCGGTAGACGGTACCCAGCGACCCCTGAGTGTCAAGCCTCACCTTGAACGAGAGCAGGTGAAGAGGACTGCTCGAATCCTTGGGGGTTCTCGCCATCCAGTCGTTCAGACGCTTGCGGTTCTTCGCGTTCTGCGCAGCGGATCCACCGGTGAGGAACTTCTTCATGGCCTCGTCCACGGCCGCCTGAGCGGTCGGCAGGTCGTTCCAAATGGAATTGATCCCCGGACCGCTCGGGTTCTTCACCAGCTTCGCCTTCGCCAGTTCGATCGCTTTCTGAGCCGAGGGCGTGACATGGTCCGCGATCGTATGACCCGCGGTCGCGGATTCGTGCGTGAGGAGGTTCAGGCAGTTGTGGACGAGGACACTCCGAGCCGTCGCCCCCCGGGTGCCGACGAAGAACGTGCGGAGACCCTCCACCGTCAGGTCGTACACGACGAGCGCGGCACGCTCGTCGCGGTCCCGTACCGATGCCACACGGCCGGCCGTCCCGTCGGCACCGATCACCAGGTTTCCGGGGCGAAGGTCCTTGGCGAGGGTCCACCCGCGACCGACGACGTGGACCTTGTGCCCGGGCGTGGTGACCATCGCGGAGCCGTCGACGAGACGTACCTCGACGAGGTCCTTCGTCTCGTGGCGGAAGGTCGAGGACACCCGCATCCCACGGCGCTCACCGCTGTCCGGATCGGCCGCGAGGACGAGATCGCCGATCCGCACGTCACTGATGGGCCGGGTCGACCCGTCCGCCATGACGACCGGCGTCTCCCCGAGGAAGCTGTTGGTGGCGCATGCGGTGAGGGCGTCCTCGACCAGGTTCGTCTCCCTGGTGATGGCGGCCATGACCTGCGGGTCCAGGTCCAGGTTCTTGAGCGCCCGGTACGCGTCCGCCACCCCGACCCCGACGTTCATCGCCGCGTCGAGAGCCCGGATCAGGTCGATGGCATCGGCGATCTTCTTGCCCGGGATGAAGTTGCTCGCCGCCCACAGGCACCCGGAGACGCTCCCCTTGGAGCACTGGACGAAGTCGTCCGTCAGGACGAACCACACGGTCTTGAGGAATGCCTTGTCGAACTCCATGACGATTTCCCACCGCGTGAAGTAGTGGTCGACATAGGAGACCTGATTGTCGAACCGCTGGCTTCCCACCCACGTGGTCGCCGCCGTAGGACAGTTGGCGGCCGTCGCGGCTTCACCGACGCCGGGGTCCTGGCAGAGATAGAAGTCGACGACGACGTTGAACGTCAGCTTGAACTTGACCGTGCAGCCGTCGAATCCGATGCCCAGCTCGCAGACGTTCTGCGGCATCGCCTCACCGACCTGCTCCATGGTCTGCCGGGTGAAGACCCCTCCGATTCCGGTGGCACCACCGGTCGAAATGCTTTCCTGAGCCTTGGCGTTCTCGGTGCGGGTCGCCGCGTCCTCGGCTTCGTCCGCGGCCTCGTCGGCCCGGCCGGCCGATTCCTCGGCCTTCGTCGCGTCCTGTTCGGCCTGGGTCGCCACACTGCCGGCGGTGGCGGCGTCGTTCTCCGCGGCCGTCGCCGAATCACGCGCCGCTCCGGCGTCCTTCTCCGCCTCACTGGCTGCCGCGTCCGCCTGCGCCGCGTACTCTCCGGCGGAGTCGGCGGCTCCCTGTGCCGCTTCGGCATCCGCCTTCGCCTGCTGGTGGTACGCCACCGTTCTGGCGAGCGACTGTTTGGCCGCCTCGACCGACTTCGCCGCGGCGGCCGCGGACGCCTGGGCGGCCTCGGCCGATGCCGTGGCGGCGGCCGCGTACTCGGCGCTGCGGGCAGCCGCGTCCGCGGCGGCCTTCGCGTCGGCGGTCGCACGGGCCGCGATGGCCTTCGCCTCGGCGGCCGCGGCGGCGGCCTGGACGGACTTGGCCTTCGCGAGAGCGGCCTGCTGCTCGGCATGGGTCATGGACGACTGACCGATGAGCACCGCGAGACCCGCTGAGGTGTCGGTGTCCGCGTAGGGAGATCCGAGCTCGATCGCATCGTTGGCGGGCTTGATCACCTGCTGCGCCGAGCTCCGGGTCGCGGCCGCCGCCTGCGCGGTGGCATAGGCGAAGCCGGCGGCGCGAACCGACTCGGCGACCGCCGCTGCCGCCTCCTGGCGCGCGACGTCCGCATGCCCCTTGGCCTCGGCGGCCTTGTCGCGGGCCGTGGCGGCCAGCGCCTTCGCCGTGATCGCGTTCCATTTCGCCTGGTCGGCGGCGTCGATGGCGTCGGCCGTGGCGGCGGTGGCCTTCGCCACGGCGGCCTCGGTGATCGCGACGTCCCTCTTGGCCGCGTCCGCCGCCGCCTGAGCCCGCTTGGCCGCGCCTTCGGCGCGGGTGGCGGCGGCTCTGGCGTTGGCCGAGGCCGTGGTGGCGGAGTCCGCCGCCGCACGGGCGTTCGCCGCCGCCGTCCCCGCCTCGTCGGCAGCGGTGCGCGCCTCCGTGGCCGCGGCCCGCGACGCGGTGGCGGCATCGGTGCCCTCGTCGGCGTCCGCTCTGGCTTCCAGGGCGAACGCCTTGGCGTCCAGGGCGTCGCGTCGGCCTTCCGCGGTGATGGCGTTGTCCCTGGCCTGGACCGCCTTCCGTTCGGCGGCCAGCGCCTCGTCCTTCTTGGTCGCGGCGGTGGCGCCGGCGGTCTGCGCGGCAGCCAGCTTGTCCGCCGCGACCTGGCGTTCGGCACCCGCCTTCGCCCTCGCGGTGGCGGCCTTGGCCCGCTCCGAATCCGCCAGTTCCTTCTGGGACTTGGCGTACGCGGCTTCCGCCTCGGCCTTCGTCCGCTTGGCGGCCGCGTCGGCGGCGGCCGCCTTCGCCTCCGCCTCGGCGGCCTTGACGCGATCCTCCGCTTCCTTGGCCTTGGCCGCGTTGTCCGCGGCCAGCTTCGCCTGGTACGCGGCCCCCTCTGCGGCGGCCTTGGCCTGCGCCTCGGCCTCCTCGGCGGCCTTGCGGCGGAACTCGGCCTTCGAGGCGTGCGCCTGTGTCTCGGCGAGTGCCATCAGGGTCTTGCTGTCCGCCGCGGACGCACGGGTGGCGTTCGCCGCCGTCTCGGTCGCCTTGAAGGCCGCCTGCGCGGCGGCGGCGGACGCCTTGGCGACCTGTACGGCCTGCTGGCCGTACATCAGGCCGCGGCCGCGCGGCAGGCCGGCGGCGTCGGCGAGGGCGTACGCCTCGGTCTTGGCCTGGTCCGCCCGTGCCGCCTCCTCCTGCGCGGCGAGCGCGGCGCGTCCGGCGACGAAGACCCGGCCCTGGGCCCGCTCCCGGGCGCGGGCGATGTTCGTCCTGACCTCCGCGAACTCGGCGGCCGTCGGGTAGAAGTCCGTCGAGCTCGGGGACTGCCTGGTCCAGTAGGCCTGCCAGTCGGTGAGCCGGCTCGCGATGAGGGACTGGGCCAGCGACTCGGCCATCGCCTGCGAGGCGACTCCCAGGTGCCGGGAGGCCTTCGCCTCGGCATCCATGATCACGGCCCGCTGCGCCTTCTGGCCGGACAGCTCGTTCTGCCACTCGCCGGAGGCCTGGGCGACTTCGGCACCCAGCACGTTGTACGGGTCCAGCGGGTTGTGCGTCGTGCAGGAGGCGAACCGCGCCTTGAGCGCCTCGACGTCGAGGCGGAACTCCATGGTGTCCGGGTCCGGCGCGGTCGTCGGGAAGCCGCCGTGCTGGAGGAAGATGCGCGCGTCGTCCGCGTACATCGGGTGCATGAAGGTCATGCGCCACTTCAGCGCGTCCAGCGCCGCGCGGTCCTCGTAGCGGTCCTCGGAGTAGCGGGCCGCGGCGATCGAGTTGACCGCGTCCACCGACTCCTTGCTCGCGACCGGCGTCTGGTCCGTGAGGTAGATGTCCGACTCGGTGCCGAAGTACAGGGCACCCAGTCCGGCCATGACCCCGGTGGTGTAGAAGGGGTTGTCGTCGGTCTCGACCCATTCGAACCCGGCGACCGTGTAGCCGGGCGGAGTGGTCTGCGGCGGGATGTGCAAGGACTGTTCCCAGACCTCGTCCCGGGCCCCCAGTTCACTGCCCTTGGCGTTGCTCCACGCGTTGTCCTTGTCCCAGGCGATGGCGAGGGGGGTGTTGCCGTCCTGCCACCGCTCGCTCTCCGCCGCGGCGCGCAGCTCGGCGTCGGTGCCGTTCAGACCGCTCCGCGACACGGCCTTCAGCGCCTGGCCGCCCCTGCGGAGCGTCAGGTTGAGCCGGCACTGGTCGGCGCGCACCCTTTCGGCGGCGGCGAAGTCGAAGGGCTCGTTCCCCGGCACGTCGGTCAGGGCGGCGACGGGAGCCATGGGCTCCGTCGTCCGGGGCAGTTGGTTGTTCGTGAGAGCTACGGTGAGCGCGGTGGTCAGGGCGGTGGCGCTCAGCAGCCGCGTCCATCTGCGGGAGGCGCGGCGGCCGCCCGGAGGCGCGTACATACGCATGGTGGATCAACCGTTCTCGTACGGAAGTGGCGGGAGGGAAGAGGGCGCGCCTCAGAAGAGGTGGTCGAAGGCGGCCCAGCCGCCGGTGCCGATCTGCACGCGGGGAGCGAAGGGAGTGCCGGCGACTCCGGTGCCCTTGAAGAGCCAGAGCAGGCCGGCCGTGTCCGCGGCGATCAGATCGGTCCTGCCGTCGCCGTTGTTGTCGCCCGAGGAGGCGATCAGCTTGTGGATGTTCCAGCCGGTGCCCACGGCGACACGGGCCCCGAGGACCCCGTCCGCCACGTAGTTGCCGGTGCCGGGGTAGAGGTAGAGCGTGCCGTCCGATTGCCGGGCGATGAGGTCGGTCTTGCCGTCGCCGGTGTAGTCGCCGCGGCCGACGAGTGCGGTCATGGCGCCCCAGCCGCCGCTGCCGATCCGGATACGGGGCTGGAGCAGGCCGTCGGGCCGGGCCGCGTAGAGCCAGAGCGTGCCGTCCGTCTGACGGGCGACGAGGTCCGGTTCGGCCGTCCCGCCCATGTTGCCCACGGAGACCAGCTCGTCGTATATCTGCCATCCCCCGCCGACGACCTTGGTGTCGTTGCCGCGTTCGGCGGTGTAGAAGAGCGTGCCGTCGACACGGTGGTAGAGGTCGTTGCCCGTGCCGCCCTCGGAGACGTTGGCCTGCACGATGGCGTCAGCCTCGGCCCAATCGCCCCCCATGTCGACCATGGGCTTGAAGCCGCCCCCGACTTTCGGTTCGTAGTCGTAGAGGCGGCCGGACTTGCGGCCGAAGAGCGGGAACATCACGGGTCCGGGAGCGGCCTGGACCTGCGCCGCGGCGGCCTTGTCCGTACCGTCCGTCCAGGGAAGTGACGGTTTCGCAGCGATGAACAGGGCGGCCAGAAGCCCGCCGAGAGCTGCCATGGAGATCACCGCTCTGGCGAGCGGGTGATCGGTCTGACGACGCATGAATGTGGTCGGTCCTCACAGGGTTTGCCTGCATCGGACACAAGGAGGCTCATTGCGCGACGGCGACCCCCCGGCGCCCGAGCACCGAGGCGACAGGCCTCGACAACCACCAAACTAGAACACCAGTTTGATTATGTGAAGATTTTTTCAAGCAGTCGAGAAGATGCTGTGAGCCGCATCCGGACAGCCGGATACGGCTCACAGCGGAGGTACGGCTCCCGCAGGGGCGCGCGGGTTCAGTTCGGTTCGATCGTGTTGCGGAGGTCCTTGACCCTGAGGGTGCCGCCGAACTGGCCGGCCTGCTTGAGCTTCACGTTGGTGAAGAAGACCCACGGGAGGTCCACCGGGGGCGGGGACTGGGCGCTGAAGGTGATCGGGACGATGCCGATGAGGTTGCCCTTCAGCTCCTCCGTGTACATCGTCACCGTGCCCTGGGTGATCGTCGACGTCGAGCCCGCCTTGGAGCGCACGTGGGCCGTGCGGCCGTCGGAGTGTTCCGTCATCTGGTGCAGGTCCTTGATGTCCACCGAGGTCGCGGTGAACTTCAGGACCTTCTTCGTCTTGCCGCCGTACGTCCTGACCTCGACGATGCCGTGGTACTTCAGGCCGCTCAGGGTGAGCAGCGAGCTCTCCAGGCGCCACGACTCGTCCGGGAGCAGCGGGATGCCGGGCTCCAGTTCGGCGTCGGCCAGGGCCTTCTCGTCGAGTTCGGGGCACGGGAAGCGGGGCTTGGCGCCCTCGGGTATGTCCTCGTCCTTCTTGGCGTCGAGGCCCTTGGCGCTCTCGGGCAGTTCCTCGACCTTCACGCCGGCCTGCTCGGCCGCCTTCTCGATCGCCGCCTTGGTCTTCGCGGCGGCCGGGTCGGCGGTCGCCTTCGGCGCGGTGGTGGTGACCGGGTCGTCGGCGGTCGCCGCCTTCTGGGCAGGGGCCTTCGTCGTGGCCGGGGCGGGCGCCTGGGTCGTCGGAGCCGCCGTCGGGGCGGTCGTCGTGGGCGTCGCCGTCGGCTTCGGGTCCGGGCCGTCGAAGAGGTCCTTCAGGGCGTCGCCCCAGCCCAGCGGGTCGAGCGGGTTCGTCGACTTCGTCGGGGTCGGCGTCGGCGTGGGTGTCGCCGTGGCCGTCGGCGTCGCGGCCGGCGCCGGGGCGGTGTTCACCCGCTCCTGCGTCCGCTGCGTCGTCGCCTGCCCGGCCTCCGTCGAGGTCGGCGTCGGCGTGGGCGTCGCGGTGCCCGTCGGTGCGGTGGTCGGCGTGTCCGTCGGGGAGGCCGAGGCCGTCGACGTCGGGGTCGGCTTCGCGGTCTCCGCCGGCTTCGTCGGCTCCTCGGTCACCGGCTCGTCGGAGCGGGTGACACAGGGGCCGGGCGCGTACGGGAAGTCCTTGTCGTCGGCGAGGGCGACCTTGGGCGTGAGGCCCATGCCCACGAACACCGCGGTCGGCATGGCGGCCAGCGCCATCGCCTTGCCCGCGGGGCCCTGGATCCTGTTCAGCAGCGTCTTGCGTGGGGCCGCGTGCCGCGGGCCCTCCTTCGCGAGCGCCGGCTGATTCTCGTCACCCCGCACTGTTCCTCCCGCCCTTGGCGTCGATCGTCGTTTCGGTCGCGTGGTGCTCCGCCTCGCGCTGCTCCGGGACGCCCGCGGCGTACAGGGCCTCGGTCCCGGCCTGCTCCGGCTCGTCGTCCCGGTCGCGGTCGTACCCGTCCTCGTACGCGCGGTCGCGCTCGTCGTCGCCCTCCGCGTCGACGGCCTCCTCGACCGGTGGCGCGGGCGCCCACGAGGCGGACATGCCGCCGCCGACGAGGGCGAACAGGAATCCGATGACCAGACCGCCGAAGTTCGACACGGGGATGGAGACCAGCCCCAGGACGATCGTCGCGACGCCCGCGAAGACCCGGACGACGGGCTGGAACCACATCGTCAGACCGAGGGTGATCAGCAGGGCGCCGATGATCAGCGCGCCGGATCCCGCGGTCGTCTTCATCGCCATGGTGATGTTGCCGAGCCTGAGGTCCCCGTAGGGGAGGTAGGCGATCGGCAGACCACCGAGGATGGTGAACAGTCCTGCCCAGAACGGCCGGGTCTGCCGCCAGACCTTGAACCGGTTGTCCTGCTTGGGGACTCCGTGGGAGGCAGGGGTCTCGGCGCTCATGGAAACAGCTCCCTGGAAGCGGTGTTGCTGAGAAGAGGTGGAGAAGCGGGGACGAGCCCCGGAGCCGGGCCGGACCCGGTGCGGGAACGAACCCGGCGCCGGGCCGAACCCGGTGCGGGGACGAGCCCCGGAGCGGGTGTGGGCCGCCGCGGCGGCCCACACCCAGGGGCTCGGTCAGCCCTTGAAGCACTCCTGGCCCGTGCCCCGGCTCAGGGACAGCTTCAGGTCGGGGAGCTTGAAGGTGGCGGCCGTGGTGGCCCACGCCTTCTGCCTCACGTTGGTCAGCGTGACGCTGTCGGCGCGCTGGGCGAAGCCGTTCTCGTTGGCCTCGGTGTTGGGCTGGATGCCCTGGCCGTCCTTGTGCTTCGGCAGGGAGCCCGCCGCGACGCCGATGTCGATGTTCGTGAACTGGGCGTCGGCCTCGAGCGCCGAGACGTCGAGGTACAGGTCCTTGCCGATGACCTTGTCGTCGTCCTCGCCGGACTGGGCGGCAGCTGCGCCCGCCTCCAGACGAAGGGTGACGTCACCGAGAACCGGAACCGGCGTCACGACGGACTGGCACATGTTGGTGATCTTGGCCGTGTCGAAGCCGGAGACCGCCACCGGGGCACCGAACGGCGTGCCGTCCAGCTTCTTGCCCTTGGCGACGCTGCCGTACTGCACGAACTCCGTGCCCTCGAGCTTGTCGGTCGAGACCTTGAACTCCTGGCCGGAGATCGCGAACGACGCGGCGAGAGCACCCTGGGCCAGACCGACACCGATCGCGGCCGTCGCGGCCACACTCGGGACCATGACGAAGGCGAAGCGCTTCCATCTGGTCCCGCCACGAACCTGGGACTGCATGAGAATTCCTCCTTCTCGGACGTACATCTCCGGAAGGGCCGGGGCCCGTCCTGGGATGGGAGAAGAGCTACGTCCTCGGGAAGGAGAGCGCCGAGACGGCAGGCGGCGCGTTGCGCGTCCTCATCACCGGCGATCACCCCCGAGCGACAACCATGGGCCGCGCCACGGAGCACGGCCTGATCGGACAGGCCCCGTTCGGAAAGAGCGGGAACCCCCCTGTCCATGACCGGTGCCGGAACACCGGTCCGCCCGGTGGGGACCTTCGCCGCGTCCCGGTTGGTTGCCGGGGTGGTGCGGTTCGGACCGAGCGTCGCCGATCGTGGTCCATTCCGCGCCCTCGCACAAGGGGTTCGTTACTGGCTAGTAACGGGTGGATAACCACGCCATGGCGGGACGGGGCCGAACGGGCACGCAGGGTGCGTTCGAGTGGAGGGGAATGTCGGGGAATCGCCGCAGAAATGCGGACAGAACGCCGGGTTCGATTTACTGCAAGTAACAGCGGCCGCGATTACCAAGTTTTGGTAAAGCGCGGCCGCCTTTTGTCACCCTGCTGCCAAATCGTCAGACGATCGGACGCCCGGAACCGGGCACCGGACGCCTCAGAAGAGCACGC
This sequence comes from Streptomyces sp. Root1304, assembly GCF_001426405.1. Lineage (GTDB taxonomy): Bacteria > Actinomycetota > Actinomycetes > Streptomycetales > Streptomycetaceae > Streptomyces. The sequence goes on along the minus strand of NZ_LMEP01000026.1, from coordinate 193,796 downwards.
GGGCCAGCGCCTGCCGGGCCACCGTGACACGGGGGTCGTCGGAGCCGATCACCTCGAACAGTTCCAGGAGCCGCAGCCGCGCCGCGTCCCGGTCCTCGCCCACCGTGCGCCGCACGGTCTCCACGAGGCGCCCGAAGGCGTCCTGCACATGACCGCCCACCAGATCGAGGTCGGCGGCGGCGATCTGGGCCGTCACATCGGCCGGGCCGTCCGCGGCCGCCTTGCGTACGGCGGTCGGGTCCAGATCCTGCACCCGGGTGAGCAGTTCGGCCTGAGCGAGACCGAGCTTGGCCTCGGGGTGCGCCGGGTCGTCGGCGAGCACGTTCTTGTACGCCTGGACGGCGCCGGCGAGGTCGCCCGCGTCCAGCGCGGACATGGCCGCTTCGAGCAGGGCGTCGTACGGGCCGGCCGGCTGCGCGGCCGCGGCGGCACCGCCCTCCGCCCCCTCGGCGCCCGCGTCCACGACGATGCCGGTCAGACCGAAGCGCTCCTCGCCGACCTGGATCAGCTGGTCGAGGGTCTCGCGGATCTGGACCTCGGGCACCGCGCCCTGGAAGAGCGGCAGTGCCTGCCCGGCGACCACCGCGAAAACGGCCGGAATTCCCTGGATGCCGAACTGCTGCATCAGCATCTGGTTGGCGTCGACGTCGATCTTCGCGAGCAGGAAGCGGCCGTTGTACTCGACGGCGAGCCGCTCCAGGAGGGGGCCGAGCTGCTTGCAGGGCTCGCACCACTCGGCCCAGAAGTCGAGGACGACCGGGACCTCGGCGGAGCGCTGGAGCACATCGCGCTCGAAGCCCGCCTCGTCGACGTCGATCACCAGGGCGGACGGGGGCACGGCGGCGGTACCACCCTGCCGGGCGGCTTCGGCGCGCGTCTGCTCCGCCTTCGCCTTGGCCTCTCCGGCCGCCTTCACCGCGGCGAGGTCGACGACGCCGCTCATGGACATGTTTCGGGGCTGCATGCGTACATCCTCCCCCTTCCGCGCGCGTAACCGGTAAGTCATGGCTGAACCGTGCCGTCCGCACGCCTCCCGCCGGTGTGCGAGACGTGGGCCGACACGGTTCTTCGTCTTCGGTTCGCGCCGGGTCCCCACCCGGCGCCATGGTTGTCGCTCAGGCCGCTCAATGCCTTTCGCTACAGGTCGTAGCGTAACTGTCCGGGGGGATCCGGCGGGAGGGCGCGGACCCGATCCGCGCCGTGAACTGCCTCACACGCCGGGCCCCTGGCGCCGTACCTACCGGCGGGTATGGTCGACCTCCATGTGTAGCCGCACCAACCCCCGACACAGCCCTCGCACCGGGCGTCCCCGGTCCACCGAGGCCGACGCGGCCATCCTGGAGGCGACCCGCGAGGCCCTGGTCGAGCTGGGCTGGTCCAAGCTCACGATGGGGGACGTCGCCGGCCGGGCCGGGGTTGCGAAGACGACGCTGTACCGCCGCTGGGCCAACAAGAACGAACTCGTGGTCGACGCCGTCGCCGTCCTCTTCGACGAACTCGAACTGCCCGACCTGGGTTCCCTCCAGGCCGACATCGAGCATGTCGTCCTCCAGTTCGCGGCGCTCCTGGAACGCCCGGAGACCAAGACCGCGCTGATGGCGGTGGTGGCGGAGTCGACCCGTGACGAACCGCTGCGGGAGCGCATCCGCGCCTCGATCGTCGACCGTCAGAAGCGGCTCGTGCTCGCGGGCCGGAAGCGGGCGCAGCAGCGCGGCGAACTCCCGGCGGACCGCGACCCGGTCGCCGTCGACGCGATCGACGACCTGATCTTCGACGTCGTCGCGGGCGCGGTCGTGCACCGCGCCCTGGTGAGCGCGGAGCCGGTCGACGAGCCCTGGGTGGCGCGGCTGTCGGCCCTGCTCGTGGGCGGTCTGGGCGCGGTCGCCGCGCACGGCTGAGGAGGTCCCTGGCCGATCGACGGGCCGTCCCCTAGCGTGACGGCCGTGATCACTGAACCGCGGAACCCCGAGCGTGACGGCGTCCGGCTGAACGACGCCGTCCGCGCGCTGCTCGACGACATCAACCCGGCCGTGCTGGCCACGATCCAGCCCGACGGCTCCCCGCAGACCTCGGTCGTGTGGGTCGGCCGCGACGGCGACGACGTGCTGATCTCCAGCCAGGACGGCCGCCGCAAGATCAAGAACATCCGGGCCGACGCCCGGGTCAGCCTCACCGTCCACGACCGCCGTGACCCGGAGCTGTACGCGGAGATACGGGGGTCGGCGACGGTCACCGAGGACACCGGCCGCGCGCTGGCGGTGGCGCTCGCGGAGAAGTACGAGGGCGAGGGCGGCGGCCAGGAGTACCTGGACCTGCCGCCGGAGCAGGTCCGGGTGGCGGTCCGGATCACCCCGACGAAGGTGCTGGGCTCGGCGGCGCGGTAGCCGCGCACGGCGAGGGGCGGTACGGGAGTTCCCGTACCGCCCCCTCTGTCACTCGAGAAGGCTCGGAAGCCCGGGGGATCAGAAGCCCGGCGGCTCCGTGTAGACGCCCCACTCGTCGCGCAGCGCGTCGCAGATCTCGCCGAGGGTCGCCTCGGCGCGTACGGCCTCCAGCATCGGGACGATCATGTTGGAGCCGTCCCGGGCGGCGGCCAGCATCGCGTCGATGGAGGCGCGGACCTTGGCGTCGTCGCGGCGCTCCTTGCGCTCGCCGAGGACCCGGACCTGCTCCCACTCGACCTCGTGGCTGACCCGGAGGATCTCCAGGTCTCCGGTGACCGAGCCGTGGTGGACGTTGACGCCGACGACCCGCTTGTCGCCCTTCTCCAGGGACCGCTGGTACGTGAAGGCGGACTCGGCGATCTCGCCGGTGAACCAGCCGTCCTCGATGCCGCGCAGGATGCCGGAGGTGATCGGGCCGATCGGGTGCTGCCCGTCCGGGTGGGCGCGGCGGCCGCGCTCCTTGATCTGGTCGAAGATCTTCTCGGCGTCGGCCTCGATGCGGTCGGTGAGCTGCTCGACGTACCAGGAGCCGCCGAGCGGGTCGGCGACGTTGGCGACGCCGGTCTCCTCCATCAGCACCTGCTGGGTGCGCAGGGCGATCTCGGCGGCCTGCTCGCTGGGGAGGGCGAGGGTCTCGTCGAGGGCGTTGGTGTGGAGGGAGTTGGTGCCGCCGAGGACGGCGGAGAGGGCCTCGACCGCGGTGCGGACGACGTTGTTGTAGGGCTGCTGGGCGGTGAGGGAGACACCGGCGGTCTGGGTGTGGAAGCGCAGCCACTGCGCCTTGTCGGTCTTGGCGCCGTAGACCTCCTTCATCCAGCGGGCCCAGATGCGGCGGGCGGCGCGGAACTTGGCGATCTCCTCGAAGAAGTCGAGGTGCGCGTCGAAGAAGAAGGAGAGGCCGGGGGCGAAGACGTCCACGTCCATGCCGCGGCTGAGGCCCAGCTCGACGTAGCCGAAGCCGTCGGCGAGGGTGTACGCGAGCTCCTGCGCGGCCGTGGCCCCGGCCTCGCGGATGTGGTAGCCGGAGACGGAGAGCGGCTTGTACGCGGGGATGCCCTGCGCGCAGTGCTCCATGAGGTCGCCGATGAGGCGCAGATGGGGCTCGGGCTCGAAGAGCCACTCCTTCTGCGCGATGTACTCCTTGAAGATGTCGGTCTGGAGCGTGCCGTTGAGCACGGCCGGGTCGACGCCCTGGCGTTCGGCGGCGACCAGGTACATGCAGAAGACCGGGACGGCGGGCCCGGAGATCGTCATGGAGGTGGTGACGTCGCCGAGCGGGATGTCCTTGAAGAGGACCTCCATGTCGGCGGCGGAGTCGATGGCGACGCCGCAGTGGCCGACCTCGCCGAGGGCGCGCGGGTCGTCGGAGTCGCGGCCCATGAGCGTGGGCATGTCGAAGGCGACGGAGAGGCCGCCGCCGCCGGCGGCCAGGATCATCTTGTAGCGCTCGTTGGTCTGCTCGGCGTTGCCGAAGCCGGCGAACTGGCGGATGGTCCAGGTCCGGCCCCGGTAGCCGGTCGGGTGGAGTCCCCGGGTGAAGGGGTACTCACCGGGCCAGCCGATGCGCTCGAACCCCTCGTAGGTGTCGCCGGGCCGGGGCCCGTAGACCGGCTCGACGGCGTCGCCGGAGAGCGTGGTGAAGTCGGCGTCCCGCTTGCGGGCCTTGTCGTAACGGGCCTGCCAGCGACGGCGGCCTTCCTCGATGGCGTCAGCGTCCATGCTTCGAATTTACTAGGACGTCCTAGTAAATGTCGACGGCAAACCTCCGCACATGTGTGCGGAGGTGGGGGGTCAGGCCTTGACCGGCTCCGGCTGCGCGCCGCTGACCAGCGGAAGCGTCTCGGCGACGACCTTGCGCTCGACGAAGAACGCGGCGGTCGGAATGGTGCCGGAGACCAGCACCCACAGGAGCTTGCCGAACGGCCACTTCGCCTTGGAGCCCAGGTCGAAGGCGAAGACCAGGTAGATGATGTAGAGGACACCGTGGAGCTGGGAGACCGCGAAGGTCAGGTCCTCGCCGACGCCGAAGCCGTACTTGGCGACCATGCACGCACACAGGATGAGCAGCATGACGGCGGTGACATAGGCCATGACGCGGTAGCGGGTCAGCACGCTGGATTTCATGCCGTCGAGCGTAACCGTACGTTCCGGGCGATCTTCGCGCGGGTCAGCCCTCGTCGAAGTCCTCCGCCGCCACCCGCAGCGGCCGCAGCATCGCGAAGATCTCGGCGCACTCCTCCGCGTCGTACGCGCCGAGCCCGAACTCCATCTCCATCAGGTCGCGGGTCGCCGCCTCGACCACCTCGCGGCCCTTCTCGGTGATCGTCGCGAGGGTGCCGCGGCCGTCGTTCGGGTTGGGGCGCTTGGCGACCAGGCCGGACTTCACGAGCCGGTCCACCGTGTTCGTCACCGAGGTGGGGTGGACCATCAGCCGCTCGCCGATCTTCGACATCGGCAGTTCGCCGGCCTTCGAGAAGGTCAGCAGCACCAGGGCCTCGTACCGCGCGAACGTCAGCCCGTACGGCTTGACGACGGCGTCCACCTCCGCGAGGAGGATCTGATGGGCCCGCATGATCGAGGTGATCGCGGCCATCGAGGGGACCGGTCCCCAGCGCTTCTGCCAGAGTTCGTCGGCGCGGGCGATGGGGTCGAAGGGGAGACTGAGCGGCTTCGGCACGCGTCGACCTTACCCATGGGCAACATGCCGGTCAGCCCCGTCTCGTCCCTCGGTCGCCCCGGCCGCCCTCAGCTCGGCCGCGGCGGCCAGCAGACAGAGCGTGCCCAGCACGCCCGTACCCGCGACGACCGTGTGCACGGGGGCGAACTCGGCCGCGATGCCCGCCCCGGCCATCCCGACGCCCTGGACGGTCATCATGCCCGCCGTCATCAGGGTCATCGCCCTCCCCCGGGTCTCCTCGGGGACGGCGGCGACGAACCAGGCGTCGAGACCGAGGGTGTACGCGCCGGTGGCGCCCGCCAGGAAGAGCGCGACGGCCGCGAGGGCGACCCCGGGCCTCGGCCCGTACAGCAGATAGGGCAGCACCCCGGTCACCGCCAGCGGCAGCACGATCCGGGAGCGGGTCGCGGCGCTCAGGAACGATCCGGCGAAGAGCTCGCCCGCGATCGTGCCGACCGGCAGCGCGCACATGAGCAGGCCGAGCGCGGCCGTGGAGACACCGATCTCGTCGGCGTACGGGGCGGCCAGCGCCTCCGGTACGACGGCGAACAACGGCGGCACCCAGAACATCAGCATCAGGGCGCGCACCCGCCGGTTCCGCAGCACCGCCCAGGTGCCGGCGAGCCCGCTCGCGGCCTCCTTCCCGGCGCCCCTGGCGGGCCGGCGGACGGTGCCGAGCCGCAGCAGCAGCGCGGAGAGGAGGAAGGTGACGGCGGTGACGGCGAGGGCGCCGCGCGGCGGGACCACGGTCAGCAGGACCCCGCCGACGGCGAAGCCGGTGAGCAGGGCGCTCTGGGACACGATCCGCAGGAGGGAGCGGCCCAGGACGAAGAGGTCGCCCTCGCCGAGGATGTCGGCGAGGGTCGCCATCCGGGTGCCGTTGAAGACGGGCGAGACGACGGCGATGGCGCAGCGCAGCGCGAGCAGCACGGCGACGGGGGTGGCGGGGGCGATCATCACGGCCACGCAGGCGGCGCAGACCAGGTCGCAGACGACGAGGATGCGGCGGGGCGGGAGTCGGTCGGTGAGACCGGCGAGGAGGGTGCCGCCGACGAGGTACGGGAGGAAGCCGAGGGCGAAGGTGAGGGAGGAGAGCAGCGGGGAGCGGGTGAGGTCGTAGACGAGCACGGTGAGCGCCAGCTCGCTGACGACGACGCCGAGCAGCGAGAAGAGGTGCGCCACGAAGACGAACCGGAACTCGCGGACGCGGAAGACGGCGCGGTAGCCGGGCGAGGGGGCGCCGTCGGGTACGGACGCGGGGGCGTCGCCGGGCACGGGTGCGGGCGCGTCCCCGGGCGCGGGCACGAGTGCGGGCGCCCCGGCCGTGGAGCGTTCGGTGGCAGGGTCGTGCGCGGGCGCCGGTGCCGGCGTCCGGGTGTCGTTCTCGGGCATGGACGCAGCGTGCCGCCGGTCGCGGGTCCGCCCTAGACTTTCGCGTCCAGCCGAATCTTCCGCCCGGGGAGGCCCGCCCGTGCCGTACCACCTGCGCTTCGGCGAGGCCGACCCGCTGCGCATCCGGTTCGCGGTCTCGCCGCTCTGGGAGACGCACTCCGCCGTGCGGGTCCTCGCCCGGCCGCGCCAGCAGGGCTACCACCTGCCGTGGCTGCGGCGGATCGCGGGCGCCACGCGGGGGCTCGACCTCGGGCCGCTCCAGCTCCTCATGCCGCTGCGCGGGCACAGCCCGGACTTCCTCTATCCGCCGCCGCTCGGACCCGTCGCGACCTTCGACGAGGAGATCGCCGCCGTGCGGCGGACCGATCCGGCGCTCGCCCTCGTCGACTTCGAGCGGGCGCTCGCCGAGACGCCGGGGGCGGCCGCGACGGAGGAGGGACGGCGGCTGCTGGCCGATCCCGCCGACGGCGTACGACGGCTGACGGACCTCCTGGAGGCGGCCTGGGAGGCGCTGGTCGCGCCCGAGTGGCCCCGGCTGCGCGCGCTCCTGGAGGCGGACGTGGCCTACCACTCGCGCCGGCTCGCGGAGGGCGGGCTGGAACGGCTGCTGAGCGAACTGCACCCGGCCTTCGACTGGGCCGCCGAGACCGCCACCCTGCGGGTCGCCTACGCCGGGGAGCACGACCGCCCGCTGGACGGGCAGGGGCTCGTCCTGATGCCGTCGGTGTTCACCTGGCCGGACGTGGTGAGCGGTTTCGACCCGCCGTGGCAGCCGACCGTGGCGTATCCGGCACGCGGGATCGGCGGTCTGTGGGCCGAGCCCCGGGAGCGTACGCCGGAGGTCCTCGGGCGGCTCCTCGGCCCGGTCAGGGCGGACGTCCTGTGCGCCCTGGCCGAGCCGATGGGGACGACGGCGCTCGCCCATCTCCTGGGCCGGGCCCCCTCCTCCGTCTCCGCGCACCTGGCGGTGCTGCGCGACGCCGGTCTGCTGACCTCCCGGCGGTACGGCCACCAGGTGCTGTACGAGCGGACCCCGCTGGGCATCGCGGTGTCGCAGCCCGACGCCGGCTGACCCCCGTGTCACGATGACCCGGAATGTCGCCTCACGCACGGTTTCGCACCGTCTCGTACCCGACTCTGGGGGCCGGATGTCCCGCCGCACCGTCACCGCCGTCGCCCTGGCCCTCGTCTCCGCGCTGCTCCTGACCGGGTGTGGCGAGGACGAGTCCCCGAAGGGACCGGTCGGGCCGCCGTCCACGCGCGGCGAGGCCGCGGCCCCCGCGAGCGGCTCGCCGTTCTGGGTCGACCCGGAGAGCGACGCGGCGAAGCAGGTCCGCCGGTACGAGGCCCAGGGCAGGACCGAGGACGCCCGCGTCCTGAAGCGGATCGCGGACCGGCCGGTGGCGGACTGGCCGGCCGGTGACGACCCGGTGCCGGAGATCACCCGGGCGGTAAGGGGCGCGGCGGCCCAGAACCGTACGGCCGTCTTCGTGGCGTACAACATCCCGCACCGCGACTGCGGGATGTACTCGGCGGGCGGTTCGCACGACGCGCAGGCCTACCGGAACTGGATCGACTCCTTCGCGACGGCGCTCGGGGACGCCTCCGCGATCGTCGTCCTGGAGCCGGACGCGGTGCCGCACGTGGTGGACGGCTGCACCCCGGCGCAGTACCACGACGAGCGCTACCAGCTGCTCACGGAGGCGATCGAGCGGCTGAAGCGGCAGCCGCGGACCCGGGTCTACCTGGACGCGGGCAATCCGGCCTGGATCGACGACCCGGGGAAGCTGGTGGAGCCGCTGCGGCGGGCCGGGGTCGCCCGCGCGGACGGCTTCTCCCTGAACGTCTCCAACTTCCAGACGAACGACATCGTGCGGGGCTTCGGCGCCACCCTGTCCGGGCTGCTCGGCGGCACCCACTTCACGGTGGACACCAGCCGCAACGGCGACGGCCCCCTCCCGGGCGACCGGGCGGAGGCCTGGTGCAATCCGCCGGGCCGGGCGCTCGGCGTGCCGCCGACGGACCGGACCGGGGACGACCTGGTCGACGCGTACCTGTGGATCAAGCGCCCCGGCGACTCGGACGGCCAGTGCCGGGGCGGCCCGGCGGCCGGGACCTGGTGGCCGGACTACGCGCTGGGCCTGGCGCGCCGGGCGAAGGACTAGCCGCCGCCCGACCGCTCAGCCCCGGGCTCAGCTCACCTGGACCCACTTCGCCTCCGACGGGATGCCGTTCGCGTCGGTGGCGAAGAGCATGTACCAGCCGGGCGGGACCAGGGTCCGGTCCTGCGGTACGTCGACGGTGACCGTCATCCCGTCCTGGCCCTTCCGCAGGCCCAGCTCGATCGAGCGCTGTTCGACGTCGGTCGTGTGGGTGACCGCGCTGGGCCGCATCAGCCGGGCCGTGGCGATCCTGCCGGCGTCCTTGGTCTTGTAGGTGACCCGGCCGTTCTGGTCGAGTTCCTGCGGCCCCTCCCCCAGGACCGGCCGGTCGGCGCCGGCCTTGTGGAGGTAGGGCGGGGTGAAGACCTCGATGCGCTGCTCGAAGGTGCCGAGTTTGGTGTTGTCCTTGTCGTCGAAGAGCGGGTCGGAGCCGAAGGTGGCGACCCGGCCGTCGGGGAGCAGCAGCGCCTCGGAGTGGTAGTTGCGGCCGACGGTGGGTTCGGCGGCCTCGGTGAAGGCGTTGGTCTCGGGGTCGTAGAACTGGGCCTTGAGGATGTCGCTGCCGCTGCGGCCCCGGTAGTCCTCGGATCCGCCGCTGGTGAAGACGGTGTCGTCGGGCATCAGGACGCTGCTGAGGTAGCGGGTGCCCTGCGGGAGCGAGGGCCCGTCGGTGAAGACGGGGCTGTCGGCGGAGACGTCGACGATGGCGGTGCGGGCGGTGGACTTGGAGGACTCGCCGACCCCGCCGCCGCCGAGGACCATGACCTTCTGGTTCTGGGCGGGCGGGAGCAGCAGGGAGGCGGAGGTCTCCAGCTGGTCGGTGTCGGTGAGGCCGCCGAGCTTGGTGAAGGCGTTCGTCCTCAGGTCCCACAGGCCCGGTGCGCGGCCCTTCTCGGCGGGGCCGTAGCCGGCGTTGGAGCCGGTGTAGAGGAGCTTGCCGCCCTTGGTGAGGAAGAGGGAGGGGTAGGTGGGGAAGTAGCGGAAGGGGCCCTTGGACCACTTCTTGGTCTCGGGGTCGTAGATCTCGTTGTCGCCGGGGACGACGTCGCCGACGTCGTTGAGTCCGGAGACGGCGAGGACCTTGCCGTCCTCCAGGCCGACGAGGGTGGGGTACCAGCGGGCGTCCTTCATGGGCGCGACCGGGATGTACTTCTCGGCCTTCGGGTCGAACTCGTAGGCGCTCCTGATGCCCTGGAAGTCCTGCTTCTCGGTGGTGATCTTCTGGGCGAGGCCGTAGACGTTGTCGGCGGCGTCGCCCTTGAGGCCGACGACCTCGTACTGGGCGGCCTCGGTGGTGAGGGCCTGCGGGCCCTCCTTGCGGGCCTCGACGAAGACCCGGGCCTCGGCGGCGGTGACCTTGGTCTTCCAGGGCTTCATCTGGCCGCTCTTGAAGTACGAGATCTCGAACTCGCGCTTGGCCTTGGGGACGGTGACCTCGGTCTTGGAGACGTACTCGACCCCGGACGGGGAGCGGAAGACGGTGCCCTTCCGCAGGGTGACGGCCTCGTCGGGGTTCTCGTTCTTGACGCGCATGCCGCCGCCGGCCTTCTTGACCTCGCCGCCGAGGATCTCGTAGCGGGCGGTGCCTCCGGCGACGAGCAGCCGGCCGTCGGGGAGCTGGGTGTGGCCGGAGCAGAAGAAGTCCACGGGGGTGGGGATCTTCTTGAAGGTGTTCTTCGCCGGGTCCCAGAGGATGGTCTCGAAGGTCCCGGCGTCGAAGTTCTTCTGGTTGTTGCCGGAGCCTGCGATCAGCAGCACCTTGCCGGTGTGCAGGAGGGCGGCGTGGATGGCGTTGATGCGGTAGCCGTCGGGGACGGCGACCTCGGCCCAGGAGCCGAACTCCCGCTGGTAGCCGGGCTGGGCGATCTTGTAGGCGTGGTACTTCTCCTCGGCGAAGGAGACGGCGGCGGGGGCGTTGAGCGCCGCGAGGACCAGCACCGCGGCGCTGCCGAACAGGGTCTTCTTGAACTTCTTCGACGGCCGGTAGGCCATGGCTCAGTTCCCTCCGGTCGTCGTGGGGGCGGGTGCGGGGGCGGCGGGCGGTACGGCGGCGGGGAGGACTCCGACCCCCTCGCGGGCGTCCGCGAGACCGCGGGCGCGGGCGCGGGCCCTGGCGCGGTCGCGGACCCGCTGCACGCGCCGGGCCCGTACGGCCGTCCAGGCCCACAGGGCCACCGGGGCCAGCGAGACGAGCAGGGCGAGGGACGCCCAGGTGCGCATGGCGGCGTGGGTGTGGCCGAAGTGGACGGAGGCGGCCAGGGCGGCGACGAGGACCACCGCCCAGAAGAGGTGGATGCGGAAGGTGAGCAGCCGGTCGGGACTGGCCTCGCCGCCCTTGGGGGTGACGACGAAGCGGCCCCGGGTGCGCAGCACCGCCGAGCCGAGGGACTTGAGGTAGATGGGCGCGGAGAGCGCGGACATCGCCATGCCGGCGAGGCCGCCGGAGCCCTCGGGTTCGTGGGGCGAGACGTTGTGCCGCCGGTTCCAGAGGTAGAGGCCGATCTGGAGGGCGACGGCGTCGCTGTAGATCATCAGCCACACATGGGTGGAGACCTGGGTGCCGGAGGCGCCGAGCCAGAGGTAGAGGACGCAGCTGAGGATGCCGACGAACCAGTTGACGGCCGTCATCGGGTAGTAGACGAGCATCAGGGTGTAGTTGAGGAAGCGGCCCGGCGGCGTGCGGAAGGGCGCCTTCCAGAACTGCTTGACGATCGTCTCGTACGTGCCCCGGGACCAGCGGAGCTGCTGGGTGAAGAAGTCGGTCCAGGAGGCCGGTCCCTCGCCCACGGCGAGCACGTCGGGGGTGTAGACGGAGCGCCAGAAGCGGCCGGTGCGCGGGTTCTTCCTGCGGTGCAGTTCGAAGCCGGTGGCCATGTCCTCGGTGACGGAGTCGTACAGGCCGCCGATCTGCTGGAGGGCGGAGATCCGGACGACGTTGTTCGTGCCGACGAACATGGGCGCGTGGTAGCGGTTCCCGGCGCGCTGGATGAGGGCGTGGAAGAGGAACTGCTGCGACTCGGCGGCCTTGGTGACGATGTTGGTGTAGTTGCCGTACACCTGCGGGCCGACGACGAAGGCGATGTCGGGGTCGCGGAAGTAACCGAGCATCCGTTCCAGGAAGTTGGGGAGCGGGACGTGGTCGGTGTCCACGGACGCGAAGTAGTCGTAGTCGTCGCCGTGCAGGGCGAGCCAGGCGTTGTAGTTGCCGTGCTTGGTCCTCGCCTTGTGCGGGCCCTTCCTGCGGTTCCACTCGGGGACGCCGGCGCGGGTGAAGTGACGGACGCCGAGTTCGTCGCAGAGCGCCCTGGCCTCGTCGGAGTCGCCCTCGTCGAGGAGCCAGATGTCGAGCGGGCCGTCGTGCCGGAGCCGGGTGGCGCCTTCGAGGGTGCCGCGGACCATGGCGAGCGGTTCCTTGCCCGGGACGTACGTGGTGAGGAAGGCGACGCGGGTGCCCTGCTCGGCGTACACGGGTATCGGGTCACGGGCGACCATGGTGGCGTGGGCGATCGACGTGACGTTCACCAGCATGAAGAAGCAGATGAGGCCGATCGACACGAGCATCACGGTGTCGAGGTGGACGAGCCATTCCTCGCCGCCCTCGCGGACGGTCCAGTGGCTCGGCCAGACGAGGTAGGCCAGGAGGACGGCCGAGAGGACCGGCGCGAGGCTCATGAGGAGGACGGCTCGTATTCGGTGCGGCTCCTTCGCGAGCAGACTCCGGTACTGCACCTGGTAGGCCACCTGGTCCGGTTCCGTGAGCGGACCGGCGAGTCGGCTGTAGGTGTCGTAGTCGTAGCCTTCCGGCCGCACGGTGCCTCCAGCTGTCGTCGAACATGCCGATACCCCAACAAAAGGGGCAAACGACTGGCGTGTCGACTGGAGTCGTCCGAGTGGGCGGTGTCAGCGGGTCCGGGCGCTCTGCCGCCGCAGCGTGTAGGTGACGGCCTTTCGGGCGACGGGGTTGAGCTCCTCGACGGCCGCCATCAGCGCACCGAGTTGTTCGAGGGCCGCGAAGGCGGCCTCCGCGCCGGACGGATCGACGCCCTCGTACAGTTCGAGCCCGACGAAGGAGGCGGCGACCGCGCGGGAGAGTCCGGCGGGGTCGGTGAACTCGGCCAGCGGGGTCCCCGCCAGCACCCGGACGAGCACCTGTTCGATCTCGGCGATCCACAGGTCGAGCCCGGCGACCGTGGCCGGCACCATCCGGGGGTGCGCCTGCGCCCCCGCGAGCAGCTGGCCGAGGAAGGCCACGTGCCCGGCCTCCCGCTCCTCCGCGTGCAGCTCGCGCCCGAAGGCGAGCAGCTCGGAGAGGCTGCCGAGGGAACGCATCCGCTCCCGGTGGCGGGCGACGCGCAGCTCGGCGCCGTGCCGGCAGGCGGCGGCGAGCAGTTCGTCGACGGTGCCGAAGTGGTAGAAGACCAGGGCCTGGTTGACCCCGGCCCTGGTCGCGACGGCACGGGCGGAGGCCTTGGCGACGCCCTGCTCGACCAGGACCCGCAGGGCGCCTTCGAGCAGCTTCTCCCTGGTCTCCAGGGTGCGGGCGTCCTGCGCCTTCGCACCCCTGGGACCCTTCGGACCCGTGACGTCCTGGCTCACGCCCGCACCTCCTCGCGCACCGGGCGCAGCCCTGCGCGCACCCCGTGGGAGCGTACGTCGGCGTACTCGGCGGTGAGGGCCCGGGCGCGGGCGGGCGGCGTGCGCGGACAGCGCCGGGCCGCGGGGGTCCGCGACGAGGGCGGTACGAGGACGGCGGCGGCGAGCCCGAGGATCGTGAGCGGCACGGCGGCGAGCGACGCGAGCCCGAGGGGCAGCCGGGTCACGGCGACGGGGACGGCGACGAGCAGCACCCGGGCCAGGGCTTCGAGCAGCCGGCGGTTCCGCGAGCGGTCCGGGGTGATCCCCCGCTCGCACCAGAGCCGCAGCCGGTCGAAGGACCGGGCGGTGGCCCAGCCCATCAGGGGCCGGAACAGGAGCCGGTCGGCCATGCGGCCGAAGCCGCCCCAGCGGGGGCGGTGGTCGTAGCCGGCGAGGAAGCGGACGCCGTCCCGGGTGGGCACGTACCGCCAGTGGCCGCTGCCCTCCTCCAGCGGCGACAGCGGGTGCGACGAGGAGAACCGGAGGGCGGAGACCCGGTCGCCGCCGGCCCGGTGGCGCTCCCCCGCGGAGACACCGGTGCCGGCGACGGCCAGGAAGGGCAGGACGCGGGTCGCGTACCGGAAGCTCCGGGACCGGCCCCCGGTCGGCGGCAGTGGGGGGATCTCGGCGGAACGGAGGTCCCACTGCGGCTGGAAGCCGGGCTCCTGCGTGCGTTCCCGGAGCGTTTCCAGGTCCGCGTGGACCCGCGTCTCGATGGAGAGACCCATGGCGTTCCCCCAGCCCGTCCGGCATTTTGAGCGACTGCTCAAAACTGCCACGAGGGGGAAGGTAGCCGATTTTGAGCAGTCGCTCAACCATGCGACACGAAGAAGCCCCCGGTCCCGAACGGCGGGTTCGGGACCGGGGGCTTCGCAGGCGCGTCACGGGCCTGCGTCAGGCTCGGAACGACGGGTCGGGGTCAGGCGTCAGGCGTCAGGCGTCGAGGTGGCGTTCCACCGTCGCGACCTTCGCGGTCAGGCCGTCGGTGACGCCGGGCCGGATGTCGGCCTTCAGCACCACCGAGACGCGCGGCGCCCGCGCCTCCACGGCGGCGACGGCGCGCTTCACGACGTCCATGACCTCGTCCCACTCGCCCTCGATGGACGTGAACATGGCGTCCGTACGGTTCGGGAGCCCGGACTCGCGGACGACCCGGACGGCGTCGGCGACGTACTCGCCGACCTCCTCCCCCACACCCAGCGGGGTCACGGAGAACGCGACGATCATGCGTTCACCGCGCCCTCGGCGGCGGCGGCGCGGGCGCGGGAGGCCATGACCGCGTCCTCGGCCTCGCGCTTCAGCTTCCGCTCGGCGTAGAAGCCGCCCAGGGGCAGCACCGAGAGGACGAAGTACAGCGCGGCGGTGCCGAAGCTCCACTTGGTGCGGTTCCAGGCGTCGAGCCAGAAGAGGACGTAGAGGACGAACAGCACGCCGTGGATCGCGCCCATGACCGGCACCGCGTTGAAGTCCGTCGTCCGCTTGAGCACCGAGCAGACCAGCAGGAGCAGGAACGAGACGGCCTCCGGCGCGGAGACGAGACGGAGCCGGTGGAGGGAGGAAGCGGTCTTGAGGTCCACGGAGGGGGTCACCTTCGTTCGATCTTGTGAACGGATGCACAAGGGCCCGACCATTGTGCACGGAGACTTTGCTGTTCCTTTGACCGGGTCCCCAGTACCTTCCTCGGGTGGCAACGTTCCGACTCCAGGGCAGCAGAGTGCTCGCCGTGTCCATGACCGGCGACGCCGTCAAGGCGAAGAACGGCTCGATGGTCGCCTACGACGGCCAGATGGCGTTCAAGAAGATGAGTGGCGGCGGTGAGGGCCTGCGCGGCATGGTGACCCGTCGGCTCACGGGTGAGCAGATGGAGGTGATGGAGGTGCGCGGCCAGGGGACCTGCTGGTTCGCCGACCGGGCCGCCGAGATCAACCTCGTCTCGCTGCACGGCGAGAAGCTGTGGGTGGAGGCGAGCAACCTGCTCTGCACCGACGCGGGCCTGCGCACCGGCACGACCTTCACGGGTCTGCGCGGCGGCGCGACCGGCAACGGCCTCTTCACCACGACGGTGGAGGGCACGGGCCAGGCGGCGATCATGTCCGACGGCCCGGCGGTGGTGCTGCGGGTGACCCCGCAGTACCCGCTCCAGGTCGACCCGGGCGCGTACATCGCGCACCAGGGCAACCTCCAGCAGCACCTCCAGTCCGGGGTGACCTTCCGCACCCTCATGGGCGAGGGCGGCGGCGAGGCCTTCCAGATCCGCTTCGAGGGCGACGGGCTCGTGTACGTCCAGCCGAGCGAGCGGAACACCATCGGGGGTGATGTGTGAGCGTCGCACGCGCGGCCGCCGGGCCGCAGACGACGACGATGTCCGCACCTCTGCGCCGCGGGGGCGGAGAAGCGAACGAGGAGGACTGATGCCGTTCCGTGAGATCAACTCGAAGATGGTCGAGGCGACCGTCGTCCCCGGGCAGCGGATGTTCAGTCAGCGCGGCGCGATGCTCGCGTACCGCGGCGACGTCAGTTTCACGCCGAACATCGCGGGCGGCCAGGGCGGCCTGATGTCGATGATCGGCCGCCGGGTGGCCGGCGAGGCGACCCCGCTGATGACGGTCGAGGGCAACGGCACGGTGATGTTCGGGCACGGCGGCCACCACATCCAGGTGATCGCGCTGACCGGCGAGACCCTGTACGTGGAGGCCGACCGGCTGCTCGCCTTCGACGGCACCCTGGAGCAGGGCACGATGTTCATGGGCTCGCAGGGCGGGGTCATGGGCATGGTCCGCGGCCAGGTGACCGGCCAGGGCCTCTTCACCACCACCCTGAAGGGCCACGGCTCGGTGGCCGTCATGGCGCACGGCGGCGTGATCGAGCTGCCGATCTCCCCGGGCCGGCCGGTCCATGTGGACCCGCAGGCGTACGTGGCCCATCACGGCGACGTACGGAACAAGCTGTCCACCGCGCTGGGCTGGCGCGACATGGTGGGCCGCGGCTCGGGCGAGGCCTTCCAGCTGGAGCTGAGCGGCAGCGGCGCGGTGTACGTCCAGGCCTCGGAGGAGAAGCTGTGAGCACCCCGGTGATCCACGACCCGACGACGCTGCCGTCGGACGACAACGTGAATCCGTACACCTTCTGCGTGGAGCTCAAGGGCTCCCAGTGGTTCCTGCAGAAGGGCAAGATGATCGCCTACTACGGGCGGATCGAGTTCAACGGCATCGGGCACGGGCGGCTCGACCGGCTGGTCCGCACCTCCTTCCATTCGCCGCTGCACGCGAGCGACTGGGTGGTCGCGGAGGGCAGCGGGAAGATGCTGCTCGCGGACCGGTCGTTCGACGTGAACTCCTTCGACCTGGACGAGGGCAACCTGACGATCCGTTCGGGCAACCTCCTGGCCTATCAGCCCACGCTGGCGCTGAAGCAGTCGATCGTGCCGGGCTTCGTGACGCTGATCGGCACCGGCAAGTTCGTGGCGGCGTCCAACGGCCCGGTGGTCTTCATGGAGCCGCCGATGCGGGTGGACCCGCAGGCCCTGGTGGGCTGGGCGGACTGCCCCTCCCCCTGCCACCACTACGACCACGGCTACATGACGGGCGTGATGGGCGGCGTCCGGGCACTGACGGGCATCGGCGGCACCTCGGGCGAGGAGCACCAGTTCGAGTTCGTGGGCGCGGGCACGGTGCTGCTGCAGTCGACGGAGCTGCTGATGGCGGACCGCGCGATCGGCGCGCCCCCGGCGCAGGCGGGTGTCCCCGGCGGGCAGGGGGCGCACGGTTCCGGCCAGGGCATGCCGGGCTCGGTACCGCGCCTTCCCGGCCAGCTCGGCGACCTCCAGCGGCGCTTCGGTCTGTGAGCGGTAGTCTGCGGAGTGTGACGTCCTCGAACGCGCGCTCCCAGACTTCGTCAAGTATTCAACTTCTTAGGTAGAATCCACATATGGAGACCGAGACCGCCACCCCGTGGCTCACCGACGCCGAGCAGTGTGCGTGGCGCACGTTCCTGGACGTCCAGAGAATGCTGACGTACCAGCTGGAGCGGGACCTCCAGCCCTTCGGCCTGACGATGAACGACTACGAGATCCTCGTCAACCTCTCGGAGTCGGCGGAGCGGCGGCTGCGCATGAGCGACCTCGCCGCGGCCACCCTCCAGTCGAAGAGCCGGCTCTCGCACCAGATCACCCGCATGGAGAACGCGGGCCTCGTGCGGCGCGAGAACTGCGAGTCCGACCGGCGCGGGCTCTACGCCGTCCTCACCGACGCCGGCATGGAGACCATGCACAAGGTCGCCCCGCACCACGTCGAGTCCGTGCGCAAGCACTTCATCGACCAGATCGGCGCGGAGGCCCTCGGCGACCTCCACGAGTCGCTGAAGCCCGTCGCGGAGCAGCTGCGCGGACGGCGCGGGAAGCCGTGACCCGACCCGCGACCTGACATACGCAGAGACACGGGAAGGGCCTCCCCGGGACGACCGGGGAGGCCCTTCTCGTACGTACGGGGGATCAGTTTCCGGTCAGGCTCGCGACCAGCTCGTCGGAGGCCGCGTACGGGTCGAGGCCGCCCGCCACGATCCGCTCGGCCAGCGCGTCCAGGCGCCGGTCGCCGTGCAGGTCGCCGATCCGCTCGCGCAGGGCGGTGACCGCGATGGTCTCGACCTCGCGGGCCGCGCGGGCCCGGCGGCGCTCCGCGAGCACCCCGTGCTCCTCCATCCAGGCGCGGTGCTTCTCCAGCGCCTCCACGACCTCGTCGATGCCCTCGCCGCGCGCCGCGACCGTCTTGACGATCGGCGGCCGCCAGTCGCCGGGGCCGCGCGCCTCGCCCAGACCCAGCATGTGGTTGAGCTCGCGCGCGGTGGCGTCCGCGCCGTCCCGGTCGGCCTTGTTCACCACGTACACGTCGCCGATCTCCAGGATGCCCGCCTTCGCGGCCTGGATGCCGTCGCCCATGCCCGGCGCGAGCAGGACGACCGAGGTGTCGGCCTGGGAGGCGATCTCGACCTCCGACTGACCGACGCCGACGGTCTCCACGAGGATCACCTCGCAGCCGGCCGCGTCCAGGACGCGGATGGCCTGCGGGGCGGACCAGGCGAGCCCGCCGAGGTGGCCGCGGGTCGCCATCGAGCGGATGTAGACGCCCGGGTCGGAGGCGTGGTCCGACATCCGGACCCGGTCACCGAGGAGCGCTCCCCCGCTGAACGGCGAGGACGGGTCGACGGCGAGCACGCCGACCCGCTTGCCGGCCCGCCGGTAGGCGGAGACCAGCGCGGAGGTCGACGTGGACTTGCCGACACCGGGCGAGCCGGTCAGGCCCACCACGTACGCGCCGCCGGTGAGCGGTGCCAGCGCCGCCATGACCTCGCGCAGCTGCGGGGACGCCCCCTCCACGAGCGAGATCAGCCGGGCCACGGCCCGCGGCCTGCCCTCCCGTGCCTGGGTGACCAGAGCGGGGACGTCCACCATGTGCGTTGCTCCTTAGATCCGGAACTACTTGCCGTTGCCGGGGACGCGGACGATCAGCGCGTCGCCCTGACCGCCGCCGCCGCACAGGGCCGCCGCGCCGACGCCGCCGCCGCGCCGCTTGAGCTCCAGGGCGAGGTGCAGCACCACACGGGCGCCGGACATGCCGATGGGGTGGCCGAGGGCGATGGCGCCACCGTTGACGTTCACCTTCTCGGAGGTGACGCCGAGGTCCTTCATCGACTGGACGGCGACCGCGGCGAAGGCCTCGTTGATCTCGATCAGGTCGAGGTCCCCGACCGTCAGGCCGTCCTTCCGGAGGGCGTGCAGGATCGCGTTGGACGGCTGCGACTGCAGCGAGTTGTCCGGGCCCGCGACGTTGCCGTGGGCGCCGATCTCGGCGATCCACTCCAGGCCCAGCTCCTCGGCCTTGGCCTTGCTCATCACGACCACGGCGGCGGCGCCGTCGGAGATCTGCGAGGAGGTGCCGGCGGTGATCGTGCCGTCCTTGGCGAAGGCCGGGCGGAGCTTGCCGAGGGACTCGGCGGTGGTCTCCGCGCGGATGCCCTCGTCCTTGGCGAAGATCACCGGGTCGCCCTTGCGCTGCGGGATCTCGACCGGGGTGATCTCGGCCTCGAAGATGCCGTTCTTCTGGGCGGCGGCGGCGCGCTGGTGCGACAGCGCGGCGATCTCGTCCTGCTCGGGGCGCTTGATGCCGAGGCGGGTGTTGTGCTTCTCGGTGGACTCGCCCATCGCGATGTTCTCGAAGGCGTCGGTGAGGCCGTCGTACGCCATGGCGTCGAGCATCTCGATGGCGCCGTACTTGAAGCCCTCGCGGGACTTCGGCAGCAGGTGCGGGGCGTTGGTCATCGACTCCTGGCCGCCGGCGACCACGATGTCGAACTCGCCGGCACGGATCAGCTGGTCGGCGAGCGCGATGGCGTCGAGACCCGACAGACACACCTTGTTGATGGTGAGCGCGGGGACGTTCATCGGGATGCCGGCCTTGACGGCGGCCTGGCGGGCGGGGATCTGGCCGGCGCCCGCCTGGAGCACCTGGCCCATGATCACGTACTGCACCTGGTCGCCGCCGATGCCGGCCCGGTCGAGGGCGGCCTTGATCGCGAAGCCGCCGAGCTCCGCGCCCGAGAAGGACTTGAGCGAGCCGAGCAGGCGACCCATGGGCGTGCGGGCGCCCGCGACGATCACTGAGGTGGTACCGGTCGTTCCAGACATGAGGCACGGCCCCTAGGGATGAGAAGTGAACGAGGGTTTACCGCCAATGTACTGAGGCGCGCGGCGCCCGGTCACCGGGCAGCCGGTGTGACGGCGCGCACGTTGCGTAACCACCTTCCTGGCGTTGCACTGGAGGAATGCTGACGCGAATCGACCACATCGGGATCGCCTGTTTCGACCTGGACAAGACCGTCGAGTTCTACCGTGCCACGTACGGTTTCGAGGTCTTCCACTCCGAGGTCAACGAGGAACAGGGCGTCCGCGAGGCCATGCTCAAGATCAACGGGACCTCGGACGGCGGGGCCTCGTACCTCCAGCTCCTGGAGCCGACCCGGGAGGACTCCGCGGTGGGCAAGTGGCTCGCCAAGAACGGCGAGGGCGTGCACCACATCGCGTTCGGCACGGCCGACGTCGACGGTGACGCGGAGGCCATCCGCGGCAAGGGCGTCCGGGTCCTCTACGACGAGCCGCGGATCGGCTCGATGGGCTCCCGGATCACCTTCCTCCACCCCAAGGACTGCCACGGAGTGCTCACCGAACTGGTCACCTCCGCCGAGCCGTCCGCTGACCACTCCTCAGCGGAGCACTGACCTCCGGATTCCTGGCCCGGTAGAGTGGGCGGCTCCGGGCCGGGGCCGGTCGGGGCTGCCCGTGCGGCATCGAAGTCGGGATGTCGGGGTCGTCCGATCTGCCACGATTCCCCGGGAGTCCGTCCTCGGCCGAGAGGGCGTTCTCGCAGGAGTTGCGACCAGGGTTGGGGTATCCCCTGCTCGAAGAGCTCGGGGAAGGATGGGACCGCGCAGTGCGGGGCTACGAACGCCAGGAGAGCCACCGAGCTGAAGACGACCATCTCGCCAGGTTCGAAGCCGAGATGGACCGGCTGAAGACCGAACGCGAGAAGGCCGTCCAGCACGCCGAGGACCTCGGTTACCAGGTCGAGGTGTTGCGCGCCAAGCTCCACGAGGCGCGCCGCACCATCGCGTCCCGGCCGGCGTACGACAGCGCCGACATCGGTTACCAGGCCGAGCAGCTGCTGCGGAACGCGCAGGCGCAGGCCGAGCAGCTGCGCCAGGACGCCGAGCGCGAGCTGCGCGACGCCCGCGCCCAGACGCAGCGCATCCTCCAGGAGCACGCCGAGCACCAGGCCCGGCTCCAGGCCGAGCTGCACAACGAGGCCGTGCAGCGCCGCCAGCAGCTGGACCAGGAGCTCAACGAGCGCCGGCAGACCGTCGAGGCGCACGTCAACGAGAACGTCGCCTGGGCCGAGCAGCTCCGCGCCCGTACGGAGTCCCAGGCCCGCCGCCTGATGGAGGAGTCCCGCGCGGAGGCCGAGCAGTCGCTGGCCGCCGCCCGCGCCGAGGCCACCCGGCTCGCCGAGGAGACCAGCCGCCGCGCCGGCACCGAGGCCGAAACGGCCCGCGCCGAGGCCGAAGCGATTCTGCTGCGCGCCCGCAAGGACGCCGAGCGTCTTCTGAGCGCCGCGTCCAGCCAGGCGCAGGAGGCCACCAGCCACGCCGAGCAGCTGCGCTCGACCACCACCGCCGAGACCGACCAGGCCCGCCGCCAGGCCACCGAGCTGTCCCGCGCCGCCGAGCAGCGCATGCAGGAGGCCGAGGAGAAGCTGCGGGTCGCCCGCGCCGAGGCCGAGAAGGCCCTCACCGAGGCCAAGGACTCCGCCGCCAAGCAGCTCGCGAACGCCGAGTCGGTCAACGAGCAGCGCACCCGCACCGCCAAGGCCGAGATCGCCCGCCTCGTCGGCGAGGCCACCAAGGACGCCGAGGCCCTCAAGGCCGAGGCCGAGGAGAAGCTGCGCGAGGCGACCGCCGAGGCGGAGAAGCTCGTCACCGAGGCCTCCGAGAAGGCCGTCACGGCCGCCGCCGAGGACTCCGCCGCCGCGCTCGCCAAGGCCGCCCGCAGCGCCGAGGAGATCCTCACCAAGGCGTCCGAGGACGCCCGCGAGACCACCCGCAAGGCCACCGAGGAGGCCGAGCGGGTCCGCCGCGAGGCCGAGACCGAGGCCGACCGGCTGCGCGCCGAGGCCGGGGACAAGGCCGACGAGCTGCTGGGCTCGGCGAAGGACGACACCAAGGAGTACCGGGCCAAGACGGTCGAGCTCCAGGAGGAGGCCCGGCGGCTGCGCGGCGAGGCCGAGCAGCTGCGCGCCGAGGCCATCGACGAGGGCGAGCGGATCCGCGGCGAGGCCCGGCGCGAGGCCCTCCAGCAGATCGAGGAGGCGGCCAGGACCGCCGAGGAGCTGCTGACCAAGGCCCGTACCGACGCCGACGAGCTGCGGACCAAGGCCGGCGCCGAGAGCGAGCGGGTCAAGTCGGAGGCGATGGAGCGCGCCCAGACGCTCCGGACCCAGGCCGAGGAGACCCTGGAGCGCACCCGCGCCGAGGCCGAGCGGCTGCGAACCGAGGCCGAGGAGCAGGCCGACGCGGTGAAGGGGGCGGCCGAGGAGGCCGCCGCCGGACTGCGCGCGGACGCCGAGCGGGCCGCCGAGGCCCGTCGCGCCGAGGCCGCCGAGGAGCTGACCCGGCTGCACACCGACGCCGAGGCGAAGGTCGCGGCCGCCGGGGAGGAGCTCACCGACGCGCGTGCCGAGGGCGAGCTGATCCGGCGCGAGGCCGCCGAGGAGACGGAGCGGCTGCGGACCGAGGCCGCCGAGCGGGTCCGTACGCTCCAGGAGCAGGCGGAGCAGGAGGCCGAGCGGCTGCGCGCCGAGGCCGCGTCGGACGCGTCGACCACGCGTACGGAGGCGGAGACCGCGGCGGTACGGCTCCGCACCGAGGCCGCCGAGGAGTCCGAGCGGCTGCGGACCGAGGCCCAGGAGACCGCCGACCGGGTGCGTGGCGAGGCCGCCGCCGCCGCGGAGCGGGTCGCCGCCGAGGCCGCCGAGGCGCTGGCCGCCGCGCAGGAGGAGGCCGTCCGGCGCCGCCGGGAGGCGGAGGAGACCCTGGAGTCGGCCCGTTCCGAGGCCGGCCGGGAGCGCGAGCACGCCCGCGCGCAGTCCGAGGACCTGCTCGCCGCCGCCCGCAAGCGCGTCGAGGACGCGCAGACCGAGGCGCAGCGGCTGGTGGAGGAGGCGGACGCGCGGGCGACCGAGATGGTCACCGCGGCCGAACAGACCGCCCAGGAGGTCCGGGACTCGGTGGCGGGTCTGCGCGAGCAGGCCGAGGAGGAGATCGCCGGGCTGCGCAGCGCCGCCGAGCACGCGGCCGAGCGGACGCGGTCCGAGGCACAGGAGGAGGCGGACCGGGTCCGCTCCGACGCGTACGAGGAGCGGGAGCGGGCGTCGGAGGACGCCGCCCGCATCCGGGCGCGGGTGCAGGAGGAGACGGAGGCCGCGAAGGCGCTGGCCGAGCGGACCGTCACGGACGCGCTCGCGGAGGCGGAGAAGCTGCGGGCGGACACCGCCGAGTACGCGCAGCGGGTGCGGACCGAGGCGACGGATTCGCTGGCCTCGGCCGAGCAGGACGCGGCCCGGACCCGTGCGGACGCGCGGGAGGACGCGAACCGGATCCGTTCGGAGGCCGCCGAGCGCGCCGAGTCGGTGGTCGGCGAGGCCCGTACGGAGGCGGAGCGGATCGCCGCCGAGGCGGAGCAGGTCCTCGACGAGGCCCGCAAGGCCGCGGACAAGCGCCGCAGCGACGCGGCCGAGCAGGCCGACGCGCTGCTCGCGGAGGCCACCACGGAGGCGGAGCGGGTCACCCGCGAGTCGACCGCCGAGGCCGAGCGGCTCACCGCCGAGGCGGTCGAGCTGATGGAGACCGCCGAGCAGGACGCCCTGCGGCTCCGTACCGAGGCCGAACAGGTCAAGGCCGACGGGGAGGCGCACGCGGAGGCGCTGCGGGCGGCCGCGGTCGCGGACGGGGAGCAGGTCCTCGACGAGGCCCGCAAGGCCGCCGACAAGCGCCGCAGCGACGCCGCCGAGCAGGCCGACGCCCTCATCGCCGAGGCCNCGGACGGGGAGCAGGTCCTCGACGAGGCCCGCAAGGCCGCCGACAAGCGCCGCAGCGACGCCGCCGAGCAGGCCGACGCCCTCATCGCCGAGGCCACCACCGAGGCGGAGCGGATCGCGCGGGAGTCCTCCGCCGAGGCCGAGCGGCTCACCGCCGAGGCGGTCGAGCTGATGGAGACCACCGAGCAGGACGCCCTGCGGCTCCGTACCGAGGCCGAACAGGTCAAGATCGACGGGGAGGCGCACGCGCAGGCCCTGCGGAACGCGGCCCTCGCGGACGGGGAGCAGGTCCTCGACGAGGCCCGCAAGGCCGCCGACAAGCGCCGCAGCGACGCCGCCGAGCAGGCCGACGCCCTCATCGCCGAGGCCNGCGGACGGGGAGCAGGTCCTCGACGAGGCCCGCAAGGCCGCCGACAAGCGCCGCAGCGACGCCGCCGAGCAGGCCGACGCCCTCATCGCCGAGGCCACCGCCGAGGCCGAGCGGATCGCCCGCGAGTCGACGGCGGAGGCCGAGCGGCTCACCCGTGAGGCGGGCGAGCTCGCGGACGCCGTGACGGCGGACGCCCGCGCCGAGGCGGAGGCCACCGTGGGCTCCGCGCGGCAGGACGCGGAGCGGATCCGTGCCGAGTCGGAGCGGCTCGGCGCGGCGGCCGAGGCGGCCGCCGAGCAGATGCGCGCGGAGGCCCGCGAGGAGGCGGACCGGACGCTCGACGACGCCCGGGAGGCCGGCGCGCGGAAGCGTTCGGACGCGGCGGAGCAGGCGGACCAGCTCGTCGCCAAGGCCCAGGAGGAGGCGCTGCGCGCGACCACCGAGGCCGAGACGCAGGCCGACACGATGGTCGGCGCGGCCCGTAAGGAGGCCGAGCGGATCGTGGCCGAGGCGACCGTCGAGGGCAACTCGCTGGTGGAGAAGGCCCGTACGGACGCGGACGAGCTGCTGGTCGGGGCGCGCAGCGACGCGACGGCCATAAGGGACCGGGCCGAGGAGCTGCGGGGCCGCATCGAGGGCGAGATCGAGGACCTGCACGAGCGGGCGCGCCGCGAGAGCGCCGAGCAGATGAAGACGGCGGGCGAGCGGGTCGACAACCTGGTGAAGGCCGCGACGGAGCAGCGCGCCGAGGCGGAGGAGAAGGCCAAGGAGCTGGTGTCCGAGGCGAGTTCGGAGGCGAGCAAGGTACGCATCGCCGCCGTGCGGAAGGCCGAGGCTCTCCTCAAGGAGGCCGAGCAGAAGAAGGCCTCGCTCGTCGCGGAGGCGGAGGGCATCAAGGCCGAGGCCGAGCGCATCCGGGCGGAGGCGCTGGCCGAAGCGGAGACGACGGTCGCCGAGGGGCAGCGCGAACTGGAGGTGCTCGTGCGGCGCCGCAAGGACATCAATGCCGAGATCTCCCGTGTCCAGGACGTACTGGAGGCGTTGGAGTCTTTCGAGACGCCGTCGGCCGGTCCCAAGTCCCCGGGAGCGGTGGGTGCGAAGGCGGGCGCGTCAGCGGGTTCCACTCGTTCGGGTGGCAAGTCCCAGGACGGCTAGCCACTCAAAAGGCTGGACATTCTCCAGATCAAACGGGCATACGCTCGATGACACGCCGCTTCGGCCCCTAGGATTCCCTCTAACACCTCACCGGTCTCATTCGACAGGAAACCCATGAGCGACACATCCTCCCCCTTCGGCTTCGAGCTCGTGCGGCGCGGTTACGACCGCGGTCAGGTGGACGACCGCATTACCAAGCTCGTGTCCGACCGCGACAGCGCCCTGTCCCGCATCACCTCCCTGGAGAAGCGGATCGAGGAGCTCCACCTCGAGACGCAGAACGCCCAGGCCCAGGTCACCGACGCCGAGCCGTCGTACGCGGGGCTCGGCGCCCGGGTCGAGAAGATCCTCCGGCTCGCCGAGGAGGAGGCGAAGGACCTGCGTGAGGAGGCCCGTCGCGCCGCCGAGCAGCACCGCGAGCTGGCCGAGTCGGCCGCCCAGCAGGTGCGCAACGACGCGGAGTCGTTCGCGTCGGAGCGGAAGGCGAAGGCCGAGGACGAGGGCGTCCGGATCGTCGAGAAGGCGCAGGGCGAGGCCAACACGCTGCGCGCCGAGGCGCAGAAGGACGCGCAGTCGAAGCGCGAGGAGGCGGACGCCCTCTTCGAGGAGACCCGCGCCAAGGCCGCCCAGGCCGCCGCGGACTTCGAGACCAACCTCGCGAAGCGCCGCGAGCAGTCGGAGCGGGACCTGGCCTCGCGTCAGGCGAAGGCCGAGAAGCGCCTCGCGGAGATCGAGCACCGCGCGGAGCAGCTCCGCCTGGAGGCCGAGAAGCTGCGTACGGACGCGGAGCGCCGGGCCCGTCAGACGGTGGAGACGGCGCAGCGCCAGGCCGAGGACATCGTGGCCGACGCGAACGCCAAGGCCGACCGGATCCGTTCGGAGTCGGAGCGCGAGCTCGCGGCGCTGACGAACCGCCGCGACTCGATCAACGCGCAGCTGACCAACGTCCGCGAGATGCTGGCGACGCTGACCGGTGCCGCGGTGGCGGCGGCCGGCTCGCCGATCGACGACGAGCGCGCGGCCGGTGTCCCGGCCCAGCAGTCCCGCTGAGGCGTCGCCCTGACGCCGCAGCGGTAACGACCGCGTAGCGTCGCCCCGAACCCCTCGTCATTCCGGTGGCGGGGGGTTTTGCGCGCCCGTAGGTTGGTACGCATGATCGAGCTTGAGGGCCTGACCAAGCGCTACGGGGCGAAGACCGCGGTCGACCATCTCTCCTTCCGGGTGCGTCCTGGTGTGGTCACCGGCTTCCTCGGGCCGAACGGGGCGGGCAAGTCGACGACGATGCGGATGATGCTGGACCTGGACAACCCGACGAGCGGGAGGGTCCGGATCGACGGGAAGCACTACCGGGAGCTCGCGGAGCCGCTGAAGTACATCGGGGCGCTGCTCGACGCCAAGGCGATGAACGGCGGCCGTTCGGCGTACAACAACCTGCTGTGTCTGGCTCAGTCGAACCGCATCCCGGAGAGCCGGGTGAGCGAGGTGCTGGACCTGGTGGGTCTGACGCCGGTCGCGCGGAAGAAGTCGAAGGGTTTCTCCCTCGGCATGGGGCAGCGGCTCGGCATCGCGTCCGCGCTGCTCGGTGATCCCGAGATCCTGATGTTCGACGAACCCGTCAATGGTCTGGACCCCGAGGGAATTCACTGGATCCGCAATCTGATGAAGGCGCTGGCGGCGGAGGGCCGGACGATCTTCGTTTCCAGTCATCTGATGAGTGAAATGGCCCTGACAGCCGATCATCTGATCGTGATCGGTCAGGGAAAGCTGCTGGCCGACACCTCGATGGCGGATTTCATCCAGCAGAATTCCCGGAGTTTCGTACGGCTGCGGTCCCCGCAGCAGGAACGGCTCAGGGACGTGCTGCAGGCCAACGGCTTCGTCGCGGTCGAGGCGGGCAACGGCACCCTCGAAGTGGACGGGGCGACCACCGAGAAGCTGGGCGAACTGGCCGCCGGGAGCGGGCTCGTACTGCACGAGCTGAGCTCCCAGCGCGCCTCGCTCGAAGAGGCCTTCATGCAGATGACGGCGGGTGCGGTGGAGTACCACGCGCACGGCACCGATGTACACGGCGGCGCACCGGCGCCCGGCCCCCAGTGGGGCACGACCTCCCAGGGGGCCTGAACGATGGCAGCGGTATCCGCGGTTCTGCGGTCCGAGTGGACCAAGATCCGGACGGTGTCGTCGACCGTCTGGACGCTGGCGAGCGCCCTCCTCGTCACGGTGGCGATCGGCGCGACACTGTCCGCCGTGTTCAACTCCACCTTCAAGGACCTCAGCGAGGTCGAGCAGGCCACCTTCGACCCGACCCTGGTCAGCTTCTTCGGGATGACCCTGGGGCAGCTGGCGATGGTCGTCTTCGGCGTCCTGGTGGTGGGGACCGAGTACTCCTCGGGCATGATCCGCACCTCCCTGGCCGCCGTGCCGCAGCGCGCGACCTTCCTCTTCTCGAAGGTCGCGGTGGCGGGCGGGCTGGCGTTCGCCACGGGGCTCGCGACGAGCTTCCTCTCCTTCTTCCTGGGACAGGCGCTGCTCGGCGAGCACCGGGCCTCGATCGGCGACGACAACGTGCTGCGGGCGGTGATCGGCGGCGGGCTCTACATGGGCCTGATCGCGCTGTTCTCCATGGGCGTGGCGGCGATGCTCCGCTCCTCGATGCTCTCGCTCGGCATCCTGATGCCGTTCTTCTTCCTGGTCTCGCAGATCCTGGCGGCCGTGCCGAAGGCGAAGGAGGTGGCCCGCTACTTCCCCGACCAGGCCGGATCGAAGATCATGCAGGTCGTCCCGGAGGCCATGAACTCGGAGAAGGCCCCGTACGGCCCGTGGGCCGGCCTCGGCATCATGGTGCTGTGGGTGGTGGCGTCCCTGCTGGGCGGCTATCTGGTGCTGAAGAAGCGGGACGCGTGACCCGGCCGGTTCTTCCCGGATCCCCTGGGGGACAACCCTGATGTTCCCCCCGTAGACCGCCCGGAGGTCGTCTCCGCTTCGCCGGAACCGTCAACGGCTGGATAAGCTCCTAGCTCATACGGGGGGCTTCGGCCTTCGGCCGCCACGCCCCGACATGGATGCGACCGACCTGTCGATGGGGCTGGAGAATGATCGAGGCAGTCGGCCTGACGAAGCGCTACGGCGCCAAGACGGCCGTGTACAACCTTTCCTTCCAGGTGAGGCCCGGTGTCGTCACCGGGTTCCTGGGGCCCAACGGGTCCGGCAAGTCGACCACCATGCGGATGATCCTGGGGCTCGACCGGCCCACCGCGGGGCATGTGACGATCGGCGGCCACCCCTTCCGGCAGCTGCCGAACGCGCCCCGGCAGGTCGGCGCGCTCCTCGACGCCAAGGCCGTGCACGGCGGGCGGAGCGCGCGCAGCCATCTGCTGTCGCTCGCGCAGCTCGCCGGCATCCCGGCGCAGCGCGTCGACGAGGTCCTCGGTGTGGTCGGCCTCCAGGACGTGGCCAGGCGGCGTTCCAAGGGCTTCTCGCTCGGCATGGGCCAGCGGCTGGGCATCGCGGCGGCGCTCCTGGGCGACCCGCAGGTGCTGCTCTTCGACGAGCCGGTCAACGGTCTGGACCCCGAGGGCATCCTCTGGGTCCGCAACCTGATGAAGAAGCTGGCCGCCGAGGGCCGCACCGTCTTCGTCTCCAGCCACCTCATGAGCGAGATGGCGCTCACCGCCGACCACCTGATCGTGATCGGCCGCGGCCAGCTCCTCGCCGACATGAGCGTCACCGACTTCATCTCGGCGAACTCCGCGGACTTCGCCCGGGTGCGGACCCCCGAGGCCGAGCCCGCGCAGCGGGAGAAGCTGACGGCGGCGCTCATGGAGGCCGGCGGCCAGGTCCTCTCCGAGCCGGACGGCGCGCTCCGGGTGACGGGGCTGCCGCTGCCCAGGATCAGCGACCTGGCGCACGGCGCGGACGTACGGCTCTGGGAGCTGTCCCCGCACCAGGCCTCGCTGGAAGAGGCGTACATGCGCATGACCCAGGGCGCGGTGGACTACCGCTCGACCGACGACCGGCTCGCGCACCTCCAGCCGCCGCTGCAGCCCGGCCACCCGGGGTACGGGATGCCGCCGCAGCAGCAGCCGGTGGTGCAGGACGTGCCGCAGCAGGGCTGGTACGCCCCGCCGCCGCCCGGACAGAACCCGTACGCGGGTGCGCCCGGCCAGGCGCCCGCCCCGTACGCGCCTCCGGCCGCCGTGCCGCCGGGCGCCCCGCAGCCGAGCCCCTCTCAGCCGAGCGACACCCCCAAGGACGCCCGATGACCGCCCCCGCACCGCACCACGCCCCGGCGCCGTACACCTACGTCTCCCCCATCCCGGTCCGCAGGGCACACCTCGGTGACGCCCTCGCCTCCGAGTGGACGAAGATCCGCTCGGTGCGCTCGACGCTGTGGACGCTCGGGGTCATGGTCCTGCTGATGCTGGCCATCGGCATGGGTGTCGCGGCCATCGCGGCGAACTCCGGGGAGTCGATGGGCGACGAGTCGGCGCTCACCTTCGGCTTCTTCGGGATGCTGCCGGCCTCGATCTGTGTGATCACCCTCGGGGTGCTGACGATCGCCTCCGAGTACGGCACCGGCATGATCCGTACGACCCTGACGGCCTGCCCGAGCCGGGCGCGGGTGCTCACGGCGAAGGCGATCGTCTTCTTCCTGCTGGTCTTCACGGTCACCACCGCGGTCGCCACCCTGGTGGCGGTCACGCAGGTCGCCCTCGTGGACGGGGCGGCCGAGCCGACGGGTTCCGAGTGGCTGCGGGCGACGGTCGGCGCGGGCGGCTACCTGGCGGTGCTGGGGCTGCTCTCGCTGGCGCTCGGCACGGTCATCCGGCACTCGGCCGGCGCGATCACGGTGATGATCGGCCTGCTGCTGCTGCCGCTGGTGGCGGCGCTGTTCATGTTCAACGAGACGCTGCGGTCGGTGCAGGAGTTCCTCTTCACCTACGCGATCCCCTCGCAGATGATCGCGCTGTACAGCGACACTCCCCCGTTCGGGGACAGCGGCCCGGCGGGCTGGGAGCCGCTGCTGATCATGACGGGCGTCGCGGCGGCCGCGCTGGCCGGCGCGTACGCCCTGATGAACAGCCGGGACGTGTAGGACCCGGGTCGTACGGCCGCGGTGCCCCCGGGCCCCGCGGCTCAGTACCTCGGCGCGTTGCGGGACCGCTGCACCCTGCTGGTGCGGCGGTCCTTCGCGTTCCAGCAGGCCTTGTGCCAGTGGCGCCGGTCGTCGACGCCGCCGTACTCCGGCCAGGCGACCACGTGCGGGGCGCCGCCGGGGATCTCCTGGTCGCAACCGGGGCAGCGGTAGCGCTTGCCGGGCGCGCTCGCCCCGGCGACGAGGCGGACGTACCACTCCTCGCCCTGCCAGGTCTCGCTGCGCTGGGCGCCGCCGTACCGGTCGCCGTCGTCACCCTGCTGTTCGGGCTTCTCGCCGCCTCGGGAACGGTTGTGGCGCGGGGACACGGGCACACCTCACGGGGGTCTGGGAACACGGACCGTTCGTTCAAGCCTACGGGCCGCGACGCGGTGCCCCGGGCCCCGCCCGGGACGGCTTAGCCGAAAATCGCAAGAACTTCATGAACGGCCGTTGCCTTTGGCACGTGTCAGACGTTGTTGCCAGTGCGGGGGGAGATACGCGTCGGCCGCAAGGAGGCAGAAGCGATGCGCGTGGGTACGTTCGTTCTGGCCGCCCAGTTCCCGGGCCAGGGGCAGGGGGAGGCCCTGCACCGGGCGGTGCGGACCGCCGAGGTCGCCGAGGAGGCGGGCCTCGACTCGGTCTGGCTGGCCGAGCACCACTTCGTTCCGTACGGGGTCTGTCCGTCGGCCGTCACCCTGGCCGCGCTGATCCTCGGCCGCACCCGGCGGCTGCGGGTGGGCACGGCGGTGAGCGTGCTGCCGTCCGTCCACCCGGTCGCCCTCGGCGAGCAGGCGGCGCTGCTGCACCTCACCTCGGGCGGCCGGTTCACCCTCGGGGTGGGCCGGGGCGGGCCGTGGGTGGACCTGGAGGTGTTCGGCGCGGGCCTCGGCGCGTACGAGAAGGGGTTCCCCGAGGCACTCGACCTGCTGCTGCGCTGGCTCACCGAGCCGCGCGTGGGCGCCGAGGGAGAACGATTCGCCTTCCGTGAGGTCCCGGTCGTGCCCCGCCCCGACGAGCTGATCGGCGGCGATCCGGCACCCGAGGTCGTGGTGGCCTGCACCTCGCCGAAGAGCGTGCGGCTCGCCGCGGAGCGCGGGCTGCCGATGCTGCTCGGCATGCACTGCGGCGACGAGGAGAAGGCCGAGATGGTCGGGGCCTGGGCGCGCTGCGCGCGGGAGGCCGGACGGGACCCGGACGAGATCGCCCGGATCGGCGCCCAGCACGTCTCGGCGGGGGTGGCGCAGCTCGCCGACCGGGGCGCGGACGCGGCCGAGGCGCTGGTGAAGGCGATGCCGGGCTGGCTGAAGCAGGGCCTGGACGCGCATGTGACGGTCGACGGCCGGCACCGGTCGATGCGGGACCCCGTGGCGTACACGGAGCTGCTGTGCGGTCTGCATCCGGTGGGCACGCCCCGGCGGGCGGCGGACCGGCTCGCGGCGACGGCGGAGCGGACGGGCATCACGCGGTTCGCGCTGCTCGCGGAGGGCTCGGGCGACCTCGCGGCGACCGAGGAGAACGTCCGGCGGCTGGGCGCGGAGGTCCTGCCGCTGCTGGTGTGAGGGCGCATCGGCCGGGGCCGTAGGAGGTACTCGCGCCGGGGCCGCTTCCGCGGCCGGTCCCGGCTCGCTCCCGGCCGGGACTGTGCTGCCGCTCCGCACCTGTCGGCGCCGATGCGCGTCGGCTCGCATCGATCGCGTCCTCCCGCGATACGGAGCGGCAGCACCATGTCTCAGCAGTCGCGCAGTTCCGGCGACTGGTTCAGCAGCTGCCCCCGTACGGACGTGAAGCGGGCGAGCCGCTCGTCCACCGACGGGTCCAGCGGGAACACCGCCACCCGGTGACAGTTCTGGAATGCGAGACGCACCCCGAAGTGCCGCTGCAGCGCACCACGAATGGCATCGCTCGCGAGCGCGCGCAGCAGCTGACCACGTGCCTGCTCATTCGGCGGCGGCGTCTGGTTGTCGGCGAACTCTCCGCCGTCGACCTTCAGCTGGGCCACCAGAGAACTGATCATCTCCCATGCGTAGGGCAGGGAGGTCCGGACGCAGTCGACGAAGTCGGCTTCGTCGACCTCGCCTCGCTCGGCCTGTTCCAACAGCGCCGGTGAGACGTCGAGCGACATGGGTTCTCCTCTCGCGACCCCGCGGACGGGGCCTTGCGGGCAGGGACGAAGGCCGGCCGTACGCCACGCAGCGTGCACGGACGACGACCTCCAGCTTCCACGGTAAGCGCGCAGTCCTGCCCGCACCAGGAGATTGGGAACACAACCGGCTGATAACCGACGGGTGTTCGGCTCAGGACCACTGCAGGGCGGCCTCGGGCCGGTGCCCGAATCGCGCGGAAGAGCGCCCGTCTTGTAGCGTTGCGGACCATGCGTCTCGTCATTGCCCGTTGCTCCGTGGACTACGCGGGCCGGCTCACGGCCCACCTGCCCTCCGCGCCCCGTCTGATCCTGATCAAGGCAGACGGCAGCGTCTCCATCCACGCGGACGACCGGGCGTACAAACCGCTCAACTGGATGTCGCCGCCGTGCACCCTCAAGGAAGGTGTCGACGGTGAGGCCGGCGTCTGGACCGTGATCAACAAAGCGGGCGAGAAACTGATCATCACGATGGAGGAGATCCTCCACGACTCCTCGCACGAGCTGGGTGTGGACCCGGGCCTCATCAAGGACGGCGTCGAGGCGCACCTCCAGGAGCTGCTGGCGGACCGCATCGACACCCTGGGCGAGGGGTACACCCTGATCCGCCGCGAGTACATGACGGCGATCGGCCCGGTCGACATCCTCTGCCGGGACGCGGACGGCGGGACGGTCGCGGTCGAGCTGAAGCGGCGCGGCGACATCGACGGCGTCGAGCAGCTGACCCGCTACCTGGAGCTGCTCAACCGCGATCCGCACCTCGCGCCGGTGAAGGGCGTCTTCGCGGCGCAGGAGATCAAGCCGCAGGCGCGGGTGCTGGCCACGGACCGCGGCATCGACTGCCTGGTCCTGGACTACGACGCGATGCGCGGCATCGAGGACGACAAGCTGCGGCTGTTCTGACGGCGGCGGCGGAGGTACGGGGACGGCCCCGGGTGCGGTGGACGCGCCCGGGGCCGTCCCCGTTCTCCGTACGGCGGTAGGCCCCCGTACCTCCGTCAGGCGGGCGTCTCCGAGTCGGCGGGCGGGCCGCCGAGGGACGAGGAGGCGGAGTTGCTGGGGCTGTTCTCCTCCGTCGCCGGAGGGGCGGTCGTGGTCGTCGGCGGGGTGGTGCTCGGCTCCGGCGAGGTCGTCGGTGACGAGGTCGTCGGCTTCGGCGAGCTGGTCGTCGGCTTCGGTGAACTGGACGTCGGGCGCGGCGGCCGGGTCGTCGTGTTCGGGCTCGTCGGCGGCGCCGTGGTCGTCGCGGGCGCCGTCGTGTTCGTCGGGCTGTCCGAGGTCGACGGGGTGCCGGAGGACGGGCTGCCGGAACCCGTCGGGTCCGTCGGGGAGGCGCTGCCGGAGGCGGACGGGCTCGGGGAGTCCGAACCGGTGGGCTTCCCCGTCTCGCCCGGGTCGCCCTCCTCGCCCTCGGCCGGCACCTCGTCGGTGCCCTCGCCGTCGTCGGGGGCGCCCTCGGTGGCCGAGCTGTCGGTGGTGACGTGGTTGGTGGCCGGATCGTCGCCGTTGCCGGAGGTGGCGCCGAGCGTCACGACGGTGCCGAGGACGGCGACGAGGAGCGCGCCCGCGCCGACGGCGGCCAGGTTGCGGCGGGCGCCGAGCAGGCCGCCCTTGAGGATGCCGCCCTTGGCCGCTCCCCTGCCCGTTCCCTCGTCCTTGCGGCCGGAGTCGGAGCGGGTGAGGAAGGTGGGGCCCTCGTCGGCGAAGTCGGGGAAGGCCGGGACCGGGGTGGGTGCCGGCGTCCGTCCGGTGCCCGCGGGGAGCGGGGCCGGTCGTACGGGCCCGCCGGGCAGCGGGGCCGTGACGGCGGCGGGGCCGGGGCCGGCGGCCGGGCCGCGCAGGGCGGGGGTGCCGCGCGGCGGGGAGAAGGGCTCCTCGGCGCGGACCGGGCCCGTGTGCTCGCCGGAGAGGTCGGCGACGAGGGCGAGCGCCCGGCGGCCGGCGACGGTGCCGCGCTTGTCGGCGAGCACCCCGCGCATCCCGATGGAGGCCTCCAGTTCGGCGCGGGCCCGCTCCAGGTTGCCCGCGCAGAGCGCGAGGACACCCAGCTCGTGGTGGAAGTACGCCTCCTCGGCGACCTCGCCGGTGAGCCGGGCGGCCTCCTGGCCCGCGCGCAGGGCCCGCTCCCAGGCGCCCCAGTGGAGTCCGGCGGCGAAGGCGGGGGCGGCGGCGCGGGCGAGGAGGACGGCGGTGGCGCGGTGCTCGGCGGTGACCTCGGCGTCCGTCTCGGCCGCCGGCACGCCCGTGCCGGGGCCCGCGACGAGGACGGACAGGGCGGCGAGGAGGGCGTCGGACTCGGCGGCGGCCCGCTCCGGGGTGACGGAGGGGTGGGCGGCCCACCAGGCGTAGTGCTGGGCCGCGGTGTGGGCGCGGGCGGCGGCCTCGGGCTCGTACCCCTGGGCGAGGAGCTGGGTGAGGACCCCGTCGGCGAGCCGGTAGCGGGGGCCGACCGGGGAGAGCAGGCCGCAGGCCATGAGTTCGCCGAGGGCGGCGTCGGCGTGGGTGTCGCCGACGAGCGCCGGCAGGTGGGCCTGGTGCGGCACCTCGCCGCCGAGGGCGACGGCGAAGCGGAGGGCGGTCTGGGCGGAGCGGCTGAGGCGGGAGGCGAGCAGGGCGGCGGGGGCGGCGCCCTCGCCGAGGCTCGGCAGGGGTATCTCGCGCAGTTCGACGTCGGGGTCGTCGAGTCCGTCGAAGGCCGCGGCGGCGACGGCGGCGGCCGCCTCGGGGTCGGTGGGCCCGAAGGCCTCTTCGAGGGCGCCGAAGGCGTCGAACTCGGCCGGGGTGACGCGCAGCCGGTCGCGCTGGCGGAGCAGCGCCCCGGCCTGGACGAAGCGCAGCGGCAGTCCCTCGGACTCGAACCACAGGTCGCCCGCCCAGTTGGCCTCCTCGTCGGTGAGGGTGCGGCCGACGGCGCTCTCCAGGAGCTTGAGGGCGGCGCCGCGGCCGAGGCCGGCGAGCTGGATCTCCTCGATGTGCGCGTCGGCGGAGGGGGCCGGGGTGTCGGGTCCCGCGGCGAGGAGGAAGGCGCATTCGGGGGCGGCGGCGAGGAGTTCGTCGAGGGCGGCGCCGCCGAACTCCAGGTCGTCGACGACGACGACGGCGCCGATGTCGCCGAGCAGGTCGAGGAGGTCGGCGCGGTCGGGCCGGTGGTCCGGGGCGTACCGGACGGCGGTGAACAGCTCGCGGAGGAGTTCGAGGGCGGTGCGGTGGTGTCCGGAGAGCCGGATGACCCCGTCGGGCGCGAGGCCCGCGCAGTCGGCGGCGACGGCGTCGAGGAGGGCGGTGCGGCCGGAGCCCGCAGGGCCGGTCAGCCGGGCGGAGCGGCCGCGGCCGAGGATGCCGGCGAGCCGGTCGCGCTGCTCCTGGCGTTCGAGCAGGGGCAGCGGGGGCGCGGCGGGGCCGGGCGGGACGGGCGGGGCCGCGGCGCGGGCGGCCTCGGCGCGTTCCTCGGGGGTACGGGGGCGGGGGGCGGCCGGTTCGCGGCCGGGCGGGCAGGCCTCGATCTCGCTGCCGTCGACGGGGTTGACGGTGACGAGCAGGTCGCCGGAGACGAGCCGGACGACGCGGGCCCGCGCGGGTGCGGGTGCGGCGGCGGGCGCGGGTCCTGGCACGCCGCGGTCCTGGCGGGCCTCCCCCTCGGCGTCGTGACCGTACTCCTCCGACCCAGGGTTGATCGGGTCCATGGTCCAAGCCCCCAAGAAGCGGTGTCCGGTGCCCGCCGGGTGGTTCCGTCAATGTGCAGGCGACCGAACCCTAGACCGTGGTCAGACGCCCGGGAACAGCCGGGGTGCTCCCGAGACCAAGACGTCACGGTCTTGTGAGGATTGAGCGTGACGCCTGTTTCGCACAGCTGCTTCACACGGGTGCGGGCCTCACACGCGGGGCAGGGACTCCAGTGCGAGGCCGCCCTCGATGGCGAGGATGCGGTGGAGCTTGGTGGCGACGAGCAGGCGCTGCATCTGGGGCGGCACTCCGCGCAGGACGAGGCGGCGGCCGCAGCGGCCCGCCCGCCGGTGGGCGCCCATGATGACGCCGAGTCCGGTGGCGTCCCAGGAGTCCAGTCCGGTCAGGTCGAGCACCAGGTCGCCGACTCCGTCGTCGACGGCCGAGTGCAGGACCGTACGGGCGTCCGCCGCGCTGCGGACGTCGAGGCGGCCCCCGACGACCAGCTCGACGTGGTCGCCCCTGATGTGCATATGCGCTCCCCGAGAGTGCTCCGTCTTCACAACGACTGACTGCCTCGACAGCAGAAGCGTTGCGCCTTGTCAGCGAACCGGTACCGAAATTCACCCCACGGGGTGAGGCGGGGTGGCGGGTACGGCTCAGTACTTGTAGAAGCCCTGCCCGCTCTTGCGGCCGATGTCACCCGCGTCCACCATCCGGCGCATCAGCTCCGGCGGTGCGAACTTCTCGTCCTGGGACTCGGTGTAGATGTTGTTGGCGGCGTTCACCAGGATGTCGATGCCGGTGAGGTCGGCGGTGGCGAGCGGGCCCATGGCGTGGCCGAAGCCGAGCTTGCAGGCGATGTCGATGTCCTCGGCGGTGGCGACGCCCGACTCGTGGAGCTTGGCGGCCTCGACGACGAGGGCGGAGATGAGCCGGGTGGTGACGAAGCCGGCGACGTCGCGGTTGACGACGATGCAGGTCTTGCCGACGGACTCGGCGAACGCGCGGGCGGTGGCGAGGGTCTCGTCGCTGGTCTTGTAGCCGCGGACCAGCTCGACGAGCTGCATCATCGGCACCGGCGAGAAGAAGTGGACGCCGACGACGGCCTCGGGGCGCTCGGTGACCGCGGCGATCTTGGTGATCGGGATCGCGGAGGTGTTGGAGGCGAGGACGGCGCCGTCCTTGGCGATCTTGTCGAGCGAGCGGAAGATCTCGTGCTTGACGTCGAGGTTCTCGAAGACGGCCTCGACGATCACGTCCGCGTCGGCGACGGCTTCGAGCTCGGTGGTCGCGGTGATGCGGCCGAGGGCGGCCTCGGCGTCGGCGGCGTCCAGCTTGCCCTTGCCGACGAACCGGTCGTACGAGGCCTTGATGCCGTCCGTACCGCGGGTGAGGGCGGCGTCGGTGACGTCACGCAGGACGACGTCCCAGCCCGCCTGTGCCGAGACCTGCGCGATGCCGGACCCCATGAGTCCGGCCCCGATGACGGCGAGCTTCCTGGCCACGATGTTCCACCCCTTAACGCCTGTTCACTTCTGGCTCTCCGGCGGAGATTAGCGGTCCCCGGGCGCCATGTGACCGTGAAGTAACGCGCGTCACGCCTTCTTTGACGGACGTCACACCCGCGGCACCCCGTTCGGGCACCCGCACGGTCGCCACA
The DNA here is from genome assembly GCF_001426405.1 of Streptomyces sp. Root1304. Taxonomy (GTDB): domain Bacteria; phylum Actinomycetota; class Actinomycetes; order Streptomycetales; family Streptomycetaceae; genus Streptomyces. The sequence goes on along the minus strand of NZ_LMEP01000026.1, from coordinate 155,718 downwards.
TACCCTCGGGGGGTATATGGTCGAGCGCACTTGTCCGGTGCCCGCCGCCCGAGAGGAGGTGCCGCCGTGCGCCCGTACACCCTGGGGACCGCTCCCGCTCCGCTGCTCCTGCTGACCGGCATGATCAGCCTCCAGTTCGGCTCCGCCTTCGCCAAGCGCCTCTTCGAGCAGACCGGACCGACCGGCGCGACGCTGCTGCGGCTGGTCATCGCCGCCGCCCTGCTCCTGCTGGTCTCCCGGCCCGCGCCCCGCCTCCTGCGCACCCACTGGCGGCTCCTCCTGCCCTACGGCGCCGTCTTCGCCGTGATGCAGTTCTCCTTCTACGAGGCGACCTCACGGCTCCCGCTCGGGGTGGTGGTGACGCTGGAGTTCAGCGGACCGCTGCTGCTCGCCGCGCTCACCTCGCGGCGGGCGCTCGACCGGGTCTGGGTGGCCCTCGCGGGCGCCGGACTGCTCGTCCTCGGCGGCACCAAGGGCATGGACGACCCGGTCGGCCTGGCCGCGAGCCTGCTCACGGGAGCGGCGCTCACCGGCTACATCCTGCTCGGCGCCCGGGTGGGCAGGGCCGTCCCCGGCGGCTCCGGACTGGCCCTCGGCCTCACGGTCGCCGCCGTCCTCGCCCTGCCGGCCGCACCCGCCCTCGGACTGCCCTCCCCCGGCGTCCTGCTGACGCCGGGGGTGCTGGCGGCGGCGCTCGCGGTGGCCGTCCTGACCACCGTGGTCCCGTTCTCGCTGGAGTTCGCCGCGCTGCGCAGGCTGCCGCCGCGGGTCTTCGCCGTCCTGTCGACGGTGGAGCCGGTCATCGCCGCCCTGGTGGGCCTGGCCCTGCTCGGCGAGCGGCTCTCCTGGTTCCAGTGGGCGGCGGTGCTCTGCGTGGTGGGCGCGGCCGTCGGCACGGGACGCGGCGCGGCGGAGGCCCCCGAGCCCTCCCCCGTACCGCCCGGCCCGTCACCGGCCCCGCCCACCGCCCGGAGCACCCCCTCCCCCGCACCGTCCGATCGATCCCCGTCCCGGAAGAACGGAGTGCACACATGACCAGCCTGTCCCCCTCCCGGCACCGCCCGGCCCCCTCGCCCCGGGTGGCGTCCCTCCTGGAGACCGTCTCCACCACCTCCCGCTCGGCGGTCCTCGTCGCGGGCGGCTACTTCGACACGGCCGCCGGCATCGGCGCCTTCTCGCTCAACTCCTTCGCCCTGGCCCAGGAGACCGGCGCGGTCGCGCGGCGGCTGCACCGGGGCAACAAGGTGCTCTACGACGTCATCGTCAACGACCTCGGGATGTCCTGTTCCACCGACGTCTGCACGCTGCCGGCCGCCGGCTCCGCCGAGACCGACCTCACCCCGCTGAACGCCTCGGCCGCCGAGGCCGGCATCTCCTTCTCCGTCACCCGCGAGCGGAACCTGCGCAACCGGGCCGCCCGCTCGATGAAGCGGCGGCTGGGCGAGCCCGGGGAGCACCCGCTCTTCGCCCGCGAGGGGGACGAGATCGTCTTCCGCTCCCGCCAGTACGCGAAGGTGCTCGCCGGGGTCGTGAAGGACGACCACGTCGTCCCGCGCTGCCCGCTGATCGTCGCCGAGTACTTCGCGCGCTACTTCGCCCGGCTGCGGGCCTTCCCGGACTGCGCCCTGCGGTACGTCGTCGACATCAACTCGCTCGCCGACCGGGACAAGGTGACCAAGGGCGCCGAGATCTATCTGCGCACCCAGGGCTCGCCCGAGGAGGAGATCGTGCTGGTCTTCGCCGACGCGACCTGCGCCGAGCCGCTGGCCCTGACCTACACGGCGTACGACTTCTGACCAGCGCGTCCCGACCGACGCTTTCCGATCCACCGTCACAGCGGAAGAGGGAGAGGACCGGCATGTCCACGATCTATCTCGACCACCAGGCCACCACGCCGACGGACCCGGCGGTCGTGGAGGCGATGAGCTTCGCCGCCACCCAGTGCTACGCCAACCCGTCCAGCCCGCACGCCGCCGGCATCCGAGCCTTCCGCGAGGTCGAGCGGGCGCGCGGGGCCGTCGCCCGGTTCATCGGGGCCGGGCGCAGCGAGATCTGTTTCACCTCCGGGGCGACCGAGGGCAACAACCTCGCGATCAAGGGGGTCGTCCGGCCGGGCGCGCCCCGCCATGTGGTGACGACGGCGGTGGAGCACAAGTCCGTGCTCGACACCTGTCGTTCGCTGCGGGAGGCGGGGCACGAGGTGACGGTGCTGCCCGTCGACGGCGAGGGCCGGGTCGATCCCGCCCGGGTGGCGGCGGCGCTGCGGCCGGAGACCGCGCTCGTCTCGGTGATGCTCGCCAACAACGAGATCGCCACCGTCCAGCCGGTCGCCGCCGTCGCGGCGCTCACCCGGGCGGCGGGCGTCCCGCTGCACTGCGACGCGACCCAGGGGGTGGGTTCGCTGCCGGTGGACGTACGGGAGCTCGGGGTCGACCTGCTGACCTTCTCCGGGCACAAGATCTACGGCCCGAAGGGCGTCGGCGTGCTGTACGTGTCGAACCGGCTCTCGGACCGGGCGCCGCTGGTGCCGCAGCTGCACGGCGGCGGGCAGGAGCGGGGGCTGCGCGCGGGCACCCTCAACACGGCGGCGGTCATCGGCCTCGGCACGGCCGTGGGGGTGCTGGCGGCGTGCCGGGAGGCGGAGGCGCTCCGGCTCGCGGCGCTGCGGGAGCTGTTCCTCGCGGAACTCGCGGACCTCGTCCCGTACGCCCTCAACAGCCGTACGGGGCCGGGCTTCCTGCCGCACGCCGTGAACCTGTCGTTCCCGGACGTGGACGCGCAGCAGCTGCTCCTGGAGGTCGCCGACGTGGCCGTCTCGACGGGGTCGGCGTGCAACAGCTCGGCCCAGGAGCCCTCGCACGTGCTGGGCGCGATCGGCCTGTCGCCCGAGCGCGTCCGGGGCAGCGTCCGGATCTCGTTCGGCCGTTTCACCACGGAGGCGGACGCGGTCCGCGCGGCCCACGCGCTCGCGGCGGTGGCCCGGCGTCAGCCCTCCCGTACGGCGTAGCCGAGGACCCTCTCGCCGAGCAGCTCCTCGATCTCGTCGAGGAGCACGAGGGCCTCGCGGGAGACGGTGGTCGCCCTGCCTCCCTCGGTCATCTCGCGGGTGATGTAGGCGACGACGGTGCTCTCGATCCAGGCGAGCTGCCCGCCGACGAGCAGCGGCAGCGGGTCCTCGGCGGGCGCGCCGGTCTCCTCGCGGAGCGTGGCGACGACGGCGTCGTGGACCTGCTGCTGGACGTGGAAGAGCCGGGCCTTGAGGGTGGGGGCGTGCTCGATGACGTTCATGAAGGCGTCGAAGCCGTCCATGAGCCCGTACGCGGGTGACACCGCCCCGATGTCCTGGCGCAGTTCGCGCAGGACGGCCTGTGCGGCGGACTCGCCCCGGTCGCGGCCGCGGATCATCCGGGCGAGGCGCTGGGTGACGCCGTCCATCCGGTCGAGGAAGAGGTCCTCCTTGGCCGGGAAGTAGTTGTAGACGGTGTTGACGGAGACGTCCGCCGCCTCGGCGACGTCCGCGACGGTCACGGCCACGAAGCCGTGCTCCAGGAAGAGCCCGGTCGCGATGTCCGAGATCCGCTGCTTCGTCTCGCGCTTCTTGCGTTCCCTGAGTCCCTCGGCCATGCCCTCATCCTAGGCTCCCTGAAATTTCGGTGCCCCTGAAATTTTGGGGACGTTGCAAAATTTCAGTGACTCTGTTTTTCTGTTCGCCATGCCCCTCATCAGCACGGCCGGGCTCGCCCGGACCTTCCTCACGAAGAACGGCCCCGTGGAGGCCGTCCGCGGGATCGACCTCACCGTCCGGCCGGGCGAGATCCTCGCCCTCCTCGGCCCCAACGGCGCCGGCAAGACGACCACCCTCCGGATGCTCACCACACTCCTCCCGCCCACCGGTGGCGCCGCCACCGTCGCCGGCCACGACCTCGTACGGGACCCCGCCGCCGTCCGCCGGCGCATCGGGTACGTCGCCCAGTCCGGCGGCCTCGACCCCCAGGAGACCGTCCGCTCCGAACTCGTCATGCAGGGCAGGCTCTACGGCCTGGACCGGGCGCGCGCCCACGCGCGCACCGAGGAGCTCGCGGCCGACCTCGGCCTCACCGCGCTCCTCGACCGGAGGACCCCCGCGCTCTCCGGCGGCCAGCGCCGCCGGCTCGACCTCGCGATGGGACTCACCCACCGCCCCGAGGTCCTCTTCCTCGACGAGCCGACGACCGGCCTCGACCCCGGCAGCCGCGCCGACCTGTGGGCCCTGGTGCGGCGGATGCGCGACGAGCACGGCACCACCGTCGTCCTCACCACCCACTACCTCGACGAGGCCGACGCCCTCGCCGACCGGCTCGTCATCGTGGACGAGGGCACGGTCGTCGCCGAGGACAGCCCCGCGGGGCTCAAGGCCGCGCACGGCGTGAGCACCCTCCAGGAGGCCTTCCTCGCCGTCACCGGCCGCGGCCCCGCCCCCGTCGACGCCACGCCCGTAGCCGTCTAGGAGATCCGTGATGCTGCTCCACGACACCGCACTGCTCTTCGGGCGCTACGCCCGCCAGACCCTGCGCTCCCCGTTCCAGATCTTCTTCGGCGCCCTGATGCCGCTGCTCTACCTGTTCTTCTTCGGACCGCTGCTCACCGGCCTCCCGCTGGGCCGCGAGGGCGACTCCTGGCAGGTCCTCGTCCCCGGCCTGCTGCTCCAGCTCGGCCTCTTCGGCGCCTCGTTCGCCGGCTTCTCGATCATCATGGAGAAGAACTGGGGCGTCTTCGACCGGATGCGGGTCACCCCGGTGAGCCGGCTCGCCCTGCTGCTCGGCCGGGTCCTGCGGGACGCCGCGCTCTTCGTCTTCCAGGCGGTCCTGCTCGTCCTGGTGGCGATCCCGATGGGCCTGCGGGCCCCGGTCGGCGGAATCCTCCTGGGCTTCGGCTTCGTGGCCCTGCTCTCCGCCGCGCTCGCCTCGCTCTCGTACGCGCTCGCCCTGAAGCTGCGCACCCCGCAGGAGTTCGGCCCCGCGATCAACACGCTCGCGATGCCGTCGATGCTGCTCTCCGGGCTGATGCTGCCGATGGCCCTCGCCCCCGGCTGGCTCGACGTGGTCTCGCACCTGATGCCGTTCCGCTATCTGGTGGACGCGGTCCGGGAGGCGTACATCGGCCACTACACGACCCCGGCCATGCTGTACGGGGTGCTCGTCGCCCTCGGACTGACGGCGCTCGCCGTGACGGTCGGCACACGCACGTTCCGGAGCGCCGGTGCGTAACTAGGCTGGGCCCATGGTCAATCTGACGCGCATCTACACCCGTACCGGCGACCAGGGCACCACCGCCCTCGGCGACATGAGCCGGACCGCCAAGACGGATCTGCGGATCTCGGCGTACGCCGACGCCAACGAGGCGAACGCCGCCATCGGCACCGCCGTCGCCCTCGGGCAGCTCGACGAGGAGGTCGTCAAGGTCCTCGTCCGCGTCCAGAACGACCTGTTCGACGTCGGCGCGGACCTCTGCACCCCGGTGGTGGAGGACCCGAAGTACCCGCCGCTGCGGGTCGAGCAGGGTTACGTCGACAAGCTGGAGGCGGACTGCGACCGCTTCCTGGAGGAGCTCGACAAGCTGCGCTCGTTCATCCTGCCGGGCGGCACGCCCGGCGCGGCCCTGCTGCACCAGGCGTGCACGGTGGTCCGGCGGGCGGAGCGCTCCACCTGGGCGGCCCTGGAGGTGCACGGCGAGACGATGAACGCCCTGACCGCCACGTACCTCAACCGCCTCTCAGACCTGCTCTTCATCCTTGCCCGGACGGCGAACAAGGAGGTCGGGGACGTGCTCTGGGTCCCGGGCGGGGACCGCTGACGCCTGCCGCCCGGGCGGCTCGGCGGTCCGCTCGCCGGCCGGGGCCTTCTTCGGCCAGATCGCGTAGCTGAGCGCGATCAGGCCGTGGATGCCCGCCGCCCGCCAGGCGACGAAGATCCAGTCGTACAGACCGTCCGTGTTCCCGTCGTCGCCGACGTACCAGGCGGCCAGGAGCAGCAGCGCGGAGGCGACGGCCGCGGCGACCAGGCTGCCGAGCCAGACCGCGCCCTCGTGGCGGGCCCGGGCCATGCCGTACCGCGGCGGCTTCGCGGGCGGCGGCGCCCCGCCGAGGCGGTGGGCCGCGTGCCCGTCGAGCCACTTCACGGTGCGGTGGCCGTGGCCGACGGTGTAGCCGATGTAGAGGGCGGCGAGGCCGTGCTCCCAGCTGGGGTCGGCACCGTTCTTGAGGTCGATCGCGGTGGCGACGAGGAGAACGATCTCCAGGAGCGGTTCGCACAGCAGCAGGGCCATACCCGCCCGGGGCCTCTTCAGCAGGTAGCGGGTGGCGAGGCCGGCGGCCAGCAGGACCCAGAAGCCGACCTCGCAGACGACGATCAGCGTGACGATCACGGCGTTCCCCTCTCGGTTCCCCTCCAGCGTCCCGTGGCACCGGCCCGGTTTCGTCGTCGGCGGTGACGACGTACGCCTACATCCTTCGACGGAGGCGCGGATCGGCCCGGACGAGGAGGTCCGGGCACGTCGGGGCGTGTTGGATGAGAACGTGACGCTCCCCCGCCCGGTGACGACCCCCCGCCCGAAGACGCTCCCCCGCCCGCACCCCGTCGATCTGCTCATCGCCCTCTCGGGGCTCGCCGTCGGGGTGCTCCTGTGGTCCTTCGGGCTGTACACGACCGGCGACCGCGTCTTCGACCAGCGATGGGCGGCGCTGGTGCCGCTCGCGGTGATGAGCGCCTGCGAGGCCGGACGCCGGACGACGCCGCGGACCGCGCTGACCGTGGGCACGCTCGCGGTCGTCGCGGACCAGTTCACCAACGGGAACCTGGCCACCGTCCTGATGTTCACGGACATCGTCTACGCCGCCGTGGTGTACGGACCGCCCGCCCAGGCCCGCCGCGTCCCCTACACGACCGGGCTGATCACGATCGCGGTGACGATCGGCTTCCTCGTCTGGTGGCAGAACGCGGTGGCCCTGCTCGTCGGGGTGATCACGGGCATGGTCTCGTTCCTGCCCGCCATGACCGGCGCCATCGTCCGCAACCACCGGGAGGCCGCCGAGGCCGCCCGGCTGCGGGCCGAACAGACCGCGCTGCTCGCCGAGATGGACCGGGTCCAGGCGGTGGTGGCCGAGCGGGCCCGGATGGCGCGCGAGCTGCACGACATGGTCGCGAACCACCTCTCCGCCATCGCCATCCACTCCACGGCCGCGCTCTCCCTCGACGAACCGGCCACCACCCGGCAGGCGCTGACCGTGATCCGGGAGAACAGCGTGGCGGGCCTGTCGGAGATGCGGCGGCTGATCGGACTCCTCCGGGACAGCAGCGGCGACACGGAGCCGGCCGCCGCGCCCACCCTCGCCGGTCTGGACGCGCTGGTCGACCAGGCACGGGCGAACGCCCGGCCGAGCGGACTCGTCCTGCTCCTCGACGACACCCGGGAGACCGGCGCGGGCCTTCCGGCGCCGGTGGAACTGGCGGCGTACCGGATCGTGCAGGAGTCCCTGACGAACGCGCTCAAGCACGCGGCGCCCGGCGAGGTCCGGGTGCGGCTCGCCCGGGAGCCGGGAGCACTGACCGTCGAGGTGACGAGTCCGTACGGGGAGCGCCCGGGTCCGACGGCCCCCGGCTCGGGGGCCGGTCTGGTGGGGATGCGGGAGCGGGTGGCCCTGCTCGACGGGGTGTTCGAGGCGGGTCCCGTCACGGACGGCGGGGGACGGAAACGATGGCGGGTCCGGGCGGAGCTGCCCGTGGCCCCGAGCGACGAGGAGCGGGCATGACGGTGCGGGTGGTGGTGGCGGAGGACCAGTCCGCGGTACGGGCGGGGCTGGTGCTCATCCTGGGGAGCGCGCCGGACATCGAGGTGGTCGGGGAGGCGGCGGACGGTGAGCGGGCGGTGGAGCTGGCCCGCGAACTGCGTCCGGACCTGGTCCTGATGGATGTGCAGATGCCCCGGATGGACGGGGTGACGGCGACCGGGATCGTGGTCGCGGAGGGTCTCGCGGACGTCCTCGTGCTGACCACCTTCGATCTGGACGAGTACGTCTTCGGGGCGCTGCGGGCGGGCGCGGCCGGTTTCCTGCTCAAGAACGCGGACGCCAGGGAGCTGATCGAGGCGGTACGGACGGTGGCGCGCGGCGAGGGGCTGATCGCGCCGGCGGTGACCCGGCGGCTGATCGCGGAGTTCGCGGCGGCGGGCCGTCCGGCGCGGGTCCCGTCGGGGACCGATCCCGCCGTGCTCGACGCGCTGACGCCCCGGGAGCGGGAGGTGCTCTCGACGCTCGGCCAGGGGCTGTCGAACGCGGAGATCGCGGTACGGCTGGACATGGCGGAGGCGACGGTGAAGACACACGTCAGCAAGGTGCTGGGGAAGCTGGAGCTGCGGAGCCGGGTGCAAGCGGCCGTACTGGCCCAGGAGTTGGGGGTCTAGCGGCTCACGGCAACGTTGGTCTGGACCTCTTGACGATTGGTCCAGACCTTCCTACGCTCTCGGGGCGCGCGCATCTCCACGGACCACCCCCACCCATGTCCGTCCGCAACTTGAGGAGCACCGTTGAGCACTCAAGCACCGACGCGCAGAACAGGGTTCAGACACCGGGCCGCCGCCGGTCTGACCGCCCTGATCCTGCCCCTGGCCGCCATGGTCGGCCTCGCCACCCCCGCCGAGGCCGCCACCTCGGCCACCGCCACGTACACCAAGACCCAGGACTGGGGCACCGGATTCGGTGCCAGCTGGACGGTCAAGAACACCGGCACCACCGCGATCAGCTCCTGGACCGTCGAGTGGGACTACCCCGCCGGCACCTCGGTGACCTCCGCCTGGGACGCCACCGTCACCAGCTCCGGAACCCACTGGACCGCCAAGAACGTCGGCTGGAACGGAAGCCTCGCCCCCGGCGCCTCCGTCTCCTTCGGCTACAACGGCGCCGGCTCCGGCGCCCCCACCGGCTGCAAGATCAACGGCGCCGCCTGCGACGGCACCACCCAGCCCGGCGACAACCCGCCCTCGGCCCCCGGCACCCCCGTCGCCTCCGGCGTCACCGACACCTCGGTGAAGCTCACCTGGACCGCGGCCACCGACGACAAGGGCGTCAAGAACTACGACGTCCTGCGCGACGGCACCAAGGTCACCACCACCACGGGCCTCACCTACACGGACAACGGCCTCACCGCCGGCACCGACTACAGCTACACGGTCGTCGCCCGCGACACCATCGACCAGACCGGCCCCGCCGCCGGCCCGGTCCCCGTCCGCACCACCGGTGGCGGCGGCGGCACCCCGCCCCCCAACGTCGTGAAGATGGGCTACTTCACCAACTGGGGCGTCTACGGGCGCAACTACCACGTGAAGAACATCGTGAGCTCGGGTTCCGCGTCCAAGATCACCCACATCAACTACGCCTTCGGCAACGTCACGGGCGGCAAGTGCACCATCGGTGACGCCTACGCCGACTACGACAAGGCCTACACCGCCGACCAGTCCGTCGACGGCGTCGCCGACACCTGGGACCAGCCGCTGCGCGGCAACTTCAACCAGCTGCGCAAGCTGAAGGCGAAGTACCCGAACATCAAGATCCTCTGGTCCTTCGGCGGCTGGACCTGGTCCGGCGGCTTCGGCCAGGCCGTGCAGAACCCGGCCGCCTTCGCGCAGTCCTGCTACGACCTCATCGAGGACCCGCGCTGGGCCGACGTCTTCGACGGCATCGACCTGGACTGGGAGTACCCGAACGCCTGCGGTCTGTCCTGTGACACCAGCGGCGCCGCCTCCTTCAAGAACATGATGCAGGCGATGCGCGCCAAGTTCGGCGCCAACTACCTCATCACCGCGGCCGTCACGGCCGACGCCTCCGCCGGCGGCAAGATCGACGCCGCCGACTACGCGGGCGCGGCGCAGTACATGAACTGGTTCAACGTCATGACGTACGACTTCTTCGGCGCCTGGGCGGCGCAGGGCCCGACGGCCCCGCACTCCCCGCTCACCGCGTACCCCGGCATCCCGCAGTCCGGCTTCAACTCCGCCGAGGCCATCGCCAAGTTCAAGGCGAAGGGCGTGCCCGCCAACAAGCTGCTGCTCGGCATCGGCTTCTACGGGCGCGGCTGGACCGGCGTCACCCAGGACGCCCCCGGCGGCACGGCGACCGGCCCCGCGCCGGGCACCTACGAGCAGGGCATCGAGGACTACAAGGTCCTGAAGAACTCCTGCCCGGCCACCGGAACCGTCGCGGGCACGGCGTACGCCAAGTGCGGCAGCAACTGGTGGAGCTACGACACCCCGGCCACGGTCACGTCCAAGATGAGCTGGGCGAAGAACCAGGGCCTGGGCGGCGCGTTCTTCTGGGAGTTCAGCGGTGACACCGGCAACGGCGAGCTGGTCGGCGCCATCAACACCGGCCTGAGCTAGTCCCGGCCCGGAACACACGGAAGCGGGGGACGGCGCAGCACGCCGTCCCCCGCTTCAGCCGTATCAGGCCACATTCACCCTCCCCCGGACTTCGTCCGGGGGGACCCCCATTCAACGGGCGGGGAATTCAAGCAACATTTACCCGTTGCCCGGGAGGCGCCGCCTCCAGCCAGGCCATGAAACCCGTCCGGGCGTCCTCGCTCATCGCGAGCTCCAGACGGACGCCCTCGTACATACAGGGCTGGATCACCATCTCGGACAGGAGCGCCAGCTCCTCCTCGCCCTCCGGCATCCGGCGCTCCAGCGCCACGATGGAGGAGCGCTCCAGGGTGCGGCGGGGGCGGGGCGCGTACGAGAAGACACGGAACCAGGCGATCTCGTCACCGCTGTAGCGGGCGACGCCGTACACCCAGCCCTTGCCGCTCGGATCCGGCTCGTCCGGGACGTTCCAGTGCAGCGAGCAGTCGAAGGTGCCGCCGGCGCGCTGGATCAGCCTCCGGCGCAGACCGAAGACGAAGAGCCCGATCACCACCAGTGCGACGACCAGGCCGCACACGAGCAGAGCGAGGAACATCTTCACCGACCTCCTCGCTGCGTCCCGTAGCCGGCACCGCCGGCAGAACCGAATACAACCTGCATCTGCATCGCCTCAGCCGCGGCACGGTCTGGAAAATTCCAGCCGTGCCGCGGCTGAGGGCACTACTCTGCGCGGACCGTCAGCGGACCGCTACCGCGCGCAGCCGTACATCGGCGCGCCGCTCGGCGGCGGCGTCCGAATCCGACTTCGCACGCTCCAGCGCGCGCTCGGCGCGCTGGGCGTCGATCTCGTCCGCCAGCTCGCAGACCTCCGCGAGCAGAGACAGCTTGTCGTCGGCGAACGAGATGAATCCACCGTGGACGGCGGCGACGACAGTCGCGCCCTCACTGGTACGGATGGTCACCGGGCCCGACTCCAGCACACCGAGCAGCGGCTGGTGGCCGGGCATGACGCCGATGTCGCCGGAGGTGGTACGCGCGATGACCAGGGTGGCCTCGCCGGACCAGACACTCCGGTCCGCGGCGACCAGCTCGACGTGCAGCTCAGCAGCCAAGGGTGGCTCCTCGGGTCACCACCCGGCGGTCGTGCCGGGTGTTGGGGTCAATTCTAAGGGGCGTGGTGAGGGGGGCGGGACCGAATCCCGCCCCCCTCGGGAGAGCACGGGGCTCAGGAGACGCCGAGCTCCTTGGCGTTGGCCTTGAGGTCCTCGATGCCACCGCACATGAAGAACGCCTGCTCGGGGAAGTGGTCGTACTCACCGTCGCAGATCGCGTTGAACGCGGCGATCGACTCGTCGAGCGGAACGTCCGAACCGTCCACGCCGGTGAACTGCTTCGCCGCGTGGGTGTTCTGGGACAGGAAGCGCTCGACACGGCGGGCGCGGTGGACAACGAGCTTGTCCTCCTCGCTCAGCTCGTCGATACCGAGGATCGCGATGATGTCCTGGAGGTCCTTGTACTTCTGCAGGATTCCCTTGACGCGCGTGGCGGCGTCGTAGTGGTCCTGCGCGATGTAGCGCGGGTCCAGGATCCGGGACGTGGAGTCCAGCGGGTCCACGGCCGGGTAGATGCCCTTCTCGGAGATCGGACGGGAGAGAACCGTCGTCGCGTCGAGGTGGGCGAAGGTGGTGGCCGGAGCCGGGTCGGTCAGGTCGTCCGCGGGGACGTAGATCGCCTGCATCGAGGTGATCGAGTGACCACGGGTCGAGGTGATGCGCTCCTGGAGGAGACCCATCTCGTCGGCCAGGTTCGGCTGGTAACCCACCGCGGAGGGCATACGGCCGAGCAGGGTCGACACCTCGGAACCGGCCTGGGTGAAGCGGAAGATGTTGTCGATGAAGAACAGCACGTCCTGCTTCTGCACATCGCGGAAGTACTCCGCCATGGTCAGACCGGCGAGGGCCACGCGGAGACGGGTGCCCGGGGGCTCGTCCATCTGGCCGAAGACCAGCGCGGTCTTGTCCAGAACGCCGGCCTCCTCCATCTCCACCATGAGGTCGTTGCCCTCACGGGTGCGCTCGCCGACGCCCGCGAAGACCGAGACACCGTCGTGCAGCTTGGCCACACGGACGATCATTTCCTGGATCAGAACGGTCTTGCCGACACCGGCACCACCGAACAGACCGATCTTTCCACCCTTGACGTACGGGGTGAGAAGGTCGACGACCTTCAGGCCGGTCTCGAACATCTCGGTCTTGGACTCGAGCTGGTCGAAGGCCGGGGCCTTGCGGTGGATGGTCCAGCGCGGCGCGTCGGCCACGGTGGACTCGTCCGCGTTCAGCACCTGACCCAGCGTGTTGAACACACGGCCCTTGGTGACGTCACCGACGGGCACCGTGATGCCCGTGCCGGTGTCGGTCACCGGGGCCTGGCGGACCAGGCCGTCGGTGGGCTGCATCGAGATGGTGCGGACCACGCCGTCACCGAGGTGCTGGGCGACCTCGAGGGTCAGCGTCTTGGTCGCGCCCTCCTCGGCCGGGTCCGGAACCTGGACGTTCAGCGCGTTGTAGATCTCCGGCATCGCGTCGACGGGGAACTCCACGTCGACGACCGGGCCGATGACCCGGGCGACGCGGCCCGTGGCGGCGGCCGTCTCAACAGTGGTCGTCATTACTTGTCACTCCCCGCGGTCGCGTCGGCCAGGGCTGCGGTGCCACCGACGATCTCGCTGATTTCCTGGGTGATTTCGGCCTGGCGGGCCGCGTTGGCAAGTCGGGAGAGGTTGTTGATCAAGTCTCCCGCGTTGTCGGTCGCCGACTTCATCGCGCGTCGCGTGGCGGCGTGCTTGGAAGCAGCCGACTGGAGCAGCGCGTTGTAGATCCGGCTCTCGACGTACCGGGGCAGCAGGGCGTCGAGGACGTCCTCCGCCGACGGCTCGAAGTCGTACAGCGGACGAAGCGTGTCCGAGTCGCCCGCCTCCTTCGCCACCTCGTCGAGGCTGAGGGGCAGCAGCCGGGCCTCGACCGCCGTCTGCGTCATCATCGAGACGAACTCGGTGTAGACGATGTGGAGCTCGTCCACACCACCCTCCGCCGTGTCCTTCTCGATCGCCTCGATCAGCGGAGCCGCGATCGTCTTGGCGTCGCCGTACGACGGCTGGTCCGTGAACCCGGTCCACGTGCCGGCCAGCTTCCGCTCGCGGAAGTTGTAGTGCGCGATGCCACGACGGCCGACGACGTAGACGGCGACCTCACGGCCCTCGCCCTCAAGCTTCGCCGTCAGCTTCTCCGCCGCCTTGATGGCGTTGGAGTTGAAGGCACCGGCCAGACCGCGGTCGCTCGAGAGGAGCAGGACCGCGGCGCGGACCGGGTTCTCCGCCTCGGTGGTCAGCGGGTGCTTGTCGTTCGCACCCGTGGCCACCGCCGTGACCGCGCGCGTCAGCTCGGTCGCGTACGGCGTGGAAGCCTGCACCTTGCGCTGCGCCTTGACGACACGCGAGGCGGCGATCATCTCCATCGCCTTGGTGATCTTCTTCGTCGCGGTGACGGATTTGATGCGACGCTTGTAGACCCGGAGCTGCGCTCCCATGAGTCAGGTCCCTTCCGTCGTCACTTCGAGACGTTGACGGCGGCAGGAGCGTCCTCGCCCAGCAGCTTGCCGTCAGAGGTCTCGAACTGCTTCTTGAACTCCGCGATGGCGTCGCCCACGGCCTGCAGGGTGTCGTCGGACATCTTGCCGCCCTCACGGATGGAGGTCATGAGACCGGAGTGGCTCTGGCGCAGGTACGCCAGGAGCTCGGCCTCGAAGCGGCGGATGTCGGCGACCGGAACGTCGTCCATCTTGCCGGTGGTGCCGGCCCAGACGGAGACGACCTGGTTCTCGGTGGGCATCGGCTGGTACTGAGCCTGCTTGAGCAGCTCGACCATGCGCTGTCCACGCTCCAGCTGCGCCTTGGAGGCGGCGTCCAGGTCGGAACCGAAGGCGGCGAACGCCTCCAGCTCACGGAACTGGGCCAGGTCCACGCGGAGGCGGCCGGAGATCTGCTTCATCGCCTTGTGCTGGGCGGAGCCACCGACACGCGAGACCGAGATACCGACGTTCAGGGCCGGACGCTGGCCGGCGTTGAACAGGTCGGACTCCAGGAAGCACTGGCCGTCGGTGATGGAGATGACGTTGGTCGGGATGAACGCCGACACGTCGTTCGCCTTGGTCTCGACGATCGGAAGACCGGTCATCGAACCGGCACCCAGCTCGTCCGAGAGCTTCGCGCAGCGCTCGAGGAGACGCGAGTGCAGGTAGAAGACGTCACCCGGGTAGGCCTCACGGCCCGGCGGGCGGCGCAGCAGCAGCGACACGGCGCGGTAGGCGTCGGCCTGCTTCGACAGGTCGTCGAAGACGATCAGGACGTGCTTGCCCTGGTACATCCAGTGCTGACCGATGGCGGAACCGGTGTACGGCGCCAGGTACTTGAAGCCGGCCGGGTCGGACGCCGGGGCGGCGACGATCGTCGTGTACTCGAGCGCACCGGCCTCTTCCAGGGCGCCGCGAACGGACGCGATGGTCGAGCCCTTCTGGCCGACGGCGACGTAGATGCAGCGGACCTGCTTGTTCACGTCGCCCGAGCGCCAGTTGTCGCGCTGGTTGATGATCGTGTCGACACACAGAGCGGTCTTGCCGGTCTGACGGTCACCGATGATCAGCTGACGCTGACCGCGGCCGACCGGCGTCATGGCGTCGACGGCCTTGTAGCCGGTCTCCATCGGCTCGTGCACCGACTTACGGGCCATCACGCCCGGGGCCTGCAGCTCGAGGGCGCGGCGGCCCTCGGTCGCGATCTCGCCGAGACCGTCGATCGGGTTGCCGAGCGGGTCGACGACGCGACCCAGGTAACCCTCGCCGACACCGACGGAGAGGACCTCACCGGTGCGCTGCACCGGCTGTCCCTCCTCGATGCCGCTGAACTCGCCGAGGACGATGGCACCGATCTCGCGCTCTTCGAGGTTCAGCGCGAGACCCAGGGTCCCGTCCTCGAACTTCAGCAGCTCGTTCGCCATGGCCGAGGGAAGACCCTCGATCTTCGCGATACCGTCACCGGCCAGGCTGACCGTGCCGACCTCCTCGCGCGAGGCCGCGTCCGGCTGGTACGACTGGACGAAGTTCTCCAGTGCGTCCCGGATCTCCTCCGGCCGGATCGTGAGCTCCGCCATCTGGGTTCCCTGCTCTCCTTGTTGGGCCCGAAGTTTCTTAAGGGGTCTGGGGGCCGACCCCCAGGAATCTTCTGCAATCTCTGCACGGCCCAACCGGGCCGCTGGTGATGCTGTGTAGCTGTGATGCCTCGTGCTGCTGGTGACGGTCGTCAGCCGGCCAGTCGGCGGGTCGCCTCGTCGAGGCGCTCCGCGATCGAGCCGTTGATGACCTCGTCGCCGACCTGCACCGTGATCCCGCCGAGGACCGAGGGGTCCACGTCCAGGTTGAGGTGCATCTCGCGGCCGTACAGCTTCGCGAGTACGGCTCCGAGGCGCTGCTTCTGCACGTCCGACAGCGGCACCGCCGTGGTGACGACGGCGACCATCCGGTTCCGGCGCGCCGCGGCGAGCTTGGAGAGGGACTCGAGTCCCGCTTCCAGGCTACGTCCCCGGGGCTGGGTCACCAGACGGACGACCAGGCGCTCGGTGGTGCGGTGGGCCTTGCCGCCGAGCAGGCTGCGGAGCAGCTCGCCCTTGGCGGTGGCCGTGGCGGCCTTGTCCGTCAGCGCCGAGCGGAGCTCGGGGCTGGAGGACACGATCCGACCGAACCGGAACAGCTCGTCCTCGACGTCGTCGAGCGAGCCCGCCTTCTGCGCCGCGGTGAGGTCGGCGGTGTTCGCCAGTTCCTCGGCCGCGTCGACCAGGTCGCGCGAACGCGACCAGCGGGAACGCACCATGCCGGAGACCAGGTCGACGGCTTCGCCGCCCACCTGACCGCTCAGGAGTCGCTGCGCGAGCTCGGCCTTGGCCTCACCCGACTGCGCGGGGTCGGTCAGGACCCGGCGCAGCGACACCTCGCGGTCGAACAGCGCGGTGACTGCGGCCAGCTCGTCCGCGAGCTTCGTCGCGTCGACCGAGGTGTTGTCGGTCAGCGCGTCGAGGGACTCACGTCCGGCGGCCAGTGCCTCGCGGCTCGCTCCGTTCATCGGACGGCCTCGGCCTTCTCCTCGAGCTCGTCGAGGAAGCGGTCGATCGTCCGGCTCTGGCGGGCGGAGTCCTCGAGGGACTCGCCGACCAGCTTGCCGGCCAGGTCGGTCGCGAGCTTGCCCACGTCCTGACGCAGCGACGCGGACGCGGCCTTGCGGTCGGCCTCGATCTGCGTGTGGCCGGCCGCGATGATCTCCTCGCGCTGGCGCTGGCCTTCCGCCTTCATCTCCTGGATGATCGCGGTGCCCTGCTCCGTCGCCTCCTGGCGAAGACGCGCGGCCTCGTGGCGGGCCTCGGCGAGCTGGGCCTTGTACTGCTCCAGCACACTCTGAGCCTCGATCTGGGCCGACTCGGCCTTCTCGATGCCACCCTCGATGGCCTCGCGGCGCTGCTCCAGAACCTTGTTGATGTTCGGGAGGAGCTTCTTGGCGAGGAAGCCGAAGACGATGACGAAGGCGATCAGGCCGATGACGAGCTCGTCGAGATGCGGGATCAGAGGAGGCTGGGGCTCCTCCGCTGCCGCAAGAAGCAGAGCGTTCACATCAGTGCCTTCCGTAAAAAGAATCGGGCAGTCGGTCCGGCTTACTGGTAGACGAAGCCCATGACGATGCCGATGAGGGCGAGCGCCTCACAGAAGGCGAAGCCCATGATCTGGTTGGTGCGGATCAGACCGGCGGCCTCGGGCTGGCGGGCGAGGGCCTGCGTACCGTTACCGAAGATGATGCCGACGCCGACGCCGGGGCCGATCGCGGCAAGGCCGTAACCGATCGAGGCGACGTTGCCGACGACGTTGGTCTTGGCGCTGCCACCTTCGGCGGCGAGGTTGATCATGTCGAGAGCAGCGGACATGCCGTTACTTCCTTCTCTTTCAATGACCCGATGGGGGTTGGCCACCGGACGACTGATGGATTCGGGGGTGGAGCTACGGGGCCGGTACGGCTCAGTGGTGCTCGGCGAGCGCGCCCTGGACGTAGCTGCAGGCCAGGAGGACGAAGACGTACGCCTGGACAGCCTGGATGAAGAGCTCGAAGGCCGTCATCACGAGGACCATCACGAACGAGGCGCCGGCGTAGACGAAGCCCAGGCCGTTCATGAGGTACCAGGTGGCCAGCGAGAACATCACGATCAGCAGGTGACCGGCGAACATGTTCGCGAACAGTCGCACCGCGTGCGTGAAGGGCCGGATGAGCAGGTTCGAGAAGAACTCGAGGACCATGACCATCGGAAGGATCGCGCCGAGCGACTTGTCGTAGCCGACGATGTTCTTCCAGCCGCCGACGAAGCCGTGCTTCTTGAAGGTCAGCGAGACCCAGAGGACGTACACGATCAGCGCGAGACCGGCCGGGAAGGCGATCAGGGAGGTGACCGGGAACTGGGCGAGCGGGATGATCGACCAGAGGTTGAGCATCCACACGAAGAAGAACAGCGACACCATCAGCGGGACGTACTTCTCGCCGTCCTTCTTGCCGATGATCTCGTAGACGATGCCGCGGCGCACGAAGTCGTAACCGGCCTCGCCGACCATCTGCATCTTGCCGGGGATCAGCTTGGGCTTGTTGAAGGCGGCCCAGAAGAACCCGACGACCACGATCGAACCCAGGACCGCCAGCAGCATCGGCTTGGTGAAGTCGACACCGCCCACGGTGAACATGGGCTCGTACATGAACGTGTGCAGGCCCGGCGCCGGGAAGCCGCATCCACTGAAGATGTGGCAATCCGGGTCGAAGGCAAGCGTCTGGTCAGCACTCACCGCGGGCTCCTTCAGCGTGGCGCATAGGTACGGCAACCTCGTTGTGTCGGCGCGGCACGCAGCCGCGGGTCGGCACTGGACTGGTCTTACGGATAAGGGGGCGGCGGTTCGGCATCGAGCCTCGCGCTGGGACAGGCGTCTCGGATGCCCGCGCCCGCAGTGCCGCAGTTGGCACCGGACGATAGCAGGAAGCCGAACGCGGCTTTATCCCGGCCCTACCCTTCACGACTTCGACCCCGTGTTTCCGGGGTCGATGTACGTGATCTTGGCCTTCATGTAGGCCCGGGCCTGTGCGGCGACCCACACCACGGTCGTCGCGAGCAGCGTGAAGGCGAAGGCCTTGAAGTCGAACAGCGTCGTGTTCTTGAGCAAGGCCAGGAAGATGAAGAGCACCAGCAACTGGGCCGTGTAGAGCATGAGCCCCATGGCCTGGAAGAGGTGCGGAAGCGACTTCGCCGTCCGCTGCAGGACCACCTGCCCGATCCCCATGAAGAGGATCACGACCAGGGTGCCGACAACGGCACCGACAGCTCCCTTGCCGCCCGCGATCACACCGCTGATGACCGTGGCGAGAACGCCGACGGCAGCGGTGGGAACAGCGGTGTGCAAGAGGATGCGTGCGTCGTTGGACGGCATGGCGGTGTCTCCGCAGTGATGGAGGGGGCGATGGTGTCGTCATGGACGAGCGTAAGCCCGGTCCGAGGTGGGTCTCGGGGCCAACGGACCGTCGCACTACGGTCTTTCGGCACTGTCGCCGGGTCTCGTGAACCGTATCACAAACTATTTGAATAGGTCTTTACCCATAAGGTGTGCCAACCGTCACACATGAGAGTTACCCCGCGCGTGTGTGCACGACAGGGCGGCGCCTTGTCTGGTAATGGCCGCGAATGCGACCATTCGTCAACTTGGCGTTCCGGCCTTCCTCCGGTCGGTGAAGCGCGCGCGGTTGCCGATGGCCGTGGACCCATGGAGCCCGGCCGGCACCGGAACGCGTTCCTCCGCGGCCTCGGACGGCTCCGGAGCGGCCTCCGCCACGACGGGGGCGGGGGTGCGGCGGCGGTAGCGGGGCGGCACCACGGACTGCGCCCAGCGGGGGGCGCGCGGGGTGAAGCGCGGCAGCAGGAGCAGCACCAGGCCGATCGCGCTCAGCGCGACCACGCACAGCACGATCCACATCGACGCCGAGTGCACCGAGTACGCCAGCGTCCCGAAGGCGATCAGCGCCGACCAGAAGTACATGATCAGAACCGCGCGGCTGTGCGAGTGGCCGATCTCCAGGAGCCGGTGGTGCAGGTGCCCGCGGTCGGCCGCGAACGGCGACTGGCCCTTCCACGTGCGGCGCACGATCGCCAGGACCAGGTCCGCCATCGGGATCGCGATGATCGTCAGCGGCAGCACCAGCGGGATGAAGACCGGCAGGGCGGCGTGGGTGGCCTGTCGGGTCGAGCCCTCGAAGATCTTCAGCGCGTCCGGGTCGACCTGGCCCGTGATCGAGATCGCGGAGGCGGCCAGGATCAGACCGATCAGCATCGAGCCGGAGTCGCCCATGAAGATCCGCGCCGGGTGCATGTTGTGCGGCAGGAAGCCCAGGCACATGCCCATGAGGATCACGGTGAACAGCGTCGCGGGGGCGGCGGCCTCGATCGTGTACCCGTACCAGAGGCGGTACGCGTACAGGAAGAAGGCGGCGGCGGCGATGCAGACCATGCCGGCGGCGAGACCGTCGAGACCGTCGACGAAGTTGACCGCGTTGATGGTCACGACGACCAGCGCCACGGTCAGGAGGGTGCCCTGGCCGGGGGTCAGCGAGACGACGCCGACGCCGGGGATCGGCAGCCACAGGATCGTCAGACCCTGGGCGACCATCACGCCCGCCGAGATCATCTGGGCGCCCAGCTTGATCAGCGCGTCCAGCTCGAACTTGTCGTCCAGGACGCCGATCAGCCAGATCAGGGCGGCACCGGAGAGCAGCGCGCGCGGCTCGTTGGAGAGCTCGAAGACGCTGTTCAGGTTCTGCAGGTGGTCGGCGACGAGGAGTCCCGCGCACAGCCCGAAGAACATGGCGATGCCACCGAGCCGCGGTGTCGGTTCTCGGTGTACGTCTCGGGCACGGATCTCCGGCATCGCCCCGGTCGCGATGGCGAACTTCCGCACCGGACCGGTGAGCAGATAGGTCACCGCGGCCGTGACACAGAGCGTCAGCAGGTAATCACGCACGGGCTGCCCCACAGGAATCGCTGGCCATCTCAGCCCCACACCCTAGCCGTGCCGTCCATGTGCTTGGAGACACGCGGGTGGTCCGAACGGTTGCACAGCGACTTTCCCCGGTCCTCCCTCAGCGCCCATACGGGGGAAAACGCCCGGTCAGCGCCCGTACCTCCGCCCGCACCCTGGCGGTCTCCACGGGATCGTCGCGCAGCGCGGCGGTGAACAGCGCGGCGATCCTGGCCATCTCCGGGGCTCCCATGCCCTGCGTCGTCACCGCGGCCGTGCCCAGCCGGATGCCGCGCCCCTCCCCGTACGGAAGGGCGCAGGTGTCGAGCACCACGCCGGCGGCGGCGAGCCGGGCGCGGGCGGTGCGGCCGTCGATGCCGAGCGGGGCGGGGTCGGCGGTGATGAGGTGGGTGTCGGTGCCGCCGGTCGTCAGCGCGAAGCCCTCGGCGGCGAGGGCGGCGGCGAGGACCCGGGCGTGCTCGACCACGTGATGGGCGTACGCGGTGAACGCCGGGGTGGACGCCTCGCCGAACGCCACCGCCTTCGCGGCGATGGTGTGCATCTGGGCGCCGCCCTGGGTGAACGGGAACACCGCGCGGTCGATCCGCCCCGCGAGCTCCTCGCCGCACAGGATCAGTCCGCCGCGCGGGCCGCGCAGCACCTTGTGGGTGGTCGCGCAGACGACGTCGGCGTACGGGACGGGGTTCGGGGCCGCTCCCCCGGCGACGAGTCCGATGGGGTGGGCCGCGTCCGCGATCAGATAGGCGCCGACCTCGTCGGCGATCTCGCGGAAGAGGGCGTAGTCGAGGTGGCGGGGGTACGAGATGGAGCCGCAGACGATCGCCTTGGGGCGATGGTGCCGGGCGAGGGCCGCGACCTGCTCGTAGTCGACGAGCCCGGTCTCGGCGTCGACGCCGTACGGGACGAAGTCGAACCAGCGGCCGGAGAAGTTGGCGGGCGAACCGTGGGTGAGGTGCCCGCCGTGTTCGAGCCCCATGGCGAGAACCGTGTCACCGGGCCTGAGAAGGGCCGCGTACGCCGCCAGGACGGCCGAGGAGCCCGAGTGGGCCTGGACGTTCGCGTGGTCGGCTCCGAAGAGCGCGGTGGCCCGTTCCACGGCGATCCGCTCGGCGGCGTCGACGTACTCGCAGCCGCCGTGGTGCCGGGCGCCGGGATAGCCCTCGGCGTACTTGTTGGCGAGGGGGGAACCGAGGGCGGCGAGGACGGCGGGCGAGGTGAAGTTCTCGGCGGCGATCAGCTGCAGGCTGTCGGCCTGCCGGCGCACCTCGCCGAGCAGCACGTCGGCGATCTGGGGATCCTGCCGACGCAGGACGTCGAGTTCCTCTTCGGGGGGAGCGGTGACCGGCATGGCTGACTCCGGGCGTGGAGGGATGTCAGCACCAATGTAGGCAGCGACGCCCCCGCCCGCCCGGCGAGCGTCAGTCCCGCGCGGAGACACCCGTCAGCGCCGTGACCACCGGATCCAGCGCCTGGTTGATTTCGTCGCCGATCGAGCGGAAGAACGTGATCGGGGCGCCGTACGGGTCGTTGACCTCGTCCGCGTCCACCGAGGGGGCCAGGAGCCACCCGCGTAGAGCCGCTGCCGCGCGGACCAGGGCACGCGCGCGTTCCACCATGCCCTCGTCGCGGGCGTCCGGGAGGGTGGCCGGGTCGATCGCGCGGACCAGGCGGGTGAACTCCTTCAGGGTGAAGGTGCGCAGACCCGCCGAGTGGCCCATGGAGATGACCTGCGCCCGGTGGTCGCGGGTCGCGGTCAGGACGAGGTCCGCGCGGATGACGTGCTCGTCGAGGAGCTCGCGCCCCACGAAGCCGCTGTAGTCCGCGCCGAAGTCGGCGAGGACCAGTTCGGCGTTGGCCTCCATGGGGGCGCCCTCGTGGCCCCAGGTGCCGGCGCTCTCCACGATCAGGCCGCCGCCCAGAGGGTCGCCGAGCCGGTCGCACAGGGCATGGCGGGTCAGCCGCTCGGTGATCGGCGAGCGGCAGACGTTGCCGGTGCTGACGTGGAGGATGCGGAAGGTGCTGCTGTCGTCGAACCCCGCTATGCCACGCCCCTCAGGGGCGGTCAATGTGCCACCTCGAGGTCGGGTACGACCTTCCGGAGCTCCTCCGGCGACAGTGCTCCCTCGCGCAGCAGCACCGGGACCTTGCCCGTGACGTCGACGATGGACGAGGGGACGATCCCGGGCGTGGGGCCGCCGTCGAGGTAGACGGAGACGGAGTCGCCGAGCATCCCCTGGGCCGCGTCGCAGTCCTCCGGCGACGGGTGTCCCGTGAGGTTCGCCGAGGAGACGGCCATCGGGCCGACCTCGGTGAGCAGCTCGATCGCGACGGGGTGCAGCGGCATGCGGATGGCGACGGTGCCCCGGGTGTCGCCGAGGTCCCACTGCAGGGACGGCTGGTGCCGGGCGACGAGGGTGAGCGCGCCGGGCCAGAAGGCGTCGACGAGCTCCCAGGCCTGCTCGGAGAAGTCCGTGACGAGGCCGTGGAGGGTGTTCGGGGAGCCGATGAGCACGGGCGTGGGCATGTTGCGGCCCCGGCCCTTGGCGGCCAGCAGGTCCGCGACGGCCTCGCTGCTGAAGGCGTCCGCGCCGATCCCGTACACGGTGTCGGTGGGCAGCACGACCAGCTCGCCCCGGCGGACGGCGGACGCGGCTTCGCGCAGGCCGGTCACACGGTCGGTCGCCTCGTTGCAGTCGTATCGCCGTGCCATCAGTTCCCGGCCTCCTCGTTCGCGTGGTGCGCCATGGCGTTCATGGCGGTCGTGCTGGTCATGGCATGGCCTTGCGGGCGGTCGCGAAGCGCGGCCGGTTGTTCAGGTCCGGGTGGTCGGCGGCGTCGGCCCAGCCGGCCTCTTCGTTGAAGATCCACGGCACCTGCCCGCCCTGGGTGTCGGCGTGCTCGATGACGACGAGGCCGCCGGGGCGGAGCAGCCGGTGGGCGGTGCGCTCGATGCCGCGGATGGTGTCGAGGCCGTCCTCGCCGGAGAAGAGGGCCATCTCCGGGTCGTGGTCGCGGGCCTCGGGTGCCACGTACTCCCATTCGGTGAGCGGGATGTACGGCGGGTTGGAGATGACCAGGTCGACCTGGCCGTCCAGCTCGGGGAGCGCGCGGAGCGCGTCGCCCTGGTGGACGGCGACGCGGGAGCCCTCGGCGTTCTTCCGGGTCCACACGAGGGCGTCGTCGGAGAGTTCGACGGCGTGCACGCGCGAGCGCGGGACCTCCTGGGCCATGGCCAGGGCGATGGCCCCGGAGCCGGTGCAGAGGTCGACGATGAGGGGTTCGACGACGTCCATGGCGCGTACGGCGTCTATGGCCCAGCCGACGACCGACTCGGTCTCCGGCCGGGGCACGAAGACCCCGGGTCCGACCTGGAGCTCCAGGTAGCGGAAGAACGCCCGCCCGGTGATGTGCTGGAGCGGTTCGCGGGCCTCGCGGCGGGCGACGGTCTCCCAGTAGCGGGCGTCGAAGTCGGCGTCCTTGACGTTGTGCAGCTCCCCCCGCTTGACGCCGTGCACGAACGCGGCGAGCTCCTCCGCGTCGAAACGCGGTGAGGGAACGCCGGCGTCGGCCAGCCGCTGGGTGGCCTGGGCCACCTCGGCAAGCAGCAGGTTCACGCTGGTCCTCCGTGGTGCGGGGTGGGGCTTACGGAAGTGACGCCACTTACGCCGCGGCGAGCTTGGCGGCCGAGTCGGCGTCGACGCAGGCCTGGATCATGGGGTCGAGCTCACCGTCGAGCACCTGGTCCAGGTTGTACGCCTTGAAACCGACGCGGTGGTCGGAGATGCGGTTCTCCGGGAAGTTGTACGTGCGGATCTTCTCGGAGCGGTCGACCGTACGGACCTGGCTGCGGCGCGCGTCGGCGGCCTTGGACTCGGCCTCCTCCTGCGCGGCGGCGAGCAGCCGCGAGCGCAGGATGCGCATGGCCTGCTCCTTGTTCTGGAGCTGGCTCTTCTCGTTCTGGCAGGAGGCGACGATGCCGGTCGGCAGGTGGGTGATGCGGACCGCGGAGTCGGTGGTGTTGACCGACTGGCCGCCGGGGCCGGACGAGCGGTAGACGTCGATGCGCAGGTCGTTGGCGTGGACCTCGACCTCGACCTCCTCGGCCTCGGGCGTGACGAGCACGCCGGCGGCGGAGGTGTGGATGCGGCCGGCGGACTCGGTCGCGGGCACGCGCTGCACGCGGTGCACGCCGCCCTCGTACTTGAGGCGGGCCCAGACGCCCTGACCGGGCTCGGTGGCGCCGTTGCCGCCCTTGGTCTTCACGGCGACCTGGACGTCCTTGTAGCCGCCCAGCTCGGACTCGGTGGCGTCGATGATCTCGGTCTTCCAGCCGACGCGCTCGGCGTACCGGAGGTACATGCGGAGCAGGTCGCCGGCGAAGAGGGCGGACTCGTCGCCGCCCGCGCCCGCCTTGATCTCCAGGATGACGTCCTTGTCGTCGCTCGGGTCGCGCGGGACGAGGAGCAGACGGAGCTTCTCGGTGAGCTCCTCCCGGTCCTTCTCCAGCTGCTTGACCTCGGCGGCGAAGTCGGGGTCGTCGTGCGCGAACTCGCGGGCGGTCTCGATGTCGTCACCGGTCTGCTTCCAGGACCGGTAGGTGGCGACGATCGGGGTCAGCTCGGCGTAGCGCTTGTTGAGCTTGCGCGCGTTCGCCTGATCGGCGTGGACCGAAGGGTCCGCGAGCTTCGTCTCCAGATCGGCGTGCTCGCCGACCAGTTCCTCGACCGCCTCGAACATCGGGGGCTCCTGGGTTTTTCGTCAGTTGCTACGGGGACGGCAAAGCGCCGGTCCCGGCCACCCGCGCGGGGCGACCGAGGACCGGCGCAGGGGCTCGCTACTTGGCGGAGCCGGCGGCCTTGCCGAAGCGGGCCTCGAAGCGGGCGACGCGGCCGCCGGTGTCGAGGATCTTCTGCTTGCCCGTGTAGAACGGGTGGCACTCGGAGCAGACCTCGGCACGGATGGTGCCCTCGGTCAGCGTGCTCCGGGTGGTGAACGACGCGCCACAGGTGCAGCTGACCTGGGTCTCGACGTACTCGGGGTGAATCTCGCGCTTCAAGGTGTCTCCTAGTTTCGGGAGGGCTCCGGGTCGCTTCCGCGGGTTGCGGCGAACGTGAACCGGGGCCGACGTACCAGTCTGCCAGGACCGGCCGTATCTCCCAAAACCGGGGTCGGGCCGGAACTATTCCTGGGCCGTTCAGGACGGCGGTCGCGGTGCTACTTCACGACGCCGTCGGCCTTGCCGGTGGCCGCGTCCCTGGTGGCCGCCGCGGGGATCGGGAGGTCCTTCTTCAGGGCCGCCCAGACCTGCTGGGACTGGGCTTCGAGCGGGACGACGCGGTTGGGGTCCCGGGGGTCGTACTCGACGGGCATGGTGACCATGTGGACGTTCTGGGCGCCGATGCCGGAGAGCCCCTTCGCGAAGCCCATCAGCTCCTGGACGGAGTCGAGTTCGGAGTCCGGGGTGATGGCCTTGGTGGCGGCGTCGGCGAGGCCGTACAGCTTGGTCGGGTCGCTGAAGACGCCGACGCTCTTGACCTGGTCGATGAAGGCCTTCATGAAGGCCTGCTGGAGCTGGATGCGGCCGAGGTCGCTGCCGTCGCCGACGCTCTTGCGGGTGCGGACGAGGCCGAGGGACCGTTCGCCGTCGAGGGTGTGGGTGCCCGGTTCGAGGTCGAGGTGGCTCTTGCTGTCCTTGATGGCGGCGGTGGTGGTGATCTCCACCCCGCCGAGTTCGTCGATGAGCTTCTTGAAGCCGGTGAAGTCGACCTCGATGTAGTGGTCCATACGGATGCCGGACATCGACTCGACGGTCTTGACGGCGCAGGCGGGGCCGCCGACCTCGTACGCGGTGTTGAACATG
The DNA here is from genome assembly GCF_001426405.1 of Streptomyces sp. Root1304. Lineage (GTDB taxonomy): Bacteria > Actinomycetota > Actinomycetes > Streptomycetales > Streptomycetaceae > Streptomyces. The sequence goes on along the minus strand of NZ_LMEP01000026.1, from coordinate 129,317 downwards.
GCGCGCCGCTCGCCGGCGACGGCGGCGCCCTGCCCGTCGACGCAGGAGGGCCGGTCGATGAGGGTGTCGCGGGGTATGGAGACCACGCTCGCCTTCTTGTGGCCCTCGTAGACGTGGACGACCATCGCGGTGTCGGAGCGGGCGCCGCCCTCGTCCTTGCCGTAGGCGCCGTTGTCGCCGGAGCGGGAGTCGGAGCCGAGGACGAGGATGTCGACGGAGTCGTTGTCGACGTCGTCGGGGCGGTCGGCGCCCAGCTGGGCGTTGATGTCGACGCCCTGGATGTTGCCGTCGAGCTTGAGGTACACGTACCCCGCTCCGGCGCCGCCGAGGACGAGCACGGCGGCGGCCGCCGACAGCAGGATCGTCGTCCTGCGGCGTCGCGCGGCGGGCGGCTTGCGGCGGCGGCCGCTTCCCGCGCCGCCTATTCGGCCGCTCTTGTTCTGCTCGGTCATCGTCTTCCCTCGGGCCCTCGGTTCACCATGTGTGACGGCGAAGCACCCGAAAGGGTTGCATATGGACCTGTGAGGTTTCGGTGAGCTCGGGCGGAAACAGCACTGCGCCCACCGTGCGGGGCACGGTGGGCGCAGTGGTTTACGCAGGTCACGACGGGGTTACGGGCGCGGGGCCCGCGTCTCGTCGTGTGACGCAGCTCTCGCGTCAGTCGTCGTTCTTGCCGCCCGGCGTCGTCTTCTGGATCTGCAGCAGGAACTCGCCGTTCGACTTCGTCTGCTTCATCTTGTCGAGCAGCAGCTCGATCGCCTGCTGCTGGTCGAGCGCGTGGAGCACGCGACGCAGCTTCCAGGTGACGGCCAGCTCGTCGGCGCCGAGCAGGATCTCCTCCTTGCGGGTGCCGGACGCGTCGACGTCCACCGCCGGGAAGATGCGCTTGTCGGCGAGCTTCCGGTCGAGCTTGAGCTCCATGTTGCCGGTGCCCTTGAACTCCTCGAAGATCACCTCGTCCATGCGCGAACCGGTGTCCACCAGCGCGGTCGCGAGGATGGTCAGCGAGCCGCCGTCCTCGATGTTGCGCGCGGCACCGAAGAAGCGCTTCGGCGGGTAGAGCGCGGTCGAGTCGACACCACCGGACAGGATGCGGCCGGAGGCCGGCGCCGCGAGGTTGTACGCGCGGCCCAGGCGGGTGATCGAGTCGAGCAGGACGACCACGTCGTGACCCAGCTCCACGAGACGCTTGGCGCGCTCGATGGCCAGCTCGGCGACGGTGGTGTGGTCCTCGGCCGGACGGTCGAAGGTCGAGGAGATGACCTCGCCCTTGACCGACCGCTGCATGTCGGTGACCTCTTCCGGACGCTCGTCGACCAGGACGACCATCAGGTGGCACTCGGGGTTGTTGTGCGTGATCGCGTTGGCGATGGCCTGCATGATCATGGTCTTGCCGGTCTTCGGCGGGGCCACGATCAGACCGCGCTGGCCCTTGCCGATCGGCGACACGAGGTCGATGATCCGCGTGGTCAGCACGCCCGGGTCGGTCTCCAGGCGGAGCCGGTCCTGCGGGTAGAGCGGGGTCAGCTTGTTGAACTCCGGACGACCGCGGCCGGAGTCGGCCGCCATGCCGTTCGCCGAGTCCAGGCGGACCAGCGCGTTGAACTTCTCGCGGCGCTCGCCCTCCTTCGGCTGACGCACGGCGCCGGTGACGTGGTCACCCTTGCGCAGACCGTTCTTGCGGACCTGGGCGAGGGAGACGTACACGTCGTTCGGACCGGGCAGGTAGCCGGAGGTCCGGATGAACGCGTAGTTGTCGAGGATGTCGAGGATGCCCGCGACGGGGATCAGGACGTCGTCGTCCGCGACCTGCGGCTCGCCGGCCTGGAAGTCGTCACGGCCACGACGGCCGCGGCGGTCGCGGTAACGGCCCCGACGGCCGCGACGGCCGCCCTCGGCGTCGTCGTAGTCGTCCTGCGGACCGGCCTGCTGGCCGCCGCCCTGCTGGCCCTGGCCCTGGCTCTGCTGACCCTGGCCCTGGCCGCCCTGTCGCTGGCGCTGGCCGCCCTGGCCACCGCCCTGCTGCTCGTCGCCCTTGCCGCGGTCGCGCTGACGGTCACGGCGCTCACGGCGCTCGCCGCGCTCCCCGCGCTCGCCCCGCTCGCCGCGGTCACGGCGGCCTCGGCCCTCGGCGCCGTCGACGGCGGCCTCGGCCTTGGCGTCGGCCTGCGTGTCGGTCTTCGCCTCGGTACGGGCCTCGGTCTTCACGACCTGCGCGGCCTCGGCCTTGGCCTCGCCCTCCGGCGAACCGGCGGGGGCGGTGGCACGGCGACGACGACGCTCGCCGGCCGGCTGGTCCTCGGTGGGGGCCCCTCCCTGGTCGAGCGAAGTCGAGACCTTGGGGGACGGCTGGCCGGGGATGTCGATCTGCTGCGGGGCGACGGCCTTCTCGGCCGCCTTCTCCGCCTTGGGCGTGGCGGCCTCGGCCGCGGTCTCGCCCGTACGCGCCTTGGCGGTGGCCCGGCGCTTCGGCTTGGTGTCGGCGGCGGCGTCGGCGGTCTTGGCGGGCGCGGCGGAGCCTCCGGCCTGCGCCTCCTTGATGACCTCGATCAGCTGGCTCTTGCGCATCCGCGCGGTGCCCCTGATGCCGAGGCCGGACGCGACCTGCTGCAGCTCGGCCAGGACCATGCCGTCGAGGCCGGTGCCGGAGCGGCGGCGCCGTGCGGTGCCGCCGGTGGCAGCACCTTCGGCGGGCGCGGGGGTGTCGACACTGCTGTCGGCAGTCACGCCCATCAGATCGGTGGTGTCGCTCACGAAGGGTCCTTCCCTGGAGCGGACGTCGGCCATCTGGCTCGGCGACCGGTTGTGCTGTCCGGCAGCGGTCCCGTGTTCGGTGGACCGTGTCCGGGGCGGTGGTCCCGCCGGGTGCGGCGGAAGAGAGAAAACGTGCTGTGGGTCCGGCCCGAGCGCCCCCTGCTCGGCCCTCACGCGGAGAAGAGCGAGGGGTGTCGTGCCGGTTCCGGAGCGTGCTCGAAACTGCTCAGGCAGGCTGCTCAGGCAGTTGGGGAGGCTCCCGGAAGAATCGGTGGTCCCTGATGGGGACACTCAGCACCGCGCCACAAAGGCGCCGGGTGCTGACTTGAGGTTAACACTACCGGCTCCGACAAACATTCCCCCTCTCCCTCACCGGCAATCTCCTGTCCCGGACGCTGCCCGGCGTCCGGTCCGCCGCGCGCCCTAGGGCGCCAGCGGCAGGACGCTCGCTCCGGACGCGTCGAGGTCGAGCCGGTTCGCGGCCCAGCCCTCGCCCGCGAGGCGGGCGACCTTGTCGGCCGTCCCGTGTTCGGCCAGCGCGAGGACCGTGGGGCCCGCGCCGGAGATGACCGCGGGGACGCCGTCCGCGCGCAGCCGGTTGACCAGGGCGAGGCTCTCGGGCATCGCGGGGGCCCGGTACTCCTGGTGCAGCCGGTCCTCGGTGGCCGAGAGCAGCAGCTCGGGGCGGCGGGTCAGGGCCTCGACGAGGAGGGCGGCGCGGCCGGCGTTGGCGGCGGCGTCCACGTGCGGGACGGTGCGCGGCAGGAGTCCGCGGGCGGTCTCGGTGAGGACGGGCTTGCCGGGGACGAAGACCACCGGAACGATGGAGTCCGAGGGGTCCATCCTGATCGCCCGCGCGGCGCCGGACTCGGTCCAGGCGAGCGTGAATCCGCCGAGCAGACAGGCGGCGACGTTGTCGGGGTGGCCCTCGATCTCGGTGGCCAGCTCCAGGAGGGCGGCCTCGTCGAGACGGGCGTCCCCGCCTATGGTCACGGCGCGGGCGGCGACGATGCCCGCGCAGATGGCGGCGGAGGAGGAGCCGAGGCCGCGGCCGTGCGGGATGCGGTTGGCGCAGACGACCTCGAGACCGCGCGGCTGTCCGCCGAGCAGGTCGAAGGCGGTGCGCAGGGAGCGTACGAGCAGGTGGCTCTCGTCGCGCGGGAGCGTCTCGGCACCCTCGCCGGCGATGTCGACGTGCAGCCCGGAGTCGGCGACACGGACGACGACGTCGTCGTAGAGGCCCAGCGACAGTCCGAAGGCGTCGAAGCCCGGACCGAGGTTGGCGCTGGTGGCGGGGACGCGCACCCGTACGGCGGCGGCGCGGAACGCTGGACCGGCCATCGCTCGATGACTCTCCTTGATTGCGACAACGGTGTTTCTGTACAGCGGGTGTTGCTGAGGAAGTGCTCAGGGAACCCGGGGGCCGTTTCGGCCACGGGGGCGACAACGGCAACGACACCGCGCATATGCGTCGGGGCGGGTTCGGTACAGCCTATCGAAGGAAGGTTCTGCCGCGACATAGGGCGCACAGGAGGCGCACGATGCGTGTCGCGAGCCAACCTGTGCGCCTATGTACGTTCCTGATCGGGTTTCGATCAGCGGTTTCGCCCCGGAGGGGGGTGGGATCAGGCCAGACCGAGGCGTTCGGCGGCGGTGGCCGCGTCCACCGGGACGGTGACCGGCTGCGGCGCGCCGGCGACGGCCCAGTCGGGGTCCTTGAGCCCGTTGCCCGTGACGGTGCAGACGATCGTCTGGCCGGGATCCACCTTGCCCTGCTCGGCGGCCTTCAGCAGACCGGCGACCGAGGCGGCCGAGGCGGGCTCGACGAAGACGCCCTCCTGCGCGGCCAACAGGCGGTAGGCGCGCAGGATCTCACGGTCCGTCACCTCGTCGATGAAGCCGCCCGACTCGTCGCGCGCGGCGATCGCGTAGTCCCACGAGGCCGGGTTGCCGATGCGGATCGCGGTGGCGATCGTCGACGGGTCCTTGACGACCTCGCCGCGCACGAGCGGCGCGGAGCCGGAGGCCTGGAAGCCCCACATGCGCGGGCGGTGGGTGGCGAGGCCGTCGGCGGCGTACTCGCGGTACCCCTTCCAGTACGCCGTGATGTTGCCGGCGTTGCCCACGGGCAGGACGTGGATGTCGGGCGCGTCGCCCAGCATGTCCACGATCTCGAAGGCGGCGGTCTTCTGGCCCTCGATGCGGACCGGGTTGACCGAATTGACCAGCGCCACCGGGTAGTTCTCGGAGAGGCTGCGGGCCAGGGTCAGGCAGTCGTCGAAGTTGCCGTCGACCTGGAGGATCTTCGCGCCGTGCACGAGGGCCTGGCCCATCTTGCCGAGCGCGATCTTGCCCTGCGGCACGAGGACGGCCGACACCATCCCGGCCCGTACCGCGTAGGCCGCGGCGGAGGCGGAGGTGTTGCCGGTGGAGGCGCAGATGACGGCCTGCGCGCCCTCCTCCTTGGCCCGGGTGATGGCCATGGTCATGCCGCGGTCCTTGAAGGAGCCGGTGGGGTTGGCGCCCTCGACCTTGAGGTGCACCTCGCAGCCCGTGCGCTCGGAGAGGACCTGAGCGGGTACGAGCGGCGTGCCGCCCTCACGGAGCGTGACGACCGGCGTCGTGTCCGTGACCGGAAGGCGGTCCCGGTACTCCTCGATGATGCCGCGCCACTGGTGGGTGCCCTTGTGGGTCATGGGTCCTTACTCCCCTTCAACACGCATGATGCTGGCGACACCGCGCACGGTGTCGAGCTTGCGCAGTGCCTCGACGGTCCCGGAGAGGGCGGCGTCGGGCGCGCGGTGGGTGACGACGACGAGGGAGGCCTCGCCGTCTCCGTCCTGTCGGCCGTGCTGGCGCACGGTGTCGATGGATACGCCGTGCTCGGCGAAGACCGTCGCGACCTGGGCGAGGACGCCCGGCTTGTCGGCCACGTCGAGACTGATGTGGTACCGCGTGACGACCTCGCCCATGGAGCCCACGGGCAGCTGGGTGTACGCGGACTCGCCGGGGCCCCTGGCCTCGTTGAGCTTGTTGCGGCACACGGCGACGAGGTCGCCGAGGACGGCCGAGGCGGTCGGAGAGCCGCCGGCGCCGGGGCCGTAGAACATGAGCCGGCCGGCGGCCTCGGCCTCGACGAAGACCGCGTTGTACGCCTCGCGGACGGAGGCGAGCGGGTGGCTCAGCGGGATCATCGCGGGGTGCACGCGCGCGGTGACGGACCCGCCGTCGGCGGCCCGCTCGCAGATGGCGAGCAGCTTGACGGTGCAGCCCATCTGCTTGGCGGAGGCGAAGTCGGCGGCGGTGACCTCGGTCATGCCCTCGCGGTAGACGTCGTCCAGGCGCACGCGCGTGTGGAAGGCGATCCCGGCGAGGATGGCGGCCTTGGCGGCGGCGTCGAAGCCCTCGACGTCGGCGGTCGGGTCGGCCTCCGCGTATCCGAGGGCGGTGGCCTCGTCGAGCGCCTCGGAGTAACCGGCGCCGGAGGTGTCCATCTTGTCGAGGATGAAGTTGGTCGTGCCGTTGACGATGCCCATGACCCGGTTGATCTTGTCGCCGGCGAGGGACTCGCGCAGCGGGCGGACCAGCGGGATGGCGCCGGCGACGGCGGCCTCGTAGTAGAGGTCCTGGCCGTGCTCCTCGGCGGCGGCGTGCAGCGTCGCGCCGTCCTGGGCGAGCAGCGCCTTGTTCGCCGAGACGACGGAGGCGCCGTGCTCGAAGGCGGTGGTGATGAGGCTGCGGGCCGGCTCGACCCCGCCGATGACCTCGACGATGACGTCGATGTCGCCCCGTTTGACCAGGGCGGTGGCGTCGGTGGTGATCAGCTCGGGCGCGATTCCCTCACGGACCTTGTCCGGGCGGCGGACGGCCACACCGACGAGCTCGACCGGGGCGCCGATGCGCGCGGCGAGGTCGTCGGCGTGCGTCGTCATGATGCGCGCCACCTCTGAGCCGACCACTCCACAGCCCAGCAGCGCCACCTTCAGCGGACGCGTACGCATCATCCGACCTCTTTCTCGTCCTACTTCGTATCTCTACGTTCGAGTCTCTGCGGTTCCCGACGGTGGAACCAGTCTCACTCACCGGACGGGGGTTTCAGCCCCCTGTCCGGATCCTGAGACATCTATTTCATCACTCGACTATTTCATCATCCGACGTCGAGACGCAGGAGATCTTCCTCCGTCTCGCGCCGCACGATGACCCGTGCCTCGCCGTCACGGACGGCGACGACGGGGGGCCGGAGCGCGTGGTTGTAGTTGCTGGCCATGGAGCGGCAGTACGCCCCGGTGGCCGGTACGGCGATCAGGTCGCCGGGCGCGAGGTCCGAGGGCAGGAAGGCGTCCCGTACGACGATGTCGCCGCTCTCGCAGTGCTTGCCGACGACCCGGGACAGCATCGGCTCGGCGTCGCTGGTCCGCGAGACGAGGCTGACGCTGTACTCGGCGTCGTACAGGGCGGTGCGGATGTTGTCCGACATGCCGCCGTCGACGCTCACGTACGTCCGCAGCCCTTCGAGGGGCTTGATCGTGCCGACCCGGTAGAGGGTGAAGGCGGTGGGGCCGACGATGGCGCGGCCCGGCTCGACGGAGATGCGGGGCGTGGCGAGCCCGGCGGCCTCGCACTCGCGCGTCACGATCTCGCCGAGCGCCTTGGCGATCTCGTGCGGCTCGCGCGGGTCGTCCTCGGAGGTGTACGCGATGCCGAGGCCGCCACCGAGGTCGATCTCGGGCAGCTCGACCCCGTGCTCGTCGCGGACCTCGGCGAGCAGCTGCACGACGCGGCGGGCGGAGACCTCGAAGCCGGCCATGTCGAAGATCTGCGAGCCGATGTGCGAGTGGATGCCGATGAGTTCGAGGCCGTCGAGCTTCAGCGCCCGGCGCACGGCCTCGGCGGCCTGCCCGCCGGCGAGCGCGAGGCCGAACTTCTGGTCCTCGTGGGCGGTGGCGATGAACTCGTGCGTGTGGGCCTCGACGCCGACGGTGACGCGGATCTGCACCCGCTGCCGCTTCCCGAGCGACTGGGCGATGTGCGCGACCCGCACGATCTCCTGGAAGGAGTCGAGCACGATCCGCCCGACGCCGGCCTCGACGGCCGTGCGGATCTCGTCCTCGCTCTTGTTGTTGCCGTGGAAGGCGATGCGCTCGGCGGGCATCCCGGCGGAGAGGGCGGTGGCGAGTTCCCCGCCGGAGCACACGTCGAGGTTCAGCCCCTCCTCCTGGAGCCACCGCACGACGGCCCGGGAGAGGAACGCCTTCCCGGCGTAGAACACGTCGGCGTCCTTGCCGAAGGCCTCGGCCCAGGCGCGGCAGCGGGCGCGGAAGTCGGTCTCGTCGAGGAAGTAGGCGGGGGTGCCGAACTCCTCGGCGAGGGCGTCGACGCCGATGCCCCCGAGGGTGACGACTCCGCGCGCGTCCCGCTCCACCGTCCGGGACCAGACCTTGGGGTCGAGGACGTTGAGGTCGGCGGGCGGCGCGGAGTAGTGGCCCTCGGGAAGGACGTCGGCGTGGCGGGGGCCTGCGGGGTGGGCGGAACGGCTCATGGCTCTTCTGCTCTTTCAGATCCGGTCGGGTGCGCTGATGCCGAGCACGGAGAGGCCACCGGCGAGCACCGTCCCGGCGGCTTCGGCGAGCGCGAGCCGGGAACGATGGGCGGCCGAGGGTTTCTCGTCGCCGAGCGGCAGGACGTCGTGCTGGAACGCGAGCAGCGCGTCGGCGATGGTCTCCAGATGCCGGGCGACCCGGTCGGGGGCGCGGTGGCGGGCGGCGGCCAGAAGGACGGAGGGGTGGTCGAGGAGGGCGCCGAGGAGTGCGGGGGCGGTGGGGGGCGGTACGGGTGCGCCGCCGTACGGGGGGAGGATGCCGAGCTGTACGGGTGCGTTGCCGTGGCTGTCGTCGTACGGGGGGACGACGCCGAGCTGTACGGGCGAGCCGGCCGCCGCGTCGTCGTCGTACGAAGGGACGACGCCGAGCTGTGCGCCGTTGACGAGCAGTCGCTGCACCCGGGAGTACGCGTAGCGCACGCGGAAGAGGGCGTTGCGCTCGTGCTGGACGAGGAGGGGCGGTCCGTCGAGGGGCCGGTCCTGGGGCGCGGCACGGAGCAGGGCCCAGTGGGAGGCGTCGGTTCCGAGGGCGTCGAGGGCGCCGTCCTCGTACGCCCCTTCCCGTACGTGGATCCGCTCGGTGCCGCCGAAACCGGCGTCGGCGCCCTGGCTCAGCAGCAGCCGGACGACGGTCCGGGTGACGAGCGCGGCGCGCGGCGCGGTCGTGTCGGGCGAGTCGGTCGGGTCGGTCCGGTCGGCCGGGTGGGTCGGGTCGGCGAAGCGGACGGTGGTGCCGGCGAGGGCGGTGCCACTGCCGTACGCGGCTCCGGCGTCCCGCACGGCCCGGACGAGCTCGCCGGCGGCGTCGCGCCGGAGGGTGAAGTTGAGGAAGCCGGGCCCGGTGATCTCGACGCCCCGGAGTCCGGGGACGTCACGGAGGCGTTCGCGAAGGATGCCGGCGACGTCGAGGGCGCTGCGTCCGGAGGGCCGGGCGAGGGTGAGGGCGACGTTGCTGGCGTACTCCCCCACGCCACCGGGCCGGGCCCGCTCGACCTTCACCCGCGGGGGCACGTCGACCCGCAACGCACCGTCGTCGACCGCACGGCGCACGGCGTGCAGCACGGTGAGGGAGAGGTCCGCGGGGGTCACGGGTCAAGCCTAGGGGAGGAGGGGGGTGGGAACGCGAACCGGTTTCGGCATGCGGGCACCCGTCACGTCGCCCTCGCCGTCACGCTCGGCCTCAGCAGAGGCCGGAGGTGTTCCTGGCGCGGCCGTCGAGGGGCCGGCCGTCGCTCGAGGGCTCGCCTGTCGGTCGGTCGTCTATCGGACGGTCGTCGGCTGCGGCCGGGTCCTCTCCCCCGTCGGGCCCGTCGGATCCGGCGGCCCCGGGCCGCTCGCGGCGCTCTCGGTGGAGCAGTTGGCGCACGACACGGACGAGTTCGGTGGGCTCGAAGGGCTTGGCGAGGAAGGCGTCGACGCCGGAGGCGACCCCGCCGGCGACCTCGTGCTCGCCGCAGGCACTGATGATCGCGACCGGCAGATGACTGGTCCGCGGGTCGGCCCGCAACCGCTCGGCGGTCTTGATCCCGTCCAAGCGGGGCATGACGACGTCGAGGGTGACGACATCGGGGCGGACCCGGTGTACGACATCCAGACACTCGGCACCATCGGCCGCGGTCACGACCTCGAACCCCTCGAGTTCGAGATTGACCCTGATCAACTGCCGGATCACCTTGTTGTCATCGACAACGAGCACCCGACCGGACACGCCTGACACACGAACGAGAGTAGGCCGCCCAGAACGACCGCGTCCGGGTTTTGCCCACTTCTGACCCGTGCGGGGGACCCAGCCCCTGGTGACACCCCGGAAATACCTGTTCACAGCCACTCCCCAGGAGCTGGTAGTGTTCAACCCGTCGCCGCCGAACGCGGCGGACGCCCCCGTAGCTCAGGGGATAGAGCAACGGCCTCCGGAGCCGTGTGCGCAGGTTCGAATCCTGCCGGGGGCACTTCGCAAGAAGTGCCACACAGACCCCGTGATCAGCGGAAACGCTGAGAACGGGGTCTTGTTGTATGTGCAGGCATGAGCAGGGCTGAGCGGCCGTATGTCGAGGTCTGTGGACGAGGCGTGGACGGGATCTTGGGGCGTTGCCGCAGGTGAAGCGGTAAGACACCACCAGCCTCATCCACCTTTCGCAGTTGAGCGACTCGTTCGATCCCGGCGATGTGGCTGATCTCTGAACTCCGATGTAGCGCCCGTTGAAGAATGACTGCCATGGTTGCGATCATCCGTACTGCCCTCAAGGAAGAGGAACACCTCAAGGCACTGTGGCGCCCAAGAGACGACGGGAGCATGCCTCACTGGGTCACCACCCAGTACCTGGAACACTGGAAGGGCTCGCACGTCACTCTGGTCGTCACTGGAGCCGAGCGTGGCGCCCCACAGGTGACTTACGTTGCGTGGGCCAGCAAGTTGCGTGGGCCGGGCGACGACTTGAAGAGGCGAATCGAGGTAGTCAAGCCGTACCGTCTCTTGACCCCCGTACCGTGGGTGGAGCTGGAAGCCTCAGTGCCACAGCTCTCACGTCGCTACCTCCTTCGCGACGGAGCTCTACCGGACGGCGCGGGTCGGCATCTGCTGAAGGCTTTGAGTCAACGGGCTAGCGATGTCGTGCCTCACCTACAGGTCCTCGGAGTTGGGAACCGGCCCTCTCCAGCTCTGACGCCGGCCGCCAGGCTGCTGATGGACGAACGCGACGCAACGCTCACCTCCATACGCATGGCGGACTTCGACGTTGACGAGCTTGTTAGCTGGGAACAGCCATACGAAGACGATGACGTTCCATTTATTGCCCGCCTCCAAACACGTAATGGCCCATCCCACGAGGACGATCTGATCGCGCACGACGCGCAGCGCTTTCGCAATTGGCTGGGACCTCAAGACTGGCTGAACCGGGCCGCGTGGACGGGATTCAGCCAGGGAGAGCAACGACTGGTCGTCTACAACGCCAACCGTAAAGCCGCCGAAGAGACACTCGGCGTAGACCTTATTTACTATCACGAGTCTCGCGATTGCTTCGTCATGGTTCAGTACAAACGAATGTCGAAGCGGAGTGGCACGTCAGACTGGCGCTACTACCCGAACAGCGACAGTAACCTTTCTGATCAACTTGTTCGCATGCGGGCGATCGACAGCGAGTGCGACAATATCAGGCGCTCAGTCGATGATTACCGCCTCTCCGCGAAACCTTCCTGGATCAAGCTCTGCCAAGGCGACTCACTCATCTCAGACGCGAGAAGCCTGACACCCGGAATGTACCTTGCTCGTGAGCATTTCGATCAGCTGTACGGCAAGTCCCAAACCCCGGGGGCCCCTCGATCGTTTAGCCGCAAGACAGTTGACCGATATCTCGACAATACAGAGTTCACCGAACTCGTGGCTGGGGGCTGGGTCGGGACCACTGGACTTGGCACGGAAGGAGTAAAGCACCAGCTCGAACTCAGCTTGAGTGGAAGTCGAGAGGTGATCTTTGCCGCCGTGACGGGCGACTCACCTTCCAAGCGGGAGCGAATGAAACGCCGCCGCGAGCGCGGTACGGATCGACACTCTTAGGGGCGTCCGCACGTACAAGGAGGCTCCTGGGCAAGAGATTTACCCAGGAGCCTCCGAGGCGAAGGGCAAGGCTATTCGTACTCGCGCAGCAGGTCCTCGATACGGCGGTTGGCGACATCTTGGCGTCCGTCGAGACACTTCGCGTAGCGGGTCAGCAGGACCTCCACGCTGTTGCCGGCGCGCTCCGCCACCTCAGTCGGGTCGACGCCCGCGTTGAGCCAGGTCGACAGCGCCGAGTGCCGAAGGTCGTACGGCCGACTCGCGAGCGGCGAGGCGGCGACGGCCGGCGGAAGCGCGAGGAGCCGGGCCTCCTGCCACACGCGGTAGTAGGTCGAGGAAGGCACTACCGAGCCCTTCTCGCTGAAGAACAGGCGTCCGTCGTCCGCCGTGCTGAAGGTGGCCAGGTGCTCACGGAGAACGGCGATCAAGTGCGGCGGAATGGGCACCCGACGCACGTCCTCAGCCGGTCGGTTCTTCAGCCCGCGGTCGTCGTGGGTCTCCCCCGAATCCGTCCACTGCTTGCCGACCGACGGTCGAGTCCGATGAAGAAGGGCCGAGCCCCACCCCTGCGAAGGGAGGACCAAGTCCGTCTCGACCAGGCCAACGGCTTCGGCCGGACGAAGGCCACCGAAGTACATCGCGGCGAAGAGGCCGACGAGTCGGCGACCGCGAGCACGCCGATACCCACCCACATAGGAGACAGCCGCCAGGAGACTGCGAGCCTGCTCCGGGTTGGCGACGATGCGGGGATCAACCTGATTGGACACCTTCGGCTTCTGCCACCGGACAGCCGTGATCGGGTTCTCCCGCAGCTCCCCCAGATCCACCGCATAGTTCGCTGCATTGACGAGGGTCCGACGCTTGCGCCGCACAGTCTCCGCAGCGGCCGCAGTCCCGTCGAGCTTGAGTTTGAGGGCGTCAAGCACCGCACGAGCCGTTGCAGGCTCAGCAAGGTCAGAGAGCGGCCGGGACGCCTTGGAGACCCAGTGAAGGACGTTCAGCACATCGTCCGGCACGTCTCGCCCGACAGTCCCGGGAATCACGAAGGCCCAGTTGCGCAGCGCTCTGCGGATCGCCGCGTCGGTCGGCCGTCCCGGGCGGTCAGCAAGGAGTTCCACCGTGACGCTGGTGAGCGATTCATTGATGCCATCTCGCGTATTGGGGGCGGCATGAGGCCATTTCATGGCGAGGTATTTGAGCGCGAAGTCGTACCACGTTAGAGCCGACTTCTTTTCCTCCATGGAGGCGGGGAGACCGGACTCCGTATCGAACTCCTCGCCGTCCCGCATCGCTCGCATGAGCTTCGTGCGGTAGTGATCAGCCAGCGCCTTGGTTCGGAATGACTTGGGGAAGACGTTGCCCGCGACGGACCAGCGGACGCCGTACGAAGGCGTCTTGGTATCCCGCTTCCGGACACTCCAGACCTTCACATCGAGAGACTTCACGCAGCCGTCTCCAGTCCGCGGAGCCAGGTATCGAAGTCGCTCCGCCACACTCGGAGCTCTCCATTCGGAAGCTTGAAGGCGGCAGGCCCATGCCCCAACTCCCGCCAGCGGTAGAACGTCCGCCGTGACACCCCGCCCAAGGCGGCGAGAATCTGCGGCACGGTCATCAGTTCGTCCTGCACGGCAGTTCATCCCCCTGTGCTTCGAGTTCGGCGCGGAGTTCGCGGGCGTGTTCGCGGTTGTGCTGGATGTCGCGGCGGATGTTGGCGGCGAGCCAGGACTCACCGGGTGTGGCGCCGTGGCCGGCGTAGCTCCAGTGGGCGACGACGAGGAGGGTGGACTCGGGGTCGTCGTCGGGGTCGGGGAGGCCGAGGGCGGTGCGTTGCTGGTGGGCGCGGTAGTCGGCGCGGACCTGGCGTAAGGCGCCGAGGGTGGTGGAGTAGGCGCGGGACTTGGTGGAGAAGTGGCCGCGGAAGCCGAGCATGTGAGCCCAGGCCCTCAGGCGTCGGTCCGGGTAGGCGGCATCCAGGTCCATGCAGGCCTCCATCAGGCGCCGGGGATGCTCCGGGACGTCGAGGAGGATCAGGGCTTCCTTGTTGCCGACGCGGTGGTCAACGGAGCCGGTGGTCTCGGCGGCTTTGGTGGCGTACTTGGCGACGTAGGCAGCCACGGCTTGTTCGGTGAGGTCTTCGCCCTGGCCGAAGGCGCCGATGGGCTGCACATCGAGCTGGGTACCCCAGGTGAGGGTGAGGTCCTGGCCGACGCCGTGCGCGGGGGCGGCGGGGACGATGACCTGGACGCGTGCGGCGGCGGCGTGGATGGCGTCGGTGAGGAGTTCGGGGGTGGCCCAGTGCGGGGGCGGGGTGTGGGGGCCGTTCGGCCCGTCGAAGCGGATGACGGCGTGGAAGTGGACGGCGCCGCGTTTCTGGTACTCGGCGACCTTGCCGAAGGAGACGCGGGACTGTTCGCGGGCGGCTTTCTGGGTGAGGCCGGCACGGGCGGCGATCTCGCGGCGCAGGTAGATCGTGAAGTAGCGCCACAGCTCGGAGGCGTGGTTGTTCCACAGCACGGCCCCCGCGTAGTCGTACGCGGCCGGGTCGAGCGGGGTGCCCAGTTCCTGGGCGTCCTCGGTGTGACGGGTGCCACAGCGGCAGGGCCGGGTACCCGGGCGGTTGTGGACAGGGCCGAAGGACGGGGCGGTCAGCGTGGCGAAGACCCGGGGGTGATCGCGGATGGTCTCCGGGGTGCCTTTGTCCGGGGCGCCGACGAGACCGGCGCGGATGAGGTGGTAGGTGTCGCCCGCGTAGGTCCAGGCGCAGGCGGGGCAGCGGGAGGCCCGCCGGTTGCCGCACGCGACCCGCAGGACACCGCCCGGTTCGGCATCGGTGTTGTACGCGTGGATCACGGTGCGGGTGGCGGGGTCGAGCAGCTTGGTGCCACCGGTGAGGCGGATGGGGGCGGTGCAGCCGCCGGTGCGGCGGAGTTGTTCGGTGAGGCGGTCGAAGCCGGGAGACCCGGCCATCCGGAGCAGGTCGCTCAGGGTGGCCGGGTCCAGGCCCGCCGCAGTGGCGGCGTCGGTCACGCCAGGACCTCCTGTCGGACGGTGGTGAAGGCGGTGGCGATCCAGCGGGTGTAGGCGGGCGGGATGGCTTCGGTCAGCTCCTCGTGGAGGTCGGTCCAGGTGATGCCCATGGCGTGCTGCATCTCGGGGACGGTGGCCTTGCCGCCGCCCTTGCCGTACGCGGCGACGTAGGGGCCCTCGCGGCGAACGCCGTGGCGGTGACCGCGCACGTAGCCGCGGTGGCGGGGGTGGGCGGGCTTGGGGGTAGCCCAGCGGCCGAGTTCGAAGTTGCGATGGCGCAGGACGCCCAGGCCGAACATCTCGCCGCACAGGGTGAGGTCCTTGCGGATAGCCGCGCGGCCGTTGGGCTGCTCGATCACGTACGGCAGGCCGGAGGCGTCGAGGAGTTCGCGGGTCGGGGCGACGAGATCGACGTACGTTCCGCCCCAGCCCCGGGAGTGGTTGGTACCGACGGTGAGGGCGCAGCCGGCCTGGCAGGGCGGGGAGGCGTGGACGAGGGTGTAGCGCTCGATCTCCCGCGAGGCGATCAGGTTGGTGAGGTAGTCGAGGGCGTCGCCGCGGTGGTAGGCGAAGGGGTAGCGGGGGCGGTTGGCGATGTCGCATCCGTCGACCGCGAACCCGGCGCGGTGGTACCCCATGGCAGCCCCGCCGGCGCAGGAGAACAGGTCCAGGACCCGGGGCATCGCGTTCACGCGGCGCCGCCCGTCAGGCGGGAAGTCCGGAGGGCGGGCACAGTGTGGCCGAGACCCCGGCAGGTGGGGCAATGGACGCGAATGGTCCCCCTGACGCCGTCGTTGGTGCGGAGTCCGGTGGTGATGGTGACGGTGGCGAAGCCGTCGCAGTCACGGCACACACGCGCGGCCAGGATGGTCTGAGACATGATGAGCACTCCCTTTCGGGTCCGTTGGATCTGGGAAGGGTCGAAGGCGCCCGGGGCGGCGGATCTTTGGCGAGAGAGCCGCCCCGGGGGCCGCTTAGCGTGTGTTGTTGCGCCTGCCGTGGCCCTTGGACGCGTACATCGCCGCGTCGGCGGCCGAGAGCGCGTCGGTGAGGGTCGGCACGGGCAGCTGGTCGCGGTGGCAGCGGCCGACCGAGGCGGAGACCGCCAGGACGTGGCCGTGATGGTTGACCGGCTCGTCGAGGGCGATCCGGAGGGCGTAGAGGCCGGCGGTGTGGGCGGGGTCGGTGACGACGGCAGCGAATTCGTCTCCGCCAAGGCGGGCAGCGATTCCGTGACGGCCGCACCAGCCGGCCAGACGCTCCGCGGTGGCGGTGAGGACCGCGTCTCCGGCGGCGTGGCCGTGGGTGTCGTTGATGGCCTTGAAGTCGTCCAGGTCGACCAGGAGGACGAGGGCGCCGGGGTGTTTGGCCAGGAGGTGTTCGGCGCGGGTGGTCCATCCGGCGCGGGTGTGCAGGCCGGTGAGGGGGTCGCGGCGGGCGGTGGCCAGGCGACGCCAGAGCAGTCCGCCGTGCAGGGCCCACCCGAGGGCCGGTAAGCCAGCCGCGGCGATCGTCTGCGTGTCCATGCGGGTTACCGGCCCTTCTGCATGTCGCGGACGACAAGGCGGAGGACGACGGCGATCAGGGCGACGGAGACGCCGGTAATGGCAACCGCCAGGAGCATGGAGACCAGGACCGTGCCGACGACCAGGACGACGGCCCCACCGCCGGCCGCGAGGGCGAGCGCGCTGCCCGGCGTGAGCTGGACCGTAGTCCGGGGCGCGGCGACCGGCACCGGGGCGGGGGCCTGGGTCGGTTCGGCGTCGGTCACGGGGGTGGGCTGGATGGGCGGGGTGACGATGCCGGTCGGGAGCGGGTTGACCGGGATGCGGGGCTGGAGCATGGCGGTTCTCCCTACTTGATCGTGGTGTCGATGACGGGGGCGAGGAGGCTGTCGGCCAGGAGGTAGCCGCCGAGGAGGAGGACGGCGACGAGCCACCAGGGCGGGCGGATGAGCTTGATGCCGAGTCCGCCGACGACGAGCAGGGCGAGCCAGAGCGGGACGTCCATGACGCGTTCTCCTTCGGGTCAGCGGGGCTGGCAGCGGTGGGTGCTGGCGGCGAGTTCGGCGGCGGCGCGGGTGTTGTAGTCGGCGGAGAAGTCGCAGCGCGGGGCGGTGCACACGGCGGTGTGCTTGGTCCGGCCCCGTCCGTCGCGGTGGGTGCCGACCTGCACCGGGCCGATGCGGAGCACGTGGTGGAAGCGGTTCGGGCGCACAGGTCTTACCTCCCTTCTGGTCAGGCGAGTTGGAGGGCGATGGAGTCGGCCAGCGGTGCCGGGATGCCGAGGCGGGCACGGAGGGTGGCCGCGTCGATCGGGGCACCGGTCTGGGCGTGATGGGCGTCCGCGATCTTCCGGGCGTGGTCGAGCAGCGCGGGCGGCACCGAAGCCGCGGGCGCCGAGGGAACGGGCTCCGGCGCAACCTCGGGTGTCGACGGCGTTTCCTGCGCGGCAGGTTCGGCCGGCGGAAGCTCGGGAGCCGGATCCGGGACACGCTCCACGACCAGGTCCGGCGTGGCGGCTTCGTGGCCAGGCTCATCCGCAGGTTCCGGGGCGGGTTGGGGCTCAGGGGTGGGGGCGTGGGCGAGGAGGGTGCCGCCGAGGAAGGCGAGGGCGGGCCATCCGGCGACGAGGATGCGCAGCCAGTCCGGGACGTCGTTCATGTCGAGGAGTCCGGCAGTGGCGACGTTGGCACCGAGTGACGCGATGAGGGCGATGGCGAACCAGAGCCAGGCGTCACGGTTGCCGCCGTCTTTGCGCATCCGGCGCCAGGCGGCGACGAGGAGCAGGTCGACGCTGACGGGGTAGGCCCAGGCCTTCCATCCGTCCTGTCCGGCTGCCGCTGCCAGGTCGTGCAGGTGGGCGAAGGACAGGGCACCGGCGATGACGGCCTGGATGAGCACGGCGTCGAAGCGGACGGTGCGGAACATGGGTGGTCACCTCCTTCCTGGTCAGGCGGTGCCGGTGCCGAAGCAGTCCGGGCAGAGTCCGGTCTGCGTGGCGTCGATCGCCCGGTGCTTGCGCCCGACGAGGACAGCCGTCGTGGTCTCTCCGGTGCCGGCGCAGGTGCCGCAGGGCGGCGGGACAGGCAGGGGCTTGGGCGAGCCCCGGCGCGGGGCAGGGGTCTTCTTCACGGTGGTCATGGCGGTTCCCTTTCGGCTTCGGGCATGGGTCGGGTAGGGACCTGGCGCGAGATGGTCACGCCGACCGAGGGAAGAGGCGGCAATCAGGTGGCCGGAATCGGCTTCACCAGGGGAACAGTTGCGGCAGGCCCGGCAAGGGTGGGAACCACCAGCTTGTACAAGTGGAGGCGCGGGACCTCCGGGGTGAGGTGCGCGTGCTCGGCGCAAATGGCAGCGGCGTCGGCTGTGCTCAGCTCGGGGGTGCGTATGCGGGACCAGCCGCCGGAGGTGTCTCCGGCCACCGCGAGGCCGGGCAGGTCGGGCGCGATCGACGTCACGGCCACGACGGCGTCCGGGGCGATGTCGCCGAGGCCCATTTCGGCGGTCTGCTTGTCGTTGACCCGGTGCACCACGCGCCCGGTGAGCTGGGCCCGCAACGCGGTGGCGCCCTTGCCGAGGTCGGAGCCGAACCGCTGCCCGCACACCTCCAGGAACATGCCGGCCGCGCGGGCCATCTGCCCAAGCCTGATCAACTGCGTGACCATCCGGTCCCGGCGCTCCTCGTCCTTCTTCGTCGCCACGAGGAACAGCTCCGCGACCTCATCCACCAGCAGCACGACCGGCACGGGGCGGACGTGGTCGGGGAGTTCCCACACGTCAGCGGCGCCGTGGTCGCTCAGCAGGTCGAACCGGTCCTCCATCTCCTCCACGAGCGCATCCAGGAGCCCCGACGCTTCTTCGGGCGTGATGGCGAGCCCGGACAGGCGGGGCGCGTACCGCTGCTGCTCGACACCCCGCTTGCAGTCGATCCCGACCAGGGCGACCCGGAGGCGGGCAAGGCCCGCGATCAAGTTGCGCTGGTACATGGACTTGCCCGACTGGTTCGCGCCCAAGGTCAGGGCGTGCGGGACCTTGAGGTAGTCGCGGACGAACGCGGTGCCGTCCTCCCGTAGCGCGACCGGAACGGCCATCTGTCCGGCCGGGATGCTGCGCGGCATCTTCACCTGCCGCAGGACGTTGTAGCCGGTCATCCGCAGTTCGACGAACCCCGGCTTGGTCTCGGTGACGTGGACGGAGTGGACGCCCCAGGCGTGCCGCAGCCGCTCGGAGGCCGCCATCACGTCGGCGGGCTCCAGACCGGCGGGGAGTCGGAGGGTGACCCGCAGGCCGGTCGAGGAGGCCCGCACCCGGCGGATCTTCGGCGGCACGGGCTGGACGTCGGGGCGGCGGGCGATGTTGCGGACCATGAACGCCCGCAGGCGGGACGGTTGAACCGTCAGCCCGCACACGTCCATCGTCGACCGGTACGTCACCGCGAACCGCGTAGTCGCCACCGGCAGACCCACCAGCGACCAGAACACACGCGGCGCGCGAACCTTCGCGTACCCGAGACCGCCGGCGCTTCCGGCGAGCGGGAGGCCGACCTCCCATAACGTCGACAGATCCATCATGGTCAGACCCCGACCGGGGTGACCGCGACCGCGCGGAACGAGATGCCGTGACGGGTCTGCCCGTTGAACGTGTTCTCCCAATCCCGGGCCTTGAGCCCGATGACCGACACCGGCATACCCGGCGCGAGCCCGTCGGGGAGACCGGTCTCCGGGATCGTCACCTGGTAGAGGTTGCCCTCCCCCTCGTCCGAGATCAGCAGACCCACCGTGGACAGCCCGGCACCGGTCTCCCGGTCCATCGCACGCTCACCGGTCTGCTTGCTCACGAGCTTCGGCGTAGGAGCCGTGGCCACGAACACCACAGCGGTCGAAAGGTCGATCTTGAAGGACGGCATCTTCACTCTCCCGGTAAGGGGGGCTTAACAGCCCGAGCGTCGGAACCCCAATGCTGCTAAGGGGGGGTTAGCACCCAAGATGCACGTGACTGGTGCAAGATGTCAAGCCCCCCTTAACATGTGGGTATGAGGTCAGCCCAATGTCCGGTTCCGCGAGGTGTTCGCCGTGATTGAAGAAGTGCGGCGGGTCGCCGCCATGCAAGATCACGCGCTCCGCGTGAAGGCTGCCGTGGAGCTGATGGGGGACCTGCAAGCCGCCGTCGTCGAGACTTCTCGCATGCGCAAGGAGAGCATCGCTTGGCTTCGGGACAACGGGCACTCCATGGCCGACGTGGCCAAGATGATGGGCGTTAGCCGGGCGCGCGTGGCACAGCTCCGCGATGCCGGCCCTCCGCCGGAGCGCGCGTTCCTCGGTACCGAGCACGCTCAGGTACTCGTTCCCATGCGGCCGGGCGAGCGAGATTACGTGGCACTCGAAGACAGCTCCACGGGACAGAAACTGTTGGCCTTGGCGCACCGTCTGCAACTCGAAGGAGACCTCGGCTACATCCCGACCTCCGGCGAGATCGACCTCAATCGTGACGACCTGCTGGTCGTCTGCGGACCGAAGACGTCACCTGTCACCGCCGAAGCATTGGGCAAAGACCCGCGGCTTGCTTTCGAGACCCTGCCCGATGGGCGCTGGGCCCTGATCGAGCGTGGGGCCGGCACCGTACACACCTCCCCTACCGACGACCCCGAGACTCCCTCACCGACGGATGTCGCTTATCTCGGCAGACTGCCGAGGCCTGATGGGCAGGGGAACTTCCTACTCATCGCTGGCGTCCATGCGGTCGGTTCGCTAGGCGTGGCTCACTTCCTCTCCGAGAACGTCGCCGATCTCTACAAGCAGGTGGGCACGGCCCCGTTCTCCATGGCCATCGCAGCGGACTACGACCCGAGCACCAAGGCAATCAGCAGTAGCCGGGCGCTGAGCGATGTCCTGATCCACGAGACCGCCTGACGTGCTCGTCAACGCCGCCAGCTACCCCCGCCCCGGGGGCACGAATGAGGACTTCGTGCTCTTCAACTCTGCCGCGGCCGTCGTTCTGGACGGCGCCGGGATGGCACCGGGCATGCAATCGGGATGCCGGCATGGAGTTGCTTGGTACGTGGAGCAGCTGGGGACATTCCTGCATGCAGAGGCCGCCCGGGCAGACATGTCCCTAGCAGTTTGCCTAGCGACGGCGATCGAGTCGACGACGAACAAGCACCGGGACACCTGCGCGGTCGATGGTCCGCTGTCTCCTTCCGCAACGGTGTCGGTGGCCCGCGTGCGAGGCGACGTCGTCGAGTGGCTCCTACTCGGGGACTGCACAGTTCTCGTCCAGAGCGACGGCACAGTGACAGCCACGACAGACGACCGCCTCGCCCACGTGGCACCACGGGCCCGCGAAGCTCTCGCCGGGGCAGCCTCAGGGTCGCCTGAGCGGCAGCGGGCCCATGAAGCCTTGGTTCAAGAAGAGCGCAGCCAGCGCAACACTCAGGGCGGTTACTGGGTGGCGGCAGCCGACCCGACGGCAGCAAGCCAGGCACTCACCGGCTCAGAGACCATCGCCCGGGTCGAGGGCGTAGCACTTCTGACCGACGGTGCTGGACGACTGGTGACGACGTTCCACTCAACCGACTGGCCGGGCTACATGGGTCTACTAAGGCACAGTGGCCCCGAGGGCGTGCTCCGACAGGTCCGCGAAGCGGAAGCATCCGACCCCAGCCTCAGCCAATGGCCACGAAGCAAGCAGTACGACGACGCCACGATCGCGTACATCCGCCTGTAGGCACGGCCGAGTTGTTACAGATTTCTCTACCTCATCAAGGCACCCGCCGCGCACGGCGCGGCGCGCGCGGCCCGTCGCCCGGGCCTGCGCTCCTGTCTGCGCCCCGCTCCNTGTTACAGATTTCTCTACCTCATCAAGGCACCCGCCGCGCACGGCGCGGCGCGCGCGGCCCGTCGCCCGGGCCTGCGCTCCTGTCTGCGCCCCGCTCCAGCCCGGGCGCCGTCCGCACGCCTGACAGCTCGGGTTGATGGGTGGCGCATCCCGATGCGGCCGAGGCAGTACGTGAGTGCGGGTCCGGGCGATGCCTCCGGCGGGGGCGCTCAGGCTCCGGGATGGAGGGGGCCTGTACGCGGGTGCCGGCCGGTGGGGTGTGGTGGGGGACTCCCATCCCGTCTGCCGTCGACCCAGGCAGAGCCGAGCAGACACGGCACCGGGCGTCCAGGTCGTTCGTACAGTGGCGCGCTCCACCTGGACGCCCGGCACCGCGCCTGCTCCACGGNGGGCGTCCAGGTCGTTCGTACAGTGGCGCGCTCCACCTGGACGCCCGGCACCGCGCCTGCTCCACGGTGTGTGGGTCGACGGCAGACGGGATGGGAGTCGGGGAAGCTACGTGGTTCCTCTCCGACAATCGAATCCCCGCATAGCCCTATTGACGCAACCGGCATTGCACTGTGTACGCTAGCCAATACGGCAAGTCGTGTACGCCGATCCGCAAGCGCTCGTGCCCACGTCATGAACGCAGACGGTCAAGGTCCTCGGGGCCCACGATTAGCCTTTCGCCGTGGGATGTGACTGATCCGGCGAGTACGTGGGGCTTGCCGAGAATCGGAAACCACTGTGCCCAAGAACGGCAATTCAGCGTTGAAGAAGAAGGCCCGCTCGCTCGCAACCTTTGAAGGCACCCCTTACAGCGCAGCGCTTGCTCGGCTCGCGTCTGAAGAGGGCAACTTCTCGTCGAGCCAGGCGACCGCGAGCCTGCTTCCTCGCCGTCATGATGCAACGGCTGCCAATGCCGATCTGGCAGGGCTGAGGCCCAACCGGCGGAGGCTGCTGACCGAGATCATCCGGCCCAAGCCCACCTACACGAGCGTCYTCGSCGAGATCGCACGCTCCGAGCAGGCCCGGAAGAACGCACTCGCCGAGATCATGCGGCCCAAGCCCACCTACACGAGCGTCTTCGCCGAGATCGCCCGGAAGAACGCACTCGCCGAGATCATGCGGCCCAAGCCCACCTACACGAGCGTCTTCGCCGAGATCGCACGCTCCGAGCAGGCCCGGAAGAACGCMCTCGCCGAGATCATGCGGGGCGTTATGCCGAACCAGCCTGGAGAGAAGGAAGGCGCCTAGACCGTCCCGCTTCCGCGTGCCACGTACTTCGCGCTCCAAATTGCTGGTCAGCGCCGTACGGGTAGCTGAAAGATCGGTGATTCCCAAGCTTATGTCGCGATCGCGCAGCGTCCCTGCTGTCGTGGGGACGCTGTACGGTCCGCGTCATGGCTGAGAGACCGACAACGAGCTGGCGCGAGGGCATAGCCCGCGAGGCCGAGCAACTTGCTGCCGGCACCCTGGATCCTGGCTGCGCTTGCATGGCTGACCTGTACCCGGACGACCTCCTGACGGCGACCGATACCGTCCTCGACTCCTTCGCCGAGGAGGTGGCCGAGCTGGGTAGCGCGGAGGACGTCCGGGTCTTCGCCGCGGTGGAGCGCGTCGTCTTGGCCTTGAACGCTGTGGATGACATCCACTGCGGCTACGAGACGGATGAACGCGAGGCGTTGTGCGCCTACATCGACCAGGCTCTGGGTGAGCGCGGCGTCGATGTAGCCGCATTGACCGCCCGACACGGGCTTGGGCGGTATGAGCTCACGGACAAGTGGCGCAACTGGTAGGTGCTCCCATCAATGTGGTGCGCGGCCGGCGCTGGCAGGTGATCTCCTGGCCATCGACGAAGCCCGGCCGTCGGTTAGGTCCCGGACGAGTCTCCGGGCCGCCCCCAGACAGGCCGGGGATGCAACCATTCCCTTCAGAGATGGAACCCCCGGAAGCCGACCGCGCGCTTGAGACCATAGAGGTCGGCACTGACAACGACCCTGTCCCGTGATTGGCCGTTGAGCGGTGAGTGTCTAACTGCGTGACAACGCAGGCGAACAGGGGCGGACGAGCGCGGACACCTGCGGACCGTCAGCCCAGGTGAGAGGCGCAGGAGCCCAAGGGAGAGCCCTCGCCCGAGTTGCTTCGGGACGAAGAGGTTGCCGTGCCAGTTCCGTGCCAGTTGGGACGGGGAACCACGGATAACGACGGATGTGGAGAGGGCCGTGCGGCTCGACTCGGCGCCCGTTTCCGCAGTTCACAGCGCCTCTCAGGCGTCAAAGAGCGGTGATCCCAAGCTCATGGCCGTGAAAGCCCCATCCGTCTGTCAGTGCTGGCCGCTACCGTCGATGAAGATCGTCAGGCCAGTACTGCTGTGGGGGGTATACGTGGGTGGTCAGTTGCGTGTTGGGCAGGTCTACCGCTACGCGACCGGCAAGGATCCGGTACCTGAGGAGTTGCAGGGGTACCCCAACTTCCACCATGTGACTCACTCGCCGGACCTCGCCCGTGCCCTGCTAGAGGCCGGGATCAATGGCATGGCGAAAGTTCGGACGCCGGACGGGGAGCGGCGGCCGGTGATTCTCATCCGGTCGAGCCCCTGGAAGGCCGGCACCGAGCAGACGCCGTGGCATGACGTGTTCGACATGGACAACGGGCACGTCCGCTACTTCGGTGACCACAAGGCCACCACCACCGTCGCACCAGGGAAGACCAACGGCAATGCAGCCCTGCTTGATGCCTTCACCGGGCACCAGGGGCACACGCCCGAGGAGCGGACCTCCGCCATCCCGCTGCTGCTGTTCCGGGCGGTTTCGCGCAGCGGCAAGGTCAAGGGGCACGTCGAGTTCTGCGGCCTGGGGATCATCGAGCGGGCCGAGCGACTGGTTCAGTGGGGCGGCAGCGACCACACGACGTTCACGAACTACGTCTACGACGTCGCTCTCATCGACCTCACGGACGAGGACGACAAGGTCTCATGGGAGTGGATCGAGTCCCGCAGGGACAAGACCGTGCCCGACACGGAGACTCTCGAACTCGCCCCGCGAGCATGGCGTGAGTGGGTCAAGCACGGAAACTCGGCCCTGCCAAGGATCCGCCGGCGGGTTGCCCGGGCCAAAGTGACCAAAGTGCCCGAGCAGCGCCCCAAGCCGGGAACCACCGAAGCCAAGGACCTGGAGCTGATCTACAAGTACTTCGACGGCCGTAAGCACGACTTCGAGGCCGTTGCATCCGCGGTCGCGGCCCGTGTGTTGCGTGGGGCCGGGAACAGCTACATCGAGGGGTGGCTGACGCGCAGGTCCGGCGACGGCGGAGCGGACTTCGTGGGCCGGCTCGACATCGGCAGTGGGCTCGCCGGCACCAGCCTCGTCGTCCTCGGCCAAGCAAAATGCGTCAAGCTCGACAACCTGGTCACCGCCGAGCAGATCGCTCGCGTCGTGGCTCGACTGCGACGCGGCTGGATCGGCGTGTACGTCACGACTGGGGCCTACTCCGTGCCTGCACAGACAGAAATCGTTGAAGACCAGTACCCGATCGTTCTGATCAACGGGGTGGACCTGGCTCGGGAGCTCAGGAGCATGGCCCGGGACGACCACGGCGGAGACCTCGAAGCCTGCATCGAGCACATACTCACTGGGCGAGAGACCACCGTCACGAACCGACGCCCCGAAGAGATTCTGCTTGAGTAGCCGTCTGGAGACCCACGTCTCAGCAGCCGAATTCAAAGTCCCCTCGACGGCCTGATCTGGGGAAACACCCCGTGCCACAAGGATCCGTTGATCAACTAGTTGATCCACCGATCACGACGGAAGCGGCACTGTCACTGGTGCGCGATACCCTGATATGCGCTGTTCAGATGCCGACAAGCCCGGCTCGGACGGCCTCATTCCGACACCCCCGTGGAGAGCAAGTGCAGCCCGTCCAGATCGTTGACCTGTTCGCCGGCCCCGGCGGGCTCGACGTCGCCGCCGAGAAGCTTGGCCTAGCAACAGTGGGTGTGGAATGGGATTCAGCTGCCTGCGCAACGCGCCGCGCGGCCGGGTTGGCAACGATCGAGGACGACGTACGCCGGTACGGGCCAGCCCGCTTTCCTGACGCGGATGTGCTCGCAGGCGGGCCGCCCTGCCAGACGTTCACCGTCGCGGGGAGTGGCGCTGGGCGCAGGGCACTCGACGACGTGTTGGCCTTCGTTGATCGAATGGTGGCTCGAGAGGACTGCAAAGAAATCGCGAAGGACCTCTCTAAGCTGGAGGACGAGCGGACCGGTCTGGTACTGGAGCCGCTTCGCTGGGCGTTGGAAGCAATCGACGATCTCGACAAGCCCTATCGAGCGATTGTGCTGGAGCAGGTCCCCGCGGTGCTCCCGGTGTGGGAAGCCTACGCCGAAGCTCTGCGTAGCGAGGGCTACTCGGTCGACTGTGGACTCCTGCGCACAGAGGCATACGGGGTTCCGCAAACCCGCAAAAGAGCCGTTCTCGTCGCTCGAATGGGATCCGAGCCGGTGAAGCTGCCAGATCCCACCCATCGCACCTACCGCAAGGGGATTTCTCGTGAATCCGGGGACATCAGTCTGAAGCCCTGGCGCTCAATGGGCGACGTCCTGAACCGAGATTCACCGTTCCTCGTGATCTCGAACTACGGAACTGGTGGAGACCCTAAGGCGCGTGGGCGGCGCGGGTCATGGGAGCCCTCCGCGACCGTCACCGGGAAAATCTCACGCAACCGGGTGGTATCGGTCGATGGCGTCGAGTTGGATCGATTCTCTTTCTCGGAAGCGGGCCGCCTGCAAACATTCCCGGCGGACTACCCCTGGTCGGGTAGAGACGTCGGGCAGCAGATCGGAAATGCTGTTCCTCCTCGCCTCGCCGCACATATCCTCTGTGCCGCATTCGGCTGGGAACCACCGACTGATGTCCTAGACAATCTCGGAACGTGGATGTCCGAGAGTGTCACTGGAGTGGATCGCAGCAAGAAATCTTCGCCACGCATGCCCGCAATGGCTTCAGCGTAACCGACAAAATGAAGCCGCCGCCAATTACTTGACGATTGTGGAGTCACTCAATAATGGATGAGCAACTTCTCTTCGGATCAGACCCGGTTGAACAGCGGGGCGCGTACGCTCGTCGGGCCGACAAAATGGCAGCCACTTCAATCGGACAGCTCATCCCCAGCACTCCCGAGGCCGACCGAGGCATAGACGTTGCCTTCGATTTTTTCTCGCCGGACGTGAGCAGGCGAATGGGTGCGATCATCCGGAAGGCCACGGACGAAGTGATTGCTACGCCTCGCACCCGCCGCTGGACACTCGATCAATGCAACGACCAGGAGAAGGGTTACCTGGGCGTGAATATCGAGAACATTGTGCGCGGTGAATACCAGTTGGACGAGGGCTCCGCTGGCATGGACTTCGATGTACGCGGCGTCGATGTCGATTGCAAGTGGTCTCGCAATTTCGGGGGCTGGCAGATACCCCCGGAAGCTGTGGGCCATATCTGTCTTTTGGTACACGGAGATGACGTAACCGGCGAGATGGCAGTAGGCCTTATCCGTATTAGGGATGAGATCCTCGTGGGCGGAAACCGTGACGGGAAGCGCACCATCCAGAGCCCGGGCGGCATGAGTGAGATCCTCTGGCTCGTGCAGCCTGGGACGCCAATCCCCGAAAACTTCCTGATGAGTCTTCGCAAGGAAGACCGTGACGCCATTCTCGCTCCGCGAGGTGGCGATGCACGGGCTTTGGAACTCTTCAAGCGCTGCGAAGGCATGATCATCCACCGCCACACCATCGAGTCCATCGGACAGCAGGTAGACGAGGCGCGTCGCTTCCGTGGAGAGACTCGCCAGAGATTGCTTGAAGAAGGCTTCGAGGTTCTCAACGGTCATTGGAAAGCCAACCGTGAACGCGCTTTGGAGTTGGGAGGGCTGGAACTCAGTAACGGAAGCCAGTGGGCCTGCTTGCGAACCGACGGCTCCTCTCCGGCGCGGCAGGCTGCCCTGAGTCCAGCTAGGCAGGCAGAGTCCCGCGCCTACCGGAAGACGTTCAGCGAGCAAATCACCGCAGAGCGTAGGGCGAAGAAGCGGGCGCGGAAGGCCGCCAAAGCCGCAGCTACACACGAGGCGGTCAACCTGATCACTCCCGATGATGACGCCGAGTACGCCAAACAGGCTTTCGCGCAGGCCGAGAGCGCGGCTGTAAGCGCGGGCACTCTCTTCGCCTAGCGGTGCGTCAAGCCACGTGGAGGGGTAGCCCGCGGCCCATTCGTGGACCGATGGCGCCCACCAGACTCCCTGCGACCTTCTGACCTGCGGAAACACTTGAGACTCACAAGGCCTCCGGAGCCGTGTGCGCAGGTTCGAATCCTGCCGGGGGCACTTCGCAAGGAGTGCCACACAGACCCCGTGATCAGCGGAAACGCTGAGCGCGGGGTCTTGTTGTATGTGCGGGTGGGCTGAGCGGCTGCACGTCAGGGTCCGCGGACTATTCGTGGACAGACGCTCGGGGCGTCGGCGGAGGTAGGAGCACCGAAACGACGAAGGCCCCGGGGCGAGTCCCCGGGGCCTCATGTCGAAGCGGCGTGGTCCGGCTAGTCGGCGGTCACTCCCCAGTAGCCGATCAGGTCCGGCTGCCCGTCGCGATAGAGCACCGTGCAGTTCCCCTGGGCACGGTCGGGGAACTCCAGGCGCCCCGCGTCGAGAGCCTCGTCCCAGTCCTCGTAGGTGGGCCTGCCGTCCGGGGACCAGGTTCGCACTTCGCTGTCGGTCAGCGGCCGCATGAACGGCCCATCACTCTGATCGGCGGCGTCGACCATGTCGGGGAAGTCCAGCACGGTGCACGTACCACCGGTGAAGATGTACTCGTGCCAGGCCGGATCGCGCCACAGCTCCTCGACGGATCGCCCTCCGAAGCCGTGGTCGTCCTCAGCCAGGCTCGCTGCCTGTGCCTGCCGGAAGGCAGCCGCCAGATCAGGCTGATACGGACCCGTCTGCGTCCACGCGTTACCACCCACGCCTGTCCCCTCCCCATGCGAACTGTCCAAGCTGAAGCGCAGCGTAGGTGATCGCACTGACAACCCTCCTCGCCTGATCACTCGTACTCCCGCAACAGGTCTTCGCTCCGCCGATTCGCCTCACGGTGTGGCGCGGCCCGCGCGGAGGAAGTCGAGAAGCTCCTCAGCGGCGACGCCGGCGTTCGGGCGAGCCCGGTCTTGTCCACCGCACCGCGGCCGACGGGAGTTGCCGGGATTCGGCAAACTTGTGCGGCGTGTTCGGTCCGGATCGGCCCTGTGTCCGGTCGTATGCGTGCCGATACGGTCGCGGAGTCAGCCAGATCAGGTTCCGCCGCTGGGGAAGTCCAGCGTGCGAACCGACTGGGAAGGGTTCTCGGGCGTGGGAGCCCCGGGCCGCCGGCTGGGGGCTGCATCGCATCCCGGCAGGGGTTCGGTCGCGAACGCGGCCCGTAACCACAGGGGGGAAATGCCTTGTTAGACACTCGTGTGCCCTGGGCTCGGCTGGGCCTGGCGCTTACGGCTGTGCTCGCCGTGACGACGTCCGGGCTGGTCTCCTCGCCCGTCGCGGCAGTTCCGGTCGGCGTGGATGCCGCGGTATCGGCGGACGCGGACCAGCAGGAAGGCCTGTCGATCCCCGCCGATTCGGTGATCGCCAGCGCCGGCCGTGACGGCATGCTCACGAGGACCGACAGCGGTTCCGCGCCCGTGTTCCGGTGGACACGCTTCACGGACGGCGACACGACCGTGCTGCCCATCGGTACCCACTGGGGAGGCGAGGGGACGGACATCGTCGCCTCGCAGGCAGGACCTGTGTACACGCTCACCGACATGAGCGGGAGCACGCAGCCGATCGTGATCGACACCTCCGCCCTCGGCTCCGCCGAAACCCCTTACACACTGCAGCGCGTCGTCGGCACACGGCTCCTCATGTCCACGAGCGTCAACAGCGTGCGGGAGCTCCATCTGGTCTCCACGGAGGACGGCCGCGTCGTCGACCGCGAGGTCGCCCTGCCGACCGGCACTTCTCTCCTGCTGCACTACAGCAGCGGTCCTGACGACCTCACGGTTCGATACCGCGCGGACGTGGACGGCCCCACCACATCGCTCATCGGGGTGGTCGACCTCTCGACGGGTGCCGTGAAGGCGACGGGGTCCGTCCCGCCCGGGGCGATCTCCCTCAACTTCTCGCCGACCCACATGGCGTGGTTCGAGGTACCCGCGGCCAGGAAGCTCACCGTGGCCGTCGCTCCCAGGGGCGTCACCGGCGCCGAGCGGGTGACGCTGGACAGCCCGACCGGCACGCCCGACTTCATGGTTCGGGCGATCGGCGACTGGGCGGCATACGCACGGATCCGGGGCGGCACCGCCACCTGGACGGACGCCCTTCATCCGCTCACCGTCCGGTCGAAGGACGGCGAAACGGTCAAGCTCCTGGATCACGTGGCCTCCAGTGCCTACGGCTCCGAGGGGAGCCTGATCGCCCTGGGCGGCACGGTCGAGCACGGCGAAGGCGTGTACCGGATCGCCCCGGACACGGCCGGCAGGCCCGTCGCCACTCTGCTGACCGGATCCGGTCTGCCCACCGCCCTCACCGTCGTGAAGGAAAGCCCGCCGCCCGCCGGAATGGTCGACTTCGACCGCAACGGCGGGGTGATGAAGGCCGCCTGGACGCTGAGCCGCTTCAACGCCTCCATCTCCCTCCGGGTGACGCACACCGCCTCCGGTCTCTCCGGAGGCGCGGCGTCCCCCGCCCCCCGTCAGGGGGTGCTCGACTTCCCCCTGACGTGGAACGGCCGATTCGACAACGGCGTCCCCGCCTACAACGGCGCCTACACCTGGACCATGACGGCGAAGCCCGCCAACGGCATCGGCCCCGGCATCGTGCGCACCGGCACCTTCATCGTGACCCGCGCGCCCAAGCCGCACGACTTCGACGACAACGGCTCGCCGGACCTGCTCTCCCTCGACGGAACGGGACGCCTGCGCTCCTACGACGTCCAGCAGGTCGAGAGCGCCTCCCCCACCCGACGGCTGAACCCGCTCGATCTCGGCACCGGCTGGTACGGGTACGACCGGATCACCGCCACGGGGAACATCGCCGGCACTCCCGCCGGGGACATCGTCGCCCGCGACGCGGCAGGCGTGCTCTGGCTCCACAGCGGCAGCGGCAAGGGCTTGGCGCCGCGCACACGGATCGGCGGCGGCTGGCAGGTCTACGACAAGATCACCGGCGGCTCCGATCTGACCGGTGACGGCAGGCCCGATGTGATCGCCGCCGACAGGAACGGTGTCCTGTGGCTCCACCCGGGCACCGGCAACGCCAGTACGCCGTTCCCTGTACGCAAGAGGATCGGCGGCGGCTGGGGGATCTACAACCGGCTCGCCGCCACCGGCAACATCGCCGGCGCGCCCTCCGGAGACCTCGTCGCCCGTGACAAGGACGGCATCCTGTGGCTGTACCTCGGCAAGGGGGACGGCACCTTCGCACCCCGCACCAGGGTCGGCGGCGGCTGGAGCCCGTACACGAGCCTGGTCGGCGTCGGCGACACCGACCGCGACGGCCGGAACGACCTGATCGCCTACGATGCCGACGGCGGCCCGTACCACAGCCTCTACGTGTACAAGGGCACGGGCGACTGGAAGGTTCCGTTCACGTCCCGCCGGGCGCCCTACAACCCCGGCCTGGGCGAAGGCGTCATCGAGCTCTTCTGAGCCCTGGCACTCCCGGTAGCCCGTCGGCGTGAGGCGCAGTCACCTCGCGCCCATCCGCCCGCGGGCTACCGGCGACGCGAACGGGCTCTCAGCAAGGGCCGGTCGACTGTTCGTGACCCGGTCGAGGCGCCGACCTCGAGGAGCGCCGGCAGGGACGGATCGTCGGCGATCACGGCGGTCAGCCGTACCTTCGCCGTCGCGGACATCTATGCAATGTCACACTGCATAGATAGTTTGCTGGGGCGCCGTCCGTCCTGGGCCTGCGCTTTTCTGCCGAGAGGTCTCTCATGCATCCCGCCTACGCCGTCACCGATCACGTCTTCCGCGTTCCGCTCGATCACTTCTCGACCCGCGGGGGTGACATCGAGGTCTTCGCGCGGGAGGTGGTCGATCCCTCGCTCGTCGGCGCTCGGTTGCCCTGGCTGCTGTACCTGCAGGGTGGGCCCGGGGGGAAGTCGCCCCGGCCTTCACTCGGTTCGCCCGGGTGGTTGGCTCAGGCCCTCAAGACGCATCGCGTCTTGTTGATGGACCAGCGCGGTACCGGGCGGTCCGCGCCCGTCACCGCTCGTCTCGCCGGGCGGTTCCCGTCGGCCCGGTCGCTCGCCGATCACCTCGGGCACTTTCGCGCCGACTCCATCGTCGCCGACGCCGAGTCGATACGACGTCAGCTCTGCGGTGACGAGCCCTGGGAGACGCTCGGGCAGAGTTACGGCGGGTTCATCACCCTCTCCTATCTCTCCCGCGCCCCCGAAGGCCTTCGCGCCTGTTACATCACCGGTGGGCTGCCCGGGATCGCCACCGGCGCCGACGACGTGTACGCCCGCACCTATCCCCGCGTCCGCGACCGCGTCCTCGACTTCTACGCCCGCCACCCCGAGGACGCCTCCCGTCTGCGCCGTATCGCCGACCTGCTCGGCGCCACCGACGTCCGTCTGCCCGACGGCGACCGGCTCACCGTGCGGCGGCTGCGCACCCTCGGGCTCGCCCTCGGCATGGGCGACGGCTTCGAGCGGATCCACTGGCTCCTCGACGAAGCCCTCGACGCCGACGGCGAGTTGACCGACACGTTCCTCCAGCAGGTGGCCGTCCTCACCGGCTTCGTCGACAATCCGCTCTTCGTCGTCCTGCAGGAGTCGCTGTACGGGCAGGGCTCCGGCCCGACCGCCTGGGCCGCCGACCGCGCCCTCTCCCGCTTCCCCGAGTTCGCCGAGGACGCCGATCCCCTGCTGCTCACCGGCGAGATGATGTACCCCTGGATGCTCCGGGAGATCAGGGGGCTCCGGCCCTTCGCCGACGCCGCCGAGCTGCTCGCCGCCCGTACCGACTGGGCCCCGCTCTACGACCCCGCCCGCCTCGCCGCCAACCGCGTTCCCGTCGCCGCCGCCGTCTACCACGACGACATGTACGTCGACGCCGGCCTCTCCCTGCGTACCGCACGCGAAGTCGGCTCCCTGCGGGCCTGGGTCACCAACGAGTGGGAGCACGACGGGCTCTCCGCCTCCTCCGGCCGCGTCCTCGCCCGTCTGATGGACATGGCCTCCGGTCGCGTCGGCTCCTCCACTCCGTAGGGCGTCGAGCCGTTCGCGCCGCGCCGGGACCGGGCCGCCTCACGGCTTTGCCGGTCCCGGTCCCGTCGCCCCGCCTCAGTTGCCCCGGCTCCACGCGCCGATCGTCGGGACGCAGCGCTCCGCGAAGTCCTCGAAGTCCGCCGGGGTGTTGTACACGTGCGTCGAGAGGCGCACGTAGCCGACGCCGCCGAAGCTGGTGACGGCCGTGGCGACCCCCAGTTCCCGCAGGATCCGGTCGCGCAGCGCGTCGGCCTCGGCGTGCGTGGTGGCCAGCGGTTCGGGCAGCCGTACCAGCCGCAGGGCGTCGGCCGGCATGCCGACGTCCACCCGGCAGTCCCGGCCGGTGAGCTCCGAGAACGCCTCGGCGACGATCCGCTCGGCGTAGTCGGCCAGTTCGCGCAGATAGGCGCGGGCCGTGTCCCAGCCCCAGGTGTCCTCGATGAAGCCGAGGGCGGTGGGCGCGGCGAGGTAGCTCGTGACGTCGACGGTGCCCTGGGTGTCGAAGCGGCCGGGGAACGGTTCGGGGGCGCCCCAGGAGTCGATCAGCGGGTGGAGGTCGTCGCGCAGCGCGGTGCGCGCCACCAGTGCGGCGGTGCCCCGCGGGGCGCAGCCGAACTTGTGGAGGTTGCCGACCCAGAAGTCGCAGGAGAGGCCGTCGAGGGGGCTCTCGGCGAGGCCGGGCACATGGGCCCCGTCCACGAGGACCGGGATGCCGCGCCGGGCGGCCTCGGCGGCGATCCGCCCCACCGGCATCCAGCGTGCGGTGGCCGAGGTGATGTGGTCGACGACGAGGAGGCCGGTGGTCTCGCCCAGCTCGCCGACGACGTGCTCGTACGCGGTGTCGGCGTCGGCGTCGAGCGGGATCCGCGCCGTACGCACCCGGCCGCCCCAGCGCCGGGCCAGGCGCTCGGCCCCCATGGTCACGGCGCCGTAGCCGTGGTCGGTGACCACGATCTCGCCGCCGGGACGCGCGGCGGCGCCGGCGTAGACGACGCTCGCGCCGGCGCTGGCGTTGGGCACGAGGGCCAGGTCGCCGGGTGCCACCCGGAGGAAGCGGGCGATCTCGGCCCGCGCGGCGGCCACCCGCCCGGGCAGCTCGGGGAACCACTCGACGGGTGAGGCGTCCATCCGCCGGCGCAGCCGGTTCTGCTCCTCCTGGGCGGGGAGCGGGACCGCGCCGAACGAGCCGTGGTTGAGGTGCCTGACCGCCGGATCGAGCGACCATGCGGCGGCTGCCGGACGACCGTCCGGCAGCACCGGCGGAGTCGGGGCCGTCGGTGCGGTCGGGGTGGTGGTGATGTCGGCCCTGCTCACGGGACTCCCCCAGGACTGCCGGTGGGGCCGCCCGGCGCGATGTGCTCGCCGGGCGGCCCCGTGGGTGCGGTGCGGTGCGGTCGCGTGGTGCCGGTGTCGTGCGGCTACGCGGTGCCGACCGCCGTGCGGTTACTTGACGTTGATCGCCGTCCAGGCCTTCGCGACCGCGTTGTACTCGGCGCTGCCGGCGCCGTACAGGTCGGTGGCCGCGGACAGCGTAGCCGTACGCGCGCCGGAGTAGCTGGTGGACGAGGTCATGTAGGTGGACAGGGCCTTGTACCAGATCTTGTAGGCCGCGGTGCGCCCGATGCCCGTGACGGTGGAGCCGTCGTAGGTCGGGGAGTTGTAGGCGACGCCGTTGACGGTCTTGGCGCCGCTGCCCTCGGAGAGCAGGTAGAAGAAGTGGTTCGCCGGGCCCGAGGAGTAGTGGACGTCCAGGCGGCCGACGGACTTCGACCAGTAGTCGGCGGAGCTGCCGTCCTTGCTGGGCTTGTCCATGTAGCGGAGCGGGGTGCCGTTGCCCCGGATGTCGATCTCCTCGCCGATGAGGTAGTCGCCCTGGTCCGAGGAGTTGGCGGCGTAGAACTCGACCGAGGTGCCGAAGATGTCGGAGGTGGCCTCGTTGAGGCCGCCGGACTCGCCGCTGTAGCGCAGGCCCGCGGTGGAGGCGGTCAGGCCGTGGGACATCTCGTGGCCGGCCACGTCGAGCGAGGTCAGCGGCTTGAGGTTGCCCGTGCCGTCGCCGTACGTCATGCAGAAGCAGGCGTCCGACCAGAAGGCGTTGACGTACGCGTTGCCGTAGTGGACGCGCGAGTACGCGGCGGCGCCGTCGCCCCGGATGCCGTTGCGGCCGAGCTCGTTCTTGTAGAAGTCCCAGGTGACGGCCGCACCGTAGTGCGCGTCGGCGGCGGCGGTCTCGCGGTTGGTGGCGAGGCCGTTGCCCCAGGTGTCGGTGCTGTTGGTGAAGAGGGTGCCGGTGCCGTTGCCCGTGCCGCCGGCCAGGTCGTACGTCTTGTGGCCGCCGCGCGCGGTGTCGTTCAGGGTGAACGAGGGGGCGGTGCCGAGCGTGACGGTGCCGCTGTACTGGGTGTTGCCGGTGCCCGTCTCGATCGCCTCGTAGGAGTAGAGCTCCTTGCCGGTGGTGGCGTCGGTGATGACGTGGCGCTCGCTGGGGGTGCCGTCGGCCTGGACGCCGGTGACGGTCGTCTCCCAGGCGAGGGCCGGCTTGCCCGTGGCGGCCCAGATCACCTTGCGGGAGGAGGCGGGGGCGGCGGAGCGCGCGTCGGAGGAGGCGGCGGCGGCCTTCCCGGCGGTCGTCGCGGCGACGGCGGGGGTCGTGCTCGCCACGGATATGCGGGCCTGGGTCGCCTTGGTGGTGGCGCGGGAGCCGTTCTTCTTCTCGTGCACGACGAGGTCGCCGCCGAGGACGGGGAGACCCTCGTAGGTGCGCTCGTAGCGGGTGTGAACGGTTCCGTCGGCGTCCTTGACGACGTCCCGGACGACCAGCTTCTCCTTGCCGGAGAGGCCGATGGCCTGCGCGGTGGCGGCGGCGCCGGCCTGGGCCTCCTGGACGGCGGCGGCGCGCTGGGAGCCACTGAGGACGAGCGCCGTGGCGCCCGCTTCGCGCTGGGCATCGGCGCTGGCGGATCCGGTCTGGATTCCGACGACGACCATGGCGGCCGATGCGATCAGGGCGGCGGTACGGGCGGTGGCGATACGACGGTGCGAGGACTGCTGGCGGGTCACGCGGGCTCCTTCGCTGTGAAGCGTGGGGGTTCTTGTGGGGGGTGGTGCGGCTGAGAGCGTGCCAGCGAAAGATTCCGTTTGACAGGTCTGCAACAAGAATTTGACCAGCTGTTGTCCGAAGGAAAGTGAACTGTGTTCGCTATTCGGGGTGTTGGACGTTAACGAGCGTTCCGCTGCCCGTAAACGGGCAGCGAGAAGCCCCCGGAGTCATCTCCGGGGGCCGAGGGGCTGGGGCGTCTCAGGCGGTCCGCTTGCGCGGGGTCGCCTTCTTGGCCGTCGACTTGGAGGCGGTCTTGGAGGTGCTCTTGGACGTGGTCCCGGAGCTGGACCTGGACGTGCTCGCGGAGGCGGCCTTGGACGCGCTCCTGGAAGCGGCCCCGGACGACGCCGTCTTCGACGCCGCCTTCGACGTCGTCTTGGCCGGGGTCCCGGCCCGGGCCTTCCCCGCCGCCCCGGACGCCGGCTTCGCCGTGCTCTTCCGCGCCGCCGCCGTCTTCTTCGCCGGTGCCCGCGACGTCGACTTCTTGCCGCCCGTCTCCTTCGGCGTCCCGCGCGGCTTGAGCTCCGTCACCACCGCGTCCTCGCCCCGCGCCTCCCTCGCCGCCCGCACGCTGCTCTCCAGCGCCGCCATCAGGTCGATGACCTGACCACCCGGTTCCTCGCCGGGTTCCGCGGCCGGCACGCCCTCGCCGCCCTCGGCCTTCGCGGCGATCATCTCCTCGACGGCCGTCCGGTAGTCGTCGTGCAGGCTGCTGATGTCGACCTCCCCCAGCGTGGCCATCAGCGCGTCCGCCAGGTCGAGTTCGGCCTCCCGCACGCTCACCGGGGTCTCCGGTGCCACCCCTTCCGGAGCCCGGATCTCGTCCGGCCAGAGCAGGCCGTGCATGGCGATGACGTCGTCGACCACCCGGAGCATCCCGAGCCGCTCCCGGCCGCGGAGCGCGTACTTCGCCACGGCCACCTTCTCGCTGCGCTTCAGCGCCTCGCGGAGCAGGGTGTACGGCTTGGCCGCGGGCACCCCGTTCGCCGAGAGGTAGTACGCGGCGTCCATCTGGAGCGGGTCGATCTCACCGGCCGGCACGAAGGCGACGATCTCGATCGTCCTCGCCGTGGGGAGCGGCAGCGCGGCCAGGTCCTCGTCGGTGATCGGGATCATGGTGCCGTCGGCGTCCTCGTACGCCTTGCCGATCTCCGCCGGGGCGACCTCCTCGCCGTCGAGCTCGCACACCTTCCGGTAGCGGATGCGGCCGCCGTCCTCGGTGTGGACCTGCCGGAAGGACACGGAGCGGCTCTCGGTGGCGTTCACCAGCTTGATCGGGATGCTGACCAGGCCGAAGGATATGGCGCCGTTCCAGATGGATCGCACGGTTCTTCCTTTCGGGCCGAATCATCGATGGCCGGGGGGAATCGTCGGTGGCCGGGGGGGAATCGTCGGTGGCCGGGGGGAATCATCGATGGCCGGGGGGAATCGTCGGTGATCTGGTCGAATCGTCGTTGATCGGGACGAATCGTGGGATTCTCATCGTATGACGCCGATCACGGAGGTGGAGGGGCGACGCCTGGCGCTCAGCAACCTCGACAAGGTGCTCCATCCGGCCACCGGCACCACAAAGGGCGAGCTGCTCCACCACTACGCGACCGTGGGGCCCGTGATCCTGCCGCATCTGCGCGATCGTCCGGTGTCGTTCCTGCGCTATCCGGACGGTCCGGACGGGCAGCTCTTCTTCACCAAGAATCCGCCGCCCGGCACACCCTCCTGGGTGAGGACCACCCCCGTGCCGCGCTCCGACGCCCCCCGGGCCCGGCAGGTGGTGATCGAGGACCTGGCCTCGCTGATGTGGGCGGCGAAC
Source organism: Streptomyces sp. Root1304 (assembly GCF_001426405.1). Lineage (GTDB taxonomy): Bacteria > Actinomycetota > Actinomycetes > Streptomycetales > Streptomycetaceae > Streptomyces. The sequence goes on along the minus strand of NZ_LMEP01000026.1, from coordinate 91,372 downwards.
CTGGTCGTGGAGTTCCACACCCCCCAGTGGCGGGCCTCCTCCCCCGCCGTCGCCGACCGGCTCGTGCTCGACCTGGACCCCGGGCCGCCCGCGACGGTCGTCGAGTGCTGCCGGGTCGCCGTCCATCTGCGCGAGCGGCTCGCGCGGGACGGCCTCGCCGCGTACGCCAAGACCTCCGGCGCCAAGGGGCTGCACCTGCTCGTCCCGGTGGTGCCGACGCCCTCGGCGCGGGTCTCCGCCTACGCGCGCCGGCTCGCCGTCGAGGCCGAGGCGGCGCTCCCGGAGCTCGTCGTGCACCGGATGGCCCGCGCGCTGCGGCCCGGGAAGGTGTTCGTCGACCACAGTCAGAACGCCGCCGCCAAGACCACCGCCACCCCGTACACCCTGCGGGCCCGGACCCTGCCGACCGTCTCGGCCCCGGTCACCTGGGAGGAGGTCGAGGCCTGCGCCCGCCCCGGCACGGACCCCGGGGCCCTCGCCTTCCTCATGGACGACATCGCGCCACGTCTGGAGCGGTACGGGGACCTCCTGGCGCCCCTTTTCGCGCCGGAGCGGGCGGGGGAGGTGCCGTGAGGGGCGCGGCAGAAGGTTCCACGGGCGCGTACGGCGACGGCGGCAGCGGCAGCGGCAGCGGCAGCGGCAGCGGCAGCGGCAGCGGCAGCGGCAGCGGCAGCGGCAGCGAGATGGTCGTGCTGCCTCCGCCCGTCGACGTCATGCGGCCCCGGGCCGCCGACGGGATCCCCGTACAGGCCGATCCGCCCCGGGAGCTGCAGTACTCCCTCAAGCTGGACGGCTTCCGCGCGCTCGCCTTCGTCCTCGGCGGCGGGAAGGTGGTCCTCCAGTCCCGCTCCCGCCGGGACCTCGCCCCCGAGTTCCCCGGGATCGCCGCGCACCTGCGGGAGCAGCTGCCGCCGGGGATCGTGCTCGACGGCGAGCTGTGCGCGTACCGGGAGGGGCGGCTGAGCTTCACCGACCTGCTGCGTTCGCCCGCCGACCGGGTGCGGGAGGGCGTGCCGGTCTCGTACATCGCCTTCGACCTGCTGGCCGTGCCGGGGCGGGACGTGCGCGCCCTGCCGCTCCGCGACCGGTGGGAGCTGCTCGGCGCCGCCCTGCGGGAGGCCGGGCCGCCGCTCCAGCGGGTCCTGGCCACGCTCGACGAGGAGACCGCACGCGGCTGGTTCCGGGACCTGCGGGAGGCCGGGGTGGAGGGGATCGTCGCGAAGCGGATGGGCTCGGCCTACCGGGCCGGGTCCACCTGGGCCTGGCGGAAGATCCGGCACGTCGACACCGAGGACGGCGTGCTCCTCGGGCTGATCGGGCCACCCGGGCGACCCCGGGACCTGCTCGTACGGCTGGCCGACGGGCGGACGGTGACCACCTCGCCCCGGCTCACCCCGGCCCAGTCCCGCGAGGTCGGCGCGCTGGTCGGCGACCTCGCGGGCCCGCTCGCCCGGGACCCCGAGCACGGGCCGGTGCGCCGGGTGGACCCGCCGGTCCCCGTCGAGCTGCGCCGGCTCGCGGGCCGGCAGCAGGAGAACGCCGCCTTCGTCAGGATCCGGTCGGAGGGCTGAGCGGGCGGGAGGCCCGTCCGGGCGGAGGGGAGGCGGCGGAACGGTGGGGGAGGCGGAGGCGAGACGGAGGGGAGGCCGTCGGGAGGCGGCCCGAATCGGCGCAGCCACCCAGTGCAACTGCCGGGCTCCGCACCGTACATGGCGCAAAGAAGTCGCAACGGGGCTTCCCCGCACAGCCGGTGTCGACTGTAAGGCCTTGCTGTCCGTCACGTGGTGCACACTTGCTGCCTGGTACAGCGCTCACGGGGAAGGCGGCCTGGCAATGCTGACGGGGATCGAGGAGGTCGACTGGGCCTCGCTGGGGCACGCCTACGGCCCCGCGGACGACGTGCCGGAGCTCCTCCGCGGACTCGCCTCCGCCGATCCCGCGGAGCGCGAGACCGCCCTCGACGGCATGTACGGGGCCGTCCACCACCAGGGCGACGTCTACGACTCCACCCTCGCCTGCATCCCCTTCCTCCTGGAACTGGTCGCCGACCCCGGCGTCCAGGACCGCGGCTGCATCGTCGAGCTGCTCACCAGCATCGGCGGCATCGAGCTCGACGACGAGGAGGAGCTCGACGCACTCGACCCCGACGACGAGGAGTTCATCCCCGCCGCCAACTACGCGATGGCCGCGGCCGCCATCGCCGCGGGTGCCGACGTCTTCCTCGGGCTCGTCTCGGACCCGGACCCCGAGGTCCGGCTCGCCGCGCCCTGCGCCCTCGCCTCGCTGCACTCCGAGCCCGCCCGGGTCCTGACCCTGCTGCGGGAGCGGCTGACCGTCGAGCGGGACAACGAGGTGCGGCTCGCCCTGGTGGCCGCCGTCGGGCGGATCGCCCTGCGGCACGCGTCGCTGCGCGCCGAGACCGTCGACTGGCTGGACTGGCTGGCCCGCGCGGCCCACGACCCCGGACTGCGGCTCGCGGCCCTCGCCCAGCGGGCGCGCTGCGCGCCCGGCGACATCCCCGACGACGTGGTCCCGTGGGTGACGGGTCTCCTGGAGGAGATCAGGACGACGGCGCGGGGACCGGCCTCCCCCGGGACCGAGCGGGCCGCGACGCCGACCCTGATCGGGCAGGTCCGCGAACTCCTGGAGGAGCACGCCGCCGGGCGGCCCGCCCCCTGGACGGAGGAGCTGCTGCGGACCCTGCACGCCGCGCTCGACGACCGGGTCGACGACCGCATCGCGCTGATCCTGGCGCAGCTGCGCAGCCCGGACTGGGGACAGCGTTCGGACGCGATCTGGCTGTGCGGCGGGTTGATACGGATCTGGCGCGGGCGGTACGAGGAGGTCGTCCGGCTCGTCGGCGCGCAGCTCCACGATCCGGAGCCCCGGCTCCGGGAGGCGGCCACCACCTTCCTGGAGCGGCTCTTCGAGCTGGGGGCGCCCGCCGCGGACTCCCTGGCGGCCCGCCTGTCCACGGGACCGTCGGGGGCGCGCGGCCGGACCCGGCCGGGGCGGACCCCGCAGGGGCGTACGGCACCGGGGGCGAGCCACCGCACGAGCAGCGCCTCCGGCTCCGGCGACGACACGGGCCCCGGGGCCGGCGCCGCCGGTTCCAGCGGGTTCGTCGGCCGGTCCGGGCGGGACGGGGCACTCCTCGCGCTGGCCCGCGCGGGCGACCCCCGGGCCGTCCCGCTGCTCGCCCGCGCCCTGGAGGAGCGCGAGGTGCGGCGGGAGCTGCTGTACGCGATGGACGGCCTCGGCCCCTCCGCCGCGATGCTCGCCCCGCTGCTGCGCCGCCGCCTCGCCGAGGTCGACCTCGACGAGCGGCTCTACGACCGGGCCGCCCCGCTGCTGTACGCCCTCGCCGCGGTTCGCGGCGCCCAGGCCCTGCCGGAGGTCCTGCGGGTCCTGCGCGGCGCGCCCTCGAACCGGCGCGACTGGGTGCGGGAGGCCGCCCTGCGGGCGCTTGCCGCCTTCGGCCCCGCCGCGCGGGAGGCCGTACCCGACATACGCGGGCTCCTGGACGCCGAGTCCGCCACCGTCGCCACGACGGCGGCGCACGCCCTGTGGGCCGCCGAGGGCGACCGCGGCGACGTCCTGCCGGCCCTGGAACGGTGGCTCGGCCCCGGCGCCTCCGGTGCGGACCGGTGCGCCGCGGCCCAGGCCCTGGGCGAGATCGGCCCGGCCGCCGCCGCGTCGGCCGAGGCCCTCAGACCCGGTCTGACCTCGCGGGACCTGTGGGTCCGGGTGCGCTGCGCGGCGGCCCTGTGGCGGGTCTCCGGGGACGCGTCGGCCGCCCTGCCCGTCCTGCTCGCGGCCTGGGAGGAGAACCGGCACGCGCGCGTGGACGTCGCCGAGTGTCTGGCGGAGATGGGTCCGGCGGCCTCGGACGCGCAGCTGGTGATCCTCACCGAGCTGACCCGCCGTCGCCGTCACAACGCCCGCGAGGGCGCCTCGGGCAGCCATGACATCCACCTCGACGAGAAGCTGCTGACCCTGTGCCGGGCCGCCCTGGCGCGGATGGAGCGGGGCGGGTTCTGACGGTCGGGACGGCCGCCCGACGGCACCCCGGCGGCTCGGCGGCCCCACGGCCCGACGGCCTGGCAACCCGGCGGCCCGACATCCCCGCACCCTGCGGCCCGCCGACGGCCCCGACAACCATACGAATAGACAAAAAGGACTTCCTTCCGAATAAGGTCTACGGAGAGGAGGCCCGGACCGGTCCCCTCGGCCGCCCGACCGAACGAGGAGCAGCGTGGGACCGCGCGGAGCACCGATCGCCGCCGCCGGCGTCCTGTGCGCCCTCGGCCTCTCCCTCGCCCTCGCCGGCTGCGGCGGCGAGGGCGGCGGCGACGGCGGGCTGAAGAGCGCCGGGGCCACGCCCGCGGCCGTCGGGCCCGCACGGCTGTGGCCCGATCTGCCGCCCGCGACCAATCCGCCGATCGACTACGGCGAGTCGGACACCGGGCGCGTCCCCGGCGTCGAGGTCCCCGGCGGCGACGTGCACGCCGTCGACGCCGTGGCGGTGGTCCGCGCCGAGGAGCGCGCCAGGACGGATGCGTCCGCCGGATCCGACGCGCTGGACGGACGGACCGCCCGCGCCCTGGAGGCCTGCGACTCCGCGCCGGCCGCGTGTCCCGTCCTGCGGCCGTACTACCGCGACCTCACCGGCAACGGCCGGGACGAGCTGATCGTCGGCATCCGGATGCCGGACCAGCAGTTCGGGGTGCGGGTGTACCTCGCGGAGGACGGCGGCCTCACCCGGATCATGTCCACCGTCGACCAGGTCGTCAGTGTGGAGGTCGCCGGCCGGGACCTGATCATGCGGTCCGGTTCGGCGGGCATCCCGGGATACGAGTACCGCACCGCCTGGACCTGGGACGAGCAGCAGCGGAGCATGCTGCCCACCCGGGACGAGATCGTGCGCGTGAAGCCGCCGGGGACCGGACCCTCGACCGTGCCCGCGCCCCGGCTCGTGAGCCCGGTCCCGAGCCCGGCGTCGCCCCCGGGCCCGGCCCCCGTCGCCCCGCCCGTCATCGCCCCCGCCGGTCCCCGCCCGTGAGGGCGCCCCGGCTGCCCGCCTGGACGGCGACCCTCACCTGGAAGGCCGCCGTCTTCATCGCGGTGATGTGCTGTGCCCTCGCCGCCCTGCTCGGCACCCTCGTCCACGTGTCGGTGACCGGCCAGACCGTGCACGACTCGCGGGAGAAGGCGCTCGCGCGGCTCACCGACGTGAGCCGGCTGTACGAGGCGGGCGAGCCGCTCCCCCGGTTCGCCGGGGTCGACCCCGTCGGGCTCCCGGCGCCCCTGCGGGCGCTCGCCGTCCGCGGGGAGCGCGGCACGATGGTCGCCGACGACCGGGGCCGGCCGACGATGTGGGCGGCGGGCCCGGCGGAGGGGCCCGCCGACGGCCCGGCGAACGGCCCCACCGACGGCCGGGTCGGCGGTCGCGCCCTCGCCGTGCGCGTCGACTACACGCAGAGCGCCGGGACCATCGACGCCCTGGACCGTTCGATCCTCGGCTCCTCCGTCCTCGCGATCGGCGCGACGCTGCTCGTGGGCGCCTTCGCCGTCACCCGGGTCACCCGGCGGCTGCACCTGACCGCCCAGGTGGCCCGCCGGATCAGCGCCGGCGACCTCGACGCGCGCGTCGACGACCCCCGCACGAAGGACCCCTCGCGTCCGCAGGACGAGGTGGCCACGGTGTCCGGGGCCCTCGACACGATGGCGTCCTCGCTCCAGCGCAAGCTGCAGAGCGAGCAGCGGTTCACCGCCGATGTGGCGCACGAGCTGCGCACCCCGCTGACCGGGCTGTCGGCCGCGGCCGAACTGCTCCCGGAGGGGCGGCCCTCGGAGCTCGTGCGGGACCGGGTGCGGGCGATGCGCGCGCTCACCGAGGACCTGCTGGAGATCTCCCGGCTCGACGCACGCAACGAGACGGTGGACCTGGCGGTGCACGAACTCGGTCCGCTCGCCGGGCGGGTGGTCCGCGCGTCCGGCACCGGGACGGAGGTGCGGGTCGTCCGGGACGCGGCGGTGGTGACGGACCGGCGGCGCGTCGAGCGCGTGCTCGGCAACCTCGTGGCCAACGCGCACCGGCACGGGGCGCCGCCGGTGGTGGTGACGGTGGACGGGCCGGTGGTCTCCGTCCGGGACCACGGGCCCGGCTATCCCGCGTACCTGCTGGACTCGGGCCCGCAGCGGTTCCGTACCGAGAGCGGCGGCAAGGGGCACGGCCTCGGTCTGACGATCGCGGTCGGGCAGGCGGAGGTCATCGGTGCCGAGCTGGTCTTCGCCGACGCCCCGGACGGGGGCGCCGAGGCCCGGCTGCGGCTGCCGGAGTACGTGCCCCCGGCGCCCGCCGAGCCGGAGGAGTGACGGCGCGCCCACGGCACACCGTCACACAAAAGGGACATAGGGCATACCGCTTGCTACGTTGCGGCCATGACCGCACCGCGCCCGGACGCTCCCCCGCCCGGGGTACGCATCCCGAAGCGCCGCGGCGTGGAACTCTCCCTCCTCGTCTGCGCCGTCCTCATCTCCGTCTACGGCTACGCCGAGGTCGGCCTCGCCGCCGGCGGAGCCGTACCGCCGGACGCCGCCCGCTACGGGGCCGGGCTCGGCCTGCTCTCGCTCCTCGCCCATCTCGCGGTCCGGTTCCGCGCCCCTTACGCCGATCCGCTGCTGCTGCCGATCGCGGTCCTGCTCAACGGCCTCGGCCTGGTGCTGATCTACCGCCTCGACCTGGAGACCCCGGACGACCAGGCGGCGGCGACGCAGCTGGTCTGGTCGACGCTGGGGGTGGGCCTGTTCATCGTGGTCGTGCTGCTGCTCCGCGACCATCGCGCGCTCCAGGGGTACGCGTACGTGTCGGTGGCCGCCGCGCTCGCCCTGATGATCCTGCCGATCTTCTTCCCGGCGGTGAACGGCGCCAAGATCTGGATCCGCATCGGCGGTCTCTCCTTCCAGCCGGGCGAGTTCGCGAAGATCCTGCTCGCGGTCTTCTTCGCCGCCTACCTCGCCGCCAACCGCAACGCGCTCGCGTACACCGGCCGCCGGATCTGGAAGTTCCAGTTCCCCACCTGGCGGGTGCTCGGGCCGATCGTGGCGATCTGGCTGCTGAGCGTCGGCGTCCTCGTCCTCGAACGGGACCTGGGCACCTCGCTGCTCTTCTTCGGGATCTTCGTGATCATGCTGTACGTGGCCACCGGCCGGATCGGCTGGATCGCGGTCGGGCTCGTCCTCGCCTCCGCCGGGGCCTTCCTCGTCGGCTCCCTCGAACCCCATGTGCACAGCCGGGTGCAGGACTGGCTCGACCCCTTCGCCTCCATCCGGGCGGGCCACGGCCCGGGGCAGCTGGCCCAGTCGCTGTTCGCCTTCGCGGCCGGGGGGATGCTCGGCACGGGGCTCGGTCTCGGCCATTCCGTCCTCATCGGCTTCGCCGTCAAGTCCGACTTCATCCTCGCCACGGCCGGCGAGGAACTGGGGCTCGTCGGACTGACCGCGCTCTTCCTGCTGTACGCGCTCCTCGTCGCCCGCGGCTACCGCGCCGGCCTCTCGCTGCGCGACCCCTTCGGGCGGCTCCTCGCGATCGGGCTCGCCTCGATCGTCGCGCTCCAGGTCTTCGTGATCGCGGGCGGGGTGATGGGGCTGATCCCGCTGACCGGCATGGCGATGCCGTTCCTGGCCCAGGGTGGCTCGTCGGTGGTGACCAACTGGGTGATCGTGGCGCTCCTCATCCGCCTCAGCGACTCGGCCCGCGCGCCCCAGCCCGAGGACGCCGACACCGGGGCACCGGCGCCCGTGAAGGAGGGGGCCGCGTGATCCGCCCGTACCACCCCGGGGAATCCGTGTGATCCGGTACGCGCGGCGGGCCGCCGCGCTCTGTCTGGTCCTCCTGGTCGCCCTGCTCGTCAACGCCGCCCGCGTGATGGTCTTCGAGGCCGACTCGCTCGACGACAACCCCGCCAACCGGCGGATCGCCATCCACCGGTACGCCCAGCCGCGCGGCGAGATCGTCGTCGACGGGAAGCCGGTGACGGCCTCCCGGGACAGCGGGCAGCAGCTGCGCTGGGAACGGACGTACCCGCAGGGCCCGTTGTACGCGCCGGTGACCGGCTACTCCTCGCAGACCTACGGCACGACCCTCGTCGAGCACGCCGAGGACGAGGTCCTGGCCGGTACGGACCCGATGCTGGCGCCGCTGCCGCTCTGGAACGACCTCACGCGGGGCCGGCAGCCCGGCGGCGACGTGGTGACCACGATCAGGTCCTCGATGCAGGAGGCCGCCTACCGGGGGCTCGACGGCAAGCGGGGCGCGGTCGTGGCCGTCGAGCCGTCCAGCGGCCGCATCCTCGCGCTCGTCAGCTCCCCCTCGTACGACCCCGGCGTCCTCTCCGGTACGGGTGCGGAGGTCAAGGACGCCTGGCGGCGGCTCACCACCTCGCCCAACCAGCCGATGCTGAACCGGGCGCTGCGGCAGACGTACCCTCCGGGCTCCACGTTCAAGATCGTGACGGCTGCGGCGGCGCTGGACGCCGGGGTGGTCAGGGACGTGGACGCGCCCACCGACACCCCGGACCCCTTCGTCCTGCCCGGCACCCGGCAGGTGCTGCCCAACGAGGCGACGGGCTGCGGCGACGCGTCGCTCGCCGCCGCGATCCAGTGGTCGTGCAACACGGTGATGGCCGGCCTCGGGGTGGAGGTGGGCCTCGCCGGGATGGTCGACGCGGTCGAGAAGTTCGGCTTCAACGACACCGGACTGCGGGTGCCGTCCTGGGTGGCGAAGTCCAACTTCGACCGGCGGATGAGCCCCGACCAGCTGGCGCTCTCCTCGATCGGGCAGTTCGACACCACGGCGACGCCGCTCCAGATGGCGCTGGTCGCGTCGGCCGTCGCCAACAACGGCGAGATCGCCCTGCCGTACCTCGTCGACCGGACGACGACCTCCGGCGGCACGACCGTGGACCGGACGGGCCGCCGCAGCTACCGGCAGGCGATGAACCCCTCGACCGCGGTCCAGCTCCAGCGGCTGATGGTGAAGGCGGTCGAGGACGGCACCGGCACGAACGCGGCGATCCCCGGCGCCCGGGTCGGCGGCAAGACCGGCACCGCCCAGCACGGCTTCGGCAACACCGGGACCCCGTACGCCTGGTTCATCGCCTGGGCGCAGGCCGAGGACTCCGGCCAGCCGGCGGTCGCGGTCGCCGTGGTCGTGGAGGACGCGGAGGCCTCCCGTACGGACATCAGCGGGGGCGGCAGCGCGGCCCCCGTCGCGAAGGCGGTGATGGAGGAGGCGCTGCGGCTCGAAGCCGAGGCGCGGCGGTGACCGCACCGGTCGTGTCAGATGAGCGGCTTGCGGGTCTCCGCCCGGACCTTGGCCGTGGTCTCTGCGAGCGCGGCCAGGTCGATGTCCTTCGGGTCGGTGGTGGCCGACGTGGGGTCGACGAGGGCGACGGCGGCGGCGGTGTTGTCGTCGCCCCAGGCGCACATGGGGAGCGTGGTCGTGCCGAGGGCGCTCTTCGACGTGGTGACCTGACAGCTCACCGTCACGTCGGACCCGGCGGGGGTGAACTCCTTGGGCTCGACGACGAGCGTGGAACCCTTGTCCTTGGCCGCGCCCTCCAGGATGGACGTACGGCTGGCCTCGCCGCTCTTGATGCGTCCGTACATTCCGGAGAGGACGAGGACGGCCCCGTCCTTGCCGCTGTACTGGGCGACCGCCGCCGTCGCGTCCTTCACGGTGAGGTCGGGGGTGTCCTCGATCTCCTGGCCCTTGGTGTCGGAGAGGTCGGAGACGAGGGTGTACTTGCCGTCGAGGAGGGTCTTGGGGACGACGAGCTTGTGCGTCGCCTCGGGGAAGGTGCCGGTGACGCCTTCGAGGCCGGCCTTGGCCGCGTAGCCGAGACCGCCGACGAGGACCAGCGATCCGAGGACGATGGCGACGATCGCCCCGGAGGACATCTTCTTCTTCGGCGGCGGCCCCATGGGCGGCTGCCCCCAGGCCCCGGCGCCGGGGCCCGGGTACTGCGGCGGGGCGCCGTACGGCGGGTGGCCCTGCTGCGGGAAGCCCTGCGGGGCGCCGTACGCTCCGGGCTGCTGCGGGGGCGGTACGGGTCCCCCGTACGGCTGGTGGGGCGGCTGGCTCGGCGAGGGCGGCATGGTCATGACGATCACGCTACGGCAGAGGTGTGACAACGGGCTCCGCCGGGGGCGGTCCGTCCGGACGCGGGCGGCCGGGGGCGGTCCCGTCAGGACGCGGGCTGCGGCCGGGTGCGGTCCGGCCTCCGCTCTCCCGCGTCTCCGTCTACGCCTCCGCCGCCCCCGCCTCGATGGCGTCCGCGACCTCCGTCACCCGGGCGCTCTCCTCCCGCGCGAAGCGCTCCGCGTCGAGCGCCTCCGCGATCTCCTCGTCCTGGGTCATCAGCAGGTCGAGGTTGGAGTCGCCGAGGTCGAAGACGCCCATGTCGAGGTAGGCCTTCTGGAGGCGTTCGCCCCACAGGCCGATGTCCTTGACGCAGGGGACGATCCGGCTGAAGAGGAGCTTGCGGAAGAGCTGGAGGAACTCGCTCTGCTCGCTCAGCTCCTCCGCCTCCTTCCTCGGGATGCCGAAGTTCTCCAGGACCTCGACGCCGCGCAGCCGGTCGCGCATCAGGTAGCAGCCCTCGATGACGAACTCCTCGCGTTCGCGGAGTTCGGCGTCGGAGAGCTGCTTGTAGTAGTCGCGCAGGGCCATCCGTCCGAAGGCCACGTGCCGGGCCTCGTCCTGCATCACGTAGGCGAGGATCTGCTTCGGCAGCGGCTTGTCGGTGGTGTCGCGGATCATGCCGAACGCGGCGAGCGCGAGGCCCTCGATGAGGACCTGCATACCGAGGTACGGCATGTCCCAGCGGGAGTCGCGCAGGGTGTCGCCCAGCAGGCCCTGGAGGTTGTCGTTGATCGGGTAGAGCATGCCGATCTTGTCCTGGAGGAAGCGCCCGTAGATCTCGGCGTGCCGGGCCTCGTCCATGGTCTGGGTGGCCGAGTAGAACTTGGCGTCCAGGTCGGGGACGGACTCGACGATCCGGGCGGCGCAGATCATCGCGCCCTGCTCGCCGTGGAGGAACTGACTGAACTGCCAGGAGGAGTAGTGCCGGCGCAGGTCGCCCTTGTCCTTCTCGGTCATCTTCGCCCAGTGGCGGGTGCCGTGGAGGGTCAGGACCTCGTCGGGGGTGCCGAGCGGGTCGTACGGGTCGACCTCGATGTCCCAGTCGATGCGGGTGGCGCCGTCCCACTGCTTGTCCTTGCCCTTCTGGTAGAGGGCGAGGAGACGCTCGCGTCCGTCGTCGTAGTCCCAGGAGAAGCGGGCCGCGCCGGTGGCGGGCACCTGCCAGGTGGGTGCGGACGGGGCCGAGGTGTAGAGGTCGCGCGTCGACACTGACGCCTCCTTCGGGAGCGGGTCCTGCCCGCCAGGCTCACACGTTGGTAGACGGATCGTCAACAAGTCGCGCACGAACGGTCGGTGGCTTCCCGGACACGGGCCGGCCGCTCGGCGGCGGGCGGGCGACGTGACCGGTCGCCGGCGGCGCGAGGACGGCCGGCCGCTCGGCAGCGGCAGCGCGGGGGCGGCCCGCACCGGGACACCTCCGCGCAATTCGCTGCGGATACCCTGCGGGGCATGACGAGCCCCGCCACTCCCGCGTACCGCCGGCTCAGCGTCGAGGAGCGGCGCGGGCAGCTCCTCGACGCCGCCCAGGAGCTGTTCGCGCACCGGCCGCCCGAGGACGTCTCGCTGGACGACGTGGCCGAGGCGGCCGGCGTCTCGCGGCCGCTCGTCTACCGCTACTTCCCCGGCGGCAAGCAGCAGCTGTACGAGGTCGCCCTGCGTTCCTCCGCCAACGCCCTGAACCGCTGCTTCGCCGAACCGCCGGCCGGACCGCCCACCGAGCGGCTGGGCCGGGTGCTCGACCGGTACCTGGCCTTCGTCGACGGGCACGACGCCGGGTTCAGCGCCCTGCTGCGCGGCGGCAGCGTCGCCGAGACGTCCCGGACCAGCACCATCGTCGACGAGGTGCGGCGGGCCGCCGCCGAGCAGATCCTCGTCCATCTGGGGGCGGCGACGCCGGGCCCCCGGCTCGGCATGCTGGTCAGGACGTGGATCGCGGCCGTGGAGGCGGCCTCGCTGATCTGGCTCGACGAGGACAAGCGGCCGCCGGCCGGGGAGCTGCGGGACTGGCTCGTCGACCATCTGATCGCCCTGCTCGCGGCGACCGCGGCGAGCGACGAGGAGACGGCACGGGTGGTCGGGCTGCTCCTCGCCCAGGAGACGCCCGGGGGACCGGTCGCACGGCTGGCCCGGCGGGTGGCGCCGGTGGTGGGCGGGGCGGCCCACCTGCTGTGACCGGTGGGGAGGTCCGGCGGGACGGCGGAGCGGAAGGGAGACTGGTGGGGTGAAGAGCGAGAACACCCCCTTCCGCGGCGGCCCCCTCGACGGCCGGGTCCTGCCGATCCTGCTCGGCCCTACCGGCCACCCGCCGAAGTGGTACGAGATCCCGGTCCCGGCCCACGACGGGCGCCCGCCGACGCTGTACGCGTACCGGCGCGAGCCCGCGGGCTACTCGAAGCGGCTCAAACTCCAGCGGGGCTGGGTCTACGAGTACGCCCCCGAGGGCCGCGAGCGGCGCGAGCTGCGGTGGCCGTGGTCGAAGCCGCGGGGCGGGCCCGCGGCCGGTTCCGGGGACGCTGAGCCGAACGGGTGAGGCCGCCGGACGCGCCCCGATCCGTACGGTAATCGGATGAAGTGAGGCGTCATCATCCCCGTGGAGGTGATGACGTGTCGCGCAAGCTGCTGCGTACGGTCTGCACGGGGGCGCTCGCCGCGGCGACGGCGCTCACCGGGGTCACGGGGATCGCTCCGGCGGGCGCCGCGGCGCCGGGCCCGCAGGACGACCCGCCGGCGGAGGCGCCGATCGCGTGGGCGGACCCGGCGGGGGAACCGGTGGGACCGGTGGACCCGGGGGCGGGGCCGGTGGAACCGGCGGGGACCGGGGCGGATCCGGTCGGGGGGACGGCACAGAGCGAGGCGGTGACCCGGGAGGACGGGACGGCCCAGGCCGATGGAATGAGGCCGGAGGCCCCGACGGCTCCCGTCTCGCCCGCCGACCCCGCCGCAGCCTCCGCGTCCCCCGCCGACCCCGACGGCGTCCTCGCCACCCCCGACGCCCCGGCCGCTCCCGTACCCCCGGGCGCCCCCCTGCCCCCCGGCTCCCCCGATTCCCCGGCGGGTACGAGTCCCCCCGCCGCGACCGACGACGCCGCGGCCCTCCCTCCTTCCGGCGGGGACTCCGTCTCCGCTCTCCTCACCCGGATGCGGACGCTCTACCAGCAGGCCGAGGAGGCCACCGAGCGGTTCAACGCCGCCGAGGAAACCCTCAAGGTGCGGACCGCCGACACCAAGAAGGTCACCGCCCGGCTCACCGCCGCCCGGACCGCCCTGGCGCAGGGGCGTGCGGCGGCCGGCCGGATCGCCCGGGACCAGTACCAGGGCAGGTCCGAACTCTCCTCGTACCTGCGGCTGCTGTTCGCGTCGGACCCGCAGTCGGCGCTGGACCAGGGGCATCTGATGGCCCGTGCGTCCCGTGACCGCGCGACGGCCGTGTCGCGGCTCGAAGGGGCCGAGCGGCAGGCGGACGCCCTGGCGACCGCGGCCCGCAAGGCGCTGGACCGGCAGCAGACGCTCGCCGCCGCGCAGCGCACCCGGCGGGACGAGGTGCGGGCACGGCTCGCGGAGGTCGAGAAGCTGCTCGCCGCCCTCTCCCCCGAGCAGCTGGCGCGGCTCACGGAGCTGGAGCGCACCCAGACGGCGGGCGCGCAGCGCGAACTGCTCGACTCGGGCGTCCTGGACGGCCGGCGCACCCCGTCACGGGCGGGGGCGGAGGCGCTGCGGTTCGCGGTGGGGCAGATCGGCAAGCCGTACGAGTGGGGGGCGGAGGGGCCTGAGGCGTACGACTGCTCGGGGCTGACCCAGCGGGCGTGGGCGGCGGCGGGCAGGGAGGTGCCGCGCACCAGCCAGGAGCAGTGGGCGGAACTGCCCAGGGTGCCGCTGACGGAGCTGCGCCCGGGCGACCTGGTGGTGTATTTCCCGGGCGCGACGCATGTGGCGCTCTACCTGGGTGAGGGCCTGGTGGTGCAGGCGCCGCGGCCGGGCGGAAGGGTGAAGGTGTCACCGATCGCGGCGAACCCGCTGCTCGGGGCGGTGCGCCCGGACGAGGACGGGGAGCCCCTGGCCGCGTACACCCCGCCGGAGCTTCCGGCGGGGGCGAGGGAGGGCGGGGACGAGGGGTACGACCGCGGCGACGGCGCGGGGCGCGACGGGAACGAAGGACGCGGCGGGAGCGAGGGGCGCGACGGCGGCGCGGTACGCGACCGCCCGTGAACTACCCACCCCTGCGCGCCTCTTGCTCCTGCAAGTAATATGCAACAAGCTTGTCGGGTCCTTACTCGTCGCCCGTACCGGACGCGGAGCCCCGCCATGCCCAAGCTGTTGCCGGACACCGGCCCCCAACGCACGCTGGCCGCCTCGAACTTCGTGAACACGGTCGGCAGCGGGCTCTTCCTGACCGCCGGGGTGCTGTACTTCACCCAGGCCGTGCGCCTGCCCGCCGCCACCGTGGGACTCGGTCTCGGCATCGCCGGGCTGCTGTCGCTGGCCGTGGGCATCGGAGTCGGCCATCTCGCGGACCGGCAGGGGGCACGGGGTGTGTACGTGACCACGCTGCTGGTGCAGGCGCTGGCGACGGGCGCGTTCGTGCTCGCCGACAGCTTCTGGCCGTTCGTCCTCGCGGTCTCGACGGCCACCGGCGCGAAGGCGGCGGGGCTGGCCGCCCGTGCGCCGCTCGTCCGCCACCACGGAGGGGACCGGCCGCAGGAGTTCCGGGCATATCTGCGGGCCGTGACGAATGTCGGCATCTCGCTGGGCGCGCTGCTCGCGGGCTGGGCTGTCCAGGTCGGCACGCCCGGTGCGTACCGGCTGCTCGTCGTCGGCAACGCGCTGGCGTTCGCCGCCTCGGCCGCGGTCCTGTTCCTCCTGCCGCCGGTGGCGCCCGAGCCCGTCGCGCGGGGACCGCGCGCGCTCGCGCTGCGGGACCGGCCGTATCTGGCGCTCACCGCCCTGGACGGGGTGATGGCGATCCAGTTCAAGGTGCTGACCGTGGCGATCCCGCTCTGGCTGGTGACGTCCACGACCGCCCCGCACTGGCTGGTGTCGGGCACGATGCTCGCGAACACCGTGCTCGTGGTGGGGCTCCAGGTGCGGGCGAGCCGGGGCATCGACGCGCCCCGCGCGGGCGGTCTCGCGTACCGCAGGGCCGGGGCGGCCTTCCTCGTCTCGTGCGCGCTGGTCTCGCTCTCGGCGGGGGCGCCCACGGCGGTGGCGGTGGTGCTGCTCCTGACGGCGGTGGTGGTCCACACGGTGGGCGAGCTGTGGCACGCGGCGGGCGGCTTCGAGGTGTCCTACGCCCTCGCCCCGCCGCACGCCACCGGCCAGTACCTGGGCGTCTTCGGCCTGGGCGCCGGCCTCTCCGAGGCGGTGGGCCCCGCCCTCCTCATCGCCCTGTGCGTGGGCTGGGGCCGCCCCGGCTGGTACGTGGTCGGCGCCCTGTTCGCGACGGCGGGCCTGCTCGCCCCGGCGGCGGTCCGATGGGCGGAGGAGAGCCGTCAGCCGCTGAAGAGAGCGACGACCCCGAGCACCCAGACCCACACGAAGGCAACAACGCCCACGAGGCAGCCGGCACCGGCGACGACCCCGCCGACCGACCACCCACCGGTGCCGGACGCGCTCTCCTCGCAGGGGTCCTCGGCGTAGGAGGACGGGTCGCCCCAGTCGACCGGGCGCCCCAGCCGCTCGGCGCACGCGGTCCGCACGGCCTTCAACTGCCCCTCGGCGAAGACGGTGGCGGCGAGCGCCTCGGGTCCGCGCCAGGCGAGGGCCTTCATCCGCTGCCCGGGAGACGCGTACCGCGCCTCGAAGACGGCGGTCTCCTCGGCGCTCCGGTCCTCTTCGAGGTACATCCAGCGTCCCGCCTCGGCCGCGTCCCCGTACAGCCGGTACACCTCGGCGAGCCGACGCCGCAGCGTCAGGTCGTCCGGAAACGAGGAAACGAGCCCACGCAGCCGCTGCCGCGCCATCGGGACCCGCCCGGCGACAAGATCGGCATCAACACGGGCCAGGGTGTTCAGCTGAGACATGACCACATGATCGAGCCTCGGACCCCGACGGCTCGACCTGTTTTTGCGGCCGCCCGGCGCCCCGAGAACCGACGCCCGCAGCTCGGGCGTCGGGCGTCGGGGGTGGTTCAGGCTCCGGCGACCGAGGCCAGGTACGCGTTCGTCTTCTCCGGGTCGAAGAAGAAGTTCTCGAAGTCCGAGGGGTCGTTGAAGCCGTTCGCGAAGCGGTCCGCCACCGGCTGGAGTTGGCCTGCCGCGCCCAGGAGGTTCAGGACGTGCTCCGGCGGGGGCGCCAGCATCGCGTTCGTCCACTTGGTGACGTGCTGGGCCGTCTGCCAGTAGCGGTCGAAGGCGCTCTGCATCCACTCCGCGTCGAAGGGCCTGTCGCCCTGCTCGACGATCGCCGCGAGATACGCCGCGGCGCACTTCGACGCCGAGTTCGAACCCTGGCCGGTGACCGGGTCGTTGGCGACGACCACGTCCGCGACGCCCAGCACCAGGCCGCCGCCGGGCAGTCGGCCGATCGGGTTGCGGACGGTCGGGGCGTAGCGGCCGGCCAGCGTGCCGCCCGCGTCGGTCAGTTCGACCCGGGTCGCCCGCGCGTACTCCCAGGGGACGAACTTCTCCATCAGCTCCAGGGTCAGCGCCAGGTGCTCGGAGGGGTCCTTGACGCCCCGGAAGACATCCAGCGGGCCGTCCGGGACGCCCTCCCAGAACAGGATGTCGGCGCGGCCGCCCGTCGTCAGGGTCGGCATGACGAACAGCTCACCGACTCCCGGGACCACGTTGCAGCGGACCGCGTCGAAGTCGGGGTGCTCGGGGCGCGGCCCGAGGCCGTGGACGTACGCCACGGCCAGCGCGCGCTGCGGCGCGTCGTACGGCGAACGGGAGGCGTCCCGGCCGAACATCGACACCAGCTCGCCCTTGCCCGCCGCGACCAGCACCAGGTCGTAGCTGCGGGAGAAGTAGTCCAGATCCCCGACGGCCACGCCGTGGATCACCAGCTGGCCGCCGCGCTGGGCGAAGGTGTCCATCCAGCCGGCCATCTTCACCCGCTGGTCGACGGACTGCGCGTACCCGTCGAGCCGGCCGACCCAGTCGATCGCGCGCGTCGAGTCGGGCGCTGCGACCGAGACGCCCAGGCCCTCGGTCCTCGGCGCCTGCGACTCCCAGAAGTTGAGCCCCAGGTCCCGCTCGTGCTGGAGCGCGGTGTCGAACATGCACTGGGTGGACATGACCCGGCCGGACCGGATCTCGTCCGCCGTCCGGTTCGACATGAGGGTGACCTCGTACCCCTGCGACTGGAGTCCGAGGGCGAGCTGGAGGCCGGACTGACCGGCGCCGACTATGAGTATCTTCCGCATGGATGGAGCTCCTGGCGTGACGGGGAGAACTATTCGGGGGTGGCTTCGAGGGCGTGCGCGACCATCGCGAGCAGGCTCTCGACGACGCTGTACCGCTTCCGCGCGTCCATGATCACCACGGGGACGTCCGGGGACACGGTCAGCGCCTCCCGCACGTCGTCCGCATCGAACAGCTCCGTGCCCTCGAAGTGGTTGACGGCCACGATGTACGGCAGCCCGCAACTCTCGAAGTAGTCGAGCGCCGGGAAGCAGTCCGTGAGCCGGCGCGTGTCGGCCAGCACGATCGCGCCGATCGCCCCGCGCACCAGGTCGTCCCACATGAACCAGAAGCGCTGCTGTCCCGGCGTACCGAAGACGTACAGGACGAGGTCGTTGTCGAGCGTGATCCGCCCGAAGTCCATCGCCACGGTCGTGGTCAGCTTGTCCGGGGTCGCGCTGAGGTCGTCGGTCTCCTCGCTCGCCCGGGTCATCAGCGCCTCGGTCTGGAGCGGGGTGATCTCCGAGACCGCGCGGACGAAGGTGGTCTTGCCGACGCCGAACCCGCCCGCGACGACGATCTTCGTCGCGATCGGGGCGCGCGTGTGGTCGAGCTGCCAGTCCCGCGCCCCGTCCTCGGGGTCCGGGGCGGCGCTCTCCGCCCCCGCGGTGTCCCGCGCGAACAGATCGGCCCCGGGCTGCGCGGGAATGCCCGCGACCGCCGGTGAGTCGGAGACGGCGGAGGCGTCAGAGACGACGGAGTCCACTCAGCACCCTTTCGAGGAGCGCGCGGTCGGGCTGGCCGGTGCCGTGACCGGTCCCGTACACACGGATCTTTCCCTGGTCGGCCAGGTCACTGAGCAGCACCCGGACGACACCCAACGGCATCTTCAGCAGTGCCGAGATCTCCGCGACGGTACGCATCCGGCGGCAGATCTCGACGATGGCCCGCATCTCCGGCATCAGGCCGCGGGCGCCGGGCCCGCCGTCCGTCAGGACCTTGCGCACGGCGGGCGCTTCGAGCGCCGCCACGAAGGTCTCGACGAGCAGGACGTGGCCGAAGCGGGTACGGCCGCCGGTCAGCGAGTACGGGCGTACGCGCGCGGGGCGGCGGGCGTCTCCGCGTACCGGCAGCCGGTGGGCGTGCGAAGCTGACGTCACTGGGTGCTCTCCATCGATTTGCGCAGCTCGCTGCGGACTTCGGGGGTGAGTACGTGACCGGCGCGGCCCACGAAGAGCGCCATGTGGTACGCCACGACGCTCATGTCGCAGTCGGGCGTGGCGTGCACGCCGAGCAGCGAGCCGTCGCTGATCGACATCACGAAGACGCTGCCCTCCTCCATCGCGACCATGGTCTGCTTGACCCCGCCGCCGTCCATCAGCCGGGCGGCGCCGATGGTCAGGCTGCCGATGCCGGAGACGATGGTGGCCAGGTCGGCGCTGGAACCGCGCGGCCCGTCGGGACGGCCGGCTTCGGCGGCGGCCGTCGGGTGCTGCTGGGTGGCCGGGTCGGACGAGAGCAGCATCAGGCCGTCGGAGGACACCACGGCGACCGAGCGGACGCCGGGCACCTCCTCCACCAGGTTCCCGAGCAGCCATTGCAGGTTGCGGGCTTCCGTGCTCAGTCCGAACGTTCCCGTCGCAGTCAACTGCGTGCCTCCTCGACTGTGTCCCCCGACATCTCCTCTGTACGTGCAGTCCTTACGTCTTCCGTCCGCGCCGTGTCCAACTCCGCTTCCACGTCGCGACGCCCCGCCTTGGCCCCCTGGTGGAATCCGCCCAGGCGGCGGCGCAGGGCCTCCGCGTCCACACCACCCTTTCGGGGGGTGGCGGCGGCGCCGGCCTGACGCACCACCTGCGGGGTGCGCTTGGGCAGCCCCTTGTCGGTGACCCGCTCCCACTGCGCGGCCCGCGGCCCAGGAACCGACGGGTCCGCTTCGGGCTCCGGGGCCGGTTCGGGGGCGACGGCGCTCTCCGCGTCGGCGGCGCGCTCGTGGGTGTCCGGCTCCGGCGGCGGGTCGGGCAGCCGGACCTGGAGCGTGGTCTCGGAGACGGACTCACCGAGGCCGGGCGGGGCCGCTTCGGGGGACGGGGACGCTGCGGGGGCGGGCTCGTAGGTCTGTTCCGGCTCGTGGGCCGGCTCGGGCTCGTAGGCCGGCTCGGGCTCCGGTTCGTACGCCGGCTCGGGCACGAAGGCCTGCTCCGGCTCCGGCTCGTACGCCCGTTCCGGCTCCGGCTCCCGCTCGGCCGCCTCTTCCGCGGGCTCCTCCGCCTCGCCCCTCGCCGCGTTCACCTCCGCCTCCAGGAACGCCCGTTCCGCCGCCTCCACCAGCGGGTCCCTGTTCCGGGACGGCAGCGTGTTGGAGTTGGCCTCCGCCGCCGAGCCCGGCAGCTGGAGCGCGGGCGTCGCGCCCGACACCCGTACGGGCTCCGTCACGGTGGCCGGCGGGGCGGTGGGGAGCAGCGGCGGCGGCAGGACCACGACCGCGGCCGTGCCGCCCGGCTGCTGCTCGCGCAGCTCGACGCGGACGCCGTGGCGGGCGGCGAGCAGGGCGATGACGCGCATGCCCAGGCCCTCGCCCTCGAAGGCGGACGGGTCGGCCTCGGCCAGGCGGGCGTTGAGCTCGGCGAGCCGGCCGGGCGTCATGCCGATGCCGGCATCCTGCACGGAGAGCATGACCTCGCCGGTCTCCAGGAGCCAGCCGGAGAGCTGGACCTCGGCGTCGGGCGGCGAGAAGGAGGTGGCGTTCTCCAGGAGTTCGGCGATCAGATGGCTCAGGTCGTCCGCGGCGAAGCCGGCGATCTGGGCGTGCGGCGGCAGGGACTGGATGGTGACCCGCTCGTACCGCTCGATCTCGCTGACCGCGGCGCGCAGGACGTCGACCAGCGGGACGGGTCCGGCGTGGCCGTGGACGTGCTCGTGCCCGGCGAGGACGAGGAGGTTCTCGCTGTGGCGGCGCATGACGGTCGCCATGTGGTCGAGCTTGAAGAGGGTCGCGAGGCGGTCCGGGTCCTGCTCGCGCTCCTCCAGCTTCTCGATGACGCCGAGCTGCCGCTCGACGAGACCGAGGCTGCGGAGCGAGAGGTTGACGAAGGTGTGGTGGACGGTGCCGCGGAGCCGTTCGAGTTCGGCGGTGAGGAGCGCGGCCCGGCCCTGGAGTTCGGCGCGCTGGGCGGCGAGTTCGGCCCCGAGGGCTTCCTTGGCGGCGGCCAGGTCGTCCTGTCCGTCGCTGAGCCGGTCGGTGAGCGACTCGTTGTGCGCGGCGAGGCCGGTGAGCTTGCCGTGCAGGGTGTTGAGGGAGCGGACGACCTGGGCGAACTCGTCGTTGCGGCCGGTGAAGCGCACCGGCTCGGCGTCCTCGCCGGACCGCGTGACGGGGGCGGCGGCGAGCCTGGCGGCGCCGATGCGGAGGACGGCGAGCGGCCGGGTGAGGGTGCGGGCCACATAGGTGGAGATGCCGATCGCGACGATCAGGCAGCCGCCGAGGAAGGCGATGCGCAGTTCGAGGGCGGTGACGTCGTCGTCGCGGAGCGCGGCGAGCCGTTCGACGCGCTGGGTGGCGAGGGCGGACTCGACGCCGCGCATCTGCTCGACGCGGGAGGAGAGGGCCGCCTCCAGGCCTGCCGGGTCGGTGTCGCGCTCGGCCTCGGTCAGCTTCGGCTGGTCGGTGAGCGAGGCGAGGGAACGCTCGGCGCTCTTGACGTCGGGGCCGGAGACGGTGGCGGCGAGGGAGTCGCGGGCGGCGGAGCCGGCGGCCTGGTCGAAGTCGCCGAGGGCGGCGAGTTCGCGGACGCGGGCCTGCTGGGCGGCGGCGGTGAGGGTGTCGCGGGCCCGCTCGGCCTCGGCGGCGCCCTCGGGCACGTCGGGGACGTAGCTGTCGGTCTCGGAGTCGTAGTGGACGTCTCCGGTGGGCTCCGGCTGCGTCACGGAGAGCGCGGCGAGCAGCAGACCGCGGGTGGCGGAGGCCTGCTCGACTGCGCGGCCGAGGGCGGCGGGGGCGCGGGTGGCCTCGGTGAGCGCGGTGTCGGCGGCGCGGGCCGGGGTCTTGTCGGCGAGTTCGTCGGCGAGGGCCTGGAGCTTGCCGATGACCTCCGAGTAGGCCCGGTGGGCTTCGAGGGCGCTGCCCTTGCCGGTGAGGGCGGCGCGGCGGACCGAGGGGACCCCGGCGAGGTCGCGGCGGAGTTCGGTGGTGGCGGCGGGCCGGATCTCGTCGATCTGGCGGTCGACGCGGGTGGAACGGGCGCTGGTGATCTGGCGCTTGTGCTTGGCGTCGCCGGTCTGGTTGTCCCGGCCCGCGGCGATGTAGGCGACGACCTCGTCGCGCTCGTCGGCGAGGGAGTGGGCGAGGGTGACGGCCTGCCGGTCGAGTTCGGCGAGGGTCACCAGGCGCTGGGAGTCGGTGAGCTCGGCCGAGGCCGCGAGGACCGCGGGGGCCCCGGCGGCGAGCACGGTGATGCCGACGAGGGCGACACCGGCGACCAGCCGGTTGCGGACGCGCTTGGGGCGGCCGGCGGGCGGCTGGGCCTGCGCGGGGGGCGCGGCGGCGGTGCCGTCCGGGGTCGGTGCTGCACCGGGGGTCCGGCTCCGCGTGCCGTTGTTGCTCCGAGGCCGCTTCATCTGCACCGGTGCTCGCATTCTTGACTCGTCCGCCCACAAAGCAGAGGTGACGACCGGTCACGTGGAGCGCCCCCACCCCTGGTACGGCTTCCGACCATTCCAGCGCTTCTGGGTAGGAGGCGCGCATCGGCCGCTCCGCCACCCGAACGAGTGAACAGCACTCATGAGTTGGCAAACAACTTGTCAGGGCGGGCGGGACGGGGCCGGACGGAGCGCCGGTTGGATCTTCCGCGCGGCCTTTGGCAGGATGCCCGCCCGCAGCCCGACCGAGGTGGCCGTTCCGCCTCTCGGCCCGTCCCCGCCGGGTTGGTACAGGCCATTTCCGGTCATTTGCAGGTCCCGTGAAGGAGTGCGGCCGGGCGGGCACACTGGACGTCATGCGCAGCGATGTCGCCTCCCTCCCCGGCAGCCCCGAACGCCCCAACGAGGACTGGGTGGCCGCCGCCCTGCCCGCCTCGGGCCGCGGCGGAACCGTCGTCCTCCTCGATGGCGTCACACCTCCGGCGGGTGATGACGGTTGTGTGCACACGGTGCCGTGGTTCACCGCCCGCCTGGGTGGGGCTTTGACCGAACTGTCCGCTTCTCGGCCGGACATGCCCCTGTCCGAGATCCTGTCCCGGTCCATCCGGCGCACCGCGGAGGCCCACCGCGACACCTGTGACCTTTCTCACGTGCGTACGCCCCAGGCGACGGTGGTCCTCGTCCGCTGGGACGACACCCGGGTCGAGCACCTCGTCCTCTCCGACTCGGTCCTCCTGGTCGAGGCGCCGGACGGAAGGGTGCGGGCGGTGCTCGACGACCGGCTCGACCGGGTGCCGGACGAGATCCTGCGCTCCCTGGAGGCGACGGACCGGCTGCGGAACCGGGAGGGCGGCTTCTTCACGGCGGCGGCCGACCCGGCGGTCGCGGCGCGGGCGGTGACGGGGACGACCCCGCGCGCGGAGGTGCGGTCCCTGGCGGCGCTGACGGACGGGGCGAGCCGCTGGGTAGACCTCTTCGGCGCGGGCGACTGGACGGACTGCCTGGGCGTGCTGCGCAAGGAGGGGTCGCTCGGGCTGCTGCACCGGGTGCGCGCCCTGGAGACGGCGGACGAGCGCGCGGGCGGGGCGCGCCGCTGGAAGCGGCACGACGACGCGACGGCGGCCTATACGGAGCTGACGGCCGGCTGAACAGCGGGAACTACCGCGGTTCACCCCTCCGAGCGGACGTTGAAGTGGTTCAGGAGGCGGGCGAGTTCGGCGACCTCGGCGCGGTCCCAGTCGGCGAGCTTGCGGACGTAGCGCTCGCGCCGGGCGTCGCGGACGCTGCGGAAGCGGCTGCGGCCCTCCTCGGTGAGACGGACGAGCGAGGCGCGGCCGTCGGCGGGGTCGGGGTCGCGGGCGACGAGGCCCAGGTCTTCGAGGGCGCGGAGCTGGCGGCTCATCGTGGCCTTGCCGACGCCGAAGTACCCGGCGAGTTCGGTGGCCCGCTGGGGCCCGGTGTCGTCGAGGCGGACGAAGAGGCCGTAGGCGGCGGGCTCCAGTTCGGGGTGGACCTCGCGGGCCATCTCGCCGGACTGGGCGCGGGCGCGGCGCAGAAAGACCGCCAGCTCCCGTTCCAGGGCGAGGAATTCCTGGTCCACACCACCTCCGGAGGTGGTCCGGCCTTCACTTCCCGTACTGCTTCCGTGCACGTCAGCACCTCCCATGCGCTTTCCGGCCGCTGAAAGTTTCTTCCGGCGGCGCTCATCGCCGCAGCTCCTTCAGTATTTCGCAGGAGTAGACCATCGGCACCCCTCGGGCCCCCTTCCGCCGGGCGGGTCTACGTGCGTAGCGTCTTCCCCGGCAGTCCTCATGACATGTCCACACCAGGACCTGTCGACACCGCTCCCCACCGAGCCTTTCGGAGGCACGCAATGCGTGTGCACAGATCCGGAACGACCCTCGCCGGCGCCGCCCTCGCGGCCCTGGCCCTCCTCCTCCCCCTCGCCGGGTCCGCCGGCGCCGCCCAGGACCCGGGCACCCGCGTGATCCCCCCGCGCGGTTCCGCCAGCATGGGCATGGGCGTCATCGCGCACGACGGGCAGGGCTCCGCGCCCGGCGGCGTCTCCGTCCAGGCCGTCCAGACCGAGGGCGTGGACGTCTCCAGCCACAACGGCAACGTGGCCTGGTCCACCCTGTGGAACAGCGGGGTCAAGTGGGCCTACGTCAAGGCGACGGAGGGCACCTACTACAAGAACACCTACTTCAACCAGCAGTACACCGGCTCGTACAACGTCGGCATGATCCGGGGCACGTACCACTTCGCCACCCCGGACACGACGACCGGCGCGGCCCAGGCCGACTACTTCGTCAACAACGGCGGCGGCTGGTCGAAGGACGGCAAGACCCTGCCGGGCGTGCTGGACATCGAGTGGAACCCGTACGGCGCCACCTGCTACGGCAAGACCCAGGCCGGGATGGTGTCCTGGATCCGCGACTTCGTCGACCGGTACAAGTACCGGACCGGTCGGGACGCCGTCATCTACACGGCGACCAGCTGGTGGACCCAGTGCACGGGCAACTCCCCCGCCTTCGCCACGACCAACCCGCTGTGGATCGCGCGGTACTCCTCGACCGTGGGCGAGCTCCCGGCCGGCTGGCAGTACTACACGATCTGGCAGTACACCTCCTCCGGCCCCACGGTCGGCGACCACAACCACTTCAACGGCGACTACTCGCGGGTGCAGGCGCTCGCGAACGGCTGACGCCTCCTTCCTCCCAGCGGTCCCCGGGTGTGCGGCACCCCGGGGGCCGCTTCGGCTTTTTCCGCCCACCCTCTTGCCCATTGGTATGGACCAATGCGACTCTCTATCGCGGTCGCCCGGGATTCAACTTCCTTCCGCTCAGCGCGCGTTGCTCGTTCCGTCCTCCCCCACGCACGAGAGAGAGCCCCCGCATGCCGTCCTACCGCCGCACCGCCACCGGCGTCGCCGCCCTGTCCGCCGCCACCGCCCTCGTCGGTCTGACCCCCACCACCGCCGCCGCCCACGGGGCCGTCTTCAACCCGGTCAGCCGCATCGCCGCCTGTTACGCCGAGGGTCCCGAGACCCCCAAGTCCCAGGTGTGCAAGGACCTCGTCGCCGACTCCGGCACCCAGCCGCTCTACGACTGGAACGAGGTCAACATCGCCAACGCCGCCGGGCAGCACCAGGCCCTCATCCCGGACGGCAAGCTCTGCTCGGCGAACCGCGAGAAGTACCGGGCGCTGGACTGGGCCCGCACCGACTGGCCGGCGACCGCGGTCGTCGCGGGCTCCTTCGACTTCAAGGTCCGGGTGACGGCCGCCCACTCGGGCACGATGACCGTCTACATCACCAAGGCCGGCTTCGACCCGACGCAGCCCCTGAAGTGGTCGGACCTGGACGCGACCCCCGTCGCCGTCTACAACACCACCCGCACCGCCACCGACGGCTACTACAACTTCACGGGCAACCTCCCCGCCCGCACCGGCCGTCACATCGTCTACAAGGTGTGGCAGCGCAACGACAGCCCCGAGGCCTTCTACAGCTGCTCGGACGTCACCTTCGGCGGCGCGGCGGCCCAGGCGACCACGACCGGGGCGCAGGCCCCGACCGAGGCGAAGATCGCGGCGGGCGCCGAACTGTCCACCGTGAGCCACGCGGGCCACGGCGGCGACGAACAGCCCCCGGCCCTCTCCGCCGAGACCGCCGAGGCCCCCACCTCGCCGCTCCCGCTGGCCCTCGCCGGCGCGGGCGGGCTCGCCGTCTTCGCGGCGGGCACCCTGCTCCTGGGCCGCCGCCGGAACCCGTCCGCCTCCTAGGAGCCGGACGTCCCGAGCGGGAAGAGGGCGGTGAGCCGGGGTATCGCCACCCCTTCCGGACGAGACCCCCGGGAATCGTCGCCCTCTTCCCACTCCCCCGCCGCCTCCGCGGCCTCCTCCGCCTCCTCGACCGCGTCGAGGAACGCCTCGCCGTCGTCGTCCTCCTGGCCGGTCAGCTCGTCGAAGACGTCCTGCGCGACGTAGTCGAGCTCCTCCCACTCGGGCCACTCGTCGTCGTCCCAGTCGTCGTGCGGCCGCCCCACGAGCAGCCGGATGCCCGGCACGTCCGCCAGCGCGTCGGGGTCGGCGACGACCGAGTCGTACACCTTGCGTCCCTGGCCCACCAGCCAGAGCGTGAAGTAGTGGAAACCGTCGTCCGTGCAGTCGCCGCCCTCGATCCGGGTCGCCGCTCTCCACAGGCCCTTCCGGTCGGCGGCCTCGCACGCCCGCTCCAGCCGCACCTGGAACTCCACGCTCTCGGCGGCGGGACGCCGGAGCAGCTGCCCGCCCAGCCACTCCAGCCGCTCGTCCCGGTCACCGGGGCGGCGGCTCAACTCGTCGATGAGAGCCCAGAAGGCGTCTTCGTTCATGCGTACGAGCATGACAGCCCCGACTGACATCCGGGTCACGTTTTACTCCCGGGTACGGCGGAGCGGGGTGCCCCGTTTCCTGGGGCACCCCGCTCCGCCGCGCGACCGTCAGGCCGCCACGCCCACCGGCACCGCAGCCGGCGCCAGCGCGATCTCCAGGACCTGGCGGACGTCGGTCACCGGGTGGACCTCCAGCTTCTCCAGGATCTCGGCCGGGACGTCGTCCAGGTCGGCCTCGTTCCGCTTGGGGATCACGACCGTCGTGATGCCCGCCCGGTGCGCGGCGAGGAGCTTCTGCTTCACGCCGCCGATCGGCAGCACCCGGCCGGTGAGGGAGACCTCGCCGGTCATGGCCACGTCCGTACGGACCAGCCGGCCGCTCAGCAGGGAGGCCAGTGCGGTCGTCATGGTGACGCCCGCGCTCGGACCGTCCTTGGGCACGGCCCCCGCCGGGAAGTGGATGTGCACGCCTCGGTCCTTCAGACCGGTGACGGGCAGCTCCAGTTCCGCGCCGTGCGAGCGGAGGAAGGAGAGCGCGATCTGCGCCGACTCCTTCATCACGTCGCCCAGCTGGCCGGTGAGGGTCAGTCCGGCGGCGCCGGTCTCCGGGTCGGCGAGGGAGGCCTCGACGAAGAGCACGTCACCGCCCGCGCCGGTCACCGCCAGCCCGGTGGCGACACCCGGCACGGCCGTACGGCGCTCCGCCGGGTCCTGGGCGGACTCGGGCACGTGGTGCGGACGCCCGATGAGGTCCCGCAGGTCGTCCGGACCGACCGTGAACGGCAGCTCCCGGTCGCCCAGTTCGTGCTGGGCCGCGATCTTGCGGAGCAGCCGGGAGACGGCCCGCTCCAGGGTGCGGACGCCCGCCTCGCGGGTGTACTCGCCGGCCAGCTTCCGCAGGCTCGCGTCCTCCAGGACGACCTCGCCGGGCTCCAGTCCCGCGCGCTCCAGCTGCCGGGGAAGCAGGTGGTCGCGGGCGATGACGACCTTCTCGTCCTCGGTGTAGCCGTCGAGCCTGACCAGCTCCATGCGGTCGAGCAGGGCCTCCGGGATGGCCTCCAGGACGTTGGCCGTGGCGAGGAAGACGACGTCGGAGAGGTCGAGTTCGACCTCCAGGTAGTGGTCGCGGAAGGTGTGGTTCTGCGCCGGGTCGAGGACTTCGAGGAGGGCGGCGGCGGGGTCGCCGCGGAAGTCGGAGCCGACCTTGTCGATCTCGTCGAGCAGGACCACCGGGTTCATGGACCCGGCCTCCTTGATCGCCCGGACGATCCGGCCGGGCAGGGCGCCCACGTACGTACGCCGGTGGCCGCGGATCTCCGCCTCGTCGCGTACGCCGCCGAGGGCGACCCGGACGAACTCGCGTCCCATCGCGTGCGCGACGGACTCGCCGAGGGAGGTCTTGCCGACGCCGGGCGGGCCGACGAGGGCGAGCACGGCGCCGCCGCGACGCCCGCCGACGACGCCGAGGCCGCGCTCGGAGCGCCGCTTGCGGACCGCCAGGTACTCGGTGATCCGCTCCTTCACGTCGTCCAGGCCGGCGTGCTCGGCGTCGAGCACGGCGCGGGCGCCCCGGATGTCGTACGCGTCCTCGGTCCGCTCGTTCCACGGCAGTTCGAGGACCGTGTCCAGCCAGGTGCGGATCCAGGAGCCCTCGGGGGACTGGTCGCTGGACCGCTCCAGCTTCTCGACCTCCTTGAGGGCCGCCTCGCGGACCTTCTCGGGCAGGTCGGCGGCCTCCACGCGGGCGCGGTAGTCGTCGGACTCGTCACCCTCGGCCTCGCCGTTGAGGTCACGGAGTTCCTTGCGTACGGCTTCCAGCTGACGGCGGAGCAGGAACTCGCGCTGCTGCTTGTCGACGCCCTCCTGGACGTCCTTGGCGATGGTCTCGGCGACGTCCTGCTCGGCGAGGTGCTCGCGGAGCTGGGCGGTGGCGAGCCGGAGGCGGGCGACCGGGTCGGCGGTCTCCAGGATCGCGACCTTCTGCTCGACGGTGAGGAAGGGCGAGTACCCGGAGTTGTCGGCGAGGGCGCCGACGCCGTCGATCTGCTGGACTCGGTCCACGACCTGCCAGGCGCCGCGCTTCTTGAGCCAGCTGGTGGCCAGCGCCTTGTACTCCTTGACCAGGTCGGTGACCTGGCCGGGCAGCGGGTCGGGCAGGGTCTCCTCGACGGTGCTGCCCTCCACCCAGAGGGCGGCGCCCGGTCCGGTCGTACCGGCACCGATGCGGACGCGGCCGACGCCGCGGATCAGGGCGCCGGGGTCGCCGTCGGACAGCCGTCCGACCTGCTCGACGGTGCCCAGGACGCCGGTCCCGGCGTAGGTCCCGTCGACGCGGGGCACCAGCAGCACCCTGGGCTTGCCGGCGCCGGGCCGCGCGGCGGCCTGGGCGGCCTCGACGGCGGCGCGCACGTCGTTGTCGGACAGGTCGAGCGGCACCACCATTCCGGGCAGCACGACCTCGTCGTCGAGCGGCAGCACAGGCAGAATGAGCGGCACGGACGGCTTGGAGTCAGAAGCCATGATCTCCCCTTCGGCAGTCAAGTTGAGCTACGTGGACTCAATGCATGTGAGCCGAGGAATGTTCCCGGACGCCTGTTCGCTCTGAGCGATCACCACCCTCCGAGGGGCTTCCGGTCGATGTAATGACTGCATGGATATCTCATCTATTACATCGGCCTGGGTGGCGGGCTGGAGCGTCTCCCGGGGGACCCCGGCACCCGTCGCGGAGCCCTGGGGCCACCGGATCGACGTGGGGCTGCCCCGGCACGTCGTACGCCATGTCCTGCCCGCCCCGGACGCGGCCTCCGTCGGCGCGCTCTGCGCCCGGCTCACCGCCCCGTACAGCTGGCTCAAGATCATGGCGGGCCCCGAGGACGCGGGCGCGTGGATCACCGAGGGCTGGACCGTCCCCGACGACCCGGGCTTCATGATGACCAAGCCGCTGGACCCGGCCGCCCGGCCCGCGCCACCCGAGGGGTACGCGCGGACGACCGAGCTGAGCGACGGCGTCATCCGGGTCCGGATCCTCGCCCCCGACGGGACGCTCGCCGCGCGCGGCCAGATCGCCCCGACCGGTGCGACGGCCGTCGCCGACCAGATCGAGACCGACCCCGCCCACCGGCGGCGCGGCCTCGGCGCCAACGTCATGCGCACGCTGGAGGCCGCCGCCGCGCAGACGGGCGCGGAGACGGGGGTGCTCGCCGCCACCACGGACGGCCTCGCGCTGTACGACTCCCTCGACTGGCGCTACCGGGGGCCGGTGACGGGGATCGTCCGGACGGAGGGCTGAGAGCGACGGTGGCGGCGGGAAGCGGACCGGGCCGTCCGGCCGGAGCGCCGACCGGCAGGCCGACCTCCGTCCTCCGTCCTCCGGGCGCGATCCCGCCGTCCGGCTGCGCGCGGTGCCCCCTTGCGGGCATGCTCGGAGCATGGTGCGAGGCGTACGGAAGACCTGGTGCGGGAGCCTGCTGCTGATCGGGGCCCTGGTCGGCGGCGCGAGCGGCTGCGGGCCCGGGGTCGATCCCGTGCCCGGCGGGCCGCCGTCCACGGTGAGCGGACCGGCCGTCCCGAGCGTCACCACCGGCCCCGGCACCCCGGCGGCCGACCCCCAGCCGGGCGAGGTCCTCGTCGAGGTGGCCGTCAGCGGCGGCTTCGCCGGCGTCGACAACCGGCTCGTCGTCCACTACGACGGCACCTGGACCAGCCGTTCCCGGGCCAAGGCGCCCCGCACCGGGCAGCAGACCCCCGCCGAGGCCGCCGAGCTGCGGGCCGCCCTGGCGGACCCCGCCTACGCGCAGGTCCCGGAGCGCCCGACCGGCAGGCCCGTCGCCGACGGATTCCAGTACTCCCTGACGTACCGCGGCCGCGTCGTCGTCGCGGGCGACGGCGAACGCCCGCCCGCCCTGGAGCGCGTCTTCGACGCCCTCCCCGGCGGCGGCCCGCCCACGAGTCCCTGACTCCGTGGCCCGCGCGGTGAACCGAACCGGGGCACGCGCGCGATAGAGAGGGCGTGAGACTGTTGCGCCCCGCAGGGGGAGGCCCCTCCGGGGGCGACGGGAAGGACGACGCGGCGCTGCTGCGCGCGGTCGCCAGGGGGGACACCGAGGCCCTCGCCGTGCTGTACGACCGGCACGCCGGCTGGCTGCACGCGCGCCTCGCCCGGCGCTGCCCGGACGAGGAGACCGTGCGGGAGGTCCTCCAGGACACCTTCGTCACGGTCTGGCGCTCGGCCGGCGGACACCGGGGGCGGGGCGAGGCCGGCGGCTGGCTGTGGGTCATCGCCGCCCGGCGGCTCGTCGACGCCCAGCGGGCCGGGGCCCGCGCGGAACGGGCCGTGGAACGGGCCGCCGCACACGCCGCCGCGCCCACCGAGCAGCCCGCCGCCGCGCCGTCCGCCGAGGACCGGGTGCTCGCGGGTCTGGAGTACGGGGAGGTGGGCGCCGCCCTCGACCGCATCTCGCCCGAACTCGCCGAGGTCCTGCGCGCGACCGTCGTCGACGGCCTGACGACCCGTGAGACCGCCCGGCTCCTCGGCATACCCGAGGGCACCGTCAAGACCCGCGCCCTCCGCGCCCGCCGCGAACTGCGCGCCGCTCTCGGCGCGGCACGGCCCGGCGGCCCGAACGCCCTGGGAGGCACCGCATGACGACACCACGACCCTCCCGACCGTCCTCCCCGCGCCCCCGCCCCTCCGCCCACCCACCGTCCTCCTGGCACGTCACCGACGCCCTCGCGCTCCGGTACGCCGAGGGCTCGGCCGCCGAGACCGACGCCTGGTCCCTGGAGAAGCACGTCGAGTCCTGCACGCCCTGCGCGGGCCGCGTCTCGGACGCCGTCCGGGCCGGCGCGGCGGGCCCCGCCCTGGCGGCCGTACGCGAGGAGCTCCTGGCCTCCCTCGGCCACCGCCCCGCCCCGGCGCCGGCCACTCCCGCCCCCCGGCCCGGCCGCACGACGGCCGCCCCCTCCTACCGCCCCGCCCCCACGACCGCCGTCCCCCTGCCCGCCGTCCACGGCCCCCTCGGCCGCTGGGCCCGGCTCTGGTACGCCGTCGGGCCCGCGCTCCGCGGGTCCTGGGTGGTGGCCGTGCTCCTCGTCGTCGGCGGCGCCTTCGGGCTCGCCCACGGCGCCGGGGTGCAGGGCGCGCGGGGCCTGCTGCTCGCCGTCTCCCCCGTCCTGCCGCTCGCCGGCGTCGCCGTCTCGTACGGGCGGCACGCCGACCCCCTGTACGAGATCGCCGCCTCCACCCCGTCCGGCGGGCTGCGCCTGCTGCTCACCCGTACGGCCGCCGTCCTCGCCGTGTGCGTACCGCTGCTGACCGCCGGCGGGGCCCTGCTGCCGCCGACGGCCGGGCTTCCGGGGACCGCCACCTGGCTGCTGCCGGGCCTCGCGCTGACCCTGGCCACGCTCGCCCTCGGCTCGTTCGTCGGCTGCCGGGCCGCCGCCGCGACGCTCGGCGGCGGCTGGCTGCTCGCCGTCACGGGCCCGCTCCTCGGCCCGCCCGGCGCCCCGGGCGCGGGAGCCGCCGCGCTCGCCCCTTACTTCTCCGGCCCCGCCGCCCAGGGCGCCTGGGCCACCGCCGCACTCGTCTGCGCGGCCCTCCTCGTGCTGCGCCGCCGTTCCTTCGACCACCTGGAGTCCCGGTGACCACCCTGCCCAACGTCGCGGTGAGCGGACTGACCGTCCGCCACCGCCGTACCGTCGCGCTCGACCGGCTCGATCTGTCCCTCGGCCCCGGCGTGCACGGCCTGCTCGGCCCGAACGGGGCCGGGAAGACCTCTCTCATCCGGGTCCTCGCGACCGTCGCCGCTCCTTCCTCCGGCCGGGTGGAGCTGCTCGGCGCGGACGCCACCAGCCACCGTGAACGGACCGGCATTCGGCGCAGGCTCGGCTATCTGCCGCAGGATTTCGGGTACTACCCGGCGTTCACGGTGCGGGAGTTCGTCGCCTACGTCGCCTGGCTGAAAGAGGTGCCCGCGGACCGGATCCCGGCGGCGGTGGAACGCGCGGTGACCCGGGTCGGGCTCGGGGACAGGATCGACGCCCGGATGAAGACGCTGTCCGGCGGCATGGTCCGGCGCGCCGGCATCGCCCAGGCCGTCGTGAACGACCCCGAGCTGCTGCTGCTCGACGAACCGACGGCCGGTCTCGACCCGGAGCAGCGGGTCGACTTCCGGGCGCTGCTGCGGGAGCTGGGCGGCACGGCGACGGTGGTGGTCTCCACGCACCTGGTCGAGGACGTGGCCGCGGCCTGCACCGGGGTCGCCCTGATCGAGGCGGGCCGGCTCGCCTTCCAGGGCACGACGGCCGAACTCACGGCGCTCGGCGGGGAGCCGGCGGGCGCGGACGACCCCACCACCCACGCCGTGGAGCGCGGCTACACGGCCGCCCTGCGCGCCCACCGCGGTGACGCGGGCCTGGAGCGGGAGGCGCTGCGATGACCGCGACCCTGACCCCCTCCCGTACGGAGCCACGCGCGCGCGTACGGGCGGCCTCCCCGCTCCGGACCGAGCTGCGTCGCGGGCTCGGTCCCTGGACCGGGGCCGCCGTGACCGTCACCGCCCTGCTGACGATGTACGGCAAGGCGCCCGGCTGGCAGGGCCGCTGGGCCGACGCCACGAACCTGCTGCACATCACCGCCGCGCTGCTCGCCGGTCCGCTCGCCCTCGCGGCGGGCTGCTGGCAGGGCGGCCGGGAGCGGCGGCGCGGGACGGCGGAGCTGTGGGAGTCCGTCCCCCGCTCGCCGCTGCGGCGTCTGCTGCTCGCGGTCGCCCCGGGCGCGCTCTGGCCGGCCGCCGCCGTGCTCCTCGCCGACGCCGTCTGCCTCCTCGCCGTCTGGCCGTACGCCTCCGGGGGCCGCCCGTACGTCGAGCTGCTCGCCGCCGACGCGGTCGCCGTGGCCGCCCTCGGCGCGCTCGGCCATGTCGTGGGGCGGGTGGCTCCCTGGCGGCTCACGGCTCCGCTGCTCGGGATCGTCGGGTACGTCGGGCTCATCGTCAGCGCGTACACCGTGGGCCCCGCGCGCTGGCTCTCGCCGGGGGCCGAGCACCAGTTCTTCTGGGACCGCCCGGTGTGGTGGTTCGGTCCGGTGTCGGCGGCGTGGACGGCGGGGCTCGCGCTGACCGCGCTCCTCGCGTACGGGCTGCGCCGGACCCGGCTCCGGGCGTTCGCCCTGGTCCCGCTGGCCGTGGCGGTCGCCGCCGCCGCTCTGATCCTGCGGCTGCCGCAGGACGAGGGGCCGTGGCGGCAGGACGCGGCCCTGTCCCGGCAGGTCTGCGACGACGGCACCCCGCAGGTGTGTCTGACGGCCGTGGACGAGAAGCTGCTGCCCGAGGTGGCGGCGGCGCTCGCCCCGCTGAACGCCCGCCTCAAGGGGGTGCCGGGTGCCCCGGTCCGCTGGCTCGGCGGCCCGTTCGGGCCCGGCCGTCCCGGTGACATGGAGCTGCCGAACGCGGCGCAGGACGCGGTGCGCGGCCGGCTCCCGCACCCCGATCTGTTTCTGAACTCGGCCGTGAGCTGGCTGTTCTCGGACAGGTGTGCGCCGGGTGACCTCGCGGGGGCGGACGCGGAGCGGACGAGCGCCGTGAACCTCGCCGTCGTCGAGTGGCTGGCCCCGACGCCGGAGGGCTACGGCCCCGACACCACCGCCGCCCGCCCCTACATCGACCGGCTCCGTGCCAAGTCCCCCGCCGCCCAGCGCGACTATCTGACCCGCTACCTCGCGGCGAACACCTGCCACCCGGACGAGGTGCCGATCCCGTGAGCCTCTCCCGCACCGGTCCCGCAGGTCTTCCCCGACCCCGCCCCGTCCGACTGACGGCGCTCGCGCTCTACCTCCGTTCCCGCGCCCTCCCCGGTGCGCTCGCCGCTCTCGTCGGCGTCGCCGTGGCCGCCGCCTGGATCGCCCGATGGCTGGAATCGCTCCCCGGTTTCGACCACACGGCCCGGTTGCCGGTGGTGGTCTTCGGCCCGCTGGTCGCGGCGGCGGCGGTCGGCACCAGCCTGTACACGCCGAGCGACGAGCTGGACCGTACGGCGGTCCGCGCGTGGTGGCCGCGCCGGCTGGCGCACCTCCTCGTCCCGACGGCGCTCGCCGCCGCGCTGTTCGCCCTGGCGCTGCCGGGCCACCCGGAGGCCTTCGGCGCGCCCGCCGCCGTACGGGACACGCTGGGGCTCGTGGGGGTGGCGGCGGGCTCCGCCGCCGTCATCGGCGCCCGGCTGAGCTGGCTGCCGCCCGCCTTCTCCGTGGGCACGGTCTATCTGGCGGCGCCGGCCCGGCCGGGGGGTGCGGCGCAGTGGTGGGCCTGGGTGATGCAGCCGGGTCCGCAGGCCGGGGCGTGGACGGTGGCGGCCTGCGCGTTCGTGGCCGGAACGGGCCTGTACGCGTGGCGGGGTGCGCGCCGGACGGCGGCGGAGGCGTAGCCGCGTACGGGTGTCCGAAGTCTGTCCGGAACCCGTCCCCCCGGCCCCGCAATGGGTTTGTCCCGCCCGTCCGCGCCCCGTAAGGATGGGCCGGGACCGACTGCCGAGACGAGAGCGGAGCGACCGACGATGTCAGGACCCGTGACCCTCGACCGCCGCGAAGGACCGTACGGAGAGGTCGTGCTGCGCCGCCGTGACGAGCACTTCGAGATCATCGCCAACGGGACCTTCCTGATGGACACCTCCGACGGGCGTTCGGAGCGGCTGCTGATCGACGCGGCGCAGGCCGCGCTGCCGGAGGAGGAGCGTTCCGGCGCCTCGGTCCTCGTCGGCGGGCTCGGCGTCGGCTTCTCCCTCGCCCACGCCGCCGCCGACCCCCGCTGGGGCCGGATCACGGTCGTCGAGCGGGAGGAGGCGATCATCGACTGGCACCGGCGGGGGCCGCTCGCCTCGATCTCCGGGGCGGCGCTCGCCGATTCCCGGACCGTGATCCTGCACACGGACCTGGTGGACCACCTCCGCACCTCCTCGGACCGCTACGACGCCCTGTGCCTGGACATCGACAACGGGCCCGACTGGACGGTCACCGAGGACAACGAATCCCTGTACGCGGCCGAGGGGTTGGCGGCCTGCGCGGCCCGGCTGAGGCCGGGCGGTGTGCTCGCCGTGTGGTCGGCACAGCCCTCCGGCGATTTCGAAGGGTCCTTGCGGAATGCCGGATTCAGCGGGGTACGGACGGAAGAGATCCCCGTTGCCCGGGGCGTCCCCGACGTGGTCCACCTCGCGGTCCGTCCCGGATAACTCCTGGATAGCCGGGACGCCACCGGTACCTCTAGGCTGCTGAGCCGACATCGGCGACGCGAGGCGGGGCAATGGAGCAGACACACACCACTCACCACGGTGCGGCGGCCACTCCGGGGGCCCAGCGGCGCGTCCTGGTGGTCGAGGACGACGTGACGATCGTGGAGGCGATCTCCGCGAGGCTGCGCGCCGAGGGCTTCCTCGTGCAGACCGCGACGGACGGCCCGGCGGCCGTGGACGCCGCCGAGGCCTGGCAGCCGGACCTGATGGTCCTGGACGTGATGCTGCCCGGTTTCGACGGTCTCGAGGTGTGCCGGCGGGTCCAGGCCCAGCGGCCCGTCCCGGTCCTCATGCTGACCGCCCGCGACGACGAGACCGACATGCTGGTCGGGCTCGGGGTCGGCGCGGACGACTACATGACCAAGCCGTTCTCGATGCGCGAGCTGGCCGCCCGGGTGCACGTCCTGCTGCGCCGGGTGGAGCGGGCCGCGCTCGCCGCGGTGACCCCGCGCAGCGGCATCCTGCGGCTGGGCGAGCTGGAGATCGACCACGCGCAGCGCCGGGTCCGGGTGCGCGCGGAGGACGTGCATCTGACGCCGACCGAGTTCGACCTGCTGGTCTGCCTGGCGGGCACCCCCCGGGCGGTCCTCTCCCGCGAGCAGCTGCTCGCCGAGGTGTGGGACTGGGCGGACGCCTCCGGGACCCGGACCGTGGACAGCCACATCAAGGCGCTGCGCCGGAAGATCGGGGCCGAGCGGATCCGTACGGTCCACGGCGTCGGCTACGCGCTGGAGACCCCGGCGCCGTGAACCGGCGGGGGCCCGGCGGGCCGCGGGAGCAGCGGGGCCCGGACGGCGCGGCGCGCCGGCCGCACCGGCTCGTGATCTCGATCAAGACCAAGCTCGGCGCGCTGGTCGTCGGGGCGGTCCTGCTGACCTCGGGTCTGGCCCTGGTGGCGATCCGGACGTCCACCGAGTTCCGGTACATCACGATCTTCGCGATGATCGCGACCCTGTTGATCACCCAGTTCGTGGCGCAGTCCCTGACGGCACCGCTGGACGAGATGACCACGGTGGCGGGGACGATCTCGCGCGGTGACTTCTCCCGCCGGGTGCGCGGGGCGGACCGGCGGGACGAGCTGGGCGACCTCGCGTCGACGATCAACCGCATGGCGGACGACCTGGAGGCCGTGGACCGGCACCGCAAGGAGCTGGTGGCCAATGTGTCGCACGAGCTGCGGACCCCGATCGCCGCGCTCAGGGCCGTACTGGAGAACGTCGTGGACGGGGTGTCCGAGGCGGATCCGGAGACGATGCGGTCGGCGCTGAAGCAGACCGAGCGGCTGGGCCGGCTCGTGGAGACGCTGCTCGATCTGTCACGTCTTGACAACGGTGTCGTGGCGCTGAAGGTGCGCCGTTTCGAGGTCTGGCCGTATCTCTCGGGGGTGCTGCGGGAGGCGAACCTGGCCGCCTCGCAGCGCGGCCTGTCGTCCACCTCGGGCCTGCACAACCGCACCGACGTCCATCTGCACCTGGACGTCTCGCCGCCCGAGCTGGTGGCGCACGCGGACGCGGAGCGGCTGCACCAGGTGATGGCGAACCTGATCGACAACGCGGTGAAGCACTCGCCGCCGCACGGCCGGGTCACGGTGAGGGCCCGGCGCGGCCCGCATCCGGACTCGCTGGAGCTGGAGGTCGAGGACGAGGGTCCCGGCATCCCGGAGTCGGAGCGGCACAAGGTCTTCGAGCGGTTCAACCGGGGTTCGGCGCCGCACCGGCAGGGTCCGGGGAGCGACGGCGGGACGGGTCTGGGGCTGGCCATCGCGCGCTGGGCGGTGGATCTGCACGGCGGCGGGATCGGTGTGGCCGAATCGTCACGTGGCTGCCGGATCAGAGTCACTCTTCCGGGCAGCCTTCCGCCGAGAGATTGACGTAGGGTTCGAACCGGAAGCGCTCGTTCTGCGTGTAGATATGCGGGACGTGGTCAGGGGTGCGGTCGGAGAGGGCCGCGCTCTCGGTTTTCCGTACCCTCACACCTGGTGAACCACGCTTGTTTCCCGCCATTCACGGCTCCGAAACACCTCGTCAAGTGTGACTTGCGCGACGTTGGAGCGCCCGGCCTGCACCTCCCGGCCGGACAGGCGTAGCCTTTATTTCCGCTGTCCATCACCTTGTGAAGCGGAAGAGGGCGGTTGCCGCCGTGTCGTCTCAGTCCCCCAGTACCCCGAGCTCCCCGACCGCCCAAGACGGGCAGGGCCAGAACCCTGCGACCGCCTTCGGTGCCAATGAGTGGCTCGTCGACGAGATCTACCAGCAGTACCTCCAGGACCCGAATTCGGTCGATCGTGCCTGGTGGGACTTCTTCGCCGACTACAAGCCGGGAGCGTCGGAGACCCCGGCCGCCCCGGCCGCCACCACCACGCAGAACGCGTCCGCCGCGCCGCAGACGGGCCCCGCACAGGCCGCGCCTGCCGCTCCCGCGGCCGTTCCTGCCCCGGCGCCCGCTCCGGTCGCCGCCCCGGCCCCCGTGAAGCCCGCCGCGGCTCCCGCGGCGCCGGCTGCCGCGAAGCCGGCCACCGCCGCTCCGGCCGCCGTGAAGGCCGCTCCGGCCAAGCCTGCCGCCGCCCCGGCGGCCGAGGCCCCGGCCGGTCCCGAGCTGATCACGCTGCGCGGCCCCGCCGCCGCGGTCGCGAAGAACATGAACGCCTCCCTGGAGGTGCCGACGGCCACGTCCGTCCGCGCCGTCCCGGTGAAGCTGCTCTTCGACAACCGGATCGTGATCAACAACCACCTGAAGCGCGCCCGGGGCGGGAAGATCTCCTTCACGCACCTCATCGGCTACGCGATGGTGCAGGCGATCAAGGCCATGCCGTCGATGAACCACTCCTTCGCGGAGAAGGACGGCAAGCCGACCCTGGTCAAGCCGGAGCACGTGAACTTCGGTCTCGCGATCGACCTGGTGAAGCCCAACGGCGACCGCCAGCTCGTCGTCGCGGGCATCAAGAAGGCCGAGACGCTCAACTTCTTCGAGTTCTGGCAGGCGTACGAGGACATCGTGAAGCGCGCCCGCGTGGGCAAGCTCACGATGGACGACTTCTCCGGCGTCACGGTCTCCCTGACCAACCCCGGCGGCCTCGGCACCGTCCACTCCGTGCCGCGTCTGATGCCCGGACAGTCGGTCATCATGGGCGTCGGCTCGATGGACTACCCGGCCGAGTTCCAGGGCACCTCCCAGGACACCCTGAACAAGCTGGGCATCTCGAAGGTCATGACCCTGACCTCGACGTACGACCACCGGGTCATCCAGGGCGCCGCCTCCGGCGAGTTCCTGCGGATCGTGGCGAACCTCCTCCTGGGCGACGAGGGCTTCTACGACGAGATCTTCAAGGCCCTGCGCATCCCCTACGAGCCGGTCCGCTGGCTCAAGGACATCGACGCCTCGCACGACGACGACGTCACCAAGGCCGCGCGGGTCTTCGAGCTGATCCACTCCTACCGGGTCCGCGGCCACGTCATGGCCGACACCGACCCGCTGGAGTACAAGCAGCGCAAGCACCCCGACCTGGACATCACCGAGCACGGCCTCACCCTGTGGGACCTGGAGCGCGAGTTCGCGGTCGGCGGCTTCGCCGGCAAGTCGATGATGAAGCTCCGCGACATCCTCGGCGTGCTGCGCGACTCGTACTGCCGCACCACCGGCGTCGAGTTCATGCACATCCAGGACCCGAAGCAGCGCAAGTGGATCCAGGACCGCGTCGAGCGCCCGCACTCCCGCGTGGAGCGCGAGGAGCAGCTGCGGATCCTGCGCCGGCTGAACGCGGCGGAGGCCTTCGAGACCTTCCTGCAGACGAAGTACGTCGGCCAGAAGCGCTTCTCCCTGGAGGGCGGCGAGTCCGTCATCCCGCTGCTCGACGCGGTCATCGACTCGGCCGCCGAGTCGCGCCTCGACGAGGTCGTCATCGGCATGGCCCACCGCGGCCGGCTGAACGTCCTCGCGAACATCGTGGGCAAGTCGTACGCGCAGATCTTCCGCGAGTTCGAGGGCAACCTCGACCCGAAGTCGATGCACGGCTCCGGCGACGTCAAGTACCACCTGGGCGCCGAGGGCACCTTCACCGGCCTGGACGGCGAGGAGATCAAGGTCTCCCTGGCCGCCAACCCCTCGCATCTGGAGGCGGTCGACCCGGTCCTGGAAGGCATCGTCCGCGCCAAGCAGGACGTCATCAACAAGGGCGGCACGGACTTCACCGTCCTGCCCGTCGCCCTGCACGGTGACGCGGCCTTCGCCGGCCAGGGTGTCGTCGCCGAGACGCTGAACATGTCGCAGCTGCGCGGCTACCGCACCGGCGGCACGGTCCACATCGTGATCAACAACCAGGTCGGCTTCACCGCCGCCCCGGAGTCCTCGCGTTCCTCGATGTACGCGACCGACGTGGCCCGCATGATCGAGGCGCCGATCTTCCACGTGAACGGCGACGACCCGGAGGCCGTGGTCCGCGTCGCGCGGCTCGCCTTCGAGTTCCGCCAGACGTTCAACAAGGACGTCGTGATCGACCTCATCTGCTACCGCCGCCGCGGTCACAACGAGGGCGACAACCCCTCGTTCACCAACCCGCAGATGTACAACCTGATCGACAAGAAGCGTTCGGTGCGCAAGCTGTACACCGAGTCGCTCATCGGTCGCGGCGACATCACCCTCGAAGAGGCGGAGCAGTCGCTCCAGGACTTCCAGGGCCAGCTGGAGAAGGTGTTCGCGGAGGTCCGCGAGGCCACCACCGCCCCGGCGGCGACGACCGTGCCGGACGCCAAGGCCGCCTTCCCGGTCGGCGTCACCACCGCGGTCTCCCAGGAGGTCGTGAAGCGGATCGCCGAGTCGCAGGTCACCATCCCGGAGCGGATCACGGTCCACCCGCGTCTGCTGCCGCAGATGCAGCGCCGTGCCGCCTCCATCGACGACGGCACCATCGACTGGGGCTTCGGCGAGACCCTCGCCATCGGCTCCCTGCTGATGGAGGGCACCCCGGTCCGGCTCTCCGGCCAGGACTCCCGCCGCGGCACCTTCGGCCAGCGTCACGCGGTCCTGGTCGACCAGGAGACCGGCGAGGACTTCACCCCGCTGCTCTACCTGACCGACGAGCAGGCCCACTACAACGTCTACGACTCGCTGCTCAGCGAGTACGCGGCGATGGGCTTCGAGTACGGCTACTCGCTGGCCCGTCCCGAGGCCCTGGTGGTCTGGGAGGCCCAGTTCGGTGACTTCGTCAACGGCGCGCAGACC
This sequence comes from Streptomyces sp. Root1304, assembly GCF_001426405.1. Lineage (GTDB taxonomy): Bacteria > Actinomycetota > Actinomycetes > Streptomycetales > Streptomycetaceae > Streptomyces. The sequence continues at coordinate 50,324 of NZ_LMEP01000026.1, read as the reverse complement.
GTCGTCGACGAGTTCATCTCCTCGGCCGAGCAGAAGTGGGGCCAGACCTCCGGCGTCACGCTGCTCCTGCCGCACGGCTACGAGGGCCAGGGCCCGGACCACTCGTCCGCGCGCCCGGAGCGCTTCCTCCAGATGTGCGCCCAGGACAACATGACGATCGCGATGCCGACGCTGCCGTCGAACTACTTCCACCTGCTGCGCTGGCAGGTCCACAACCCGCACCACAAGCCGCTCATCGTCTTCACCCCGAAGTCGATGCTGCGTCTGAAGGCCGCGGCGTCCAAGGTGGAGGAGTTCACCACCGGCGGCTTCCGCCCGGTGATCGGCGACGAGACGGCGAACCCGGCCGACGTCCGCAAGGTCGTCTTCTGCGCCGGCAAGGTCTACTACGACCTGGAGGCCGAGCGTCAGAAGCGCGGTGACACGGAGACCGCGATCATCCGTCTGGAGCGCCTGTACCCGCTGCCGGGTGCCGAGCTCCAGGCCGAGATCGCCAAGTACCCGAACGCCGCGAAGTACATCTGGGCGCAGGAGGAGCCGGCGAACCAGGGTGCCTGGCCGTTCATCGCGCTCAACCTGATCGACCACCTGGACCTGGCGGTCGGCGCGGACATCCCGGCGGGCGAGCGCCTGCGCCGGATCTCGCGTCCGCACTCCTCCTCCCCGGCGGTCGGCTCTGCCAAGCGCCACCAGGCGGAGCAGCAGCAGCTGGTCAACGAGGTCTTCGACGCCTGATCGTCGTACCGCGTGAGGAGGCCCGGCACCCCGAGGGGGTGCCGGGCCTCCGGCGTGTCCGGGGGGACGTCAGAGGTTGGCCTCGAAGTCCCAGTACGGACGGTTGCGCTGGCGGGCGGAGAGGGTGTGCGGGTGCTGGGCGCCGAGCGTCCTGGTGAGGGTGAGCAGGGCGTCCTCCTCCAGCTTCGCCGCCTCCTCGGTCTCGCGCAGCCCGCGGAGGTCGGTGGCCAGGGCGACCTGGCAGGAGAGGGTCAGCGGGTGCTCGTTGCCGAGGACGTGCCGGGCCCTGCGGAGGGTGTCGCGGCTCAGCTCGGCGGCCTCGTACACCCGGCCGTTGAAGTTGCGGGCGGCGGTGGTGTTCAGGGCGCAGCCGAACACCCAGGGGTGGTCGGAGCCGAGGGTGGCGGTGAGCCCGGCGAGCGCGGACTCCAGCATGGTGAGGGCCGCGGACCGCTCACCGGAGGCCTGCATGACGAGGGCGGTGTTGGCGAGGACGCCGGTGGAGACCGGGTGGGCGGGGCCGAGGAGGGCGCGGTAGCCGGCCTCCGCCTCGGTGATGAGTTCCCTGGCCAGGTCGAGGTCGCCGTGCTCGCGGAGGAAGTTGGCGTAGTTGGTGACGGCCGACAGCGTCACGTAGTGGTCGCGTCCGTAGGCCTGCTCCAGGTGTTCCAGGACGGTCGCCATCATCGCGCCGATGTCCTGCTGGAAGCCGCCCTCGCGGCGGCGGCACAGCGCCAGCTGGCTGTGCGCGTAGAGGGTGTGGAGGTGCTGGGGGCCCAGGATGCGCACGTGCAGCCGGACGTTGGCCTCCTGGCGGCCGAGCGCCTCGCGGTAGCGGCCGAGCAGGCGCAGGTCCTGCGCGACGGCGTTGTTGGAGTTGAGCGTGGAGGCGTGGTGGGGGCGCAGCACGCTCTCGCAGCGGGAGAGGGTGTCGGCGTCCTGCTCGTACGCCTCCTGGTAGCGGCCCAGCATGCGCAGCACCACGCCGAGGTTGTGGCGGGCGACGAGGGTGAGGAACTGGGTCTCGCCGAGCAGGCTGCGGGCCTCGGCGAGCGCTTCGCGCTGGAGGAGCTCCGACTCCTGGTACTGGCCGAGGAAGCGCAGGTCCCGGGCGATGGAGATCTTCGACTGGAGTTCGCCGAGCTGGTCGGTGTTCCCGGCGGCGGTCAGCCGCTCGCGCTGGGCCAGGTCGAGGTCGTACGCCTCGCGGAAGCGGCCGTAGCGGCGCAGGATGTCGCCTTCGAGGGTGGTGAGTTCCTGCATGTGCGGGGCGAGCGGCTCCATGAAGGCGGTCCACTCGTGGCGGATGCGCTGGGCGAGGCGGATGCCCGCCCTGTACTCGCCGCTGCGGTCGCAGAAGCGCAGACAGTTGAGGACGGCGACCTGGATGCGGGGGTCGGTGCTGCGGAGCGCGCCGGACGGTTCCAGGTGGGGCAGGAGTTCGGAGTAGCGGGGCCAGTGCCGGCTGTCCGTGGGGTTGCCGGGGTCGGCCTCGGCGAGCAGGGTACGGACGGCCTTGCGGTGGGCGTCGCGGTGCTCGCCGTCGGTGAGCCGGGCGACGATGTCGTGCACCAGGCGGTGCATGTGGATCGACTCCTGGTGGGGGCCGATCTCGTCGGTGGTCACGGGCCCCCGGGTCTCACGGGTGAGCACCGAGTAGTTGACGAGGGTGTCGAGGGCGCGGGTCCAGGCGGGCAGGTCGGTGGCCATCCAGCGGAGGTCCTCGGGCAGCTGCGCCTGGGGGTAGGCGCGGACGATGCCGAGGGGGATGCGGCCGGGGGCGAAGGAGGCGCACAGGCTGAGGATGTCGATGGCCTGCGGCTGGGCGCGACGGAGCCGGTTGATCAGTATCGACCAGGAGGTGAGGGAGGCGTTGGGCATGCCGTCGCCGGCCGAGGGCTCGTCGACGGTGGACAGCCGTCCGTCGCGGACCATCCGGAGGTACTCGGGGGCCTCCATGCCGGACTCGCCGAGCCAGGCGGCGGCCTGGACGAGCGGCAGGGGTACGTCCCCGAACTCGGCGGCGACCTCGTCGGCCTCGGCCGCGTTGATCTGCGGGGCGCGCCGCATCAGGTAGCCGGTGGACTCGCGCCGGTCGAAGCCGGGGATCTCCAGGACGTCGGTGTGCTCGCGCCAGCCGCGGTTGCGGGAGGTGATGAGGACGTGGCCGGGGCCCTGCGGGAGCATGACGTCGATGCCGTCGGTGTCGTCCCAGCCGTCGAAGACGACGAGCCAGCGGGAGTGCGGGTCGCCGCGGCGGAGGGCTTCGCGGACGGCCCGGATGCGTTCGCCGGGCTCGCTGCCGGTGGGCAGGGCGAGCTTCACGGCGAGTTCGCCGAGGCGGTCGCGCTGGACGTTGCGGTCGTCGGAGTTGACCCACCAGATGACGTCGTAGTCGGGGCTGAAGCGGTGGGCGTACTCGGCGGCGATCTGTGTCTTGCCGATGCCCGACATGCCGAGCAGGGTGCACGCGGCGCTGCCGCGCTCGGCGTCCATGAGCCGTTCCTGGAGCTCGCCGAGGAGGTCGTCACGGCCGGTGAACCGGGCGTTGCGGCGGGGGATGTCGCCCCAGATCTCCGGCGGGTTGTCCGGGTAGCGGGCGAGCGAGGCGGCCGGGATGCGGCGCCCCGGCGACCTGCGGGGTTCGATGGCGAGCCGGCTGAGGAGGCGCGCCTCCGCCTCCTCCTCGCCGACGCCCCAGAGGCTGACGGGTTCGAGGACGGCGGTGGAGGGGAGCAGGGGCCGGTTGGTGAGGTTGACGGCGGCGAAGCGGTCGGCGTGCGCGGCGACGAAGCCGCGCAGGACGTCGTTCCATTCGCCGGCCGGCCGGGGGCCCAGCTCGAAGAACCAGTCGTTGAGGACGAGGAGGACCTGGCCCCGGGCGAGCAGGAGGTCCCCGAGGGAGTCCTCCAGGGGGACTTCGCGGGGCGGGTCCCACCGCTGGAGCGTGGCGCGCACGCCGTGGGCCTCCAGGCGCTGGTTGATCCAGGCCGCCCAGGGGCGGTGGTATCCGGGGAAGACCACCAGGACGTGTTCGGGAGCGGCTCTGCCCCCGTGGCTCTCCGTGCCCCCGCCCGACCGCTGTTCCGCCATCTGTACGTCTCCCGTCCCGCTCACGCGCAACGCAGTGTCATGTGCCGTGGGCACAGTGTTACCCACGGGCCGTGGGGCTCGCGCCGAGGCTCGCATGGAGCTGCCTCATTTGCCGGGCGAACTCCCGCCCCTCATTGGTCAGTTCATCGGATTCAAGCAGCATCGCGAGCGCTTCACCCACCTGATCGTGGACATGGTCGAACTGCTGCACGGCCCGCGCGCTCCACGCCCCCGGGACGCCGGGTGCGTCCCTCGCCCTCCGCCACAGGTCGGCCAAGGCCAGGTGGGCGTACGCGCCTTGGAAGACACCGGCGACCGGTCGGGCGTCGGTGCGCCAGCCGACCCGGTACAGCGCGGCCCGGCCCGGCCGGTAGAGCGGGACGAGTTCGTGGAGGGTGGAGAGCTTGCTGTGGTGCAGCTCGTGGACGAGCGTCTCCGCCATGTCGTACGGGCCTGCCGAGGGCGTCATGAGGACGGCTCCGGGCGCGACGCTCAGGGTGGCGCCGACGGAGCGCGGCCCCTGCGGGCGCAGCGGTACGAGCGCGCCGACCGTGTGCCCGACCTCCGCCGCCCGCTCGCGGTCGGTCCGCCGCAGCAGTTCCCCGGCCGCCCGCCAGTGCCCGGCCCAGGTGGCGTGGTCGACGTCCGGGCGCTCGGCCGCGACGCGGGCGGGGGTGCCCACCCCGCCGGGCGGCACGCGGTACGGGTCCAGGTCCTCCAGCCGGGCGGCTCCACCGGGGAGGGCGCGCAGCCCGCGCCAGCCGGGACCGGTGCCTGCCACGGCCCCGGTACGGGCGTCTTCGCGCCGGAGGAGGGCGACGGTGGCGCCGGGGGCGGAGTCGGCGCGGACACGGACGACGTGGGAACGCGAGGTGAGGTGGACGGTGGGGGTGGGGGTGGCAGTGGGGTTGACGGTGGGGGTCGGGTCGACGGTGGGGGTCGGGTCGACGGTGGGGCCGGAGGGGGTCGGGTTCGGGTTCCCGCCGGGGGTCCGGTCCGGGCTCGGGTCCGGGTGGGCGTCCGTGTACGCGCCCGGGTGCGCGTCCCGAGCCGGGTGCGCGTGCGCGTGCGTGCCCCGGGCCGCGTACGGTCCCGCGCCGGAGCCCGGGACCGGTCCCGCGTCCGCCGCACCCTCCGGGTTCACCAGGACGCTTCCCACGCCCGGCAGCGAGAGCACACCGCCGGGGGCCCCGACCTCCAGGTCCAGTGGCCGGCCCGCCCGCAGGGCGGCGGTGACGGCGACGAGTTCCAGACGGGTCAGGTGCCGGTCGAAGGCGGGGCCCAGCGGCTCGGTCAGCGCGGCGGCCAGCCACGCGCCGGTGGTCGGGTAGTCGAGGACGGCGCGGGCGCTCGCCGGGGCGGCGCGCTCGGCCGTCTCCAGGAGGCGCCAGGCCGTCCGGAAGCCGCGCAGGATCTCGGGCGCCACGTCCGCGCGGTGGCGCCGGACCCGTACGAGCAGGGCCTTGAGCAGGAGCATGCGGCGGGCGTGCGCCCCGTGGCGCAGGAAGGACGCGCCGGCCGGCGCCGGCCGGGTGGTGGCCAGGGCGGCGAAGGCCTCGGGGCGCGGCGGTGCGGCGATCACTCCCGGCTCCCGGAACGAGCCACCGGTACCGGCCTCGACCCCGGCCCCATCCCCTGCCTCGGCCCCATGGATTCGGCCGGAATCGTGCGGTCGGCACGGGTGCGGGGAGCGGCCGGCCGGAGCGTCCGGGCCGGGCGGACGTCAGTCGACGAAGGCGTCCTCGGGCCAGGAGACGACCAGGTCCGAGGGATCGCGCAGGACTCTCTCGACCGCCTCGCCGAGGACGGCGTCGTTGCTGACGCGCAAGGTCCGCAGGTCAACGGCCGCGAGATCGGGGAGACGCGGAGACCGGCGGGCACCCCGGCCGACACCGGTCGCCCACTCCGTACGCTCGAACACTCTCGGCTCCTCCTCACCGACGCTGTCCCCCACGGTCGTAGCGGCGCAGCGGTTCTTCCCGACCCCGGGAGACCGGAAACCCATTCGATTCAACTGCGCCCATTCACGCCCCCGTTATCCGGCCGATCGTCAGAAGCTCATCCGTTGGTGCCGCTCCAGGTCCACCAGGGCGGCGCGATCCGGCGCCGCGCGTCGACGGAGAGCGCCCCGGGAGCCTCACCCGCCGCTCCCTCCACCTCTCTCAGCAGCGCCCTGGTGCGCTCCACGTCCTCCCAGTCCACCTCCACGAGCCGCCCCGTGAGCCGTCGCCACTGCTCGGTCGCCGCCCGCAGCACGGCCCTGGCCCGTACCGGACGGCCCATCAGCCACAGGACCGCTCCCTGTGCGTGCAACGCGCGGGCGCCGGTGACCGTGCCCGGGTCCTCGCCGTGGGCGGTGCGGGAGTCCTCGGCGGCGTTGCGGTAGGCGGTGAGGGCGTCGCCGATCACCCCGTCGCGCGCCACCTCGGCCAGTTCGAGCCGGACCCGGCCGAGTTGCAGCCACACCTCGGCCCGGTCCCCCGGGTCGGGGGCGCCCCGCAGTGCCTGTTCGAGGAGGTGGCGGCTCTCGAAGAGGTCGGGGAGGAACCCGGCGCGGTGGAAGCGGAGCGCGAGGACGCTGCCGATCAGCGTGCGCGCCCTGGCCCGCTCGGGCGCCCCGACGGGCAGCCGGGTGAGGGCCTCGCGCAGGACTCCCTCGGCCCGGTCGACGGGCGCGGTGCCGGTGTCGGCCGCGGCGCGCCGCAGCAGCGATCCGCCCCAGGTGAGCAGGAGCGGGCCGCGCTGTTCGCTGTCGGCGGGGGCGAGCAGGGTGGCCTCCTCGTACGCCGCGTCGGCCGCGGTCCCGTCGCCTTCGGTGTCGTACAGGCGGGCGCGGGCGGTGGTGAAGCGGAGCCGGAGCGCGCGGGCGTCGCCGAGGAGGGGTTCGGCGCGGTCGAGGACGCGGCGGACGCGGCCCGGTTCGGCCTCGGCGAGGTGCAGGGCGTCGGCGAGGTCGAGGAAGGCGGCGGCGCTCTCGTGGAGGGTGAGGGCGGCGCCGAGTTCGTCCGCCGCCGCCTCGCCCTCGCCCCGGGCGAGGAGGAGCCGGCCGCGCCGCAGGTGGAGGGTGTGGCGGGCGGTCGCGGGCCAGCTCTCGGCGTCTCCGTCGAGGGCGGTGAGGGCCGCGTCGAGGTGGCCGGGTTCGTCGGTGTCGCGCCACAGCGCGTGGTGGACGACGGCGAGTTCCAGCCGGGCCTCGGCCCAGGCCTCGTCGCCGGTCCTGGCGAGTTCCCCGGCCCGTACCAGCGTCTCGGCGGCCTGGTCGAGGAGTGCGGGGCGGCGGCCGGTGCGCCGGGCGGCGGCGGTGCCGGCCTCGGCGTACAGGGCGCGGGCGAGGACGATCCGGGCCTCGACGGGTTCGTCGGGGAGGGCGGCCTCGGCGCGTTCGCGGGCACCGGCGAGGAGGGTCGGGTCGGACTGGCCCCGGCCCTGGTCGAGGAGGCGGCGGGCCTCGGTGAGCGGGTCGGGCGTGACCAGGTCGGGGTGGTAGAAGCGGAGCACGCGCGCGGGGATGCGGGCGAAGAGTTCGGTCTCGGCGCCTTCGGGACCGAGCGGTTCGTCGGTCTCCTCGGGGAGCCCGGCGCGGCCGGTCCCCCGGGCCGCCTCCTGCTCGGCGGCGGCCCCGGCGTCGGCCCCCGAGAGGCGGGCGGCCGCGAGCGCCGGGAAGTTGCGCATGCCCTGGCCGAAATTGCGCTCCACGTACGCGGAGCAGTGCTTGAGGACGAGGGCGGCGGCGCTGGGGTCGAGCGAGCCGAGGAAGTGCTGCTGGATGCCGGGCGGATAGCTGAAGCAGGGGTAGGGGGTGGGGCCGGGGAGCCGTCTCAGGAGGCCGCTGAGCAGGACCTCGGCCAGCTCCATGGGCCCGGTGTCGGGCAGCATGGCGCGCTGGACGAGCTGCATGACGGGCAGGGTCAGCGGGGCGGCCGCGAGGTGGACGGCAAGACGGAGCGCCCCGGGTGAGGCGCCGGCCCGGAAGGCGCGCAGGAGTTCGTCGTCGCGGCGCGGGACGCGGGAGGTCGCGGGGGTGCGGGGCGGGGGCTGTTCGGGGCCGAGCCAGGCGGCCCAGCCGCGTACGGCGTTGCCGCCGTGCCCGGTGTGGAGCCGGGTCCAGGAGGCGAAGGCCTCGGGCGTCGGGGTGAGCACGGGGACGGCCCGGCGGCCGGGGACGCGGAGGCCCCAGGGCTCGTCGTCGGAGCGGAAGGTGGTGTGGCCGCCGGGGGTGGTGGAGCGCTGGAAGGTGCCGGGTTCGGCGGGGAGGGCGGTACGGGGCCACAGGCGGGGCGGCAGCGGCTGGACGAGCGCGAGCGGGGAGTTGACCGGCCACCGGCGCAGGAAGCGCTGGGCGGCGCCGCGCTGCCAGAGCGGTCCGACGCAGTCGCTGACGATCAGGGTGAGGCGGCGGCCGGTGGGGTCGTGGAGCTGGTCGACGGGGCGCAGCCGTGGCCGGCCGTCGGCGCCGGAGGTGGTGGTGACGAGCGGGGGGCCTTCGCCGGTGTCGTACAGCCGGTGCACATGGACGTCCCGGAAGGCGCCGGACTGCTGGCAGGCCTGCCGGAGTTCCTCGACCATCCGGCTCCAGACGACCATGGCGGGTCCGGTGTCCATGAGGAGCTGGATGTCGGGGCGGCGGCCGGCCGCGGGGCGCACCACGAGGGTGAGGATGCCGGCGGCGGCGCTGCGTTCGGCGGTGGCCTCCTCGTCGAGGGTGCCCTCGCCGGGGCGGTGTGGTGCGAGGGCGTAGTCGCGCAGCGGGCGGAGGGCCTTCTGCAGGCCGAGGAGTCCGGGCAGGGCGTTGGCGCCGGGGGCGCGGACGGGCAGGGTCGCGCCCCGCTCCGCGCGCCGCGGGCCGCCGGCGAGGGTGGCCGTGCCCCCTCCGGCGAGCACGGTTCCGCCGCGCATGTGGAGGGAGACGGAGTCGCGCGCGTCCCCGGAGTCGGCCTCCGGTCCCTCGTCGGCCCCCTCCCCCCGTACCGTGTCGTCCTCGCGGCGGAGGGGGTCCCGGTCCCCGTCGGGACGGTCCGGACCGTCGGCGGTGTCGCCGGCCGTCCCCCGCCGTACGTCGTGTCCCTCGGGTTCCTCCGCTCCTTCGGGTCCCTCCGCCCCCTCCGCCCCCTCGGGTCCCTCCGGTTCCGCCGGGGAGGGGCCGGGCAGCCACCGGGCCAGCCAGACGGCGTCGGCGATGTCCTCGGCGGTCAGGTCCTGCCCGGCGGCCCGCAGTCTGCGGGCCAGCTCCTCCAGATGCGTCCGGAGCATCCGACCGTCACCTCGGCTGATCGAGCGGTTGCATGAGCATGTCGGCGATGCGCTCCCTGGTGACCCGTTCGGCGCGGGAGGCGTGCTGGGTCAGATAGAGCGCGTTGAGCAGCTGGTCGGTGGCGATCACCTCGCCGGGCTCGCGGTTGAGGAAGCGCTGCACGAGCCCCTGCTCGGCCTCGCCCGCGGCGGCGTCGGAGCCGAGGTGGGCCTCGATCATGGCGCCGACCTGCTCCTCGCCCGGCGCTTCGAGCTCCAGGCGGATGCAGCGGCGCAACAGGGCGGCGGGGAAGTCCCGTTCGCCGTTGGAGGTGAGCACGATGAAGGGGAAGGTGGTGCAGCGGACCCGGCCGCCGAACACCGGCACCTTGCGGCCGTCGTCGCTGAGCACCTCGACGACGGGCTCCCGGTCGGCGATCCGCTCCAGCTCCGGGATGGCGAACTCGCCCTCCTCCAGGGCGTTCAGCAGGTCGTTCGGCAGGTCGAGGTCGCTCTTGTCGAGCTCGTCGATGAGCAGCACCCGGGGCTCGTCGGAGGGGAGCAGCGCCGTGCCGAGCGGTCCGAGCCGGATGTACGAGCCGATGCCGGCCGGGGCCGCGGCGGCGGAGCCCGGCGATCCGGCCTGGGCGCGCTCCAGCTGGACGTCCTGGAGCCGGCCGATGGCGTCGTACCGGTAGAGGCCGTCCTGCAGCGCGGTGCGGCTGACGATCGGCCAGCGCAGCACGCGCCCGAGGCGCAGCTCGTGCGCGACGGCGTGGGCGAGGGTGGACTTGCCGGTGCCGGGGTTGCCGGTGACGAGGAGGGGGCGCCGCAGGTACAGGGCGGCGTTGACGGCGTCCGTCTCGGCGGGCCGGGGATGGTGGTTCTGGACGAGTCTGCGCCGGACGCCGAGCCGCCGGTCGGAACCGGCCAGGGTGTCGTCGGCGCTGCCCGCCGAGAAGTCCCGCCAGGGCGGCGGGGCGGGCAGTCGCTGAATCTCGTCGTGCGGAAGACCGGCACCACGGTAGATCCGCCAATCGCTCACGATGGACTCCTCCTGGCTGTGGTGTCGATGCCGGGCCCGTCGAACCTACCGCCCGGGGGCGGGCCCTGTTGATGCCGTAACCGGACGGATCCCGCGCGTGCCGTCCCGGCGGCCGCTCCGGTCACTGGTCCCCCTCCCCGAGCAGGGGCGGGACCTCTAGAGGCCCGCTGTACGGGGGTCGGTCGGGCGGGTCCAGCAGGATGGCGATGCTCTCCGCCCACGCGTACGCGGCGCGCGCCTCCGGGCCGGCCGCCGGGTCCGTCGCCCGGGTGCGCAGGGAGCGCACGCGCCCGCGTACGCCCCAGGCGCCGACGGCGTCCGCGAGCAGCCGGTCGGCGCGCTCGTGGAACTCCGCGCAGTCGGTGTGGTCGTGGGCTCCGGTCCGCCAGAGCGCGATCGGGTGCCCGGCCCTCAGCGCCGCGTTCATCGCCATGAGCCCGTCGCCGCTGCCCACCGGGCCGCAGTAGACGGGGACGGTGCCGCCTTCCGCGTCCCTGAGCCGGTCGTACGTCTCCGCCCAGGTCTCCCGGCGTACGCGCGCGGTGTGGGCGTCCGGGCCCGCGCCGGGCACCTCGGCGCGCAGCGCCGCCGCGCGCAGCGGACCGCACTCCCCCGCCTCCCAGCGCTCGCGCCACTCGGGGGCCGGTTCCGCGTCCTGGCGGCCGACGTCGCGGATGACGACGATCCTGCGCTGGCCGAGATTCGTCCCCCAGGCGTCGTCGGGGCCCTGCGGAGGTTCGAGCCGCCAGGTGTCGAGGGGTTCGTCGAAGAGCTCCAGCGGAAGCACCGCCTCCACGGCGGCCAGGTGCGGTCCGCTGTCGCCGCGCCGCAGGGCGTCGGCGAGCGGTTCGCGCAGGGTCTCCCGGAGCCGGGACCGCTCGACGCCCCGGTCGTCGCAGTGGAGCGGGCTGACGGTGTGCCCGTCGAGGAGGAGCTTGACCTGCCAGGGGTACCTGCGGCCGTAGACGGGCCGGTCGATCTTCAGGAGGACGTCGGCACGCGCGCGGGGTTCGCGCACGGTCAGGGGCGCGGGCCGGCCGGGGCTCACCAGCCGGTCGATCTCGCGCCGCAGGAAGCGGTCGGCGTCGCCCGCCTTGTCGACGATCCAGTGGGTGAGGCCCGCGGTGTCGGCCCTCGGCCCGTACCGTCCGCCGACGTGCCGGACGACATGGGCCGCGTACAGGAGCACCGCGTCCAGCTCCAGGTCGCGGACGCCGTCCCGGCGCGGCGCGCGGAGCCCCCGCAGGAGCCCGGCGCCCTCGCTCCAGGTGCGCGGGTCCTGCTCCAGGGCGTCGGGCAGGTCGTCGTCCCTGATCCAGGCCTTGACCTGGTCGATGAGGTCGAGGATCTCGCCGGGCGCGGTGGGCGCGGGCAGTTCCGCGAAGTGCCCGTACAGCTGGGTGCGCACGCCGGGGCCCGGCCCCGGGGAGGCCGGCAGCTTCCCCTGGGCGCGGGTCCAGTCGGGCCGCTCGTCGAAGGACTGGTAGCGGGCGAGGTGGTGGCGGTCGTGGGCGCGCAGCGCCTCACCCATCGCCTCGCCGCCGGGCAGGTCGTGCAGCCGGCGCAGGGCGGTGACGGGGACGACGGCGCCGCCGTCGGCACCACGGCCCTTGTTGAGCCCGACGACGACGCCCTGCCCGTCGTCGACGACGGGCCCGCCCGAGCAGCCCTCGACGGGCATGACCCCGTCGGTGACGAGGGCCTTGCCGTCACTGCCGTTCAGCGTTCCGTGGACGTGCCGGACGCCCAGCTCGCCGGTCTCCCGCGACCAGCCGTGCAGCCCGACCGAGGCGGGCAGGACGGGCGGACGCTCGCTGAGGCGCACGCAGGACGCCTTCTGCGTGCCGGGCACCCGGATGAGCGCGAGGTCGGGGAAGGGCCAGGGATCGGGCGGCGCGTCGGGCCGGTCGGGGAGCGGCAGGGCGAGCACGACGGTGCCCTCGGCCCGACGGGTGGTCGGGCCGTCCTCCCAGATCACGCCGACGGCCGGCTCGCTCCTCCACACCGCGCTTCCCCCCTCGGCCACGACATGGGCGCAGGTCAGCACCCAGCCGGGGGCGATGAAGAAGCCGGTGCCCCAGTACCGGTCGCCGTCGTGGTCATACCCGCCGTCGGGAGCTGCGATGCGTACGAGTGCGGGGCGCACGAGAGCGTCGAAGGCGCTCATACGGTGCCATCGGCCGCCGGACGCCCGTCGGAGGCGCTTTCCGGGGCGTCGGCGGCGGGTACCGGGGACGCGGACGGCGGCTCGGACGGGGCCGGTGGGGCGGCCGGAGGGGTGGCCGGTGCCGGGGGAACGGTCTCGGACCTGGCCGGGGGGACGGTCGGGGCGGGAGGCACGCGTACGGGCGCGGGCGGCTGCGCGTGGGCCGGTGGCTGGGCGGGTTCGGGTGCCTGGGTGGACGCGGATCCCTGAGCGGTCGGGGATGCCTGGGCGGTCGCGGGTGCCTGGGCGGGTGCCCGGCCCTCCTCGGTCCAGGTCAGGGAGACGTTCACGGAGGCCTTGCCCGAGCCGTCCGCGAGGACCCCGATGACCTTGCCGGACTGCGCCGACAGTTCGATGCCGAAGCTGACGGCCACCTCCACCGGCCCCTGCGGGTCGAGTCCGGCGCGCAGCGAGCCGACCACCCCGCGCACCACGTCCGTGAGCCCGCCGGACATCGAGACCACCCGGTCCCTGACGCCGGTGTCCGTGAACCCGCCTCCCCTGCCCAGTTCCTGCACGTCGCTGACCCGGGCCCACACGTGCGTGCCGTCGTCCAGCCGAATCCGTGCGATCCCGTGCGTCACAGCGGCCCCCGCTCCCCGAAACGATGATGGGGAAGGCTAGTCGGTGGGACTGACGGGCGACAGGGGACGTGAGAGGTACGGCCTATCCTGATCGCATGTACTTCACCGACCGGGGCATCGAGGAACTGGAGAAGCGGCGAGGCGAGGAGGAGGTCACCTTCGAGTGGCTCGCCGAGCAGCTGCGGACGTTCGTCGACCTCAATCCCGACTTCGAGGTGCCGGTCGAGCGCCTCGCGACCTGGCTGGCCCGTCTGGACGACGACGAGGACGAGGACGAGTAGAGGACGAGTAGCGGCGTCGGCGGCGGTCACCGGCGAACGGCCGGGACGACGGCGCGCGGGCGGCGCCGGTCCCGGTCACCGGCCCGGGCGACGCCGGAACCGGTCGGCACGTCCACCGATCCACCGGCCGAAAACCGCTCACTCGCGCGTGTCGCACGCGCGTGCTCAGGCGTACGTGCTCACGCCTCCCGCAGCCGCTCCTGGACGAGACCGAGCGCACCGTGCGCGACGAGCAGCGCCCCGGCCGTCGCCCAGCCGCCGCTGCGCCGCCCGATACCCCAGAGCAGCAGCGGCACCCCCACCGCGAGCTGCGCACCGCTCAGTACGCGCGCCTCGGTGCCGCGCAGGTACGGGCCGAGGGGGCTGCTCTCCACCACGTCGATCTCCGCGCGTACGGCGTCCCCGCCCCAGGCCATCAGCTTCGTGCGGGCTGCCGGGAAGACCCCGTCGTCGGGCGGTTCGAGCTGCTCGGCGCCCTGGGCCCGGGCCGCGGAGCGGAGCCGGTCGGCGCTCTCGCCGGGGACGAGCCCGGCGGGCAGGGCGAGGCCGCTGCGGCGGAGGACCGCGACGACGCCGAGGAGCCGGGTGTGGGCGTCGGCGTCCGGGTCCGGTGCGGTGAGCGGTTCCAGGTCCTGCACGTCCAGGACGGGGTCGAGGGCGAGCCGCGCGGCGAAGGTGCGCATGGCCTCGTCCTCGCCGACGGGGGTGCCGTCCGCGAGCCAGGTGTAGCCGACGGTGCGGCGGAAGCCGGCGGCGAGCGTGAGTCCGGCCCGGTCCCGGTCCCACCAGAGCGCGACGACCGGCCAGGTGGCGGCCCCGACCGCGAGGGCGGTGGCCCAGCCGGTGACGACCTGCTCGACGGGCTCCCCGCCGCGCAGCCAGGGCTTCCCCTCCGGCACGAGCACGCTCCAGTCGTCCCCCGCCGGGGCGAGGAGGAGCTGTTCCCGCAGCAGTCGGGCCGGCGGACGGACCACCGGGGGATCGGCGCGGCAGAGCAGCAGCGCCCCGGCGGGATTCGGTCCGGATGTCGCGTTCATGCGCCCTACGCTAGGCCAATTTGTCCGTGTACGGAGGTAATTACCCCCACCCTGTCAGGGAAGAGTCAGGGTTGACTTCACCTCACCGCGATATATCGTGTCTAGCGAGATACGCGATATGTTGCGTTGCCGAACGGGAGGTCAGCACCATGACAGAGTGGTCCGTCAGCGAGCCGACGAAGCTGACGCCGGCTGAGCCCGTGACCCGGCTGCGGGTCCGCATCGTCAACGGCACGGTGAACGTGGTGGGGACCGAAGAGAGTTCCGCCCGGGTGGAGGTCTCCGAGATCGAGGGCCCGCCGCTGATCGTGTCGCAGGACGGCTCCACCCTGACCGTGAGCTACGAGGACCTGCAGTGGAAGAGCATCCTCAAGTGGCTCGACCGCAAGGAGTACCGCCGCCGGGCCGTCGTCTCCGTCGCCGTCCCCGCGGGCGTCGACGTCGAGGTGGGAGTGGTCGGCGCCGAGGCCGTCGTGACCGGGATCAAGGGGCGTACGGAGGTGCGCGGCGTCACCGGCGACACCACCCTCCTCCGGCTCTCCGGCCCGGTCCGTGCCGAGACGGTCTCGGGCAGCCTGGAGGCCCAGTCGGTGACCGGCGCCCTGCGGATCAACTCCGTGACCGGTGACGTGACGGTGATCGAGGGCGCGGGCGCCTCCGTGAAGGCCGAGACGGTCAGCGGCGACATGGTCATCGACCTCGACCCGGCCGAGCTCGACGGGCCGCCCGCCGACATCCGGCTCTCCAGCGTCTCCGGCGAGGTCGCCATCCGGCTCCCCCACCCGGCCGACGCCCGGGTGGAGGCGAGCACCACGAGCGGCTCCGTGTCGAACGCCTTCGAGGACCTGCGGGTGACCGGCCAGTGGGGCGCCAAGTCCGTGACCGGCACCCTCGGTTCCGGCCGGGGCACGCTCAAGGCGACGACCGTCTCCGGCTCCATCGCCCTGCTCCGCCGGCCCGAGCCGGACGACGACACCGCCTCGGCCTCCTCCGCCACCCCCTCCGCGTCCGGAAAGGTGCTCTGACATGCCGCCCGTCTTCGCGCACGGCCGCCTCCGCCTGTATCTGCTCAAGCTGCTCGACGAGGCCCCGCGCCACGGCTACGAGGTGATCCGCCTCCTGGAGGAGCGCTTCCAGGGGCTGTACGCGCCCTCGGCCGGCACGGTCTACCCGCGACTGGCCAAGCTGGAGGCCGAGGGCCTCGTCACCCACGCCAGCGAGGGTGGCCGGAAGGTCTACTCGATCACCGACGCGGGCCGCGCCGAACTGGCCGGACGCGCCGACGAACTGGACGACCTGGAGCGCGAGATCCGCGAGTCGGTCTCGGAGCTCGCCGCGGAGATCCGCGACGACGTGCGCGGCGCGGCCGGCCGGGTGCGCAGCGAGATGCGCGCGGAGGCGGGCCGGACCCGCGCCGCGGAGTCCACCTCGTTCTCCGACGCCAAGGAGGAGCTGCGCCGGGTCGGACAGGAGTGGAAGGAGCAGGCCCGCCAGGCCCGCGCCGAGGCGAAGTCCGCCCGCCACCGGGCGAACGAGTTCCAGCGGGTCGCCCAGCAGGTGCAGGAGGAAGTCCAGGACCGCTTCTCGCGGGGCGACTGGCCGAAGGGCGTCTGGGAGGGACTCTCGGACATCACGGCCCAGCTCGGTGGCCTGGTGGCGGGCACGACCCACCCGAAGGCGGCCGGTGCCCAGGATTCGCCGTTCGCCAAGGCACCGGAGTGGGCGCGGGACACGGAGAGCTCGGGCGACCCGGCCCGCGATCTGGACCGCCTCCTCGACCGCTTCCGTGACGAGATCAGGGACGCGGCCCGCGACCACGGGGTGAGCGAGGACCAACTGGCGGAGACCCGCGACCGGTTGTCGGCTGCGGCCCTCCACATCACGACGCTGCTGAGGTCCCGGCCGAGAACGTAGAGGCGGGGGCAGCCCCGACCCCGCCCCTCGCCCCCGGCCCCGCCCCTCGTCCCCGCACCGGCACCGGTGCCGGCACCGGCACCGGCACCGGCACCGGCACACCGCTACCGCCGGCGGACGCGGCCGGCGGACTCGGCATCCCGAGTTCGGCATCCCGGGATCGGCATCCCGGACTCGGCCTCCCGGGATCGGCCGCGCGGCCGCTCAGCCCCGGGTGGCCGTGACCGTCACCCTCGCTCCCGGGGCCGCGAGGACCCACGCCCTGCCCGGGGCCTTGCGGAGGACGAGCGCGCCGCCCCGTGCCGTCACGCGCCAGTTGCCCGGCGGCAGGGAGAGTTCGGTGACCCGGGAGCCGCGGCGCCCGGCGGAGTCGTACGAGAGGCGGTAGACCCCGGCCCCCGGGTCGTACGTGGTGGAGCGGACCGTGCCCGCGACCGCCTCCGCGTACGGCTCGGCGGTCAGCTCCTTGTTCACGCGGAAGCCACCCGCGGTGTCCACCGCGCAGTAACCGCCGCCGTAGCACCACTCCCACCCCGCCCAGCCGGAGCTGTAGCGGCCGAGGGAGGCCATGGCCTCGTGGTAGAAGCGGTTCATGTTCGGAAGGGAGTTGTTGAGCGGACCCCACTCCCCCACCAGCACGGGGACCTTGTACTCCTTGGGGTACAGGGTGATGGCGTCCTCGTAGTTCTCCAGCCAGCGGGCGGCGGGGTCGTAGTCGGCGCCCGCCTCCATGCCGGCGTTGTAGAAGTGCGGGGCGTAGACGATCTTCGGGTCGTCGATCCGGCCGAGTCCGGTCGGGACGCCCTCGCCGACGATCGGGGTGGGCTCGACGAAGATCCAGGTGGACCGGTCGACCGAACGGACCGCGTCCGCGATCCGGTTGTACATCGGGGTGAGCTGTTCGCGTTCGATGCGCCGGGCGCCCGTCGCCAGGTCCTCGCCCTCCCGCAGCTCGCCCATCGGCTCGTTGATCAGGTCGTAGCCGAGGACGGCCGGGTGGTCCTCGAAGCGGTCGGCGAGGACCCGCCACATCCGGGCCTGGGCGCGGCGCAGGTCCTCGTCCTCGTAGAGATGGGTGAAGGCCCGCTGGACGGCGGGTTCGAAGTACTCGGAGAACCAGTCGTCCGGGTGCGGGGTGAAGGGCAGCCCGTCGGTCCTGGTCGCCCAGGCGGGTATGCCCCGGTGGCCGAACGCGGGCCCGAAGACGTCCTGATGGGCGTCGATGAGGACCTTCACGTCGTACTTCTCGGCCCAGTCGAGGATGCGCCCGATCTTCCGCAGATAGCTCTGGCTGTACTGGCCCGGCCGGGGCTCCAGGTCGTCCCAGAAGACGACGAGGCGGGCGAGGTTGAAGCCCTTCGCCCGCATGTCGCGGATGTGCTTCTCGGTGATCCCGGAGAGGGCGGCGCCCCCGCTGTTCGCCTTGTCGGCGAGGTTCCAGCCGCGCAGCGTGAGCGTGCGGCCGTGTTCGTCGGTGAGGACGGGGATCGTGCCCCCGCCGACGTCCCCGACGGCCTCCGCGCGGGCGGCGGCGGTCGGGGCGAGCAGCGAGGCGGCGAGGGCGCCGGCCACGAGGGTGGTTCGCAACAAGGGAGGGCCTCCAGCACGATGAAGTGAGCGTTGTTCACGTTTTCGCGGTGCGGGAGATCCCATCAGGTCTACTGACGAGTCATCAAGACGTCGTCAGCACGATCTTTCCGAAGAGTTCGCCGGAGGCCATCTTCTGGAAGCCCTCGCGGGCCCGGTCCAGCGGCAGCACCTCGTCGACGACGGGGCGCACGCCCGTCGCCGCGCAGAAGGAGAGCAGGTCCTCCAGCTCGTCCTTGGAGCCCATGGTCGAGCCGACGACCTTGAGCTCCAGAAAGAAGATCCGGGTCAGTTCGGCGTGCGCGGGCCGGTCGCCGCTCGTGGCGCCGGAGATGACGAGCGTGCCGCCCGGCCGCAGCGACTTGACCGAGTGCGACCAGGTGGCGGCGCCGACGGTCTCGATGACCGCGTCGACCCGCTGCGGGAGCCGGGCGCCGGGCTCGTACGCCTCGACGGCGCCGAGCTCGACGGCCCGCTTGCGCTTGGCCTCGTCCCGGCTGGTGGCGAAGACCCGCAGGCCGGCGGCCTTGCCGAGGGCGATGGCGGCGGTGGCGACACCACCGCCCGCGCCCTGGACGAGCACCGAGTCGCCGGGGCGCACTCCGGCGTTGGTGAAGAGCATGCGGTAGGCGGTCAGCCAGGCGGTGGGCAGACAGGCGGCCTCCTCGAAGGAGAGCTCCTTCGGCTTGGGCAGCACGTTCCAGCGGGGCACGGTCACCCGCTCGGCGAAGGTGCCCTGGTAGCGCTCGGTGAGGATGGAGCGGGGCTCGTCGGGTCCGACGCCGTGGCCCGTCTGGCCGATCACGGAGTGCAGGACGACCTCGTTGCCGTCCTCGTCGATGCCGGCCGCGTCGCAGCCGAGGATCATCGGCAGCTTCTCCTCGGGGAGGCCCACTCCGCGCAGCGACCAGAGGTCGTGGTGGTTGAGCGAGGCGGCCTTGACGGTGACGGTGGTCCAGCCGGGACGTGCCTCGGGCTCGGGGCGTTCGCCCAGTTCGAGGCCGTTCAGGGGCTGGTCGCGGTCGATTCGGGCGGCGTAGGCAGCGAACATGGCCCCGACCCTAGGGCGCGGCGGCCGGACGGGGAACCACGCCCCGCTGTGACCCGTGTCGCCTGGACAGCACCGGGCCCCCGCCGTACGCGAAGAGCGCAGGCCGTACGCCGAGCGCCCCGCCCGTACGCGAAGAGCGGCGCCTCGTACGCCGACGGCCCCGTCGTACGCGAAGCGAAGCCCGGCGCCTCGTACGCCGACGGCCCCGTCGTACGCGAAAGGCCCCGTCCCGGCGTACGGAACAGGGCCCTTCGGCGTACTGGCTGCGCGCGTCAGCGGCGGGCGACGCCCTCGGCGCGGGCGGCGGCGGCGACCGCGGCCGCGACGGCCGGGGCGACCCGCTCGTCGAACGGCGACGGGATGACGCAGTCGGCGGCGAGCTGGTCACCGACGACGTCCGCGATGGCGTTGGCCGCGGCGATCTTCATGCCCTCGGTGATCCGGGAGGCCCGGACCTGGAGCGCGCCGGCGAAGATGCCGGGGAACGCGAGGACGTTGTTGATCTGGTTCGGGTAGTCCGAACGGCCGGTCGCCACGACGGCCGCGTACTTGTGCGCGACGTCGGGGTGGACCTCGGGGTTCGGGTTGGCCATGGCGAACACGAAGGCGTTCGGAGCCATGGACGCGACGGCCGCCTCGGGGACCGTGCCGCCGGAGACGCCGATGAAGACGTCGGCGCCGGCCAGCGCGGACTCCAGGGAGCCGCTGAGGCCCGCCTTGTTGGTGAGCCCGGCGATCTCGCGCTTGACGTCGGTGAGGTCGTCCCGGTCGCTGCTGACGATGCCCTTGCGGTCGGCGACGGCCACGTCACCGAGGCCGGCCTCCAGCAGGAACTTGGCGATGGCGACACCGGCCGCACCGGCGCCGGAGATGACCGCGCGCAGGTCGCCGAGGGTCCGCCCGGTGAGCTTCGCCGCGTTGCGGAGGGCCGCGAGCGTGACGATGGCCGTGCCGTGCTGGTCGTCGTGGAAGACGGGGATGTCGAGGCGCTCCTGGAGCTTGCGCTCGATCTCGAAGCACCGCGGGGCCGAGATGTCCTCCAGGTTCACGCCGCCGAAGGACGGGGCGAGCCGGACGACGGTCTCGACGATCTCGTCGGTGTCGGTGGTGGCGAGGGCGATCGGGACCGCGTCCACGCCGCCGAACTGCTTGAAGAGGATGGCCTTCCCCTCCATGACCGGGAGGGAGGCCTCCGGGCCGATGTCGCCGAGGCCGAGCACGGCCGTACCGTCGGTCACGACGGCGACGACCTGGGACTTCCAGGTGTAGTCGTTGACCAGGTCGGGCTGCTCGGCGATGGCGGTGCACACCTTGGCGACGCCGGGCGTGTACGCGAGGGACAGGTCGTCCTTGTCCCGCAGGGGGACGGTGGCCTGAACGGCCATCTTGCCGCCCCGGTGAAGGGCGAAGACAGGGTCGAACGGCTCCTCGGGAGCCCCTTCCGTACCACTGTCATTGCGAGGATTGACGATCTCCGCTGCCATTGGGTTGACCCCTTAAGTCTGCTTCGTCTGAGGGTTGGCCGCTCCTGGTGTGGAGCGGTGGGCGGGTCCCGCAGCCGCCGTGTCTGGCAGCCGCGCGGGCGCGCCGCACAACGCGCCCTGAGCCCCGGATGAGGGGTGTAAGGATCCTTCTTACCGGACGGACGGCACCGCGGACGAGTCCGTATTCACTCGGTGACGCGACTCATACCGAGCGCATCCGGACACGGACGGAGAACGACACGTCACCCGATGTCCCGATAGATGCTTTCCGCACCCGATTGGCGGCCTTCGGCTCGTCCGAATGGCGAGACAAGCAGGAAATTCTTCGGCGGCGTGGAAGGTATTCCGTAGAAGATCCGGCCCTGATGTACCGGCCTGTCGGTATTCGGCCGTCACCCGTTACCCGATTTTGACATCCTTGGCCGTCGGTTTGAGGCGGTCCGAATGGCAAGATGCCGTAATCACACGAGGTCACGACACTCGAAGACGCGTACGTGACCCACCTGGCATCTCCCTCACACGCCGGAGGAACCCGATCATGACCGCACGCACCACGCGCTGTACGACCGCCAAGACCCGCACCTCCCGTCTTGCCGCGGTCGCCGCCATCGCGGTCGCCGGCTCCGTCCTGCTGACCGCCTGCGGTGACCAGACCGACAGCGGCTCGACGAGCCCGACGAAGGAGGGCGGCACCGCGTCGACGAACGCCGCCCCGCTCTTCTCGAAGCTCCCCGCCGACATCCAGAAGGCCGGTGTCATCAAGGTCGGCACCGACGCCTCGTACGCCCCGATGGAGTTCACCGAGGGCGGCAAGATCGTCGGCGTCGACCCCGACATCGCGCAGGCCCTGAGCAAGCAGCTCGGCGTCGAGCTCCAGTTCACCTCGGGCACCTTCGACGGCCTGATCACCTCGATCTACAGCGGTCGCCAGCAGCTGATCATGTCCTCGATGACGGACAACAAGAAGCGGCAGGAGGGCCTGGACGACAACGGCAAGAAGATCGGCAAGGGCATCGACTTCGTCGACTACTTCAGCTCCGGCGTCTCCCTGCTGGTCAAGAAGGGCAACCCGCAGGGCATCAACTCCCTCGACGACCTGTGCGGCAAGACCGTCGCCGTCCAGCGCGGCACGATCTACGAGGACACCTTCAAGGCCCAGGCCACGAAGTGCGGCGACAAGAAGCTGACGATCCAGGCCTTCGACACCGACGCCGAGGCCCAGACCCGCGTCAAGGCCGGCGGCGCCGTGGCCGACCTGAACGACTACCCGGTGGCCGCGTACATCGCGAAGACCTCGGGCGGCGGCAAGGACTTCGAGGTCGTCGGCAGCCAGAGCGACGTCGGCCTCTTCGGCATCGGCGTCTCGAAGGAGAACACCCAGCTGCGTGACGCGGTCAAGGAAGCGCTCGACGCGATCATCAAGGACGGCACCTACGCCGAGGCCCTGAAGAAGTGGAACGTCGAGGACAGCGCCGTCAAGTCGGCCACCGTCAACGCCGGCAAGTGACCTCCCCGCTCCACTGAAGGGCAGTCGTCATGACTGACAAGATCAGCAAGGACCCGGCCGCCGCTCCGGCCGGGCCCGGCGCCTCGGGCACCCCGTACGAGGCCATCAAGGCCATCCCCGTGCGCCACTACGGCCGCTGGGTCAGCGCCGTGGTGGTCGTCGCACTCCTCGGATGGCTCGTCTACGCCTTCTCCCAGGGCGATGTCATCTGGGACACGGTGTGGGACAAGGTGTTCGACCCGTCGGTCATCAGCGGCCTGTGGAACACGATCATCATCAGCGTCGCGTCCATGGCCCTGGGCCTGGTCCTCGGCATCCTCTTCGCCGTGATGAGGCTCTCCAAGAACCCGGTGACGGGTGCGGTCGCATGGCTCTACATCTGGTTCTTCCGCGGTACCCCGGTCTATGTCCAGCTGCTGGTGTGGTTCAACCTGTCGCTGATCTTCCAGTACATCGACCTCGGGCCGATCTACAAGAACGAGACCGTGGACGTCATGACGCCGTTCATGGTGGCGCTGCTCGGCCTCGGCCTCAACGAGGGCGCGTACATGGCGGAGATCGTCCGCGCCGGCATCCAGTCGGTCGACGAGGGCCAGACCGAGGCGGCGCACGCGCTCGGCATGTCCCAGTCGAAGACCATGGGCCGCATCGTCCTCCCGCAGGCCATGCGGGTGATCGTGCCGCCGACCGGCAACGAGTTCATCAACATGCTGAAGACCTCGTCCCTGGTCTCGGCCGTGCAGTACACCGAGCTGCTGCGCGCCTCCTCGAACATCGGCAACACCGCGGGGGCCGTGATGGAGATGCTCTTCGTCGCCTCCATCTGGTACCTCGCGCTGACCAGCGTGTTCAGCGTCGGCCAGTACTACCTGGAGCGCCGTTTCGCCCGCGGTTCGACCCGTAACCTGCCGCCCACCCCGCTGCAGCGCATCAAGTCGAACCTGACCACGTTCAAGCGTTCCCCGGAGGCATCGGCATGACCGGCCAGCCCATGGTCAAGGCGGAGGGCGTCCACAAGTCGTACGGCGCGGCCCACATCCTCCGTGGCATCGACCTCGAAGTGCAGAACGGCGAGGTCTTCTGCCTCGTCGGCCCGTCCGGCTCCGGCAAGTCGACCTTCCTCCGCTGCATCAACCACCTGGAGCGGGTCGACGGCGGCCGGCTCTCGGTCGACGGCCAGCTGGTCGGCTACCGGGAGAAGAACGGCAAGCTCTACGAGCTGAAGGACAGCGAGGTCGCGGTCCAGCGCCGGGACATCGGCATGGTCTTCCAGCGCTTCAACCTCTTCCCGCACATGACGGCCCTGGCCAATGTCATGGAGGCGCCCATCCAGGTGAAGGGCGAGTCGAAGGCGGTGGCGCGCGAGCGTGCCGAGCGGCTGCTCGACCGGGTCGGCCTGCGGGACAAGATGGGGAACTACCCGTCCCAGCTCTCCGGCGGCCAGCAGCAGCGTGTCGCCATCGCCCGCGCGCTGGCGATGGAGCCGAAGCTGATGCTCTTCGACGAGCCGACCTCGGCGCTCGACCCGGAGCTGGTCGGTGACGTCCTCGACGTCATGCGGGACCTCGCCGAGTCGGGCATGACGATGATCGTCGTCACGCACGAGATGGGCTTCGCCCGTGAGGTCGGCGACTCGCTGGTCTTCATGGACGGCGGCGTGGTCGTCGAGTCGGGCAACCCGCGCGACGTCCTGGGCAACCCGCAGCACGACCGGACGAAGGCGTTCCTGTCGAAGGTGCTGTAGGGCGTACGACGGAGAAGGGGCGGTACGGGATTCCCGTACCGCCCCTTCCCGCGTCCCCGGGGTTACTTCACGGCCAGGAGCAGCGTGTCGGAGGGCGAGGCCCAGACGGGCCGGGCCTCGCCGAAGCCGGCGGCGAGGAGGGTGTCGGCGTGCCAGCGCGGCGAGGGCATGTCGCCGTCGGCGTGCTCGCCGTAGATCTCGAAGCGGCGGGCGGTGGGCCCGGCGAGGACGGGGTCCTGGCCGGCGGCGGCCCACCACTCGGCCCAGTCGAGGGCGCCGCCGGCCTTGGCGCGGTCCATGACGGCGTGGCGCTGGGCGCGCTCGGCGGCGTTGATGCGGGGGGTGGTCCCGTCGATCATGTGGTCGGCGTTCATGAAGACGCCGCCGTCGCGGACGAGGCCGGCGACCTGCCCGTAGAGGGCCGTCAGGGGTTCGCTGTGGAGCCAGTGGAGCGCGGTGGCGGTGAGGACGGCGTCGTAGGAGTCGTGGGGCAGCCGGGCGGCCCACGAGGGGTCCTTGAGGTCGGCGGTCACGAAGGTGACGCGCTCGTCGCCGGAGAAGTAGCCCTCGGCGATGGCGAGGAGGGCGGGATCGAGGTCGACACCGGTACTGGTCGCTTCCGGGAACCTCTTGAGGAGCCGATCCGTGATACTTCCCGTACCGCACGCGAGGTCGAGGACGCGGGGCTTCGGCCCCACGAGGGCCTCGACCATGTCGAGCATCACGCGGAACCGCTCCTCACGGTCCGGCATGTACCACTCCTGCTGACGGTCCCAGCTCTGCTGCCAGCCCGCCCAGTCGGTTCCGGTCATCGCCGTTCCTCCCCGCCTTCGTAATACCCTCAAAGGGGAAACAGCCGTTACCCCTTCCGACCGAGACACTAGCCCGCCGGAGTAAGGACTACAAGTGGAACTGGCCTATTACTCGGATTACGCCGTGCGTCTGGTCAACACCGAGGAGCCGGCCCGCAACAAGGACGCCCTGACCTCCGTCGAGGTGATCCGCGAACTCTTCGGCCCCGCCACCCAGATGGCGCGCCGGGCCACCGACTCCGACGTGACCCGTTTCCGCGCGGTACGCACCCGGCTGCGGGCGGTCTTCACCGCGGCCGACGAGGGCGACCACACGGGCGCCGTGGACCTGCTGAACTCACTCCTCCTGGAGTTCCCCGTCAGCCCCCAGATCTCCGGGCACGACACCCTCGACGAGGACGGCCGCCCCCGGTGGCACATGCACCTCGCCGACCACCCCTCGAACGCGACCGCGGGCTACGCGGCCATCGCGGCGATGGGGCTCGCCTTCCACCTGACGGAGTTCGGCGCCGACCGGCTGGGCCTCTGCCAGGCCCCGCCCTGCCGCAACGCCTACCTCGACACCTCCACCAACCGCTCCCGCCGCTACTGCTCGGACCGCTGCGCGACCCGCGCGAACGTGGCCGCCTACCGCGCCCGCAAGCGCCAGGAGGCCGAGCGGCCGGACCCCACGGGCCTGACCGCCGCGAACAGCCAGGAGAGCGTCACTCCCCAGGAGCGCTGAAGCCCCGGCGTCGGCGGCCGGTAGCGCGCCCGCACCCGCCCGAGCACCAGCTCGGGCGGTACGGCGCCGAAGACACGGCTGTCCCCCTCGGCGTCCGGGTTGTCCCCGAGCACCCACCAGCCCCCGTCGCGTCGCTCGATCAGCCGCTTCACGATGAGCAGATCCTGCTGCAGCGGATGCCGCAGCACGGCCACGCAGCCGGGCCGCAGCCGCCCGCCGTACCGCACGAGCAGCTGATCGCCGTGGAGCAGCGTCGGCACCATCGACACCCCCGTCACCTCGGCGATCCCGAACGGAGCCCCGGCCTCCGCCACCCGCTCACGCCCCGATCCCGTCATCCGGCACCTCTCGCTCCACTCCGCGTCGGCTCGTCCACTCGTACACGAGTCCCATGGTGACCCTGGACTTTTGACCTAAGCCCCAGGGGGCGCCCGCGAAAACGCCCTTCTCACCGAGTAATGTCCCACCTGAGAAGACGATCACGAGGAAGGACGGCTCAATGCTCTCCCGCCTGTTTGCCCCCAAGGTGAAGGTCAGCGCCCACTGCGACCTCCCGTGCGGCGTGTACGACCCGGCCCAGGCCCGCATCGAGGCCGAGTCGGTCAAGGCTGTCCAGGAGAAGTACCAGGCGAACGAGGACGCGCACTTCCGCGCCCGCGCCACGGTCATCAAGGAGCAGCGCGCGGAGCTCGCGAAGCACCACGTGTCGGTGCTCTGGAGCGACTACTTCAAGGCCCCGCACTTCGAGAAGTACCCCGAGCTCAACCAGCTGGTCAACGACACCCTGAAGGCCCTCTCGGCCGCGAAGGCGTCGACGGACCCGAAGACGGGCGAGAAGGCGCTGGAACTCATCGCCGAGATCGACCGCATCTTCTGGGAGACCAAGAAGGCCTGATCTCCCTCTGGGCGACCTGACCTGCGTCTTCGCGGGTCGCGCCGCTCAACTGCCCGCACCCGGCCCGCAGGCCGCCGAACACGGCGTCCGTGACGGTCCGGGTGCGGTCTTTTTCCGGGGCACGGGCGGACACGAAGACCGCACGCCGGGACCTGGAGGTCCTCGGCGGGCCGGCCCTCCCGGGCTGAAGCCGCTCGGCACCGCCTGCTCCAGATCCGCCCCGGCCGGAACGAGGCTGAACGACAAGGTCAGCCGTCGTCGTCCACGCCTCCTCGCAGTCCCCAATCATCAAGGCCGGAGTAGATCACCGCGATGCGGCCCCTGGGGAAGTCGAGCGCCGCGGCCTCCCCGCCGTAGAGGGCTGTCAGCGAGTCGGACCCTCTCCACCAGGTGTCGGCCAGACCTCTCACCTCGTGCACCGGCGCACAGCCGTTCAGGTCGATGCCATCGACGTCATCACCGACGAGCTTGGTGATTCGTTCCGCCCACTTGGAGGCGTGGTGAGCCAGGGCGAGCGACTCCACCCAGCCCTCGATGGTCGCGTGGAGGGGTGCCCATTCATCTCCCTGGATACCGAACTCACCGGACGGGCTGATCATGAACGAGTAGGGGACCGCGGTCCGCTGCATTCCAGCTTCCGCGCTCCTCCGCGGTTGCCCCACCGTCACCTGCCCGGCCGGGCAGGTGACACGGCTGATCTTCCGGTATCCGCACGCATCACAACATCGCAGTGCAATAGTTCGGCGATCCGATCAACACACCCGAACCCGCCACACTTCGGAGCCATCATGCGTAAGCCCGTCCTGTCCGCTGCCGCCCTCGTCATCGTCCTCGCGGCCACGACGGCATGCGGGTCGGGGAGCGATCAGAAGAACGACCAGCCGAAGAACGCCACCACTGCAACCGCCGGCGTCCCGACCGAGCCGACAGCGAAGGAGCTCACGGCCGGCGACGCCTTCAAGGCCCTTTCCGACAAGGTCGCGTCCGCCAAGCTCTCGGGCGTTGTCACCGAGGACAACGACCCGAACCATCTCCTCGGCCGTCCCCACCAGTACACCAGCAAGGTCACGTTCACGGACGCCCGCATCAAGGTCGACGACGTCGCCGACGCGGAGCCCGGCAGCGTCGGGCTCGGCGGAGCGATCGAGGTCTTCACGACCACGGCCGACGCCCAGGCCCGTGCCGACTACATCCAGAACGTCACCAAGGGCATGCCCGTGCTCGCCGAGTACGACTTCGTCAGCGGCACCGCACTCATCCGCGTCAGCCACTACCTCACCCCGACCCAGGCCGCCGACTACAAGACCGCTGCCGCCACCCTCGGGTAGGCGCCACCATGCCGGCGGTGCCGATCGCACCCTTCCAGGCGCATGCTTGCCGTTGCGGCATCCGATGTCGATGACGCGCCCGCGTACGTCGCCCAGCCGCTCGGAAACGAGGCCCAACAGGTCGTACCGAGGCGTCTGCCGTTGGCAGAACGACTGCCGGGCCGGCCAGGTCTCCCGCACCTGGCGGACCTCGCCGTCGGCGCAGCGCAGGGTCTGACCGATCCCCGCTCTTACAAGCTCGGATGCTCGGCACCATCCTCGACGGAACGGCAACGCCCATCGAAGCCGCTCCCGGCGGCACCACCTCTCTTCGGCGAGAACTACAAGGCCGTTGTCAGTGCTCGCAGGCAGGATGACGGGCATGACGCCGTTGCTTCTTTCCGACATCGAACAAGCCGTCCGCAGTAGCTGGAGTGCCGAGACGTGCACACCTGAGTTCCGATCGCGCTGGACCGAGGACAACCCGGCTCGGGACCAGTGCGGGGTGACCGCCATGGTGCTCAATGACCTGCTGGGAGGCGAACTGATCCGCGGGGAGGTCCACGTCAACGGAGAGCGTGTGGACTACCACTGGTGGAACCGCCTGGGGATGGGCATTGAGGTCGATCTCACCCGCGAGCAGTTCGGGCCGGAGGAGACTGTCACTGAAGGCATCGTCATTCCCCGCCCGCCCGTGACCGAGTGGCGCAGGCTCCGTGAGGAGTACGACCTTCTCCGCGACCGAGTCATGGAGAAGCTCGATCGACAGCAGGCATCCGCCTCTGTGGCAGCGCGTCGGCAGCCGTCTGTGGAACTCATGGACGAGAGAGTCGAGCGTGTTGACGAGCAGGACCAGGTCGTGGCGGTGGTCGGCCGGGGCGAGGCCATTCGCCATCGCTGGTTGCATCGGATCGCCGTGACGGTGTGCCGGGACCGGGAAGGCCGGATCCTCGTGCACCGTCGCTCTGAGCACGTCGATCGGTTCCCGGGACACTACGAGGTGGCGTCGGGCGGTGCCGTTGCTGCGGGCGAGTCCTATGAGGAAGCCGCATCGCGCGAACTGGCCGAGGAACTGGGCGTTCGAGCGCCGGTCCGCTTCATCGTGAAGTTCCTGAACCGCAGCGGGCTCAGCCCCCACTGGCTTGCCGTTCACGAGGCTGTCCTGTCCGACAACCTGTGTCCTGACCCGGACGAAGTGATGTGGCACGGCTGGCTGTCGGAGTCCGAGCTCCTCAGGTCGATGAAGGAGAACCTGTTCACTCCGGACAGCCATGACACTCTGAATCACTACTTCGCCGCTGCGGTACAGCCCTCTGACTGACCGTGAACCCATCCCACCTCGTCGCCCTCGTCCGCGCCGGAGCCGCTTCAAGCGCAGCCACGTCGTCGCGCACCCCGAGGGGGGACCACGTGAACCAGCGGGTCTACAGACTGTGGCCATGGGTTCGGTACGGGACGCCCAGCCGGTCACCGACCTCGGCCAGGACATCCGGGCAGAAGTAGTACCAGCGCAGGTGCGTGATGCCGCCGTCGGACGTCTCCGCTCGGAGGACGTCCTCGACCGCCTCGGGTCCGCCGCCGTCGGTCGGGGCGGCCCACATCAGGACCAACGGGTCGCCGTCCAGCTCCCGAACCTCGGCGCGCCACCGCACGGAGGTTTCCAGATACAGGGTGTGGTGCAGCGAGCCGGCGGCGATCTGGTCCCGCCCGACTTCGTGGGCCATCCCGATGACGTCACTGACCGCGTCCTCGACGAACAGTTTGGTCAGCCCGTCCAGGTCGTACGCGGTGAACGCCGCCGCGAGGGCATCGAGGGTGTCACGGTCGGGAGCCGTCCGCCGGGCGAGCGCGGTGGACCGATCGGGGTCGGTGAGCCGTCCGCGGCCACG
This sequence comes from Streptomyces sp. Root1304, assembly GCF_001426405.1. Taxonomy (GTDB): domain Bacteria; phylum Actinomycetota; class Actinomycetes; order Streptomycetales; family Streptomycetaceae; genus Streptomyces. The sequence goes on along the minus strand of NZ_LMEP01000026.1, from coordinate 21,200 downwards.
GTGCAGCGCGGCCTTGACCGCCCCCTCGGTGGTGCGCAGCATGGCGGCGATCTCCTTCAACGGCAGGTCGAACACGTCCTTGAGAACGACAGCGGCACGTTCCTGCGGCGCCAGCAGGGTGGCCACCTCCGCGAGCGCGTCCCTCACCTCGGCGGGATCGGTGCCGGCAGGCGCCGCACGCTCGGAGGGCTCGACGAGAAGCGGGGCAGGACGGCGGACCTGGTCGAGGTAGGCATTCGTCGCGATCCGTACCAGCCACGCCATCGGGCGCTGGACCGGCTGGTGAGACTGCGCCGCGCGCGTGAGGGCTCGGGCGAGCGTCTCCTGTGCCAGGTCCTCCGCATCCCACACGCTGCTGGTCAGATGACGGCAGTACCGGAACAGCTCACCCCGCAACGGCTCCAGGGCGACCAGGAACTCACGGCGCGCGGCCTGGGCCGCCGCAAGCAGAGGCTGCGGCAGCTCGTCGAGCGCGGAAGACAGATCGGGGTCAGGCGTCACTTCTCAGCTCCTTGGACGGCGAAACGGCTGTACACACCAGTACGACGGGACAGCCTTCGAATCCGATACGCAGCCGCGAAAGTGAGCCCGCTCACCCCTCTCGTACTCGCCGGAGAAAGGGAGCGTCCGACCAGTCCGCAGATCACCGACCCGGCCCATTGCTAGAAGACGAAGAAGGCCTGCCCCAGGCCGGGGCAACTGACCCGCACGGTCGCGGGTCCGAAGCCCACCGCCCGTGAAGGGCGTGCTCTTCGACGTGGAGCACAGGGGGTTCTGCCACTCCGTCATGTCCGTCCCGCAGGCCGACATCATCCTGTACGGGAACGGCCTCGCCGACCACGTCCAGCACGAGTTCACCGGCCGCGCGAGCGGCCTCGTCACTCGCCCGCACGACGGTCGGCTTCCGGTCGTACGTCACCGAGGGCGGGCCGGGCATCGACGTCACCGCGCCCACGCCGTACACCACGGCTGAGACCCGACGCGGCCGGGAACCCCTGGCACGGGCGATCGTCAGGGAGGCACGGCGTCTGCTCGTCGGTCCCCGGCCGCCGTTCCGGGACCGGCTCAGCGGCGGCAAACAAGGATGCCGCTGCGGCAGGTGATCTCGTAGCTGCCGTGGCGGGCGATGTGGTCGGCGACGAGGGTGCGGGCGCGGGCGACGGTCGCGTCGAAGGGGGCGTCGTGCTGGTCCGCCCAGGCGCTGTACGAGGCCATGTGGGCGATGACGGGTTCGGGGTCGCGGACGGTGATGGTCCCCGGCAGTTCGACGACCTCCACCCGGCCGAACTCCTCGCCGAGCAGGCCCGGAGCGTTCTCCAGGGAGAAGCGGGCGCCGAGGGAGATGCGAGCCGGGCCCCGGTCGACGCCGAGGACGTCGCCGGCGGCGCGCTGCCAGAGGTCGTCGAGCTCGGCCTTGTCGCGGTCGCTGTTGGTGGAGACGACCACCAGCCCGTCCCGGGCCACGACCCGGGCCAGTTCCCCGACCGCCCGGGGGATGTCGGGCACGTGATAGAGCATGTGGAGCGCGAGAGCGGCGTCGACGCTCCCCGTCGCCAGCGGCAGGCACGTGGCATCCGCCACGGCGACCGGCCCGGGGACGCCGAGGAGGATGCCGGGAGAAACGTCGAGACCGAGCAGCCCCAGGTCGGGACGGTCCTGCCGGAGCCGCTGGATGAACGTGCCGTTGCCGCAACCGATGTCGACGACGCGCCCGCGTACGCCCACCAGCCGCTCGGCGACGAGCCCGGGAAGGTCGTGCCGGGGCGTCTGCCATTGGTAGAGCGACTGCCGGGCGGCCAGATCCCGGTCTCCGTTGTAGGCACTGCCCGCCAGGCGGACCCGGTCGGTGACGGCGGCGTCGTGGGCGGCGGAAAGATCGGTCACGTCGGCAACTCCGGAGGGTGGGCGGCGGGCAGGAACGCACGGACGGCCATGAACGGGAGTCGGTCACGCGGGCACACCACCCACGCGGCCCCACGGTACTGCGGCCGTACGGGCTCCGGCCCGGGAACGATGAGCACGCACACGAGACTGGCCGACATTCGCCCGAGCGGACTGGTTCCTCCCCATCCGCACCACGGTGGAGCCCAGTTGCCGCCTCCGCGCTGACGAGGGCCTTGCGGGCACGCGGCCAGAAGGGTCGTCACGGAGTACGCGAACTGTGCGGCGCCCCGGAAGCCGCGCGTTCCTGATCCGGGGTCCCCCGTCGCGTCGAAGCGCCTCCAGCCGCCCTCGACTCACGCCCCGAGGCCCCCGGCCCCTACCGCTCCCCCACCCCGAGGCTGTACCGGCGCTTCTCCCTCGACGTCGCCCCCAGCCGGTCGTAGAAGCGGATCGCGTTCTCGTTCCAGGACGGCGTCTGCCACTGGATCTCCGCGAGGCCGAGGCGGATCGCCTCCTCGCGTACCGCCTTCATCAGGAGCGGGCCCAGGCCGTGGCCGCGTGCGGTCTCCGTGAGGTAGAGGCAGTCCATGTGGAGGTACTCCGTGCCGTCCCAGGTGGAGATCTCCGGCGCGCACGTCGCGTACCCCACCACCGCCCCGTCGGGGAGCGTGGCCACCAGGCAGCGGAGGCGCCCGGTGCCGGGGCCGAAGAGCAGCCCGGTCAGGCGGTCCGCCAGACCGGGCGCCGGGGGCGCCGACTTCTCGTACGCCGCGTGCTCGGCGATGAGTTCCACGACCCGCGCCAGGTCCTCCGGGTCCGCGTGCCGGACCACGGCCCCCGCGCGGGCGGGGGCCGGTCCGTCCTCGTGTACGTCGCTCATACGGTCATCATGCCCGGCGTCAGACCTCCGCCCGCCCCCGTCACACCGTCATCAGACCCGGCGTCAGACCCGGCGTCAGACCCCCGCCCGCCCCCCGTCACACCGTCATCAGACCCGGCCCCACCCACGCACCCGCCCCCGCCCCCGTCACGCCCTCGCGGCGGAGCCACTCACGGTACGGGGCCGCGCGCAGCGCCACTTCCCGGTACGCCGCCGCGAGTTCCGCGTACAGGAGGTCCAGCGGCGCTCCCGGGCGCGCGTACAGCAGCAGCCGGACCGCCAGCGGGTCGCCGCGCAGGGGGCGGATCGCCATGTCGTCGCGCGGGCCCGACGTGGGCTGGCACGGGGCGACGGCCTCGCCGAGGACGACGAGCGAGGCGGCCGTGTGGTAGTCGGCGTGCAGCAGGGGCGGGTCGATGCCCGCCGCGCCCAGGACCCTGCGGAGGCCGTCCCATTCGCCGTCCACGGTCGGGTCGACCATCCAGTGGTCGTCCGCCAGGTCGGCGAGGTCGACCACCGGCCGGGCGGCGGCCGGGTGGTCGCGGGCCATGGAGATGAACTGCGGTTCGCGAGCGACCAGGACCCGTCCCCTGAGGCCGTCCGGGACTCTTAAGGGGCTGCCCTCGACCTCGTGCACGAAGGCCACGTCGAGCTGGCCGGCGGCGACCGTGCGCAGGAGCGCGTTGGCGGAGACGTCCATCCGGAGGCCGACGTCGGTGCCGGGCAGGCGTTGGCGGAGTCCGCGCAGCCAGCCGGGGAGCGCCCGGCTCGCGGTGGAGCCGACGCGGAGCCCCGGGCCGTCGGCGCGGGCGGCGGCGGCCCGGGTCTCGGTGACGAGCGCGGCCATGTCGGCGACGAGGGGGCGGGCCCGGCTGAGCAGGGAGTGGCCGAGCGGGGTGGGGCGGCAGCCGGTGCGGCCCCGGGAGAAGAGTTCGGCGCCCAGGGAGTTCTCGATGCGCCGCAGTTGGGTGGTCAACGAAGGCTGTGTCATGCCCAGTTGGCGGGCCGCCTTGTGCAGGCTGCCCGTGTCCGCGATGGCGCAGAGCGCGCGCAGGTGTCTCACCTCCAGCTCCATGCCCCGAGGGTAGGACGGCTCCCTGACTCGCACCAGACGCCCGGAACCGTTCAATCACCTTTCATTCCAAGGCAGTTGATGGCGATCGAGAGAGGTCCTACCGGGGTCGTCGGGGATGGCCGCGGAGGCTCGGGCGGGTGGTGATGCGGTGGGACTATCGGCGGTTGACATCATCCGCGCACGGCCCGGCTCCCCCGAGACTCACTCCGACCCCAACAGGAGGAGCCCCCCATGCGTCACCCCAAGGTCCTCACCTCCGTACTGACCGCCGCCCTCGGTATCGGTCTCGCCGCCTCCGTCGGTACGGCCCCGGCGGCGGCCGTGAGCACCGTCCACGCGGGCAACGCCACCGTGGCGTACGCCGGTTCGGCCGAGGAGGCCAAGGCCAACCAGGCCTTCTTCGACGCCGTCATGAAGTCGGTGGCGAAGAAGCGTGCCGCCGTTCCCGGCGCGACCGCCGTCACCGTCGTCTACAGCGCCGCCAACGCGCCGACCTTCCGCACCCAGATCTCCCGCTCGGCGCAGATATGGAACAGCTCGGTGGCGAACGTCCGCCTCGTCGAGGGCAGCAACCCCGACTTCGCGTACTACGAGGGCAACGACTCCCGTGGCTCGTACGCGAGCACCGACGGTCACGGTGGCGGCTACATCTTCCTCGACTACCGGCAGAACCAGCAGTACAACTCGACCCGTGTGACCGCCCACGAGACCGGGCACGTCCTCGGGCTGCCGGACCACTACAGCGGTCCGTGCAGCGAGCTGATGTCGGGTGGCGGCCCCGGCACGTCCTGCCAGAACGCCCAGCCGAACGCGCAGGAGCGCTCCCGCGTCGACCAGCTGTGGCGCTACGGCCTCGCCTCCGCCTTCAAGGGCTGACCCCGGGAACCGGGTCCGGGCCCCCGAGTCCGGGCCCGAGTCCGGACTCGCCCCGCACCAGGGCTCGTTCCCGGCCCTTCTCCCGTACATGGGCTGATCATGGCCCCTTTCCAGCCCCCCACGTACGACGACGGCGGCGCCCCCTCCCTCTGCGCGTTCGAGGGGGCGCCGCCGTCCCGTGCTTCTCAGGCCGGCTGGAGCAGGCGGCGGCCGAAGTCCGCGCCGGGCGGGAGCTGGCGGCGGACCCGGTCGAGCGCCCCGTCGAAGTCACCCCCGGCGACGCACGCTTCGAAGGCCGCCCCGCCGTAGTGCAGCGTCAGACTGAGGTCCGCGCGCTCGCCGAGCGTCAGCAGACAGCTCAGCGTGGCCTGTTGGGAGGCGCCGTCCACGACGACGGGGAGCGGCAGGTCCCACTCCAGGACGCAGCCGGTGAGGGGCTGCCCGCCCTCGCCGTCCGCGCTGAGCGCGGCGAAGCCCTCACCCTTGTACTCGATACCCCTGATGCGGGCGGTGACGTGCCGCCCATCGGCTGTGATGACCAGCGCTTCCGCGCCGCTGCGGTCCCGGTACCAGCCGGTCCAGACTTCCGTCGACTCCGATGACATGCGCGGACTGTAGCGGTATGACCGGCTCCGGCGCGCGTCCGGTCACCCTGCGGCCGGACTTCTCCCGATCTCGCCGTTTGTGCCGGTCACCTGCGTGCTCGCGGCTTCCGCGCCCGCCTCGGCGTCGCCGTCCACGGGCTCGTGGAGCGGGCAGTCGGGGTTGCGGCAGGGCTGGACCTCCCACTCCGGCACCCAGGCCCCGAGGACCTTGTGCCGGGTGGCCATCGTGGTCCGCCGACGACCACAGGCCGGGCAGTTGAACTCGGCCCGGGGATCCCGTGTCGTGCGGGGCGCCTCGTCACCCATGTGTCCAGGGTAGGACGCCCCGCGCGGCGGCGCTCGTCGCCGCTACCGCTGCCTGGTGTACGTACGGACGAGCACGCCGTTGTCGAAGGCGCGCACCGCGCCGAGCTCGAAGTCGCGGGGCTCGAAGCCGGCACCGAACATCGGCATTCCGGCGCCGTAGACCTGCGGGTAGGTCTTGATGATCAGCTCGTCGATCTCCTCGATGAGCTCACCGGCGATGGTCGAGCCGCCGCAGAGGTAGATGCCCAGGGGGCCGTCCTCGGCCTTGAGTTCGCGGACGCGACCGACGAGGTCGTCGGCGATCAGCTCCACGTTGGGGTGGGGCGATGCGGCCAGCGAGCGGGTGGCGACGAACTCGCGCAGGTGGTTGTAGGGGCTGGTGACGCCGATGTCCAGGGCGATCTTGTACGACCGCATCCCCTGGATCAGGGTGTCGAAGTGCTTGTTCTCGGCATCGATGCCGAAGATCTCCCGCACGTGCGTCGGGACGGCGTCGGGGTACTCGGCGTTCATGGCGTCCATGTACGCGCCGGTCGAGTACTTGAACATGGAGGAGGCGTCGCCCTCGGGGTCACCGATGAAGCCGTCGATGGAGCAGGCGATGTAGTACGTGAGCTTGCGCAAACCGGTCCTCTTGGTCCTGGGGAAGCGGCTGCGTTCGCAACCACGACAGCTATAGTGCTTCACCTGTAGTGGTTACGCAAGAGCTATTTCTCTGTCGAAGGAGCCCGACGTGGCGAAGAACCCGGAACGCCGTACGGCCCTGCTCGACGCCGCGATCGAGGTCCTGGCCGACGAAGGTGCCCGCGGGCTGACCTTCCGGGCGGTCGACGCCCGGGCGGGGGTCCCCACGGGCACCTCGTCCAACTACTTCCGCGACCGGGACCAGGTGCTCTCCCAGGTCGGTGACCGGATCTTCGTACGGCTGACCCCGGCGCCGGAGTCCGTCGAGGCGGCCTTCGCCCCGGCGCCCAGCCGCGAGCTGCTGGTGGAGCTGATGCGCTGGATCGCCCGGCGCATGGCGGCCGAGCGCACCTGCTACCTCGGGCTGTTCGAACTCCGCCTGGAAGCGGTACGCCGTCCCGAGCTCCGCACCCAGCTCACCAGGGTGCTCCGCTCCGACCTGGACGAGAACATCCGGGGGCACGTCGCCGCCGGGATGCCCGGGGACGCCGACACCGTCCGGCTGCTCTACTTCGCCCTCACCGGACTGCTGCTCGACCACTTCACCGTCCCGGACCTCCACGGCGACCGGGACCTGGACGAGCTCATCGAGACGGTGGTCACCCGGATCGTCCCCGAGGGGTGACCCACCGCGACCGGGATCAGCGCGTGCGGCGCGTGACGAACTCCGCCAGGGCCAGCAGGTCCCCCGCCGCGGCCGGGTCCGGGACCGCCTGCGCCAGGTACTCGACCGCTCGGCCCATCCGCTCGGCGGCCTGCGCCTGCGCCCAGTCGCGCCCGCCGGCCCGCTCGACCGCGTCCGCCGCCGCCCGTACCGCCGCGGCGTCCAGGGCCGGACGGGCGTAGATCTCGGCCAGCTCCTCGCCCGCCCGGGTCCCCGAGGTCAGCGCCGCCACCACGGGGAGGGACTTCTTGTGGGCGACCAGATCGGCTCCGGCCGGCTTGCCGGTCCGGTCCGGGTCGCCCCAGATCCCGATGAGGTCGTCGATCAGCTGGAAGGCGAGGCCCGCCTCCCGGCCGAAGGCGTCCAGCGCCGCGACCTCCTCGTCCCCCGCCCCCGCGTAGAGCGCGCCGATGGCGCAGGAGGCGCCGAGCAGCGCCCCGGTCTTCGCGGTGGCCATGGCCAGGCACTCGTCGAGCGTGACCTCGCGGGGATCGCGCCGTTCGAGCGCGCAGTCCGCCTGCTGCCCGGCGCACAGCTCGATGACGCAGGCCGCCAGGCGTGCGGAGGCGGCCGCCGAGGCCGGGTGCGGGTCCTCGGCGAGCAGGCGGAGCGCGAGCGCGCTCATCGCGTCACCGGCGATCAGCGCGTCGGGGATGCCGAAGACGGTCCAGGCGGTGGGCCGGTGCCGCCGGGTCACGTCCTCGTCGACGATGTCGTCGTGGAGCAGGGTGAAGTTGTGCGCGAGTTCGACGGCGGCGGCGGCCTTCACCGCCTGGGCCTCCTCGGCGCCGAGCGCCCGCGCCGCCGCGAGGACGAGGGCGGGGCGGATCGCCTTGCCCGGCTGCTCCGCGGCCGGGGTGCCGTCGGCGTGCTCCCAGCCGAAGTGGTACATCGCGACCCGCCGCATGGACCCGGGCAGGGTCTCGACGGTCGAGCGCAATTGGGGATTGACAGCGGTGCGCGTCCGGTCCAGGAGCCGCACGGCCCCCTGACCGTCGGTGACGGCATCCGCGCTGGCCATGGTCACGGTCACTTCCTTCGTATCCTCCGTGCTGCTGCGCGGCGACGAGCCGGGAACACCCGGGGGCGGGGAGGGTTCGGCCCCCGCCCCCGGGCGTCGTCGGCTCAGCGCCAGCGGCTGACCTCGACGTTCTCCAGGACACCGAGCGCGTCCGGGACGAGGACCGCCGCCGAGTAGTAGGCCGTGACCAGGTAGGAGATGATCGCCTGCTCGTCGATGCCCATGAAGCGGACGGAGAGGCTGGGCTCGATCTCGTCGGGCAGGCCGGTCTGGTGCAGACCGATCACGCCCTGGTCGGCCTCGCCGGTACGCATGCAGATGATCGAGGTGGTGCGGGCGTCCGACACCGGGATCTTGTTGCACGGGTAGATCGGCACACCGCGCCAGGTCGGGATGCGGTTGCCGTCGATGTCGATCGTCTCGGGCACCAGACCGCGCTTGTTGAGCTCGCGGCCGAAGGCGGCGATGGCGCGCGGGTGCGCCAGGAAGAGCTTGGAGCCCCGACGCCGGGAGAGCAGCTCGTCCATGTCGTCGGGGCTGGGGGCGCCGTCGTGGGGCTGGATCCGCTGCCCGTAGTCGCAGTTGGCGAGGAGGCCGAACTCCTTGTGGTTGACCAGCTCGTACTCCTGGCGCTCGCGGAGCGCCTCGACCGTGAGCCGCAACTGCTGCTCGGTCTGGTTCATCGGCTGGTTGTAGAGGTCGGCGACGCGGCTGTGCACCTTCAGCACGGTCTGGGCGACGCTCAGCTCGTACTCGCGGGGCGAGGCGTCGTAGTCGACGTACGTGTGCGGGACGACGGCCTCGCCGACGTGGCCGGCGGAGAGGTCGATGGCGGCCTCGCCGTAGGTATTGGTGCGCTGGTCCGGCAGGGCGGCCACCGTCGCGAGGTGCGCGGCGAGCGAGCCGGCGCGCTCCGCGAGGTTCCGTACGTCGTCCCGGGTGAGCTCCAGGACCGTACAGGCGGTGGCGGCGCGGGCGGTCCACTCCCAGGCGGCGTCCGCGTCGACGAGGGCGTCGTCACCGAAGTACGCGCCGTCGGCGAGCACGCCGAGCACGGCCTCGTCGCCGTACGGTCCCTCGCCGATCTGCTCGACCCTGCCGTGCGCGAGGAGGTGGACGCGGTCGGTCGGCTCGCCCGCGACGGCGATCACCTCACCCGCCGCGTACTCCCGCTGGCGGCAGCGGGACGCCAGCTCGTTCAGCGCCTCCTCGTCCTCGTAGCCGCGCAGGGCGGGGAGCTCGCCGAGTTCGGCGGGGATGACCGCGACGCGCTCTCCGGTCTGGACGAAGGTGACCCGGCCGTCACCCACGGAGTAGCTGAGCCTCCGGTTCACCCGGTACGTACCGCCCTGCACCTGGACCCACGGCAGCGCCCGCAGCAGCCACCGCGAGGTGATCTCCTGCATCTGCGGCGCCGACTTGGTGGTCGTGGCGAGGTTCCGCGCGGCGGCGGTGCCGAGACTCTGCTGCGGCGCCTGCTGCTCCGCGCGGACCTCGTCGCCAACCGAACCAACGGACATGGAACTCCCTCTCGTATGACCTCGTAAAAAAGCTGAGTGACGAGAGAGAGCCTTTCAGCACGGAGCGTGTCGGCGCCATTACACATTCGAGTGGGACTGTTCGACGATCTTCGGGGCATGTCACGTGATTTCCATCCGAACAGCGGAGCCCCACCCGTCCCATCGGCCGATGTCCGGATCAGCTCGCACACCGTACGAACGGATGGCAGCGGAGTGGCGGACTCCGGTACTCCGGAAGCTCACCCCGTCCTCCGAAGGGAGTCGGTCATGTCCTCACCCATGTCCGCGAGCAGGTTCCTCGACGCGCTGCGCGACGAGGGCCTCGCGGTCGTCCAGGTCGGCGAATGGTCCACCCACAACCGCAACCACAAGGGCCCCTGGGGTCCCGTGCACGGCGTGATGATCCACCACACCGTGACCCGCGGCACCGCGAACACCGTCCGGATCTGCCGGGACGGCTACGCGTCCCTGCCGGGACCGCTCTGCCACGGCGTGATCGCCAAGGACGGCACGGTCCACCTCGTCGGCTACGGCCGCGCCAACCACGCGGGGCTCGGCGACGACGAGGTGCTCCGGGCGGTCATCGCCGAGCGGGGCCTGCCGCCGGACGACGAGGCCACGACCGACGGCAACCGCCACTTCTACGGCTTCGAGTGCGAGAACCTCGGGGACGGCGAGGACCCGTGGCCGAAGGTCCAGCTGGAGGCCATCGCGAAGGCGGCGGCCGCGCTGTGCCGGGTGCACGGCTGGACGCACCGCTCGGTGATCGGACACCGGGAGTGGCAGCCGGGGAAGGTGGACCCGCGCGGCTTCACGATGGCCTCGATGCGGGAACGGATCGCGGACATCCTGCGCTGAGCGCGCGTGGGCGGGGACACGGCTCCGGGGTACGGCCCCGCCGGCCCGCGCACGGGCGCCGCTGCGGCCGGCCGTGTGCGGGGCCCGGACCCCGGCCGTGCTCCGGGCGCGGACAATGGCCGGGTGAACGCGTTCGACCTCTCCCGTCTTCGGCCCCGGCTCCCCTCACCCCTGGAGCCGGTGGAGGACGAGCGCTTCGCCCGGCGCGGGCTCACGCTGCTGCTCAAGCGCGAGGATCTGATCCATCCCGACCTGCCGGGCAACAAGTGGCGCAAGCTCGCCCTCAACCTGGGTGCCGCCGCCGGGCGTCCCGTGCTGACCTTCGGCGGCGCGTACTCCAACCACCTGCGGGCGACCGCGGCCGCCGGGCGTCTGCTCGGTTTCCCGACCGTCGGGATCGTCCGGGGCGACGAGCTGGCCGGGCGCCCGCTCAACGCGTCCCTCGCGCGGTGCGCGGCGGACGGGATGCGGCTGGAGTTCGTGGACCGGGCCACGTACCGCGCGAAGAACGATCCGGCGACCCTCGCCCGGCTCCTGGAGCGGGCCCCCGCGGGCGCGTACGTGGTCCCGGAGGGCGGCAGCAACGCGCTCGCGGTCCGGGGCTGTGTGGAGCTGGGCCGGGAGCTCGCCGGGGTGGCCGACACGGTCGCCGTCGCCTGCGGCACCGGCGGCACCCTCGCGGGCCTCGCGGCCGGGCTCTCCCCCGGTCAGCGGGCGCTGGGCGTCCCGGTCCTCAAGGGCGGCTTCCTCGGCGGGGAGGTCCGGGCCCTCCAGGAGGCGGCGTTCGGCGGGCCGCGCGGCGACTGGACGCTGGACGAGCGTTTCCACTGCGGGGGGTACGCGCGCACGTCCCCCGTTCTGGAGGCGTTCGCACGCGACTTCGAGGCGCGGCATGGACTCGCCATCGAGCGGCTGTATGTGGCCAAAATGCTGTACGGCCTGACGACCCTCGCGGAGGAGGGCGCGTACCCGGCGGGCACCCGGCTCGTGGCGGTGGTGACGGGCGCGCCGGACGGGGCCGGCATGGCTATGGGCGCGCCGGACGGGGCCGCCGCGACGCCGGACGCACCGGGCGGCCCGGCGACACCGACGGGCGCCCCGGGCCGGCCACCGCCGACCCGCCCCGCCGGCCCTCAGCCGTCCGACTCCTCGCGGTAGGCCGCCGCCTCTTCGAGGTCGAGCCTGCGCAGCAGCGTCCGCATCATCTCGTCGTCGATCCGGCGTGCGTCCCGGAGCTGGACGAAGACCTCCCGCTCGGCGTCGATCATCTCGCGCGACAGCCGCCGGTAGGTGTCGTCCGCGGTCTCGCCGGTGACCTCGTTGACCGCGCCCAGCCGCTCCCAGACCGCGTTGCGGCGCCGTTCGAGGACCGTGCGCAGCCGGTCGGCGAGGGGCTTCGGCAGGGCGTTGCGCTCGTCGGCGAGGAGCTCGTCGAGGCGTTCCTCGGCGGCCCGCGAGGCCTCGCTCTGCGCCTGCGCCTCGGCGAGCGTCTCGGCGTACCGGTCCCGTCCCGGAAGCTTCAGGAGCCGGATCAGCGGCGGCAGGGTCAGGCCCTGCACCACCAGCGTGCCGATCACGGTGGTGAAGGTGAGGAAGAGGACGAGGTTGCGGGCCGGGAACTCCACGCCGTCGGTGACGACGGGGATCGAGAAGGCGATGGCCAGCGAGACCACCCCGCGCATGCCGGCCCAGCCGACGACGAGCGGCGCCCGCCAGTCCACCTCCGGCTCCCGTTCCCGGATGCGCGAGGACATCCAGCGGGGCAGGAAGGTCGCCGGGTAGACCCAGACGAAACGGACGACGACCACGGCGACGAAGACGCCGACCGCGTACCAGGCCGCCTCGCCCATGCCGTAGCGGCCGAGTCCCTGGACGACGTACGGCAGCTGGAGGCCGATCAGGGCGAAGACGGCGGACTCCAGGACGAAGGCGACCATCTTCCAGACCGCCTCCTCCTGGAGCCGGGTCGCGAAGTCGACCTGCCAGGCGCGGTGGCCCAGGAAGAGGCCGACCACGACGACGGCGAGGACTCCGGAGGCGCCGACCTCCTCGGCGGTCGCGTAGGCAACGAAGGGGATGAGCAGGGAGAGCGTGTTCTGGAGCAGGGAGTCGCCGAGGCTCCGGCGCAGCCAGTGGATCGGGACCATGAGGACCAGGCCGACGCCGATGCCGCCGAGGGCCGCGAGCGCGAACTCGCCGAAACCGCCCGCCCAGCTGATGCCCGCGCCGACGGCCGCCGCGAGGGCGACCTTGTAGGCGGTGATGGCGGTGGCGTCGTTCACGAGGGACTCGCCCTGGAGGATCGTGGTGATCCGGTTCGGCAGGCCGAGCTTGCGCGCGATGGCGGTGGCCGCGACGGCGTCCGGCGGGGCGACGACCGCGCCGAGCACGAGGGCGGCGGTCAGCGGCAGGTCGGGGACGAGGACGTACGCGAGCCAGCCCACGGCCACGGTGGCGAAGAGGACGTACCCGACGGAGAGCAGCGCGACGGGCCTGATGTTGGCCCGCAGGTCGAGGTAGGAGGACTCGACGGCCGCCGTGTAGAGGAGCGGGGGCAGGATCAGCGGCAGCACGATGTGCGGGTCGAGGGTGTAGTCGGGGACCCCGGGGACGTACGAGGCGACGAGGCCGAACGCGACGAGCAGCAGCGGGGCGGGCACCGGGGTCCGGCGCGCGATCCCCGCGACGGCGGCGCTCGCCGCCACCAGTGCCACCAGCTGCAGTGCGTCCATGCCCGTCTGCCCGTCCCTCTCCGTGCCGCAACGTAACCTGGCCATCATGAGCGAGTGCCCGCACGTAGCCGAAATGCCGCGCCCCGAACCGGCGCCGCTGGCCGACACCTGCCCCGAGTGCCTGGCGGACGGTACGCATCCGGTCCAGCTGCGGCTCTGCCTGGCCTGCGGGCACGTGGGCTGCTGCGACTCCTCGGCGGGGCAGCACGCGACGGGGCACTTCTCGACGACCGGGCATCCGGTGATGCGGACGTTCGAGCCGGGCGAGGCCTGGCGCTGGTGCTTCGTGGACGGCTCGATCGTCTGACGGGCCCGCGAGCCGCGGTCCGGCCGGATCGTACGACCGTCCGGCGATTCGGCCGTCCGACGGTTCGCCCGGCTCCCGGGTGGGTACGTCACCCCTCCGCCGGTCGCTCGTTCCCGGCCTCCGCAGACCCCTGCCCACCGTCCGCGCCCATGGGCCTACCATGGGTGACGGCCGATGACGGGGGCGGCCGGGGGCTACGGCGACACGGCGGGACCGATCGCGATAGCGTCACGGCGGACTGCGCAGTCCCTGCGTACCGCCCGGTTCGGGGGACCCTTTCCCCCGAGCCCCGAATGAGCTTGTGCCACCTTGGAGGTGAGGGTGTCCCAGATCGCAGGCGAGCCCGGGACCCAGGACTTCGTGGAAGTCCGGCTGCCCGCTGCGGGTGCCTATCTGTCCGTGCTGCGTACGGCCACGGCCGGCCTCGCGGCGCGCTTGGACTTCACCCTCGACGAGATCGAGGACTTGCGGATCGCGGTCGACGAGGCCTGCGCCATCCTGCTCCAGCAGGCCGTGCCGGGGTCCGTCCTCAGCTGTGTCTTCCGGCTGGTCGACGACTCCCTCGACGTGACCGTCTCCGCCCCGACCACGGACGGCCGGGCGCCCGAGCGGGACACCTTCGCCTGGACGGTGCTGTCGGCACTGGCCGGGAAGGTGGAATCGTCGGTGGCCGACGACCGTACGGTCTCGATCAGCCTGTACAAACAGCGCGGCGCGGGGCCAGGCCCGGCGTGAGGAGCGGGGACGCGACGGCCGGCATCCCTGAGCAGCAGGCGCGGCCGTATGAGGTCGCTACGGAGCAGGCGGACCAGATGAGCGAGCACGAGCAGCACCACGAGGTTCCCGAGGCACCGGGTGCCTCCGAGGCCCCCCGGGGCCCCGCGAGTGCGGAGGGCTCCGCCGCGGCTCCCGAGGAGTCGCGGCCGGCGGAGGCCGAGGCCGCCGCGGACGCGGAGACGGACGCCGGTGCGGGGAAGCCCGGGGACGCGGACGAGGGCGAGGAGGACGACGGGGAAGCGGACGTCCCCGCCGTTCCGGACCCGCACGACCGGAGCGGCGCCCGCGCCCTCTTCGTCACGCTGCGCGAGCTGCCCGAGGGCTCCCCGGAGAAGGCGGAGCTGCGCAACCGGCTGGTGCGGATGCACCTGCCGCTGGTGGAGCACCTGGCCCGGCGCTTCCGCAACCGCGGCGAGCCGCTGGACGACCTGACCCAGGTGGCGACGATCGGCCTGATCAAGTCGGTGGACCGGTTCGACCCGGAGCGCGGCGTCGAGTTCTCGACGTACGCGACGCCCACGGTCGTCGGTGAGATCAAGCGCCACTTCCGTGACAAGGGGTGGGCGGTCCGGGTGCCGCGCCGGCTCCAGGAGCTGCGGCTCTCGCTGACCACGGCCACGGCGGAGCTCTCCCAGCAGCACGGCCGCTCGCCGACCGTGCACGAGCTGGCGGAGCGGCTCGGGATCTCGGAGGAGGAGGTCCTGGAGGGGCTGGAGTCGGCGAACGCCTACTCGACGCTCTCCCTGGACGTCCCCGACACGGACGACGAGTCGCCGGCGGTCGCGGACACGCTCGGCGCGGAGGACGAGGCCCTGGAGGGGGTCGAGTACCGCGAGTCGCTGAAGCCGCTCCTGGAGGACCTGCCGCCCCGGGAGAAGCGCATCCTGCTGCTGCGCTTCTTCGGGAACATGACCCAGTCGCAGATCGCGCAGGAGGTCGGCATCTCGCAGATGCACGTGTCCCGGCTGCTGGCGCGGACCCTCGCGCAGCTGCGGGAGAAGCTCCTCGTCGAGGAGTGACCTCCTCAGGCCTCCTGGCCGGGGCGCCGGATGCCGAGCGCCTCGGTCGTGGCCGGGTTCACCAGGAGGACGAGCCCGGCGACGGCCAGGACGCCGAGGACCGCGCCGGCCGGGATCATCACGCTGTTCGCCTGGACCATCTGCCAGGCGACCGGCAGGGCCAGGATCTGGGTGATCACGGCCGGGCCGCGGCTCCACGAGCGGCACAGCCACAGGCCGCGGGCGGCGGCCAGCGGGATCAGGCCGAGTGCGACAAGGGTCACAGCTCCGGTCACGGCGCCGGTGAGGTCGCCGGACGTCCCGGTCAGGGCGTGCACCAGCATGTACACGCCACCGATGACGAGCCCGAGGGCCTCGACACCGGCCACGACGGCCGCCGCGGTCAGGCGGACGGGGCGGGTGGCCGGGCGGGGGCCGGGGTTCTGGTCCGTACTGCTCAAGGGCTCCGTACTGCTCATAGAGGGCAGGGTAGCGGGGGCGGGCCGGGACGGCCGGAGCCGGGCGAGCCGTCCAGGGAGCGGGCTGGACTGGGCCCGGTACCGCCGGGTAGGTACCCTGACGCTCATGCGCGCACTTCTCGTGGTCAATCCGGCAGCCACCACCACCAGTGCCCGCACCCGTGACGTCCTCATCCACGCGCTCGCCAGCGAGATGAAGCTGGAGGCGGTCAGCACCGAGTACCGCGGACACGCGCGTGACCTGGGCAGACGGGCCGCCGACTCCGGCAACATCGACCTCGTGGTGGCCCTCGGCGGCGACGGCACGGTGAACGAGGTCGTCAACGGACTGCTGCACGACGGGCCCGACCCCGACCGGCTTCCCGGCCTCGCGGTGGTCCCCGGCGGCTCGACGAACGTGTTCGCCCGCGCCCTAGGACTGCCGAACGACGCCGTGGAGGCGACCGGCGCCCTGCTCGACGCGCTGCGTGAGCGGCGGGCACGCACGGTGAGCCTCGGGCTCGCCTCGGGAACGCCGGGCACGGAGGACGAGTCCGTCCCCTCCCGCTGGTTCACCTTCTGCGCCGGCCTCGGTTTCGACGCGAGCGTCATCGGCCGGGTCGAACAGCAGAGGGAACGCGGGAAGCGTTCGACGCACGCCCTCTATCTGCGCCAGGTGGCGCGTCAGTTCCTGGAGGAACCGAACCGCCGGCACGGAACGATCACCCTGGAACGCCCCGGCGCCGAGCCGGTCGAGGACCTCGTCCTCTCCATAATCTGCAACACCTCCCCCTGGACCTACCTGGGCAATCGTCCGGTGTACGCGTCCCCGGAGGCCTCCTTCGAGACCGCGCTCGACGTCCTCGGACTGCGCCGTCTGTCCACTCCGGCGGTGGCCCGTTACGCCACCCAGCTGCTCACCTCGACCCCCGAGCGCGGGCCGCGCGGCAAGCACGCCGTATCCCTGCACGACCTGACCGACTTCACCTTGCATTCGAAGGTCCCTCTCCCTCTCCAGATGGACGGAGACCACCTGGGACTGCGTACGAGCGTGACGTTCACAGGCGTACGCCGTGCACTGCGTGTGATTGTGTGAGTGGAAGGGCCCAAAGTCCTTTCACTCGAACGTTTAGGCGCGCATCCACCCCTTAGAAGTACGGCTGTGACCTAGCCGACACCGAGGAATCAAAAAAAACTTTCCGGAAGGGGTTGTATCCGTTGCTGGGGTTTGGGAGTCTCTTCTTGGCGATCGGGACGGCCCGCAACACCGGCCTCCACTGAGAGCCAGAACCCCTCCTCAGTAACAAGGACCACACCAGTTCACCTGGCAGTCGGCCCTTCCCTTGCGGGGGGATTCGTGAAAGCGTTCACATTCACAAGCAACTCGCACGTAACACTGAGAGAGGTAGCAGCCATGGACTGGCGTCACAACGCCGTTTGTCGTGAGGAAGACCCCGAGCTGTTCTTCCCCATCGGCAACACCGGTCCTGCGCTGCTGCAGATCGAGGAAGCCAAGGCCGTCTGCCGCCGCTGCCCCGTCATGGAGCAGTGCCTGCAGTGGGCGCTCGAGTCCGGCCAGGACTCCGGCGTCTGGGGTGGCCTCAGCGAGGACGAGCGCCGCGCGATGAAGCGCCGTGCCGCTCGCAACCGGGCGCGTAACGCCAGCGCCTGAGCCACCTGCACAGCCTGAGGCACGCGGCGCGTACACAGCGTACGCAATCACCGCTCTCGAGCCGCAGCACGCAGCAGTAACCCACAGCATTCGAGCCCCGGACCGATTTCCTCGGTCCGGGGCTCGCTGCTGTTTCGCCTTCGGGTCTTCTCCGGCTTCGGGTCTTCTCCGGCTTCAGGCCTTCTCCGACTTCCGCTGACGTACGGCTACTTCGCCACCGTGCGGCTACTTCAGCGGCTGTACGGGAATGTCGAGGACCACCTTCGTGCCGCGTTCGGAGCCCGGCAGCATGTCGAAGGAACCGCCCAACTCCCCTTCCACCAGGGTCCGTACGATCTGCAGGCCGAGATTTCCGGCGCGCTGCGGATCGAATCCCTCGGGCAGACCGCGGCCGTCGTCCCGGACGGTGATCAGGAGCCGGGCGTCGGCCCTGGGTTCGCCGCGCACGGCGGTGACCTCGACGGTCCCCTCGTCACCCGGAGCGAAGGCGTGCTCCAGGGCGTTCTGCAGGATCTCGGTGAGGACCATGGCGAGCGGGGTCGCGACCTCGGCGTCGAGAATGCCGAAGCGGCCGTTGCGCCGGCAGGTGATCCGGCCCGGGGAGATCTCGGCGACCATCGCGATCACCCGGTCGGCGATCTCGTCGAACTCGACGCGCTCGTCCAGATTCTGGGACAGCGTCTCATGGACGATCGCGATCGAACCGACGCGTCGCACGGCCTCGTTGAGGGCCTCGCGGCCCCGGTCGGAGTCCATCCGGCGGGCCTGGAGGCGCAACAGGGCGGCCACCGTCTGGAGGTTGTTCTTCACCCGGTGGTGGATCTCCCGGATGGTGGCGTCCTTCGTGATCAACTCACGCTCGCGGCGGCGCAGTTCGGTGACGTCCCGCAGCAGGACGAGCGAACCGATCCGGGTGCCCTTGGGCTTGAGCGGGATCGCCCGGAGCTGGATCACCCCGCCGTTGCCCTCGACCTCGAACTCGCGGGGCGCGTAACCCGAGGCGAGGGTGACCAGGGCCTCGTCCACCGGTCCCCGGGACGGGGCGAGTTCGGCGGTGATCTGGCCGAGGTGCTGGCCGACCAGGTCGGCGGCGAGGCCGAGCCGGTGGTACGCGGAGAGGGCGTTGGGCGAGGCGTACTGGACGATGCCCTCGGCGTCGAGCCGGACCAGTCCGTCGCCGGCGCGCGGCGAGGAGTCCATGTCGACCTGCTCGCCGGGGAAGGGGAACGTTCCGGCGGCGATCATCTGGGCGAGGTCGGAGGCCGACTGGAGGTAGGTCAGCTCCAGCCGGGAGGGGGTGCGGACGGTCAGCAGGTTGGTGTTGCGCGCGATGACGCCGAGGACCCGGCCCTCCCGGCGCACCGGGATGGACTCGACCCGTACGGGGACCTCCTCGCGCCACTCGGGGTCGCCCTCGCGGACGATCCGGCCCTCGTCGAGGGCGGCGTCGAGCAGCGGGCGCCGGCCGCGCGGCACCAGGTGGCCGACCATGTCGTCCTGGTACGAGGTGGGGCCGGTGTTGGGCCGCATCTGCGCGACGGACACGTACCGCGTGCCGTCGAGGGTCGGGACCCAGAGGACGAGGTCCGCGAAGGAGAGGTCGGAGAGCAGCTGCCACTCGGACACCAGCAGGTGGAGCCACTCGAGGTCCGAGTCGCTCAGGGCGGTGTGCTGGCGCACGAGGTCGTTCATGGAGGGCACGGTGCGAGCGTACCCGCGGAATAAAGGGGCGGTGAACCTGGATCTCCTGGGCTACGTGTTGGAGTATGGGCCAGGAACGACCGCGTTCCTGTGGATGGACAGACAAGAATGGTCTAGTCCACAATGAACGCAACAGAGCCTCCATCCTCCCCGCACAGGAGGATGGAACGAGGTACCCGACGCTCTCTGCCCTGACTGCGTCGAGACCTCCCACAACGGCCGAGGGACCGCACACCCCCGGCCGGCGCAACTCCGGGCTGCGGTGCCGGACGGGCTGAGGGTCCCGTCAGGCGCCGCGGCCCGCGGGTGTTTCCGGGGCCTCCGCGGGCGCGGAGGGTGCCGCCGGCGCGGGGGGCGCCGCCGGCCAGGCGCGCATCGCCGTCTCGGCCACCACCGCCAGCTCCTGCGCCGTCGCCCCGTCGCGGGCCTGCTGGGACATGCCCTGGAGCACGGCGCCGCTGAAGCGCGCGAGTCCACGGGCGTCGGTGTCCGCCGGCAGTTCGCCCTCCTCCATCCCCCGCCGGATCCGGGCCTCGAAGGACGCCAGGTTGGCGTTCCGGCGCGCTCTCAGGGACTGCTCGACCTCCGGGGTCGAGCAGTTGGTCGCGGCGGAGATCATCAGACAGCCGCGGGGGTGGCCTGGCTCGGTGAAGAGCCCCGCGGCCTCGCCCAGCATGCGGCCGATGGCGCCGCGGGCGGTCCCCTCCTCCTCGAAGGCCCGGCCGCCGTACGCGCCGTACGAGCCGGCGTAGACCTCGACGACCTCCTCGAACAGCGTCTTCTTGTCGCCGAAGGCGGCGTAGAGGCTGGGCGCGCTGATGCCCATCGCGCGGGTGAGGTCGGAGACGGAGGTCGTCTCGTATCCGTGCTCCCAGAAGGCCATGGTGGCCTGCTCAAGGGCCGTGGGCCGGTCGAAGGAGCGGGGGCGGCCGCGCTGTGTCGTCACCATGGAGTGAATTCTATAGCGTCCGCTACGGAAATGGGGTACGGTCTTTTCATAACGACCGCTACAGAAGTGAGGGGGGCGTCACCATGGGCGTGCTCGGAGGAAAGCTCGAAGGGAAGACGGCCCTGGTGACGGGTGGCAGCCGGGGCATCGGACGGGGGATCGCCGAGCGGCTCGGCCGCGAGGGGGCGCGGGTCGCGGTGCACTACGGGAGCAACGAGACGGCGGCGAAGGAGACCGTGGCCGCGATCGAGGCGGCGGGTGGCGAGGCCTTCGCGATCGACAGGGAGCTGGGGACGCCGGGGGACGCGGCGGCGCTCTGGGCGGCGTTCGACGGGGTCGCGGACGGCCTGGACATCCTCGTGAACAACGCGGGGATCGGGGCGAGCCGGCCGTTCGCGACGATCGACGAGGAGGAGTACGACCGGATCTTCGCGGTCAACACGAAGGCGCCGTTCTTCCTGGCCCAGCTGGGCGCGGACCGGCTGCGCGACGGGGGCCGGATCATCAACGTCTCGACCGGGCTGAGCAAGGCGGCGGTGATGCCGGAGACGATCGCGTACGCGATGTCGAAGGGTGCGCTGGACGTGTTCACCCGGCACCTGTCGAAGGTGCTCGGACCGCGGAGGATCACGGTCAACGCGGTGGCGCCGGGGATCGTGGACACCGACATCAACGCGGGCTGGCTACGGGGCGACGAGGCGGCCTGGAAGGGGGCGGAGGCCCTGTCGGCCCTCGGAGGGGTCGGCACCCCGGCGGAGATAGCGGACGTGGTGGCCTTCCTGGCCTCCGAGGACGCGCGCTGGGTGACGGGGCACTGGATCGACGCGACGGGCGGCTCGCTGGCGTGACCTGCGGGAGGGAGTCGACGGGGGACTGAGGCTGCGGGGGGCCGCGAGAGTGCGGGGGTCGACAGGGCGCCGCGAAAGAGGGGCCGGGTGAGGCCTCCGGCGGGGGCGGGCGGGGCCCGTGGGGTTCGAGTGGCTGGGGTGGGTGGGGCGGTCGACGATGGAGGCGGCGGAGCGTCCGGGAGGCGGAACAGCATGAGGGGAAGGCCCCTCCTCTGCTAGATTTGCCTTTGATTGGTCTATACCACATGGCTCCCTCACCAGCCCCTCACCAGATCGGCAGGCACAGCGTGGAAGTTGTCATCGTCAAGGACGCCAAGGCGGGCGGCGAGCTCATCGCGGACGGCATCGCCGGCCTCCTGCGCCGCAAGCCCGACGCGCTGCTCGG
>NZ_LMEP01000025.1 GCF_001426405.1 Streptomyces sp. Root1304 | reverse complement strand
CGGGGTATCAACTAATCTGGCGTTGATTTTTGGCACGCTGTTGAGTTCTCAAGGAACGGTCGCTTCCTTTGTACTCACCCTCTCGGGCTTTCCTCCGGGCTTCCCTTCGGTGTTTCGTGTTTCCAGCTTAGCAGACCCGATTTCCGTTTCTGCCACCCGCTGGAGCGGGCTGCTGGGGCAGGAATTCGCTTTCGCGCTTTCCGTTCCCGGCGGGGTTGAACATTACCAGGCTTTCTCGGTCCCCCTGACCACATCCCCTGCGAGCATGCAGAGGTGTAGACCACTGGGGTTAGGATCTGGCTTGGTAGGTGCTGCCGACCCACGACTCAATGCCGCGTTGGGGTCAAGCAGGAGTACGACAGTACATCCCACCGCCAGTTCAGGCAAATCGTTTCCGGTGGTCCCTAGCTCCGCCCAACTGGTACGTCTCGGGCGGAACTGGGACTTCCTATGACTTACGCTTCAGAAGAGTACGCCGTCCAGGACAGGTAGTGACGGCGCCACACAATTTCCGCCCCTGGGAGGCTTCCCATGACAACCGTGACGTCGCCGCTTGCTGGACGCGCCATCGGTCTCGCCGCAGTTCCCGACCCGGTCTTCTCCGGTGCGATGGTCGGTCCCGGTACCGCCATCGATCCCGTACGTGAGGCCTCGGAGGTCGTCTCGCCCCTCGACGGGGTCGTCGTCTCCATGCACCCGCACGCCTTCGTCGTCGTCGACAGCGAGGGCCACGGGGTGCTGACCCACCTCGGCATCGACACCGTTCAGCTCAACGGGCAGGGCTTCGAGCTGCTCGTCAACAAGGGTGACACCGTGACGCGCGGACAGGCCGTCGTGCGCTGGAACCCGGCTGACGTCGAGGCCGCCGGCAAGTCCCCCATCTGTCCCATCGTGGCCCTGGAGGCCACTGCGGACTCGCTCTCCGATGTCGTCGGGGACGGCGACGTGAAGGCCGGCGACCAGCTCTTCGGCTGGCGTTGAGCCGGTTCGTCCCCGTGACGACCGCGAGTTCGACATTCAACGCGGCGGCCGGTGCCGCCGCTCTATCGGAGACAGGTGAGATGGAGACAACGCTGCGAGGCGTCGGCGTCAGCCACGGTGTGGCGATCGGCGAGGTCCGGCACATGGGCACGGCGGTTCTCGAGCCGCCGGCCAAGCAGATTCCGGCGGACGAGGCGGAGCGCGAACAGGGGCGCGCCCGTCAGGCCGTCGAAGCTGTCGCTGCCGACCTGATTGCGCGTGGCAATCTGGCCGGCGGGGAGGCGCAGCACGTGCTCGAGGCCCAGGCGATGATCGCCCAGGACCCCGAGCTCATCGCCGATGTCGACCGCCGCATCGCCGTGGGCAGCACGGCCGAGCGCGGTATCTACGACGCGTTCTCCCACTATCGCGAGCTGCTCGCCGGTGCCGGTGAGTACATGGCGGGCCGGGTCGCCGACCTGGACGACGTGCGGAACCGGATCGTCGCGCGCCTCCTCGGTGTTCCGATGCCCGGCGTGCCGGACAGCGACGAGCCGTACGTACTGATCGCGCGGGACCTGGCGCCCGCCGACACCGCGCTGCTGGACCCGACGCTGGTGCTCGGGTTCGTGACGGAGGAGGGCGGGCCGACCAGCCACAGCGCGATCCTGGCGCGGGCTCTCGGTGTGCCCGCCATCGTGGCGCTGCCGGGCGCGGGTGAGATCGCCGAGGGCACGCTCATCGCGGTCGACGGTTCGACCGGTGAGCTCTTCGTGGACCCGAGCGAGGAGAAGAAGGCGGAGCTGACCTCGGCCGCCGCCGCGCGCAAGGCCGCGCTGGCGACGTCCAGTGGTCCCGGCGCCACCTCGGACGGGCACAAGGTGCCGCTGCTCGCCAACGTCGGCGGTCCTGCCGACGTGCCGGCGGCGGTCGAGGCGGGCGCGGAGGGCGTCGGTCTCTTCCGTACCGAGTTCCTCTTCCTGGACGACAGCAAGAAGGCTCCGTCCGAGGAGAAGCAGGTCGAGGCCTACCGCAAGGTGCTGGAGGCCTTCCCCGAGGGCCGTGTCGTCGTGCGGGTGCTCGACGCCGGTGCCGACAAGCCGCTGGACTTCCTGACCCCGACGGACGAGCCGAACCCGGCGCTCGGAGTGCGGGGGCTGCGGTCGCTGCTCGACCACCCGGAGGTGCTGCGGACGCAGCTCACCGCGCTGGCGAAGGCGGTCGAGGGTCTGCCCGTGTACCTCGAGGTCATGGCGCCGATGGTGGCCGACCGTACGGACGCGAAGGCCTTCGCCGACGCGTGCCGCGAGGCCGGGCTGCGGGCGAAGTTCGGTGCGATGGTCGAGATCCCCTCGGCCGCGCTGCGGGCGCGCTCGATCCTCCAGGAGGTCGAGTTCCTGTCGCTGGGCACCAACGACCTGGCGCAGTACACCTTCGCGGCCGACCGGCAGGTCGGTGCGGTGTCCCGGCTCCAGGACCCGTGGCAGCCGGCGCTGCTCGACCTGGTGGCGATGTCCGCCGAGGCGGCCAAGGCCGAGGGCAAGAGCTGTGGTGTCTGTGGCGAGGCCGCCTCGGATCCGCTGCTCGCGTGTGTGCTGACGGGTCTGGGTGTCACCTCCCTCTCCATGGGTGCCGCGTCGATCCCGTACGTGCGGGCGACGCTGGCCAAGTACACGCTGGCGCAGTGTGAGCGGGCCGCGTCCGCGGCGCGGGCCGCGGACACGGCGCACGAGGCGCGGCTGGCCGCGCAGGCGGTGCTGTCCGGGGAGTGATTCCCGGGGCTGTTTCGACGAAGGGGCTTTCCGTCACCGAGGTGACGGGGAGCCCCTTCGTCGTGGGTGGGGTCAGTGGTGGGTGGTCCAGTCGTCGTCGGGGTCGGGGACGAGGGGGAAGCCCGCGCGGTGTTCGACGCCCGGTTCCGGCGGGAGGGGTTCTCCGGTGCGGGCGTCGGTGCAGTAGGCGGAGAAGACCTCGGCTTCGGTGAGGGGGGTCAGGGTGCCGCCGGTGAGGCGCCAGCCGTGGAGCCGGTCGGGGGCGTCGGGGGTGGTGGTGCGCAGGACCAGCCCGCCGGGGGCGCCGAGGGCGATGCCGGCGGCGAGGACGGCGGTGAACTCGGCGGCGGGCTCGTCGGCCACGACCGCCGGCGGTGCGGTGCCGTCGGCGTGGAGCACGGCGAGGAGTTGGTCGTCGGCCGCCGGGACGCTGCAGACCAGGTGGTGGGTGCCGGGGCCAGCGGTGTCGAGGAGGCGGGCGAGGAGCCGGGCGGCCCGCTCGAAGGCGGCCTTGCCGATGTCCTTGCCGCAGGTGGCGCAGTCGCCGGTGGTGGCGAGGACGGTGGTGGCGTACTCCCAGGTGGCGTGACGGACCGCGGTGTCGACGAGTTCGGGCAGGAGGGTGGTGAGGGGCTGCCCGGTGTAGGTGACGCGGGCTCCGGTGGCGGCGAGGTGGGCGGTGAAGCGGCTGCGGCTGGCCGGGTGGTCGGGGTCGAGGGCGGTCTCGGCGCAGTAGGCCGCGTACTCCTCGGGGTCGAAGAGGGTGACGGTGGTGTGACCGCCCTGGGTGGCGAGGTTCTTGAGGAGGGCTTCGACCTGCCGGAGGTAGGTCGTGTGGTCGTCGAAGACGAAGGTGCGGTAGCGGCGCATCGCGCTGAAGTCGTGCTCGTCGGCGAGGAGGCCGACGGTGCTGGGGACTTCGCGGCGCAGGGCGCGTCGGAGGTGTGTCGTGGTGGTGCCGGTCCGTGTCATGTCTCCCCCTGGTGACGTTCCGATCAGTGCTCACTCACCGTAACCTTGACCACTGACAGTGACGATTCGGGGAGGCGGCGACGGACCAGACGGTTCTGTGCGGCGCTGGTCGCGACGAGGGCGGCGCCGAGGACCGGCCAGGCGAAGGGGCCCGCGGCGACGAGGCCGGTCATGAGGAGCGGTCCGGCGAAGCGCTGGGTGGACTGGGCGAGGCCGTGCACTCCGAGATAGGCGCCCTGGGCGTCGTCGGGGGCGAGGGCGACGGAGATCTCCCAGGACGCGATGGTGTGGATCATCTCGGCGAAGGTGAGGACGACGGCCGCGGTGACCAGGGCGGTGACGGCGAGGGTGCGGCCGCCGAGGGCGGAGACGGCGAGGGCGAGCGTCCCCACGGCGAAGAGGGCCGCGAGGGGGCGGAGCAGCCGGCGGGCGGCGTCGGTGGTGGAGCCGAAGCGGGAGAGCGGGACCTGGAAGATCACGACCAGGGCGCTGTTCACGACCATCAGGAGCGGTGCGAGGCCGACGGGGGCGTCGGTGGCGTGGACGATCCAGAGGGGCAGGGCGACCTGGAGGATCGAGTCGTGGAGGAAGAAGACCGACTCTCCCGCGGTGAAGGCGAGGAATCCCCGGTCGCGCCACGGGTTGGAGGGCTTGGCCGCGGGGGCCGCGTCGGTGGAGGACGCGGCGATCCGCGAGGCGGCGGGGGCCGGGGGTTCGGCGCAGCGCAGGGTGAGGGCGGCCATCACGAGGTAGGAGAGGGCGTCTCCGACGAGCAGGAGGTGGAAGGCGGTGGAGGTGCCTACGGCGAGGGCGGCCGCGGCACCGAGGCCGCCGAGGGTCCAGCCGATGTTGGAGGTGGTGCGGTTGATGGCCTGGTAGCGGACGCGGTCGGGGCCGGCGACCCGGGCGGCGTAGAGCTTGGTGAGGACGTTGGTGGCGCGGTCGGGGAGTGCGCCGAGGGCCGAGAAGAGGACGAGGAGCGGATAGTCGTCGGTGGTGAGGAGGGCGAGGAGGGCCGCGGAGCGGAGCAGTTGGGTGGCGATGAGGACGCGGACGAGGGGGAAGCGGTCGGCGAGGCGGCCGCCGAGGGGGGCTCCGGCGATGCCGGCGGCGCCGGAGACGGCGATGAGGAGGCCCACCTGGCCGAGGCCGAGGCCGGTGACGTAGGTGAAGTAGAGGGCCATGGCCGTGGACCAGAGCCCGGTCCCGCACTTGTCGATGAAGCCGATGACGAGCATGCGGCGGCCGTCGGGGCCTCCGGGGATGCGGTCCCTCAGGACTGGTCGGGCGGAGCGGGTGGTGCGGTTCATGGGTCCCCCTTGCCAACTGCTTTGTATCGATACATAATTGATTACGTGGCAGCACAATATGCGATCGAAGGTATGACGGCCAAGGGGATTGCCGCGTCCGTCGAGCGGGGCGTGAGCGACGGCGGGCTCTCCCCCGGCGACGCGCTGCCCCCGGTCCGGCGGCTCGCCGACACGCTGGGGGTGAGCCCGGGGACGGTCGCGACGGCCTACAAGGAGCTGCGCCGGCGGGGGTTGGTCGTCACGCGGGGCCGGGGCGGAACCGTCGTCGCCGAGGTGCCCTCGGTGGCCTCCCGGCGCCCGCCGCGCGTGCCGCAGGGCCTGGTGGACCTGGCCGGCGGCCATCCGGACCCGGCCTTCCTTCCCGTACTGCGGCCGCCCTCGGTGGTCGCTCCCGTGTACGGCTCCCACCGTGCCTCGCCCCGTCTCGCGGCCCTCGAAGAGCTGACGCGGCAGTGGTTCGGGCGGGACGGGGTGCCCGCGCGGCACGTGACGTTCGCACACGGGGCGCTGGACTGCATCGCGCGGCTCCTCTCGACGGAGCTGCGGCCCGGTGACGCGGTGGCCGTGGAGGATCCCGGGTTCCACCATCTGCTCGACCTGGTGCCCGCCCTGGGGCTGCGGACGGTCCCGGTGGCCGTGGACGGGGAGGGGCTCGTACCGGACGCGCTGCGGGCGGCCCTCCGGAGCGGGGTCCGCGCGGTGGTGTGCAGTCCCCGGGGCCAGTGTCCGACCGGCGCGTTCTTCACCCGGGCGCGGCGGGACGAACTGGCCGCGGTGCTCGGGGACTTCCCCGAGGTGCTCGTGATCGAGGACGACCACAACGCCGAGGTCGGCGGGGCGGCCGCCCATACGCTCGCGGCGGCCGGGCTCGAACGCTGGGCGCAGGTGCGGACCGTGTCCAAGCACCTCGGGATCGACCTGCGGTGGGCCGGTGTCGCCTGTGACGCGGTGACGCTCGCGCGGCACGACGGCCGGATGCTGATGACCTCGGGCTGGGTGAGTCACGTGCTCCAGGAGACCGTGGCGGGACTGCTCGGCGACGGGGCGGTACGCGCGCTCGTGGCGGCGGGCGAGGAGGCGTACGCGGAACGGCGTGCGGCGCTGATCGGCGCGCTCCGGGCGCATGGGATCCGGGCCGTCGGGGCGAGCGGTCTGAACGTGTGGGTGCCGGTCCGGGACGAGTCGGCGGTGGTCAACGGGCTGCGGACGCAGGGCTGGTGGGTCGCGGCGGGGGCGCGGTTCCGGATCGCGGCGCCGCCGGCCGTACGGATCACGACGGCGACGCTCGATGTGGACGAGGCGCCGCGCCTCGCGGCGGACTTCGCCGAGGTGCTCGGGGACGCCCAGGCGACGTACGGCGGATGAGGACAGGCCGTACGCGGTCGGTGGGGCGGGGCACGGGAACGCTCCGGGAGGGGCGGTCGGCCCTTCCCGGAGCGTGGTGTCGCCGTGGACGCGGTCAGGTGGTCAGCGGGTGCGGTAGGCGTCGGTCAGGGTCTGGGTGAGGGTGTTGCCCCGGCCGTCGGTCAGTTCGGCGCGGAGCGAGACGGACCGGCCGGGGGCCGGGGTGCGGAAGACGGCCCGGCCGTCGAGGACGGGCACGCGGGTCCAGCTGGAGCCGTCGTCCGTGGACAGGGAGACGGCGAGGGACCGTACGCCGTTCTCCTCGGCGGCTCCCTCGACGGTGACGGGCACGCGGACCGTCACTCCCGCCGGAGCGGTGCCGTCGAGGGCGAGCGCCGGGGCGAAGCGGACGGTGCTGAGGGGCAGCGCCGCCGGGCGGGCTGCGGCGGCCGAGGTGAAGGTCCAGGACGCGGTGACACGGCCGCGCGAGGTCGTGCCGTCGCCGCGCGTCGCGGAGGCGGTCAGCCGGTACGAGGCGGATCCGGGCGTGGTCGTGAACGTGGCGCGGCCCGGGTCGCCCTGTCGGGTGCCGATCAGGACGCCGTCGCGGTGGAGCGTGGTCGTGGCGCCGTGGAAGCGCGGTGCGGACGGTGTGTGGCCCTCGCCGTCGGCGAGCAGCGGGAGGTCGAGGGCGAGGGTGTCGCCGTCACGGACGCCGGCGGGCCGGGCGCCGGGCGAGCGGTCGAAGGCCGGGCCGAAGACGGCGTTGTCGAAGGTGTGGGTGGTGGTGGCGCCGGCGCGTACCGCGATGCCGTCCGCGGAGTAGCGGTTGGGCGGGGTCTCGGGGGCGGCGGGCCCCGAGTAGCCGATGTCCCACAGGCCCCGCTCCGGGGTCACCTGGACGGTGGCGGTGCCGGGCAGTTCGAGGGGCTGGACGAGTCCGACGGTGGGGCCGGCGCTGGGCTGGATGGAGACGAAGCCGGTGCCGGCCGCGCCCTGGGGGGCGGCTCCCCGGATCTTGACGGTGGCCAGCGAGGCGGCGGAGGGGTGCCGGACGAGACCGGTCAGGGCGCGCCCCGAGGTGAAGGTGTAGCCGAGCGCGTAGTCGCTCTTCGCGCCCGACCAGTAGGTGTCGAACCATTCCTTGACGGAGCCGGACTCCGCGGCGGGGCCGAGGTGGGCCACGCGCAGGCCGGGGCCGGCCACCAGGACGTTGGCCGAGCGGGTCGTCCCCTCGTGGCTGACCTCGACGAACCCGAGGCTGTTGAGGTAGCGGGCACCCGACTCCGGCGGGCGTACGTCCACCGGGGCGGTGGTGCGGGCGTCGACGGTGACCGTCGTGTCGCCGTTCAGGTCCAGCCGGGGCTGGACGATCCAGTCGGTCCCCGCCGCCGTGCCGGCACCGGTCAGGGTGGAGTCGAGCAGGTAGCGGCCCTTGGGCAGGCGGACGGTGACCGTCCCGGACGCGTCGTACGGCGTCGCCTCCTCGGACGCGCCCGCGCCCGAGATGCCGGTGACATGGGTCAGGTAGTCGCCGGTGGCGGCTCCGGCGCGGTCCAGGTGGCGGATGGTCAGGGTGTAGGTCTCGGCCCCGCCCGCGGCGAGGGCGGGCGGGAGCGGCGTCGAGAGCGTGGTGCCGGCGAGGACCGCGGCCAGGGCGAGGGCCCGGAGCGCGGTCCTGCGGCCGGTTCCGCGTCCGGTGGCGCGGGGCGGGGTGACGGGCGTGGTGCCGTACGGGGTGACGGGTGTGGTGCTGTGCGTGGTGCTGTGTGCCGAGGAATCGTTCATGCCCAGCACTGCGCATCGTGGGCCGGGCGTTCCCGTGACCTGGGACACATCGGGCGTGGGTGTGGTCCAGGTCACGGGAACCCGGGTGAACCACCGCCCAGTGCCAGATGTGGAATCACCTATGAGAGATCGTTTCCGCGCCGGAGACCCCTCGGCGCTCGGGGAGGCGTACGACGAGCACGCACGCGTGCTCTACCACTACGCCTACCGGGTGTGCGGGGACCGCGCGGCCGCGGAGGACGTCGTGTCCTCCGCGTTCCTGGAGGCCTGGCGCTGTCGCGGGAAGGTGCACGCCGACGGCGGGAGCCTCCGCCCGTGGCTGCTCGGCATCGCGACCAACATCATGCGCGGCGCGGCGCGGGAGGCGCGACGGCGCGACGCGGCGCTCGCCCGTGTCCCCGAGCGCGGGGTGCTGCCGGACTTCGCGGACGAGGTCCTCGCCCGGATGACGGACGGGGAGCAGGTACGGGCCGCCCGAGCCGCCCTGGGGAAGCTCCGTCGGCGCGAGCGGGAGGTCTTCACCCTCGTGGTGTGGGCCGGACTCGACTACGCCGCCGCCGGGGAGGCGTTGGGCATCCCGGTCGGCACCGTCCGGTCCCGGCTGTCCCGGGCCCGTGAGCGGCTGCGGAAGCTCGCCGAGGCGGAGCTGCGGGCGGTACGGCGGAAGGACCGCGCGGCCGTCGCCGCCGTGCGGGCGGCCCCTGGGCCGGCCGACCGGGGCGCCGCGCGTGCCCCTGCCCGTACGGCCTCCGAAAGAAGCACCGGGGGGAGCGCCCCCGGTACCACCGCGGGCCCGGCCGGGGGCACCCCCGCCGAACCAGCTGCGGGCCGCGCCGAAGCCGTGGGCGCCCGGCCCGCCGTCCACTCCCCCGTCCGTCCCGCCCTCGTGCCCCGATCGATCCCGGAGAACCAGGCATGAACGCCTCCGCCCCCCGCCCTTCCCCCGCGCACGCCGACGCGGACGAACTGCTGCGCGCCGAGCTGGCCGAGCTGCTGCCCCCGGCGGCGGTGCCCGACCTGACGCCCGAGCGGAACGTGGCCCTGCGGCACGCCGTGCTGCGGACCGCCCTCGCCTCCGACGGCGCCGCCGCCCGCCCGGCCCGTACCGGCCGTTCGCGTCCGGGTCTCCGGATCGGGTGGATCGCCGCGCCGGTGACGGCCTGCGCGCTCGTCGCCGGTGTCGCCGTACTCGCGCCCCGGGACGCGCCGGCGGAGTCCCCGGACCGGATCTCGGCCGGGCAGCCCGCGTCGCCCGACGCGGTGCGGATCCTGTCCCACGCGGCGCTCGCGGCGGCCGCCGCTCCGGCACCGCACGCGCGGCCGGAGCAGTACGTCTACATCAGGAGCCTGGTCGCGCACGCGGGGCGGGGCGCGGACGGCGGCGCTGCCGTACTGCCGACGGCCCACCGGCGCGAGGTGTGGCTCTCCGCCGACGGGAGCCGTCCCGGTCTGCTGCGCGAGCCCGGCGCCGCCGACACGGAGCTGGGCGCACGCCTGCCCGTGTACGAGCTGGACCACCGCGGGGCCACTCCCCGGAAGACGACCGCCGGGGCGGCGCCCGCCTCCGTCACCAACCCGACGCACGCGTACGTGGCGACGCTTCCGACGGACCCGGAGACGCTCCTGCGGCTCGTCCGGGAACAGACCCGGGGCACCGGGGGCGACGCCGATCAGCGGGCGTTCACCGCGATCGGGACGCTGCTCGCCGAGACGTGGGCTCCGCCGAAGGTCACCGCCGCGCTGTACGAGGCCGCGGGGCGGATCCCCGGTGTGACCGTCCTGCCGTATGCGACGGACGCGGCCGGCCGTGAGGGTGTGGCTGTGGCCCGTACCTCGCACGGCGAGCAGACCCAGTGGGTCTTCGACCGGTCGACGTCGGCGTTCCTGGGGGAGCGCACGGTGCTCACCGAGACGACGGCGGCCGGGCGGAAGGGCACGGTGCTGGGTGTGTCGGCGGTGCTCGCCAAGGCGGTGGCCGCCGCGCCCGGGGAGCTGCCGGAGGGGTGACCGAGGGCGACGCGTCGGCACGCCGGATGTCCGGCGTGCCGACGATGTCCTAGGAGCGGAGGAAGGCGCGCACCCCCCGGGAGACCCCGTCGTCGCCCAGGAGTTCGTTGTGGTCGAGGCAGCCCGCGGCGTTGTTGGTCGCGCCGGTCAGGGGGACGCTGTTGTCGGGGTTGATGACCTCGTCGCAGTTCGACCACCAGGTCGCGTAGCGCACCGCTCCGGGCGTCTCGTCGCCCGCCGCGAGGTTCTTCTGGACGTAGGAGCCGGGGCTCATGTCGCGGCACGCCTGGTCCCACAGGGCGCAGGCCCAGGCGATGCTGGTGCCGTGGTTGGGGCCGGCGAGGGAGACCCAATGGGCGACCGACGCCTGTCCGGCGGGGTCGAACTTGACGTACCAGCGGGTGACGAGGCTGCCGAAGGAGTGGGCGACGAGGTCGACGCGGCTCGCGCCGGTCTGCCGCTTCACGCCCTCGACGTACGCGGCGAGTTCGCCGGACAGGACCTCGTTCACGGAGCGGTGGGTGTCGTAGCCGAAGGAGAAGAGCTCGGCGTCCGTGTATCCGTCGGCTTTGAAGCCGGCGCGCAGGCCGCCCCATACGCCGGGGTCGGCGTTGTAGCCGTGGACGAAGACCACCGGGGTGTGGGCGGCGGTGGCGCGGGCGGGTGCCTGGGCGCCGGCCGTCGCGCTCGGCAGGAGCAGGGCCGCGGCGGCGGCGAGCAGTGGAACGGCGATCCTGGCGCCGCGCCTGGTACCGGGCTTCAACACACTTCTCCCTACGACGTGTTACGCACGAGTAGTCAGGAGCATGGTGGGGCCTGGGGACACGGAAGAACAGTCCCGTGCACGGGGATGCCGTACGGCTGTGCACGGGACTGTCCGGACACGACCTAGCCGCGGCGGTTGGCGGCCAGCGTCTCGTAGAAGTGCAGGAGACCGAGGTCGTCGACCGAACCGGCGTTGACGGCCTTGGCCAGGGGGGTGCCCTGGAGCAGGCGCTTGACCGGGACCTCGATGCGCTTGCCGGTGAGGGTGTGCGGGACGCCCGGGACCTCGATGATCTCGTCCGGGACGTGCCGCGGGGACAGCTCCGTCCGGATCGTGCGCTTGATGCGGGCGATCAGCTCGTCGTCGAGGGTGGCGCCCTCCACGAGGTGGACGAAGAGCGGCATCCAGTACCCGCCGTCCGGCTCCTCCAGGCCGATCACGAGGGACTCGCGGATCTCCGGGAGGCGCTCGACGGCCTCATAGATATCGGCGCTCCCCATCCGTACGCCCTGACGGTTCAGGGTGGAGTCGGAGCGGCCGTGGATGACGACCGAGCCGTGGTCGGTGATCGTGATCCAGTCGCCGTGGCGCCAGACACCCGGGAACATCTCGAAGTAGCTGTCGCGGTAGCGGCTGCCGTCGGGGTCGTTCCAGAAGTGGATCGGCATGGACGGCATGGGGTTGGTGACGACGAGTTCGCCGACCTCGCCGATGACGGGCTTGCCGGAGGGGTCCCAGGACTGGAGGTCGGTGCCGAGGCCCGCCGCCTGGAGCTCGCCGATGTGGACCGGGAGGGTGGGGACGGCGCCGGCGAAGCAGGAGCAGACGTCGGTGCCGCCGCTGACGGAGGCGATCCAGAGGTTCTCGCGGACCTCGTCGTGCAGCCAGCGGAACCCGTCGGGCGGCAGCGGGGAGCCCGTGGTGGCCACGCACTTCACGGCGGACAGGTCGAAGTCCCGGCCCGGGTGCACGTCGGCCTTGGCGCAGGCCATGACGTACGCGGCGGAGGTGCCGTACAGGGTGGCGCGGGTGCGTTCTGCGACGCGCCACTGGGCCGCGGTGTCCGGATAGCCGGGGCTTCCGTCGTACAGGACGACGGTCGTACCGGTGAGGAGGCCGGAGACGAGGAAGTTCCACATCATCCAGCCGGTGGAGGTGTACCAGAAGAACACGTCCTCGGGGCCGAGGTCGCAGTGCAGCCCCAGTTGCTTGACGTGCTCGACGAGGATGCCGCCCTGGGACTGGACGATCGCCTTCGGCAGGCCGGTCGTGCCGGAGGAGTACAGGACCCACAGCGGGTGCGAGAACGGGACCTGGTCGTAGACCGGCTCGACGTCGCCGGCGACGAGGTCGGCCCAGGCGAGGGTTCCCTCCGGGGCCGGGGTGCCGAGCAGCGGAATGTGGACGACGGCGCGCAGGGTGGGCAGCTCGGCGCGGAGTTCGGCGACGGTGTCGCGGCGGTCGTGCTCCTTGCCTCCGTAGCGGTAGCCGTCGACGGTGAAGAGGACGACCGGCTCGACCTGCTGGAAACGGTCGAGGACGCTGCGGGCGCCGAAGTCGGGGGCGCAGGAGGTCCAGACGCCGCCGACGGCCGCGGTGGCGAGGAGGGCCACGACGGACTGCGGGACGTTGGGCAGATAGCCGCTGACGCGGTCGCCCGGCCGTACGCCGAGGGCGCGGAGTTCCGACGCGAGGGAGCCGACCTGGCGGCGCAGCTCGGACCAGGTGGTCGGCACCGGGTCATGTGTCTCGTCCACATGGAGCAGTGCCGTGTCATGGGGGCGCTCGTCGGCGGCGCGCAGGGCGTGCTCGGCGTAGTTGAGGGTGGCGCCGGGGAACCACTCGGCGCCCGGCATGGAACGGTCTCCGAGCACCCGCTCGTACGGGGTGGAGAAGCGGACGTCGAACCATTCGACGACCGCCTGCCAGAAGG
Organism: Streptomyces sp. Root1304; assembly: GCF_001426405.1. GTDB lineage: Bacteria > Actinomycetota > Actinomycetes > Streptomycetales > Streptomycetaceae > Streptomyces. Next base: position 569,188 of record NZ_LMEP01000025.1, on the reverse strand, counting down.
CTTCGAGCTCGTCGACCGACCAGCGGTGGAGCGCCGGGTACCCGCCCTCGGCGGGGGCGCCGTGGTGTTCGGCGGCCCAGGCCTGGAAGCGGGTGACGGCGGCCGAGGCGATGCGTTCGTCGTCCGGCTGCCAGAGCGGCTCGGTCTGCGCGGATGTCATTGGGGCGGCTCCCTGGCTGTACGCGGGGTCGGCGTGTGTCCCGCGCACGTGCTGGGGTGTGCGCGCGACGCGGCTGACAGGACGATGCCATGTGATCGTCTTTCGCACCAGGGCTGCCCGCCCATGGTCGGAGAGTTGAATATGTGCTCCCACCACGGGTGAACGGCAGTTGAACGGAGCCGGTTCCGCCTCGGGCGGATGGCAGGCTGAGCTGCATGGACGGTCGTGGACTGGTGCGTTCGATCAAGGTGTTCGGTTCGGTGGGGGGCTTGCGCACGGTGCGGGTGGCGTGGCGGCAGCGCCGTACGGACGCGTGGGGGCTGCCGGCGAGGGGTCCGGAGCGGGCCCGGGTGCCGGGGCTCGCGACGGGGGCGGAGGCCGCTCCGGGCGGGGGGACCGTCAGCTTCGCGCGGTCCTCGCTGCGGGTGTCCGTGTCGGCGGGCGGGACCGTCTTCTGGGGGTGGGACGGTGCCGAGCCGCTTCCCTCGTACGCCTTGGCCGGCGAGGCGCCCGATCCGGACCCCCGGGCCTCCCTGGAGCCGGACACGGACGGCGGCTGGCGGATCGTGTCGGAGCGGGTGACGGTGGCGGTCTCCCGCCACGGCGCGGTGGAGATCCGGACGCCGGGCGGGGTGATGCTGCGCAGGGACCTGCCGCCCCGGTGGTGGGAGCCGGTGGCCGGGGAGCCCGCGGACGGGGCGCGCTGGGTGCAGCGCAGCGAGGTGCCGGCGGACGCGCGGTTCTTCGGGCTGGGCGGGCGGTCCGCCGGGCCGCGGCTGCGGGACGGCACGTACCGGCTGTGGAACACCGACCCGAAGGGGAGTTTCGGCCCCGGGGACGACCCGCTCTCCCTCACCATGCCGGTGCAGTTCGTCGTCTCGGACGCCGGGACGCATCTGGTCTTCCACGACAACTCCTGGGACGGCCGGGTCACCCTGGCCGAGGGGGAGGAGGGCGCGGGTTCCGGGCACGACCGGCCGGGGACCAGCGAGGTGCGGACGGACGGCGGGCCGCTGCGCTGCTGGGTGGTGGTGGGCACCCCCGCGCGCGTGCTCCACGGCTGGGCGGCGCTGACCGGGGCGCCCGCGCTGCCGCCGGACTGGGCGCTCGGGCCGCAGCACGCGCGCTGGGGCTTCGGCAGCGCCCGGGAGGTGCGGCGGGTGGTGGCCGGGTACCGGGAACGGGGTCTCGCGCTGTCCGCCGTGCACCTGGACATCGACCACTACGACGGGCACCGGGTGTTCACGGTCGACCGCGAGCGGTTCCCCGACCTGCCGGGTCTCGCGGCGGAGCTGGCGGAGCAGGGCGTGCGGCTGGTCTCGATCGTGGACCCGGCGGTCAAGGCCGAACCGGGGAACGCGGTCTACGACAGCGGGCGCGCGGCGGACGCCTTCGTGCGGGACGCCCGTGGCCGGGAGGTCCACGGGGTGGTGTGGCCGGGCGAGTGCGCCTACCCGGACTTCACCGATCCGGCCGTGCGGGAGTGGTGGGGCGGCCTGTACGAGGAGCGGCTCCGGCAGGGTTTCGCCGGGGTGTGGCACGACATGAACGAGCCGGTGTCCTTCGCCGCCTTCGGCGACACGACGCTGCCGCGTTCGGCGCGGCACGCGCTCGACGGGCGCGGCGGCGACCACCGCGAGGCACACAACGTGTACGGCCTCACGATGGCGCGCGCCGGGTACGAGGGGCTGCGCCGGCTGCGGCCCGACGAGCGGCCCTTCCTCTTCTCGCGGTCCGGCTGGGCCGGGATGCAGCGGTACGGCGGCACCTGGTCGGGCGACGTGTCCACGGGGTGGCCGGGGCTGCGGGCCTCGCTCGCCCTGGTCCTGGGGCTCGGGCTCTGCGGGGTGCCGTACTCGGGTCCCGATGTCGGCGGCTTCGACGGCAGCCCGACGCCGGAGCTGTTCCTGCGCTGGTACCAGCTGGGCGCGTGGCTGCCGCTGTTCCGGACCCACGCGGCGATCGACGCGGGGCGGCGCGAGCCCTGGGAGTTCGGGCCGGAGGTCCTGGAGCACGCGCGCGTGGCGCTGGCCGAGCGGGAGCGGCTGCGGCCGTACTTCACCACACTGGCCCGGCTCGCCCGGATGACCGGCGCGCCGTACGTCCGGCCGGTGTGGTGGGGGACGCCCGAGGACCGGGTGCTGCGGGACTGCGAGGACGCGTTCCTGCTGGGTGACGCGCTGCTGGTGGCACCGGTCCTGACCCGGGGCGCGGACCGGCGGGCGGTACGGCTGCCGCGCGGGCGCTGGTACGACACGGCTACGGGCCAGGCGTACGAGGGGCCCGGACAGGTGCTGCTCGACGCGCCGCTCTCCCGGGTGCCGGTCCTGGCACGGGCCGGGGCGGTGCTCCCGGTGCGGGGCGAGGACGGCGCGCCGGCCCTGGAGGTGTGGGCGCCCGCAGCCGGGCGGACGGGCGGCGGACTCGTCGTGCGGGACACGGGGGACGGCTGGGAGCCGGCCGAGATCGAGCGGTACCAGTCACGGCTCGTGGACGGCCGGGTGGTCGTGGAGCGGGTGACGGACGACGGGGTGTCGGAGGTGGAGCTGCCGGTGCGGGTGCGGGGGCTCTGAGGGGGCACACGCGCGCGTGGCCGGTGTTTACGGGCACGCGCGCGTGGCCGGTGTTTACGGGCGGCGCGCCCGCCCCGGCCGCGCGCCTCAGCCGTACTCCCCCGCGAACCACTTCCGTACCGCCTCCGTGTGGAGCGGGAAGGCCAGTTCCTCCGGCGCGTGGAGCACGTGGTGGCCGCTCGTCTCGTCCGTCGGGGTGGACGGCGGGAGTTCGGCCGCCGGGCGGGGCGGGAGGAGGCCGAAGAGGAGGAGGTGGCCGGCCGGGGAGCTCAGCGCGTCGGCGAGGCGGACCTCGTCGGCGGAGGCCCGGATGCCGGTCTCCTCGCGCAGTTCGCGGGCGACGGCGGCGCGCCAGTCCTCGCCGTGGTCGATGAAGCCGCCCGGCAGGGCCACCCCGCCCCGCGCGGGTTCGATGGTGCGGGTGATGACGACGAGGCCCGTTCCGGAACCGTCGCCCGTTCCCGTCCCGTCCCCCGTTCCCGTCCCGTCCGTGACGGGGAGCAGGGCCACGGCGACGGGCAGCGGGTTCCTGTAGGCGGTCGCGCCGCAGGCCCGGCAGATGCGGGGCCAGCCGGCGTCGGCCGGATACGCGGCGCCGCAGGACGAACAGTGGGAGTCGCGGGTGTCGCGGGTTTCCTTCACGGGCCGACCGTATGCGATCACCCTTTCCCGGCGCTGCCGGAACTGATAGACGGTGCGCATGACAGGACTTGCTTCCGCCTTCCGTACCCTCGCCATCACCGCCGCGGCCGGACTGCTCGCCGCCACGGGCACCCTCGCCGCCCCCGCTCCCCCGGCGTCGGCCGCACCCGAGCCGAAGGCGCCACGGGAGTTCGTGGCCCTGAGCGCGGTCGACCGGACGATCATCCAGGAGATGCGCTACACGACGGAGCACAACTTCGTGGGCGCACCGGTCGACGGCTACCGGCAGCCGCTCTGCATCCTGACCCGGCCCGCCGCCGAGGCGCTGCACCGCGCCCAGGTGCGGCTGCTCGCCCGGGGATACACGCTCAAGGTCTACGACTGCTACCGGCCGCAGCGCGCCGTGGACCACTTCGTGCGCTGGGCCGAGGACCTGGAGGACGAGCGGATGCGGGAGGAGTTCTATCCACTCGTCGACAAGTCGAGGCTGTTCGCGGACGGATACATCGCGGAGAAGTCGGGGCACAGCCGGGGATCGACGGTGGACCTGACCGTCGTACGGCTGCCGGCCGCCCCCACGCGCGCGTACGTGCCCGGTGAGCGTCTTGTGGAGTGCTACGCCCCGCAGGCGGAACGGTTCCCCGACAACTCCGTGGACATGGGGACCGGGTACGACTGCTTCGACACGCGCTCGCACACCGACGACCCGCGCATCCAGGGCGAGCAGCGGGCCAACCGGCAGCTGCTGAAGGGGGCGCTCGGGGAGCAGGGGTTCGTGAACCTGCCGGAGGAGTGGTGGCACTTCACGTTCAAGCCGGAGCCGTTCCCGAGCACGTTCTTCGACTTCCCGGTGGCCCGGCGGTCGGTGGCCGGTCACTGAGCCTTCCGCGTCCGGGGGCTCCCGTGGCACACTCCTGACGGTTCGTCAGTTCTTTGTGAGCGGTGGCACGGGAGGCCTCGATGGCACGGACGCGCAGACCGGTGGTGGCCGGCTGGTTCACCGACGACACCGTGCCGGAGGCGGAGTTCCGGCTGCTCGGCACCCGGTGCACGGCCTGCACGTCGGTGTTCTTCCCGCGCGAGGACAACGCCTGCCGCAATCCGCTCTGCGCGGGTGGCGGCGAACTCGCCGAGGTCCCGCTCTCCCCGCGCGGGCGGGTCTGGTCGTACACCGACGGGCGCTACCGGCCGCCCGCCCCCTACGTGTCCGACCCCGACGCGCCCTGGGAGCCGTACACCCTCGTCGCCGTCGAGCTGGCGGCGGAGGCGATGGTGGTGCTCGGGCAGGCCGCACCGGGCGTCACGACGGCCGAACTCGAGGTCGGGGCGGAGGTCGAGCTGGTGCCCGGCGTCCTGAACGAGGACGACCTGCACATCTGGACCACCTGGAACTGGCGACCGGTCCCGCGGCCGGAGCGGACCGACGCACAGCCGGAACGGACCGACGCACGGTCGGAGCGGGAGGAGCGGTCGTGAACGACATCGCCGTGCTCGGGGCGGGAATGCACCCCTGGGGCAAGTGGGGCCGCGGCTTCGTCACCTACGGGACGGCCGCCGCCCGCGCCGCGCTCGCCGACGCGGGGCTCGACTGGACCGACGTCGGGTCGGTCGTCGGCGCCGACACCATGCGGTGCGGCTACCCGGGATACGTCGCCGGGGCGACGTTCGCCCAGGCCCTGGGGTGGCAGGGGGCGCGGGTCACCAGCGTCTACGCGGCCTGCGCGTCGGGCGCCCAGGCGATCGGGACCGCGCGGGCCCAGATCCTGGCCGGCCTCGCGGACGTGGTCCTGGTGGTCGGTGCGGACTCCACCCCCAAGGGCTTCTTCGCACCGGCCGGCGGCGAGCGCCCCGACGACCCCGACTGGCTGCGGTTCCGGGTGCTCGGGGCCACCAACCCCGCGTACTTCGCCATGTACGCGCGCCGCAGGATGGCCCTGTACGGGGACACTCCCGAGGACTTCGCCCAGGTCAAGGTGAAGAACGCCGCGGCCGGGGCGCTCAATCCCCGGGCACGCTACCGGGCCCGGGTGACCGCCGAGGAGGTCGCGGCCTCCGCCGTCGTCGCCGATCCCCTGCGGCTGCTCGACATCTGCGCCACCTCGGACGGGGGCGCCGCCCTCGTCCTGTCCAGCATGGAGTTCGCACGCCGTCACGGACACCCCGACCCCGTCAGGGTCAGGGCCGTGTCGACGGTCTCCCCCACGTACCCCAAGGCCGTGCTCGACCTCCCCGACATCGCGACGGACTCGGCGGTGGCCGTCGCCCCCGCCGCGCACGGCTTCCGCTCCTCCATCGCGCGCGCCGCGTACGAGGAGGCCGGGATCGGGCCCGAGGACCTGTCGCTCGCGGAGGTGTACGACCTGTCCACGGCCCTGGAGCTGGAGTGGTACGAGGACATCGGCCTCTGCGCGGCGGGCGAGGGCGCGAAGCTGCTCAGGGACGGGGCCACGGCCCTCGGCGGGCGGCTGCCCGTCAACACCAGCGGTGGCCTCGCCTCGTTCGGGGAGGCGGTGCCCGCGCAGGCCATCGCGCAGGTCTGCGAGCTGACCTGGCAGCTGCGGGGCACGGCGGGCGACCGGCAGGTGCCGGGGGCGCGGGTCGGCATCACGGTGAACCAGGGCCTGTTCGGGCACGGGTCGGCGGTGGTGGCGGTCCGCTGAGAACCCCTAGGGGGCGGGTGGTATCCGCCGCTGAGAACCCGTACAGGGCGGGCGGGTGGTGGTCGCCCCCGGGATCCCCTACGGGCCGGGGGCATCGCACCCGGCCCGTACAGCGGGACGCCACGCCCTCGGCCTGCGGCCGTCGCGCCCCTCAGGTCACGCCGCTCAGGTCGCCGCCGCCGCGTGGCTCTTGTCCGCGAGGACGAGCGCGTGCTCGACGACCGCCACCAGGACGTTCTTCACGGACTCGCGGTCGCGCGCGTCGCACATCAGCAGCTCGACCTCCGGGTCCAGGTCGAGCGCCCCGCGCACGCTCTCGGCGGGGAACCGCCGGGCGCCCTCGAAGCAGTTGACGGCCACCGTGAAGGGGATGCCGCGCCGCTCGAAGTAGTCGATGGCCGCGAAGCTCTCCTCCAGGCGGCGGGTGTCCGCCAGGACGACCGCGCCGAGCGCGCCCTGCGCCAGCTCGTCCCACAGGAACCAGAAGCGGTCCTGGCCGGGGGTGCCGAACAGGTACAGGACGAGGTCCTCGCGGAGGGTGATCCGGCCGAAGTCCATGGCGACCGTGGTGGTCGTCTTGGCCTCGACCCCGTGCAGGTCGTCGACGGGCCGCCCCGCCTCGCTGAGGATCTCCTCGGTCCGCAGGGGCCGGATCTCGCTGACCGCGCCGACCATCGTCGTCTTGCCGACCCCGAACCCGCCCGCGACGAGGATCTTCAGGGTCACCGGCTCGACGTACGACTGCTTGCGGCTAGAGCGCCCGAAGGCCATTGATCACCTCGCGGAGAATGCTCACGTCCGGCAGCTCGGCCGGCGGAACGGGGCGGGTCACATGGACGAGTTCGTCCTCGACGAGATCACCGACGAGGACCCGGACCACCCCTACGGGGAGGTCGAGTCCGGCGGCGAGCTCGGCGATCGACTGGGGCTGCTCGGAGCAGCGTTCGACGATCTCCACGTGTTCCGGGGAGAGCGACTGGTCCCGGCCGGGGTCGTCCGCGGCGGGTTCGGGGACCACCACCGCGATCAGGTCGAGTCGGTGACGGGTGGCGGCGCTCGTCCGTCCGCGGGTCATCGCGTACGGACGGACCACCGGCCCGGCCTCGTCGTCGAACCAGTGGTGGTGGCCGGGGGTGTGGCCCTGGTTCAGCTGGTTCCGCTCGGCTGCGTCAGTCATACCGTCCCGCTCACCCTCCCGAGGGCAGACCGGACCGGGGGGCCGTCGTGAGGTGGGCCCCGACCCGCTTCACCATCAGCGTCATCTCGTAGGCGACCTGGCCGACGTCGGAGTCGGCGTCCGCGAGCACGGCCAGGCAGCTGCCGTCACCGGCCGCCGTCACGAACAGGAAGGCGTCCTCCAGCTCGACGACCGTCTGCCGCACCTTGCCGGCCTCGAAGTGGCGGCCGACGCCCTTGGCGAGGCTGTGGAAGCCGGAGGCCACGGCGGCCAGGTGCTCGCCGTCCTCGCGGGTCAGGTCCTGGGAGGCACCGGTGGGGAGGCCGTCGCTGGAGAGCACCAGGGCCTTCCGGATGGAGCCGACGCGCTGGACGAGCTCGTCCAGGAGCCAGTTCAGCTCGCCGTTCCCCTGTGCGTGGCCGGACGTGGTGCTGGGTGCTGCGGCGTTCGGTGCGGTCATCGACCGTCCCCCTCGGGTGTCGTTCCTGGTGCTGTCGGTTCGTCCGGAGCGGCGTTGTGCCGGCGGCCGCGCTGCCAGCCGCGCTGCATGGCGGCCATGCGCGCGCGTACCTCCTCGGCGTCGCGTTCGAAGGAGTCGGGGTCCGCGTCGCCGCTCGTACGGGCGTCGGCGCGGGTACCCGTACCGCCGTCGCCCGGGCCGTCGGAGGCGCGCAGCTGCGGTGCCAGGCTGGCCTGCCGGACGCGGCGGGGCAGCCCGCCGAACGGCTCGGGGCCCTCCGGGAGCACGGCGCTCCCGGACGTCGGCCGGACTTCCGGGGACCGCGGGGTCTCCGGCGGCAGCGAGGCCTCCGGCGGTACGGGCACCAGGGTGGGTCCGGTGCTCCTGGGGGTCACGGGCCCGTCGGTGAGCCGGCCCGGGGCGGGATGCGCCCGGCCGCCGGGGGGCTGGTCCCGGTCGGGGAGGTGGTGGTCGCGGTCCCGGTCCGGGAGGTGGTGGTCCCGGTCGGGAAGGTGGTGGTCGCGGTCCGGCTCGTCGACGCGACGGCCGTGGTCCACGACGAGCGTCGGGGTGCGGCGGCGCGGCAGCGGCACGGGACCGAGGACCCCGCCGTCGGCGGAGGTCTCGTCCTCGCCCGGGCCGTCCGTCCGCTCCCTGACCCGGTCCCGCTGCTCCTCGGCGGGCGCGAGTCCGGAACGGCGCCGGCTCCGGGGCCGGAAGAGGCCGCCGCGCTCGCTGTCGCTGTCGAGGAGGTCCGCGGAGCGGTCGAGGAGCACGTCGAAGTCCTCGGTGTCGACCGGCCCTTCGAGTTCGACGGGACCGTCGAGCGGACCGGGTGTCCGGGTGACGTCGGGGACCCGGGCGAGCGCGGGGCGCCGGCTGGGCAGCACACCGGTGTCGGCCGCGTCGTCACCGGCCGGGCCGGTGCGCTCCAGGGTCTTGCGGTCCAGGCGGAATCCGGCGCCCTGGGTCTCGGGCGCGTCGGTGAGCAGGGCGGCCGGGATGAAGACGACCGCGGTGGTCCCCCCGTACGGCGAGGTCTGGAGCGAGACCCGGACGTTCTGGCGCTGGGCGAGCCGGCTGACCACGAAGAGGCCGAGGCGGTCGGTGTCCGAGAGCTCGAACTCGGGTGTCTCGGCGAGCCGGAGGTTGGCGTCGAGCAGGGCGTCGGGGTTCATGCCGAGGCCGCGGTCGTGGATCTCCAGGGTGAAGCCGTTGGCGACCCGCTCGCCGAGGACCTGGACGGCGGTGTGCGGGGGCGAGAACACCGTGGCGTTCTCGAGGAGTTCCGCGATGAGGTGGGTGAGGTCCGCGACGGCGGGGCCGCCGACACCCAGGCGCGGGAGCCTGCGCACCTCGATCCGTTCGTAGTCCTCTACCTCGGCGACGGCGGCCCGGACCACGTCCATGAGCTGGACCGGCTTGCGCCACTGGCGGGACGGGGCGGCGCCGGAGAGGATGACGAGTCCCTCGGCGTGGCGGCGCATGCGGGTGGTGAGGTGGTCGAGCCGGAAGAGGTCGGCCAGCTCGTCGGTGTCCTCCGTGCGCCGTTCCATGGTGTCGAGCAGGGTGAGCTGGCGGTGGAGCAGGACCTGGTTGCGGCGGGCGAGGTTGACGAACACCTCGGAGACTCCGCGGCGCAGTTCGGACTGCTTGACGGCGGCCTCGACGGCGGCGCGCTGGAGGGTGTTGAGGGCCTGGCCGACCTGGCCGACCTCGTCCTCCCCGTACGCCAGGTGGGGCACCTCGGTGCCGACGTCGACCTGTTCGCCGGCGGCGAGCCTGCGCATCACGCTGGGCAGGCGGACGCCGGAGACCTCCTGGGCCTCCTTCTGGAGGCGCCGCAGGTCGCGGACGAGGACGCGGCCGATGCGCATGGAGATCACGATCGAGGCGAGCAGGGCGAGGAAGCCGAGGACGCCGGCGACGCCGACCTTCAGGAGGACGCTGTACGCGGCGGGCTGGACCCGGTCCTGGTAGCGGTCGCCCGCGGCGGTGTTCTCCCGGGCGAGGTCGTCGAGAACGGGCCCCGCCTGGTCCTGCCAGTAAGCGGCGGTGACGGCGTTCGGGCTGTCGGTGGGCCCCTCTTCGATGATCGCGCTCTCGGCGGTGCGCAGAGCCAGGGTGTCGGGGCTGCGCCAGTACTTCTCGAAGTGGTCGCGCTCGCTGGAGGGCAGGAGTTCGAGGTTGACCTCGTAGAACTGGGTGCGGTTGGCGACCAGGTCGGAGATCGCGCGGATCTCCTGACGGGTCACGCGGCCCGCGACGAGCGCGGAGAGGACGAGGGCGTCCTCCCGGGAGAGCAGCTCACGCGCGCGGGTGATGCCGACGAGGGCGCGGCCCTGCTTGTCCATCTCCACGTTCTCGAGGGCGTGGAGGGTGATGAGGAAGCTGTAGCAGGGGTCGACGAGACGGTTGTAGAAGTCGAGGGCCTGCATCCGGCCGATGTCGCGCTTCTCCACGGAGCGGCGCAGCGAGGCCAGGCCGTCGAGCGCTTCGAGGAGGGAGGCCAGTCGTTGGGCGGTGACGGGCCGCATCTCCTCGCGTACGCCGGGGTCGGTGGCGTTGGCGCGGATGCGGGCGATCTGCCGGTCGGTGGCCTCGCGGGTCTCGTGGAGGGAGTCCAGGGCCTCGGAACCCCGCGGGTCGGCGAGGTAGATGAGGGACTGGCGGCGTTCGAGCTGGATGACCCGGGCGGTGTCCTCCAGGGGGTAGCCGACCTTCTCGACGATGTAGCGGACGTCGAGGAGCTGGTCGGCCTCGCGGCCGGTGAGGACCGTGGCGAACCCCCACAGTCCGGTGAGGGAGACGAGCGGTACGAGCAGCAACGCCACGATCTTCCGGCGGATGGACTTCCCGCGAAAGCGCATGGCCTCCCCCAGCTCGGCCCCCGTGCGCCACGGGGGTCCTTCACGTTCGTGACGTCCGGCGTCAACACGCGGCGTCAACCTTGAGTTTCAACAAACGGCGGCGCGAGCCTACTACTGCATCAAGGCCATCTCGAAGGCGTGTCCGGGCTATTTTCAGCCTGTCGAGTGAGTCTTGATCATGAGATGTCCTGGTATTCGGGGAGTTGGGATCGGCCAGTGTGGCGCAGGACACCTGATGGTGTGCCATTTCTCCCACCTGGGCGAGATGGCTGGAACTATTTGTTCCGGTCGGCTCCGTACCCGTTCACCCGGGGGCGGGCGAAACCTTTTCCCTCCGTCGTGCGTCAATAAGTACGGGGAGGGCTCTGTCCGCGTATACGCGCTCAAGACGGGCAGCCACCCCTGGAGTCGTTCAGCGGTGGGGAGTGACAGGACAATGGAACACGAGGCGCGGTCCACCCGGCAGTTGTGGGTGGAGGACGAGCGGGGCACCCAGCGGATGCCCGACCCCGTGCGCAACGCCGCGGTGCGCGCGGTGATCATCACATCGGTGACGCTGATCCAGGCCGTGGTGGCCTTCTTCAGCAGTGTCGCCGGCTCCTGGCTGGCGTTCCCGATCACCGTCACGGCGGTCGCCTCGACCGTCGTGGCCACCTGGAGCGTCCTCGACGTGTGGATCACCCGTCAGGTGTGGCGTCAGCGCAACGGCGTCGTGTCCGAGCCGAGCAGCACCGCACGTCAGCCGCTGCGCGCCAAGCGCGGGGCGGACCGGACGGAGACGGCACCGCTGTCCGAGGCGGCCTGAGGCAGCGCCGGCCGAAACGGCGGTGGCGGCAGCGGGATCAGGAGCAAGAAGCAGCAAGGAAACAGCGAGCGGCCCGGCACCCTTCACGGGGGCCGGGCCGCTCGCCTTTGACAGCGCTCGCCGTCCCGCTAGCGGGAGTCCCCCGGCGCCTGCGCCGACACCGGCTCGTCGGACGCGTGGCGGCGGAACATCCGCGTCGCCGTGATCTCGCCGTGGATCGCCTCGCCCTCGCCGCCGGACTGCGGCAGACCCGGACGCAGGTGCTCCTCCACGCTGATGTACTTCAGGCCGGCCCGCAGGTCCGCGTCGTTCCGGAGCCGGATCACCAGCGGGAACTCGGCCAGCGCCGTCGTGTCGAACAGGCCGGTCGTGTACAGCAGCTGGACGCCCAGCGCGTCCGACACGGCCCGCTGGAGCTCCAGGAGGTACGTGGCGTTGGCGCGGCCGATCGGGTTGTCGAGGAACAACGTGCCCGCGTGCCGGTGCTTGTCGCGGCCCCGGTCGTTGGAGCGCAGCGCCGCCATCGTGCAGTACAGGGCGATGGCCGCGGTGAGCAGCTGGCCGCCGGAGAAGACGTCGCCCATCTGCCCGACGGGAACCCGCTCGGCGCGCAGCACCGCGTCCGGCTTGAGGATCTCCACGGAGACGCCCTTGGGTTCGAGCGCCGCCTGCACACCGCGCAGCAGCAGGGACATGCCGTCGCGGCGCAGGTCGGAGTTCTTCTTGACGGCCGCGCGGGTGGCCTCGTCGACGACCTCGCCGAGCCGCTCGGCGAGGGTGGCCTGATCGGGCTCCTCGAAGCGGATCCGCAGGAACTCCTGTCCGGACCACTCGCCGAGGCCCTCGGGGAGCCGGGAGAGCCGCTGGGCGGAGCGGAGCGTGGCGAGCGAGGACTCCACGAGACCGCGCAGCCGGTCCACGATCGAGTCCCGGTTGCGTTCCAGTTGTTCCAGCTCGTCGGTGAGGACCCGCAGCCGGGGTGCGAAGGCCTCGGCCCACTTGGCGGCGTTCTCGGGCAGCGCGGACGCCGGGAGTTCGCGGATCTGCTGGCGGGCCGGGGTGCGCACCTGCTCGTAGCGGGTGGAGTTGGCGTGCCGTACGAGGATGTCGCTGGCCTCGCGCACGGCGGCGTCGGCGGAGGACAGCTCGGCCGTGCAGCCGCGCAGTGTGCGGCGGGTCTCGGAGGCCGTCGTACGGGCCTCCTCCAGCGTCCCGGGGTAGGCCTCGGTCTCCTCCCGCTCCTCGTCCGTGTGGTCGCGGAGCAGGTCGCGCAGGAGGGCGGCCGTCTCGTCGAAGCCGCCGGCGGCGTCCTCGGCGGCCCGGTGGTCCCGCAGGAGTCCGGCGTGGGCGGCGCGGGCCGCCTCCAGGGCGTCGGTGCGGGCGGCGAGTGCGGTGGTGGCGGTACGGAGCAGGGCCTGCGCGCGCTCGGCGTCGGCGGGGACCTGGTCCTCGGGCAGTTCGGTGTGCGCCCCGCCGTCCTCGGGTGCGAGCCGTTCGGCCTCGCCGCGCAGCCGGCCGAGCTTCTCGCTCGCCTCGGACGCGCGGGTCTCCAGCATCTGGACCAGGGCCTCGGCGCGGGCCGCCGCCGCCTGCCGGGACGGGCCGTCGGCGCCGTCGGTGGACTCCAGGAGCTGTTCGGCGCGGGTGCGGACCTTGTTGGTGAGCCGGTCCAGCTCGGCCACGGCGGCGGACTCGTCGCTCTCGGCGCGGGCCTGCTCGGCGCGCAGGTCGGCGCCGACGCCGACCTTCTCGTACAGCTGGGACGCGGCCCGGTAGGCCTCGCGCAGGGTGGGGAGCGCGGCGCGCGGGGCTGCGGCGTCCTCCTCCGGGAGGGTGTCGGGGGCGCCGGCGATCTCGGCCCGCTCGGCCCGCAGGGCGCGGGCGGTGCGGTGGGCGTCGTCGGCGGAGCGCTGGGTCGCGCGGCGGTCCTCGTCGGCGGCACGCGCGCGTTCCAGACAGGTCTGGGCGCGGGCCTCGGCCTCGGTGGCGTCGTCCGCGAGTTCACGGAGCTTGGCCTGCCAGGCGGACCGCTCGCGCAGCCGGAACGCCAGGCCCGCGAGGGCGTCGGCGACCCGGCGGGCACGCTGGGCGGCCTCCTGGCGCTCGTCCCGTACCTGGGCGGCTTCGGCGGCGGCCTCGTCGGCCTCCGTACGTGCCGAGCGGGCTTCGTCCAGGGTCGCGGCGGCGGCCTCCGCGGTCTCGCGGGCGGTCGTGGCGACGGCGGCGAGCTCGGCGAGCATGCCCGGCGGGCAGTCGGCGCGCCAGGCGCCGATGCGGGAGGCGAGGGATCGGTCTCCGGCGAGCCGGGCGGCGAGGGAGCGGATCTCCTCGTCGCGGGCGGTGGCACGCGCGCGCAGGGCGTGGCGTTCCTCGTCGGCGGCGTGCTCGTCGTGCATGGCCGGGTTCGGCGGGACGAGGAAGACGCCGGTGTCGTCCGCCGGGTCCTGCGGGGGCACGGGCGCGAGGAGCGCGGCGGCGGTGCCGACGGCGACGGCGGAGCGGGGCAGCAGGGCGGCGCCGCCGAGGACCTCGCGGGCGCGCCCGTACGAGACGGGGTCGGTGATCACGACGCCGTCGACGAGCTCGGGGCGCGCGGCGAGGACGCGGGCGTGGTCGGCCGGGTCCACGGCCTGCGCGAGGTAGCGCCAGCCGGGGAGGGCCGGGATGCCGTGCTCGCCGAGGTACTCGACGGTGGCGAGGACGTCGGGGCCCGGCGGCAGCAGGCCGCCGTCGCCGAGGGCGCCGAGGATGCGGGAGTCGTCGGCGGCGGCCGTGCGCAGTTCGAAGAGCTGGCGCTCGGCGGAGGTGACGGCCTGGTCGAGCATGCCGCGCAGGTCGTCGGCGTACCGGTCGAACTCGGTGACGGTGAGCGGGCCCTGGGCGGCGGAGCCAGGCCCCGCGTCCTCCTCGGGCGCGTCCTCGGCGTCGGACTCGGCACCCGGGGCGGCGGCCGCGCGCTGCCCGGGGAGGGGCGAGCCGCCGGCCGGGAGGCTCAGGAGTTCGGCGAGCCGTTCCTCGCCGGCGAGGAACTCGGCGGCCCTGCGCTCCGCGTCGTAGGCGTTCCCCGCGGCCTCGGCCGCGTCCGCGGCGCGGGCGGCCGCGAGTTCGGCGCGGGACTCGGCGCCCGCGGCCTCACGCGCCCGGTCCGCGGCCGCTCGGGCGGCGTCGCGGGCGGTGTCCCAGGCGGCGACCGCGGTCTTCTCGGCGTCGCTCGCCGCGAGGGCGGCGCGGGCCGGGTCGGCGTCGGGCGCGGTGTCGTCGAGCCAGCCCGCCCGTACCGCCTCGGCGGTCTCCTGCTCGACCTCGGCGAGCCGCTGGCGCAGGTGCCCGGCCTCGCTGCGGGCCCGCTGGGCCTCGGTCGCGGCGGCCGTGGCGTCCCGGTGGGCGGTCTCGCCGACCTCCTGGAGGGCGGTGGAGCGCTCCTCCTCCTCGGCGGCGTGGCGCTCGCCCTCCTCGGCGGCCGCGGCCAGGGCCCGTACGAGATCGGCGGCGGCCTCGGCGCGGGCGGCGAGGGCCGGTGCGGCGTCCCGCTCGGCCTCGCGGATGGCGGCGGCCACGCGCGCGGAGCGGTCGCCGGCGGCGCGGTGCCGGAGCACGACCTCGGCGGCCTGCCAGGCGGAGTGCATCGTGCGGGCGTCGGTGAGTTCGCGGCGCTGGGAGGCGGCGCCCTTCTCGGCGACGGCCAGGGCCAGGGAGGCGTGCCGGTAGGCGAGTTCGGCGGCGATGAGGGCGCCGCGCCCGCGCGCGGTCTCGGCCTCGGCGACGGCGTGGGCGGCGGAGGTGACCTGCTGGGCGAGTTCGGCCCCGCGCGCCCGCTCCACGGCGGCGCGGGCGGAGAGCCGGCGAGCCAGGGTACGGGTGCGGCGCTCGGCCGCCGTGTGGATCTCGCGTGCCTGGGAGCGAGTCCCGGCCGCCTCGACGATCCGGTTGAGCAGGTCGACCGAACCGGCAGTGAACTCGCGCTCGGCGGTCAGCTCGGCGCGGCGGCCCAGCTTGTTGCCGAAGCCGCCGACGAGGTCGGCGAGGCCGTCGGTGTCCCGGGTGTCGGTGACCGCGCGCAGCAGCAGGTCGGTGAAGTCGGAGTCCTTCTTGACCGCGAAGAGGCCGGCGGCCTCGCCCTCGTCGGCGTTCATCTCGCGCTGGTAGCGGAAGAGTTCGGGGTCGAGGCCCAGCTCGCCGAGGTGCTCGTTCCAGCGGTCGTGGATCTCCTCCCAGTAGACCTCCAGGTGCGGGTACGCCTTGCCGGCCTCCGTGATCGCGTCACGGAAGCCCTTCATGGTGCGGCGTCGGCCGGTCGCCCCGGAGGCGCCCTCCACGGGCGGGCGTACGGAGGTCGCCTCGGCGACGGGGAGGTTGTCCAGGCTCAGTCCGGGGCCGGGGCGGAAGGAGTACCAGGCCTCGGCGAACTTCCGCGGGTCGGAGGAGACCTGCCGGCCGCGCCACTCGCTGGCCTTGCCGACGACGACGAGCTCGCCGGTGAGGGTGTGCTGCCACTCCAGGGCGACGTGTCCGCAGTCGTCCGCGAGGAGGAACTTGCGGAGCACGCCGGAGCTGGCGCCGCCGAGGGTGTTGCGGTGGCCGGGGAGCATGACCGAGAAGATCAGCTTGAGGAGAACGGACTTGCCGCCGCCGTTCTCCAGGAAGAGCACGCCCGCGGGGGCGGGGCGGCGCGGCGGGCCGACCGGCTCCTCCTCGAAGAACTCCGCCTGGGTGGGGGCGGGGTGGGGCACGGGCGCGCCGACCCCGCGCAGGTCCAGGACGGTGTCGGCGTAGCGCGCACCGGCGGGACCGATGGAGTAGAGGCGGACCCGGGACAGCTCGTACATGCGGCGGACTCTCGTCGTCTCGTTCGGGTGGTGCGCGGGTGTTACGGGTGGAAGGGCAGGCCGGCGTCGGCCGCGAGTTCCAGGTCGTCGCCCTCGGGCGGCGGAAGGAGGGTCGCGGAGCCGTCGCTGACGGGGACGACGCCGAGTTCGAGCAGTTCGGCCATGGCGGCGGAGCCGGCCATGTCACGGACCTGGAGCTGGTAGCGGGCGGTGGTGCGGTAGGAGCCGCCGCCCTCGTCGCCGGTGCGCTGGAGGAAGCCGGAGTCGGTGAGGAAGGCGGCCGCCTTGCCGACGATGCCGGTCGTCGACCCGGCGAGGCGGCGGGCGTCCTTGGTGGCGCCGGTCGCGCTGCGGCGGGCGTAGATCCGCCAGGCGGCCTCCAGGCCGGGGGCGTCGGAGGCGGGGTCGGTGTTCTCACCCTGCTCCTCCGCGCGCTGTTCGAGCCGCAGACAGGCCTGGCGTACGAACGCGTCGACGCCGTTGACGGTGAGGCGCCCGATGTACGCGTCGTCCGCGAGGTCCTCGGGGCGGGGGAACGCCATGGCCGCGACGGCCAGGTGGGCCAGGCCGTGCAGGAACCGGTCGGCGGAGTCGGTGGACGCACGGCGCGCGTAGTCGCCCATCCGGACGGCGAAGACGGAGTCCTCGCCCGCCGTCACGGCCATCCCCGCGCGCGGGGAGACCTCCAGGACCACCAGGCCGAGCCCGGTGGCGACGGCGTCGGCCAGGCGCGCGAAGGCGGGGTCCTCGCGGTAGCGGCGGAGCAGTTCGCCGTACTCGGCGTCGCGGGCCGGGAGCAGCTTGGGCTGGAGCCCGAAGGAGACGAGCCGGGCGGCGTCGGACGCGTCGGCGGGGGTCACGGCGGGCGCGGTGGAGGTGCCGCTCGGGGAGGCGGCCGGGGGCTCCGGCTCGCCCCACGCGTCGGTGTACTCGGCGTGGGTTTCGCTCACGGCTGGGGCTCCTCGGTACGGCTCTCGGTCGGTGACGGGGTCGGGGGTGACGCGGGTTTCGGGGGTGACGTGGGGGCCGGTACGGGGCCGTGGACGGGCAGCGGGACCGGGGTGACGGTCGTCGGCGCGGGGCGCTCGACGGGCTCCGCCGGTCCGTCCGTGAGACGCACGGCGCGGACGGACGGGAGGCCGCGCCGCCGGGCGGGCACCGCGCGGGCCGGCCCGGGCACGGCCACGACGCCGAACCGCGGCGGACCACCGGGCACGGCAGGCCGGGGCAGGACGTCGCCGGTGGCGGCCGGGGCGGGGGGGTCGACGAGGACCGGGTGGAGACGGGGGCCGGGGGTGGGGGCGGAGGTCTCGGCCCCGGACGTCGGTACCGGGGTGGGCGGGGGCGCCTGCGTCGGTACGGGGGTGGGCGCGGGCTCCTGTGCGAGCACGGGGGTCGCCTCGGGCCCGGCCTCCGGCGTCACCGGCGCTTCGGGGGTCGGTACGGGCGCGTGGTCCGACACTCGCTCGGGCTCGGGCTCGGGCTCGGGCTCGGGCTCGGGCTCGGGCTCGGGCTCGGGCATCGGTGCACGCGTGCGCGTGGGCCTGGGGACGGTCACGCGCTGCGGTTCGGGCGCGGGGCTCTCCTCGGCTGACGGCGTCTGCCCAGGTGCCGGGGGCTCCGCAGCGGACGGCGACGGTTCGGGGTGCGGGTCCGCCGTGGTGCGGGGGGCCGGGGCGGCCGTGGTCGCGCGTGGGCCGGCTTCCGTCGGGTCCGCCGCCACGGTCGTCGGGACGAGGGTCACGAGGCCTCCGTGCGGTCCGCGGCCATGCCCACCGCGTCGAGCAGGGCCGTACCGACGATGAGGTCGGCGCCGCCGAACTCGGGGTCGTCGAGCGGGGTGCCGTCGTCGACGGCGAACAGCAGGCGCTCCTCGCCCTGCCGGTAGGCCGTGCCGACCGGCGGGCTCGCCGCGTGGACGGCGAGCAGGGCGACGAGGTACGGCAGGTCGGCGTCGAGGCCGCGGGCCTCCGCGAGGAGTCCGGAGAGGCGGCGCGGGGCGTCGTGCTCCAGGTCGAGCAGGCGCAGGGCGCTCGCGAGCTGCTCCTCGCTGAAGCGGGAGTCGTCGGGGGTCGCGATGAGGTCGGGCTCGGGCATCTCGGCGCCGAGGTGCTCGCGCTCCACGGGCGGGGTGAGGAGCAGGTCGACGAGGTCGCCGAGGCGGACGGAGGCGGGGGTGCGCAGTCCGGTGCCCTTGGCGAAGAAGGCGTCGGTGACCCGGGCGGCCTGCTCCACGGGGAGCGGCAGGGTCGGCGCGACGAGCTGCCCGTACAGGTCGAGTCCCGTGTACGTGGTGGGCGCGGCGAACGCCTGCCGGTCCTGCTCGGCGCGGAACAGGGGTCCGGCGTCCAGCAGGCGGGACTGGAGCTGGGTGTGGCGCCGGATGCAGTCCTTCACTATGTCGACGAGCTCGGCGGCACGCCGCTTGTGCTCGGCCGTCTTCGCGTCGGACGCGGCCTCGGCCTCGTCACGGGCCCGGCGGATGTTGGTGAGGATGGCGTTCTCGTGCCGGTAGCGGTCGGCGACGTGGTCGAGCGCCTCGGCGATCATGTCGGGCACGGAGTTCAGCCAGTCCACCGCGCGCACGTTGCGCCGGGTGGCCTCCAGGGTCTTGCGGAGCGTCTCGGCGTACTGCACGGTCCGGTACCTGGCCTGCTCGGCGGCGAGCTGCGCGTCGGCGAGGCGGCCCCGGTTGATGAGGACCTCCAGCTTCACCTCGGCGGCGATCTGGGCGCTGGTCACGTCGGTGTCGAGGGCGCCGACGAGGACGTTGACCGCTTCGTCGGTCGTCCGGAGGTACACCCCGCCGCCGTACCCCGGGACCTCCTCGATGAGCTTGAAGTCGTAGTCCCTGCGGACGTACACGCCGTCGGTCCCGAAGGTGCCGTAGACGGCGCGGAAGCCCCGGTCGACGCTGCCGACGTTGATCAGGTTCTCCAGGACCCAGCGGGCCACGCGCTCGTGCTCGGCGGCGGGGCGGGTGGGGGCCTGGGCGGCGACGCGGGGCAGCAGGCGGGCGACGATCTGCTCGTGGTCGGCGCCGGTGTCGAAGTCCATGTTCAGCGTGATCAGGTCGATCGCGGAGAGGGCCACCTCGGCCATCGCGTAGACCGTGTACTCGCCGGCCAGGTTCGCCTTGCGGGCGTCGAGGTCGTGGAGCGGGGCGGTGCACGCGAGCGCGCGGAGGCGCCGCGCGAGCCCTTCGTCGGCGGCCGGACCCTGCGCGGGCCGCGGCCCCGCGCTGAGCTGGGGCGGAGCGAGGTCCGTCGAGGCAGGCGAAGTCACGGTGCACAGATTAGGTCCTCGAACTGACAACGGTCGAAACGGCGCAGATGCGACCGGACTCCAGGAGGGGGCACGGAGGGTGTCGGGAGCAGGTCCGGACGCGGTCCGGCACGGGTCCGGAGGGGCCCGACGGAGACCCGTCGGAGACCCCGGCGAGGTCCCCGGCCGTGACCCGGAGCGCTGCCCGAGGGCGACTCGGGCGAGGCCCTCCGGGTCAGCCCGCCCGGCCCGCCGGTTTGTCGACCGCCCCGGCGTACGCGGCGGCGACGCCGGTGCGGGAGTCGTCGAGGTAGCGGGCGAGGAGGCGTTCGGCGGTGGTCCGTTCGCCGGCGCGCAGCGCGTCCAGGATCTCGCGGTTGCGGGCGAGGTAGGGCTCGTGGAGCACGCGCGGGTCGCCGACGACGTGGAAGGCGAGGCGGAGCTCGGCGAGGACGCCCCGCATCAGTTCGTCGGTGCGGGCGCTGCCGGCGAGCGCGACGAGTTCGCGGTGGAAGTGGATGTTGGCCGTGGAAACCCTCCGCCACGCGCCCGCGTGGGCGGCGGTCTCGCCGGCCAGGACGGCGGCGGCGAGACGGTCGAGGGGGTACGGCGGCTGCCCGAGGCCGCGCACGACGGCGCACTCGACGAGCCTCCGCGTGCGGTAGATGTCGTCCACGTCGTCGGCGGTCAGGACCCGGACGAAGACCCCCCGGTTGAGTTCGTGGACGAGCAGCCGTTCATGGGTGAGGAGCCGGAACGCCTCGCGCAGGGTGTTGCGGGAGACGCCGAGGGCGCCGCCGATGCTGTCCTCGGAGAGCCGGGTGCCGGGCGGGAAGTACCCCTCCGCGACCCGGGTCCGCAGGATGTCCGCGACCCGCTCCGCGGTGCTGGTGCGTCCGAGCAGCGCACGGTCCTCGGCCAGGTCCCCGGCCTCGCTCGATGCCACGGCTCTCCCTCTCGTATTCGTCCCGCACGGCGCCCGTGACGGCGGCTCCCGTCCCCACGACGTGCGCGGCGAGTCAACCGCACGGCCCGGAGCCTGACAACCGCCGTCTTGTCGGATCGTTCAACGATCCTCTACGTTGACGGCACCGTACGGTCCCCGTGCCGCCCCGGCACTCCCTCCTCCCCCTGCGAGGTGCAGATGCTGCGCACGCCCCCCGCCGCGAGCCCGGACACCGTCGGGCAAGGGGTCCCGGTCGACCTCAACGCCGATCTCGGTGAGGGCTTCGGCCGTTGGACGCTCACCGACGACGAGCAGCTCCTGTCCGTCGTGACCAGCGCCAATGTGGCCTGCGGCTTCCACGCCGGGGACGCGGCCACCATGCGGCGCGTGTGCGAACTCGCGGCCGAGCGGGGGGTCCGCATCGGGGCCCAGGTCTCGTACCGCGACCTGGCGGGCTTCGGGCGGCGTTCCATGGACGTCCCGGCGGCGGAACTCGCGGCCGAGGTGGCGTACCAGATCGGCGCCCTGGAGGTGTTCGCCCGCGCGGCGGGCGCGCGCGTGGCGTACGTGAAGCCGCACGGCGCGCTCTACAACCGGGTGGTCCGCGACGAGGAGCAGGCCGCGGCCGTTGTCGAGGGCGTCCTGCTCGCGGACCGGACCCTGCCCGTCCTGGGGCTGCCGGGTTCGCGGCTGCACGAGGCGGCGACGGCCGCCGGGCTTCCGGTCGTGCCCGAGGCCTTCGGCGACCGGGCCTACCGCGCGGACGGCTCCCTGCTGCCGCGCGGGGAACCCGGCGCGGTCGTCAGCGACCCCGAGGCGGTCGTGGAGCGGTCGGTGGCCATGGCCCGGTTCGGGGTGGTCACGGCCCACTGCGGGAGCTCCGTCGCCGTCCGGGCCCGGTCGCTGTGCCTGCACGGCGACACCCCGGGAGCGGTGGACCTCGCCCGCCGGGTGCGGGAGCGCCTGGAGGCCTCCGGGGTACGGGTGGAGGCCTTCGCGTGACGGCCCCCGCCGTGCGCGTGCTGCGGGTGGGCGAGCGGGCGCTGCTGGTGGAGCTGAGCGGTGGCGAGGAGGCGGAGGCGTTCCACGCCGAGCTGCTGCGGCGCCGGGCCGACGGCACCCTGCCCGCCGTACGGGAGATCGTGCCGGCGGCGCGGACGGTCCTGCTCGACGGGGTGGCGGACCCGGAACGGCTCGCGGCGGAGATCGCCGGCTGGGAGCCGGGGCCGCCGCACGCGCGCGTGGGCGAGGCCGTCGGGATACCGGTCCGCTACGACGGCCCGGACCTGCCGGGGGTGGCCGCGCGGTGGGGGGTGTCCGTCGAGGCGGCGGTACGCATCCACACGGCGGCCGAGTTCCGCGTCGCCTTCTGTGGCTTCGCCCCGGGCTTCGGCTATCTGACGGGCCTCGACGCGCGGTACGAGGTGCCGCGCCGGGCCACTCCGCGCACCGCGGTCCCGGCCGGATCGGTCGCTCTGGCGGGGCCGTACACAGGCGTGTACCCGCGTTCCTCCCCCGGTGGCTGGCAGCTGATCGGCACCACGGACGCGGTGCTGTGGGACACCGGCCGGGAACCGGCCGCGCTCCTCTCCCCCGGCACCCGCGTCCGGTTCACGGACGCGGATCTCCCGGGGCGGGGGCGACCTGTCCCGGATTCCGGGGCGGAGGGCGGGCGATGAGCGACCGGGCCGTCGCCGTCGTGCGGGCCGGAGCGCTGACCACGGTCCAGGACCTGGGGCGCGGCGGGTACGCACACCTCGGCGTGCCCCGTTCCGGGGCCCTCGACCCGGCGGCCGTTCGGCTCGTCAACCGGCTGGTCGGCAATCCCGGGACGGCGGCCGTCCTGGAGACCACGGTCGACGGCTGTGCCCTGCGGCCGCGCTGTGCGGTGACGGTGGCGGTGGGCGGGGCGCCCTGTCCGGTCCGGGTCGACGGGCGCCCGGCCGCCTGGGGCGCCTCGGTCCGGGTGGGTGCCGGGTCGGTCCTGGACATCGGCGCGGCGGTACGCGGCCTGCGCGCGTACGTGGCGTTCGGCGGGGGGATCGACGTCGAGCCGGTGCTCGGCAGCCGTTCCACCGACCTGTTGTCCGGCCTGGGTCCGGCGCCGCTGGTGTCGGAGGCGGTGCTGCCGTTGGGGCCGGTTCCTGCCGGGCCGCCGCCGGTCGACGTGCCGCCCTGGCCGGGGCCGCCGGACGCGCTCGTCCTCCGGGTGCGGTTCGGGCCCCGTGACGACTGGTTCACCGGCGCGGCGCTCCGCACCTTCGCCACGCGCGCGTACCGGGTGTCCCCGGCGAGCAACCGCATCGGGCTGCGCCTTGAGGGACCCGCCCTCGAGCGGGCCGTTCCGGGAGAACTGGCGAGCGAGGGCATGGTCCTCGGCGCGGTCCAGGTGCCGCCGGACGGGCGCCCGCTGGTGTTCCTCGCGGACCATCCGACGACGGGCGGCTATCCGGTGATCGGGGTGGTGCGTGAATCCGATCTGGGGACGGTGGCGCAGGCGGTGCCGGGGACGCCGGTCCGGTTCACTCCGGTGCGCTGACGTCCTCCGGAGTCGGCGGGCCGTAGCCTCCGCCGCCGGGGGTGCGCAGGACGAGGACGTCGTCGGGGCCCACCTCGGTGGTGGCGGAGCCGCCGAGGTGTTCCACCGTGCCGTCGGCGCGTTCCACCAGGTTCTCGCCGAGGGCGCCGGGTTCGCCGCCCGCCATGCCGTACGGGGGGACCCTGCGGTGTCCGGTGAGGAGGGCCACGGTCATGGGTTCCAGGAAGCGGATGCGGCGCTCCACCCCGTGTCCGCCGTGCCAGCGCCCGTGCCCGCCGCCGTCCTCCCGTACCGCGAAGGAGTCGACCCGCACCGGGTGGCGCCATTCCAGGATCTCGGGGTCGGTGAGCCGGGAGTTGGTCATGTGGGTCTGGACGGCGTCGGCGCCGTCGAAGCCGTCCCCCGCGCCCGAGCCGCTGGCGACGGTCTCGTAGTACTGCACGCGCGCGTTGCCGAAGGTGACGTTGTTCATGGTGCCGGAGCCCTCGGCCTGGACGCCGAGGGCGGCGTAGAGGGCCCCGGTGACGGCCTGGGAGGTCTCGACGTTCCCGGCGACGGTGGCGGCGGGGTGCTCGGGCGCGAGCATGGAGCCGGGCGGGACGCGGATCTCCAGCGGTTCCAGGCAGCCGCTGTTGAGCGGGATGTCCTCGTCGACGAGGGTGCGGAAGACGTACAGGACGGCGGCCGTGACGACGGCCGTGGGCGCGTTGGCGTTGCCGGGGAGCTGGGGCGAGGTGCCGGTGAAGTCGAGGACGGCGGAGCGCCGTTCTCGGTCGACGCGGACGGCGACCCGGACGACCGCGCCGCCGTCGGTCTCGTAGCGGTAGGCGCCGTCGTCCAGGCGGGCGACGAGCCGGCGTACGGACTCCTCGGCGTTGGCGCGGACGTGCCGCATGTAGGCCCGGACGACGTCGAGCCCGAACTCGTCCACGGTCCGGCGCAGTTCCTCGATGCCCTTCTCGTTGGCGGCGATCTGGGCGCGCAGGTCGGCGAGGTTCGTGTCGGGGGCGCGGGAGGGGTGCCGGGCGCCGGTGAGCAGGGCGCGGGTCTCGGCCTCGCGCAGTCGGCCGTCCCGTACGAGGAGCCAGTTGTCGAAGAGGACGCCTTCCTCGTCGACGGTGCGGCTGAAGGCGGGCATGGAGCCGGGGGTGATCCCGCCGATCTCGGCGTGGTGGCCGCGTGAGGCGACCAGGAAGCGGAGTTCGTCCCCGGTGTCGTCGAACACCGGGGTCACGACGGTGACATCGGGCAGATGGGTGCCGCCGTGGTAGGGGTCGTTGATCGCGTAGACGTCGCCGGGACGCAGGTCGGCGCCGCGCCGGCGCAGTACCTCCTTGATGGATTCGCCCATGGAGCCGAGGTGGACGGGGATGTGGGGCGCGTTGGCGATGAGGTTGCCCTCGGCGTCGAAGAGCGCGCAGGAGAAGTCGAGGCGTTCCTTGATGTTGACGGACTGGGCGGTGTTCTCCAGGCGGACGCCCATCT
This sequence comes from Streptomyces sp. Root1304, assembly GCF_001426405.1. Taxonomy (GTDB): domain Bacteria; phylum Actinomycetota; class Actinomycetes; order Streptomycetales; family Streptomycetaceae; genus Streptomyces. The sequence goes on along the minus strand of NZ_LMEP01000025.1, from coordinate 544,781 downwards.
GCTCGGCGATGGCCATGAAGAGGTTGTTGAAGACCTCAAGGAGGACCGGGTCCACGTCCGTTCCGGCCGCGACGCGCGCGGGGCGGGGGGTGACACGGCGCAGGAGGAGGTGTCCGGTGTCGCTGGCGGTGGCCCGCCAGCCGCTGTCGACGACGGTGGTGGCGTCGGCCTCGGTGAGGAGGGCGGGCCCGTCCACGGTGTCACCGGGCCGCAGGTCGTCCCGGCGGTGGAGGGGGGCGTCGTGGGGCGTGCCGGCACTGTGCATCCGGACGGTGGCGCGGGGCGGTCGTGGGCCGCGGGGCGGTCCTGAGCCGTAGGGCGGCCGTCCGTCCGGTGCCGTCGGCTCGATGTGGACGGGGCCGTGCGGGCCGGCGCGGCCGACGGCTTCCATGGTGACGGCCTCGACGACGAGCGGCCGGTCCAGGGTGAACGCGTACCGCGCACGATGTGCGGCTGTGAACTCGGTTTTCAGTTGTTTCGTGGGAGCGAGGTCGATCGGCAGGCTCGCGTCCGTTCCGGCGTAACGCAGGAGTACGCGCGCGTGCGTGGTGATCGCCCGGTCCGGCAGACCGTCGGCGCGCAGCTCCTCGCGTGTCCGCTCGGCGAGTTCCTCGCACAGGGCCGTCACGCGCGCGTGGGTGCCGGGCTCGTCGAGTTCGGCCTCGACGGACCGCTCCCGCATCGCGGTGGCGTCGGCGAGCCCGATGCCGTACGCGGAGAGGACACCGGCCAGCGGCGGTACGAGCACGGTGTCGACGCCCAGGGCGTCGGCCACGGCACAGGCGTGCTGCCCGCCGGCGCCGCCGAAGCTGGTGAGGGCGTACCGGGTGACGTCGTGTCCGCGCTGGACGGAGATCTTCCTGACAGCGTTGGCCATGTTGAGGACGGCGATCTCCAGGAACCCCGCGGCGACCTCCTCGGGGGTGCGGTCGCCCCCGACCTCCTCGGCGAGGGCCGTGAACCGTTCCCGTACGACGGCGGCGTCCAGGGGCAAGTCGCCGTCCTCGCCGAACACGGCGGGGAAATGGGCGGGCTGGACGCGGCCGAGCATGACGTTGGCGTCGGTGACGGTGAGCGGTCCGCTCCGGCGGTAACAGGCGGGCCCGGGAACGGCGCCCGCCGAGTCGGGGCCCACCCGGTAGCGGCGCCCGTCGTAGTGGAGGACCGATCCGCCGCCCGCCGCGACGGTGTGGATGCTCATCATCGGCGCCCGCATCCGCACCCCGGCGACCTGGGTGCCGAGTTCCCGCTCGAAGACCCCGGCGTAGTGCGACACGTCGGTCGAGGTGCCTCCCATGTCGAAGCCGATGACCCGGTCGTGCCCCGCCTGCGCGGAGGTGCGCACCATGCCCACGACACCGCCGGCCGGACCGGACAGGACGGCGTCCTTGCCCCGGAAGTGGGCGGCCTCCCGCAGTCCGCCGTTGGACTGCATGAACATGAGTCGGACCCCGGCGAGTTCGCGGGCCACCTCGTCGACGTAGCGGCGCAGGATCGGTGACAGATAGGCGTCGACGACGGTGGTGTCCCCGCGCGGGACGAGCTTGATGAGCGGGCTGACCTCGTGCGAGCTGCTGACCTGGGTGAAGCCCGCGGCGGCGGCGAGGGCCGCGACCCTGGCCTCGTGGTCCGGGTGGCGGTACCCGTGCAGGAGGACCACGGCCGCGGAGCGGAGCCCGTCGCGGTGGGCGGCGGCCAGCGCCTCGGCGACGGCGGGCTCGTCCAGGGGCCGGACGACCCGCCCGCGGGCGTCGACGCGCTCGGGTACCTCGGCCACGCGCGCGTAGACCGCTTCGGGGAGCACGATGTGCCGGTCGAAGAGCCGGGGACGGTTCTGGTAGGCGATGCGCAGGGCGTCCCGGAAGCCCTCGGTGACGAGGAGGAGGGTCGGCTCGCCGCGCCGCTCCAGGAGCGCGTTGGTGGCGACGGTGGTGCCCATCTTGACGACGGCGATCCGGTCGGCGGGGACGGGGGCGTCGGGCCCGAGGCCGAGGAGGAGACGGATTCCGGCGACGGCCGCGTCGGCGCGGCGGGACGGGTCGTGGGAGAGCAGTTTGCGGGTGACGAGCCGCCCGTCGGGCCGCCTTCCCACGATGTCGGTGAAGGTGCCGCCCCGGTCGATCCAGAACTCCCAGCGCCCGTTCATCTCCCCATTGTGGCCGCGAGCGCGGCGGCGAGGGCGTTCTCGGCGCGGGTGTCGAGCGGGACGGTGCCGGTGCCGTCCGCCCAGTGCCGCAGCTCGGCGGCGGCGAGCAGCAGGAGCTGCGGGAGCAGGTCGCGGCTGCGCCGGAGGATCCAGCCGGTGCCGGCGGTGGCGAGCCACAGCGCCGCCTCCGCGCGCGTCGGGGGCGGTTGGACGGGCTCGCGCTCGGGGGGTGCGCCGTGGGCGAGTCCCCGCTCCGCGAGGAGGCGGTGGAAGCCCTCGGCGACGGCCCGGTGGCCGCGCTCGCCGGGGTGGAGCCGGTCGGCGCTCCACAGGGCGCGGTCCCGGGTCCAGGCCTCGTCGGCGAGATGCAGGTGGACGGCCCCGTACCGGACGGAGAGGGCGTGCACGACGGCGTTCACGGAGCGCTGGCGCCGGGCGAGCGGGCGGGCCAGCGGCGGCGGCAGACCGAGCATCCGGCCGGGGTCGGGCAGGCACGCGGTGAGGAGGACGGCTCCGGCGGCGTCCAGGTCGGCGCAGACCCGGTTCAGGTGGCGGGCGACGGTCCCGATGTCGAAGCCGTGGCGCAGGGTGTCGTTGACGCCGACGACGACGGAGGCGAGGTGCGGGCCGAAGGCGAGGGCGCGGGGCGCCTGGCGTTCGGCGACGTCGCCGCAGAGGGCCCCGCTGACGGCGAGGTTCAGGAGGACCGTCTCCCGGCCGTCGGCGGCGAGCCCGTCGGCGAGGAGCGGTGCCCAGCCCCGCCAGGCCCCGTCCACCCGGTCCCCGACGCCCTCGCTGAGCGAGTCCCCGAGCACGGCGAACCGGAGGGGGCGGGCGGGAGCGGGTACGGCAGCGTGGGAAGCGCCGTCGTCGGGTCCGGGAACCTGCCGGGACGGAGGTACGCGCGCGGGCGGGGGCGCGAGAGCCGGCGAGGGGGAAGGTGCGGGCGGCGGCGCCACGGCGACCGCGGCGGGCCCCTGGTCCGGTGTCATCCGCGCACCCCCTCGGACAGGCGGGGCGCGGTCGCCGGGGCGGTGGCGTCGTGGGCGCGGAGGAAGGCGGCGACGGCACGGTCCCAGGTGAACACCTCGGCACGCGCGCGTGCCGCCTCGCGGCGGGTGCGCTCCGGGAGGGCGAGCAGCCCGCGCGCGGCGGAGGCGAAGGCGCCCGGGGTGTCCACGGCCGAGGCACCGGCTGTCCCGACGACCTCGGGGAGGGCGGAGGAGGCGCTGACGACGACGGGGGTCCCGCAGGCGAGGGCTTCGAGGGCGGACAGGCCGAACGTCTCCGCCGGTCCGGGGGCGAGGCACACGTCGGCCGCTGCCTGGAGGTCCGCCAGGGCCTCCCGGTCGGCGAGGTGCCCCAGGAAGCGCACCGGAAGCCGCCGTTCCCTCGCCCGTCGCTCCAGGGCGCCCCGCAGCGGCCCGTCGCCCGCGACCACCAGGGCCGCCGCCACGCCCGCCTCCCGCAGCTCCGCGAGGGCGTCCAGGGCCGTGCCGGGCCGCTTCTCGACGGAGAGGCGCGAGCAGAGCAACAGCAGCACCCGCTCCCCGTCCGCGTACCGGGCCCGGAGGACGGTGCTGCGACGGCCGGGCCGGCAGCGGTCCAGGTCCACGCCGAGCGGGGCCCGTACGACGTTGCGGGCCCCGATCCGCACGAACTCCCGTTCCGCCCATCCCGTCGTGCAGACGATCCGGGCGAACGCCCAGGCGGTACGCCGGTTGAGCCGGTCCGCGGCGCGGGCCGCGAGGGCCGGCGGGGCGCCCCAGGTGCGCAGCACCCCGTCCGCCGTCTCGTGGGAGACCATCACCGACGGCACACGCGCGCGTCGCGCCCACTCCCCCGTCCAGCGCAGGGTCGTACGGTCCGAGACCTCGATCCGGTCGGGCGCGAGGTCGTCCAGGAGCCGGCGGACCCGGCGCCGGTCCGCGAGCACCCGGTAGCCACCTGTACCGGGCAGCACCGGGCCGGGCAGGGTGATGACCCGCCCCTGCTCGGTACGGACGTCACTGGCGACGTCGCCGGGGACGACGAGGACGGGCTCGTGCCCGGCCGCCAGATAGCCGCGGCCGAGCTGGTCGAGGGCGGTCCGGAGGCCGCCGGAGGTGGGCGTCACGAAGTTCGCCAGCCGGACGATCCGCAGCCCGCCGCCGTGGCCGTCGGGCACGCCCTCGTGACCGTGCGAACCCCCGCCCCCGTTCACAGCACCGTCGCTGTTCACAGCGCCGCCCCCGTTCACAGCACCGTCGCTGTTCACACCGCAGTTACTGTTCACACGACCGCCACTGTTCACACCGACATCGCTGTTCACACCGCTGCCGCCGTTCACGCCGCCACCGCCGTCCGCTCGCGCAGGACCTCCAGGTAGTGGCCGATCAGCTCGTCGCCGAGCGCCTCCCAGGTGCGGCCCTCGACGGCCGCCCGCCCCGCGAGGCCGTACGCCGTGCGCAGTTCCGGCGAGGCGGCGAGGGAGGCGACCGCCGTACGCAGCGCGGTCGGGTCGCCCGGGGGCACGAGGAGTCCGGTGCGCCCGTGGTCGACGAGGTCCAGCGGCCCGCCGGCCGCCGGGGCGATCACCGGGATACCGCTCGCCATGGCCTCCTGGACGGTCTGGCAGAAGGTCTCGAAGGGACCCGTGTGGGCGAAGACGTCGAGCGAGGCGAAGATCCGGGCGAGGTCGTCGCCGGTCCGGCGGCCCAGGAACCGGGCGTCCGGCAGCGCGGCGCGCAGCGCCGGTCCGCTCGGGCCGTCCCCGACGACGACCAGCCGTGTCCCGGGAAGTGCTCCCGCTCCGGCGAGGAGGTCCACGCGCTTCTCGGGGGCGAGCCGGCCCACGTAGCCGACGAGGAGTTCCCCGTCGGGGGCGAGTTCCCGGCGCAGGGCGTGGTCGCGCAGCCCGGGCCGGAAGCGGGTCGTGTCGACCCCGCGCCCCCAGAGCCGTATGCGCCCTATGCCGTGCTCCTCCAGGTCGCGGACGGCCGCGGAGGACGGGGCGAGGGTCCGGTCGGCGGCGCCGTGCACGGCGCGGAGCCGGCGCCATGCGGCGCTCTCACCGGTTCCCACGTAGGTGCGGGCGTATCCGGCAAGGTCGGTCTGGTAGACGGCGACGGCGGGGATGCCGAGCCGTGCGGCGGCCGTCATCCCGCGCACCCCGAGGACGAACGGTCCCGCGAGGTGGACGAGGTCGGCACGGTGGGCGGCGATGGCCGCGGCGACCCGGCGGCTGGGCAGGGCGACCCGGACCTGCGGATAGCCGGGCAGGGGGAGGGAGGGCACCCGGACGACGGCGCACGGCGCTTCGGCGTCGGCCGCCTGGTCGGCGACGGCGGGGGCGATGACGAGCGGGGTGTGGCCCCGCCGGACGAGGTGGCGCGCGGTCTGCAGGGCGCAGTGCGCCACACCGTTGACGTCGGGAGGGAAGGATTCGGTGACGATGACGACACGCATAGGGGTGTTGTCGTCGCGTCCGGCGTGTCCCCGACAACGTCGATCTGGACGGGGAGGGAACGTCCCATGAGCGTTTCGCGCGCTGCCCGTCCGGGGCCGGAGAGGTGCGGCACCGGGGCGACGCGGCGGGGGCGGTTCCGGATACGGGCGAGGGCCCGGACCGCACGGTCCGGACCCTCGGGGTCCCGGGGACACCCCCGCCCGCCCCCTGCTCCGGGACGGGGCCCACGCTCGGCGGGTTCACCGCCGGGGGCCGCGCCGCCCCGGAGCGGGGTGACGGGAGTGACCGGGTCAGACCTGGAGGTCCGGCCCTATCCGGTTGCGCACCGCCGTCTGGACCTCGACTTCCTCGGCCGGGTCCGCGGCGAGGCGGCGCAATCGTTCGGCGACGCGTACGTCCCCGGTCTCGGCGTGCTGGGCCGCCACCTCGCGGGTGGTCTCCTCGCAGTCCCAGAGGCATTCGACGGCGAAGCCGGTCGCGAAGGTCGGGTCGGTGCTGGCGAGGGCGCGGGCCACGCGCCCGCGGAGCTGGGAGGAGGCCGTCTCGCGGTAGACGTGGCGCAGCACGGGCGCCGCGCAGGCGATGCCGAGGCGGCCCGCGCCGTCGACGAGACCGGCGAGGACGGGGGCGTCGGGCCCCTGGGAGCGGACGGTGTCGCGGAGGGCGCCGAGGACGGAGGGGGAGTCCTGGGCGGTCCCGCGGCAGGCGAGCACGTCGGCGGCGGCGGCGCCGAGGTCGTCGGTCCTGCGGACCCACGCGCGGGCGCGGGCCACCGCGTCCTGTCCGCACATCCGCCGGTACGCGGCGACGGCGGCTTCCGCGACCTCGCGGGAGTCCCCGTCGGCGGCGGCCTCGACCAGGTCGAGGACGGCGGGGTCCTGCGACTCGGCGAGATGGTGCAGGGCGGCGCCCCGGGCTCCCACCGCGCCGTGCCGGGCGGCGGCGAGGAGCTCGGGCCGGTCCTCGGGTCCCGCGACGGCGGTGAGGCAGCGGGCGGCGGGGCCGTACAGCACGGCTCCGCGTTCGTACCCCTCCTGCGCCCAGTCGAGGACGGCGCGGACGCTCCAGCCCGGGCGGGGCCCGGCCGGGCGCATCTGGCGCTGCCAGCGGTCGAAGGAGCCCTGTTCACGGGCGGCCCTGACCCGGGCGCCGACGGCGTCGCGCCGGTCGTCGGCCCACAGGCGCCAGGGGCGGGGTTCGTAGGCGTCGCGCACCACGCCGGCCAGTTCGGCGTCGCCCTCGGCGTCGGCCGGGAAGCGGGCCAGTACGGGCAGGGCGAGCGCGCGGAGTCCGGCGTCGTCGTCGCGGAGCGCCAGCTCGTCGAGGGCCCAGGCCCAGTTCGTGCCGGTCGCCGCGTAGCGACGGAGCAAAAGCAGGGCGTCCTGGCGGCCGTAGGACGCGAGGTGCCCGAGGACGGAGAGCGCGAGCCCGGTCCGGGACTCCTCGGTGTCGAGGTGGTCCTCGGCACCGAACAGGTGCGCCTCGATCTCGTCGAGACCGCCGTGGAGGTCCAGGTAGAGACGGGCGTAGTACAGGGAGCGGTTCTCGACCTGCCAGTCGTGGCGGGGGTCGTCGAGAACGCAGTGGTTCAGGGCCGCGAGGGCCTCGGCGCGTGGCGCGGCGAGTGCGTGCAGGGTGCCGTCGCCGCGGCCCCGCTGCAGCAGGCCGAGCAGGGTGCCGCTCGGCGCTATGACTGGATCGAACATGGGAAGACGCCTCACATCAAGCTGTCGACACGACCGGGGGAAACCGGGATGACCCGGGTCGGGCGGTACATCGCCCGTACGCCTAGGCCGTGCGGCAACATGTCGGGCCGCTCGTCGTGCTTCGCCTGCCAGTGACCATCTTCCTCAGCCTCTCGTCGGTGGCCCGTTTTGCCGGGCCCGACGTCATGATGACCCACCCATTTCGCCACCGCGACCACATTTACGACGCCGCTCTCACCTGGGGTTCAGTGTCCGTTCACCGGACTCCGAAGAGCTCCAGGAGTTCGGTCTTGCCGAACATCCGGGCGGTGTCCACGGCGGACGGAGTCCCGGCTTCCGGATTTGCGCCTCCCGCGAGGAGAGCGCGGACGACGGCGTCCTCGCCCTTGAAGACGGCGCCGGCGAGCGGGGTCTGCCCGCGGTCGTTGGCGCGGTCGGCGTCGGCGCCGCGCGCGAGGAGGGCGGAGACCGCGGCGGCGTGGCCGTGGTAGGCGGCGAGCATGACGAGGGAGTCGCCCTTGTCGTTGGTGAGGTTCGCGGGCACGCCCGCGTCGACGTAGGCGGCGAGCGCGTCGGCGTCCCCGGTGCGGGCGAGGTCGAACACCTTGGACGCCAGCTCGATGACCTCGGGGTCCGGAGTCTCGCTCATCGGATGGGACCGCCTCTCCTACTGTGTCGGGCCGCGCACGGCGAGCGCCGCCGTACGAGTGAATCGACAGGGTACTGCCCGTTCGGTGACATGACCTCGCCCGACCGAGGCAAAGATCACGGCAGTCCGCCCCCGGAACCCTCCTCTAACGCACGCCGGGCATTTCGCCACTCGGCGGTCTGTTCGATGTCCGCCGGTCAAGTGAAATCGGCCGTTTTTCACTCTAATGAACCTTTAGTCACATAGATACTTGCGGTGAACTTGGAAGGACTCATGGTGACTGTCCCCTCAACCAGGAGAACCCCCAATGATCCTGTCCATCTCAGGCGTGGTCCTGCTCGGCATCATCTGCTTCCTGTTCTTCAAGAAGGACGGGATGAAGGCCTCGCACGCCCTCGTCAGCGCGCTGTTCGGCTTCTACCTCGCGGGTACCGCCATCGCCCCGAGCATCACGGCGGGCGGCCAGAGCCTCGCCGGCCTGCTGGGCGGGATCAAGTTCTGACGCCCTTCCGTCCCTTCCACCCCTTCAGGAGTACTTCGTGGCCCGGCGACCACTCCCCCGCATTCTGAGCAGCGGCAGCGCACAGATCGCTCGCAGTCGAGAGATCGCGCGTACGGCCGCCGACAGCGCCACCGACGTGCTCCATCCGCTGATCACGGTCTCCCGCGGTCTGCGGAAGCTGGCCGCGACCGCGCGCGCCAAGTGGGCCGCGACCCCCAAGGAGCGGCGTGGTCCCACGCTGCTCCTGGTCGCGGCCTGCGTCCTGGTCATCGCCCTCGTGCCGTACGGGCCGCTCCTCGCGCTCGTCACGCTCATGGGCGCGGCGGCGTGGAAGGGACGCGAGCGCCCGGTCGTGAAGACCGGGCCCGACGACGCGGAGATCGCCCGGCTCAAGGGCCTCTACGAGGCTCTCGTCCCGTACTTCTCCGTGGCGGAGGACCCCACCCCGCTCTTCGCCCACGGCGGCGACTGGAGCGGTGCCTTCGGCGAGTACGCCTTCGACGAGGACGGACGGCTCACCCAGCTGAGGATCGCGTACCCCCCGTACTTCACCGACGGCGAGCCCGCCGCACGCGCGCGCATCGAGCAGCTGCTCCACGCGAAGTCGGGGCGCGGCCGCGAGTACCGCTTCGACTGGGACGAGGAGGGCAACCGGCTCGTCATGAGCGTGCTGCCCGCCCTGCCCACCACGATCGCCGCCCAGCGCTTCGTGACCGTGCCGGGCGAGACGGTGCTCGGCTTCACCGACGCGGACGCCGTGCAGCGGACCGTGCCCGTGGTCGCGGCGGACGGCACGGAGGACGCGCCGGCCGTGGTCTGGCGCACCGGTCCCCGCTCCACCGAGCCGCATCTGCTCGCCGTCGGACAGCCGGGCAGCGGCACCACCTCCCTGCTGCGGTCGATCGCGCTCCAGGCTCTCCCCCACGGCGACGTCCTGATCGTCGAGGGCGGCGGCACGGGCGAGTACGCCTGCCTCACCGGCCGGGACGGCGTCCTGGCCGTCGAGTGCGGCCTCTCCGGCGCCCTGACCACCCTGGAATGGGCGGCGCACGAGACCGAGCGCCGGCTGATCGCCGCCAACCGCGCCCGGCAGGCCGGCCACCCGGTGCCCGAGGACACCCGGCGCCCGCTGTGGATCCTCCTCGATCGTCCGGGCGTCCTGGGGCACCTGGCCGCCGCCGACGGCCGCCCCGACCCGCAGGAGCTGCTCCAGGTGCCGCTGCGGCACGGGCGCGCCGCGCAGGTCACCGTGGTGGTCGCCGAGCAGTTCGACAGCGCGGACACGCTGAGCGAGGCGGTACGCGCCCACACCAGGGCCCGGATCGTGCTCGGTCCGGCCGCGCCGGAGCAGATCGCGGCGGTCCTGGGCGCCGGGCCGCACACCACCCCGACGCCCGAGGTCCCGCCGGGCCGCGGGTACGCGCGCCTGGGCAACGGCCCGGTCCTGCGGCTCCAGGTGCCGGCCACGCCCGACCCGTACGACGACGCGACCAGCGAGTGCCACCGCAGGGCCGTGCTCGCACTGCTCCCGGAGCGGCGCGGGGCCACCACCGCGGTGGTCGAGACCGTCCCCGTCTCGGCCGCCGAACCGGCACCGGCGCCGCGCACCGAGCCGGAGCCGGCGGGCCCGGCGCCCCTCCACACGCCGGTCCCGGCGGAGGGCTGAGCCCCGGAGAACCCCAAGAGGCCGGTACGGACCCCAGGTCCGTACCGGCCTCTTCGCGTGCGGACCGCTCCACGCGCACGCGTGGAGGCGCCTGCGCGGCCCCGCCTGGGCCAACGCCTACGCCACGAACGACCTGGGCGGTTCGGTCCCGCCCCCCGCGCCCGACTCGACCAGCCGGGCCGCGGCCGCGAGTCGGGCGGCGGCCTCGTCGGCGACCGGGCCACCGACCGTGAAGGGCAGCCGGACGAAGCCCTCGAAGGCTCCGTCGACGCCGAAGCGCGGGCCCGAGGGGACGCGGACGCCGACCCGCTCCCCCGCTTCGGCCAGCCGGGAGCCGGAGAGGCCGCCGGTACGGACCCACAGGGTGAGACCGCCGCGCGGCACCGCGAACTCCCACTCGGGCAGCTCCCTGCGCACCGCCGCGACAAGCGCGTCCCGGTTCTCCCTCGCCTGGTCGCGGCGGAGGGCCACCGCCTCCTCCCAGCCGCCCGTCCGCATGAGCCAGTTCACGCCGAGCTGTTCCAGGACGGGGGTGCCGAGGTCCGCGTACGCGCGCGCGGCCACCAGGGAACGGATCACGTCGGGCGCCGCCCGGACCCAGCCGATGCGCATGCCGGCCCAGAAGGCCTTGCTGGCCGAGCCGACCGTCAGGACCGTGGAGCCCGCCGGGTCGAAGGCGCAGACCGGGCGGGGCATCTCCAGGTCGTCGTCGAGGTGCAGCTCGGTCATGGTCTCGTCGACGACGAGGACCGTCCCGGCCGAGCGGGCCGCCTCCACCAGCTGCCGCCGCTGGTCCTCGTCCGCGAGCGCGCCCGTCGGGTTGTGGAAGTCGGCCACCACGTACGCGAGGCGGGGTGCCGCGTCCCGCAGCACCTGGCGCCAGCGGCCCAGGTCCCAGCTCCCGAGGCCCTCGGACATGGCGACGGGGACGAGCCGGGCCCCGGCCTCCCGCATCAGCTGGAGGATGTTGGCGTACGAGGGGGACTCGACGGCGATCCGCTCGCCGCGCCCGGCGAAGAGGTGGCAGATGGCGTCCATGGCACCCATCGCCCCGGTCGTGACCATGATCTGCTCGGGCATGGTGGGGATGCCGCGCGCCGTGTAGCGGTCGGCGAGCATCTGCCGGAGCGCGGGCAGTCCCGCCGGGTAGTCCCCGTGCGTGTGGGCGTAGGGCGGCAGCTCCTCCAGGGCGCCCTGGACACCCCGGGTGAGCCAGGGCTCGGGCGCGGGCAGGGCGGCGCAGCCCAGGTCGATCATCGAACCGAGCGCCTCCGGGGGCAGCGGTTCGAGTCCGCGCGCGGGGAGCGGGTTCCCGGCCGGTACGGCGGTCCAGCTTCCGGCGCCCCGCCGTGACTCCAGGAAGCCTTCGGCGCGGAGCGCCTCGTAGGCGGCGGCCACCGTCGTACGGCTGACGGTGAGGGCGACGGCGAGTTCCCGCTCGGCGGGGAGCCGGGCGGCGACCGGGACCCGGCCCTCCAGGACGAGCAGCCGGATGCCGTCGGCGAGGGCCCGGTAGGCGGGGGGCTTGCGGGCGCCGGGGCCGGCGGGCCTGGGCTGCTGCGCCTGAAGCTGCCGGGCGAGCTGAGCCGGCCCCACCGCCGAAGTCCACTGGGCCATCGAAATCAGTCCACCTTCCGCGAATTGGCCATGGTTGGCACCCGTTCCCCCGCCACAGAGTGTCATGAGCCAGTCCACCGACACCACCCTGGGGGAAAGTCCCTTGTCCATCGCCTCCGGCCTCCACGGCCGGCACCTCGGCCGCCGGCTCGTCCAGCTCTACGTCGGACTGACGCTGTACGGGGCCAGTGCGGCGCTGCTCGTGCGCAGCGGTCTCGGTCTCTCGCCCTGGAGCGTCCTCGACCAGGGTCTCGCCGAGAAGACCGGGCTGACGATCGGCGTGGTGTCGATCATCGTCGGCGCGGTGGTGCTGCTCCTGTGGATCCCGATCCGGCAGCGGCCCGGTCTCGGCACCGTCTCCAACGTGTTCGTGATCGGCCTGGCGATCGACGGCACCCTGGCCCTGGTGCCGGACGTCCACGGCCTGCTCGGGCAGGTGCCGCTGCTCGTCACCGGGATCGTCCTGAACGGGGTGGCGACCGGCCTGTACATCGCGGCCCGCTTCGGCCCAGGGCCGCGCGACGGTCTCATGACCGGGCTGCACCGGCTCACCGGCCGGTCCATCCGTCTGGTGCGGACGGCGATCGAGGTGGTGGTGGTCGCCACCGGCTTCCTGCTCGGCGGTTCCGTCGGCGTCGGCACGGTGCTGTACGCCCTGGCCATCGGGCCGCTCGCCCAGTTCTTCCTGCGCTGGTTCGCCGTGCCCGAGCCGGACTCCGGCAGCACCACCGTCGCCCCCGGGACACCGGAACAGGCCATACTGCGGCCGTGACTCGCGTACGCCACCCCTATCTCGACCATCCCTCACCCCTCCCGTTCGCCCACCGCGGCGGCACGGCGAACGGCCTGGAGAACACCGCGGCCGCCTTCCGCCGGGCCGCCGCCGCGGGCTACCGCTACTTCGAGACCGATGTGCACACGACCTCGGACGGGGCGCTCGTGGCCTTCCACGACGCGACCCTGGACCGGGTGACGGACGCCTCGGGCCGGATCCGCGACCTGCCCTGGGCGGCGGTACGGGAGGCCCGCGTGGCGGGCCAGGAACCGCTGCCGCTCTTCGCGGACCTCCTGGAGGAGTTCCCCGAGGCCCGCTGGAACGTGGACCTCAAGGCCGAGTCGGCCCTGCTCCCGCTGATCGACCTGATCCGGAGGGCCGGCGCCTGGGACCGGGTCTGCGTGGGCTCCTTCACCGAGGCCCGGGTGGCCCGGGCGCAGCGCCTCGCCGGCCCCCGCCTCGCCACCTCGTACGGGGTGCGCGGGGTGATCGGGCTGCGGCTGCGTTCGCTCGGCGTACCCACGGCGCTGCGGGCCGGAGCGGTGGCGGCGCAGGTGCCCGAGCGCCAGGGCGGGATCCCGGTCGTCGACCGGCGGTTCGTCCGGGAGGCGCACGCGCGCGGGCTCCAGGTCCACGTGTGGACGGTGAACGATCCGGCCCGTATGCACTCTCTCCTCGACCTGGGCGTGGATGGCATCATGACCGATCAACTGGAGACGCTGCGCTCGGTGCTGACCGAGCGGGGTGTGTGGGTCTGAGCGCGCGTGCCGGTGACACCGTTCCGGGATCACCGGACCGGTCCACGGGGATGAACGAGGGGGCGCGGCCTTGACCGCAGAGACCACAGAACCGGAGGAGTACGCCGTCGGGCCCGCCGAGCGCCGGCGGGAGCAGCGGGGCTGGTACTTCTACGACTTCGCGTGCTCGGTGTACTCGACGAGCGTGCTCACGGTGTTCCTGGGGCCGTATCTGACCTCGGTGGCGCGGGCCGCGTCCGACGCCGAGGGCTTCGTGCACCCGCTGGGGATCCCGGTGCGGGCGGGCTCGCTCTTCGCCTACGCCGTGTCGGCCTCGATCGTGGTCGCCGTGCTCGTGATGCCGCTGGCGGGCGCGGTGGCCGACCGTACGGGACGGAAGAAGCCGTTGCTGGCGGCGTCGGCGTACCTGGGTGCGACGGCCACGGCGGGGATGTTCTTCCTGGACGGCGACCGCTATCTGCTCGGCGCCTTCCTGCTCATCGTGGCGAACGCCTCGCTGTCGGTCTCGATGGTGCTCTACAACGCCTATCTGCCGCAGATCTCCGAGCCGGACGAGCGGGACGCGGTCTCCTCGCGCGGCTGGGCCTTCGGCTACACGTCGGGCGCCCTCGTCCTCGTCCTGGACCTGGTGCTCTACTCGGGCCACGACTCCTTCGGCCTCACGGAGGGCGAGGCGGTCCGGATCTGTCTGGCCTCGGCCGGTGTGTGGTGGGGCGCCTTCACCCTGGTGCCGCTGCGGCGGCTGCGTGACCGGCGGATCGGCCCCGAGGGACGCGAACGGCCCGGCGGGGGTTCCGTCGGCAGCGGCTGGCGTCAGCTGCGGGAGACCCTGAAGGACATGCGCCGGCATCCGCTGACGCTCTCGTTCCTGCTCGCCTATCTGGTCTACAACGACGGCGTGCAGACGGTGATCTCGCAGGCGTCGGTGTTCGGCTCGGAGGAGCTGGGGCTCGACCAGACGACGCTCATCACGGCGGTCCTGCTCGTCCAGGTGCTCGCGGTGGCGGGGGCGCTCGGGATGGGGCGACTCGCCCGGTCGTACGGCGCCAAGCGGACGATTCTGGGATCGCTCGCGGTCTGGACGCTGATCCTGCTGGCGGGGTACTTCCTGCCGACCGACGCGCCGGTGTTCTTCTACTGTCTGGCGGCCGCGATCGGCCTGGTGCTGGGCGGGAGCCAGGCGTTGTCGCGTTCGCTGTTCTCGCATCTGGTGCCGCGCGGCAAGGAGGCGGAGTACTTCTCGGCGTACGAGATGAGCGATCGGGGGCTCAGCTGGCTGGGTCCGCTCGTGTTCGGTCTCGCGTATCAGCTGACCGGAAGCTACCGGGATGCCATCATCTCCCTGGTGATCTTCTTCGTGGTCGGCTTCGCACTGCTCGCCCGGGTCCCGGTGCGGCGCGCGGTGGAGGCCGCGGGGAACCCGGTTCCGGACCGTGTTTAGACGTGGCACCGAAAGGGCGGTAGTGTACGCGTTTGACCTGCCAGGCGGACCGTTACTGCGTGCTGCTTTGGTGAAGACACCGGGTCACTTCTGCCGTCAGATGTGACAAAACGGGCACTGGTGGGTACAACAAGGGGCGGCACGACGGGCGACGCATGACCCGGCACGGGAATCTTTACCGCCGACCGGACGTTGACCGGATAACGACGACAGCGACACCTGTCCTGTGGGCGACAAGCCCGGGAGGCACGATTCATGAGTGAGCGAGCTCTTCGCGGCACGCGCCTCGTGGTGACGAGCTACGAGACCGACCGCGGCATCGATCTGGCCCCGCGCCAGGCCGTGGAGTACGCATGCGAGAAGGGCCATCGTTTTGAGATGCCCTTCTCGGTGGAAGCGGAAATTCCGCCGGAGTGGGAATGCAAGGTCTGCGGAATCCAGGCACTCCTGGTGGACGGGGACGGACCTGAGGAGAAGAAGGGCAAGCCTGCGCGTACGCACTGGGACATGCTCATGGAGCGACGCACCCGCGAGGAACTGGAGGAGGTCCTCGCCGAGAGGCTGGCCGTCCTGCGTTCCGGCGCCATGAACATCGCCGTGCATCCGCGAGACAGCCGCAAGTCCGCCTAGCGGACCCGGCACGAACGACGCCGCGGGGCCCGGTACACGATCTGTGTACCGGGCCCCGCGGCGTTCGTGTGCCCTGCCGGCACGACGGCCCGCGCCACCCCCAGCCCACAGAGCCCCGTGCCCCGCAAAGCCTCGTGCCCCCGCTCCGAGGAGGGAGCGAGGGCACGAGGAAGGGTTCGGGCTGCGTCAGGGCATCAGCGGCGGGCGGGGCTCGTCGGCCCGGCGGGGCCCCTGGGCGCCGTCCTCGCGCACGACCTCACCCTGCACGACCTTCCCGTCGGGCCGGTGGATACGGGCCTGCTGGAAGGCGTCCTGGAGGCTGCCGGGCGGCGCGGCGCTCATCCGGCGCTCGACGGCCCTCTCGGCGTACCGCCCCAGGAAGGAGCGGACCGGCGGGACGAGCAGCAGCAGACCGGCCACGTCCGAGACCAGGCCGGGGATCATCAGCAGCAGACCGCCGAGCATCAGGAAGCCGTTGCGGTCCTCGGCGCCGGTCCGCTCCGGCGCGCCGGGCACCGCGCCCGCCTGCGCCGCGGCCTGGGCCTGCTGGAAGGTCGAGGTGAGGTTGGCGAAGGCACGCCGGCCGGCCCGCTTGACGACGGCGGCACCGAGGACGGCGCCGCCGACGAGCAGGGCGAGGACGGTGAGCCCGCCCGCCGCGTTCGCCACCACCGTGAGCAGCCAGATCTCCAGGACCAGCCAGGCGGCGATGCCGAGCGGAAGGTACGTACGCGCGCGTGAGCGCTTGGGGGCGAGGGGAGGCGGTGCGCCGGTCGTCATGCTGCCCAGTGTGCCTGGCGCCCCGCCGGAACGTCGTAAAGGGAAGATCAGGAGGAGCTCAGGAGGACTTGCGGCCGAGCAGCTTGCCGATCTTCTCCGCGCGCGCCGTCACGCCCCAGCCGGTGACCCGCCACAGCGCCTCGACGACGATGTTCCGGCTCATCTTCGAGTCGCCGATCTCGCGCTCCACGAAGGTGATCGGGACCTCGACGACGTGGAAGCCGGCGGCGACCGCGCGGCGGGCCAGGTCGACCTGGAAGCAGTAGCCGGCCGAGGCCACGTCCTCCAGACCCAGGCCCTCCAGGGTCTCCTTGCGGAAGGCCCGGTAGCCGCCGGTGACGTCGCGGATCGGCACGTCGAGCATCACGCGCGAGTAGAGGCTGCCGCCGCGCGAGATGAACTCGCGGGACTTCGGCCAGTTCACGATCCGGCCGCCCGGCACCCAGCGGGAGCCGAGGACGAGGTCCGCGCCCTTGAGGGCGGTCAGCAGCCGCGGGAGCTCCTCGGGCTGGTGGGAGCCGTCGGCGTCCATCTCGACGAGCACGCCGTAGCCGTGCTCGATGCCCCAGCGGAAGCCCGCGAGGTAGGCGGCGCCGAGCCCCTCCTTGCCCTTGCGGTGCAGGACGTGCACGTGGTCGTCCTCGGACGCGATCTCGTCCGCGAACTTGCCCGTGCCGTCGGGGCTGTTGTCGTCGGCGACGAGAACGTGCGCCTCGGGTACGGATTCCCGCACCCGCGCGACGATCGGCTTGATGTTCTCCGCCTCGTTGTAGGTCGGAATGATCACCAAGGCCTTGCCGAGCGGGCCGTAACGCCTCTGGCCACCGTCGTTCACTACTGCCCCTTCGGATACATACACAGGCCCCCACCATAGCGAGGTCCTCGGCCTGCTCCGGCGCGGCGGGTCGGGTGGACGGGTGACACGGTGGGGCGGAAGGGACCACCGGGACAGATCGCGTGCGGTGCGGGGCCCGTCGTCCTTCGGTCCGACCTGGGATCCGCTGGCTGCGGGTCGACCGAGAGCCGTTGTCTACTGAACGTCCGGGCCCCACCCGGGTCGCACCTTCCGCCGGAGAAACCTTCCCTCGGGCCGAGGCGCGGGCGGCGTACGGCGGCTGTGCGGGGAGTGCGGTCCGGTCGGACGTCCTGTGGTGGACGCGGAGAACCTACCCGCCCCTGACGGGCGACTGTCAACACCCGCTTGACCTGCGGATACACATCAAAGCCGCAGGCCGGAGGGGAAGATCCGCAGGTCGGGGACAAGCGTACGGAACCGCCGTCACGGGTGGGACATATCCCTACATCACTCGTTCGGCCGTACGAACACCGTCTGCCCGTGCACGACCGTGCGGAGGCAGACCGGGAGATCGGCGCCGGGCGACAGATCGGGCAGACCGGGCGTACCGGAGCGGGGATCGGTGGACCAGCGGGCCACCCGGTCGTCGGGTGCCTGGACGACGAGTTCCTCGGTGCGCCAGAGCGCGTAGTCGGCGGGGGCGCCGGGGACCAGTGTCCCGGCGTCGTCCCGGCCGACCGCCCGCCAGCCGCCCCTGGTGTGGGCGGTGAAGGCGGCCCGGACGGAGATCCGGTGCTCGGGGGTGCGGTGGAAGGCGGCGGCCCGGACGGTGCCCCAGGGGTCGAGCGGGGTCACCGGGCTGTCGGAGCCGAAGGCCAGCGGCACACCGGCGCGCAGCAGGGCCGCGTACGGGTTGAGGGTGCGTGCCCGCTCGACGCCGAGCCGGTCGGCGTACATGCCCTCGTCGCCGCCCCAGAACGCGTCGAACGCGGGCTGCACCGAGGCGGTGAGGCCCAGCTCGGCGAAGGCGGCGATCGTCTCCGGGGTGAGCATCTCGACGTGCTCGACGCGGTGCCGGGCGGCGCGGATCCTGGCCAGGCCGAGCTTCTCCGCGGCGGCCCTGACGCCCTCGACGACGGCGGTCACGGCGGCGTCGCCGATGGCGTGGAAGCCGGCCTGGAGACCGGCCTCGGTGCAGGCCACGACATGGAGGGCGACGGCCGTCGCGTCCAGATGGGCGGCGCCGGTGTGGGTGGTGTCGGCGTACGGCTCGTGGAGGCAGGCCGTGTGGGAGCCGAGGGAGCCGTCGGCGAACAGGTCCCCGGCGGCGCCAAGGGCCCCGAGGGCGCGCGCCCGCTCGACGTCGAGGTCGGCCCAGTAGCCGACGACGCGGGGCCCGGCCTCTTCTCGGGCCAGGTCCAGGAGGCCGGTGAAGTCCTCCTCGGAGGAGATCTGCGGGCCGCCGCACTCGTGCAGGGTGCCGATGCCCAGCGAGGCGGCCCGGCTCCGGGCGGCGCGCTGGGCCTCGGTGCGCTGGCGGGCGGAGACGGCGCCGAAGGCCGCGGCGCGCACGGCGTGGTGGGCGTCCCCGGTGAGCGGCCGCTCACCGTCGTGGAAGCCGTCCAGGTCGCGGACACCGGGAACCAGGTCCAGGAGGGCGGTGGTGACGACGGCCGAGTGGACGTCGATGCGGGTGAGGTAGAGCGGGCGGCCGCCGGCGAGCTCGTCGAGTTCGGTACGGGTGAGGGGCCGGCGCTCGGGCCACCGGGAGGCGTCCCAGCCGTGGCCGACGAGGATGCGGTCCTCGGGGCGGGCGGCGGCGTGCGCGCGGATCATCTCCGCCGCGTCGGCGAGCGAGACGGCGGAGGACAGGTCGAGCCCGGTGAGGGCGAAACCGGTGGCGGTGGTGTGCACGTGCGCGTCGACGAAGGCCGGGGTGACGAGCGCGCCCTCCAGGTCGACCACCTCGTCCACGCCGGAGGCGAAGGCGTCGGCCGCGCCCTCCGAGCCCACCCAGGCGACGTGCCCGCGCTCCACGACCATGGCGGTGGCGAAGGGGTCGGCGGGGCTGTGGACTTCCCCGCCGCGCAGCAGCACGGTGCGGTGTTCGGCGGGAGACGCGGCAGGCATGGACTCACTCATGCGACCAGGCTAGGACCTGCCGGGACCCGGTTTGTCCGGCAGGTCCCCCTCGACGGGGCGGGCCTCGTCACACGCCGGGCCCGGCCGGGCCGCGGCACCGGGCCCCGCCGGGTCGCGTGAAGGGCTTCGCCGGGTCGCGTGAAGGGCCTCGCCGGGTCACACGCGGGGCGGCCTGGCCTCGTACGGGGTGGACAGGACGACGGTGGTGCGGCTGGAGACGCCGGCCTGCGAGCGGATGCGGCTGAGCAGGTGCTCCAGTTCCAGCGGCGTGGCGACGCGGACCTTGAGGATGTAGTTCTCGTCACCGGCGACGCTGTGGCAAGCCTCGATCTCCGGGATGTCGGCGAGCCGGTCCGGGGTGTCGTCCGGGGCGCTGGGGTCGAAGGGTTTGACCGAGATGAAGGCGGTCAGGGGCAGCCCCACGGCCTCCGGGTCGACCACTGCGGCGTAGCCGCGGATGACTCCGCGCTGCTCGAGACGGCGGACGCGCTGATGCACCGCCGACGTGGACAGGCCGGTGGCCTTGCCCAGGTCGGTGTAGCTCATGCGCCCGTCCTTGACGAGCAACTCGACGATCTGACGATCCAGCTCCTCCATGCGGTGACCCTATTGCTCCCGGACGCGCGCGGCAGCGACGGGGTCGACCACTATCAGCGGGTATGGCCCGCCACGGGGCACCTGCGACAAGCATGTGACGAACGCCACAGGTTTGCGTCTGCCCTGGGGTACTGCCACACGGTTATGCGGACGACCGCATGGGAAGTGCTTGCTGTGGTCGAGGCCGCACAGATCCGGCCGACCCACCCGAGGGGGAGATTCTCCATGCAGGAGCCTGTTGATTCGGTCGACACGTCCGACGAGCTCGACGCGTACGACACCTTTGAGATGTTCCGGGTGGTCTGCCCGGAGTGCGTGCAGCCCATCGCGCTGCTCGCGGACGAGGACGTCCTGCCGGAGCACGCGCTCTGCCCGACGCCGTGGAACCCCTTCGTCCTGACGGTCTGCCCGGGTACGGGGCTGTCGGCGTCCGGGGCCCGTCCGGCCGACGACACCCTGGAGGTCCAGGAGCAGGACACGGCGCTGCTCCTGACGCTCCCCCAGGGTCTCGACTGGCGCACGCAGCCGTTCTCGCACGTCGGCGGCCCGGGCTCCCGGCCGATCCGGGTGCCTCAGATGCGGCGCGCGGCCTGAGCCGCCCCGCTCACCAGTAGCTTCCCCGCACCATCGCCGCGAGCGTCGCGTGGTGCAGGATCAGGCCGTCGGGGTCCGCGGGCACCTCGACCTCACCGAAGTGGGCCTGCCGGTACGCGATCCGCAGCATCACGATCGCGTGCCGCAGCGCCGCGTAGAGGGTGTGGAACTCCATGGCGCGCGGGGTGTGCCCGGTCAGCTCGGCGTAGCGGCGCTCGATCGCGTCGCGCCGCAGGAAGTCCGGCAGGCCCGGCTGCCCGAAGCTCACGGTCAGGTCCTGGAAGAAGCGGTGGAGGTAGACCGTCCACCCGAGGTCGACCTCGCGCGGGACGCAGGCCGCCATCTCCCAGTCGAGGACGGCGGCCGGGGTGAATCCGTCGTAGACGATGTTGCCGATGCGCGCGTCGCCCCAGCCGAGGACGGCCGGCCCTTCGTCGGCGGGCCAGTGCGCCTCCAGCCAGTCGAAGGCCGCCTCGATGAGCGGCGAGGGGGCGAGTCCGTCCACCACCCAGGCGTAGTAGGCGCGTTGGGCGTCGACGTGGCGGCGCAGCGGTGTTCCGGCGCCGTCCGGCAGCAGGAACTCCGCCTCCTTCGCCGGGAACTGGTCGTGCAGCCGGGCGAGTACGGAGACGGACTCAGCCTCCAGGAGGGCGCGTTCGGCGTCGGTGGCGGCGTGCAGCCAGTTCCCCTCGTACGTGTAGGGCATGACGTCCGGCGGTACGCGGCCCTCGGCGCGGGTCATCACGAAGAACGGGGCACCGAGCGGCCCCGGGTCCTCCTCCAGCCACAGCACCCGGGGCACGGGGACGTCGGTGTGGGCGCCGACCAGTTCCATGACCCGGTACTGGCGCGCCATGTCGTAGACGGGGAAGACGGTGTACGCGTCGGGGTCGGCGGCGAGCCGCAGGGCGCAGCCGCGGACCGGGGCGTCCGGGTGGTCGAGGTCGAACAGCAGGGTCTCGCTCGACATGCCGTTGGAGCCGGGGACGGCGAGACCGGTGACGCGGGCCCCGGGCAGGTGCCGGTCCAGCCAGACGGTGAGCCGGCGGCCGAGCTCCTCGGGGTCGCGGGTGCTGGTGCGGGGGCGGGGCGCGGTGGCCAAGGGGGCCTCCTCAGAGGGCCGTTGACGTGTGGTCGGCGAAGCCGCTGGGGTCGTGGCGGCCGAAGGAGCCGTGCTCGAAGATGCCGTAGCCGGTGTGGCCGTCGAGGGTGAAGCGGGCGGCGTGGTCGGTCACGCCGTAGGCGGCCATCGGATGGGCTGCCGGGTCGGAGAGGTCGTAGACCCGTCGGTCGGTCCAGTCGCGGCCCTGCCAGGTGCCGTGCTGCCAGTCGGTGGCGGGCGGGTATCCGGCGCCGACGGCCAGCGGGGAGGAGGCGAGGATCTCGACCCCGACCTCCAGGGGCTTCCCGGTCGGGTCGGTGAGATGGACGACGGCCCGTTCGGGGTGGCGGGTACCCGGGCGGTACGTGATCTCGGTGCGGGGCCAGCCGAGCTGGGCGTCGCGGTGGCCGTTCCGTACGAGCAGGGCCTCGTTGAGGGTGCGGTAGCCGTCGGCGTCCTCCTGGGCGATGACCATGAGGAAGCGGTCCTCGAAGCGCATCGGGATCCAGAGCCAGTGGAAGCCCTCGGGGCGGAACTCCGCGGCCCGGCCGGCCTCCTCGCCGGGGATGGGGCGCACTCCCCAGCTGCGGTCGCGGGTGCCGGTCCACTCCCCCGGGGTGACGGTGAACTCCTCGCCGCCGGCCCTGATCGTGCCCGCGCAGTGTCCGGCCTGGACGAAGCGGCGGCCTTCCAGGGTGAGCCGGCCGCCGTGGCGCTGGGTGTGGTGGGGTTCCCAGACGGCGGGGAAGTCGCCGGTCCAGCTGAGGTCGCAGGAGAGGCCTTCGGGGTCGTCGGGGTCGGCCGCGCAGCGCAGGGTGAGGCGCTTGAGGGGTTCGTCGACGGTGAGGGTGAACGGGCCGACGGAGAGGTTCATCCGATCGTCGCCGAGGGCGTCGGAGGCCCGCACCGCGTGCAGGCGGTCGCCGGCACGGAGGGTGGCGTAGGCGTCGATGACCCCGGTGTTGGGGTAGACGCCGAGGCCGACGATGAGCAGGGCGCGGCCGGTGTGGTCGAAGACGTGGAAGATGCACCGGTCGTAGGCGTTCCGGTCGCCGCTGACGTGGTGCTTCATGGAGAGCGGCGCCTGGTGCACGGGGTATTCGTCGAGGGCGACGGGCCGGTCGTCGTGCCGGTGCACGGACATGGCTGACCTCCTGGTCGGCGAGCGCTTCCGCGCGGGAAGCTGACGGTACGTCAGGTCGACGCCGAGGGGCCAGAGTCGTGCAGCGGGTACCGGGCGAACTGCCGCTCGATTCCGTTCGGGGGTGACCCCGGCCGCCGGGGCGCGTTGGTCCGGGCATGACCACGCTGTACACCACCCCCAGCGGAGTCGGCCGGCACCGGCAGACGGAACCGCGCGTTGAAGAATCGGTTCATCACCCGGCGCCGGGGCAGTCTCCGGCGGGGTCGGAGGCGGAGGCGCGGGCGCAGTCCCCCGGGGCGGCGCCGGTACCGCTGCCGGCGCAGGCGCCGGGCCCGGTGCCGGTGCCGATGGCGGCCCCCGTGCCGGGGAGCGCGCCGACGGCTACGCCCGCGCCCACGGCGAGGACGACCTCGACGACCGCCTCGGTGTCGGTGTCGGCGCCCATGCCCGTGTCGGTGCCCCCGCCGGTACCCGTACCCGTACCCACGACCGTCTCCGCGCCGATGCCGGTGCCCGTGCCGACGGCCGTCTCCGCGCCGCTGCCCGTGCCCAAGGCCGTCTCCGCACCGATGCCCGTGCCTACGACCGTCTCCGCGCCGGTGCCCGTACCCGTTTCGGCGAAGGCGCCCGGCCAGCCGCAGCCGCCGAGCCTCCCCCACCCGCACCTGCCCGCCGACCCGCCCATCTACAAGGCCGTGCTCTCCCTCTGGGCGAGCCAGGGCCGCGCGCTCCCGGGCCACCGCGACCAGGAGTGGGCCAGGCTGGCCGCGGGCATCGTCTGGGCGGACCGGACCGTCCGGGTCAGCGGGACTCTGGTCCGACCAGGTGACGGGCGATGACCACGCGCTGGATCTGGTTGGTCCCCTCGACGATCTGCAGCATCTTGGCCTCGCGCAGATACCGCTCGACGGGGAAGTCCGCCGTGTAGCCGTAGCCGCCGAGCACCTGCACCGCGTCCGTGGTGACCTGCATGGCGGCGTCCGTGCAGAAGAGCTTGGCCATCGCCGCGCACCGGCCGAACGCCCGCCCCTCGTCCCGGAGCCGCGCCGCCTCCAGGTACAGCGCCCTGCCTGCCTCGATCCGGGTCGCCATGTCCGCGAGGAGGAAGCGGAGCCCCTGGAAGTCGGCGATCGGCCTGCCGAACTGCCGCCGCTCCCTGGCGTAGGACACGGCCACGTCCAGGGCCGCCTGGGCGAGGCCCACCGCGCAGGCGGCGATGCCCAGGCGCCCCGAGTCCAGGGCGTCGAGCGCGATGGCGAAGCCCTGCCCCTCGGCGCCGAGCCGGCGCGCGTCGGGGACCCGTACCCCGTCGAAGTGGAGCTGCGCCGTCGGTGAGCCCTTCATCCCCATCTTCCGCTCGGGAGGGGCCGCCGTCAGTCCGGGCGCGTCACCGGGGACGAGGAAGGCGGTGATGCCGCGGGCGCCGGGGCCGCCGGTACGGGCCAGCACCGTGCAGAAGTCCGCGATGCCGCCGTGGGTGATCCACGCCTTGGTGCCGTCGATGACCCAATCCCCGCCGCCTTCGCCCGCGCCTTCCGACGCCTCGCGGACGGCGCGGGTGCGCAGCGCCGCGGCGTCCGATCCGGCGGAGGGCTCGGAGAGGCAGTACGCGCCGAGGAGCCCGCCGCCGAGCATCGCGGGCAGGTGGGCGGCCCGCTGCTCCTCGGTCCCGTAGCGGGCGAGCGCGTGGCAGGAGAGGCTGTGGACGCTCACCCCGAGCCCCACGGTGAGCCGGGCGGCGGCGAGTTCCTCCAGGACCTGGAGGTACACCTCGTACGGCTGGCCGCCCCCGCCGTACTCGGGGTCGTAGGGCAGCCCGAGCAGCCCGGAGCGCGAGAGCAGGGCGAACAGCTCGCGGGGGAAGGTTCCGGCGGCCTCCTCCTCGGCGGCGCCGGGAGCGATCTCCCGCCGGACGATGTCCCGCGTCAGGGCGAGCAGCTCATGTGCCTCGTCGGTGGGCAGCCGGCGTTCCACGCCGTCCGCGATGCTCTCGTCCATGGCGGAACGCTCCTCCCTGCCGGGCGCGGACGTGCCGCGCGCGGATCGCGGGGAGTATGCCCGTTCGGGTACGGGGCATCACGCGGGCGCCGGGCGCTCACGCGAACGCCGGGAAGGCACCGGGCAGCGGCGGCCCGGTGCTCACATGAGGCCCGCCCGGGTGACGAGCACGGCGAGGAGGACGACGAGCGTCCAGCCGAGGACGTTCTCCAGGAGCTTGGGGCCCCGCTCGTCCCCGGGGCCGCCCGTCCGGGCGCGGAACAGGAGGCGGGTGTGGGTGGTGGAGGTCATGGCGCCCACCTTGAGGCACGGGGGCGGCCCCGGGGTAGAGACGTCGGTCACGCCCCCGCCGCCGAGGCCACCCGCCGAACGAGGCCGAGAAGGACGAGCCCCTTGCGCCGGAAGGGCAGAAGCGCCCCGGGCGACCGGGAACCTCCGCACCCCCTGTGCCGGACGCCACTTCGGTCGGGCCCGGCCCACCGGGACGGCAGCGCCGTCCGGCTGTCGAACCGGCCGCGCCGTCCCGGCTCACACCAGGCCGAGCGACCTCAGCGCGTCGTGCTGGCCCGGGGTCGGTTCCGTGGGCCAGTAGACGTAGCAGACACCGCCCGTACCGCCTCTGACCTTGCCGTTCGCGTCGTAGCGCTTCGTGCGGAGCCAGATGTTCTCCAAATGGGAGGGCGCCGTTTACCACGCGGCACCCTCCTACACAAACATGCAGGTCAGAGGCGTGGACCGCGCAAGGTAAATCGATCGCGGATGCGCTGGTGCTGACCTGGTGCTGACTTCCACTGACGTCCGTTCCGGCCCGTTCGGGTGCGTCGTGCTGGATCGGTGCTGACTCCGGGGCCCTCGTCGCCCGGCAGACCTCCACCCGCTCGGTGCGGCCGCCATCGTCAAGGCGCTTGCCGCCTGTCCCGGGAAGCCAATTTCTTGGGTGTACGACAACCACCCAAAGAAGGAACTGCCCGAGCTTTCGCGTAGGCCAACAGCTTCCGTTCTCACCGGCGGAGGTCGGGAAACGACTGGAAGAGCGATGGTCCGGTAACGGTTCTCGGTGCTCGGTAATTCCTATGCGAGGCCGCTGCGTTCCGCCTCC
This sequence comes from Streptomyces sp. Root1304, assembly GCF_001426405.1. Lineage (GTDB taxonomy): Bacteria > Actinomycetota > Actinomycetes > Streptomycetales > Streptomycetaceae > Streptomyces. The sequence continues at coordinate 519,191 of NZ_LMEP01000025.1, read as the reverse complement.
TCGCATTTCACGTTCACTCGACCGCTCGGCACGAAGAAGCTACCTGCCGACGCCAGTGAACCATGGCAGGTGATGTCGGCGGCACGGGGTCGCCCCTGCGGCTGCAAGTGCAGGGAGGGGCTGGGTTTTCCGCGCCAGGAGATGCGTAATGCGTCGTGGGCTCGGGTGGTGGCGACGAACAGCTGGATACGGTTCTTTTCGAGCTCGCGTTCGTACGGGGTGGGGTCGGCCTTCTCGTACTGCTCGACGAGGGCGGCGCCCGGAAGGACCCGTCACTCGCGCCGATGATCGCGAGCTTCTGGTGGCGGCCGGCCATTTCGCCCTCGGCAAGGCAGACGGCCATGGTGCCACTCGGGTCGCGTACGGTGTCGTCCGCGGCGGGCTGGGTGAAGTCCGCGCGCCACTGCTTGAGGGCCTCGGCGAGTCGGACGATCCCGTCGTTCCGGTCGGCGCAGGCGACGTACTCGGGGGCCGGGCCGTGCAGCGGGGAGTGGTGGCCGTCGAGCGTGTCGGCGCCGCCGTCGAGGTCGTCGTTGGTCGCCCCGCTGCTTCCGACCAAAAGAGCCGCCCCGGGCAGCATCGTCCCGTCGTGCCCGGTGAATCGAGGCCGACGCTCGAAGAACCGGGTGGCGATCCCGGGGTCGGGGGCGGGCAGGGCGGACAGCCCCCGATTGGCCGGCCCGACCCCGATGTCCATCCGGAAGGGAACCATCACCCGGGGCCGACTCCGGACAGCGCCTTGTCACGCCAGCGGGTGAAGAGCCGTTCGTGAGCGCCTGCCGGACGTCGCAATACGCGTACTACCAGTCGGCGCAGAGGCTGCCGGGGGCGCGAAGGGCTGCGCTGAGGGGCCAGTTGTCGGGGTGGGCGGTGCGGGGGTCGGTGAGGGCCAGGTGCGGGCAGGCTTCGGCGAGGGTGGTCAGGGCGTGGTGGGCGAGGTGGCGGGTGTATGAGGCGCCGGGGCAGTAGTGGATGCCCGCGCCGAAGGCGATCAGCGGCGGCTGCGGGGTGCGTCGGGCGTTGTACGTGTCGGGGTCGGTGAGCCGGTGGTGTTCGTCGCGGCCGGCGGAGGCGAGGAGGAGGAACAGGCGGGCTCCGGCCGGGATCGATGTGCCGGACAGGCGGACGTCGCGGGTGGTGTTGCGCAGCCAGCCGGCCAGGGGCGGGTCATGGCGCAGGGTCTCCTCGACGGCTTCGGGCAGCCGGCCGGTCAGGTGGGCCTGGCCGAAGGTGTGAGTGGTCAGGAGTCGGTAGAGGGTGTTGGCCAGCAAGCGCGGGGTGATCTCCGCGTTGGTGATGAGTACTTCCATCAGGGTGGAGGCGACCTCGCGGGTGGTGAAGGGATCTCCGCCTGGGTCCCGGTGGGTGAGCCAGTTGGAGACGAGGTCGTTCCCGGGGGTGCGGGAGCGTTGCTCGGTCAGGGTGAGGCAGTAGGTGAAGAGATCGTCCAGCGCGTGCGCGGCGGCGACCTGTGCGGCGTCGTCGAGGTGCCCCCAGACGAGGTGGGAGAGGGCGGCGGCCCGGTTCAGGACGGCGGACTGGTCCTGGACAGGGATGCCGGTGAGGCGGCCGAGGACGGCGGTGGCGAGGGGGCGGGCCCAGACCTCCACGAGGTCTGCGGTGCGGTCGGGGCGAGCGGCCAGTGCGCCTGCCGCGCGGGCGGTCTCCTCTCTCAGCAGGTTGTTCAGGTGCTTCACGCGTCGGTCGGTGGTGGGGAAGACGGCGGTCATCTGGCGACGGAACCGGGCATGCTGCGGCGGGTCCAGGGAGGACAGGACCGGCAGCGCGCCGCTGCGCCCCAGGACTGCCTGTGCCGCGGGGCAGAGCTGTTGGAGGGGGAGGTAGCCGAGGGCGGTGGAGAAGGTGCCGCTCGCGTCACGCAGGACGGTGTCGATGTCGCGGTGCCGGGCGACGACCCACACGTCGAGTTCCGGGTCGTGGTAGACGGGGTGCTCGCGGCGCAGGTGCGCGTAGAGGCTGCCGGGCTCGCCGGCCCCGTGTGCGCTGATCGCGCCGGGGGTGGTGGCCGGGCAGCGCGGCAGCCCGGTACAGGTGCGAGAGGTCGTGGGCTCGGTCAGGGCCACGGCAGCGGATCCTTCCGGTACTTACGATCGTGCGCGGCGCGCCGGGTCGTCAGCGCGTTCGGCGGGGGCGTGCGGTGAGCAGGACGGCGTCGTCGTTGAAGCGGTCGGTGCCGGTGGCGAAGTGGGTCCGGAGGGCCGGCAGCAGCGCCTGCCGCAGCTCGGAGAGCCGGGGGTGTCCGGTGTTCCAGAATTCGGCGAGCACCTGGGCGGCGGCCTGGGCTTTCGCTTCCGAGCTCTCCTCGGGGAAGACGACGTCGACCCGGGCGCGGGTGAAGGCGATGTCGGTGAAGCCGTGCCTGGCCAGTCCGTGGGCAGCACGGGTCAGGAGCGCCCCCTGGTGGTCGTGGGGTTCATCGGTCAGCGCAGCGCAGGTCCGGTTCCACAGTGCGATGAGCTGATTGTCCGGGGCGCCCTGCACCAGGATGATCTTTGCTTCGGGGTGAGTGGGGTCGACGGCCCGGGCGATCTCCGCGACGGCCGCGTCGGGGTCGTCGGTGTAGTGCAGCACCCAGGTCGCGACGGCCGCGTCGAAGGCGCCCTCCCGGACAGGGAGCTGCTCGGCGCAGCCGGGCAGGACCGTGACGCCGTGGGCGGCCAGGGGACGCAGGCTCTCCGCCCGTGCGGCGTGGGGTTCCACAGTGGTCACGTGGCAGGCGCGGGCCGCGAGGGCGCGTACGACGGCGCCGCTGCCGCCGCCGACGTCCAGGATCCGGGTGTTGCCGGCGAGCGCGTCGAGGACGGGGGCGATGTCGTGCCGCTCGAAGCGGGCCTCCATGCCGAGCCAGCCCTGCTCGCTCAACATGTGCGGGCCCCGGTAGGCGGCGGGCAGCGGGTAGGGGCCGGTCAGCGCGTGCGCCGGTGCGGCGGGGCCGCCGGGCTTGACCGCGTACAGGAACAGGTGTTCCTCGGGCCCCATGCCGGGGAAGTCGGGGTGGAAGACGCTGAGTCCCTCGTGGACGATCTCCAGCCCGGCCTGACGCAGCAGGCGGGCGTAGGTCTCGGCGGGGTAGCTGGTGGCGCGGATGGTCTGGCCCATCCACTGGATCTCCTCGTCCTCGGCGTCGAAGGGGACCGTGGCGAAGACGAACAGTCCGCCGGGAGCGAGCCAGTCCGCGATTCGGGCGAGCGTGGCGTCCAGGTCCGCGCGGGGCATCTGCAGGAGCGGGAAGAACGCCGTGATCGCGTCCCACGAGCCGGGAGTATCGGGCAGGGTGCGGACGTCGGCCAGTTCGAACCGCGCGGTGGGCACTTGGGCACGGGCCAGCTCCACCATGGTGGTGGACACGTCGTAGCCGCTCACGTCGTGGCCTGCGGCGGCCAGGCGGTCCGCCGTCGGCCGGCCGGTGCCGGAGCCGATGTCCATGACCTTTGCCGCTGCGGGCAGGCGCGCCAGCAGCCAGTCGATCGCCTGCTGTTGTTCGGGCAGATGCGCGTACGTGTCTTCGTACGTCTTGCCGAGGACGTCGAACGGACGGGCCGCGGCCTCCGGTGCCCCGTGCGCCCGCGCGGAGGACGTGGGTTCTGCGGACAAGGGCGTGGAGACGGTCTCAACGGCCATGGATGCAGGGCCCCTTCACGATTTGCGGAATTGATCACTCCGCAGACTACACTCCGCACACATCCTTTCACTCCCCGTGTGCGCCGGAGTGCGCTGCTTTCACCGTTCGGAGAACCGCTTCCTCGTGAACATCCACCAGTCGCATCACGCTGCCTACTTCGCCTTCCGCGACCAGCTCCTCGGCCCCTTGCGCACCACCGTCCTGACGTCCCAGCAGCTGCGTGAGGCCGGCCGGCTGATCTACGGCCGCGCGGACGGCCTGTCGCTCTACGGAATCCCCGCCACCGACATGGCGGCCAAGGGCATCACCCTGCTCGGGCGCACTGTCATCGAGTGCTCCATCGACGCCTACACCGCCCCGGTCGCCGACGCCCTCGCCGTACTCCAGGCAGCAACCCCGCCTCAGGGGCCCGACGCCGGCAACCCGCTGATCGCGGACCTGTTCTGCGGCTCCGGGAACTTCGGCTACCACCTGGGCCGGCGCCTCACTCGCCCTGTCCACGCCTCCGAGCTCGACCCCGCCGTCTTCGGCACGGCCCGCAACAACCTCGACCGCATCGGCTCCGCGATCACCCTGGCCCTGACGGACTACCGCGACCTGCTGCGCGAACTCCCCGCCCGCAGCACACACGACACATACGTCGTCGAACCGCCCTGGGGCCCCGCCTTCACCGCCGACGGCCTCGACCTGACCCGCACCTCGCCCCCCGTGCCGGAGATCCTCGACGACATCCGCCGCTCCCGGGGCGGCCTGCCCTGCCACGTCGCGATCAAGACCAACGACCAGATCGCCCACGACTCCCTGGCCCGCTCCTTCGCAGGCGCCCGCCACCTGGCAACCATCACGCCCGACCCCTGTCTTCCGCACGGCGCGAACATGGACTTCCACCTCTACGAACTCCAGGACTGACCCGGCCGTCCGCAGGGGGAACGCAGTCATGACGCGACCGGGCCGCACCCCACGCGGTGACACCTGTGGGCCCAACGGGTGACCCAGAGCCGCCCCGGCCGGCGCCACCTCAGCGATCCTGGCCCGTCTGACCGCCGATAACGATCACCATCAAGGAGTCGATGTGAGCGACAGATCCACCATCGCCCGCAAGTACGACCGAGCCTTCCGCCCGTTCGACGTAGACGGCAACGGAGTCATCGAGAAGAAGGACTTCGACCTGCTGGCAGACGCCGTCCTGCGTGTGGGCGGTATCAAGGCCGGTACCGCCAAGGAGCCCGAGCTGCACAGGACCTTCCACGCCTGATGGGAGGCCGTCTCGGCCTTCGACGACGGCGACGGACATATCACCCGCGAAGAGTTCTCGTCCGACCGCGATCCGGACGCGCGTGTACTCGTGTCGGCGGGTGAGAAGACGTCACCGCCGACACCCGACCGCTCGCGGACGCGGCCCGGATCCGCTACATCGGCCGCGACGGGCTGTTCCTGGACAGCATTCCTTCCCGGAGGCATTGCTTCGGCACCGACCCCTTCCCCAACCTCAAGTCGGCACGGGAGGCGGGCCGTCTCCGTTCGGGTGGTCTCTGCGTCATGACAGTCTTGGGGCTCGGCTCGACCTTCAGTGCGCCCGCGCTTCGCCATTGAGGCCCACAGGCCGAGGCCGGCGCTGGCGGAGCGGAGGTGGCACGGCCCTCCAGCGGCGCGAATCCACACCGCGCGTACGAGCTCGACCTGCCACGGCGGTTCAGAGGGGCGTGCGACGGTTCAGTAGACGAGCGACTGACACTCGATAACAGGACCACAAGAACGTCTGCACGTTCAGTGCGGGTTTACTGAACTGACTTCACCATCTCATCTCGCCGCGATCAAAGCGCCCTTCACGCTTGACATGGATCCAGCCACGGGTGCCTCATGGTGACACCCCCGACGTGCAGGCCAGCGGCTCGGCCATAGGACTCTGACAACGTTGTCTAGCATCGGAGTTCTGCGCGGACGGGCTCCTTCCTTCCCCCATTTCTCACGAGGAGAGGCATGACCCAGTCACCGCGCAGGACGTGGCTCACGGCCGCCGGCAGCGCCCTCGCCGGCGTCGCCGGGCTGCTGCTGCCCGTCTTCGGCACCGCCGGAGCCGCCCAGGCCGCCGACAGCGGCATCCACGTCAGCAACGGCCGCGTGTACGAGGCCAACGGCAGCGAGTTCGTGATGCGCGGGGTCAACCACGCGCTCGCCTGGTACCCGACCGAGACCGGGGCCGTCGCGGACATCGCCGCCAAGGGCGCCAACACCGTCCGCGTCGTCCTGTCCAGCGGCGACCGCTGGACGAAGACGAGCACCTCGCAGGTGTCGTCGATCATCGACGACTGCAAGACGAACAAGGTCATCTGCGTCCTGGAGGTGCACGACACCACCGGGTACGGCGAGGACGGCGCCGCCGCCACCCTCGACCAGGCCGCCGACTACTGGGTGGGCGTCAAGAGCGCCCTCCAGGGTCAGGAGGACTACGTCGTCGTCAACATCGGCAACGAGCCGTACGGCAACAGCGGTTACGCCGCGTGGACCGGCGCCACCAAGAACGCCGTCGTGAAGCTCCGGAATGCCGGCATCACCAACGCGCTCATGGTGGACGCCCCCAACTGGGGCCAGGACTGGTCGAACACGATGCGCGACAACGCCGCGTCGGTCTTCGCCTCCGACCCTCGCCGCAACACGATCTTCTCGATCCACATGTACGGCGTGTACGACACGGCCGCCGAGGTCCAGAGCTACCTCAACCACTTCGTGAACAACAGACTGCCGATCATCGTCGGGGAGTTCGGCGACAACCACAGCGACGGCAACCCCGACGAGAACGCCATCATGGCCACCGCCCGCTCCCTCCGCGTCGGCTACCTGGGCTGGTCCTGGAGCGGCAACGGCAGCGGCGTCGAGTACCTCGACATGGTCACCGGCTTCGACCCGAACGCGCTCACCGCCTGGGGCAACCGCTTCTTCAACGGCACCGACGGCATCTCCACCACCTCCACCCGCGCCACGATCTACGGCGGCGGATCCAACGGCGGCGGCACAGGCGGTACGGCCCCGAACGGCTACCCGTACTGCGTGAACGGCAGCTCCTCCGACCCCGACGGCGACGGCTGGGGCTGGGAGAACAACCGCTCCTGCGTCGTCCGCGGCAGCACCGCCGACACCGGGTCAAGCGGCGGTACGGCCCCGAACGGCTACCCCTACTGCGTGAACGGCAGCTCCTCCGACCCCGACGGCGACGGCTGGGGCTGGGAGAACAACCGCTCCTGCGTCGTCCGCGGCAGCACCGCCGACCGCTGAGGCACCGGGGTGCCCTCCCGTCCTCGGCGACGGGAGGGCACCCCGCGTCGTACGGCGGGTCAGGCCGGCTGAGTGGCCTGCAGACGGGCGTAAGCAGAGTCGCGGGCGAGCAGCTCCCGGTGGCTCCCGGACTCCACCAGTCGCCCCCGCTCCAGCACCACGATCCGGTCCGCCCGCCTGATCATGGAGAGCCGGTGAGCCATGACGAAGACGGTCCCACCGGCGACGAGGCGGGCGAGGGCCTCCTGGACCTGGGCCTCGGAGCGGGCGTCCAGCGCCGAAACGGCCTCGTCGAGCACCAGGACCCGGGAGCGCGGATGAGGACCCGGGCGATCGCGGGCCGCTGGCGCCCGAGGGCCGGGGGCCGCGCTCCCCCACTACGGTGTCTACGCCGTCCGGCAGCGCGTCGACGAACTCGGCTGCGCTGTCGTCGCGCAGGGCGCGCCGCAGCGTTGCCTCGTCGACGCGCTCCATTCCGTAGGTGACGTTCTCGCGGACACTTCCCTCGAAGAGGACGGACTCCTGGGGGACGACGGAGACGAATCCGCGGAAGCTCCGCAGGTCCAGCTCCGCCATGTCCCGGTCGTCGAGGAGGACCCGGCCGGAGACTGCGCTACACGTCTGTTGGGGCGAAGGACGCGTCACCGCAGCCCGGCCCGCGGTCGGGCTTGCCACGCGTCGCTCCCACAAAGACCTGCCGCCCCTAGCGTGACCTGGCGGTAGGGTCGGGAGTGTCGAGGGTTCAGGATGGAGCTGGGGTGGCAGTGAAGCGGCCGACGATGGCGGACATCGCCCGTCGGGCGGGTGTGTCGAAGGTGGCGGTCTCGTACGCGCTCAACGACCAGCCCGGAGTCTCGGAGGCCACCCGTGCCTCGATCAAGAGCATCGCCGAGGAGCTGGGCTGGCGCCCGAACAGTGCCGCCAGGGCGCTGACCGGGGGGCGGGCGCAAGCGGTCGGCCTGGTGGTCCGGCGGCCGGCGCGGACGCTCGGGGTGGAGCCGTTCTTCATGGAGTTCATCAGCGGCGTGGAGACGGTGCTCGCCGAGCACGCGTACGCGCTGATGCTCCAGATGGTGACCGACCAGGAGCAGGAGATCGAGGTCTGCCGGCGCTGGTGGGGCGAGCGGCGGGTCGACGGCGTCTTCCTCATGGACCTGCAGACCGACGACGAACGGCTCGGCGCCGTGCGGGAGATCGGGCTGCCCGCGGTGGCCATCGGACCGCCGGACGTCGCCGGGGAGCTGCCGGCCATCTGGTCGGACGACGGCGAGAGCGTGTACGAGATCGTGCGGTACCTGACGGCGCTGGGGCACCGGCGGATCGCGCGGGTGGCGGGCCCGGCCGAACTCGCGCACACGGCGGTCCGCGACGCGGCGCTCGCGGAGGTCTGCCGGGAGGCCGGCATTCCGGCGGCGGCGGTGGTGTACACCGACTACACCGGGGACGAAGGCGCGCGGGCCGCGCGGGCCCTGCTGATCGCGCCCGAGCGGCCGACGGCGATCGTCTTCGACAACGACATCATGGCCGTGGCCGCACTGTCGGTGGCGCAGGAGCTGGGCCTGTCGATCCCCGCCGACGTGTCGATCGTGGCCTGGGACGAGTCTCCGCTGACGCAGGTGGTGCGCCCCATGCTGTCGGCGGTCACCCGCGACATCCCTGCGTACGGAGCCCATTCCGCGACCGCGCTGCTCGCCCTGATCGGCGGGGAGGACGTCGGCAGCGTCCGCGACGGCTACGCGCACTTCGTCCCCCGGGGCAGCACCGCTCCCCCACCGCCGGAGCCGGCCCCGCGCTGACGGGCACGGCCCTGAGGAGCCAGTGCGGGGCCGAACCGTCCCCCCGTACGGCCCGGCCTCGAGTCGCGCCGCTCCCCTTACTTCGTGGCTCCCTGGGCGAAGCCGTTGTAGATCCACCGCTGGAGGAGCAGGAAGACGATCAGCGTCGGGGCGATGACGAGGATCGCGCCGGCGGAGATGGCCTCCCAGTGAGCCCCGAAGGGGCCCTTGAAACGGAAGAGGGCGGTGGAGATGGTCCCCAGGTCCTCGGAGTGCATGTAGAGGAAGGGGATGTAGAAGTCGTTGTAGGTGGTGATCCCCTTGATGATGACGACGGTGGCGATGGCAGGCTTGAGCAGCGGGAAGATGATCTTCCGGTAGATGGTGAAGGCGTTGGCGCCGTCGAGCCGGGCGGCCTCGTCGAGCGAGACGGGGATGCCCCGGATGAACTGCAGGAAGATGTAGACCGAGACGATGTCGGTGCCCATGTAGAGGAGGATCGGGGCCCACCGGGTGTCGATCAGGCCGAAGCTGTTGATCACCTGGAAGGTCGCGACCTGGGTGGTGACGCTGGGCACGAGGGTGGCGATCAGGAAGCCGGCCATCACGAGCTTCTTGCCGCGGAAGTCGAAGCGGTCGACGGCGTACGCGGTCATCGACCCGATGACCACCGTGCCGCCGATGGAGAAGACGAGGATGAACGCGGTGTTCCCGAAGGCCGTGAGCATCTTGCCGTCGTTGAACGCCGTGACGTAGTTGTCGAGGTTCAGCCAGTTCCCCGGCAGGGACAGTGCGCTGCCCTCGCCCACCTCCTCCGAGGTCTTCAGCGAGGTCAGGAAGACGACCGCCAGCGGAAGCAGCACGACCACCGAGGCCACGATCAGCGACAGGTAGGTCAGGACGCCGCCGACGTGCAGGCGCCGGCGGGCGGAGCGAGCCGGACGGGCCGGGGCTGCGGCGGTGAGGTCGGGGGAGGTCATACGAGGTCCACCTTGTCGTCGGGCACGAGCCGGCGCTGGATCCAGGTGATCAGCAGGATGATCAGGAGCAGCACCACGGCCGCGGCCGAGGCCAGGCCGGTCTTGTTGAACTGGAAGGCGAGTTTGATCGTCTGGATGACGAAGGTCTGGGTGCCGGTGGCACCGCCGGTCATGATGTAGGGGATCTCGAAGACCGACAGCGAGCCGGAGATCGCCAGGATGGCGCTCAGGCTGATCACGGGCTTGATGCTGGGCGCGATGATGTGCCGGAACTGCTTCCACTTCCCGGCCCCGTCCAGCTCCGCCGCCTCATACAGCTCCCCCGGAATGGACTGGATCGCGCCGAGGAAGAGAACGAAGTTCAGTCCGGTGAAGCGCCAGACCGAGACACCGGCGAGGGAGATGTTGGCCGAGGTCGGGTCGCCGAGCCAGGGATGGTCGGTGGTCACGCCGAGCCAGCCGAGGACCGAGTCGAGGGTGCCGCCGTCCTGGAAGAAGTACAGGAAGACGAAGCCGATGGCGACGCCGTTGATCAGGTAGGGGAAGAAGAGGATCCCCTTGAAGAAGTTCCGGAACCGCAGGTTGAAGCTCAGGATCACCGCGAAGTACAGCGCGACCACGATCTGGACCACGGACGCCGCGAGGTAGTAGCCGCTGACGAAGAAGACCCGGAAGAGCTCGGGCCGGGTGAAGATCTGGACGTAGTTGTCGAACCCCACGTTCTCCCGGTCCGGGCTCACGCCGTCCCAGTCGGTGAAGCTGTACGAGATCATGCTCGCGACAGGGACGTACGTGAACGTGATCAGCAGCGCCAGCGGAGCCGCCAGGAAAAGCCAGGGCGTGATCCGCCGGAGCGGCGAGTCACGCCACGATCTTGTCCGTCCGGCGGCGGGCCCGCGCCGGCGGCCCGCAGGGCGGCGTCGGCCACTCCTTGTGTCGGCTTTGTCCGTGCTGGATCGCCCTGTCATGGCGGCGCTCTCTGGTGCGGTGTCGGTGGTCTGGGTCATGTCGGCCTTTCGTGTCCGCAGCTGCGGGAGGTCCAGGGGCCCCGGCCGGTGTCGTACGGCCGGGGCCCGCTCCGCCGGTGTCAGCTACCGACGGTCTTCGCCGCCTCGTCCCACCTCTTGTTCAGGTCGGCGAAGAAGTCCTCGAGGCTGCCCTTCGCGGCGCCGCGGGCCGTGTCGATCAGCTTCTGGCGGTAGTCCTGCTTGTTGAGGCCGATCTCCGAGGCGTCGTCGATGTCGTTGACGGCCGCGGTCTTCGCCTCGGAGCGCTCGAAGAACCTGACATCGTTGTCAACGAACTCCTTGAGCGTGGCGGGCATGGGAGCGGACTTGACCGCGGAGACCACGCCCTCCTTCTCCGCGAAGCCGGACTTCTCGGTGAACCAGTCGACCCAGGCGCGCGCGGCCGTCTTGTTCTCCGAGTAGACGCTCACGGCCTGCTGGTAGTCGGAGACCAGGGCCGCGCAGTGCTTGCCGTCCTTCTGGACCGGGAAGGGCATGAAGCCGATGTCCTCCGCCGAGCCGCCGGCCTGCCTGGCCGCGTCCTGCATCTGCGTGATCGACCAGGAGCCCAGCATCATCGTGGCGATCTTGCCCTCGCCGAGGAGCGCCTTGGACGTCTCCCAGTTGGTGGTCGTCGGGTCCTTCTCCGACAGCCCCTGCTTCACGATGTCGTACAGGAGGCTGTCGGTGGTGTTCAGTTCGCTTCCGGCCTTCCAGGGTGAGACCGGTCCGGCGAGGGCGTTGCTCGCCTGGGCGTCGCAGCCGGCGACGCCCAGGTTGCTGGTCCACTGGACCAGCGGCCAGCCGTCCTTGAAGTTGGTGTAGTACGGGGTCGCGCCCGTCTTCTCCTTGATCGCCTTCAGGCCGGCCAGGAACTCCTCCGGGGTCTTCGGCCACGCGGTGACGCCCGCCTGCTTCCAGAGCTTCTTGTTGTAGACGAAGCCGTTGGCCGTACCGAACTGCGCGATGCCGTAGACCTTGCCGTCCACCTCGGTCTTGTCGCCGAAGCGGTACTTCGACAGCTCCTGGGCCGTCCCGAGGGGAGCGAAGAACTTCGGGTAGTCGTTCTTGGCCACCGCGGCGGGGATGAAGAGCACGTCACCGTAGGTCTTGGTATTCATGCGGATCTTCACCTCGCCCTCGTAGTCGGTGATGCCGTCGAAGGTGACCTTCACCTTCGGGTAGACCTTGTTGAACTCGGCCGCGTACTGCTTCAGGACCCCGTTCTGCACAAGGTCGGTCCGCTGTGTGAGGACCTTGATCTCGCCGGAGACCTCCTTCGGGTCCGAGGGCGGAGCGGCCACCTCGCCGGTGGCGCCGCCGCCTCCGCCGCCGCATGCAGACAGCGCAAGCATCATGGCGGCCAGCACAGCACCCGAGAGCGCGGTCGTCTTCTTGTTCCCCATGGCCCAACTCCTTCAAAGTCACGGCTCAGGTCATCGGTGGGATGACGGCACTATGTCAGCCAGTCGTGAACCGGTAAAGTGTTGATTTCCAGCGTGATGCCCAATCGTTACCAGGGCCAGCCGATCAGCAAGGGCCGATGAATCCGCGCGCCCGATGCGCTACGCGCGATGCAGGTCGCGCTTCACCGGTTCATGGACAGTTAAGTAAATGAACGGCTAACTTGTCGGCCCGTACACGCATCCCGCCCACTGCCAGGCGATTGGAGCCGCACACCATGAAGGACGTCACCCAGCTGCACGAGGGGTGGAGCCTGCGCCACGAGGACACACTGCTCCCCGCGCAGGTGCCCGGCTGTGTCCACACCGATCTGCTCACCGCCGGGGTGGTACCGGACCCGTTCATCGGCCTGAACGAGACGGAGATCGCCTGGGTGGGGCGCCGGGCGTGGTCGTACGTGACGGAGCTGGCCGCCCACGCCGGGGGGCACGAGCGGAGCGAGTTGGTCTTCGAGGGACTCGACACCGCCGCCGAGGTCCTCCTCGGCGGCGAGTCCCTCGGCTCGACCCGGAACATGCACCGCGTCCACCGCTTCGACGTCACGGGCCGGACCGGAGTCCTGGAGGTACGGTTCGACTCGGCGTACGACGAGGCCGAGCGGGTCCGCGCGCTGACCGGGGACCGGCCCAACGTCTATCCCGAGCCCTTCCAGTACATCCGCAAGATGGCCTGCTCCTTCGGCTGGGACTGGGGACCCACCGTCGTCACCGCCGGCATGTGGCGGCCGGTGCGGATCGAGCACTGGTCGACCGCCCGGCTCGCCGAGGTCCGTCCCCTGGTCACCGTGGACGACACGACCGGCCGAGTCGAGCTGCGGGTCCGGACCGCGCGCACCGAGAGCGGGACGGACCGTCCTCTCACCCTGCGTGCCATGGTGGCGGGCGCGACCGCCGAGACCGTCTTCACGGAGGAAGAGGGCGTCCTGCGTCTGGAGGTGCCCGAGCCGGAGCTGTGGTGGCCGCGCGGCTACGGCTCCCAGCCGCTGTACAAGCTCGACGTGGAGCTCCTGGACGAGGACGGGGCGCCGCTGGACTCCTGGTCGCGCCGGATCGGCTTCCGCACGGTGACCGTCGACCGGTCCGCGGACCTGCACGGCACCGGCTTCACCTTCGTCGTCAACGGCGTGCGGATCTTCGCGCGCGGGGTCAACTGGATCCCCGACGACGTCCTGCCGTCCCGGGTCACGCCCGAGCGGTACCGCACCCGCCTCACGCAGGCCGCCGACGCCAACATCGACCTCGTCCGCATCTGGGGCGGCGGCATCTACGAGGACGACGCCTTCTACGACGTCTGCGACGAGCTCGGGCTCATGGTCTGGCAGGACTTCCTCTTCGCCTGCGCCGCCTACCCCGAGGAGCAGCCTCTGCGCGGGGAGGTGGAGGCCGAGGCGCGTGACAACGTTGTCCGCCTGATGCCTCACGCCAGCCTGGTCCTGTGGAACGGCAACAACGAGAACCTGTGGGGCTTCCGCGACTGGGACTGGGAGGTGCCGCTCGCCGGCGACTCCTGGGGCGAGGGCTACTACCTCGGGATCCTGCCCCGGGTCGTCGCCGAGCTCGACCCCACCCGCCCCTACGCGGCCGGCAGCCCCTGGTCCGGGTCCTGGGACCACCACCCCAACGACCCCCGGCACGGCACCCACCACTCGTGGGAGGTGTGGAACCGGCAGGACTACGCCGAGTACCGGGCCGACGTCCCGCGTTTCTGCGCCGAGTTCGGCTGGCAGGCGCCGCCCGCGATCAGCACCCTGCGCCGGGCCCTGCCCGGCGAGGACCTGGCCCCGGACTCCCCCGGCATGCTGCACCACCAGAAGGCCGAGGACGGCAACGGGAAGCTGAACCGCGGCATCGAGCGCCACTTCGGGCTCCCTGAGGGCGACTTCGACCGCTGGCACTACCTCGCACAGGTCGTGCAGGCCCGTGCGGTCGCCGCCGGCATCGAGCATTGGCGCTCCCACTGGCCGGTCTGCGCGGGCACGGTGGTGTGGCAGCTCAACGACTGCTGGCCGGTGAGCTCCTGGGCCGCGATCGACGGCGACGGGCGCCTCAAGCCGCTCCACCACGAGCTGCGCCGGGTCTACGCCGACCGGCTGCTCAGCCTCGTACCCGCAGAGGGCGGCCCCGTGCTCGCCCTCGACAACCAGTCCGGCACCACCTGGCGCACCGCGGTCACCCTGCGCCGCCTCGACGCGGACGGCACGGTCCTGAAGGAGGCCGTGCTGGAGGTGGAGGCCACGGCGCGGACGGTGGTGCGGCTGGACGTCCCGGGCGCGCTGCTCCCGGACGCGGACTCTGCGAAGGAGCTGCTGGTCGCCGACGCCGACGGCCTGCGGGCCGTCCACCTCCCGGTGTACGAGAAGGAGTTCGCCTACCCCGCGCCCGCGTACGACGTCCTGGTCGAACCGGCCGGCGCCGGCAACTCGGTCGTGACCGTCACCGCCCGCACCCTCGTCCGGGACCTCCTGCTCCAGGCGGACCGCCTCGCTCCGCAGGCGAGCGCCGATCACGGACTGGTCACCCTGCTGCCCGGTGAGGAGGTCCGGATCACGGTGCGCGGATGGGAGGGCGACGACCCGGAGGCCGTACGGGCCGCCCTGTTCAGTGTGGGAGCGGTGTGAGCGCCCCAGCTCCTCGCGCCCCCGGCCCGCGCGTCACGATCAACGACGTCGCCGCGCGGGCCGGGGTGTCCAAAGGCGCGGTCTCGCTCGCCTTCAACAACCGTCCGGGGGTGTCCCCGGCGACCCGGGAGCGCATCTTCACGGCAGCCGAGGAGCTCGGCTGGAGCCCCCACCAGGCCGCGCGCAACCTCTCCGGCCGCCGGGCGGGCATCGTGGGCCTGGCGATCTGCCGGCCCGCCCGGCTCCTCGGCCTCGAACCCTTCTACATGGAGTTCATCTCCGGCATCGAGGACGTCCTCGCCGAGCGCTCCTGCTCCCTCCTCCTCCGGCTCGTCCGCGACCTGGACGAGGAGACCGCCCTCTACCAGGAGTGGTGGCGCAGCCGGACGGTCGGGGGGGCGATCCTCGTCGACTTCCACCAGGACGACCCGCGCATCCCGCCGCTGCGGGCGCTCGGCATGCCCGTGGTGGCCGTCGGGCACCCTGCCCTGACCGGCGGCTTCCCGTCCGTCTGGACGGACGACGCCTCGGCGGCGGCGGAGGCCGTGCGGTACCTGGCGGCCCTCGGCCACCGGCGGATCGCCCGGGTCGGCGGCCCCTCCGGTCTCGGGCACAGCGGCATCCGCGCCGCGGCCTTCGAGGCGACCATGGCCGAACTGGGCCTGGACGGGCGGCGGCAGATGGCCACCGGCTTCGTCGGGGAGGAGGGCGCGCGGGCCACCCGCAGCCTGCTGATGTCCCCGGACCGGCCGACGGCGATCGTGTACGACAACGACATCATGGCCGTCGCCGGGTCGGGGGTGGCCGCGGAGATGGGCCTCTCGGTCCCCGACGACGTGTCGCTGCTGGCGTGGGACGACTCGCAGCTGTGCCGGCTGACCCACCCGCCGCTGTCCGCGATGAGCCACGACGTCCACCACTTCGGCGAGGAAGTCGCCCGGACCCTGTTCGGCGTGATCGAGGGAACCCGCACGGGCTCCTTCCAGGTACCCACCCCGTCCCTGACACCGAGAGGGTCGACAGGCCCACCTCGACGTACGTAGCTGGTCAGGCACGACGTTGAGGGGCTTGCCCGTACGGGCAAGCCCCTCAACGTCGTGCGTCCCCCTCAGGAGGCGACGGAAGCGGACGAGGAGCGGGTTCCGGGCAGGGACGTGCCTCGGAACCCGCTCCTCTCGCACCCGGTGCGGCCGGTGCGGTACGGGGTCAGCCCTTGGCGCAGGGAACGCCGTCGAGGCTGAAGGAGGCGGGCACAGCACCAGGACCGGCGACGTTGACGC
This sequence comes from Streptomyces sp. Root1304, assembly GCF_001426405.1. GTDB lineage: Bacteria > Actinomycetota > Actinomycetes > Streptomycetales > Streptomycetaceae > Streptomyces. Next base: position 503,152 of record NZ_LMEP01000025.1, on the reverse strand, counting down.
CGAAGCTGACGGCCCCGCCGGCCGGGACGGACGCGGTCCAGGACTCGCTGGTGGCGCGGACCCGCCGGCCGGTCTGGGTGACGGAGGCGTTCCAGGCGGAGTTCAGCGTGGTCCCGGCGGGGAGCTCGAAGTCCAGCTTCCAGCCTTTGAGGGGCTGTTCGCCGGTGTTGCGGACGGTGATGTCGGCGTTGAAGCCGGTGCCCCAGTCGTCGAGCCGGTAGGCGATGGAGCAGCCGCGCCGGTAGACGCCGGCCTCCTTCGAGGTCTGGCGGATGCCGTCGGGGCCGTGGAAGAGCCGCTCGCCCCAAGAGGTGAGCCGGTCGGCGTCGAAGCCGGTGGCGAGGTCGAGGTATTCGACGCCGCCACCGTTGCCGCTCCAGGACCAGCCGAGGTATCCGAGGTCGAGCCGGCGGGCGGTGGCCATGATGGCGTCCTCGTCGGGGTCGCCGTCGGAGTGGGCGTGGCCGAACTCGCCCACGACGATCGGCAGTCCGCGGTCGACGAAGCTGCCGAGGTAGTCCTCGACCTCGGCGGCGGTGTCGTAGACGCCGTACATGTGGATCGAGAAGACGGTGTTGCGGTCGGGATCGGAGGCGAAGACGGCGGGGGCGTTCTCGCGCATGGTGCCCGACCAGTCCTGGCCCCAGTTGGGGGCGTCGACCATCAGGGTGTGGTCGAAGCCGGCCGCGCGCAGCCGGCCGATGGCGTCTTTGGTGTCCTGCGTCCAGGCGGTGTAGCCGGCGTTGCCGTAGGGCTCGTTGCCGAGGTTGACGATGACGTACTCCTCCTGTCCCTTGAGGGCGTCCGCCACCTCCAGCCAGTAGTCGACCGCCTCGGAGAGGGAGGCAGCGCCGCCCTGCTCGCCGTAGCCGGTGGTGTCGTGCGCCTCCAGGACGCAGACGAGCCGGTTGGCCTTGCACCGGGAGACGACGGCCGCCACGTCGGCGGCGTCGTTCCTCGTCCAGCGGGTGCCGGTGGAGAGCACCACCCGCACCGAGTTGGCCCCGAGCGCCTTGATGTCGGCGAGGGACTGCCCGGTGCGGTCCGTGTACCAGGTGTGGGCGTGGTTGACGCCGCGCAGGACGAAGTCCCTGCCGGTGGCGTCGACGAGCCTTCCGTCCACGACGCGGAAGCCGTCGGAGCGCTCGGCGGCCTGGGCGGCGACCGGGACCGAGGTGATCGTGGCGGCGAGGGCGAGCAGCGTCGCTGCGGAGAGGGCTCGCGTCCTGTTCATGGGGTGCTCCCAACTCGGTGCCGCGCCCCGGGAGGAGAGCGGGCGCGGCGGTGCCTGACAGAGAGATAGCGGCCGGTCGGGGCCGGTGGTCCCGGGCGGGCCCCACGGGTGGCGGGCGGACCGCCTCCGGGCCCCACTGCCCGGATATTGCTGCGGCTCGATTCCGGGCAGTGGGGATTAACCGCAGGCACGGTTCGGTTCGTCGCCTTCGTCGATCGGCGAGTTCTCCTGCCGGTTCCTGGCGGCCGAGTTGAGGCTAGAGGCCGTGATGGCCGATAACAATAGCCTGAACATAACCGGTTAAGTTTAGTGGCGGTTTCGCTGACCTCCCCCATCGTTCACCCGAGGTGTTCCGCAGTGCCCGTCGTGGCGCGGAAGGCCGTGCCGGTACCTTGCAGGCCGGCCTCGGCGCCCGCGGGCACGTACACGGCCTGTCCGGGGCCGATGTCGAGGCTCCCCCCGGGCGAGGAGACGGTCGCACGCCCGGTGACGCAGAGGAGGATCTGCGGGGCGTCCAGCGCCACGCGCCGCCGCGGTCCGCCGGCGCGGAGGACGTACCGCGACAGGCGGAAGTCGTCCACCGGCGCCGGGTACGCCTCCTCACCCTCCTCCTCCCGGGGAGTCAGGACACGGGCCGGGGGCGCGTCGAAGCGGACGACGCGGGTCAGTTCCTCCGCGTCGACGTGCTTGGAGGTCAGTCCGCACCGCAGGACGTTGTCGGAGCTCGCCATGATCTCCACGCCGAGCCCGGAGAGGTACGCGTGCGGGACCCCGGCACCGAGGAACAGCGCCTCCCCCGGGTCCAGTTCGACGTAGCGGAGCATCAGCGCGGACAGCAGCCCGGAGTCGCCCGGATACGCCCGCGCGATGCGGTCGTAGGCGGCGACGTGAGCCTCGTCCGAGCCCGCCGCCGCCACCGCCAGTGCTCGGGCGGCGGCATCGAGCAGGTCCGCCGGGGGGCGGAGGAAGGCCCGGAAGACCTCGGAGAGGGCCTGGGCCTCGGGGACGATCCGCAGGGTCTCGGCGTAGGGCCGGAGCGCCGGCACCTTCAGGGAGTCGAGCAGGGCGGCGGTGTCCGCGGGGTTCCGGAAGCCGCACAGTCCGCGGAACGGGGTGAGGGCGACGATCATCTCGGGCTTGTGCTGGTCGTCGCGGTAGTTGCGGTGCGCCGCGTCCAGGGGTACGCCGAGCGCGTCCTCCCGGGCGAATCCGGCCTGGGCCTGGGCGAGATCCGGGTGCACCTGCACGGAGAGCGGCGCGTCGGCGGCCAGGAGCTTGACCAGGAAGGGGAGGCGGGGCCCGAACCGGCGCATGGTGACCGCTCCGAGTTCACCCTCCGGATCCTCGGCGACCACCCGGTCCAGGGGCATCAGGGTGCCGTTCCTGGACACCCGGGAGGGCGCCGCCGGATGGGCGCCCATCCACAGTTCGGCCTGGGGAGCTCCGGTGGGCGGCACGCCCATGAGGTCCGGCAGCAGGGTGCGGGAGCCCCAGTCGTAGGGCTGGACGGTGTTGCGGAGGAGATCCATGGTCATTTCCTGGAGTGCGTACGGTGAGGTGAAAGGGCGAGGACGCCACGACGCCCCGAAGGACGCCCGGTGCCGGTGTACGCGGGCGCGAAGAGGGGGCCCGCCCGCATGCGGCGCAGGCCGGACGTCAGGGTGCCGTCCGCCCCCTCGTGCTCCCTCCGGCGCGGGACAGCCCGGAGGCGGCGACGCCGGTGGCGGCCGCGCCGATCAGTCCGGCGTCGAGAGCCAGCCCGGCGGACACGACCCGGAGATCACGGGTGAAGTCGAGGACGGCATACGACTTCAGGTGGTGCCGCAGCGGCGCGAACAGCACCTCGCCCGCCTGGGAGACCCCGCCTCCGACGACGACCAGGTCGAGTTCGACGAGCGCGGCCGTGGCCGCGATGGCGGCGGCCAGGGCGCGGCCGGCCCGGTCGAAGGCGGCGAGCGCCTTCGCATCGCCGGCACGAGCGGAGGCGGCCACCTCGCGGGCCGTGACGGGAAGGCCCGCCGGGGGTGTCCAGCCCGATTCCAGTGCGTGGGCCGCGATCGCCGTGCCGCTGGCGTAGCGCTCGACACATCCCCGGGCGCCGCAGGGGCACACGGGACCGTTCTGGTCGACGGTGATGTGTCCGATGTGGCCGGCGTTCCCGGTCGTCCCCGCATGCACGGAACCTCCCAGGACCAGGCCACCGCCGACGCCGGTCGAGACGACCATGCACAGAACGTTCGCCGCGTCCTTCGCCGCCCCGATCCAGTGTTCCGCCGCCGCCATGGCGACCGCGTCGCCGACGAGCACCGGCTCGATGCCCGCCGGGACGGCGGGATGGCTCCGCACCCGCTCCACCAGGGGGAAGGAGCGCCAGGCCGGAATGTTGACCGGGCTCACCGTGCCCGCGAAGGTGTCCACGGGCCCCGCGCTCCCGATCCCCAGACAGGACAGCGAAGCCCACTCGGGACGGGCGGCCAGCTCGTCCACGACCGAGGTCACCGCGGCCATCATCGCCTCCGCGGACCCACGCGCGGGCGTCGGCCGCTGCGCCCGCGCCACCACGCGCCCCCCGGCGTCGACCAGCGCCCCGGCGATCTTCGTACCACCGATGTCCAGCGCTCCGTACACCATCCGCCCAACCTCTCCAGAACCTTCCGAACTGTGCGGGGCACCACTCTGCCGACGGATGACAACGTTGTCCAGAGAGGAACGGATCCGGTTAAGTCATATGACCGGCCTGAGACCTGAGGCGGACGCACCGGACCCGATTCTCTCCACCGCACAACGCCTGCACCGGCTTCACCAGCGCGGGAGGGCGGGGTCCGGGCGATGGGGCGCCGTCCGCCGGTCGGCCACGGCGGTTCGGGTCGACACCGCCGGGCCGGGCAACCCGGATCCAGGCCCACATCGTCTTCCCGACTTCAGGGCGATGGCAGCCCGCGGCAACCGCGAAGGCGCGGACGATTCCGAGTCCGCGCCGCCGTTCGGCACCGGTACATGCCCCGAACGCCGTCGCAGGCACTGGGGGGAGAGGCGCACGTCCGCACGGCAACGTACACGCGTTCGCCCCGCATCAGGAGCTGCGGGCACAACGCCTCAGCCTTCCCCGCCGCCATCCGGTTGGATCGCTCCGGCCGGGGCGGGGCGGCGCGAGACGGTCTTCGGCCACCCCGCCGAGCCCGCCACGACGAAGCCCTCGCCACCCCCGCGCGCACCGGGAGGCCGTCGCCGCTGCACTGCACCGGGATGAGCAGCTCGGCGCGAGCGATGCCGCGCCGCCGGCCCGATGATGTCAGCGTTGCTGTTCCTCGCGATGGCGGCGAGCATGGACCGCCGTCCACGGGCGTGACTGACGCGTGCCTGCGTCGCGGCGCTGATCAGGCGGTTTCCGTCAAGGAGCCGTGGGCGGCGATCAGGATCTCCTCCGAAAGCGGGGAGCCCTTGGTGGCCCGGGACAGCACCAGCGCACCGAACAGGGTGCAGAGACGGACGATGCCGTCCTGGTCGTCACCGTTGAGGAAGTCGGCGAAGTCGGCCACCCCTTCGGTGTAGACACGGCGGGCCGCATGACCCCCGCCTTCGCGGGCGATGTCCGTGGCCATCGCGGCGACCGGGCAGCCGTCCGCCGGGTCGTCGCGGTGCTCGACGGAGAGGTAGGCGTCGATCAGGGCCCGCTGAGCGGTATCCCGCTGCCCGTCGTACTGCTCAAGCCCGGCCGCATGGCGCCGGGTGAGCTCGTCGAAGGCGTGGGCGATGGCCTCGTCGACGAGCGCCTCCTTGGAGGCGAACTGCTTGTAGAAGGCGCCGTGGGTCAGGCCGGCCGCCTTCATGAGGTCGGCGACGCTGACCTGGGTGCCCTGCTCCCGGAACAGCCGGGAGGCGGTGTCCACCACCCGCCTGCGGTTCTCCTGCGCCTGCGCCTGCGATACGCGGCCCATGATCACCCTCCCGTTTGGATGTCGTCTGGCATCTATCGTATCCCCATGTTTAGATTGGATTCGTAATCTAAGCGTGGGGCGTGCGACTCGACGGCGCCCGCCGAAGACCAGGAGCAGGCATGGAACTGAAGAACGCGGTCGCGGTCGTCACCGGCGCCAACCGGGGCCTCGGGCGGCACCTGGCCGCCCAGCTCGTGGAACGCGGCGCGAAGGTGTACGCGGCGGCCCGCCGCCCCGAGACGGTCGACGTGCCAGGCGCCGTCCCGCTGCGCCTCGACGTGACGGACGAGGCGTCGATACGGGAGGCCGCCCGCATCGCGTCGGACGCGACCCTGCTGATCAACAACGCGGGCATCTCCACCGGCGCGACGCTGATCGGAGGCGACACCGATGAGGTGCGCCGGGAGATGGAGACCAACTTCTTCGGCCCGCTCGCCGCGACCCGGGCATTCGCCCCCGTCATCGAGGGCAACGGCGGCGGCGCCGTACTCAACGTCCTGTCCGTCCTGTCCTGGCTGCACCCGGCGGGACTCGGCTCCTACGCCGCCTCCAAGGCCGCCGCCTGGGCGCTGACCGGCGCGACCCGAGAGGAGCTGGCGCCCCGGGGCATCGCCGTCTCGGCGCTGCACGTCGGCTACATGGACACCGACATGGCCGCCGGTGTCCCCACCGACCAGAAGGTCGCCGCCGCCGACGTCGCGGCCCAGGCCCTGCACGGCATCGAGGCCGGCCTGCCCGAGATCCTCGCCGACGAGACCAGCCGGTACATCAAGCAGGCCCTGGCCACCGCGCCCCAGCCGAACGCAGGCTGACACTCACCCCGCCTTCCCGCCTTCAAGTAAGGACCTCTCATGCGTTACACGACCTTCGGACACCGGACCGGACTGCGCGTGTCCGAGTACGCGCTGGGCACCGCGAACTTCGGCACCGGCTGGGGCGCGGGCGCCGAGCCGGACGAGGCACGCCGGATCTTCAACCGGTTCGCCGAGGCGGGCGGCACCTTCCTCGACAGCGCGGACGGTTACCAGTTCGGCGAGTCGGAGGAGCTGACCGGAAAGCTGATCGCCGCCGACCGCGACCATTTCGTCCTGGCCACCAAGTTCGCCCTCGGCGCCGCTCCGCAGCCGGACATCTCCAGGACGGGCAACAGCCGCAAGAACATGGTCGCCTCGGTGGAGGCCAGCCTGAAGCGCCTGGGCACCGACTACATCGACCTGCTGTGGGTGCACTTCCCCGACGAGCTCACTCCGATGGAGGAAATCCTGCGCGGGCTCGACGACCTGGTGAGCGCCGGCAAGATCCACCACGCCGCGCTGTCCAACTTCCCCGCCTGGCGCGTCTCACGCGCAGTGACCCTCGCGGACCTGAAGAGCTGGGCGCCGATCGTGGGCATCCAGCACGAGTACAGCCTCGTCGAGCGCACCGCCGACCGCGAACTGCTGCCCATGGCCGAGAGCCTCGGACTCGGCGCCGCCCTGTGGTCCCCGCTCGGCGGCGGACTTCTCACCGGCAAATACCGCACCTCCGCCGAGGGGCGCCTGAGCGACCTGGGCATGGTCATCCACACCGAGAGCACCGACCAGAAGACCGCCGTCGTCGACACGGTCCTGGCCATCGCCCAGGAGACCGGCGTGACGCCCGCCCAGGTGGCGATGGCCTGGGTGCGCGAGCGCGCCGCCCGGTCCGTGGCCACGCTCGTCCCGATCATCGGCCCGCGCACCCTTGCCCAGCTCGACAACTACCTCGGCGCCCTCGACGTCCAGCTGACCGACGCGCAGTACACCCGCCTGGCCGAAGTCAGCGCGGTGCCGCTCGGCGCGCCCCACGAGGGAATCGCCGCCTCCTTGAACCACCTCCAGGGAGGCGCCGCCGACCGGATCACTGCCCCGGTCGTTCCGGTGGCCTGATCGCCGGACGCGGCCGAGGACACGATGCGCCCGCGCCGCACTCGGAAAGACGACACAAACTAGTTCGTACTGGGAGAAGTCCGGGACGAACGGAAACCCCGCCCTCCCATGGAGGGAGGGGGAGAAGTCCGGGACGAACGGAAACCCCGCCCTCCCATGGAGGGAGACGGAACGGAGACGACGATGAAGGCATTCCTGATCGACAAGTACGGGGGCCCGGCCGAAGTGCACGCAGCCGAAATGCCCGACCCGCAGGTGGGCGCCGACGACGTCCTGGTCAAGATCCACGCGGCGGGCGTCAACCCGCTGGACCTCAGGATCCGCAACGGGGACTTCAAGGCGTTCCTACCTTACCGTCTCCCCCTCGTCCTGGGCAACGACCTCGCCGGAGAGGTCCTGCAGGTCGGGTCCTCCGTCACCCGCTTCGCGGTGGGCGACGAGGTCTACGCCCGGCCCGACAAGGACCGCATCGGCACCTTCGCCGAACGCCTCGCTGTCCACCAGGACGACCTGGCCCCCAAACCGGCCGCCCTCACGATGACCGAGGCCGCCTCACTCCCTCTGGTCGCCCTGACCGCATGGCAGGCGCTGGCCGAGCGGGCACGCGTGCGACCGGGCCAGAAGGTCCTCATTCACGCGGGCGCAGGCGGCCTCGGCTCCATCGCCGTCCAGCTCGCCAAGGCTCTCGGCGCGTACGTGGCCACCACCGCGAGCGCCGCCACGGCCGACCTGGTCAAGGAGTTCGGCGCGGACGAGGTCATCGACTACCGCACCCAGGACTTCGAGACCCTCCTCGACGGATACGACCTCGTCCTGGACAGCCTCGGCGGCGAGAACCTCGCCAAATCCCTGCGGGTCCTCAAGCCCGGCGGAATGGCCATCAGTGTCGCGGGCCCGCCCGACGCCGCCTTCGCCCGCGACCTCGATCTGAATCCGTTCCTCCGCCTGGCCATGACCGCGCTCAGCTTCAAGACCCGGCGCCAGGCCGAGCGCCTGGGCGTGACCTACTCGTTCCTGTTCATGAAGGCCAGCGGCGACCAGCTGCGCGAACTCACCCCTCTCGTCGACACCGGGAAGATCCGCCCCGTCGTCGACACCGTCTTCCCGTTCGACGACACCCTCCACGCCATGGAGTACGTCGAGAAGGGACGCGCCAAGGCCGGCAAAGTCGTCGTCGCGATGGCATGACGGCGGAACCGAGCCGACGCACCGGTCACCCCCGGCGACGAGAGGTCCCGTTCACCCCACTCCCCCACGAACACCATCCGAGGACCCGGTCATGAGCGCAGCGCGCAGTTCCCCCGCCCCGGCCCCGACGTCGTACGCGAACACACCGACCCGTTCCGTCTCCGTGCGCGGCGTGGAATTCGTCTACCGGCAGCTCGGCCCGGACGACGGCGTGCCGCTGATCCTCCTCAACCACCTGGCCGCGGTCCTGGACAACTGGGACCCCCGCGTCGTCGACGGGCTCGCCGCCCGGCGCCGCGTGATCACCTACGACAACCGCGGCGTCGGCGCGTCCGGCGGCTCCACGCCCGACACCATCGAGGCGATGGCCCGCGACACCGTGCTGTTCATCAAGGCCCTCGGGTACGACCAGGTCGACCTGCTCGGTCTGTCCATGGGCGGCTTCGTCGCCCAGGTCATCGCGGTGCAGGAACCCCGGCTCGTACGCAAGGTCGTCCTCGCGGGCACAGGTCCCGCCGGAGGCCCCGGCATCGACAAGGTCACCCGGCTCACCATCAAGGACACCCTCAGAGCCGTCCTGACCCGCAAGGACCCGAAGCAGTACCTCTTCTTCCCCGACACCGCCGTCGGTCGCCGTGCGGCCCACGCCTTCCTCGACCGGCTGAAGGAACGTACGGACGGCCGCGACAAAGCCATCTCGATCTCCTCGTTCCGCGCCCAGCTGAAGGCCATCCACCGCTGGGGCCTCCAGGCGCCGGCCGATCTGTCGCGCATCCGCCAACCGGTCCTGGTGGTCAACGGCGAGAGCGACCGGATGGTCCCGAGCGAGAACACACTCGACCTCGCGGCCCGGCTGCCCCGGAGCGAACTCGAACCCCTCTACCCCGGCGCCGGACACGGCGGGATCTTCCAGTACCACGACACGTTCGTCCCGCGGGCGCTCGCATTCCTGGCAGCCTAGCCAGGCGTCAGGCAGGTCCAGGGCCAGAGTGCTCGCCGTACTCGGCCACTAGGTCGGCGGCATGGTTGCCGACCTGATAACCGAACCAGCGGCACTGGTCCCGGAGCCGGGCGCCGGGCGAGTCGTCCGCCGTCACGTGTGCCGGGGCGGCGCGTCGCCTCACAGCGGGGCGAATGGCGCTCGCCGCGGCACTAGCGGGTCGCGGAGGCCGCGATGGCCGCCTTGTACCAGTGATAGGACGCCTTGGGGGTGCGCGTACCGGTCGGGAAATCGACGTGCACCAGGCCGAAGCGCCTGCTGTGACCGAACGCCCACTCGAAGTTGTCCAGGAGTGACCACGCGGTGTAGCCGCGCAGGTCGACGCCGTCCGCGATGGCTGCGGAGACCGCTCGGAGGTGGCTCTCCAGGTAGGCGATCCGGTCGGCGTCGTACACGGTGCCGTCCGCGGCGGCGGCGTCGTGCTCGGCGGAGCCGTTCTCCGTGATGTGGATCGGCGGAAGGAGGGCGCCGTAGCGATCGCGGAGGGACACGAGGAGGTCCCTCAGGGCGTCGGGGACGACGGCCCAGCCCATGGCGGTGTGGCGGACGCCAGGATGGGCCACCCCTTCGAAACGATTGTCCATCGCGGTGCGCAGGGCCGGATCGGGTTCGCGCCAGGGCGCCGCGCGGACGGTGGACGGCGTGTAGTAGTTGAGGCCGAGGAAGTCCATCGGAGCGGAGACGAGCGCGAGGTCGCCCTCGCGGCGGAAGTCCTGGCGCTCGATCAGTTCTCCGAAGGTGTCCGTCTCACCGGGTGCGTAACGTCCCGTCAGCAGCGGGTCGGTCCACATCAGGTTGCGCTGGGTCTCGGCACGCAGGGAGGCCGCGGCGTCGGCGGGGTCCGGCGTGGCCGGGCGGACCCGGTCGAGGTTGAGGGAGATGCCCGCTTCCCGGACCCCGGCGGCGCGCAGGGCTCCCATGGCCAGGCCGTGGCCGACCAGGAGGTGGTGGGCCGCGGCGAGCGCGGACGTCCCCTCGCACGCCCCCGGAGCGTGCTCGCCGTTCGCGTATCCCAGGAAGGCACTGCACCAGGGCTCGTTCAGGGTGATCCACCGGGGTACGCGGTCCCCGAGCTTCCCCGCGACCAGGGCCGTGTACTCCGCGAAGCGCTCGGCCGTGTCCCGGGACCGCCAGCCTCCCCTGTCCTCCAGGGGCTGAGGGAGGTCCCAGTGGTAGAGGGTGACGACCGGCTTGATGCCGGCCTCCAGCAGGTCGTCGACCAGGCGGGCGTAGAAGTCGAGCCCCCGGGCGTTCACCGGTCCCGAGCCCGACGGCTGGACGCGCGGCCAGGCAACGGAGAAGCGGTAGGCGGACACCCCGAGGTCCGCGAGGAGGGCCACGTCCTCCCGGTACCGGTGGTAGTGATCGCAGGCCGTCTCGCCGCTGCTGCCGTCCGACACGGCCCCGGCGCGCCGGGAGAAGGTGTCCCAGATCGACGGCTCCCGCCCGTCCTCCTGCGTGGCGCCCTCGATCTGGTAGGCCGACGTGGCGGCGCCGAACTCGAAGCCGGACGGGAAGACCGGGAAGTCGCTCACGGAAACGGAGACCTCTCGTGCGGGGTGGGGACAACAGGCCCGAGCATGAAGGAATCCAGTTGCTCGATCCAGGGGTTGCAGGTTCAGGAGGATCGGTTTTACTAAACCCCGGCTTAACCGGGAAGGCTTTGCTGGACAACGTTGTCAAGCGCTGGGCAGAGTGACCTCCGCAGCCACTGTCGGGCTGTAACGGAAGGACGGAACGTGAGGGTGTACGGAGCACTGAGCACTCGACACCGTTCCGCCCCTCCCGTTGCACGACGCCGACCGCGCCCCGCTCCCGGCGCGGTCACCCCGTTCCGAGGAGAACCCCTTCCCATGCCGTACACCGACCTGCCCCTCGACCACCCGGCCGCCCGGGACGAACCCCCGGTCGAGCCGGACGGCTTCGACGTCTTCTGGTCCGAGACCCTGCGGACGGCCCGCGAGGCCGGCCGCGCTCCGGAGGTCCGTCCCGTGCGGGACTCCCCCCTGACCACCCTCGACACCTACGACGTACGGTTCTCCGGCTGGGGCGGCCACCCGGTCGCCGCCTGGCTCGTCCTCCCCTCGCAGGCCGAGGAACCGCTGCCGACGGTGATCACCTACCTCGGATACAGCGAGGGACGGGGCCTGATGACCGACCACCTCCTGTACGCCTCCGCCGGCTACGCCCAACTCGTCGTCGACAGCCGCGGCCAGGGCCACGACACCCCGGATCCCCACCCGGACGCGGGCCCCCACTGGGTGTACGGCTACATGACCCGCGGGATCGAGGACCCACACGCCCACTACTACCGCCGCCTCGTCACCGACTGCGTCCTCGCCGTCGACGCCGCGCGCTCCATCCCGCACGTGGACCCGGACCGGATCGTCGTCCAGGGGGCCAGCCAGGGCGGTGGCCTCGCCCTCGCCGTGGCCGGTCTGGCCGGCGATGGCATCGCCGGCGCCCTCCCCGACGTGCCGTTCCTGTGCCACATCCGACGGGGCGCCGAGACCGCGACCGAGGGGCCTTACACGGAAATCGTCGACTACCTGCGCCGCCACGCCCCGCATACGGCCGAGCAGGCGTTCGGAACCCTCGCCCACTTCGACGGCGTGCACTTCGCGCGGCGGGCGGCGGCCCCCGCCCTGTTCAGCGCCGGACTGATGGATCCCATCTGCCCGCCGTCCACCGTGCTGGCCGCCTACCGGAGCTACACGGGTGAGAAGGACATCAGGGAATGGCCCTTCGCCGACCACGCGGGCGGAAGGAGCGCGACGGCCGTCGAGCACCTGCGCTGGCTGCGCCTGCGGGGACTCGCCCCCACGGAGCGCTGAGGAACCGAGCCGCCACCGACTCCCCCGAAGGCCCGGCGACATCGGGCCGCGCACTCGTCTCCTGTGACGCGCAGTCGAGCATCGGAATGATGTCGGTGCCGTAGGCGTCGACGGTGGCCCTGCGGTGTCGTGCATGGCGTAGACGGCGGACCGGCCGACGGCGAGGTCCTTGAGCGGGGGCAGCTTCTCGATGGGGCCTCGGCCGACACGGTCGCCGGCCTGCCGAGGAAGGAAGGCTTCGGTCCGCAGGCCAACGCCAAGGCCGTCGAAGGTGCTCAGCGCCCCGACAGGGACGCCCGGTTCCGCTACCCCGACGAGCAGGCACGAGACCGCAGGAACTCCGGTGACCCGGTGATCAGCATGGACGGCAAGGAGAAGGAACTGATCGGCGACTACAAAAACGCCGCGCCCGAATGGCAGCCCGCAGGACAGCCTGTGAGGGGCAGGACACACGACTTCCCCGGCCGGGCCGAGAAGCCGATTCCGTACGGAATCCATGACACGACAGCGAACACCGGATGGGTCAGCATCGGCATCGATCACGACACCGCGGCGTTCGCCGTCGCCTTGATCCGGCGCTGGTGGCAGGCCAGCCGCACGGGTCTCACCGTTCGGGCCGGACTCGACAGCGGTGAGTACCCCACCGACATCCGCATCAGCGACGACGAGATCGCCGCCCTGCCCATCACCCGCCATCGCTTCCACGGCGACTGGAACCGGCACTCTCCACCCCCAGCGCCCGACGGACGCGGCGACCACCGAGAGCACACCGGACGAGGCCCTGACGGACCGACCGACTCGCCTCACGCGGCGTTCGTGCCAGGACCCGGAACCGACCGGGACGCCCCTCGGCAGCTCAACGAACTCATCGACGTGTCGACTCCGGCGACGGAAGTTCGACGCGAGCAAGTGCTCCGCTTACGGGAAGACGTCGCCAGGTTCCTCGACCCTGACAAAACCAAGATCAAACCGCCGTGTTGATTCTCCACAAGCCCTGAGCCCGACAACCTTTCCGTCCCCAGCGGCAACGACACCTCGCCCCCCTCCACGGAATGGCCAGTACATATGACTTCGAACCACCGCACGGCCCGTCATCGCCGGCCCCGGAAGGCCCTGGCCATCGGCCTGCCGGTGGCGCTGGCCGCCGCCGGAGTCCTGGCCTACGGGTCCGTGTTCGGTCTGGGACCGGGCGAGAAGGGCAAGGCCGCCGCGGCCGAGGTGCCCGCCTGGGCGACCGCCGCCGCCGACGGGTTCGCCTCGGTGAACGCCCTCGGGCAGAACGGTACGTACGGCGGCCGGAACGGCAGGACCGTCACCGTCACGTCGCTCGCCGACCTCGAGAAGTACGCGACCGCCGCCGAGCCGTACGTCATCGTCGTCGCCGACACGATCGACGTGGTCCCCGCCGGCAAGGAGATCAAGGTCTCCTCGGACAAGACGATCATCGGCTCCGGGACACGGGGGCACATCGTCGGCGGCGGGTTCTTCCTGGGCCAGGGCGTGCACAACGTGATCATCCGAAACCTGACGATCCGTGACTCGTACCAGGGCGTGTGGAACGACAAGGAACACGACTTCGACGCCATCCAGATGGACGGCGCCCACCACGTGTGGATCGATCACAACGACCTGCGGCACACCGCCGACGGCCTGATCGACGTCCGCAAGGACAGCACGTACGTGACGGTGTCCTGGAACAGGCTGAGCAACTCCAACAAGGCCTTCGGCATCGGGTGGACCCCGAACCTGGCCACCGACATCACCGTCCACCACAACTGGATCCGCGAGACCGAGCAGCGCAACCCGTCCACGGACAACGCCGCCCACGCGCACCTCTACAACAACCTCATGGAGGACGTCCCGGGTACGTCCATCACTTCCTCCTACGGCAACTACGCGCGCGGCAGGACACGGATGCTGCTGGAGAACTCCGTGTTCCAGGGCATGAACAACCCCGTGATCAAAGACGCCACCGCGATCCTCGTACAGCGCGGCAACGTCTTCTCGGGCACGAGCGGCCGCAACGAGCGCGGCGGCGGTACGGCCTTCGACCCGAGGACGTACTACGGCTACACGCTGGACGCGGTCGGCGACGTGCCGGCACGGGTGAAGGCGGAAGCCGGTCCGAGGACTTCCCTGGGCAGGGCCATCACCGCTGCCGCAGTCGCCAGGACCCTGACCGTCGCCAAGGACGGCACCGGCCAGTACCGGACGGTCCAGGCCGCCTTGAACGCCGTGCCCGTCGGCAACACCAGCCGTGTGGTCATCTCCGTGAAGCCGGGTACGTACCGCGAGACGGTGGACATACCGGCGAACAAGCCGCACGTCACCGTCCAGGGATCGGGCACGAGCCGCAAGGGCACGGTCATCGTGTACGGGAACGCGGCCGGCATGCGCAAGCCGGACGGTTCAGGCACGTACGGCACTCCCGGGAGCGCCACGGTCGCCGTCCGCTCGGACGACTCCCGCCTCCGCAACCTCACCGTCGCCAACGACTTCGACGAGGCCGCGAACCAGCATCTCAAGGACCACCAGGCGGTCGCCCTGCTCACCACGGGCGACAAGATCGTGCTCGACAGCCTCATCGTCACCGGCGACCAGGACACCCTGGAGCTGGAGACGGCGGCGAAGGACAAGCCCGGCCGCGTCTACGTGACGAACTCCTACATCGCCGGCAACGTCGACTTCGTCTTCGGCCGGGCCACCGCCGTGATCGACCGGTCGGTCATCACCCTCAAGAAGCGCTGGAACGGCACGTCGGCCGGCTACGTCACCGCCCCGAGCACCCCATCGGGCCGCAAGGGCATCCTCATCAACCACTCCACGATCAACGGTGACGTGGCGGTGGGCTCCTTCCACCTCGGCCGCAACTGGCACCCCGGCGGCGACAGCACCGCGGACCCCCAGGTCACCGTCCGCAATTCCGAGCTCAGCGCGGCGATCAAGCGCGCGCCCTGGACCGACATGGGCGGTTTCTCCTGGAAGGAGGACCGCTTCGCCGAGTACATGAACACCGGCCCGGGGGCCGGGCCGGAGAGCACCGAACGTCCCCACCTGATCGCCGCCCGGGCAGCGTCGCAGGAGGTCTCGGACTGGCTGGGCGACTGGACCCCGTGAGGGGGTGACAACTCCCGGAAGGAATGGGCGCATTGACCCGCGGGGTCGTCGACGCGGGTGAGGGGTGTCGCCCCGGTCGCCGTGGGCGCCGGCCGTACGACGTGCTCGGCGCCCGGCCCGACAGGTCGCCTCGCGGCGGCGAGGTCTTGCGATGGCCGGGAGCGGGGTCCGCGAGCGCGGAATCCACGGCCGGGCGATCCGTGCCCGAGGACCGACGGGCCAGCGGGGATGTCGCCGCGTCATCGTGAGCCCTCGCCTACAGCAGCGTGCCCGCTTCGTTTCGGGTTTCACCGCTTCCGATCGGGCGCGCCAAGGGTCACAGCCCGTCCGGCCTGCACGTCGCATGTGGGCGGCGGCCCGTCGGGGACGATCAGTCGTCGAGGGCGTCCATGACCTTGCCGAGGTCGACGAACTTGAAGTCGGTCGAGTCCCGGTCGCCGTCGCCGGGGGCGTCGTGCCCGTCCTGGACGACGAGGAGGCCGTTGGGGTACTTGGAGCCGAGCGGGGCGTTGAGGACGGCGGCGCCGTCGCACTCCTCGGAGCCGTCGAGGGTGTCGTTCGCGGCGGCGACCCGGAAGCCGCCCTCGTACTCGTTGGCGTCCTCCAGCTCACGGTCGTAGGCGGCGAAGGTGTTGTCGCCCTGGCTGGAGGCGAGGATGTAGCCGTCGCCGTCGGACTCGGTGAGCAGCGTCAGGCCCTCGACGTCGGCGGAGATCTTCGTGCCGCCGAAGCCGGGGTCGGCGCCCGGCGTGCACTCCTCGGTCTCCTCGTCGTAGACGCCGGGGACGCCGTACTCGCGGACCTTGTCGATCAGCTTCGGGGTGCCGGTGAGGTCG
Organism: Streptomyces sp. Root1304; assembly: GCF_001426405.1. Lineage (GTDB taxonomy): Bacteria > Actinomycetota > Actinomycetes > Streptomycetales > Streptomycetaceae > Streptomyces. The sequence continues at coordinate 487,098 of NZ_LMEP01000025.1, read as the reverse complement.
GCGCGCAGCCGCCAGACGCCGATGTCCTCCTGGCCGGCGTAGAGCATGCCGTTGGCCGGGTCGACGACCATGCCCTCGACCTGCGGCAGTTCGCCGGGCTCGGCGCACGGGGACCACGAGGTGCCGTCGGGCAGCCGGAAGGAGGAGGGCAGGTCGAGGCTGCGGACCTTGCGGTAGGTGACCTTGCCGTCCGCGGCCGGCAGTAGTTCCAGGAGGGCGATGCTGGTGCGCTCGCGGCGGCTGACCAGGGCGTAGGACTTCCCCGTCGTACGGTCCGTCCAGGTCGCCAGGCCGTAGGCGGTCCGCTGGTCGTTGATCTCGGCCTGGTCCTGCGAGAAGACGGGCGGTGCGGCGGGATCGGTGACATCGGTCAGCGGACCGCCGGTGCGGTCGCGGTCGATGCGGTAGAAACGCAGCCGGTCGTTGCCCCGGTCGCTGGTGACGGCCAGATCGGCCTTCCCCGAGGAGAGCCGCAGCCCGTGGACGAGGTCCACGTTGTTGAACCGGCCCGGGGCGTCGTCCTCGCCCGCGGCGGGAGGCGCGGCTATCGACTGCACCGGTCGCGCGTCCAGGTCGTAGACCCGCAGACCGCCCTCCTTGGCGGTGGCGACGACGAGGCTGCGGCCGGGGGCCGCGGCGTTGCGCCAGATGGCCGGGTCGTCCGCGTCGGCGTTGCCGCCCTCGTCGTCGTCGTGCAGCACCGGCGTCTCCGCACGGGGCGTCACGACCGGCAGGGTGTCGGCGTACGCGCGATGCCGGGCCTCGGCGGGCACGGCCAGTGCCGCCGCCGCGAAAGCCGTGGTCACGGTCAGGACGGCCGATCGGACGATGGTGGAGCGATTCACACAAGTCTCCTCTGCAGGGGGGTGGTGGGACTCGCGAGAGCCTGGTTCCGGAGAGTGTCGCCAGGGCAGCCGCCGCACGACGGGTAACTCCGGACTCCGGTGTACTTCCGATGAACGGGCATCCGCCGCGCCGTCGCACGCGCCCGTGGCCCGGAAGATGTGCGCGCGGATCGCGTGGCCTGTGCCGGGCAGGCTCCTGGCGGCCGTGCCCACCGCCCTTCCCGTGGACACCGCCGCCGCGGTCCGCCTCGATCAGCAGGGCTTCATCACGGAGCTTCTTCCAACCTCGCGTTGCTGCGAGGCGAAGGACGAGGACGGCCCTCACGACGTCGGTGATTCGGTTGGTGCTACAGCGGAGCTTCCGGGGGCGCCACCCCTTGGGGGTGACCATGGCCTGCTCGCCGAGACAGCCAATCTCGGCGTGGATGGTGGTGTGGCGGCGCTTGCACCGCTTGAGGCACAGGCCCCGAAACGGTACGCGGACGGGTCCGCCGGCGCCTTGATACGCCTTGTCCGCCCCACATCTGAGTCCGGTTTCGATGAGGGCTTCGACGATCCCGTGCTGCCCGGCGGCGGTCAGGTCGTGAGTCGAGCCGGGCAGAGCCGACGAGGCCCGGAGCAGCCGTCCGCACGGATCGGTGAGGACCTGCACGTTCATGCCGTGGCGCTTGCGCTTCCCGGAGTAATAGGGGTGTCGGCGGCGATGCGGTCGATCGGCGGCAGGGTGCCGTCGAGGATGACGAACGCCTTCTCCCAGATCGTCCGCATCGCCTCGGTCAGGGACGGGGCGATGGAGGACAGGGCCTCGACGGCTTCACGTATGCAGCGGAATAGGGTCTCCCCTGCTCGAACGGAGTTGAGAGCTTGGGGAAGGTCGCGATCCCGACGCCGAACCCGGCGGCGAGCTGGGCGTAGGTGTCACCGCACCGCAGGTGGGCCAGGGCGAGGAGGGCCTGTCGCGAGGAGGGAAGGCGCCGCCAACGCGTCCCGATCTCCCGACGCCTGGCCTTCAGCCGTCCGCTCAGGAACCGCAGGGTGCGATCGGACAGATCGACCGAGGACGGGTAGACAAGCACGCAAAGCTCCTGGTGGGGCACGGTGGATCTTGGTCGTGACACCCGTCTGCCAGGAGCTTCGTCGTTGGGCAGGCCCGTCCAACCCACGGTCATCACCGCCGGCTTGGAAAGAGCTCATCGTTCGATCAAGGTCACGGTGGACCGGTACGGCCACCTCACGCAGGACGGCCAGGAGCGCTGCCGTCAGGTCGTCGAGACGGCCGTCGGGCCGCACATGCTCACACCAGGCCGAGCGCCTGCAGTGCGCGGTGCTGACTTGGTGCTGACCTGACCGGCCAGAAGATGTAGCAGACACCGCCCGTCCCGCTTCTGACCTTGCCGTTCGCGTCGTAACGCTTGGTCCGCAGCCAGATGTTCTCCCACTCGCGGCGGCGGTAGACGTGGCGGACCGCCTCGTTGTTCGGGGAGGCCGGGTCGTTGGCGACGATGTCGCCTTCCGGGGTGAAGCCGATGACGGTCATCAGGTGGCCCGAGGTGCCGTAGCCCGCTCCCGTCAGTTCGCCCTTCAGGAACGACTGGGACGTTATGGCCGGGATTCCGGCCGCGATCAGGGTCTCCAGTTCGGTCAGCGAGCGCAGTCGGGTGACCACGGCGTTCATGCCGGGGTACGTGGCCGCGTAGGCGGCGTTGAAGGGCCAGTTGCCGCAGCCCTGGTACTGGTGGTCGTAGGTGAAGCGGGCCGCGTGGCAGACCTGGGGGTCGGCGAAGTCCGGGTTGACCCAGGACAGCGCCTCGGCCGAGGGCCGGCGCCCCCAGTACTCGACGATCATCTGCGAGGAGGTCGGGCTGCACCAGGCCTCGCCGCCGTTGTCGTACTCCGGGTACTGCCCGACGTGGGTGTTCTGGGAGTAGCGCGGGACGGTCAGTTCGCGGGCGACGCCCGGCGCGGAGGCCGGGACCGTGAAGCGGTCCGGGACGTCCGAGGCCATCGCGCCCAGCCGCCACACCGTGGGCGTGAGACCGCTCCCCGGCGTGCGGTACAGCGTGAGGCGCAGCCGGTACGAGGTCAGCCGCAGCCCGCTCGCCGCGTCGTCGATCGCGAAGGTGTCCGTCCACACCGTGCTCCGGCCGTCGGTCTGGTCGTCGACCGACGTGCGCCGGATGTCGGCGTCACCGGCGGCCCAACGGCCCAGGACGTACCAGGGGGTCGCGGTGCCGTCGCCGTAGCCGCCGGACATCTCGACCTGGAGCCAGGTGCCGGGCGGGGTGTGGGCGTTCCAGGAGGCGATCACCTCGGTCGCGGGCACCGCCGGGGTGTGCGTCGGCGAGGTCCAGCTCGCGTACTCCCAGGTGCCGGTGCGGCCGGTGTGCGGGTCCGTGTAGTCGGTGCGGCCGGCGGCGGTGGCGATGACCAGGCCGGGGCGGCGGCCGGCGACCGCCTTCGTGCCGGCCGCGCTGCCGCACCGCCAGTCCGTGTACGAGGACCAGAACCGGTTGTCGACGAGTCCCGGGGCGGCGGGCCCCCGCCCCTCCCCCTCGTCCGCCGAGCGGTCCGGGGCGGGAGCGGGGGGACAGTCGGAGGCGCACGGGGCGGCAGGGGCCGCTGTCGCCGGTGCGGCGGTCGCGGCCGTTCCCGCGGCGGCCGCGAGGGCGGCGGTGAGGACGGTTCTGCGCGGGGTGGAGCTGGTCATGGGCGTGACCCCCAGTCGAGAACGGTGGGCGTGCGGGCGTGCGTCGGGCCCGCGGACGGACCCTGGCGTGCTGCGGTACGGAGGTGCGGACTCCGGCGTACGACCGGGCCCGCGACGTACGACGGGCCCGCGCACACACGCGCCCCCGCACCGTCCAGGCCCGCGCGCGCCCCACTATCGCCGTTCCCTCCGGCCCTCCGCCAGCACTTCGCCCCGCGTCGCCGCACCAATATTGGTCTCGACCACTGGCGCCGGCACCTCGTTGACCTGCGGCGGTCCCCCGCTCCCCTACCCTGGGCCCATGAACGACCTCGACCGCGCCGCGCACGCGCTGCTCCGGCTCCCGCCCTCCTGCGGCCCGGTCCGGCTCGTCGCGGTCGACGGCCACGCCGGCTCCGGCAAGTCCACCCTCGCCGCCCGGCTCGCGGCCGCCCTCGGCGGCGCCCCCGTGCTCCACCTCGACGACCTCGCCACGCACGAGGAGCTGTTCGCGTGGACCGGCAGGCTGCGCGAGCAGGTCCTGGAACCGCTCGCGAGCGGCGCGACCGCCGCCTACCGCCCGTACGACTGGCGGCTCCGGCGCTTCGGGGAGCCGAGGGCACTGCCGCCGGCCCCCGTGGTGCTCGTCGAGGGCGTCGGCGCCGGGCGGCGGGAGGTACGGCCGTTCCTGTCGTGGCTGCTGTGGATGGAGCGAGGACCGGAGGAGTCCTGGGCGCGGGGGCGGCACCGGGACGGTCCGGAGCAGGCCGCGTTCTGGGACGGATGGACGGTGGCGGAGACTCGCCATTTCGCCGAGGACCCCTCGCGGCCCTTCGCGCAGACCCTGGTACGCGAGTGTCAGAAGGGTTACGACTGGCTACCCGGGCCCGCTGTGACAGCGGTCGCGGACCAGATCATCACCCACCGTGACGGCTTCATGTCCGTGAACTGAGGGGCCCCTCGTCCGCTTGCGCAAGTGCCCCAACTTCGCTTGACCCAGGGGTCGTACTGGTCTTACGTTCTGAATGTGCGGCTTTTCGGAGTCGCCGCAGACGCGAAGCCCCCGGTTGTTCCCCCGTGATCGGGGGCTTCGTTCTGCCCCCGAAGACCTTCACCGGGGCCTTTCACGACCCCTTCGCGCCCCCTTCCGAGCCTTCACGCTTACCCAGGGTCACCGCTTCCGGATCATGCGCTTCTCCTTAAGCGCGCGCCCCCTGCGCAGGTACGATGCCCCCAGGTGCGGTCAAATCCCGTCCATGCGAAGACGGTTGTGGGGGACCCGATGGACATCGGCACGCAGGGCGCGCAGGCCCCCGCCGAACTCGCCTGGCTGCGCGGAGTCGACGCCTACACGATGGGCGCCTATCCGCAGGCGGAGGACGAGTTCCGGACGGCGGTACGGATCGACCCCGGAATGGCGGACGCCTGGCTCGGGCTGCACGCGCTCAGGGTCGACACCACGACCGCGCTGCTGCGCATGTACCGCAACCGCGACCGCTTCGGCGAACAGCGCTCCCGGTACCGGCGCACCCTCAACTCCTGGTACTGGCTGGGCTGGTGGGTCCAGCCCGTGCTGGAGAGCCCGCGCGACCTGCTCCTCGCGCACGCCTCCCACTGGCTCGACGGCCGCCACGTACCGGAGCTCGACCGGGCCCTCGCGGGGCTCCCGCCGGTCGACACCGACCCCCAGGTGCGCTTCCTGCACGCCTGCCGCGCCTATCTCGTCAAGGACTGGGACCAGCTCGTCCGGCACACCGAGACCCTCGTCGACGATCCGCTGCTCGGCATCGAGGCCGGGCTCTTCGGCGGCATGGCCCGGGTCCGCCTGGAGATGTACGGGCAGGCCGAGCCGCTGCTCTCGGCCTCGCTGATGCGGTGCCGCAGCGAGCAGCCCCAGCGCAAGGAGCTGCGCTACTGGCTGGCCCGCGCCCACGAGGGCACCGGGCGCAGCGCCGCGGCCCTGCCCCTCTACCGGGCCGTGCACCGGATCGACCCGACGTTCATGGACACGGCCGCTCGGCTCGCGGCCATCGCCGAGTACGACGGGTTCGAGGGCTACGACGGCATGGACGACCCGACCGGACTCGCGACGGTCGCCCTCGGCACCCTCGGCGGGGGGCTCGGCCAGGACGCGGTGGACACCGCGCCGGGCACCGAGGCCGACACCGGCGGCCCGCTCGGCGACGGCCTGCGGCTCGCACCCGAACCCGTACCGCCGGTGGTCGCCCCGCCGCCGGAGACCGTACGGCAGAAGGCCCCGCTGCCGTCCCAGCCGGCGCCCCCGCGCTTCCCCGCGGGGCCCACCGATCCGGTGCTGCTCGCGGAGGCGCTCGCCGAGCTGGAGGGCATGGTCGGCCTGGAGCCGGTGAAGCGCCAGGTCAAAGCGCTGTCGGCGCAGCTGGAGATGGCCCGGCTGCGGGCCGGGCAGGGTCTTCCGGTCCAGCCGCCCAAACGCCACTTCGTCTTCTCCGGCCCCTCGGGCACCGGGAAGACCACCGTCGCCCGCATCCTCGGCCGGGTGTTCTACGCCCTTGGCCTGCTCGGCGGCGATCACCTCGTGGAGGCCCAACGGGCCGACATGGTCGGCGAGTTCCTCGGGCAGACCGCGGTCAAGGCCAATGAGCTGATCGACTCGGCGGTCGGCGGGGTGCTCTTCGTGGACGAGGCGTACGCGCTCTCCAACACCGGTTACAGCAAGGGCGACGCCTATGGCGACGAGGCCCTCCAAGTACTCCTCAAGCGGGCCGAGGACAACCGCGACCACCTCGTGGTCATCCTCGCCGGGTACCCCGAGGGCATGGACCGGCTGCTCAGCACCAACCCCGGGCTGTCCTCCCGCTTCACCACCCGGGTCGACTTCCCCTCGTACCGGCCGCTGGAACTGACCGCCATCGGCGAGGTGCTCGCCGCGGCCGACGGCGACTGCTGGGACGAGGAGGCGCGCGAGGAGCTGCGCTCGATCAGCGTTCACGTCGTCGAGCAGGGCTGGATCGACGAGCTGGGCAACGGCCGCTTCCTGCGCACCCTGTACGAGAAGTCCTGCGCCTACCGCGATCTGCGGCTCTCCGGCTACCCGGACACCCCGACCAGGGAGGACCTCGCGACCCTCCGGCTCGCCGACCTCATGCAGGCGTACGGCGAGGTCCTGTCGGGCCGCGGCCCGGTCGACCGCGGCCCGCAGCAGGAGCCTCCTGGGTACTAGGGCCTGCGCCCTCGTAGCGGAGCTACTTGGGCGTTTCGGCCGTGCGCCGAGCGTGCGTGCCGGGCGGGCCGGACCCGACGGGAATTGTCAGACAGGCCCTAGGGGGTGTCCTGCTGACCGCCTTCGTCCCCTGGGGTGCACGCCGGGCCGACTGGTCCGGCAACGTCGGGAACCTGGCTGACTCGCTCGCGCCATGGCCCGCCCTCATCAGCCAGATGAAGCAGGTACTCGACATGCCGCAGCACGAACTCGACCACAACCTTGCGGGCCACTGCCCGCCTGGGGCAGGGCCCGGAAGCCCAGGACGTGGCAGTAGAAGTCCGTGCTGCGTGCCGGGTCGGACACGAACAGGACGGCGTGGTTCTGGCGGTGGATCGGCATGGTCGGTACCAGTTCCGTTCAGAAGCGGGGTGCCTCGGGAAGCAGTATCCAGCGCTGCTCGCGCGGGCCCGCATCGGGTGCCCACCCACCGGGACGACCCGGCCGGCGCCGCCCGGTTGTCCGCGATCATTCCCGGAATTGTCCGCGATCCGTAACGGGCGGATCCTCCGGGCCCGAAGTCTCGTCCTGCTTATCGGTCGCGAGGTGACCGAGGAACTGCGCAACTGCGCGGAAATGGGGCGGACATGGCACGGCACAGCGGTGGGCGGGGCTGGTACGGCAAGGTCGTCGGGGCGGCGCTCGGGGTGACGCTGCTGACCACGGGTGCGTCGATCTGGACGGCGCAGGCCGGAGTGCTGGGCGGTTCCGCGCCCGAGAAGGCCGCACCCGCGGCTCCGAAGGCGGTCTCCGCGACCATCGCGCACGCGTCGGAGGCGGGGGAACGCGGCATCAACCTCACCATCGACGACGGCCCCGACCCCGTGTGGACCCCGCAAGTCCTCGACCTGCTGCGCGAGTACGAGGTGAAGGCCACGTTCTGCATGGTGGGCACGCAGGCGCAGGCACATCCGGAGCTCGTGAAGCAGGTCGTCGCGGCCGGGCACCGGCTGTGTGACCACTCGGTGTCGCACAACACCGCGATGGACAAGGCGTCCCAGGAGTACCAGAAGAAGCAGATCCTCGACGCCGAGCGCATGATCACCGAGGCGTCCGGCGGCGTACACCCCATGTACTACCGGGCCCCCGGCGGCGCGTTCACGCCGTACAGCCGCAAGCTCGCCGCGTCGCGGGGCATGCGCCCGCTCGGCTGGAACGTGGACACCAAGGACTTCGAGCGTCCGGGCACGGAGGCGATCGTCGCCACGGTCGAGCGGGAACTGCCCAGCGGTCCCACCGTCCTGTTCCACGACGCGGGCGGCGACCGCGCCCAGACCGTCGAGGCCCTGCGCCGCCTCCTCCCCCGACTGAAGGAGCAGGGCTACACGTTCGGCTTCCCCGTCCGCTGAACCCGCTGAACCCGCTGAATCCTGCGCAGCACCTCCGCCGGACAGCGGGTTTCCCGGCTCTCCCGGCGGAGCTCGCGCAGGAAGTCCCCCCTCACGTCGGCGACCGGCGCGTGCCGGAGAAGGGCTGCCGCGAGGGCCTGTCGTCACAGTCCCGTCTGCCCCACGACGCCTGGCACGCGCTCTCGCCGCACCGGGCGAAAGCCCGAGTACGGTCCAGCACGAGGGCTTCCACCCGGCACACCGAGAGCACGCACCAGACGCCGTGAGGCCGCCCTCCGGATACGACCTAGGACGCCAGTTGCCCCGCCGTCGGCCGGGTGAGGCCCACCGGTGTCGTCGGCATCCGGTGGGCGGGGTCGCGGACCTCGCCCACCAGCGTCTCCAGCACGTCCTCCAGGGCGACCAGGCCGAGCACCCGGCCCGAGCCGTCCGCGACCTGCGCCAGATGGGTGGCGGCCCGGCGCATCACGGTGAGGGCGTCGTCGAGCGGCAGTTCGGCGTGGACCGTCGCCATCGGCCGCCACAGCCGCGGGGGCACCGCCCGCTCCCGCTCCTCCAGGTCGAGGACGTCCTTCACGTGCACGAAGCCCATGAAGGTGGTGCCCGCGTCGGCGCGGACCGGGAAGCGCGAGTAGCCGGTGCGCACGGTCAGCTCCTCGATCTCGCGCGGGGTGACCGTCGGCGGGACCGTGACCAGGGAGGCGGGGGCGATGAGGACGTCCGTGACCGGGCGGGTGCCCAGTTCGAGGGCGTCCTCGAGCCGCTCCTGCTCGGCCGGGTCGAGCAGTCCGGCCTGGCCCGCGTCCTCGACGAGCCGGCCGAGCTGGGCGCTGGTGAAGACCGCCTCCACCTCGTCCTTCGGCTCGACCTTGAAGGCCCTCAGGACCAGCCGGGCGCAGGCGCCGAGCGCGGTCGTCACCGGGCGGCAGAGCCGGGCGAAGCCGACCAGGCCCGGGGCGAGCCAGAGCGCGGTCCGCTCGGGCGCGGCCATCGCCAGGTTCTTCGGGACCATCTCGCCGATGACGAGGTGGAGGAAGACGACCGCGGCGAGGGCGATGACGTAGCCGAGCGGGTGGATCAGGCCCTCCGGGACCCCGACCGCGTGGAAGACGGGTTCGAGGAGGCGGGCGACGGTCGGCTCGGCGACCGCGCCGAGCGTCAGCGAGCAGACGGTGATGCCGAACTGCGCGGCCGCCATCATCTGCGGCAGGTTCTCCAGGCCGTACAGGACCTGCTTGGCGCGGGCGCCGCCGAGCGGCTCGATCTGGCTGCGCCGGACGGAGACGAGCGCGAACTCGGCCCCGACGAAGAAGCCGTTGGCCAGCACCAGGAGGACGGCGAAGAGAAGGGGCAGCGTGCTCATCGGGCCGCCTCCGCCGCCACGGGTACGGGTACGGGGGTGACGGACCGGCCGGAGGCCTCGTCCGGGGCCCGGAACGCGCCCTCGTCGACCGCCGGGTCCGTCGCCGGGTCCGTCCGTACGATCCGGACGCGCTCGGCGCGGTAGCGGTCCACCTGGCGCACCGAGAGCCGCCAGCCGGGCAGCTCGGCCCGGTCGCCGGGGGCGGGGATGCGCCCGAGGAGGTCGGCGACCAGCCCGGCCACGGTCTCGTACGGCCCGTCGGGCACGTCGAGGCCTATCCGGCGCAGGGTGTGGACCCGGCAGGAGCCGTCGGCCTCCCAGGCGGGGCGGCCGTCCTCGGCGGGGGCGGCGGCCAGCTCGGGGCGGCCGTCTGCGACGGTGTCGTGCTCGTCGCGGACCTCGCCGACGAGTTCCTCGACGATGTCCTCCAGGGTGACGACCCCGGCCGTGCCGCCGTACTCGTCGACGACCACGGCGATCGGCTGTTCCCGGCGCAGCCGCTCCAGGAGGGTCTGGGCGGGCAGCGTCTCCGGCACGAGGAGCGGAGGGACCGCGATCCGGCCGACGGGGGTGCGCAGCCGGGCGTGCGGGGCGACGGCCAGGGCGTCCTTGAGGTGGACCATGCCGACGATCTCGTCGATGCGGTCGCGGTAGACCGGGAAGCGCGAGAGGCCGGTGGCCCGGGTGAGGTTGAGGACGTCGGCCGCGGTGGCGTCCCACTGGAGGGCGCTGACCTTCACGCGCGGGGTCATGACCTGCTCGGCGGTGAGGCCGCCGAGGGACAGGGTCCGTACGAAGAGGTCGGCGGTGTCCTGTTCGAGGGCGCCGGCCAGTGCGGAGTGCCGGGCCAGGGAGACCAGCTCGCCGGGGGTGCGGACCGAGTCGAGCTCCTCGGTGGGCTCGACGCCCAGGAGCCGGACGAGCCGGTTGGCGACCCGGTTGAGCACGGCGATCACCGGCCGGAAGACGGCGGAGAAGCGGCGCTGCGGGGTGGCCACGAAGCGGGCGACCTGGAGCGGCCGGGAGACCGCCCAGTTCTTCGGCACCAGCTCGCCGACCACCATCTGGACGGCGGAGGCGAGCAGCATCCCGATCACGACGGCGATCCCGGAGACGGCCCCTTCGGGCAGTCCGGTCGCGGTGAGCGGCCCGTGCAGCAGTCCGGCGAGCGCGGGCTCGGCGAGCATGCCGACGACCAGCGAGGTGATCGTGATGCCGAGCTGGGTGCCGGAGAGCTGGAAGGACAGCTCGCGCAGGGCGGTGACGACGGTACGGGCGCGCCGGTCACCGGCGGCCGCGGCCCGCTCGGCCTCGGCGCGCTCGACGGTCACGAGACCGAACTCGGCGGCCACGAAGAAGCCGTTGGCGAGGATGAGGACGAAAGCCGCGAAGAGCAGCAGAAGGGAGACGATCATGCCGCCGCCTCCTGGGAGGGGGCGGCGCAGGTACTACCGGACGATCCGTCCATTGCTGGAGGGAGTCACTCCTCGGGTCGAAGGGTGGCCTCGCGGGCCGCGGCTGCGGCCCTGCACACGCGAGGCGGTGGTGCGCTCGGCACCACCGCCTCCAGAGTAGTCACGCGAAGGCCCGGAAGGGCAGGGGGTCGGCCCCGGATGGGGGACGGACCGGGGTTCTCCCGGCCGGGTCCCGTACTCCCGGGTTCCGGGTCAGGCCTCGGTGCCCGTCCCGTGGCTGTCGGCCAGGGCCCGCAGGGCGCGGGCGTCCTTGATGGCCGATTCCTTGGCGATGCCGGGCTGGATGCCGAGTACCGGCAGGCTGGTGCCGTCGCTCAGGTCCAGGAAGACCCACGGGTCGCCGGGGCGCAGGTTGACCTTGAGGATCTCCGCCCAGGCCAGCCGCCGTGTGCGGGTGATGTTGACGACCGTGACGCCCTCGTCGTCGGCGACGACCTTGGGGCGGCTCAGCAGGACCAGGACCCCGGAGAGCAGCGCGGCGGTGAAGACGAAGCTGACGCGCTCCCCCGGTCCGAGCCGCTCCAGCATCAAGGCCACGGCCGTGATGACGACGAACATCGCGGCGCCCATGGTCAGCAGGATCGCCCGGGTGCGCCCGGGACGGAAGGTGACCGGGAGGGCGGGGGGCTGTGCGGTGGACATCAGGGGTTCCTCGGGGCCTCGGGGCGTGCGGGCCGTGCCGTCAGAGGCGGCAGGCGTGGATGGCGGTGGTGAGGATGGCGCGGGCGCCGATCTCGTACAGGTCGTCCATGATCCGCTGCGCCTCCTTGGCGGGGACCATCGCGCGGACGGCGACCCAGCCCTCGTTGTGCAGCGGGGAGACGGTCGGCGACTCCAGGCCCGGAGTGAGGGCGACGGCCTGCTCCAGGTGCTCGGCGCGGCAGTCGTAGTCCATCATCACGTACGAGCGGGCCACGAGGACGCCCTGCAGGCGGCGCATGAACTGCTGGACCTGCGCGTTGTCGTCGGGGGCGCCGTGGCGGCGGATCACGACGGCCTCGGAGGTCAGGATCGGCTCGCCGATGACTTCGAGACCGGCGTTGCGCAGGCTGGTGCCGGTCTCGACGACGTCCGCGATGACCTGGGCGACGCCCAGCTGGATCGCGGTCTCGACGGCGCCGTCCAGGTGGACGACGGAGGCGTCGATGCCCTGGTCGGCGAGGTGCTTGGCGACGATGCCCTCGTAGGAGGTGGCGATCGTCATGCCGCCGAAGTCCTCGGGGCCGGCGGCGGTGCCCGGACGCGTGGCGTAGCGGAAGGTGGAGCGGCCGAAGTTCAGCGCGAGGATCTCCTCGGCGCTGGCTCCGGAGTCCAGGAGCAGGTCACGGCCGGTGATGCCGATGTCCAGCTTCCCGGAGGCGACGTAGATCGCGATGTCCTTCGGCCGCAGGTAGAAGAACTCGACCTCGTTGTCGGGGTCGATGACCACCAGTTCCTTGGACTCCTTGCGCTGGCGGTAGCCGGCCTCATGGAGCATTGCCGACGCAGGTCCGGAGAGGGAACCCTTGTTGGGAACGGCGATGCGCAGCATGGGGTGAGCTTCCTTTGCCTGGGAGTGGTGGGGAGACCGAAAGAGTCGTGCTCAGAGGTGGGCGTAGACGTCGTCGAGCGAGATCCCGCGGGCGACCATCATCACCTGGACGTGGTACAGCAGCTGCGAGATCTCCTCGGCGGCCGCTTCCTTGCCCTCGTACTCGGCGGCCATCCAGACCTCGGCGGCCTCCTCGACGACCTTCTTGCCGATGGCATGGACGCCCTTGTCCACCAGTTCCGCGGTGCGGGAGGTGGCCGGGTCGCCGGTCTCGGCCTTGAGCTTGAGCTCGGCGAAGAGCTCTTCGAAACTCTTTGAGGGTTTGTTCGCCATGATGGTCCTAAGAGTACGGGGTAAGGGTCGCGTACTTAGCGCCAGGGTTCGCTGACCGTGCGCAGCGTGGTGGCGGTGGCGACGGCGGCGGTGACGGCCTCGTGGCCCTTGTCCTCGGAGGAGCCTTCGAGGCCGGCCCGGTCGAGGGCCTGTTCCTCGTTGTCGACGGTGAGGACGCCGAATCCGACGGGTACGCCGGTGTCGATCGAGACCTGGGTGAGGCCGTGGGTGACGCCCTGGCACACGTACTCGAAGTGCGGGGTTCCGCCGCGGATGACGACGCCGAGGGCCACGATGGCATCGTAGCCGCGCCCGGCGAGGACCTTCGCCACGACCGGGAGCTCGAAGCTGCCGGGGACGCGGAGCAGGGTCGGCTCGTCGATGCCCAGCTCGCTCAGGGCGCGCAGGGCGCCGTCGACGAGACCGTCCATGATCTTCTCGTGCCACTGCGCCGCGATGACCGCGACCCGGAGGTCGCCGCAGTTCTTCACGCTGAGGACGGGTGCGCCCTTGCCGCTCATGTCTCTCCTAGACGATTCGTACGTACGGGATTACTGGTTGCCGCAGGTGGAGGCCGGGGAGCCGTCGAGCCACGGCAGGTCGTGGCCCATCCGGTCCCGCTTGGTGCGCAGGTAGCGGAGGTTGTGTTCGCCGGCCGTGACCGGCATGGGCTCGCGGCCCTCGACCGTCAGGCCGTGCCGGGTGAGGGCGTCGATCTTGTCGGGGTTGTTGGTCATCAGGCGCAGGCTGCGGACGCCGAGGTCGGCGAGGATCTGCGCGCCGGCCGCGTAGTCGCGGGCGTCGGCGGGGAGCCCGAGTTCCAGGTTGGCGTCGAGGGTGTCGCGGCCCTGCTCCTGGAGTTCGTACGCGCGGAGCTTGGACAGCAGGCCGATGCCGCGGCCCTCGTGGCCGCGGAGGTAGACGACGACGCCTCGGCCGGCCTCGGTGATGCGGTCCATGGAGGCCTGGAGCTGGGGGCCGCAGTCGCAGCGCAGCGAGTGGAAGATGTCGCCGGTGAGGCACTCGGAGTGGACCCGGACCAGGACGTCGTCGCCGTCGCCGACCTCGCCGTGGACGAGGGCGACGTGCTCGACGCCGTCGACGGTGGAGCGGTAGCCGTACGCGGTGAAGTCACCGTGCGCGGTGGGCAGCTGGACCTCGGCCTCGCGGCGGACGGTCGGTTCGGCGGAGCGGCGGTAGGCGATCAGGTCCTCGATGGAGATGATCGTGAGGCCGTGCTTGCGGGCGAAGGGGACGAGTTCGGGGAGGCGCAGCATGACGCCGTCCTCGCCGGCGATCTCGACGATCGCGCCGGCCGGGCGGAGGCCCGCGAGGCGGGCGAGGTCGACGGCGGCCTCGGTGTGTCCGTTGCGGGCGAGGACGCCGCCGGGCTTGGCGCGGAGCGGGAAGATGTGGCCGGGGCGGACGAAGTCGGTGGGCTCGTGGCGGCCGCTCGCCAGCATCCGCAGGGTGGTGGCGCGGTCGGCGGCGGAGATACCGGTGGTGACGCCGTGGGCGGGGGCGGCGTCGACGGAGACGGTGAAGGCCGTGCGCATCGACTCGGTGTTGTGCTCGACCATCTGCGGGAGCTGGAGGCGCTCCAGCTCCTCGCCCTCCATGGGGGCGCAGATCAGGCCGCGGCACTCGCTCATCATGAAGGCGACGACCTCGGGGGTGGCCTTCTCGGCGGCGATGACGAGGTCGCCCTCGTTCTCGCGGTCCTCGTCGTCGACGACGACGACGGGGCGGCCGGCGGCGATGTCCCTGATGGCCTGTTCGACGGGGTCGAGGGCGAGGTCGGTGGCGTCCCAGAGGGGATGGGCGCTCATGCGTGGGCTCCTTCCAGGACGGTGGTGGTGCGGGAGCGCAGCCACCAGTCGCGCATGCCCCACAGGACGAGCGCGCCGTAGATGACGTACACGAAGCCGGAGAAGGCGTAGCCGTTGGCGAAGTTCAGCGGGACGCCGACCAGGTCGACGAGCAGCCAGGCGAACCAGAACTCGACCATGCCGCGCGACTGGGCGTACATGGCGACGACGGTGCCGACGAAGATGTACGCGTCGGGCCACGGGTCCCAGGACAGTTCCGGGAAGGCGGTGAAGAGCATCGCCACGGCGACGGTGCCGAGGGCGGCGGCGGCGACCAGGAGGCCGCGCTCGCGCCAGGTGGCGAAGCGGACCGCGATGGAGCCGTCCTGGGCGTTCTGTCGGCCGCGGTTCCACTGCCACCAGCCCCAGGCGGCGACGAGCATGACGACGACCTGCTTGCCGGCGCTGCCCGTGAGGTGTCCGGCGGCGAAGGCGACGAAGAGGATGACGCCCGAGAGGAACTGGGCGGGCCAGGTCCATATGGACCGGCGCCAGCCGAGCGCGAGGGCGAGCAGCCCGATCGTGTTGCCGATCATGTCGGACCACTTGATGTGCTGGTCGAAGACGGTGAACGCCTCGGAGTTGAGCCAGTTCACTTCTCGTTCTCCTTGGCGTCGGTGCCGAGCAGCCGCTCGACGTACTTGGCGATGACGTCGACTTCGAGGTTGACCGGGTCTCCGGAGCGCTTGATGCCGAGCGTGGTCAGGTCGAGCGTGGTGGGGATGAGGCTGATGGTGAACCAGTCGTCGGCGACCTCGACGACGGTGAGGCTGACGCCGTCGACCGTGATCGAGCCCTTCTCGACGACGTACCGGGAGAGGTGGGCGGGCAGGCCGACCTTGACGAGCTCCCAGTGCTCGGAGGGGGTGCGCTCCAGGATGGTGCCGGTGCCGTCGACGTGGCCCTGGACGATGTGTCCGCCGAGGCGGCCGCCGACGGCCATGGGCCGCTCCAGGTTGACGCGGGTGCCGACGTCGAGGGCGCCGAGGCTGGACCGCTTGAGGGTCTCGGCCATGACGTCGGCGGTGAACTCGCCGTCGCCGAACTCGACGACCGTGAGACAGACACCGTTGACGGCGATGGAGTCGCCGTGCTGGGCGCCTTCCGTGACCAGGGGGCCGCGCAGCCGGAAGCGGGAGGCGTCCTCCAGCTGCTCGACGGCGACGACCTCGCCCAGTTCTTCGACGATTCCGGTGAACACGGTCAGGCTCCCTTGAGGGTGGCGGTGATGCGGAGGTCGGTTCCGACGCGGGTGGTCTCGGTGATGTCGAGCCGCAACGCGTGGGTGATGGTGCTGATTCCCGCGTCGGCGAGGGCGGCGGGGCCCGCGCCGAGGAGGACGGGGGCGAGGTAGCCGACGACCTGGTCGACGGCGCCCGCGGCGACGAAGGCGCCCGCGAGGGTGGGGCCGCCTTCGAGGAGGACGGAGCGGACGCCGCGCGCGTGGAGGGCGTCCAGGAGGGCGGGTACGGAGAGGCCGCGCTCGGCCCTGGGGAGGCGTACGACGTCGGTGAGCGTGGTCCCGGCGTCCTCGGCGACCGCGATCAGGGTGGGCGCGGCGTCGTCCAGGACCCGGGCGCCGGGCTTCACGGCGGTGGCCTCGGTGTCGACGACGACCCGGAGCGGCTGGACGGCCCCCTCGATGCCGCGTACGGCCAGGTGGGGGTCGTCGGTGCGGGCGGTGCCGGAGCCGACCACGACGGCGTCGGCCTCGGCGCGCAGCCGGTGGACGTCGGCGCGGGACTCGGCGGAGGTGATCCAGCGGGAGGTGCCGTCGGCGGCGGCGATCCGGCCGTCGAGGGTGGCGGCGTACTTCCAGCGGACGAAGGGGCGGCCCTGGCGTACGGAGGTGAGCCAGGCGATGTTGACCGCTTCGGCCTCGTCCGCGAGGAGGCCCTGCTCGACCGTGACGCCGGCCGCGCGCAGAGTGTCGGCGCCGCCGGTGGCCTGCGGGTTCGGGTCGCCGACGGCGTACACGACCCGGCTGATCCCGGCCTCGGTCAGGGCCTGGGCGCAGGGGCCGGTGCGGCCGGTGTGGTTGCAGGGTTCGAGGGTGACGTAGGCGGTGCCGCCGCGGGCGAGGACGCCTGCCTCGCGCAGGGCGTGGACCTCGGCGTGCGGGCCGCCGGCGCGCTGGTGGAAGCCTTCGCCGACCTGGTGGCCCGAGGCGTCGGTGACGACGCATCCGACGACCGGGTTGGGGCTGGTGGCGCCGAGACCGCGTGCGGCGAGTGCGACGGCGCGTCGCATGGCGGTGATGTCGGCCTGCTGGGCCACCGGGTCCTCCTGCCTCTTCGGGCACGGACTCCGGGGCCTGTCGATGACGACAGAGAGCGGGAAGACGCCTCGCGCAGGGTGCGCCGGGGCCGCGTCCTCCGGGTACGCCGAAATCGATGTCGATGCGGCGGACCAGCGGACGTACGGCCGGCACACCCCTGTCGGGGTTCGCCCGCCGCGCACTGCCTCCCATCCGGACTTTCACCGTCGGTCCAGGAATCTCACCTGGTCAACCGGCCGCTGGCTTGCGGACGGGTCGCGGACTATACCGCCGGTTCGGAATTACACCGACCCCGGAGTGCGCTGCTGCTGATACAGGGCCAGTGTGCCACGGCCCGCGGGGGGCGACGTGACCGAGATCCTGTGGTCTGGCTCACAGGCTCGCACAGAACTCTTCTCTGGTCCAGACCTATTGACGCACTGGTCTAGTCCTCTTAATCTCCGTGTCACCTCCGAGGAACGGTCCGGCGGGGTGCGCACTCCTCGGGCCCAACACGACCCACCCCCTTGTTCGTTGTGTATTACGACCTCCCCAGGAGGACCCGATCGTGTTGTCCCCCACCACGAAAAGAGCCTCGCTGCTCGCGTCCGGCGCGGCCGTCGCCGGACTGCTCCTCAGCTCGCTCGCCGGCGGCGTCTCGTACGCGGCCGACAACGAGTCCTGTCGCCCCGACGGGCTCTACAAGACGCCCGGCGTCGACGTCCCCTACTGCTCGGTCTACGACACCGAGGGCCGCGAGAAGATGGGCGCGGACCACCAGCGCCGGGTCATCGGCTACTTCACCGGCTGGCGCGACGGCAAGAACGGCCAGCCCGCGTACCTGGCCAAGGACATCCCGTGGGAGAAGATCACCCACATCAACTACGCCTTCGGTCACATCGGCTCCGACAACAAGCTCTCCGTCGGCACGGACGGCCCGAACAACGCCGCCACCGGGATGACCTGGCCCGGTGTCGCGGGCGCCGAGATGGACCCGGCGTACGCCTACAAGGGCCACTTCAACCTGCTCAACAAGTTCAAGAAGCAGCACCCGAACGTGAAGACGCTGATCTCCGTCGGCGGCTGGGCCGAGACCGGCGGCTACTTCGCGGACAACGGTGACCGGGTGAACTCCGGCGGCTTCTACTCGATGGCCACCAACGCCGACGGTTCGGTCAACCAGGCCGGGATCGACACCTTCGCCGCGTCGTCCGTCGACTTCATCCGCAAGTACGGCTTCAACGGCGTCGACATCGACTACGAGTACCCGACGACCATGAAGGACGCCGGGAACCCGCTCGACTGGCAGCTCGCCAACGCGCGCCGCGCCGGACTCGTCCAGGGCTACGCCGCCCTCATGAAGTCCCTGCGCGAGAAGCTGGACGTGGCGGGCGCCGCCGACGGCAAGCACTACCTGCTGACCGTCGCCGCCCCCTCCTCCGGCTACCTGCTGCGGGGCATGGAGACCTTCCAGATGCAGAAGTATCTGGACTACGTCAACATCATGTCCTACGACCTGCACGGCGCCTGGAACGAGTACGTCGGTCCCAACGCCTCCCTCTTCGACGACGGCAAGGACGGCGAGCTCGCCGCGGCCAACGTCTACGGCTCCTCGCAGTACGGCTCCCTCGGATACCTCAACACCGACTGGGCGTACCACTACTTCCGCGGCTCGATGCCGGCCGGCCGCATCAACATCGGCCTGCCGTACTACACCCGCGGCCACAAGAACGTGCAGGGCGGCACCGACGGTCTGTGGGGCAAGGCCTCCGCGACCACCTGCCCGGCCGGGGCCGGTCTGACCAAGTGCGGTGACGGCGCCACCGGCATCGACAACCTCTGGCACGACAAGGACACCAACGGTGTCGAGTCGCCCGCCGGGTCCAACCCGATGTGGCACGCCAAGAACCTCGAGAAGGGGATCGTCGGCGACTACGTCACGCAGTACGGCTTCCCGGCGAACACCACGCTGACCGGCACCTACGCCCGCAAGTACGACTCGACCCTGGTCGCGCCGTGGCTGTGGAACGCCCAGACGAAGGTCTTCCTCTCCACCGAGGACGAGCAGTCGGTGGCCGCCAAGGCCGACTACGTGGTGAACAAGGGCATCGGCGGCACGATGGTCTGGGAGATGGCCGGCGACTACGCCTGGAACGCCACCAAGGGCCAGTACGAGATGGGCTCGACGCTCACCTCGCTGATGTACGACAAGTTCAAGGCGGCCACCCCGTACGGCGCGAAGAAGTCGAACAAGGCGCTGCCGACCCAGGCCGTGAAGATCGACACCCAGTTCACCGAGTTCAAGCTGGGCGACTCGAACTACCCGATCACCCCGAAGATCAAGATCACCAACAACACGGCGACGGCGCTGCCGGGCGGCACGGAGTTCCAGTTCGACTACGGGACCTCGGCCCCGGCGAACGCCTCCGACCAGTCGGGCTTCGGCACGAAGGTGATCAGCAGCGACCACACGGGCTCCAACGTGGGCGGCCTGAAGGGCGACTTCCACCGCGTCTCCCTGAAGCTCCCGGCCTGGCAGTCGCTGGCCCCGGGCGCGACGGTCGACCTGGCGTTCAACTACTACCTGCCGGTGTCCACCCCCTCCAACTGGACGGTGAACATCAACGGCACGACGTACGCCCTCGCCGGTGACCTGGCGCGCGGTACGACGGTGGTGGAGCCGGGCTCCACGACGCCGCCGACGACCCCGCCGACCACGCCCCCGACCACCCCGCCCACGACCCCGCCGACGACTCCCCCGACCACGCCTCCGACGACGCCGCCCACGGGCTGCACCGCCCCGGCGTACGTGGCCGGCTCGGTCTACAACGCGGGCAACGAGGTCTCCCACAAGGGCCACAAGTGGAAGGCCCAGTGGTGGACGCAGAACGAGGAGCCGGGCACGACCGGCGACTGGGGCGTCTGGAAGGACCTCGGCACCTGCTGAGCGACCGCGGGGACACGCTGACGCGCCCCCGATGAGACCCCCGGCGGCGGACACTCACGGCCCTTGCCGCCGCCGGGCCCCCACCGCGCCGCGCTTCCCTGTCCGGGGCGCGGCGCGGTCGCGTTCCCGCCGCCGGGCGGTCAGGCTGGAGACATGGGCACGATCCTGGTGGCCGGCGGCACCGGCACCCTCGGTCGGCCCGTCTGCGAGCTGCTCCGCGCGGACGGCCACGAGGTGCGGGTCCTCAGCCGGCACTCACCGCCGTACGCGGTCGACCTGCGACAGGGCGGACCGCTGCTGGACCGGGCGGTCGACGGGGCGGACGCGGTCGTCCACTGCAGCAACATCCTGCGCGGCGACAAGGAGGCCGCCCGCAAGCTGATCGAGGCCGCGCGGCGGGCCGGAGTGCCGCACCTGCTCTACATCTCGATCGTCGGCGTCGACCGGGTGCCGCTCGGCTATTACCGGACGAAATACGCGGTGGAGCGCATGATCCAGGGCTCGGGCCTCGGCTGGACGCTGCTGCGCGCCACCCAGTTCCACGACCTGATCCTGCGGCTGCTCCAGGGTCTCGCCAAGCCGCCCGTCATGCTGCTGCCCAAGGACGTCCGGGACCAGCCGCTGGAGGTGACGGAGGCGGCCGCGCGCCTCGCCGAGCTGGCGGCGGGGCCTCCGGCCGGCCGGGTGGAGGACATGGGCGGCCCGGAGATCCTCACCTTCCCCGAGCTGGCGGCCGCCTACCTGCGGGCGACCGGCCGCCGGCGCCGCCTGGTGGAACTCCCGCTGCCGGGCAGGACCTACCGGGGCCTGCGGCAGGGCGGGCACCTGGCACCGGAGCGGGCGGTGGGCCGGGTGACGTTCGAGGAGTTCCTCGAGGGGCGGTTCGGTTCCTAGACGCGCGAGTTCCTCGCGGGGCGGTTCGGTGCCTGGACGCGCCCGGGGTCCCGCCCCGGCAGGAACGGCCCCGGTCCTACGGGAACAGCGCGTCCTGCGCCGCGTCCCTGGCCCGCAGCAGCGCGCCGCGCAGCACCGCCGCGTCTCCCAGTCCCGTCGCGCGGACCCGCGTACGGAGCGGCGACAGGCGCGCGAGGGCCGACTCGACGCGGGCCGCGAGTTCGGCGCCGCCCCGGTGGCCGGTCTCGCCGCCGAGGACCACGCAGCCGGGGTCCAGGACCGAGACGACCGCGGCCGTGCCGACGGCGAGGCGGTGGGCGAGGGCGTCGAGGAAGGGGCCGTGGCCCGAGGCGAGCGCCCCGGCCGGGTCGAGGCCGTGCGCGGCGGCGAGCGCGTGGACGGCGGCCGCGCAGGCCAGCTCGTGGAAGCCGCCGTCGCAGCCGGTGGCCGAGGGCAGCCCGGAGGTGCCGGGGACCGGCAGGAAGCCGATCTCGCCCGCGCCGCCCGAGGCGCCCCGGCGGAGCCGCCCGTCGAGGACGACGGCGGCGCCGACGCCCTGGCCGAGCCAGAGCAGGACGAAGTCCTCGCGGTCGCGGGCCGCGCCCTCGCGCAGTTCGGCGACGGCGGCGAGGTTGGTCTCGTTCTCGACGAGCACGTGGGCGGGGAGCCGCTCCTGGAGGACCCCGACGAGGCGCCGGTGCCAGGCGGGCAGCCCCGAGGAGTCGCGCAGTTCGCCGGTGGCCGGGTCGATGAGGCCGGGGGCACCGACGGCGACGCTGTGGAGCCGGTCGGCGCCGGCCTCCTTGACGGTCCGCTCCAGGAGGGTGACCGCCTTCTCGACGGCGGCGCCGGTGCCGCTGCCGTCCCCGACGGGGACGGAGGCCTCGGCGAGGGTGGTGCCGAGCAGGTCGGCGACGACGACGGAGACCGAGCGGGTACGGACGTCGAGGGCGGCGAGGTGCGCGCGGTCGGCGACGAGCCCGTACAGCTTGGCGTTGGGGCCGCGCCGCTCGGCTCCGGACTCCCCGACGACGTGGACGAGCCCGGAGCCCTGGAGCCGTTCGACGAGATCGGCGACGGTGGGACGGGAGAGTCCGGTGAGGGTCTTGAGCTGAGTGGCCGTCAACGGGCCCTCGTCCTGGAGCAGTCGCAGGGCGAACCGGTCGTTGATGGCTCGTGCGGTGCTCGGGGATGCGGCCATGCGGCGATCCTCTCAGAAGCGTCCCGGCAGGGGCTCCGATCCTAGAGGCTATTTATCAGGCAGGGTTCCTGATAGTTTACGCGCCACACCACGACCACGACCCGGGGAGGGCCCATGGCGGCGGAGACCGTCACCAGCACCGAACGCCTGCGGCGGGCGCGCTTCGCCGTCGCCGCCGTCTTCTGCGTCCACGGCGCGGTCACCGGCAGCTTCGCCACCCGCATCCCCTGGATCCAGGAGCACGCGGGCGTGAGCGCCGGACAGCTCGGGCTGGCGCTCGCCTTCCCCGCGCTAGGCGCCTCCGTGGCGATGCCGCTCGCCGGGGCCGTCTCCCACCGCTTCGGCGCCCGCACGGCGCTGCGCGGACTGCTCACCCTGTGGACGCTCGCGCTGACCCTGCCCTCGCTCGCCCCGAACGTCTGGGGCCTGTGCGGCGCGCTCTTCGTGTACGGCGCCACCGCCGGCATGTCCGACGTCGCCATGAACGCGCTCGGGGTCGAGACCGAGAACCGGCTCGGCCGGTCCATCATGTCCAGCCTGCACGGCATGTGGAGCGCGGGCGCCCTCATCGGGTCCGCGGCCGGCACGGTCGCCGCCCACCTCGGCGGGGACGCCCGGCTCCACCATCTGATCGCCGCCCTGGTCCTCACCGCGCTGGGACTGTTCTTCTGCCGGGGCGTGCTCGACATCCACAGCACCCCGGACGAGGAGCCGCCGCCGCGCTTCTCGCTGCCGCCGAAGTCCGCGCTGATCATCGGCGCGGTCGGCTTCTGCGCGGTCTTCGCCGAGGGCGCCAGCCTCGACTGGTCGGCCGTCTACCTCCGGGACGAGCTGGGCGGCTCGGCCGGTGTGGCGGCCGCCTCCACGACCGCCTTCGCGCTCACGATGGCCGTGGCGCGGCTGGCCGGCGACCGGGTGGTGGACCGCTTCGGCGCGGTCCGTACCGTCCGGGTCGGGGGCGCCGTCGCCACCCTCGGCGGGGTCATGGTCGTGCTCGCCCCGCACGCGGCCGTCGCGATGGCCGGATTCGGCCTGATCGGGCTCGGGGTGGCGGTCGTCGTCCCGCTCGCCTTCGCCGCGGCCGGACGCAGCGGCCCGAACCCCAGCCAGGCCATCGCGGGCGTCGCCACCATCACGTACACCTCGGGGCTCATCGCCCCCTCGGCGATCGGCGGCATCGCCGACGCGACCTCCCTGGTCCTCTCGTTCGGCCTGGTCACGCTGCTCACCCTGGGGCTGGTGCTCTTCGCGGGGGTACTCAGGTCCGGCGGGCGGGAGAGCGCGCCGACGACGCCCGCCCCCGAGAAGGCCTCGGGCCCGGTCGCGTAGACCGACGGGGAGGCGGCCGTGGACCGGCCGCGTCTCCCCGGCCTCCGGCGGCACATACCATGTGGCTGATCTTTTGCGGTCGCGACACGGCCGCCGGAACCGGAGAACGGGAGCGACCTCATGAACCTCGGCGTGCGCTGGACCTTGCACGGCGACGGGAAGACACCCGCTCCCGGAGCCGTCGTCCGCCCGGACGAACGGCTCTCCTGGCCCCGTACGGTCGGCCTCGGCGCCCAGCACGTGGTCGCGATGTTCGGGGCGTCCTTCGTCGCGCCGGTCCTCATGGGCCTGGACCCGAACCTGGCGATCATGATGTCGGGCGTCGCGACCGCCATCTTCCTCCTCGCGACCCGCGGCACCGTCCCCTCCTACCTGGGCTGCTCGCTCTCCTTCGTCGGCGTCGCCGCCGCGATCCGCGCCTCCGGCGGCACCAGCGCCACCGTGACCGGCGCGGTCCTCGTCGTCGGCGCGGTGCTCTTCCTCGCCGGTCTCGCGGTACGGAAGTTCGGCGCGCGGATCATCCACGCGGCGATGCCGCCGGTGGTGACCGGCGCCGTGGTCATGCTGATCGGCTTCAACCTGGCCCCGGTCACCGCGTCGACGTACTGGCCGCAGGACCAGTGGACGGCCCTTCTCGTGATGCTGTTCACCGGCCTCGCCGTCGTCTGTCTGCGCGGCTTCTGGTCGCGGATCGCGATCTTCCTCGGCCTGGTCTTCGGCTACGGCATCTCCTGGGTCTTCGACCTCGTCTTCGGCCGGATCCACTCGATGTCCCCCGGCGGCCAGGTCACCGACCACTGGCGGCTCGACCTCTCCGGTGTGGCCAAGGCCGACTGGATCGGTCTGCCGTCCTTCCACGGCCCCAGCTTCGAGTGGTCCGCGATCCTGGTCGCGCTGCCCGTCGTCATCGCCCTGATCGCCGAGAACGCCGGACACGTGAAGGCCGTCGGCGAGATGACCGGCGACAACCTGGACGACCAGCTCGGCACCGCCATCGCCGCCGACGGCGCCGCCTCGATGCTGTCCACGGCCGTCGGTGGCCCGCCGAACACCACGTACTCCGAGAACATCGGCGTCATGGCCGCCACCCGGGTCTACTCGACGGCCGCCTACTGGGCCGCCGCCGGCTTCGCCCTGCTCTTCGGTCTCTGCCCGAAGTTCGGCGCGATCGTCGCCGCCATCCCCGGCGGGGTCCTCGGCGGCATCACCGTGATCCTCTACGGCATGATCGGCCTGCTCGGCGCCCAGATCTGGATCAACGCCAAGGTCGACCTGCGCAACCCGCTCAACCTCGTCCCGGCCGCCGCGGGCATCATCATCGGCGTCGGCGGCGTGAAGCTGACCTTCACCGACAGCTTCGAACTGGGCGGCATCGCGCTCGGCACGATCGTCGTCATCACCGGCTACCACGTGCTGCGGGCCTTCGCCCCGGCCCACCTCAAGCAGCAGGAGCCGCTGCTCGACTCCGGCACCAGCTCGTACGAGAGCACGTCCGGCGAGGAGCCGTCGCCGAAGAACTGAGTGATTCGCCCGTTCTGGGGAAGCCCGGCCCGGATCGTTCCCCCGGCGGCCCGGCTGCTGGGAGCCTGCCCCCATGGCGCAGACCCAGCAGATCGGACAGCGGCTCGCGGGGAACGAGCGGATCGGGCAGCAGCTCGGGCCGTTCCTGGCGGTCGACCCCGTCGTGGACCGGCTGCGGGCGCTGCGCTCCGCCTGGCATCCGGCCGACGGGGTCGCCGTCTTCAACCGGGTCTATCTGACCGTGACCGAGGAGATCGGCCACGCCATCGAGGCGGGCGGCTTCGCCGACCGGCGGGCCGCCACCACCCTCGACGTACGGTTCGCCCAGCGCTACCTCTCGGCGGTCGACGCCGTCACGGGCGGCGGCCCCGCCCCCGCCTGCTGGCGGCCCCTCTTCCACTACCGGCGCCACCCCGGCGTACGCCCGCTGCAGTTCGCGCTCGCCGGGATCAACGCCCACATCGGCCACGATCTGGCGCTCGCCGTCGTCGACGCCTGCCACGACCTGGAATGCGCGCCCGCCGACCTGGAGGACGAGTTCGACCGGGTCGGCGACATCCTGGTCCTCCTGGAGGAGCGCATCCGGGAGGAACTGATGCCGGGCCCGGACCTCCTGGAGATCGCGGACCCGCTCACCCATCTGCTCGGCTGCTGGAGCCTGGACCGGGCCAGGGACGGGGCCTGGCTCGCGGCGCGCTCGCTGTGGCAGCTGCGCGGGCTCCCCGAACTGGCCGGGGAGTTCACGGAGCGCCTCGACCGGTCGGTGGGCCTGGTGGGGCGGATGCTGCTCACACCCCTGACCAGGCCCTGACCTGTCGGTCCGTCCCGGGAATCAGTCCTCGGGCAGCTCGACCGGGGCGATCTCGTCGTACACGTCGCCCGGACCCGGGTTGGTGGCGTCGGTGCCGCCGCCGAAGTGGTGCATCACGCCCCAGACCGCGTTGAGCGCCGTCTGCACCGCGCCCTCGGCCCAGCCGGCCGTCCAGGAGATGTCGTCGCCCGCGAGGAAGATGCCCCGCTTGTCCTCGGGCAGCCGGTCCTGCATGAAGTGGGTGAACAGGCGGCGCTGGTAGCGGTAGTGACCCGGCAGGTTCGCCTTGAAGGCGCCCATGAAGTAGGGCTCGTTCTCCCAGGAGACCGTCACCGGGTTGCCGATGATGTGCTTCCGGATGTCGACCTTGGGGTAGATCTCGCCGAGCGACTTCAGCATGACCTCCATCCGCTCGTTCGCGGACAGCGGCAGCCACTTCAGGCTGTCGTCGCACCAGGTGTACGAGAGGCAGATCGTGGCGGGCTTGTCCGGGCCGTCGTCCAGCAGGTAGGTGCCGCGGGTCATGCGGTCGGTCAGTGTCATCGACATGACGTCGCGGCCGGTCGGGTTCCCCTTGTCGTCGACGGCCTTGTCCAGCCAGAACGGCCGGTCCACGGGCACGAAGAGCTTCGACGACTCCATGTAGTGGGTCCGCTCGATCGCCGTCCAGTGGTCGATCGGGAAGAGCGAGTCGTCACAGGCGATCTTGGAGAGCAGCATCCAGGACTGCGCGGTGAAGATCGCCGCCGGGAAGGTGCGGATGTCGCCGGAGGCGTCCGTGACGGTGATCCGGTTGCCCGCGGTCCGGTTGAGCCGGGTCACGGCCGGCCTCGGGGCGCCCTCGTGGAGGGAGCTGAGCGAGGTGCCCTGCGCCCAGTGGACGATCTTCTCCGGCTCGCGCTCCCACAGGCGCAGCGGCAGCTGCTGCGAGCCGCCGACGATGCCGCGGTGGTGGTCGTCGGCCTCGGTGTAGACGACGCGGAGGATCTCCAGGATGGAGTTGGGGAAGTCGGTGTCCCAGCCGCCGGTGCCGAAGCCGACCTGGCCGAAGATCTCGCGGTGCCGGAAGGACTTGAAGGACTCGGACTCGCAGAGGAAGCCGTAGAAGGTCTGGTTGTCGAGCTTCTCGACGAGCTTCGCCCAGATCTCGCGGATGCGCGGGACGTCGCGCTCGCGCATGGCCTGGTTCATGTCGGAGAAGTCGGCACCCTCGTCCAGACAGGCGTTCCACGCGTTCATCACGTCGCGGTAGACCTGCGGGAGGTCGTCGACGGTGGTGGCGTAGTGCGACTCGCCCTTGAGGTCGACGACGGTCGACGGGGTCGACTCGGCCAGCGGGTTCGGGAACGGCGTGGTCTCCAGGCCGACCAGGTCGATGTAGTGCTGGAGCGCGGTCGACGAGGGCGGGAAGCGCATGGCGCCCATCTCGGCGGTGAGGCCCTCGGTGCCGGTGCCCTCGAAGCCGACGGTGCGCAGCCGGCCGCCGATCTGGTCGGCCTCGTAGACGACGGGCTTGAGGCCCATCTTCATCAGCTCGTACGCGGCGATGATGCCGGAGAGCCCGCCGCCGATGACGGCGACCTCGGTGCCGTGCTCGGTGGCCGGTATCTGGCCGAGTCCGGCCGGGTGGGCCAGGAAGTCGTCGTAGGCGTACGGGAAGTCCGGCCCGAACATGGTGATCGGCGGCTGGCCGTCGCTGTGGGGGACGGCGGTCGTGGGCACCGTGGACGTCATGGGGTACGGACTCCTTGCACGCAAAAAAGAGAGAGGCAGGTCGGGAAGGCGCGGGGGCGGCTCAGACGAGGGGGCCGTAGAGGCCGGGCCGCCGGTCGCGGAGGTAGGGGTTCTCCGCGCGGGAGGCCGCGAGGAGAGCCGGGTCGACGTCGCCGACGACGAGTTCCTCGCCGCGTCCGGCGCGGGCGCGGGCGGTTCCGTCGGGTCCGGCCAGGGCGGAGAGGCCGACGAACTCGAAGCCGCCCTCGGGGCCGGTGCGGTTGGCGTACGCGATGTAGAGCTGGTTCTCGAAGGCGCGGACCGGCACCACGGACAGCGGCACGATCTCGGCGGGGTGCATGAGCGCGGTCGGCACGAGGAGGAGTTCCGTGCCGGCCAGCGCGTGGGCCCGGACGTTCTCGGGGAACTCGACGTCGTAGCAGACCATTACGCCGACGGTGAGTCCCCCGATCTCCGCCTGGACGACCGCCTGGTCACCGGGGGTGAACCACTTCGCCTCGAAGTCTCCGAAGAGATGGGTCTTGCGGTAGTTCGCCAGCGGGACGCCGTCGGCGCCGATGAGCCGGGCGGAGTTGTGGATGACCCCGTGCCGCTCGGTGTTCCGCTCCGGGTAGCCGTAGCCGATCGCGAGCCCGTGGCGTACGGCGATGGCGGCGGCGGCGCGGGCGGAGGGGCCGTCGGCCGGCTCGGCCAGGCGCGCCATGTCGTCGCCGATCGCGTACCCGGTGAGGAAGAGCTCGGGGGCGAGCAGCAGGCCCGCTCCGGCGGCGGCGGCGCGGGCGGCGGCCTCGTCGAGGACCTTGAGGTTGGCGGCCACGTCACCGAGCTCACCGGAGCTCTGGAGCAGGGCGGTGCGCAGCGCGGGCATGGGCGGTCCTCGGAGGTCGGAGCGGAGGGGGAAGACGTCAAAAACGGTACGGTTTCGCACTCCTTCGGGACAAGGAGGCAGCGTTGCGGACCGACAGTCGAACCGTTGCGCGATCGGCGGGGGTGGCGGCGATTCGTTGCGCGGGGCTCCGCCCGGGGGCGTAGAGCTCCCCCGCCGCGCGGCGGAGGCGGAACCGTTCTGAGGCTCGACGACTGCGCGGGAACCGCGCGGAAGAGTGGTCCTCGTCCGGAAGACCTGCCGGACGACCTGCCGAAAGGGACCACGATGAACCGCCGCACGAAGACCGTCGCCGTCGCCGCCGCCGTCCTGCTGCCCCTGGGGGCCGGGGGGATCGCCGCCGCCGCGGCGGACGGCGCTCCCGCCCCCGCCGCGGCCCCGGCGGCGGTCTCGGAGGCCGCCGCCCTGACCGGCACCGCCAAGCTGTACCGGCCAGCCGGGGACGACATCACGTTCAGCTTCGACGCGCATCTGGCGGCGAAGGACACCAAGGATCCGCAGGCCGCGACCGGCACCTTCCGGTTCAGCCACTACAAGGACGGGAAGGGCGGCTACGCGGTGGCGAAGGTCGACTGCCTCACCACCGGGGGCAAGGTGGCGGTGGTGACGGGCGTCGTCACCGAGACCGACGTGGACGCCTTCCGGAACAAGCGGGTCGGGATCTCGGTGCACGACGACGGCAAGCGGGACCGCCTGGGCTACAGCTGGATCGGGCGGGACACGAACCTGGAGGTTCCGCCGTGCCTCAGCTCCGCGCCCTTCGAGAAGGTGCGGGCCGGCACGGGTGACTTCCACGTGCTGCCGTGGAAGCCGGAGTACCCGACCGAGTAGGCCGCCCCACGGGGGTGGGCGGGCGAAGGGCGGTGCGGGAACCACGGCCCGCACCGCCCCGGCCGGCCGCATCCGCGGGTGTTACGCGGGCGAGCCCGAGGAGAAGCGCCGCAGCAGCGGCGAGAGCACCAGGACGGACTTGGTGCGCTCCACGAACGGCTCGCCCGCGATCCGCTCCAGCACGCGTTCGAAGTGGCGCATGTCCGAGGCGAAGACCTGGACGACGGCGTCCGCGTCACCGGTGACGGTCGACGCGGACACCACCTCGGGGTACCGCTCAAGACCCCGCCGGATGTCGTCCGGCGAGGTGTTGTGGCGGCAGTAGATCTCGACGAAGCCCTCGGTCTCCCAGCCGAGCGCCGCCGGGTCCACCCGTACGGTGAATCCGGTGATGGCGCCCTCGGCCCGGAGCCGGTCCACGCGCCGTTTCACGGCGGGCGCGGAGAGTCCGACGAGCGAGCCGATGTCGGCGTAGCTGCGGCGGGCGTCCTCCGCGAGGGCGTGGACGATGCGTTCGTCGAGGTCGTTGAGTCGCACTACGGGTGGATCACTTCTCTGTCGATGCCGCTGGTTCCGCGGTCGCCGCGGTCGCCAGTCGGGAGCGGCGCATTCCGTACAGGAAGTAGAACACGAGCCCGGCGGCCATCCAGCAACCGAAGACCACCCAGGTGACGGCGTCGAGGCTGAACATGTTGTAGGCGCAGAAGAGGAAGCCGAGGACCGGGAAGACCGGTCCGAGCGCCACCTTGAAGGTGCGCGGGAGGTCCGGGCGGGTGTAGCGGAGCACGACCACGGCGATGTTCACCAGGCCGAAGGCGAAGAGGGTGCCGATGCTGGTGGCGTCGACGAGCTTGCCCAGCGGGATGAGCGAGGCGAGCAGGCCGCAGAAGAGCGACACGATGACGGTGTTCACGCGCGGGGTGCCCGTCTTGCGGCTGACCCTGCCGAAGACCTTGGGCACGAGGCCGTCGCGGGACATCGCGAAGAGCACCCGGGTCTGGCCGTAGAGGACGGTGAGGACGACGCTGGCGATGGAGATGACCGCGCCGGCGGCGAGCATCGTGCCCCAGAAGGTCTGTCCGGTGACGTCGTTCATGATCGCCGCGAGGGTGGCCTCGGAGCCCTCGAACGCCTTCCAGTCCCACGCCCCGACCGCGACGGCGGCGACCAGGACGTAGAGGACGGTGACGATGAGCAGCGAGAGCATGATCGCGCGGGGCAGGTCGCGCTTGGGGTTCTTCGCCTCCTCGCCGGCCGTGGAGGCGGCGTCGAAACCGATGTAGGAGAAGAACAGGGTGGCGCTCGCGGCGCCGACGCCGGTCATGCCGAGCGGCATGAAGTCCTTGTAGTTGCCGGACTTGAAGCCCATGAAGCCGATCGCGCAGAAGATCACCAGGGTGACGATCTTCACCGCGACCATGATCGTGTTGACGACGGCGGACTCGCGGGCGCCGCCGAGCAGGAACACCATGGCGAGCATCACGACGATCAGGCCGGGCAGGTTGATGACCCCGCCCTCGCCGGGCGCCGACGACAGCACGTCGGGGATGGTGACGCCGATGGTCCCGTCGAGCAGTTCGTTGAGGTACTCGCCCCAGCCGACGGCCACGGCGGCGACGGAGACGCCGTACTCCAGGACCAGACACCAGCCGCAGACCCAGGCGACGAGTTCGCCCATCGTTGCGTACGCATACGAGTAGGAGGAGCCCGCGACCGGTATGGAGCCGGCCAGTTCGGCGTACGAGAGGGCGGAGAAGAGAGCCGTGAGGCCCGCGATGACGAAGGCGATGGTGACCGCGGGGCCGGCCTTGGGGACGGCGTCGCCGAGGACCACGAAGATCCCGGTGCCGAGCGTGGCACCGATGCTGATCATGGTCAGCTGCCACATGGAGAGAGAGCGACGGAGGTTGCCGCCTTCGCCCTGCCCACCCTCGGTGACCAGCCGTTCCACCGGCTTGCGCCGGGTGAGTGCGCTGAGGGGGGAGGTCGTGCGGACGGCCGTGTCGTCGACCGGTGGGGCTGCGCCGTGATCCAGCACTGCGGAGGCTCCTTATCGCTGCCTGAAGGCGGAGCGGGGACCGCGGCGGTACGCGGGCATGACAAGTCAGCCCACGTGGGAAGGGGGAACCGCCGAGCAGGCGGTCACCGCCACTCCTGGTACGGGGCACGAGCCTAAGGGGCAGGGGTTCGCACTCGTAATGCAGGGTTGTTGCGCAGTACCGAATGATCATTGCGCGCTTGCCGCACAGACGGGGAAACATTGCGCTCCCCCGCATGAATCCACACATTGGGGGTGTGAACCGGTCCACGCGCGCGCATTGACTCCTCGTGTCCCATGACCCAGGCTGCGAGCCCCCGACGCCCGAGGGGACGACCCCACGATCGGAGGCCCGGGTGGGCTGGATCGACCCCGCACCCTTCCTGCGCGGCACGGCCTGGCTGCACGGGGACCGCCCCGTGCGCGCCGACCCCGCCGATCTGGAGCGGCTCCCCCGGGACATCGCCGCGCGCGCCGCGCTGCCCATCGGCGTGCGGATCGAGTTCACGGCGGCCCCCGGCACGCGCGCGGTGCTGCTGCGCTACCGGGCGGACCTTCCCGGCCCCGGCGACCCGCTGGCCGGGTTGCGCCACTGCTTCGCCCTCTGGAGCGGTACGCGGCTCGTCGGCGAGACCTGCGCCGCCCCCGCCGCCGAGGCCACCGTCACGCTTCCGCTGCCCCCGGGCGGCGGTGTCTTCGCCGTCCACCTCCCGGAGGGCCAGGCGCCCGTCCCGCTCGCGCTGCGGGCCCTCGGCGGCGCGCTCTCCCCCGCCCCGGCCCGGCCCCGCTGGCTCGTCCACGGCGACTCGATCACCGAGGGCTGGTGGTCGACCCGGCCCGCCCACTCCTGGCCGGCGACGGCGGGGCGGCTGCTGGGCCTCGACCCGGTCAACCTCGGGTACGCGGGCGGGGCGCGCGGCGAACTCCCGCTCGCCGAGCAGCTGGCGCGGCTCCCCGGCGAGGTCATCACGCTCGCCTTCGGCACCAACTGCTGGTCCGCGGTGCCCGCGACGGCGGACTGGCTCTACGCCACCGTCCGGGCCTTCGTCGGTCTGGTCCGCCGGGGCCACCCGGACACGCCCCTGCTGATCGTCTCGCCCGTCCTGCGCCCGGAGGCGGAGCACACCCGCAACGCCCTCGGCGCGACCCTGACGGACCTGCGCGGGGCGATGGAGCGTGCGGGCCGGGACCTGGCCGCCGGGGGCGACGGGCGCCTCCACGTCCTCCCCGGACGGCCGCTGCTGGGCCCCGAGCACCTCGCGGACGGGCTGCACCCGGACGACCAGGGGCACGCCCGGATCGCGTCGGCGGTGGCGGAGGCGCTGCGGCCGTACGTGCCCGTCAGCCGGCCGGCAGCAGGGACCTGACGAGGAAGGTGCACGGGTCGGCGTACGCGAACGTGCGGCCCTCCGCGTCCGTCCGGCTCCACCGGTCGGTGTACGTCACGACGGGCTCGTAGCCGAGCCGCGCGTACAGGGCCGCCGCCCGCGGGTTGTCGTGCCCCACTCCCAGCCCCAGCGCCGCCCTGCCGCGCTCCCGCGCCAGCGCCTCGGCGGCGCGCACCAGGGCCGTACCGATGCCCCGCCCGCGCAGCTCCTCGGCGACGTCCAGGCCGTTGAACTCGGGGCAGCCGCCCACCACGGCCCGCACCTCCGGCGCGGCACAGCCGTCCCAGCGGACCTGTCCGTTGCCGACCGGGGTCCCGCCCCGCCAGGCGATCAGGTACGTGCCGTGCCCGGCCTCCTGGCGGGCGAAGCGCTCCGCGTGACGGGCGGGAGCTCCCGGGGTGGGCAGGTGGAGATCGATCAGGGCGAGGTCCTCGGCGCGGCAGGGGCGGATCTCCACATGGTCCATGGGCCGACCGTACGGGAACGCCGTGGGCCCCCGGGAAGGATTTCCCGGGGGCCCACGGCGGACGCGAAAGAACTAGCTCCAGCTGGCGTGCAGCGGCTTGCCCTCGGCGTAGCCGGCGGCGGACTGGATGCCCACCACGGACTTCTCCTCGAACTCGGCGAGCGAGCCGGCACCGGCGTAGGTGCAGGAGGAGCGGACGCCCGCGATGATCGAGTCGATCAGGTCCTCGACACCCGGACGGGCCGGGTCGAGGAACATGCGCGAGGTGGAGATGCCCTCCTCGAACAGCGCCTTGCGGGCGCGGTCGTAGGAGGACTCGTCGCTCGTGCGGTTCCGGACGGCGCGGGCCGAGGCCATGCCGAAGGACTCCTTGTACGCACGGCCCTTGGCGTCCTGCTGGAGGTCGCCCGGGGACTCGTACGTACCGGCGAACCAGGAACCGATCATCACGTTCG
Source organism: Streptomyces sp. Root1304 (assembly GCF_001426405.1). GTDB lineage: Bacteria > Actinomycetota > Actinomycetes > Streptomycetales > Streptomycetaceae > Streptomyces. The sequence goes on along the minus strand of NZ_LMEP01000025.1, from coordinate 453,649 downwards.
AGGCACCGGCGGCCAGCGCCATGGCGACGTCGCGCGGGTGACGGACTCCGCCGTCGGCCCAGACGTGCTTGCCGTACTTCTTCGCCTCGGCGGCGCACTCCAGGACGGCCGAGAACTGCGGGCGGCCGACGCCGGTCATCATGCGGGTGGTGCACATGGCGCCGGGGCCGACGCCGACCTTGATGATGTCGGCGCCCGCCTCGATGAGGTCCTTGACGCCCTCGGCGGCGACGATGTTGCCCGCGACGATCGGGACCTGCGGGTCGAGCGCCCGCACGGTCCGGATCGCGCTGATCATCGACTCCTGGTGGCCGTGCGCGGTGTCGATCACGAGCGTGTCCACGCCCGCGTCGAGCAGCTGCTTGGCCTTGCCCGCGACGTCGCCGTTGATGCCGACGGCGGCCGCGATGCGCAGCCGGCCCTTCGCGTCGACGGCGGGGCTGTAGAGGGTCGCGCGCAGCGCGCCCTTGCGGGTGAGGATGCCGGCCAGCTTGCCGTCGGCGTCGACCGCGGGGGCGTAGCGGCGGTTGGCGGCGTCGAGGGTGTTGAACGCCTCGCGCGGGTCGATGTCCGCGTCCAGGAGCAGCAGGTCCTTGGACATGACCTCGGAGAGCTGCGTGAAGCGGTCCACACCGGAGAGGTCGGCATCGGTGACGACACCGATCGGGCGCCGGTTCTCGTCGACGACGACGCCGGCGTCGTGGGCGCGCTTCGGCAGCAGGGAGAGCGCGTCGGCGACGGTCTGGTGCGGCTCCAGGACGATCGGGGTGTCGAGCACGTGGTGGCGGCTCTTGACCCAGGCGACGACGTCGGTGACGACCTCGATCGGGATGTCCTGCGGAATGACGACCATTCCGCCGCGACGGGCGACGGTCTCGGCCATGCGGCGGCCGGCGACGGCGGTCATGTTGGCCACGACCAGCGGGATCGTGGTCCCGGTCCCGTCCGGGGAGGAGAGGTCCACCGCCTGGCGGGAACCGACGGCCGAGCGGCTCGGCACCATGAACACATCGTCGTACGTCAGGTCGTAGGGCGGCTTGACGTCATTGAGGAAACGCACGTGCTGACATCCCAGTCGTTCGGATCGGCCCCTAGGCATTTCAGCCAGGGGAAAAAGCACGTAGTTCATTGTCCCACGTGTGTACGAATACCAGCCCCGGGCTAATCCTCCGAGGCTCGCGACAGGTGCTTCGTCGGATCCTCCGAAGATCCTCCGAGGGAGAGGAGGACGGCAAGCCTGGTGGGGCGCTCGTCGACCGCTGTGGCGAAGACGTCCGTGGCCGTCCGCCACTCCTGCGGGCGTGCCCTGGCGTACTCCTGCCAGCCGGTGACCACGAGGGCGACCGGCTCGGGCAGATCGGTGAGGCAGTCGGCGAGGGCGTCCCAGTTGCGGCCGAACCAGGAGGGCAGGGCGAGCGCGGCGGCGCACCGGTCCATGAGGGCGGCCTTGTCGGTGACGCCGCTCAGATCGAGGACGACGGAGTCGTCAATGGCCATCCGCGACCACCTCCCGGAAGGTCTCGTAGTGGTCGTCGGTCCAGTAGGTCTCGCCGCCGCGCCCGGTGACGATGCGGCGGGCTCCCCGGTCGCGCTCGCCGGGGGTCTTCACGGTGTACTCGTGGTAGTAGCCGCGCTCCTTGCGCGGCAGCACCCGCTCGAAGTTCGAGAAGACGGTGCCGTCCTTGGCGTACGGGAAGGGCCCGCCGCGCGCGATCAGGCCGAGGGTCTTCCGCGCCTCGGGCGGCAGGTCGGCGGCGCGGACGGTGGGCAGTCCGGAGGTGCCGGTGGGCGCGGCGGCGGAACGGGTGGCTCCGTGCGTGGATCCCGGCTGGGGGTCGCCTCCCGCCGTGGAACAGCCGGCGAGGAACCCGGCCAGGAAGACGGAGAGGACGAGCGCGAGGAGCACGCGCAGGGGCCGGAGCAACATGTCCCGAACATACCGTTACGGGATGGCTCCGGCCCCTCGATCGCGTCGGTCGACGGCGGCGTTCAGCTGCCGTCCGGGTCCGTCCGGTCGAGCGCCGGGTGGGTGCCCGGGCTGGACTCGGTGAGCAGGTAGTCCGCGGCGGCGCGGTCGGTCACCAGGCTGGTGACGAGGCCGGAGCGGAGCACCGCGCCGATCGCCGCCGCCTTGCGCTGCCCGCCGGCGATGGCCACGACCTCGGGGATGCGGCGCAGCCGGTCCGCCTCGACGGTGATGCAGCGTTCGCCCAGGTCACGGCCGACCCGGCGCCCCTCGGAGTCGAAGAGGTGCGCGGACATCTCGGCGGCGACGCCGAGCGAGGCGTAGTGGGCGCGCTCCTCGTCCGAGAGCATGTCGTGGACGGTGGAGATGCCCGGCTCCCAGGAGCCGATGGAGACGCAGGCGACGGTCACCTTGTCGAAGTACTCGAAGGCCCGCGCGATGCCGGTCTGGCTGCGCAGCGCGGCCGCCGTCGCCGGGTCGGGCAGCAGCATGGGCGCGTAGATCGGGTGGGCCTCGCCGCCGGAGACCTGGGCCGCGCGGCGGACCGCCTCGACGGAGCCGCGCTCGGCGGTGCCGGCGTCGTACACCCCGGTGAGCTGGACGACCGTGCACGGGGGCAGCCGGTCGAGGGCGGCCGCCATGTGGATGGTGGAGCGGCCCCAGGCCAGGCCCAGCACGTCTCCCTCGGTCACCAGCTCGCCGAGCAGGTCGGCCGCGACCTCGCCGAGGTTCTCCGGGTCGGGCGACTCGTCCTCGCCCTCCGCCGGGGACTCCACGACGACGGCGTGGCGGAGCCCGTAGCGGGCGCGGAGCGCGTCGGAGCGCTCGGCGTCCAGCTCGGCCGGCACCCGGATCTCGATGCGTACGAGATCGCGCTCCAGGGCGGTCTCCAGGACCCGGGCCACCTTGAAGCGGCTCACGCCGAACTCCTCGGCGATCTGGATCTTGGACTTGCCCTCCAGGTAGAAGCGGCGGGCCATGGCCGCCGCCTGCACCAGCTCCGCGGGGCCCATCCGCAGGGCTGACCGTCCCGCCGACATACCCGCCACCGCGATCTCCTCACTGCTGTTCACGTACCGCTGTCGCTGTTCACGTACCGGTGTCTCGTACCGGTGTCGTTCACACTCTGGACTCGCCGTTCATCCTGTCAGATCCGGCGGGCCTTGATCAGTCCTGTCGGCGGCCCGACCGACCGCGTTCATCCGCCGGAGGCTCAGTGGCCACACGCCCACGGGGCGGACGCCGTGGCGGCCTCCGCGCGGGCCCGCAGCGAGGCGACGGCGGCGGCCGGGTCGGCCGCGCCGTAGACCGCGGAGCCCGCGACGAAGACGTCGGCACCGGCCTCCGCGCACCGCTCGATCGTGGACTCGGCGACCCCGCCGTCGACCTGGAGCCAGAGCTCAAGACCGTGCTTGGAGATCAGCTCACGGGTCCGGCGGATCTTGGGGAGCATGATGTCGAGGAAGGCCTGGCCGCCGAAGCCGGGCTCGACGGTCATGATCAGCAGCATGTCGAGCTCGGGGAGCAGGTCCTCGTACGGCTCGATGGGGGTGGCCGGCTTGAGGGCCATCGAGGCCCGCGCGCCCTTGGCCCGGATCTCCCGCGCGAGCCGGACGGGCGCGGCCGCCGCCTCGACGTGGAAGGTGACCGATCCGGCGCCCGCCTCGACGTACTGCGGCGCCCAGCGGTCGGGGTCCTCGATCATCAGATGGCAGTCGAGGGGGGTGTCCGTCGCCCGGGCGAGCGACTCCACGATCGGCACGCCCAGGGTCAGGTTGGGCACGAAGTGGTTGTCCATCACGTCGACGTGCAGCCAGTCGGCACCGTCGACGGCCTTCGCCTCCTCGGCGAGCCGGGCGAAGTCCGCGGACAGGATGCTGGGGTTGATCTGCGCCATGTGCCAAGCCTCCCACGTTCTTGGGTACTTCTTTGCCGCTGAGCGGTTTCGCATTCGGTCCAGACCAATTTCGGTACGAACCGACGAGTCCGGGACCTGGACGGACCGGGAGATTGCGGTCACGTGATCGAAGGGGCGGACGCCGGCGGGCCCTCTCGGACGCCGCCGGGAGCCGTCCGGACTCAGGCGGTCCGGCGGATCAGCGCCAGGTACATGGCGTCCGTACCGTGCAGATGCGGCCACAGCTGGACGTCCGGTCCCTCGCCGATCGCGGGGACGCCCGGCAGCAGCGGACGGGCGTCGATCAGCTCGGCGCCGCCGACCTTCTTCAGGACGTCGTCCACGACCACCCGGGTCTCGGCCAGGTGCGGCGAGCAGGTCGCGTACCCCACGATGCCGCCGACGCGCACCGCGCTCAGCGCCTCCGTCAGCAGGGCGCGCTGGAGCGGCGCGAAGCCGTCCAGGTCCTCGGGGCGACGGCGCCAGCGGGCCTCGGGGCGGCGGCGCAGGGCGCCGAGGCCCGAGCAGGGCACGTCCATCAGGACCCGGTCGAAGGAGCCGGGGCGCCACGGCGGGCGGGTGCCGTCGGCGGCGATCACCTGGTACGGGCCGGGGTTGCCCGCGAGGGCGCGCTCGACCAGGCGTGCGCGGTGCGGCTGCTTCTCGGAGGCGAGGAGGGCGGCGCCGCGCTCGGCGGCGAGGGCCGCGAGCAGCGCGGCCTTGCCGCCGGGACCCGCGCAGCCGTCGAGCCAGCGGGTGTCGGGGCCGTCGAGCGGCGCGTTGGCGAGGGCGAGGGCGACGAGCTGGCTGCCCTCGTCCTGGACACCGGCCCGGCCGTCCTTCACGGCCTCGATGGCACCGGGCTCGCCGCCCTCGGCCATCCGGACGGCGTACGGCGACCAGCGGCCCGGCAGGGTCTCGGTGGCCTCGGCGAGTTCGTCGGTGGTGGACCGGCCGGGACGGGCGACGAGGGTGACCTCGGGGCGCTCGTTGTCGGCCTCCAGAAGGTCCTCGATGCCGGCGCGGCCGCCGCCGAGGGAGTCCCAGAGCGCCGAGACGACCCAGCGGGGGTGCGAGTGGACGACGGCGAGGTGGTCCTCGGGGTCCTTGTCGTACGGCGGGGCGACCTGCGCCACCCAGGCGTCGAGGTCCTGCGCCGAGATCTTCCGCAGGACGGCGTTCACGAACTTGGCCCGCCCGTCGCCGAGCACCACCCGGGCCAGCTCGACGCTGGCGGAGACGGCGGCGTGGGTGGGGATGCGGGTCCCGAGGAGCTGGTGCGCGCCGAGCGCGAGCACGTCGAGCACGGGCGGGTCGACCTCGCGCAGCGGCCGGTCGATGCAGGCGGAGATGATCGCGTCGTACGTGCCCTGGCGGCGCAGCGTCCCGTAGACCAGCTCGGTCGCGAGGGCCGCGTCCCGCCCGTCGAAGTCGGGCTTCTCCCGGGCCTTCTTGAGCAGCGGCGGAAGCACCAGGTTCGCGTAGGCGTCCCGCTCGTCCACCGCCCTCAGCGCCTCGAAGGCGAGCATCCGGACGGGGTCCTTCTGGGGCCGCCGGTAGGGCTTGTGGGGACGACGACGTGCCTGCTCGCTCAAAGGTGCTCCGCGTGACGAAATGAAGAGGCCGAACCACCCAAGCCTACGTCCGCCGCGCCCCCACCCGCTCCCGGCCCCGTCCGCCCTCCCAGGGCCGGGCGTCGCGGGGCGGACGGGGGGTGACGACGGGCCCTACGCTCCGAGCCGCTCCCCCGGCGCGATGCGGACGCCCCGGGCCCAGTCCGCGGCCTTCATCGGCTTCTTGCCCTGGGGCTGGACCCAGAGGAGTTCCACGGCGTACGAGCCGGTGCCCGCGTACACGTTGTTCTTGCCGGCCGCGAGCTCGCCGGGGGCCAGGTCGCCGCGGTCCGGCAGCGGGGTGACCTGGATCAGCTTGAGGCGCTCGCCGCGGAAGAGCGTCCAGGCGCCGGGGGCCGGGGTGCAGCCGCGGACCATCCGGTCCACCCGGAGGGCGGGGGCGGCGAAGTCGACGTGGGCGTCCTCGACCTGGATCTTCGGGGCGAGGGTGATGCCCTCGACGGGCTGCGGGACGGCCTGGAGGGCGCCGTCCTCGATGCCATCCATGGTCGCGGCGAGCAGCCCGGCGCCCGCGAAGGCGAGCCGGGTGAGCAGGTCGCCGCTGGTGTCCGTGGGCCGGATGTCCTCGGTGACGACGCCGTAGACCGGACCCGAGTCGAGGCCCTCCTCGATCAGGAAGGTGGACGCACCGGTCACCTCGTCGCCCGCCATCAGGGAGTGCTGCACGGGAGCGGCGCCCCGCCAGGCCGGGAGCAGCGAGAAGTGCAGGTTGACCCAGCCGCGGGCGGGGATGTCGAGGGCGGCCTTGGGCAGCAGGGCGCCGTACGCGACGACCGGGCAGCAGTCCGGGGCGATCTCCCGCAGCCGGGCGAGGAAGTCCTCGTCGCGGGGCCTGGCCGGCCGGAGGATCTCGATCCCGGCCTCCTCCGCCCGCTGGGCCACCGGGCTGGCGACGAGCCGCCGGCCGCGTCCCGCGGGGGCGTCCGGCCGGGTGACCACGGCGGCCACCTCGTGCCGCCCGGAGGCGAGCAGGGCGTCCAGGGCGGGAACGGCGACCTCGGGGGTGCCTGCGAAGACGAGCTTCATGGGTGGCGACTGCCTGTCTCTCCGGGGGCTTTGCGAGCAGCGCACCAGTCTAGGTGCTGTCGCCCAAGTCCCGCCTGGGCGGCGACGACCGGCCCCGCGTCCCCGCCGGGCGCCGTCCGCGGAGGGGGCGTACGGGAGGACGAGCGCCCCGCGCATATGCGTGTACGCCCCCGCAGCGTGACCCAACTCCCGGTGGCGCGTTGGTCAAGAGAGATTGACCGAATCGGGTCGCTGTTCCCCCCAGCGGCCCTTCCCCTTAAACGCCGGTTCGAGAGGCTTTCACATGGCCGACCACGCAACCCACGACGCCCAGGCTCGGGCGAGTCTGCACCTGTTGGTGCGGGACATCGAGCGGGTCCGGCGGCAGGTGGACGCACTGCGCACGCTCACGGCCCAGCTGGGCAATGTCTACCGTCCTCGCCGCTCCGGCCCCTCGACGGGCTTCGTCGTCTACGGGCGGGCCCCCGCCCCGACCGTACGTCTCGCCCAGGAGCTCCGGGACAGCGTCGAGACCCTGGTGACCGCCGCGGTCGACTTCGACCGTTCGCTCGGCTTCTCCTGGGACGCCGTGGGCTCCGCGCTCGGCGTCACCAAGCAAGCCGTCCACCGCCGCTACGGCTCCCGGCGCGCACCCCAGCCGGGTGCCGCCGTCGAGCAGGAACCGATCGTGGAGCCGGGTACGACGACCCGTACGCTCCCCACGGTCCCCGCCGCCCGTTCGATGCCCCCGCAGCCCACCTCGGGCAGCGCGTCCCTGCGCGAGGAGCCCCGCCCGACGGCCTTCCCGGGCCCCCGCAACGGCTGACGCCCGGGCCTCCGGGGACCTACGGAGCTCCGAGGGCCGCCCGCCCCCGGCGGCGTACGGAACCCAAGGGCCGCCCCGCCTCCCCGGGGACTACGGAGATCCGTGACCACCCGCCCTCCGGGGACGTACGGGAATCCGAAGGCCGCCCGCCCCTCCCTGGGGCGGGCGGCCTTCCCGTGCGCGGGCCCGTCAGCCGATGTCCGGCGGATCGACCCTGATCCGCACCGGGTCCCCGCCGCCCCGCGCGAGCCGTCCCGCGCGCGCCTGCTTCAGGGCCGCCGCCAGGGCCGCGCCGCTGCCCGGCGGGACCCTGACCAGGGCCCGGTCCCACTGCTCGCCGGGCGGCGGGTCGCCGGGTCTGCGCGGACCGCCGGGGCGCACGACGGGCAGCGGCACCGGACCGAGTACCTCCGCGTCCCCGGGCAGCCCGGCCCCCGCGAGGAAGCTCTCGACGGCCTCCGGAGGGCCGCTCACCGCGGCCATCCGGGAGACCGGCGGGAAGCCCAGCTCGGCCCGCTCGGCCAGCTCCCGCTGGGCGTGTCCGACCGGGTCCCAGCGGACCAGGGCCTGGACCGGCCGGAGCGTCGGCTCGGCCACCACGACGACCGTGCCGCCCTCGGGCTGGCCCCGTACCAGCGAGGCCGCGTCGATCCAGCGGCGCAGCGCCTCCTCGCCGGCCCGCAGGTCGGGCCGGCCGAGCATGGCCCAGCCGTCGAGGAGCAGGGCCGCCGCGTAGCCGCCCTCGGCGACGGGCTCGGCGCCGGGCGTGGACACGACGAGGGCGGGCCGTCCGGGCACGCTGTCCAGGACGTGGTCGCGGCCCGAGGTGCGGACCGGCACCGCCGGGAACGCCCGGCCCAGTTCCTCGGCCGTCCGCCGGGCGCCGACCACCTGGGCCCGCAGCCGGTTCGAGCCGCACTCCACGCAGTGCCAGTCGGGGGCGCCGCGTCCGCACCAGCCGCAGCGCAGTTCCTGCTGTTCGGGGGCCTCCAGGGGGCCGGCGCAGTGGCGGCAGCGGGCGGGCGTCCGGCAGCGCTCGCAGGCCAGCCTCGGCACGTATCCCCGGCGGGGCACCTGCACCAGGACCGGACCGGTCTTCAGTCCCTCCCTGACGGCCTGCCAGGCGAGGGAGGGCAGCCGGGCGGCGCGCGCGGCCTCGTCGCGGGCCAGTTCGCCGTCGCCGACGGTCCTGATCAGCGGGGCGGCCCTGCGGACCTGCTCGCGTCCGGCGCCGATCGGCCCGGCCCAGCCGGACTCGACGAGCTGGGCGGCCTCGACGGTGCAGCTGGTGCTGCCGAGGAGGAAGGCGCACCGGTCGTGGGCGGCGCGGAGCAGCAGCACGTCGCGCGCGTGGGGCTGTGGGGCGTGCGGTTCGCTGTGGCTGCCGTCGCCGTCGTCCCAGATGACGGCGAGTCCGAGGTCGCGGACGGGTGCGAACATCGCGGCCCGGGTGCCGACGACGGCCCGCACCGCACCGCGCCGCACCGCGAGCCACTGCGCGTACCGCTTCTCGGGGCCCGCCTCGGCGGTGAGCAGCGCGTGCCGCCCCTCCCCCAGGACCGAGGTGAGCGCGGCGTCGACGCGGCCCGCCGCCCGTCCGTCCGGTACGACGACGAGCGCGCCCCGGCCGGAGGCGAGGGCCGCGGCGACGGCGCGGGCGATCTCCTCCGCCCAGTACGGCCCCGGAAGCGCGTTCCACACGGCCCGGGGTGCCCCGCCGCGGGCGAGCGACTCCAGGAACGCCGGCCCCCGCTCGTACCGTGTCCAGGTCCCCGGTTCCGGCGCGGCCGGCGGCGGCAGCGGTGCGGGCGAGGGGCGGCCCTCGGCGCGGGCGCTGCGCGGCGGGACGGCGAGCTGGAGGACGTCGGCGAGGCTTCCGGCGTACCGGTCGGCGACGGCGCGGGCGAGACCGAGCAGCTCGGGGCCGAGGACGGGCTCGGGCGAGACGACGTCGGCGAGCGCGGCCAGCGGACCGGAGTAGTCGGAGGCGGCCAGGCGCTCGACGAGGAACCCGTCGATGAGCCGGCCGCCCTCGCGCCGCCCGTTCTTGACCTGGTGCGATCCGGCGCCGAAGCGCACCCGGACCCGCACCCCCGGCTGTGCGGCCCCGTCCAGTTCCTCGGGCACGGCGTAGTCGAAGAACTGGTCGAGGTGGAGCGCCCCCTTGTTCACGACGACCCGCGCCACGGGCAGCTCCTTGGCCAGCGCGGCACCCCGCCAGGTCCGCGGCTTGGCCCGCGGCACCTTCGCCTTCCGCACGGTCTCCCGGATGAGCGCGAGCTGCTCGGGCTCCCCGGGCGCGTCGGCCTTCTCGTTCTCGCTGCTCACAGCCCCATACCTACCAGACGCCACCGACAGCCGGGCACGGCCGAAGCCCGGCACCCCCTCGCGGGATGCCGGGCTTCGGTCGCGTACGCGCGATTACAGGCCCGCGGCCTGCCTCAGGGCGTCCACGCGGTCGGTGCGCTCCCAGGTGAAGTCCGGCAGCTCACGGCCGAAGTGGCCGTAGGCGGCGGTCTGGGAGTAGATCGGGCGGAGCAGGTCGAGGTCGCGGATGATCGCGGCCGGGCGGAGGTCGAAGACCTCGGCGATGGCGTTCTCGATCTTCTCGTTGTCGACGGTGTTGGTGCCGAAGGTCTCGACGAAGAGACCGACGGGCTCGGCCTTGCCGATCGCGTAGGCGACCTGGACCTCGCAGCGCGAGGCGAGGCCCGCGGCGACGACGTTCTTGGCGACCCAGCGCATGGCGTAGGCGGCCGAGCGGTCGACCTTCGACGGGTCCTTGCCGGAGAAGGCGCCGCCACCGTGGCGGGCCATGCCGCCGTAGGTGTCGATGATGATCTTGCGGCCGGTGAGGCCGGCGTCGCCCATCGGGCCACCGATCTCGAAGCGGCCGGTCGGGTTCACCAGGAGGCGGTAGCCGTCGGTGTCGAGCTTGATGCCGTCCTCGACGAGCTGCTTGAGCACGTGCTCGACGACGAACTCGCGGATGTCGGGCGCGAGCAGCGACTCCAGGTCGATGTCGGAGGCGTGCTGCGAGGAGACGACGACCGTGTCGAGGCGGACGGCCTTGTCGCCGTCGTACTCGATGGTGACCTGGGTCTTGCCGTCGGGGCGCAGGTACGGGATGGTCCCGTTCTTGCGGACCTCGGTGAGGCGACGGGAGAGCCGGTGCGCGATGTGGATCGGCAGCGGCATCAGCTCGGGGGTCTCGTCCGAGGCGTAGCCGAACATCAGCCCCTGGTCGCCGGCACCCTGCTTGTCGAGCTCGTCCTCGTCGCCCTCGACCCGCTTCTCGTACGCGGTGTCCACGCCCTGGGCGATGTCCGGGGACTGAGATCCGATGGACACCGACACGCCGCAGGAGGCGCCGTCGAAGCCCTTCTTCGAGGAGTCGTAGCCGATCTCGAGGATCTTGTTCCGGACGAGGGTCGGGATGTCCGCCCACGCCTTGGTGGTCACCTCACCGGCGACGTGCACGAGGCCGGTGGTGATCAGCGTCTCGACGGCGACGCGGGAGGTGGGGTCCTCCCGCAGCAGTGCGTCGAGGATGGTGTCGCTGATCTGGTCAGCGATCTTGTCGGGGTGTCCCTCGGTGACGGACTCCGAGGTGAACAGACGACGGGACACAACGCTCCCTGGGGTTGCAGCGGCTGCTGGCTGTTCGTTGAGCGGACCGGCAGGGGGCTGCGCCCCAAGACGTTCCGCGGACAGTCTATCGGTCGTGGTCGGGGGATGGACCAGGTGTCTCGCCTGGCGAATGCCCCGCGAGGGTGAATCCCGCCCCGTCACAGGGAGTCCGTCCCCCGATGGGGCGCACATCACACCCGCCCCACGGGGTTCATGCTCCGCGCGGGGCGCGATGTGTCAGGTCGTGGCGCGCAGCCGCGGCAGGACCAGGTCCCAGACCGTCTCGGCCAGGGCTTCCTTCGGACCGTACGGTACGGGGGTCTCGGCGCCGTCCGAGGCGAGGACCACGGCCTCGTTCTCCTCGGAGCCGAAGGTCTTGCGCTCCCCCACCTCGTTGACGACGAGCAGGTCGCAGCCCTTGCGGCGGAGCTTCTCGCGGCCGTTGGCGAGGACGTCGTCGGTCTCGGCGGCGAAGCCGACGACCACCTGTCCGGGCAGGGCGCGCTCGGCGGCCAGCTCGGCGAGGATGTCGGGGTTGCGGACCAGTTCGACGGTGGGCGCGCCGCCGTCGTCCTTCTTCTTGATCTTCCCCGCGGCGTAGACGGCGGGCCGGAAGTCGGCGACGGCGGCGGCCATCACGACCGCGTCGGCGTCGGCGACCGCCTTGAGGACGGCCTCGCGGAGCTGGAGGGCGGTGCCGACGTGGACGACGTCGACGCCCGCCGGGTCGGGGATGCCGGTGTTGGCCTCGACGAGGGTGACCCGGGCGCCCCGGGCGGCGGCGGCCCTGGCGAGGGCGTACCCCTGCTTCCCGGAGGAGCGGTTGCCCAGGTAGCGGACCGGGTCCAGCGGCTCGCGGGTGCCGCCGGCGCTGACCACGACATGGCGTCCGGCGAGGTCGGGGGCGGCGGCGCCCCGGCTCAGCACCCGTCGGCAGACCTCGAAGATCTCGCCGGGGTCGGGCAGCCGGCCCTTGCCGGTGTCGACGCCGGTGAGCCGGCCGACGGCCGGCTCGATGACGACGGCGCCGCGGCGGCGCAGGGTCGCCACGTTCTCCTGGGTCGCCGGGTGCTCCCACATCTCGGTGTGCATGGCGGGGGCGAAGACGACGGGACAGCGGGCGGTGAGCAGGGTGTTGGTGAGCAGGTCGTCGGCGAGGCCGTGGGCGGCCTTGGCCAGCATGTCGGCGGTGGCGGGGGCGACGACGACGAGGTCGGCGCCCTGGCCGATGCGGACGTGCGGGACCTCGTGGACGGAGTCCCACACCTCGGTCGAGACGGGGTGGCCGGAGAGCGCGGACCAGGTGGCCGCTCCGACGAAGTGGAGGGCGGAGTCGGTGGGCACGACGCGGACGTCGTGGCCCGACTCGGTGAGCCGGCGCAGCAGCTCGCACGCCTTGTAGGCGGCGATGCCCCCGCTGACCCCCAGGACGACCTTCGGCTTGGCTGCTGCGCCCACTGCTGCTCCCCGCGCTCGGATGCGTACGACTTTCCATGAGACACCACAGGCCCGGCGGATGTTCCGCCGGGCCTGTGGTGACGAACGTTCGACGTGCCTTACTGAGCCGGGCCCTCGATGGCCTCCGACGTCAGCAGACCCGCGTTGATCTCGCGCAGCGCGATCGAGAGCGGCTTCTCGTGGACGTGGGTGTCGACGAGCGGACCCACGTACTCCAGCAGGCCCTCGCCGAGCTGGGAGTAGTACGCGTTGATCTGGCGGGCGCGCTTGGCGGCGTAGATCACGAGGCTGTACTTCGAGTCCGTGGCCTCGAGAAGCTCGTCGATCGGCGGGTTGATGATGCCCTCGGGCGCGGTCATCGAAGAGGACACGCTCTACCTTCCGAAGATGGAAAAAGAATCAGACTACGTTCATCAACGTTAGCAGCTCACGTGCGACGTCCTCGACGGAGGTGTTGACAAGCGTGGTGTCGAACTCCGACTCGGCGGCCAGCTCGACCTTCGCGGCGGCGAGACGGCGCTCGATGACCTCGGGCGACTCGGTGCCGCGGCCGGTGAGCCGGCGGACCAGCTCGTCCCAGCTCGGCGGGGCCAGGAAGACCAGCTGGGACTCGGACATCGAGTCCTTCACCTGGCGGGCGCCCTGGAGGTCGATCTCCAGGAGGACGGGCTCCCCGGAGTCGAGTCGGTCGAGGACCGCGCCGCGCGGGGTGCCGTAGCGGTTGCCCGCGAACTCGGCCCATTCGAGGAGTTCACCGTTGGCGATCAGCTTGTCGAACTCGTCGTCCGTCACGAAGAAGTAGTGGACGCCGTGCTTCTCGCCGGGGCGGGGCTTCCGTGTCGTCGCCGACACCGAGAGCCAGACCTCGGGGTGGACCTTGCGCATATGAGCGACGACCGTGCTCTTGCCGACCCCTGAGGGGCCGGAGAGCACGGTCAGCCGCGGACGTACCTCTGCTGCCATGCAGCGATTATTCCAGCTCCACCGGTGTGCCCGGGACGCGTGTCCCGGATCCGGGGGCCGGACCGGCGCCGGATCAGGCGCCGGTGCTGCCGAACTCGCGCTCCAGGGAGGCGATCTGGTTGGACCCGAGACCGCGCACACGACGGCTCTCGGAGATGCCGAGGCGCTCCATGATCTGCTTGGCGCGGACCTTGCCCACGCCGGGCAGCGACTCCAGCAGCGCGGAGACCTTCATCTTGCCGATGACGTCGTTCTCCTGCCCGGTCTTGATGACCTCGTGGAGCGAGGCGCCGGAGTGCTTGAGTCGATTCTTGACCTCGGCCCGCTCCCGGCGAGCCGCGGCGGCCTTTTCGAGCGCGGCTGCGCGCTGTTCAGGGGTAAGGGGCGGAAGAGCCACGCCTACGTCACCTCGGATGTCGATCTGTCGGATACGGACCGGTGAGGAACCCAGCGCCCCACACCAGTGGAGCAACGTTCAACGGAGTGGCCGTTGAACGCCTGCTCTGCCCCGGAGACTAGCGGCCGAGGCCGCTCCAGTCAGCGAGAACAGCGGAAAAGTCCTGGTCAGCATCGACCGACCAGGACTTTTCCGGCATATCGACCCTGTTTTGAGCCAAGTTTTCGTCAAGGAGTGAGACGGCCCGGTGAGACGCCTCGTCTCACCGGGCCGAAACACCCCGGACATCACACCCCGTCCGCTCCCACCTGCGGATTGACCGGGGAGCCGGGCGGAGGCCCTTCAGCCGCCGACCGCGACCCGGATCTCGTCCGCGTACCGGAGGGCGGAGTCCCGCAGAGCGGCCGCGTCCGGACCGTGCCGCAGAACTCCCCGACTGACGTTCGGGACGACGTTGCGGACCGCCGCGCCGAAGACGGCGGGGAGGTCGGCCGGGGTCGCGCCCTGCGCGCCGATGCCGGGCGCGAGGAGCGGGCCGTTGATGTCCAGGTCGAACGAGGACAGGTCGCCGAGGGTGGCGCCCACGACCGCGCCGAAGGAGCCCATCGGGGTCTCCCCCGCGTTCTCCTCGGCGAGGTGGGCGAGCATCGTCGCGCCGATGGTGCGCCCGGCGGGGTCGTCGGTACGCACCGCCCGCTGGACCTCCGCGCCCTCCGGGTTGGAGGTGAGGGCCAGCACGAAGAGCCCGGCGCCGGACTCGCGGGCCAGGTCGACGGCCGGCTTCAGGGAGCCGTAGCCGAGGTACGGCGAGACCGTGAGCGCGTCGGAGAAGAGCGGCGAGTCCTTGCGCAGGAAGGCCTCCGCGTACGCCGCCATCGTGGAGCCGATGTCGCCGCGCTTGGCGTCCATGACGACCAGGCCGCCGGCCGCGCGCAGATCGGCGGTGGCGCGCTCCAGGACGGCGATGCCGCGCGAGCCGAAGCGCTCGAAGAAGGCGGCCTGCGGCTTGAAGACGGCGACGGTGTCGGCGAGCGCCTCCACGACCGTGAAGGTGAACCGCTCCAGGCCGGCGATGTCGTCGTTCAGGCCCCAGGAGTCGAGCAGGGCGGCGTGCGGGTCGATGCCGACGCAGAGCGGGCCGCGCTCGTCCATGGCGGAGCGCAGTCGGGTGCCGAATGTCAGGGGCCGCCCGGAGGGCGTCGATGAGGGGCGGTGGTCGGGCGACGGGAGGGCGGTCACTGGGCGGCCTTTCGGGTGTCGGCGCCGATCGCCTCGGCGAGGGTGGCGTACGGGGAGGCGGCGAGGCGCGCGGCGAGGCCCTTGTGGATCGCGCGGGCGTAGAACGGGCCCTCGTAGATGAAGGCGCTGTAGCCCTGGATCAGGGTGGCACCGGCGAGGATGCGCTGCCAGGCGTCCTCGGCGTTCTCGATGCCGCCGACGCCCACCAGGACCAGACGGTCGCCCACGCGCGCGTGGAGCCGCCTCAGGACCGCGAGGGAGCGCTCCTTGACGGGCGCGCCGGACAGCCCGCCGGTCTCCTTGACCAGCGCCGGGTCGGACTTCAGGCCGAGGCCCTCGCGCGCGATGGTGGTGTTGGTGGCGATGATGCCGTCGAGACCGAGCTCCAGAGCCAGGTCGGCGACCGCGTCGACGTCCTCGTCGGCCAGGTCGGGGGCGATCTTCACGAGCAGCGGGACCCGGCGGTCGGTGACCGTGCGGTCGGCGGCCTCGCGCACGGCCGTCAGGAGCGGGCGCAGGGACTCGGTGGCCTGGAGGTTGCGCAGCCCGGGGGTGTTCGGCGAGGAGACGTTCACGACCAGGTAGTCGGCGTGCGCGGCGAGGCGCTCGGTGGACTTCACGTAGTCGGCGGCGGCCTCGGCCTCGGGGACGACCTTGGTCTTGCCGATGTTGACGCCGACGGTGGTCCTGAAGACCGCCCTGCGGGCGCCCAGGCGCTCGGCGACGGCGGCGGAGCCCTCGTTGTTGAACCCCATGCGGTTGATCAGGGCGCGGTCCGGGACCAGCCGGAAGAGGCGCTTCTTGGGGTTGCCGGGCTGGGCCTCGCCGGTGACGGTGCCGATCTCGACGTGGTCGAAGCCGAGCATCGACATGCCGTCGATGGCGACGGCGTTCTTGTCGAAGCCGGCGGCGAGCCCGAAGGGGCCGTGCATCCGCAGGCCGAGGGCCTCGGTGCGCAGCTCCTTGTAGCGGGGCGCGAGGGCGGCGGCGACGAAGGTCCGCAGGACGGGGGTCCGGGCGGCGAGGCGGATCCAGCGGAAGGCCAGGTAGTGGGCCTGCTCGGGGTCCATCCGCTTGAAGACCAGGTTGAAGAAGAACTTGTACATGCTGAGTGGCTCCAGGTCATGAAGAGGGGGACACCGCAGGTCCTGCCGGTGTCCCCCCTCTCCGTACGGGCTGCTAGTCGCGGGCCGCGGTCAGGTGCTCCGCGTGCTCCTGGAGCGAGCGGACGCCCACGTCGCCCCGGTTGAGCGCGTCGATGCCCTGGACGGCCGCGGCGAGCGCCTGGACCGTGGTGAGGCAGGGGACGCTGCGGGCCACCGCGGCCGTACGGATCTCGTAGCCGTCGAGGCGGCCACCGGTGCCGTACGGGGTGTTGACGATCAGGTCGACCTGGCCGTCGTGGATGAGCTGGACGATCGTCTTCTCGCCGTTCGGGCCCTCGCCCTCGCTCAGCTTGCGGACGACCGTGGCGTTGATGCCGTTGCGCTTGAGGACCTCGGCGGTGCCGGAGGTGGCGAGCAGCTCGAAGCCGTGGGCGACGAGCTCGCGGGCCGGGAAGATCATCGAGCGCTTGTCGCGGTTGGCGACCGAGATGAACGCGCGGCCCTGGGTGGGCAGCGGGCCGTAGGCGCCGGCCTGCGACTTGGCGTAGGCCGTGCCGAAGACCGCGTCGATGCCCATGACCTCGCCGGTGGAGCGCATCTCCGGGCCGAGGACGGTGTCGACGCCGCGGCCGTGCACGTCGCGGAAGCGCGACCACGGCATCACGGCCTCCTTGACGGAGATCGGCGCGTCGAGCGGCAGGGTGCCCCCGTCGCCGGTCCTCGGCAGCAGGCCCTCGGCGCGCAGCTCGGCGATGGTGGCGCCGAGCGAGATGCGCGCGGCGGCCTTCGCGAGCGGCACGGCGGTCGCCTTCGAGGTGAAGGGGACGGTCCGGGAGGCGCGCGGGTTGGCCTCCAGGACGTAGAGGATGTCGCCGGCCATCGCGAACTGGATGTTGATCAGGCCGCGCACGCCGACGCCCTTGGCGATGGCCTCGGTGGAGGCGCGCAGGCGCTTGATGTCGTAGCCGCCGAGGGTGATCGGGGGCAGGGCGCAGGCCGAGTCGCCGGAGTGGATGCCGGCCTCCTCGATGTGCTCCATGACGCCGCCGAGGTAGAGCTCGGTGCCGTCGTAGAGGGCGTCGACGTCGATCTCGATGGCGTCGTCGAGGAAGCGGTCGACCAGGACCGGCCGGGTGGGGCTGATCTCGGTGGACTCGGCGATGTAGGAGGACAGGCGGTCCTCGTCGTACACGATCTCCATGCCGCGGCCGCCGAGCACGTACGAGGGGCGTACGAGGACGGGGTAGCCGATCTCGTCGGCGATGGCCTTGGCGCCGGCGAAGGTGGTGGCGGTGCCGTGCTTGGGGGCGGGCAGGCCGGCCTCGGCGAGGACCTGGCCGAAGGCGCCGCGGTCCTCGGCGGCGTGGATGGCCTCCGGGGAGGTGCCGACGACCGGCACGCCGTTGTCCTTGAGCGCCTGCGACAGGCCCAGCGGGGTCTGGCCGCCGAGCTGGACGACGACACCGGCGACGGGGCCGGCCAGCGTCTCGGCGTGGACGATCTCCAGCACGTCCTCGAGCGTCAGCGGCTCGAAGTACAGGCGGTCGGAGGTGTCGTAGTCCGTGGACACGGTCTCCGGGTTGCAGTTGACCATCACGGTCTCGTAGCCGGCGTCGCTCAGGGCGAAGGAGGCGTGGACGCAGGAGTAGTCGAACTCGATGCCCTGGCCGATGCGGTTCGGGCCGGAGCCCAGGATGATCACCGCGGGCTTGGTGCGGGGCGCGACCTCGGTCTCCTCGTCGTACGAGGAGTAGAAGTACGGGGTCTTGGCGGCGAACTCGGCGGCGCAGGTGTCGACCGTCTTGTAGACCGGGCGGACGCCCAGGGCGTGCCGGACCTCGCGGACGACGTCCTCGCGCAGGCCGCGGATCTCGGCGATCTGGGCGTCGGAGAAGCCGTGGCGCTTGGCCTCGGCCAGGATCTCCGGGTGGAGCTTCTCGGCGGCGGCCAGCTCGTCGGCGATCTCCTTGATCAGGAACATCTGGTCGACGAACCAGGGGTCGATCTTCGTGGCGTCGAAGACCTCCTCCGGGGTGGCGCCGGCGCGGATGGCCTGCATGACGGTGTTGATGCGGCCGTCGGTCGGGCGGACCGCCTCGCGCAGCAGCTCGGCCTTGTCGCCGGTCTCGCCGACGAAGGTGAACTGCGAGCCCTTCTTCTCCAGGGAGCGCAGGGCCTTCTGGAGCGCCTCGGTGAAGTTGCGGCCGATCGCCATGGCCTCGCCGACCGACTTCATGGTCGTGGTCAGCGTGGAGTCGGCGGACGGGAACTTCTCGAAGGCGAAGCGCGGGGCCTTGACGACGACGTAGTCGAGCGTGGGCTCGAAGGACGCCGGGGTCTTCTCCGTGATGTCGTTCGGGATCTCGTCCAGCGTGTAGCCGACGGCGAGACGGGCCGCGATCTTGGCGATCGGGAAGCCGGTCGCCTTGGAGGCGAGCGCCGAGGAGCGGGAGACGCGCGGGTTCATCTCGATGACGATGATCCGGCCGTCGACCGGGTCGATCGCGAACTGGATGTTGCAGCCGCCGGTGTCGACGCCGACCTCGCGGATGATCGCGATGCCGATGTCGCGGAGGCGCTGGTACTCGCGGTCGGTGAGCGTCATCGCCGGGGCGACGGTGATCGAGTCGCCGGTGTGGACGCCCATCGGGTCGAAGTTCTCGATGGAGCAGACGACCACGACGTTGTCGTTCTTGTCGCGCATCAGCTCCAGCTCGTACTCCTTCCAGCCGAGGATGGACTCCTCCAGGAGGACCTCGGTGGTCGGCGAGAGGGTCAGGCCCTGGCCGGCGATGCGGCGCAGCTCCTCCTCGTCGTGGGCGAAGCCGGAGCCGGCGCCGCCCATGGTGAAGGAGGGGCGGACGACGACGGGGTAGCCGCCGAGCGTCTCGACGCCCTTGATGACGTCGTCCATGGAGTGGCAGATGACCGAGCGGGCGGACTCGCCGTAACCGATCTTGGCCTTGACGGCCTCGACGACGCCCTTGAAGAGGTCGCGGTCCTCGCCCTTGTTGATGGCCTCGACGTTGGCGCCGATGAGCTCGACGCCGTACTTCTCCAGGACGCCCTGCTCGTGCATGGAGATCGCGGTGTTCAGCGCGGTCTGGCCACCGAGGGTGGGCAGGAGGGCGTCGGGGCGCTCCTTGGCGATGATCTTCTCGACGAACTCGGGGGTGATCGGCTCGACGTACGTGGCGTCGGCGATCTCCGGGTCGGTCATGATCGTGGCCGGGTTGGAGTTGACCAGGATCACCCGCAGGCCCTCGGCCTTGAGGATGCGGCAGGCCTGGGTGCCGGAGTAGTCGAACTCGGCGGCCTGGCCGATGACGATCGGGCCGGAGCCGATGACCAGGACGGACTGGATATCGGTGCGCTTAGGCACGCTCGGCCTCCATGAGGGCTACGAAACGGTCGAAGAGGTACGCGGCGTCGTGCGGGCCCGCGGCCGCCTCGGGGTGGTACTGGACGGAGAAGGCCGGCTGGTCGAGCAGCTGGAGGCCTTCGACGACCTGGTCGTTCAGACAGACGTGGGAGACCTCGGCACGCCCGAAGGGGGTGTCGGAGACCTTGTCGAGGGGCGCGTCGACGGCGAAGCCGTGGTTGTGCGCGGTGACCTCGACCTTGCCGGTGGTGCGGTCCTGGACCGGCTGGTTGATGCCCCGGTGGCCGTACTTCAGCTTGTAGGTGCCGAAGCCGAGCGCGCGGCCGAGGATCTGGTTGCCGAAGCAGATGCCGAAGAGCGGCGTCTTCCGCTCCAGGACGGCCTTCATGACGGAGACGGGGCCGTCGGCGGTGGCCGGGTCGCCGGGGCCGTTGGAGAAGAACACTCCGTCGGGCTGGACGGCGTAGATGTCCTCGGCGGTGGCGGTGGCGGGGAGGACGTGGACCTCGATGCCGCGCTCGGCCATCCGGTGCGGGGTCATGCCCTTGATGCCGAGGTCGACGGCGGCGACGGTGAACTTCTTCGTGCCGATCGCGGGGACCACGTAGGTCTCCTTGGTGGCGACCTCCGCGGCGAGGTCCGCGCCCTTCATCTCGGGGGCCTGGCGGACCTCGGCGAGCATGGTGCCCTCGTCGGGGAGCGCGTTGCCGGAGAAGATGCCGACGCGCATGGCGCCGCTCTCGCGCAGGTGGCGGGTGAGGGCGCGGGTGTCGATGCCGGAGATGCCGACGACGCCCTGGTTCCGGAGCTCCTCGTCCAGCGAGCGCTGGGCGCGCCAGTTGGAGGAGACGCGTGCGGGGTCGCGGACGACGTAGCCGGAGACCCAGATGCGGCCGGACTCGGGGTCCTCGTCGTTGACGCCGGTGTTGCCGACGTGCGGGGCCGTCATGACCACGACCTGGCGGTGGTACGACGGGTCGGTGAGGGTCTCCTGGTAGCCGGTCATGCCGGTGGAGAACACGGCCTCGCCGAAGGTCTCCCCCACGGCCCCGTAGGCGCGACCGCGGAAGATGCGGCCGTCCTCCAGGACGAGTACGGCGGGAACCTTGCTGGTTCCCCGGGTGGAGGTCGTCATCGTGCGATGCCTTCCGTCGTGTTGATCATGGAGTTGATGGCCTCGACCCAGGCGGTGTGCTCGGCCGCCCGGTCGGAGCGGAAGCCGGAGTCGAGCAGCGTGTCGCCGTGCGCCCAGGTGACGATCAGCAGGCCGCCCTCGGCGAGGACCTTGCCCGCGATGCCCTTGTCGAGGCGGGCCTCGCGCAGGGCCTCGGCCGGGACGAAGAAGTCGTTCGCCCCGGGGCGTACGACCACGAGCCCGGCGTCGGTGAGCGTGAGCTCGACGCGGCTGCGGGCACCGAGGCCGTGGGCGACGATCCGGTCAAGCCACTGCCCGGCGGTCGTGGACCCGTGGTAGCGCCCGCTGAGAGTCAGTTTCGCCGCACCGGGCGTCGCGGGCGCGGTGGGGAGCTCGGGCAGGTCCGACTGGAGGCTGCCGCGCCACTTCCAGCCCTGGCGCATCAGCCAGTAGACGAAGGCGACGAAGAGCAGCAGTCCGGCGACCCAGCCGATCCGTCCGGCCCAGTCGGTCACCTCCGCCGACTTCTGATCGGCTGCCTCTGCGGCGATTGCGATGAGTGGTGTCACGCCAGCTTCCCGTCCACGACCGTTGCCCGGCCCCGCAGGAAGGTGTGGGTGACGCGTCCCGGCAGCTCACGGCCCTCGTAGGGCGTGTTGCGGCTGCGGGAGGCGAAGTCCGCGGGGTCCACGACACCACGGTAAGCCGGATCGACCAGCGTCAGGTTCGCGGGCTCACCAGCCGAGACGGGTCGTCCGTGGCCGGAGGCCCGTCCGATGCGGGCGGGGGCGAAGGACATCCGGTCGGCGAGGCCGGCCCAGTCGAGGAGGCCGGTCTCGACCATCGTCTGCTGGACGACGGAGAGCGCGGTCTCCAGGCCGACCATGCCCATGGCGGCGGCGGCCCACTCGCAGTCCTTGTCCTCGTGCGGGTGCGGGGCGTGGTCGGTGGCGACGATGTCGATCGTGCCGTCGGCCAGCGCCTCGCGGAGCGCGAGGACGTCCTTCTCGGTGCGCAGCGGCGGGTTGACCTTGTAGACCGGGTTGTACGAGCGGACCAGCTCGTCCGTGAGGAGGAGGTGGTGCGGGGTGACCTCGGCGGTGACGTCGATGCCGCGGGACTTGGCCCAGCGGACGATCTCGACGGAGCCGGCGGTGGAGAGGTGGCAGATGTGGACGCGGGAGCCGACGTGCTCGGCGAGGAGGACGTCGCGGGCGATGATCGACTCCTCGGCGACGGCCGGCCAGCCGCCGAGGCCCAGCTCGGCGGAGACGATGCCCTCGTTCATCTGGGCGCCCTCGGTGAGGCGGGGCTCCTGGGCGTGCTGGGCGACGACGCCGTCGAAGGCCTTCACGTACTCCAGGGCGCGGCGCATGATCACCGCGTCGTCGACGCACTTGCCGTCGTCGGAGAAGACGGTGACGCCGGCGGCGGAGTCGTGCATGGCGCCCAGCTCGGCGAGCTTCTTGCCCTCCAGGCCGACGGTGACGGCGCCGATGGGCTGCACGTCGCAGTAGCCGGACTCCTTGCCGAGCCGGTAGACCTGCTCGACGACACCGGCGGTGTCGGCGACCGGGTGGGTGTTGGCCATGGCGAAGACCGCGGTGTAGCCGCCGGAGGCGGCGGCGCGGGTGCCGGTGAGGACGGTCTCGGAGTCCTCGCGGCCGGGCTCGCGGAGGTGGGTGTGGAGGTCGACGAGGCCGGGCAGCAGGATCTGGCCGTCGGCCTCGATCACGGTGGCGCCCTCGGCGGAGAGGCCGGTACCGACCTCGGCGATGGTCTCGCCGTCGACGAGGACGTCCTGGACGTCGCCGCCGAGGACCTTCGCACCGCGGATAAGGATCTTGCTCATGGTTACTTGTTCTCCTCGGTACGGGTGACGGCGGACTCGTTGCCGCCCAGAAGCAGGTAGAGGACGGCCATCCGGACGGAGACCCCGTTGGTGACCTGCTCGACGACCGTGCAGCGGTCGGAGTCGGCGACCTCGGCGGTGATCTCCATGCCGCGGACCATCGGGCCGGGGTGCATGACGATGGCGTGCTCGGGCATCCTCGCCATCCGCTCGCCGTCGAGCCCGTACCGGCGCGAGTACTCGCGCTCGGTCGGGAAGAAGGCGGCGTTCATCCGCTCGCGCTGCACACGCAGCATCATCACCGCGTCGGACTTCGGCAGCACGCGGTCGAGGTCGTACGAGATCTCGCAGGGCCAGGTCTCGACGCCGACGGGGACCAGGGTGGGCGGGGCCACCAGGGTGACCTCGGCGCCGAGGGTGTGCAACAGGTCGACGTTGGAGCGGGCGACCCGGCTGTGCAGGACGTCGCCGACGAGCGTGATCCGCTTGCCTTCGAGGTCCCGGCCGAGACCGGTGTCGCGGCCGACCAGGCGGCGGCGCATGGTGAAGGCGTCCAGGAGGGCCTGGGTGGGGTGCTGGTGGGTGCCGTCACCGGCGTTGATGACGGGGGCGTCGATCCAGCCGGAGGTGGCGAGGCGGTACGGGGCGCCGGAGGCGCCGTGCCGGATGACGACCGCGTCGACGCCCATGGCCTCCAGGGTCTGCGCGGTGTCCTTGAGGGACTCGCCCTTGGAGACGCTGGAGCCCTTGGCCGCGAAGTTGATCACGTCGGCGGAGAGGCGCTTCTCGGCCGCCTCGAAGGAGATCCGGGTGCGGGTGGAGTCCTCGAAGAACAGGTTGCAGATGGTCCGGCCGCGCAGCGTCGGCAGCTTCTTGATGGGCCGGTCGGCCACCCGGGCCATCTCCTCGGCGGTGTCGAGGATCAGGACGGCGTCGTCGCGGGTGAGGTCGGCGGCCGAGATGAGGTGACGCATCATCGGGTGTCTCTCCGTGGTGGGGAGGGTGTGAGGGCATGCGGGGGCGCAGCGGTGTGCCCGGGGCCCCGCGGGGGAAGGACCGGTCCGGCTAGGCAGCGGGCCTGGAACCGAGCAGGACGGTGTCGCGGCCGTCCTCCTCGGCGAGCTGGACCTTGACCGTCTCCCGCAACGACGTGGGGAGGTTCTTGCCGACGTAGTCGGCGCGGATCGGAAGCTCGCGGTGGCCGCGGTCGACGAGGACGGCGAGCTGGACCGCGCGCGGGCGGCCGATGTCGCCGAGGGCGTCGAGGGCGGCGCGGATGGTGCGGCCGGAGAAGAGCACGTCGTCGACGAGGACGACGAGACGGCCGTCGACGCCGTCGGCGGGGATCTCGGTGCGGCCGATGGCGCGGGCCGGCTTCAGGCGCAGGTCGTCCCGGTACATGGTGATGTCGAGGGAGCCGACCGGGACCTTGGTGCCGGTGATCGATTCGAGCTTCTCGGCGAGCCGGCGGGCGAGGAAGACGCCGCGGGTGGGAATGCCGAGGAGAACCACGTCGTCCGCGCCCTTGGCGCGCTCGACGATCTCGTGTGCGATGCGGGTCAGGACCCGCGCGATGTCCGGGGCCTCGAGAACGGGCCGTGCCTCATCGCTGTACTGCTGCTGAGTGTCCATGGAAAACGGACCTCCTTCTCCGCCTCACGGGACGGTTCTTAAAGGACGTCGGATTTGCGACGTCAACGATACCAGGGGGCGGACGCGGCACCACCTCGCCCCCCTCGCGCCACTCCGGGCGCCGTCCCCCGGGAGGAGGCGGTATGGACCATTCGGCTTGACGGGAAAGAGTAACGCTGCGTAACCTCACAGTGAGTTACCAGCCGCGCGGCGCAGCCGCATGTCGTCACAGCGTCCGGGAGCGTTATGTCCAGCGAATACGCAAAGCAGCTCGGGGCCAAACTCCGCGCCATCCGCACCCAGCAGGGTCTCTCGCTCCACGGGGTGGAGGAGAAGTCCCAGGGCCGCTGGAAGGCCGTCGTGGTCGGTTCGTACGAGCGCGGCGACCGCGCGGTGACCGTGCAGCGTCTTGCCGAGCTGGCCGATTTCTACGGGGTGCCGGTGCAGGAACTGCTGCCGGGCACGACCCCGGGCGGGGCCGCCGAGCCGCCGCCGAAGCTGGTCCTCGATCTGGAGCGCCTGGCGCACGTGCCGCAGGAGAAGGCCGGCCCGCTCCAGCGCTACGCCGCGACGATCCAGTCGCAGCGCGGCGACTACAACGGCAAGGTGCTGTCGATCCGTCAGGACGACCTGCGCACCCTCGCCGTGATCTACGACCAGTCCCCCTCGGTCCTCACCGAGCAGCTGATCAGCTGGGGCGTCCTCGACGCGGACGCGCGCCGCGCGGTCGCCCACGAGGAGCCCGTGGACGTCATCCGACGTCCACGGGCCCGGCTCTTTTCGTCCCACCCGCCACCACGGGCCACCAGGACGCCGAAGGGGCCCGCAGCACGTGTGCTGCGGGCCCCTTCGGCTGCCGGTGGTGTCCGAGGACTCAGACGTCGGCGTCGCGGCGCAGACGCGGCTTCAGGTCCTTGAAGCGCGCGAGGAGACCGTTGACGAAGGTCGGGGACTCGTCCGTGGAGAACTCCTTGGCGAGCTGGACCGCCTCGTCGATCGCGACCGCGTCCGGCGTGCCGTCCTCCCAGATCAGCTCGTACGCGCCGAGGCGCACGATGTTCCGGTCGGCGACGGGCATCCGGTCGAGGTCCCAGTCCACCGCGTAGGTCGCGATGAGCTCGTCGATCCGCGCCACGTGGGCCGCGTACCCCTCGACCAACTGCATGGTGAAGTCGCTCACCGGCGGCTGACGGTCGTCCGACCGCGCGTGCCGGACCTGGTCCGCGAGAACCTCCTGGACGGAGGCACCACGCTGGTCCGCCTCGAAGAGGATCTGGAAGGCGCGCTTGCGGGCCTTGCTCCGAGCGGCCACGGTTACTTGTTCACCCGGCCGAGGTAGTCGCTGGTGCGGGTGTCGACCTTGACCTTCTCACCGGTGGAGATGAAGAGCGGGACCTGGATCTCGTGGCCCGTCTCCAGGGTGGCGGGCTTGGTGCCACCGGTGGAGCGGTCGCCCTGGACGCCCGGGTCGGTGTGCTTGATGACCAGCTCGACGGCGGCCGGCAGCTCGACGTAGAGCACCTCGCCCTCGTGCTGGGCGACCGAGGCCGTGAAGCCCTCGATGAGGAAGTTGGCGGCGTCGCCGACCGACTTGCGGTCGACCATCAGCTGGTCGTAGGTCTCCTCGTCCATGAAGACGAAGTAGTCGCCGTCCATGTAGGAGAACTGCATGTCGCGGCGGTCGATGGTGGCCGTCTCGACCTTGGTGCCGGCGTTGAACGTCTTGTCGACGACCTTGCCGGAGAGCACGCTCTTCAGCTTGGTGCGCACGAAGGCCGGGCCCTTGCCGGGCTTGACGTGCTGGAACTCGACGACGGACCAGAGCTGGCCTCCGTCGAGCTTGAGCACCATGCCGTTCTTGAGGTCGTTCGTGGAAGCCACGGTTGCGGAATCTCCTGGACTGACGTGGGACCGCGGAGACGCACGCGCCCTACAGCGCGAGCAGCTCCTTGGTCGTGATGGTGAGTAGCTCGGGTCCGCCGTCCGCCTCCTGGCGCACGACGAGCGTGTCATCGATCCGGACCCCGCCCCGTCCCGGGAGGTGAACCCCCGGTTCGACGGTGACCGGCACACAAGCGTCCAGTTTACCCATGGCCGAGGGTGACAGCTGCGGGTCCTCGTCGATTTCGAGCCCCACCCCGTGCCCGGTGAGGGGTACGGCGGTCTCCGAGTACCCCGCCGCCTCCAGGATCTGGCGGGCCGCGCGGTCCACGTCCCGGTACTCGGTGCCCGGTGCCAGCGACTCCCGGCCGGCCCGCTGAGCGGCGAAGACGAGCTCGTACAGCTCGATCTGCCAGTCGGCGGGAGTGGTGCCGATGACGAAGGTGCGGCCGATCTCGCACCGGTAGCCGCGGTAGTCGGCGCCGAGGCCGACGGTGAGGAAATCGCCCTCCTCGACCCGGCGGTCGGTGGGCCGGTGCCCCCGGCGGCCGGAGTGCGGACCGGTGGCCACCGAGGTGGGGAAGGCCGCGCCGTCGGCGCCGTGGTCGACGAGCCGCCGTTCGAGCTCCAGCGCGAGATGGCGTTCGGTCCGTCCGACGAGGATCGACTCCAGGAGTTCGCCGAGCGCCTGGTCGGCGATCTCGGCGGCGATCCGCAGACAGCCGATCTCGTCCTCGTCCTTGACGATCCTGAGCTGTTCGACGGCGCAGGCGAGGTCGGCGAGACGGAGTCCGGGCGCCACGGAGCCCATGGCCCGGTGCCGGGCCACGGTCAGGTCGTGTTCCTCCACGGCCAGGGCGTCGGCGCCCGCCCGGCGGGCGAGGTCGACGGCGGCGACGGCCGGATCTCCCCCGCCGAGGGGCAGGACCTGCCGGCGGAGCAGCTCGTCGAGCCGCCCGTCGGCCGGATCGGCGCCGGGCGCGACCGGGCAGAGCAGCACGTCCGTGTCCGGCTCGGGGCCGACGAGGAGGACGGCACCGGGGGGCGAACCGCCCGCGAGATAGCGGACGTTGGCGGGGCGGGAGACCAGGGCCGCCGGGCTGCCGGCGGCCGCGCAACGATCGCGCAGCCGTACACGGCGGTCCGCATACACCTCTGACATGCTCCGAGCGTACGAGGAGCGCGCCGCGGCGGCCTGTTGTGCGCCGCCGACCGGGCGGGGCCCCGGGGCGGGGCCCGCGGGTCACCAGGTCGGCGGGCTGGCTATCGCGCGGGCGAGGACGTCGTCGAGGACCCGGGCGGTGGTCTCGACGTCGTACGTGGAGTTGTCGATGATCGGCAGCCCGGAGCCGTACCAGCCGGCCATCCGGCCGTGGATGGCGGCGACCTCCTCGTCGGAGAGGCGGCGGTTGCCGCTGCGCTCGGCGTTGCGCTCCAGGACGACCTCCAGGCCGGGCAGGAGCACCACGGGGAGCAGGCCGGGGCCGACATGGCGCTTCCAGCCGCCGAGGCCGACGACGGGGCGGTCGGGGAAGACGGCGTCGTCGACGATGCAGGAGATGCCGTTGGCGAGGAAGTTGCGGGCGGCGAAGCCGCAGGTGCGGCGGGCGAGCCGGTACTGCGCCTCGGAGTGCTCGTTCCACCCGGACTGCGGGTCGGCGAAGCCGGAGCAGACCCACTCGCGGACGTCGTCGAGGCTGATGTGCGCGGTGGGCACGCGGCGGCGCTGCGCCCAGTGCCGGGCGACGGTCGTCTTCCCGGCGCCCGCGGGCCCGATGAGCAGCACGGCGAGGGTGGCGGTGCCGGTGCCCGCGCCGTGCTCCGCCGGGGCCGCGAGCGGCGCGCTCACGGGCGGCAGCGGCACCTGGCCGGTGAGGTCGGCGCGGGGCGAGGGCCCGCCGGAGACGCCCGGGTACTGCGGTCGCGCCGAGGCGCCCCAGCCGGGCGCGCCGGAACCGGCGGGGGGCGGGGCGGCGTGCGGAGGCGGAGCGGCCGGGGGCGGCGCGGCGTGCGGCGGCGGGGCGGCGTGCGGGGGCCGCGCTGCTCCGCCCGGCACGGTGGGATGCACGCCGAGCCGGGGTCCGGCGGACGGCCCCGGGTAGGGCGCGCCCGGCGGGGGCGGCGGTGCGGTGTGAGGCGCGCCGGGGGCACCGACGGCTCCGGCCACGGGTACGGGAGCGGGTCCCGCCGGAACCGGACCGGGTCCGGGTCCCGCGCCAGGGCCCGCGCCGGGCCCCTGGACGGGCTCCTGGCCGCTCGGTCGCTCGGGAGGTGGCAGCGGACCCCCCACTGCGTGCTGCATCCGGTCCCACTCCGTCTCGTACGCCTGATGTATCCGGTGTATCCGGTGCGCCGGAACGTTACCGCCCCGGCCCCCCACAGGGGGAACGGCCGGGGACGCCCCCCGGTGCCCCGGGACGCCGGGGCACCGTGAAAACCGCTGTCAGCCGGTCAGTTCCTCGGCGAGCGCCCGAAGCGCCAGCCGGTAGGAGCCGATCCCGAACCCGGCGACCGTTCCGGTGGCCACGGCCGCGACGACCGAGGTGTGCCGGAACTCCTCCCGGGAGTACGGGTTCGAGATGTGCACCTCGATGAGCGGGGCGGTCCGCTGGGCGGCCGCGTCCCGCATCCCGTACGAGTAGTGCGTGAACGCCCCGGGGTTGATGACCACCGGGATCGAGCCGTCCGCGGCCTCGTGCAGCCAGCGGATCATCTCGCCCTCGTCGTTCGTCTCCCGCACCTCGACGTCGAAGCCCAGCTCGGCGCCGAGCGCGCGGCAGGACTCGACGAGCCCCTTGTACGACGTGGCGCCGTAGATGTCGGGCTCGCGGGAGCCGAGCCGGCCCAGGTTGGGGCCGTTGAGCACCAGCACCGGACGGGGCTCGCTCACGCCGACACCTCGCCGTACGCCGCGATCAGGACCGCCGGGTCGGGGCCCTCGAGGACGGTCGGCTTGCCGATGCCGTCGAGGACGATGAAGCGGAGCAGGTCGCCGCGGGACTTCTTGTCGACCCGCATGGTCTCCAGGAGCTTGGGCCACTGGTCGCCGCGGTAGGTGAGCGGCAGGCCGACGGACTCCAGGATCGCGCGGTGCCGGTCGGCGGTGGCGTCGTCGAGCCGGCCGGCGAGGCGGCCGAGTTCGGCGGCGAAGACCATGCCGACGGAGACGGCGGCGCCGTGGCGCCACTTGTACCGCTCGTTCTTCTCGATGGCGTGGGCGAGGGTGTGGCCGTAGTTGAGGATCTCGCGGCGGCCGGACTCCTTGAGGTCGCCGGAGACGACCTCGGCCTTGACCTTGATCGAGCGGACGAGCAGCTCGGCGGTGTGCGGACCGGCCGGGGTACGGGCGGCCTGCGGGTCCTCCTCGATGAGGTCGAGGATCACCGGGTCGACGATGAAGCCGGCCTTGATGATCTCGGCGAGGCCGCTGACGTAGTCGTGCACCGGCAGCGAGTCCAGCGCGGCGAGGTCGCAGAGGACCCCGGCCGGCGGGTGGAAGGCGCCGACGAGGTTCTTGCCCTCGGCGGTGTTGATGCCGGTCTTGCCGCCGACGGCCGCGTCGACCATGGCGAGGACGGTCGTCGGTACGGCGATCCAGCGCACGCCCCGCAGCCAGGTCGCGGCCACGAAGCCGGCCAGGTCGGTGGTGGCGCCGCCGCCGACGCCCACGATGACGTCGCTGCGGGTGAAGCCGGTCTGGCCCAGCGCCTTCCAGCAGTAGGCGGCGACCTCGACGGTCTTCGCCTCCTCGGCGTTCGGCACCTGGATGGCGACCGCCTCGTACCCCTGGTCGGCGAGGTCGGCGCGGAGCGCCTCGCCGGTGTCGGCGAGCGCCTCGGGGTGGATCACGGCGACCCGCTTGGCCTGGCCGCCGATCAGGGCGGGAAGCTCGCCGAGCAGCTGCCGGCCGACCAGCACCTCGTAGGGGTCGGTCCCCGCGCTGCCCGCCACGTGGATTCGGGTCACGTCCTGGTCCGTCGTCATGCGTCCTTCTTCAGATCCAGTGCGGCGAGGACCGCGTCCGCGACCTCTTCGGGGGTGCGGTCGTCGGTGGTGACGACGGCCCGCGCGACTTCGGTGTACAGGTGGCGGCGCGCCTCCATCAGCTCGCGCCACTGGCGGCGCGGGTTGACGGCGAGCAGCGGCCGGGCGGTGTTGAGGCCGACCCGCCGGACGGCCTCGTCGACGTCCATCGAGAGGTACGCGACGGGCAGTCCGGCGAGCAGGGCTCGGGTGCCGGCGTCGAGGATCGCTCCGCCACCGAGGGAGAGGACTCCCTCGTGCCCGGCGACGGCGGCGGCGACCGCCGCGCGCTCCAGGGCGCGGAAGTGCTCCTCGCCGTCCTCGACGAAGATGTCGGAGATCTCGCGTCCCTCGGCGGCGACGATGTCGGCGTCGGTGTCCCGGTAGGGCGCGCCGAGCCGTTCGGCCAGGAGCGCGCCCACCGTGGACTTGCCGGAGCCCATGGGGCCGACGAGGACGACCAGTGGCCCGGCGCTCACCGGATGCGCAGGTTCTCGAGGTACGAACGCACGTTGCGACGGGTCTCGGGGACGCTGTCGCCGCCGAACTTCTCGACGACCGCGTCCGCGAGGACCAGCGCGACCATGGCCTCGGCGACGATGCCGGCCGCGGGGACGGCGCAGACGTCGGAGCGCTGGTGGTGGGCGGCCGTGGCCTCGCCGGTGGCCACGTCGATGGTGGCCAGGGCGCGGGGGACGGTCGCGATCGGCTTCATCGCGGCGCGGACGCGCAGCAGCTCGCCGGTGGTGAGGCCGCCCTCGGTGCCGCCGGAGCGGCCGGACGTGCGCTTGATGCCGTCCTCGGTGCGGACGATCTCGTCGTGGGCCTTCGAACCGGGCACGCGGGCCAGGTCGAAGCCGTCGCCGACCTCGACGCCCTTGATGGCCTGGATGCCCATGAGGGCGGCCGCGAGCCGGGCGTCGAGCCGCCGGTCCCAGTGGACGTGGGAGCCGAGGCCGACGGGCACGCCGTACGCGAGGACCTCGACGACGCCGCCGAGGGTGTCGCCGTCCTTGTGGGCCTGGTCGATCTCGGCGACCATCGCCTTCGACGCGTCGGCGTCGAGGCAGCGGACCGGGTCGGCGTCGAGCTTCTCGACGTCGGCGGGGGTCGGGTAGACGCCGTACGGCGCCTTGGCGGCGGCCAGTTCGACGACGTGCGAGACGATCTCGATGCCGGCGGCCTCCTTGATGAAGGAGCGGGCGACGGCGCCGAGGGCGACGCGGGCGGCGGTCTCACGGGCGCTGGCGCGCTCCAGGATCGGCCGGGCCTCGTCGAAGCCGTACTTCTGCATGCCGGCGAGGTCGGCGTGGCCGGGGCGGGGCCGGGTCAGGGGGGCGTTGCGGCCCGTCTCCTTGAGCTCCGAGGGGTCGACCGGGTCGGCCGACATGACCTTCTCCCACTTGGGCCACTCGGTGTTGCCGACCATGACGGCGATCGGCGAGCCGAGGGAGAGTCCGTGCCGGACGCCACCGAGGAAGGTGACCTCGTCCTGCTCGAACTTCATCCGGGCGCCACGCCCATAGCCGAGTCGTCGCCGCGCGAGGTGGTCCGCCACCAGCTCAGTGGTGACCGGGACGCCGGCGGGAAGACCCTCCAGCGTCGCGACCAGCGCGGGTCCGTGGGATTCCCCAGCGGTCAGCCAACGCAACCTGCTCAACGATGCTCCTCATGCTCGCGCCTGGGCACTGCGACGACGCGGCCGGGTGCGCGGCCCTGGCCCGCCACCCCGATCCTCCCACGTCCGGACCACCAACCAGGCCGCCGGTCCAGCTGTCGGACGTCCGTCTCGGTCCGATGAGTCCTGAAGACGCCCACGCGAATGCCGCTTGTACGCCCGTCCGTACGCCGTCCACGTGCGGTTCGAATGCCGACCGGACGTCTATCGGGCGGCGAGCGCCCGCTCCCCCGCCGCCCGCATCGCGGCCAGGGGTGCCTTCGGGACGCCCGTCATCTGCTCGACCTGGAGGACGGCCTGGTGGACCAGGAGGTCCAGGCCGCCGACCACCTCGCCCTCGCGGTCGGACCAGGCGGCGGCGAGGGCCGTCGGCCAGGGGTCGTACAGGACGTCGAAGAGGGTGCCGACCGTCTCGGGGACGGCGGCCGCCAGCTCGTCGGTGCTGCCGGCGGGGGTGGTCGCGACCACCAGCGGCGCGGCGAAGGCCTCCGCCGCGTCGTCCCAGTCGGCGGTGCGGACGTCCACACCGAGCCGCTCGCCCCAGCCGCGCATCTCCGCCGCGCGCGCCTCGCTCCGGACGTACGCGGTGACGGGCCCCCCGCAGATCCGGGCGAGCGCGGCGAGCGCGGAGGAGGCCGTGGCCCCGGCGCCGAGGATCGCCGCCGAATCCACCTTCTCGACGCCCCGCTCACGCAGGGCGGCGATCATGCCGGGGATGTCGGTGTTGTCGCCGACCCGGCGGCCGTCCTCGCGGAGGACGACCGTGTTGACCGCCTCCACGGACGCGGCCGTGTCACTGATCTCGTCCAGCAGCGGAATGATCGCCCGCTTCAGCGGCATCGTCAGCGAGAGCCCCGCCCAGCTGTCGTCCAGCTCACCGACGAAGCCTGGAAGCCCCTCTTCGTCAACCTCGAAGCGCTCGTACGACCAGTCATCGAGGCCCAGCTCGGCATACGCGGCCCGGTGCAGGACCGGGGAGAGCGAGTGCGCGATGGGTGATCCCAGCACCGCCGCCCGGCGTGCTGCCGCCATCAGTTCTTCCTCGACTCGTTGAACTTTTCGACCAGCTTCTGGTGCTCGGCGTTGGTCTTCGTGAACTGGGAAGTCTTGCCGTCGATGGAAATGAAGTAGTACCAGCCGTCGTTCGTCGGGTCGACCACGCCCTGCATCGCCTCGGCGCCGGGGTTGCCGATGGGACCGGGCGGCAGACCCTTGACGAAGTACGTGTTGTAGGGGTTGTCGTACTTCCGCAGCTCTTCGAGGGTGAGGTCGAGCTTGCTCTGGTTCTTGATGTAGTTGTACGTCGAGTCGAATTCGAGCCCGCCGTAGGTCTGCGGGTTCGACGGCTTGAGCCGGTTGTAGACAACCTCGGCCATCTTGCGGAAGTCGTCGTGCGACGTTCCCTCCGCCTGAACGAGGCTCGCGATCGTGACGAGCTCCCAGGGGCTTTCGACACCGAGCGATTTCGCCTTGGCTTCCAGGTCGAACTTCCCGTACTCCTGGTTGGCCCGGCCCACCATCTTGCTCAGCACGTCCTCGGGTTTGCTCCCCTTGGCCAGCGGGTAGCTCGCCGGGAAGAGGAAGCCCTCCAGCGGATCCTTCACGTTCTTGTGGTTCTTCGCCCACTCCGGAAGGCCCAAGGTGTTCGCCTTGGCCTTCGCGACGCCCTGCGTCGTGCCCGGGGCGAGGCCGAGCCGCTTGTCGATCTCCCCGTACACCCAGACGTTCCGTCGTCCCTCGGGGATGACGAAGTTCGCCTGGCTCGCCGGATTCAGCATCAGCGTCACCGCGCTCTCCGCCGACATCTCCTTCTTCAGCGTGTACACGCCCGCCTGGATGGAGAGGCCCTTCGGGTTCTTCTGCTGCGCCGAGACGAAGGCGTCGACGCTCTTGACGACGCCGGCCTTCTTGAGGATGTTGCCGATCTGGTAGCCGCCCGAGTCCCTCGGGATCTCGACCTGGACGTCTCCGCTGCCGCCGCCCGCGTAGTCGGGCGCCTCGCCGAACTGGCCCTGCCAGAACTGGTAGCCGAAGTAGCCGATGCCGCCCACGCCGCCCGCCATGACGAGCGCGACGACCAGGCAGGCCACCCCGTTCTTGCCCTTGCGTTTCTTCGCCTTGGTCCGGCGTTCGCGGTCGCCGCCCCGGGAGCCCCGGCCCCGGCCCGGCTCCTCGTCGTAGTCGTCCTCGTCGTCCGGCGCGTCCTGGCCCGTGAAGAAGGGGTGCTTCTCCTCCTCCGGCTCCGGACGTGCCTCTTCCTCCGGCGCCCAGTCGATCACCGGCTCCGGCGGGTTCTGCCGACGGCCGGGGGGCTGGGGCGGCGGGTACGCCTCGGGGGTGCCGTAGAGGTCGGGGTTCTGCCCGCCGTACGGATCGGCCGGGGGCGTGCCGTAGGCCATCGCGGCCTGGCCCGTCTCCCAGTTGCCGTCGTACTGCTGTCCGAGATGTCCGGGCGTGTCGTATCCGCCCTGGTACCCGGCCTGTCCGTACTGCTGCTGCTCGTACGACTGCTGGTACTGCTGCTGGTACTGCGGGTCGACATACCCCTGCGGCTGCTGCTGGTACTGCTGAGCCTGCTGCTGGCCGTGCTGCTGGTACGGGTCTCCCTCGTACCCCTGACCGGCATGACCTGCGTGACCGCCCTGCCCGTACGGGTCCTGGTAGACCTGACCGCCCTGGCCGTACTGGCTCGCCTGCTGCGGGTGCGGGTACTGCTGCTGGCCCTCCCACCCCTGGTCCCCGTACAACGGGTCCCCGGGGTGCCACGGTTCGGAGCCGGGGCTCCGGCCATACTCAGTCATCGATCCCCAAAACAGCCGCGAGGCTTCCGGACGATCCGCCTCTACGTAGTGCGGCAGCTGTTCGAACACCGCCGCATCGCGCGGAACGTTACCGTATCGCGATCAGATGACCACTTCGACGCCCTCACCGGGCGGATTACCTGATACCCGTTCGGACTCAAGAGCGTTCTGAAGGATGATCACAGCGGCGGCCTGGTCGATGACGGACCGCCCCTTCTTCGCCTTCACTCCCGAGGCCCGCAGCCCCTGGGTCGCGGTGACCGTGGTCATCCGCTCGTCGACCAGACGGACGGGGACCGGGGCGATCCCGCGCGCCATCTCCCCCGCGAACGCACGGACCTTGGTCGCGGCCGGGCCCTCCCGCCCGCTGAGCGAGCGGGGCAGGCCCACGACGACCTCGATGGGCTCGTACTCCTCGACGATCTGGCGGAGCCGCCGGTGGGCGGCCGGGACGTCGCGTCCCGGCACGGTCTCCACCGGCGTGGCGAGGACCCCGTCGGGGTCGCACGAGGCGACCCCGATCCGGGCGTCCCCGACGTCCACCGCGATACGGCGTCCGCGACGCATCGTCACGCCGTCTCCACCACGAGGCGCTCGACGGCGGCGATGGCCTCGCCGACGGCCGCCGGGTTCTGGCCGCCGCCCTGGGCGACGTCCGGCTTGCCGCCGCCACCGCCACCGAGGGTCTTGGCGGCCGTGCGGACCAGCTCGCCGGCCTTGAGACCGCGCTCGCGGGCGGCCTCGTTGGTGGCGATGACCGTGAGCGGCTTGCCGTTGACCGTGGTGAACAGGGCCACGACGGCCGGCCGGCCGCCGGAGATGCGCCCGCGCACGTCGAGGACCAGCTTGCGCAGGTCGTCGGCGCCGGTGCCGTCCGGGACCTGACCGGTCACCAGGGCCACACCGCGGACGTCCTGGGCGGAGTCGACGAGCCCGGCGGCGGCCTGGAGGACCTTCTCCGCGCGGAACTTCTCGATCTCCTTCTCGGCGTCCTTCAGCTTGCCGAGCATGGTGGAGATCTTCTCCGGCAGCTCCTCCGGACGTCCCTTGACCAGCTCCTGGAGCTGGGCGACGACCGTGTGCTCCCTGGCGAGGAAGTTGTACGCGTCGACACCGACGAGGGCCTCGATGCGGCGCACGCCGGAGCCGATGGACGACTCGCCGAGCAGCTTCACCAGACCCAGCTGGGCGGTGTTGTGGACGTGCGTGCCGCCGCACAGCTCCTTGGAGAAGTCGCCGATGGTGACGACGCGGACCTTCTCGCCGTACTTCTCGCCGAACTCGGCGATGGCGCCCTGGCGCTTGGCCTCGTCGATCGGCATGACCTCCGCGTGGACCTCCAGCTCGCGCGAGAGGACCTCGTTGATCTTCTGCTCGACGTCGGTGAGGACCGCGCCCGGGACGGCGTTCGGCGAACCGAAGTCGAAGCGGAAGCGACCGGGCTGGTTCTCGGAACCGGCCTGGGCGGCCGTCGGGCCGAGGGCGTCGCGCAGCGCCTGGTGCGTCAGGTGGGTGGCCGAGTGGGCGCGGGCGATGGCCCGGCGGCGGCGCACGTCGATGGCGGCGTAGGCGGTGGCACCCACGGTGACCTCGCCGACCTGCACGGAACCCTTGTGTACGGAGACGCCCGGGACGGGCTGCTGCACGTCACGGATGTCGATGACGGCACCGCTGTGCAGCTTGATCCGGCCCTGGTCGGCGATCTGGCCGCCGCCCTCGGCGTAGAACGGGGTGCGGTCGAGGACGACCTCGACCTCGTCGCCCTCGGAGGCGGCCGGCGACGGGACGCCGTTCACGAGCAGACCGACGACCGTGGTCTCGCCCTCGGTGTTGGTGTAGCCGGTGAACTCGGTGGCGCCGTTGCCGTCGGCGATCTCCCGGTACGCGGTCATGTCGGCGTGACCGGTCTTCTTGGCCTTGGCGTCGGCCTTGGCCCGGTCCCGCTGCTCCTTCATCAGGCGGCGGAAGCCGTCCTCGTCCACGGCGAGGCCCTGTTCGGCGGCCATCTCCAGGGTGAGGTCGATCGGGAAGCCCCAGGTGTCGTGGAGCAGGAAGGCCTTCTCGCCGGCGAGGATCGTGCCGCCGGCGGCCTTGGTCTCGGTCACCGCGGTGTCGAGGATGTTGGTGCCGCCCTTGAGGGCCTTCAGGAAGGCGGCCTCTTCGGCGAGGGCGACGGTCTCGATCCGCTTGCGGTCGGTGACCAGCTCCGGGTACTGCTCGCCCATCGTGTTGATCACGGTGTCGACGAGTTCCTGGACGACCGGACCGGTGGCGCCGAGGAGACGCATGTTGCGGACGGCGCGGCGCATGATGCGGCGCAGCACGTAGCCGCGGCCCTCGTTGCCGGGGGTGACGCCGTCGCCGATGAGCATCACGGAGGTGCGCATGTGGTCGGCGACCACGCGCAGCGAGACGTCGCTGTCGTGGTTCCTGCCGTAGTCGACGCCGGTCAGCTCGGTGGCCTTGTCGATGACGACCTTGAGGGTGTCCGTCTCGTACATGTTCTGGACGCCCTGGAGGATCATCGCCAGGCGCTCCAGGCCGAGGCCCGTGTCGATGTTCTTGGCGGGCAGGTCCCCGAGGATCGGGAAGTCGTCCTTGCCGGAGCCCTCGCCGCGCTCGTACTGCATGAAGACGAGGTTCCAGATCTCGACGTACCGCTCGTCGTTGACGGCCGGGCCGCCCTCGACACCGAACTCGGGGCCGCGGTCGTAGTTGATCTCGGAGCAGGGGCCACAGGGGCCGGGGACGCCCATGGACCAGAAGTTCGGGCCCATGCCGAGGCGCTGGATGCGCTCGGCGGGGACGCCGACGACGTCGCGCCAGATGCGCTCCGCCTCGTCGTCCTGCTCGTAGACGGTGATCCAGAGCTTCTCCGGGTCGAGGGCGTAGCCACCGTGCTCCAGGGAGCTGGTCAGCAGCTCCCAGGCGAGCTTGATGGCGCCTTCCTTGAAGTAGTCGCCGAAGGAGAAGTTGCCGCACATCTGGAAGAACGTGCCGTGGCGGGTGGTCTTGCCGACCTCTTCGATGTCGGGCGTGCGCACGCACTTCTGCACGCTGGAGGCGCGCGAGAACGGCGGCTTGACCTCGCCCAGGAAGTAGGGCTTGAAGGGCACCATGCCGGCGGGGACGAGCAGCAGAGTCGGGTCGTCCGCGATGAGCGACGCCGAAGGGACGACGGTGTGCCCGCGCTCCTCGAAGAAGCTCAGCCAGCGGCGGCGGATTTCAGCCGACTCCATCAGTGGTCCTCATTCCGGTTGTACGAGATCGTGGGGATTGAATGCGTGGTCGGGTGCGAGGTGGGGCCGAGTGCGGCCCTGCGGCGCGGCTCCGGGAGCTCCCGGCCCTGGGCGGGGCCCGGGTCGACGGGTGCGTCGAGGCCCAGCGCCTCCTCCAGTTCGGCTTCCCGCTGGACCATGCCCGCCCTCACGTCGAGGGCGAAGTCCTTGAGCCGGTGACCGGTCTCGACGGCCTTGTTCGCCGCCTGGGCCGCGAGGCTCTCGGGGGTCAGCTGCTTGAGCTTCCGGTTGACCTTGGTGGTGGCCCACACGCCGGCGGCTGCGCCGGCCGTGAACCAGAACGTGCGGCGGAACATCGCGGTTCAGCCCTTCTGCTTCCGGCGTCGCGAGGACGGCACGGTACGGCCGACGATGACAGTACGTCGCGCGGAGGCCCTCGGCGCGTCCTCGCCGTCCCGCTCCCGGCCGAGCGCCTTGCGCACGCCGTAGCCGAAGGCGGCGACCTTGACGAGGGGGCCGCCGAAGGTGGAGGCGACGGTGGAGGAGAGCGCGGAGGCGTTGGAGGTGACCTCCTGGACGTCCGTGGCGATGGCGTCGACCCGGTCGAGCTGGGTCTGTGCCGAGCGCACGGTCGCGGAGGCGTCGGCC
Organism: Streptomyces sp. Root1304; assembly: GCF_001426405.1. GTDB lineage: Bacteria > Actinomycetota > Actinomycetes > Streptomycetales > Streptomycetaceae > Streptomyces. Next base: position 415,257 of record NZ_LMEP01000025.1, on the reverse strand, counting down.
AGCAGGGGGACGGCCTGTTCGGTCACGTCCGCCACCAGCTTGGTGGTCGCCCTGAGCGTCTGCGCCAGCCTCACCAGCACCACGGCGAGGAAGGAGACCAGGATCGCCCAGAAGACGGCCACCAGGATCCCGGCAACCTCTCCACCGGTCACTCTGCACCGCTCTCTGCTGTCGTTGGGCCCTTGCGAAAAGTCGTCTCCCGACCCTATCGCGCCACGGCCGCCATGCCGTACCGCATTACCGCCCGTGGGACGGGAGTTACGGGAACCGATTGTACGGAGCGCGTCCGGGTGGGTACGCTCCGTGTCCCATGCGACGGAGCAATCTCCCGGCGGAGCTGAACCGGTTCGTCGGACGGGCCGCCGAACGGGCCGCCCTGACGGCGCTCCTCGACACATCCCGCCTGGTCACGGTCGTGGGCGTGGGGGGCGTCGGCAAGACCCGGCTTGCCCTGGCCACCGCCCGAGAAGCGCAGAAACGCTACGGCGACGGGGTCCGGCTGGCCGGTCTCGCGCCCCTGCGCGACCCCGAGCTGATCGAGCACGCCCTGGTCGAGGCGTTCGGCCTGACCGACCACACCCCGCGCGCGCCGCGCGAGGTGCTCCTCGACCATCTCGCGGAGCGGCGGACGCTGCTGGTCGTGGACGGTTTCGAGCACGTGGTGGAGCCCTGCGCGGAGCTGGTCCGCGAGCTGCTCGAACACGCTCCCGGGCTGACCGTCCTGGCGGTCGGCCGCCGGCCGCTGCGGGTGGCGGGCGAGGCGGTGTTCCCGCTGGCGCCGCTGGCCGAGGAGGACGCGGTGGCGCTGCTCGCGGAGCGGGCGTCGGAGGCGGGGGCCCCGGCGCTGCCGGGCGCCGGACCCGTCGCCGGGCAGGCGCCGTTCGCCGCCGGGGCGGAGGCCGTACGCGAGGTGTGCCGACGGCTCGACGGGATTCCGCTGGCCCTCGAACTGGCGGCCGGGCGGCTGCCCCTCCTCTCCGTCGAGCAGCTGCTGCACCGGCTCGACGACCGGTTCCGGCTGCTCACGGACGGGGTGCGCGGGGCACTCCCCCGCCATCGGACGCTGCGGACGGCGATCGGCTGGAGCCATGAGCTGTGCACCCCGGAGGAGCGGCTGCTCTGGGCGCGCCTCTCGGTGTTCCCGGGCCCCTTCGACCTGGAGGCGGTGGAGTACGTGTGCGGCGGCCCGGAGCTGCCGCCCGAACGGGTCCTCGACCTGCTCGGGGGGCTGCTCGCGCAGTCGCTGCTGACCCGGGAGGACACCCGGGTCGGCCCCGCGTACCGGATGCTCGACACCGTCGGCGCGTACGGGGCGGAGTGGCTCGCGGCGCTCGGCGACACGGAGCGGATGCGGCGGCGGCACCGTGACTGGTACATGGGCCTGGCGACCTGGTGCGAGCTGGAGTGGTTCAGTCCGCGTCAGGCCGAGGTGGCCGTCCGTACGGAGGCGGCGCTCCCCCATCTGCGGGCGGCCCTCGACCTGTGTCTGGAACTCCCGGAGGACGCGCACCTCGCCCAGCACCTGGCGGGCACGCTCTGGTTCGCGTGGGTGGGCTGCGGACGGCTCTCGGAGGGTCGGCACTGGCTGGAGCGGGCGCTCGCGCTGGAGTCCGGGCACGAGGAGGCGCGACTGAAGGCGCTCTGGGTGCTGGGGTACACGACCGTGCTCCAGGGGGACGGTACGGCGGCGGTGGCGGCGCTCCACGAGTGCGGGGAGCGGGCTCGGTCCTCGGGGAACGCCCTCGCGGAGGCGTACGCGACGCACCGGCTGGGCTGTCTGGCGCTGCTCACGGACGATCTGCCGCGCGCCGAGGAGCTGATCGGCCGGGCGCTCGTCGCCTACCGGGAACTGGGCGAGCTGAACAGCAACGTGCTGATGGGGCAGATCGAGGTGGCGCTCGCGCGGGCCTTCCGGGGCGACCTGGAGGCGGCGGTCGCGCTGTGCCGGGAGGTCCGGGAGATCTGCGAGGAGCGGGGCGAGCTGTGGAGCCGGGCGTACGCCCTCTACGTCCTGGGGTACGCGGCGTGGACGCGGGGCGCGTACGGGGAGGCGCGGGAGCTGCTCACCGAGAGCGTCCTGATCAACCACACCTTCCGTGACCTGGTCGGTCTGGTGCTGGCGGTCGAACTGCTGGCGCTGGTGACGGCGTACGAGGACGATCCGGCGGAGGCGGCGGTCCTGCAGGGGGCGGCGGTGCCGATGTGGGACACGGTGGGCGTCCGGCTCTTCGGTTCGGCGGCGTTCGACGGGCCGCGGACGCTGTGCGAGCAGCGGGCGACGGAGGCTCTGGGGGCCGCGGCGTACGGCGTCGCGTTCCGGGAGGGCCAGGGCCTTTCGGCGGCGGAGGCGGTGGAGCGGGCGCTCGCGGCCGGCCGAGGCCCGGGCCTCGGCGGTCCGGTGGAGTCGTCCGCCCCGCGTCCCTTCCGTACGGCGAGGGCGGCGGTGCTCCCGGGAACGCGGAAGCCCGCCGGCTCCCCCACCGGTAAGGGCGGGGAAGCGGCGGGCTGAACACCGCGTGGGCGGTACTACTGCCGTGCTGGGATCAGCGGGCGTAGTACTCGACGACCAGCTGCTCGTCGCAGATGACCGGGATTTCCTTGCGGTTCGGGTCGCGGTCGAGGCGGAAGGCCAGGGCCTTCAGGTTGACCTGCAGGTAGCGCGGGGTCTCGCCGTCGGCGGCGAAGCCACCCTCGCGGGCCATCTCGAACAGCGGCTTGGTGCGGCTGCGCTCGCGGACCATCACGACGTCGTCGGGACGGACGCGGAACGACGGCTTGTCGACCTTGCCACCGTTGACCTGGATGTGGCCGTGGACGACCATCTGGCGGGCCTGGTAGATGGTGCGGGCGATGCCCGAACGCAGGACCAGGGCGTCGAGGCGACGCTCGAGCTCGACGACCAGCGCCTCGCCCGTCTTGCCCTCGGCCTTCTTGGCACGGTCGTAGGCGCGGGCCATCTGGCGCTCGCTGATGTCGTACTGGGCGCGCAGACGCTGCTTCTCGAGCAGACGGACCTTGTAGTCCGAGTTCTGCTTGCGGCCACGGCCGTGCTCGCCCGGCGGGTAGGGGCGGGCCTCGAAGTACTTGACGGCCTTCGGGGTCAGCGCGATGCCGAGGGCACGCGACTTCTTGACCTTGGGACGGGACTGGTTCGGCATGAACCAACCTCTCTATCTGAACGAAACGGCTTCACCAGGGTTAGGGGAGGTCGCATCCGCAGCCGGGAAACCTTCCGGGTCCGTACGGGACGGACCTGTCGGGCAGCCGCTCCCAGGTCTGGGCACATACGTGCAGCACGCGAACGACCCATCGCCGGTCCCGGGAATCCGGGGGGTGATGGGTGGCACGCGACACCTTCGAAGGTGCGCGACGCTCCTGGAAACCCCGCCCGAGGGCCGGGTCTCCGGCTGACTGTCCCGTTCTGGTGGTGCCGACCGGGGCCGGGCACGGGACGCAGCAATCCGGACCAGTGTACCGGGTCCGGAGGGCACCCTCGCACCGGGTCCGGCCGCCCCCGGAACACGCGCTCTACTCGTCGCCCTTCAGGCGCGCCCTGACCCGCTCCACCACGTCCGCGTACCGCGCCTCCGCGCCGTAGCGGGTGGGTGCGTAGTACTGCTTGCCGTGGACGGTGTCCGGTGCGTACTGCTGGGCCGCGATGCCGCCCGGCACGTCGTGCGGGTACACGTACCCCTGGGCGTGGCCGAGCTTGGCCGCGCCCTTGTAGTGGCCGTCGCGCAGATGCGGCGGGACCGAGCCCGCGAGGCCGCCCCGCACGTCCGCGAGGGCGGCGCCGATCGCGGTCGTCGCCGCGTTCGACTTGGGGGCCAGGGCCAGGGCGATGGTCGCGTGGCTCAGGGTCAGCGCCGCCTCCGGGAAGCCGATCATGGCGACGGCCTGGGCGGCGGCGACCGCGATCGGCAGGGCGTTCGGGTCGGCGAGGCCGATGTCCTCGCTCGCGGAGATCATCAGCCGCCGGGCGATGAAGCGCGGGTCCTCCCCCGCCTCGATCATCCGCGCCAGGTAGTGCAGGGCCGCGTCCACGTCCGAACCGCGGATCGACTTGATGAGCGCGCTGGCCACGTCGTAGTGCTGGTCGCCGTCCCGGTCGTACTTCACGGCCGCGCGGTCGACGGTCTCCTCGACCGTCGAGAGGGTGATCTCCGGCTCGCCCTTGGCGATGGCCGCGCCCGCCGCGGCCTCCAGGGCGGTCAGGGCCCGCCGGGCGTCGCCGCCCGCCACGCGGAGCAGGTGCGCCTCGGCGTCCGGCGGCAGGGTCACCGCACCGCCGAGCCCCCGCTCGCCGGTGAGCGCCCGGGCCATCAGGCCGCGCAGGTCGTCGTCGGTCAGCGGCTCCAGGGTGAGGAGCAGCGAGCGGGAGAGGAGCGGGGAGATGACCGAGAAGTACGGGTTCTCGGTGGTGGCGGCGATGAGCGTCACCCAGCGGTTCTCGACGGCGGGCAGCAGCGAGTCCTGCTGGGCCTTGGAGAAGCGGTGGATCTCGTCGAGGAAGAGGACGGTCTCCTTGCCGTAGCCGCCGACCGCGCGCCGCGCCCCCTCGATGACGGCGCGGACCTCCTTGACGCCGGCGGTGATGGCCGACAGCTCCACGAACCGCTTGTCGGTCGCCTTGGAGACCACGTACGCCAGGGTGGTCTTGCCGATGCCCGGCGGCCCCCAGAGGATCACGGAGGAGGCGCCGGCCGGGCCGCCGTCGCCGTCCCCCACGAGCCGGCGCAGCGGCGATCCGGGCTTGAGCAGGTGCTGCTGGCCCACCACCTCGTCGAGGGTGCGCGGGCGCATCCGGACGGCCAGCGGGCTGCCGGCGGGGTCCTTCTCCTGGCGGTCTTCGGCTGCTGCGGTAAAGAGGTCGGGCTCCACAGTCATGAAGCCTAAGTCAGGGCACTGACAGTGCCGCCACCGCTCAGCTCGTCCAGAAGTCCCACCAGCGGGTCAGGATCAGCATCCCGATGATCCCGATGTGCAGGACGGGCAGGATCCAGGTGAACTCGTCGAAGAAGGTCCTGAGGCCGGCGGGGGCGGGGATGACGCCCTTGCGGACGTTGTGCGAGGTCACGTACCAGAACATGACGATGGTGGCGACCCAGGCCAGGCAGCACCACAGGCAGAGCGAGTTGATCTCGTACAGCGACTCGTACATCAGCCAGGTGCAGAAGCCGACGCCGAACAGGGTGCCGGCGTTGAGGCCCAGCCAGTACCAGCGGCGGTAGCGGGCGCCGGCGAGCAGGCCCACGCCGATCGCGATCACCATGGCGTAGGTGACGAGGCCGAGCATCGGGTTCGGGAAGCCGAAGACCGAGGCCTGCTCGCTCTTCATGATGTTGCCGCAGGAGACCACCGGGTTGAGGCTGCACCCGGGGGTGAAGTTGGGGTCCTCCAGCAGCTTGAACTTGTCGATCGTGATGATCCAGGCGGCGAGCACCCCGGCCGCTCCGGTGATCACGAGCAGCCAGGCGAAGGCCTTGCTCGCCCCGATCGTGCCGGCGCCGTTCCCGCCGGACGCGGCCTCGTCCACCGCTGCCTTCGTCATGTCGCCTTTTCCCTCGCTCGCGAGCCGTTTGGGCATGGTCATTCTGCCGTACGGGGGACGGCGGCCACCGTTCGCGGGAGATAAGTGAGGACCGCGTAAGGACCACGCGAAGGGGCCCGGTCCACACGCGCGTGTGGACCGGGCCCCTTCGATGCGTGACGGACGGTCAGGCCAGCTTGGCCCGGACCGCGTCCAGGAAGCCGTCCAGGGTGACGGCCTGCTGCTCGCCGGACTCCATGTCCTTGAGCTGGACGACGCCCTCGGCGAGGTCGCGCTCACCGGCGACGACGGCGAGGCGGGCGCCGGAGCGGTTGGCGTCCTTCATCGCGCCCTTGAGTCCCTTCCCGCCGAACGAGAAGTCCGCGGAGATGCCCTCCCTGCGCAGCTCGGTGACCTTGCCGAAGAGGATCCGGCGTGCCTCCTCGCCGATGGCCACCGCGAAGACGCTGGTGACGGCGGGGAGGTCGAGCTCGACGCCCTCCGCCTCCAGGGCGAGGACCGTGCGGTCGACACCGAGCGCCCAGCCCACGGACGGCAGCGCGGGGCCGCCGATCATCTCGGAGAGGCCGTCGTAGCGGCCGCCGCCGCCGACCGCCGACTGCGAGCCGAGACCGCCGTGGACGAACTCGAACGTGGTCCGGGTGTAGTAGTCCAGGCCGCGCACCAGCTTGGCGTCGTCCTCGAAGACCACGCCCGCCGCCGTGATCAGGGCGCGGACCTCCTCGTGGTACGCCTTGCAGGCGTCGCACAGGTAGTCGCGCAGGAGCGGCGCGCCGTCCAGCTGCTTCTGCACGGACTCGCGCTTGTCGTCGAGGACGCGCAGCGGGTTGATCTCGGCGCGGCGCAGGGTCTCCTCGTCGAGGTCGAGGCCGCGCAGGAAGGCCTGGAGCGCCTCGCGGTAGACGGGGCGGCACTCCTTGTCGCCGAGCGAGTTGAGCAGGATGCGGAAGTTCCGCAGGCCGAGGGAGCGGTACGCCTGGTCGGCCAGGATGATCAGCTCGGCGTCGAGCGCCGGGTCCTCGGAGCCGATCGCCTCGGCGCCGACCTGGGAGAAGTGGCGGTAGCGGCCCGCCTGGGCGCGCTCGTAGCGGTAGTACGAGCCGGAGTACCAGAGCTTCACCGGCAGGTTGCCCTGCTTGTGCAGGTTGGCCTGGAGCGCGGCACGCAGCACGGACGCGGTGCCCTCGGGACGGAGGGCGAGGTGGTCGTTGCCCTTCGTGGTGAGGGTGTACATCTCCTTGGTGACGATGTCGGTGGACTCGCCGACACCGCGGGAGAACAGCTCGACGTTCTCGAAACCGGGCGTCTCGATGTAGCCGTAGCCGGAGTTCCTCAGCGGCGTGGAGATCGCCTCCCGGACCGCCAGGAAGGTGGCGGAGCGGGGCGGGATCAGGTCGTACGTGCCCTTGGGGGCCTGAAAGGTGCTCACGAAAGTCTCGTCACATTCCTCGTCGGGGAGCCTTCGTGCTGCTGCTCCCTTGGCGGCTCGCGGCCACGTCCCGCAGATACGGGTTGGTGGCGCGTTCCTGGCCGATGGTCGTCTGGGGACCGTGTCCCGACAGCACCACGGTCGAGTTGTCGAGCGGCAGGCACACACGGGCCAGCGAAGCGAGCATCTCGTCCATGTCACCGCCGGGAAGGTCGGTGCGTCCGACGGAGCCGGCGAACAGCAGGTCCCCGGAGAAGAAGACGGAGGGGATCTCCGTGGTCTCCGGCATCCTGAAGGTCACCGACCCCTTGGTATGACCGGGCGCGTGGGCGACGGAGAAGTCCAGGCCGGCGAGCTTCAGCTCGGCGCCGTCGGACAGTTCTCGCACGTCGTCGGGTTCCCCCACGGTCAGCTCGCCCATGAGGGGCATCCCGATGGAGCGGCCGAGGGCCTTCTCCGGGTCGCTCATCATGTAGCGGTCGGACGGGTGGATCCACGCGGGGACGTCATGGGCGCCGCACACCGGGACGACGGAGGCGACGTGGTCGATGTGTCCATGGGTGAGGACGACGGCGACGGGCTTGAGCCGATGCTTCTTCAGCGTCTCCTCGACACCCTGGGCGGCCTGGTGGCCCGGGTCGATGATCACGCACTCCTCGCCTGCGGCGGGGGCGACCAGGTAGCAGTTGGTCCCCCAGGCCCCGGCGGGGAACCCGGCAATCAGCACGTTCGTCCTTAGTTGTCGTCCGGCACGGGGCGCGGAAACCGCGGAAACCGCGGGATCCAGCAGATCAGAGCCTACCGGCGGTGCCGGTTCCACAGCCAACCCGTATACGGTACGGGCACACCCGGCCAGGACAGGAACAGACGAGCGACAGGAGCGGAACCGGTGGTCACCAGCGATCAGCGGCGGCGGCAGCTTGCCAGGGAGAAGTACGCGCGGCAGCAGCAGCGGCGGGAGGAGAACCGGCGCAAGGCGAAGCGGCGCAACACCGTCGTCGCGGCAGCCCTCGCGGTGGTCCTCGCGGCGGGCGGCGCCGTCTACGCCTCCGTGGCGCTGACGGGCGACGACGCCTCCAAGGGCTCGGACAGCGCGGCGAGCGACGCGCCCAGCACCCCGGCGCCCTCGCAGAGCGAGTCGGCGGGCCCGGAGCCGAAGATGGCCGTGGACACCAAGGCCACGTACGCCATGGCGCTCACGACGAACGAGGGCCCCGTCACGATCACCATGGACGCGGCGAAGACCCCGCGCACGGTGAACTCCTTCAAGCACCTGGCCGACAAGAAGTACTTCGACGGGACCAAGTGCCACCGGCTCACCACCCAGGGCATCTTCGTGCTCCAGTGCGGTGACCCCAAGGGCGACGGCACCGGCGGCCCCGGCTACACCATCCCGGACGAGAACCTGGGCGCCCTCGGCAAGGCGGGCGCGGGCGGCGCGGTGACCTTCCCGGCCGGCACCGTGGCGATGGCCAACACCGGGCAGCCGGGCAGCGGCGGCTCGCAGTTCTTCCTCGTCTACAAGGACACCCAGCTGCCGCCGACGTACACCCCGTTCGGGAAGATCGACGCGGCCGGCCTCGCGGTGGTCAAGGGTGTCGCCGAGGCCGGTGTCGAGGGCGGCGCCACGGACGGTGCCCCGAAGAAGGCCGTCACCATCGAGAAGGCGACCGTCACGAAGAAGTGAGCCGGGGTCCGCACGCGCGCGTGACCGTCGAATCTCGGTCGCGCTGAGTGCGGACAGCCGGGCCGCCGTTCGCCTAGATTGGCGTTGTGCAGCGTTGGGCCGTCGGCCGCGCTGCGGATGGCGGGCGAGGCCCGCCGGGAAACTGTGGACGATGCCCGGGGGGTACGACCCCGCGACGGCATCATGGTGAGGAGGCGCTGTGAGCAGCGACCCGTGGGGCCGCGTCGACGAGACGGGCACCGTGTACGTGCGGACGGCCGAGGGTGAGCAGGTCGTCGGATCGTGGCAGGCCGGCACCCCTGAGGAGGCCCTGGCCTACTTCGAGCGCAAGTACGAGGGCTTGGTGGTCGAGATCGGCCTCCTCGAGAAGCGGGTGAGGACCACCGACCTCTCGGCGAAGGACGCCACCGCGGCGATCGAGCACATCCGGCAGCAGGTCGACGAGCACCACGCCGTCGGCGACCTGGCCGCGCTCGCCGCCCGGCTGGACAAGCTCGTGGGGACGGTCGACTCGCGCCGCGAGGAGCGCAAGGCCCAGAAGGCCAAGCAGACCGACGAGGCGCGCTCCGCCAAGGAGAAGCTCGTCACGGAGGCCGAGGAGCTGGCCCAGAGCGAGCAGTGGCGCTCCGCGGGCGAGCGGCTGCGGGCCCTGGTGGACACCTGGAAGGGCCTCCCCCGGCTCGACCGCAAGTCCGACGACGAGCTGTGGCACCGCTTCTCGCACGCCCGCTCGGCGTTCTCGAAGCGCCGCAAGGCCCACTTCGCCTCGCTGGACGCGCAGCGCGAGGACGCCCGCAAGGCGAAGGAGCGTCTCGTCACCGAGGCGGAGTCGCTGTCGAACTCCACCGACTGGGCGAACACGGCGGCCCGCTACCGCGACCTGATGACGGAGTGGAAGGCGGCCGGCCGCGCCCAGCGCGAGCACGAGGACGATCTGTGGAACCGCTTCCGCGGCGCCCAGGACGTCTTCTTCGCGGCGCGCGGCGAGGTCTTCGCCGAGCGGGACGCGGAGCAGACCGAGAACCTCAAGCTCAAGGAGGAGCTCGCGGCCGAGGCCGAGCGGCTGCTGCCGGTGACGGACCTGAAGGCGGCGCGCGCGGCCTTCCGTTCCCTCAACGAGCGCTGGGAGGCCATCGGTCACGTCCCGCGTGACGCCCGTCCCAAGGTCGAGGGCCGGATGCACACGGTGGAGCGGGCGATCCAGGAGTCCGAGGAGGCCGAGTGGCGCCGGACGAACCCGGAGGCACGCGCGCGTGCCGCAGGTCTGACCGGTCAGCTCCAGGACGCCGTCGAGAAGCTGCGCAAGCAGATCGACGCGGCCCGTGCCGCCGGCAACGACTCGAAGGCCGACAAGCTCTCCCGTGAGCTGGAGGGCCGTCAGGCCCTGCTCGACCAGGCCCTCAAGGGCCTGGAGGAGTTCGGCGGCTGACGTTCGCGGCTCTTCGCCCTTCGCGTACGAGGAAGGCCCCCGGCATCGCGCCGGGGGCCTTCCTCGTACCTCGGGGGCTACGGGCGCCGGGCGCTGGTCACGCGGTAGACGTCGTAGACGCCCTCCACGCCCCTTACGGCCTTCAGGACGTGGCCCAGGTGCTTCGGGTCGCCCATCTCGAAGGTGAAGCGGGAGGTGGCCACCCGGTCGCGGGAGGTCTGCACGGCCGCCGAGAGGATGTTGACGTGCTGGTCCGAGAGGACCCGGGTCACGTCGGAGAGCAGCCGGGAGCGGTCCAGGGCCTCGACCTGGATGGCGACGAGGAAGACGGAGGACTGGGTGGGGGCCCACTCGACCTCCAGGATCCGCTCGGGCTCCCGCGACAGCGACTCCACGTTGACGCAGTCGCTGCGGTGAACCGATACGCCACTGCCGCGGGTGACGAATCCGATGATCGGGTCGCCGGGCACGGGGGTGCAGCAGCGGGCCAGCTTCACCCAGACGTCCTCGACGCCCTTGACGACGACACCCGGGTCGGCGCTGGAGCGGCGCTTGGAGCGGCCCCGGGTGGGCGGCGCCGCCTCGTCGATGTCCTCGGTGGCCGCCTCCTCGCCGCCGAGCGCCTGGACCAGCTTCTGCACGATGGACTGGGCGGTGACATGGCCCTCGCCGATCGCCGCGTACAGCGAGGAGATGTCGCTGTAGCGCAGCTCGTGGGCGAGTGTGACGAGGGAGTCGCCGGTCAGGATCCGCTGGATCGGCAGGTTCTGCTTGCGCATGGCCCGCGCGATGGCGTCCTTGCCCTGCTCGATGGCCTCGTCGCGGCGCTCCTTGGAGAACCAGGCGCGGATCTTGTTGCGGGCGCGCGGGGACTTGACGAAGCCCAGCCAGTCGCGGGAGGGCCCGGCGCCGGCGGCCTTGGAGGTGAAGACCTCGACCAGGTCGCCGTTGTCGAGGGTCGATTCGAGCGGCACGAGCCGGCCGTTGACCCGCGCCCCTATGGTGCGGTGGCCGACCTCGGTGTGGACGGCGTACGAGAAGTCGACGGGGGTGGCGCCGGCGGGCAGCGCGATGACGTCGCCCTTCGGCGTGAAGACGAAGACCTCGTTGCGGGAGAGGTCGAAGCGCAGGGACTCCAGGAACTCGCTGGGGTCCTCGGTCTCCTTCTGCCAGTCGAGGAGCTGGCGCAGCCACGCCATGTCGTTGAGGTGGTCGTCCTTGCCGGCCTTCTTGGGCACGTCGGCGCGGACCTTGGAGGCGCCGGCGACGGCCTCCTGCTTGTACTTCCAGTGCGCGGCGATGCCGTACTCGGCGCGCCGGTGCATGTCGAAGGTGCGGATCTGGAGCTCGACGGGCTTGCCGTTGGGTCCGATGACCGTCGTGTGCAGCGACTGGTACATGTTGAACTTCGGCATCGCGATGTAGTCCTTGAACCGGCCGGGGACCGGGTTCCATCGCGCGTGGACGGTGCCGAGAGCCGCGTAGCAGTCGCGGACGGTGTCCACGAGGACGCGGATGCCGACCAGGTCGTAGATCTCCGCGAAGTCACGGCCGCGGACGATCATCTTCTGGTAGACGCTGTAGTAGTGCTTGGGGCGGCCGGTGACGGTGGCCTTGATGCGGGCGGCGCGCAGGTCGGTCTGCACCTCGTCGGTCACTATGGCGAGGTACTCGTCCCGCTTGGGGGCGCGCTCGGCGACGAGGCGGACGATCTCGTCGTACATCTTGGGGTAGAGGATCGCGAAGGCGAGGTCCTCCAGCTCCCACTTGATGGTGTTCATGCCCAGGCGGTGGGCCAGGGGCGCGTAGATCTCGAGGGTCTCGCGGGCCTTCTTCTCCTGCTTCTCCCGCTTGAGGTAGCGCATGGTGCGCATGTTGTGCAGGCGGTCGGCGAGCTTGATGACCAGGACGCGCGGGTCCTTGGCCATGGCGACGACCATCTTGCGGACGGTCTCGGCCTGGGCGGCCTCGCCGAACCTGACCTTGTCGAGCTTGGTGACGCCGTCGACGAGCAGGGTGACCTGGTCGCCGAAGTCGCGGCGCAGGTCCTCCAGGCCGTACTCGGTGTCCTCGACGGTGTCGTGCAGGAGACCCGCCATGAGCGTCGCCGGGTCCATGCCGAGCTCGGCGAGGATCGTGGTGACGGCGAGCGGGTGGGTGATGTACGGGTCGCCGCTCTTGCGCTTCTGGCCGCGGTGCCAGCGCTCGGCGACCTGGTAGGCCCGCTCGATCTGGCGGAGCGTGGCCGTCTCGATCTTGGGGTCGTTGGAGCGGACGATCCGCAGCAGCGGTTCGAGGACCGGGTTGTACGGGGAGGAGCGCTGGACGCCGAGCCGGGCGAGGCGGGCGCGGACGCGGTTGGAGGAGCCGCCCGAGCGGGCGGGCGCGGCCGGAGCGGGCCGTGCGGGCACGGGCGCCGGGGGCTCGGGGGCCGGCGTGGGCGCGGGTGCGGGGGCGGCAGGCGGGGGCCCGGTCTCCGCGGGCTTGTTCTGGGGCGTGCCGGTCCCCGGCGCGGCCTTCTCGGCCTTCGGGTCGGGCTGCGCGGCGGAGAGTGACTGGGCCTCGTCTGGCAAGAAGCGCTCCTCTGCGGATCCCCCCGGACGGAGTCCGGGGGAGGTTCCGGGTCCCCCGTTCAGGCCCGGAAAGCCCATGGTATCGAGCCACGCGTCCGGATGCGCACGCGGTGGCCCTCGCCCCGGGGCGGCCGGGGGTGCGGGAGCCGCTCCCGCCGCACCGGGGGCGGGGCCCGGAACTTCTGGCGCCGGGTGTCGTGGCCCCGGGCACGCCCTTGCGTACGGGGTCCGGGAACGGCGAAGGGCGCCTCGGGAGGTCCCGGGCGCCCTTCGCCGTATCCCTGGGCCGTCATCGGGCCGGAGATCGTCGGACGTGGAGGATCAGACGCGGATGAGTGCCGTGAGCGGTGCTCCGCCGAGAGCCGGCTCCAGGCGGGCGCGGCCCGGCAGGAAGCCGAGCTCCATGAGGACCGCGACACCCGCGACCTCGGCGCCCGCGCGGCGGATGAGCTCGATCGAGGCCTCGGCCGTACCGCCGGTGGCGAGGACGTCGTCGATGACCATGACGCGGTCGCCCGCCGCCAGGTCCTCGGCGTGCACCTCGATCTCGGCGGTGCCGTACTCCAGCTCGTACGCCTGGCGGAGCGTGGCCCCGGGGAGCTTGCCGGCCTTGCGGACCGGGATGAATCCCAGGCCCGCGCGGACGGCCACCGGAGCGGCCAGGATGAAGCCGCGCGCCTCCAGGCCGACGATCTTCGTCGCGCCGTGCGCGGAGCACAGGGCGGCGAGGGCGTCGGTGAGGGCCGTGAACGCCTCCGGGTCCGCGAGCAGCGGCGTGATGTCCTTGAACAGCACGCCCGGCTTCGGGTAGTCGGGGACGTCGCGGATGCGGCTGAGCAGGAGCCCGGTGACGTCCGGGGCCTCGGCGGTCATCCTCGGTGCTCCTGGGTGCGGCCGCGGCGGCCCGCCCGCGGCCCGACGACGGCCGCTTCGGCCGCGTCGGACAGCTCGTCGGTGCCGTCGTAGGACTCGCCCTTGGCGGCCGCGCTGGCCCGCTTGGCGAGGATGCGCTTCCTGAGGGCCCTGATCGCCGGCTCGCGCTCCTTGAGGTCGGCGACGAGCGGGGTGGCGATGAAGATCGACGAGTACGCACCGGCGGCGAGACCGACGAACAGTGACAGCGAGATGTCGTTGAGCATGCCGGCGCCGAGGACGCCGCCACCGATGAAGAGCAGGCCGGCGACCGGCAGCAGCGCGACGACGGTGGTGTTGATCGAACGGACCAGGGTGCCGTTGATCGAGCGGTTGGCCAGCTCGCTGTAGGTGAAGCGGGTCTGCTTCGTGATGTCCTTCGTCTGCTCCTTGAGGGAGTCGAAGACGACGACGGTGTCGTACAGCGAGTAGCCGAGGATCGTCAGCAGGCCGATGACCGTACCGACGGTGACCTCGAAGCCGACCAGCGAGTAGATGCCGACCGTGATGGTGAGGTCGTGGATGAGCGCGACGAGTGCCGCGACCGCCATTCTCCACTCGAAGGCGATGGCCAGATAGATCACCACGAGGATCATGAAGATCCCGAGGCCGGTCCAGGCCTTGGTGGCGATCTGCTCGCCCCAGCTCGGGCCGACCAGCTCCGCCGCGATCTTGTCCTCGGGGACGTTCAGGTCCTTGGCGAGCTCCGCGCGGACCTGGTCGGACTTCTCGGTGTCGAGGCCGCCGACCTGGATGCGCAGGGAGCCGTTGCCGAGCTGCTGGACGATCGCGTCGTGGCCGGAGGCCTCTTCCGCGTACTCCTGGGCCTGACTGACGGAGACTTCCGACTTCGGGGTGGTGAAGACGGCGCCGCCCTGGAACTCGATGCCCATGTTGAGGCCGCGGACGGCCAGGGCGACGATGGCGGTGATGGTGATCAGGATGGACAGGCCATACCAGATCTTGCGGTTGCCGATGAAGTCGTAACCGACCTCACCGCGGTGGAGCCGGGCGCCGAGATCGCCGAGCTTCGACATCTCACGCCTCCTTCGGGTCGACAGGGCCAGCGACAGAGGCATTGGCACGGCGGGTGCGGCGCAGCGGCGGCTTGGCGCCGAGTCGCTTCGGGTCCAGGCCGGACCAGGCGTGGCCGTTGCCGAAGAACTTGGTCCGCGCGAGGAGCGTCATGACCGGCTTGGTGAAGAGGAACACCACGACGACGTCGAGCAGGGTGGTCAGGCCGAGCGTGAACGCGAAGCCCTGGACCTTGCCGACGGTGACGAGGAAGAGCACGGCCGCGGCCAGGAACGACACGAAGTCGGAGACCAGGATGGTGCGACGGGCACGCGGCCAGGCGCGCTCGACGGCCGGGCGGAGCGTGCGGCCCTCGCGGAGCTCGTCGCGGATGCGCTCGAAGTAGACGATGAACGAGTCCGCGGTGATACCGATGGCGACGATGGCACCACAGACGGCCGGCAGGTTCAGCGCGAAGCCGATGGCCGGGCCGAGCAGGGCCATGATCACGTAGGTCAGCAGCGCGGAGACGCCGAGGCTGAGGATGGCGATCAGCGACAGGCCGCGGTAGTAGGCCACCAGGTAGATGATGACGAGGGCGAGACCGATGGCGCCGGCGATCAGACCGGCCTCCAGCTGGTCACCGCCGAGGGCGGCGGTCACGGTGTCGACGCTCTGCGTCTGGAAGGCGAGCGGCAGGGCGCCGTAGGACAGGATGTTGCCGAGGTCCTGGGCGGACTGCTGGTTGAAGCTGCCGGAGATCTGCGCGCTGGCGCTCAGCGTGGTCTGGACGCGGGGCGCCGAGACGACCTCGCCGTCCAGGACGATCGCGAACTGGTTCTGCGGCTCGGTCTGCTGCGAGAGCTTGCTGGTGATCGACTGGAACTTCTTCGAGCCGGCGCCCGTGAACTCCATGTCGACGATCCACTGACCGCTGCGCTGGTCGATCGCGGCCTTGGCGTTGTCGACGTCCTTGCCCTCGACCTCGGCCGGGCCGAGGAGGTACTTCTCCCACTGGCCGATCGCGTTCTTGCCACAGGCCACGGTCGGCTGGGCCGGCAGGACGCCCTGGCCGGCGGCGGTCCGCTGCTTGGGGTCGAGGCAGTTCAGGGTGGTGAACTTCTGCTCCAGCGCCGCGGTCGCCGGGTCCGGCGTCTGCTTCGGCTGGGGGGTCTGCGTGGCCTTCGGGGTCCCGGTGGGCGTGGGGCTCGGGGCCTTGAGGGCCTCGGTGAGCGCACGGCCCTGGGTGGAGGCGGTGGCCGTCGGGGTGGCCGACTTCTCGCCCGCCGTCGCACCGGAGGCGGACGGCTTCGGCGCGGCCGACGGGGAGCCGGAGGCGGTACCGGTCGGCATCGGCTGCGGCGCGGCGGCCGCGACGGCGAGGACGGGCCGGAAGTAGAGCTGGGCGGTGGTACCGACCTGCTCCCGGGCCTGCTTCTCGTTCGTCCCGCGAGGAATGTTGACGATGATGTTCTCGCGGCCCTGCGTCTGGACCTCGGCCTCGGAGACACCGAGACCGTTGACACGCCGTTCGATGATGCTGACGGCGGTGTTCATGTTGGTCTCGTTGACCGCCGACTCCTGGCCCGGCTCAGCCTTGGCCTTGAGCGTGATCGACGTACCGCCGGCGAGGTCGATGCCGAGGCGCGGGGTGGTGTGCCCCGACCAGAACATCCCGCCGGTGAGCGCGACCATGGCGATCAGGATGAGTGCCAGGGCGCGGCCCGGCCGGCTCTGTCCCCCCGCCGGCCTTCGGCCCTTCTTCGGTGCTGCCACCTGTCGTATCTCCCTGTCCAACCGCCCCGCGCCGGGTGTGCGCGCGACGGCCACGAAGTGTGTGTGGGGACCATCCCCCGCAGACGTGGAACCGTTCGGGGGACCGCGCGCGCCGGTGGGCGTGCGCGGTGTGTCCCCCGCCGCGACTACTTCGCGTCGGTCTCGCCGTCGGTCTTGCCGTCCTTCTGCCCCTCGGTGGCGGCCTCGGCCGCGTCCGACTTCTTGGTCAGGTCGGCCTTGGGCACCGCGTCCTCGGTGGTCTCCGCGACCTCGGCCTCGGCGGCGTCGGTCAGCGAGGAGGCGTCGTCCGGGACGACGGTGTCGGTGTCCGACTCCGGGTCGTCGCCGTGGACGATGCGGTTGTACTCGGAGTCCTCCAGGACCGCACCGATGGCGTTCTTGGCGTAGACCGCGTGAACGCCCGGCGCGACCTCCAGGAGGACGGTCTCGTCGCCGATCTCCTTGACGGTGGCGTACATCCCCCCGATCGTGCGCACGCCGGTGCCGGGCTGCATCTCGTTGCGCATCTGCGCCGCCGCCTGCTGCTTCTTCTTGGCAGAGCGGGTCATCAGGAACATGGCCCCGATGAGGACGATGAAGGGGAGGAGGGTCACGATGCTCACGGGACGGGTTTCCTTCGCACGGTCGCGGAGAACCCGCGGCCTGATCTTCGGGGGTGGGCGCGCCGACCGGAAAGGGCGGCATCGGCGGAGTCTAGGCGAGTCCGCATCGATGGAACAACGTCCAGCATCGCACCCCGGTTCCTGTCCGGGCGAGTGTCGACACCGTCACGCCCCGAAGAGCCCCTGTTGTCCGCTTCCGTGTGCCCCCGGGCCCGCAGCCTGCGGCGGAACCAGTCCGAGGTGCGCCCAGGCCGCCGGAGTGGCGACCCGGCCACGGGGCGTGCGGGCGAGCAGTCCCTCGCGTACGAGGAAGGGTTCGGCGACCTCCTCGACGGTCTCGCGCTCCTCCCCCACGGCCACCGCGAGGGTGGACAGACCGACCGGGCCGCCGCCGAAGAGCTTGAGCAGGGCCTCCAGGACGGCCCGGTCGAGGCGGTCGAGGCCGCGGCCGTCGACCTCGTACACGCTGAGGGCGGCCTCGGCGATCTCGCGGGTGATGACTCCGTCGGCCCTGACCTGCGCGTAGTCGCGGACGCGGCGGAGCAGCCGGTTGGCGATACGGGGGGTGCCGCGGGAGCGTCCGGCGATCTCGGCGGCTCCGGCCGGGTCGATCTCGACGTCGAGGAGGCCGGCGGAGCGGTGGATCACGCGCCGGAGTTCGGCCGGGTCGTAGAACTCCATGTGACCGGTGAAGCCGAAGCGGTCGCGCAGCGGGGGCGGCAGGAGGCCGGCCCGGGTGGTGGCGCCGACCAGGGTGAAGGGCGGGAGTTCCAGCGGGATGGCGGTGGCGCCGGGGCCCTTGCCGACGATGACGTCGACGCGGAAGTCCTCCATCGCCATGTAGAGCATCTCCTCGGCGGGCCGGGACATGCGGTGGATCTCGTCGAGGAAGAGGATCTCGCCCTCCTGGAGGGAGGAGAGGATCGCGGCGAGGTCTCCGGCGTGCTGGATGGCGGGGCCCGAGGTGATGCGGATCGGGGCGTTCATCTCGGCGGCGATGATCATCGAGAGGGTGGTCTTGCCGAGGCCGGGGGCGCCGGAGAGCAGGACGTGGTCGGCGGTGGCACCGCGCTGGCGGGCGGCCTTGAGGACCAGGTCGAGCTGCTGGCGGACCTTCTCCTGGCCGACGAACTCGCTGAGGTCCTTGGGGCGCAGGGCCGCTTCGACGGCCTGGTCGTCGCCCTCGGCGGAGGCGCCGACGATGCGCGCCTCGGCGTCGGAGGCCTCGGCGGTGGTGTCGTCGTCCCAGTTCACGGTGGATGCCTTCTCGTTCGTACGGCCTGGCCGGCGGGGGTGCCTCCCCCGGTCCCGTCAGGATCGGGGGCGGTCAGCGGGTCCGGTTGAGGGTCTGCAGGGCGGCCCGGAGCAGCTGCGGTACGGGGGCGGTGCCGCCCTCGGCGATGGCGGCCTCGGCCTGCGGCGCGACGGCGCTGACCGCCTCCTCCGCCTCGCGGCTCGCGTATCCGAGGCCGATGAGCGCGGCGGACAGCTGCTCGGTCCAGGGCGCGGGGCCGGTGGCCGCGGCGCGCTGGGCGCCGACGAGGCCGCTGCTGCCGAGCGGGGCGCCGAGTTTGTCCTTCAGTTCGAGGAGGAGTTTCTGCGCGCCCTTCTTGCCGATGCCGGGGACGGCCATGAGGGCCTTCTCGTCCCCGGTGGAGACGGCGACGCGCAGGGCGTCGGGGCTGTGCACGCCGAGCATGGCCTGGGCGAGGCGGGGGCCGACGCCGCTGGCGGTCTGGAGGAGCTCGAAGACCTGCCGCTCGTCGTCGTCGGCGAAGCCGTACAGGGTGAGGGAGTCCTCACGGACGACGAGCGAGGTGGCGAGCCGGGCGTCCTCGCCGATCCGCAGGCCCGCGAGGGTGGCCGGGGTGCACTGGACGGCCATGCCCACGCCGCCGACCTCGATGACGGCCGTGGTGGGGGCGAGCGCGGCGACCGGGCCGCTGACGAAGGCGATCATCGGGTTCGGCCTTTCACTGCGGACGCCTGCTGGGCGACCGCCTGCTGGAGACGGTTCTGGGCGACGGCCTGCTGGAGGCGGTTCTGGGCGGGGGCCCGCCAGATGTGGCAGATCGCGAGGGCGAGGGCGTCGGCGGCGTCGGCCGGCTTGGGCGGTGCGGAGAGCCGGAGGAGCCGAGTCACCATGGCCCCGACCTGGGCCTTGTCGGCGCGTCCGCTGCCGGTGACGGCGGCCTTGACCTCGCTGGGGGTGTGCAGGGCGACGGGGATGCCGCGGCGGGAGGCGCAGAGCATGGCGACCGCGCTGGCCTGGGCCGTGCCCATCACCGTGCGCACGTTGTGCTGGCTGAACACCCGCTCCACGGCGACGAGTTCGGGCGAGAAGCGGTCGAGCCACTCCTCTATGCCGCGCTCGATGCCGACCAGGCGCACACCGATGTCGTCGTCCGCTGCCGTGCGGACCACGCCCACGCCGAGCATGGTCAGGGGCCGTCCGGCGACGCCCTCGACGACGCCGACGCCGCACCGGGTCAGTCCGGGGTCCACCCCGAGAACGCGCACGTCGCCCCCCTTCCTTCGCTCATCTGTTTGTGCAGGCTATCGGCTGCCCGGGCCGACGGGGGTGTGTCCCCGTCGGCCCGCTGCGGAACGGCCTTGATCAGGCGTCGACCTTCTCCATGACCTCGTCGCTGACGTCGAAGTTGGCGAAGACGTTCTGCACGTCGTCGCTGTCCTCCAGCGCGTCGATCAGCTTGAAGATCTTGCGCGCGCCCTCTTCGTCGAGCTCGACCTGCATGGTCGGGACGAAGCTGGACTCGGCGGAGTCGTAGTCGATGCCGGCCTCCTGGAGCGCGGTACGGACCGCGACCAGGTCGGTGGCCTCGCTGATGATCTCGAAGGACTCACCGAGGTCGTTGACCTCCTCGGCACCGGCCTCGAGCACCGACTCCAGGACGTCGTCCTCGGACAGCTCGCCCTTGGGGAGCACGATGACGCCCTTGCGGTTGAACAGGTACGAGACCGAACCCGGGTCGGCCATCGAGCCGCCGTTCCGGGTCATGGCCACGCGCACGTCGGAGGCGGCGCGGTTGCGGTTGTCGGTGAGGCACTCGATGAGCACCGCGACACCGTTCGGGCCGTAGCCCTCGTACATGATCGTCTCGTAGTCGGCGCCGCCGGCCTCGAGACCCGAACCGCGCTTGAGCGCGGAGTCGATGTTCTTGTTCGGGACCGACTGCTTCTTCGCCTTCTGGACGGCGTCGAACAGCGTCGGGTTGCCGTCCAGGTCGGCGCCGCCCGTACGGGCCGCGACCTCGATGTTCTTGATCAGCTTCGCGAAGAGCTTGCCGCGCTTGGCGTCGATCACGGCCTTCTTGTGCTTCGTCGTAGCCCATTTAGAGTGGCCGGACATCTGCCTGTCTCCTTCGCGTAACCCAGTACTGCACGAACCCGAGAGATCCTACCGGGATCGGATCAGCCCGCGGCGCGCACCATGTCGACGAACAGGGCGTGGATGCGGTGATCCCCGGTGAGCTCGGGGTGGAACGAGGTCGCGAGCGCCCGGCCCTGCCGTACGGCGACGACGTGACCGCCGTGCTCGGCGAGGACCTCGACCTCGGCGCCGACGGACTCCACCCAGGGGGCCCGGATGAAGACGCCCTCGACGGGGCCGTCCTCGATGCCCGCGACGGTGACGCCGGCCTCGAAGGACTCGTTCTGCCGGCCGAAGGCGTTGCGGCGGACGATCATGTCGATGCCGCCGAAGGTCTCCTGGCCCGAACGCGGGTCGAGGATCTTCTCGGCGAGCATGATGAGACCGGCGCAGGTGCCGTAGACCGGCATGCCCGCGGCGATGCGCTCGCGCAGCGGCTCCATCAGGCCGAACAGTTCGGCCAGCTTGGAGATGGTGGTGGACTCTCCACCGGGGATGACCAGGCCGTCGACCTCGGCCAGCTCCTCGGGGCGCCTCACCGGCCTGGCCACGGCGTCGGCCGCGGCCAGGGCGATCAGGTGCTCCCGTACGTCGCCCTGGAGGGCCAGGACACCGATGACGGGGGTGCTCATGAGTGACTACCAGCCGCGGTTGGCGTAGCGCTCGGACTCGGGGAGGGTGTCGCAGTTGATGCCGACCATGGCCTCGCCGAGGTTGCGGGAGGCGTCCGCGATGATCTTCGGGTCGTCGTAGAAGGTGGTGGCCTTCACGATGGCGGCGGCGCGCTTGGCCGGGTCGCCCGACTTGAAGATGCCGGAGCCGACGAAGACGCCCTCGGCGCCGAGCTGGCGCATGAGCGCGGCGTCGGCGGGGGTGGCGACACCACCGGCGGAGAACAGCACGACCGGCAGCTTGCCGAGCTCGGCGACCTCCTTGACCAGCTCGTACGGGGCGCGCAGGTCCTTGGCGGCGGCGAACAGCTCGTTGTTGTCGAAGCCGCGCAGCCGGGCGATCTCGTTCTTGATCTGGCGCAGGTGGCGGACGGCCTCGACGACGTTGCCGGTGCCGGCCTCGCCCTTGGAGCGGATCATGGCCGCGCCCTCGGCGATGCGGCGCAGGGCCTCGCCCAGGTTGGTGGCGCCACAGACGAAGGGGGTCGTGAAGGCCCACTTGTCGGAGTGGTTGACCTCGTCGGCCGGGGTCAGGACCTCGGACTCGTCGATGTAGTCGACGCCGAGGGACTGGAGGACCTGGGCCTCGACGAAGTGGCCGATGCGGGACTTGGCCATGACCGGGATGGAGACCGCGCCGATGATCTCTTCGATCATGTTCGGGTCGGACATGCGGGCCACGCCGCCGTCCTTGCGGATGTCCGCCGGGACCCGCTCCAGGGCCATGACGGCCACGGCGCCGGCGTCCTCGGCGATCTTCGCCTGCTCGGCGTTGACCACGTCCATGATCACGCCGCCCTTGAGCTGCTCGGCCATGCCGCGCTTCACACGGGCGGTGCCGGTCTCGGGGGACTGGGGGAAGGGGGAAGGCGTGGTGGACACAAGTACCTCACTCGTGACAACAGCGAAATGACGACACCAGTGAGGAAACAGTCCACCTGCGGTCCACAGCAAGGGCCAATGTGGACCTGGTGGATCGTTTTCGCAGGTTACGAGGCGTCAGGCCGGGCGATCGGCAAGGGCCACCGGCGGCTCGTCGTCCATTTCGAAGGCCAGCGGGAAGGGCGCGTGGCCCGCGAGCCGGAACCAGCGGACCTTCCGGTGGCGGCGCAGGGCGCGGGCGGCCCGTACGGCGTCGTTGTGGAACCGGCGGGCCATCGGCACCCGCCGGGCGGCCTGCGCGAGTTCCTCCGCGGCCTCCTCGCCACCCGCCGCCTCCCGTACGAGCTCCACCTGCTCGGGCTCGCCGAACACGACCCGCAGGGCCTGGCTCAGCTCGCTCTCGGCGACCTCCCGGTGGTCCTCCTCGGCCTGCCGGGCCGCGTGCGCGGCCTCGTACAGCACGATCGAGGCGGCCGGGTCGAGCACACCGGAGGTGGCCAGCTCCTGGGTGACCGAGGCCCGGCGCAGCAGCTGCGCGTCCAGAGCGGCGCGGGCGGCGTCGATACGGGAGTGCAGCCGGTCGAGCCGTCCGGCGGTCCAGCTGAGATAGACGCCGATGAGAATCAGCGCGACGACGGTCCAGATCAGGGTTTCGGTCACGGGCGCACAGGCTACCGGGGCGGTGGCGGCGCACCTGCACGAACGTCACGGTCCCGGGCGAACAGGACACCCGGGACCGCCCTGCGACGGGCCCCGGCGGGGGCGTACGGCGGGGGCGTACCCGGGCCGGGCGCCGCACCATCCGCTCCGGGCCCGGTGCCCGTACGGCCCCCGGTCCGGGCGCCGTACGGCTCCGGCCGCGTCCCTACAGCCCCAGCCGCGCCCGCAGCCCCACGCGTTCGTCCGTGTCCACCGCCGCCGCGCCGTCCGTCACCGTCTCGTAGACCGCGAGGATGTCCGCGCCCACCGTGCTCCAGTCGAAGCGGCGGACGTGGGCCGAGCCGCGGGCGCTCAGCTCCGCCCGGCGCTCCTCGTCGCCGAGGAGCCGGATCGCCGCGTCCGCCAGCGCGTCGGCGTCCTCGTTGGTGAAGAGTTCACCCGCCGCACCCTGGTCGAGGACCTGCGCGAAGGCGTCCAGGTCGGCGGCGAGGACCGGCGCTCCGGCCGACAGCGCCTCGACGAGGATGATGCCGAAGCTCTCGCCCCCGGTGTTGGGCGCCACGTACACGTCGACGCTGCGCAGCAGCCGCGCCTTGTCCTCGTCGCTGACCATGCCGAGGAACTCCACCCGGGAGCGCATCTCCCGCGGCAGCGAGGCCACCGCCTCCTCCTCGTCCCCGCGTCCCGCGACCAGGAGCCGCGCCCCGGGCCGGGCGGCGAGGATCTTCGGGAGGGCGCGCATGAGGACCGGCAGGCCCTTCCGCGGCTCGTCGATCCGGCCGATGAAGCCGAGCGTCTCGCCCTGCCACTCCTTCTTCGGCTCGGCGCGCGCGAAGAAGTCCACGTCGACGCCGTTGGGGATGACGACGGCGTCGCCGCCGAGGTGCTCGACGAGCGTGCGCCGCGCGTACTCGCTGACCGCGATGCGGGCGCTGATCTTCTCCAGCGCGGGCTGGAGGATCGGGTACGCGGCGATCATGGCCCGCGAGCGCGGGTTCGAGGTGTGGAAGGTGGCGACGATCGGCCCCTGCGCCGCCCAGCAGGTCAGCAGCCCGAGCGAGGGCGAGGTCGGCTCGTGGATGTGGACGACGTCGAAGGTGCCGTCGTGCAGCCAGCGGCGTACCCGCGCGGCCGAGAGGAAGCCGAAGCTGAGGCGGGCCACCGAGCCGTTGTACGACACGGCCACGGCCCGGCCGGCCGAGACCACGTACGGCGGCAGCGCGGTCTCGTCGTCGGCGGGGGCGAGGACGGAGACCTGGTGGCCGAGCCGGATCAGATGCTCGGCAAGGTCGCGGATGTGGAACTGGACGCCGCCCGGCACGTCCCAGGCGTACGGGCAGACGATCCCGATCTTCACGCGCCGTGCTCCCCGTCCCGCGCGGCACCGGTGGCCGGCTCCGGGCGTGCTTCCAGGTCCGAGAGCCACAGTCGCTGCAGCATGTGCCAGTCCTCCGGGTGGTCCGCGATGCCGCCGGCGAAGGCATCGGCCAGCGCCTGGGTCATGGCGGCCGTCTTCTCGGTCCGCGTACCCGACTCGGGTACGTCGACGGGACCGTGGATCCTCCCCCGCATGACCGAGGTGTCGTCGTACCAGAGCGTCACCGGCAGCAGCAGCGCGCCGGTCTGCTGGGCGAGGATCGCCGGGCCCGCGGGCATGCGCGCGGTGTCCCCGAAGAAGGAGACCTCGACGCCGGAGGCCGACAGGTCGCGGTCGGCGACCAGGCAGACGAGCCCGCCCGCCCGCAGGCGCCGCGCGAGGGTGCCGAAGGCGGAGCCCCCGGTGTGCGGGAGGACCTCCATGCCGAGGGACTCGCGGTAGGCGACGAACCGGTCGTAGAGCGTCTCCGGCTTGAGCCGCTCCGCGACCGTGGTGAACGGCACGCCGAGGGAGCGGGTCACCCACACCCCGGCGAGGTCCCAGTTCGCCAGGTGCGGCAGGGCCAGGACGACCCCGCGGCCGGCGGCGAGGCCCTCGTGCAGATGGTGGACGTCCTTGATGTCCGTCCCGCTCTCGACCCGCTCCTTGCTCCAGGTCGGCAGCCGGAAGGACTCCATCCAGTAGCGCATGTACGAGCGCATGCCGGCCTTCGACAGTTCGGCGAGGCGTTCGGGCGTGGCGTCCGGCACCACGCGCGCGAGGTTCGACTCCAGGCGCAGGATGCTCTTTCCGCGTCGCTTCCACGCGAGGTCCGCGATCCGCCGGCCGAGGCCGGTGGCCACCGGTTCGGGCAGCTTCTTGACGGTCGCCCAGCCGGCGCCGTACAGCCCGTCGCTCAGCTTGTCCTTCAGCGTGCTCACGTGGTCGCCCCGCCCCCCTGGGCCGCGGCGGCGTCCGCCTCGGCCGATTCCCTTCGTACGGTCACGACCCGCTGGCCCAGGGTCACGGCGCTGCCGACGGCCACGATCCACAGGGCGATCGGGAGCAGGACCTCGATCCCGGGCACGCCGAACGTGTGGAGACCGGCGAGGCCGGCGGCGACCAGCGAGATCACCAGGCGCTCGGCGCGTTCGATCAGACCGTTGACGGCGACCGGCAGGCCAATCGATTCGCCTCGGGCCTTGGTGTACGACACGACCTGACCGCTCGCCAGGCAGAAGATCGCCACGGCGCACAGCACGTTGTCGTCGCCCTTGCCCGCGTACCAGAGGGCGAAGCCGCCGAAGATGGCGCCGTCGGCGACCCGGTCGAGCGTGGAGTCGAGGAAGGCCCCCCAGCGGCTGGAGATCCCGGCCTGCCGGGCCATGTTGCCGTCGACGAGGTCGGAGAAGACGAAGAGGGTGATGACGATGGTGCCCCAGAAGAATTCTCCGCGGGGGAAGAAGACCAGCGCGCCGGCCATCACCCCCGCCGTGCCGATGAGCGTGACCGCGTCGGGGCTGACGCCCCGGCGGAGCAGAAACGCTGCGAACGGTGTGAGGACACGCGTGAAGAATGCACGCGCGTACTTGTTCAGCATGGCCTTCCCGAGGTTCGGTGGGCCGCGCGGCCCCTATGACCACCGGCTCACCCATCGTAGCCACGCGCGCCCCGGCGTACCGGCGGGCACCCGCCCGGCCGCGTCGGCGTCCCCCGGCAGGTCCTCCCGTGTACGACGTATGGACGCGTCCTGGTGTCGGTGCAAAGCTCGAAGGACCACCGCGGGCACCCGCAGGAGCCGTACCGCGACGCACCACTCCCCCGCGCCCGCCCGCGTCCCGCCGCACCGTGCGAGCAGTCGGGAGGAACACATCATGGGTGACAAGGCGAACACGGCCGCCGGGGCCGCCGGCAGGGCTCTGACGGTCGACCGGCCCACGGACGTACGGAACGTGGTGCTGGTCGGCCACAGCGGATCGGGGAAGACGACCCTGGTCGAGGCGCTCGCCCAGACGGCCGGGGCGGTCAACCGGGCCGGGCGGGTCGAGGACGGCGGCACCGTCTCCGACTACGACGAGATCGAGCACCGCAGGCACCGCTCCGTACAGCTCTCGCTCGTCCCGGTCGGCTGGGACGGGTACAAGATCAACCTCCTCGACACACCGGGGTACGCCGACTTCGTCGGGGAGCTGAGGGCCGGTCTGCGCGCGGCGGACGCGGCCCTCTTCGTCGTCTCGGCCGCCCAGGAGGCCGACGCGGTCGCCGCCTCCACCCGGATGATCTGGGAGGAGTGCGCCGCCGTCGGCATGCCCCGCGCCATCGTCGTCACCCACCTGGACACGGCCCGTACCGGCTTCGAGGAGCTCACCGCCGTCTGTGCCGGGCTCTTCGGCCACGACGACCCGGATGCCGTCCTTCCGCTCCACCTGCCGGTGCACGGCCCGGAGGGTGCCGACGGGCACGCGCCCGCGACCGGCCTGATCGGCCTGCTGTCGGAGCGCGTCCTCGACTACTCCACGGGGGTGCGCCGGGAGGTCGCGCCGGACGAGGAGCAGCGGGCGCGGATCGCGGAGGCCCGCGCCCGGCTGATCGAGGGGATCATCGCCGAGAGCGAGGACGAGACCCTCATGGACCGTTATCTCGGCGGCGAGGCGATCGAGGTGCGGACCCTCGTCGACGACCTGGAGAAGGCCGTCGCCCGGGGCGCGTTCCACCCGGTGCTCGCGGCCGCCCCGGCCGCCGACGGCGGGACGCAGGGCCTGGGCACCCATGAACTCCTGGAGCTGATCACCGGCGGCTTCCCCTCCCCCGTGGAGCACGAGCCGCCCGCCGTCACCACCCCCGACGGACGCCCCCGGCCCCCGCTGGCCTGCGACCCCGAGGGCCCCCTGGTGGCGGAGGTCGTCAAGACCGCCACCGACCCCTACGTGGGACGGGTCTCCCTGGTCAGGGTCTTCTCCGGCACCCTGCACCCCGACGAGACCGTGCACGTCTCCGGTCACGGTCTCGCCGACCGGGGCCACGAGGACCACGACGTCGACGAACGGATCGGCGGGCTCACCTCCCCGTTCGGCAGGCAGCAGCGGCCCATGGCGCGGTGCATCGCCGGGGATCTCGCGTGCGTGGCCCGGCTGGGCCGGGCCGAGACGGGCGACACGATCTCCGCGAAGGACGATCCGCTCCTGATCGAGCCGTGGAGCATGCCGGAGCCGCTGCTGCCGCTCGCGGTCCGGGCCCACGGCAAGGCGGACGAGGACCGGCTCTCGCAGGGCCTCGCCAAGCTGGTGGCCGAGGACCCGACCCTGAGGCTCGAACAGAACCCGGACACCCGCCAGGTGGTGCTGTGGTGCCTGGGCGAGGCCCACCAGGACGTGGTCCTCGACCGTCTCAGGGGCCGGTACGGGGTGCGGGTCGACGCCGTACCGCACAAGGTGTCGCTGCGCGAGACCTTCGGCGGGGCCTCGGCGGGCCGGGGCCGGCACGTCAAGCAGTCCGGCGGCCACGGCCAGTACGCGATCTGCGAGATCGAGGTGGAGCCGCTCCCTTCGGGCAGCGGCATCGAGTTCGTCGACAAGGTGGTCGGCGGGGCGGTCCCGCGCCAGTTCGTCCCCTCCGTGGAGAAGGGGATACGTGCCCAGGCCGCGCGGGGAGTCGCCGCCGGCTATCCGCTGGTCGACGTCCGGGTCACCCTCAGGGACGGCAAGGCGCACTCGGTGGACTCCTCCGACGCCGCCTTCCAGACGGCCGGCGCGCTGGCCCTGCGGGAGGCGGCCGCCGAGGTCGCCGTCCAGCTCCTCGAGCCGGTCGTCGAGGTCCGGGTCCTCGTCCCCGACGAGTACGTCGGGCCGGTGATGAGCGATCTGTCGGGGCGTCGGGGACGGGTGGTCGGCACCGAACAGGCGGGTCCGGGGCGGACCCTGGTCCGGGCCGAGGTGCCGGAGATCGAGATCGGGCGGTACGCGATCGACCTGCGGTCCGTGTCGCACGGCACCGGCCGGTTCGACCGCGCGTACGCCCGGCACGAACCGATGCCGCCGCAGCTCGCCGCTGCGATGCGCGAACAGGCCGAAAACAATGCCTAGTTGAGGCACGATCGGCGAGGGACGGGCGCCGGCCGCCGGTCGGGCGTACGTCATTTCGGCCGCGATATCCACAGGCGGTGACGCAGACGACGGTCCCCGGTTACGCTGTGGTGCCCAGCTCAGAAGGTGTGCGGGGCGCGGCAGTTGGGAACAGCCCGCACAGATACTCGCACGCGATGGGGGCGGCAGTGGCGATCGACGGTTTCGGACCCGGGGCTCAGATCCCCCTCCAGAACTCGGGGGGCGGTACGGGCGCGACCAACGCGCTCGCCTCCGCCGCGTACCGGGACAGTCCCCTGAAGACCATCCAGGACGCCGACAGCGAGCTCTACAAGACCACGGTCAAGGAAGGGAAGTGGGGGCTCTTCAGCCCCGACCTCGGCGAGGCCTTCTCCCGCGCGGTCCAGGCCCGCATGCTCGGCGGCGCCCGCAAGGCCCTCATCCAGTCCTTCGGCGCCGAGCCGCAGCCGGTCGTCGAGCACTGCCTCGCCGCCACCCACCTCCGCAGACAGCGCGACATCAAGCTGACCCTGGTCACCTTCTTCTGCGGAGTCCTCTTCCTGCCCGGCCTGCTGCTCTGGCTCGGCGTCATCCAGCTCCGCCGTCTCGTCTCCGGCTCCGAGAACAAGCGCAACAGCGCCATCGGCACCGCCCTCCTCTGGGCCGCCGGGATCTTCGCCGCGCTCGTCCTGCTCAAGCTGCCCTTCGACGGGATCCTGCCGAACTACCTGCGCGCGATGGTCGTCGCCCCGGTCATCGGCTGGTTCCTCGCGAGCCGGATCTGCCTGAACGCCGCCGTCGACCTCCGCGAGCGCTGGAGCGGCCTGCTCGGTGGCGGCGGGATCGGCCCCCACGTCCCCAAGTCCGTCCCCCAGGACCCGGGCGAGAAGTCGGCGGAGGCGCTCCGGGTCAACCTGGAGAAGCTGTCCGCGGAGCAGCAGTCCAACATCGTCTTCTACGCCGGCACCAAGGGGATCCTCGGTCTGGGCACCCGCTGGGGGAACTGGACGCTCGCCGAGGAGCTGATCCCGCAGGCGGGCAAGGAACTCCACGCCTTCCGCGCCTGGGACGTCGTCCGCAGGATCCACGACGAGCTGGCCCTGCTGGAGCGCGGCTCCCTGAAGACCGGCTTCCCCAAGCCGACCGTGAAGCACTGGATCGTCTCGCCGGTCGGCGAGGGCGCCGACGAGGTCAGCCGCCCCGAGGGCGACAACATCGTCCACTACCAGGTCAAGCCGCACGAGATACAGCGCATCTGCAACGACCAGCAGTTCGGCGCGGGCAACCGTCACTACCTCGGCGTGCAGTTCACGCTCTGGGACGGGAACCTGGTGCTGACCATGATGGTCACCGTCACCTCGCTCCTGCACACCCTCCGGATCGAGGTCACCGGGCACGCGCTCGGCCCCGTCCACGGCCTCTTCACCACGAAGCCGAAGGCGAAGACCAAGGAGGTCTCCAAGACCGTCCGGTTCTGGGAGACGAAGGAGATCCAGCAGCCGCTGCTCGGGACCAACGACATCGTCCGGCTCGCGGTGCGCGCCCCGCTCACCTGGTACCCGCCGGTCCTGGAGTTCCTCGGCGGCAAGATGACCCTGCCCGAGCCCTTCGGGCTGCGGCACGTGTGGGCAGGACCGCTCTGGAAGAACCGCTTCATGGCCGACGACGCCATCCGGATGGCCACGCCCGTGCTCCGCGCCGTCCACGCCGCGACGCTCAAGGTCCTCGACGAGCACAACGTGGACACGGAGCGCTTCACCAACCGCTCGCTGGTCCTCAGCGGCGGCGTCCAGGACCCGGGCCCGAAGAAGGCCGACGTCTACGACGCCTGACCGGGGCGCACGCGGCTAGGCCGGTCGTACGAGAGAAGCGAGAGAGGGGCCCGGACCACGACCGTGGTCCGGGCCCCTCCGTGTCCGCTCGGGCCCTGGTCCGGGGCCCTCACCGTCCGCTCAGAGCGTGGCCGGCCAGGCGTCGGCCAGCATCTCGCGGGTGTCGGCGAGCAGCTGCGGCAGCACCTTGGTGTGCCCGACGACCGGCATGAAGTTGGTGTCCCCGCCCCAGCGCGGCACCACGTGCTGGTGCAGGTGCGCGGCGATGCCGGCACCCGCGACGGCCCCCTGGTTCATGCCGATGTTGAACCCGTGCGCGCCGGACGCCGCACGCAGCGCGACCATCGCGCGCTTGGTGAGGTCGGCGAGCTCGGTCGTCTCCGCCGCGTCCAGGTCCGTGTAGTCGGCGACGTGGCGGTAGGGGACGACCATGAGGTGACCGCCGTTGTACGGGTACAGGTTGAGAACCGCGTACACGCTCTCGCCGCGCGCGATCACCAGGCCGTCCTCGTCCGACTTCGCCGGAATCGAGCAGAACGGACAGCCGTCGTCGGCGCCCGGCCCGGTGGGCTTGTTCTCGCCCTGGATGTACGCCATCCGGTGAGGCGTCCAGAGGCGCTGGAACGCGTCCCGCGTCCCCACTCCGATCTGCTGTTCCGGCTCAGTCGTCATGCTGTGCAGCATATTGCGTCGCCCGTTCGGAACGTGTCGCCGGGGCGGAAGATCCATGCAGCGGCCATGCTGATCCGATGAGCGTCAGGCCGCCGAAACCGCCCCGCCAGGAGCGCTGGGACCATCACATGGAGATCCCGCTCGCCGTGGCCTCCCTCGTCTTCCTCGCGGGCTACGCGGTCCGCGTCCTCGCGAACCGCCACCTCCCGCAGTTCTGGCTCGACCTGTGCCTCTCCGCCACCCTCGCGGCCTGGGCGCTGTTCGCCGTGGACTACGCGGTACGGTTCCGGCTCAGCGGTCAGGGCTGGTTCCGCTTCGTCCGCACCCATCTCCTCGACACGGTGGTCCTGGTCCTCCCGCTGCTGCGGCCGGTGCGCATGGTGAACATCTACGACCGGGTGCAGCGCCGCCAGGACAAGCCGCGGCTGAGCCTCTACGCGCGCGTGATGGTCTACGCCGGCCTGAGCGTGGCGCTGCTGGGCTTCGCGGGCGCGCTCGCCGTCTACCAGTACGAGGTCGGCGCCCCCGGTGCCACGATCCGCACCTTCGGCGACTCGGTGTGGTGGACCTGCTCCACGCTGGCGACGGTGGGGTACGGGGACGTGACGCCGGTGACCCCGATGGGCCGGGTGGTGGCGGTGGGCCTGATGGCCTGCGGTCTGGCGCTGCTGGGCGCGGTGACGGGTTCGTTCTCGTCCTGGCTGATCCAGGCGTTCACCCGGGAGGACGAGAAGAGGCCCCCGGGGGATTCCCCGGGGGCCTGAACCCGACGCCCCGCTCACGCGGGGCACGCGTCACACCTGGACGCGGCGCTCCACCACGTCGACGAGCTTCGCCAGCGCCTCGTCACGGGCGATGCCGTTCTCCTGCGAACCGTCGCGGTAGCGGAAGGAGACGGTGCCCGCGGCCATGTCCTCGTCACCGACGATGATCATGAACGGGACCTTCTGCTTCTGCTGGTTGCGGATCTTCTTCTGCATCCGGTCCGAGGAGGCGTCCACGTCGACCCGCAGCCCCAGCTTCTTCGCGTCCGCGGCGAAGTCCTGGAGGTACTCGACGTGCGCGTCGCCGATCGGGATGCCGACCGCCTGGACGGGCGCCAGCCACGGCGGCATCGCACCCGCGTAGTGCTCCAGGAGCACCGCGAAGAAGCGCTCGATGGAACCGAACAGCGCGCGGTGGATCATGACCGGGCGCTGCTTGGTGCCGTCCGGCGCGGTGTACTCCAGGTTGAAGCGCTCCGGCAGGTTGAAGTCGAGCTGGACGGTCGACATCTGCCAGGTGCGGCCGATGGCGTCCCGCGCCTGAACGGAGATCTTCGGGCCGTAGAACGCGGCGCCGCCCGGGTCGGGGGTCAGCGGGAGGCCCTGCTTCTCGGCGACCTGCTGGAGGACCGCGGTGGCCTCCTCCCACGCCTCGTCGGAGCCGACGAACTTCTCCGGGTCCTTGGTGGACAGCTCCAGGTAGAAGTCGGTCAGACCGTAGTCGCGCAGCAGGTTCAGGACGAAGGTGAGGGTCTTGTCCAGCTCCTCCGCCATCTGCTCGCGGGTGCAGTAGATGTGCGCGTCGTCCTGGGTGAAGCCGCGGGCGCGGGTCAGACCGTGCACGACGCCGGACTTCTCGTACCGGTACACGGTGCCGAACTCGAACAGGCGCAGCGGCAGTTCGCGGTAGGAGCGGCCGCGCGCGTCGAAGATCAGGTTGTGCATCGGGCAGTTCATGGGCTTGAGGTAGTAGTCGGTACCACCGTCGAGCTGCATGGGGGGGTACATGCCCTCCGCGTACCAGTCCAGGTGGCCGCTCTTCTCGAAGAGGGCGCCCTTGGTGGCGTGCGGCGAGTAGACGAACTCGTAGCCCTCCTGCTCGTGCCGCCGGCGCGAGTAGTCCTCCATGACCCGGCGGATGATGCCGCCCTTGGGGTGGAAGACCGCGAGGCCGGAGCCGATCTCGTCCGGGATGGAGAAGAGGTCCAGCTCGTTGCCGAGCTTGCGGTGGTCGCGCTTCTCGGCCTCGGCGAGGAACTCGAGGTGGGCCTTCAGCTCCTCCTTCGACGGCCAGGCGGTGCCGTAGATGCGCTGGAGCATCGGGTTCTTCTCGCTGCCGCGCCAGTAGGCGGCGGCGTTGCGCATGAGCTTGAACGCCGGGATGTTCCGGGTGGTGGGCAGGTGCGGACCGCGGCAGAGGTCCTTCCAGCACAGGTCGCCGGTCTTGGCGTCGAGGTTGTCGTAGATGGTCAGCTCGCCGCCGCCCACCTCGACGTTCGCACCGTCGTCGGTCGAGGCGGAGCCCTTGATGCCGATGAGCTCCAGCTTGTACGGCTCGTCCGCCAGCTCGGCGCGGGCGTCCTCGTCGGTCACCACACGGCGGGCGAAGCGCTGGCCGCGCTTCTGGATCTCCTGCATCTTCTTCTCGATGACCTTGAGGTCCTCGGGAGTGAAGGGCTTCTCGACGTCGAAGTCGTAGTAGAAGCCGTCCCGGACCGGCGGGCCGATGCCCAGCTTGGCCTCGGGGAAGATCTCCTGCACGGCCTGGGCCATGACGTGGGCGGTCGAGTGGCGCAGGATGTCGAGACCGTCCGGGGAGGAGATCTCGACGCCCTCGACGACATCGCCGTCGGCGAGCTCGTACGACAGGTCCTTCAGTTCGCCGGCCACACGGGCGGCGACGATGGTGCGGTCGTCGGCGAACAGGGCGCCGGCGGTGGTGCCCGCGCTCACCGCCCTCTCCTCTGCTTCCGAGGCGGACTGGACGGTCACACGGACATCAGACACGGGTACTCCGTACATAAGGGCGCAGGCAGACACGAGGTGCCGGCGCCGGCGGTGCGCGACAGAGACGAGGTGCCGCGCACCGCTGATCCTACCGAGCCGACCGGACCGCCCGCGAAGCGGTTTACCGCCGACCCGCCGCCCGGCCCCCGGTCGGCGGCCCACCGGCACGGTCCCGCCCTTCGGTCCCGGCCCCGGTCCTCGGCACACTCCCGGCACCTCAGCCCTCGTCCGGCCCGCACGCCTCCTCGAAGAAGTCCAGGTTCTCCTGGAGCGACTTCATCAGCCGGTCCCGTTCCGTCTCGTCGACCTGTACGGGGACCACCCCCGACGCGTCGGTGAGCCGCCGGAAGCCGCCCCGGCTCTCCAGCCTTCCCACGACCCGGATCGGGAGCCCGACGAGATGGGCGTG
This sequence comes from Streptomyces sp. Root1304, assembly GCF_001426405.1. Classification (GTDB taxonomy): domain Bacteria; phylum Actinomycetota; class Actinomycetes; order Streptomycetales; family Streptomycetaceae; genus Streptomyces. The sequence continues at coordinate 381,536 of NZ_LMEP01000025.1, read as the reverse complement.
CCCCGCCGTGCGGTACGCCTCCTCGTCGAGGGTCACGCGGACGTGCGGGACCTCCGCCCCGCCGAGCACCCGGAGCCGTACGGTGCCCTCGCCGCGCGGCTCGGAGCGGCGCATGCGGACGACGGCTCCGGTGAGCCGGACCGGTACGGACGGTTCGTCGGTGAGGTAGCGGGCGCTCGCCTCGCGCAGCGCGGGCAGGTCGCCGGGCGAGAACTCGACGGGTTCGGGCCGGGCGGCGCAGCCCTCGGGAGCCCCGGCGGACGGAGCCCACTCCAGGGCGATCCTGGCGCCCTCGGTGCCCCGGACGAGGGCCACCAGGGCCTCGGTGAGCTCTCGGCTGACACCGGCCCCGACGGCGGCGTCGAAGGCCTCCATGCCGCCGGTGGCCCGCTGGTAGTCGGTGGCCTCGCGGGCCGCGTGGAGCGCGTGGTAGAGCCGTACGGCGATCGGGCGGCCGGGGTCGACGGGCAGGAACGCGGTGAGGCCGCGCCCGCCGGGGGCCGCGCCGACGACGACGGTCTCCAGGGAGGCCTGGGCGGGTCGCCGGTGCCGGGCCCCGTAGTAGCCGGCCCGGCCGCGTACGGCGAGGGCGCCGGCCAGGAGCAGCTGGCGGGCGGCGGACCTGAGCTGTTCCTGCACAGTCCAGGGGACCGTGCCGGCGGGGCCCGGGGGCACGTCGCGCCACCAGCGGATCTCGTCGCTGGGCACGGCGAGGCCGGTGAGGACCTCGCGGGCGGAGGGCGTGGCGCTGCGGGCGAGGGCGGTGAGCGCCTCGCCGAGCAGGTCCTCGCAGTCCGGGAAGGCACGGCTCTCCGGGACCAGCAGGCTGGTGCCGGCGCCGCTGCCGGGCGGGGTCCAGCGGCTGTAGCGGCCGGCCGCGCCGCCGCGCCGCCGCCAGCCGTGCCGGGCGAGGAGGGCGCCGAGGACGCGCGGGTCGACCCTGCCCGGGTCGGGGGTGCCCTGGCTGTCGGCCCAGGGGCCGGTGGGCGGGCCGGGGACGCCGGTCCAGGGCCCGGGGGTCTCGGCGGGTGGTGGGTGGGGCCGGTAGGGCGGGGGGACGGGGCCGTGCCCGGCTCCGCCCCGCTCCTCCCCGAACCCCGGTTCGTCGGTCGGTCGGTGCATCAAGGTCTCCCTCCCACGCCGACCCGGGTCATGATCTCGCAGAGTGCCCGGTCGTCGAAGATCCGCGCCGTCGGGATGCGCACGGTGGTCCGGCGCCGTCCCGTGACCGGCTGTCCGGCCAGGTTGGTCCAGTAGCAGCAGTGCCGCAGGTCGAGCCGGTCGTGGCTCGCCCTCAGCCAGTCCTCCGGTGCCCGCGGGACGAGCATCACGACGAGGATCTTGTGGACGGACACCGGGGTCCTGGCGAGTTTCACCAGGTGGTCGTTGTCGAGGGTGAACGAGAAGGTGCTCCCGGGCGGGCGCGGCGGTATCTGGTAGGTGCACTTGAGCTGCACCTTGATGGTCACTTCGTCGTCGACGGTGTGGCCGGGAGCGCTGTGGCTCACGTGCCAGTCGATGCCGTTGTCCGGAAAGGGCTGGGACAGCGAGCAGCCGGCCGCGGCCGCGACGGCGTGCAGGTATCCCACCTGAAGGGTCTCCATGCAGGCGGTGGTGGCGAGTGAGCCGCGTGTCGGTGCCAGCCGCTGGGGCGGCAGCCCTCCCGACTCGGGCTGGGCGAGCGCCATGTCTTCTTCCTTCCCCGTCCCTTCTGTTGTGACCGGTCCGCGTACGGCGCAAACAGTCCGGGTATCACCGTTTCGGGGGCAGGGGGTTGGCCATCTGCCGCACGTGTGCAGGGAGTTCAGGGATGACGTTGCACTGGTACGAAGGGCCCCTGGCCGCTTTCGACACGGAGACCACGGGAGTCGACGTCGAGGGCGACCGGATCGTGTCGGCCGCTCTCGTCGTGCAGGACACGAGGGGAGCGCGTCCGCGGGTCACGCGCTGGCTGGTCAATCCGGGCATACCGGTGCCCGAAGGGGCCACGGCCGTGCACGGACTGACGGACGATCACCTCCAGCGGAACGGCCGCTGGCCGGCCCCGGTGATGGAGGAGCTGGCGCGCGCGCTGGCCGAGCAGTCCGCGGCGGGGCGGCCGCTGGTGGTGATGAACGCGCCGTTCGACCTGACGATCCTCGACCGCGAGCTGCGCAGGCACCGGGCGTCCACGCTCGGCGACTACCTGGGCGGCACCCCGCTGTGCGTGCTGGACCCCCGGGTGCTGGACAAGCACCTGGACCGGTACCGCAAGGGCCGCCGGACGCTGACCGACCTGTGCGCGCACTACGAGGTGGATCTGACGGGGGCGCACGACGCGGCGGCGGACGCGGCGGCGGCGCTCGATGTCGTACGGGCGGTGGCGCGGCGCTTCTCGTCGCGCCTGGAGCGCCTGACCCCGGCGGAGCTGCACACCCTGCAGGCGGTGTGGCACGCGGCGCAGGCGCGGGGCCTCCAGGCGTGGTTCACCCGGCAGGGGACGCCGGAGACGGTGGACCCGGCGTGGCCGCTGCGGCCGGAACTGGGCACGGCGGCCTGACACATGACAGAGGCCGGTCCGTCTTTCGACGGACCGGCCTCTACCCGGTGGGCGATACTGGGATCGAACCAGTGACCCCTTCGGTGTGAACGAAGTGCTCTCCCGCTGAGCTAATCGCCCGGGAACGGGTTGAACCATACAGGCCTTCGCGCCCTCCGTTCAAACCGGCCCGCCCGGCGCCCGGCCACCACCCTCAACGGCGCTCTTCGCGCGTTCCCTTCAAACTCGCGGCGAGACCCCGCCGTCCGCCGCGCATCATCCAGGCGTGGTTGGCGCGGAAGACGGGCCGCCCGGGGACGGCGAGGGCCCGCAGGAGGCGGGCGCGGACCTCGACCTCCTGCTCGTAGACCACGCGGGTGCCGGTCCCTTCCGGGGCGAGTGTCCAGCGGGCCCAGCCCACCAGGTCGCCGCCGAGTCCGATCTCCAGGACCCCGGCCGCGGGGTCGCGGCGCAGGGCGCGGGCCGTGACGACGAGGTCGTACGGGAGGAGGGAGCGGAAGCGGGCGGTGCCGGTGGCGTCGTCGACGGGGACGACCTCGCGGACCTGGGGCCACCAGCTCGGGTACTCCTCGGCGCGTTCGAGGACGGCGTAGACGGCCTCCGGCGGGGCGGGGAGCCGCCAGACGCTGCGGAAGCTGTACCGGCACCAGTCCATGACCCCAGTGTGGGGGTACTCAGGGCGGCCGGGCGGGAAGATGAGTACCGGGACGCATTCCGGCCGGGTGTGCCCGGGGCCACACTCCGGACATGGACAACTCCCTGCCGCCCGCGGACGAGCTGGTGCTCGTCGACCGCGAGCTGGCGCGACTCGACGGACGCCGGTCCCAGCTGCTGGCCCGGCGGGCCTGGCTGATCCAGGTCCTCCACGCGTCGGCCACGCCGACCGCGCCCCCGACGCCCCGCCCGTTCCCCGCTCCGGCTCCCGCGGACTCGACGCCGCGGAGCGCGCAGAACGTGCTGCTCACGCTGGGCGGCACCCTGCTGACGATCGCGGCCGTCGCCTTCACCCTGGTCAGCTGGGGGTCGATGGGGATCGGCGGGCGGGCGGTGGTCCTGTCCGTGGTGACCTCTGCGGCCCTGGCGACGCCGGTGGCGCTGCTGCGCAGGGGCCTGGTGTCGACGGCCGAGTCGGTGGCGGCGCTGGGTCTGGTCCTCATGGTGCTCGACGCGTACGCGGTGCACCGGGTGGCGCTGCCGGGGACGGACGGTCTCGGGTACACGGCGGTGGTCTCGGCGGTCCTGGCGGGCGCGTGGACGGCGTACGGCTCGGCGCTGTCGCGGCTGCGGATTCCGCTGCCGGCGGCGGTGGTCGCCGGGCAGCTGCCGCTGCCGCTCGGTGTGCTGGCGGCCGGGGGCGGTCCGACGGCCTTCGCCTGGGCGGCCCTGGTCACCGCGGCGGCGGACGGGGCGGTGGTGCTGTGGACCCGTCCGGCCTCGGTGCGGATCACGGCCGCGACGGGTGCGACGGCCCTCGGCGGCTGGGCGCTCCTGACCGGTGGCTGGCTCTCGCTGACCTCGCCGTGGAGCGGCGCGGCGCTGCTCCTGGCGAGCGCGGCGGTGACGCTGTACGGGGCCTGGCGGACGCCCGCGCTGTCGGTGGCGGGAGCGGTGGTCGCCGGTCTGGCGTCGGTGGCGGCCCTCGGCGGGCTGCTGCGCGCCGCCGTGCCCGCGGACTGGGCGGTTCCCGCGTACGTCCTGTGCGGGCTGGCGCTGATGTCGGTGTGGCGTCCGGGCGCGACGGCGGCTCCGGCCGACGGGCGGCGGGCGCCCGAGGGCGGCGTTCCCGCATCCGAGGGCGGCCCGGTGGCGGGCACCTCCGCGCTCCGGACACCGGCCGGCATCCGGCGCGGGTTCGCCCGGGCGGGGGCCGGGGTGGCTGCTCTGGGGGTCTTCTGGGCGCTCCCGCCGGTGGCGGCGGGGCTGCTCGGGCCGTTGGCCCGGACCACCGAGGTGTGGTCCGGCGAGCACGCCGGACGGGAGTTGGCCTCGTACCCGGGGACGGCCGTGCTGGTCCTGGCGGTGGCCGCCGCCGCGCTGGCGGTCCTCCCCCGGCTGTGGGCCCGCTGCGGGTCCCTCGCCCTCGGCTGGGCGCTCCTGACGGCCCTGCCGGTCTCCCTGGGCCTGCCCTACGCGGCGACGCTCGCCCTCCAGCTCCTGACGAGCGCGGCGGCCCTGTGGATCGCGGTCCGGCCGTCCCCGCTGACGCGAGGCCTGCGGGAGCCGGAGCCCCGGACCGCACCGGCCACGCCGGCGCCCGAGGCCTCCGACACCCCTGCCGCACCCACTCCGGGCACGCCCTCCGGACCCGGCGCGTTCGGGGCCCCCGGCACCGGGCCCGGGTGGCCCGCCTGGACGCCCTCCCGGCCCGTGACGCGGGCTCCCGCGCCCTCGCCCGGGGCCGTCATCGGGTGGAGCGCGTACGTCGGCGGGCTCGCGTCCGCCGTGAGCGCGGTCGCCCTGGCCCTGGACGTCCGAGGCGCCACCTTCGTGGTGCTGGGGGCGGTGCTCGCGCTGCTCACTGGCGTGGCGGTGCTCGGTACGGACACCCGCCGGGTGGTCGCGGCCTGCGGCGCGGTGCTCACCGCGACCGGGCTCGTGCTCTCGGTGGCGGCGGTCGGCGGGTTCGAGGACCACGGGACGGCGCTCGCGCTGCTCCTGGTTCCGGCGGCGACCGCGTTCGTCGGTGCCAAGGCGCGCCCGGTGGCCCTGCCGGTCGAGATCACGGGCGGCGCCGTGGGGGTGCTCGCCCTCGGGTTCGCCGCGTCGCGGCCCGCGTTCCTCGCGCTCGCCCTGGCCCTCGGCGGGGTGATCGCGGCGGCGACGGCCGTGCGCCCGGAGCGGCGGCGGTTCGCCTCGTGGACGGCGGCGGTGCTGTTCCTGTCGGCCGCCTGGGTGCGGCTGGCGGTCTGGGACGTGACGACCCCGGAGGCGTACACGCTGCCGGTGACCGTGCCCGCCCTGGTCGTCGGGTTCCTGCGGCGCCGCCGGGACCCGGAGGCCTCCTCGTGGACGGCGTACGGGCCGGGTCTCGCGGCGACGCTGCTGCCGAGTCTCGCGGCGGCCTGGACGGACCCGGAGTGGGTGCGCCCGCTGGTCCTGGGGGTCGCGGCGCTGGCGGTGACGCTGCTCGGTGCGCGGTTCCGGCTCCAGGCCCTCCTGGTGCTGGGCGGCGGGGTGCTCGCCCTGGACGGGCTGCACGAGCTGGCGCCGTACGTGGTGCAGGCGGTGGGGGCGCTGCCGCGCTGGCTGCCGCCGGCCCTCGCCGGGCTGCTGCTGCTCGCGGTCGGCGCGACGTACGAGCAGCGGCTCCGGGACGCCCGGCGGCTGCGGGAGCGGCTGGCCCGGATGCGGTGAGCGGGGGAACGCCGAAGGCCCGGAGACGGCGTTCCGTCTCCGGGCCTTCGGTCCGGGTGGTGGGCGATACTGGGTTCGAACCAGTGACCCCTTCGGTGTGAACGAAGTGCTCTCCCACTGAGCTAATCGCCCCGGTGCACCGCAAACATTACCGCATGTCAGCGGGGCTTCCGAACCACCCGAGGGTCACTCGTCGATCTTCCACGGCATGACGAAGCCGAACTTCCAGAGGTAGACGCCGAGCAGGGCGGCGATGATCACCAGGCCGACGGTGGTGAGGATGATGTTCCTGCGGCGGACCTTGGGGTCGAGAGCACGCTGTGCGGCCTCGGTCACCTTGCGCTTGGTCCAGCGGAGCACGAGCTGCGCCCAGACGAACTCGGTCGCCCAGATCGCCATGCCGCCGAAGATGACCAGCCAGCCGGGTCCGGGGAGCGGCAGCATGACCACCCCGGCGCCGACCACGGCGAGTCCCACGATGAAGACACCGACCTGCCAGCTCAGATGCAGGCCTCGTCGGGACTTGATGAACTCCGGTGCACGGGATCCCAGTTCGGCTTCCTGGCCGTCTGCGGACTCCCCGGCGCGCTGGTCACTCTCCGCATTCATGCCCACCAACTTACCCGACCGGACCCCCTCCCCGGAATGGCGGTATTACCGCAGGTCACACGCACCCATACGAGCGACCTGAACGATCACAAAACCGACAGAGGGGTTTACAACGACCCTGGAGGTGGCATGTCGATTTCGCCGACGTGCGAATCCCCGAGCGCACACTGAGCGAAAGGCCCTGGCGCTTATGAACACCACGGTCAGCTGCGAGCTGCACCTGCGCCTCGTTGTGTCGAGCGAGTCCTCACTGCCTGTACCCGCGGGCCTGCGGTATGACACGGCCGATCCCTATGCCGTGCACGCCACCTTCCACACCGGAGCCGAGGAGACGGTCGAATGGGTCTTCGCCCGCGACCTTCTCGCCGAGGGGCTGCACCGGCCCACCGGCACGGGCGACGTCCGAGTCTGGCCGTCCCGTAGTCACGGTCAGGGAGTCGTCTGCATCGCGTTGAGCTCCCCCGAGGGAGAAGCCCTGCTCGAGGCCCCGGCGAGGGCCCTGGAGTCGTTCCTGAAGAGGACCGACGCCGCCGTGCCACCGGGCACCGAGCACCGGCACTTCGATCTCGATACGGAGCTCTCCCACATCCTGGCCGACAGCTGAGCCAGGCCGAGAGCCGCACGGCGCCGTCCGACTCGGGGCGACGGCGCCGCGCGGGCAGTCACATAGGCACGACAACGGCGCTCCCCACCGCGCAGCCGGCGCGGTGGTGGGCGCCGTTGTCCTTTTCCCGGTCGCGCTAAAGTCAGCGCCATTCCGCGGGCGCCCGCCCGCGGCCGGCCAGGGAGCGAATCGTGCTGATCCCCCACGACACCCGGATCGCCCTCGACACCGTCGTCGATCTGATGAACACCGCGCCGCAGGGCGACCGCGAGGACGAGCTCGCGGACATCCCCGGTCTGCTGACCTTCGTCCGCGCGCACAAGGTCAGTGGCGTGGGCGAGCTCGGCGCCGCCGATCTGCGGGCCGTACGCGAGGTGCGGGAGAAGTTCGCGGCGGTCTTCTCCGCCCCGGAGGCCCGCATCGCGGCCCCGCTGATCAACCAGCTGGTGGCGAACGCGGGCACCACGCCACAGCTCACCGACCACGACGGCTACGACTGGCACGTGCACTACTTCGCGCCGGGCGCCTCCGTCGCCGACCACCTCGCGGCCGACTGCGGCATGGCCCTCGCGTTCATCGTCGTGGCGGGCGAGCAGGAGCGGCTGCGGCGCTGCGAGGCGCCGGACTGCGGCCGGGCCTTCGTCGACCTCTCCCGCAACCGCTCGCGCCGCTACTGCGACAGCCGCACCTGCGGGAACCGGCTGCACGTGGCCGCGTACCGCGCGCGCCGCAAGGAAGCGGCCGGCTGACCTCCCCCGGGCCCCGGGCTCACCGGACGAAGAGATCGTTGACGGCTGCCAGCAGCAGCAGGCAGCCGATCACCCCGAGAAAGATCATGAGGGGCGGCTGGGAGAGCGCGAACAGGCAGCCGCGCGGCTCTTCGGCGGGGGCATCGGTGGTGGCGGGGACGGTCTCCCGCGAGGTATCCAGCATCTCGGGGGGATGATCGCGCACGCCGGACCCCGAGAATCCCGCAACACGCCCCACCGCAGGGCCCGTTCACCCCTTCCCGTGGATCACGGGAACGGGATGGGGACGGGATGGGACCGGGAATCGCCAGAAGTGATCAGATCCCGTGCTTCTTCAGAATCGCCTCGATGTCGCTGAAGTCCTCACCGGAGGACTGCCCGGCCGGGGGCTTCGCCGCCACGGCGCGCGAGGGCGCCGACGCCCCCGGGGCCACGGCTCTCGGCTCGGCTCCCCCGGTGGTCTCCTTGCGGTCGCCGCGGCGCCGCTCGACGGCCCGGGTCGACAGGAAGAGCAGCCAGGCGGCGCCGAGCACACCGAACCCGGCCCAGGCGACCGGACTGAACGCGGTGTCCGCGATCCAGTCGACGGCGCCCGTCATCACCAGACCGAGCGGCACCAGGGCGTAGGCCGTGATCCGTGCGGCGGACAGGAAACGCTTCCGGTACGCCATGACGGCGGCGACGCCCAGGCCCGCCACGGACACCGCGGAGCAAATGGTCTCGGCGAGCATGCGGTCCTCCAGGTCCCGGGTGATACGTCCCTTCCATCCTGCACCGCCGGGAGCGTCCGGGGCCACGGTCCGAGGCCGGTCTCAGGGAGATCTCCGGGTCCTCCCCGCCGGATCTCCTCCCCAGGTCCCGGTGGGAACCCCGAGGGTCCCGGCGGGGCGGACCGGTGAGGGAGACTGCTGTCATGAGTGACACCACCACCGCACCGACCTCCCCCGTCGCCCTCGAGGCCTGGTTCGACCTCCAGTGCCCCGACTGCTTCCAGGCCCTCGGCGACGTCCGCGCGCTCCGCGAGACGTACGGCGACCGGCTCGACGTACAGCTGCGCCACTTCCCGCTGGCGAAGCACAAGCACGCGTACGCCGCCGCGCAGGCCGCCGAGGAGGCGTTCGCGCAGGGCAAGGGCTGGCCGTACGTGGAGGCACTGCTCGCCAGGACCGCGGATCTCGCCGAGCGCGGCGAGCCGCTCCTGCTGGAGATCGCCGGTGAACTGGACCTGGACGCCGAGGAGTTCGACACGGCGCTGATCGACGGCCGGCATCTGCTGACCGTCGACGCCGACGAGGCCGAGGGCAAGGCGATCAAGGTCACCGGCACGCCGACGTACGTCATCGGCGGCGAGCGCCTCGACGGCGGCCAGAGCCAGGAGGGGCTGCGGGAGCGCATCGAGGAGATCGCCGACCGCCTCCTGAAGGGCTGACCCACCCGAAGGCCCGAACGCCCCCGAAGGCCCGGCCTCGCCCGGAGGCCCGGCCGTCCGTGCAGGCCCGGCCGCCCCCGCGGGCCGACCGCCCGCCCCTCCGCTACCCCAGGGTCTTGGCGCTGTTGACGTAGGTCGTGCGGTAGCCCAGCGACTCGTAGAGCCGGATCGCCGGGGTGTTGCCCGCGAAGACGTGCAGTCCGAGCAGGGTCTCCCCGGCTTCCAGGGCGACCCGCTCGGCGACCCGCATGAGCGCCCGGCCGTAGCCGAGCCCGCGGTGCTCCTCGTCGACCTCGATGTCGTACACGAAGGCCGCCCACTGCCCCGGCTCGATCTCGATCCGGCCGGTCCACAGGAACCCGGCGGCCCGTCCGTCCCGTACGACCACGTGGATCGCGACACCGGGCGAGGCAAGCCCGTCCGGCAGGTACTTCCGGTGGCTGTCCTCGGCCTTGGCGCGGGCCTGTTCCTCCGGGACCCCCCGGTCGATCCAGCTCTGCGCGAAGCCGTCCTTGGCCCGCGTCTCCCAGGCGGCGTACTCGGTCCCGCTCATCGGCCGGACCTCGACGCCGTCCGGCAGCGCCGGCGGCTCCTCGGGCAGTTCCTTGACCATGTTCCGGCTGCGCTCGGCGTAGCCCAGCGAGCGGGCCGTCCGCAGGGCCGCCTCGGCGTCCGCCGGAACCGATATCTGCACCTCGACGCAGCCCCAGCCCCGCAACACCTCCTCGGAGGCGAGCGCCGCGACCGTGCCCCGGCCGCGGCCGCGGTCCGGCTCGTCGATCCCGAGACCGCTGATCACACCCGACGCGGCGCCGAAGCCCGGATCGGTGGAGAGGTGGACGGAGCCGACGCGGCGGCTGTTCACGCACACGTCGTACGTACGGGAACGGCCGCCGTCGGGCGTCTGCTGAAGCGGCTCGGCCGGCCGCAGGGTGGTGGTCATCAGAGGTGTTCTACCCACCCCGGGGCCGTACGTCATCAGGTTTTCGGCCGCGGCGGCCGTTACCCGAGACGCGGATCCCGGTCCCGGGCCGCCTGCTCGTCGAAGATCCGCATCGCCTTGGCGGTGACGGGGCCGGGCGTCGCGGTCAGTTCGCGTCCGTCGACCCGGTGCACGGCCTGGACGTCGCGGAGGGTCGAGGTCAGGAAGATCTCCTCGGCGCTCTCCAGGACCTCCAGCGGCAGATCGGTCTCCTCCGCGCCCGTCCACTCGACCGCGAGGGCACGGGTGATCCCGGCGAGGCAGCCCGAGGAGACCGGCGGGGTGAGGATCCGTCCGTCGACCACGACGAAGACGTTGGAGCCGGTGCCCTCGCAGAGCTGTCCCACGGTGTTGGCGAAGAGCGCCTCCGACGCCCCCCGCTCGCGCGCCCTGGCGAGGGCCACCACGTTCTCCGCGTACGAGGTGGTCTTGAGGCCCGTGAGGGCGCTGCGCTCGTTGCGCGTCCAGGGCACGGTGATCACGGCGGTGGTGTCGGCACGGCGGCCGGTCTCGCCGAGGGCGACGACGAGACTGGGACCCGCGTCGCCGCGCTCCGAACCGAGCGGCGAGAGCCCTCCGGTGTACGTGATGCGGAGCCGGCCCAGCGCCATCGGGTTGGCCTCCAGGACGGCGGCGCAGGCGCGCCGGACCTCGTCGAGGTCCGGGTCGGGGAGGCCGAGGCCGCGCGCGGAGCGGGTGAGGCGCTCCAGGTGGAGGGTGAGCGCGAAGGTCCCGCCGTGCTCGGCCTTGACCGTCTCGAAGATGCCGTCGCCGACGGTCAGTCCGTGGTCCAGTACGGAGACCCGGGCGGTCTCCGCGTCGTGCAGCCCGCCGTTGACCCAGAGTTTCATCGAGAAGTGGCCTTTCCGCTCGCCTCAAGGGCGCCTGACTCGTAGGTTCCCGACGCTATCGCGACGAGCCGGGCCGCCTTGAGCTCGGTCTCCTCCCACTCGCGCTCCGGGTCCGAGCCCCAGGTGATCCCGGCGCCGGTCCCGAAGCGCAGCACGCCCTCCGGGCGGTCGATCCAGAAGGTGCGTATGCCGACGGCCAGCTCGGCGGTGCCCGCGTCGGCGTCGACCCAGCCGATGCCTCCGCAGTAGGGGCCGCGGGGAGCGGTCTCCAGGGCCTCGATGATCCGCAGGGCGCTGGACTTGGGCGCGCCGGTGACGGAGCCGGGCGGGAAGGTGGCGGCGAGCAGCTCGGGCCAGCCGGCGTCCTCGCGCAGCAGCCCGGTGACGGTGGAGACGAGGTGGACGAGGCCCGGGTGCTCCTCGACGGCGCAGAGGACGGGGACGGCGACGGAGCCGGTCTCGCTGACGCGTCCCAGGTCGTTGCGGACCAGGTCGACGATCATCACGTTCTCCGCGTGGTCCTTGGGGAGGAGGTCGGCGGCGGTGCGGCCGGTCCCCTTGATGGGCCCTGAGGAGAGGAGCGCCCCTTCCCTGCGCAGATAGAGCTCGGGGGAGGCGGTCGCGATCTCCACGCCGTGCGCGGGCAGCCGGATCGTTCCGGCGTACGGAGCGGGGTTGCCGCGCGCGAGGAGCGAGGTGAGGGCGTCGACGTCGGCGGTCGCGGGGTGCGGCAGCGGCGCGGTCAGCACCCGGCAGAGGTTCGCCTGGTAGACCTCGCCGCGCGCGATGTGCTCGCGCACGCGCCGTACGCCCGCGACGTACGCGGTGCGGTCGAGCGAGGACGTCCAGTCACCGGCGGCGGGGCCGCGCCAGGCGCCCGGGACGGGTGGGGGGACCGGGTCGGCCCGCACGTCCCCGAAGCGGGCGCAGGTCAGGCGCCCCTCGAAGTCCGCGCAGACGGCCCAGAAGCCGGCGGAGTCCAGGGCCTCGGGGTCGTGGGTGACGTCCCGGAGATCGGTCGCGACGAGGCCGCCGAAGCGGGCCAGAGGGGCTAGGTCGTGCACGCATCGAGTCTAGGTCGGCTCCAGGTCGGCCGGCGGAGGGGCGACGGGGGCCGTCTCCCGGGGGCGGGTGGGGCAGCCGGTGCGGGAGGGGCGGCCGGGTGACGGAGGACGGCCGGCGCGCTCACGGGGGCTCCCCGCGACCCGGGGAACACGGCGGGTGAACGCCTCACGAACCCGCCGGGACGTCCGGCCGGGCACCCGGATCGGCCCGCAGGTCAGCACGCTGCGGAAACGCGTTTTTGTGCTGGCCCAGGAATCCGCTAGAGTTCAACACGTCGCCGGGACGCGCAAGCGAAACGGAAACGACAAGCGGACGTGGCTCAGTTGGTAGAGCATCACCTTGCCAAGGTGAGGGTCGCGAGTTCGAATCTCGTCGTCCGCTCGATGTGGGGGATCTTCCCGAACCCCTGTATTCACACTCCTGGTGGAGTGGCCGAGAGGCGAGGCAACGGCCTGCAAAGCCGTCTACACGGGTTCAAATCCCGTCTCCACCTCCAAGCGCGATTAGCTCAGCGGGAGAGCGCTTCCCTGACACGGAAGAGGTCACTGGTTCAATCCCAGTATCGCGCACGCAGAACAACCGAAGATCCGGTCCGTACGGACCGTCCCGCGCGATTAGCTCAGCGGGAGAGCGCTTCCCTGACACGGAAGAGGTCACTGGTTCAATCCCAGTATCGCGCACGCAGTACGCAGTACCTTCGGGTATCTCGTGTGCACCCCGCGCGATTAGCTCAGCGGGAGAGCGCTTCCCTGACACGGAAGAGGTCACTGGTTCAATCCCAGTATCGCGCACCACCAAGAAGCCCCCGGCCGCATCTCGCGGCCGGGGGCTTCCGCGTTCCCCCGCTCAGGAGGAGAAGAGCATCCGGCCGAAACCGCGCTGGCGGTAGTGACCGCCGCCGTGGTGGCCGCCGTGGTGCGGGGCACCCCAGGCGGGAGCGGCCGGGGCGGGCTGCGCCGGGTAGGCCTGCGGGGCGGGCGGGGCCGGCGGGGCCGGCTGGGTCCACTGGGACTCCAGGCGGGTCAGGGCCTCCAGCTCGCCGTAGTCCAGGAATATCCCGCGGCAACCGCTGCACTGCTCGATCTGGACGCCGTTGCGGTTGTACGTGTGCATGGCCGCATGACACTTGGGGCACTGCATGGTCGGCTCAACTCCCTGACTTCGCCGTTCGAATGGTGGCTTCACCTTACGTGGACGCCGAGGGGGGCGAAGTCGGTTCGGAATCCCGCGATACGGGCGCAGGTGTCGATCATCACCTCCTCGACCTCGTCGAGCGGCCGGCGCTCCGCCGTCGACTTGGCGAGGGCCAGCGCCGCCGTCTGCACCGTCAGCGCACGGGCCGGGACGTCGAGTCGGCCCCAGGGGTCGGCGCCCACGGCGGGGCCGCCCGCCTCCTGGTACGCCCCGAGGAAGCGGGACCAGACCTCCGGGGGCAGGATCCCGGCGGCGAACCAGGCGGCGGGACGGGCGAGATCCCAGGCCGGATCGCCGAGGCCGAGGTCGTCGATGTCGATGAGCCGCCAGGGACCGGCGGGCACGGAGCGGGTGTCACGGACGAGTTGGCCGAGGTGGAAGTCGCCGTGGCAGAGGAGACGGGGGGCCCGGGGCGGGCCGCCGGGGGTCGACCGGCGGGTCTCGGGGTGCGGCTGCCGGGTGTCGGGGGTCGCGCCTCGGGTCTCGGGGTTCTCCCGCCGGGGGCCGGGGTTCTGTCCCCGGACGTCCGGGATCGTTCGCCAGGCCGCGAGGACCGTCGCCGTGGCCGGGTGGTCCGGGGCCGTCGCGCGCATCCGGTCGACCGCCAGCGCCGCCTTCGCGGGAGCCCGCATCGCCGGGATCCGGGCCGCCGTCCCCGGCGGCGGCGGTGTGCGGTGGAGCAGGGCGAGCAGTCGCGCCGCCTCCTCCCAGGGGGCGGCGTCGGGGTCCGTCGGGTCGACGGGCGGGCCGTACGGCCAGAGGGTGACGGGGCGGCCGTCCAGGGCATCCGGTGCCGGCGGGGCCGTCGCGAGGGGCGGGAGGAAGACCCCGGAGACGTCCGGGTGCCCGGCGAGCGCCAGCCGCGCGCGGTGCTCCTCCGGGTCGGTGCCGGGGGCGTGTGCCTTCGCCACCAGTCCCCCGTGGCGTACGACCGTCCCGTCGTCCCGGTCGGCGAGTACCCCCAGCAGGGTTCCCGGACAGCGGCAGGGAGCGTCCGGTCCGTGCGCGGCGGTGTGCGCGACGGCCGCCAGGCGCTCCGGCAGGGGCGGGGCGAGGCGGTCGTGCGGGCGGTGCGGGGCGGTGGAGTCCACGCCGGGAGCGTATCCGGGGCGGGGCCGGTGGAGCTGTGGGGTGGCAGGCGGCGGGCGGCGGGCTGTGGGTCGGCGGGCGGGAACGCGCGAAAGGCCGGTCAGCTCCCCAGCTGACCGGCCCCACGCTGCCGTCCGCCGCACCCCCGTCCCCACGGGGCTGATGGCCGGATGTCCCGACCCGGGCCGCTCTCCCGGGTCCGGGGCGCTGTCAGCGCCCCAGCATCACGCCCACGGACGACGCCTGTGTGACCACCGCTTCCCAGCCGCCGAAGACGACCACGAGCAGGGCCGCGAGAGGGAGGACCATGGCGGTGGCCACCAGGGGGTGGCGCCGGCTCGAAGGCCGGGGGCTCGTCCGCGCTGCGGTGAATGCCATGGTTCCTCTCCTGTCGTGTTCCGGCGCGGCGGGTGCGTGACCTCGGGGGACGAGTGCTGCACCCGCCGCTTGACCTCAACACTAGGGATCCCGGAGACGCGGAACGTCATGCCCGCGTACCGACTTGCGGGCCTCCCGGAGGATGACTCGCGTCCGTACGGCGTACTCCCATGGGTGGAGAACGTGGGTGCGGAACCCCGGGTCTTCCCGGAGGGGTTGCGGGAGTCGACCCCGGGGATGCGGGCGGGCGTGACATCGCTCACTTCGTGGGGTCCCGTACGGAAGCGCTGGTCGGCGCGGTCCGGGTCGCTCCCCCGGAGGCATCCGACCCGCTCCCTGCCCCCTGATCAAGTGACTTGAAGGGAAGGGAGGTTGGGCTGGTCCGCCGTTCGGCCCCGCCGGGGCTCGTCCCCCTCAGTACTGACAATCGATCCGGTACCAGGGCGCGGCCTATGAGCACGCGCGGGCGCCACTACGTAAGCTGTGCCACGTCGAACGGACGAGGGGACGGACATGGCGATGATGCGGCTCCGGCGCGAGGATCCGCGGATCGTCGGGTCGTTCCGGCTCCACCGCAGGCTGGGGGCCGGCGGGATGGGCGTCGTGTACCTGGGGTCCGACCGGCGCGGCCAGCGGGTGGCGCTGAAGGTGATCCGGCCCGATCTGGCCGAGGACCAGGAGTTCCGGTCGCGGTTCGCCCGCGAGGTGTCCGCGGCCCGGCGCATCCGCGGCGGCTGCACGGCCCGGCTCGTGGCCGCCGATCTGGAGGCCGAGCGGCCCTGGTTCGCCACCCAGTACGTTCCCGGGCCCTCGCTGCACGACCGGGTCGCCGAGGAGGGCGCGCTGCGCGCCGCCGACGTGGCCACGATCGGGGCGGCGCTCTCGGAGGGGCTCGTCGCCGTCCACGAGGCCGGTGTCGTCCACCGGGACCTCAAGCCCTCGAACATCCTGCTCTCCCCCAAGGGCCCCCGGATCATCGACTTCGGCATCGCCTGGGCCACCGGGGCCAGCACCCTGACCCATGTCGGCACGGCCGTCGGCTCGCCCGGCTTCCTCGCCCCCGAGCAGGTGCGCGGCGCGGCCGTCACCCCGGCCACCGACGTGTTCTCGCTCGGTGCCACCCTCGCCTACGCCGCCATGGCCGACTCCCCGTTCGGGCACGGCAGTTCCGAGGTCATGCTCTACCGCGTGGTGCACGAGGAGCCGCAGCTGCACGGAGTCCCGGACGCGCTCGCGCCGCTGGTCCGGGCCTGCCTGGCCAAGGACCCGGAGGACCGCCCCAGCACGCTCCAGCTGTCCATGCGGCTCAAGGAGATCGCGGCGCGCGAGGCGCAGGGGCTGCCGGTCTCCCGGCCGCCCGTGCAACGGGAGCGCGCAGAGGAGCGGAACACGCTCAGGCCGACCGAGCGGTACACCGAGCGGGACGCGCCGGCGGTGGGCCGGGGGCCGGAGCGGGGCGCCGAACGAGGTGCCGAACGTGGTGCGGAGCGGGGCTCCGAGCGGGGGCAGGCGCGCGTGGGCGGGCCCGCTTCGCGGCCGTCCGCCGGACCTCGGACCGGAGGGTCCCGGGGACCTCAGTCCCGCTCGGGTACCCGGCCCGGCGTGCGCGCGACCTCCACGGGGCGCCGCCCCGCCAACCCGCGGCTGCTGCGGCAGCGGCTCTTCGTCTTCGT
The DNA here is from genome assembly GCF_001426405.1 of Streptomyces sp. Root1304. Lineage (GTDB taxonomy): Bacteria > Actinomycetota > Actinomycetes > Streptomycetales > Streptomycetaceae > Streptomyces. The sequence goes on along the minus strand of NZ_LMEP01000025.1, from coordinate 365,020 downwards.
GGTCGTGACGCTCGTGGTGGCCCTGGGCATCGCCGCCGCGCAGGCCCTGCAGGGCTAAGCCCCCCTAGTCGGGACTCCGGGCGGCCGGTCGCCCCCGCGCAGAACGCGACGGCCGCCGCCGCGCCGGCGTTCAGCGAGCCCACGCCACGGGCCGTCGGGATACGGACCCGCGCGTCGGCGGCATACCGGACCCCCGTCGGCAGGGCGTCGCCCTCCGCTCCCCCTGCATCATGCCCGCGACGCCGCCCACCCCCCTCCAGCTCCTCGCCATCTCGCCATCTCGCGACCCCGCGATCCGGAACGAGACATTACGGATTCACGCCGAAGCCCCGCGTCAACCCTGCAGATAAATCAAGATTCATTCCGGAAATTGATGTCCGGAAATACATTAGGTCAACCCCTCCGCCGATAATAGAGAAAACGCTTGCGAAGATCTTAGGGGCTCATGTAGCGTGCGATCAACTTCGGCCCTGAGAGGGGGGTATCAATGCTGGAGAACAAGGAAGTCGCAACGGAGAACGAGCTGGTGGACGAATTCGAGGACCTCGAGTTCGACCAGGAGATGCTCAGCGACTATCTCGCGATGGCGCACCGCTGCTGAGATTTCCCGGCGCACCCCCTCGGGGGTGCGCCGGGTTTTCATGACGAAAACGAGCTGAGAGACCCGTGCCTTCCAGTATCACGTTCGCGCTCGACTCGATGCCCCTCAACAGCGACACTCACTGGCCTGCGGACTACGACGCGCGATTCGTCGGTGAGGCGGCCACGCGGACTCTTCTGTCGGAGACTCCGACGGGAAGACCGCGCACGGAGCAGCCGTGGCGGCCGAGTATCACGAGCGCGATGATTCCTGGCATGTGGAACTCGATACGACCCTTCGCTGGTCGGACGGAACCCCGTTCACTCCGGCTGATTGCCTGCGATCGGTCGACCGGATACTCGGGCGACCGCGGTCACGGGTCGCGAGGATGTTTCCCACCGAAGGGGCTGCCGGAGTCACCGAGGGCGGGAGGATCGCCTATCGGTTCGCCCGTCCGACCTCCTACGCGTCCGCCCTCTTCACGCTGCCGCAGCATGCGCCGGCGAGGGACGGTGGAACACTGCTCGGGGCCCCGGTCCTGGGGGACTACGAACTCGCGTCCCGCGGTGACGAATTCATTGAAATGGTGCGCCAGCCGCACGCCAGGAACACCGGACACGGGATGCCCGACGCCCTGACGTTCCGGTCGTATTCCGACCTGGACCAGGCGTTGCAGGCACTTGGTCAGGGCCAGGTGGACGTGGCTCCGATGACCAGTTTCAGCGACTGGCATCTGGAGAAATTCACGCAGGACCCCCGGCTGTCGTCCCGGGATATTTCTATCTTCGGAAACCTTGAATTCGGTCAAGAATGCCAAGCGATGCGGAGCCGGCAGGACCTTCGACGCGCGCTGGGACTGGCGCTCGACCGCCCTCGCCTGGCGAGCGGTTTCCCCGGTCTCGTCACTCCGTTCCGCTCGCAGGCAGCGGTGTGGCAGGCGGATGCGACGCTCGGCTCCAGGTCGATCCTCGCGGACCCGCGCAGGGAGGACATGCGGGACCGGATCAATGCCCTGGTCAAGAAGCGCGAGGCGTTCAGGCCCTTCGCTCCGGCAGTGGTGGCGGAGCGGGCGGCCGAGTTCTTCGACCCCGACATCAGCTCGCCCTTCATGCTGGAAACGGCCCAGGTGAAGGGCCCCGGCCTGCCGGCCATCACCCACGTCGACGGCTCGGCACGTGTCCAGACGGTCGACCAGGACGTGGACCCGTTGTTCCACGCGTTGCTGACCGCGTTCGGCGGCCGCACAGGCACTCCCGTGCTGCTCAACACCTCGTTCAACATGCGGGGTGAGCCGATCGTCAATTCCGCGGCGGACGCGCTGGCCTGCTTCGTCCGGTCCCGGCTGGACCTTCTGGTCCTCGGGGACTTCCTCATACGTCGTTCGGACGTACCCGACTGGTGTGTCAGGCGGCTGCTCGACGCTGCTCCCTACAAAGTGCCCACAGCCAGCGAGTCGGTCTACACCTTCTTCTGAGCCTTCCTGGGGAGAGGACTCCCGCATGCCCGCAGACCACGTTTCCTTCGAACGCGCCAACCGACTCGCGGAGCTCCTGGGCGACGCGCGAGGTGCCGAGATCCTCGGCGAACTCCAGAAGGCCGACCTGGCCCGGGCGCGTGCCCCGAAGGCGCCGGCCGACCCGTCGCCGTGCCCTGCGGAGGCGGCCGCGGGGCGGACGGAGCGCCTGGGGATCTGGAGCATCGTGTCAGGACCGGCCGGAAGTGAACTGCGTCTCCGCGGCGACGAGTCGCCGTCGGACCGTTCGTGGGCGGACACCGGGGACACTCCGGGCAAGGGCGCGGCCCGGAGGGTGGCCGTCGTCGGGGAGTCGACGGCTCGCGGATACCTGTTCGACCCCTTTTTCACTCCGACCCTGATGCTCCAGGAGGAGCTCGACGCCTCCGCCGGCCCCGGTCGCCACCAGTGCGTGGACCTCGCGCGCACGGGCGCCGGCCTGGGCGATCTGGAGCACGTCGTCTCCGCGCTGCCGTCACTCGACACCGATGTCCTCGTGCTGATGGCGGGGAACAACTGGTGTCTGCAGCCCTTGTCGTACGCGGACGGCGATCTGCTCGGCCGGAGCATGCGTGCCGGAGGGATCAGGGGTGTACGGGAGGCCTTCACGCGCAGCATCGTGCTGCCCCGGGTCCGGGCGCTGCTGCGTAAGGTGCGGCAGGTCGCGCAAGCGGGTCTGGACGTCGTCGTGGTCGTTCCGGAGTTCAATCTCAGGGAGTGGGAGCCGGACGAGGCGTGGACCGTCGGGGTCCTGTCGCCCGAACGCGCCGAGGAGTGGCGCGGGTTGCACGACAGCGCTCGGCGGGCGTTGCGGGAGCGGCGCTGGGAGGCACTCCCGGAGCTCTGCGATCGGATGGCCCTGCTGGACGAAGGCTGCAGTCCCGTCCCCGGTCGCCTGCGGGGGATCGCCCAGTACGCCATGGGTGACTTCCCCGGGGCGAGGGAGAGCTGGGAGAAGTCCAGGGATTCGGTGGTGGGTCAGTTGCTGGGCCACACCCCACGCGTCATCGGCGAGATCCAGGAACTGCTGTGCTCCTTCGCCGAGAAGCACGGTTTCGCGCTGGTGGATCTCCGCGGCGAACTGGTCGCCCCGGAGACGGGATTGCCCGATCCCGAGCACTTCCTCGACTACTGCCACCTGAGCACGACGGGGATGCGAGCCGTCGCACGCGCCGTCGCCGGGAAGATCGCGTCACCGTCGGGGGACGTCGGCCGCGCGACCGGCGGCCCCCGGCAGGCCGACGAGGAGGGCTCCTCGCGGGAAGCCGTCGGCCATCTGCTCGCCGCCTGCCACAACGCCTGGCACGGACAGCCCGCGGCTACGCTCCGCCGGCATGTCGAGGTGGCGGTCTCCGATCACGCCGGACACGAGGCGGCTGCCGCGCTGTTGAAGCTGATGGCCAAGACCGCACCCGCCTGGACCACACCCGAGTACGACCGACTGTGCTCCTTCGCCCACGCGGAACGCTATCTGAACCCGGTGGCGACCAGCACCTTCGCCGTCCTGGCCCAATCGCCACTGGGCACTGTCCTCGCGGACCTGCTGGGTGTCCCCGTCCCCCTCTCGCCCGTCCACCGCACGGACGGAAGCGACCTACGGCGGGTGAACCTGCTGGCGGGCCGCCGTGACGAGGCCACGGGCCTCGCCCACGGACCGGGCGCGGCCTACTCAAGGAGCGCCCGGAAGGTCTGGCGGTCGACCGTCCACACGGGGGACGCCTCGGCCCTGCACCTCTCGCTGCGGTACCGAACGCCTCACGCGGACGAAGCCGGGCGACCCGGATGGCTGGAGGTCAACGGTCGCCGGGTGGCCGAACTCTCCCCGCTCCGGGAGACCTGGGGAAAGATCGACGCCGAAGTCCCGGCGGAGCGGGTGAACGAGATCGCGGTCCACTGGCCGGCGTCGGCCCGGCCGGAGGACGACTGGCGCCAGGAGGTCGCCACAGCTCTGGAAACCGGCAGACTCCTGCTGCCTCTGCCGGTTTTCGGCGAACTGCACGAGGCCGACGTCCGCTTCTGAGCCGAGCCCGGATCCACCGCGTGAATCCGGGAACAGAAGCGGACTCTCCCCGTGCACGGCGCCCCTTGAGGTGCGCTGTGCGGCGACGGGGCTCAGAGCCTCGTCGCGTAGAAGGCGACGGCGGAGGCCGCGGCGACGTTGAGGGAGTCCACTCCCGCGGCCATCGGGATCCGGACCCATTCATCGGCCGCGCGCAGGGCGTCGACCGACAGTCCGTCGCCTTCGGTGCCGAGCATGAGCGCCAGCCTCTCGTGCCGGCGGGCGGCCAGCTCGTCGATCGAGATCGACTTCTCGCCGAGACACAGGGCAGCCGTCACGAAGCCGTGCCGACGGAACAGCTCGACGTTCTCCGGCCAAGCGGTCAGCCGGGTCCAGGGGACGTGGAAGACCGCGCCCATCGACACCTTCACGGCCCGCCGGTAGAGGGGGTCGGCGCAGCGTGGTGTGAGGAAGACGGCGTCCACGCCCAGAGCGGCCGCGTTGCGGAACGCGGCCCCCAGGTTCGCGTGGTCGACGATGTCCTCGAAGATGGCGACGCGCCGGCCCGCACCCCCTTGTGGACCCGAAGGCACCGTCGCGCCGGTGTCGGAGTGGCCGTTCGCCGACTCCCCCAGGTCTGCCCGGCCGCCGCCGAGGAGGTCCTCCGCGTCCGGGAGCGGCTTGCGCTGCATCGAGGCCAGCGCGCCCCGGTGCACGTGGTACCCGGTCACCCGCTCGGCGAGGTCCGGCTGGATCGCGTACACCGGCGCCGGGACCTCGTCGATGACGTCCCGCATCACGTCGACCCACTTGGCCGAGAGCAGCATCGACCGCATCTCGTACCCGGCCTGCCGCGCCCGGCGGATGACCTTCTCGCCCTCCGCGATGAACAGGCCCTCGGCCGGCTCGCGTCTCCGGCGGAGCTCGACATCGGTCAGACCGGTGTAGTCGCTCAGGCGCGGGTCGTCGGGATCGTCGATCGTGATGAGTTCGGCCACGAGGTGATACTGCCTTGTCCGGGGTGTGGTGCCAATGTGTGCGGCCGGGTTCGGGGGCCCTGCCAGGGGTCGGGAGACGCGGGTTTCGGCCTCCTGGAGAGGTCGCCCTCGCGGGCTACTTCACCAGGCGGTCCGGGGCTTCGTTCACCACGTCGCCGATCACGATGACCGCCGGCGGGCGGACCTCCTGGATCCGCACCGTCTCCGCGACCGTCGCCAGCGTCGCGTCCACCCGGCGCTGCGACGCCGTGGTGCCCTCCTGGACCAGGGCCAGCGGGGTGTCCGGGGACTTGCCGTGCTCGATCAGCGCCTCGGCGATCTTCCCGATCTTGTCGACGCCCATGAGGATCACCAGCGTGCCGGTCAGCTTCGCCAGGGACGCCCAGTCGACGAGCGAGCGCGGGTCGTCGGGGGCCACGTGACCGCTGACCACCGTGAACTCGTGGGCCACGCCCCGGTGCGTCACCGGGATGCCCGCCGCGCCCGGCACCGAGATGGAGCTGGAGATGCCCGGGACCACCGTGCAGGCGATGCCCTCGACGGCCAGCGCCTGCGCCTCCTCCATGCCCCGGCCGAAGACGAACGGGTCGCCGCCCTTGAGCCGCACGACCGACCTGCCCGCCTTCGCGTGCTCGATCAGCGCGTTGTTGATGGCCTCCTGGGCCATGAAGCGGCCGTACGGGATCTTCGCCGCGTCGATCACCTCGACGTGCGGCGGCAGTTCGTCCAGGAGGTCACGGGGGCCGAGCCGGTCCGCGATCACCACGTCCGCCTCGGCGAGCAGCCGGCGGCCGCGCACCGTGATCAGGTCCGGGTCGCCGGGGCCGCCGCCCACCAGGGCGACGAAGGGGGTACGCGCGCGGCGTGCGGGCGCGGCGATCGATCCGTCGCGGAGCCCCTCGACGATCGCGTCGCGCACGGCGGCGGAGCGGCGGGGGTCGTGGCCGGTGAGGACGGCCACCGTCACGCCCTCGCTGCGGCCGGTCGCCGGGGTCCAGGCGGTCGCCGCCTCCGCGTCGTCCGAGCGGACGCACCAGGTCCGGGTCCGCTCCGCCTCGGCGGAGGCCGCGGCGTTCGCGGCCGGGTCCGTGGTCGCCACCAGGGCGTACCAGGCGTCCGCCAGGTCCCCGTCCTCGTACCGGCGCTTGATCCAGGTGATCTCGCCCGTCTCCGCCATCACGTCCACGGAGGGGGTCGCGGAGGGGGAGATCAGCGTGATCTCGGCGCCCGCGGCGATCAGGGCCGGCAGCCGGCGCTGGGCGACCTGGCCGCCGCCGAGGACGACTACGCGGCGGCCCGCCAGGCGCAGGCCCACGGGGTAGGCGGGGTGCGTCGTCGGCTGGGCGGTGTGGTCGGCGTGCTCGGCCATGGGTGAGCGGCTCCTCGGAGGGCGGGTGCTGGCCGCTGCTGCGGTGAAGCGGCTGGTGGGGCCACGATATCGGTGACGGCGACACGTCACGCTGTGACGGATCTCCTGGCTGGGGCGGGGTCTTCCCCAGGGGTCCCGCGGGCTCCCGGGGTGGGGCCCCGCGGGTCGTTCCCTTGTGCTCGGCCCGGTGGGCCCGGTCCCTGCGCGTCCCCCACTCCCGTTGGTGGGTGGGGGACGCGTGGGCGGTCCTACTTCTCGGTGACGCCCGCCGAGTCGAAGGTGGCCACCTCGTGCATCGCGCGGGCCGCGCTCTGCACCAGCGGGAGGGCCAGCAGGGCGCCCGTGCCCTCGCCGAGGCGGAGGTCCAGGTCGACCAGCGGGCGCAGGCCCAGCTTGTTGAGCGCCGCCACGTGGCCCGGCTCCGCGCTGCGGTGGCCCGCGATGCAGGCCGCGAGCGACTCCGGTGCGACGGCACGGGCGACGAGGGCCGCCGCGCCGGTGGAGACGCCGTCCAGGATCACCGGGGTACGGAGCGAGGCCGCGCCCAGGATCAGGCCGACGAGGGCCGCGTGCTCCAGGCCGCCGACCGCGGCGAGGACGCCGATCGGGTCCGCCGGGTCCGGCTTGTGCAGGTCCAGCGCGCGACGGACCACGTCCACCTTGCGGGCGTGCGTCTCGTCGTTGATGCCCGTGCCCCGGCCGGTGACCTCGGTCGGGTCCACCCCCGTGTAGACGGAGATCAGGGCGGCGGACGCCGTGGTGTTCGCGATGCCCATCTCGCCCGTGAGCAGCGCCTTGTTGCCGGCCGCCACGAGGTCGCGGGCGGTCTCGATGCCCACCTCGATCGCCGCCAGCACCTCTTCGCGGGTCATCGCGAGGCCGGTGGTGAAGTCGCCGGTTCCCGCACGGACCTTGCGCGGCAGGAGACCGGGCGTGGCCGGGAGTTCGGAGGCGACGCCCACGTCGATGACACAGACCTCGGCGCCCACCTGGTTGGCGAAGGCGTTGCAGACCGCTCCCCCGCCGAGGAAGTTGGCCACCATCTGACCGGTGACCTCCTGCGGCCACGGGGTCACGCCCTGGGCGTGGACGCCGTGGTCGCCGGCGAAGATCGCGACGGCCGCGGGCTCCGGGATCGGCGGCGGGCAGACCCGGGAGAGGCCGGAGAGCTGCGCGGAGATGATCTCCAGCATGCCCAGGGCACCCGCGGGCTTGGTCATGCGCTTCTGGCGCTCCCACGCCTCGCCGAGCGCCTTGGCGTCCAGCGGGCGGATGTTGGCGATGGTCTCCTGGAGCAGGTCGTGCGGCTCCTCGCCGGGCAGGGCGCGGCGGCCGTACGTCTCCTCGTGGACGACCCAGGCCAGCGGGCGGCGCTTGGACCAGCCCGCCTGCATCAGTTCGGGCTCCTCGGGGAACTCGTCGACGTAGCCGACGCAGAGGTACGCGACCACTTCGAGGTGCTCGGGGAGGCCGAGCGTGCGGACCATCTCGCGCTCGTCGAAGAAGCTGACCCAGCCGACGCCGAGGCCTTCGGCGCGGGCGGCGAGCCAGAGGTTCTCGACGGCGAGCGCCGAGGAGTACGGGGCCATCTGCGGCTGCGTGTAGCGGCCGAGGGTGTGGCGGCCGCCCCGGGTCGGGTCCGCCGTCACCACGATGTTGACCGGGGTGTCGAGGATCGCCTCGATCTTCAGTTCCTTGAACTGCTTCGCCCGCGCCTTCGGCAGCGACTTGGCGTAGGCCTCGCGCTGGCGCTGGGCCAGTTCGTGCATCGTCTGCCGGGTCTCGGCGGAGCGGATGACGACGAAGTCCCAGGGCTGCGAGTGGCCGACGCTGGGGGCCGTGTGGGCGGCCTCCAGGACGCGGAGCAGCACCTCGTGCGGGATCGGGTCGGAGCGGAAGCCGTTGCGGATGTCGCGGCGCTCGCGCATGACCCGGAGGACCGCTTCGCGCTCGGCGTCGTCGTAGCCGGGGGCCGGGGCGGACTCGATGGAGGGGGTGGCCTCCGCGGAGGGGGTCGCCTCCGCCACGGGGGTCGACTCCGCCACGGGGGTCGACTCCGCCACGGGGGTCGACTCCTCCGAGAGGGTCGGCTCCTCGTCGGGCAGGGCCGCGGGTTCGGGCTCGGCATCGAGGTCCGGGGCCGCGTCGGGGGCCGTCGTCGCCTCCGGCTCCGTCTCGGGGACCTGGGCCGGCTCGGGCTCGACGACGGTCGGCTCGACGTCGGCCGAAACGGTGTCGGCCGCGAGCGGTTCGGGGGTCTCCGCGGGGGCCGCGGGCTCCTCCGCCGCTGCGGGCTCCGTCTCCGCCACGACGGGCTCCGGGGCCTCCTCCGTGACCGGCGGAAGTTCCTCGGCCTGCACCTCTACGGGGGCGTCCTCGGGCGTCTCGGCCTCGTCGGGCGTCCCGGTCGCCTCGGCGGCGGGCTCCGCCGGCTCCTCGGGCGTCTCCGGCTGCGGCTCCGCCTCCGGGGCCTGCTCCGCCTCTGCGGCCTGCTCCGCTTCCCGTACGGGCTCCGGGGCGGCCTCGGCGGCCGGCTCGGCCTCGCGCGGGGCGGGGACGGTGACCTCGGGCGTGGTGGCCTCCGGAGCGACGGCCTCGGCGGCCTGGGGCTCGGTGGCCGGAGGCTCGGTGGGCTCCGTCACCGGCTCCGGCGCGGGCTCCGCCGGAGCGACGGCCACCGGCTCGGACGGCTCCTCCTGCTCGGGGGCCTCGGCCGGTTCGGGTTCCGGGGACGCCTGCGGGGCCGGAACCGGGGCCAGGTGCGGGGTCGTCGGGACCGAGCCCTCGACCTGCACGAACATGCCGTTCGGGACGACCGTTTCTGCGGGGGCCGGCGGTGCCACCGGCTCCTGCGGCTGCGCGGCCCACGGCTCCGCGCCCTGCGGCGCGAGCTGCTGGTCCTGCGCGATGTCGAAGTACTCGGGGCCGGTGGTCGGCGGGCCCGGGTTGCGTACCGGCACCGGCGCCGGGCCGGTGGCCACGACCGGTTCGGGTACGGGGACCGGGGCGGGCTGCGGGGCCGGCGCGGCGGCCGGGCCGCGGTCGGCCAGCGAGAGCACGACTCCACCGGCCTCGGGCACGGGCGGACCCATGTGCAGCGGGCGGCGGGCCGGACCGGACGCGGGCGCCGGGGCCGGCGGGGGCACCCGGACGCCGCCGAGGTCGACGGAGCCCGAGTCGCGGCCAGCGGCCTCGTGGGCGCCGGTGTCGAGGATGCCGGGCTCGTAACCGTGGTCGGTGACGGCCTGCTCGTGCGGGGGCACCGGAACGCCGTGCGCCGGGGTGCCGGCGAGCGGCACTCCGTGGGCGGGAGTCCCGGCGAACTGCTCGGCGGGGATCCCGTGCGCGGGGGTGCCCAGGGGCGGCGCGAGCGGGACGCCCTGCGGCGGGGTCTGCGTCTGCGGGGCCGTCAGCACGTCGGCCAGCGCCACGGCGTCGAGCGGAGCCGTGAGCGGGTCGGGCAGCGGCGCGGTGAGCGGATCGCCCACCGGGGCCTGCGCCCCGGGGTGCGGGACGCCCTGCTGGGGGGCCGCCTGGTTCGGGACCGTCGGCGGGGGCGGTACGGCGACCGGGGGCGCGGGCGCGACGCCCGGCGGGTGCTCGCTCCAGGCGCCCTGGGCGCCCGGCATCAGGAGCAGGTCGTCGTCCTCGGTGGTGTGTCCGGAGGGGTCCAGGAAGGTGTACGCGCCCGGAGCGGGGATGCCCGGCTGCTCGACCATGCCTGAGTTCTCCGGCAGTCCCTCGCCCGGGACCTGGCCGGTGTCCGTCATGCGTACCCCTCGCCCATCGCTTGTTCCTTCAGACCTGCGCCCGTCGACAACAACGAGCGCGTGCGCCGCGCGGCACGAAGGACACGCGGACACCCACACATTGTCGCGGCCCCCGGCCTTCGTGGCAGGGAGATTCGCCACGGTGCGCTGTGGACTGCGCCACGTCGCGCGGTCCCCCCTTGTCGCGTACCACGTCAGCGGCACGAAGTGGCCGCCCGATCAGGACATTGACGAACGAATCGCCGAAGACCTGGATGCGGTACAACAATCGGCCAGCCTACCCGGCTCCGGGGACCGTCACGGTCAGGGGTCGAATCGCTCCGGAGGAGCTACGCGGAGTTCGCCCTGCGTCCGGACAGCAGGAACACGACCGAACGCTCGCGTTCCCTCCAGTCGTCCGGATCGAGGCCGACGGTCTGGAGGAGGAGGCTCTCGACCAGGTAACCGCCGGCCGCGAGGGCGGCGCCGATCGCCTCGGCCTCGTCGCGGGTGGAGGCGTGGGCGACGATGCGTTCCGGTCGCCGGTCGGTGCAGGCCGTGACGACGGGGACGCCGCCCGCCGCGATCCGTACGACATCGGGTTCGGGCAGGTTCTCCAGGACGTGCGGGGCGCGGCCCGGAACGGTCTGGAGGGGTACGCCGTGGCGGCGGGCGGCCTGTTCGGTGCGGGCGCAGGCGGCCGGGTCGGCGTCCACGGCGATGACGGCGGCGCCGAAGCGGGCGGCCTCGACGGCGAAGGCGCCTCCCGCGCAGCCGATGTCCCAGACGAGGTCGCCGGTGCGGGGGCCGAGGCGGGCGAGCTGGGCGGCGCGGAGCGACGGGTCCTCGCCGGTGCCGGTCCGTCCGCCGTCGTGGCCGTACTCCTCCGGGGGCAGGCCCCAGCCCCGTACGGACCGGGCCGCCGTGTCCTGGCCTGCCAGCCACGGGGTGCCGGGGGTTCCGCCGGTGGTGCCGCCGCCGATGACGAGGACGACGTTCGGGTCGCGCCAGGCGTGGTCGGCCGCCTTGTCGGAGGTGAGGACGGACACCTGTTCGCGGTCGGTGCCGAGCTCCTCGCAGACGACGAAGGTGCGGTGGACCCCGTCGAGGAGGAGGGCGAGTTCGGCGGGGCCCGCGCCGGGCGAGGTGAGGACGGCGACCTTGGGGTGGGCGCGGCAGACGTTGACCGCGCGGCGCAGGGTGCGCTGGTGGGCCACGACGATCCGGGCGTCCTCCCAGGGCATGCCGGCGCGCGCGAAGGCGGCGGCGACCGAGGAGACGGCGGGGACGACCTCGACCTCCAGGCCGTGTTCGGGGGCGCGCAGGGTGCGGACGACGCCGAAGAAGCCGGGGTCGCCGTCGGCGAGGACGACGGCGGTTCCGCGGTGGCCGGCGATGCGGCGGGCGGCGAGGTCGACGCTGCCCAGGCGGATGCGCTCGGCGGCGGGCGGCACCTCGGGCAGCGCGAGGTGGTGGGCCGCGCCGGCCACCAGGGTGGCGGCCGAGAGCGCGGACCGGGCCGCCGCGGTGAGGGGCGAACCGTCCCAGCCGATCACCGTGACGCGGTCGGCCATCGTCGTCTTCTCCTGGTGTCGTCGCAGGTCGGGGGCGTGCCGAGCGTACCCCGCGCGGGCCGGCGGGGCTCAGCTCCAGTCGGTGAAGGAGGAGTATCCGGCCTCGGCCATCTGGTCGGCGACGCCGTCGAGGTCCTCGGGGAGGAGGCCCCAGACGATGAAGTCGGTGCGCAGATCGGTCCAGCTGCCCTCCTCGGTGCGGGTGCGGGCTATGCAGGCGTTGCGCAGGACGCCCTCGCTGATGCAGCCGATCTTCTGGGCCACCTGCTGGGAGGCGGTGTTGTCGGCGGCCGTGCGGAGTTCCAGGCGTTCGAACTTCTGGTCGCCGAAGAGCCACTGGGCGGTCGCGAGGGCGGCCTCGGAGGCGTATCCCTCACCGCGCGCCCAGGGGGCGACGATGTAGGAGAGTTCGGTGGAGCGGACCCGCCAGTTGGTTCTGCCCAGCTGGATGACGCCGACCAGGCGCTGGGTGAGGAACTCGGTGACGGCGAGGTCGATGCCCCGGCCGGCGGCGCGTTCGGCGGGGGCGTACTCGGTGATCCATCTGCGGGCCGCGGCCTCGGTGAAGGGCTGGGGCACCGCGGTCCAGGCGCCGACGAGTTCGTCGTTCATCATCTCGACCAGGGCGGAGGTGTCCGCCTCTTCGAGCGCGCGCAGCACCAACCGGTCCGTGTTGATGGAGATGTCCGGAAAGGTGGTAGTCATGCGCAGCTCCATGCCGTGGACCGTCCGAATCGACCGTGAACGCACAGCATGCAGCATGCGGCCGCCGCCGCGCATGGCCGGGTGGGGTGTCGGGTGGGGGTGTGGCGAAGGCCCCGCGCACCGGACGGGATGCGGGGGCCTTCTGCGCAAGGACCGTACAGGGGAACCGGTCTGACGGTCCCTCGGCCGGTGGTCCTCGTCGGGGCTGTTACTCGGCGGCGCCGAAGGCCGGGATGACCGAGCCCTTGTAGGTGTCCTCGATGTACTTCTTCACCTCGGGCGAGTTGAGGAGCTTCGCGAGCTTCTGCACGCGGGCGTCCTTCTCGTTGCCCTCCTTGACGGCGAGGAAGTTGGCGTACGGGTTGCCCTCGGCCTTCTCCAGGACGAGCGCGTCCTTCGCCGGCTCCAGCTTGGCCTCGATGGCGTAGTTGCCGTTGATGACGGCGGCGTCCACGTCGTTCAGGGCGCGGGGCACGGTGGCGGCCTCCAGCTCCTTGAACTCCAGGCCCTTCTTGTCGGTGATGTCGGAGATCTTGGCGTTGGTGCCGACACCCGGCTTGATGGTGATCAGGCCGTTCTCGGCGAGCAGCTGGAGGGCGCGGCCGCCGTTGGTGGTGTCGTTGGGGACGGCGATGGTCTGGCCCGCCTTGATGTCCTTCACCGACTTGAGGTTCTTGGAGTAGAGGCCCAGCGGCTCCAGGTGGACGTTCACCACCGGGACGATGTGGGTGTTGTTCTTCTTGTTGAAGTCGTCGAGGTACGGCTTGTGCTGGAAGAAGTTGGCGTCGACCTGGCCGGTCTCGGTGGCGGTGTTCGGCAGGACGTAGTCCGTGAACTCCTTCACCTCCAGCTTCAGGCCGGCCTTCTCGGCCAGGTTGTCCTTGACGTAGTTGAGGATGTCGGCGTGCGGCGTCGGGGACGCGGCGACGACGAGGGCCTTGTCGGCGTCGCCGGACCCGGCCGCCTTGGACGACGGGTCCGAGGAGGTGCCGCAGGCGGTGAGGCCGAGGGCGAGGGCGGCGGTGGCGGCGATACCGGCGGTGAGCTTGATGTTCTTACGCACGAAGAGTGCCTCTTTCAGGTGGAGCGGTGGACGCCTGGACAACAAGTCCGGGCTGTTCTTCGAAGGACGAAGTCTGGGGTGGCCGGGGGGCCGTCAGGCGGTTCGGCCCCGGCGGGCGAGGAGTCGTACGACCCCGTCGCCGATGAGCTGGACGACGGTCACGATCAGGACCAGGACGACCACGGTGACCAGCATGAAGGTGGTGTCGAAGCGCTGGTATCCGTAGGTGACGGCCTTGGAGCCGAGGCCTTCGCCGCCGACCGCGCCGGCCATCGCCGAGTAGCCGATGAGGACGATGACCGTGGTGGTGACGCCCGAGATCAGCGAGGGCAGGGCCTGCGGGAGCAGCACCTTGCGGACGATGGTGGGGATGCCGCCGCCCATGGCCTGGACGGCCTCGACGAGTCCGTGGTCGACCTCGCGGATCGAGGTCTCGACGAGCCGGGCGAAGAAGGGGATGGCGCCGATGGCGAGCGGCACGATCATCGCGGTCGGGCCGATGAAGGTGCCGACGACGAAGGTGGTGAAGGGGATCAGGGCGATCAGCAGGATGATGAAGGGCAGCGAACGCCCGACGTTCACGATCGCACCGACGATCTTGTTCACCGGTCGGTTCTGCAGCAGTCCGCCCTTGTCCGTGAGGACGAGGAGGATGCCGAGCGGCAGGCCGCCGAGCACGGTGACGACGGTGGCCCAGAGGACCATGTAGAGCGTGTCGACGGTGCCCTGCTCCAGCAGGGGCTGCATCTCGGACCAGGTCACTTGGCACCTTCCTTCACCAGCACGGGCGCGGCGGCCGGCTCCTGTGTTTCCTCTTCGACGACCTCGACCTGGAGGCCCTGCTCGCGCAGGAAGCCGACCGGGACGACGTTGTCCTCGTACCGTCCGGGCAGTTCGATCCGCATCCGGCCGATCTGCTTTCCGCCGACCGTGTCCATCGCCGCCCCGAGGATCGAGATGTCGATGTTGTAGGTGCGGGAGAGCTGCGAGATGACCGGCTGGGTCGCGGCCTCGCCGTGGAAGGTGACGTCGACGACGGTGCGGTCGGGACCGGTGTGGGAGCCGCTGACCGGGAAGAGCTCGGCCGCCAGCTGGGAGCCGGGGGTGGCGAGCAGTTCGCCGACGGTGCCGGACTCGACGACGCGGCCGTGCTGCATCAGCGCGGCGGAGTCGCAGATGGTCTTCACGACGTCCATCTCGTGGGTGATGAGGAGGACAGTGAGGCCGAGCTGCCGGTTGAGGTCGCGCAGCAGCTGGAGGATGGACCGGGTGGTCTCCGGGTCGAGGGCACTGGTGGCCTCGTCGGAGAGCAGGACCTTGGGGTTTCCGGCGAGGGCGCGGGCGATGCCGACGCGCTGCTTCTGGCCGCCGGAGAGCTGGCCGGGGTAGGACCTCGCCTTGTCGGCGAGGCCGACCAGGTCGAGGAGTTCGAGGGCCCGGCGCGAGCGCTCGGCGCCGGAGACGCCGAGGATCTCCAGGGGAAGTTCGATGTTGTCCTTCACCGTGCGGGAGGACAGCAGGTTGAAGTGCTGGAAGACCATGCCGATGCTGCTGCGCGCCCGGCGCAGGTCCCGGCCCGCGCGGCGGCCCTTCCCGGCGAGGGCGGTGAGGTCGAGGCCGTCGACGGTCACCGTGCCGGAGGTGGGGCGCTCCAGGAGGTTGACGCAGCGGATGAGCGAGGACTTGCCGGCGCCGCTCTGGCCGATCACGCCGAAGACCTCGCCCTCGCGGACGTGGAGGTCGACGCCGTCCAGAGCGGTGACCTGCCGGCCGCGCGACTCGTAGACCTTGGTCAGGCCCGAAGTGGTGATCACAGGGGTTTCCGTCACTGTCGAGTGCGCGACGCGGGGTCCGTCGTGCACGGGGCATTCGTCATTTCGGACAGTCAGGCGCACGGAAGCCGCTCCGGCGGGTGGCCGGGGTTCGGCGGGGTGCGCGGGGCGGGCACGGTCCGGCGCCGGAAGGCGGGCGGATCGGCACGGCCGTCGGGGTCTCGCTTCGGGGCGCGAGGCTCAGGCGGGGGCCCTCAGAAGGCGCACATTCGACACATACAACGAGCACCGGGCGTCGTGATCGCCTCGGTCGCAAGGGTGCGGCTGCTCGTCGTGGTCATGGGTGCAAGTAAAGCATGCGCAGGTGCGAACGAAAGGGGGCTGCCCGAATAGCGGACGGCGTTGAGACGTCATGCGGACAGTGCGGAGGTGGGGATTCCGGTCCACTTCCCCGGTGTGGCCTGCGGGGACGGGGTCCTCGGACGGGGCGGCCCGCGGGGGTGGGAGGAGGGTCGGTGCGGGGGTGGGTTGTGGCCAAGGCCACCTCGAGGGCGGGACGGGCGGGCGCGGCAAGGCAGAGGGCGGGGGCGGTGACGGCAGGGGGCGGGCTCGGCAAGGGCAGAGGGCGGGGGCGGTGACGGCAGGGGGCGGGCGCATCGGGCCCTTCCGGCCGTAATACCCTCGGGCGCATGCTTGACGTCCTGACGGTCGCGGTCTCCGTGGCCGCGCTCGCCCTCGCCGCCTGGTGCGGCTACGCCGCCCTCCGCGACCAGCCGACCAAGGACTGGCACTTCATCGGCATGGCCGTGGTGACCTTCCTCGTCGTGGTCCAGCTGATCGTCGGGATCGTGCAGCTGGCGCGCGGCGAGAAGGCCGAGGAGGGGGCGACGATCTTCGTCGCCTATCTGATCGGGGCGCTGTGCGCGGTGCCCATCGCCGGATTCATGTCGCTCGCGGAGCGCAGCCGGTGGGGTTCGGCCACGGTGGCCGCCGGAGCGGTCGTCCTGGCCGTGCTCGAAGTGCGTCTCTACGACATCTGGACGGTGGGCTGACCATGACCGGGACGCGGGAGACGCCGGAGCAGACCGCGCCGGGCGGGAAGACCAGGCTCGTCACGGGCCCCGGCATGCTGCTGGTCTGGCTGTACGGCGTGATGTCGGTCGGCGCGGTCTCGCGCTCGATCTACCAGATCGCCTCCGAGTTCGACCGGGCGCCGCTGGCGTACTCCCTGTCGGCGGTGGCGGCGGTCGTCTACGTCTTCATCACGTACACGCTGGTGCGCGGCGGCGAGAAGGCCCGCAGGGCGGCGCTGGTGTGCTGCGCCGCCGAGCTCGCGGGCGTGCTGATCGTCGGGACCTGGACGCTCGTGGAGCCGTCCGCCTTCCCTGACGCGACGGTCTGGTCGGACTTCGGTTACGGCTACCTCTTCATCCCGGTGCTGCTGCCGCTGACCGGCATCTGGTGGCTGCGCCGGTCGCGTACCGGGGCCCCGGGCGCCTGAGTCAGGCGGCCTTCTCCAGGGTCACCAGGGTGAGCCCGGTCCCCACCTCGCGGGTGCCGACCTGGGCGTACCCCTTGCTGCGGTAGAGCCGCAGGTTGCCCTCGCTGCGGTGGCCGGTGAAGAGCTGGAAGCGCTTCGCGGACGCGGTCGCCGGGGCGGCTTCGGCGAAGTGGCGCTCGATGCCGTCGAGGAGCCGGCCGCCGAGGCCGTGCCGCCTCATGCGCGGGTGGACGATCAGCTTGGCGATCCGTACCGTGCCGTCCTCGTCGAGGCGGGCCCGTACGGAGGCCACGACCTCGTCACCGAGCCGGGCCACGAGCCCGTGCCCCTCGTCCAGTTCGGCGCGCAGGGCGTCGAGGGACTGGGTGAGCGGTTCGATGGACCAGTCCCCGTACAGCTCCGCCTCGCTCTGGTAGCAGAGGTACTGCAGCTTCAGGATGTGCTCCGCGTCCCGCACGTCCGCTGCTGAGATGGTCACGCTCAGGCCCATGTGTGCACGCCTCCCGCTCATCTGGTCGATCATCGGTTTACCGCACCCTTCCCCGTCGGCCGGGGGCGGGAACCTCTGCCGCCAGCATTCTGCGCAGGCATCCCAGGCAACGGGAACGCATCGGCCCCAGACTGCCCTGTGAGATACCCAACTCTCCTGCGATTTCCCGGTAGGTGGGGTCCTCGGGGTCGAGCATCGCGGTCAGCACCCGGGGGCAGCGGCCCGGCGTCCGGGTGACGGCGGCGCGCAGGGTGCGGCGGCCCTCGGCGGCCATCAGGGAGTGTTCCGGGGAGCCGTGCGGCTCGGCGCCTGCCGGTTCGTGGACGGGCTCGTCGCGGTACGGGCGTTCGCGGTCGCTGGTCCGGCGGGCCCGGCGGGCTTCCGCCCTGACGGCCCTGCGCAGCCATTCGGCGGGCCGCTCGGGGGCGGTGCCGGTCTCCTGGAGCTGTTCCAGGAGACGGAGCCAGACGGCCTGTTCGAGGTCGCCCGGGTCGACGCCCGCGGCCGGCGCCTCGGCGTCGGACTCGGCGGCGAGCAGCGGCGCGAGGGCGGCGAGGAGCCCGGGGTCGGTCTCCCGGGCGGGGGCGGGGGCGGGGGCTGCGGTGGGGGCGGCCTCGTGGGCGGGGGTGGTGCCGGGGGTGGTCATGACCGGCACGATGTCGGGGTACGCGGGCGTGGTTGCGGTACGGGGCTCAAACCACCCGGGAGGGGGGTGTGCGGGCCCGTTCTTCGGGCCCGCACACCCGCCCTGCTCGGTCGTCCTGCTCGCTCGTCCTGCTCTGTCGTCCTGCTCTGTCGTCGCGGTCGGTCAGCCGCGGGCGTCGAGGTCCGCGGCGGCGAGCAGCGCGGTGTCCGGGTTGTCGGCGAAGATGCCGTCGATGCCCGTCTCCAGGTACCGCTTCAGGGACCCGAAGGCGTCGCCGTACGCCGTCGGGTCCGTGCCCCGGCGGAAGTCCGCGGGCAGGAAGCTGTTCTCGTTGCGGTGGGTGTACGGGTGGAGGATCAGACCCTCCGCGTGCGCGTCCCGGACCAGGGTCGTCGGGTCGCCGAGGCGGCCGCTCGCGTCCTTGGGGATGACCAGGTCGAGGGTGGGGCCGATGCCCCGCGCGTACGAGGCGATCCAGCGCAGGCCCTCGGGCGTGACCAGGTCGGCGACCGTGCGCGGGTCCCCCGCCCGGACGAAGTCCCAGGGGCGGCTGCTCGCGCCGGAGAGCAGGACCACGCCGGGCGCGTCCACCAGCCGCGCGAGGCGCTGGATGCTGCTCGGCTCGAAGGACTGGAGGAAGACCGGGGAGTTCGCGCGGTGGCGTCCGTACCGGCGGAGCAGCTTGGCGAGCCGTTCCTCCAGGCCGAGGCCGAGGGAGCGGAAGTACGTGGGGTGCTTGGTCTCGACGTGCAGCCAGATCTCGCGGCCCCGGCGGCGGCCCTCGTCCTCGGCCCAGCGCAGCACCTCCTCGAAGGTGGGGACGGTCCAGCGGCCGTCGTACAGGGTGTTCTCCTGGCGGGTGGCCGGAATGCGCTCCTTGGCCCGCAGGGTCTTGAGCTCGGCGAGCGTGAAGTCCTCGGTGAACCAGCCGGTGAGGGCGGTGCCGTCGACGGTCTTGGTGGTCTTCCGGGACGCGAACTCGGGGTGGTCGGCGACGTCGGTGGTGCCGGTGATGTCGTTCTCGTGGCGGCAGACCAGGTGCCCGTCCTTGGTGGGGACGAGGTCCTGCTCGATGACGTGGGCGCCGAGGTCGAGGGCGAGCCGGTACGAGCCGAGGGTGTGCTCGGGCCGGTAGCCGCTGGCGCCGCGGTGGGCGATGACGGTGGGGACCGGGAGGGAGCGGTAGCCGCGCCCGCGGCCGTGCGCCGCGCCGGTGGTCCCCGGCTCGGCGGCCTGTGCCGTGCCCGTGCCGGCCGCGAGGGACGCGGAGGCGCCGAGGACGGTGGCGCCCGCCGCTCCGAGAACCGTCCGCCGCGCCGGGGTCCGGCGTTCGCCCTGGGTCATGTGGTGTCCTCCTGTGTGGTGTCCCGCACCTGTCGACGGGTGTCCCCGACGCTAGGCACCGGGGCCCTACGGGCGGCAGACCTCGGCGGAACATGGCGGAAACACACGTCAACACTGCGTATCCACTCGGTGAACCCGATGTGCGCGTGGAGGTGACCCGCGAGTATCGTCCTCAGCTGCACCGTCAGCTCGACTGACCCGCGTCCCACCGGAGGAACCGTTGTCCCGTCTCGCGATCATCAAGGCAGTGCTCGGGCCGGTCATGCGCCTGATGTTCCGCCCCCGCGTGGAGGGCGCCGAGAACATTCCGGGGACCGGTCCCGTCATCCTCGCGGGCAACCACCTGACCTTCATCGACTCGATGATCATGCCGATCTGCCTGGACCGTCCGGTCTACTTCATCGGCAAGGACGAGTACGTGACGGGCAAGGGCATCAAGGGCCGGGCGATGGCCTGGTTCTTCACCAGCGTCGGCATGATCCCGGTGGACCGGGACGGCGGCCGCGGCGGTGTCGCGGCGCTGATGACCGGCCGCCGGGTGCTGGAGGAGGGCAAGATCTTCTCGATCTACCCGGAGGGCACCCGCTCCCCCGACGGCCGGCTGTACCGGGGCCGTACGGGCATCGCGCGGCTGACCCTGATGACGGGCGCGCCGGTGATCCCGTTCGCGATGATCGGCACCGACAAGATCCAGCCGGGCGGCTCGGGCTTCCCGCGTCCGGGCCGGGTGACGGTCCGCTTCGGCGAGGCGATGGAGTTCTCGCGGTACGACGGGATGGACCGCGACCGCTATGTGCTGCGGGCGGTGACGGACTCGGTGATGGCCGAGGTCATGCGGCTCTCGGGGCAGGAGTACGTGGACATGTACGCCACGAAGGCGAAGGCCGCGTAACCCCGTACACGTGTGAAGGTGCCCCGTACGGCCGGACGGCCGTACGGGGCACCTTCGCGTTTCCGCTCGTGCCGCGGGGGCGTCAGTGCTCGACGCCGTCCTCCAGCTTCTGGCCCTTGAGCAGGAACCAGGCGGCGACCGCCGTCGCCAGGAGGACCACCGCGCCGACGCCTGCCGCGATCCGCAGACCGTCGACGAAGGCCTCCTGGGCGGCCGACATCAGGGCCGTCGCCGTCTCCGGGGCCAGGGCGTGGGAGGCCTCGGCCGCGCCGCCGAGCGACTCGTGGGCGGCCGAAGCGACCTCGGACGGGACACCGGCCGGGGTGGCGAATCCCCGGTAGACTCCGGTCACGATCGAGCCCAGGACGGCGATGCCGAGCGCGGCACCCAGTTCGTACGCGGTCTCGGAGACCGCGGAGGCCGAACCGGCCTGTTCCTTCGGGACGCTGGAGAGGATCACGTCGGCGGTGACGGTGAACGCGAAGCCCGCGCCCGCACCGACGACGAGCAGGGCGGCACCGAGCACCGGATAGCCGGTGTGCTGGTCGATCGTCGTCAGGGCGGCCAGGGAGAGGCCGACCGCCGCGAGACCGCCGGCCACCACGGACCGTACGGAGAAGCGCCGGGCCACGAGACCCGCGATCAGACCGGCCGTGACCGCGCCGACGGCGGCGGGGAGTTCGGCGAGACCGGCCTCCAGCGGCTGGCGGCCCTGGACCAGCTGGAAGAACTGGGACAGGAAGAACACCAGGCCGGAGAGGCCCAGGATCGTCAGCAGGTCGGCGAGGACGGCGCCCGAGAAGCCCCGGTGGCGGAACAGGCGCATGTCCAGGAGCGGCGTGGGCAGGGTCAGCTGCCTGCGGACGAACCAGGTCAGGGCGCCCACGCCGAGGAGGGCGGCGAGCCCCGCGTCGAGGGACGGGCCCTTGGAGGCCAGTTCCTTGATCGCGTAGACGATGCCGATCATGCCGACGAGGGAGAGCAGCACGCTGGGCAGGTCCCAGGGGCCCTGGTTCGGGTTCTTCGACTCGGGGATCAGCTTGATGCCGACGATCACGAGGACGGCCATGACGGGCAGGTTGATCAGGAAGACCGAGCCCCACCAGAAGTGCTCCAGGAGGAAACCGCCGACGACCGGACCGACGGCGGCGCCGGCCGAGGCCATGGCGCCCCAGATGCCGATCGCGAGGCTGCGCTCGCGCGCGTCGTGGAACAGGTTCCGGATGAGCGCCAGGGTGGACGGCATCAGGGTGGCACCGGCGACGCCGAGCAGCGCGCGGGCCACGATCATCATCTCGGGGCTGGTGGCGTAGGCGTTCAGCACGGAGACGGCACCGAAGGCGGTGGCGCCGATGAGCAGCAGCTTCTTGCGGCCGATGCGGTCGCCGAGGCTGCCCATGGAGACCAGGAGTCCGGCGATGACGAAGGAGTAGACGTCACCGATCCAGAGCAGCTGGGTGCCGGTGGGCTCGAGGTCCTCGGAGAGGAAGGGGGTGGCGAGTCCGAGCACCGTGGCGTCGACCGCCACGAGGAGGACGGCGAGGACGAGGACGGACAGGGCGAGCCACCGGCCGGGGCCGCCGCGCACGCCCTCGGTATGTCCGGTGTCCCTGACGGTACTGGTGGTCACTTCTCCACGCTCCTGCGCGCTCCGCCGAGCAGCAGCTCGACGATCATGTACTGGAAGTCCTTGGCGGCGACCCGGCCGTCCTGCACGGCCCAGGCGCCGGAACCGATGAGCCCGTAGAAGGCCTCGGTGAGCCAGGCGGGGGTCAGGTCGATCCGGAAGACGCCTTCCTCCTGGCCGCGCCGGAAGAGGGCGGAGACCCGGGCGTCGAGGCGTTCCCAGCCCTCGTTCTGCTGGTCGCCCTCGAAGAGCTGGTTCTCGGTCACGAGGAACGAGAGCAGCGGGGCGACGGGCTCGACCTCGGCGACGAGCCGGCGTACGGCCTCGTCGGCGGGCCCTTCGCCGGTGCGGGCCCGGTCGTGGGCCGCCTCCAGCTCCTGCAGGCCCAGCTCTTCGAGCGCCCGCACCAGGGCGTCCCGCCCGGCGAAGTGCCGGTGCAGCGTGGCCCGGCCGATCCCGGCGGCGCGGGCGACCTCGTCCATGGTGGCGGTCGCCTTGCGGGTGAGCAGGGCGGCTGCGGCACGGAGCACCTGGATGCGATCGACTGACATGAGACGAGCATACACCGAATGAGACATCAATGTCTCATTCGATAAATCGACGCCTCACCATGGGCGGGAACGGAATCCTGTGAACATGACGAAGCCACTGCTGCTGATCGACGTCGACGGGCCGCTGAATCCGTACGCGGCGCAGCGCGAGCGGCGCCCCGAGGGGTACACGACGCACCGGATGCGGCCCGGCGGATGGTTCGAGACGAAGCCGCTGCGGGTCTGGCTGAATCCGGCGCACGGCGACGAGCTGCTCGCGCTCGCCGAGGCGTACGAGCTGGTCTGGGCGACGACCTGGAAGGGCGAGGCGAACGACTGGATCGGCCCCCGTCTCGGGCTGCCCGAGCTGCCGTTCATCGACTGGCCCACGATGCACGGAAAGGCCCCTCGCGGGACCTTCTGGAAGACGCAGTACATCCTGGAGTACGCGGCCGGGCGGCCGTTCGCCTGGGTCGACGACGACATCACCTCGTACGACCACGAGTACGTGGAGCGGAACCACCTCGCCGCCGCCCTGCTCCTGCACGTCGATCCCCGGATCGGACTGATCCGGCCGGATTTCGACGCGCTCGGGGAGTGGGCGGCGGCGCTGTGACGTTCCGAGGCGACGGCGGGACGCCGGGGGCTACTTCTTGGCGGTGGCCCAGGCGTGCTGGATCACCAGGTCCGCCTTGACCTCGACCAGCTGGGTGGCGACGGCGGAGGGGGCGGTGCCGCCCCGGCCGTCGCGGGAGGCGAGGGCGCCGGGGACGTTGAGGACCGTGCGGACCTCGGGGGTGAGGTGCTCGGAGATCTTGGCGAACTGCTCGTCCGTGAGCTCGTCCAGCTCCTTGCCCTCGGCCTCGGCGACCTTCACGCACTCGCCGGCCACCTCGTGCGCCACCCGGAACGGCACGCCCTGCTTGACCAGCCACTCCGCGATGTCCGTCGCGAGCGAGAAGCCGGCCGGGGCCAGCTCCTCCATGCGCTCCCGGTTGACGGTGAGCGTGGCCATCATGCCGGTGAAGGCCGGAAGCAGGATCTCCAGCTGGTCGCAGGAGTCGAAGACCGGCTCCTTGTCCTCCTGGAGGTCCCGGTTGTAGGCCAGCGGGAGCGCCTTGAGGGTGGCGAGCAGTCCGGTGTGGTTGCCGATGAGGCGGCCGGACTTGCCCCGGGCCAGCTCGGCGATGTCCGGGTTCTTCTTCTGCGGCATGATCGACGACCCGGTGGAGAAGGCGTCGTGCAGGGTCACGAAGGAGAACTCCTTCGTGTTCCAGATGATGATCTCCTCCGCGATCCGGGACAGGTTGATCCCGATCATCGCGGTGATGAAGCTGAACTCGGCGACGAAGTCACGGGAGGCCGTGCCGTCGATGGAGTTGCCGACGGAGCCGCGCTCGAAGCCGAGGTCCTTGGCGACCGCCTCCGGGTCGAGCCCGAGGGAGGAACCGGCGAGGGCGCCGGAGCCGTACGGGGAGACCGCCGTCCGGGTGTCCCACTGCCGCAGCCGCTCGGCGTCCCGGGAGAGGGACTGGACGTGGGCCAGGACGTGGTGCGCGAACAGCACGGGCTGGGCGTGCTGGAGGTGCGTACGGCCGGGCATGGCGACGTCCGCGTGGGCCTCGGCGAGGCCGACCAGGGCGTCCTGGAGCTCGGCGACGAGGCCGCCGATGATCCGGGCGTGGTCGCGCAGGTACATCTTGAAGAGGGTGGCGACCTGGTCGTTGCGGGACCGGCCGGCGCGCAGCTTGCCGCCGAGGTCCGGGCCGAGGCGCTCCAGGAGGCCCCGCTCCAGGGCGGTGTGGACGTCCTCGTCGGCGATGGTGCCGACGAAGGAGCCGTCGGCGACGTCCGCCTCCAGCAGGTCGAGCCCGGCGAGCATCCGGGTCAGCTCGTCCTCGGTGAGCAGTCCGGCCTTGTGCAGCACGCGCGCGTGGGCGCGGGAGCCGGCGATGTCGTACGGCGCGAGGCGCCAGTCGAAGTGGACCGACGCGGACAGCTTCGCCAGCGCCTCGGCGGGACCGTCCGCGAACCGTCCACCCCAGAGCCGGACGTCACCGTTGTTGCTGCTCACAGCTACTGCTCCTCCACCTTGCGACCACGTCTCATGCATGAGTATGCAGTCCACCGCATGATTCGTCAATCTGCCCCACCGGCCGGTCGGACCACCGGTCGAGACGCGCCACCCGGCCGCACGGCGAGGGTGGAGAATCCGGATCATGGGAAAAACGTATGAACATATAGACGGGCGGCTCCGTGCCTTCATCGAGGCGCAGCCGGTCTTCTTCACCGCCACCGCGCCGCTCGACGGCGACGGTCACGTCAACCTCTCCCCCAAGGGTCGCCGCGGAACGCTCGTGGTGCTCGACGAGCTGACGCTCGCCTATGTCGACTTCGGCGGCAGCAGCGCGGAGACGGTCGCGCATCTGCGGGAGCCGGGCAACGGACGCATCACCCTCATGTGGACGGCCTTCTCCGGCCCGCCGACCGTGGTGCGGGTGCACGGGACCGGGGAGGCCGTGCTCCGGGACGATCCCCGCTGGCCCGAGCTCTTCGCACGGTTCCCGGCCGAGGCCGTCGAGGGGCAGGGCAGCGCGCGGGCGATCGTCGTGGTACGGGCGCGGCGGGTCAGCGACGCCTGCGGGTTCGCCGTCCCGCTGATGGAGTACCGGGAGGACCGGTCGATGCACGCCGAGTACTTCAACCGGAAGACGGACGAGGAGTTCAACGCGTACTGCGAGCGCAAGGACCACATCGGGACCAGCCTCGACGGCCTGCCCGCACTGCCGCTCCCCCTGCCGCCGCAGCCCGCCGGATAGGCCCGACGCGGGGCGGCCCGACGCGGACACCCGGCGCGGACACCCGGCGCCGAGGCCACGTCAGCAGGGCTCCGCGGCCCGGGAGACCTCCCGCTGTCAGACCCCGGTGCGAGCATGGTGTTCTGCTGTGAGGGGGGATGGGAATGGCAGGACACCGCACCGCTCTGTTGATCGCCGTGGCGAGCACACCGGACGCCGGACACCGCTTCGACGCCCTGGAGGAGGCCGCCGCCGCCGACCAACGGGAGCTCGGGGCCGCCCTGCGCGCCTCGGGGTACGACGTGGTGACCCTGTGGAACGCGACGCGCGCCGACATCGGCACCCGGATCCACGAGGTGTCCCGTGACGTTCCGCCGGACGGCACTCTTCTCATCCATTTCTCCGGGCACGGCGTCCGGATCGGCGACGCCGACTACCTGGTCCCCCACGACGCGCGGGCCCCGCACGACGACACCTGGCTCCGGCCCTATGTCGACACGCTCCTCCCCGCCGACATCAGCCCCTCCCTGGCCGCGTGCGCCGCGGGAACGGTCCTCTGGCTGATCGACGCCTGCCGAGGCGGTCCCGACACGTCGGGGCCGCTCTTCGGCAGCAGCATCCTCAAGGGGCAGCCCTCCGGCCGGTTCGTCCTGATGACCTCGTGCGCCGCGGGTCAGCGCGCCGGCTGCACCCCCGAGGGCAGCTTCTTCACCCTGGCGCTCGCCGAGGCGCTCGGCCCGCTGACCCCGGCCCGGACGGTGGAGGAGGTCTACGAGGCGACGAAGCGGCAGACCCTGCGCGGGGCCCACCGGCACCTCAGGGAACGCCAGGAGCCCCAGGTGCGCTACGGCTCCGAGCTGGAGGCCGAGGCCCGGACCGCGGTGGTCTGCGAGGGCCGCCCGCTCCTGGAGGCCTGGCGGGAGGCCGCCCGCGACACCGAGGTGTGGCAGCGGGTCGGCGCCGGCGACCCTGACCGGACCGGCAGGCTCCGGGAGCAGCTGGTCACCCTCGCCGAGTCCTGTGCGGCGGTGGTCCACCAGGCCTGGGAACGGATGCCCGACCCATGGGCCGACGACTCCTTCCCCGTACGTCTCCTCCTCCACCGACTGCCCGGTCTCCTGCCCGCCTCGGTGGAACTGTCCGAGGTCGAGGCCGCCGCGCTCGTCGCCGCGCCCTTCCTCCACGAGGCCGCCTGGGCGCGCCGGCTCAGCCAGGCGCACGACGTCTTCCCCCACCGGACGCACCATCCGGACGACGGTGACGGGCGGCGACGGCACTACGAGCAGGTCACCGAGCACCATCCCCCTCTCATGAGGAAGCTGTCCGCCTCCCGGCGGTCGGGGACGCCGCAGGACACCGACGACATCGTGCTCTGGCTGGTGCACCGGTGGATCGCGGAGCTCTTCGAGACCGACGAGGTGGCCGTCCCCGCCACCGAGGCCGGGCCGCTGGCCGCCGCGCTCCTGGGCGACGCCCCGGGCAACGGCCGGGTGGACGCCCTCGCGCGGGCCCTGTGCACGGTCGCTGCGGGCATCACCCTGGGCGCGCCCGAGGGCCCTGCGGCGGACAAGCCGGCCAGGATTCCGCTGCCGGGCGGCCACCAGACGCTCCGGGTGCGGGAGCTCGCGGCCCTGTCGCGGCTCGCCGCCGTCCTGTCCGTGGACGTGCGCACGCTGCCCGAGGTGATCGCCGAACACCTGGCCGTCTCGGACCCCGTGACCCCGGCGGACCTCGTCGACACCGCCCGCACGGCGGCCTGGGACCGGGACGCCCGCGGGCTGCACCTGGACCTCGCCTGTACGCACCCGGCGACGCACGCGGCGCTCACCGGCACGGTCGAGCAGGCCGACGAACTGGCCCGCGCGCTGCGGGAGTCCGCCCAGCACCTCCCCCAGGACCGGGCCGCGCTCCTCGACGGGGTGCCCGAGCGGGTGACGGACCGCTCGCTGCGGCCCGCGGCGAACGGCCGGGAGGCGGCCTACGACGTGCCCCTGCTGCGGTTCAGCCTGGCCCAGACCGAGGTCCGCGACCTCCTCATGGGGGAACGGCTCTACGACAACGAACCGGGCCTCGCCCTGCGCGAGCTGTACCAGAACGCCATGGACGCCTGCCGCTACCGGGCCATGCGCCGTCGGTACCTGAGCAGCCGGAACTGCGAGCCGGCGGCCTGGGAGGGCCGTATCTCCGTGGAGGCGGGCGAGGACGAGCGCGGCCCGTACGTGGAATGCCGTGACAACGGCGTGGGCATGGACGTGGAGCAGCTCACCCACACGTTCACCCGGGCCGGCCGCCGCTTCGGGCAGACACGCTCCTTCCGCCGCGAGCAGGCGGCCTGGCTGCGGCACGACCGGACCCTGCGCCTCTACCCCAACAGCCGTTTCGGCATCGGGGTCTTCAGCTACTTCATGCTGGCCGACGAGATGTCGATCGTCACCCGCGCGGTCACCCCGGAAGGCGGCCTGGCCCACCGGGCCCTGCGGGTCGACATCTCCAGCAGCGGCAGCCTCTTCCGCATCCAGGAGACCGGTCCCGCGGATTCCGGGCTGCCGGAGGGCGGTACGCGGGTGCGCCTGTACCTCCGGAACACGGCCCGGGCGACGACCCTGTCGTGCGTGGCGACCCTGCGGGGTCTCGTCCTCGTCAGCGAGTTCGACCTGCGTGTGCGCGACGCCTCGGGGTACAGCCACCACTGGCACCCGGGACGCCTCCAGCTCGACCCCGAGCCCGGCAGGACCGTCGAGGCCGTGCCCGGCGTGTTGTGGTGGGTGCCCGGCAAGGGCGCGGTGCTCTGCGACGGGATCGCCACCGACCAGCAGCCGTTCGGCTACGTGCTCAACCTGACCGGGAAGCACGCCGGGAAACTGAGCGTCAACCGCAAGCAGCTCACGTCCTACGACCGGCGCTGGGCCCGCTCCATGCACCGCGAAGGAGCGGAGGCACTCGCGGGCTGGCCGGAACTGACCTTCGACTGGCTCTGGTCGCTGGAAGCGCAGGAGCCGTCGGCGGCACGCCAGATCTGGGAGGTCTGGCAGGGCCGGAACCTGTGGGCTCGGCGGGAGGCCTGGACGTCCGATTCCTCCCTGGACGCCCTGGGCTGGTTCCGCTGGGACGCCCAGGTCCTGAAGAGGGCACCTGTCCACTACCGGGACAGGGACCGCTGGGCCTACACCCGCCCGTGGCGCGCCGTGGCCCTAGAACAGCCGTACCTCTGCCGGGACGAGGCGGTCCCGGCGTCGCTCACGGGCTATCCGGTGCCGGAACCCGGCTGGGCGGATGTCGTGGCGACGGTGACTCCTGACTGGCGCACCGCCGTCCAGGCCGCGTGCTCGCGCGGTGTCACGGTGGCGACGGTCCTGCGCGCCGCCCGGGCGATGCGGGTGGCCCACGCCCGGCTCGCCCCGCCCCCCGTCCTGGGCGGCGGGGATCTCGACTGGATCCCCAGCTGGGACGACTGGAAGATCGTCATCGGCCTGATGGGGAAGGACACCTCGCGCCAGTGGGGGAATCCGGCCAGGGACTCCTACCGGCACGCGCCCGAGGACTTCGGCGGTCTCGTGCGTGCCTCGGCCGAGCTGTGCCGGCCCCTCGGCGAGCTGAGGGACCGGTGCTCCCGGTACGCCCCGTTCCTCGACCGTCCGCTGCCGGTCGTTCCGCCGCACCACCGGGACCATGTGTGCGGCGAGAGCGATCTCCAGGCGCTGTACGTCGAGGAGGAGGGAACCTGGCGCCGCGCGCGATGGCCCTGGGACGTGGAACGCGCCGCACGGCGGCTCGGTACGGACCCGCTCGCGCTGCGGGCCCGGATGGCGGACTTCGCGTGGTTGGGTTGGACGGTTCCCTCCGCCCAGGAGGTCGCACGGTGGTGCGAGGTGCCCCACGACATCGCCGCCCTCCTGGAGGGTTACGTCAGGGAGGACGACGACGGCGTCCCCGAGCTCACCTGGGCCGCCACGATCGAGCACGCCGAGCGCTGCGACAGCACGCTGCGCGCTGCCGAGAAGGAACTGGCCCGCTGGGCAGCCCACCTGGGATGGCGACATCACCGCCGGTACCGCGGAAAGGCCTGGAAGGGGATCCACCTGGAGTCGGAGGCCTCTCGCGTGCTCGCCTTCGCCCGGAGTGCGGGCGTCCGCCCCGAACTCGGCCTGACTCTGAGGGACCTGGCGCTCCTGACCCCGAACGCCGTCGACCGGAAGGAGCTCGCGCACCTCGTCGAGGACCTGGCGACGGCGGGCTTCGAGGTGCCCCCGGCCGGTGATCTGCTGAGGGCCTGGGACGGCTTCTCGCTCACGGAACGGTGCCTCTTCTCGGGCCAGGACCCCTCCTGGGGAAACGAGTACCCGGTCCTCCCCACCGAGGAGGTCCTCTTCTCCGCGGGCATCGTGCTGAAGTCGCCGCTGGGCAGTACGTGGAAGAAGGCCCGCAGGGAGGCGAAGAAGGTGGGTCTGACCGTCCCGCCGCTCCCCGCCGGGCTCGAGGGGCTGCGGCCCGACTGGGAAGCCGGCCTGGCCCTGGTCGGCCATGGTGACGACGGGGACGAGTTCGACGGCGAGTGGTTCGAGCCGCCGCACTGGATCCCGCTGACCGGTGTCCGGCTCGCACGCTACGCGCGGTCCCTGGGGCTCGGACTCCGCGAGGCCTACCTCCGTCTCGCACCACTGCGCGCGCTCGGTGCGCTGGTCCCGGCGCTGACCGAGGCGCAGGTGGCCGCCCTCTCGACGGGCGTACCGACGGACGCGGACGTCGCCGCACTCGACCCGGAGCACCATGTCTCCCCCGAGGGGGAGCCGCTCGGCCCGCTCGACCTCGTGAGCGTCGCCGCCCGCCTCGGCGAGGACATCGGCACCGCGTGGCGGCGTCTCGGGCCCTGTCTCGCGCTGGGCGCGCCGTCGTGGGGGTCCCCGCCGCCCCGCCTGTCGGAGGTGTCCGGCGTGGTGCCCCTCTGGCAGGACCTGATCGTCCTGTCCGAGCGCGGCGACGGCATGCTGCCCGGCCTGCGCGGCCGGGTCGACGCGGAGCGGATCGCCTTCGCGGCGCGCGCCGCGGGCGAGAGCGAGGCGTGGACGGCGGAGCGCCTCCGGCTCTGGGCACCGCTCTTCACCCTCGAACCGGACGCGCCGGACGCACCGGACGCACCGGACGCACCGGACGCACCGGACGCACACAGCGATGCGACCGCATCGAGCACGCCGAACCTCCTGGAAGGAGTCGACGCAGGTGACTGAACTCCCCGCGGCCCCGCACGACGCCGAACTGCCGTACGCGGAGATCTCCCTCGGGGAGCTGCCGCTCGTCTTCACCCAGCGGGTGGCGCCCGACGGCCGCACCGTCTCGGTCGCCGGCGTCTGCCCGCGCTGCGCCGGGGGGACGGTGTCGGAGTACGCGTACGGGATGCCGGGGGCCGGCACGAAGGCGCCCTGGCCGTTCCGTTCCCGGGGGTCCGAGGGCGTCCCGGACGTGGTCGGCAGCGAGGTCCTGTTCTGCGAGTGCGGGCATCCCCATCCGTCGATGCCGCCGGACGCGGTGTTCGTCGGGTGCGGTGCCGACTGGCGGGTGCGGACCGCGCTCACGCACCCGGCCGACCCGGCACAGCGGGCAGGAGACGCGGCGTCATGACGGCACGTTCCGACCGGCGTTGGGCGGAGCTCGCCCGCGACCTGGAGTTCAGTCAGCTGCCCGAGCTGCGGCGCCAGGCCGAGGGCTGGCGTACGGGACTGGCCGGGCTGACCGCGCTCCTCGGCGTCCTCACCGTCGTGAAGGGGCAGGACCAGTTGTCCGGCCTCCCGGACGCCACCGCCCGGTGGGCGGCGGCCCTGGTGCTCTCGGCCTTCGTCGTCCTGGTCTGCGGGGCGCTCCTCGCCGTCAGGGCGTCCCACGGCCGTCCGGAACGGGAGATCGTCCTCGGCGGCCAAGCCCTGCGGCGCTGGACCTCCGAGGAGGTACGGCGGGTGAGACACCGGCTCCGCTGGGCGGCCGTCTGCGGTGTGGCGGGTCCGGCACTGGCCGTCGCCGCGACCTGTGTCGTCTGGTCGGCGACACCGGCGCCCGCCCCGTACACGGTCCGGCTCAGCACCCCGTACGAAGAGCTGTGCGGGGAGCTGGTGGGCGCCGACCCGCACGGCACGGCGATACGGACAGGGCGGGGTGCGGCGAAGACCCTGCGCGTGGTGCCGCACACGGCCCTGGTGTCCCTGGCTCCGGTCAGCGGCTGCTGACCCGGCCGACGCCGGGGAGCGCGGTGCCCGGTCCCGGGCGGCCGCTCCCCGGTGGGCCTCAGCGGTCCTTCTGGGCCAGGCGGAGCAGGTGGTCCGCCAGGGCCTGGCCGCCCGAGGGGTCGCGGCTGATGAGGAGCAGGGTGTCGTCGCCCGCGATCGTGCCGAGGATCGCGTGGAGTTCGGCCTGGTCGATGGCCGACGCCAGGAACTGGGCGGCGCCCGGCGGGGTCCGCAGGACCACCAGGTTGGCGGAGGCCTCGGCGGAGATCAGCAGTTCGCCGGAGAGGCGCCGCATGCGCTCCTCCTTGGCGGACTCGCCCAGCGGTGCCTGCGGGGTGCGGAAGCCGCCCTCGCTGGGCACCGCGTAGATCAGCTCGCCGCCGGTGTTGCGGATCTTCACCGCGCCCAGCTCGTCGAGGTCGCGGGAGAGCGTCGCCTGGGTGACGCTCAGCCCGTCGTCCGCGAGGAGCTTGGCGAGCTGGCTCTGCGAGCGCACCGGCTGCCGGTTGAGGATGTCGACGATCCTGCGGTGGCGGGCGGTGCGGGTCTGCGGAACGGACGGCCCTCCGTGCTCATTTTCCTGCGCGTCGGTCATCGTCGTCTCATTCTCCGGTTCGTCCTTGCCCGTTCGCCACGTCGAGGACTCCGGGCAGGACCCGGAGGAAGGCGTCCGCCTCGGCATCGGTGAGGACCAGCGGAGGCATGATCCGTACGACGTCGGGGGCGGGCGCGTTCACCAGGAGGCCGGCGTCCTGAGCCGCCTGCTGCACCTGCGGTGCGAGGGACTCCGTGAGCACGATACCCAGCAGCAGGCCCGCACCACGGACGTGGGAGACCAACGGGTGGCCCAGACCCTCGATTCCCTGGCGCAGCCGCTCCCCGACCGCCTTCACGTGGTCGAGGGCCGCGTCGGCGCCGAGGGTGTCCAGAACGGCGAGGCCGGCGGCGCAGGCGATGGGGTTCCCGCCGAAGGTGGTGCCGTGGTGGCCGGGCCCGAAGAGGTCCGCGGCCGGGCCGAAGGCGACGGTCGCGCCGAGCGGGAGGCCGCCGCCGAGGCCCTTGGCGAGGGTGACGACATCGGGCTCGACGCCCTCGTGGGCCTGGTGCTCGAACCAGTGGCCGCAGCGGCCGATGCCCGTCTGCACCTCGTCGAGGACGAGCAGGGTGCCGGTGGCGCGGGTGATCTCCCGGGCGGCCTTGAGGTAGCCGGGCGGCGGGACCACGACGCCGTTCTCGCCCTGGATGGGCTCGATGACGACGAAGGCGGTGTCCTCGGTGACCGCGGCCCGCAGCGCGTCGACGTCCCCGTAGGGGACGTGGGTGACGTCGCCGGGCAGCGGCAGAAACGGTGTCTGCTTGCCGGGCTGGCCGGTGAGCGCCAGGGAGCCCATGGTCCGGCCGTGGAAGCCGCCCTGGGTGGCGACCATGTGGGAGCGGCCGGTGAGCCGGCCGATCTTGAACGCGGCCTCGTTGGCCTCGGCGCCCGAGTTGCAGAAGAAGACCTTGCCGGGGCGGCCGAAGAGGCCGAGGAGCTTCTCGGCGAGGGCGACGGGCGGCTCGGCGACGAAGAGGTTGGAGACGTGGCCGAGGCTCTGGACCTGCCGGGTGACGGCCTCGACGATCGCCGGGTGGGCGTGGCCGAGGGCGTTCACCGCGATGCCGCCGACGAAGTCGAGGTACTCGTTGCCGTCGGCGTCCCAGACCCTGGCGCCCTCGCCGCGGACGAGGGGCAGTTGGGGGGTGCCGTAGTTGTTCATGAGGGAGCCCTGCCACCGCTGGGTCAGCCGCTCGTTCCCGGTGCCGCTCATCAGTCCCCCTGTCCGTCCGGCACGACCATCGTGCCGATGCCCTCGTCGGTGAAGATCTCCAGCAGGATGGAGTGCGGGACCCGGCCGTCGATGACGCGGGCCGTGGTGACCCCGTTCCGTACGGCGTGCAGGCAGCCCTCCATCTTGGGGACCATGCCGCTGGAGAGCTCGGGCAGCAGCTTCTCCAGCTGGCTCGCGGTGAGCCGGCTGATGACCTCGTCGCTGTTCGGCCAGTCCTCGTACAGGCCCTCGACGTCGGTCAGGACCATCAGGGTCTCGGCGCCCAGCGCCGCAGCGAGTGCCGCAGCCGCCGTATCAGCATTGACGTTGTAGACATGTCCGTCGTCCTGGGAGCGGGCGATGGAGGAGATGACCGGGATGCGGCCGTCCTCCAGGAGCGCCTGGATGGCACCGGTGTCGATGGCGGTGATCTCACCGACCCGGCCGATGTCGATCTGTTCGCCGCCGATCACCGGCCGGTGCCGGGTGGCGGTGATGGTGTGGGCGTCCTCGCCGGTGAGGCCGACGGCGAGCGGGCCGTGCTGGTTGAGCAGCCCGACGAGCTCGCGCTGCACCTGGCCGGCGAGGACCATCCGTACGACGTCCATGGCGTCCTCGGTGGTGACCCGCAGGCCGGCCTTGAACTCGCTGACGATGCCGTGCCGGTCGAGGGCGGCGCTGATCTGGGGGCCGCCGCCGTGCACGACGACGGGCTTGAGTCCGGCCTGCCGCAGGAAGACGACGTCCTGGGCGAAGGCGGCCTTGAGGTCCTCGTCGATCATGGCGTTGCCGCCGAACTTGATGACGACCGTCTTGCCGTTGTGCCGGGTCAGCCAGGGCAGCGCCTCGATGAGGATCTGGGCCTTGGGGAGCGCGGTGTGCTTCCGGGTCGTGCTCTCGGGGTTCTGGGGCGTCAGGGGATCGCTCATGACGAGTACGCGCTGTTCTCGTGGACGTAGTCGGCGGTGAGGTCGTTCGCCCAGATGACGGCGGACTCGGTGCCGGCGGCGAGGTCGGCGGTGATGGTGACCTCCCGGAAGCGCATGTCGACGAGGTCGCGGTCCTCACCGACGGAGCCGTTCCTGCAGACCCAGACGCCGTTGATGGCGACGTTGAGCGCGTCGGGCTCGAAGGCGGCCCGGGTGGTGCCGATGGCGGAGAGGACCCGGCCCCAGTTGGGGTCCTCGCCGTGGATGGCGCACTTGAGGAGGTTGTTGCGGGCGATGGAGCGGCCCACCTCGACGGCGTCGTCCTCGGTGGCCGCGTTGACCACCTCGATGCGGATGTCCTTGCTGGCGCCCTCGGCGTCGCCGATGAGCTGGCGGGCGAGGTCGTCGCAGACCTCCCGTACGGCCTCGGTGAAGGCGTCCTGGTCCGGGGTGATGCCGGAGGCGCCGGAGGCGAGGAGGAGGACGGTGTCGTTGGTGGACATGCAGCCGTCGGAGTCGACCCGGTCGAAGGTCACGCGGGTGGCGCCCCTCAGGGCGCTGTCGAGGCCCTTGGCGTCGACGTCGGCGTCGGTGGTGAGGACGACGAGCATGGTGGCGAGGCCGGGGGCGAGCATGCCCGCGCCCTTGGCCATGCCGCCGACGGTCCAGGAGCCGTCCGGGCCGTCCTTCGTGACCACGGAGGTCTTGTGGACGGTGTCGGTGGTCTTGATGGCGATGGCCGCCTTCTCGCCGCCGTGCTCGGAGAGTTCGTCCGCTGCCTTCTCGACGCCGGGGAGGAGCTTGTCCATGGGGAGCAGGACGCCGATGAGGCCGGTGGAGGCCACGGCGACCTCGCCGGCGCCGACGTCCGCGCCCCGGGCGCTGAGGATCTCGGCGACCTTCTCGGCGGTGGCGTGGGTGTCCTGGAAGCCCTGGGGGCCGGTGCAGGCGTTGGCGCCGCCGGAGTTGAGCACGACGGCGGTCAGCTCGCCGTCGGCGAGGACCTGCTGGGACCAGACGACGGGGGCGGCCTTGACGCGGTTGGAGGTGAAGACTCCCGCGGCGGCGCGGCGGGGCCCGGTGTTGACCACGAGGGCCAGGTCCGGGTTGCCGTTCGACTTGATCCCGGCGGCGATGCCCGCCGCCGTGAATCCCTTCGCTGCGGTGACACTCACGGCGCCACTCCAATCGTGGAAAGTCCGGTGCTCTCGGGGAGGCCGAGGGCGATGTTCATGCTCTGCACCGCGCCGCCGGCAGTGCCCTTGGTGAGGTTGTCGATGGCGCTGATCGCGATGATCCGGTTCGCCCCCGCGTCATACGTGACCTGCACCTGAACGGCGTTGGAACCGTAGACGGACGCCGTCGCCGGCCACTGTCCCTCGGGCAGCAGGTGGACGAAGGGCTCGTCCGCGAAGGCCTTCTCGTACGCGGCCCGTACGGCCTCGGCGGTGACGCCCGGCTTCGCGGCGGCGGTGCAGGTGGCGAGGATGCCGCGGGGCATCGGCGCCAGGGTCGGCGTGAAGGAGACGGTGACCCGCTCCCCTGCCGGACCGCTGAGGTTCTGGATCATCTCGGGGGTGTGCCGGTGGCCGCCGCCGACGCCGTAGGGCGACATGCTGCCCATGACCTCGCTGCCGAGCAGGTGCGGCTTGGCGGCCTTGCCCGCGCCGGAGGTGCCGGAGGCGGCGACGATCACGGCCTCGGGTTCGGCGAGCCCGTCGGCGTACGCGGGGAAGAGGGCGAGCGAGACGGCGGTGGGGTAGCAGCCGGGCACCGCGACGCGCTTGGACCCTTCGAGGGCGGCACGGGCACCGGGAAGTTCGGGGAGGCCGTAGGGCCAGGTGCCGGCGTGCGGGGAGCCGTAGTACGTCTCCCAGTCGGCCGGCTCCTTGAGCCGGAAGTCGGCGCCCATGTCGATGACGAGGACGTCCGGTCCGAGCTGCTCGGCGACGGCGGCGGACTGGCCGTGCGGCAGGGCGAGGAAGACCACGTCATGCGGACGGCCCTGCCCGGCGAGCTCGTCGGCGGTGGTGGGCACGAGGACGCGGTCGGCGAGCGGCAGCAGGTGGGGCTGGATCCCCCCGAGCCGCTGCCCGGCGTTGGAGTGGCCGGTCAGGGCACCGATCTCCACGTGGGGGTGAGCGAGAAGGAGACGCAGGAGCTCTCCGCCCGCGTATCCGCTCGCACCCGCCACTGCTACTCGTACCGTCATCGAAACCCTCCTCATGGATGGCATGACTATACGCAAGCACGCACTTTTATGCAACGACGGGCGGGGGCGTCGCGGGCGGCCGGCACGCCCGGCCCCCGTTCACCGCTCCCCCGGCTTCACGGTCTCAGCCCTTGACCGACTCCGCGATCCGCAGCGCGGCCCCGGCGGGCGTGAGGTGCGTGGTGTCGACGACCTCGGCCTCGCGGTGCAGCCAGGTGCGGGCGGCCTCGGCGTAGGGCTCGACGTAGTGGAGACGGAACGGGGAGTCGGGGCCGATGACGGTGTCGCCCGCGATGCGCCGGAGCAGGGTCTCCCGGTCGGCGTGGAGCACGAAGTGCCGTACCGGAACGGCATGGCGGGCGAGGCCCTCGTTGATCTCGCGCCAGTACTCCTCGACCAGGACCGTCATGGGCATCACCAGAGTGCCGCCGGTGTAGTCGAGCACGCGGCGGGCGGTCTCGACGACGAGCGGCCGCCACGGCGGCCAGTGCTGGAAGTTGTCCGTCGCGGGCAGTCCCGGCGTGATGTCCATGAGCGTCTCGCCGACCTTCTCGGCGTCGAACACCCGCGAGTCCGGGATGAACTCCCGCACGAGCGCGCTGGTCGTCGTCTTGCCCACACCGTGGGTGCCGTTGAGCCATACGATCATGGGCTCGACGTTAGCGCCGGCGCCCGGGGCGCGGGGCCGAACGCCCGAGCCGGGGGCGCTCGACGGGCGCGAGCCACGTATGTCACGGAGCATGGGAACCGCGAGAGGCACCGGCGGACCGGCGGCGGACGCGGCGACCCCGTCGTCACTCACGGCCGCCTCGGACCGGCAGCGGACGCGGCGATTCCGTCGTCACTCACCGCCGCCTCCGTCACCCCCTTTGCATGACCATGCGAGATGATGCATACTCTTCCTATGTCCAAGGTCCTCACCTCCCTGCCCGCCGGCGAGCGCGTCGGCATCGCCTTCTCCGGCGGCCTCGACACCTCCGTCGCCGTCGCATGGATGCGCGACAAGGGCGCCATCCCGTGCACCTACACCGCCGACATCGGCCAGTACGACGAGCCCGACATCGCCTCGGTGCCCGGCCGCGCCAAGACCTACGGCGCCGAGATCGCGCGCCTGGTCGACTGCCGCGCGGCGCTGGTCGAGGAGGGTCTTGCCGCACTCACCTGCGGGGCGTTCCACATCCGCTCCGGCGGCCGCGCCTACTTCAACACCACGCCCCTCGGCCGCGCCGTCACCGGCACGCTGCTGGTCCGGGCCATGCTCGAGGACAACGTCCAGATCTGGGGCGACGGCTCGACGTTCAAGGGCAACGACATCGAGCGGTTCTACCGCTACGGTCTCCTCGCCAACCCCCACCTGCGCATCTACAAGCCCTGGCTGGACACGGACTTCGTGACCGAGCTGGGCGGGCGCAAGGAGATGTCGGAGTGGCTCGTCGCCCACGACCTCCCGTACCGCGACAGCACCGAGAAGGCGTACTCCACCGACGCCAACATCTGGGGCGCCACCCACGAGGCGAAGACCCTGGAGCACCTCGACACGGGTGTGGAGACCGTCGAGCCGATCATGGGCGTCCGCTTCTGGGACCCGTCGGTCGAGATCGCCACCGAGGACGTCACCATCGGCTTCGACCAGGGCCGCCCGGTGTCCATCAACGGCAAGGAGTTCTCCTCCCCCGTCGACCTCGTCATGGAGGCCAACGCCATCGGCGGCCGCCACGGCATGGGCATGTCGGACCAGATCGAGAACCGGATCATCGAGGCCAAGAGCCGCGGCATCTACGAGGCCCCCGGCATGGCCCTGCTGCACGCGGCCTACGAGCGGCTCGTCAACGCGATCCACAACGAGGACACCCTCGCCCAGTACCACAACGAGGGACGGCGCCTCGGCCGGCTGATGTACGAGGGCCGGTGGCTGGACCCGCAGGCGCTCATGGTCCGCGAGTCCCTGCAGCGCTGGGTCGGCGCGGCCGTCACCGGCGAGGTGACGCTGCGGCTGCGGCGCGGCGAGGACTACTCGATCCTCGACACCACGGGCCCGGCGTTCAGCTACCACCCGGACAAGCTGTCCATGGAGCGCACCGAGGACTCGGCCTTCGGCCCGTCCGACCGGATCGGCCAGCTCACCATGCGCAACCTCGACATCGCCGACTCGCGCGCCAAGCTGGAGCAGTACGCGGGCCTCGGCCTGATCGGCAGCTCCAACCCGGCCATCGGCGCCGCCCAGGCCGCCGCGACCGGTCTCATCGGCACCATGACCGAGCTGCCCGAGGGCGGCGCGGAGGCCATCGCCTCCCGCGGCGAGGTCTCCGGCGACGACGAGATGCTGGACCGTGCCGCGATGGAGTTCGGCACCGACTGACCCACCCCCGTCGAGCACCCCGCTCGACCACCCCCGGAAGCCGGTTCGACGCCCCCCTCGTCGAGCCGGCTTCCGTGCGTCGAAACGCGGGCGCGCGGGAAGCCGGGGGCCCTGCATAATGCGCAGGCGCTCCGCTGGACGAGCGCGCGTGATCGGCACGGAACGGGGCGAGGCCGGGGGGCCTGCCCAGGGGGAGACAGCGGGATGACGGGTACGGCAGGGGTGGCGGGGGCTGCGGAGGTCGCCGGGGCTGGGGAGATCAGCGGGACTGGGGAGACCGGCGGGGTTGCGGGGCAGGCGACGGGGCGGATCTGTCCCGACTGCGGCGCGCGGGTGACGGACGGCGGGCGGTACGTCACCTGGTGCACCGCGTGCGACTGGAACGTGGACCCCGAGACGCGGGACGAGGAGACGCCGGGACGGGTCGAGCGGCTGCGGCGGCGCCTGGCCCGGCGCGACGGGGAACGGCTGCTCGCGGAACTCATGGAGGGCACGGGGGGCGGGGAGCGTAGCGGGGTCGTCGAGCATGCCGGGGCCGCGGAAGGCACGGGGGCCGCGGACCGCGCGGGGTCCGTGGACCGCGCCGGGTCCGCGGAGCGTACGGAGCCCTCCGGCCGCCCGGCGCGGCGCGGTGTCGCCGGTCGGATGGCCCTCGGGCTCGCGGTGCTCGTCCACGGCGTCACCCTCGCCCTGCTCCTCGGCGGACTGTGGCTGGTCGTCGCCTGCTGGGGCCGGGGTTTCCTGCCCGCGCTCGGAGGCGTCGCGATCGCTCTCGCCGTCCTGCTGCGCCCCCGGTTCCGCAGCCTCAGGAAGGCCGCGGAGGACGGGCTCGTCCTGCGTAGGCCGGACGCGCCCCGGCTGTTCGCCCTGCTCGACGAGATCGCGGAGAGCGTCGGTACGACGGGGGTCGTCGCGGTGGTGGTCGACGCCGACGCCAACGCGTCGGTCAGCACGTACGGCGTGCGGCAGCGACGCGTGCTCCGCCTCGGTCTGGGCCTGTGGGAGATCCTGTCCCCGCAGGAACGCGTCGCGCTCCTCGGCCACGAGTTCGGCCACTACGCCCAGGGCGACACCCGCCGCACCCTCCTCGTCGGCAACGCGTTCCGCTCCCTCGACACCTGGCGCTACACCCTCGCCCCCACCCCGGCCGAGAACCTGATGGACACCTTCGTCAACCTCGTGACCGCTCCCCCGAGGCTGCTCGTCGACGGCCTCCTCGTCGTACTGGAACACCTGACGCTGCGCGACGCGCAGCGCGCCGAGTACCTCGCCGACTCGGCCGCCGCCCGCGCGGCGGGCACCGAGGCGGCGGCCGGTCTGATGGACCGGCTCCTCATCTCCGACGGGGTCGCCGGCGAACTCCGCCGGGAGTCCGTGGCGGCGCGGACCCGGCTCGGCGGTGCGCGCCGCGAGGACCCGGCCGAGGGGCTGTGGGAGCGGCTCGCGGCCCACGCGGCGGCAGTGCCCGAGCGCGAGTACGACCGGCTGCGCCGGGTCGCGGAGCGGCGCGGGCACCAGGTGGACGCCACGCACCCGCCGACCCACCTCCGCCACCGCAGGCTGACGCGGGGCGAGCAGGTCGCCGCCCGTATCGTTCTCGCCCCGGCGAGGACCGCGGAGGTCGAGGCGGAGCTCGACGGGGCACGCCGGAGCATCGCCAGGGAGCTCGTACGGGGCTGAGCCGTCGCGGCCGTCGCTCCTCTGTCACATCGCCGGGTGCCCCCACGTCAACACGGTGACGGATCCGACGAGGAGTGGGGCGCCATGCACGACGACACCTTTCTGACCGCGCTGACGGGACGCTTCGACGCCCACGAGGAACACCTGCGGAGCGTGGCCCTGCGGATGACGGGCTCGACGGACGAGGCCGAGCGGGCGCTCGCGGCGGCGCGGGCGGGCCTCGGCCGGGAGGAGGGGGCGGCGGGGGTACGGGCCTGGCTGACGGCTCTCGTGGGGCGGGAGTGCG
The DNA here is from genome assembly GCF_001426405.1 of Streptomyces sp. Root1304. Lineage (GTDB taxonomy): Bacteria > Actinomycetota > Actinomycetes > Streptomycetales > Streptomycetaceae > Streptomyces. The sequence continues at coordinate 324,381 of NZ_LMEP01000025.1, read as the reverse complement.
TACGGCGGATCCAGGGGCGCGGGGACGGCGCGGCGGGAACCCGTGGGACGGAGGATCCCACCCCTGCCGTGCCTCCGCGCAGCACCACCGCCGCTCCGGGACCGACCGGCCACCCCCCGCTCGGCGCCCGCGCCGCACCGGACGGGAGCGGGTCTCCCCTCGATTCCGTCTGGCTCGCGCTGTTCGTCGTACTGGAGTCACTCAAGGCCGAGGAACGGCTCGCCTACGTCCTGCACGACGTCTTCGGTCTGCCCCCGTACGAGACGGCCCGTGTCACCGGTGGATCACCGGACGAGGCGGCACACCTGGCCCGGCGGGTGCGGGCCAGGATCCGGGGCGGTGGGGCGGGAGGTGCGGAGGGGGACCCAGGGCGGCAGCGGGGCGTGGTGGACCGGTTCCTGGCGGCCGCACGCGCGCGTGATGCCCGTGTGCTGGCCGCCGTCCTGGACCCGGACGTCGTCGCGTACTCCGAGCGGAGCCCGGTGCACGGCGCGCCGTCGGTCTCCGAGGGTGCGGCGGCGTTCGCGCGGTTCGCGGACGTGTCCCGGCCCGCGCTGGTCGACGGCTCCCTGGGAGCGGTCGCGTTCGTCGACGGGCGGCCGGTGTCCGCGGTGGCTTTCACGCTCCGCGGGGACCGCATCGTGACCCTGACCATCACCACCGGGGAGAACCGGGTTCGGGCCCTGGACCTGGCCTTTCCCGAATGCTGACCCGTTCGGCCGAGGGGTTCGCCCCGATCCTCGTTTCAGGGTCGACTCCGTGGAAGGGGAGGGTGATCCCGGAGGGCGTGGCCTGCCGTCGGCGCCTAACTTTGAGGCATGATCATCGATGCGCAGACCCGGGTACGGGTCGCCCGCCCTTCGCGGGACCTGGCCGCCGCCGAGCGGTTCTATGTCGACGGGCTCGGACTTGAGGTGCAGTGGCGGAGCACCGCCGCGGAGCCGGGCAAGCACGACCTGCTCATGGTCGGTCCGCCGGACGGGAGTTGGCACTTCGAGCTGACCCGCGATCCCGGGCGTCCGCTGGAGCCCGCCCCGACCGTGGACGATCTGTTCGTCGTCTATCTGGGGGCTCCCGTCGAGGAGGAGCAGGTGCGGCGGCTGGTCGAGGCCGGCGGGACGCGGGTGGCCGCGCACAATCCGTACTGGGACGAGTGGGGCGTCACCGTCGCCGACCCCGACGGGTACCGACTCGTCCTGTGCTCCCGCACCTGGGGCATATGAGGGCGGGGCGCGGCGGGAGGTCCCGGCCGCGCCCCGCTCCCGCGGAACAGGACTACGCGTTCGCGGTCCGCACGGCGCGCAGGACGACGAACTTCGCGTCGCTGGCGACCAGTTCGCTGTTGCCGAAGATCCGGCGCAGGGTGACGTGGTAGCCGAGGTGCCGGTTGCCGATGACCCACAGTTCGCCGCCGGGCCGCAGTGCGCGCCGTGCGTCGCTGAACATGCGGCGGGCCGTGCGGTCGGTGGTGGCCTGGTGGGTGTGGAACGGCGGGTTGTTGAGCACGAGGTCCACCGAGCCCTCGGGCAGGTCGGCGAGTCCGTCACCGACGAGGAACCGGGCCTTGCGTCCCTCGCCCACGTGGGTGCGGAAGTTCTCCTCGGCGGAGGCGACCGCCTGGTAGGACTCGTCGGTGAAGATCAGCTCCGCGTCGGGCTCGTGGAGGGCGATGGCGAGGCCGACCACGCCGTTGCCGCAGCCCAGGTCCGCGACGCGGGCCCGGCCGAGGTGGCCGGGGAGGTTCGCGAGGAGGAAACGGGTGCCGATGTCGAGGCGGTCGGCGCAGAAGACGCCGGCCTGGTTGGTCACCGTCAGTCCGGGGAGACCGGGCGCGGGGGTGTCCGCCGGAAGGTCGTACCGGTGCGGCCAGGGGTTGGGGCGCGGCGTGAGGGCGAGGTCGGGCGTGGTGTGGATCAGCCGGGCCTTCTTCACCGCGAGGGAGGTGCGGGTGGGGCCGAGGATCCGCTCGAAGAGCCGGAGGGTGGAGGTGTGGATCTCCTTGACCATGCCGGTGCCGATGATCACGGTGTCCTCGTGCACGGCCGGTGCGAGCCGGTGCAGCTGGTCCTCCAGGAGAGCGAGGCTCTTGGGGACGCGGACGAGGAGGACGTCGATCCGCGGGGGCGGCGGGTCCTGGGTGGTGAGCAGCCGGACGGCGTCCGGGGCGGCTCCGGCGCGCGCGAGGTTGGTCCGCGTGGCCTGTACTCCGAGGTAGGAGTCGGAGATCTGGACGAGTTCGCCGGGGCCGGCGGCCTGGAGTGCGGTGACGAGGGCTCCCCAGCGGTCGCCGAGGACGGCGACGGTGCCGGACAGGTCGGTACCGGCCTCGGCCAGGTGGCTGAGGAGGTACTCGTCGGACGCGTCCCAGGCGCGCAGCTGGTCGCGCGGGTCCTCGGGGTGGCGGGTGAGCGCGAAGGCGCCCCATGACGTGGTCAAACGGTTCATCGTGCCCTCAGGCTAGCCGGTCGCGGCCGTCCGCTCTTCCTGTACGTGCCCGCCGGGGCGCGCGGAGGGCGGGCGGAGGGGCCGGCCGAGGGCGGGCGGGGCCCGGCGTTCCGGGGTCCGGCGCGGGGAGGCCGGGTGCGGAAAGAGGCAGAAGGAGGCGGAAGGAGGACGTGCGGGCCGTGGGTCAGTGGAGGGCCGCGTCGAGCTGGAGGTGCCAGAGACCGGGGCGGCCGGTGAGGGTGACGGTGGAGAGGGGGCGGACGTCGACGTTCCAGTACGTGGCGGGCGGCGCCTTCAGGGCGTACACGAGGGCGGCTCGTACGACGGAGGGTTCGGCGACGGCGACGATGGAGCCGTCCTCGGCGGGGCGGGTGTCGAGCCAGTTCCCTATCCGGGTGATGAAGGCGAGGAGGGGTTCGCCGCCGTGCGGGGCGGTGCGGGGGTCGGTGAGCCAGGCGTCGACGGCGGCCGGTTCGAGGGCGGCGACCTCGGCGAGGGTCAGGCCCCGCCAGCGGCCCATGTCGCAGTCGCGCAGCGCGGGCTGGGCGAGGGGCGCGTAGCCGAGGGCGGTGCCGGTGGCGCGGCTGCGCGGGGTCGGGGAGCAGTAGCGCAGTTCGGCCGCGCCAAGCGGGATGAGGGCGGGCGCGGCGAGCTGTACGTCGTACCAGCCGGCCTCGTCCAGTGGCCGGTCGTCGTCGAAGCGTTCGGCGAGCAGGGAGGAGCTGCGTGCCGCCGTGACGAGCGTCACCCGAAGACTCATGGCCGCGATCGTGAGGCCGGAGGCGCCGCAGGTCAAGGGGTCATTCCCCGGGGCCTGCGGGGCAGCCGCTCACTGCTGCCCGAGAGCCATCCACTTGTCCGGGTTCTGGAGTGGCGTGAAACCGACCTTCTCGTACACACCGTGCGCGTCGGCGGTGGCGAGCATGATGCGGCGCAGTCCGTAGGAGGTCAGGTGATCGCGGACGACGGTGACGAGGGCGGTGCCGACGCCGGTGCCGCGGGCCGGACGGTCGACGTAGACGTCGCAGAGCCAGGCGAAGGTGGCGTAGTCGGTGACGACCCGCGCGTAGGCGGCCATCTCTCCGGTCCCGCGGTGGTACGCGCCGAAGTTGAGCGAGCCCTCGATCGCCCGGTCCTGCTTCTCCCGAGGTCGGCCGACGGCCCAGTAGGCGTCGGTGGAGAGCCAGTGGTGGACGCGGGCGGCGTCGATCCGTTCGGGGTCGGCTGAGATCTCGTACGCGCCGTGCATGACGGGGGTGCCCGCGGCCGTGCTGTCGTTCATGACCGAAGGGTTGCAGGGGTGAGGGGACTTGTCAGGTGAATTTGCCGGGGCGGTGGACCGGCCGGGAGGGGGTGGGGCCTGGGGAGGCGGGGTCCGCCGGCCGGCCCCGGTGTTCAGGCGGTGAGCTCGTCGAGGGCCGTCCGCAGGCGGCGCACCCCTTCCGCGATCTCGGTGGGGCCCGCGACACCCGCGAAACTCAGCCGGATGTGGCCGGCGGGGGGCTCGGCGCAGAAGTAGGGGCGGCCGGGTGCGGCGGCGACCCCGGTCCGCAGGGCGGCGGCGAGCAGCGCGGCCTCGGGCACGGTGTCGGGGAGCCGGAGCCAGAGGTGGTAGCCGCCGTAGGGCACGTGGGGCAGGGCGAGCTCGGGCAGCCGGCGGGCTACCGCGCCGGTCAGGACGTCACGGCGGCTCTTGAGTTCCTGGCAGACGGCGCGCAGATGACGGTGCCAGGCGGGCGAGCCGACGAGTTCGAGCGCGGCCTCCTGGAGCGGCCGGGGCACGAAGAAGCTGTCGACGACCTGGATGGCGCGGAGCCGCTCCAGGACCGGGCCCCGGGCGGCCAGGGCGCCGACCCGGAGGTTGGGTGAGGTGATCTTCGTCAGCGAGCAGACGTGGACGACGACGCCGTCGGGGTCGTCGGCGGCGAGCGGCGCGGGGAGCGGCGGCGCGTCCTCGTGGACGAGGCGGCGGGCGAAGTCGTCCTCGACGACGAAGGCGCCGGCGGCGCGGGCGATGCGGACGACCTCGCGGCGCCGTTCCGGGGCGAGGACGGCCCCGGTCGGGTTCTGGAAGAGCGGCTGGCAGACGAAGACCCGGGCGCCGGTGGCGCGGAACGCGGCTTCGAGGAGTTCGGGGCGGACCCCGTCGGCGTCGGCGGGGACGGGGACGGGCCGGAGCCCGGCGGCGCGGGCGACGGCGAGCATGCCCGGGTAGGTGGGCGACTCCACGAGGACGGGGGTGCCGGGCGGCGCGAGGGCGCGCAGGGCGGTGGTGATGGCGGACTGGCCGCCCGCGGTGATCAGGATCTCGGCGGCCGTGACGCCGCCGCCGATCTCGCGGGCGAACCATTCGCGCAGTTCGGGCAGGCCGTCGGTCGGCGGCCTCCCCCAGGCGCCGGGGCGCCGCCCGGCGCGGGCGAGGGCGGCGGCGAGGGCCCGCTCCGGCTGGAGGGAGGGGTGGAGGTAGCCGCCGTTGAACTCGACCACGCCGGGCGGCGGCGCGGCGAGGGTGACGAGGACGCCGGAGGCGTCGACGGCCCGGGGCACGAGTTCGGTGGCGGTGTCGGCGCTGAGCGCGAGCTCCTGCCAGGAGGTGTCCCCGGTGGCGGGTGCGGAGGTCCGGGGCTCGGCCCGGAAGGCACCGGCGCCGGGGCGGGTGACGACGAGCCCCTCGGCGGCGAGCTGGGCGAGGGCGCGGGTAACGGTCACCGGAGAGACCCGATAGCGCTCGACGAGCGTCCGGCTGGACGGCAGCTTTCCACCAGGTGAGTAGCGGTTCAACTCCCCCCGCAGGGACTGCGCCAGCTCCGCGACACTGCTACGCTCATTCATGAGAACAAAGAATAGCGCTACTGCCACCTCGACGATAGCGGTCACCGCCACCGCCGAAAGCGCCACCACCGCCCCGCGCACGACCGGCGCCGCCGCCCCGAGCGCCGTCGACCCGCTGCGCCGCGGCACCCTGCTCGCCGTTCTCGGCGTGGTCTCCTTCTCGCTCACCTTCCCGTCGACCGTCTGGGGCCTGGAGAGCTTCGGCCCCTGGTCCCTGGTGACGGTTCGTTCCACGCTCGCCGCCCTCATCGCGGGCGCCTTCCTCCTCGTCGGCCGGGTGCCGCTGCCGGAGCGGCGCCACTGGGCGGGCCTCGCGGTGGTCGCCGGCGGTGTCGTCATCGGCTTCCCGCTCCTGACGACGCTGGCCCTGCAGACGTCCACCACCTCGCACGCCGCCGTCGTCGTCGGCCTGCTGCCGCTCACCACGGCCACCCTCGCCGCGCTGCGGACCGGCCGCCGCCCGTCCCGCACCTTCTGGGGCGCCGCCGTCGCCGGCGCGGTCGTGGTCATCGCCTTCACGCTCCAGCAGAGCGGCGGCGCCGTGTCGCAGGGCGACCTGTACCTGTTCGGCGCGCTGCTCGTGTGCGCCGCCGGCTACACCGAGGGCGGCCGTCTCGCCCGGCTCATGCCCGGCTGGCAGGTCATCGGCTGGGCCCTGATCCTCTGCCTGCCCCTGATGGTGGCCGGCTCGGCCGTGGCCCTCACCGTGGAACCGGTGCACCTGAACGCCCACGGCGTCATCGGCCTGATCTGGGTGGCCGCCGGCTCCACCTTCTTCGGCCTGTACGTCTGGTACCGGGGCATGGCGTCGATCGGCATCCCGAAGGCGAGCCAGCTCCAGCTGGCGCAGCCGCTCCTCACCCTGTTCTGGTCGGTCTTCCTGCTCGGCGAGACGCTGCCGCTCGCCGCCCCGCTCGCGGCGGTGGCCGTGCTGGTCTGCATCGCCGTCACGCAGCGGGCGAAGAGCTGACGCGACGAATCGGGGTGACCCGGGTCACAATGGCAGACGTAGACTCCGAGTAGGACAAGCCCGGTCGCGAGGAGGTCACCCCGATGCAGGCGAACGTGGGCGACAAACTGCTGGTGCACGGCCGGACCGTCGGTCACCACGACCGTACGGCCGAGGTCCTTCAGGTACTGGGGGAGAACGGCATGCCCCCGTACCGCGTGAAGTTCGACGACGACGGCCACGAGGCCCTGATGTCGCCGGGCCCCGACACCGTCGTACGCCACCATCCGGAGACGGGAATCGGCTGAGCCGACGGGCCCCGCCCCGAGGCGGCCGACGCGAAGGCCCCGGCGCCGGCGGAAGCCGACGCCGAAGCCGGGACGCCCGACGCCCCGCTACCCCCGACCTCCCCATCCCGGCGGACGGAAACCCTCCGGACGGAACCCGTCCGGACGGAACCTCGGCGCGCGGACCCTGGTCGGGTAGTGGTCCGCCACGACGGTGCTCATCGCCCCGATCGGGTCCACCGCGACCTCCTTCGCCGCGAAGAAGCAGTGGCCCGCCACCGAGGGGTGCTCGGCCGCGAGGTCCAGGTGCCGTGACAGTTCCTTCGGGTCCTGCCAGGCCGCGGGCTGCGCGGGGTCGCCGGCCTTGTAGAGCGCCTCGCCGATGTAGAGGCCGACGCCGGTGCCCCGTACGACCGCGTCCCACCAGGGAAGCAGCTTCGCGTAGTCGGCGGCGGGCAGGCCGATGTTCCAGTACAGCTGCGGCACGACGTAGTCCAGCCAGCCCTCCCGGATCCACGTCCGGGTGTCGGCGTACAGGTCGTCGTAGGTCTGCACGCCCGCGCGGGTGTCCGAGCCCTCCGGGTCGGTGGCGATGTTCCGCCAGACCCCGAAGGGGCTCACCCCGAAGGCCACGTGGCGTTTGATCTCCTTGATCCGCGCGGCCATGCCGGAGACCAGCAGGTCCGTGTTGTTCCGCCGCCAGGACGCCTTGTCGGGGAAGTCGCCGCCGTACCGCGCGAACGCCTCGTCGTCGGCGAAGAGCTGCCCGGCCACCGGGTACGGGTAGAAGTAGTCGTCCCAGTGCACGGCGTCGATGTCGTAGCGCCGCAGCGCGTCGAGCATCGCGTCCTGGACGAACGCCCGGACCTCGGGGAGCCCCGGGTTGTAGTAGAGCTTGCCGCCGTAGGGCAGCACCCACTCGGGGTGCAGCCGGGCCGGGTGGTCGGCGACGAGCCGGGTCGGATCCGTGTGGTTCGCCACCCGGTACGGGTTGAACCAGGCGTGCAGTTCGAGGCCGCGCGCGTGCGCCTCCTCGACCGCCGTGCCCAGCGGGTCCCAGCCGGGATCGCGGCCCTGCGTCCCGGTGAGGCACTGCGCCCACGGCTCGTACGGCGAGGGCCAGAGCGCGTCGGCGGTCGGCCGGACCTGGAGGACGACGGCGTTCAGCCGGCGCTCGACGGCGGTGTCCAGGTGGGCGAGGAGCTCGGCGCGCTGCGCCTCGGCGGTCAGACCCGCGCGGGAGGGCCAGTCACGGTTGGCGACCGTGGCGATCCACACACCCCGGAACTGCCGCCGCCGAGGCACTCCGCCACCGCCCGGACCGCGCCGCTCGGCCGGTACGGGCGGGACCGGCCCTTCCGGTCCGGACGCGGCGGAAGCCGCCGCGACCCCGAACCCCGCCGCCACCCCCGCTCCCGCGCCCGTCACGGCCATCGCCGCTCCCGCGGCACCCGTCACGAATCCTCTTCTGCCGAAAGGCCGCACTTGTACCCCTCCTGTGTCGGATACGTCACACGCACCCGGACAGCATGCCCGCCCCGGACGATCGATCATCGGTTAATGAGCGGTAACGTCGTGGGGTCGAGGCGGACACACCGGAATCACACGGGCCCCCGCCGCCAGAGAAGAGCGAAAGGCACGAGGTGACGGACTCCATGGCCGACATTGAGCGCGTCGGAGTGGTGGGCTGCGGCCAGATGGGCGCGGGCATCGCAGAGGTGTGTGCCCGGAGCGGCCTTGAGGTGAAGGTCGCCGAGACCACCGGCGAGGCGCTGGAGATCGGCCGCACACGGCTCTACAACTCGCTGGCCAAGGCCGCCGAACGCGGCAAGATCAGCGAGGAGGAGCGGGACGCGACGCTCGCGCGCCTCAGCTTCACCACCGACCTCGGCGAGTTCGCCGACCGTGACCTCGTCATCGAGGCGGTCGTGGAGAACGAGCAGGTCAAGACCGAGATCTTCCAGGTGCTCGACCAGGTGATGACCCGCCCGGACGCCATCCTGGCCTCGAACACCTCCTCCATCCCGCTGGTGAAGCTGGCCGTGGCGACCTCCCGCCCCGACATGGTCATCGGCATCCACTTCTTCAACCCGGCCCCGGTGCAGAAGCTCGTCGAGCTGATCCCGGCCCTCACCACCTCCGAGGGCACGATCAGCCGGGCGCAGGCCTTCGCCGAGAAGACGCTCGGGAAGCACGCCATCCGCGCGCAGGACCGTTCCGGTTTCGTGGTCAACGCGCTGCTGGTGCCGTACCTGCTCTCCGCGATCCGGATGTTCGAGTCGGGCATCGCCAGCCGCGACGACATCGACAACGGCATGGAGTTCGGCTGCGCCCACCCGATGGGCCCGCTGAAGCTCTCGGACCTGATCGGTCTGGACACGATCGCGTCGATCGCCGACTCGATGTACGCCGAGTTCAAGGAGCCGCTGTACGCCGCTCCCCCGCTGCTCCAGCGCATGGTGGACGCGGGCCGGCTCGGCCGGAAGTCGGGCTCGGGCTTCTACCCGTACCCCTGATCCCTCCCCCCGGCGCACTCCGCGCCCGTCCGGACGGCCCGTACACCCGCACAGGTACGGGCCGTCCGGCGTCTGCGGGACCCGGCCGGTCGGCCGGGCCGGCCGGTCAGCCGAGCCGCAGATGGTGGAGCATCAGCAGTCCGGCGGCCATGTTGGCGGCCGGGATCTCGCCCCGGGCGATCATGTCCGGGACCTGTTTGAGCGGGACCCAGGCCCGCCGCGAGGACTCGAAGTCGTCCTGCGGCGGTCCGGTGTACGTGGCCTCCTCGGACCAGTACAGGTGGTGCCGGGCGTCGGTGAGGCCGTTGGACGGTTCGACGGTGAGGAGATGGCGCAGCGGCCCCGGCCGCCAGCCGGTCTCCTCCTCCATCTCGCGGGCGGCCGCCTTCTCGACGTCCTCCCCGTCCTCGACGACACCGGCGGCCAGTTCCCAGCCCCAGCTGTCGGTGATGAAGCGGTGGCGCCAGAGCATCAGGACTTCGTCGGCTTCGTTGACCGCCGTGGCGACGGCGACCGGACGGAGCCGGATCAGATAGTGGTCGAGGTGGCGGCCGTCCGGGAGTTCGACGTCCGCGAGGTTCACTTGGAACCAGCGATTCTCATACACAGAGCGTTCGCTCAGTTTCGTCCACTGCACGTTCTTGCCACCTTCCGACTGGTCGGTGCTTGTTTGGTGGCAATATCGCAGCAGTTCGAGGCTCACAGGGGAACGCGCAACGTCCCGTCGATGAGAGCCGCCGCGTCCCGGGCCTCACCCCCGCCACTCGCGAGCAGCCGCGCCCGGACCTGCCGCAGCCGGTCCCGCAGCCGCCGCGACTCCATCCCCCGCGCCCGCTCCGTCATCTCGACCGCCGTGCGCGCCGCCGCGTCCGACTCCCCCTGGCTCAGCTGGATCTGGCACAGCATCGCGAGCCGGTGCACCCGGCCCCGGTCGTGCGAGGGGGTCCCCACCGCCGTCGACGCGTGCTCGTGGGCGGCCGAGAGATCACCCAGACCGAGGAGCGCCTCGGCGACCTGGACGTTGACGAACCCCGGCTGGACATAACCGGTCTCGGCCGGCTCCTCCCCCGGGCTGATCCGCTCCGCCGCCGTCTCGGCCCGCCGGATGCAGGCCAGCGCGGCGACGCCGTCGCCCAGATGCGCGTACGCCTTCGCCTGCATCGCCGTCAGATCGGCGGCGAGCGCCGGGGTGATCTGCCGCCCCGCCGCCCGGAGCGCCGCCTCCGCGAACGCCACCGCCTGCCGGTACTCCCCCATGAACAGCGACTGGTTGACCAGCAGCGCGATCACATAGGCGCCGAGCCCCCGGTCCCCGCTCGCCTTCGCGAGCCGCAGCGCCTGGTGGAAGTAGCGCTGGGCGAGGCCGTGGGCGTCCGCGTCGTAGGCGCAGATGCCCGCCACCGCCACGAGAGCACCGGTGGCACGGTGCAGCCTGCGGCCGAGCGCGTCGCTGTACGAGCCCCGCAGCAGCGGCGCGGTCTCGGAGGTGAGGAAGCCGACGATCCTGGCCCGCGTCGCGATGCCCCCGGCCTTGCGGTACATCTGCTCGTAGTGGGACCGGGCAGCGCTCAGCACGGCGATGTCGGTCTCCGAGACCGAGGTCCGCCCGACCCGGGAGACGTCCATGTCCTCCGGCGGGTTCTCCCACTCCCACACCGGCATCACCGCCGGGGTGCCGGTCACGGCGGGCGCTCCCACTATGTGCGGCCGCTGCTGCTCGTCGGAACGCCACAGCGCGGCCGCCCGCTCCACGAAACCGGAAAGCGGCGAGCCGACCGCCGGCAGCGGTCCGCCCGGCCCCCCGAAGCCGATGTCGTCCAGGGTCACCTGCCGGTGCAGCCGGGCGGCCAGCACCTCGCAGATCAGGTCGGGCACCTGGCCGCGCGGCCGCTGGCCCTTCAGCCAGCGCGCCACGGCGGTGTGTTCGTAACGCAGGGCAAGGCCCCTGGACCGGCCGACCCGGTTCACATGGGCGGCGAGTCCGGCGTTCGAGACGCCCGCTTCGTCGAGCAGGGCGTCGAGCAAGGTGTTGGGCTGCATGGCCGCTCCGGTCGCTCGGTGAACTCAGCGTAGCGGTGGCCGAATTCGTACGGGCCGAACCCGTACGAACCACACCCCTCGACCCGACACCGCTTCCGGCGGTTTCGCACGGGGTGTGAACCAAGTACTCGTTCTTCCGGTCCGCGTACTCTGCCGCGCTCGTCCCCGTACCGGTTGACTGTGCATCTCGCCGCAAGGCGACGACCGGGCCGCCGGCTCCCCCTCGTACAGTGCGGCCGCCCGGTCCGCGTCGCCCGCCCCGCTGATCTGCCCGACACTCCGTGGCGGGGCGGGCGGCGCCGGCCCCGGCCCCCTCCGCTCAGCAGTGGGAGGAGGGGGCGGGCCGGGGGCGGCGCAGCCCGGGTTCGGCGGGCTGCGCCGGAACCCGGACGCGGTCGTTCCGTACGACGAGCAGGGCGACGTCGTCGCCGAGCCGGCCGCCCGTGTGCCGCAGCAGGGCGGTGTGGACGCGGCGGACGAGGGCGGCGGGCGCCTCGCCGGGCGTCCCGGCCAGCGCGGTGTCGAGCGCGAAGAACCGGCCACGCTGGTCACGGGCCTCCTCCGCGCCGTCGGTGTGGAGGACGAGCGTCTCGCCGGGCAGCAGCCGGGCGCCGGTGTACGGGGTGAGCACGGCGGGCAGCGGCAGGACTCCGAGCGGGGGCAAGGGCTCGCCGACCGGAAGCCGTTCCGCCGTCCGCCCGACGCGGTACGGGCCGGGGTGACCGCAGTTGAGGACCGACAGGCGCCCGTCGGGCCCGACCTCCAGGAGCAGCAGCGTCACGAACTCCTCCGCCACGGGATGCTCCGGCGCCGTCCCGGACCGTGCCGGGTGCTCCTCTCCCGCACGCTCGCGGAGGTGCCGCTCCAGGGCCCGTTCCAGCCGGCGCAGCACTCCGCCGAGCTCGGGTTCGTCGTGCGCGGCCTCGCGGAAGCTCCCGAGCACGGCGACCACCGCGCCGAGTGCGGCGAGCCCGTGCCCCCGTACGTCCCCGATGACCATCCGCACCCCGTAGGGGGTGGCGACCGCCTCGTACAGGTCACCGCCGACGGAGGCGCCCCGGGAGGCGGACAACTGCCCGGCGGCCAGCGCGAGTCCGTCGATCCGGGCGGGCGGCGGACGCAGCAGGACCCGTTGCGTGGCGACCGCGACGGCCCGCACCCGGGCCAGCTCGCGGACGAGCCCCCACCGGAGTCCCAGGACCAGACCGATGCCGACGGTGAGGAAGACGACGCTGGTGGCGATCCGCATGGGCAGCCCCGGCTGCCGGGCCAGCGGACAGCCGAACTTCCATGCCACGGCCACCGCACCCCATGTGGCGGGAAGAACGAGCGGGGCCAGCCGGCGGAGCCGGGAGCCATCGGAGACCAACGACCTCGTACGGATCATGCACGGCCCTTCCCGAGCCCCGCCAGCGCCCGAAGGCCCTGCGGCCCACAGGTGTCCGCCCCTGCGGCCGCGTCGATTCTGCCGACCGCGCACCCCACCACGGAACACCCCCCGACGATCTCACCCGAAGGAGTGACCGCCCCCACCCCGCCGCCCTCCGCCAGGGCTCCGCCACGCGAACGGGCGTACCGGTCCCGTCCGTACGTTTGTCGACGGCAGGGTCCGGGAACGACGGAGGGCCGCCCCGGGGATTCCCGGGGCGGCCCTCCTTCCTGTCGTGCTCGCCGGTCAGGCGCCGCGCAGGGTGGCGCCCGTGCGTTCGGTCGCCAGGGCGACGGCCGCGTCTCGGGCCGCGCTGGCCTCGTCGACCGTGAGGGTGCGGTCCGGGGCGCGGAACTTCAGGGCGTACGCCAGGGACTTGGTGCCCTCGTCGAGCTGGTCGCCGGTGTAGACGTCGAACAGCCGGACGGACTCCAGGAGTTCGCCCGCGCCCTCGCGGAGGGCGGCCTCGACCTCGGCGGCCGGGACCTCGCCCGCGACGACCAGGGCGACGTCCTGGGTGGCCACCGGGAAGGAGGAGATACGGGGGGCCTTGAGCGGGCCCTCGTTCGCCTTCTCCAGGAGGTCCAGGTCGATCTCCATCGCGCAGGTGCGGGCCGGCAGACCGAAGGCCTTGACCACGCGCGGGTGGAGCTCGCCGGCGTGGCCGACGAGGACCTTCTCGCCGTCCACCTCGACGTGGAACGCGGCGCAGCGGCCCGGGTGCCACGGGGCGTGCAGGTCGGCGCTGATGATCAGCTCGACCCCGGCCTCGGCGGCCACGGTCCGGCCGGCCTCGATCGCGTCCGCCCAGTCGGACGGGCGGCCCTTGCCCCACCAGCCGGCCTGCTCGCGCGCACCGGCGAGGACGACGGCGGCGCGGCGCGGCTGCGCGGGCAGCGCGGCGTTGACCTCGGCGATCTCCTCGTCGGTCGGACGCCGGTCGACGCCGAGACGGACGGCGACGCCGGGCGCGCCCTCGGGCCGGAAGACCAGACCCGTCTCGAAGAGCGCCAGGTCGTGGCTGCCGCGGCTGTCGTTGCGGCGGAGCGCGCCGAGCAGGCCCGGGAGCAGCGTCGTACGGAGCGCGGGCTCCTCGTCCGAGAGCGGGTTGACCAGCTTCACGAGGCGGCGACGGGCGTCGTCCGCGTCGAGGCCGAGGTTGTCGAGGGCCTGCTCGCCGATGAACGGGTAGTTCAGGGCCTCGACGTATCCGGCGCCGGCCAGGGCGCGGCCCACCCGGCGGTGGTTGCGCTGGCGCTCGGTGAGCCCGCGGCCGGCCGGGGGCTTCGGCAGGGTGGAGGGCAGGTTCTCGTAGCCCTCCAGCCGGATGACCTCTTCGGCGAGGTCGTTGGGCTCGTTGAGGTCGGGGCGCCACGAGGGCACGGTGACGACGAGCTCGTCCTGGCCGTAGACGTCGCAGCCGACCTCCTGGAGGCGGCGGACGACGGTCTCGCGGCCGTAGTCGACGCCCGCGACCTTGTCCGGGTGGTTCGCCGGCAGGGTGATCGTGCGCGGCGCGGACGGGGCGCTGATCTCGGTGACGCCGGCCTCGGCCGTACCGCCCGCGAGCAGGACGAGCAGGTCGACGGTGCGCTGCGCGGCGGCGGCCCCGGCCTGCGGGTCGACGCCGCGCTCGAAGCGCTTGGACGCCTCCGAGGACAGCTTGTGGCGGCGGGCGGTGCGGGCGATCGAGATCGGGTCGAAGTGCGCGGCCTCGATGACGACCTCGGAGGTGCCGGTGATGTAGCCGGTCTCCGGGTCGGTCTCGGGGTCGGCGATCTCGGTGTTGGCGCCGCCCATGACGCCCGCGATGCCGATCGGGCCGCGGTTGTCGGTGATGACCAGGTCCGCGGCGTCCAGGACGCGCACGGTGCCGTCGAGCGTGGTGATCTTCTCGCCGGCCTCGGCGCGGCGGACCCCGATGGGGCCGTCGAGCCGGTTGCGGTCGTAGGCGTGCAGCGGCTGGCCGAGCTCCAGCATCACGTAGTTGGTGACGTCCACGGCCAGCGAGATCGGGCGCATGCCGGCCTTCTGGAGGCGGCGCTGCAGCCAGATCGGGGAGCGGGCCTCGGGCGCCAGGCCGACGACGGTGCGCGCGGTGAAGCGGTCGCAGCCGATCGGGTCGGTGACCTGGACCGGGTAGCCGTACGAGTTGGGCGCGGGCACGTCGAGGAGCGCCGGGTCGCGCAGCGGCAGCCCGTAGGCGGTGGCCGTCTCACGGGCGACGCCGCGCATCGAGAGGCAGTAGCCCCGGTCCGGGGTGACGGCGATGTCGAGGACCTCGTCGAACAGCTCCAGGAGGACCGTGGCGTCGGTGCCGACCTCGTGCTCCGGCGGCAGCACGATGATGCCGTGCGTGCCGTCGTCGCCCATGCCGAGCTCGTCGCCGGAGCAGATCATGCCCCGGGAGACGCGGCCGTACGTCTTGCGCTCGGCGATCCGGAAGTCACCGGGGAGCACGGCGCCGGGCAGCGCCACGACGACCTTGTCGCCGACGGCGAAGTTCCGGGCGCCGCAGATGATCTCCTGGGGCTCGCCGGTGCCGTTGGCCTGCCCGACGTCGACGGTGCAGAAGCGGATGGGCTTCTTGAAGTCCGTCAGCTCCTCGATGGTGAGGACCTTGCCGACCGCCAGCGGGCCGGTGAGGCCTGCGCCGAGCTTCTCGACGGTCTCGACCTCGAGGCCCGCGGAGACGAGTTTGGCCTGGACGTCGCGGCCGGTCTCCGTCGCCGGCAGGTCGACGTACTCCCGCAGCCAAGAAAGCGGGACCCGCATCAGATCTCCATCCCGAACGGCCGGGTGAACCGGACGTCACCCTCGACCATGTCTCGCATGTCGTCGACGTTGTGGCGGAACATCAGCATCCGTTCGATGCCGAACCCGAAGGCGAATCCGCTGTACTTCTCGGGGTCCACACCGCAGGCGACGAGCACCTTCGGGTTGACCATGCCGCAGCCGCCCAGCTCGATCCAGCCCTCGCTGCCGCAGGTGCGGCAGGGGCGGTCCGGGTTGCCGACGGACTCGCCGCGGCAGACGTAGCAGAGCATGTCCATCTCTGCCGACGGCTCGGTGAACGGGAAGAAGTTCGGGCGGAGCCGGGTCTTCATGTCCGGGCCGAAGAGCGCCTGGACCATGTGGTCCAGGGTGCCCTTGAGGTCGGCCATCGTCAGGCCCTCGTCGACGGCGAGCAGCTCGATCTGGTGGAAGACCGGGGTGTGCGTGGCGTCGAGCTCGTCGGTGCGGTAGACGCGGCCGGGGCACACGACGTAGACCGGGGGCTCCCGGTCGATGAGCGTGCGGGCCTGGACCGGCGACGTGTGGGTGCGCAGCACGACGCCGGACTCGTCGCCCGTGGTGCCTTCCGGCCCCTCGACGAAGAAGGTGTCCTGCATCTGGCGCGCCGGGTGGTCCGGGACGAAGTTGAGGGCGTCGAAGTTGAACCACTCCGCCTCGACCTCGGGGCCCTCGGCGACCTCGTACCCCATGGAGACGAAGACGTCGGAGACGCGCTCCATGAGCGTGGTCAGCGGGTGCCGGGCACCGGCCGGGACGCGGTCGTACGGCAGGGTGACGTCGACGGCCTCCTCGACCAGGACGCGCGCGTCGCGCTCGGCCTCCAGCTCGGTCTGCCGGGCGGCGAGCGCCTTGGAGACGGCACCGCGGGCCTGGCCCACGATCTTGCCGGCGGCGGCCTTGGCCTGCGGGGGCAGGGCGCCGATCTCCCGGTTGGCGAGCGCCAGCGGCGAGGTGCCACCGGTGTGCGCGGTCTTCGCCTGCGCGAGCGCGTCGAGGTCGCCCGCGGCGGCGAAGGCGGCGAGCGCCTCGTCCCGCATGCGCTCGATCTCTTCCGGTTTCAGTGCCTCGACCTCAACCGGGTCGTACGACTTATTGGGTGCGGACATCTCTTCCCGTGCTTCCGTTGGCTTGGCTGGGCGCGGCCCCGCTCGACGTCAAGGGCGCAAACGTGCCAAAGGACGAGTCTAACGGGGCGCGGGGACGCGAATGAGCCCGTGGGCGGGCCGGCGGCTCCTGATCTCGTACGGTCTCGCCTGCTGAGACGTCAGAGGAGGTGGGCCGGGGTGCCGACGGGCAGGATAAATCGGAACTCGGCCCCGCCTCGGGGGCCCCTGCCGACGGTGATGGTGCCGCCGTGGGCCTCGACGACGCCCTTGACGATGTAGAGGCCGAGTCCGGTGCCGCCGCGTTTGCTGCCCCGCCAGAAGCGGGTGAAGACGCGGTTCATCGACTCCTCGGGGATGCCGGGGCCTTCGTCGCTCACGGTGACCTCCGTCCCCTCTTCTCCGTCGTCGCACGTCGTGGCGGGTGCCACCTCGATGGTGACGGTTCCGTCGCCGTGGCGCACCGCGTTTTCCAGGAGGTTGCCGAGGATCTGGTCGATCTTGTCGGGATCGGCCCAGAGCGGGGGCAGTCCCGGCCTGATGCGGACGAAGAAGCGGTCGGGTGACTGGCCTGCCGTGGTGTGCACCTGGACGTGCCGGCCGACGGCGGCGGCGATGTCCACGGGCTGGCGGCGGACTTCGAGCCGTCCCGAGTCGATCCGGGAGATGTCGAGGAGTTCCGCGATGAGGCGCTTGATGCGGCCCGCGTCGGCGTCGACGGTCTCCAGCATCAGCCGCTTCTGCTCGTCGTTGAACCGCTCCCACTTGCCGAGGAGGGTGGCGGTGAAGCCCTTGACGGAGGTGAGCGGGGAGCGCAGTTCGTGGGCGACGGTGGCGATGAGTTCGGCGTGGCTGCGTTCGGTGCGGCGGCGGGCCTCGGTGCCGCGCAGGCAGACCACGACCCGGCGGACGGGTCCCGTGGGGTGTTCGCGGAGGTACGTGGCGGAGACGAGGACCTCGCGCCCGCCGGGCAGCAGCAGATTGCGCTCGGGCTGGCCGCGCCGGGTGGCGAGTCCCCCGTAGGGGTCGGTCAGGGCCCACCAGCGGCGTCCCTTGAGGTCTTCGAGGGGCAGTGCCTCGTCGAGGGGGAGGCCGAGGACCCGGTCGCCGGGGACGGCGGTGATGCGTCGGGCGGCGGCGTTGAAGCAGACGACGCGGCCGGTCTCGTCGGCGACGACGAGTCCGTCGGGGAGGTCGTCGGGGTGGACCCCGGCGAGTCCGGTGGTCTCGGCCGCGCCCGGCGGCGCCTGGGTGCCGGGCGGTTCGGGGGCGTCGCCGGACGGTTCACGGGTGCCCTGCGGTTCCGGTGTGCCCGGCGGTGCTTCGGCGCCCGGCGGGCCTGGGACGCCCGGTGGTTCCGGCGCGCCCGGCTGTTCCGGGGCGTGCGGCGCGGCGCTCCGTGCCTGTGCGGGACTGTCCGTGCCGACCGTCATCCCCGTACCCCACCCCTCCGTGTAGCGCAGTGGGCCCCCGAGTGCGTCACTCTACTGGGCGGGGGCGGCGGAATGGACCCCTCAGGCGGAGGTTCGGGGACGCTGGGCGCGGGCGGAGGCGTACAGGCAGACCGCGGCGGCGGTGGCGAGGTTGAGGCTCTCGGCCTTGCCGTGGATGGGGACGCGGACGACGGCGTCGGCGAGGGCGCGGGTCTCCTCGGGCAGCCCCCAGGCCTCGTTGCCGAAGATCCAGGCGGTGGGCCCGCCCATGGCGCCGGCGTCCAGCTCGGCGTCGAGGTCGTCCTCGCCCGCCCCGTCGGCGGCGAGGACGCGCACGCCCGCGCCCTTCAGTCCGGCGACGGCCTGCTCGACGGGGACGCCCACGGCCACCGGAAGGTGGAAGAGGGAGCCGACGGAGGCGCGCACGGACTTGGGGTTGTAGAGGTCGACGGAGGCGTCGGTGAGGACGACGGCGTCGGCGCCGGCCGCGTCGGCGCAGCGCAGCACCGTGCCGGCGTTCCCGGGGTCGCGTACGTGGGCGAGGACGGCGACCAGCTTGGGCCGGGCGGCGATGATGTCCTCGAACGGCGAGTCGAGGAACCGGCAGACGCCGACGAGCCCCTGCGGGGTGACGGTCTGCGAGACCTCGGCGAGGACGGTGTCCGCGGCGTAGTGGACGCGGGCTCCGGCGGCGCGGGCGGCGTCGACGATGGCGCCGTACCGCTCGGCGGCCTCGACGGTGGTGAAGAGCTCGACGAGGGTGGGCTCACCGGTGGAGCCGCGGTGCTCGACGGCCTCGCGGACGGCCTGTGGGCCCTCGGCGATGAAGAGGCGGTCCTTGCCCCGGAAGTTGCGCTTGGCGAGCCGCCGGGCGGCGACGACGCGCGGGGAACGCGGGGAGATCAGCTCGGGGGTGACCATGAGGTGCGGCGGTTCTCTCTTCGGGGCCGGGTGGCTTCGGGGTCCGGGGACGTCGCGGCCGTACGGGGCCGGGAACGTCGGGGTCCGGTGCGTGCGTCAGGGGGCGGACGCACCCGGACCCGCAGACGCGAGCGCGCCTGCGGGTCCGGGCAGAGGTACTGCGGCCTGGAAGATCAGGCGGCGACCTTCGGGGCGTTGACGTCGGCCGGGAGGGCCTTCTGCGCGACCTCGACCAGCGCGGCGAACGCGTTGATGTCGTTGACGGCCAGCTCGGCGAGGATCTTGCGGTCCACCTCGATGTTGGCGGCCTTCAGACCCTGGATGAGGCGGTTGTACGTCATGCCGTTCTGGCGGGCAGCGGCGTTGATGCGCTGGATCCACAGCTGACGGAAGTCGCCCTTGCGCTTCTTGCGGTCGTTGTAGTTGTAGACCAGCGAGTGGGTGACCTGCTCCTTGGCCTTGCGGTACAGGCGCGAACGCTGACCGCGGTAGCCGGAGGCCGCCTCGAGGATCGCCCGGCGCTTCTTGTGGGCGTTGACTGCCCGCTTGACGCGTGCCACTTGTTAACTCCTTGTAGCGGGGTCGTGGTTGGACTCACACGACCCGAAAAACGAATGGGTCCCGGACCTGGCCGGAAGCCCTCGTCGCCGAGGGCGGGTGATCAGATCAGATGCCCAGCATCTTCTTGATCTTGGCCGCGTCGCCCGGGGCCATCTCCGCGTTGCCGGTGAGGCGACGGGTCAGCTTGGACGACTTGTGCTCGAGCAGGTGGCGCTTGCCGGCGCGCTCGCGCAGGATCTTGCCGGAGCCGGTGACCTTGAAGCGCTTCTTGGCACCGGAGTGCGTCTTGTTCTTCGGCATCGCGCCGTATCTCCTCGTCAGTGGCGCTCCCCCCGGTGCGGGCACCGGACGTCCGGGAGCGTCAATTCTTCGTGTGGTGGTTCGGGGCGGGGCCCGGGGCTGCCTGGATGGCAGCCCGCAGGGTCACGCCTCGGGGGTCTCGGCCGGAGCCTCGACGGCCTCGGCCTCGACGACCTCGGTCGCCTCGACCTCGGTCTCGGCGGCCGGAGCCTCGGACGTCTCGTCGGAGGAGACGCCCTGACGCTCGGCCTTGCGCGCGGCCTGGGCCTCACGCGCCTCGGCCATGGCCTCGGTCTTCTTCTTGTGCGGGCCGAGAACCATGATCATGTTCCGGCCGTCCTGCTTCGGGTTGGACTCGATGAAGCCAAGCTCCTCGACGTCCGACGCCAGCCGCTGCAGCAGCCGGAATCCAAGCTCGGGGCGGGACTGCTCACGACCACGGAACATGATCGTGATCTTGACCTTGTCACCCTGCTTGAGGAACCGGACGACGTGACCCTTCTTGGTGTCGTAGTCGTGCGGGTCGATCTTCGGCCGGAGCTTCATCTCCTTGATGACCGTGTGCGCCTGGTTCTTGCGCGCCTCACGGGCCTTCATGGCCGACTCGTACTTGAACTTCCCGTAGTCCATGAGCTTGCACACGGGCGGACGGGCGTTCGCCGCGACCTCGACCAGGTCGAGGTCGTACTCCTGTGCGAGCTCCAGGGCCTTGGCAAGCGGAACAATCCCGACCTGCTCGCCGCTGGGTCCGACAAGTCGCACCTCGGGAACGCGAATCCTGTCGTTGATGCGGGGCTCGGCGCTGATGGATCCTCCTCGGTAGCACCACGCGACCGCCTGGCGGACGGACGCGCAACGTCTGTTTTCTGAGACCAACCGAGCCGGAGCATGAAAAAAGCCCCGGACGGGACACAGGCGGGGCTCCAAAGAAATACCGGAACACCACCACGGTCTACCGCGGGGCGCACATCGGGCGGCTCCAATCGTCCGTACGGAACGATGGGCGCCACCTGACCGGTGACCCGCCACCCGCGAGGGTGGTCAGGTGGGAGTACGGAGCCTCCACTTGTGGGCCGGGCACACACGTGTCCGGCCGGTCATTACACAAGGTTAGCAGGACCCGGCGGTCGGCGCTAACCGAGGACCGGCATATCGTATGAGGCATGAGCGAGACGCCCCAGAACGAGTCCCCGGACTCCCCCGACTCCGACTCCGCCGAGTCCCCCGATTTCGACGCCATGACCCGCGACATCGCGGAGGTCCCCGCCGTCGAGGTGATCGTGACCGTCGCCGTCAACCTGATGAGCGCCGCCGCGGTGAAGCTCGGGCTCACCGAGGAGGGCGACAAGTACAAGGACCTCGACGAGGCCCGCAAGCTGGTGCACGCCCTCGCGGGTCTGCTGGACGCCGGCGCGACGGAGGTCTCCTCCTTCCACGCCGCTCCCCTGCGGGACGGCCTGAAGTCCCTCCAGCTCGCCTTCCGCGAGGCCTCCCTGGTCCCGGACGAGCCGGGCCAGGGGCCGGGCGAGAAGTACACCGGACCGGTGTACGGCTAGAGGTTTCCTACCGCTTCACGTAGAAGGGCTCGCCCGGAGGGGTGGCCGAGGCCGGCAGCAGTGCCAGGTCGAGGCCCCGCACCAGGCGGGCCCTCAGTGTTTCGTCGGCCGCCAGGGCGCGGGCGACGCGCTGGGCGGCCTCCGCCGGGGAGGTGTCCCCGTCGAGGACCAGGGCGAGCGTTCCGTCGGCGGCGCCCGGACCCAGGTGGGCGCTGAGCACGGCGGGCTCGGCGGCTACGGCGGCCCGTACCGCTTCCCGTACGGCGGGGTCGTCGAGCGGGTCGGCGCTGGAGCGGCCCTCGGCGAGGGCGAGCAGCGCCGGTCCCGCCAGCTGGTACGGCACCGGGCCCGCGAGGTCCAGGACGAGCGTGTCCGCCTTCTCGTGCGCGAGGGCCTGGAGCGCCTGCGGCAGCGGTACGGCCACCGGCCGGGCCGCCGGGTCCCACAGGGCGAGCGAGGCGATCGAGGTGAAGGCGGGCAGGGCGCGCCGGTCGCCGGCCGTGAGGGTGGGGACCGCCATGTCGCTGGTCTTCTCGCGGCGCAGGCCGTTCTCGTCGGTCTCGACCTCGCCGAGGACGGCGACCACGGGGACGAGCAGCCGGGCGTCGCGCAGGGCTTCCAGGACGGGGCCGTGGGCGGTTCTGTCCTCCGCCCAGGCCGCGAGGGCCGCGGCGAGCCGCGGGTCGGCGGTGCCGTCGTCGTCGGAGAAACCGGGGTCCGGAATGTTCTTGAGCGCCACGCACCGAGCCTAACGGTCCCCCTGGAAGGTCCGGGCCGCCGGGTCCTCGGGAGGTCCGGTGGGGCCGCTTCGGTGGCCGGGAGGTGTGGTGGGGCCGCTTCGGTGGTCAGGAGGTCCGGTGGGCGCGGCGCAGGACGACGGCGGTCAGGAGCAGCAGGGCGCCGAGGCCGCCCGCGAGGGGGGCGAGCAGGCCGATGGGGCGGCTCTCCTCGGCGGGGGGCAGCGGTCCGGGGCCGAAGTACCGCCCCCGATAGCCGGAACTCGTGGCCTTGGGGTCGCCGCCCTTGATCTTCCCGCCGGCGGCGATCGCGGCGGCCGGGTCGATCGTCCCGTACCCCTTCGAGTCGCTGCGGCCCCCCTTCGGCCGGCTGCGGACGGTGTCGATGAGCAGCCGCTTGACCTGCGCCGGGGTGAGGTCGGGGTGCGCGGCGCGGACGAGGGCGACGGATCCGGAGACGAAGGCGGCGGCGGCGCTGGTGCCCCAGCCCTCGTAGTAGCGGCGGTCGGGGTCCGCGATGGCGATGTCGACGCCGGGGGCGCTGACGGTGGCGTACCAGCGGCGGGTGGAGAAGGAGGCGTGGGTGCCGTAGCGGTCGACGGCGGCGACGGCGATGACACCGGGGTAGGCGGCCGGGTAGGAGACGTGGTCGCCCTTCTCGCCGCCGTTGCCCGCGGAGGCGACGACCGAGACGCCCTTCCGCAGGGCGTACTGGACGGCCGCGTCCTCGCCCGCGTCGGGGTGGGCGGACTCGGAGTCGTCGCCGAGGGAGAGGTTGATGACGTCGGCGCCGTGGTCGGCGGCCCAGCGGATGCCCTCGGCGAGGGCCGTGCCGCGGGCCTTGCGGGCCTTGTCGCGGGCCTTGTCGGTGCTCTCCAGGATCACCCGCACGGGGAGGATCCGGGCGTCGGGGGCGATACCGAGGACACCGTCCTCGCCGCCGGGACCGTGGCCGTGACCGGCGATGATGCCGGCCATCGCGGTGCCGTGCCGGGCCCAGGAACGGTCGCCCCGGGAGGCACCGAAGCCGATGAGGTCGCGGCCGGGCAGCACCGAGCCCTCCAGGTCCGGGTGCTCGGTGTCGACCCCGGTGTCGAGGACGGCGACGGTGATGCCCTCGCCCTTGGTGGTGCGCCAGGCCTCCGTGGTGTGGAGGGCTTCGAGTCCCCACTGCCGGTCCCGGATGGCGTCGGCGTACGCGGGCGCGGTGACGGCGGGCAGGACGGAGAAGGCGGCGGCGAGCAGGACGGCGGCGGGGACGCGGAGGCGGGTGGTCCGGGTCACCTGGCGTTCTCCCGCTCGGTCATCGCGGCGACGGTCGCGCGCAGCTGCTGTTCGAGCCGGAGGGTGATGCCCTTGGCCTCGTGGCCGAGGCCGGACTGCGCGACCGCGTCGGTACGGCCCTTGGCCATGGCCGCCTCGGCGGGCTGCGGGCGGTCGACGGGCCGGCCGTCGGCGAAGCCGGAGACGGCGGTGACGACGACGGGGAGGTCGGCGGGGGCGGCCAGCCACCAGCTGGCGCGCTGCGGGGCGCCGAAGCGGGCCGCGACGGTGCCGGGCCCCGCGAGAGCCGGCGGGACGTCCGCGCCGAGGCGGGTGGTGAGACCGGGGCCGAGGGTGCGCTGGGCGGCGGCGTCGGCGCGGGTGAAGACCAGGCCGACGGTGATCACGCTGCTGGCGGTGGCGTCGGTGTACGTCGCGCGCAGGACGCGCTCGCAGCCGAGCGGCCGGAGGGTGGCGAGCAGGCCCTTGGCGAGGACGGCGGGCGAGCAGGCGGCGTCCGGGGCGACGACGATCCGGGTCCAGGTGCGTCCCGCTCCGCCGGGGCCGCCGGCGGAGCCGACGAGGGTGCGGGGGAAGAGGTTGTCGACGGGGGCGTTGTGCCACAGCTCCTTGGCCTCCGCGTACCCCGGGGGTTCGGCGGGCGCTCCGGGCTCGGCGGCGGCCAGCCACGTACCGGCGAGGGCGCCCCCGATGAGTCCGACGCCGAGCACGGCGCAGACGGCGACGGCGACGAGCCGCCCGACGCTCCGCTCCCGCACGGGCCGGAGCCGCGTGGTGGTCTCGACGGGGGCCTCGGGGGGCAGCGGGAAGGGGGTGCGGGCGGCGTGCGGGTGCGGGCCGGGGGCGGCATGAGCGCCGTGGATGTGGGCGGCGGTGGGCCGGGGGTGGCCGTACGGGGCGGCGGGGGGCCGGGAGGGACGGACGGGGGCCGGGAGCGGGGCGGTGGGGGCGCGGCCGGAACCGGCGGGCGTCGGATCGGATGCGCCCGGTGCCGGGGCGGTGGCCCGGGTGGCGCCCGTCGCGGGACCGCTCGGTCGTACGGGACCGGTGGCGGGCGGCAACGGGGCGGCGGCGGGGTGGGGGGCGGTGCCGGGGCTCGTGGCGGGCCGGGGTGGCACGGAGCGCGGCGGGGCGGGCGTCGCCGTACCCCCGGAAGCCGAGGCCGAGCGAGGCGGAAGGAACGGCGCGGCGCCGACCGGCGCGGACACCGGACGGGGCGGCACGGCGCCCGCGGGGTCGGACGCCCGACCGGGACGCGCAGCGCCCGCCGACGCGGGCATCGCCGGACCGCCGGAAGCCGACCCCGGCGTCGCCGGACCCTCGGAAGCCGACCCCGGCACCGTCGACCTCCCGGAAGCGGGCCCGGGTCTCGGCGTCGTCCCCGGTGCCGGTGCCGGTTCCGTCGGGCGGATCGCGCGGAGTCTCGTCGTCGTCTCCGCCTCCGTCGGTTCGGGGGCGGGCAGCAGGGCGTCCGTGATGCGGGAGGGCGTGGAGGGGTGCTCGCCGGTCATCCCCGTCCCCCGCTCGTGTCGACAATGCCCGTCACTCTACGGGCTGTTCCCCCCGGCTCGGGAACCCAGGGGCTACCCACTCGTAAACCTGTCTGGCAAGCTCGGGCCATGACTCCCCGTGCCGCCGACCGGGCCCGTTACGACCGGGCCACCGCTCACCTCGACGCGCCCGTGGCGATCGTCGACCTGGAGGCCTTCGACGCCAACGCGGCGGACCTCGTACGCCGGGCCGGCGGCAAGCCGGTCCGGGTGGCGAGCAAGTCCGTGCGGTGCCGGGCGCTCCTGGAGCGGGTGCTCGCGCGGGAGGGCTTCGCCGGCATCATGTCGTTCACGCTCGACGAGTCGCTGTGGCTTGCCCGGGCCGGTTTCGAGGACGTCCTGCTCGCGTATCCGTCGGCGGACCGCTCCGGTTTCGGGGAGCTGGCGCACGATCCGAAGCTGGCCGCCGCGGTGACCGTGATGGTCGACGACGTGGCGCAGCTGGACCTGATCGACGCCTCCCGCGCGGGCGGGACGGAGGAGGTCCGGGTCTGTCTGGAGCTGGACACCGCGCTGAGTCTGCTGGGCGGCCGGGTACGGATCGGTGCCCGGCGCTCCCCTCTGCGCGAGCCCGCGGAGCTGGCCGAGCTGGCCCGTTCGGTGGTGCGGCGTCCGGGGTTCCGGCTGGTCGGGATCATGGCGTACGAGGGGCATGTCGCGGGTGTCGGGGACTCCGTCGCCGGCCGGCCGCTGCGGTCGCGGGCGATCCGGCTGATGCAGGCGGCGGCCCGCCGGGAGCTGGCGGAGCGCAGGGCGGCCGTGGTGCGGGCGGTGCGGGCGGTGGCGCCGGAACTGGAGTTCGTGAACGGCGGCGGCACCGGAAGCGTGCAGCACACCGCCGCCGAGGACGCGGTGACGGAGATCGCGGCGGGTTCGGGGCTGTTCGTGCCGCGGCTCTTCGACAACTACACCTCCTTCTCCGGCCGGCCCGCCGCGCTCTTCGCGCAGCCCGTCGTCCGTCGTCCGGGCGTCGGGGTGGTGACCGTCCTGGGCGGTGGCTACCCGGCGTCCGGGGTGGCGGGGCCGGACCGGCTCCCCGTGCCGTATCTGCCGGAGGGTCTGCGGTACGACCCGCAGGAGGGTCCCGGCGAGGTGCAGACCCCGCTGCTCGGCTCGCCCGCCGACGACCTGCGGATCGGCGACAAGGTGTGGTTCCGGCACGCGAAGGCCGGCGAGCTGTGCGAGCGCTTCGAGAACCTGCGCCTGATCGAGGGCGACCGCGTGACGGCGACCGTGCCCACGTACCGCGGCGAGGGCATGACCTTCCTCTAGGGCCTGTCGTCACACTCCCGTCTGCCCCACGGGCGACGACGGGAGTGTGACGACAGGCCCTAGGGATCGGCCGGTACGCCGGACGGCCGGGCGTCCGAGGACGCCCGGCCGTCGGGTGGGGGGCCTGCGGGTGGACCTAGAGCGGTGTCACGTACGCGCCCGCGATGCCGCCGTCCACCAGGAAGTCGCTGGCGTTGACGAAGGACGAGTCGTCGCTCGCGAGGAAGGCGACGGCGGCGGCGATCTCCTCGGGCTCGGCGAAGCGGCCGACGGGGATGTGGACGAGGCGGCGCGCGGCCCGCTCGGGGTCCTTGGCGAACAGCTCCTGGAGGAGCGGGGTGTTGACCGGCCCGGGGCAGAGGGCGTTGACGCGGATGCCCTCGCGGGCGAACTGGACGCCCAGCTCGCGGGACATGGCGAGCACGCCGCCCTTGGAGGCGGTGTAGGAGATCTGGCTCGTGGCGGCGCCCATGACGGCGACGAACGAGGCGGTGTTGATGATGGAGCCCTTGCCCTGGCGGCGCATGTAGGGCAGGGCCGCCTTGCAGCAGAGGTAGACCGAGGTCAGGTTGACGTCCTGGACGCGCTTCCAGGCCTCCAGGCCGGTCTCCAGGATGGAGTCGTCCTCGGGGGGCGAGATGCCGGCGTTGTTGAAGGCGATGTCGACGGAGCCGTAGGTGTCGAAGGCGGTCCTGAACAGCGCCTCGACCTGCTCGGGGTCGGTGACGTCGACCTGGACGAAGGTGCCGCCGACTTCCTCGGCGGCGGCCTTGCCGGCCTTCTCGTCGATGTCGCCGCAGACGACGTTCGCGCCCTCGGAGGCGAGCCTGCGGGCGGTGGCGAGACCGATGCCGCTGCCGGCTCCGGTGATGACGGCGGTACGGCCGACAAGACGGCGGCAGATGTTCTCTTCGGTCGTGGTCATGGGTGCTCAGGCCTCCGTGCTGATGAAGACGTTCTTGGTTTCGGTGAAGGCGGTCAGGGCGTCGGGGCCGAGTTCGCGGCCGAGGCCGGACTGCCGGTAGCCGCCGAACGGGGTCCAGTAGCGGACGCTGGAGTGGGAGTTGACGGAGAGGTTGCCGGCCCGGACGGCGCGGGAGGCGCGCAGGGCGCGGCCGACGTCGCGGGTCCAGATGGAGCCGGACAGGCCGTACTCGGTGGCGTTGGCGAGGCGGATCGCGTCGGCCTCGTCGTCGAAGGGGAGGACGACGGCGACGGGGCCGAAGATCTCCTCGACGGCGCAGGGCGCGTCCTCGGGCACGTCGGTGAGGACGGTCGGCGGGAACCAGAAGCCGGGGCCCTCGGGGGCCTTGCCGCGGATGCCGGTGAGGTCCTCGGTCACGTAGGAGCGGACGCGGTCGAGCTGGGCGCGGGAGATGAGGGGGCCCATCTGGGTGCGCTCGTCGAGCGGGTCGCCGACGACGATCTCCTCGATCGCGGGCGTGAGGAGCTCCAGGAAGCGGTCGTACGCGCTCCGCTGCACGAGGATGCGGGTGCGGGCGCAGCAGTCCTGGCCGCTGTTGTCGAGGAAGGACATGGGCGCCGCGGCGGCGGCCGCCTCGATGTCCGCGTCGGCGAAGACGATGTTGGGGCTCTTGCCGCCGAGTTCCAGGGTGAGTCGCTTCACCTGGTCGGCACACTTGGCCATGATCGATTTGCCGACCCTGGTGGAGCCGGTGAAGACGATCTTCGCGATGCCGGGGTGCTCGACGAGGGCGTTGCCCGCGACCGGTCCCGTGCCCGGGAGGACCTGGAAGAGGCCTTCGGGAAGGCCGGCCTCCAGGGCGAGTTCGGCGAGCCGGAGCGCGGTGAGCGGGGTGGTCTCGGCGGGCTTGAGGAGGACGGCGTTGCCGGCGGCGAGGGCGGGTGCGGTGGCCCAGGCGGCGATCGGCATGGGGAAGTTCCAGGGGGCGATGACGCCGACGACCCCGAGCGGTTCGAGGATCGTGATGTCGAGGCCGCCGGCGACCGGGATCTGGCGGCCGTTGAGGCGCTCCACTCCCCCGGCGGCGAAGTCGAGCAGGTCGCGGACGTTGCCGGCCTCCCAGCGGGCGTTGCCGAGGGTGTGGCCGGCCTCGGTGACCTCCAGGCGGGCGAGTTCCTCGACGTGGTCGTCGACGACGGCGGCGAAGCGGCGGAGCAGCCGGGCCCGGTCGGCGGGCGCGGCGGCGGCCCAGCCGCGCTGGGCGGCGGCGGCCCGGGCGACGGCGGCGTCGACGTCGGCGGGGGTGGCGGCGGGGACGGTGGCGACGAGTTCCTCGGTCGCCGGGTTCAGTACCTGGAGCAACTCTCTTCTCTCTTCTGTCACAGGCGTTCGAAGGAGCGGCGCAGTTCCCAGTCGGTCACGGCGGCGTCGAAGGCGTCGAGTTCGACGCGGGCCATGTTGCGGTAGTGGGCGACGACCTCGTCACCGAAGGCGGCCTTGGCGATCTCGCTGGTCTCCCAGAGTTCGGCGGCCTCGCGCAGGGTGGTGGGGACGTGCGCGTACTCGGCGGTGTAGGCGTTCCCGGTGCAGGGCGGGGGGAGTTCGAGGCGCTGCTCGATGCCGTGCAGGCCGGCGGCGACCAGGCCGGCCACGGCGAGGTACGGGTTGACGTCGCCGCCGGGGAGGCGGTTCTCGAAGCGGGTGGAGCGGCCGTGGCCGACGACCCGGAGCGAGCAGGTGCGGTTGTCGTGGCCCCAGGCGACGGCGGTGGGCGCGAAGGAGCCGGGCTGGAACCGCTTGTAGGAGTTGATGTTGGGGGCGTAGAGGAGGGAGAAGTCGCGGAGGGCGGCGAGCTGTCCGGCGAGGAAGTGCCGCATGGTCGCGGACATCCCGTGCTCGTCGTCGCCGGCCATCACGTTCTCCCCGGCGGCGTTCTGGAGGGAGAGGTGGATGTGGCAGGAGTTGCCCTCGCGCTCGTTGTACTTCGCCATGAAGGTGAGCGAGTGGCCCTCCTGGGCGGCGATCTCCTTGGCGCCCGTCTTGTAGACGGCGTGCTGGTCGCAGGTGACGAGGGCCTCGTCGTACTTGAAGGCGATCTCGTGCTGGCCGGGGTTGCACTCGCCCTTGGCGGACTCGACGGTGAGTCCGGCGCCGGTCATCTCGTTGCGGATGCGGCGCAGGAGGGGTTCGATGCGTCCGGTACCGAGGACGGAGTAGTCGATGTTGTACTGGTTGGCGGGGGTGAGGCCGCGGTAGTTCGCGTCCCAGGCCTGCTCGTAGCTGTCCTTGAAGACGATGAACTCGAGTTCGGTGCCGACGTGGGCGGTGAGGCCGTGTTCCGCGAGGCGCTCCAGCTGGCGGCGGAGGATCTGCCGGGGCGCGGCGACGACGGGGGTGCCGTCGGCCCAGGCGAGGTCCGCGGTCACCATGGCGGTGGCCTCGTTCCAGGGGAGGCGGCGGAGGGTGGTGAGGTCGGCGTGCATGGCGAAGTCGCCGTAGCCGCGGTCCCAGGAGGACATGGCGTAGCCGTCGACGGTGTTCATCTCGGTGTCGACGGCCAGCAGGTAGTTGCAGCCCTCGGTGCCGTGGCCGAGTACCTCGTCCAGGAAGAACGGGGCGGCGAACCGCTTGCCCTGGAGCCGTCCCTGCATGTCGGGGAAGGCCAGGACGACGGTGTCGATCTCGCCGCTCGCGACGAGGGCGCGTAGCTCCTCGACGGCGAGCGTGGGTTTGCGGTCTGCCACGGGATTGCTCCTCCTTCGGCCTGCCGGAAGCCATAAGGTATTGCGGAAGACCTTTGCTTGGGAAGGTCCTCGGGAAGGGGAAACGAGAACGTGGCCAGTACGAGTGAATCGGCGGACCGGCTGACGCCCGTGCTGCGGCCGGTGCGGGCGGGCAACGGCTTCGAGGAGGCCCTGGAGCAGATCCTCCAGGTCGTACGGCTCGGACTGGTGCCCGGCGGGGAGCGACTGCCCGCCGAACGGGAGCTGGCCGACCGGATGGGGATCAGCCGGGTCACCCTGCGCGAGGCGCTGAAGGTCCTCCAGGAGCAGGGGCTCGTGGAGAGCCGGCGCGGCCGGTACGGCGGCACGTTCGTGCTGCCCCGCGTCCAGACGGCCGACGAGGCCGAGCTGCGCCGCCGGATCGCCTCGGTCGACATGGAGGACACCCTGCGCTTCCGTGAGGTCCTGGAGGTGGGCGCGGCGGGACTCTGCGCGGCCCACGGTCTCGACGGGGCGGGCGCCGAGCGGCTGCGGGCCGCCGTGGCGGCGACCCATGACGCCCCGCTGGCCGATTACCGCCGCCAGGACACCCTGCTCCACCTCACGCTCGCCGAGCTCTCCGGCTCGCCGACGCTGACCGCGCAGTACGCGGCCGTACGGGCGACCGTGAACGACCTGCTCGACTGCATCCCCCTCCTCGTACGCAATCTGGAGCACTCCCAGCACCAGCACACCGCCCTGGTCGACGCGGTGCTCGACGGGGACGCGGACGCGGCGCGCGAGGTGATGCGGGAGCACTGCTCGGGCACGGCGGCGCTGCTGCGGGGCTTCCTGACCTGAGGAACGCGCGCGGACCGGGATGCGGGCGCACGCGCGCGTGGAGCCGGGTTCCGGGCGTACGCGCGCGTGGAGCCGGATTCGGGCGCGTAACCCGAAAGTAACGCACGGGGGTTGCGCTCCCCCGTCGGCCACCGCAAAGGTATGGGACCAATCCATTGGGTCCACTGCGGGGAGCTGACGCTGCCATGACGCTGGAAGACACCACGCCGCCGAAGGACGACTACCTGGAGCGCCGGGCGCTGCGCCGCGGGAGCGCCGGATGGCTGCTGCTCACCGGGCTCGGCGTCGCCTACGTCGTCTCCGGGGACTTCTCCGGCTGGAACATCGGCCTGTCGAAGGGCGGCTTCGGCGGGCTCGCCGTCGCCACCGTCCTGATGGGCGCGATGTACGCCTGTCTGGTCTTCGCGCTCGCCGAACTCTCCGCCATCCTGCCCACCGCGGGCGGTGGATACGGCTTCGCCCGCCGGGCGCTCGGCACCTGGGGCGGGTTCCTCACCGGGACCGCGATCCTCATCGAGTACATCCTCGCCCCGGCCGCGATCTCGATCTTCATCGGCGACTACGTCGAGTCCCTGGGCCTCTTCGGGCTGGAGTCCGGCTGGCCCGTCTACCTGGTCTGCTTCGCGCTGTTCATCGGGATCCACCTCTGGGGCGTGGGAGAGGCCCTGCGCTTCAGTCTCGTCGTGACGGCCGTCGCGGTCGCGGCGCTCGTCGTCTTCGCGCTCGGCGCGCTCACCGACTTCCATGTGGACGGCCTGAACGACATCCCGGTCGACGGGGACGCCTTCGGGTCGAACTCCTGGCTGCCGTTCGGCCTGCTCGGCATCTGGGCGGCCTTCCCCTTCGGCATGTGGTTCTTCCTGGGCGTCGAGGGCGTGCCGCTCGCCGCCGAGGAGGCGAAGGACCCGGTCAGGTCGATGCCGAGGGCGCTCGCGATCTCCATGGGCGTCCTGGTGCTGCTCGCCGTGACGACCTTCTTCGCCGCGACCGGGGCGCGCGGCGCGGCCGCCGTCCAGGAGGCGGGCAACCCGCTCGTCGTGGCACTCCAGGGCGACGGGGAGCCGACCGCGCTCAGCCGCTTCGTGAACTACGCAGGCCTCGCCGGTCTGGTGGCCTCCTTCTTCTCCCTCATCTACGCGGGCTCGCGCCAGCTCTTCGCCCTCTCCCGGGCGGGCTACCTGCCGCGTTTCCTCTCCCTCACCAGCCGCCGGAAGTCGCCGTACCTGGGGCTCCTCATCCCGGGCGCGATCGGCTTCGCGCTGGCCGCCGGGACCGGCGACGGCGCCCGGATGCTCAACATCGCCGTGTTCGGCGCCACGATCTCGTACGCCCTGATGGCGCTCTCGCACATCGTGCTGCGGCGCCGCGAGCCGGGACTGCACCGGCCGTACCGCACCCCCGGCGGGGTCGTGACCTCCTCGGTGGCCTTCGTACTCGCCCTGTCGGCCCTGGTCGCGACGTTCCTGGTGGACCGGACGGCCGCGTTCATGGCGCTCGGGGTGTACGCCGTCGCGCTCGCCTACTTCGCGTTCTACAGTCGGCACCATCTGGTGGCCAGGGCGCCCGAGGAGGAGTTCGCGGCGCTCGCCGCGGCCGAGGCCGAACTCGCGCGCGACTGATCCCCCGACGCTCCGCACCCCTGGAGGAACTCCCGTGACCAAGCCGCTCATCGGCGTGACCACCTACCTGGACCAGGCCCGTTGGGGGGTGTGGGAGATGCGGGCCGCGCTGCTGCCCGCCCCGTATCCGCGGCTCGTGCAGGAGAGCGGGGGGATCGCGGTGATGCTGCCGCCGGACGGTCCGGAGGCCGCGGCGGCGACGGTGGCCCGGCTCGACGGGCTGGTCGTCGCGGGCGGGGCGGACGTCGAGCCCGTACGGTACGGGGCCGAGCCCGACCCCCGTACCGGCCCGCCTGCCAGGGAGCGGGACTCCTGGGAGCTGGCCCTGATCGAGGCGGCCCTCGCCTCGGGGACCCCGCTGCTCGGCATCTGCCGGGGGATGCAGCTCCTGAACGTGGCCCTGGGCGGGACGCTGGTCCAGCACCTGGAGGGGCACGTGGAGGCGGTCGGGGTGATCGGCCGGCACGCGGTGAAGCCGGTGCCGGGCACCCGGTACGCCTCCCTGGTCCCGGAACTCGCCGAGGTCCCGACCTATCACCACCAGGCGGTGGACCGGCTGGGCGCGGGACTCGCGCCCTCGGCGCACGCGGAGGACGGCACGGTGGAGGCGGTGGAACTGGCGGCCCCGGCCTGGGTCCTCGGCGTCCAGTGGCATCCCGAGATGGGCGAGGACCTGCGGGTGATGCGGGGCCTGGTCGAGGCGGCGGCGACCTCGTCGGTGACGTCGGGCGCGGTGGGGCGCGCCTGACGGCTGGTGCGTACGCGCGCGTGCGTACGCGGCTTCCGCCCGCTCAGACGGCCGCGCGGGCGGCGAGCACCGTGCGCTCGTCGCGCATCAGGAGGGCGTAGAGGACGGCGGAGACGCCCATGCCGACCGGGAGGGAGAGGTCGATGCCGCCGAGGGCGGCGGCGACCGGGCCGGTGTAGACGGTGTTGACGCAGAGCGCGGCGGAGGTGACGCCGACGACCAGGGCGGTCGCGCCGGCCAGGTTGACGCCGGCGGTGTACCAGAACGGGCCTCCGGGCGTCTCGTCCGAGAGCGCGACGCCGTCGTAACGGCAGCGCCGCAGCAGGACGTCGGTGGCGTAGATCGCCATCAGGGGGCCGATCAGGACGGTGATCACCTGCAGCGCGTTGCTCACGGTGTCCAGGAAGTTGGAGACCAGCAGCCCGTACAGGGTGAGGGCGATGGCGACGGCCCCGTCGAGGAGGACGCTGACGGAGCGTCGGACGCGCAGGCCGACGGCCTGGAGCGCGAGTCCGGCGCTGTACGCGGTCAGGGCGTTGATGGCGATCGTGCCGAGGACCAGCGCGAGCAGGAAGACCGGGACGAACCAGCCGGGCAGGATCTCCTGGAGCGCGGTCTGCGGGTCGGTCATGTCCACGGCGGTGGCCGCGAAGGCACCCAGCGAGCCGACGACGATGCTGGGCACGAAGGCGCCGAGCGCGGTCCAGCCGATGACCGCCTTCTTCGAGGCCGTGCGCGGCAGGTAGCGGGAGAAGTCCGCGCTCGTCGTGTACGAGAGCGGACCCGAGGCGATCATCGTGGTGCCCGCGAGCAGCAGGGCCCACAGGTCGACGCCGCTGACCCGCGCGGCGGGGGCGTACGAGAAGTCGGCGTGCCGCAGGACGGCGAACGCGACGACGGTGAACGCCCCGGCCAGGACCAGGGTGATCGGCAGGTAGAGCTTGATGATCAGGCCGTGCCCGTAGACGCTGATGACCAGTGTGAGGGCGGCGATGATCACGATGACCGCGACCTTCACCGGGGTGGTGGCGGTCATGCCCGCCCTCTCGACCAGCGCGAAGGCGGCGGTCGCCGCCGCGGCCAGGTTGAGGGCGAAGTAGCAGACGGAGACGAGCCAGCCGCCGACCGCGTTGTTCACGCGGTTGCCGATGACGCCGTAGACGGCCCGGGTGATCACCTCGCTGGGCGCGCCGGCCGCCGGCCCCGAGGTGGCGAGGAGCCCCGTGAGCAGCCAGAAGAGGTTGCCGACGACGGTCACCGCGAGGGCCTGCCAGAGGGTCAGGCCCATCAGGACGAGGGCGCCGCCGATGACGAGGCTGAGGTAGTTGACGTTCGCCGCGGCCCAGACCGAGAAGAGCTCACGGGGGTGTCCGTGGCGCTCGGAATCGGG
Source organism: Streptomyces sp. Root1304 (assembly GCF_001426405.1). Taxonomy (GTDB): domain Bacteria; phylum Actinomycetota; class Actinomycetes; order Streptomycetales; family Streptomycetaceae; genus Streptomyces. The sequence goes on along the minus strand of NZ_LMEP01000025.1, from coordinate 290,125 downwards.
GATGTGGTCGATGCCGTGGGCCTCGATGCGGCCGGGCCGGTCGGAGGCCGGCGGGTCGACCGCCGCTCCCTGGGAGCGTGGGAGCGGATCGGGGATCGTGGAAGCCATGCGGCCCTCCGGATGCGTGTGGTGCCCACCTGGTTGCTTATTGGTCGCACACTCAATAGCATCGCCGGTATGCCGTCAAGCGTCCAGCGCAAGAGAATTCGGAAAACCCCCGAAGCCCGGCGGGCCGAGATCGTGGAGACCGCCGCACGCGTCGCCCTCACCGAGGGGCTCGAGTGCGTCACCCTGCGGCGGATCGCCGACGAGCTCTCCGTCCGGCCCGGTCTGATCAGCCACTACTTCCCCTCGGCGGAGGATCTGGTGGGCGAGGCGTTCAGCGTCGCCGCCACCGGCGAGCTCGACTCCCTGCTCCCCGCCGACCGGCCGCACGGGACGCCCACGCAGTACCTCGCACGCTACTTCGCCCTCTCCGCCGGCGAGGCGTACGACGACATCAGCCGGCTCTGGATCAACGCCCGGCACCTCAGCCGGTACCGGCCCGTCCTGCGCGACCGGGTGGCCGAGCAGGAGCTCGCCTCCGACGACCGCCTGGAGCAGCTGATCCGCGAGGGCGTCGAGCGCGGCGAGTTCCGCACGGACGACCCGCGCGCCACGGCCATCCAGATCCTGGTGGTCCTCGACGGCCTCGGCGCCCACGCCAACACCGACCGGAGCAACCGCCCCGAGGCGGTGACACGGCTGCCGCTCACCACCGCGGAACGCGAACTCGGGCTGGCGCACGGGGCGCTGACGGGCGTGGCGCCGGCGTGAGCGGCGTGAGCGGCGTGAGCGGCGTGAGCGGCGTGAGCGGCGTGAGCGGCGTGAGCGGCGTGAGCGGCGTGAGCGGCGTGACAGCACCACCGGTCCAACGGGCCCAACCGCCCCGACCGGCCTGACACCGCCGCCGCCGGCCGGCGCCTCCCGCTCGGCATGACACCGACGGCCGAGCCCGCCCCTCCCCCGGTCCCCTGACCCTTCCCTCTTCGTCGAGGCCCGACGGCCTCTCTCCCCGTCCTCCCCCTGGAGCCACCGTGCGCACCCGACTCGTCCTGCTCTCCGCCCGTCTGCTCGACCCCGGCACGGGGACGTTCCTGCCGGAGACGGCCCTCGCCGTCTCCGACGACGGCCGGATCGCCGCCCTGGGTGACGACCGTGAGATCCGCGCGCTCGCCGGGCCCGCCACCACGGTCGTCGACCTCAAGGGCGCCGTGGTCACCCCCGGTCTGGTCGACGGACACCTCCACCCGGTGTCCGGCGCCGAACTGACCCACGGGCTCGACCTGTCGTACTGCGCCGACCTCGACGACGTACGGGAGGCCCTCGACCGGGAGGTGCGGACCCTCGGCCGGGGCGACTGGCTCTTCGCCTGGGGTCTGGACCCGAACGTCTTCGGCGGCCGGCCCGTCGGCATCGCCCCCTTCGACACCGTCCTCGACGGCGTCCCGGCCTTCCTGCTGCTCTTCGACGCCCACTCGGCGCTCGCCAGCCGCCGGGCGCTCGAACTCGCCGGGGTCGACGGCCCCCGCACCTTCGACCAGGCCTCCGCCGAGGTCGTCTGCGACGCCGACGGGCGCCCGACGGGACTCCTCCAGGAGGACGCCGCCTGCGAGCTGGTCGAGCGGGTCGCCCCCCGCCCCACCGCCGAGGAGAGCCGGGAGCGCCTGGCGGCGGCGCTGCGGTCCATGGCCGCGTCCGGTCTCACCGGCGGTCACGCCATGGACGCCAACGGCGAGAGCCTCGCGCTGTACGGCGAGCTCGACGCGGCCGGCGAGCTGGCGCTGCGGCTCCGGGTGGCGCCCTGGTGCCAGCCCGGCACGGACGCGGAGGGCGTACGGGACCTGATCGCGCAGCAGGGCACGGGCGGGGCGCTGTGGCGGGTCGCGGGCGTCAAGCTCTTCATGGACGGGACCATCGACAACGGCACCGCGTGGCTGGAGCGCCCCGACTGCCACGGCGAGTCCACGCACGCGTTCTGGCCGGACCCGGCGGCGTACACCCACATCATCGGGGAGCTGCACCGGGCGGGGGTCGCGACCGCGACGCACGCCATCGGGGACGCGGCCGTCCGGCACGTGCTCGACTCCGTCGAGAAGGCCGGGGCCACCGGCGGCAGCGAGGTCCGGCACCGGGTCGAGCACATCGAGACCGTGCCGGGCGACACCCTGCGCCGCTTCGCCGAGCTGGGCGTCCTCGCGTCCATGCAGCCCACCCACTGCTGCGACTTCACCCGCGCCGACCACAGCGACAACTGGTCGCGCCGGCTCGGCGAGGAGCGCGCCGGGCGGGCGTGGCGCTGCCGCGACCTGGCGGACTCGGGGGCGACCGTGGTCCTCGGTTCGGACTGGCCGATCGCGCCGTTCCCGCCGCTCGGCGTGATGGCCGGGGCCCGGCACCGGCGCCCGAGCCGGGACCTCGGCCGGGCGCCGCACGGCCCCGAGCAGGCGCTGACGGCGCTGGAGGCGCTGCGGGGCATGACGACGGCACCGGCGTACGCGGCGGGCGAGGAGCACGAGGCGGGGCGGATCGCCCCGGGGTTCCGCGCGGACCTCGCGGTCTTCGCGGGCGACCCGCTCACCACGGCGGCGACGGACCTGCCGGACCTCCCGGTCCTGCTCACGGTCCTGGACGGCCGGATCACCCACCGGGCGACGGGCGTCTGAACCTCCGGAGCGGCGGCCCCCCGCCGCTCCGTGACGCCCGACCGCCGCTCCGGTGTCGGTGCGGGCCCGCCGAGCGGCCCCTCAGCCCCTCACCCAGCCGGCCGTGCGCGGGTCAGGGAGAGGAGGTCGCGGGCCGGGCCCGTGGGACGGTGGCCGGTCGGCCAGACGGCCCGCAGGTCGCGGCGGAGCAGTACCCCTTCCACCGGGATGGCGACCAGCCGCCGCGAGGCCAGTTCCTCGGCGATGGCCAGTTCGCTGAGGACCGCCGGTCCGGCCCCGCTGACGGCGGCGGCCTTCACCGCCGTGGTGGAGGCGAGTTCGAGGAGCGGCTGCGCGAGACCGCCGTGGGCGGACAGCGCCGCGTCCAGGACCTGCCGGGTGCCCGAGCCGCGTTCCCGCAGGACCAGCGGGGTCGCGGCCAGCTCCGCCGGGTCCACCGGGCCCCGGCGACGGGCCCAGGGGTGCGAGGGGGCGGCGACGACCGCGAGCCGGTCGTGGGCGACGACCACGCCGTCGAGGCCCTCGGGCACGGCGAGGCCCTCCACGAAGCCGATGTCCGCCTCGTTCCCGAGGAGCCGTTCCGCGACCACCGCGGAGTTGCCCGCCTGGAGCGACACGGCCGTGTCGGGGCGCTCGGCGCGCAGCGCGATCAGCCACCCCGGCAACAGGTACTCGGCGATCGTCATGGACGCGGCCACCCGCAGCCGGGAGTCCCGCCGCCCGCGCAGGGCCTGGGCGCCCGCGTCGAAGGCCTCCGCGGCCTCGACGATCCGGCGCGCCCAGTCCGTGACGAGCGCGCCCGCGTCGGTCAGCCGTGAACCCCGGGGCGAACGGTCGACGAGGGCCACACCGAGCTGTCGTTCCATCGAGCGGATGCGGCTGCTGGCGGCGGGCTGGGTGATGCCGACCTCGCGGGCGGCGGCGCCGAGGCTGCCGTGCCGGGCCACGGCGAGGAGCAGTTCGAGGGCGCCGAGGTCGGGAACCCGGTGGTGGAGCTGCGCCCTGACCTCGCCGCCGTACGCCTCACCGGCCCGCGAGCCCCGGACGACCTGGGCGCCGGACCCGCCGCGACGCGGCTCGGCGGCCCCCTGGGCACCCTCGGCCGGTGCACCGCCGCCGAAGGCCCCAACGGTCGGCGCCCCGCCGCCGGGGGCCCCGCCGCCGTCCGCCGCGTCTCCGTGCTTCCCGTTGCCCCGCGTCTCCCAGCTCCTGCTCATAAAGCCAGCTTATGGCGTCATAGCCGCAAGATCCCTGGTGGGGGCCGTGGAAGAGGACGACGGTGGAGTCATGGCAAGCCCCGCACTTCCCCGTCCCGCCCTCCCCGCCCGAGCCCACCGGCCCCGGCCGGTCGCCTCACCCACCCGTTCCGTCCGTCACCTCGGGCCGAACTGGTACGCCTCCGTGATGGGCACGGCCATCGTGGCCAACGCCGGCGCCGGCCTCCCCTCCGCCGGTCCCGCTCTCCGTACCGCCTGCGCCGCCGTCTGGACGCTCTCCCTCGCGATGCTGCTCGCCCTGCTCGCCGCCCGTGCCACGCACTGGATCCGCCACCGCGACCAGGCCCGCGCCCACCTCCTCGACCCCGGGATGGCGCCGTTCTACGGCTGTCTGTCGATGGCGCTGCTCGCCGTCGGCGGCGGCGCGATGATCGTCGGCCGCGACTGGATCGGGCTGCCCGCGGCCGTGGCGCTCGACACCGTCCTGTTCACCGTCGGCACGGTGGTCGGCCTCGCCGCCGCGGTGGTCGTCCCGTACCTGATGGTGGTGCACCACCGGATCGAGGGCGCCTCCCCGGTGTGGCTGCTGCCGGTCGTCGCGCCCATGGTCTCCGCCGCCCTCGGCCCCCTGCTCGTGCCCCATCTGCCGGCCGGGCAGGCCCAGCAGACCCTGCTCATCGCCTGCTGGGCGATGTTCGGCGTCAGCCTGCTCGCGACCCTGGTCATGCTGCCCCTGGTGTTCGGACGGCTGGTGACCGCCGGTCCGCTGCCGCTCGCGCTCACCCCCACGCTCTTCCTGGTCCTCGGCCCGCTCGGCCAGTCGACGACCGCCGCGAACAAGTTCGCCGACGTGGCCCCGGGCGTGCTGCCCGCCCCGTACGCGCACGGCTTCGCCTCCTTCGCCGTCCTCTACGGCGTGCCCGTCATGGGCTTCGCGCTGCTGTGGCTGGCGCTCGCCGGGGCGATGGTGCTGCGGGCCCGCCGCCAGGGCATGGGCTTCGCGATGACCTTCTGGGCGTTCACCTTCCCCATCGGCACCTGTGTGACCGGCGCCGAGGGGCTCGCCCAGCACACCGGACTCGCCGTCTTCAGCTGGCTCGCGGTCTTCCTGTACGCCCTGCTCCTCACGGCCTGGCTGGTGGCCGGGGTCCACACGGTGCGCGGTCTCGTCAGCGGTGCGCTGCTCGCAGGGCCCGCGCCAGCGCCCGCGGAGCCTCGGCGAGCGACGGCCCGTACCACGTGAGCAGTCGCCCGTCGACGAGCGCGGCGGCGGTCCCGGGGAACGCCTCGGGGCCGTCCTCGCGCGTGAAGCGGTAGGGCTCGTCCGGCAGGACGACGAGGTCGGGCGCGGCGGCGCGCAGCTCGTCGAGCGGGAGGCTCGGATAGCGCTCGGGGTGATCGGCGTAGAGGTTCCGGACACCAAGCCGGGCCAGCAGGTCACCGGCGAAGGTGTCGCGGCCCAGCACCATCCAGGGGCGGCGCCAGATCGGCACGACGGCGGTGTACGGCCCCTCCGGGACGACCGCCGACCACGCCTCCTCGGCCTCGTCGAGCCAGCGCGGCCCGGCGGGCGCGCCGCACGCCACGAGGACCCGCCGCAGTTCCCTCAGCCCCTGGTCGAGGGTACGGATCCCGGTGACGAGGACCTCGGTCCCGGCGGCCCGCAGCGCGGCGAGGTCCGGGGCGCGGTTCTCCTCCTCGTTGGCGAGGACGAGGTCGGGACGGAGGGCGAGGACCGCGGGGACGTCGGGGTTCTTGGTGCCGCCGATCCGGACGACGTCGAGGCCTGCGGGCCGGACGCACCAGTCGGTGGCGCCGACGAGGACGCCGGGCGCGGTGACGGCGACGGCCTCCGTCAGCGAGGGCACGAGGGAGACGACACGGAGCGGGACGCCCCGCCCGGCCCTCATTCCTCCTCGGCCTCGACGTGCTCGGCGACGGCGACGACGAGCAGCCGGGTCCCCGGTTCGGTGGCGCGCCAGCGGTGGCGCACCCCGCCGGAGAGATAGAGGGTGTCGCCGCGGTCCAGCCGGTAGGCGCGGCCCTCGGCCTCGACCTCGGCGGCGCCGTCGGCCACGTAGAGCAGTTCGTCGTTCCGGTGCTGGAACTCGCGCCCGGCGTCCTGTTCGCCGGTGAACTCCAGGGCGTGCAGCTGGTGGCGGCCGCGGACGACCGCCCGTACGCCCGCGGGCAGCCCCGGGGAGCGCTCGGCGGCCCGTACGACGTCGACGGTGCGGGCGGCCTCGGCGGCGGCGAGGAGTTCGCCGGAGGTGGTCTCCAGCGCCTCGGCGACGAGTTCGAGGGAGCGGCTGCTGGGCCGGGCCCGGTCGTTCTCGACCTGACTGAGGAACGGCACCGAGAGTCCGCTGCGCGAGGAGACGACGGCCAGCGTGAGCTGGAGCGCTCTGCGCCGCCTCTTGACGGCCGCGCCCACGCGGGGTGATTCCTTCTCGTCCATGTCGGCTCCCTCCCTCGTGCCTCGTGCGTACCCGTACCGGGCGGTTACCTGAACCTTACGCAGCTTTGGGGCGGGGTTTCGCGTCGTGACGAAAAGGGGTGGTCGCCGAACACGTTCGGCGACCACCCCTTTTCGGACAGGAGTCGGCTGTCCTCCCCCGGTGCTACTGCGGCGCGAGCTTCTCCGCGAGGCCCGGGTTGGCGTCCAGCCAGGTGCGGACGGCCTCCTGCTCCTTGCCCTTGCCGGTCTTCTGGATGACGGCTTCGAGGTCCGTGAGCTGCTTCTCGGTCAGCTCGAAGTTCTTCAGCCAGGCGCCGACCTCGGGGTTCTCGGCGGCGAACCCCTTACGGGCGAGGGTGTGGACGCCGTCGCCCTTGCCCCAGGAACCCTTGGGGTCGGCGAGCTTCTTGAGGTCGTGGGCGGAGTAGGCCCAGTGCGGGGACCACAGGGTGACGACGACCGGTTCCTTGCGCTCGTAGGCGCGCTTCAGCTCGGCGAGCATGCCGGGCGTGGAACCGTCGACGACCTCGTACTCGCCCTCCAGGCCGTACTCCTTGAGGACCTTGTCCTTCAGGATGCCCATCATTCCGGCGCTCGGCTCGATGCCGATGATCCGGCCCTTGAACTGGCCCGACTTGCCCTTGAGGTCGGCGAGGGAGTCGACGCCCTTCACGTACGAGGGGACGGAGAGCTCCAGGGAGGTGGGGCCGTACCAGGAGCCGAGGTCCTCCAGCTTGTTCTGGTACTTCTTCCAGTACTGCTCGTGCGTGACGGGCAGCCAGGCGTCGGTCTGGAAGTCGAGCTGACCGCCGGCCAGGCCCGTGTAGAGCGCGCCGGCCTCCAGCTGCTTGGTGTCGACCTCGTAGCCCCGGCGTTCCAGGAGTTCCTTCCAGAGGTACGTGGACGCGATGCCCTCGTCCCAGGGGATGTAGCCGATGCTGATCTTCTTGCCGTGGCCGCTGTTCTTGCCGGCGGCGGCGGTGGACGTCGCGCCGCCGGAGCCGAGGAAGCCCATGCCGCCGGCCACCAGGGCGAGCACGACGACGCCGACGAGGGCGGCGACGGGCTGCGGGCGGTGGGCCCAGATCTTCGCCCCGGGACGCTTCGCGCCGAGCGCGGCGCGCGCCTTGGCGGCGGCGCGGCGGCCCAGCGGGGAGACCTGGCGGCCGAGGGCGCCGGTCATCCGGTCCAGGTACATGGCGAGGACGACGATGGAGACGCCGGCCTCGAAGCCGAGGCCGATGTCGACGTTGCCGATGGCGCGGTAGACGGCGCCGCCGAGGCCTCCGCCGCCGACCATGCCGGCGATGACGACCATCGAGAGGCCCAGCATGATGACCTGGTTGATGCCGGCCATGATCGTCGGCAGGGCGAGCGGCAGCTGCACGCGGAACAGCGTGTTGCGCGGGGTGGTGCCGAAGGCCTCGGCGGCCTCGACGAGTTCGCCGTCGACCTGCCGGATGCCCAGCTCGGTCATCCGCACGCCCGGGGGCAGCGCGAAGACGATGGTGGCGATGATGCCGGGGACCACGCCGACGCCGAAGAAGATGATGCCGGGGATCAGGTAGACCATCGCCGGCATGGTCTGCATGAAGTCGAGGACCGGCCGCAGCACGGCGCTGACGGTCTTCGAGCGGGCCGCCCAGATGCCGAGCGGTACGGCGATCACCAGGGTCACCAGGGTGGCGACGAGCACGAGCGACAGCGTCGCCATGGCCTCGTCCCACAGCTGGACCGAGTCGACGAGCGCGAACCCGGCGAAGGCGAGGACGCCCGCGGCGAGGCCGCGCAGCCACCAGGCGACGACGGCGAGGATGCCGGCGAAGAGCAGCGGCTGCGGCGCGGACAGGACGGCGTCGATGCCGTCGTAGAGACCGGTGACACCGGTGCTGACGGCGTCGAACAGCCAGGAGAACTGGGCCTGGAGCCAGTCGACGGAACTGTCGACCCAGTCACCGAGAGGGAGCCTAGGCACCGGCGGTCACCTCCTTGGTCAGGGACTTCGCGGCAGGCGTGGCGCCGATACCGCCCATGACGGCGAGGAGACGTTCGGTCGGTACGACTCCGAGGACGGTGCCCTCCGCGTCCTCGACGGTCACCGGGTGCGGGGCCAGGGCGGCCACGGCGCACAGGTCGGCGACGAGGGTGTCCGGCCCGACGGCGCGGCAGGCGCAGCCGTCGGGGCAGTCGGCCGGGGTGACGTCCTCGGCCATGACGGCGGAGGCGGTGAGCACCCGGGAACGGTCGACGTCCTGGATGAAGGAGGCCACGTAGTCGTCGGCGGGGCGGACGAGGATGTCCTCGGCGGTGCCGAGCTGCACGATCCGTCCGTCGCGCATGACGGCGATCCGGTCGCCGAGGCGCATGGCCTCGTTGAGGTCGTGGGTGATGAAGACGATGGTCTTCTTCAGCCGCTGCTGGAGCACGAGGAGCTGGTCCTGCATGTCGCGGCGGATGAGCGGGTCGAGCGCGCTGAAGGACTCGTCCATGAGGAGCAGGTCGGCGTCGGTGGCGAGGGCGCGGGCCAGCCCGACCCGCTGCTGCATGCCGCCGGACAGCTCGTCGGGCCAGGACTTCTCCCAGCCGGCGAGGCCGCACAGCTCCAGGGCCTCGGCGGCCCGGGTCTCGCGCTCGGCGCGCGGGACGCCCTGCACCTCCAGGCCGTAGCCGGCGTTCTCGAGAACGTTTCGGTGCGGGAAGAGCGCGAAGTGCTGGAAGACCATGCTGATCTTGGTGGAACGGACCGTGCGCAGGTCGCGGGGGGACAGCGCGGTGAGGTCACGTCCGTCGAAGAGCACCCGGCCCGCGGTGGGTTCGAGCAGGCCGTTGAGCATGCGCAGAAGGGTGGACTTGCCGGACCCGGAGAGCCCCATCACGACGAAGATCTGACCGGGCTCGACGGTGAAGCCGGCGTCCACGACGGCTGCTGTCGTCCCCTCGGCGCGCAGCTCCTCGCGGTCGGCACCGTCGACGAGCCTGCGGACGGCTTCGTCGGGTCGTCTGCCGAACACCTTGAACAGATGGTCGGCCTGGAGCCTGGACACATAAACCTCACGGGTAGCAACGAGAATGGCCCCACCACCCCCGCGTGGCTGGGCCGTGGAGCGGGCGGGATCGGCCCGCGGGCCCGTCGCGTACGGGGATTCCTTGGTTGAAATCCGTACCGGGTTCCGCTCCGGGCTCACGCCTGCCCGCCTTCACAGGGTGCAAACGCAAAGGTGACGGGGGTCACGTGGGGGTGTCGGGGGCGGATGTCGGGGGCGGGGTGGGACGGCCGGGGCGGCGGGCGGCGGGAGTGCCGGGGACGGGGGGCGGCGGGGGCCTGCCGTACGGAGGGGGCCTGCCGTACGGAGGGGGCCGTCGTACGGAGGGGCTGTCGTACGGAGGGGCTGTCGTACGGAGGGGCTGTCGGTGGGGTGCGGCATGATCGGGGTGTGACGCGACGCCTGATGCTCCTCGACACCGCCAGCCTCTACTTCCGCGCCTACTTCGGCGTGCCGGACTCCGTCAGGGCCCCCGACGGCACCCCGGTGAACGCCGTGCGCGGACTGCTCGACTTCATCACCCGGCTCGTCCAGGACCACCGCCCCGACGACCTGGTGGCCTGCTGGGACGACGACTGGCGGCCGCAGTGGCGGGTGGACCTGATCCCCTCGTACAAGGCGCACCGGGTCGCCGTCGAGACGGAGACGGGCCCGGACGAGGAGGAGATCCCGGACACCCTGTCCCCGCAGGTGCCGGTGATCGAGGAGGTCCTCGCGGCGCTCGGCATCGCACGGATCGGCGCGGCGGGGTACGAGGCGGACGACGTGATCGGCACGCTGACGGGCCGCGCCGAGGGTCCCGTCGACATCGTCACCGGCGACCGGGACCTCTTCCAGCTGGTGGACGACGCGCGGGGCGTGCGCGTGCTGTACCCGCGCAAGGGCGTCGGCGACTGCGACCTGGTGGACGCGGAGCTGATCCGTACGAAGTACGGGGTGCGCCCCGACCAGTACGCGGACTTCGCGGCCCTGCGCGGGGACGCCAGCGACGGCCTGCCCGGCGTGAAGGGCATCGGCGAGAAGACGGCGGCGCAGCTGATCACGGAGTACGGGGACCTGGCGGGTGTGCGGGCCGCCGCCGAGGACCGTACGTCGAAGCTGACGCCGGCCAAGCGGCGCGGGATCGTGGAGGCGGCCGCGTACCTGGACGTCGCACCGACCGTGGTCCGGGTCGCCGGGGACGCACCTCTGCCGGAGTTCGACCCGGCGCTGCCGACGGCTCCGCGCGACCCGGCGGCGCTGGAGGCGCTGGTGAAGCGCTGGGGTCTCGGCGGGGCGGTGGGCCGGCTGCTACCGGTGCTCGACCGCTGACGGGAACGACGGCGGGGCAGCGGGGCGCGGGGGCGGGCCGAGAGGGGCCGGTGACCGGAGGGATCACACGGGTTCCCCCTGGGCGGTACAGGCCGAAGATGCTAGCTTAGGCATACCTAACTACATCGATCCAGGAGAGCCCCTCGTGGCAGAGCAGCCCCGCAAGGCACCGAAGGCCACCGAAGCACGTGTGGTGCGCACCGAGCGGATCACCCCGCACATGGTGCGGGTGGTGCTGGGCGGCCCCGGACTCGACGGCTTCGAGGTCGGCGCGTACACCGACCACTACGTGAAGCTGCTGTTCGCCCCCGAGGGCGTCGCCTACCCGGAGCCGTTCGACATGGAACGGATCCGGGCGGAGTTCCCCCGGGAGCAGTGGCCGACGACGCGGACGTACACGGTACGGGCCTGGGACCCGGTCCACCGGGAGCTGACCATCGACTTCGTCGTCCACGGCGACGAGGGCCTCGCGGGGCCGTGGGCCGCGCGGGCCACGGAGGGCGAGACGGTGCGCTTCCTCGGCCCCGGCGGCGGCTACGCGCCGGACCCGGCGGCGGACTGGCACCTTCTCGCGGGCGACGAGAGCGCCCTTCCGGCCATCGCGGTCGCCCTGGAGGCGCTGCCCGCCGGGGCGCGGGTGCACGCGTTCCTGGAGATCGCGGACGCCACCGAGGAGCAGAAGTTCGCGACGGCGGACGGCATCCGCGTCACCTGGCTGCACCGGGGCGACCGGCCCGGGGGCGAGGCCCTCGTCGAGGCCGTGCGGAACCTGGACTTCCCGGTCGGCGACGTCCACGCGTTCGTCCACGGCGAGGCGGGCTCCGTGAAGGAACTCCGCCGCCACCTGCGCCTGGACCGCGAGATCCCGCGCGAGCGCCTCTCGATCTCGGGCTACTGGCGCGTCGGCAAGTCGGACGAGGCCTGGCGCGCGATCAAGCGCGAGTGGAACGACCAGGTGGAACGCGAACAGGAGAGCTGAGCGCCGAGGGAGAGGGCGACGTCCGCCCAGGCGACGTAACGCGAGGGCGGGCCACAACCGGGTAGCCGGGGGCCTCCCTCCCCCTCCCCCCCACCACCCCTCCCTCCCCGACCCCATCCCTCCGCCCCGCCCTCCCCTCCCCCGCCCTACGTCGCCTGCCCGAACGCCCGGTCCGAGGCGTCCGTCTGGGCCATGCGGCGCAGGGCCGAGAAGATCGCGTCGCCGATGACCGTGCCGACGACGACGCTCTCCACCAGTTCCTCGCGCGCCACGTGGTGCGCCACATAGTCCAGGTCCGCGCGCGCCACCCGCTCCGCGGCGCCCGCGTAGGCGTCCAGCACCTCGTCGAACCCGCCGTGACCGACCTCCTCCAGCGCGGCGAGGGCCGTCGCCAGCGCTTCCGAGGCAGGGCCGGCGGGGTGCACACGCCAGCCGCGTGCGCCGATCAGGTCCGCGACCTTCTTCCGCGCCTCCTCCATGCCGGCTCCCGGCTCCCGCTCGTAGCGCGGCACCATCCGGCTGGCCGCCTCACCGAGCAGCTTGTGCACCGATCTCTCGGGGTCGTCGACCGCGACGATCACCTCACGAATGCCCGCGACCGACAGGCCGCCCACATCGAGGAGCGCCCGGATCAGACGGAGGCGCTGAGCGTGCGCCTCCCCGTACGAGGCCTGGTTCGGACTCGTCAGCTCTCCGGGCGGCAGCAGGCCTTCCCGTACGTAGAACTTGATCGTCGGCACCGACACCCCGGTCCTGCGACTCAACTCTCCGATGCGCACCGTGCGTTCACCTTCCTGGTCGTGCTCCGGCCTTGCCGACCGACACCCCCATCATAGATAGTGGCGCTATCAGATAGCAGGAAGTGCCGCTATCCATACTTTCCCACGGGGGGATCCGTATGCCTTCAACCGGCTCACTCACACGGCTGCACCGGCCACTGGTCTGGTTCGCCGCCTCGATGGTCGTCCTGGCCGTCGTCTCCGCCGTCGGCATCGCCGTCGACGACCGCGTCCTGGTCGGCGTCCCGATCTGGACGAAGCCCTTCAAGTTCTCGGTCTCGTTCGTCGCCTACTCGCTCTCGCTCGCCTGGATGCTCTCCCTGCTCCCCCGGGGCCGACGGGTCGGCTGGTGGGCCGGGACGGTGGTCGTCGTCACAAGCGCGGGCGAGATGGTGCTCATCACCCTCCAGGTGATCCGGGGCACTCAGAGTCACTTCAACCACGCCACCCCCTTCGACAACGCCGTCTTCCAGCTCATGGGCGGCACCGTCGCCGTGCTGTGGCTGGGCGCCCTGGTCATCGCCGTTCTCCTCCTCCGGGCCCGGATCCTCGACCGCGCCATGGCCTGGTCCGTCCGCCTCTCCTCGCTGATCGCCCTGGCGGGCGCGGCCGTGGGCTTCCTGATGGTCCAACCGACCCCGGAACAGCTCGCGGACCCCGACTCCCCGATCCAGGGCGCCCACGCCGTCGGCGTCCCGGACGGCGGCCCGTCGATGCCGCTGACCGGCTGGGCCAGCACCGGCGGCGACCTCCGGGTGGCGCACTTCTTCGGCATGCACGCGCTCCAGCTGCTGCCGCTCCTGCTGATCGTCCTGGGGCTGCTCGCCCCGCGCTTCGCCCGTCTCGCCGACGAGCGCGTACGGCTCCGCCTCACGCTCACGGCCTCGGGGGCGTACGCGGCGACCTTCGTCCTGCTGACCTGGCAGGCGCTGCGCGGCCAGGCGCTGTTCTCACCGGACGGCGCGACGCTGGCCGGCGCGGCCGCGATCGTGCTGCTCGGCGGCGCGTCCGCCGCGCTCTCCCTCGGTACCGGCGCCCCTGCCGCCGCCCGCGCCGAGGAGGTCAGGGCGTGACCGGCTTCCTCTTCGAACTGGCCTTCCTCCTCGCGGCGCCGGTCTGGCTCCTGATGATCCTCGCCCCGTCCTGGCGGATCACCGAGCGCGTGGCGGCCTCCCCCTTCACCGTCCTGCCGCTCCTGGTCCTCTGGGCGGTCCTCGCCGCTCCCGTCCTGCCCGAGCTGTGGACGGCGGTCAGCAGCCCGGACATCGACACCTTCCGCGACCTGACGGCCCTCGCCAACGGAGCCGGTGCGATCTGGGCCCAGGTCATCGCCTGGGACCTGCTGCTCGGCCAGTGGATGTACCGAGAGGCCCGCCGCCTGTCCGTACCGCCCCTCCTGATGGCCCCACTGCTCCTCCTGACGATCCTCCTCTCCCCCGTCGGCCTGCCACTGTTCCTGGTCGTCCGCGCGGTGTGGGCGACCCGGAAAACCCGACAGCACCCACTCGAACCCGCCCTACGCTGACCGCATGCTCCCCCACCGAACCGACCGCGCCCAGGGCACCGTCCTCGGCTCAGCCACGGGCGACGCCTTGGGCGCCACCCTTGCGTGCGGTCAGCTGGAACAGTCGGGCCGTGTGCATGTAGGGCGGGCGGGCCGTGGTGGCCAGCTCCAGGCGTTCGAGGCGGGCGTAGTAGTCCGGGTCGTACTTGCGGGCGTCGTCGGTGATGTAGTCGCAGAAGCCGCGGATGCCGTAGTGCGCCACGTCGCGGCAGCCGAGTTCCTGGAGCGCCCCGGTCACCTCCTCCGCCGTGTGCAGGACCAGTTCGGTGTCGAACATCGTGTTCCGGAGCCGGTCGTCGTCCAGTGCGGCCAGCGCCGCGTCCGGGTCCATCTCCCGTACGGCGATGTTCAGAGGCGCTGAATGCCGGTTGAGAGCCATCACGGAGAACAGTCCTCCCGACTTCAGCGGTGCGAGCGCCGTGGCGAGCGTTCCCCGCATGTCGTCCACGTAGGCGAGGAGGTTGTGGCACAGCACCACGTCGAACTCGCCGGTGGCGATGCCGGACGGCAGCGCGGTCACGTCGGCCCGGACGCACGTCACCCGCTCCGAGAGGCCGGCCGCGGCGGCGCGCGTCTCGGCGGCGGCGAGCATGGCCGGGGCGTAGTCGACGACGGTGACGTGGTGCCCCCGCGCGGCGAGGCGAAGGGCGTCACCGCCGTCTCCACCCGCCAGGTCGAGCACCCGCAACTCCTCGGCTGCCGGGCCGTCCAGATGACGCATCAGATTCATCTCGGCGACCGCGTAGCGGATCCGCCCCCAGGGCGCCTCCTGCCATTCCCGCCAAGCGGTCATCGCGGTGTCGAACGTCTCGGAAGTTTCAGCCATGCCCGGACGATATCCGCCGCGCCACCGCGCCAACTGCCCTCCTGAAGGAACCTCAGACCCGTGCCCTGACCGTCGCCAGCACCTCGCGGTCCGGCTGCAGGGTGAGGCTCGGGACCGGGAGGACTTCGTCCGGGGTCAGGTCCAGGTGGTAGCGGCGGGACAGGACCGCGAGGACCAGGACGGCTTCGACCAGGGCGAAGCGGGTGCCCAGGCAGACGCGGGGGCCGCCGCCGAAGGGGAACCAGGCGTACTCGGGTATCTCCTCGGCCGGACTGTCGTCCGTCTCCAGCCAGCGCTCGGGGCGGAACGCCTCGGCGTCGCCGTACCAGCGGGGGTCCCGCTGGGTCGCCCACTGGCTGGACCAGACACGGGTGCCCACGGGTACCGGCATGCCGCCCAGGGTGGCGCCCTCCTTGGCCAGGCCGGTGATCAGCCAGATCGTGGGGTAGAGGCGGAGGGTCTCCTTGATGACCGCTTGGGTGTACGCCAGGGAGGCGTAGTCGTCGTAGCCGGGCTCGTGGTCGGCGAGGACCCGGTCGAGTTCCTCGGCGAGGGCGTCCCGGACCCGGGGGTTGCGGGAGAGCAGGTACCAGGCCCAGACGAGCGTGGAGCTGGTGGTCTCGTGGCCGCCGATGTAGAGCGTGACCGTCTCGTCGCGGATCTCCTGGTCGGACAGGGACACGCCGCTCTCGTCCCGCGCGGCCAGCAGCCGGCTGAGCAGGTCGGGGCGTTCGGTCTCTCCGTCGCGGTGCTGGGACACCACACGGGACACCTCGGCGTCGATGACGGCGGTCGCCCGCTTGATGCGCGCACGGCCGGGCGTCGGGACCCAGTCGGGGAGCACCGCCCCGAGGCCGCTGAACTCGGCCCCGATCTCCTTCTGCGCGACGTCCATCGCCTGCCCGATGGCTTCGGCGTCGGCGGCGGTGTCGACGCCGAAGATGGTGCGGACGGCGACGAGCTGGGTGAGGGCGGCCATCTCCTTCTTGACGTCGACCTGTTGCCCGTCGGTCCACCGGTCGGCGAGGGCGACGGCGCACTCGGTCATCGTCGCCGCGTACGACCGGACCTGCTTCGGGCGGACCGAGGGCTGCACCAGGGACCGCTTGCGCCGCCAGTCGGCGCCCTTGGAGACGATGACGCCGTTGCCGAGGAGCGTACGGAAGGCGATGCCCAGGTCGGGCTGGTCGAAGGTGCGCTCGACCTCGGTGAGCAGCTCGCCGACGTTGTCCGGGTGGGCGATGAAGAGGCAGGGCTTGCTGCCGAAACGCCAGCGGACGAAGTCGCCGCGTCCCCGGAGCTGTTCGAAGAAGGCGAGCGGGTTCTTGCCGAACTCCGGCAGGTTCCCCAACAGGGGTACCCCTCGCGGTCCTTCGACGACGTCCGGTGTCGGCTGCGCCGTCTCGCCGCGTGCCCCGGCGTCCGGACCGGCTTGCGTGGTCATCTGCGTCCCCTCCCCAACTGGCCTTCCCCGTGTGCGAGTCCATGCAAGCGGAAGGCTCCGCCCGTGCGCCACCCCTGTGGACAACGCCCTGTGGACAAACTCCGCGAGGGAGGCGGGAGGAGGGCCGGACGCCGAGTGCCCGTGGCGTGATCGCCACGGGCACTCGACCGGAAGGAACCCCTACGGGAGACGAACCGTCAGCCCACCGAGCTGTACGCCACGACACCCCGCAGCAGCGAGTCCACCGCCTTGCGGGCGTTCTTGGCCACGGTGCTGTTCTCCCTGGGCGCCGCCGCCGCGACCTGTCCGAGGACGTCGATGACCTGCTTGCACCAGCGGACGAAGTCGCCGGCCGGCATCTCGGCCTCGCGCAGCACCTCGTCGAGGCTCTTGTCGGAGGCCCACTGGTAGGCGGCCCAGGCGAAGCCGAGGTCGGGCTCGCGCTGGCCGACCCCTTCCGCCTGGTTGATCTTGAACTCCTCTTCGAGGGCGTCGAGCCGGCCCCAGATCCGCACCATCTCCCCCAGCGCCGCCTTGGCGTTCCCGGTCGGCAGCTTCGGTGCGACGGCGTCGTCGGACTGACGCGCCTCGAACACCAACGCGGAGACACAGGCGGCGAGTTCGGGCGGGGTGAGCCCCTCCCAGACGCCGTCACGAAGGCACTCGCTGGCCAGCAGGTCGAGCTCGCCGTAGAGCCGGGCGAGCCGCTTGCCGTTCTCGGTGACCTCGTTCCCGCGGAGGTAGTCGAGTTCCGTGAGGAGCGCGACGATCCGGTCGAAGGTGCGGGCGATGGTGTTGGTACGGCCCTCGATGCGCCGCTCCAGCTGCTCGGTGTCGCGCTGGAGCCGGTGGAACCGCTCGGCCCAGCGCGCGTGGTCCTCTCGCTCGTCGCAGCCATGGCAGGGGTGGGCCCTGATCTCGGTGCGCAGCCGGGCGATCTCACGGTCGTCGGCGGCGGCGGAGCGCTGCTTCTGGTGACGCTCGGGGTTGATGTGCCCGGCCTTGCTCCGCAGGGCGGAGGCCAGGTCGCGACGGGACTGCGGGGAGCGGGGGTTGAAGGACTTGGGGATCCTCATCCGCTCCAGTGCCTCGACCGGCACCGGGAAGTCGATCGAGGCGAGCCGCTTGACCTGCCGCTCGGCGGTGAGGACGAGCGGGCGCGGCCCGTCGTGGTGCTCGAAGCCCCGGTGGCCGTTGGTGCGGCCGGCCGGGATGCCGGGGTCGAGGACGAGCGCGAGGCCGGCGAACTTGCCGGTGGGGACGTGGATGACGTCGCCCGGCTTGAGCTTCTCCAGCGAACTGGCCGCCTGGGCGCGGCGCTGGGCTGCGCCCTGCCGGGCCAGTTCGGTCTCGCGGTCCTTGAGGTCTCGGCGGAGCCGCGCGTACTCCTCGAAGTCACCGAGGTGGCAGGTCATGCCCTCTCGGTAGCCTTCGAGTCCCTCTTCGTTCCGCTGCACCTGCCGGGAGATGCCGACGACGGAGCGGTCGGCCTGGAACTGGGCGAAGGAGGTTTCGAGAAGCTCGCGGGAGCGGTGCCGGCCGAAGCCCTCGACGAGGTTGACCGCCATGTTGTACGAGGGCTTGAAGCTGGAGCGCAGGGGGTACGTGCGCGTGCCGGCGAGTCCGGCGAGGTGCTCCGGGTCGAGTCCGCGCTGCCAGAGGACGACGGCGTGGCCCTCGACGTCGATGCCCCGGCGTCCTGCGCGACCGGTGAGCTGGGTGTACTCGCCGGGGGTGATGTCGGCGTGCTGCTCGCCGTTCCACTTGACGAGCTTCTCCAGGATGACGGTCCGCGCGGGCATGTTGATGCCCAGGGCGAGCGTCTCGGTGGCGAAGACGGCCTTCACCAGGCCGCGGACGAAGAGCTCCTCGACGACCTCCTTGAAGGTCGGGAGCATGCCGGCGTGGTGGGCCGCGATGCCCCGCTCCAGGGCTTCGAGCCACTCGTAGTAGCCGAGGACGTGCAGGTCCTCGCTGGGAATGGCGGCCGTGCGGGCCTCGACGATCTCGCGGACGCGCTGGCGTCCCTCGTCGTCGTTGAGGCGGAGCCCGGCGTAGAGGCACTGCTGTACGGCGGCCTCGCAGCCCGCCCGGCTGAAGATGAAGGTGATGGCGGGCAGGAGTCCCTCGGCGTCGAGGCGCTCGATGACCTCGGGGCGGCCGGGCGTCCAGATGCGGGAGCGCTGACGGCGCTCGCGCTCGCGGTCGGCCTCGCGGACCATCTTGCCGCGCCGCCGCTCGCGCGGGTTGTACGTGCGCGTGTTCTCGGTGCGGGCGAGCCGGAGGAGGTCGGGGTTGAGCTCGCGCCGGGAGGCGCCGCGGCCGCCGTGGTCGGTCTCCTCCTCGAAGAGGTCGTACATCCGGCGTCCGGCGAGGACGTGCTGCCAGAGCGGGACGGGCCGGCTCTCGGAGACGATGACCTCGGTGTCGCCGCGGACGGTGTCGAGCCAGTCGCCGAACTCCTCGGCGTTGGAGACGGTGGCGGAGAGCGACACGAGGGTGACGGACTCGGGGAGGTGGATGATCACTTCCTCCCAGACGGCGCCGCGGAAGCGGTCCGAGAGGTAGTGGACCTCGTCCATCACGACGTATCCGAGGCCGGAGAGGGCCTGCGACCCCGCGTACAGCATGTTGCGGAGGACTTCGGTGGTCATCACGACGATCGGGGCGTCGCCGTTGACGCTGTTGTCACCGGTGAGCAGGCCGACCTTGTCGTTGCCGTAGCGCCTGACGAGGTCGGCGTACTTCTGGTTCGACAGCGCCTTGATGGGGGTCGTGTAGAAGCACTTGCGGCCCTGGGTGAGGGCGAGGTGGACGGCGAACTCGCCGACGATGGTCTTGCCGGAGCCCGTGGGCGCGGCGACGAGTACGCCCTTGCCCGCTTCAAGAGCCTGGCACGCCTCGATCTGGAAGGGGTCCAGACCGAACTCGTACATCTCGCGGAAAGGGGCCAGCGCGGTGGCCTGCTCGGCGTTGCGGGCGAGGGCGGCCGCGTACGCCTCGGCGGGTGTGAGGTCCTCTGTCATCTTGTCATCGAGCCTACCCGCCGCCTCTGACAGTGACGCGATCTTTATCGAGGGGATGTGGCGGGGCCCCGGGCGGGGCGCTACGGGGCCAGCACGCGGAGGGCGCCGGACACGCAGGTCACCGTGAGGGGAAGCGGTCCGAGCGGCTCGCCGTCGGCGTAGCCCGTGGTGCCGGGGGCGTCGAGGATGAGGGAGCGGACCCGGTACGTGGTGACCTTGGGGTGGTCGAGGTGGGTGCCCTTGTAGACGCGGGGGAAGACCTTGATCAGGGTCCTGCGGTCGCAGTCGCCGACGACGGTGACGTCGAGGAGCCCGTCGTCGGTGCGGGCGTCGGCGCAGATCCGCATGCCGCCGCCGTAGGAGGTGCCGTTGCCGACGGCGACGAGGGTGGCGTCGGTCTCGACGACGCGCCCGCCGTCGAGGGTGAGGCGGTACGGGACGGGACGGAAGCCGGCCAGCTCGGCGAGGATCGCGAGGTCGTACTTGAAGCGGCCGGCCGGGATGCGCATGCGGTTGCCCCGGTCGTTGACGCGCGAGTCGAAGCCGGAGGCGAGAACGGTCCCGTACCAACGACCGGCGCCGACTCCGGTGCCGCTCCCGGCGGCATGCGCAGGGCCGTCCCCCGCCGCCCCGCCACCGGAGGCGCCCGGGGCACCCGCCCCGCCCTCGATCCGCCCGAGGTCGACGCTCCGTCCGCCCGTGGTCTTCAGGACCTCGGCGGCGACCCGCCCCGCCGCCGCGGGGTCGCCGACGGGCAGTCCCAGGGTGCGGGCGAAGTCGTTGCCGGTGCCCGCCGCGATGATCCCGAGCGGGGTGCGCGTACCGGCGACGGCCTGGAGCGCGAGGGAGATCATGCCGTCGCCGCCGACGGCGACGAGGGCGCCGGTGCCCGCGGCGACGGCCTCGCGGGCACGTCGCAGGGCGTCGGCGGCGTCGTGCCCGAGGACGGTGCGGACGGAGAATCCGGCGTCCCTGAGGGCCGCCGCGGCGGGCTGTGCGGCATGGGCACCGCGGCCACGGCCCGCGGTGGGGTTCACGAAGAGGGTGATGTCGCTGGTCATTGGGGGTCCCCCCGGACGGAGTCTGGGGGGACCCTACAAGATCAGGTGATGTCGTCGTAACCGTTCAGCCGCTGCGCGGTGGCTCCGCCGTGCTCCCCGGTGGCCTGCTCGGGCAGCGCCCGGGATACGCCGACCGGTTCGACGCTGCCGACGGCCTCGGGGGTGAGGTCGAGCGAGGAGGCCTCGTCGTCGTCGAGTTCGGCGTCGGGGTTGTTGCGCTTGCGCCGGCGGTCGTTCAGGAGCGAGAAGGCGACGGCCCCGAAGTAGAGGATCGTGATCGGTCCGGCGAGGGCGATCATGCCGACGGGGTCGGTGGTGGGGGTGATGACGGCGCCGAAGACGAAGACGCCCATGATCACGCCGCGCCACCAGCCGGCCATCCGGCGGCCGGTGAGGACACCGGTCAGGTTGAGCATCACCAGCACGAGCGGCAGCTCGAAGGCGAGACCGAAGACCAGCACCATGCGCAGGGTGAAGTCGAGGACGTCACCGAGCGAGAGGATGTTCGCGGAACCCTCGGGCGTGAGGCTGATGAGGACCTTCACGCTGATGGGAAGGATGAGGTACGCGAGGTAGGCGCCTGCGGAGAACAGCGGCACGGCCGCGCCCACGAAGGCGTACGTGTACTTCTTCTCCTTCTTGTGCAGTCCCGGTGCGACGAAGGCCCACAGCTGGTAGAGCCAGACCGGGCTCGCGACGACGAGGCCCGCCGTCAGCGACAGCTGGATCGTCGTGCTGAAGGGGGCCATCAAGGTGTTGAAGGAGACGATCGCGCAGTTGCCGCCGTTGCTGACGACGTCCGGTGCGCAGGTGGGCACCGATTTCGTCAGGAACTGCATGAGCTCCTCGCTGTACACGAGGGCCACGATCGTCACCGCTGCGACGGCGAGGAGACCCTTCGCCAGTCGGTTGCGGAGTTCACGCAGGTGCTCCACGAGGGGCATCCGGCCCTCGGGGTCCTTCTCCTGCTTGCGGGCAGACTTGGGCAACCCACGTCCTCATCTCGTGCGGCAGCCGCCGCGGGGTGCGGCGGCCGCGGCGGACCGGGTCAGCGCTTGGTGGTGTCCGAGGGCTCGGCCACGGGACGCGAGCTGGTCACGTCGCCGGGGGAGGCCTGGATGGTGCGCGGGGCAGCCTGCTCCTGGGCGGCGGCACCCGTACCGGCACCGGCCTGCGGCGGGTCGGCCGGGGCGCTCTGCTGGTCGTCCGACTTCATCGCCTTGGCCTCGCTCTTGAGGATGCGGGCCGACTTGCCGAGCGAGCGGGCCATGTCCGGGAGCTTCTTGGCACCGAACAGCAGGATGACGACGACGAGGATGAGAATGATCTCGGTGGGGCCGAGCCTACCCATAGCTGTTTACCTTCTTCACCGAGGCGACATGGAGTTGCGTTGCCCGGCCGGTCGGACATGCGTCCGGCCACCGCGCTGTCTGCGATCGTAACCCGCAGGAGTAAACGCAGGGCAATGCCTGTGCATACTCCCGATTGCCGCCCGCGAGCGCGGCCCGGGGCGGCTCACCGCAGCGTACGGCACGGGTTCAGCGCAGGGACTCACCGGTTCGGGCCAGACTCACCGCGGCCGTTTCGAGCTCTTCCACGGCCTGGTTGATCCGCCCTGTGGTGTGGGCCACTTGTCGGCCGAGGCGCTGGACCTCCAGGAAGACCTTGACGGCGAGGACGCCGAGGACGGCGGTGCCGAGGAAGCCGAGGGCGATGGCGAGCATGGGCCAGAGCATGTGCCGAGCCTAGACGTTGGGAAGAGCGGACCGGGCGGCGGGACGCGGGGGTCAGACGGTGGTGTGCAGGCGCAGGGTGCGGACGCCGCCGCCGGTGAGGAGTTCGACGATGCGTTCACCGGCGGGCTTGCGGACGGAGCTGCCGCACTCGGGGCAGGTGAACGAGTAGAAGGTGGTGCGGCGGCTCGCCCCGATGGCGAGCCGGAGCGCGCCCGCCGAGAGCTCGAAGCGGGCGCGGCAGTCCGGGCACCCGGCCTTGAAGAGGACCGGGGCCACCGTCGCCGTGAGGCCGGACATCACGGACACGCCCCTCACTCGCCCTCGTACGCGGCGAGCGCGGCGGCCGCCGCCGTCCTGGCGTTGTCCGCGAGCTCCTGCGGGGCGACGATCCGCCCGTCGCTGCCGAGCCGGAGCGCGAGCCGGCGCAGCGAGGCCGGGTCGGGGGTGCGCAGGGTGATCCGCAGTCCGCCGTCGGCCAGCTCGTCGGCCCGGTCGTGCGGGTAGTACTCGGCGACCCAGCGTCCGCCGGGGCCGACCTCCACGACGACCTCGGGGTCGTCGGCGGAGGGCTGGACGAGTCCTTCGGACAGGTCCCGCAGTTCCAGCTCCGGCGGCGCGGCCTGCTCGTCGAGGATGCGGATCTCGGCCACCCGGTCGAGCCGGAAGGTGCGGCGCGCCTCGGAGAGCCGGCACCACGCCTCCATGTACGTGTGGCCGACGGCGAACAGCCTGATCGGGTCGACCTCGCGCTCGGTGAGTTCGTCGCGCGCGGGCGAGTAGTACCGCACCCACAGGCGCCGGCGCTCCGAGATCGCCCGGTCGACCTCGGCGAAGACCCCGCCCTCGGACTCGAAGGTGACCGAGAGCCGGGCGCTGGCCCCGGCGGCCTCGCCGGCCGCGGTCTCCAGCTTCGCGGTCGCGCGCAGCAGCGCCTCCCGGTCGCTCTCACGGAGCCCCGGCAGGGTGGCGACGGCGCGGGCGGCGACCAGGAGCGCGGTCGCCTCGTCCGCGGCGAGCCGCAGCGGCGCGGCGACGTCGTCCGGGTTGTGCCACCAGATCCGGTCGCCGTCGGTGTCGATGTCGAGGAGGTCGCCGCCGCGGAAGCTGGTGCCGCACATGGGCAGCACGTCCAGGTCGGAGATCAGCTCGTCCTCGGTGATCCCGAAGGCGCGCGCGACGTCGGCGACGTGGGCGCCGGGGCGCTCGCGGAGATAGGTGACGAGCGAGAGCATCCGCCTCGTCTGGTCGATCGCGTTGGCAGCCATGCGGTACGTCTCCCCCTCAGCCCTTGGCCACGGCGCGCAGCCGGTCCACCACATCGGCCCGCAGATCGGCGGGTTCCAGTACGACGACATCGGGGCCGAACTCGACCAGCCAGGCGTCGAGCCCGTGCCCGTACGGGATCTCCAGTTCGTCCCAGCCGTCGGCGCCCTCGCGCACGGACTGGGCGCGGGCCCGCAGCGGGTAGCCGCAGCCGGTGCGCAGCCGGATCCGGGCCGAGCGGGTCGCGGTCTCCCCCGCCCAGCTCTCCACGGTCTCGCGGACGGTGACGACGTCGGGCACGGGCGCGGTGAAGGCGCCGGCCCGGGAGCGGACCTTGCCGGTGATGCGGGAGAGGCGGAAGACGCGCTCGGCGCGGCGCTCGCGGTCCCAGCCGGCCAGGTACCAGTGGCCGCGCCAGCATTCGAGGGTCCAGGGTTCGACCTGGCGGCTCTCGGGGCGGGCGGCGTTGGCCTTGCGGTAGTCGAAGATTACGGGCCGGCGGTCGCGGCAGGCCAGCATGAGCGGTTCGAAGGCGGCCTCGTGGACCGGGATGCGGGGTTCGAGGGCGCTGGGCTGGGTGTCGTACGAGTCCTCCGCCTCCGGCATCCCGGCGGCGCGGAGCTTCTGGAGCGCGCCGCTGGCGGCTCCGGCGAGGCGGGCCTGCTGCCAGACCTTGGCCGCGAGGCCGAGGGCGGCGGCCTCCTCGGCGTCGAGAGTGATGGCGGGCAGCCGGTTGGAGTCGCGGCGGGCGAGGTAGCCGGTCTCGCCCTCCAGGTTCTCGACGGTCTCGATGACGAGGCCGAGCTCGCGGAGGTCGTCCTTGTCGCGCTCGAACATGCGGTTGAAGGCGTCGTCCCCGCCGGCTTCGAGGTAGGCCTCGATGGAGCCGCGGAGCTCACGCTTGCTGAGGGGGCGGCGCGTGCCGAGCAGGCACAGCGCGAGATTCATCAGCCGCTCGGACTTGGCAATCGCCATCGAAGCCCTGCACCTCTTCCGCCCGATCCGGTTCTCGACGTCCGACCGTACCGCCCCGGGGTGTCGGCGCCAAAGCCGAGGACCCCCGCCGTGGAGGGCGGGGGTCCTCGGGTGCCCGATCCGGGCGGGCTCGGGTCCGCCCGGGCGCGGGGTCAGCGCTTCTTCACGGCCACGAGGTCGCAGACGAAGATCAGCGTCTCGCCCGGGGCGATGGCGCTGCCGGCGCCGCGGTCGCCGTAGCCGAGGTGGGCGGGGATGATCAGCTGGCGGCGGCCGCCGACCTTCATGCCCTGGACGCCCTGGTCCCAGCCCTGGATGACCTGACCGGCGCCGAGGTTGAAGTCGAGCGCGGTCCCGCGGTTCCAGGAGGCGTCGAACTCCTCACCGGTGGAGAACGCCACACCCACGTAGTGGACCTTGACGAAGTCACCGGCGGCGGCGACCTCGCCGTCGCCCTCCCAGATGTCCTTGATCTCCAGGCCCTTCGGCGGCTCGCCGCCCGGGAAGTCGATCTCGGGCTTCTCGATGCTCACTGAACTGCTCCTCATACTGATGCTGTGCGCGATGACGATCCGCGCAATCGGGACAGTCTTACATCTTCGTCAGGATGTCCACGGCGAAGACCAGCGTGGAACCCTTCGGGATGCCCTGCTGCTCCTTGTCGCCGAACGCCTCGGACGGCGGGGCGACGATCAGGACGCGGCTGCCGACCTTCTTGCCGACGAGACCGTCCTTGAGGCCCTTCAGCGTGAGCTGCGGCAGCGGGAAGTTCGCGGGCTTGCCCGTGGTGTACGTCGAGTCGAAGACCTTGCCGTCCTTCCACAGGGCGGCGACGTAGTTCACGACGACCGTGTCGGTGGCCTTGACGGCCTCGCCCTTGGCCTCGAGCACGTAGTTCGAGACGAGCTTGGTCGGCGGGGCGACCTTGGGCACCGTCAGCGTGGGGGCCTTGCCGTCGGTGTTCGTGCCGACCTTCGGGAGGTCCTTGTTGTCCTGGGCGACCGGGGTGCCGGTGGCGGACTTCGGGATCGTGACGGACTTCAGGATGTCCACGACGAAGACGAGGGTGGCGTTCGGCTTGATGTCGCCCTGACCCTGCGCGCCGTACCCGAGCGCCGGCGGGATGCCGACCTCGATGCGGCTGCCGACCTTCTGTCCTTCGAGGGCCTGCTCCCAGCCCTTGATGACCTGGCCCTCGCCCAGCGTCACGCTGAAGGGCTGGCCGCGGTCGAAGCTGTTGTCGAAGGGGGTGGTGGAGTCCCAGGCCTGGCCCAGGTAGTTCACCGAGAGCGCGTCGCCCTTCTTCGTCACCGCGCCCTTGCCCTCGCTGATGACGTTGACCTTGAGTTCCTTGGGCGGGTCGCCCACGCCCTTGGCGAGGGTCGGCTTCTCCCCGAACTTCTCACCCGCGGTGATGGCGGGCAGTCCGTTCTTCATCGAGGCGGAATCGGAGCCCTTGTCGTCGCTGCCGCACGCCGCTGTCGACAGCAGCAGCAGCGGGACGACGAGAAGGCCGGCAAGTCGGCGCACGTGTTCCTCAGATCTCAGACGGCACAGTAGTTGTGCCGACACTCTAGGGGACCCTCCTGTCACGTCGAGGGCCCCGCACGCCAAACGTGCGGGGCCCTCGGGCCGGTACGACCTGCTTACATTCCGGCGATCAGCTTTTCGACCCGGTCGTCGACGGAGCGGAACGGGTCCTTGCACAACACCGTGCGCTGCGCCTGGTCGTTCAGCTTCAGGTGGACCCAGTCGACGGTGAAGTCCCGGCGCTGCTCCTGGGCGCGGCGGATGAAGTCGCCGCGGAGCCTGGCCCGAGTGGTCTGCGGGGGCACCGACTTGCCCTCGAAGATCTTCAGGTCGTTGCAGATCCGGGCCGCCTGCCCGTTCTTCTGCAGCAGGTAGTACAGCCCACGACGGCGGTGGATGTCGTGGTAGGCGAGGTCTATCTGCGCGACCCTCGGGTTGGACATGGTCATGTTGTGCTTGGCCCGGTAGCGCTCGATGAGCCGGTGCTTCATGACCCAGTCGATCTCGGTCTCGATGCGGTCCAGCCGCTCGCTCTCGATCGCGTCGAGCGTACGGCCCCACAGCTCCAGGACCTGGGCCACGGTGCCGTTCCGGATGCCGCGGCGGTCGACGAAGTCGACGGCCTTCTCGTAGTACTCGCGCTGGACTTCGAGGGCCGAGGCCTCCCGGCCGCTGGCGAGCCTGACCTTGCGCTGCCCGGTGATGTCGTGGCTGACCTCGCGGATGGCCCGGATCGGGTTCTCCAGTGTCAGGTCGCGCATCACGGTGCCGGCCTCGATCATGCGCAGCACCAGGTCGGTGGCGCCGACCTTGAGCAGCATGGTCGTCTCGGACATGTTCGAGTCGCCGACGATGACATGGAGCCGGCGGTAGCGCTCGGCGTCCGCGTGCGGCTCGTCCCGGGTGTTGATGATGGGACGCGAGCGGGTGGTGGCGGAGCTGACGCCCTCCCAGATGTGCTCGGCACGCTGGGAGACGCAGAACACCGCGCCCCGGGGGGTCTGGAGGACCTTTCCCGCGCCGCAGATGAGCTGCCGGGTGACGAGGAAGGGAATCAGGATGTCCGCGAGCCGGGAGAACTCCCCGTGGCGGGCGACGAGATAGTTCTCGTGGCAGCCGTAGGAGTTTCCGGCCGAGTCGGTGTTGTTCTTGAAGAGGTAGACGTCGCCCGCGATTCCCTCCTCGTGCAGGCGGCGTTCGGCGTCGACGAGCAGGCCCTCGAGAATGCGCTCGCCGGCCTTGTCGTGGGTGACCAGTTCGGTCACGTTGTCGCATTCCGGTGTGGCGTATTCCGGATGCGATCCCACGTCCAGGTACAGGCGGGCGCCGTTCCGCAGGAAGACATTGCTGCTGCGGCCCCATGACACGACACGGCGGAAGAGGTAGCGCGCCACTTCGTCAGGAGACAGTCGGCGCTGTCCCCTGAACGTGCACGTGACGCCGTACTCGTTCTCCAGCCCGAAAATGCGGCGGTCCATGTCTGAACATTACGCCTGAGGGCGTGCGCTGAAACCGGGTTGGGCGTTCCCGTTTCGATCATTTTCCGATCAGTGCGTGTTCTTTTCCCCGTGTACGGCGGCGGGGGCGGCCGTACCCACGGCGTGTCGCGCGTCGGCCCCAGGCGTGTCGGAAGCGGTGGGAGCGCCCAGGACACGGCCGGTCGAGACGAGGACGAGGAGGGCGACCAGACCGCCCGCGCCGGCGACGGCGAACCCGGTCGCCGTTCCGGCCAGTTCGACGGCGGGCCCCGCGACGGCGGAGCCGAGGGCCGAGCCGACGCCGAAGGTGGTGACCAGCCAGGAGAAGGCCTCGGTGACGGTGCCGCGCGGCGCGTGCCGGTCGACGACGATGAAGGCGCAGGCGAGGACGGGGGCCAGGAAGACGCCGGAGAGCACCGAGAGGGCCGTCATGGCGACGGGGCCGGGGGTGAGCACCAGCGGCAGGTAGCAGACCGCCAGGAGCAGGACGAGGACACGGAGCCGCCGCTCGGGCGCGCCGGCCCACGGGCGGGCCCCGTAGACGACCCCGCCGAGGAGCGCGCCGAGGCCGAGGGCGGCCATCAGCCAGCCGTAGACGGAGGGGGTGCCCCGGTCGTCGGCGTAGGCGACGGCGGCGACGGTGATGGAGCCGAGGGCCAGGCCGACGAAGAAGAACGAGCCGAGCAGGGCGAGGAGCCCCGGGGAGCGCAGGGCGCCCAGCCAGTGGGCCTCGCGGGGCGCGGAGCGCCAGGTGCGGGAGGGCTCCGAGAGGACGACGGAGAGGGCGCCGAGGACGCCGAGGAGGTTGATGACGAGGAGGGCTGCGGCGGGTGACCACAGGGAGACGAGGAGGGTCAGCAGCAGCGGTCCCGCGGTGAACATGACCTCCTGCGCGACCGCGTCCAGGGCGTACGCCCGGTGGACCCGGTCCTCGCGGCCCAGGACGCTCGGCCACAGGGCGCGCAGCCCGCCCTCCAGGGGCGGCGTGAAGAGCCCCGCGAGGACGACGGCGGCGTAGGCGAGGGGGAGGGTGCCGATGCCGGTCAGCGCGAGCAGGGCCATGCCGAGGGCGGAGAGCACCGCGGCGGGCAGCTGGACCCGGGGCTGGCCCTTGAGGTCGACGGCGCGGCCGAGCAGGGGCTGGCCGAGGGCGGTGGCGACGCCGTAGGCGGCGATGAGGCCGCCGGCGAGGGTGTAGCTGCCGCCCTGGTCGCGGACGAAGAGGGTGATGGCGATGGGGCCGACGCCGTTGGGCAGACGCCCGAGGAGGGTTCCGGCGAGCAGCCGGGCCGCGTGGGGCGCCCGTAGGATGTCGCGATAGCCGCCGTGTGCCGGGGCCTCGGTGGCCATGTGGACTCCCCTCGCCCCGGACGCCGCCGAGGTTTTACGTATAACTTCAGGCGTCATACGTACCATGTCGGCTGTACGCGGGTCCACCCCGCGACCGGTCCCGGGGCCTCCCCCGGGACCGTCACCGTCCGACGCGGAGGCTTCAGTGCAGACCCCGGAGCCGCTCGGCGGCAACCGCCCCACCAGCCGGGACGTCGCACGCACGGCCGGCGTCTCGCAGGCCACCGTCTCCCTCGTGCTCGGGGACAAATGGCGCGGGCGGGTCTCCGAGCGCACCGCGGGGACCGTCCGCGAGGCCGCCAGGGAGCTGGGCTACCGGCCCAACCTCGCCGCTCGCAATCTGCGCCTCGGCCGCACCCGCACGGCCATGCTGGTCGTCCCGGCCCTCACCAACGAGTTCTTCGCCCACGTCTACACCGGCGCCGCCGCCGCGGCCGCCCGGCAGGGCTTCGGCGTCGTCCTCTACCCCTCCCCCGACGGCCTCGGCCCCGCGCGGGACCCCTTCGCCTCCGCGCAGGCCGCGCTCGACGGCGTGATCGCCTCCTCGATGGCGGCCGACGCGCTGGAGGCCTTCCGGGGCAGCGACCTCCCGCTCGTCATGCTCGACAGCGACCCGGCCGCCCCCGGCGCCGCCGCGCACGTGAACCTCGACGTCGCCGACGGGATGCGGCGGGTGACCGGCCACCTGCTCGGCCTCGGCCACCGCCGCTTCCTGCACCTGGCGTCCGCCGCGCCGTCCTGGACCTTCGAGGTGCGGGCCGCCGTCCTGGCCGACGCCCTGCGCGGGACGGAGGTGCGCACCGTACGGTCGCCGCTGAACGTCGCGGACGCCTGGGAGGCCGCGGCCCTCGCCCTCGCCGCCCCCGGGCCCCGGCCCACGGCGGTGGTCTGCGACGACGACATCCTCGCGGTCGGCGTCGTCAAGGCCGCCCGCCGGCTGGGGCTGCGGGTCCCCGAGGACCTCTCGGTCACCGGTTTCGACGACATGGCCCTGGCCACGGTGGTCGAGCCGGAGCTCACCACGGTCCGGCTGCCCGCCGAGGAGTTCGGCCGACGCGGCATGGAGGCGCTGCTCGCCGTCCTCGCGGGCGAACCGGCGCAGTCGGACGCCCTCCCCGTCACCCTCGTCACCCGGGGCTCCACGGGGCCCGCACCGGCACTCTGAGCCCCGCGGGGGGGGCTGGGGGACGCACGGAGGGGCCCGGACGCACACGGAGGCATCCCGACACGCACCGGCGGCGCACGGTACGCCGGAAGGGGCCGGGTCACGACGGACCCGGCCCCCTCCTTGCGGTGCCTCGCGGCTCCGGGAAGCGCTCGCGCTCCCCGGGAGCGGTGCTACTCCTCGGGAGCCTCGTCGGAGGGCTCGTCCGTCTTCGTCACCGCCGCGTTGTCCGCCTCCAGGAGGCGGGACAGCTGACGGCCGACGATCCGCTTGAACTTGCGCTGCTGCGGGCGCGTACGGTCCAGGACCGCCACCTCCAGGCGCTCCGCGGGGATCTCCCGCTCGGTGCCGTTGGTGTCCCGCGAGAGCGCCTGGACGGCCAGCTTCAGGGCCTCGGCGAGGGACATGCCGTCCCGGTGCCGCTGGTCCAGATAGGTGCTGATCTGCTCGGCGTTCCCGCCGACCGCGACCGAGCCGTGCTCGTCGACGATCGACCCGTCGTGCGGCAGCCGGTAGATCTGGTCGCCGGACGGCTCGGTGCCGACCTCGGCGACGACCAGCTCCACCTCGTACGGCTTCTCCCCCGCGCTGGAGAAGATGGTGCCGAGGGTCTGGGCGTAGACGTTGGCCAGGCCGCGCGCGGTGACGTCGTCCCGGTCGTAGGTGTAGCCCCGCAGATCGGCGTAGCGCACGCCACCGATGCGGAGGTTCTCGTACTCGTTGTACTTGCCGGCGGCCGCGAAGCCGATCCGGTCGTAGATCTCGCTGAACTTGTGCAGTGCGCGCGAGGGGTTCTCACCGACGAAGACGATGCCGTCGGTGTACTGGAGGACGACGAGGCTGCGGCCTCGGGCGATGCCCTTGCGGGCGTACTCCGCCCGGTCGGCCATGGCCTGCTGGGGTGAGACGTAGAACGGAGTGGACACCGGCGGTCCGTCCCTTTCTTCTGGGCTGCTGTCGGGCGACGAGTGGTCAGAGCAGGGCGGCGCGCGGCCCGTCGGGCTCCTCGAGTCGCCGCTCGGTGACCGACCGGGCCAGCGCGGAGGACTCGTCCTCCGTGAGCCTGCGGTAGCCCTCGTCCGTGATGACCGTGACGATCGGGAAGATCCGGCGCGCCATGTCCGGACCGCCGGTCGCCGAGTCGTCGTCCGCCGCGTCGTAGAGCGCCTGCACGACCAGCGTGGTGGCCTGCTGCTCGGTCAGGTCGGCGCGGTAGAGCTTCTTCATCGAGCCGCGCGCGAAGATCGAGCCGGAGCCGGTGGCGGCGTACCCGTGCTCCTCGGAGCGGCCGCCGGTCACGTCGTAGGAGAAGATCCGGCCCTTCTCCTTGCCCTCGTCCCAGCCCGCGAAGAGCGGCACGACGGCGAGCCCCTGCATGGCCATGCCCAGGTTGCCCCGGATCATGGTGGAGAGGCGGTTCGCCTTGCCCTCCAGGGAGAGCGTGACGCCCTCCACCTTCTCGAAGTGCTCCAGCTCCAGCTGGAACAGCTTGACCATCTCCACGGCGAGACCGGCGGTGCCGGCGATGCCGACGGCGGAGAACTCGTCCGCCGGGAACACCTTCTCGATGTCCCGCTGCGCGATCATGTTCCCCATGGTGGCCCGCCGGTCACCGGCGAGCACGACCCCGCCGGCGAAGGTGGCTGCGACGATCGTCGTCCCGTGCGGGGCCTCGACGATCCCCTCCGGCAGCTTCCGACCGCCCGGCAACAGCTCCGGCGAGTGGTCCGCCAGAAAGTCGAGGAACGACGACGAGCCCGGCGTCAGGAAGGCAGCTGGTAGACGCCCGGTGCTACGAGTGTTGGCTTCCACGCGTTTCCCTCCAGGTATGAGATGGCCCGACGAAGAGTGTCGGGATCGTCTCCCAACTTGCCGATGGCCGAATTGCAGTTGAAGCACAGTACGCCTCGGACCCTACCCGTCTCGTGGCAGTGATCCACATGTACGGCAGGGGCGGCGAGGCAGATGCAACAGACCCCCATCTGCGACGCGATCATCTCGTCACGCTCGCTCTCGGTGATGCCGTACGAGCGCTTGAGATGGCCGGCACGGCCCTGCGCCCTGCGGCACACCTTGCAGCGGGTAGAGAGGCCGTCCGAGGCGGTGGAGTTGCGGTGCCATTCACTATGCGGCTTCACCTCGCCACACTGCCGGCAGAGCTTCCACCCCTCCGGCACGTCCACCTTCTCCCGCACGACCTTGCCACTGGCCGCCTGTCGCCTTCGATAATGCTCGGCGCTGTACGCGGCTACGCACTCCCGGCACCGGGGCTGCAGTCCGTCCCTGCGATTCCTGTCCTTCGCGAAGGACGCGGATCCCAGATCCCGATCGCAGCCCCGGCAGCGCCTGAGCTGCTCCGGCACTCCCCCGCCCACAATTACCCTTCGATTCCGAGGTCAGAAGCCTCTACTGACCACCTTTTTGCACGAAGGAGCGCACGAAGTCCTCGGCATTCTCCTCGAGCACGTCGTCGATCTCGTCGAGGACGGAGTCCACGTCCTCGCTCAGCTTCTCCTGGCGTTCCTGGAGGTCGGAGCTCGCCTCCGTGGTGGTCTCCTCGACCTCCTCAGTGGAACGCGTCGCCTTCTGCTGTCCGCCGCCGGTTTCCTTGGTCGCCATATCCCTCACCCCGCTCGAATCGGCCCGCTCGGTCGAGTCCTTCAAGATCAGACCCTATAGGGCGGGTCCGACATCGGCCCCGCAGTTTCCACAACGTCCGGGCACTGCTTCCATGATTCCCAGTGCCGGGGCATTTCAGGCCCGGAACGGGCCCCCGATCAGCCGCCCGAAAGGACGCGCACCAGTTCCTCGGCGGTCCGGCAGCGGTCCAGCAGGGACTTCACGTGCGCCTTGGTGCCGCGCAGCGGCTCCAGGGTGGGCACCCGCTGGAGCGAGTCCCGGCCGGGCAGGTCGAAGATCACCGAGTCCCAGGAGGCCGCCGCGACGTCGTCGGCGTACTGCTCCAGGCACCGGCCCCGGAAATAGGCCCTGGTGTCCTCGGGAGGCGCCGTCTCCGCCCGCTGCACCTCGGTCTCGTCCAGGAGTCGCTTCATGCGCCTGCGGGCCGCCAGACGGTTGTAGAGGCCCTTCTCGGGGCGTACGTCCGCGTACTGGAGGTCGACCAGGTGCAGCCGGGCGGCGTCCCAGTCCAGGCCGTCCCGGCGCCGGTAGCCCTCCATGAGCTCCCGCTTGGCGATCCAGTCCAGCTCGCCGGAGAGGCTCATCGGGTCGTTCTCGAGCCGGTTGAGTGTGTCCTCCCAGCGGAACAGGACGTCCATGGTCTGTTCGTCGGCGTCCGAGCCGTACCGCTCCTCGACGTACTTCCTGGCCAGCTCGAAGTACTCCATCTGGAGCTGCACCGCGGTGAGCGTCCGGCCGCTGCGGAGCGTGACGAGGTACTGGAGGGTCGGGTCGTGCGAGACCTGGTGGAGGGTGCGCACGGGCTGGTCGACGGCGAGGTCCACGGTGATGAACCCGTCCTCGATCATCGACAGGACCAGCGCGGTGGTGCCCAGCTTCAGATAGGTCGAGATCTCCGACAGGTTCGCGTCGCCGATGATCACATGCAGCCGGCGGTACCGCTCGGCGTCGGCGTGCGGTTCGTCCCGGGTGTTGATGATGGGCCGTTTGAGGGTGGTCTCCAGCCCCACCTCGACCTCGAAGTAGTCCGCCCGCTGGCTGATCTGGAAGCCGTCCTCCCGGCCGTCCTGGCCGATGCCGACCCGTCCCGCGCCGGTCACGACCTGGCGGGAGACGAAGAAGGGGGTCAGGTGGCGCACGATGTCCGAGAAGGGGGTCTCCCGCTTCATCAGGTAGTTCTCGTGCGTGCCGTAGGAGGCGCCCTTGTTGTCGGTGTTGTTCTTGTAGAGGTGGATCGGCTGGGCGCCGGGGAGCTGGGCGGCCCGCCGGGCGGCCTCCGCCATGATCCGCTCGCCGGCCTTGTCCCAGAGCACGGCGTCGCGCGGGTTGGTGACCTCGGGCGAGCTGTACTCGGGGTGGGCGTGGTCCACGTAGAGGCGGGCGCCGTTGGTGAGGATCACGTTGGCCAGGCCGATGTCCTCGTCGGTGAGCTGACTGGAGTCGGCGACTTCGCGGGCGAGGTCGAAGCCGCGGGCGTCCCGCAGCGGGTTCTCCTCCTCGAAGTCCCAGCGGGCGCGGCGCGCCCGGTGCATCGCCGCCGCGTACGCGTTGACGATCTGGGACGAGGTGAGCATGGCATTGGCGTTCGGGTGTCCCGGGACGGAGATCCCGTACTCCGTCTCGATGCCCATTACTCGCCGTACGGTCATGCGGCCCTCCTTGCCCGGCGGCGCTCACAGTGCGCGACTCGGCGGTACCGAAGAGCCTAGAACGGCTCCGCGCTGGTGGGGAGATCACTCGCGGTATTTCCCTGTGCCGGTGGGAAATGCCGGATGGAATGCGTCGGCTGCGGATGCCCGGTTTCCGGACATCCGCAGCCGGTGGGCGTTTCTACAGGTACTGGCCGGTATTGGCCACCGTGTCGATGGAGCGTCCGGTGTCCGCGCCCTGCTTTCCGGTGACGAGCGTACGGATGAACACGATCCGCTCGCCCTTCTTTCCGGAGATACGGGCCCAGTCGTCGGGGTTGGTGGTGTTGGGCAGGTCCTCGTTCTCCTTGAACTCGTCCACGCACGCCTGGAGGAGGTGGGAGACCCGGATGCCCTTCTGGTTGTGGTCGAGGAAGGCCTTGATGGCCATCTTCTTGGCCCGGTCGACGATGTTCTGGATCATCGCGCCGGAGTTGAAGTCCTTGAAGTACAGGACTTCCTTGTCGCCGTTGGCGTACGTGACTTCGAGGAAGCGGTTCTCCTCGGATTCCGCGTACATCTGCTCGACGACCGACTGGATCATTCCGTGGGCGGCGGCGGCCTTGGAGCCGGCGTGCTCGGAGATGTCGTCCGTGTGGAGCGGCAGGGTGGCCGTGAGGTACTTCGCGAAGATGTCCTTCGCGGCCTCCGCGTCCGGACGCTCGATCTTGATCTTGACGTCGAGCCGGCCGGGCCGCAGGATCGCGGGGTCGATCATGTCCTCGCGGTTGGAGGCGCCGATGACGATGACGTTCTCCAGGCCCTCCACACCGTCGATCTCGGCGAGCAGCTGCGGGACGATGGTGTTCTCCACGTCCGAGCTGACACCGGAGCCGCGGGTGCGGAAGAGGGATTCCATCTCGTCGAAGAAGACGATGACGGGGGTGCCCTCGCTCGCCTTCTCCCGGGCACGCTGGAAGACGAGGCGGATGTGCCGCTCGGTCTCACCGACGTACTTGTTGAGGAGCTCGGGGCCCTTGATGTTGAGGAAGTAGGACTTCCCCGCGGGCTGTCCGGTCACCTCGGCGACCTTCTTGGCCAGGGAATTGGCCACGGCCTTCGCGATCAGCGTCTTGCCGCAGCCCGGGGGCCCGTAGAGCAGGATGCCCTTGGGCGGCCGCAGTTCGTGTTCCTTGAAGAGGTCCGGGTAGAGGTACGGGAGCTCGACCGCGTCGCGGATCAGTTCGATCTGGTTGCCCAGGCCGCCGATCTTCTCGTAGTCGACGTCCGGGACCTCTTCGAGGACGAGTTCTTCGACCTCGCTCTTGGGAACGACCTCGTAGACGTAGCCGGACCGGGAGTCGAGCAGCAGGGCGTCGCCGGGGCGGATGGTCACGTCCAGCAGAGGCTCGGCGAGCCTCACCACCCGCTCCTCGTCGGTGTGCCCGACCACCAGGGCCCGCTCGCCGTCCTCGAGGATCTCCTTGAGGGTGACGATGTCCCCGGCGCGCTCGAACTCCATGGCCTCGACCACGTTGAGCGCTTCGTTGAGCATGACTTCCTGGCCGCGCTTGAGCTCTTCGAGCTCGATGCTCGGGCTGACGTTCACCCGGAGCTTGCGGCCCCCGGTGAAGATGTCGCAGGTGCCGTCCTCATTGGCCTGCAGGAAGACACCGAAGCCGGCCGGCGGCTGCGCGAGCCGGTCGACCTCCTCCTTGAGGGCCACGATCTGGTCGCGGGCCTCACGGAGCGTGTTCGCCAGACGTTCGTTCTGCGCGGACACGCCGGCCAGGTTTGTCTGCAGCTCGACGATCCGCTCTTCGAGAATCCTCGTGTGACGCGGAGAGTCGGCGAGCTTGCGGCGCAGGACGGCGATTTCCTGCTCGAGATAGGCAACCTGACCGGCGGGGTCTTCAGACCCTCGCCCCGGCCGGATGCCGCGGTTGATGTCGTCGTCGTGGGCTGCCACGGTCCTCACCTCCTCCAAGGGGAGCTGGACGCTTCCTGACCCTACCTGCGTGGGTGGTGATTGAAACCCCTAGATCAAAAAGACTCCGAGGTGTGTCCGATCTTCACCCTTGCGCTTCCCCTCTCGCCAGGGGAATACCCACCCTTCACCAGTTGAAAGCGGGCGGTTGTATCGTCGTCGTGGGTCAACACCCGTCAGAGGGGGCCCGACTTACCCGCGAGAAGCGGAACGGGTCGCGGAATGCGTCACTCACCGGACGCGGAACAGATGCAGAACGAGATGCAGGAACGGCAGGAGATATGACCGTGCAGCACGAGGCTCCGTCCACGGGCGTCGAGGAGGCCCTTGAGGTCTGGATCGACCAGGACCTGTGCACCGGGGACGGGATCTGCGCGCAGTACGCTCCCGAGGTCTTCGAGCTGGACATCGACGGGCTCGCATACGTGAAGAGCGCCGACGACGAGCTCCTCCAGGACACGGGGGCGACCACCCCGGTGCCGCTGACGCTGCTCCAGGACGTGGTGGACTCCGCGAAGGAGTGCCCCGGCGACTGCATCCATGTGCGCCGGGTCCAGGACAAGGTCGAGGTGTACGGCCCCGACGCCGAGTGACGGGTCAGGCGCTCCGGGCGTCGGCCTGGCCGGCGCGGACGAAGGCGCCGCCCTGCCAACGCCAGCTGACCTGCTCCTTCTCGTCGGGGCAGCAGCTGGGTACGTCGAGGGACGAGTAGCCGAGCAGGGTGGCGTGGACGGCTCCGTCGCGTACGGCGAGCGCGCCGACGCTCTTGAGCTGCTCGGGCCCGACGAGGGTGGCCACCACGCGCGCGGGTGCGCCGGCCTCCTTGCCGCGGGTGAGGACGTAGACACCGCTGGGCGGGGTGCCCGAGCCGGCTTCGCAGTGCACGACCGCAACGGTCTCGGGGTTTCCGTCCCCGTCCAGGTCCCCCGACACCCGCTTCGCGACGGTGTGCGGGGCGCCTCGGCATTCCAGGGGGTAGTCGACTCCGGTGGCCTCGGGCGCGGGTGCCGGTCGCGGGGCGGCGGACGGGGCCGAGGAGGCTCCGGCGGGGCCCGGCTGGAGGAGTCCGGCGAGGGCGACGACGGCGGCGGTCGCCGTGGCGGTGGCCAGCCAGTGGGCCGGCCGGGCTCGGGCGTGTGCGAGGTCCACGAGGTCCGGGGCGGCGGAGGGCTGCACGCGAGACGTCTCCTGTGGGGTGGTGCGGCGGGTTTCCGGCATCGTGCCACACGTCACAGGGGGACGGAACAGGCGGGTCGGCCACGACGGGTCGCGGATGGCGCGCCTCCGTCGCACGGGGCTCGCGGAAGCGGGGCCGCAGGCGTACGGAAGTCCGGGCCGTGCGGTGCCGGCGCACGTACGGAGGCCCGGGCCCCGAGGTGCCCGCGCGTGTGCGGGAGCCCGGGCCGCGCGGTCGCGGGGCGCGTACGGGAAGCGCGGTGTGCCGAACATGAGGACGCCGCCGTCCAGTTCTCCGCCGTGGGGCGGGAACTCGACGGCGGCGTGCCGTGGATGTCGGGACGTCAGCCCTTGTTGGGGCCTTCGTAGTCCTCGCCGTAGGCGCCCTTGGCGGGGCGGCGGCGGCGCATCGGGGGCTCGACCCCGTCAGCGAGGCGACGGGCGGTGACGAGGAAGCCGGTGTGGCCGATCATGCGGTGATCGGGGCGGACGGCGAGGCCCTCGACGTGCCAGTTGCGGATCATGGATTCCCAGGGCTGCGGCTCTGCGTAGCAGCCGAACTCGCGGATGGACTCCACGGTGCGGGCGAGCTGGGTGGTGGTCGCCACGTAGCAGCAGAGGATGCCGCCGGGGACGAGCGCCTTGGAGACGGCCTCCAGGCACTCCCAGGGGGCGAGCATGTCCAGGATGACGCGGTCGACCTCGGTGTCGGACAGGTTGTCCTGGAGGTCGCCGACGGTCAGCTGCCACGCGGGGTGCGGGCCGCCGAAGTAGCGCTCGACGTTGCCCTTCGCGATCTCGGCGAAGTCCTCGCGGCGCTCGTAGGAGTGCAGCATGCCGCTGTCGCCGATGGCGCGGAGCAGGAAGCTGCTGAGGGAGCCGGAGCCCACGCCGGCCTCGACGACGCGCGCGCCGGGGAAGATGTCGGCGAAGGCGAGGATCTGGCCCGCGTCCTTCGGGTAGACCACGGCGGCACCGCGGGGCATGGACAGGACGTAGTCGGGGAGCAGGGGGCGCAGCGCGAGGTAGGCGACGTTTCCGGTGGTACGGACAACGCTGCCCTCGGGTGCGCCGATCAGCTCGTCGTGGGGGAAAGAACCCTTGTGGGTGTGGAAGTTCTTTCCCTCTTCGAGCGTGAACGTGTAGTGGCGGCCCTTGGGGTCGGTCAGCTGAACCTGGTCCCCGACCTTGAAGGGCCCGCGGCGGCGGGCGGCACCGGTCGGTTCGGACATACGACCAGAGTACCGGGGTCAGGAGGTGGGTCGTGCCATGGCCTTGACGAAGGCGCGCTCGACGTCGGTGGTGGCGAGGACGCCGTAGATCTCGCCGGTGTCCTCGACGACCAGGTACTCGGTGGCGGGGCTGGCGCGGAGGTGGTCGAGGAGGGGCTGGCCGGTGAGTTCGGCGGGGACGCGCATGCCGTCGGCGAGGTCCTGGGCGAGGGTGCTGACGGCGACCCAGGGGCGGCGGTGCTGGGGGACGGCGGCGATGGCGGCCTCGCGGACGATGCCGGTGGGGTCGCCGTTGCCGTCGACGACGACGAGGGCGCGGGCGCCGGCCTCGTTGGCGCGGCGGAGGGCCTCGGAGAGCGGGGTGGTGGGCTCGACGGGGATGGCGCGGCGGGTGAGGCTGCGGGCGCGGAGCTCGGGGAGGTGCTCGCGGAGGCGGGCCATGCGGAGGCTGTTGCCGGCGCCGGTCCAGATGATGGCGGCCAGGATGGCGGCGAGCAGGGCGTCGGTGACGGTGGTGAAGCCGTCGATGTCCTCGGTGGAGTTGCCGAGCCAGCCGGTGCGGGTGAGGAGGGGGAGGCCGATGAGGACGGTGACGGCGAGGAAGCGGCCGACCCAGGCGGCGGCGACGGTGCCGCTCATGGGCTTGCCGGTGATCTTCCAGACGACGGCGCGGAGCATCCGGCCGCCGTCGAGCGGGAGGCCGGGGAGCAGGTTGAAGATCGCGACGATGAGGTTGGAGATCATCAGGCCGGCGAGGAGGACGCCGGGGACGGTGCCGGGCTCGACGGCGTACAGGGAGAGGTAGAACACGCCGGCGAGGACGAGGGAGAAGAGGGGGCCGACGAAGGCGAGGACGAATTCGCGGCCGGGGGTCTCGGTCTCCTTCTCGATCTCGGAGACGCCGCCGAAGAACTGGAGCTGGATGCGGCGCACCGGGAGCTTGAAGCGGAGCGCGGCGATGGTGTGGGCCAGTTCGTGGACGAGCACGGAGGCGTAGAAGGCGACGGCGAAGAAGAGGGAGACCAGGTAGCGGGCGGCGCCGAGCTCGGGCAGGACGCGCTCGATCTGGTCGCCGAAGACCCAGGTGATGAGGGCGGCGACGAGGAACCAGCTGGGGGCGACGTAGACGGGCACGCCGAAGGGACGGCCCATGAGGATGCCTCCGCCGGGCTCCTCGGTCCGCTGCGGCTTGGGCTCGTCCTGGTTCACGGGTTCCTTTCGTCGCGGGGTGTGACCGCGTCGCTGCGTCACGGTTCGATCATGCAGTGCGACGGGGTCCCAGGTCGATGGTATTCCGCTCGCTGTCGGTGGCGGGTCGTAGGGTCTTCGACATGAGTACGAGCGAGCAGGTGCCTTCGGTGCCCCGGGCGCCCATGTCGTTGTCGCCTTCGCGGGCGAGCGATTTCATGCAGTGTCCGCTGCTGTACCGGTTCCGGGTGATCGACCGGCTGCCGGAGAAGCCGAGCGAGGCGGCGACCCGGGGCACGCTGGTGCACGCCGTGCTGGAGCGGCTCTTCGACGATCCGGCGGTGGACCGGACGGCTCCGCGGGCGCGGGCGATGGTTCCGGGGCAGTGGGACCGGCTGCTGGAGTCGAAGCCGGAGCTGGGTGAGCTGTTCGCGGAGGACCCGGACGGGGCGCGGCTCTCGGGCTGGCTGGGTGAGGCGGAGCGGCTGGTCGAGCGGTGGTTCACGCTGGAGGACCCGACACGTCTGGAGCCCGCGGAGCGGGAGCTGTTCGTGGAGACGGAGCTGGATTCGGGGCTGCGGCTGCGCGGGGTGATCGACCGGATCGATGTGACGCCCTCGGGTGATGTGCGGATCGTCGACTACAAGACGGGCAAGGCGCCGCGGCCGGAGTACCGGGACGGCGCGCTGTTCCAGATGACCTTCTACGCGCTGGTGGTGTGGCGGCTGAAGCGGGTGATCCCGAGGCGGTTGCAGCTGGTGTACCTGGGCAGCGGGGAGGTGCTGACGTACGACCCGGTGGAGGCGGATCTGCTGCGGGTGGAGCGGAAGCTGCTCGCGCTGTGGGACGCGATCCGGCTGGCGACTGAGTCGGGTGACTGGCGGCCGCGGCCGACGAAGCTGTGCGGTTGGTGCGATCATCAGGCGGTCTGTCCGGAGTTCGGGGGGACTCCCCCGGTCTACCCCTTGAAGATCGTTTCCGCGCGCCCGCCGGAGTCGGGCGAATCCGGGCAGGGCAGAATGGACCCGGCCCCGCCGGTGCCGTAGTGCCGGCGCACCTCGTGAGCTCAGCCCCGTGAAGGAGCCCTTGTGACGATCCGCGTCCTCTTGGTCGACGATCAGCCGCTGCTGCGCACCGGCTTCCGGATGATTCTGGAGGCGGAGCAGGACATCGCGGTGGTGGGTGAGGCCGGGGACGGTCTCCAGGCGCAGGAGCAGGTGCGGGCGCTCCAGCCGGACGTGGTGCTGATGGACATCCGGATGCCGCGGATGGACGGGGTGGAGGCGACCCGGCAGATCACGGGTCCGGGCCGGGACGGTCCGGCGAAGGTGCTGGTGCTGACCACCTTCGACCTCGACGAGTACGTGGTGGAGGCGCTGCGGGCGGGGGCGAGCGGCTTCCTGCTGAAGGACGCCCCGGCGAACGAGCTGGTGCAGGCGATCCGGGTGGTGGCGGCCGGTGAGGCGATGCTGGCGCCGTCGATCACGCGGCGGCTGCTCGACAAGTACTCGGCGCATCTGCCGACGGGCGAGGAGCGGGTGCCGGACACGCTGGGGACCCTGACCGACCGTGAGGTGGAGGTCCTGAAGCTGGTGGCGCGGGGCCTGTCGAACGCGGAGATCGCGGCGGATCTGTTCGTCAGCGAGACGACGGTGAAGACCCATGTGGGTCACGTGCTGACGAAGCTGGGTCTGCGGGACCGGGTGCAGGCCGCGGTGTACGCGTACGAGAGCGGGCTGGTGCGGCCGGGCGCGGCCGGTCAGTAGCCGGTTCGCGGCGGAGAACGACGGGAGGGGCCCGGTGCGCGTGTGGCGCGCCGGGCCCCTCCTGTCGCGTGGGGGCGGGTGTTTCGGGGCGGTCGGTCAGCCCTTGCGGATCTCCCAGAAGCGGAAGACGGTCGAGGCGTCGAGGGTCCATTCGAGGCCGGTGACGTCGTCGCGGGCGACGGCGTACTGCTTGCCCTGCCAGAGCGGCAGCAGGGGGAGGTCCTCGGCGACGAGGTCCTGGAGCTTGCCGTACTCGTCGGCGGTGGCGGCGCGGTCGGCCGCGGCGGCGGTCCTCGGGAGGAGGCCGGCGGTGATGGCGGCGTTCTCGTAGTGGTTGCCGAGGACGTTGCCCTCGCCGAAGAAGGGGGCGGTGAAGTTGTCGGCGTCGGGGTAGTCGGGGACCCAGCCCTTGACGTAGACGCCGTACTTGCCGGCGGCTATGTCCTTCTCGTACTGGTCGAAGGCGACGGACTTGACGTCGGCGTCGAAGAGGCCGCTCTCGTTGAGCTGGCCGGCGATGGCCTTGAGTTCCTGGTCGGTGGCCGGGCCGTAGCGGCTGGGCGTGGACCAGAGGGTGAGCTCGACCTTGTCGGTGATGCCGGCGGAGCGCAGGGCCTGCTTCGCCTTGGCCTTGTCGGGGGTGCCGTAGGTGTCGTAGAAGGCGGTGTTGTGTCCGGCGATGCCGGCCGGGACGATCGAGTAGAGCGGTGTGGCGGTCGACTTGTAGACGTTCTCGACGAGGGCCTCGCGGTCGACGAGGTGGGCGATGGCCTTGCGTACGCCGAGCTTGCCGAGGACGGGGTCCTTCATGTTGAAGACGAGGTGCTGGACCTCGGCGCTGC
Source organism: Streptomyces sp. Root1304 (assembly GCF_001426405.1). GTDB lineage: Bacteria > Actinomycetota > Actinomycetes > Streptomycetales > Streptomycetaceae > Streptomyces. Next base: position 247,755 of record NZ_LMEP01000025.1, on the reverse strand, counting down.
TGCCCTGGGTGACCTCGATGCCCTTGTCGTCGGTGGTGTCGGAGGTTTCGAGGGCGGCGATGTCGTCGGCGGAGAGGCCTCGGTAGGCGACGTCCACGTCGCCGTCGGCGAAGGCCTTGGAGAGGGCGGAGCGGTCGCCGCGGTAGAGCTTGAGGGTGACGGCGTCGTTCTTGGGCCGTGCGGTGCCCTTGTAGCCGGTGTTGGCGGAGAAGGTGGCCTGGGTGTCGCTGAAGGAGTCCAGCTTGTACGGGCCGGAGCCGGTGGCCCTGCCGTCGGTGCGCAGCGCGTCGGCGGGGTATTCGCGGTGGTCCACGATGGAGCCGGCGCCGGAGGCGATCTTGCTGGGGAAGGTGGCGTCCGGGACCTTCAGCCGGAAGACGACGGTCCGCTCGTCCGGGGTCTCGATGGTGTCGATGGTGGAGAGCAGCGGCGCGGGGCCGGAGGGATCGGCGATCCGCAGGGAGCGCTCGAAGGAGTACTTGACGTCCTCCGAGGTGAGCTTGTTGCCGTTGGAGAAGGTGAGGCCGTCCCGCAGGGTGCAGGTGTAGACCCGGCTGCCGGGGGCGAAGCCGCACTTCTCGGCGGCCTCGGGCTCGGGTTCGGAGCCGCCCTTGGGGAAGGCGAGCAGGGACTGGAAGACGTTGTTGAACAACAGCCAGGAGCCGGGGTCGTAGCCGGCGGCCGGGTCGGGGCTGAGGATCTCGTCGGACATGCCGACGCGAACGCCCCCGGAGCCGCCGGAGCCGCTCCCTTGTTCGGTGCCGCAGCCGCTGAGGAGGGCGGCGGACAGGCCGGCGGCGAGGGGCGCCGTCAGCCACTTGTTGGGTGCCTTCACAGAACGTGCCTCTTGATCTCTTGTCAGGCCGGCCGCGCGCCGTGCGCGGCCGGTGTAACCGATCCAGTCGACGGGTCAGGCGGTGCCGCGGCCCAGCTCCCAGAGCAGCAGGTCCGAGGAGGTGTTGAGGGCGTACTCGACTCCGTTGAGGTCGTCGCGGGCGGCGACGTACTGCTTGCCCTGCCACAGCGGCAGGACGGGCACGTCCTGGGCGACGATCTTCTGGATCTGGTTGTAGACGGGGCTCGCGGCGGTGCGGTCGGCCTGGCGGCGCGAGCGCGGGATGAGCTGGTCACGGACGACCTTGTTCACGTACGGGGTGTTGAGGAAGTTGTCGCTGTCGAGGAACGGCGCGATGTAGTTGTCCGGGTCCGGGTAGTCCGGGAACCAGCCGAGGCCGTAGACGGCGTAGTCGCCGCGCTTCTGGGCGGTGCGGAAGGTGGACCACTCGGCGCCCTTGACGGTGGCGTCGAAGAGTTCGCTGGCGACGAGCTGCTTCTTGAGCGCCTCGAACTCCTGGGCGGTCTCGGCGCCGTAGTGGTCGGTGGTGTAGTTCAGGGTCACCTTGACGGGGGTCTTCACGCCGGCGTTCTTGAGGATCTTGGCGGCGCGGTCGGTGTCGGGCTCGCCGTACTCGTCGAAGAAGGGGGTGGCGTGGCCGGTGATGCTGGAGGGGATCAGCGAGTAGAGCGGCTCGGCGGTGGGCCCGTAGACGAGGTTGACGAGGGCGCCCCGGTCGATGACGGCGGCCATGGCCTGGCGCACGGCCTTCTCCTGGACGGAGGGGGCCTTGGTGTTGAAGCCGAGGTAGCGGATCTCCAGGCCGGGGACCTCGACGACCTCGATGCCGTCCTGGGGGGTCTCGGTGAGGTTCTTGATCTGCTGCTGCGACAGGGAGCGGGCCACCATGTCGATGTCGTCGCCTTCGAGGGCCTTGCCCATGGCGCCGGCGTCGGCGAAGGAGCGCAGTTCGACCTTGTCGTTGCGCAGGGTGATGTCGCCCTTGTAGGCGGGGTTCCTGCTGAAGACGAAGCGGGTGGCCTTCTCGCCCTCGCGCTCGACCTTCATGGTGTACGGGCCCGAGCCGTCGACGTCGAAGCCGTCGCGGAGCTTGTCGGCGGCGTACTTGTCCTTGGGGAGGATGCCGGCGACGGGGGTGGAGAGCTTGTACGGGAAGGTGGCGTCGGGGGTCTTGAGGTGGAAGACGACCTCGTCGGCGCCCTGGGTCTCGACGGTGTCGACGTTCGCCAGGAGGGCCGCCGTGCCGTTGTCCGACTTGATCTTCAGGACGCGGTCGATGGAGAACTTGACGTCCTCGGCGGTGACGGGCGCGCCGTCGGCGAAGGTGAGTCCGGAGCGGAGCTTGCAGCGGTAGCTCTCGCTGGCCTTGTCGGAGAATCCGCAGCTCTGGGCGGCCTCGGGGACGGGCTCGCCGCCGCCGCGGGGCACGTGCAGCAGGGTCTGGACGGTCTGCCGGAGGACGTTCCAGGCGCCGGTGTCGTAGGCGTAGGCCGGGTCCAGCGGGGCGGGCGCGTCCGCGGTGGCGATGAACTGGTCCGTGGTGCCGACGACGATCGCTCCGCGGTCCTCGGCTCCGCCGCAGGCGGCGAGCAGGGGGGCGAGCAGTCCGGCCACGGCCGGGAGCACCAGGGTCTTGCGGTTCATCAGGGACGATCTCCTCATCCGGCACTGGGATACAGCGGTCAGTGGAACTCCGCCGCCGGCCGCCCGGTCGGGGCGGGAGCGATCGGGCCGGGTGTTGCGATCGGTCCTGTGTTCACGGCGACTTGGGTGTGCGCCGGTGCACGCGGTTATGCGGCGAAGTACTCGCGAAAGATTAGTGGGCGGCGCCGCTATTTCCGGACCACGGGCGGCTCCGGGGGTAATCGCACAGTGATCATGAATGCGGGGGCGTCGATAGTCATGCGCCGGAGGATGCGGACGGGGGCAGGCGAACCGGGACACAAGGGGGCGCCGAAACACTCCCTTTTCGGGCGCCGCACACGAAGAAGGCCACCCACCGGCGGGCACTCTGCGTGACCAAGGTCACGCGGGTGCCCTTTCGGTGAATGACCTGATCGATTTCCGGGAGAGAAAGCGCATTCCTCCGGTAAAGCTCAGAGAAACCTCAGATTCCCGTGATCAATGTGCGGAGGAAGGGCACATCGACCTCCTCCAGGGAACGCACGACGACCCGGCCGGGGGACGGCGCGATGGGCGCGACGGAGGGCACCGCCACGACCCGGCAGCCCGCTGCCTCGGCGGCCGCGACACCGGTCGCCGTGTCCTCGACGACGGCGCAGAGCGTGGGGTCGGCGCCGACCCCCAGGGCGGCCGTCAGATACGGCTCGGGGTGCGGCTTGGTCCGCTCGACCTCGTCCCCGGCGACGGTGAGCGTGAAGCGGTCGCGGCCGAGCGAGTGAAGGACCCGGTCGATGATCCGCCGGTGCGAGGCGGAGACCAGGGCGGTGGGGATGGAGTGCCGGGCCAGCTCGGCGAGCAGCCGCTCGGCGCCGGGCATGAGCGGCACGCCGCGCGCGATGCGCTGCTCGAACTTCTCGTTGAGCAGGACGGTCAGCTCGGCGAGGGTGATGTCGGCGCCGGTCGACTCGATCAGGTAGCCGGCGCTGCGGGTCATCGGCCCGCCCACGACGACGTCCCGCCAGGCCTCGTCCAGCTGGTGCCCGAGGTCGGCGAAGACCTCCACCTCCGCGTCCCACCAGAAGCCCTCCGTGTCGACGAGGGTCCCGTCCATGTCGAGGAAGACCGCCTGCAGGGCGGAGCTGCCGTTCGTACGGAACAGGGACGCGGGGACCGTACTGGTCATCCGGCACACCTCCATGGAGGGACGAGAAGGCCGGCCCCCTCCCCGGTACGGGGAGGAAGACCGGCCTGCACTGGACCGACAAGTGTACGTCCGGATCACCCGGGGCGCGCGGATTTGGCGCGGCCGGTCACCGGGCGTTGAAGTACTTCGCCTCCGGGTGATGGATGACGATGGCGTCGGTGGACTGCTCGGGGTGGAGCTGGAACTCCTCCGACAGGTGCACCCCGATCCGCTCCGGGCGCAGCAGCTCCGCGATCTTCGCGCGGTCCTCCAGGTCCGGGCAGGCCCCGTAGCCGAGGGAGAAGCGCGCTCCGCGGTACTTGAGGTCGAACATGTCCCGGACGTCGGACGGGTCCTCGCCGGCGAAGCCCAGCTCCGCGCGCACGCGTGCGTGCCAGTACTCGGCGAGGGCCTCGGCGAGCTGCACGGAGAGGCCGTGGAGCTCCAGGTAGTCGCGGTAGGAGTCGGAGGCGAAGAGCTCGGCGGTGGCCTCGCCGATCCGCGAGCCGACGGTGACGACCTGGAGGCCGACGACGTCGGTCTCGCCGGACTCCTCCGGGCGGAAGAAGTCCGCGAGGCAGAGGCGGCGGCCCCGGCGCTGGCGCGGGAAGGTGAAGCGGGTCCGCTCGTTGCCGGCCTCGTCGAGGATGATCAGGTCGTCACCCTTGGAGACACAGGGGAAGTAGCCGTGGACGACGGCCGCCTCCAGGAGGTTCTCCGTGTGGAGGCGCTCCAGCCAGCCGCGCAGCCGGGGGCGGCCCTCGGTCTCCACCAGCTCCTCGTACGAGGGGCCGTCGCCGGCCCGGTTCTGCTTGAGGCCCCACTGCCCCTTGAAGAGGGCGCCCTCGTCGAGCCAGGACGCGTAGTCCTTCAGCGGGATGCCCTTGACGACCCGGGTGCCCCAGAAGGGCGGGGTCGGCACCGGGTTGTCGACGGCGACGTCGGAACGGCCGCCGGGCTCCGGCTCGGCGACGTCGGCCGCCGGGACGGCGGCCGTCTTCGCGACCCGGCGCTGCTTGAGTTCGGGGAGTACGGCTCCGGGGACGCCGCGCTTGACGCCGATGAGCGCGTCCATGAGGCGCAGGCCCTCGAAGGCGTCGCGGGCGTAGCGGACCTCGCCCTGGTAGATCTCGTGCAGGTCCTGCTCGACGTAGGCCCGGGTGAGGGCGGCGCCGCCGAGGATCACGGGGTACTTGGCGGCCAGCTCGCGCTGGTTCAGCTCCTGGAGGTTCTCCTTCATGATCACGGTGGACTTCACGAGGAGACCGGACATGCCGATGACGTCGGCCCGGTGTTCCTCGGCCGCTTCCAGGATCGCGGAGACCGGCTGCTTGATGCCGATGTTGACGACGTTGTAGCCGTTGTTGGACAGGATGATGTCGACGAGGTTCTTGCCGATGTCGTGGACGTCGCCGCGGACGGTGGCGAGCACGATCGTGCCCTTCCCCTCGGCGTCGGACTTCTCCATGTGCGGTTCGAGGTAGGCCACGGCCGTCTTCATGACCTCGGCGGACTGGAGCACGAACGGCAGCTGCATCTGGCCGGAGCCGAAGAGCTCGCCGACGGTCTTCATGCCGTCGAGCAGGATCTCGTTGACGATCTCCAGGGCGGGGCGGACCGTCAGGGCCTCGTCGAGGTCGGCCTCCAGGCCGTTCTTCTCGCCGTCGACGATGCGGCGCTTCAGCCGCTCGTCCAGGGGCAGGGCGAGGAGTTCCTCGGTCTTGCCGGCCTTCATCGACTTGGTGTTGACGCCCTCGAAGAGGGCCATCAGCTTCTGGAGCGGGTCGTAGCCCTCGCTGCGGCGGTCGTAGATCAGGTCGAGCGCGGTGGTGACCTGCTCGTCGTCGAAGCGGGCGATCGGCAGGATCTTCGAGGCGTGCACGATCGCCGAGTCGAGACCGGCCTTGACGCACTCGTCGAGGAAGACCGAGTTGAGGAGGATGCGCGCGGCCGGGTTGAGGCCGAAGGAGATGTTGGAGAGGCCGAGCGTGGTCTGGACGTCCGGCCGGCGGCGCTTCAGCTCGCGGATGGCCTCGATGGTGGCGATGCCGTCCTTGCGCGACTCCTCCTGACCGGTGCAGATGGTGAAGGTCAGGGCGTCGATGAGGATGTCGGACTCGTGGATGCCCCAGTTGCCGGTGAGGTCCTCGATGAGCCGTTCGGCGATGGCGACCTTGTTCTCGACGGTGCGGGCCTGGCCCTCCTCGTCGATGGTGAGGGCGATCAGCGCGGCGCCGTGCTCCTGGGCCAGCCGGGTGACCTTGGCGAAGCGGGACTCGGGTCCGTCGCCGTCCTCGTAGTTCACCGAGTTGATGACGGCGCGGCCGCCGAGCTTCTCCAGACCGGCGCGCAGGACGTCGACCTCGGTGGAGTCGAGGACGATCGGCAGGGTGGAGGCGGTGGCGAAGCGGCCGGCCAGCTCCTGCATGTCGGCGACGCCGTCGCGGCCGACGTAGTCCACGCAGAGGTCGAGCATGTGCGCGCCCTCGCGGATCTGGTCGCGGGCCATCTCGACGCAGTCGTCCCAGCGGCCGTCGAGCATGGCCTCGCGGAACTTCTTGGAGCCGTTGGCGTTGGTGCGCTCGCCGATCGCCATGTAGGCGGTGTCCTGGCGGAACGGCACGGTCTGGTAGAGCGAGGCGGCGCCGGGCTCGGGGCTCGGGTCGCGCGGGGCGGGAGCGAGGCCCTGGAGGCGGTCGACGACCTGCCGCAGGTGCTCGGGGGTGGAGCCGCAGCAGCCGCCGACGAGGGAGAGGCCGTAGTCGCGGACGAAGTTCTCCTGCGCGTCGGCCATCTCCGGCGGCGTCAGGGGGAAGTACGCGCCGTCCTTGGTCAGCACGGGCAGGCCGGCGTTCGGCATGCACATCAGCGGCGTGCGGGAGTGGCGGGCGAGGTACCGCAGGTGCTCGTTCATCTCGGCAGGGCCGGTGGAACAGTTCAGACCGATCAGGTCGATGCCGAGCGGCTCCAGGGCGGTCAGCGCCGCGCCGATCTCCGAGCCGAGCAGCATGACGCCGGTGGTCTCGAAGGCGAGGGAGCAGATCAGCGGCACGTCCATGCCGAGGGCGTCCATCGCGCGGCGGGCGCCGATGAGGCTCGACTTGGTCTGCAGGAGGTCCTGGGTGGTCTCCACGATCAGCGCGTCCGCGCCGCCGGCCAGCAGGCCCTCGGCGTTCCGCTGGTAGCCGTCGCGCAGCACGTCGTACGCGATGTGGCCCAGCGAGGGCAGCTTGGTGCCCGGGCCGATGGAGCCGAGCACCCAGCGCTGGCGGCCGTCCTTGGCGCCGAACTCGTCGGCGACCTCGCGGGCGATCCGGGCGCCCGCCTCGGACAGCTCGAAGATCCGGTCGGCGATCTCGTACTCGCCGGCGGCCGAGTGGTTGGAGCCGAAGGTGTTCGTCTCGACGCAGTCGACGCCGACCTCGAAGTACGCCTCGTGGACCGAACGGACGATGTCGGGGCGGGTGACGTTCAGGATCTCGTTGCAGCCTTCGAGGTTCTGGAAGTCCTCGAGGGTGGGGTCCTGGGCCTGGAGCATGGTGCCCATGGCGCCGTCGGCGACGACCACCCGACTGGCGAGTGCCTCACGGAGGGCGGCGGCGCGGTTCCGGCTGTCGGCGGACGGGGTCGGCAACGAGGCCATGGATGAGCTCCCTGGGATGCGACGGCTGTCGGCTTTGCACCCTCGGTGGAGGATGCACGGGGCCAGCGTAACCGGCAGGGGCCGGGGTGGACACGGCGTCCCACGGGCCGGACGGCATCCTGTGTGCGGGGACTCCCGGTTCGGCCCGTTCTTGACTGACACTGTCATGTGTAACGCAAGGTCGGCATCGACCGATAGTGTTCAGCATTGTCGAACAGCGTGAGAAGGAGAAGGGCCGGGCGATGGCGAAGAACATCCAGTCGCTTGAACGGGCGGCGGCCATGCTGCGACTGCTCGCGGGCGGCGAGCGCCGGCTCGGTCTGTCCGACATCGCGTCCTCGCTCGGACTCGCCAAGGGCACGGCCCACGGCATCCTGCGCACCCTCCAGGCCGAGGGCTTCGTGGAGCAGGAGGCGGCCTCCGGCCGGTACCAGCTCGGCGCAGAGCTGCTGCGCCTCGGCAACAGCTATCTCGACGTGCACGAACTGCGGGCGCGGGCCCTGGTCTGGACGGACGACCTGGCCCGGTCCAGCGGCGAGAGCGTCCACCTGGGCGTGCTGCACCAGAAGGGCGTGCTGATCGTCCACCACGTCTTCCGGCCGGACGACAGCCGCCAGGTCCTGGAGGTGGGGGCCATGCAGCCGCTGCACTCCACGGCACTGGGCAAGGTCCTCTCGGCGTACGACCCGGTGGCGCACAGCGAGGTCGTCGAGGTGGAGCGGGAGGCGTTCACCCCGCGCACGACGACGGCCCTGGCGGACTTCGAGTCGGTGCTCGACCTGACGCGGGCCCGGGGCTGGGCGGCGGACCAGGAGGAGACCTGGGAGGGCGTGGCCTCGGTGGCGGCGCCGATCCACGACCGGCGCCGGATGCCGGTGGGCGCGGTGGCGGTCACGGGGGCCGTGGAGCGGCTCTGCCCGGCCGGGGAGCTGCGCCCCGAGCTGATCGCGGCGGTACGGGACTGCGCCCGCGCGGTGTCCAGGGACCTGGGGGCCGGGCGCTTCTAACCGAACCCGAGCAGCACCGAAGCAGCACCGAACCCGCCGGTAACGATCGCGTTATCGGCGGGTTTTTCACTTCCCGAGGCCTTGACGTGCTGTTAACCCGGGGGCAAAACTTCCGTTCATCGGTCGGCATTGCCGAACACCTAACGGCAATAAGCGCTAGAGTGTGGCAGTGCCAAGGGCCGGTAACGCCCTCACACGAGGGCGCGGACCACCGGAGGGACCCGGGGTTCGCCTTCCCCTGGACGAAGGACAAAGGAGTCGCGGGTGTCCAGCTCCGACATCTTCCTCGGCGAGACCATCGGTACCGCCGTTCTCATTCTGCTCGGCGGCGGTGTGTGCGCCGCCGTGACGCTCAAGGGCTCCAAGGCCCGCAACGCGGGCTGGCTCGCGATCACCTTCGGGTGGGGCTTCGCCGTCATGACGGCCGTCTACATGACGGCTTCCCTCTCGGGCGCCCATCTGAACCCCGCCGTCACGGTCGGAATCGCGATCAAGGACGGCGAGTGGGGCAACGTCCCCGTCTACCTCGCCGGCCAGCTCCTCGGCGCGATGATCGGCGCGGCCCTGGTCTGGGTGGCGTACTACGGCCAGTTCCTGGCCCACCTCACCGACCCCGAGGCCGCCGCCAAGACGCCCATCGAGGGCCCCGGCCCGGTGCTCGGCATCTTCTCCACCGGCCCCGAGATCCGGAACACCTGGCAGAACCTCGCCACCGAGATCATCGGCACCGTCGTGCTCGTCCTGGCCGTACTCACCCAGGGCCTCAACGACAGCGGCAAGGGCCTCGGCATCCTGGGCGGCCTGATCACCGCGTTCGTCGTGGTCTCCATCGGCCTCTCGCTCGGCGGCCCGACCGGCTACGCGATCAACCCGGCCCGTGACCTCGGCCCGCGCATCGTGCACGCCCTGCTGCCGCTCCCGAACAAGGGCGGCTCCGACTGGAGCTACGCCTGGATCCCGGTCGTCGGTCCGCTGATCGGTGGAGCCCTCGCAGCGGGTATCTACAACATCGCGTTCGCCTGAGCCGTCCTTCTTCCAGACCTCCCTTGGAGCACACCGTGACCGACGCACACACCTCCGGCCCCTTCATCGCGGCCATCGACCAGGGCACCACGTCCTCCCGCTGCATCGTCTTCGACAAGGACGGCCGGATCGTCTCGGTCGACCAGAAGGAGCACGAGCAGATCTTCCCGAAGCCGGGCTGGGTCGAGCACGACGCCGCCGAGATCTGGACCAACGTCCAGGAGGTCGTCGCCGGCGCCCTGACGAAGGGCGGCATCGCCGCCTCCGACGTCAAGGCCATCGGCATCACCAACCAGCGCGAGACCACGCTGCTCTGGGACAAGAACACCGGTGAGCCCGTCCACAACGCCCTCGTCTGGCAGGACACCCGCACCGACGCCCTCTGCAAGGAGCTCGGCCGCAACGTCGGCCAGGACCGCTTCCGCCGCGAGACCGGCCTGCCCCTGGCGAGCTACTTCGCCGGCCCGAAGATCCGCTGGATGCTCGACAACGTCGAGGGCCTGCGGGAGCGCGCCGAGGCCGGCGACATCCTCTTCGGCACCATGGACTCCTGGGTCATCTGGAACCTCACGGGCGGCACCGACGGCGGTGTGCACGTCACCGACGTCACCAACGCCTCGCGCACCATGCTGATGAACCTGCACACGCTGGCCTGGGACGAGAAGATCGCGGAGTCGATGGGGGTCCCCCTCAACGTCCTCCCCGAGATCCGCTCCTCCGCCGAGGTCTACGGCCACGTCAAGGACGGCGTCCTCGCCGGCGTCCCGGTCGCCTCCGCGCTCGGCGACCAGCAGGCCGCCCTGTTCGGCCAGACCTGTTTCGCCGAGGGCGAGGCGAAGTCCACGTACGGCACCGGCACCTTCATGCTGATGAACACCGGCGACAAGATCATCAACTCCTACAGCGGCCTGCTGACCACCGTCGGCTACCAGATCGGCGACAACAAGCCGGTCTACGCCCTGGAGGGCTCGATCGCCGTCACCGGTTCGCTGGTGCAGTGGATGCGCGACCAGATGGGCCTGATCAAGTCCGCCGCCGAGATCGAGACCCTGGCGTCCTCGGTCGAGGACAACGGCGGCGCCTACTTCGTGCCGGCCTTCTCCGGTCTCTTCGCCCCGTACTGGCGCTCCGACGCGCGCGGTGTGATCGCCGGCCTGACCCGGTACGTCACCAAGGCGCACATCGCCCGCGCCGTCCTGGAGGCCACCGCCTGGCAGACCCGCGAGATCACCGACGCCATGACCAAGGACTCCGGCGTCGAGCTGACCGCGCTCAAGGTCGACGGCGGCATGACCTCCAACAACCTGCTGATGCAGACCCTCTCGGACTTCCTGGACGCCCCCGTCGTGCGTCCGATGGTCGCCGAGACCACCTGCCTCGGCGCCGCCTACGCCGCCGGTCTGGCCGTCGGCTTCTGGCCGGACACCGACGCGCTGCGCGCCAACTGGCGCCGGGCGGCGGAATGGACCCCTCGCATGGACGCCGACAGGCGTGACAGCGAGTACAAGAGCTGGCTCAAGGCCGTGGAGCGGACCATGGGCTGGATCGAGGACGAGGAGTAAGACACATGACCACCCTGCAGAGCGTCCCTGCCCTGGGGACGCACCCGGCGTCCGGCTCCCTCCCGAGCCGCGCCGAGACCCGGGACCAGCTTTCCAAGGCGACGTACGACCTCCTGGTGATCGGCGGCGGCATCCTGGGCATCTCCACCGCCTGGCACGCCGCGCAGTCGGGCCTGCGGGTGGCCCTGGTGGACGCCGGCGACTTCGCCGGCGCCACCTCCTCCGCCTCCTCGAAGCTCCTCCACGGCGGTCTGCGCTACCTGCAGACCGGCGCGGTGAAGCTGGTCGCGGAGAACCACTTCGAGCGGCGTGCGGTCTCCCGTCAGGTGGCACCGCACCTCGCAAACCCCCTCACCTTCTACCTGCCCGTCTACAAGGGCGGCCCGCACGGCGCGGCCAAGCTCGGCGCCGGCGTCTTCGCCTACAGCGCCCTCTCGGCCTTCGGCGACGGCGTCGGACACCTGCTCTCCCCCGCCAAGGCCGCGCAGGACGTGCCGGAGCTGCGCACCGACAACCTGAAGGCCGTCGCGGTCTACGGCGACGACCAGATGAACGACGCCCGGATGGCGCTGATGACGGTCCGCGCGGCCGTCGACGCCGGCGCCACCGTGCTCAACCACGCCGAGGTCACCGGCCTTCGCTTCACCCGGGGCCGGGTCACCGGCGCCGAGCTGAAGGACCGCACCAGCGGCGACGAGTTCGGCGTCAGCGCCCGCCTCGTGCTCAACGCGACCGGCCCGTGGGTCGACCACCTGCGCAGGATGGAGGACCCGAACGCGGCCCCCTCCATCCGCCTCTCCAAGGGCGCGCACCTGGTCCTCAAGCGGACCTCGCCGTGGAAGGCCGCCCTGGCCACCCCGATCGACAAGTACCGCATCACCTTCGCCCTCCCCTGGGAGGACATGCTGCTGCTCGGCACCACCGACGAGGAGTACGAGGGCGACCCCGGCCAGGTCGAGGTCACCGAGAAGGACACCGCCCAGATCCTGGACGAGGCCGCCTTCTCCATCCGCGACCAGCAGCTCTCCCGCGATCTGATCACGTACTCCTTCGCCGGTCTGCGGGTGCTCCCGGGCGGTCCCGGCGACACCTCCAAGGCGAAGCGCGAGACGGTCGTCACCGAGGGCCGCGGCGGCATGCTGTCGGTGGCCGGCGGCAAGTGGACGACCTTCCGCCACATCGGCCGTACGGTCATGAAGAAGCTGGAGCAGCTGCCGGGCCACCCGCTCGGCGAGGACTACGAGCCGGTGTCGGCGCTGCCGAAGCGGCTGCCGCTGCCCGGCATAGCCAACCCGAACGCGGTCGCGCACCGGCTGCTGGTCGACGGTCCGGCGCCCGGCCCCCGGATGGCCGCCGACACCGCCAAGCACCTGGCGACGCACTACGGCTCGCTCTCCTTCGACATCGCCCGCATGGCGAACGAGAACCCGGAGCTGGCCCGCCGCATCCACCCGGACGCGCCGGAGATCTGGGCGCAGGTCGCCTACGCCCGCGACCACGAGTGGGCCGAGACGGCGGACGACGTGCTGCGCCGCCGTACGACGCTGACCGTCCGCGGCCTGGCGACGGACGAGATCCGCGCGGACGTCGAGAAGATGCTGGACAAGTAGCACCGGCTTGCCGGCGGGAGGCAACTCCCGTGCGCCCAGGGGTGGTTCCTCTCCGGAGGGCCGCCCCTGAGGTGTGCCACACGCCGTCCACACCGCCGCAACACTCGGCCCGCAGAGTGGACCGCATGAAGTTTCAGGTGCTCTCGATCGTCCACCACTCCCCGCACCCGCTCACCGGTGAACTGCTCTCCGCCGCCGACCGCCTGGAGCAGGTCGTCACGCTCGGCGAGACCGCCGAGCGGCTCGGGTTCGACGCGTACGCGGTCGGCGAGCGGCACGCGGGCCCGTTCCTCTCCTCCGCCCCGACCGTGCTGCTCGCCGCGCTCGCCGCCCGTACCTCCCGGATCAGGCTGCTCACCGGCGTCACCGTGGTCGCGGTCCTCGACCCGGTCCGGGTCGCCGAGGACTACGCCACCCTCGACCAGCTCTCCCGCGGCCGGCTCGAACTCGTCGTCGGCAAGGGCGCGGAGGCCGGGCACTTCGACCTCTTCGGCCTCGACGAGGAGCGGCAGTGGGACCTCCAGAAGGAGAAGTACGAACTCCTGCGCCGGCTCTGGACGGAGGAGGGCGTCGACTGGGAGGGCGAGTTCCGGCCGCCGTTGAAGAACGTCACCACGATCCCGCGGCCGTACGCCGGTCCGCCCCGGATCTGGCACGGCTCGGCCACGAGCCTCCGGTCCCCCGAACTCGCGGCGAAGCACGGCGATCCGCTCTTCACCGCCAACGCGATCCAGCCGCGCGAGGCGTACGCGAAGCTCATCGCCCACTACCGGGAGAAGTTCGAGGAGTACGGGCACGACCCGGCCCACGCGCGCGTGGCGGCCGGTTCCGGCGGGCTGCTCATCGCCGACACCCCCGCGCAGGCGGTCGCCCGGTACAAGGAGCTGTACGAGGCGAAGGTGCGGCAGAGCTTCAAGCCGCATCTGGAGGGGAAGGCGGGCTACAACACCCCGTTCCGCACGATCGAGGACGCCGTCGCGGACGGCCCGCAGCTGATCGGCTCGCCGCAGCAGATCATCGACAAGATCCTCGGCTACCACGCGCACTACGGGCACGACCTGCAGTCCGTCACCGTCGACACCTTCGGCCAGTCGACGGCGGAGCAGGCCGAGACGCTCCAGCGGTTCGCCGAGGAGATCGCGCCCGTGGTCCGGAGGGAGGCGCCGAGCTCGCTCTGGGAGGAGTGAGACCTCCGTGTGCGGAGGCGAGTTCCTGGGTAGTCGATCAAGGCCGCACGGGTTTTCGGGGGTGTCCGGGGGCTGCGGACGGACCTCCGGAAAGCCGTAAGGTTGGTCCGTACGACAGGAACTTCGAAAAGGAGGCGCTGGGTGATCGAGCTCGAGGGGGTACCCGAGCTGATCGACCCGGTCATGGTGGCCGCGTTCGAAGGCTGGAACGACGCCGGCGACGCCGCCTCCACCGCGGTCGCCCACCTGGACCGGGAATGGAAGGGCGAGGTGTTCGCGGCGCTCGACGCCGAGGACTACTACGACTTCCAGGTCAACCGGCCGACGGTCTTCCTGGAGAACGGCGTACGGAAGATCACCTGGCCGACGACCCGGCTCTCCGTGGTCCGGGTCGGCGGCGACAAACCGCGTGACCTGGTGCTCGTGCGCGGGATCGAGCCGTCGATGCGCTGGCGCTCCTTCTGCAACGAGCTGCTCGCCTTCGCGCACGAGCTGGGCGTGGAGATGGTCGTGATCCTGGGCGCGCTGCTCGGGGACACCCCGCACACCCGGCCGGTGCCGGTCAGCGGCGTCACCTCCGACCCGGATCTGGCGCGCACGATGGACCTGGAGGAGACCCGGTACGAGGGCCCGACGGGCATCGTCGGCATCCTCCAGGAGGCGTGCACGCACGCGGGCGTGCCGGCGGTGAGCCTGTGGGCGGCGGTGCCGCACTACGTGTCGCAGCCGCCGAACCCGAAGGCGACGCTGGCCCTCCTCAACCGCCTCGAGGACCTCATCGGCATGCGCATCCCGCTGGGCGAACTGCCCGAGGACGCGCGGGCCTGGCAGCTGGGCGTGGACCAGCTGGCGGCGGAGGACAGCGAGGTCGCGGAGTACGTGCAGACGCTGGAGGAGGCCCGGGACACCGCGGAGCTGCCGGAGGCCTCGGGCGAGGCCATCGCCCGGGAGTTCGAGCGGTATCTGCGGCGGCGCGAGCCGGGTTCGGGACCGGGTTCCGGTCCGGGCGTGGCGACGGAGGGCGGCGACTTCCTCCGGGACCCGGGGAGCGGGCGTACGCGCCCGCCGAAGCCGGAGCGTCCGGGTCCGGAGTCGGCACCGGGGACGGAGCCGGGGGCCGAGGCGGAGCCGGAGTCCGGGGCTTCGGGGCCGGAGCCGGAGCCGTCGGCGGCCGAGACCGGGGCTGAGGCCGAGTCCGGGCTTTCCGGGCCGGAGCCGGGACCGGAGACCGATTCCGGACCCGAGACCGGATCCGGGCCGGACGCGGACGACGCGGACGGCGATTCCGCGAAGTGACGCACGGGACGGGAGGGGTGCCCCCAGGGCGCCCCTCCCGTCCGTGTGTCAGGCGCGGTCCGGTGTCAGGCGCAGCCGAACCGGGCCGCCGCCCAGTCCGCGTGGTCGCCGCTCTTGGACCCGTTGGTGTCCGTGACCCGCAGCCGGACGTGCCGCGCGCCGGTCACGTCGACGTTCACGGGCAGGGTCGCGGAGGCGCCGGTGAGCCGCGGCGAGGTCCACAGGACCTTGCCGTCGGCCTCGACCGAGAAGGCCACCTCCCCGTAGCCGTTGATCTCGTCGTCGATGCCGACGTCGGCGGTGAGGGTGGTGCAGCGGCCGCCGAGGTAGACCTCGATGTCGGAGTCGGCATGGGCGCCGATGCCCTTCTCGTAGGTCTTTCCGGCCAGGGTGAGGGTCCGGCCGTCGGTGGCGCCGGACTCGCCGTTGGAGCGGTCGCGTTCGGGCGGCCCCCAGCCGTTGGTGGACCGGAGCCAGACCAGGTCGCTCGCCCAGGCGTCACCGGCCGGCGGCGGGGGCATCACGCCGACCGCGAACCGCTGGGTCGCGGTGCGGTCGGCGTCCCCTGCCCGGTGGCGGGCGGTCGCCGTGAGGGTCGCCTCGCCGGGGGTGGCGCCCGCGGCGGGGGTGACGGCGACCTCGACCCGGCGGGTGGTGCCGGCCGGGACGCGGTCGATCGGCGCGGCGGGGGTGACCCGCCAGCCCGCCGGGGCGTCCAGGGAGACCCGCACGTCGGTGGCGTCCCTGGTGCCCGCGGTGACGTCCACGGCGACGGTGCCGGAGACCCCGGCGCCGAGCTCCTGCCCGAGGGGCGCGGCGAGGGCGGCGGAGGCGCCCGGTACGGTGCCGCCGACCGCGCTGGTGTCGGTCAGCCGCAGCTCGAAGTCGCGGTCGGTGGACAGGGCGGCCGTCTTGACCCGGACCACTCCCCCGCGCTCGTCGCGGTCGTACCACCAGCCCTGGGAGGCGGCGTCGAAGGCGGCGCGGGAGCCGAGGGCGGGCAGTTTGCTTCCGTCGAGCCGGACGGTGCCGGGGGCGTCGCCGGTGTGGAGCGTGAAGGCGTACGGCCGGGCGGCCGCCTTGCCCGTGTACGTGCCCCGGCTCGCGCCGATGCGGACGGTCACGTCGCCGGGGCCGCCGTTCGGGGCCCGCACCTCGGCGCGCTGGGTGGCGTACCTCCCGGTGCGGTGGTCGCGGGTGACGCCGTCGTCCTCGTACAGCTCGAAGGAGGAGCTGCCCTTGGGGTAGATGTCCCAGGCGATCGGGTCGCCGGGGGCGCGGTCGGTGTACGAGCGGATGCCGCCGGGCCACATGGGGACGGTCGCCCCGGCCCGTACGAAGAGGGGCAGCGTGTCGAGCGGGGCGCTGTAGTCGTCGAGGGTGACGGGGCCCTCGTAGGTGCGCCCGTTCCAGTAGTCGATCCAGGTGCCCTTGGGCAGGTAGATGCCGTCGCGTTCCACCGCGTCCTGGTAGACGGGGGCGACGAGGAAGTCCTCGCCGCTGAGGAACTCGTACTTCGCGGCCTCGGTCGCGGCCTTCGGGTCGTCCGGGTACTCCAGGGCGAGCGGCCGGGCGAGGCCGACGCCGGTCTTCGTGGCCCGGTACGCGTGGCTGTAGATGTACGGGAGCAGTGCCTCGTGGAGTTTGAGGGAGGCGCGGTTGACCGTGGTGTAGGGCTCGCCGTAGCGGAAGGGCTGCTTGTCGTTGGCGGCCCAGCCGTCCATGGTCATGGTGACGGGCAGGAAGGTCTTCCACTGGAGGTCGCGGGTGTACGTCTTGGCGCTGCCGCCGAAGATGCCGTCGACGTCACCGGTGGTGTAGGCGAGCCCGGACATGGACGCACCCGCGTAGGTGGGGATCTGCCAGCGGATGTACTCCCAGCTGCCGGACTGGTCGCCGGACCACTGGACGCCGCAGCGCTGGGCGCCGGACCAGCTCTCGGGGGCCCAGGTGAAGCCGCGGGCGTCGCTGTGGGCCTCGATGCCCGCGTGGGCGTCCTTGCAGCCGTCGAGGGCGAACTTGTAGCCCTCGCCGACCCAGGCGACGTCGAGCTTGGCGACCCGCTGGCCGGCCTTGACCTGCTCCTCCAGCTTGTCGATGCCGTCCTCGGTCCAGAGGCCGAGCTTCATGCCCCGCTCCCCGAGGCCCGCGGAGGCCTCGGCGAGGTTCTCGTAGCCGCAGCCGTAGCCGTCGTTGACGAGCATCCAGCCGTTGGGCATGTCGTTGGCGACGTAGCCGTCGGCGACCTTCAGGGCGTCGAGGGTGCGGCGCTCGCCCCGGTTGGCGTTGTGGAGGTAGCAGTCGGCGTCGCCGATCTCCAGGCCGTACACGGGTGGCAGGAAGGGCTTGCCGGTGAGCCGGGTGTACTGGCCGATGACGTCCTTGACGGCGTCGCGGCCGGTGCCGGCGAAGTAGTAGGCGTCGAAGCGCTGTTCCTTCGCGCTGGTGGTGACGGGCTCGGTGAAGGCGTAGGTGTTGGGGGCGTAGGTGTTGCGGTAGACGCCGTATCCGGCGGAGGAGAGGTAGAAGGGGACCGAGTTGGGGTGGCCGCCGTCGTTCCAGTTGTAGTCGACGCCGACCTCGACGGTCTTGTCGCGGTGGGAGGTGTTGCCGCGCCCGTTCTGCATGCCGGCGCCGTAGAACTGCTCGGTGGCGCCGCGGTCGAGGGTCTGGGTGGTGCGGTCGGCGGTCCAGCTGAGGCCGCGGGTCTCGCTCCACAGCGGGGTGCCGTCGGCGCGGACGGCGGCGAAGCGGAGCGGGGACTTGTACGCCCGCAGGGTCACCTTGGCGGTGCTCAGCTCGTAGCGGTCGCCCCGGTCGCGCCAGCGGGTGGCCGGGGGCGGGCCCTGGGGCAGGGTGATGTCGGTGCCGGTGGGATCGGTGAACGTGCCGTCGGGGGCGAGTTCGATGCGGAAGGTGTCGGCGGTGACGAAGCTGACCCGGGCCTGGGCCCGGCCGGCGGTCAGCCGGTAGACGGCTCCGTCGGCGGCGAAGGCGGTGACCTCGCCGACGGTGGTGCCGGGGGCCGGTGCGGTGGTGTCGGACGGTTCGGCCGTGGCGGTGGCGCCGGGGCCCGCGAAGGCCGTGAGCAGCCCGAGCAGTGCACCGGCGACCGCAGCTCTCATGCGCATTGATGATTGCATGGGGCTTATTTAGCGCAGATTCGAGCATCGCGACAGGGCAAAAAGGAACCGCCCCCGGACTTCGTCAGGAAGTCCAAGGGCGGTTGCACAAACGGGAGTTGCGCGGGAGGGGTGTTACAGGGCGACGCCCAGGAGCGCGTCGACGGCGCGGGAGACGAGTCCGGGGGCGGAGTCGTCGTCGCCGCCCTCGGCAGTCTGGAGCGCGGCCCAGCGGTCCACCGCGGCGAGCGCGGTGGGGGTGTCGAGGTCGTCGGAGAGCGCCTCGCGGAGCTCCTCGACGAGCGCGTCGGCGGGGACGCCGTCGGGGCGGGACACGGCGGCGCGCCAGCGGCCGAGGCGTTCCACGGCGTCCTGGAGGACCTGGTCGGTCCACTCCCAGTCGTCGCGGTAGCGGTGGGAGAGGAGCGCGAGCCGGATGGCGGCCGGGTCGACGCCGTCGCGGCGGAGCTTCGAGACGAAGACCAGGTTGCCGCGCGACTTGGACATCTTCTCGCCGTCGAGGCCGACCATGCCGGCGTGGACGTACGCCTTGGCCATGGGGAACTCGCCGGTGAGGGCCTGGGCGTGGGAGGCGCCCATCTCGTGGTGCGGGAAGATCAGGTCGGACCCGCCGCCCTGCACGTCGAAGCCCATGCCGAGGTGGTCGAGGGCGATGGCGACGCACTCGATGTGCCAGCCGGGACGGCCGGCGCCGAGGCTGGCGCCGTCCCAGCTCGGCTCGCCCTCGCGGGCGGCCATCCAGAGCATCGGGTCCAGCGGGTTCTTCTTGCCGGGGCGCTCCGGGTCCCCGCCGCGCTCGGCGGAGAGGTGGCGCATCAGCTCGTTGGTGTAGTTCGAGACCTGTCCGAAGTGCGGGTCGGCGTCGACGGAGAAGTAGACGTCGCCTTCCAGCTCGTAGGCGGCACCGGAGTCACGCAGGCGCTCGACCAGCGGGACGATGCCGGGTATGGCCTCGACCGCGCCGATGTAGTGCTGCGGGGGCAGCATCCGCAGGGCGGTCATGTCCTCGCGGAAGAGGGCGGTCTCGCGCTCGGCGAGGCCGACCCAGTCGACGCCGTCGCGGATCGCGCGCTCCAGGAGCGGGTCGTCCACGTCCGTGACGTTCTGGACGTAGTGCACCTGCCGCTTGGTGTCGAGCCACACGCGCTGAACGAGGTCGAACGCGTTGTAGGTCGCCGCGTGACCCATGTGGGTCGCGTCGTACGGCGTGATGCCGCAGACGTAGATACGGGCGACGGGGCCGGGGGCGAGGGTGACTCGTCCGCCGGTCGCGGTGTCGTGGATCCGGAGGTCGCGGCCCTTGCCGGGAAGGGCGGGGACCTCAGAAGCGGGCCAGGCATGCATGACCCGAGCGTAACCGGACAGGTGTTCCGGATACGAACCGGATCCGGGATCTTGACCGATTAGGCGGTCTTGCGGGCCGGAGGCGCGGGTGCATACCCCCCAGGGGTGCACGCTCCTCCGGGCGCCTTGGCCGAAACTTTTCGGTGCGGCCTCAGACCGGGGGCCAGGGGATCGCCGGCCACTGTCCCGAGGGCTCCGGGTGCCGTCCGGTGGCCCGCAGCGCCCCCACGCGGGCGCGCACCGCCGCCACCTCGGCGCCGGTCAGCAGTTCCCCCAGACGGGTGGCGAGCGGCGCTCCGGGCGCCAGGGAGCGTTCGAGCCCGTCGAGCACGCCGGCCGCCTCGGCGGGCAGCTCCTCGCCCGCCCAGCCCCACAGCAGGGTGCGCAGCTTGTCGTCGACGTGGAACGTGACCCCGTGGTCGATGCCGTAGAGCCGGCCGCCGGGGGCCGGGAGCAGATGACCGCCCTTGCGGTCGCCGTTGTTGATGACGGCGTCCAGGACGGCGAGCCGCCGCAGCCCGGGGGTGTCCGCGTGGACGAGGAGCGCGGTGCGGTCCTCGTCGATCTGCGCGGGCCCGACCGCCTTCCAGCCCTCTCCGGGCGCGTCGTCCTCGGTGAGGGCGAGCAGCCGGGCCTCCGGGTCGGCCTCGATCCACAGCTGGACCATGCCCTCGCCGTACGGTCCGTCGCGGAGCACCGTCGGCGGCACCAGGCCCCAGCCGGTCGCCTCGGAGATCTCGTACGCGGCGACCTCGCGCTGGGCGAGGGTGCCGTCGGGGAAGTCCCACAGCGGCTGCTCCCCCGCGACCGGCTTGTAGACGCAGGCCGCCTCGCGTCCCTCGTACGCGACGGAGCAGTACAGGACGGCGTTGGAGGCCTCGCGGACCTGGCCGCGGACGGTCAGCTCACCGTGGGCGAGCAGTTCGGCGTCCCCGGGCGTCGAAGGGCTGCTCATGCGCCGCGGCGGTATCCGTTCTGACGCGGGCAGACGTGGCCCTCGGGGTCGAGCGGCAGGCTGCAGAGCGGGCACGGCGGGCGGCCGGCGTTGACCACGTCCAGGGCCCGCTTGGCGAAGGCCCGCGCCTGGGCGCCGCTGAGGCGGACCCGGAGCATCGGCGGGCCGTTCTCCTCGTCCTGGAGCAGTCGCTCCTCGGCCTCGGCGAGGTCCTCCTCGGAGTCCACGTCGAGCTCGACGAGCGCCTGCGCCTCCACGATCATGCGCTGCTCCTCGCCGTCCCAGGCGAGGGCCATGGTGCCGACCCGGAACTCCTCCTCGACCGGTACGTCGAGGGGCGCGGTGTCCGAGACCTCGGCGGGGGCGACGGCGGGGACGGGAGCGTTGCCCCCGGTGCGGCGGACGACCTCGTCGAGGAGTTCGTCCATGCGCTCGGCGAGTGCGGCGACCTGCGTCTTCTCCAGGGCGACGCTGGTGACCCGGCCGGCCGCGGACGCCTGGAGGAAGAACGTACGGCGGCCAGGCAGCCCGACCGTGCCGGCCACGAAACGCTCCGGTGGGTCGTAGAGGAACACCTGACGGGACACGTTTCCCGGCTCCCTTGCGTCTTGACGGTCGTACTACAGCGGCGCGTCCACCCTACTGCGCGAAGGGATCACGGTGCGCCCGCACCGCCCCCGACGGCGGCGGTCCCACTGCTGTCGGGGTGTTCGCGGGGGCCGAACCCGGCGAAGTCGCCGGTGTCGCCGAGGCGGAGGAGGAAGGGGCGCGTGCGCGTCCAGCGGATCACGGTGACCGAGCAGGGGTCGACGTGGATGCGCTGGAAGAGGTCGAGGTGGAGGCCGAGGGCGTGCGCCACGAGCGACTTGACGATGTCGCCGTGCGAGCACATGACGTAGCAGGCGTCCTCGCCGTACTCGGCGTCGATCCGCGCGTTCCAGTCGTGGACGGCGTCGACGGCGCGGGCCTGCATCGCGCGCATGGACTCGCCGCCGGGGAAGGCGGCGGCGGAGGGGTGCGCCTGGACGATCTCCATCAGGGGTTCGTCGTTCAGCTCGGCCAGCTTGCGGCCGGACCAGTCGCCGTAGTCGCACTCGTTGACGCGGTCCTCGATGTGCAGCGGAACGTCCGGCCGGGCGTCGAGGAGGGGCCGTACGGTCTCCCGGCAGCGCTGGAGCGGGCTGGAGACGACGGCGGCGACCGGGACGTCCGCGAGGCGCCCTGGGAGCGCGGCGGCCTGCGCGGCCCCGCGCTCGTCGAGTGCGATCCCGGACGTGCGCCCGGCGAGGACCCCGGAGGTGTTGGCGGTGGAGCGTCCGTGCCGGACGAGGATCAGCGTGGCCATGGCTGCCAGCCTAGGCGGTGTCCGGCGGTGTCCGGCGATGCTCCCGGCGGGCCCGGGGAGGCCGGGGCGGCTCCACGCGTGCGTACCGGGGCCGTTCGAGGGAGAATGCTGCGCGTGATCGTGGACTCTGCCATCTACCGGGACGGGCGCCGAACGGCCGGGCCCTCCGACCTCTCCGATGCCCTGGAGGAGGCGCGGGCCACCGGGGACGCCTTCCTCTGGGTGGGGCTCCACGAGCCCACGGAGGCCGAGTTCGACCATGTGGCCTCCGAGTTCGCCCTGCACCCGCTGGCCGTCGAGGACGCCCTGAAGGCCCACCAGCGGCCGAAGCTGGAGGTCTACGACGACTCGCTCTTCGCGGTGCTCAAGCCCGTCGTGTACGAGCCGGAGAGCGACCGGGTCTCCTCGGGCGAGCTGATGCTGTTCATGGGCGACTCGTTCGTGGTGACGGTGCGGCACGGCGAGGGCGCGCCGCTCGCGGAGGTGCGGCGGCGCCTGGAGGCCGACCCGGAGGTCCTGAAGCACGGGCCGACGGCGGTGCTGTACGCGGTGAGCGACGCGATCGTGGACCACTACCTCGATGTGACGGGCGAGCTCCAGGTGGACCTGGAGGAACTGGAGGCGGACGTCTTCGCGCCCTCCGGGGGCAATCCGACGAACACCGCGGCGCGGATCTACACGGCGAAGCGGCAGGTCCTGGAGTTCCGGCGGGCCAGCGGTCCGCTGGCCGGGCCGATGGCCCGGCTCACGGCCGGCTCGGTGCCGTTCGTGAACGAGCACTCGCAGCCCTTCTTCCGGGACGTCAACGACCATCTGCTGCGCTCCAACGAGCAGGTGGAGGGGCTCGACCGGCTGCTGTCGGACGTGCTGTCGGCGCATCTGGCGCAGATGGGCGTGCGGCAGAACGACGACATGCGCAAGATCTCGGCGTGGGCGGCCATGGCTGCGGTCCCCACGATGGTCGCGGGGATCTACGGAATGAACTTCGAGCACATGCCGGAGCTGCACTGGGGGTGGTCGTACCCGCTGGTGATCGTCCTGATGAGCGGCATCGTCGCCACGCTGTACCGGATGTTCAAGCGGCGCGGCTGGATGTGAGGCCCCGCCCCGGGTCTCCCCGGGGCGCGGGGCCTCTCAGAAGGCGGGGGCGGGGGTCGCGGGGCCGCCGAGGGCGTCGAGGCGCTCGGGCATCCGCAGGTCGACCATCCGGTGCCAGCCGGCGGCCCGCTCGTACGCGTACACGGCGTGGATCCCGGCGGCGAGGACGGCCGCCTTGGGCGCGGGCCAGCCGAGGATGCGGCCCATGTGGCGCATCACGGCGAGGCTGACGTCGCGGTAGACCCGGATCTCGGCGAGGGCGGAGTCGCGCAGGGTCCGCTGGATGAGCCGGCCGTGGCCCGCGCGCGCGAGGCGGAGGAGTTCCTCGTGGCAGTAGGCGAGGTGGTTGGCCTCGTCGTTGTCGATCATGCGGATGGCCCGGCCCAGCTCGGGGTGGTCCCCGAAGTACGTGACGAGCATGCGCATCTGGTCGGCGGCCCGCTGCTCGGTGACCCTGCTGTGGGCGAGGTAGACGATCACGTCCTCCTCGGTCAGCCGCTGGTCCCGGCGGAGCTTGTCGTGCGCGAGACCGATGCCGCGCTGTTCGAGCAGCATCGTGTAGTCGGTGTCCGGCGGTACGGGGACGGGTTCGAGGCCGCGCTTCTTCATCAACGCGTTGAAGATCCGCCCGTGCTTGTCCTCGTCGGCGCCGTGCCGGGTGATCTTGGGCGTGAGTTCCTTCATGGCGGGGGCGACGAGGGTCGCGATGCGGCCGTTCTCCCAGCCGCCCTGGGACTCGCCGCTCGCCGCGATCGAACAGAAGAGCCGGAAGGACTCGTCGTTCTCGATGATTTCCTGGAACAGGCTCTTCGCCGTGAGCATCGCCGCCACCTCCGTGCGGACGTCCGCGTTCCGTACGTCCCGGGAGAACGAGTCAAATGCGGTCGGCGCCGAGGGGCAACAGGAGGGCTCCCGGGGCTCGGCCGAAAGAGTGAGCCCGAAAGGCGTAACCGGGGGCCCTGTGGAGCGTTGTGCTGCATGACGGCCGTGGCGGGGAAGACCCCCGAGCCCCCACCACGGCCGCGGGAACTTCTTTCGACGGCGGTGTTACGCCAGGCCCGCGTGCTCCATCGCCTCGATGCCCGCCCGCAGGGCCGCGAGCCGCTCGTCCAGGGTGAAGCCGGCCGGGGCGAGGGTGAGGGTGGTGACCCCGGCCTCGGCGTACGCCGTCATCCGCTCGGCGATCCGCTCCACGGAGCCGAGCAGGGTGGTCTGGTCGATCAGGCTCTGCGGCACGGCCGCCGCCGCACCCGTCTTGTCGCCGGCCAGGTACTTGTCCTGGATCTCGGCGGCCTCCTTCTCGTAGCCCATGCGCTGCGCGAGCTGGTTGTAGAAGTTCTGCTTGCGGCTGCCCATGCCGCCGACGTACAGCGCGGTGTACGGGCGGAACACGTCCGCGAGGGCGTCGACGTCCTCGCCGAGGGCCAGCGGCAGGGTCGGACAGACGTCGAAGCCGTCCATCGTGAGACCGGCCTTCTCGCGGCCCGCGCGCAGGTGGCGCAGCGCGGTCTCCTCCAGGTGGGCGGCGGAGGGGAAGATCAGCAGGGCGCCGTCGGCGATCTCGCCGGTCTGCTCCAGGTTCTTGGGGCCGATCGCGGCGATGTAGAGCGGGATGTGCTCGCGCTCCGGGTGCACCGTGAGCTTGATGGGCTTGCCGGGGCCGCCGGGCAGCGGCAGGGTCCAGTGCTCGCCGTCGTGGGTGAGGCGCTCGCGGGACATGGCCTTGCGGACGATCTCGACGTACTCGCGGGTCCTGGACAGCGGCTTGTCGAACTTCACCCCGTACCAGCCCTCGGAGACCTGGGGTCCGGAGACGCCGAGGCCGAGCCGGAACCGGCCGCCGGTGAGCGAGTCCAGGGTGGCGGCGGTCATCGCCGTCATGGCGGGCTGACGGGCCGGGATCTGCATGATCGCCGAGCCGACGTCGATCCGCTCGGTCTTCGCCGCGACCCAGGCGAGGACGGTGGGGGCGTCGGAGCCGTAGGCCTCGGCGGCCCAGCACACGTCGTAGCCGAGCCGGTCCGCCTCCTGGGCGACGGCGAGGTTGTCGCCGTCCATGCCCGCGCCCCAGTAGCCGAGGTTGATGCCGAGCCGCATGTCCACGCACCCCTTACCCATCAGTAACGTCCCTTTGGGCCGGACTCTAGCGCGCGGGCGGGACATCCGTCAGGACGTGGTTGTCCACAGGCTCTCTCCGCGTGGTGCCCTGGCCAGTAATCTCGCGCCCATGGAGCAGAGGCATCTCGGACGTACCGGCCTGCGTGTGTCGCGCATCGGACTCGGCACCCTCACCTGGGGCCGGGACACCGACGAGCACGACGCCGCCGAGCAGTTGAAGGCGTTCTGGGACGCGGGCGGCACGCTCGTGGACACCGCCGACGTGTACGGCGGGGGCGAGGCCGAGTACCTGCTCGGGCGTCTGATGGAGCGGCTCGTCTCCCGGCAGGACCTCGTCCTGTCGACCAAGGCGGGCAGCGTGCCGGACCCCGACCGGCGCACGGACGGCTCGCGGGGGCATCTGCTCGCCGCGCTCGACGCCTCCCTCGCCCGGCTCGGCACCGACCACGTCGACCTGTGGCAGCTGCACGCCTTCGACCCGTACACACCCCTGGAGGAGTCCCTCCAGGCCCTCGACATCGCCGTGCGCAGCGGGCGGGCGCGGTACGCGGGCGTGTCGAACTTCTGCGGCTGGCAGCTCGCCAAGGCGGGCACCTGGCAGCTCGCCGGGGACCGGACCCGGCTGGCCGGGGCGCAGCTGGAGTACTCGCTGCTCCAGCGGGGCGTGGAGCGCGAGGTGCTGCCCGCCGCCCGGGACCTCGGGATAGGCCTGCTGCCCTCGTCACCGCTCGGACGCGGGGTCCTGACGGGCAAGTACCGCAGCGGGACCCCGACGGACTCGCGGGGCGCCTCAGAGACCATGGCGCCCTTCGTGGAGCCGTACCTGGACGAGGCGGCGAGCCGGATCGTGGACGCCGTCGCGACCGCCGCCGAGGGCCTCTCGACGACCCCGCTGCACGTGGCGCTCGCCTGGGTCCGCGACCGGCCCGGAGTGACCGCCCCGATCGTCGGCGCGCGCACGGCACGCCAGCTCACGGCCGCGTTGTCGGTGGAGACCCTTAGTCTTCCTGACGAGATCTGTCGGGCGCTGGACGATGTGTCGGCGCCCGTGCACCGCTATCCGGATCACGACTGGAGCACCTTGTGACCGAGCCTTCCGGGGAGACCGCGCCCGAGGCACCCGAGGACGTGGAGCCGACCGAGGACGCGCAGGGGGCCGCCGCCTCCGACGGGCAAGCCGACGCCACGGCACCGGTCGCGGTCGGGGACCCCGCCGAGGAGCCCGCCGCGCCGGACGGGACGAGCGACGGGACGGCCGAGGGGACGGGCGACGAGCCCGCCGACGACACCGGGGACGAGGAGGAGCCCGAGGCAGCCGGTGGCGACGACACCGGGGCCGAGGGTGCCGAGGCCGCTGCCGAGGGCACCGCCGCCGCCGAGACCCCCGCCACGCCCGAGTTGAGTGACGCTCAGGCCGAGCTCGCCGCGCAGCGGGAGCTGCGGGCCAGGATCGAGGCGCGGAAGGCCGAGAAGGAGGGGACGGTCGCGAGCGGCGCCAAGCTGAGCGGCACGGCGGCCGACCTCCTCGCCGCCGTGCGGGCCGTCGAGGGCGGGTCCGCGCCGGGCACCGCGTTCTACGAGGCCCCCGAGCCCGCCCCCCGGCGCCCTTCGCCCGAGGCGTCCCCGGCCGCGACCGTACGGCCCCCCGCGCCCCCGCGTGCCCCGGTACCGGCTCCCGGCACCACCGAGGCCGTACGGGAGGTCCTGGCCAAGGGCGGTGCGCCCGAGGCGCTCGCCGGGCAGGTCGCCGGCACCCTCGGCGAAGGCGCGGCCGCGGCCCTGCTCGACGACCCCTGGCAGCTGCTCGCGGTGCCCGGGGTGCGCCCTGAGCAGGCCGACGGCTTCGCGCGGGCGCTGCTCGGTGCCGCGTGCGGCCCCGACGACCCGCGCCGCACCGTCGCCCTGACCGTGTGGCTGCTGGAGCGGGCCGCGCTCCAGGGACACACCGCCCTGGAGATCGGGGCCGTGCGCGCCGAACTCACCGGGCACCGGGTGCCCGACCCCGAGGCGGCCGTCGAGGAGGCGATCTCCGCGGGCGCCGTCCTCGTCTTCCAGGAGGAGGAACCCCCGGCGGAGGAGCCGGAGGAGGACGAGGAGGATCTGGAGCCCGCGGCGCCGGTCGCCGAGGAGCCCGCCCCGCCCGTGCTGCTCGGGCTCGACCGGTACGCGCTCGCGGAGGAGAGCCTCGCGGACGGTCTCGCCCGGCTGGTCAGGACGGCGACGGCCGACGACTGGGACGGCTCCGAGCTGGAGCGCGCCGCCGGTGCGCACGGCCTCGTGCTGCACACGGGCGGCGAGGCCTCCCGCGCCGAGCCGGTGGCCCTCGCGGCGGCGGCCCGCGCGCGCGGGCTGCGCACCCTGGTCGCCGTCCACGCCGACGGCGGACGCCGCGCCCTCGGGGCCGCGGGGGCGGACGCCCTGACGGTCGCCGGGCTGCTCTCCGGTACGGCGGGTCCCGGCCGCGACGAGGACGGCGCCTTCGCGCTGGACCTCCTGGTGGTGCTCGACGCGCCGCAGCTGGACGTCGAGACGGCCGCGATGCTCGTGGAGTCCCTTCCTGACGGCTGCCGTCTGGTGCTGAGCGGCGACCCGGAGGTGCTCGGCGCGCCCGGTGCGGGGCGGGTCTTCTCCGATGTGCTCGCCGCCCGGGTGTGCCCCCGGATCGCCTCCCGGCTGCCCGACCCGGGGCCGCTCGGCGAGCTGGTCTCGGGCATCGGCGCCGGGGAGCTGAACCAGGTCGAGGCCCCCGGCAAGGAGATCGTGATCGTCCCCGTGCGGGACGCCGGCGAGGCCGTGCACCGTACGGTCCAGCTGGTGGCCGACTCGGTGCCGAGGGCGATCGGGGTGCCCGCGGAGCAGACGCAGGTCCTCACGGTCGGCCACGGCGGCTCGGCCGGTACGCGCGCGCTGAACGCGGCGCTCAAGCAGCGCCTCAACCCCGGCCCCGGCCGCTTCGGCGGCTACGACCCGGGCGACCGGGTGGCGTACGCGCCGGTGCCGGGGCGGACGGTGACGGGCACGGTCCTGTCGGCCGAGGCCGAGGGCCTGCGGCTGCGGTGCGCGGACGAGGAGGTCCTCGTCCCCCGGGACCGGGTGGAGTCGGCGCTGCGGCACGGCTGGGCGCTCACCGCCCACCAGGCGGCCGGGACGCGCTGGCCCGCCGTGGTCGTGGTGCTGCCCGGCGATGCTGCCGGGGGCCTGAGCAGGCCGTGGGTGTACACGGCCTTCGGCCGGGCGGAGCGCCATCTGTCGGTCGTGCACGGCGTGGACCAGGCGCTGCCGCGTGCGGTGGCCGAGGGGGTGGCCCCGGAGCGTACGACGCGGCTGAGGCCGCTCCTGGAGGCGCTGCTCGCCGTGCCCGAGGAGTAGGACGGGGACGGACCGGCGGAGGGCCGGGACACCGATCGTGGTGTCCCGGCCCTCCGCCGTCTCCCCCGGCTCTCCGTCCCGTCAGGAGCCGGAGCCGCCGGCCCGTTCCTTCCCGCCGCCGTCGCCCGCCCCGTCGCCGTCCTCGTCCTCGTCGAAGACGGAGCTGACGTCGAAGCGGCAGACGATCCGTTCCGGATCGGCGTGGTCGAAGGGGGCGTTGAGCCACTCCCCCGGTTCCGGGAGTTCCTCGGCGGCGGTGACCCAGAGCGTGGAGTCGCCCTCCTCCAGGCCGAATTCCTTGTGCCGGGAGGCGATCTCGTCCGGTTCGTACTCGCCGAAGAGCACGCCGAGCGCGGCGAGCGGCGAGACACCGGCCCTGGCGGCCGGTCCCGTGGTGTCGGCCGGGCCGTCGATCTCGGTGAGACGGCGGGCCTGGGCGAGCAGTCGTTGGGGCTCCGCCACGGCGTAGTCGCGGCGGATCAGCAGGCTGAGGGCATGGGGTTCGTCAGGTCCGGCATAGGGCGGCAGGGCGCCGTCCGCTCCGGGGATCTCGAAGGGGGTGACCTCGTCGTAGCGGTCGTAGAGGAGTTCGTCGTACGCCTCGGCCGCCGTGGCGAGGGCGTTGAAGGCTTCGTAGACGGCCGTGTCGTCGTCCCCCGTGCGGCGTTCGACCGCCGCGAGGTGACGGTCCAGTGCGGCTTTGACCGCCTCGGCGGCGGCGCGTACCTCGGCAGCGGTGGGCTGCGCAGCATCAGACATGGGACAGACGCTATCCGTACCGGGCCGGTGCCCGCACAATAGATGCGATGCCGGAATACGAATTTGTCGACGTGTACGTGCCGCGCGGCGTCTCCCGCAAGGAGGCGGCGCGGCTGCTGACCGACCATGCCGAGTACGGACACTGGGAGTTGGACCGTCTGAGCCTGCACCGGGACGGGAGCCGCAGGGTGCGGCTGAAGCGTCGGATCATCCGCCAGGTCCGGGCGACCTGGTAGCGGAAGCGGACATCGAGAAGGGGCCCCGCGGTGCGCGGGGCCCCTTGTGCGTGGTGCGTGACCTCAGGCGGCGCTGCGGGCGCGGCGGTAGATCAGCGAACCGGCCAGCAGCAGACCGGCCCCGGCGGGGACGATCACGCCGAGCGGGCCGGAACCGGTCTCGGCGAGCTCCTCCACGGCCTTCGGCGGGGTGACGACGTGCGTACCGGGCGTGTTCGGCCCGACCTCGCCGCCGGGGGTGCCGGGCGTACCCGGGTGACCGGGGGTGCCGGGAGTTCCGGGGGTTCCCGGCGTGCCGGGAGTACCGGGGGTTCCCGGCGTGCCGGGGGTGCCGGGAGTGCCCGGGGTCTCCTCCCCGTAGCCCGTGTCCCCGCCGTCGTCCCCGTAGCCGCCGTCGTCGTCCCCGTAGCCGCCGTCGTCGTCCCCGTAGCCGCCGTCCGCGCCGTTCGCGCAGTCGTTGCCCGCGACGGCGTTGCCCAGGCCGATGCCCGTGACGCTGTTGCCGCACACGTTCACCGGGACGTCGACCGGCACCTCGACGGTGTTGCCGGAGCCGACCCCGGGAGAGTCGCTGGTGTGCCCACCGGCGGACGAGCCGCCCCCCGGCCCGCCGGGCTTCGAGGTGTTGGCACAGGTGTTTCCCATCGCCGGATTCAGCAGTCCGACGACGTTGACGGTGTTTCCGCAGGCGTTCACCGGTACGTGCACCGGGACCTGGACGGAATTGCCGGACGCGACGCCCGGGGAATTCGTGGCCGTACCGTACGCACCCGAATCGGCGTGCGCGTATCCGCCACCGACGGCGGCGAAGACGCCGCCGGCTGCCGCAACGGTGACCAGACCCTTGCGCGTGACCTGTCGCATAGCTTGTTCCCTGCCTGCTCGGCTTCGAAAGAGTGCCACCGGGCCCGAGGACCCGGGGCGGAAATGGCCACCGGCCCCGGAGTGCATGGCACGCACTCCGGGGCCGGACCGGCTCACACCCTCACGGGCGAGGCACAGCGTCAGGCGTTGACGCAGGTGTTGCCGAAGGCGGGGTTCAGCAGGCCGATCACGGAGACCGTGTTGCCGCACAGGTTCACGGGGACGTGAACCGGAACCTGGACGACGTTGCCCGAGAGGACACCGGGGGAACCGATGGCGGCACCCTGGGCACCCGCGTCGGCAACGGCCATGCCCGCACCCGCGAGAACGAGACCGCCAGTGGCAGCCGCAGCAGCGACGACCTTCTTGATCATTATTCCTCCTAGTTGGAAAGCGCGGTCCCAGCCGCGGACCGCAACACCTGTAACGAGGGGGAATGGTGGGGGCTACGAGCCCCCGTGTTCATTCACTCTTTCCGGTCACATGCAAACGCGCGGACGAATTCGGCGGTCGGCTTCAGCAGGCGTCGATGAACCGGTCCAGCACCCGCGCGCCGAACTTCAGGCCGTCCACGGGCACCCGCTCGTCCACGCCGTGGAACATGCCCGCGAAGTCGAGCTCCGGGGGCAGCTGGAGCGGCGCGAAGCCGAAGCAGCGGATGCCGAGGTCGTCGAAGGACTTCGCGTCGGTGCCGCCGGAGAGCATGTACGGCACGGCGCGGGCGATCGGGTCCTCCGCACGGAGCGCCAGCTGCATGGCGTCCACCAGGGCGCCGTCGAAGCTGGTCTCCAGGGCCTTGTCGCCGTGCACGTCCTCGCGCTTCACGTTCGGTCCGAGGATCCGGTCGAGGTCGGCCAGGAACTCCTGCTCGTAGCCGGGCAGGAAGCGGCCGTCGACGTGCGCGGTGGCCTGGCCGGGGATCACGTTCACCTTGTAGCCGGCGCCGAGCATGGTCGGGGCGGCCGAGTTCCGCAGGGTGGCGCCGACCATCTTGGCGATGCCGCCGAGCTTGGCGAGGGTGCCGTCCATGTCCTCGGGGTCGAGCGGGGTGCCCAGCGCGTCCGACAGCTCGTCCAGGAAGGAGCGGACGGTCTTGGTGACCCTGACCGGCCACTGGTGGCGGCCGAGGCGGCCGACGGCCTCGCACAGCTCGGTGATCGCGTTGTCGTCATTGGTCATCGAGCCGTGTCCGGCCGTGCCCTCGACGGTCAGCCGCATCCAGTGCATGCCCTTCTGGGCCGTCTCGACCAGGTAGAGCCGCAGGTTCTCGTTGACCGTGAAGGAGAAGCCGCCGACCTCGCCGATCGCCTCGGTGACCCCGTCGAAGAGGTCCCGGTGCTTGTCGACCAGGTGCCGGGCGCCGTAGGTGCCGCCGGCCTCCTCGTCGGCGAGGAAGGCGAGGACGATGTCGCGCGGGGGCTTGCGGCCGCTGCGCAGCCGGTCCCGTACGACCGCGAGGGTCATCGCGTCCATGTCCTTCATGTCGACGGCGCCGCGGCCCCAGACGCAGCCGTCCGCGATCTCCCCCGAGAAGGGGTGGTGGGTCCAGTCCTCGGCGTTGGCGGGGACGACGTCGGTGTGGCCGTGGATGAGCAGGGCCGGCCGGGACGGGTCCTCGCCCTCGATGCGGGCGACCGTGGAGGCCCGCCCCTGGTGCGACTCGATGACCTTCGGTTCGAGTCCGACCTCCGCGAGCTTCTCGGCGATGTACTCCGCGGCCGCCCGCTCGCCGGGACCGGAGTGGTCCCCGTAGTTGCTGGTGTCGATGCGGATGAGGTCGCGACAGAGGTCCACGACCTCGTTCTCCGCGGTGACGGTCCGGCCGGTGTTCGACTCGCTCACGCTGCTTCCTCCCACTACGTGCCCCACGTGATTGCTTCGGTGCCCGCCCATCCTCCCGCGTGCCCCCGCCCGCGCCCAAGGGCGGCCCTCGGCCGACATCCGCCCGTCACACGACGGGGCCGTGACGGGGGCCCACCGGGGTGGTGATCGACCACCCCAGATGTTTGCTATTGTTTTCCACGTCGGAAGGGCCGAGCGGCCAGGAAGACAGACACCTTGTCCGGGTGGCGGAATGGCAGACGCGCTAGCTTGAGGTGCTAGTGCCCTTTATCGGGCGTGGGGGTTCAAGTCCCCCCTCGGACACTCCGCTTTTGTACGTGCGGGCACGAGGCGGAGCGGTGAGACGGAGAGCGAAGGCGCCGGCCGCGCCACTGCCCCAGCGGGACGGGATCGACGCCGTCCGCGTGCGGCTTCCCGACGATCCGGACGGGACGTGGGCGACCGTACGGGACCATCTGCTCGACCGGTACGCGACGGCCGTCGGGGCCGGGCGGGTCGAGGAGATGCTGCGCGAGGGCCGGTTCGTCGGGGTCGACGGGCCCGTGGCCGGGGACGATCCGTACACCGTGGGCCGGTATCTCTGGTTCCACCGGGACTTCCCGGTGGAGGAGCCCGTGCCGTTCCCGGTCGGGGTCGTGCACCGCGACGAGCGGATCGTGGTCGCCGACAAGCCGCACTTCCTCGCCACGATGCCCCGGGGCCGGCATGTGACCGAGACCGCGCTCGCGCGGCTGCGGCGGGAGCTGGGGCTGCCGTTCCTCCAGCCCGCGCACCGGCTCGACCGGCTGACGGCGGGGCTGGTGCTCTGTGTCGTGCGTCCGGAGGACCGGGGGGCGTACCAGACGCTGTTCCGGGACCGGCGGGTGCGCAAGGAGTACGAGGCGGTGGCGCCGTACGACCCGGCGGTGGCGCTGCCGGTGACCCTGCGGAGCCGGATCGAGAAGGAGCGCGGGGTGATGGCCGCCCGGGAGGTGCCGGGCGGCGAGCCGAACGCGGAGAGCCGGATCGAGCTGCTCGGGCACGCCGGCGGGCTCGGGCGGTACCGGCTGGTGCCGGAGACCGGGCGGACGCATCAGCTGCGGGTGCACATGAACGCGCTGGGGCTGCCGATCCTGCACGATCCGGTCTATCCGGTGGTCCGCGCGGACGGGCCGGAGGACTTCGCGCGTCCGCTGCGACTGCTCGCGCGGACGCTGGAGTTCACCGACCCGTTCACGGGTGACGAGCTGCGTTTCGAGAGCCGGCTGACTCTCAGTGGCCCCGGCTGATCCACTCCTGGAGGTGCGGGGCCTCGGCGCCGATGGTGGTGGTGTCGCCGTGCCCCGTCCGTACCACCGTCTCCGGGGGCAGGGTGAGGAGCTTCGCTCGGATCGAGCCGACGATCGTCGGGAAGTCCGAGAAGGAGCGGCCGGTGGCGCCGGGGCCGCCCTGGAAGAGGGTGTCGCCGGTGAAGACGGTGCCCAGCTCCGGGGCGTGGAGGGAGACCGCGCCGGGGGCGTGGCCGGGGGTGTGCAGCACGGTGAGGTCGGTGCCGGCGATGGTGAGGACCTGGCCGTCGGCGAGTTCGCCGTCGGGGCTGTGGTCGGGGTGGGTCTGCTTCCAGAGCGGCTGGTCGGCGGGGTGGAGCAAAATGCGGGCGCCGGTGGCGGCCGCGAGCGCCGGGGCCGCGTCGACGTGGTCGTTGTGGGCGTGGGTGCACACGATGGCGCGCAGGGCGCGGCCGTCGAGGGCGGCGAGGATGGCGTCGGCGTCGTGGGCGGCGTCGATGACGATGGCCTCGGTGTCGTCGCCGACGATCCAGACGTTGTTGTCGACCTCCCAGGTGCCGCCGTCGAGGCTGAAGGTGCCGGAGGTGACGAGGTGGTCGATGCGGGCGCCCATCACAGCACCACCACCGAGCGGAGGACGTCGCCCTCGTGCATGCGGGCGAAGGCCTTCTCGACCTCGCCGAGGCCGATGGTCTCGGTGACGAAGGCGGCGAGGTCGATGCGGCCCTGCTGGTGCAGGTCGATCAGCATCGGGAAGTCGCGGGAGGGCAGGCAGTCGCCGTACCAGGAGGACTTGAGCGCGCCGCCGCGGCCGAAGACGTCGAGGAGGGGCAGTTCGAGCTGCATCTCGGGGGTGGGGACGCCGACGAGGACGACGGTGCCGGCGAGGTCGCGGGCGTAGAAGGCCTGCTTGTACGTCTCGGGGCGGCCGACGGCCTCGATGACGACGTCGGCGCCGAAGCCGCCGGTGAGCTCGCGGACGGCCTCGACGGGGTCGGTGGAGCGGGAGTTGACGGTGTGGGTGGCGCCCATCGCCTTCGCCGTCTCCAGCTTGCGGTCGTCGATGTCGACGGCGATGATCTTCGCCGCTCCGGCGAGGCGGGAGCCGACGATCGCGGCGTCGCCGACGCCTCCGCAGCCGATGACGGCGACGGTGTCGCCGCGGCCCACGTCGCCTGTGTTGATGGCGGCGCCGATGCCGGCCATGACGCCGCAGCCGAGGAGGCCCGCGACCTCGGGGGCGACGGCGGGGTCGACCTTGGTGCACTGTCCCGAGGCGACCAGGGTCTTCTCGGCGAAGGCGCCGATGCCGAGGGCCGGGGAGAGTTCGGTGCCGTCGAGCAGGGTCATCCGCTGCTTGGCGTTGTGGGTGCCGAAGCAGTACCAGGGGCGGCCCCGGCGGCAGGCGCGGCACTGGCCGCACACCGCGCGCCAGTTGAGGATCACGTAGTCGCCGGGCTCGACGTCGGTGACGCCCTCGCCGACCGACTCGACGATTCCGGCGGCCTCGTGGCCGAGCAGGAAGGGGAACTCGTCGTTGATGGCACCCTGTTTGTAGTGCAGGTCCGTGTGGCAGACGCCGCAGGCCTGGATCTTCACGACGGCTTCACCGGGGCCGGGGTCGGGGATGACGATCGTCTCGACCCGTACCGGTTCGTTCCTGCCGGGGGCGATGACCCCCTGGACGTGCTGCGGCATGGCGAACTTTCCTTCCTCCGAACGGATCTTGTAAGGCTCTTGCGTACCACTATCTCCTGACAAAAGGCGAGACCCCCGCAGGACGAGCCTGCGGGGGTCCCTCCGGTTCCCGTGGGGGGGCTCAGTCGCGGTGTGCCGCGGCGGTCGCGCGGACCCGGCCGCGGACCAGGAACCAGCCGCCGACGAGGGCCGCCGCGACGAGCGGCAGACAGGCGACGGTGGTGCGGCCGACGCCGCCGTCCATCCACATGAGGACGAGGACGGAGGCGAGGAAGCCGAGGGTCACGATCTGGGTGTACGGGGCCCAGGGCAGGTTGTAGCCGGGGCGGGTGACCTTGCCCTCCTGGGCGCGGCGCCAGAAGAGCAGCGAGCAGACCATGATCATGGCCCAGGTGCCGATGATGCCGATGGAGGCGAAGTTCAGCACGAGTTCGAAGGCCTCGCCGGGCATGACGTAGTTGAGGGCCACGCCGAGGACGCCGAAGCCGGCGGTGAGCAGGATGCCGCCGTAGGGGACGCCGCCCTTGTTCATGACGCCGGTGAACTTCGGCGCGGAGCCGGCCAGCGACATGGAGCGCAGGATGCGGCCGGTGGAGTACAGGCCCGAGTTGAGGCTGGAGAGGGCGGCGGTGAGGACGACGAGGTTCATCACGCCGGCCGCGCCGGGGATGCCGAGCTTGTCGAAGACGGTGACGAAGGGGCTCTGGTCGCCGGAGTACGCCGTGTAGGGCAGCAGCAGGGCGAGCAGGACCACGGAGCCGACGTAGAAGAGGCCGACGCGCCACATGATCGAGTTGATCGCCTTCGGCATGATCTTCTCGGGGTGCTCGGTCTCACCGGCGGCGACGCCGCAGAGTTCCACGGAGGCGTAGGCGAAGACGACGCCCTGGATGAGCAGCAGCATCGGCATGACGCCGCTGGGGAAGATGCCGCCGTTGTCGCTGATGGTGGACAGGCCGGGGGTGTGGCCGCCGATGTCGTGCGAGGTCACGACGAGGAAGATGCCGATGAGCATGAAGGCGACGAGGGCGCCGACCTTGATGATGGCGAACCAGAACTCCATCTCGCCGAAGTACCGCACCGAGATGAGGTTGGCGGCGAGGACGACCGCGAGGGCGATCAGGGCGAGGATCCACTGGGGGACGTCGCTGAACATCGCCCAGAAGTGGGCGTAGGTCGCGGCGGCGGTGATGTCGGCGACGGCGGTGGTCGACCAGTTGAGGAAGTACAGCCAGCCGGCCGTGTAGGCGCCCTTCTCGCCCATGAACTCGCGGGCGTAGGAGACGAAGGCGCCGGAGGAGGGGCGGTAGAGCACCAGCTCGCCGAGGGCCCGCACCACGAAGAAGGCGAAGACTCCGCAGACGGCGTAGGCGATGAAGAGGGAGGGGCCGGCCTGGGACATGCGGCCGCCGGCGCCCAGGAAGAGGCCGGTGCCGATGGCGCCACCGATGGCGATCATGTTGATGTGCCGGGACTTGAGGTCCTTGCGGTAGCCGGCGTCGCCTGCGTCGATGTGGGGGGCGGCGGCCGTGGGGCTGCCGGGCGCGGCCGGTGCGGCGGACAGCGGCTCGGCCGCGGTGACGCGGTCAGTCATGGAGTTGTTCGCCTTCGTGAGGGGGCAGTGCGGTACCCGGCCGTACCCGTGTGGGGGTCTCCCGGGTACGGCCAGCGCACATCCTCACGGCAGGAAGCGGTGACTGACTGTGACCGATGTCACTGAACGCCCATTTTTGAGCTAGTTCAGAGCTTACGCAACGGCATATCGGGCGCTTGCGCGGCGATGCGCCGGGGCCTCACGGAGCCAGCACGTCCAGTTCCTGGAGGGCGCCGACCGCGATCTGCCGGGTGAGTTCCTCGGCGCGGGCCGCGTCCCGCTCCCGTACCGCCTCGGCGACCTGGACGTGCAGGGTGACGGCGGACGGGTCGGGGTCCTCGAACATCACGTGGTGGTGGGTGCGGCCGGTGAGGACCTCGGCGACGACGTCGCCGAGGCGGGCGAACATCTCGTTCCCCGAGGCGTTGAGCACGATCCGGTGGAAGGCGACGTCGTGGACGAGGTACTCCTCCAGGCGCCGGCCGCGCGAGGTGGCGACCATGCCGAGGGCCTGCTCGGTGAGCTCGCGGCACTGCTCGGGGGTGGCGTTCACCGCGGCCAGACCGGCGGCGACGGGCTCCACGGCGGAGCGGAGCACGGTCAGCGAGCGGAGCTGGCGGGGCCGGTCGGCGCCGGCGAGGCGCCAGCGGATGACCTGGGGGTCGTACACGTTCCAGCTGGCGGTGGGCAGGACGGTCACGCCGACGCGGCGGCGGGACTCGACGAGGTGCATGGACTCCAGGACGCGGACGACCTCGCGGACCACCGTCCGGGAGACGTCGAAGCGCTGGGCCAGCTCGTCGGTGCGCAGCACCGTGCCGGGCGGGTACTCCCCCGCGGTGATCGCGAGACCCAGGGTGGCGAGGACGTGGGAGTGGAGCCCCTGGGCCGGTGTCGTCATGGTGGCAAGCCTATGCGTGCCCGCCGGGATGATCACATCGGGAATTAAAAGTACTACTTTTATGTCACAGCCTCTTGAATACGTCGTACCCAATGGGTTTCATGGGCGCGACGGATCGATGTCGAAGAAGACAGCGAGGCACCAACCATGAGCACCACCCCCCAGTCCGAGGCGAAGACGGTCGTCGTCGTGATGGGCGTCGCCGGAACCGGCAAGACCACGATCGGCCCGCTGGTCGCGGAAGCCCTCGGCCTCCCCTACGCGGAGGGCGACGACTTCCACCCGGCGGCGAACGTGGCCAAGATGACGGCCGGCATCCCCCTGGACGACACCGACCGCGAGCCCTGGCTCGACGCCATCGGGGAGTGGGCGCACCGCCGGGCCGGGCTCGGCGGGGTGGTGAGCAGTTCCGCGCTGAAGCGGAGCTACCGGGACCGGCTGCGTGCCGCCGCGCCCGGTGTCGTCTTCCTCCATCTGACCGGTGACCGGAAGCTCATCGAGGAACGCATGGCCGGGCGCAAGGGCCACTTCATGCCGACGGCGCTCCTCGACTCCCAGTTCGCCACCCTGCAGCCGCTGCAGGACGACGAGGCCGGCGTCGCCGTCGACGTCTCCGGCACCCCCGAAGAGATCACCGCCAGGGCCGCCGCCGCGCTGCGCCGGCTCACCCACTGACCCCGAGGACCCACCGTGACCAGTCTCAGCGTCGAGATCCTGGCAGCGGACGCCGCCGAACCCATCACCTCGGCAGGCAACGCCCAGCTCGGCATCGCCGTACTCGCCGGCATCGCCGTCATCGTCCTGCTCATCACCAAGTTCAAGCTGCACGCCTTCCTGGCCCTGACCATCGGGTCGCTCGCCCTCGGCGCGTTCGCGGGCGCCCCGCTCGCGGACACCATCAAGTCCTTCACCACCGGCCTCGGCGCCACCGTCGCCGGCGTGGGCGTGCTGATCGCCCTCGGCGCGATCCTCGGCAAGCTGCTCGCCGACTCGGGCGGCGCCGACCAGATCGTCGACACGATCCTCGCCAGGGCGAGCGGCCGGGCCATGCCGTGGGCGATGGTCCTCATCGCCTCCGTGATCGGTCTGCCGCTCTTCTTCGAGGTCGGCATCGTGCTGCTGATCCCGGTGGTGCTGCTCGTCGCCAAGCGCGGCAACTACTCCCTGATGCGGATCGGCATCCCGGCCCTCGCCGGTCTCTCCGTGATGCACGGGCTCATCCCGCCGCACCCCGGCCCGCTCGTCGCGATCGACGCGGTCGGCGCCAACCTGGGCGTCACGCTCGCCCTCGGTCTCGTCGTCGCCGTCCCGACCGTGATCATCGCCGGACCGGTCTTCTCCCGGTACGCCGCCCGTTGGGTGGACATCCCGGCGCCCGAGCGGATGATCCCGACCCGTCCTTCCGAGGACCTGGAGAAGCGCCCCGGCTTCGGCGTCACCGTCGCGACCATCCTGCTGCCCGTCGTCCTGATGCTGGTCAAGGCGCTCGTCGACATCGTCGTCGACGACCCCGAGAACGGCGTCCAGAAGGTCACCGACGTCATCGGCTCTCCGCTGATCGCGCTGCTCGCCGCCGTCATAGTGGGCATGTTCACCCTGGGCCGGGCGGCCGGCTTCACCAAGGACCGGCTGTCCTCGACCGTCGAGAAGTCCCTCGCTCCCATCGCCGGCATCCTGCTGATCGTCGGCGCGGGCGGCGGCTTCAAGCAGACCCTGATCGACATCGGCGTCGGCCAGATGATCCTGGACTTCTCCGAGAGCTGGTCCATCCCGGCCCTGCTGCTCGCCTGGCTGATCGCCGTCGCGATCCGGCTGGCGACCGGCTCCGCGACCGTCGCGACGATCTCGGCGGCGGGCCTCGTGGCGCCGCTCGCGGAGGGCATGTCGACCAGCCACACGGCGCTGCTCGTCCTCGCGATCGGCGCGGGCTCGCTCTTCTTCAGCCACGTCAACGACGCCGGGTTCTGGCTGGTGAAGGAGTACTTCGGGATGAGCGTCGGCCAGACGATCAAGACCTGGTCGGTGATGGAGACGATCATCTCGGTCGTCGGCATCGTGTTCGTCCTGCTGCTGTCGCTGGTGCTGTAGCGCCCGCGCGGACCGCCGGTGAGGGCCGGTCGTGGCTGACAGAATGTCGGCCATGACCGGCCCTCACGCGCTCAAGCCCTTCCTCCTCGCCTTCCCCGGCCCGCTCAGGGACCGGCTCGTCGCCGCCGTCCTCGCCGGCGAGAAGACCGCCACGACGGGACTCCTCGTCGAGTGGGAGGTCGAGAACGAGGAACTGCCCGAGGTGGGCGAGCGCTCGGCGGTCATCGACTCGGACGGCCGCGAGGTCGCGGTCGTGGAGGTCACGGAGGTCCGGCTGCTGCCGCTCGGCGAGGTGGACCTCCGGCTCGCCCTCGACGAGGGCGAGGGCTTCCGGTCGGTCGCGGAGTGGCGGGCCGCCCATGAGCGCTTCTGGCACAGCGAGGAGATGCGGGAGGGGCTGGGCGACCCGGACTTCGTGGTGGACGACGGGACGATCGCCGTGGTGGAGCGGTTCAGGGTGGTGGAGCTGATCCAGGAGGGCTGAGGGCGGGCCGCCCGGTGGGGCGGTGTCACGGGGACGCGCCGACCCGGGAGTGGTCGGCCCACCGCCTTCGCCGCCCTCGCCCTCGCCCTCGCCCTCGCCCTGAGACTGCCCCGTCAGCCCACCGCCTTCGCCGCCGCGCGACCCGCCGCCCTTCCCGAGAAGATGCAGCCGCCGAGGAAGGTGCCTTCGAGGGAGCGGTAGCCGTGGACCCCGCCGCCGCCGAAGCCGGCCGCCTCGCCCGCCGCGTACACGCCTTCGAGCGGTTCCCCGTTCGCCGCGAGGACCCGGGAGTCGAGATCCGTCTCCAGGCCGCCGAGCGACTTGCGGGTGAGGATGTTGAGGCGTACGGCGATCAGCGGGCCCGCCTTCGGGTCCAGGATCCGGTGCGGGGAGGCCGTACGGATGAGCTTGTCGCCCAGGTACTTACGGGCCCCCCGGATCGCCGTGACCTGGAGGTCCTTGGTGAAGGGGTTGGCGATCTCGCGGTCCCGCGCGGTGATCTCGTGGCGCAGCACGGTCTCGTCGATCAGGTCCTCGCCGGTGATCCGGTTCATGCCCCGGACCAGGGCGGAGAGGTCGTCCTCGACGACGAAGTCGGCACCCTTGTCCATGAACGCCT
The DNA here is from genome assembly GCF_001426405.1 of Streptomyces sp. Root1304. Classification (GTDB taxonomy): domain Bacteria; phylum Actinomycetota; class Actinomycetes; order Streptomycetales; family Streptomycetaceae; genus Streptomyces. The sequence continues at coordinate 207,040 of NZ_LMEP01000025.1, read as the reverse complement.
GGACGGGGCCGGGGACGTCGGCGCGGGCGCGGCCGATGACGTCGCGGATCGACTTGCCGGTGAGGTCGGGGTTCTGTTCGGAGCCGGAGAGGGCGAACTCCTTGCCGATGATCCGCTTGTCGAGGACGAACCAGGTGTGGTCGTGGCCGGTCCGCATGATGTGCTCGAGGGTGCCGAGGGTGTCGAAGCCGGGGAAGAGCGGTACGGGCAGCCGCTTGCCGGTGGCGTCCAGCCAGAGCGAGGACGGTCCGGGGAGGATCCGGATGCCGTGCTTCGCCCAGATCGGGTTCCAGTTCTCGATGCCCTCGGTGTAGTGCCACATCCGGTCGCGGTTGATGTGGTGGGCACCGGCCTTCTCGGCGACGCCGAGCATCAGTCCGTCGACGTGCGCGGGCACGCCGGAGAGCATCCGGGCGGGCGGGGTGCCGAGCCGCTCGGGCCACTGGGCGCGGACGAGGTCGTGGTTGCCGCCGATGCCGCCGGAGGTGACGATCACGGCCTGGGCGCGCAGTTCGAAGGTGCCGGTGGGCGTGCGGGTGCTGGCGGTGCCGCGCTCGGCGTCGGAGGGTTCCAGGATCTCGCCGCTGACGGTGTCGACGGCTCCCGCCGTACGGCCGAGGGCGGTGACCCGGTGGCGGAAGCGGAAGCGGACGAGGCCGCGGGCGACGCCCTCGCGGACCTTCCGCTCGAAGGGGGCGACGAGCCCGGGACCCGTACCCCAGGTGATGTGGAAGCGGGGGACGGAGTTGCCGTGGCCGTTGGCGTCGTAGCCGCCGCGCTCGGCCCAGCCGACCACGGGGAAGAACCGCACCCCGCGCGCGTGGAGCCAGGCGCGCTTCTCGCCGGCGGCGAAGTCGACGTACGCCTCGGCCCACTTCCGGGGCCAGTGGTCCTCGGTGCGGTCGAAGCCGGCGGTGCCGTGCCAGTCCTGGAGGGCGAGGGCGTGGCTGTCCTTGACGCGCATCCGGCGCTGCTCGGGCGAGTCGACCAGGAAGAGGCCGCCGAAGGACCAGTGGGCCTGGCCGCCGAGGGACTGCTCGGGTTCCTGGTCGAGGAGGATCACGGTGCGGCCGGCGTCGACCAGCTCGGCGGTGGCGACGAGACCGGCGAGGCCGGCCCCGATCACGATCACATCAGCGTCGTAGGACATGGACCGCATCTTGGATACACGGATGTATCGAGTCAACCGTCCTGACCGCCCCCGGCCCTCCCGTTTTCTAATGTCGAGCATTAATATGGATGCATGGCAAGGACATCGGGGCCCGAGACCCGGGACAGACTGATCCGCGCGGCGGAGGAGATCTTCGCCGCCCAGGGCGTCGACGGCGCACAGCTGCGGGACGTGGTCGCACGGGCGGGGCAGGCCAATCCCTCCGCCGTGCAGTACCACTTCGGCTCGCGCGCCGGGCTCCTCGACGCCGTGATGGCAGGCCGCCAGGCCCGTACGGAGAGCGTGCTCGCCCCGCTCCTCGCGGCCGCCGACGACGAACCGCGCGCCCTCGTCGAGGCCCTCGTCACCGCCGAGGCCAGCGAGCTGCGCACCGACCGGGGCCGGCGCTGTCTGCGGATATCCGCGCAGCTCAGCCACGAGAGCGGCGTGCGCGCCCGCACCCCCCATCCGACGCTCGCGGGCACCGACTACTGGCGGCTCATCGAGCGGATCGCGGACCGGCTGGCCGCCGACGGGCTGCCCGAGCCGCTGCTCCTGGAACGCCTCGACCTGGCGCTGACCGTGGTCGGCGCGGCGATGGCGGACCGGGCCCGGCAGTACCTGGCCGGCACCGAACCCCTCACCGGTGAGGCGCTCTTCCTCGCCGACCTGGTCGAGACCACCACCGCCCTGCTGCGAGCCGCACAGCCGGAGCAGGCGCACCACCGAAAGGACCTCTCATGAACGACCTCACCGGCAGGACCGTGATCATCACCGGCGGCGCCCGGGGGCTGGGCGCCGAGGCCGCCCGGCAGGCGGTCGCGGCCGGCGCGAGCGTCGTCCTCACCGACGTGCTCGACGAGGAGGGCCGGGCGACCGCCGAGGCGCTCGGCGAGAAGGCGCGCTTCTTCCACCACGACGTGACCTCCGAGGAGGAGTGGGCGGCGGCCGTCGCGTTCGCGGTGGCGGAGTTCGGCGGGCTGCACGGTCTGGTGAACAACGCGGGCATCTCCACCGGCGCCCTGCTGGAGACCGAGTCCGTCGAGCACTTCCGCAAGGTCCTCGACATCAACCTGACCGGTGTCTTCATCGGCATGAAGGCCGCGATCCCGGCGATGAAGGAGGCCGGCGGCGGCTCGATCGTCAACATCTCCTCGGCCGCGGGCCTGATGGGCCTGGCCCTGACCGCCGGGTACGGCGCCTCCAAGTGGGGCGTGCGCGGTCTGACGAAGATCGGCGCGGTGGAGCTGGGCACGGCGAAGATCCGCGTCAACTCCGTCCACCCGGGCATGACGTACACCCCGATGACCGCCTCCGTCGGCATCCGACGCGGCGAGGGCAACTACCCGAACACGCCGATGGGCCGGGTCGGAGAGGCTGACGAGATCGCGGGCGCGGTCGTCTTCCTGCTGTCGGACGCCGCCTCGTACGTGACGGGCGCGGAGCTGGCGGTGGACGGCGGCTGGACCACCGGTCCGACGGTCAAGTACGTCATGGGGCAGTGAGCCCGGCGGCGCTGGTGGTGACCCGGGCGGCCCCGGCGGCGGCCCCGGCGGCCGTTTTGCTTGGATGGCGGCATGAGCGCCGCTGAAGAGATTCTCGATGTCGTCGACGAGCACGACCGGGTGACCGGGCAGGCCCCGCGCGGTGAGGTGTACGCGCGGGGCCTGATCCATCGCTGTGTCTTCATCCGGGTCCGGGACGCCGAGGGCCGGGTCTTCGTGCACCGCAGGACGCCGGACAAGCTGGTCTTCCCCTCGCGGTACGACATGTTCGTCGGCGGGGTCGTCGGCGCCGGCGAGTCCTACGACGACGCCGCGCTGCGGGAGGCCGAGGAGGAGCTGGGGGTGTCCGGGCTCCCCCGCCCCGAGCCGGTCACGCGGTTCCTGTACGACTCCGGGGGCGTCGCCGGGAAGTGGTGGTCGGCGGTCTACGAGGTCCGCTGCACCCTGCCCGTCCACCCGCAGGTGGAGGAGGTCGCCTGGCACGCGTTCCTGACGGACGAGGAACTGGCCGCGCGGCTCGACACCTGGGAGTGGGTGCCGGACGGCCTCGCGGCGTACGAGCTGCTGCGGGCGCGGGCGGCCGGGGAGGCGTGACGGGCGGCCGATCATCCGGCCGTTAGGGTGCACGGGTGAGCGATTTCGTGCAGAGCCTGCGGCTGTGGTTCGCGCCGCAGCGGATCCGGGACGAGGGAGAGACCCCCGACTACCGTTTCTCCCTCGCCAACGAGCGGACCTTCCTCGCCTGGATCCGGACCGCGCTCGCCCTCGTCGGCGGCGGTTTCGCCGTCGACCAGTTCCTGCCGGACCTGCGGTGGGGCGTGCGGGTCGGGCTGGCGCTCGCGCTGCTCGCGGCCGGTGTGCTGTGCGCGCTGCGGGCGGTGAACCACTGGGTGCGCTGCGAGCGGGCGATGCGGCACGGTGAGGACCTGCCGGTGTCCCGCTTCCCCGCGGTGCTGAGCTTCGTGGTGGCGGTGGTGGCGCTCACCATGGTGGTGGTCGTGATCTTCGGCTGGGCGGGGCGTTGACGGCGCGGGACTCCGCGCCCGAGGCCCGGGACCCCGGGCTCCAGCCGGAGCGGACCCGGCTCGCCTGGCGGCGTACGACGCTGTCCTGCACGGTGGTCGCGGTGCTCGCCGTGAAGCTGGCCGTCCACGACGAGATCACGGCGGTGGGTGTGACCGGGCTCGCGCTGTCGGCGCTCGTGTGGATCGGTTTCCTGGCCGTCGCCCACCGCCGCATCCGGTCCCTGAGCGCGGCCCGGCCGGGTCCGCTCTCGTACCGGGGCGCGTGGCTGGCGACCGGGTGCACGATCGCGCTGGCCGCCTGTGGGGCCGCGCTGATCTGGTGACGCGGGCCGGGAGCGGGACGGCCCGGGGTCCGGGGCTCGGGGGCGGTCTCAGGGGACCGTGACCACGACCTTGCCGTTGAGGCCGCCGGCGGCGTTCGCGCGCTGGGCGTCCGCCGCCTGTTCCAGTGGGAACGTCCTGGCCACCCGCACGGTGAGCACGCCCGCGTCGACCAGGTCCGCGAGGGCCGCGAGGTCGACGGGGTCCGGCCGCACCCAGAAGTAGCGGCCGCCGAGGGCGAGGACCTCCCCGTCGGCGATCGAGGCGAGCCGGCCGCCGGGGGCGAGCAGTCCCGCGGAGATCCGCAGGAACGGGCCCCCGATGGTGTCGAGGACGGCGTCCACGCCCAGCGGCGCGATGGCCCTGACCTGGGCGGCGAAGGTCCCCTCGTCGTAGCGGACGGGTTCGGCGCCGAGCTCGGCGACCCGTTCCAGGCCGGCGTCCCTGGTCGCGCCGATCACCCGGCAGCCCAGGTCGCGGGCGATCTGCACGGCCATCGAGCCGACGCCGCCGGCCGCCGCGTGGACGAGGACGGTGTCGCGCGGGCGGACCGCGAGGGCCTGGCGGAGCGCCTGGTAGGCGGTGAGGCCGACGAGCGGCAGGGCCGCGGACTCCTCGAAGCCGAGGGTGCGCGGCTTGCGGGCCAGGGTGCGGACGGGGGCGGCGACGTACTCGGCGAAGGTGCCGCGGGAGAGGAAGTCCTCACGGACGTACCCCATGACCTCGTCGCCCTCGGCGAACTCGGTGACGGAGACCCCGGGCCGTACGACGACTCCCGAGACGTCCCAGCCGGGGACGACGGGGAAGACCGCGTCGAGCATCCCGTCGAGGTATCCGGCCTGGCACTTCCAGTCGACAGGGTTGACGGACGCCGCCCGCACCCTGACCAGGACGCCGTCGGGCCCGACCTTGGGGTCGGGCAGCTCGCCGTACTCCAGGACGTCGGGGCCGCCGTACCGGCTGTAGCTGATCGCCTTCATACCCACGACCCTCGGTGCGCCGGGGCGCGCACGCAAGCGGGGACGGTACGGGCGGGGCCCGGCCCCGGGCGCGACTTTCCCCCCGACCTCGGCAACTGGCACTCTTCCCCTGTCCAGTTGGGCTCTCACCCGGGGGAATCCCTTTGTCTGCCACCGATCCCTATGTGGTCGCGCTCGCGCCGCGCGTCCACGCCTTCGTCCAGCCCGACGGCGGCTGGTGCCTGAACAACGCCGGTTTCCTCGGCGACGCGCGCGAGTCTCTGCTCGTGGACACCGCCGCCACCGAGCGCCGGGCCCGGCTGCTGCGCGACGCGGTCCTCGCCGAGGGCCTCGCGCCGCCCGGCACGGTCGTCTCCACCCACCACCACGGCGACCACACCTACGGCAACAAGGTGTTCCTGCCCGAGGCGCGGATCGTCGGGCACGAGAACTGCCGCACCGAGCAGCTCGCGGCCGGGCACCAGCTCCATCTGCTGTGGCCCGCGACCGACTTCGGGGACGTCGACATCCTGCCGCCGTCCGTCACCTACCGGGAGCACCTGACGCTGCACGTCGGGGACATCGAGGTGCGGCTGATCCACCCGGGTCCCGCGCACACGACGGGCGACTCGATCGTGCACCTGCCCGAGCAGGGCGTGGTCTTCACCGGCGACCTGGTCTTCCAGGGCGGGACGCCGTTCCTGCCGATGGGTTCGCTGGCCGGGTCGCTGCGGGCGCTCGCCCTGCTGCGCTCCCTGGACGCTCCGACGGTGGTGCCGGGGCACGGCCGGGTGACCGATCCCTCGGCGTACGACGCGACGGAGCGGTACCTGCTCTGGGTGCGGGAGCTGGGGGCGGAGGGGTACGCGCGCGGGGACACGCCGCTGGAGACGGCGCGGCGGACGGAGCCGGGCGAGTTCGCCGCGTGGCGGGAGAGCGAGCGCCTGGTGGCGAACCTGCACCGGGCGTACGCGGAGCTGGAGGGCCTGCCGGAGGGGTCGCCGCTCGACCCGGCGGCGGTCTTCGGGGACATGGCGGCGATGAACGGCGGGGTGCCGGTGGCCTGCCACGCCTGACCGACGGTGACGCGACGCGCGCCCCGGACCGGTCCGCCGGCCCGGGGCGCGCGTGCCCGCGCCCGGCCCGGCGGCGCCCCTGCCCCGGGGGCACGGGAGTCTCGTTCCCCACACCCCTCTGGACGACATACCGACTGGTCGGTCATCATGAACGCCGACCGAAGCCGATCCGGAGGTACGCACGTATGAGTTCCGCCCCGCCGCCAGGTCTCGACCCCGAGCAGCTGCGCCGCTTCCTCGACCGCGAGCGCCCCGGCCTGGTGTCCGGCCCCCTCGAAGCCCGGCTGATCGAAGGCGGCAGGTCGAACCTGACGTACGTCGTCACCGACGGCACCGGCCGCTGGGTGGTCCGCAGGCCGCCCCTCGGCCACGTGCTGGCCACCGCCCACGACATGCGGCGCGAGCACCGCGTCATCAGCGCCCTGCACACGACGGCCGTCCCCGTGCCGGAGACGCTGCTGCTCTGTGAGGACGACTCCGTGCTCGGGGCGCCCTTCTACGTCATGGAGTTCGTCGACGGCACCCCGTACCGCTCGGCCGCCGAACTCGCCCCGCTCGGCCCCGAGCGCACCCGCGCCGCCGTCCTCGGTCTCGTCGACACCCTCGTCGACCTGCACGCCGTCGACCCGGAGGCGGTGGGTCTCGGCGACTTCGGCCGCCCCGAGGGCTTCCTCGACCGGCAGCTGCGCCGCTGGGGCAAGCAGCTCGACGCCTCGCGCGGCCGGGAGCTGCCCGGGATCGACGAGCTGCACGCCGCGCTGGGCCGCGCGCTCCCCGTCTCTCCCCCGCCGACCGTGATCCACGGCGACTACCGGCTCGACAACGTCCTCATCGGCGAGGACGACCGCATCCGGGCCGTCCTCGACTGGGAGATGTCCACCCTCGGCGACCCGCTCACCGACCTCGGCCTGCTCGTCATGTACAGCACGCCGCTCGACCTGCCGGACTCCCCCATCTCCACCACGGCCACGGCCCCCGGGCACCCGAGCGCCGCCGAACTGGCCGAGCGCTACGCCGCCCGCTCGGGCCGCGACACCTCCGCCCTCGCCTGGTACACCGCCTTCGCCTGGTTCAAGCTCGCCGTGATCCTGGAGGGCATCCACTACCGCTGGACGCTCGGGCAGACGGTCGGCGCGGGCTTCGACCGCATCGGGGAACTCGTCCCCGTCTTCATCGAGCACGGCCTGACCACCCTTCAGGAAGGCTGAACCGCCATGGACTTCGCGTACGACGCACACACCGAGGAACTGCGGACGAAGCTCCTCGCCTTCATGGACGAGCACGTGTACCCGGCCGAGGCCGTGGCCGAGGAGCAGCGCGCCCTGCTCGCCTCCCCCTGGGACACCCCGCAGGTCGTCGAGGACCTCAAGGCGGAGGCCAAGCGGCAGGGCCTGTGGAATCTCTTCCTGCCGGACGCCGCGTACGGGGCCGGGCTGACCAACCTCCAGTACGCGCCGCTCGCCGAGATCACCGGCCGCAGCCCGCACCTCGCCCCGACCGCCCTGAACTGCGCCGCCCCCGACACCGGGAACATGGAGCTGCTCGCCCAGTTCGGCGACGAGGCGCAGAAGAAGCAGTGGCTGGAGCCGCTCCTCGCCGGCGAGATCCGCTCGGCCTTCGCGATGACCGAGCCGGAGGTCGCCTCCTCCGACGCGACGAACATCGAGACGCGGATCCGGCGGGACGGCGACTCGTACGTCGTGGACGGCCGCAAGTGGTACATCTCCGGGGCGATGAACCCCGACTGCAGGATCTTCATCGTCATGGGCAAGACCGACCCCGACGGGGCCGACCCCCGCCGTCAGCAGTCGATGATCCTCGTCCCCCGCGACACCCCCGGCGTCGAGGTGCGGCGCGCGATGCGGGTGTACGGGTACGAGGACCACTACCACGGCGGCCACGCCGAGGTGCTCTTCGACGGGGTCCGGGTCCCGGCGGCGAACCTGATCGGCGAGGAGGGCGGCGGCTTCGCCATCGCCCAGGCCCGGCTCGGGCCCGGCCGCATCCACCACTGCATGCGGCTGATCGGCATGGCCGAGCGGGCCGTGGAGCTGATGTGCCGGCGGGCGGTCACCCGTACCGCCTTCGGCAAGCCGCTCGCCCAGCAGGGCGTCGTGCAGAACTGGATCGCGGACGCCCGGGTGACGATCGAGCAGCTGCGGCTCCTCGTCCTCAAGACGGCCTGGCTCATGGACACCGTCGGCAACCGGGGCGCGCACACCGAGATCCAGGCCATCAAGATCGCGACCCCGCGCGCGGTCGTCGACATCATCGACAGGGCGGTCCAGGCGCACGGCGCGGGCGGGGTGTCGCAGGACTTCCCGCTGGCCGAGCTGTGGGCGGCGGCGCGGACGCTGAAGCTCGCGGACGGCCCGGACGAGGTGCACCAGCGGTCGCTGGCGCGCCGGGAGCTGAAGAAGTACCTGTAGGTCGTGTCCGGAAAGTCCCGCCGTCACGACGGGGCCCGGCCGCGGATCAGGGGCGGAGCGCCCTCAGCAGCAGATCGGCGAGATGGCCCGCCACCTCTTCGGGGGTGAGCGGGCCGTCCGGGCGGTACCAGGTGGAGAGGTGGTGGACCGAGCCGAAGTGGTAGTCCACGACCAGGTCGGCGGGGGTCGCCGAGGAGAACACCCCGGCCCGCTGGCCCTCCTCGACCAGGGCCCGGAAGCGCTCGTGGTAGCGGCGCCGCTCCGACCTGACCTGCTTGTTCTTCTCCGGGCTGAGGTGGTGCATGGAGCGGAAGAAGATGGCGGCGTCGTCGAGGTTCTCGATGGTGGTGACGACGACGTCGGCGGCGGCGGCGCGCAGCCGGTCCTCGATGGGCTCGTCGGCGTCCGCGTAGGCGTCGAGGCGTTCCTGCTGGAGGCGCAGGACCCGGGCGTAGACCTCCTGGAGGAGGTCCTCCTTGGAGCCGAAGTAGTGGTAGAGGGCGCCCTTGGTGACCCCGGCGGCCTCGACGATCTCCTGGACGGAGGTGCGGTCGTACCCCTGCTCGGCGAAGAGCCGGGTGGCGGCGGCGAGGAGCCTCTGGGGGACGGGAGTGCCGTTCCCGTCCGTCGTCCTGGCCATGCTTCCGCCGCCTTCCCTGGTGATCGTTTTCGGTCAGCGGAACGTGTTCCCGCCCGTAGATCTTCCCATCCGCCGGGGCTCCTGTTACCGGGCGCCCGTCTCCCAGGTCCGCTGGACGTGGTTCATGGTGCCGAGCCAGCGCTCGGGGTCGGTGGCCCGGTTGCGGTAGTAGCCCGCGACCTCGGGGTGGGGCAGGACCAGGAAGCGGTCGGCGGCGATGGCCTCCATGAGGGCGTCGGAGACGTCCTCGGGCTCGATCGCGGTGGGGGCGAGGACGAGGTCACCGGCCGATCCGGCGGCGGTGAGCATGTCCGTACGGACGCCCTGCGGGCAGATCGCGTGGACCTTGAGGCCGCGGTGCCGGTAGGTGAGGGAGAGCCATTCGGCGAAGGCGTACGCGCCGTGCTTGGAGACGCTGTACGGCGCCGCGCCGATCATGGTGAGCAGACCGGCGGCGGAGACGGTGGACACGAAGCGGCCACTGCCGCGTTCCAGCCATTCCGGGAGGAGGGCGCGGGCCGCGCGGACGTGGGCCATGACGTTGACGTCCCAGGCCGCGGCCCAGACGTCCTCGTCTGCGAAGGCGTCGCCGGGCGAGGAGAGTCCGGCGTTGGCGCACCAGACGTCGATGGCGCCGGTGCCGCCGAGGGCCTCGCGGGCCTCGTCGACGACGGCGGAGGCGTCGCCGGGGACGGCGAGGGCGCCGATCTCCTCGGCGACGGCCTTGGTGCGGTCCGGGTCGAGGTCGTTGACGACGACCCGGGCCCCTTCGGCGGCGAACCGGCGGGCGAGGGCGGCTCCGATGCCGCCGCCCGCTCCGGTGACGACGACGCCGGCGCCCCGGATTCCGTTCGTGTCCTCGGTCATGGACCCACCTCTCGGCTCTGACGACCGGGACAGACTAACCAGTCGGTATGGAGTCGCGGAAGACCCGGCCCGCACGCCTCGTTCCCCGGGGCGGTCAGGAGCGCTAGCGTGCGTGCCCATGTCACTCCTGGGAGGTCCCGCATGAGCCTGTCGCGTCGGAGTCTGCTGGCCGCCGGAGGCGCCCTCGGGGCGGTGACCGCCGCCGCGCCCACCGCCTCGGCTGCGGGACGGCCGCCGGGGCCCGGCCGGGTGCGGACCGGTTTCGAGCGGCTCGCCGCCGACGGGTACGCCCTCCTGGCCGGCGAGCGGGTCGGCATCGTCACCAACCCGACCGGGATCACCCCGGACGCGCGGCACGTGGTGGACGAGATGCACGGCGACGAGCGGGTGGACCTGACCGCCGTCTTCGGCCCCGAGCACGGCTTCCGGGGCACCGCGCAGGCGGGCGGTTCGGAGGGCCGGTACGACGACCCCGCGACCGGACTGCCCGTCTACGACACGTATCTGAAGAGCGGGCAGCAGCTCGCGGACGTCTTCACCGCCTCCGGCGTCGACACGGTCGTCTTCGACATCCAGGACGTCGGCGCCCGCTTCTACACGTACATCTGGACGCTGTACGACTGCATGGTGGCCGCCGCGCTGGCCGGGAAGCGGTTCGTGGTCCTGGACCGGCCGAACCCGGTGACCGGGCGGGCGGCGCTCGGGCCCGTCCTGGACCGGGCCTTCGCCACGTTCGTCGGGCGCGAGCCGATCGCGCAGGCGCACGGCATGACGGTGGCGGAGCTGGCCCTGCTCTTCAACGGGGAGTTCCTGGCCACCCCGGTCGCCCTGGAGACCGTACGGATGACGGGCTGGCGGCGGACGGAGTTCTTCGACGCCACCGGGCTGCCCTGGGTGCCGCCCAGCCCGAACATGCCGACGGCCGACACCGCGCTCGTCTACGCGGGCACCTGTCTCTTCGAGGGCACGAACCTCTCCGAGGGCCGGGGCACCACCCGCCCGTTCGAACTCCTCGGCGCCGAGGGGATCGACCGGCGGTGGGCGGAGGCGGCGAACGCCCTCGGGCTCCCCGGGGTCCGCTTCCGGGAGGCGTACTTCGCGCCGACCTTCTCCAAGTTCCAGGGGAAGACGGTGGGCGGGGTACAGCTGCACGTCGACGACCGCGCGTCCTTCGACCCGGTACGGACCGGCATCGGTCTCCTCGTCACCGCCAGGAGCTCGTGGTCCGGCTTCGCCTGGCGCGCGGACAACTGGATCGACAAGCTGACCGGGTCGACCCGGGTGCGGACGCTGATCGACGCGGGGGCGGGGGTGGACGAGGTCGTCGGGGCGTGGGAGACGGACCTGGCGGCCTTCCGGGCGGTACGGAGGGGGTATCTGCTCTATCGGTGAGGGCGGGCGGCCAGGGCGGGCGGCGACTCCCGTCCCCGGGTGCCGGGGCGTCACCGCTCCACCCCCGACAGGGGGTTGTCCCCCCTTCCGACCGGGGGGTGCACGGTATGTCCCCGAGGGCGTCCCGCCGACCACGCTGGCCCCATGGCCTTCTCCCGCACTTCCTTACGCCGCCGCCCGCTCCTCGCCGGACTGCTGGCCGCCGCTCTTCTCGGCGGCCTCGCGCCCGCCGCCGGCGCGGCCGGCGCCCCGCCCGCCTCCGATCCCGCACGCGAACTCGCCCGCACCGCAGAGCCCTTCACCGACCTGCGTCCGCTCGACCGGATGGTCGGCTCGGCCAAGGTCGTCGGCATCGGCGAGGCCACCCACAGCTCGGCCGAGTTCTTCGAGGCCAAGCACCGGATCTTCGAACACCTCGTGGAACGCCGGGGCTTCACCACCTTCGCCCTGGAGGCCAACTGGTCCACCGGTCTGCTCGTCGACGCATGGGTGCGCACCGGCGCCGGCGACATCCGGGAGATCATGCGGGACGAGTTCCAGGAGTCGTACCGGCTCTGGAACACCGAGGAGTACCTCGACCTGTTCCGGTGGATGCGACGCCACAACCAGCTCCACCCCGAGCACCAGGTCCGTTTCATGGGCAACGACCTCGGTTACGCGGGCCCGAACCTCTTCGACACCGTCACCTCCTACGTGGCCCGCACCCACCCGGCGCTCCTCCCCCGCTTCCGGGAGCTGTACCGGGCCTCGCGCCCGTCCGGCGACGTCGAGACGTGGATGAAGGGGTACATGGCCCGGCCGCTCCCCGAGCGACGGCGGATGGCCGCCGAGGTGAACCGGGCCCTCGCCCTCCTCGGGGAGCAGCGCCCCGCCCGGGACCCCCGGGCGCGGGAGGCCGCCGCGTGGGCGGTCCAGCACGCGCGGGCCATCGCCCAGGTCGGCACCGAGTACGCCCACGACATGGCGACGGACGCGGGGATCGCCGAGGCGATGCTCTACCGCGACCGGGTCATGGCCGAGAACACGGTGTGGTGGCAGCGGCGGACCGGCGACCGGATCGTGCTCTCCGCGCACAACGGCCACGTCGGCTACGAGACCCCCCGCCCCGACCAGTACCCCCGGCTCCAGGGCGCCTTCCTGCGGGACGCCCTCGGCCGGGACTACGTGAGCGTCGGCGCGTCCTTCGGCCGGGGCTCCTTCAACGCCCACGACACGGAGGCCCCGGGCGAACCGCTGCGGGCCTTCACCGTGGGCCCGCTCGGCCCCGACAGCACCTCCCACACCCTGGACCGGGTGTCGCCCGGCGCCTTCTACCTGGACCTCCGGCGGACGACGCCCGCGGCACGCGACTGGCTCTCCGTGCCCCGGCCGACCCGGAGCATCGGAACCGCGTACCCCTGGGCGGGCGACCTGGCGCAGGTGCGCCTCTCCGCCTCGTACGACCTGCTGCTCCACTTCCCCCGGATCACGGCGGCGCGGCTGCGCTGACCGCCCGGGCGCGGCGTCGACAGGGGTCCCGGCCGAGGTCTGACCGGGGCCCCGCGCGGGCATCCTGGCCATGGAGCCGCCGCCCGCGCACCGCGCGCCCCGGGCGCGACGGCCACCTCGACGCGGAGGGACGGTCGGGCCGTGACCGGGATGAGTGTGGAGCCGTACCGCGAGATCAGCTTCGACAAGGACGGCGACGGGCCCGCCGGGCAGGCCGGGCGCCTCGCCGCACTGGCCCGGCAGGGGGTCACCGACCTGGTGGTGTTCGCCCACGGGTGGAACAACTCCCCGTCCGGTGCCACCCGGCTCTGCTCCGACTTCTTCGCCCCCTTCCCCGGGCTGCTGGCCCCCGGCGTCGAGGCCGGCTACGCGGGCGTGATCTGGCCCTCGATGATGTTCTCCGGCGAGCCGGTGCCCGACTACCGGGCCCTCGTGACGGTCCTCCCCGAGAAGGAACCGGTCCTCGACCGGATCACGGAACTCCTCGTGACGGCGCCGCCGGACGAGGCCGCGTTCGCCGAGTTCGGGGCGCTGCTGCGGGAGCTGGCCGAGGTGGGCCCCGAGGGCGACCGGGAGGGCATGGCGGCCGGGCCCGGGGAGAGTGTGCCGGAGTTCCTGGTCGGGGACCCGGTGGAGGTGTGCGCCCTGTTCACGGCGGCGCTGGAGGCGGGGGCGCCCGGGCCTGCGGGGGCCGGCGGGGGCACGGCGGCGGAGGATTCGGGTGCGGTGCCCCCCGAGGGCTTCGGGGAGGGGCTGAAGCGGTACTGGAAGGGCGCCCGCGAGGCGCTTCGGCAGACCACGTACTACGTCATGAAGAAGCGGGCGGGGCGGGTCGGCGAGACCGGTCTCGGGCCGCTGCTCGGCGAGGTCGCCCGCGCCGCGCCCGGTCTCCGCGTCCACCTCGTCGGGCACAGCATGGGCGCCCGGCTCGTCGCGTACGCCCTGCGGGGGCTGCCGCCGGGGGCAGGGTCCGTCGCCTCCGTCACCCTGCTCCAGGGCGCGTTCTCGCACTACGCCTTCGCGGCCCGGCTCCCGCACGACCCCGGGCGTTCCGGTTCGCTGGGGAACGCGCAGCTGCGGGTGCGGGGGCCGGTGGTGGCCTGCTACTCGCGGCACGACACGGCGCTCGGGGTGATGTACCCGCTGGCCTCCCGGCTCGCGGGCGACTCCGAGTCCTTCGGCGCGGCGGCGGCGCTGGGTGCGGCGGCCGGGCTGCTGGGCGCGGACGACCCGCGCTGGGGGGCGATCGGGCACGACGGCGTCCTCGCCGTACCGGGAGCGGCGGTACGGACCCTGGCGGCGGTGCTGCGCGAGGGGGTGCCGGGCTCGGGCTGTGTGAGCGTGGACGCGGCGGACGTGGTCCGCGAGCACAGCGACATCTGCCACGAGGAGCTGGCCCGGGTGGTGGTGTCGGCGGCGGGGGCGGGGCGGTAGGGCGGTGACGTGGGAGTACGGCGGTGGGGCGCGGGCTCGGAGGCCTCCCGGACGCCCACGTTCCACACCGTCACAACCACCCCTCCCGTCCCACTGATGGTTGCCATCCGAATTTCGATGGAACACGCGGGGCCTCCCGTTCGTCCCTCTGATATCGCGGAAGGACCAGCGGCGGAGGTGGCGAGAGATGGCCGGTTTCCGGAGTCTCGCGAGACAGGTGCGCGACCCGGGGTGCGACACGGCGCTGCGCAGGTACTCGCTGCGCAAGTGTCTGGAACGGTTCGCGCCGTACGGACACCGGGCCACGTGGGACCACCTGTGCCGGAGGCACAGTTTCGGTCCCGAGGACCGGGAGCTCGACCCGGGGCGGCTGATGGCCGCGCTCGACGAGCTGGAGGAGGCGCGGGCCGTGTGGCTCGCGTACGAGGAGGAGTTCGCCGCCCGACGGCGGCGCGAGAAGCAGGAAGGGCTGCGCGGGCTCGGCGCGGTCGACGACTGGCACCGGCGCGTCTGGGGCGGCAACGGCGTGGTCCGGTGCGGCGATCCGGCGGTGCACCCGTCGGATCCGCTGCCCGAGGTGCTGCGGCGGCTGATAACGGCGCTGGAGAGCGGACCGGGCGAGGGGTGCCCGGTGTGCGCGGGGCCGCGCATCGGGTGGGCAGGCCCCGGCGACCCCTACGAGCCGTGGCTCGGCCCGGTGTGCGGGGACTGCGGTGTGGGCCTGCCCCGGACGGTACTCACCTCGGGGGCGCTGGCGCGGGCCCGGGGACAGCGGAGCCGGTCGCTGGCCTCGGCGGCGTGAGCCCCGGGGGCGCGGGGGTCAGGACGTGTCGTCCTCCGTGGACCTGCGGACCGGGAGCAGGCGGGAGCCCGCCATGCGTTCACCGAAGGCGTCGTCGGGGTTGGACAGGACGCAGGTCTCCAGGGACAGACAGCCGCAGCCGATGCAGTCCGTCAGGTGGTCGCGGAGCCGGCCGAGTTGCTTGATGCGCTCGTCGAGTTCGGTGCGCCAGGCGCCCGAGAGCCGTGCCCAGTCCTCGTTGGTGGGGGTGCGCTCCTCCGGGAGCTGGGCGAGCGCCTCGCGGATCGTGGCCAGAGGGATGCCGACCCGCTGCGCGGCGCGGACGAAGGCGACCCGGCGCAGGGTGTCACGGCCGTAGCGGCGCTGGTTGCCGGTGGTGCGGCGGCTGCTGATGAGCCCCTTCGCCTCGTAGAAGTGGAGGGCGGAGACGGCGGCCCCGCTACGGGCGGAGAGCTGGCCGACGGTGAGCTCGTGGATCTTCTCTGGAATCTGCGGCACCCGGCGAACCCTACTGGTCCGTTGACAGCGCACCCTCCACCCCCACATGCTGAGCAAGCGCTTAGACAGCGCGACCGGAGGCCTGTACCGGGGCGCCCGGGAGAGCGTGACGAGAGGAAGCAGGGACATGGCCGAGCCGAGGATCTTCACCTCCGCCGAGGAGCTGCGCGCGGGGGTCGGCGAGCAGCTGGGACACAGCGACTGGCTGGAGATCGACCAGAAGCGCATCGACCTCTTCGCCGAGGCCACCGGTGATCACCAGTGGATCCACGTCGACCCGGAGCGCGCCGCCGCCGGGCCGTTCGGCGCGACCATCGCGCACGGCTATCTGACGCTCTCGCTGCTGCCGACCTTCGTCCCGCAGGTCCTCTCGGTCCAGGGCATGAAGATGGGCATCAACTACGGCACGGAGAAGGTGCGTTTCCCCGCCCCGGTCCCGGTCGGCTCGCGGCTGCGCGCCACCGCCGTCCTGACGAAGGTCGAGGAGGCGGGCGGCGGCGTGCAGGTGACGGCGGCGGTGACCGTGGAGCGCGAGGGCTCGGAGAAGCCGGTCTGCGTCGCCGAGTCGGTCTCCCGCTACTACTTCTGAGCGCCGACCATCCTGAGGACGAGGTCGGCGTAGAGCGCGCCGACCTCGTCCGCCGTGTGACGGCCCTGCGTGTTGAACCAGCGCGAGACGTCGATGCAGAGCGAGAGCACGGCGACCGTGGTGCCGGGCACGTCGGGCACGTCGAACTCGCCCGCCGCCACACCCTCGTTGATGATGCGGCGCACGGTCGCGTCGGACTCGCGGCGCAGCTCCACGATCTCGGTGCGGTGCTCGGGGCCGAGGGCGTCCAGCTCGTACTGGACGACCCGCGCGGTGGTGTGCCGCTCGGCGTGCCAGCGGACGAAGGAGCGCACGGCGTCGGCGAGGCGCTCGGCGGCGGTGCCGTCGCCGTCGGCGGCGGCCCGGAGGATCTGCAGGGCCTTGTCGTGGCCGATCCGGCTGATCCGGTGGAGCAGCTCTTCCTTGGTCTTGTAGTGGATGTAGAGCGCGGCCGGGCTCATTCCGGCACGGCCGGCGATGTCCCGGGTGGTGGTCGCGTGATAGCCGCGCTCGGCGAAGGCCTCCACGGCCGCCACGAGCAGCCGCCGGGCCGCCTCGGGCGTGACCTCGCCCCAGGACATGTCCTCGCCCCCGGGCGTCTCCTCCGCCGCGCTCATCCCACACTCCTTCTCGGACCCCGTCAGGACGAACACCATACAACGTGGGTGAGCAAGCGCTTAGCGGGCGAGCGGGCGGGGGACGGGCCCACCGGGCGGGTTCAGAGCTTCTGGAAGGGGTCGTGTTCGGCGAGGAGCTTCTCCAGGCGGGCCTGGTCGACGCGGCTGACGATCTGGCCGGCCTCCTGGCGGTCCCGGACGACCTTGGCGAGCGTGAAGGCCGAGGTCGTGAGGTAGAGGACCGCGATGGCGAGGAAGGCGCGCACCCAGGCGCTGGCGTCGAGCTGGAAGATGCCGACGGCCACGGCCGTGATCGCGATCCCGAAGGAGATGACGGCCTGCATGTAGTAGGCGGCGGT
This sequence comes from Streptomyces sp. Root1304, assembly GCF_001426405.1. Taxonomy (GTDB): domain Bacteria; phylum Actinomycetota; class Actinomycetes; order Streptomycetales; family Streptomycetaceae; genus Streptomyces. Next base: position 189,889 of record NZ_LMEP01000025.1, on the reverse strand, counting down.
GTTCTGCTGCTTGACCGGTGTGTCGCTCATGCCGGACAGCATCGGACGGATGTGGCAGGGACCACATCCGTCCGGGTACTCAGACGTGTGCCGCGGGCTACTCAGAAGGCCGAGACCCCGGTCAGGGCCCGTCCGATGATGAGCTTCTGGATCTGGCTGGTGCCCTCGTACAGGGTCATGACGCGTGCGTCGCGGAGGAGCTTCCCGACCGGGTACTCGTCGATGTAGCCGTAGCCGCCGAAGACCTGGAGGGCGTTGTTCGCGGCGCGGACGGCGGCCTCGGAGGCGTACAGCTTGGCCTTGGAGGCGGCGGTGGCGAAGTCCTGGCCCCGGTCGATCAGGTCGGCGACCCGCCAGGTCAGCAGCCGGGCCGCGTCCACGTCGACGGCGATGTCGCTGATGAGCTCCTGCACCAGCTGGTAGGAGGCGATCGGCTTCCCGAACTGCTCCCGCTCCCCCGCGTACCGCACGGCCGCGTCGAGGGCGGCCTGCGCGATGCCGACGCAGCCGGCGGCGACCGACATCCGACCCTTGGCGAGGGCGGACATGGCGACGGTGAAGCCCTTGCCCTCGGGGCCGAGCATCGCGGAGGCGGGGACGCGGACGTCCTCCAGGACCAGTTCGGCGGTGGCCTGGCCGCGCAGCCCGAGCTTGCCGTGCACGGCGCGGCGGGTGAGGCCGGGGGTGTCCGCGGGGACGAGGAAGGCGGAGACGCCCTTGTGGCCGGGGGTGTCGTTGGTGCGGGCGAAGAGCAGCACGACATCGGCCCAGGTGCCGTTGGTGATGAACATCTTGCTGCCGTTGACGACGAAGTCCTCGCCGTCGCGCACGGCCCGGGTGGCGAGGTTCCCGGCGTCGGAGCCGGTGCCGGGCTCGGTGAGGCCGAAGCAGCCGAGCGCCTCGCCGGAGGCGAGCCGGGGCAGCCACTCCCGCTTCTGCGCCTCGTCGCCCCAGGCGGCGACGGTCTTGGCGACCAGGCCGAGGGAGACGGAGACGATGCCGCGCACGGAGGAGTCGCCGCGTCCGAGCTCCTCGGTGACCAGGCAGTAGGCGAGGTGGTCGCCGCCGGAGCCGCCGTACTCCTCCGGGATCGTGAGCCCGAGGAAGCCGACGGCGCCGAGCTTCTTCACGATCGCCCGGTCCACCTCCTCGGCGCGGTCCCACGCGACGGCGTGCGGGGTGACCTCGCGTGCGACGAAGTCCTCGGCCAGCCGCCGTACGGCTTCCTGCTCCTCGCTCAGCGCCAGATCCACCCTGCCCACCTCACCCGTCCCGTTAATTACCACTGCTAGTTTTTCGTCCGCGGGCCTACTATGTGCGCCATGGCCCGACCGCGCAAGCCCCTGCTCAGCCGAGACCGCATCGTCGAGACGGCGGGCGCGCTCGTGGACGCGGAAGGGCTCGCCGCGCTCTCCACCCGGCGGCTCGCGGCCGAGCTCGGGGTGAGCGGGCCCTCGCTCTACAACCACTTCCGCACCAAGGACGAGATCCTCGACGCCGTCGCCGACGCGGTGAGCGCGAAAGTCGACCTGTCGATGTTCGCGGAGGCCGACGGCCGCGACTGGCTGACGGCGCTGCACGACTGGGCGGTGTCCTACCGCGCCGCCCTCGCCGACCACCCGCAGATCGTCCCGGTCCTCGCCCAGGGGCCCGGCCGCCGCCCGGCGGGGCTGCGGGTCGCGGACGCCGTCTTCGGCGCGATGGTCCGCGCGGGGTGGCCCCCGGCCCAGGCGACCTCCATCGGCGCGCTGATGCGGTACTTCGTCACCGGCTCCGCCCTCGGCTCCTTCGCCCGCGGCTTCGTCGACGACGAGACCGCCTACGATCCGGCCGCGTACCCCCACCTCGGACAGGCCCACCTGCTCGCGGAGCACCGCCAGAAGGTCGACGAGGGCGCCTTCGACACGGGCCTGCGGGCCCTGCTCGACGGACTGCGGATGCAGTACGAGGGGCTGGGGCGACGGACGGGGGCGCCCGGCGGCTCGGTCTCGGGGGACCCGGCCCGGTCGGCCGCCCCGCAGCACACTTCGGCCGCCGCCGAAGCGTGAGTGCGGGAGGCTCGGCACATGGCAGCCAGTGACCTCGCCGCGCTCGCGGCGCTCTTCGCGGACGAGACCCGTGCCGCGTTCCTCCTCGCCCTGCTCGACGGGCGTGCCTGGACGGCCGGCGAACTCGCCCGGCACGCGGGCGTGGCGCCCTCCACCACCAGCGAGCACCTCGGCAAGCTCGTCACCGGCGGGGTGCTCGCCGAGGAGAGGCAGGGCCGCCACCGGTACGTCCGCCTCGCCGACCCGGGGATCGCGCACCTCGTGGAGGACCTCGCCGCCCGGTCCGAGCCGCCCGTGGCCGTGCCGCCCCGCTCCCTGCGGGCCGCGAACGCCGGGCGGGCGATGGCCAGGGGCCGGACCTGCTACGACCATCTCGCCGGGCGGCTCGGCATCACGATCACCGAGGCGATGACCGGCCGCGGGCTGCTCCGCCAGGACACCGGTTTCGCCCTCACGGACCGGGGCCTCGCCTGGTTCGACGGGCTCGGCATCCCGCTGGTGCGCCGGGGGCGGCGGCCCGTCGCGCGCGGCTGCCTCGACTGGACCGAGCGCCGGCCGCACCTCGCCGGGCTCGCGGGCGCCGCGCTCTGCGCGCACGCGCTGGACACCGGATGGTGCGTACGGATCGGGTCCGAGCGGGCCGTGCGGGTGACCGAGGAGGGCGAGCGGGCGCTGCACGCGTCCCTGGGCATCGCGGCGGCGGACCTGCGGTAGCTCCCGGGCCCGCGGACCACCCGGCCCCGCAATATTGCGGTGAGCGCCGAACCGTCCGCGCCCTACCGTCGGGGCATGCAGAAGCCACCCTCCTCCCGGCTCGCCTTCGTCGCCGCCGGGGTCACCGTCGTCCTGTGGGCCTCGGCCTTCGTCTCCATCCGCAGCGCCGGGGCCGCCTACTCCCCCGGCGCGCTGGCCCTCGGGCGCCTGCTCGCCGGGTCGCTGGTCCTGGGGGCCGTCCTCCTCGTCCGGCGGGAGGGGCTGCCGCCCCGGGCCGCCCTGCCGGGGATCCTGGTCTCGGGCCTGCTCTGGTTCGGGGTCTACATGGTGGTGCTCAACTGGGGCGAGCAGGAGGTCGACGCCGGGACGGCGGCGATGGTGGTGAACATCGGGCCGATCCTGATCGCACTGCTCGGCGCGCGGTTCCTGAGGGAGTCGCTGCCGCCCCGGCTGCTCGCGGGCATGGCGGTGTCCTTCGCGGGCGCGGTGACCGTGGGCCTCTCGATGTCCCGCGCGTCCTCCGGCGGTCACGCCTCCGTGCTCGGGGTGCTGCTCTGCCTCCTCGCGGCGGTGGCGTACGCGGGCGGGGTCGTGGCGCAGAAGCCCGCGCTGGCGCACGCCGGCGCGCTCCAGGTGACGACCTTCGGGTGCCTGGTGGGGGCGGTGGCGTGTCTGCCGTTCGCCGGGCAGCTGGTCGAGCAGCTGGGTTCGGCACCGCTGTCGGCGACCCTGAACATGGTCTATCTGGGGGTCTTCCCGACCGCGCTGGCGTTCACCACCTGGGCCTACGCGCTGGCCCGCACGACGGCGGGACGGATGGGCGCGACGACCTATGCCGTACCCGCCCTGGTCGTCCTGCTGGCCTGGGCGTTCCTGGGCGAGCTGCCGGGGCCGCTCACCCTCGCCGGGGGCGCGCTGTGCCTGGCCGGTGTGGCCGTTTCCCGCTCCCGGGCGCGGGCATCCACGGACGCCGGAACGGCTGAATCCACCTGACAGGGCATACCCACGGTTCCGGACACTTCACGGCCGGGCCGTGGCGGGGAATCGCCCCCGACCAGGAGCGGAAACCCCTGTCAAGCCCGAGTTTCGGCCCGTCGGCCGAGGGGACACGTTTCGTGGCCGCCCGGCCGGATAGTTTCGAGTCGGTCACACGCGCAGGCCGGAACATAACGCTCCGGCAGTTCTCGTAAGCCGACGGGGGAGCTCATGGCGATTCAGCAGAGGGCGGAGCGGACAAGACGGGAAATCCTGTCGGCGGCCGCACGGGTCTTCGACGGAGTGGGGTACGAGCGGGCCTCGCTGGCCCGGATCGCGGGCGAGGCACGGGTGACCACCGGCGCCCTCGTCTTCCACTTCGCGACCAAGGCGGACCTGGCGACGGAGGTGCGGGTGCGAGCGCGCGCGGTCACCCGCATCACGGTGGAGTCGGCGTGTCTGTCGACGGAGGGCGTGGGCGGCACGGCGATCGACAAGCTGGTGATCGCGACGCACGCGCTCATCCGGCTCTTCGAGACGGACCCGACGGCGCGGGCCGGCGAACGCCTGGCGCGCGAGCTCCAGTTACCCGGCCCCGGCCTCTCCCGGGACTGCCCCTGGCGGCGCGAGGTGGCCCGCCTGGCGCGCTTCGCGGCGGCGGAGAACGCCCTGCGGCCCGGTGTGGACGCGACGGCGGTCGCGGCGCTCATCGGGTACGTGATCACCGGGGTCGAGCTGGAGATGCGCGTCCCCAACCCGCCGGCCGACGAGAGCTGGCCGGCCGAGGAGCCCCGGGGGCCCCGGCCGACGGCCGAGAGCGGCGCGCTGCACGGACCGGCCGAGCAACGGCTCGGCCGCATCTGGGAGTTGATCCTGCCGGGCCTGGTGCACCCGACCACACGGCACCACGGCACCTGACACCGGCACCACGGGCCCGGACACCCGCCCCACACCCCCGGGCCCACCTCCCGTACCCGAGCCGGCCCACGACCGTACCCGAGCCGGCCCACGACCGTACCCGAGTCGGCCCGCGACAGCGCGAGCCGGCCGCGTACCCGCCCGTACCCGAGCCGGCCGCGTACCCACCCGGGCCCGGACGCCCCCCGAGCCCCCGTCTCACGCCCCCGAGCGCAGCAACTGCCGGGCGAAGTCCGCGAGCGAGCGGCCGATGCGTTCGGTCGACAGGCCGAGTTCGTGGCGCTGGAACTGGAACAGCTCGGGTGACAGGGGGCTGAGCGCGATGTCGATCAGCGGGTCCGGGTCCTGGATCCCGTGGTCGACGAGCAGCGTGCGGACATGCACGCGCCAGAAGCCGTAGGCGCCCGTCCGGAAGCGCGCGGGGCCGGTCTCCGCCCCCAGCGCCAGCGGCAGATGGCGTTCGAGCAGATCGAGCATCGCGAGGTAGAACGCGGCCAGGCGCTCTCCGGCGGGCGCGCCGGGACCCAGCGGCGGCGGGCCGTAGATGAGCTGCCCCTGGAGCCGGCGCTCGTGCTCGTCGAGCAGCGCCACGGCGACCGAGGACGGATCGGGGAAGCTCCGGTAGAGCGTGGCGCGGCCCACCCCGGCGGCCTTGGCGATCCGGTCCATGGTGACGGAGCGCGGATCCTGCTCCGCGAAGAGCTGCTCCGCCGCGGCCAGGATCAGGGCGCGGTTGCGCTCCGCGTCCGCCCGCCGTCGCGGGGCGACCGGCTGTTCGTCCGCCGCCTGGAGGTCACCGAGGAGCCCGCCGACCCGGTGCACGGAGGCGGCTCCACGTCCGCGCTGCTCGTCGTCGCTCATGGACCAGACCTTACTTCCCTCGGGGCTAAGTGGACACCTTGTCCGTTTGCCATCTCCCGTGGCATGCTAAACGGACTCAGTGTCCACTTATCCGCTCGCCATCCCCGCCCCAGGGAGATCAAGATGCACACCGCGCTACTCGCCGCGGCCCTGCTGGTCGGCTGCCTCCTGGCCGTCCAGGCCTCGGTGAACCTCCAGCTCAACTCGGCCGTCGGCACCCCGTACGGCGCCTCGACCATCCAGCTCGGCGTCGCGACCGGTCTGCTGACCGTGCTCGCCATCGCGGCCGGAGCCCTCGGCGCGCTCGGCAAACTGCCCGACGTCGAGGCCTGGCAGCTGCTGGGCGGACTGGCAAGTCCGCTCTACATCACCAGCGGCATCCTGCTCTTCCCGCGGCTCGGCGCCCTCGCCGCCGTGGGGCTCTTCGTCACCGGCCAGATGTTCGCCTCGCTCGCGCTCGACCTCTTCGGTCTCCTCGGCCTGGAGCGGAAGGACCTGAGCGTCGGCATCGTCGTGGGTGCCGTGGCCGTCCTCGCCGGCATCGTCGTGATCATCCGGGGCATGAAGGCCGCCGCCCCTCCCGGCGCCCCCAAGATGTCGGGCGCCGGCCGCGCCGGCTGGCTCGCGCTCGGCATCATCGCCGGTGGCGTGCTCCCCGTGCAGGGCGCGGTCAACGCCCAGCTCCGCGCCCAGCTCAAGCAGCCCATCACCGTCGCCGTGATCAGCTTCGCCGTGGCGACCTTCACCATCGCCGTCGTCCTGCTCGTGCTCTACGCGACCCGGAAGACCCCGAAGCCCAAGATCGCCCCGCTGAAGAAGATGCCCTGGTGGGGCTGGCTCGGAGGCGCCTGCGCCGCCGCGTACGTCACCGGCACCTTCCTCCTCATCCCCACCATCGGCGCGGCCGTGACCATCGCCCTGACCGTGACGGGGCAGCAGCTGACCTCGGCGCTGATCGACCACAAGGGCCTGTTCAAGCTCCCGCAGCGCTCGCTCACCAAGGAGCGCGCCCTCGGCCTCGCCCTGCTGATCGCCGGCTCCCTCACCATCCAGCTCGTCTGACCCGGGCCGCGTCCGCCCCCGGGCCCCCGCCCGGGGGCGGCGGCCCGCTCGGTGCGTCACCGTGCCGCCCGTCACGAAAGGTCTGTCATGAAAGCGTCCTACACCGCCGGGCCGGACCTCCACGTCCTCCCCTCGGCCCTGCCCATCCCGGGCCTCGGCGACCAGCCGGTGAACGCCTTCCTGCTCCGCTCCGGCGAACCGATGCTCGTGGACACGGGCATGCCCGTCGACCGCGAGGGCTTCCTCGACTCCCTCTGGTCGCTCGTCGAGCCGGCCGATCTGCGCTGGGTCGTCGTCACCCACGACGACCGCGACCACACCGGCGCCCTCGCACGGATCCTGGCGGCCGCGCCGAACGCGAAGGTGCTCGCGAACGCGATATCACTGACGCGAATATCGGAGGAGTTCAGCATTCCGCAGGAACGGGTGGTGACCGCGAACCCGGGAAGCCGCGTGAAAGTCGGCGATCGTGAGCTGAGTTTTCACCGGCCGCCCACTTTCGATTCACCCGGCACCCTCGCCGTGTTCGACCATTCCGATGGAACGCTCTACAGCTCCGACAGTTTCGGTACCGTGGTCGAGGAAATTCACCAGGAGTTCGACGAGCTGTCCGAGGAGGAATTCTTTCACGGCTTCGAGGTCCTGAACCGTGCGATAGCCCCCTGGACCGCACTGGCCGACGAGGCGAAATTCCTCCGGCCGGTGCACGAGCTCGCCGCCCTGCGCCCCGCGAAGCTGCTCAGCGCCCACGGACCCACCGTCCGCGAGGGTGCCGTGCCGCGGCTCTTCGAGGCCATGGCCCGCATCCCCTCCCTGCCCGCCTGGCTGCCCGACGCCGACCTCGACCTCGAGGCGGCCCTGGACGCCGTCGAATCCCCCGCCGGCTGAGCCTTCGCTCCGCCCGCGCACGAACGCCGGCCGGGCCTCCGCCCCGCCGGCCGCACGAACCGAGGAGAACCATGTCCGACCCGACCACCGCCGACCTGACCCCGCCGCGCGGAGTCGTCACCGTCTTCTCCGACATCTGGTGTTCCTTCGCGCACATCGCCGTCCACCGGCTGCACGCCACCCGGGCCCGCCTCGGCCTGGAGGAGCAGGTCGCCTTCGACCTGCGCGCCTTCCCGCTGGAACTGCTGAACGACGCCCCGAGCCCGCGCCCCGGCACGGACAGCGAGGTCGCCCGGATGGCCAGCCTGGAGCCGGCCGCCGGCTGGCAGCTGTGGCAGGCCAAGGACTGGCTCTACCCCTCGACGACGCTGCCCGCCCTGGAGGCGGTGCTCGCCGCCAAGGAACAGAGCCTGAACGCCTCCGAGCAGCTGGACCTCGGACTGCGCCGCGCCTTCTGGGCCGAGTCCCGCTGCATCAGCCACCGCAAGGTGATCCTGGACGTGGCCGCCGAGACGGGCGCCGTCGACGTCGACGCGCTCACCGAGGCCCTGGACGACGGCCGGGCCCGCCGTACCCTCGCCGACCAGGCGGCCCTGTCCAAGAGCGACCGGGTGAACTGCAGCCCGCACCTGTTCCTGCCCGACGGCTCCGACCACGCCAACCCCGGCATCGACGTCGGCTGGGAGGGTGCGTACGGCATCGGCTGGCCGGTGATCGCCTCGGACGACCCGAAGGTGTACGAGGACATCCTGCTGGCGGCCGCCACCGAATAGCCGGACAGGCCGCCGAGGGCGGCCGGACGACGGGAACGACGGTCAGGCATTCCTATTCGAGGAATGCCTGGCCGTCGTTCCTTTTTTTCGCCGGCAGAACATCGCGGTGATTATTAATTGCGTGACCCGGCCGTTATTCGCAAGGGCACTCGAAGCTCCTACAGTCATTCACGCCGCCGGAATTCCGGACGGAGATTCGTATCGACAGCGGGAGTTCTTCATGTCGTTGACCGACAAGGCAGACGTCAGCACGTTCGTCGACCTCACCCAGCACGAGATCGAAGCCCTGAAGACCCGGTTCAACCTGGCCGACGCGCACACCCACCAGCGTCAGTCCGCGTCCCAGGAGCGGATCGTCTCGCGGCTTCCCGAGCTGTGGCACGAGTCCGAGTCGAAGCAGCAGGCGCACTTCGAGCGCCAGTTCATCGACGCCTTCTTCCGTCTGCACCAGCAGCCCACCGCCCGTGCGATGGACCGCACGCTCCTTTCCTACTCCGCCAGCGTGTCGACGATGGTCGCCGGCATGTTCCTCAAGCAGCGCGGGATGTCGGTGCAGCTCGTCGAGCCCTGCTTCGACAACCTGGTCGACCTGCTCCGCAACATGCAGGTGCCGATCTCCCCGCTCGCCGAGTCGGCGCTGCACGAGAAGGACGCCATCTACGAGCGGCTCGTGGACCAGGTCGACGCCGACGCCATCTACCTCGTCGACCCCAACAACCCCACCGGGTTCACCCTGCTCGCCGAGAAGCTGGAGGGCTTCCGCGAGGTCGTCCGCTACTGCGTGGACCACGACAAGGTCCTGGTGATGGACTTCTGCTTCGCGTCCTTCGCGCTCTGCGACGAGGGCGTCGGCCGGGTGGACATCTACCAGCTCCTGGAGGAGTCCGGCGTCACGTACATGGTGATGGAGGACACCGGCAAGACCTGGCCGATCCAGGACGCCAAGTGCGCCATGATCACGGCCAGCCGGAACATCCAGGAGGAGGTCTACAACCTCCACACCAGCGTGCTGCTGAACGTCTCGCCGTTCGTCCTCAACATGGTCACGCAGTACATCGAGGACTCGATCACCGACGGCTTCGCCTCGGTGCGCGACATCATCAAGACCAACGGCGACGCCGCCCGCGCCGCGCTGCACGGCACCATCCTGGAGTTCCAGGAGCCGGTCGTCGGCACCAGCGTCGCCTGGTTCCGGATCAAGCCGGAGCACCTGACCGCCACCCAGCTGCAGGCCGTCCTCTTCGACGAGGAGGTGTACGTCCTGCCGGGCACCTTCTTCTACTGGAACACCAAGGAGAAGGGCGAGCGCTTCGTGCGCCTGGCCCTGGCCCGCGAGCCCGAGGTCTTCGCCGGCGCCATGGAGCGGATGCGGAAGGTGCTCGAGCGCTATGCGGCCTGAAGCGAACCCGACGGTGACCGGCCACGGCCCCGAGGCGACTGACCACGCCCCCACGGTGTTCATCGACGCCACGCTCTTCATGGGCATGCACAGCGAGGACGACGCCGTCCGCGTCGGCGCCAAGGCCTTCTTCGCCGGCCGGCTGGCCGCCGGGGACGCGGGCCGGGTCGTCATGAGCTGGGAGCAGGTGGGCCGCTGCGACGACCTGGTCTGGGCGTACGAGCGCGGCGTGCAGGACGAGTACTACCCGTTCATGGACGTCCTCCACACCGACCTGGCGATCGACCGGGTCCCGTACGAGGAGGACGACGTCCGCCGGGCGTTCGGCACGCCCGCGCTGGAGGGCCTGCCCGCGCACGAGCGGCTGCTGCTCGCCCAGGTCATCGGCCGCGGGGGCGTCCTGCACACGGCGAGCCCCCGGCTCCTCAAGGCGGCGGACGGGCTGCCCGTCGTGCCGGTCGGGACCGGCGCGGAGCCCTCGTTCCCCGCGTATCTGGAGGACCTCTACCAGCGCTCGCTGGTGCTGAAGGTCGACTCCGCCAACCTCTGAAGACCTTCCGAAGGGCGCCCCACTCATGCCTGGCATCTACTCCGGGACCGTCGTCCCGCTCATCACCCCCCTCGACGAGCACGGCACCGTCGACGAGCAGAGCGTGGTCCGTCTCCTGGACCACATCCGCGCCGACGTCAACGGCCTCATGCCGGCCCTGACCTCGGGCGAGGGCTGGAAGCTCGACGCGACGCAGTGGCGGGACGTCGTCACGTACACCGTGCGGCACGCGGCCGGACTGCCCGTGCTGGCCGGCATCCAGCTGCCCGACACCGCGGCCGTGATCGACCGGGCGCGTGAGGCGGCCGAGATAGGCGCCGACGCGATCGTCGTCACCACCCCGTTCGGCGCCGAGGTGACGCAGGACCAGATCGTCGAGCACTACAAGGCGATCCGCGCGGCCCTCGACATCCCGATCTTCCTCTACAACGAGGAAGCCCTCTCGGGCAATCGCATCGAGTTCGACACCCTCCTCCGGATCTGCGAGGAGATCCCCGGGATCGTCGGCATCAAGGAGTCCAGCGGCGACGCCGCCTTCACCCGGAAGATGGCCGAGGCCGGCACCGGCATCCCGGTCTTCGAGGGCTGGGAGAACCTGCTCGTCGACGCCCGCGGCATCGACGGCTTCATCGGCCCGCTGGCCAACCTCGAACCCGGTCTGTGCAACGCGATGCTGGTCGACCCCACCCCGGACCGCCAGGCGGAGATCAACACCGTCTGCGAGCGGTACGGCGTGTTCCTCGACGACTGGTACCGCTGGGTCAAGCAGGAGCTGCACCGGCGCGGCGTGATCAGCTCCCCGACCGTGCACGAGGAGGCGAAGGCGGCATGAGCACCACCCCCGCCCCAGCCACGACCCCGTCCCCGGCCGTCACCGACCCCGCCGTCCCGGTCGTCGCCCACTCGATCACGGCCCCGGCCGCGACCGCCCAGCGCGAGCTGCACGGCCTCTACCGGCGCGTCCCCAACCTCGGCGACTACGGGTCGATGACCGCGATCGAGGAGCGGTGGATCCTGCCCAGGGCGAAGGCGTACGAGGCCTCGGCGCCCCGCTTCGGCTCGGCCGGCGAACTGCTCCAGGGGCTCAAGGAGTTCCTCTCCGAGGAGGAGGCCGCGATCCCCGAGAGCGCCACCTTCCTGGCCGAGCACGCGACGCTCGAACAGTTCAAGGTCGTGGTGCGGCAGTTCGCCCTCGACGGCCTCACCGAGTCCGAGTCGCTGCTCCCGGTCGTCCCCCGGCTGCCGTACCGCTCGGCGATGGCGGTCTTCCGGGTCCTCATCGACGAGCTCGGCTGCGGCAACGAGGAGAAGGCGCACTCCCAGCTCTACCGCGACCTGCTCACCGAGCTCGGCATGAGCCTGGACCTCGACGACTACCTCGACGAGACCACCCCGGAGTGCTTCGCCTACGTCAACATGTTCCACTGGCTGGCGAGCCGGGCGTCCTCCCCCCAGTACTTCCTGGGCGCGTACGCCTACTTCGAGACCAGCGTCCTGTACGCCTTCCAGAGCTTCGCCCGTGCGGCGCGGCGCCTCGGGATCGTCCACGACGCCTACTACACCGAGCACCTGTACATCGACTCGTACCACAGCAGTCACATGCGTACGGCGATCCGCGCCCTCGACGAACCCGACCTGGCCAAGATCTGGGCGGGGGTGCGGCTGGCCTCCGACATCGTCGGCACGGCCACCGAGACGGCGATCGCGCGGGCCCGGGAGACCGTCGCATGACGGCCGTGCCCGCCGGGCGGCGGCGGGAGTCCGGGGAACCCGCCGTCCGCCAGGTGACCGAGGAACTGATCCTGGTCGAGGTCGCCGGCCGCAAGGTCCTCGCGGCCGCCGTCTGCCCGCACCGCGGGGGCAGGCTCAAGTACGCCCGGGTCGACGGGGACAAGCTGCGCATCACCTGCCCCCTGCACCACACGACCTTCGACCTGACCAGCGGGGAGCGCACCTCGGGCGCGCGCTGCGCGGCCCTCCGGGTCGTCGACGTGCTGCCCGGCGAGGACGCTCCCGGGGCGGCCCCCTCCGGGGGCGCCTCATGACCACCACACCGACCGGGGCGGCGTCCACCGCGACGCCGCCCCGTGCGGCGGTCGACCACGACGGCATCGCTCCGGTGCCCGAGGCCGAACGCACCTCGACACCCGGCGACTTCGGCTGGATCTGGCCCTCCGCCCAGTTCTCCTTCGGCACCGTCGTCCTCGGCGCGCTGCCCGTCGTCTTCGGCCTGGGCTGGTGGGCGTCGGCGAGCGCCATCGCGGTGGGCGTCGCCGTCGGCACGGCGCTGCTCGCGCCGCTCGCCCGCTTCGGCGTCCGGACCGGCACCAACGACCCGGTGGCGAGCGGGGCGCACTTCGGCGTGCGGGGCAGGGTCGTCGGCAACCTCCTCACGGTGGTGACCGCGCTCGGCTTCTTCGCCATCGCCGTCTGGACGGGCGGCACGGCCGTCATGGTCGCCGGGCACCGGCTGTTCTCCACCCCCACCGGCCCCGGTGCGCTGACCGCCGCGATGTTCGTGACGGCGGCGGCGGTCGCGCTGGTCGCCGTACGCGGCCACCAGACCCTCGTCCGCACGTACAAGGTCACGGCCGTCACCGGCGGCGCGGTCCTGCTCGGCACCGCGCTCGTCCTCGCTCCCGACTTCGACCCGGGGTACGCCGGCGGGCTGCTCGCGCTGGACAGCGCCCTGCACACCTGGCTGCTCGCGGCGACCGCGTCCGCGACCGTGCCCCTCTCGTACGCCACCTTCCAGGGCGACTACACCCGCTTCATGCCGGCCTCGACGCCCACCGGCCGGGTGGTGCGGGCGAGCGGGCTCTCGATGTTCCTCAGCAGTCTCGCGGCGCTGCTCACCGGCGCGTACGTGACGACGCTGTTCCCGGTCCCCGACGATCCGTGGCTCCAGGGCCTGACGGACGCGGTGCCCGGCTGGTTCGCGGTGGCGGTCGTCGTGTTCGGCTTCGCGGGCACCCTGCCGCAGGCCGGGCTCTGTCTGTACGCGGCCGGGCTCTCCGCCAACTCGGTGTTCTGGCGCTCCTCCCGGGCCGCCGTCACCACGGTCGTCGCGCTGCTCGCCGCGGCCGTGCTGTACCTCGGGGCGGTGATGTACGACGCCATGGACGCGATGTCGGCGTTCGTGACGCTGCTGCTGACGGTCGTCGCCCCCTGGGCGGCGGTGCTCTCCGTGGGCTACGTGCTGCACCGGGGCCGGTACGACGCCGAGGCGCTGCGCACCTTCACCACCGGCGGCGGCGGTCGGTACTGGTACACCGGCGGGGTCAACCCGCGGGCCGTCACCGCCTTCGTCCTGGGCTCGGCCGTGGGGATCCTGTGGGTCAACAACCCGCTGTACACCGGGCCGTTGACCGATCTCACCGGCGGGGTCGACCTGAGCCTGCCGGCCTCCTTCACGGTCGCCGCCGTGCTGTACGGGGTGCTCTGCCGGGTGTGGCCGGAACCGCTGCTGCCGCCGTCCCGAGTTTCGAGGTGATGCCATGTCCATGGTCCGACTGACGGTCCGCTCGGTGGTCCGGGAGGCCGAGGGCGTCCTCGGGCTGCTGCTCTCCGACCCGACGGGCGCCGTGCTGGCCCCGTGGGAGCCGGGTGCCCATCTGGAGGTGACCCTGCCGTCCGGGGCGGTCCGGCACTACTCGCTCTGCGGCGACCCGGCGGACCGGAGCACGTACCGGCTCGGGGTGCTGCGCGAACCGGCGGGCCGGGGCGGTTCCGAGGAGATCCACACCTCGGTCGGTGAGGGCACGGTCCTCGGGGTGCGGGGCCCGTTCAACCGCTTCCCGCTCGTGCCCGCCGAGCGGTATCTGTTCGTCGCGGGCGGCATCGGCATCACCCCGCTGCTGCCGATGGTCCGCTCGCTGCCGCCGGGGTCCTGGTCCCTGCTGTACGGCGGGCGGAGCCTCGCCTCCATGGCGTACCGCGAGGAACTCGCCGGGCTCCCGGGGGTCTCGCTCGTCCCGCGGGACACGGAGGGGCTGCCCGATCTGGACGGCGTGCTGGGCGGGCTGCCCGCCGGGACGGCCGTGTACTGCTGCGGCCCGGAGGGGCTGCTGCGGGCGGTGGAGGAGCGGTGGGGCGGGCCGCTGCACACGGAGCGGTTCGGGGCGGCGCCGCCGGTCGCGGAGGCGTCCGGCGCGGGCGCTTTCGAGGTCGAGCTGCGGCGGAGCGGGCGGATCCTGCGCGTGGAGCCCGGGCGGACCCTGCTCGACACCGTGCGTGAGGTGGTGCCGGGTGTCGCGTACTCCTGCGAGGAGGGGTGGTGCGGCACCTGCGAGACGAAGGTGATCGCCGGAACGCCGGAGCACCACGACTCCGTCCTCGGGGACGACGAGAAGGCCTCGGGGACGACGATGATGATCTGTGTGGGGCGCTCGCGCGGCGACCGCCTGGTGCTCGACATCTGATCGACGTGCGGGATCCCGTACCGGCGGTTTCGGCCGGTACGGGCTCCCGCACGTCGTCAGCTGTCAGGTGCCGGGCATCAGGGGAAGACGACCAGCGCCCGGCCGCCCTTGCCAGCGAGCATGTTGTCGAAGGCGCCGGGGATGCCGTCCAGGGTGATCCGCTCGGTGACCAGGGCGCCGAGGTCGAAGCGGCCGGCCCTGATGTGCTCGGCGAGCACGGGCAGGTCGGCGGCCGGGTCGGAGTTGCCGTAGACGCAACCGGCGAGGGTGCGGCCCCAGTGGAAGATCTCCAGGGCGTTGAAGGTGACCTGCTGGTCCTTGCCGCCGATGCCGACGACCGTGGTCCGGCCGCCGCGCCGGGTGGACTCCCAGGCGGTACGGATGGTGACGGCGCGGCCGACGCACTCGACGGCCACGTCGACGCCGTGGCCCCCCGTCAGCTTCCGGATGTCCTTGGCGGTGGTCGCGGAGGCGACGACGTACTCGGTGGCCCCCGCCGCCCGGGCGAGCTCCTCCTTCTCCGGGGAGACGTCCACGGCGACGATCGTCGCGGCGCCGGCGATCCGGGCGGCCTGGAGGGTGGCGAGGCCCACGCCGCCGACGCCGAACACCGCGACGGTCTCGCCGGCGCGGACCCGGGCGGAGTGGTGGACGGCGCCCCAGCCGGTGAGGACGGCGCAGCCGAGCAGCGCCGCGTCGGTGAGCGGCACTCCGTCGGGCGCGGGGAGGACGCAGCGCGCGGCGACGACGGTCTCCTCGGCGAAGGCGGCGACGTTGAGGCCGGGGTGGAGCGGGGTGCCGTCCGCGGTGTGCGCGTGGACGTTCGCCGTGCCGGTGAGGGCGTCGGCGCAGAGCCAGACCTCACCGAGCGAGCAGGGGTGGCAGACGCCGCAGGACGGCGCCCAGTTGAGGACGACCCCGTCGCCGGGGGCGACATGGGTGACGCCCTCGCCGACGGAGAGGACGGTGCCGGCGCCCTCGTGGCCGAGGACGGCCGGGACCGGCACGCGCATGGTGCCGTCGGAGAGGGACAGGTCGGAGTGGCAGACGCCGGCGGCGGCGAGCCGGACCCGGACCTGGCCGGGGCCGGGCTCGGGAAGCTCGATGTCGGTGATCTCCAGCGGCGAGCCGACGGCGGGCAGGACGGCGGCGCGGATCGTGCTCACGGGGAGGCTCCTCGGGGCTCAGAACTGGAGGGACTTGGTCTGGAGGTACTCGGCGAGGCCGTGCGCGCCGAGTTCGCGGCCGACGCCCGACTGCTTGTAGCCGCCGAAGGGGGCGAGCGGGTTGAACCGGCCGCCGTTGATGTCGACCTGGCCGGTCTCCATGCGGCGGGCGAAGGCGACGGCCGCCTCGGGCTCGCCCCAGACGGCCCCGGCGAGGCCGTACACGGTGCCGTTGGCGAGGGCGAGGGCCTCGTCCTCGTCCTCGTACCGGAGGAGGGAGACGACCGGGCCGAAGATCTCCTCCTGGGCGATGGTCATCTCGGGGGTGACGTCGGCGAAGACGGTCGGGGAGACGTAGTAGCCGGTCTCGCGCGGGGCCTCGGGGCCGCCGGCGACGAGCCGGGCACCCTCCTCGATCCCCTTCTCGATGTAGCCGCGGACGCGCTGCTGCTGCTTGGCGTTGACCAGCGGGCCGACGCGCTCGCCGGGGACGTACTTGGCGACGGCCTCGACGGCCAGCGCCACCGCCTCCTCGTACCGGTCGGCGGGGATCAGCATCCGGGTCCAGGCGCTGCAGGTCTGCCCGGAGTTGGACATGACGTTGGCGACGCCGACGGCGACGGCCTTGGCGAGGTCGGCGCTCGGCAGGATCACGTTGGCGGACTTCCCGCCGAGTTCGAGGGCGACCCGCTTGACGGCACCGCCCGCGAGGGCGCCGATGCGGCGGCCGACGGCGGTGGAGCCGGTGAAGGAGACGAGGTCGACGTCCGGGTGCTCGGCGAGCGCCTGGCCGGCGACCGGGCCGAGGCCGGTGACCAGGTTGAACACTCCGGCGGGCAGCCCGGCCTCGTGGACGGCCTCGGCGAAGAGCTGGGCGGTGAGCGGGGTGTCCTCGGCGGGCTTGAGGACGGTGGCGCAGCCGGCGGCGAGGGCCGGGGCGACCTTGGCGACGATCTGGTGGAGCGGGTAGTTCCAGGGGGTGATGGCCCCGACGACGCCGACCGGCTCGGCGTAGACGGTGGAGTTGCCGACCTTCTCCTCGAAGGGGTGGGCGGCGGCCAGTTCCGCGTACGAGCCGGCCACGGCGATCGGCAGTCCGGCGTGCACGGCGGCGGCGAGCTGCGGCGGGGCGCCGAGTTCGGCGGTGACGGTGGCGGCGATCTCCTCCGCGCGGGCGGCGAGCGCGTCGCGCAGGGCGGCGATACGGGCTCCGCGCTCGGCGGGCGGGGTCGCGGCCCAGCCGGGCAGGGCGGCGCGGGCGGCGCGTACGGCGGCGTCGACGTCCTCGGCGGTGCCGGCCGGCACATGGCCGATGACCTGCTCGTCCGCCGGGTTGATCACGGCGATCGTGTCGGAGCCGGCGGCGGGGCGCCACTCCCCGCCGATGTACATCGCGTCGTGCGCCTTCATCCGCTGTCTCCTCACGCTGCCGACGGGTGCGTCGGCGACCGGTTCACCGTCCGCACCAAACTAGCGCTGTTAGTTTTCGGGCGCCAGGGCGTCGGAACGTGGGCCAGGTCTCCGTGTCGAGCCGGATCCGGCGCGGGGCGGCCGGACACGGAGCCGCGCCCGGGGCGCGCACCGGGTGGTGCGGGCCGCCGGACGCGGCGGGGCGGGGCCGACGGAGCGGCTGGTGTCCGTCGGAACCGGTGCGGGTCCTCGTCGTCGAGCGACCCGCTTCTTCGGGGTGCTCGCGGGTCAGATCTTCCGGGCGATGTCGGTGAGGTGGGCGAAGACGACGATGTTCGCCTCGTAGCCCTTCGTGCGGTCGAAGGCACCTCCGCAGGTCAGCAGCCGCAGTTCGGGCCGCCCGGTGGCGCCGTACACCTCCTTGTCGGGGAAGTCGGCCTTGGCGTACGTACGGACGCGGTCGACGGTGAAGACGGCGACCCTGCCGTCCGCGCGGGCGACCCGGACCGTGTTGCCGGGGCTGAGCGAGTCGAGGTTGAGGAAGACGGCCGGCCCGGTACGGGTGTCGCGGTGGCCGACGACCACGGCGGTCCCGCGCTCCCCCGGACTGACCCCCTTCGCGTACCAGCCGACGACCCGGGGGTTGTCGACGGGCGGCGTCCCGAGCCGGCCCGCCGCGTCCAGAGCGAGTTCCGTCACCGGCGCCTCGATGGTGATGGCCGGGACGGCGACGGCGGTGGGACGCGAACGGGCCAGCGGCGAGGGCGGGGGTACGGGCCTCGGCGCGGCCTTCGGCCGGGCGGGCGCCGGGGCATGGCCCGGCGCACCCTCCCGGGGCTTCGCCTTGTGGTCCAGCGCGGCCGGCGCCCCGGCCACCGCCTGCGCCCCGGTCCCGCCGGGCGCGGCCGGGCCGGCGGCGAGCTGTCCGGCGGCCGGATCCTCGCCCCCGGCCCACCAGACGCCCCCGGTCACCAGGACCACGGTCACCGTCACGGTCCTGGCGAGCCGGAACAGGCGCCGACGCCTGCGCGCGACGCGCGACGGCCTACGCGGCACCGATGCCCTACGCGGCGCCATCGTCGCGGCGGCGCGAGCGGCGGATCAGGACCAGTCCGGCCGTACCGGCGAGACCGGCCGCGACGGCGGCCCCGATGCCGAAGGCGGAGGAGTCCTCGGCGGCGATCACCGCGCTGCCGCCGCCGCCCGCGCCGACCGGGCCGTGCGGGGGCTTGCCGTGGCCGTGTCCGCCGGGACCGCCGGTGCCGTTGCCGCCGGTCGTCGGCGGGTTGGTGATGACGTCACCGGGGCACTCGACCTTGAAGACCTTCTGCTTGCCGGCTCCGTTCTCGCCCGCGAAGGTCCAGACGAGCTTGTACTGGCCGCTGGGCAGCGACAGCGGGCCGGTGTGCCCCTTGCCGGTGCCGCCGAGGGTGATGTGGCCGCTGAGCTGCGGGTCGTCGGCCTTGGGTGGCTGGGGGCTGATCTCCCAGTCGACCTCTTCCAGCGAGTCGAAGTTGAACGCCGCCAGGTAGAACTTGCAGACCTTCGGCTCGTTGGCCTGGGAGTCGAAGGGCGTGCCCACCTTGTGGATCTTCACGTCGCCGTTGTCGCCGGGGGCGGCGAAGGCGGCCGGGGCGCCGGCGAGCGAGAGGCCACCGAGGGCGAGCACGGCGGCGGTGGCGGTCACGGCGAGGGGACGGGTGGTACGAGCGGTCATGCGGGGGCCTCCGGAGGGGCATCGTCAGTGATGAGCCGATAATCGGACTATCCGTGACGAAGCTGCGACAGAGGGTGGCGACATGCCCTCGCCACCCTCCCAAGTCGCCCGTCCGGCTCAGCCCCTGCGCGGGGCGGGACCCCGACCGGTTCAGACCCCGTGCGGGGCGGGCCGGTCCGGCTCCGTGCGGCCGGTCCGGCTTCCGCGCGGGCCGGTCCGGCTTCCGCGCGGGCCGGTCCGGCTTCCGCGCGGGCCGGTCCGGCTTCCGCGTCAGATGATTCCGAAGAGGATTCCCGCCGCGAGCACGACCAGCGAGGTCAGCGCGGCCCACTTGACCGTGAACTTGGTGTGGTCGCCGAACTCGACCTTCGCCATGCCGACGAGGACGTACACGGCGGGCACCAGCGGGCTCGACATGTGCAGCGCCTGGCCGACCAGCGACGCCCGCGCGATCTCCAGCGGCGAGACGCCGTGCGCCGCACCCGCCTCGGCGAGGACCGGCAGCACACCGAAATAGAAGCCGTCGTTCGACATGAAGTACGTGAGCGGGAGGCTCAGCACACCGGTGACCAGCGCCATGTGCGGGCCCATGCCGGCGGGGATGGCGCCGACCAGCCAGTCGGCCATGTGCTTGACCATGCCCGTACCGGTGAGGACACCGGTGAAGACGGCGGCGGCGAACACCATGCCGGAGACGTTGAGGACGTTGTCGGCGTGAGCGGCGATCCGCGCCTTCTGCTCGGTCATGTTCGGGTAGTTCACGGTCAGCGCGAGGGCCGCGCCGAGGAGGAACAGCACCGGGATCGGCATCAGTTCGAGGATCATCGCGGCGAGCAGCGCGACCGTCAGACCGGCGTTGAACCAGTACAGATTGGGTCGCAGCGTCGCCCGCTCGGGGTCGAGCCCCTGGAAGCCCTCGTCGGCCTGCGCGTCCTCGCCCCCACCGGCACCGGCGGCGGCACCCGTACCGGCGCCCGGCTTCTTCGCCGGCGTGTCCGTGCTACCGCCGCCGCCGCCCGTGCCGACCAGCACGGTCTCGGTCTCCGGCACCAGGGCCTCGTCCAGCGTGAGGTAGCCGATGCGCTTGCGCTCACGGCGGCCGAGGACGTACGCGAGGACGAAGACGAAGAGCAGGCCGACACCGAGCGCGGGGATCATCGGGACGAAGATGTCGGCGGCGTCCAGCTTCAGGGCGGTCGCGGCACGGGCCGTCGGGCCACCCCAGGGCAGGGTGTTCATGACGCCGTTGGCGGTCGCGGCGACACCCGTCATGACCACCAGGCTCATCCCGAGCCGCTTGTACAGCGGATACATCGCCGAGACGGTGATCATGAAGGTGGTGGAACCGTCGCCGTCGAGCGAGACGATCGCGGCCAGCACCGCCGTACCCACGACGACCCGCACCGGATCGGCCTTGCAGAAGCGCAGGATGCCCCGGACGATCGGGTCGAAGAGACCGACGTCGATCATCACACCGAAGTAGACGATCGCGAACATCAGCATCGCGGCCGTCGGCGCCAGCTTGCCGACTCCTTCGATGACGTAGTCGCCGAGCTGGGCCCCCTGTCCGACCGCGACGCAGAAGAGCGCGGGAATGAGTACGAGCGCCGCGATCGGCGACATCTTTTTCATCATGATCAGGACCAGGAAGGTCGCGATCATGGCGAAGCCGAGGACGGTCAGCATGGAGGACACCTCACGTTCACCGTTGAACTGCCGCCGAGCGGCGGTCCGCATGACGGTAGGTGCCCTCTTCTGCCGTTAACAAGATGTTGACGCGTGAGCAATACGAGCAAAACCCCAGGTCAAGGCGGTGGTGATCAGAACAGCACCTCGGGCGGGGACGGCTGCGGGCCGAAGACGGGGCCGGCTGCCGGGTCGTCCGGAGCTCCGGTCGAGGGGTCGGTCAGACCTCCGGCCGGAGGGGCGAGACCTGTACCGGGAAGCCGTTCAGCACGGCGGTGCCCGACAGGGGGTCGAGCCGGGAGCCGTCCAGCAACTGGTTGACGTTGACGCCGGGGCGCGTGGACGCCACCGAGAGCCGGGAGCCGGTCCGGTCGTGGCCCCAGCCGTGCGGGATGCTCACCACACCCGGCCGCACGGCGTCGCTCACCTCGACCGGCACCTCCAGCTCACCGCCCTCGCCCTTCACCCGGGCGAGGCCGCCGTCGGTCAGCCTCAGCCGGGCCGCGTCCTCGGGGTGCACCAGGAGGGTGCACCGGTTCGACCCCCCGCCGAGCACCGGGGTGTTGTGCAGCCAGCTGTTGTTGGAGCGCAGGTGGCGGCGCCCGACGAGCCGGAGGGTTCCCGGGTCGGGTACGGCGTGCAGCGCGGCCCCCAGCCGGGGCAGGTCGGCGGCCAGGGGCGCGGGGAACAGCTCGATCCGGCCGCTGCGGGTCTTGAGCAGCTGGGGCACGCGCGGCTCCAACGGGCCGAGGTCCAGGCCGTGCGGGTGCGCCCGCAGCTCGTCGAGGGTGAGCCCGTACGGGCCGAGGCGGAGCATGAGGTCGAGCCGGCGCTCGGGTCCGGTGTCCCCGGTCAGCCGGGCCGCGAACTCCCGGGGGTCCGCGCCGTGGGCGGGCGAGTGCTCCTGGGTCACGGCCTTGGCCAGGGTGGTGTCGATCGCGAGCTGGTCGACGGCGGACGGCGGGGCGCCGTGCATCCCCGACACGGCCAGGACCAGCCGCGCGTGGATCTCGCACTCGTCCATGCGGTCCGCTTCGAGAGGCAGGGCGGCGGGGGTGTAGCGGACCTGGTTGCGTACGGCGAAGTTGTTGAAGGCGTAGTCGAAGTGGGCGCTGCGGGACGGCGGGGGCGGCGGCAGCAGGACGTCGGCGTGGCGGGTGGTCTCGTTGAGGTAGGGGTCGACGGCGATCATGAGGTCGAGGGAGGCGAGGGCCGCGTCCAGGCGGTCGCCGTCGGGGGCGGACAGGACGGGGTTGGCGGCGATGGTGATCAGCGCCCGGACGCGCCCCTCCCCCGGCGTCTCGATCTCCTCTGCGAGTGCGACGAGGGGCAACTCCCCCTTGACCTCGGGGTGGTGGGAGACCCTGCTGTGCCGGCGGCCGAGGGCGAACCCCTTCCCGGGCGCGGCGGGGCGCGGGGCGGGCGCGGTGGCGGACAGGGGGAAGAGTGCGCCGCCGGGCCGGTCGAGGTTGCCGGTGAGGATGTTGAGGACGTCGACGAGCCAGTTGGCGAGGGTGCCGTGTTCGACGGTGGAGCTGCCCATCCGCCCGTAGACGGCGGCGGTGGGCGCGGCGGCCAGCTCCCGGGCGAGGGCGCGGATGGTGTCCGCGTCCACGTCGCAGGCCTCGGCGACGGCCTCGGGGGTGAACTCCGCCATCGCCGCCCGTACCTCCTCGGCCCCCTCCACATGGGCGGCGAGCGGGCCGAGGTCGGTGAGTCCCTCCTCGAAGAGGGTGTTCGCGAGGGCGGCGAGGAGGAGCGCGTCGGTGCCGGGGCGGATCGCGACGTGGCGGTCGGCGAGCCGGGCGGTGCGGGTGCGCCGGGGGTCGACGACGGTGAGGGTGCCGCCGCGCCGCCGGAGCGCCTTGAGCCGGCCGGGGAAGTCGGGCGCCGTGCACAGGCTGCCGTTGGAGTCCAGCGGGTTGGCTCCGAGGATCAGCAGGTGATCGGTGCGGTCCAGGTCCGGCACGGGGACGGCGAACGGGTCTCCGAACAGCAGGCCGCTGGAGACGTGCTTGGGCATCTGGTCGAGCGTGGACGCCGTGAAGAGGTTCCGGGTGCGCACCGCGCCGATCAGCAGGGGTGGGTAGAGGGCGCCGGCGATCGTGTGCACATTGGGGTTGCCCAGGACGATACCCACGGCATCGGGGCCGTACTCCTCCATCAGCGGGCGAATTCTGGCGGCGATCGTGTCGAAGGCTTCTTCCCAGGTGGCCTCGCGGAGCCGGCCGTCCTTGCGGACCAGGGGGCCGCGCAGCCGGTCCGGATCGGCGTCGATCTCGGGGAAGGCGGCGCCCTTGGGGCAGATGAAGCCCCGGCTGAAGACGTCGTCGCGGTCGCCGCGCGCCCCGGTGACGCGGGTCCCCTCGATCGTCAGGGTGAGTCCGCAGGTCGCTTCGCAGAGGGGACAGATGCGCAGGGCGGTGGACATGGAGTCTCCCTGGGGCGGCGTCGGGTGGCGCCGAGCATACCGACCGGTAGGCACGTACGGGAGGGGTGCGCGGGAGGTTACCCGAGCGAGGGCGCCAGGTAGGCGTAGAGCAGTTGGCGGGTCTCGTCGACGAGCGCCGGATCGCCGGCCGGGTCGGTGCGGAAGGCGAGCCGGACGAGGGCGTCGGCGGTCTCGACGCCGACCAGGACCTTCCGCCGCAGGTCGTCGTCGGCGGGGCGGCTGAGATGGGTGGCGAGCAGGGCGCAGATCCGCTCGGCGACCAGCCGGTTGGGGTCCTCGAGGTCGCTTCCTGCCGGGCTTCCGCCACTCCCCTCGGTGGCGTCCCCGGCGCGGCCCTCGCGGCCGCCGGCAGGCTCCTCGGCGTCGCGGCCGGCGGAGTTCTCGCCGGGGGCGGCGGCGGGCACGCCGAAGTCGACGAGCGCGAAGCCGGGGACGGTCCGCTTCATCGCGATGAACTCGTCCAGGACACCGTCGATGGCCCCGTGCGCGTCGAGGAAGGGCGCCTCGGCGAAGCGGTCCGAGATCCGCCGGGCGTACTCGTCGAGGTTGCGGTGGGCGAGGGCGGCGACCATCGCCCGCTTGTTGCCGAAGAAGCGGTAGACGGAGCCGATGGGGACTCCGGCGCGGCCGGCGACGGCGCGGGTGCTCAGCTGCTCGTACCCGGTCTCGTCGAGCAGGACGGCGCAGGCGTCGAGGATGCGGGCGAGCCGCTCGGCGCTCCGCTGCTGGACAGGGGCGCGTCGGAGGACGGGCGGGGTCTGGGGTCGCGTCTGGGGCACGGGGACCATGATGCCGCTCCCGTCGGGCGGTCGGACGGTCGGGCGACGGATGTCGGCTTCAGGCGATGAGCAGGCCGATGCCGCCGAGGGTGTACGCGATCATCAGCACGAACAGCGGGAGCTGCCCGGCGACGGCGCGGTCGGGCGGGAACAGGCGCACCGAGCGGTCGTGGGCGGCGATCACGCCGAGGACGTGACCGGTGACGATCGCCGAGACCTGGAGGGTCGCGAGACCCCCGGGGCCCAGTGGTGGGGCGGGTGCGAGGGCGTTGTCAGTGCCGCCTGCCAAGATGACTGTGCGTGGCCCTTCGGTGACGAAGAGCGAGAAGTAGTGGGCGACGAGATAGCCGAGGGCGATGGGCAGGAGCGAGTGGGCGAAGGAGGTGAGCGGGGTGGTGACGGTGCGGTTCATGAGGCGGAGGGCGCCCGCGCAGAGTCCGTAGCAGGCGGCGGCGAGGGCGACGGCCGCGAGGAGGCCGAGGGTGGCCGTGGGGGTGGGTCCGAGGGGTGAGGTCTGGAGGGTGGTGATCCAGCGGGGGTTGTCGGAGAGGCCGTCGTAGGCGGTGGAGCCGAGGAGGACACAGACGGTGGCGACGAGGCCGGGGGTCTGCGGGGTGGCGTCGAGGCCGTGGAAGGGGGAGCGGAGGACGAGCCGGCCGTCGGCGCGACGGCCCAGTGGGGAGAGCCGGGCGAGGAGGGAGGAGTAGACCTCGAAGGGGTCGGCGTGGGCGAACCAGGTGGCGCCGTAGCGGGCGGCGCCGAGCAGTTGGACGGAGGTGTGGACGGCGAGGGCGACGAGGAGGGTGGCCGTGGCGGTGTTGTCGGGGACGACGAGTTCGAGCCATGTGAAGAGGAGCAGCCCGAGGGCGGCGGGGCGGATGCCGACGGCGGCGGGAAGGGGGCGGGGAGTCCGCGGCGGGTGAAGGGAGTGGAGGGCGCGCAGGGGGTTGAGGAGGCGCCAGACGGGGCCGAGGAGGAGGGAGGCGGGGACGAGTCCGACCCAGAGCAGGACGTAGAGGGCGCCGGGGGCGGGGTTGCGGTCCGGGTCGTCCGGGCCGAGGAGGAGGTGGAGGAGGACGACGAGGGCGCCGGCGGCGCCGAGGAGGCGGAGGGCGGTACGGGTGGCCGGCGCGTCGGCCACCCGCTGGAGGGCGGCGGGGAGCGGGCGTCCCGACCGGTCCCCGCGGAAGCGGGAGGTGGACCAGAGCAGGCCGAGGGCGAGGAAGGAGATGAGGAGCGCGGCGAAGGCACCGGCGTAGGCGTAGAACGGCGAGAGGGGGAGGTCGTGCTGTGAGCCCACGCCGTGGGCGAGCGGTGTTCCGAGTGTGGGGGCGGGGGTCTGGGCGACCTCGGCCCCGGCGCCCCAGGCGGCCTGGGCGGCCGCCTGGGTGGGAGTGCCGGTCATCGGACGACGAGTTGGGTCAGCACGAGTCCGGACTCGTGGGTCTCCACCTCGAAGAGACCGGTGCGGTCGACGGTGAGGCTGAGGGTCGCGGGCGTGCCCGGGACGAGGGGCAGTTCACGGTCGTAGCCGTGGACGTGGACGGTGTCGGCGCGGTCGCCGGTGACGCGGAGGGTGAGGCGTTCGCCCTTCTTCAGCTCGATGCGGGAAGGGGGTGGTGCGACGGTCTTGCCGGTGATGGTGATGGTGACGGTGCGGCCGGGGTCGGGCGCGGGGGAAGAGGTCGGGCGCGGGCTCGGGGAGGTGACGGGAGGGGAGGTGGTCGGAGGAGAGGTGGCCGTGCGGCCGGGGCCGGAGGTGGTGGGGCCGGTGCCCAGGCGGAGGGTGGCCTGGACGGGGGCGCCGGCGACGGCCCAGACCGTGTGGTCGTCGGCGTGGAGCCGGACGGTCAGGGTGTGGGCGCCGGGCGGGACGTACCCCCAGGGGCCGTAGAGGCGGGCGGTCTCCCGGCCGTCGACGAGGAGGCGCGCGTGGCCGCGGCCCGGGAGGGCCGCGCCGCCGGTGCTCTCGGGGGTGAAGCGGAACCTCTCCACGACGAGGTGGACGTTCCAGCCGCCCTCGCTGTCGGGGAGGGCTTCGGCCCGGACGGTGGGCGCGTCCGCCGCGGGCAGTTCCCTGAGCCGGTGCCCGGCCTCGTCCCGGCCCGGGAGCAGGGTGCCGCTGCTCCCGGTGTCCTCCTGGTGGCTGGTTCCGGGCTTGTGGTGGGTGGTGGCCCGGCCGCCGCAGCCCGCGAGGGCCAGGGCGGCGGCCAGGACGAGCGCCAGGGGCGCGAGGGGGAGGCGGGGCGCGGCCCGCCGCGTGCGGGTCACGCCGTCCCCTCCTCGCCCGGTCGGCCCTCGGCGCGCGCGGAACCGGGGGCGGGGGCGCGCCCGGAGCCGGACGTGGGGGCGGAGCCAGGCCCGGAGCCGGAGCCGGACAGCTGCTCGGCTGCCGGTTGGGCTTCGGCTGCCGAGTCGGCGTCGCCTGCCGCGTCGGCTTCGGGGGTGGACGGGGGTTCGGGGGTCGGGTTCTGGGTGCGGGCGCCGGCGGCGACGACGGCCCAGAGGACCCAGACCACGCCGAGGAGGAGGCGGAGCCAGGCCGGGCTGACGGGGATGCCCGGGACCATCAGGACCGCCTTGTCGAAGGCGTCGAGGAGGGTGAGGGCCCCGAGGGCCACGGTGGTCCAGGCGAGGACCGGGCGGGTGGGACGGAGGGCGAGGCCCAGGAGGGTCCACCACAGGCCGGTGAGGAGCAGCGCGAGGGCCGGGACGGCGGTCGGGGTGAGGGCCAGGGTCGAGCCGGTCACGTCGAGGGCCAGGCCGGCCAGGCCGAGGAGGGAGGCGACGGCGGCGAGCCGGCTGCCGCGGAGGCGGCGCCGCCAGAGGGCGAAGCCCGCCAGGGCGAGGACGAGGGCGCTGCCGAGGGCGAGCTGGGTCTCGACGCGCTGGATGCCGCGGGAGCCGTACCAGTCGCAGCCGGCCGGGAGGCGGCGGGCCTGGACGTTGTAGTCGGCGCAGACGAGGAGCTGGGCGAGCTTGACGGGTTCGCCGACGAGGCGGTCGGTGTTGCCGGAGACGTCGCCGCGGCGGGCGCCGCAGCCGGGCAGGGCGCCGGGGCTGGCGGCTCCGGCGTCGGTCTGCCAGCAGTTGCCGCCGCCCTGGCCGTCCCACCAGACGTCGCTGCGGTTGGGGCGGGAGTTGCCGGCCTTGTCGACGCCGAGGTGGTTGTCCGCGTAGCGGTTGTGGTGGGAGGTGTCGGTCTGCTTGCCCCAGGCGGACTCGCCGCGGATGAAGGCGGGGACGGCGCTGAGGAAGAAGGCGGCGCGCTGGTGACCGTAGACCCAGTTGTTCTCGTAGAGGTTCCAGTTGCCGCCGGCGGTGATGATGCCGGTGCCGGGGGGCATGGAGATCTGGGGGCAGACGACGCCCTGTTCGTAGCCGCGGTCGACGGGCGGTTTGGCGCAGGTGCCGTCGGCGACGTAGGGGTAGTAGTTCGCGTTGTTGTCGTGGATCAGGTTGCGCTCGAAGTGGGCGTGGTTCTGGGGCAGCCCGGGGTGGCCGGGGAAGGCGGAGTCCATGGAGGCGCCGCCCATGTTGTGGTCGAACTCGTTGTCGTGGACCCAGACGGAGTCTCCGGCGGTGCCGGAGTAGCCGACCATGTTGTGGTGGCTGCGGCAGCCGGTGATCTCGATGGAGTAGCGGGGGACGTCGTAGCCGCGGTCGTTGTTGATGTTGGAGGCCGAGCCGGGGTAGATGCCGGAGTCGCCGTTGCCGTAGGACTCGCAGTTCTTGTAGAGGCCGTGGTCGGAGGCGAAGGTGAGGAAGCCGTACTCGTCGTTCCAGCGGGTGAGGACGTCGTCGATGACGAAGCCGTCGGCGGCGAGGACGTAGAGCGAGTTGAACGTGGTGCGCTGGGCGGTGAAGTTGCGGAAGTAGACGCCGTCGGTGCCGTCGGCGCGCACGGCGTTGAGCTTCCGGTACTTGGCGTCGATGACGACGTCGAGCCGGGAGGCCCCGGTGCCCTCGATCTGGAGGTTCTTCTTGCCGAGGATGGCGACGAGGTTCTGGTTGTGCGGGCACTGCCGCTGCTGCTCGTAGCTGAGGATCTGGTAGCCGAGGGCGGACTTGGGTGCCTTGAGGGTGGCGCAGGCTCCGGCCGGCGGCGGCAGGGAGGGCTCCTCCTCGTAGAGGCCGGGGAGGATCGCGATGGTGAGGCCGGGCCGGTCGACGGCGTCGACGGCCTGCTGGAGGTGGCGGTAGCCGCTGCGGGCGCAGCGTTCGAAGAGGGCGAGGTTGCGGGCCTTGAGGGTGGCGGGGAAGCCGGAGACGCGGCGGGCGAAGTCGGTCCGGTCGGTCTTGCAGACGAGGAGGTCGGGTTCCCCGGTGCGGAGCTTCGGCACGCTGCCGGAGCCGTCGGGGAAGGTGACGGGCCGCTCCTCGTGGGCCTGGGCCCCGGGTGCGGTGAGCAGGGTCGCGGCGAGTGCCGCGAGCACGGCCGTGAGCGCGAGAACGAACCTTCGGGTCCAGGACATGCGCGTGAGAGTAGAGCATTGTTCATCTTTTTTGACCCCCTCGTGCGGCACCTGATTTCCGCGCACCCGACAACTGCCCGCCCGTCGCCCCGTTGACGGAAGGCGCGCGGAATCCTACGGTCATGCATAGGATTCCCTTGCGGGCTCAGGACAGGAGCGGGCGATGACCACGGAGCAGGCCAGGAAGACGGCCGAGACGCTCGGATACAGCACCGGTTTCGGCAACGAGCACAGCTCGGAGGCGATCCCCGGCGCGCTGCCGCACGGCCGCAACTCGCCGCAGCGCGCACCGCTCGGGCTCTACGCCGAGCAGCTCAGCGGCAGCGCCTTCACCGAGCCGCGGGCCCACAACCGGCGCTCCTGGCTCTACCGGATCCGCCCCTCGGCCGCGCACCCGCCGTTCACCCGGATCGACAACGGGACGCTGCGCGGCACGCCGTTCACCGAGACCGTGCCCGACCCGAACCGGCTCCGCTGGGACCCGCTGCCCGAGCCGGCGCCCGGCACCGACTGGCTGGCCGGTCTGTGGACCCTCGGCGGCAACGGCGACGCGACCCAGCGCACCGGCATGGCCGTGCATCTCTACCACGCCAACGCCGACATGGAGCGGGTCTTCGGCGACGCGGACGGTGAGCTGCTGATCGTCCCGGAGCGCGGCGGTCTGCTCCTGCGTACCGAACTCGGCCTGCTCGCCGCCCACCCCGGCGAGGTCGCGCTGATCCCGCGCGGGGTCCGCTTCCGCGTCGAGCTGCTCGACGAGACCGCCCGCGGCTATGTCTGCGAGAACTTCGGGGCGCCGTTCCAGCTCCCCGACCTCGGCCCGATCGGCGCCAACGGACTGGCCAACGCCCGCGACTTCCGGGCCCCGGTCGCCGCGTACGAGGACGTCGAGGGTCCGGTGGAGGTGGTCAACAAGTACTGCGGCAACCTCTGGTCGGCGACGTACGGCCACTCCCCGCTCGATGTCGTCGCCTGGCACGGCAACCACACCCCGTACGTCTACGACCTGCACCGTTTCAATGTCATCGGGACGATCTCGTACGACCACCCCGACCCGTCGATCTTCACCGTCCTCACCTCCCCCTCCGACACCCCGGGGCTCGCGGGAGTGGACTTCGTGGTCTTCGCGCCGCGCTGGCTGGTCGGTGAGGACACGTTCCGTCCGCCGTACTTCCACCGGAACGTGATGAGCGAGTACATGGGCCTGATCGAGGGCGCGTACGACGCGAAGACGGCCGGGAAGGGGGGTTTCGTGCCCGGCGGCGGTTCGCTGCACAACATGATGTCGGCGCACGGCCCCGACCGGGAGACCTTCGACCGGGCCAGCGCCGCCGAGCTCCGGCCGCAGAAGATCGACGACGGTCTGGCCTTCATGTTCGAGACCCGCTGGCCGGTGACCGTGACCCCGCAGGCGGCCGAGGCCGACCATCTGCAGCAGGGGTACGACGACGTATGGCAGGGTCTTGAGCGCCACTTTCGGCCGTAGTGTCTCGGCCGTAAGCCCGTAGCCTTCGTACGGAGAACCCGTGACCGCCTTCGCACCCGACTCGCTGGTCCTGAACCGCAAGCTGCCGCTCTGGTACCAGGTATCGCAGTCGCTGCGCGCCTCGATACTGGGCCGCACGCCCGACGCCTCGCTGCGGCTGCCCACCGAGGAGCAGCTCGCCGCCCACTACGGCGTGAGCGTGCTGACCATGCGCCAGGCCCTCAAGGAGCTGGAGGAGGAGGGCCTGATCAGCCGGCACCGGCGGCGCGGGACCTTCATCGAGCCGGGTGCCCGGCGTTCCACCCCGCGCCGGCTGCTCGGCTCGATCGACGCGATCGTGGCCCAGCAGTCGGGCGAGCTGACGACGGTTCTCGGCCACGGCGCCGCCCCGGTGCCGGGTGAGCTCGCGGAGCACTTCCCCGACCTGACGGAGATCGTGGCGTACCGGCGGCTGCGGCGCGACGGCGAGACCGGGGAGCCGACCAACTGGGCGGAGAACGCCGTGCGTCCCGAGCTCGCCGCCGCGATCGACCCGGCCGATCTGGAGCGGTGGCCGATGACGAAGGTGCTGCGGGACGTCGTCGGGGTGCGGATCAGCCGCATCACCGACACGGTCGAGGCGCGGCTCGCCGATCCGGAGACCGCCGCCCTGCTCCAGGTACCGCTGCTGTCGCCGATCCTCCACTACACCGGTGTGACCTACGACGAGGACGGCAGGGTCGTCGACGTGGCCCGCATCCGCTACCGGGGCGACCGCTTCTCCTTCACGGTGACGGTGGAGGCGCACTGACGGGCGGGAGCGCCGCATCCCGCGGGAGAGGCGCGCCGCACCACGGCCGGCGCCGGAATCGCGTCGGCGCCGGAATCCCGCCGACGCTGGATGCCCACGGAGCGCCCTCGTTAGCATGCGGGGCGTGACGGAAGCTCCCGGAGCGCACGACGCCGACCCGCCCCTCCTCGACGACCTCATGCCGTGGTCCGTGGCGCCGTTGCGCTTCGGCCGTCCGTGGATCGCGGCGCCGGACGTGCGGACCCTGCGGGCCCGCTGGGACCGGCTCGTCGCCGCCGAGGGGGCCGAGCGGGAGGCCCTGTTCCGGCCCAGCCGGGCGCGGACCCCGGCGAGTACGGTCGCCGCGCTGCCCGGACAGCGCACCGGGACCGCCCGGTGGTCGCGCGACCCGGGCCGCTGCCCGGACCCCGTACGGATCGCGCGCGGGCCGTACGACGAGCAGTGGCTGCTGCCCGACCACCGGCTGATCGACACCGCCCGCCCCGAGCTGTGGCGGGTCGCCGGCGCACCGCAGCTCTTCGCGGTCGAGCAGGGGTACGCGCCGGGGGCCGCCGGCCCCGCGCTCCTCGTGACGGCCGCACTGCCGGAGGGCCGCTCCCCCGCCGGCCGGCCGGGCCGCATCCGGCCACTGTTCCGGCGCCCCGGGGGCCGGGAGCCCAATCTCGCGCCGGGTCTCCTCGCGTTCCTCGGGGAACGGTACGGGCGCGCGGTCGACGCCCACGAGTGGCTCGCGTGGACCGTGGCGGCGGCCCGCCCCTCCCCCGCCGGGTGCCGGGTGCCGCTCCCCGGGGACCCGCGGGTCTGGGCGGCGGGCGTGGCGCTCGGCCGGGAGCTGGTCGACGTCCAGGCGCGGGGCGCCCTGAGCGGGACGAAACCGAGGCTGCCGGGCGGACGCCGCCCCTATGTGCGGGCGGCGGTCCCGGCGTGCCCCGCGGAGATGACGTACGACGAGGGGGACGAGACCCTCTGCCTCGACGAGGGCCGGATCTCCCCCGTGCCGGCGGCGGCCTGGGAGTTCCGGGTCGGCGGGGTACGGGTCCTCGAGCAGTGGTTCGCGCACCGGACCGCCGTACCGGAACCCGGTTCGCTGGAGGCGATCGGTCCTGCGGCCTGGCCGCAGGAGTGGACCTCGGAGCTCCTGGAGCTGATCACGGTGCTCGCGCTGCTCGGCTCGCGGGAGCCGGAGCGCGCCGTGTTCGCGGCGGAAGCGCCGCAGAGCGTGGGAGCCGAGGAGCTGCGGGCGGCCGGAATCCTGCCGCCGCCCGCCCGGGCCCGCCGCCCCGCGTCCGTGCTGGACCATCAGGAGGAGGGCCCGGAGGGGCAGTTCATGCTCCTGTGACGGGACCCGCCGATTCGCCCGCCGAAGGCTCCCCGGGCGCGAACGAGTCCAGAAGCCGGGCGATGGTCAGCGCGAAGACCGCGTCCGCGTCGATCGGGGCGGCGGGCGCCTCGGCGAACAGCTCCGCGAGGTGCGGATACCGCCCGCTCGCCAGCCGGCTTCCCAGATAGGCGGCGCGCACCGCCTGCTCCTCCGCCTCGGACCAGGGCAGTCCCCGGGCCCGCTCGGCGATGGCGTGCTCGTTGGCGACGGTCGCCATGACCGTGCCGTTGATCATGGCGATCAGCTGCATCTTCAGCCCGGCGGGGATGTCCAGCGGGGACAGGCTGGCCATGCACCACTCCAGGAAGGCCAGGGCGTTCGGGCTGAACCCGTAGGCGGTGGTCATGGTCCGGGGGAGCCAGGGGTGCCGGTACATGATCGCGCGGCTCTGGTGGGCGATGCCGGTCATGTCGGCGCGCCAGTCGCCGCTGGGCTCCTCGGGCAGCTCGTACTCGCCGCTGACGGCGTCGACCATCAGCTCGTACAGGTCCTCCTTGCGGGGGACGTAGTTGTAGAGCGACATGGTGCCGCAGCCGAGTTCGGCGGCGATGCGGCGCATGGAGACCGCGTCGATGCCGTCGGCGTCGGCGATGCGGACGGCCACGTCCACGACGTCCCGCCGGCTGTACGCCGGTTTGGGGCCTCGGCCCGCGCGCTCGGGCCGCGCCCAGATCACTTCCGGTTCGGCCGCTCGGCCCGCCATGGATCATCACCTCGCCTCCATCGTAGTTACGTACACCGTACGTAGTGGGGTAGGGTCACGGCCATGACGACTACGTACGCTGTACTTAGTGAGGGTCTGCAGAAGCGGTACGGCGAGGTCCACGCCCTCCGCGGGCTCGACCTCGCCGTCCCCGAGGGCTCGGTCTGCGGCGTCCTCGGGCCGAACGGCGCCGGCAAGACCACCGCCGTCCGCGTCCTCACCACCCTCACCCGGCCCGACGCGGGGAGCGCGCGGGTCGCAGGCCACGACGTGGTGCGCGACCCGGCAGGGGTACGGAAGCGGATCGCGGTCACCGGGCAGTACGCCTCGGTCGACGGGGACCTGACGGGCGCCGAGAACCTGCGGCTCTTCGCCCGCCTCCTGCGCGCGCCGCGCTCCCGCGCCGACGAGCTCCTGGAACGGTTCGGCCTCACCGCGGCCGCCGGGCGGCCCGCCCGCACGTACTCCGGCGGCATGCGGCGCAGGCTCGACCTGGCGGCGAGTCTGCTCGTACCGCCCCGGGTCCTCTTCCTCGACGAGCCCACGACCGGACTCGACCCGCACAGCCGCAACGAGATCTGGGACGCCGTACGGGAGTTGGCCTCCGACGGGACGACCGTGCTGCTGACCACGCAGTACCTGGAGGAGGCCGACCAGCTCGCCGACGACATCGTCCTGATCGACGAGGGGCGGGTCGCCCAGCGCGGCACCCCCGCCGCGCTCAAGGCCCTCGTCGGCAGCTACGCCCAGGTCGTCGTCGCCCCCGCCTCGCCGCTCGAAGCCGCCGCGGCCGTCCTCGACCAGCTGACCGGTTCGGCGCCGGACCTGGACCCCGAGCGCCGCACGGTCGGCGCGGTGACCACGGACACCACGCTCACCCTCCCCCGCATCGTCCGCGAGATCGACGCGGCCGGGGTGCTCATCGTCGACGCGTCCCTGCGTCCACCCACCCTCGACGAGGTGTTCCTGCGCCTCACCGACCGGAAGGAGCTCGCCGCGTGAGCACCGCCCTCGTCCACGACGGCACCGCCGTCCTCGGCCGCCATCTCCGCCGCGTCCTGCACGCGCCCGCGATCACCGTGATGACGCAGACGATGCCGATCGTGTTCCTGCTCTTCTTCGGATACGTGTTCGGCAGCGCGCTCGCCCTGCCCGGCGCCGAGTACCGCTCCCAGCTGGTGCCCGGCCTGTTGGTGGCGACGGCGGCGGGCGGGCTCATGACCGGCATGTTCCAGTCCGCACAGGACGCGCACCGGGGCGTCATGGACCGCTTCCGGACCATGCCGGTGAGCAGGGCCGCCGTCCCCCTCGGGCAGGCGCTGGCCGATCTGGTGGCGAGCGCGGTCGGCACGGTCCCGCTCGTCCTGGTCGGGCTCGCCATGGGCTGGCGGATCGAGGGGACGGCGGCGGAGGCCCTGGCCGCCCTCGGCCTGCTGCTGCTCTTCCGGTTCGCGACGACCTGGGTGGGCATCCTGCTCGGCCTGGCGTCGAAGAGCGAGGAGGCGGCCGGGCAGCTCGGCAGCGCCACGTTCATGCTGCCGCTGCTGTCGAACGCGTACATCCCGACGGACAACCTGCCGGGCTGGCTGCGGACGGTCGCCGAGTGGAACCCGATCTCGGCGGTCACGACGGCGGTCCGCGCCCTCTTCGGCAACGCGCCGGTCCCCGTCGAAGGAGCCTGGCCGGTGACCCATCCGGTCGCCGGGGCGCTCCTCTGGTCGCTGGGCCTGATCGCCGTCTTCGCCCCGCTCGCGGTACGCCGCTACGCGCGGGGCTGACGACCCGTACGGCACCGGGGCCCGCCACGACACCGGGGGCGTACGGACACGTCAGGCCGTACGCGCCGCATGCCCGGCGCGCCCCGGCGTGATCCATCCCCTGATGACAACCCCCGCCCCCGCAGGGTAGGCAGGGCTTTCATGAGCACTCAGCCACTCCCCCTCGAAGGCATCACGGTCGTCGCCGTCGAGCAGGCCGTCGCCGCCCCCTTCGCCACCCGGCAGCTCGCCGACCTCGGCGCCCGCGTCGTGAAGGTCGAGCGGCCCGACGGCGGGGACTTCGCCCGGGGGTACGACACCGCCGCCCGGGGTCTCGCCTCGCACTTCGTGTGGTGCAACCGCGGCAAGGAGTCCGTGGCGGTCGACCTCAAGGACCCCCGGGGCCTGGCGCTCGTCCGGCGGCTGGTGGCCGGCGCGGACGTCTTCGTGCAGAACCTCGCCCAGGGCGCGGCGGCCCGGCTCGGCCTCGACGCGACCACCCTGTGCGCCGCTCACCCGCGGCTGATCGCGGTGGACGTCTCCGGGTACGGGGCGGACGGACCGTACGCGCTCAAGCGGGCGTACGACATGCTCGTCCAGTGCGAGGCGGGCCTCGTGTCGGTGACCGGGACACCGGAGCGACCGGTCAAGTCCGGGATTCCCGCGGCCGACATCGCGGCCGGCATGTACGCCTTCTCGGGCGTCCTCGCCGCACTCGTACGGCGCGGCACGACCGGGCGGGGCGGTCCGGTGGAGATCTCGCTGCTCGACTCGCTCGCGGAGTGGATGGGGCATCCGTTGCATCACGGGATGCACGGGGGTACGCCCCCGGCGCGTACGGGGCTCGCGCACGCGGTGATCGCCCCGTACGACGCCTACCCGACGGCCGACGGCGGTCTTGTGCTGCTCTCCGTGCAGAACGACCGGGAGTGGCGGCGGCTGGCCGGGCAGGTCCTCGGCCGGCCGGAGCTGGCGGAGGACCCGGAGTTCGCGACGAACACGGCACGGGTGGCCGGGCGCGCGGCGACGGACGCGGTGGTCGCGGAGGCCCTGGCCCCGCTGACGGCGCCCGAGGCGCTGGCCCGCCTGGACGCGGCGGGCATCGCCTGCGCCCGGCTCAACTCGGTCGCGGAGCTGGCGGACCACCCCCAGCTGACGGCCCGTGACCGCTGGCGGGAGGTGGAGTCACCGGCCGGTCCGCTGCGCGCGCTCCTCCCGCCGATCATCTTCCCGGACGCCCCGGAACCCCGGATGGACCGGATCCCGGCACTCGGACAGGACACGGACGGGGTGCTCGCGGAGTTGGGCGTGCCGGAGGCGGAGGTGAAGGAGCTGAGGAGCGCGGGGGTGATCGCCTGAGGCCCGGGGGGACGGGGCGCGGCGGCGGGTGCGACGGGCCCGGTCGGGCGGGCGCGGGCCGGACGGGTCGACGGGTGAGCCGGGACCGGCCGTCGGGCGCGCCGGTCCGGTCAGCGGGTGCGAGCAGGCTTCCGGCAGGTACCGGCCGGCCCGTCAGCGGGCACGAAGGAGCGCCGGACGGGCGGGGACACGTCCGGCGCTTCTGTTTGCGCCGTGCTGTCACTCGGACGGGCAAGGTCGCCCGGCTGAGCTGTCGCTGTCGAGTCGTACGGGAGTACGGGCGGCCGGGCAGGGGCGGGCGGGAACCTCGGGGGTACGCGGCGGCCCGGTGCGCCCGACCGTCAGCGGCGCGTTCCGAAGAGGGAGCGGCGGAGTCTGCGGAGCGGGGCGAAGAGCGAGACCCGCGCGCTGCGGCTGCGGTGGCTGTGCACCGGCGCCTCGTGCGTACGCGTCGTCAGTTCCCGCATCAGCAGCGTCGCCTCGGCCGCCTCGCGCTGGGGCACGGCGGGACCGCCGAGCACCGCGAGATGACGGTCGAGCCGCGAACTCGTCGCGCTGCTCCCGCAGGTGATGGCAGGCACTCGCGGCCTGCTGCGCATTGCTATCTGTTCCATGTCACTCCCCACCCGTACAAGGGCACCCGACCCAGGGCAGGTTAACCCTATCGCCCCGTCGTGACACCCGTGTATCCCGGCGGCAGGATTCGTCGCACTCGTACGGGGGTTGACGGTCACTGTCCGAATCCATCTGATTCCAGGGCGAGTTGGACAGGAATCGAACACCTGCCGAACCGTCACGAACCATCCTGCCCTCCGGGTGGCCACCGGCGGTCACCCGGGTCGGTGTGATCTCCGCCACCAAGATCGTCCGAGCGGATTCGAGTCGACGGACCCGCGCCGGGAGGAACCCCCTCGGCTACCGTGGATCCATGACGGTGATCGCGGGTCGGTACCGGCTTCTGGACGTCCTCGCCGAAGGGGCGACCGGCACCGTCTGGCGCGCCCTGGACGAGACGAACGGCCACGAGGTGGCGGTCAAGGAGTTCCGGGCCCCGGACGGGCTCCCCGCCGACGAGGCTCCCCTGCTGTACGCCCGGCGGGAGCGGGCGGCGCGGGCCGCCGCCCGGATCTCGCACCCCTCCGTCGTACGGACGCTCGGCGTGGCCACCGACGACGGCCGGCCGTGGGTCGTGACGGAGCTGGTGCGGGGGCTCTCGCTCGCCGAGACGCTGGAGGCGGCCGGTCCGCTCTCCCCGCGCGAGGCGGCGCGCGTCGGCGCCGAGGTGCTCTGCGCGCTGCGGGCGGCGCGCGAGGCGGGCGTCCCGCACCGGGGCGCGGCGCCGGGAGACGTCCTGCTCGCCAACGACGGGCGGGTCGTGGTGACCGGCTTCGACGCGGCCCCCGAGGACGACCGGGGGCCGGAGACGGACCTGCGCTCGCTGGGGGAACTCCTCGACGCGGCGGTCGCGGCGCCGTCGTCGGGCGGTGCGGCCCGCCCGGCCCCGGCGGGCGACGAGCGCGGCGCGCTCCGCGCCCTGGTGGAAGGACTGCTGCACCCCGACCCCGAACACCCGTTGACGGCGGACCGGGCCGAGCGGGAGCTGCGAAGGATCGCGTCGGGCGGTGCGCCGGTCACGCGGGCGGAGCCGCACGCGGCGACGGGCGGCACGGCCCGGGCCGCGGCCGGCGGCACGGGAGGGAACGGGCGCCGGACGGCGGGCGGCGATCAGGAGGACGGAGGCCGGGCCGGCGGGGGTGGCGGGCGCGGTCCGGCAGCGGAGGGGGGTGCGGGGGCGTCCCGGAGGGCCGGGGCGCCCCGTCGTGCGGCCGTGCTCCTCGCCGGGCTGATCGGCGCGCTGCTGATCGCGGGAGCCCTGACGTACCACCTGGTGCGGGACGACGAAGGCCCCGGCACCGGGCCCGGTCCGGGCGGTGCGAC
This sequence comes from Streptomyces sp. Root1304, assembly GCF_001426405.1. GTDB lineage: Bacteria > Actinomycetota > Actinomycetes > Streptomycetales > Streptomycetaceae > Streptomyces. Next base: position 152,181 of record NZ_LMEP01000025.1, on the reverse strand, counting down.
GAGCACCGCTCCGGCCGGTCCCGGCGCCACGGACGGCGGTTTCGCTACACCGCGTTCCTGAAGCTGGGCAGGTAGCCGCCGGACTGTCCGGCGGCGGTCGGGTGGTAGGACTCCCCGATGTTGAGCCAGTTGACGCTGTGCAGCCACGAGGAGCTGGAGCAGATCTCGTGGCCGGTGAAGGCCGGGACCACGCTGGAGTAGGTGTAGCCGTGGTCGGCGGCGCGCTTGGCGACGGCGGCGTTGAGGTAGTCGGAGGCGCCGTTGATGGCGGTGCGCTCGTTCTCGCTCAGGCCGGCGATGCAGCTGCCGCCCAGCTGGTAGAAGCGCGGGTAGCCGAGGACGACGACATGGGCCGAGGGCGCCTTGTTGCGGATCGCCGTGTAGACGGCGTCGAGCTTCCCGGGGAGCGTGGTGTCCACGTAACTCTTGGCCTGATTCACACGGTTGATACAGGTGGCTTCGGACTGCAGCACACAGGTGGTCATCACGTCGGCGAAACCGGCGTCATTTCCCCCGATCGTGAGGGAGACCAGGTCAGTGGCGGCCGAGAGGGGGCCGAGCTGATTCGCGGTCACATCACCCGTTCGGGCGCCCGAGCAGGCGGTGAAGGCGAACGAGGAGGGGGCGTTCGCGTTCTTCCACAGCACCGGGTACGCCTTCGTGGAGCGCTTGCAGTCACCACTGGCGCTGTCGTAACTCCCCGAGCCGACACCCGAGGAGTACGAGTCCCCCAGGGCCACGTAGTCGAGTGCGGCGTTCTCGGCGGCCTGAGCGGCACCCGCCCCGGTGAGGGCGAGAACGGCTCCGAGCAGGAGCGAGGACGAAAGGGCGGTAAAACGGGACAGTCTCATGGAACCTCCCTGTAGCAGGATCTCTGCGTTACCAGGTAGTAGCATCGGATCCGCCCCACCGGAAGTGTTCATGTCAAAACTGGGGGTGAACGGCTTCCGATCCTCCGTCAGGGACCGTCGAGATCAGGCCACCTGAGGAACCGGAGCCTCCGCTCCCGCGAATCGGTCGAACGAGAACGCGACACATTCGCACAACAATGCACAGCGATGCGATCTCGCATCACTGCTCCCTGCATGCCATCGGATTGATCGAATCCGACCGCGAAGCTTGCACTTCCGACCGTCGAACCTTCGCCAAACTGCCGAAAACCGGGCCACAGTTGAGGGACTTGCCATACAGTCCCCTTCATCAATACCGTCGTAGATCTCACTCGCACCGGTCCGTCACGCAAAGCGGCTCAGGGGAGGGCTCTAGCGTCGCTGGTGGTCCCGGGGCGGGGCGCGGTAGGGGGGTGCCGTGCTCGGTGTTCGAACGTGCGCCGAGTCGCGGGTGCCGCGCGGCCAGACATGCCAACTCGCCGATCCCGCAAGGAGACCGCTTCCGCGCGGGGCGAGAACCCCCCTTTCGAACCGGACACACCATCGGACCGCCCAAGGGGTGGGCGGCCCACCGGACGAGAGGGAAACCGGACCCATGAGCTCGTTCCTGCGCCCGACCGCCACGGGCCAAGAATTGACCGAGCCGAGTCGAATAGCCGCCCAGTACCGCGCGATCACCTCGCATTTGGCGATCACTCCGCCGGTGAGCGTCGTCATTCCCGCGATGAACGAGGCCGAAAATCTTCCGTACGTCTTCAAGACGCTGCCGGAATGGATTCACGAAGTCGTCCTCGTCGACGGAAATTCCACGGACGCCACGGTCGACGTCGCACGTGAACTCCGGCCCGACGTCAAGGTCGTCAAGCAGGTCGGCAAAGGCAAGGGCGACGCGCTGATCAGCGGATTCGCCGCCTGCACCGGCGACATCATCGTCATGGTCGACGCGGACGGCTCGGCCGACGGCCAGGAGATCGTCTCCTATGTCTCCGCCCTCGTCGGCGGCGCCGACTTCGCCAAGGGCTCCCGGTTCGCCAACGGCGGCGGCACGGACGACATGACGACCATCCGCCGGCTGGGCAACTGGGCCCTCTGCACCCTCGTCAACCGGAAGTTCGGCGCCCGGTACACCGACCTCTGCTACGGCTACAACGCCTTCTGGCGCCACTGCCTCGACAAGATCACCCTCGACTGCACCGGGTTCGAGATCGAGACCCTGATCAACATCCGGGTCGTCACCGCCGGCCTGAAGGTGCAGGAGGTGCCCAGCCACGAGTACAACCGCATCCACGGCGTCAGCAACCTCAACGCCGTCCGCGACGGCATCCGGGTCCTCAAGGTCATCCTCAAGGAGAAGGCCGTCAGCAAGGCGGCCCGCCGCCGGCCCGCGCCGTTCTCGGTGAACGTCCCCCGGGGAGAGGCGTCTTGAGCGACGGCACGTCCCCGTACGGCTTCTCGGTGGTGATCTGCGTCTACACGGAGGAACGCTGGGAGGACATCCTCGCCGCCGTCGACTCCGTACGGAAGCAGTCCCTGCCGGCCCGCGAGACGCTGCTCGTCGTCGACCACAACGAGCGGCTCCTCTCCCGGCTCACCGAGGAGTACGCGGAACGGCCGTCCCCCGCGTCCGGTGCGGAGGTGCGGGTGCTCGCCAACGCGGGCCCCCGCGGCCTCTCCGCCGGCCGCAACACCGGGATCGCCGCCGCCCGCGGCGCGTTCGTGGCCTTCCTCGACGACGACGCCGTCGCCGAGGAGGACTGGCTCCACCACTTCGCCGCCGCGTACGACGACCCGCGCGTCATGGCGGTCGGCGGCCGGACCCTGCCCACCTGGGCCTCCGGCCGCCGCCCGGCCTGGTTCCCGGAGGAGTTCGACTGGGTTGTCGGCTGCACCTACCGGGGCCTGCCCCCGGGCCGGGTCCCGGTGCGCAACGTCCTCGGCGGCAACGCCTCCTTCCGCCGTACGGCCTTCGACGCGGCGGGCGGCTTCGCCACCGGCATCGGGCGGGACGGCAGCCGGCGGCCCCTCGGCGGCGAGGAGACCGAACTGTGCATCCGCCTCTCCAAGGCGCTGCCCGAGGCGATCCTCCTCATCGACGACCGGGCGGTCATCCACCACAAGGTGCCCACCGCCCGCGAGCGCTTCGCCTACTTCCGCACCCGGGTCTACGCCGAGGGCCTGTCCAAGGCACTGGTGGCGCGGAGCGTCGGCGCGCAGAAGGGCCTGGAGTCCGAACGGCGCTACACCACGAGGGTGCTGCCCGCCGGGGTCCTGCGCGGAGTGCGCGACGCCCTGCGCGGCCGCGACGGCGGCGCGGGCCGGGCCGGGGCGATCGTCACGGGCGTGACCCTGGCAGCGGGCGGCTACGCACTGGGCACGCTGCGGACGAGACACGGCGGCACGAGGCTCTCGTGGGGGCCGATCGAGGGGACGGGGGCCGGGCCGGCGAAGGCCGGGACCGGAGCCGAACCCCCGGCCGGGGCCGACACCGGTACCGAAGCCCCGGCCGGTCCCGACGTCGGCGCCGAAGCCGCGGGCCGTCCCGCCGGGGTCCGCCCGTGACCGACTGCCCCGGCGTCCGACCCGCCGTTCCCGTTCTCATGTACCACGCCGTCTCCCCCGATCCCGCGCCCGCCACCCTCGGGCTCTCCGTCACCCCCGAGGCCTTCGCCGCGCAGATGGCGGTCGTCGCCGAGCGCGGGTTCACCCCGCTGACCACCGCCCGGCTCGCCGCCGCCTGGCGCACCGGCGCGGCGCTGCCCGCGCGGCCGCTCCTCGTCACCTTCGACGACGGGTACGAGGGCGTGCACCGGTACGCCCTGCCGGTGCTCGCCGCGCACTCCTTCACGAGCACCGTCTTCGTCTCCACCGGCTGGCTGCCCGGGAGACACGAGACCGGCGGCGCACTCGACACCATGCTCGACTGGGCGCAGGTGCGCGAACTCGCCGACGCGGGGGCCGAGATCGGCGGGCACAGCCACACCCACCCGCAGCTCGACCAGCTCGACGCGCGCCGGCTCCGGTTCGAGACCCTGCGCTGCCGGGAGATCGTGGCCGAGGAGCTCGGCACCGCCCCCGTCTCGTTCGCGTACCCGTACGGCTACTCCAGCCGCCGGGTCCGCCGTACCGTCCGGGAGGCCGGTTTCACCCAGGCGCTCGCCGTCGGCAACGCTCTGGCCGGCCGCTGCCAGGGCCCGTACGCCCTGGAGCGGTTGACGGTGCGCCGGTCGACCGGCCTCGCGGAGTTCGTCCGGCTCGTCGAGGGCCGGTCGATCGCCCGGAACTTCGCCGCCGACCGGGCCATGACGAAGGGGTACGCGCTCGTCCGACGCGCCCGGGGCGCGGTCCGGGGCCACTGGATCTGAAGCCCCGGTCGGAGGGGCGGGGCGCGCCCGGCCGGAGCGGCGTCCCGGCCAAAACCCGGTGCGCGTCCTGTCCCGTTGACGGATCATGGGCGCCATGGCTGACACCGCACCGGAACCGTCCGAGCCGCAGCGCTCGCTGCCGATCCGGCTCAACCTCGACGACAGCGACTCGCCCTCGGACGTCGTCGACGCGCTGTTCCTCGGCCGCTTCGCGACCGGGGAGCAGCCCCACTCGCACAGCACCACCCTGGACCGGGTCAAGCCCGACGCGACGCTGCTCCCGGCGGGGGCCACGGTGCTGCGGGCCGCGAAGGACGACGACCGCAGCGCCCAGCTCGCCGAGGGCGAGGGCTGGACGCTGCTGATCTCCCGCTGGAACCGGGGCGCGGACGTCACCGTGACCGCCACCGACGCGGACCTCGCCCGGCGGGTCCTGGAGGAGGCCACCGAGGGGGCGAAGGACGAGCCGGAGCCCCAGCCGGAGAACGTCACGATGGGGTTCTGGTACGTGTCGCCCCGGCGCGGCCCGCACCGGACGACCCGGCAGATCAGTGCCGGGACGTGGGACGAGGTCCGGCCCAACTACTCCGCCCCGGTGGCCGAGTCCATGGACCGGCTGATGAAGGTGACGCCCGAGTCGATCGCCGGCCGGCTCCTGCTGCTGCACGGCCCGCCGGGCACCGGCAAGACCTCCGCGCTGCGCACCCTGGCCCGGTCCTGGCGGGACTGGTGCCAGGTGGACTGCGTGCTCGATCCGGAGCGGCTCTTCAACGACGTCGGCTATCTGATGGACATCGCCATCGGCGAGGACGAGGGCACGGCCAAGGGACGCTGGCGGCTGCTGCTCCTGGAGGACTGCGACGAGCTGATCCGGGGCGAGGCGAAGCACACGGCGGGGCAGGCCCTGTCCCGGCTGCTGAACCTGACGGACGGTCTGCTCGGGCAGGGGCGCAACGTCCTGGTCGGGGTCACCACCAACGAGGACCTGGAGCGGCTCCACCCGGCCGTGGTCAGGCCGGGCCGCTGTCTGGCCAGGATCGAGGTCGGGCCGCTGACCCGGGCCGAGTCGGTGGAGTGGCTGGGGCGTGCGGAGGACGTGCCGCGCGAGGGCGCGACGCTGGCGGAGCTGTTCGCCCTGCGCCGCGGCACGCCCTCGACGGAACTCCCGGAGCCCCGCACGGCGGGGGCGGGCCTGTACCTGTAAGGGCTTCGTTCAGTTGTCGTAGGCCGCGCGCAGCGCCTCGTTCAGTGCCGCCTCGGCCGCCTCTCGGCTGAGGCCGAGGCGGCGGGCCTCCTCGGCGTACTGGGCGGCGGCGGTGGCGGCGCGGCGGGTCGCCGCGTCCCCCGCGGCGGCGACGAAGGTGCCGTGCCGCCCGCGCGTCTCGATCACCCCGTCCGCCTCCAGTGCCTTGTACGCCTTGGCGACCGTGTTCGCGGCGAGGCCCAGTTGTTCCGCGAGCCCTCGTACCGTCGGCAGCTTGTATCCGACCGGCAGTCTGCCCGACCGGGCCCGCTCCGAGATCTGGGCCCGCAGTTGTTCGTACGGAGCGGTGGTGGATTCGTGGTCCACGGCGATGGTGAGTGTCACCCCGCCGATTCTGCCCCCACCCCACCGGAAAATGGGAGGCGGCGGAGCGAGCCCGGCCCGTAGCGTGCGACCACATGACAGTGATCGTCCGTGATGTACGGGCCGAGGACGCCGCGGATTTCGCCCGGGTCCGCCGAGCGGCCATCCCCTTCATGCTCGCGAGCGCCGAGCAGTGCGCCTTCGACTGGGCGCACGCCCATCCGCAGGGCCACGAACGTCCGCTGATCGCTGTCACGGAGGACGGCGAGGCCATCGGTACGGTGCAGCAGCGGATCGCCCATGACGCCCCGGAGCCCGGGATCGGCTCGGTGAACGTGTACGTGGACCCGGCGCACCTCGGCCGCGGTGCCGGGACGCTGCTGCTGCGCGCCGCCGAGGAGCACCTCGCCGAGCGGGGTGCTCGGACCCTGTACAGCTGGGTCCTGGACGCCCCCGAGAACCTGGCCTGGGCCGGCCGGCGAGGGTACTCCCCCAGCCGTTCCGCGTACTTCCTCCGGCTCGACCTGGCCTCGGCCGGGCTGCCGCCGCTCCAGCCGCCGCCCGCCGGTGTGGAGCTGCGCACGGCCGAGGACTTCGCGGCCGATCCGCGGCCGCTGTTCGAGCTGGACGCGGTGACGACCGCCGATGAGCCGGGTGACGTGGGCGCGGAGCTCGACGACTACGAGCACTGGCTGGCGACGACCTGGAGCCACCCGCTGTTCGACCGGGCGCTGACGACGGTCGCGGTCGTGGACGGCGTACCGGCGGCGTTCAGCGCGGCGCAGACGGACGGTCTGGGCCGGTACAACTCGGGGATGACGGGCACGGCCCCGGCGTTCCGGGGGCGGGGGCTCGCGAAGCTCGCGAAGAACACGTCGCTGCACCGGGCGCGCGCCGCGGGCTGCACGGAGGCGTTCACCGGGAACGACACCGGGAACGAGCCGATGCTCGCGATCAACAAGTGGTTCGGTTACGAGGTCTGCGCGCGGGAGGTGCGGCATGTCCGGACGATCGGTTGAGGTCACGCTGACGAAGGCGGGCCGGACGAAGATCCGCTACCCGGCGGAGGTGCTCGTGGAGGACGGCGCCCGGCTCTCGGTGCGTGCCCCGTGGGCGGCCGAGGGGGTACGGGACTTCGGCTTCGTGCGGTTCGAGCCGGGCGACGTGTTCGTGGAGCACTACTGGAGCGACCGCTGGTACACGGTCAAGGAGGTGTGGTCCGCCGAAGGCTCGCTCAAGGGCTGGTACTGCGACATCACCCGGCCCGCCGTGATCGGCGGTTCCGGGGTGGTGGTCGAGGACCTGGACCTGGACCTGTGGGTGTCGGCGGACGGCAGTGAGGTGCTGCGGCTCGACGAGGACGAGTTCGCGGCGAGCGGGCTCGCCGCCTCCGATCCGGAGGCGGCGGAGCGTGCCGTGGTCGCCCTGGACGAGCTGGAGGTCCTGGGCCGCGAGGGCCTGGTGGAGCTGTTGCGCTAGCTGTATTGACCTGCAGGGTTGTTGACACGGCTGATGGGTGGGTGTCCGTCGAGTGCGGTGTGGCAGCGGTGGTGGTTGTAGGTGTGGAGGAAGTCTGCCAGGGCACCTGCAGGGTTGTTGACACGGCTGATGGGYGGGTGTCCGTCGAGTGCGGTGTGGCAGCGGTGGTGGTTGTAGGTGTGGAGGAAGTCTGCCAGGGCTTCGGTTCGTTCGGTGTTCGAGGTGTAGGGCCGTAGGTAGGCCCAYTCGTCGAGGAGGGTGCGGTTGAAGCGTTCGACCTTGCCGTTGGTCTGGGGCCGGTAGGGCCGGGTGAGTTTCCCGGTGGCGCCGAGGTCGGCCAGGACGTTCTTCCNTCGTCGAGGAGGGTGCGGTTGAAGCGTTCGACCTTGCCGTTGGTCTGGGGCCGGTAGGGCCGGGTGAGTTTCCCGGTGGCGCCGAGGTCGGCCAGGACGTTCTTCCAGGCCAGGCCCTTGCGGTAGGCCCAGGCGTTGTCGGTGAGGACGCGTTCGATGCGGGTGATGCCCTGGCTGTGGAAGAACGCGGCCGCGCGGGCCAGGAAGCCCGCGCAGGTCGCGACCTTCTCATCGGGGTGGATCTCGCTGTAGGCNTCGATGCGGGTGATGCCCTGGCTGTGGAAGAACGCGGCCGCGCGGGCCAGGAAGCCCGCGCAGGTCGCGACCTTCTCATCGGGGTGGATCTCGCTGTAGGCCAGGCGGGAGTGGTCGTCGACGGCGGAGTGGACGTAGTCGAAGCCCATGCTGTTGCGGGTGGTCCGGCCGGCCTGGCGGCCCAGGACCTTGTGGCYGCCGCCGTCGGGGATGCGGCCGAGCTTCTTCACGTCGACATGGAYCAGYTCKCCGGGWCGSTCGCGYTCGTAACGGCGGATCACCTGACCGGTCGGGCGGTCGAGCCAGGCCAGCCGGTTCAGCCGGTGRCGGGTCAGGATCCGGTGGACGGTCGAGGCGGGCAGACCCGCGATCGGGCCGATCCGGGCCGGGCCGAGCTTGCGGCTCTGCCGCAGGTCGCAGACCCGTTCCTCCATGCCGGCCGGGGTCCGGTGCGGAGTCGTGAGAGGCCGGCTCGACCGATCATGCAGGCCGGTGTCGCCCTCGGCCCGCCACCGGCGGATCCATTTGTGGGCCGTGGCCCGGGAGATCCCCATCTCCGCGGCCACATGAGCGACCGGACGGCCTGAGCAGACGCGTTCGACCAGCAGTCTCCTACCGAAGACGGNGCGGATCCATTTGTGGGCCGTGGCCCGGGAGATCCCCATCTCCGCGGCCACATGAGCGACCGGACGGCCTGAGCAGACGCGTTCGACCAGCAGTCTCCTACCGAAGACGGTCAGCCGGGCATTACGGTGGGGCACGAAGACCTCCGCGCGGTGAGTTCCTAGACAGCTCCCACCACACCGGAGGTCTTCGCCATGTTCAAGACCAGACCAGTGTCAACAACGCTCGTGATCAATACANACCTCCGCGCGGTGAGTTCCTAGACAGCTCCCACCACACCGGAGGTCTTCGCCATGTTCAAGACCAGACCAGTGTCAACAACGCTCGTGATCAATACACCTAGGGCGGTGGCGTCGGCCGGTCGGGCTCAGGCGCCGACCGGGGCCTCGCGCTCCGCGTCGTAGCTCTCCCGGGCCGCCTCGACCTGCGGCATGCGCCCTTCCAGCAGCTCGATCAGGCCGATCAGCCGGTCCGCGATCTCGCGGCCGAGCGGGGTGAGCCGGTAGTCGACCCGCGGCGGGTTCGTCGGCTGTGCCTCGCGGTGGACGAGACCGTCGCGCTCCAGGGCGTGCAGGGTCTGCGACAGCATCTTCTCGCTCACGCCGTCGACGCGGCGGCGCAGCTCGTTGAATCGGAACGTCCCGTCGTGCAGGGCGCCCAGGGTGAGGCTGCCCCAGCGGCCCGTCACGTGTTCGAGGGCGCCGCGCGAGGGGCAGGCCCGTGCGAACACGTCGTAGGCGAGGTCGTCAGTCATGGGGACCACCGTACTCTCGCGCAGCGCTTACCGCCATGAGTGCGCTAACCCATGGCTTGCGCTATCTAAAAGTTAGTGCTCTACTTCTGGTCATCGCCCCACCGAACCTCCCGAGGAGTCCCCTGTGACCAGCCCCGTCGTCTCCGTCGCCTACCACTCCGGCTACGGCCACACCGCCGTCCTGGCCGAGGCCGTCCGCGCCGGCGCCGCCGGCACGGGCGCCACCGTCCACCTGATCAAGGTCGACGGGATCACCGACGCCGAGTGGGAGCTGCTCGACTCCTCCGACGCGATCGTGTTCGGCTCCCCGACCTACATGGGCACCGCCTCCGGCGCCTTCCACCGCTTCGCCGAGGACTCCTCGAAGCGCTGGTTCACCGGCGCCTGGCAGGACAAGCTCGCCGCCGGCTTCACCAACTCCGGCTCCAAGAGCGGCGACAAGCTGCACACCCTGCAGTTCTTCCAGATCCTCGCCGGCCAGCACGGCATGACCTGGGTCAACCTCGGCCTGAAGCCCGGCTGGAACACCACCGACGCCTCCGAGAACGACCTCAACCGCCTCGGCTTCTTCACCGGCGCCGCCGCCCAGACCGCCAACGACCTCGGCCCGGACGGCGTCCACAAGGCGGACATCGCCACCGCCGAACACCTCGGCCGCCGCGTCGCCCTGACCGCGGGCACCTTCGCTGCCGGCAAGGCCGCCGCCTGACCCTCGGGCACACGAAAGGGCCCCGTCACCGGAAGGCGACGGGGCCCTTTCACGCGTTCGCTCCGGAGCGGCTCCGAGCCGCATGGAGTCACGCCGGTCCGGCGTACCGGCTCAGTAGCCGAAGTCCTGCGTCCACCAGGGGCCGCCGTCGCCGAAGTGGACGCCGACGCCCAGCGTCTTGAAGTCGCAGTTCAGGATGTTCGCGCGGTGGCCGTCGCTGTTCATCCAGGACTCCATCACGGCCGCCGCGTCCGCCTGGCCGCGCGCGATGTTCTCGCCGCCCATGCCCGTCACGCCTGCCTGCTCCGCGCGCGCCCACGGGGTGTCCCCGTCGGGGTCCGTGTGGTCGAAGAAGCCGCGCGCCGCCATGTCCGCGCTGAACGCCCCGGCCAGCGACGCCAGCTGGGCGCTCGGGTTCACCGGCGAGCAGCCCACCTTGGCGCGCTCCAGATTGACCAGCCGGAGGACCTCCGCCTCGGCGGCCGTGCCGCGGTCGGCGGTCGAGGGGGCCGAGGTCTTCTCGGCCGGCGCCTCGGTCGTCGGGTCCGGCTTCGGCGCGGGGGCCTTCGTGGACGGCGCGGCCGTGGGCTTCGGCGGCGCCGGCTTCGTGGTCGGAGCCTTGGACGGGGTCGCCTTCGGGCTGGGCGTGGCGGACGGGGTCGTCGCCGACGGCGAGGCCGTCTTCCCGCCGCTGGTGCCCGTGCTCGCTCCGGTGCGCGTGCCCGTGCCGCCGCCCGTCGACCCGGCGCCGTCGGCCGGGGTCTCGGTCGCCCCGCCCTGCGTCGTCAGCTCGGGGGCCTGCCGGGACTGGCTCGGGCGCTCGCTGGTGCCCACACTGCCGACGGTGAAGGTGTCCCCGCCGGGCAGCAGGCCGGAGGCCATGGCGACGGCGCCCACCGCGACCGCCGCGGAGGCGCCGAGCAGGCCGGTGCGCACGGGGGCGCGCCGCTTGCGGCGGGTACCCCGGTGCGGGCGGTCCGAACCTGCCGCGTAATCTTCTGCGGCGGGTGCGGCTCCGGCGCGACGGTGGCGTCCCATCTGCTCTGCCTTCCTGCTGGTCCTGTGGGGCTTTGCTGATCTTTGCTGTCGGTATCGTTCGCGTACCGCCAGTCGAACAGCGCGCGCCCGAACGGGTGAGGCATGTTCGGTCGGGACTGTAGTCCATGCACGCCCGGGGCGATGTGCTCATCTGGCAATCCGCCCGTTAGCGTGCAGTCATGAGCGACGACGTACGGATGACCGCCTGGGTGCGCGGCCGGGTACAGGGAGTGGGCTTCCGCTGGTTCACCAGGGCAAACGCGCTGGAGATCGGAAGCCTGGTGGGCTTCGCCCTGAACCTCGACGACGGCCGGGTGCAGGTGGTGGCCGAGGGGCCGCGTGAGAATTGCCACCGTCTGCTCGCCTGGCTCCACTCCGCCGACACACCCGGGCGCGTGGACGGCGTCACTGAGATCTGGGCCACCCCGCGCGGCGGATACGACGGCTTCGCCATCCGCTGAGCCACCCCCTCGACAGCTCCTCCGGTGACCCGGCGGGGTGTCGAACACACACGCGGTAACACCCGTGCGAGGGGGGAAACCCCCTGGTGGTTGCCAAGAAGCGCCCGTCGTGGAAGGCTGCCCGGTAAGGATGATCGCGACGCCCTGAGGCACCGAGTCCGCGAGGCCCCGCCGCCCACTGAGCGGCTGAGGACTCCTCGGTCGCCCCTTCGTACGGGGCGTGATCGTGTTGACCGTCAAACTTTTTGGTGAGACGCTGGAATCCCCGCGCACCTTAGCTGTTTGGCAGTGGAACCGGCACGACAAGCAGTACTGCCGAGCACCGCGGGTGCGAATCCCTCACGACCCACACCGCTTCGGTCGGTCACTCATTGTGGAGGACCATCCATCATGGCAAAGGCGCTTCTCGGTTACGTCGGCGGCTCCGACCCGCGACTCCTCGCCGAGATGCGACGGCTTCAGCAGCGCGTCCAGGATCTCGAATCCGAGCTGGTACGGATTCAGTCCGAGAACGACTCGCTCGCCGCTGCCGCCGCTCAGCACCAGGGAGAGTCGCTGCTGAACAGCATCGATCTCGACGTACCCCAGGCGGAGCCTGCGCTCACCTGACAACCCCAGCCCCCGAGGGGCCAGGTGGGAAACACTCACACCGGCACAGCCGACGGAGGCGTCCACGGACACCTGCGCCGGTGAAGCCGGGCACGCAAGGGGCGCTTCGGCGTCCCTTCCTTCTTTCCCTCCCCGCTTCACCCACTGTTTCCCCCTCGTCCCACCCCACCTCACCCGAGGATCTGCCCTGCCCGTTCGCGGGTGAAACGCACGGGCCCCGGTAGAGTCCCCGGGGTGCACCTCAAGGCCCTGACCCTCCGCGGATTCAAGTCGTTCGCATCGGCCACCACCCTGCGGTTCGAACCGGGCATCACCTGTGTCGTGGGCCCCAACGGATCGGGCAAGTCCAACGTCGTGGACGCCCTGTCCTGGGTGATGGGAGAGCAGGGCGCCAAGTCGCTGCGCGGCGGCAAGATGGAGGACGTCATCTTCGCCGGCACGACCGGGCGCCCCCCGCTGGGCCGCGCCGAGGTCTCCCTCACCATCGACAACTCCGACGGCGCGCTGCCCATCGACTACGCCGAGGTCACCCTCACCCGCATCATGTTCCGCGGCGGCAGCAGCGAGTACCAGATCAACGGCGACACCTGCCGGCTGCTCGACTTCCAGGACCTGCTCTCCGACTCCGGCATCGGACGCGAGATGCACGTCATCGTCGGACAGGGACAGCTCGACTCCGTCCTGCACGCCGACCCGATGGGCCGCCGCGCCTTCATCGAGGAGGCCGCGGGAGTCCTCAAGCACCGCAAGCGCAAAGAGAAGGCGCTGCGGAAGCTCGACGCGATGCAGGCCAACCTCGCCCGCGTCCAGGACCTCACCGACGAACTCCGCCGCCAGCTCAAGCCCCTGGGCCGGCAGGCCGCCGTCGCCCGCAGGGCCGTCGTCATCCAGGCCGACCTGCGCGACGCCCGCCTCCGCCTCCTCGCCGACGACCTCGTCCACCTCCAGCGGGCCCTGACGGCCGAGGTCGCCGACGAGGCGGCCCTCCTCGCCCGCAAGGAGGCCACCGAGCGGGAACTGCGCGCCGCGCTCACCCAAGAGGCCGAACTCGAGGCCGAGGCCCGCACCCTCGTACCCCGCCTGGAACGCGCCCAGCAGAACTGGTACGCCCTCTCCCAGCTCGCCGAACGCGTCCGCGGCACGGTCTCGCTCGCCGACGCGCGCGTGAAGAGCGCCACCACCGCCCCCGCCGAGGAACGCCGCGGCCGCGACCCCGAGGACCTGGAACGCGAGGCGGCCCGCGTCCGCGAGCAGGAGGCGGAGCTGGAAGCCGCCCTGGAGGCCGCCGAACGCGCCCTGGAGGACACCGTCGCCCACCGCTCCGAACTGGAACGGGCGCTCGCCGACGAGGAACGACGCCTCAAGGACCTGGCCCGCGCCCTCGCCGACCGCCGCGAGGGCCTCGCCCGCCTCCACGGCCAGGTCAACGCCGCCCGCTCGCGCGCCGCCTCCGCCCAGGCCGAGATCGACCGCCTCGCCGCCGCCCGCGACGAGGCGGGGGAGCGGGCCGCCACCGCCCAGGAGGAGTACGAACAGCTCAAGGCCGAGGTCGAGGGACTCGACGCCGCCGACACCGCGCACGGCGAGCGGTACGAGGCCGCCCGCCGCGAACTCGCCGAGGCGGAAACCGCCCTGAGCGCCGCCCGCGAGGCCGTGGGCGACGCCGAACGCCGGCGCGCCGCCACCCGGGCCCGGCACGACACCCTCGCCCTCGGGCTGCGCCGCAAGGACGGCACCGGCGCCCTGCTCGCCGCCGGACTCAGCGGCCTTCTCGGCCCCGCCGCCGAACTCCTCACCGTCACCCCGGGATACGAGATCCCCGTCGCCGCCGCCCTCGGCGCCGCCGCCGACGCGGTCGCCGCCACCGGCCCCGCCACCGCCGCCGAGGCCCTCCGCCTCCTGCGCAAACAGGACGCCGGCCGCGCCTCCCTCCTCCTGGCCGGCGGCCCGGAACCCGACCCCGCCCCGGCCGCACCCGCGGCGCACCCGTACGCCGCCGACCTCGTCCGGGGACCCGAGGAACTCATGGCCGCCGTGCGCCGGCTGCTCGCCGGGGTCGTGGTCGTCGCCGACCTCGACGAGGCCGCCGAACTGGTCAGGACCCGGCCCGCGCTGACCGCCGTCACCGCCGAGGGCGACCTGCTCGGACCGCACTTCGCGCAGGGCGGCTCCGCGGGCGCGCCCAGCCTCCTCGAAGTCCAGGCCTCGGTCGCCGAGGCCGCCGCCGAACTCGACGAACTGGCCGTACGGTGCGAGGAGTCGGCCGCCGCCCGGCACGAGGCCGACGAACGCCGGCGTACCGCCGCCGCGCTCGTCGAGGAGCTCGACGCCCTCCGTCGTACCGCCGAGCGCGAGAAGTCCGCCGTGGCCCAGCGGCTCGGACGGCTCGCCGGCCAGGCCAGGGGAGCGGCGGGGGAGGCCGAGCGGGCCGCCGCTGCCGCCGCCCGCGCCCAGGAGGCCCTGGAGCGGGCGACCGCCGAGGCCGAGGAGCTGGCCGAACGCCTCCTCGTCGCCCAGGAGGCCGCCGAGTTCGGGGACGGCGACGAGGAACCGGACACCGGCACCCGCGACCGGCTCGCGATCGACGGTTCCAACGCCCGCCAGACGGAGATGGAGGCGCGGCTCCAGGTCCGTACCCACGAGGAACGCGTCAAGGGCCTCGCGGGGCGGGCGGACTCGCTCGACCGCGCCGCCCGCGCCGAACGGGAGGCACGCGCGCGTGCCGAGCAGCGGCGGGCACGGCTGCGCCACGAGGAGCGGGTCGCCGGAGCGGTCGCCGCGGGCGCCCGGACACTCCTCGCCCACATCGAGGTCTCGCTCGTCCGCGCCGAGCGGGAGCGGGTGGTGGCCCAGGCGGCGCGCGCCGACCGCGAGGAGGGGCTGACGGCGGCCCGGAACCGGGGCCGGGACCTCAAGGCCGAGCTGGACAAGCTGACCGACTCCGTCCACCGCGGGGAGGTGCTGGGCGCCGAGAAGCGGTTGCGGATCGAGCAGCTGGAGGCGAAGGCCCTGGAGGAGTTCGGGGTCGAGGCCGCGGCCCTGACCGCCGAGTACGGCCCCGACCAGCCGGTGCCCCCGTCGCCCGCGGAAGGAGCGGAGGCGGCGGAGGGCGGGGAGTCCGCCGGGGTCGACGAGCCGCGCCCCTTCATCCGTTCGGAGCAGGAGAAGCGGCTCAAGGCCGCCGAACGGGCGTACCACCAGCTCGGCAAGGTCAATCCGCTGGCCCTGGAGGAGTTCGCGGCGCTGGAGGAGCGGCACCGCTTCCTCTCCGAGCAGCTGGAGGACCTGAAGAAGACCCGTACCGACCTGCTTCAGGTCGTGAAGGAGGTCGACCTGCGGGTCGAGCAGGTCTTCACCGAGGCGTACCGGGACACCGCCCGCGAGTTCGAGGGCGTCTTCTCCCGGCTCTTCCCGGGCGGCGAGGGCCGGCTGATCCTCACCGACCCCGACAACATGCTGACCACCGGCGTCGAGGTGGAGGCCCGGCCGCCGGGCAAGAAGGTCAAGCGGCTCTCGCTGCTCTCCGGCGGCGAGCGCTCGCTGACGGCCGTGGCGCTGCTCGTCTCCATCTTCAAGGCGCGGCCCAGCCCGTTCTATGTGATGGACGAGGTCGAGGCGGCGCTCGACGACACCAACCTCCAGCGGCTGATCCGGATCATGCGGGAGCTCCAGGAGTCCTCGCAGCTGATCGTGATCACCCATCAGAAGCGGACGATGGAGGTCGCGGACGCGCTGTACGGGGTGTCCATGCAGGGCGACGGCGTGTCGAAGGTGATCAGCCAGCGGTTGCGCTGACGCCATATCGTTCAAGTTCTGAACTCAAGTGGCTTCGGTGTGCTTGTTAAGTCATACGACATCGCCTCTTGACTTCGAAACTTGAAGGCATAGTCTCTGCAACGTTGCTTTTACCTTCACGTGGTGGGCGGCGTGAAGTTGTGCGCCACTGGAAGGGCTCTCCCCCCACCGATGGAGTCCATGTGACCAGCACTGCGCAGGCGCCCACGCCGCCGCCTTCCGAAGGCCGAGCCGCTCACCCGGATCACCTCGGCCACGTCATCTTCATCACGGCCTCCGCCGCGATGGGCGGTTTCCTCTTCGGATACGACAGCTCCGTCATCAACGGCGCCGTCGAGGCGATCCGCAGCCGCTACGACATCGGCTCCGGCACCCTCGCGCAGGTCATCGCCATCGCCCTGATCGGCTGTGCCATCGGCGCCGCCACCGCCGGCCGCATCGCCGACCGCATCGGCCGCATCCGCTGCATGCAGATCTCCGCGGTGCTCTTCGCCGTCAGCGCCATCGGCTCCGCGCTGCCCTTCGCCCTCTGGGACCTCGCCCTCTGGCGGATCGTCGGCGGCTTCGCCATCGGCATGGCCTCCGTCATCGGCCCCGCGTACATCGCCGAGGTCGCCCCCGCCGCCTACCGCGGTCGCCTCGGCTCCTTCCAGCAGGCCGCGATCGTCATCGGCATCGCCATCTCCCAGCTGGTCAACTACGGCATCCTCCAGCTCGCCGACGGCGACCAGCGCGGCGAGATCGGCGGCCTGGAGGCCTGGCAGTGGATGCTCGGCGTGATGGTCGTGCCCGCACTCCTCTACGGCCTGCTCTCCCTCGCCATCCCCGAGTCCCCCCGCTTCCTCATCTCCGTCGGCAGGACCGCGCGCGCCAAGGAGGTCCTCGCCGAGGTCGAGGGCGAGGGCGTCGACCTCGACCGGCGCGTCGCCGAGATCGACCGCGCCATGCGCAGCGAGCACAAGTCCACCTTCCGGGACCTGCTCGTGGCCGGCAGCCGCTTCCGGCTGCTGCCCATCGTCTGGGTCGGCATCGGACTCTCCGTCTTCCAGCAGCTCGTCGGCATCAACGTCGCCTTCTACTACTCCGCGACCCTCTGGCAGTCCGTCGGCATCGACCCGTCCAGCTCGTTCTTCTACTCGTTCACCACGTCGATCATCAACATCATCGGCACCGTGATCGCGATGGTCCTGGTCGACCGGGTCGGCCGCAAGCCGCTCGCCCTCGTCGGCTCCGTCGGCATGGCCATCGCCCTCGCCTTCGAGGCCTGGGCCTTCTCCGCCGACCTCGTCGACGGCAAGCTCCCCGAGACCCAGGGCGTCGTGGCGCTCGTCGCCGCCCATGTCTTCGTGCTCTTCTTCGCCCTCTCGTGGGGCGTCGTGGTCTGGGTCTTCCTCGGCGAGATGTTCCCGAACAAGATCCGCGCCGCCGCCCTCGGCGTCGCCGCCTCCGCCCAGTGGATCGCCAACTGGGCCATCACCGCCAGCTTCCCGTCCCTCGCGGACTGGAACCTCTCCGGCACCTACATCATCTACACGGTCTTCGCCGTGCTCTCGATCCCCTTCGTGCTCAGGTACGTCAAGGAGACCAAGGGCAAGGCGTTGGAGGAGATGGGCTGATCCCCGCTGCCCCGCTCCTCACCCACGGACTGCCCCGGCCGAGGCCCGATGCCTCGCGCCGGGGCAGTGCACCGTCGTACGGGCGCCATGCCTGGCGCCGGGGCAAGTGCACCGTCGTACGGGCGCCGTGCCGCTCAGGCCGGGAGCCGCGGCACCACCTCGTCGCAGAACAGCCGCAGGCTCCGCCACCCCTCCTCCACCGGCATCCCCCCGCACAGCGGATGCAGCACGAGGCTCTCCAGCCCGAGCCCCACGCACTCCTGCGGGGTGACCACCCGGTAGACCCCCTCCGCACGCAGCCCGTCCACCGTCGTCGCCGCCGACCGGACCGCCGAACGGATGTCCTTCGACTGCCAGGAGGCGTACGTCCGCGCCTCGTGCAGGAAGTGCTCCCCGTACTCCGCCCAGGTCCGGTCCGGATCCTCCGACACGTGCAGCAGCGGGGTCTCCTCCGCCGGCATCATCGTCCAGCCCTCCGTGCCGTACTCCGCGCACCGCTCCCGGTAGTACGCCTCCAGCTCCGGCAGGTGTGCGCTCGGGAAGAACGGCAGCCCCAGCCGGGCCGCCCGCCGCGCCGCCGCCCGCGACGAACCCCCGACCAGCAGCATCGGATGCGGCTGGGTGAAGGGCCGCGGGGTGACCCGTACCGTACGGCCCTGATAGGTGAACGGCTCCCCGGTCCACGCCGTGAGCAGGGTCTCGAGGAGCAGGTCCTGGAGCTTGCCGCGCCGCCCCCAGTCGACCCCGCGCTCCTCGTACTCCTCCGGCCGGTAGCCGATCCCCGCCACCGTCACCAGACGGCCCCCGCTCAGCAGGTCCAGCACCGCGATGTCCTCGGCCAGCCGCAGCGGATCGTGCAGCGGCCCGATGATCGCCGAGACGGTCACCGCGATCCGCTCCGTGGCGCCGAAGACCGCGCCGGCGAAGGCGAAGGGGGAGGGCAGCCAGTTGTTCTCGACCCCGTGGTGCTCCTCGGTCTGCACGGTGTCGACCCCGTGCCCGTCCGCGTACGCGGCCATCTCGACGGCGGCCCGGTAGCGGGCGGAGAGGGATTCGGGGGTCGCGCGGGGATCGACGAGGTTGAACCGTACGACGCTGAACGGCATGGGAAGTCCCCCTCCGCGGGTGGGATAGCGGCGAAGGGGGACGTTATCTGACGCAGCGTCAGATGGAAACGGTCTCGCGCACCTCGGCGGGCTCCACCGCATGCGCGGGCGTGGGCGGCAGCACGGCGTACAGCACGCCCGCCACCACGATCGTCGCCGCCCAGCCCAGCCCGTTCTCGCCGATCCAGGACGAGGCCAGCGGACCCGCGAACCAGTCGACCTTCGTGAACAGCAGACCCGCGAGCAGCGCCACCGCCCACGCCGTCATCGCCTGCCAGGCGAAACCGCCCCGGTACCAGTACGCGCTGGTCCGCGTGGTGTCCATCAGCGCCGCCGCGTCGTACGACCTCCGCCGCAGCATGTCCACGCCGAAGACCCCGATCCAGGCCGAGAACGCCACCGCGAGCAGCGTCAGGAAGGAGATGAACGAACCGATGAAGCTGGTCGCCACCACCATCAGCAGGAAGCCGAAGACCAGGCTGATCACCGCGTTCACACTCACCGCCGCCGCCCGCGGCACCCTGATGCCCAGGGTCTGCGCGGTGAACCCGGCCGAGTACATCGACATCGAGTTGATCAGCAGCATCCCGAGCAGGGCGATCACCAGGTACGGCACCGAGATCCACATCGGCAGCAGCTCACCGATGAACGAGACCGGGTCCTGCGCCGAGGCCAGGTCCGGCGTCGACACCGCCATCACCGCGCCCATCAGCACCATCGGCAGGACCACGATCCCGGCGCCGCCCACCGTCGTGCCGACCATCGCCCGCGACGAGGCCGTACGGGGCAGATAGCGGGTGAAGTCCGGGCCCGAGGGCACCCAGCTGATGCCGCCGGCGGCGATCGTGCCGATGCCCGCGACCATCATCGCCGTCGAACCGGCCGGCCTGGCGAAGACCGCCGACCAGTCCGTGTTCGCCACCAGATGGACCAGCACCAGCACCGAGAAGGCGCCGAAGAGGTAGGTGGACCACTTGCTGCACACCCGCAGCGCGTTGATCCCCAGCCCCGACACCAGGAAGGTGCAGGTCACGAAGAGCAGCAGGGTCACCACGATGAGGAGCGTGTTCGACCTCACGCCGAAGAGCAGGTCCAGCACGGTCAGCACCGCATAGGCGCCCGTCACCGCGTTGATGGTCTCCCAGCCCCAGCGGGCCACCCAGATCAAAGCCCCCGGAAAAAGGTTTCCCCGCTGACCGAACACGGCCCGCGACAGGGCCATCCCGGGCGCCCCGCCCCGCTTCCCCGCGATCGAGATCAGACCGACGATCCCGTACGACAGGACCGGCGCGGCGACCGCCACGGCCAGCACCTGCCAGAAGTTCAGGCCGTTGAAGACGATGAGCCCGGCACCCATCGTGAGCAGCAGCACACTGATGTTCGCGGCGACCCAGGTCGGGAACAGCTCACGGACCCGGCCGGTCCGCTCGGCGTCGGGGACGGGTTCGAGACCGCGGGTCTCCATGGCGCCGTCGAGCGTCGCGCCTTCGGCTTCGGAGGCGTGGGGCATGGGGGTACTCCGTACAGATGTGGGGGGACCCACCCAGCGTACGTGCTCCGTCTCCGGTCGCTTCTTGGCCGATACTGGTCAGGTTATGGAACTCATCCTTGCTGTAGTCATCGCACTGGTCGTCGCGGTCGCCGTGACGAGCGGGCTCGTGATCAGCGGCCGCAAGAAGAAGCAGCTGCCGCCCGCCGAGCCGCCGTCCACCACGCCGACCATCACCGCTCCGCCCGCCGAACCGCACGTCGGCGAGGAGGCGGAGACGCCGCGGGAGGAACCACGCCGCACGGTCGAGGAGGTCCAGCTCCCCGCCGAGGAGGCCGCCGAGACGCCGGCCGCCGTCGAGGACCCCGTCGTCGCCGAGCCGGCGGCACCCGAGATCGAGGTGCCCGAGCCCACCGCCGGCCGTCTCGTACGGCTCCGGGCCCGCCTCGCCCGCTCCCAGAACTCGCTCGGCAAGGGGCTCCTGACGCTCCTGTCCCGCGAGCACCTCGACGAGGACACCTGGGAGGAGATCGAGGAGACCCTCCTCACCGCCGACGTCGGCGTCGCCCCCACCCAGGAGCTCGTCGAGCGGCTGCGCGAGCGGGTCCGCGTGCTCGGCACCCGCACCCCGGAGGAGCTGCGCGCTCTGCTCCGCGAGGAGCTGGTCGCCCTGCTCGGCCCCGACCTCGACCGCACCGTGCACACCGAGAGCCCCACGGACGTGCCGGGCGTGGTCATGGTCGTCGGTGTCAACGGCACCGGCAAGACCACCACCACCGGCAAGCTCGCCCGCGTCCTCGTCGCCGACGGCAAGTCCGTCGTCCTCGGCGCGGCCGACACCTTCCGTGCCGCCGCCGCCGACCAGCTCCAGACCTGGGGCGAGCGCGTCGGCGCCCGGACCGTGCGCGGCCCGGAGGGCGGCGACCCGGCGTCCATCGCCTACGACGCCGTCAAGGAGGGCATCGCGGAGGGCGCCGACGTCGTCCTCATCGACACCGCGGGCCGGCTCCACACCAAGACCGGCCTCATGGACGAGCTCGGCAAGGTCAAGCGCGTCGTCGAGAAGCACGGCCCGCTCGACGAGATCCTCCTCGTCCTCGACGCCACCACCGGCCAGAACGGGCTGATCCAGGCCCGGGTCTTCGCCGAGGTCGTCGACATCACCGGCATCGTTCTGACCAAGCTCGACGGCACCGCCAAGGGAGGCATCGTCGTCGCCGTCCAGCGCGAGCTGGGCGTCCCGGTCAAGCTGGTCGGCCTGGGCGAGGGCCCCGACGACCTGGCCCCCTTCGAGCCCGGCGCCTTCGTCGACGCCCTGATCGGCGACTGACCGCCGCACCCGCCGCGACGCGCGAGGGCCCCCGCCGATCCCGGCGGGGGCCCTCACGCGTCCGACGCGCTCAGAAACGCGTCCGATGACAGATGTACGCCAGCGTGCCGAGCAGCAGCCGCGCCTGCGGCGGCGCCCCCGCCGTGTCCAGCGTCGGCGGCCGCAGCCAGCGCACCGGCCCGAGACCACCGAGGTCCGACGGGGGAGCGGTGATGTGACGGCCCGGCCCCAGACCGTGCAGGTCCAGATCCGCGTCGTCCCAGCCCATCCGGTACAGCAGCCGCGGCAGTTCGGCCGCCGCCCCCGGCGCCACGAAGAACCGCGCCCGGCCCGTCGGCGTCGCGCACACCGGCCCGAGCGGCAGCCCCATCCGCTCCAGCCGCACGAGCGCCCGGCGCCCCGCCGCCTCGGCGACCTCGATCACGTCGAACGACCTGCCCACCGGCAGCATCAGCGCCGCGCCCGGATACTCCGACCAGGCCTTGGCCGCGTCGTCCAGACCGGCGCCGGCCGGGACCGGTTCCGCGAAGGGGAGCGGGTGCGCCCCCGGAGCCGTACACGCCGCGTCGCCGCAGGAGCACCGGCCGGCGACGGCCCGCGTCCCGGGCACCACGTCCCAGCCCCACAGCCCCGTGTACTCGGCCACCGCAGTGCACTCCGTGGTGCGTACGCGGCGGCGTGCGCCGGACCGCATCTCACGAATGCCGATCGTGAAACCCATGTCCCCTCCAACGGGTCGAGCGCGCCGGTGGTTACGACCCGGAGCACCGTCGTCACCTTTCGTCACGGACCGTCGCCGCCACTTGGCGCGCGGTCGCGCACGGGGTGGTGCGGGCCGCCGCACGCGCCTCTCCGCGCATCCGTCCGCCGACTCCGGTTCGTCGCATGTCAAGTGAATCGCGTTCCACGGGCGGCGAGTTCATTCGAAGGGGTGGCGAATGGTGGCGTTTCTTGAAAGCCCCTCGTGGAGGGGTGATCGTGGGGTTACTTTCGGTACTCGAACCCGGGGGCCGCTTGCGCGCGCGGGTATGCCGGAGGCAACCCGGTTTCCAGTTCGAAGGAGCGCGAACGCCGGACGGGTGCCGCAGGACACGGCATTCTGATAGGGGTTCGCACGACAGGTAATCAGGTGGATGGGGGCGTTCCAGTGGGCGACAACGGCGCAGACGGTACGACTGCCGGCAAGCGCCCGAACGAGCAGCTGGGCTCGTGGTTCGTGCGCAGCGGGTGGTCCAAGGGCGAACTCGCGCGCCAGGTGAACCGCCGGGCACGCCAGATGGGCGCGCACCACATCTCCACGGACACCTCCCGCGTACGCCGCTGGCTCGACGGCGAACAGCCCCGCGAGCCCATCCCGCGGATCCTCTCCGAGCTGTTCTCCGAACGCTTCGGCTCCGTCGTCGCCATCGAGGACCTCGGCCTGCGCACCGCCCACCAGTCGCCCTCCGTCTCCGGCGTCGACCTGCCCTGGGCCGGCCCCCAGACCGTCGCCCTGCTCAGCGAGTTCTCCCGCAGCGACCTCATGCTCGCCCGCCGCGGCTTCCTCGGCTCCTCGCTCTCGCTCGCCGCCGGACCCGCCCTCATCGAACCGATGCAGCGCTGGCTCGTCCCCACCCCCGCCGGCGACATCGAGCGCCCCGACACCCTCGCCGACGCCCGCCGCCCCAACCGGCTCTCCGAGATCGAACTCGACCTCCTGGAGTCCACCACCGCCATGTTCCGCAAATGGGACGCCCAGTGCGGCGGCGGCCTCCGGCGCAAGGCCGTCGTCGGCCAGCTCCACGAGGTCACCGACCTCCTCCAGGAACCCCAGCCCGCCGCCACCGCCAAGCGCCTCTTCACCTGCGCCGCCGAACTCGCCGAACTCGCCGGCTGGATGAGCTACGACGTGGGCCTCCAGCCCACCGCCCAGAAGTACTTCGTGCTCGCCCTGCACGCCGCCAAGGAAGCCGGAGACAAACCCCTCGGCTCGTACATCCTGTCCTCGATGAGCCGCCAGATGATCCACCTCGGCCGCCCCGACGACGCCCTCGAACTCATCCACCTCGCCCAGTACGGCAGTCGGGACTGCGCCACCGCCCGCACCCAGGCCATGCTGTATGCGATGGAGGCCCGCGCCTACGCCAACATGGGCCAGCCCTCCAAGTGCAAGCGGGCCGTCCGGATGGCCGAGGACACCTTCGCCGACGTCGGACTCGACGGCGAACCCGAACCCGACTGGATCGGCTTCTTCTCCGAGGCCGAACTCAACGGCGAGAACTCCCACTCCTACCGCGACCTCGCCTACGTCGCCGGACGCTCCCCGACCTACGCCTCCCTCGCCGAACCCGTCATGGAACGCGCCGTCGAGCTCTTCGAGAAGGACCCCGACCACCAGCGGTCCTACGCCCTCAACCTCATCGGCATGGCCACCGTCCACCTCCTCAAGCGCGAACCGGAACAGTCCGTCGTCCTCGCCGAGAAGGCCCTCGGAGTCGCCCGCAGCATCCGCTCCGAGCGGGTCAACACCCGACTCCGCAAGACCGTCGACCACGCCGCCCGCAACTTCGGCGACGTCGCCGACGTCCGCCAGCTCACCGACCGCCTCACCCAGCTGCTCCCCGAGGCCGCCGAAGCGGTCTGACCCGCCCCGGCCCCCGCACCCCGGCCGCGCCGCACGTCCCGTACTGCCCGACTCGGCTCCCCCGCCGCAAGGTCACACGGACGCCCGGCGCGGCCGGTCCCCCTTTTGCGCCTAAACCGGCGCCGCTCTCGCGGATGTGGCTGATCGCCGTCGTGGCTCGCCAATCGATGGTTGCGGTGGTCATGTGCGAAGAGTCGCGAGGGTGCGGAAGCCACCCGGCCGTGACACGGCCGTTCACGGTCGCGTAACACGCCCCACCCCTTCGTCACCCCTCGGAAACATCGAGCGGCATCGGCGGAAACCGCGCTGCGCGAATCTCTGGCCCATAACCGGCCACCCTCATGGCCGAGCCGCTCCCCGGCCCCGCCCCGCACAGGCCGCATCCGACGACGAGGAGACGCCGATGGCACCAGCCATCACGACCCTGGCAGCAGACGCCCCCGAGCTGTCCGCCGCCAACACCGGGTTCATGCTCATCTGCTCCGCCCTGGTCATGCTGATGACCCCGGCACTCGCCTTCTTCTACGGAGGCATGGTCCGCGTCAAGTCCACCCTCAACATGCTGATGATGAGCTTCATCAGCCTCGGGATCGTCACGATCCTCTGGGTCCTCTTCGGCTTCAGCGTCGCCTTCGGCACCGACATCGGCTCGATCGTCGGCTGGTCCTCCGACTACGTCGGCCTCAGCGGCATCGGCATCACCGAACTCTGGGACGGCTACACCATCCCCGTGTACGTCTTCGCCGTCTTCCAGCTGATGTTCGCGATCATCACCCCCGCCCTCATCAGCGGCGCCCTCGCCGACCGCGTCAAGTTCACCGCCTGGGCCCTCTTCATCACCCTCTGGGTCACGATCGTCTACTTCCCCGTCGCCCACTGGGTCTGGGGCGCCGGCGGCTGGCTCTTCGACATGGGCGTCATCGACTTCGCCGGCGGCACCGCCGTCCACATCAACGCCGGCGCCGCCGCCCTCGGCGTCATCCTCGTCATCGGCAAGCGCGTCGGCTTCAAGAAGGACCCGATGCGCCCCCACAGCCTCCCGCTCGTCATGCTCGGCGCCGGCCTCCTCTGGTTCGGCTGGTTCGGCTTCAACGCCGGCTCCTGGCTCGGCAACGACGACGGCGTCGGCGCCGTCATGTTCGTCAACACCCAGGTCGCCACCGCCGCCGCCATGCTCGCCTGGCTCGCCTACGAGAAGATCCGCCACGGCGCCTTCACCACCCTCGGCGCCGCCTCCGGCGCCGTCGCCGGACTCGTCGCCATCACCCCGTCCGGCGGCGCCGTCAGCCCCCTCGGCGCCATCGCCGTCGGCGCCGTCGCCGGCCTCCTCTGCGCCATGGCCGTCGGCCTCAAGTACAAGTTCGGCTACGACGACTCCCTCGACGTCGTCGGCGTCCACCTCGTCGGCGGCGTCATCGGCTCCCTCCTCGTCGGCCTCTTCGCCACCGGCGGAGTCCAGTCCGACGCCAAGGGCCTCTTCTACGGCGGCGGCCTCGACCAGCTCGGCAAGCAGGCCATCGGCGTCTTCGCCGTCCTCGCCTACTCTCTGATCGCCTCCGCGATCCTCGCCCTGATCATCGACAAGACCATGGGCATGCGGGTCACGGAGGACGACGAGGTCTCCGGCATCGACCAGGTCGAGCACGCCGAGACCGCGTACGACTTCAGCGGAGCCGGCGGCGGCAGCACGGGACGCAGCACCTCCGTGGCCACGCCCGTCCTGAGCGAGAACAAGAAGGTGGACGCATGAAGCTCATCACCGCGGTCGTGAAGCCGCACCGGCTCGACGAGATCAAGGAGGCCCTCCAGGCCTTCGGCGTCCACGGCCTCACCGTCACCGAAGCCAGCGGCTACGGCCGCCAGCGCGGCCACACCGAGGTCTACCGCGGCGCCGAGTACACCGTCGACCTGGTCCCCAAGATCCGCATCGAGGTCCTCGTCGAGGACGAGGACGCCGAACAGCTCATCGACGTCGTCGTCAAGGCCGCCCGAACCGGCAAGATCGGAGACGGCAAGGTGTGGAGCGTGCCGGTCGAGACCGCCGTACGGGTCCGCACCGGCGAACGCGGTCCGGACGCACTGTAAGCGCACACGAAGGAGCCGCCGGGTGACGAGCCTCGAAGCCAGCGAAGAGACCGAAGAATCGGGACCCGGCGGTTACGCGGCGGCCCGGCTGCTCCTCCTCCAAGAGAAGGAGCGGCCCGGGCCGCCGCGCCGTGCCGCCCTCGCCCGGCTCACCGACACCTGGCTGGCCGGCCTCTTCGCCGCCGCCGCACCACCCCGCGGCACCGCCCTCGTCGCCGTCGGCGGCTACGGCCGCGCCGAACTCTCCCCCCGCAGCGACCTCGACCTCCTCCTGCTCCACGACGGCACCGCCGACAAAGCCGCCGTCGCCGCCCTCGCCGACCGGCTCTGGTACCCCGTCTGGGACCTCGGGCTCGCCCTCGACCACTCCGTCCGCACCCCCGCCGAGGCCCGTGCCACCGCCGCCACCGACCTCAAGGTCCACCTCGGACTCCTCGACGCCCGACCCGTCGCCGGAGACCACGGACTCGTCGCCGCACTCCGCACCACCGTCCTCGCCGACTGGCGCAACCAGGCCCCCGCGCGCCTCCCCGAACTCGACGAACTCTGCCGCGAACGCGCCGAACGCATGGGCGAGCTCCCGTACCTCCTCGAACCCGACCTCAAAGAGGCCCGCGGCGGCCTCCGCGACGCCCAGGCCCTCCGCGCCGTCGCCGCCTCCTGGCTCGCCGACGCCCCCCGCGAAGGCCTCGACGCCGCCCGTCGCCGCCTCCTCGACGCCCGCGACGCCCTCCACCTCACCACCGGCCGCGCCACCGACCGGCTCGCCCTCCAGGAACAGGACGCCGTCGCCGCCGAACTCGGCCTCCTCGACGCCGACACCCTGCTCCGCGAGGTCTACGAAGCCGCCCGGACCATCGCGTACGCCACCGACGTCACCTGGCGCGAGGTCCACCGCGTCCTCAAGGCCCGCTCCGCCCGGCCCCGGCTGCGCGCCCTCCTCAGCGGCCGGTCCGGCGCCGGGAAGTTCCCCGTCGAACGCACCCCGCTCGCCGAGGGCGTCGTCGAGATGGACGGCGAGGCCGTCCTCGCCCGCGCCGCCCGCCCCGAACGCGACCCCGTCCTCCCCCTGCGCGCCGCCGCCGCGGCCGCCCAGTCGGCCCTGCCGCTCTCCCCGCACGCCGTACGCCGCCTCGCCGCCACCGCCAAACCCCTGCCCGTGCCCTGGCCCGCCGAGGCCCGCGAGGAACTCGTCACCCTCCTCGGCGCCGGCGAGGCCACCGTCCCCGTCTGGGAGGCCCTCGAAGCCGAAGGCCTCGTCACCCGCCTCCTCCCCGACTGGGAACGCGTCCGCTGCCGCCCCCAGCGCAACCCCGTCCACACCTGGACCGTCGACCGCCACCTCGTCGAGACCGCCGTCCGCGCCGCCGCCCTCACCCGCCGCGTCGGCCGCCCCGACCTCCTCCTCGTCGCCGCCCTCCTCCACGACATCGGCAAGGGCTGGCCCGGCGACCACTCCGTCGCCGGCGAGACCATCACCCGCGACCTCGCCACCCGCATCGGCTTCGACCGCACCGACGTCGCCACCCTCGCCACCGTCGTCCGCCACCACCTCCTCCTCGTCGAGACCGCCACCCGACGCGACCTCGACGACCCCGCCACCGTCCACGCTGTCGCCACCGCCGTCGGCACCGTCGGCACCCTGGAACTCCTGCACGCCCTCACCGAGGCCGACGCACTCGCCACCGGACCCGCCGCCTGGTCCGGCTGGCGCGCCCTGCTCGTCGACGACCTCGTCAAACGCGTCGCGGGCGTCCTCGCGGGGGAGGAGCCGCCCGACCCCGAGGCCGCCGCCCCCAGCGCCGAACAGGAACGCCTCGCCATCGAGGCCCTCCGCACCGGAGAACCCGTCCTCGCCCTCCACGCCCGCACCGAACCGCCCGTCGAACCCGGCCCCGCCGACCCGGACGGCACCGAACCCGTCGGCGTCGAACTCGTCATCGCCCTCCCCGAACGGCCCGGCGTCCTGCCCGCCGTCGCGGGCGTCCTCGCCCTCCACCGGCTCACCGTCCGCGCCGCCGACCTCCGCGCCGTCGACCTGCCCACCGCGCTCGGCACCGGCCCCGTCCTCGTCCTCGACTGGCGCGTCGCCGCCGAATACGGCTCCCTGCCCGAGGCCGCCCGGCTCCGCACCGACCTCGTCCGCGCCCTCGACGGCACCCTCGACATCCCCGCCCGCCTCGCCGAACGCGAAGCCGCCTACCCGCGCCGCCGGGGTCTCACCGCCCCACCGCCCCGCGTCACCGTCGCCCCCGCCGCCTCCCACCGCGCCTCGGTCATCGAGGTCCGCGCCCAGGACGCCCCCGGCCTCCTCCACCGCATCGGCCGCGCGCTGGAAGGAGCGGCCGTACGGGTACGCAGCGCCCACGTGTCCACCCTCGGGGCGAACGCCGTCGACACCCTGTACGTGACCCGCCCGGACGGCTCCCCCCTCCCGGACGAGGAGGCGGTCGACCTGGCACGGACCCTGGAGAGGGCGCTGGGGTGAGCCACTGAAGCCCCGAACCCCGGGACCCGTACGGCCCCAACCCCGGGACCCGTACCCCCGAACCCCTGAATCCGCGACCCCCGAACCCTCGATCCGGCCACCCCCGCGCGCCCGGATTCGGCGGGCGGGGGCACACACTTCGAGCGGCCCGATACCCTGGAGGGCAATCCGACCGCCCCCGACACCGAGGATCCGCGACCGCCGTGTTCGATACCCTCTCCGACCGCCTTGCAGCGACCTTCAAGAACCTCCGCGGCAAGGGCCGTCTGTCCGAGGCGGACATCGACGCCACCGCGCGCGAGATCCGTATCGCGCTGCTCGAAGCGGATGTCGCCCTGCCGGTCGTCCGGTCCTTCATCAAGCAGGTCAAGGAACGCGCCCTCGGCATCGAGGTCTCGCAGGCCCTGAACCCGGCCCAGCAGGTCATCAAGATCGTCAACGAGGAGCTCATCGGCATCCTCGGTGGCGAGACCCGCCGCCTGCGCTTCGCCAAGACCGCGCCGACCGTGATCATGCTCGCCGGCCTCCAGGGTGCCGGTAAGACCACCCTCGCCGGAAAGCTCGGCCTCTGGCTCAAGGGCCAGGGCCACTCCCCGCTGCTCGTCGCCTGCGACCTCCAGCGCCCCAACGCCGTCACCCAGCTCGGCGTCGTCGCCGAGCGCGCGGGCGTGGCCTTCTACGGACCCCAGCCGGGCAACGGCGTCGGCGACCCGGTCCAGGTCGCCAAGGACTCCATCGAGTACGCGCGGACCAAGATGTACGACGTGGTCATCGTCGACACCGCCGGCCGCCTCGGCATCGACCAGGAGCTGATGCAGCAGGCCGCGGACATCCGCGACGCCGTCAGCCCCGATGAGGTCCTCTTCGTCGTCGACGCCATGATCGGCCAGGACGCGGTCAACACCGCCGAGGCCTTCCGCGACGGCGTCGGCTTCGACGGCGTCGTGCTCTCCAAGCTCGACGGCGACGCCCGAGGCGGTGCCGCGCTCTCCATCGCGCACGTCACCGGCAAGCAGATCATGTTCGCCTCCAACGGCGAGAAGCTGGACGAGTTCGACGCGTTCCACCCGGACCGCATGGCGTCCCGCATCCTCGGCATGGGCGACATGCTCTCCCTCATCGAGAAGGCGCAGCAGACCTTCGACGAGGAAGAGGCCGCCAAGATGGCCTCGAAGCTCGCGTCGAAGAAGGGCCAGGAGTTCACGCTCGACGACTTCCTGGCGCAGATGGAGCAGGTCCGCAAGATGGGCTCCATCAGCAAGCTGCTCGGCATGCTCCCCGGCATGGGCCAGATGAAGGAGCAGATCGCCAACATCGACGAGCGGGACGTCGACCGCACGGCCGCCGTCATCAAGTCGATGACCCCGGCCGAGCGCCAGGACCCGACCATCATCAACGGCTCCCGCCGCGCCCGTATCGCCAAGGGTTCGGGCGTCGAGGTCAGCGCCGTCAAGAGCCTGGTCGAGCGGTTCTTCGAGGCGCGCAAGATGATGTCGCGCATGGCCCAGGGCGGCGGCCTCCCCGGCATGCCGGGCATGCCCGGCATGGGCGGCGGCCCCGGCCGGCAGAAGAAGCAGGTCAAGCAGGCCAAGGGCAAGCGCAAGAGCGGCAACCCGATGAAGCGGAAGGCCGAGGAGCAGGCCGCCGCCGAGCGCCGCGACCAGGCGCAGCAGGGCGGCGCCTTCGGCCTCCCGGCGCCGGGACAGACGCCGAAGGACTTCGAGCTCCCCGAGGAGTTCAAGAAGTTCATGGGCTGACAGCCCGTACGAGAAGGGGCCCGGGGCGGCGCGAAACCGCCCCGGGCCCCTTCTCACCCCTCCGCACCGCCCGCGATGCCGGGTTCGTCCCGCTCTTCGATACTGGGGCCACAGCCGCCCCGAGGAGAGCCACGTGGCCAACCCCGTACCCCCGCGCGACCGGACCGACCAGCCCTGGCGCTCGGAAGGGGCCCCGCCGCCCCCCTCGCCGAAGAAGCGGATGCCGGGAGGCTGGGGCAGCCTCATCCTCACCGCGCTCGTCGTCTATCTGATCGCCAACATCGTCCTGTCCTTCCTCAACAAGGGTGACGAGCCGACGATCGCGTACACCGAGTTCGACAAGCAGGTCGCGGCCGGGAACGTCACCAAGATCTACTCCAAGGGCGACGCGATCCAGGGGCAGCTGAAGAACAAGCAGCCCGCCCCCGACGGAGACGGCGACTACACCAAGTTCAAGACCCAGCGGCCGGCCTTCGCCGACGACGAGCTGTGGGCGCAGCTCACCAAGCAGAACGTCACCGTCACCGCCGAACCCGTCGTCCAGGAACGCAGCTTCCTCGCCAACCTCCTCATCTCGCTCGCCCCGATGCTGCTGCTCGTCGTCCTGTGGGTGTTCATCGCCCGCCGGATGAGCGCGGGCATGGGCGGCGGCGCGGGCGGCATGCTCGGCCGCAAGACCCCGCCCAAACCCGTGGAACTGGAAGGCGGGCAGCGCACCACCTTCGCCGACGTCGCCGGCATCGACGAGGTCGAGGGCGAGCTCAACGACGTCGTCGACTTCCTCAAGAACCCGCAGGCCTACCGCGAGATGGGCGCCAAGATGCCCCGCGGCGTCCTGCTCGCCGGCCCGCCCGGCACCGGGAAGACCCTGCTCGCCCGCGCCGTCGCGGGCGAGGCCGGGGTGCCGTTCTTCTCCGCCTCCGCGTCCGAGTTCATCGAGATGATCGTGGGCGTCGGCGCCTCCCGGGTGCGCGAGCTGTTCGCCGAGGCCCGCAAGGTCGCCCCGGCGATCATCTTCATCGACGAGATCGACACCATCGGCCGGGCCCGGGGCGGCGGCTCGGGCATGGGCGGCCACGACGAGCGCGAACAGACCCTCAACCAGATCCTCACCGAGATGGACGGCTTCACCGGCTCCGAGGGCGTCATCGTCCTCGCCGCCACCAACCGCGCCGACGTCCTGGACCCCGCCCTCACCCGGCCCGGCCGCTTCGACCGGATCGTCCACGTCAACCCGCCCGACCGGGGCGGCCGCGAGGCCATCCTGAGGATCCACACCCGGGAGATCCCGCTCGCCAAGGACGTCGACCTGGAGCACGTGGCCCGGACGACCCCCGGCATGACCGGCGCCGAACTCGCCAACCTCGCCAACGAGGCCGCCCTCCTCGCCGTCAAGCGCGAGCAGAAGGCCGTCACCCGCTCCGACCTGTCCGACGCCCTGGAGAAGGTCCAGCTCGGCGCGGAACGCCCGCTCGTCATGCCCGCCGAGGAACGCCGCCGCACCGCGTACCACGAGAGCGGTCACGCCCTGCTCGGCATGCTCCAGCCCGGCGCCGACCCGGTCCGCAAGATCACCATCGTGCCGCGCGGCCGGGCCCTCGGCGTCACCCTCTCCACCCCCGACTCCGACAAGTACGCCTACACCGAGGACTACCTGCGCGGCCGGATCATCGGCGCCCTCGGCGGCATGGCGGCCGAACAGGTCGTGTTCGGAGTCATCACCACCGGCGCCGAGAGCGACCTGGAACAGGTCACCAACATCGCCCGGGGCATGGCCGGACGCTGGGGCATGAGCGAGCGCGTCGGCCGGCTCACCGCCATCCCCAGCGACGCGCAGCAGGCGTACGGCCTGTCGGCGGCGCCCTCGACCCTCGACACCGTCGACGCCGAGATGCGCCGGATCGTGGACGAGTGCTACGAGAACGCCGTACGGCTGCTCCGCGAGCACCGCGGCCAGCTGGACGCGCTGGCGGCCGCGCTCCTGGAGAACGAGACCCTGGAGGAGGCGGACGCGTACCGCGCGGCGGGGATCACGCGCGCGGAAAGGGAGGACTGAGGGGGCCGGGGGAGACGAGGACCGAGGGGCCGGGGGAGGGGTCCGCCGCGAGGCTCGCGGTCTCCCGCCCGCCGGCCGGACGGCGGGCGCCCGCGCGGGCTACGGCACCCGGGCGACGACGTACCGGAATTCGTTCGGCATCCACACCGTGCCGTCCGCGCGCAGGTGCGGGGCGAGCGCCTCCTCGATCTCCTTCTCCACCTGGGCGAGCTCCGTCGCCCGGACCGCCTCGTCGAACGCGCCGGTCGACAGCAGCCCCCGCACCGCGCTGCCCCCGCTCGCGTACCCGAAGGGACAGGCCACCCGTCCCGAACCCGCCGGGTGCAGCCCCGCGGCCGCCACCAGCCCGTCCAGGTCGGCCCGGAACCCCCGCCGGGCGCCGCCGTCCGCGAGCCGTTCCGCGACCCGCAGCACCGGCTCCGTGGCACACCGCTCGGGCGGCCCCCAGCCCGCCAGCACGACCGCCGCACCGGACTGCGCCGAACGGGTGACGGCCAGCAGCTCAGGAAGGAGCCCGTCCGTCGCGTGGAAGGCCGTGATCACGTCGTACGGACCGGCCCCGGGCGGTTCCCCGCCGACCGCGACGCCCTCCGGGAGCCGCTCCCTGGCCAGCTCCACGCGCGCGTGGTCCCGGTCCGCGCCGGTGACCCGGGCGCCCCGTCCGGCCGCCATCAGGAGCGCGAGGCCCGAGCCGCAGCCGAGGCCCAGGACCCGGGAGCCGGCGCCCACGCCGAGGCGCTCGTACACCGCCTCGTAGAGCGGGACGAGCATCCGTTCCTGGATCTCGGCCCAGTCGCGCGCGGGGTGGTGCGGGACGAGCGTAGGTGTCATGGAAAAGCGCCCCAATCCGGGCTCGGACGACAGCCCCCCGTAGTCAGGGAACTGCGCATCCCGGGCCGCGTCCAGTGCTCGCGCCGCACCGATTCGCCCGGGGGAGCGGCCGGGGCGGGGGCGGTGCGCGCACCGCTCGCGCGGACCGGGTAATGTCCGTGCAAAGCTTCCCGGCCGGGCCCGGGAGCCGTACCCCCCGGGGCGCGCGCACCACGGCTGCACGCCGGAGCGTATGCGCCGGGTACGTACCAGCTTGACGTCCCCTGCGTGGCTTCTCCGCAGATCGACGCACTGGCCCTCGTCCCGACACATCAAGGGCAACTGACGGGTACGTGCAAAATATTTGGGATGCCCCGGAATGGAACCCGGGGGCACATCGGCTCGTTGTACGCGACGTGAGCACGACACCACCTGTTCTCGCCGCAGAGCTGGCACAGGCGTGGGCCGACATTCAGCGGCACCACCCCGAGCTGCCCGATCTTGCCGCGCCCGAGTCCCTGATCGGAGAGTCCTCGTCCGCCTGCGGCGCCGAGCTCTCCTTCGAACGACTGCTCCACGAGGCAGTCCACGGCATCGCCGCCGCCCGGGGTGTCCGCGACACCTCCCGCGCCGGCCGCTACCACAACCGCAGATTCCTCGCGATCGCCGAGGAGATGGGCCTCGACCACCCCGAGGAGCCACACGCCAGCAGCGGCTTCTCCCTGGTCACGCTCAACCCCGAGGCGAGGCGCCGCTACCGGCCCACCATCGAGCGGCTCCAGCGCGCCCTCAAGGCGCACACGGTCGCGACGGCGGCCGACACCAAGCGCTCCTTCCGGGGCCCGGCGGCCCGGCACGGATCCTCCGGCGGCGGCGTGCGCGTCAAGGCCGTCTGCGACTGCGGACGGAACGTGCGCGTGGTCCCGTCGGTGCTCGCCCAGGCCCCGATCGTCTGCGGCGGCTGCGGCAAGCCCTTCCGCATCCCGGAGACCGTGGGCGCCGCGAGCTGACCTCGCGGTGTGTGGCACAATGGCTAGCTGTACTCGACAGTCGCACAGGACCCCTCTCTCCTCCGGCTGACGCGTCCATCGGGCATCCGAGTACCGCAACCCCACGTGGCATCTCAAAGTGCCCAACCACGTCAAGACCAGGAGACACCACTCCAGTGGCAGTCAAGATCAAGCTCAAGCGCCTCGGCAAGATCCGCCAGCCGCACTACCGCATCGTCGTCGCCGACTCGCGCACCCGTCGTGACGGTCGCGCGATCGAGGAGATCGGCCTCTACCACCCGACGTACAACCCGTCGCGTATCGAGGTCGACTCCGAGCGTGCGCAGTACTGGCTGTCCGTCGGCGCCCAGCCGACCGAGCCGGTTCTCGCCATCCTGAAGCTCACGGGCGACTGGCAGAAGGCCAAGGGCCTCCCGGCCCCCGAGAAGGCCCTGCTCGTCCCCGCGACGAAGGAAGCCAAGCGCGCCTCGTTCGACGAGTTCGCGAAGGCCCTCGAGGGCGGCGACGACAAGGGTGAGGCCATCACCCCGAAGGCCAAGAAGGCCGACAAGAAGGCGGACGAGGCCGAGGCCACGTCCACCGAGTCGACCGAGGCCTGATCATGCTCGAGGAGGCTCTCGAGCACCTCGTGAAGGGCATCGTCGAAAACCCCGACGACGTGCAGGTCGCCTCGCGCAACCTGCGCCGTGGCCGCGTCCTGGAAGTCCGGGTCCACCCGGACGACCTCGGCAAGGTGATCGGCCGCAACGGCCGCACCGCGCGCGCGCTGCGTACCGTCGTGGGCGCCATCGGCGGACGTGGCATCCGAGTCGACCTCGTCGACGTGGACCAGGTCCGCTGAGCAGGCCGGCAGCATCACCTCAGTAGTGCCGGCACGGGCCGGGGAGGGCTTACGAGCCCACCCCGGCCCGTTGTCGTTTCGCGTCGTACGAGCTGTGTGACAGGAGAGTGTGGAGCAGTGCAGTTGGTAGTCGCGCGGATCGGCCGCGCCCACGGAATCAAGGGCGAGGTCACCGTCGAGGTGCGCACGGACGAGCCCGAACTCAGGCTCGGCCCCGGAGCCGTGCTGCGCACCGACCCGGCCTCCGCCGGGCCGCTGACCATCGAGTCCGGCAAGGTCCACAGCGGAAAGCTGTTGCTGCGCTTCGAGGGCGTCCGCGACCGCAATGCCGCCGAGGCGCTGCGCAACACCCTCCTCATCGCCGAGATCGACCCCACGGAGCTGCCCGAGGAGGAGGACGAGTACTACGACCACCAGCTGATGGACCTCGACGTCGTCCTCGCCGACGGCACCGAGATCGGCCGGATCACCGAGATCTCCCACCTGCCGTCCCAGGACCTCTTCATCGTCGAGCGCCCCGACGGCACCGAGCTGATGATCCCGTTCGTCGAGTCGATCGTCACCGAGATCGACCTGGAGGAGCAGCGGGCCGTCATCGACCCGCCGCCCGGCCTGATCGACGACCGCGCCGAGATCGTCTCCACGCGCGACGCCGAGCAGGGTGACGACGCATGAGGCTCGACGTCGTCACGATCTTCCCCGAGTACCTCGAACCGCTGAACGTCTCCCTCGTCGGCAAGGCACGCGCGCGCGGACAGCTCGACGTCCACGTCCACGACCTGCGCGACTGGACGTACGACCGGCACAACACCGTCGACGACACCCCGTACGGCGGCGGCCCCGGCATGGTCATGAAGACCGACCCCTGGGGCGACGCGCTCGACCAGACCCTCGCCGACGGCTACGAGAACGGCGCCCACGGACCCGTCCTCGTCGTTCCCACCCCCAGCGGCCGCCCCTTCACCCAGGAGCTGGCCGTCGAGCTGTCCGAGCGGCCCTGGCTGATCTTCACCCCGGCCCGCTACGAGGGCATCGACCGCCGGGTCATGGACGAGTACGCGACCCGGATGCCGGTCTACGAGGTCTCCATCGGCGACTACGTCCTGGCCGGCGGCGAGGCCGCCGTCCTCGTCGTCACCGAGGCCGTCGCCCGCCTCCTGCCCGGTGTCCTCGGCAACGCCGAGTCCCACCGCGACGACTCCTTCGCCCCCGGGGCCATGGCCAACCTCCTGGAAGGCCCCGTCTACACCAAGCCCCCCGAGTGGCGCGGCCGGGGCATCCCCGACGTCCTCCTCAGCGGACACCACGGCAAGATCGCCCGCTGGCGGCGCGACGAGGCCTTCCGCCGCACGGCGGCCCACCGGCCCGACCTCATCGAGCGCTGCAACCCCGCGGCCTTCGACAAGAAGGACCGCGAGATCCTCTCCATGATGGGCTGGGCACCCGACCCGAGCGGCCGATTTTGGCGCAGGGTCCACGCCGTGGAAGAATAGGCCGCTGTCGTCCGTCCGGCGCGCGCCCCTGCCACAGGGGGAACGACGCCGCCAGGAACGGACGAACATCCGAATCACTTCGAACGTACCGCTGATGACCTGTGGCATCAGCGAGGAAAGAGACCTCCATGGCCTCCCTGCTCGACCAGGTCAACGCGGCCGCGCTCCGCTCCGACCTCCCCTCCTTCCGCCCCGGCGACACCGTGAACGTCCACGTGCGCGTCATCGAAGGCAACCGCTCCCGCATCCAGCAGTTCAAGGGTGTCGTCATCCGCCGCCAGGGCTCGGGCGTCAGCGAGACCTTCACGGTCCGCAAGGTCTCGTTCTCCGTCGGCGTCGAGCGCACCTTCCCGGTGAACAGCCCGATCTTCGAGAAGATCGAGCTCGTCACCCGCGGTGACGTCCGTCGCGCGAAGCTCTACTACCTCCGCGAGCTGCGCGGCAAGGCCGCCAAGATCAAGGAGAAGCGCGACCGCTGAGCCTCGGCTCCCGGCACGCTCGACGCTTCCGAGCCCTCGCACAGGCAGGCCGGATAGGCTCTGCCACCGATGGACACCGAAGCACAGCACACGGAGCGCGACCCCTCTTCCGGCACGGATTCGTCCGGCACGGAGGAAGGGTCGCGCTCCGCGCGCGTTCCCGAGGATTCCAGGACCCCGGTGTCCTGGCGGCGCACGGCCTTCGTCGGCGGCGCCTGCGTGGCCTTCCTGCTCCTCCTGAGCCACTTCGTACTGCAGCCCTTCCTGATCCCCAGCGGATCCATGGAACCGACCCTCCAGGTCGGCGACCGCATCCTGGTCAACAAGCTGGCGTACCGTTTCGGCAATGAGCCCCGGCGAGGCGACGTCGTCGTCTTCGACGGCACCGCCTCCTTCGTACGGGAACAGTCCCCGGGCAACCCCGTCACCGGCCTCCTCCACGACGGCGCCGCCGCCCTCGGTCTCGCCGAACCCGACGAGACCGACTTCGTGAAGCGGGTCGTCGGCACCGGCGGCGACCGGGTGGTCTGCTGCGACAAGGACAGCCGCCTCACCGTCAACGGCGTCCCCGTCCAGGAGCGCTACCTCATGCCCGGCGACCAGCCGTCCAGCGTCGCCTTCGACATCGTCGTCCCGCAGGACAGGCTCTGGGTCATGGGCGACCACCGCAGCCAGTCCAGTGACTCCCGCGACCACCTCGGCGACCCCGGCGGCGGCATGGTCCCCGTCGACAAGGTCGTCGGCCGCGC
Source organism: Streptomyces sp. Root1304 (assembly GCF_001426405.1). Lineage (GTDB taxonomy): Bacteria > Actinomycetota > Actinomycetes > Streptomycetales > Streptomycetaceae > Streptomyces. The sequence continues at coordinate 114,353 of NZ_LMEP01000025.1, read as the reverse complement.
CGACTGGATCGCCTGGCCCTTCGGCCGCTGGTCCACCGTGGCCGGGACGAAGGCCTTCGACGCCGTACCGGCCGCGCCGGCCGGCGGACACGGGGCGGGGGCCCATGGGTAGCCGGGGACGGCCGCCCGGCGGAACCGGCCACGGCCCCGACCAGGGCACCGGCCAGGCCCTGCCGGGACGCGCCGAACGGCGCAGGCTCGCCCGCAAGGTCAAGCGGCGGCGGCAGCGCTCCGCACTCCGCGAGATCCCCGTCCTCGTCACCGTGGCCGTCCTCATCGCGCTCGTCCTCAAGACCTTCCTGGTCCAGGCGTTCGTCATCCCCTCCGGCTCCATGGAACAGACGATCCGCATCTCCGACCGGGTCCTCGTCGACAAGCTCACCCCCTGGTTCGGCTCCCGGCCCCAGCGCGGCGACGTCGTCGTCTTCAAGGACCCCGGCAACTGGCTCCAGCAGGAGGCCACCCCGCCCGCCGACGACCCCGTGGGCATCAAGCAGGCCAAACAGGCGCTCACCTTCATCGGGCTGCTGCCCTCGGCCGACGACCGGGACCTGATCAAGCGGGTCGTCGCCGTCGGCGGAGACACCGTCCGCTGCTGCGGCGAGGACGGGCGGCTCACCGTCAACGGCGTACCGCTGGACGAGCCCTACCTGCACCCGGGGAACCCGCCGTCCACCATCCCCTTCGAGGTGAAGGTCCCCGAGGGCCGGATCTTCGTCCTCGGCGACCACCGCTCCGACTCGGCCGACTCCCGGTTCCACCTCGACGAGAAGGACCACGGCACCGTCTCCGAGGAGCAGGTCGTGGGGCGCGCGGTGGTGATCGCCTGGCCCGTCGGGCACTGGCGGCGCCTGGAGGAACGGTCGACCTTCGACGCCGTACCGGACGCCAGTGCGAGTTCCGAGTCCGCGCTCGGTCTGTCGCATAGTGTGTCCCAGCGGAATCTGAACGGATTCACCGGGCTCCCGACCCCTGCGGAACTTCTGCTCGTTATGGGAGTGGTGGGCCTGTCCCTGACCCGGGGCGGGCGTTCGCACGGACTGAGGAGTGGATGTGGGGGATTTGGCCGTCGGCGCACGATCCGGACACGATGGGCCCGACAAGGGGGCCGACGGGGCCTTCGGCGAGGACACGACGGGTGACGACGTGACGGGTGACGAGCAGACGCAGCCGCCGGGCGGCGACGCACCGGGCGGCGACGACGCGGCGGGCGGGTCCGGCAGGACCCCGAAGAAGCAGCGTTCCTTCTGGAAGGAACTGCCCCTCCTCGTCGGCATCGCGCTCGTACTCGCCCTGCTGATCAAGACCTTCCTGGTACAGGCGTTCTCGATCCCCTCGGAATCGATGATGAACACGCTCGTCAAGGGCGACCGGGTCCTCGTCGACAAACTCACGCCCTGGTTCGGCTCCGAGCCCGAGCGCGGCGAAGTCGTCGTCTTCCACGACCCGGGCGGCTGGCTCGAAGGCCAGGACACGCCCACGCCGAACGTCGTCCAGAAGTTCCTCAGCTTCATCGGCCTCATGCCGTCCGCCGAGGAGAAGGACCTCATCAAGCGCGTCATCGCCGTCGGCGGCGACACCGTCTCCTGCAAGGAGGGCGGCAAGGTCGTCCTCAACGGCGTGGCCCTGGACGAGACCTCGTACCTCTACCCCGGCTCCGTCCCCTGCCAGGACTCCTTCGGCCCGATCAAGGTCCCCGAGGGCCGCATCTGGGTCATGGGCGACAACCGCCAGAACTCCCTGGACTCCCGCTTCCACCAGCAGCTCCCCGGTGGCGGCACGGTCTCCAACGACGAGGTCGTCGGCCGCGCCGTGGTGATCGCCTGGCCCGTCACCCGCTGGGCCACCCTCCCGGTGCCCGACATCTTCGACCAGCCCGGCCTCAACCAGGCCATGACCGCCGCCCCCGTCGGCGCGGCCGGCCTCGCCGGGGCGCTCCCGCTGGTGCTGTGGCGCCGGAAGAAGCTCGCCGCCCGGCATACCGCCGAGTAGCGACCCGCGGGTAGGGTGCCGTCCCGGACGGTCGACGGACCACCGTCCGTCACCGAACCACGGGGTGCCCACATGAGCGGAAACATACGGACGAAGGGCGGCCGCGGCCGCCTCGGCAGCACGCTGTCGGGGCTGTCCGTGGCCGTCGGCTGTGTGCTCTTCCTCGGCGGATTCGGCTGGGGAGCCCTGCTCTACCAGCCGTACACCATCCCCTCGCAGTCCATGACCCCCACGCTCGACGTCGGCTCCCGCGTCCTCGCCCAGCGCGTGGACGGCGACGAGGTGCGGCGCGGCGACGTCGTGGTCTTCCGCGACCCCCTCTGGGGCGACGCCCCCATGGTGAAGCGGGTCGCGGGCATCGGCGGCGACACCGTCGCCTGCTGCGACCGGGACGGCCGCCTCACCGTCAACGGCACCCCCGTCGACGAGCCCTACGTCGAGCCCGGACCCGAAGGCCGCGTCACCGCCTCCGACAAGGCGTTCACCGTCACCGTCCCCGCGGACAGCCTCTTCCTCCTCGGCGACGACCGGCACCTGTCCCTCGACTCCCGCTCCCACCTGGAGGAGGCCGGACAGGGCTCCGTGCCCCGCTCCACGGTCACCGGCAGGGTCGACGCCGTCGTCTGGCCCGCCAAGGGCCTCCTGGACCGCCCCACGGGCTTCGCCGCCCTCCCCGGCGGCACCTCCGAACCCGGGCCCGTACGCCTCCTCCTCACCGCGATCGTCCTCGGCGCCCTCCTGATCATGCTCGGCGCCGCGTACGGACCGGTGGCAGGCTTCCTCACGAAGCGCCGCCGCCCGACGGGGCCGCGCGGCGGGCGACGCGAGAGGGTGGGGACATGACGGAATCGACGGCGGGGGCCGAGACGAAGGCGACCGGGGCGGGGTCCGTTCTGCGGCGGCGGGTCGCGCGCGTCGTGCTCCTCGACCCCGACGACCGCGTCCTGCTGATGCACGGTCACGAGCCCGACGACCCGGACGACACCTGGTGGTTCACCCCCGGCGGCGGCCTGGAGGGCGACGAGACCCACGAACAGGCCGCCCTGCGGGAGCTCGCCGAGGAGACCGGCATCACCGAGGTCGACCTCGGACCCGTCCTCTGGAAGCGGTACTGCTCCTTCCCCTTCGACGGACACCGCTGGGACCAGGACGAGTGGTACTACCTCGCCCGCACCCGCGGAACGGAGACCGCACCCCGGCCACAGGCCCTCACCGAACTGGAGACCCGCAGCGTCGCGGGCCTGAGATGGTGGACCTCCGCCGAACTGTCGGCGGCCCATGAGACGGTGTACCCGACCAGACTCGCCGAGCTGCTCCGCACGCTGCTCGACGAGGGACCTCCGAGTGCCCCGGTGGTTCTCGCCCCGGAAATCGTTTAGGGGCGCGTCCGCCTGGCGCACAATAGGGGGACGCACGGCTGAAGGGGAACATGCCATGAGCGCCGAGGACCTCGAGAAGTACGAGACCGAGATGGAGCTGAAGCTCTACCGGGAGTACCGCGATGTCGTCGGGCTGTTCAAATACGTGATCGAGACCGAGCGGCGCTTCTACCTCACCAACGACTACGAGATGCAGGTGCACTCGGTCCAGGGCGAGGTCTTCTTCGAAGTCAGCATGGCCGACGCCTGGGTCTGGGACATGTACCGGCCGGCCAGGTTCGTCAAGCAGGTCCGCGTCCTCACCTTCAAGGACGTGAACATCGAGGAGCTCAACAAGAGCGACCTCGAACTGCCCGGCAGCTGAACCCGCCTCACCCCCACGGGTGAGCGAGTTCTCCACAGCCACCGGCCCGTCCACAGCGCCACACGCGATCCACCACCATCCGTCACAGTCAGTGACGGAGGTGGTGCCGCATGAACAAGACCCAGGCACTCGGACGGTACGGAGAAGAGCTCGCGACCCGCCGGCTCACCGCGACCGGCATGTACATCCTCGCCCGCAACTGGCGCTGCGGCCGGACCGGCGAGATCGACATCGTCGCCCGCGACGGCGACACCCTCGTCATCTGCGAGGTCAAGACCCGCCGCCACGGCGGCTACGAAGACCCCATGGCCGCCGTCACACCCCGCAAGGCCGAACGGCTCCGCCGCCTCGCCGCCTGCTGGCTCGACCGCCACGACACCCCCGCCCCCCACGGCGGCATCCGCATCGACCTCATCGGCATCGTCCTGCCCCACCGCGGCGCCCCCGTCCTCACCCACGCCCAGGGGGTGGCCTGAGATGGGATTCGCCCGCACCTGCTCCGTCGCCCTCCTCGGCGTCGAAGGCGTCGTCGTCGAAGTGCAGGCCGACCTCGAACCGGGCGTCGCCGCCTTCACCCTCGTCGGACTCCCCGACAAGAGCCTCACCGAAAGCCGCGACCGCGTCCGCGCCGCCGTCGTCAACTCCGGCGCCGAATGGCCCCAGAAGAAACTGACCGTCGGACTCAGCCCCGCCTCCGTCCCCAAGAGCGGATCCGGATTCGACCTCGCCGTCGCGGCCGCCACCCTCGGCGCCGCCGAACGCATCGACCCACGCGCCATCGCCGACCTCGTCCTCATCGGCGAACTCGGACTCGACGGCCGCGTCCGCCCCGTCCGCGGCATCCTGCCCGCCGTCCTCGCCGCCGCCGACGCCGGCTACCACCAGGTCGTCGTACCCGAACAGACCGCCGGCGAGGCCTCCCTCGTCCCCGGAATCTCCGTCCTCGGCGTCCGCACCCTCCGCCAGCTCATCGCCGTCCTCACCGACGAACCCGTCCCCGAGGAGGAACCCACCGAAGAGGGCCGCCCCGACGCCATGCTCGCCGGACTCCTCCTCCCCGGCGCCGGACTCGGCACCGGACTCACCACCGGCCCCGGCGACCCCACCGAAGGCCCCGACCTCGCCGACGTCGCAGGCCAGCACCGCGCCCGCCGCGCCCTCGAAGTCGCCGCCGCCGGCAGCCACCACCTGCTGCTCTCCGGACCACCCGGCGCCGGAAAGACCATGCTGGCCGAACGACTCCCCGGCATCCTCCCGCCCCTCACCCGACAGGAATCCCTCGAAGTCACCGCCGTCCACTCCGTCGCCGGCATCCTCCCGCCCGGCGAACCCCTCGTCCGCCGCGCCCCCTACTGCGCACCCCACCACTCCGCCACCATGCAGTCCCTGGTCGGCGGCGGAAACGGCCTCCCCAGGCCCGGCGCGGTCTCCCTCGCTCACCGGGGCATCCTCTTCCTGGACGAAGCCCCCGAGTTCTCCGGCAAGGCACTCGACGCCCTCCGCCAGCCCCTCGAATCCGGGCACGTCGTCATCGCCCGCGCCGCCGGAGTCGTACGCCTCCCCGCCCGCTTCCTCCTCGCCCTCGCCGCCAACCCCTGCCCCTGCGGACGCCACACCCTGCACGGCGCCGGCTGCGAATGCCCCGCCGCCCTCGTCCGCCGCTACCAGGCCCGCCTCTCCGGACCCCTCCTCGACCGCGTCGACCTACGGGTCGAAGTCGAACCCGTCACCCGCGCCGACCTCCTCGGCCAGGGCGGCCGGGGCGAGAACACCGCCACCGTCGCCGAACGCGTCCGCGACGCCCGCGACCGCGCCGCCACCCGCCTCGCCGACACCCCCTGGACCGTCAACAGCGAGATCCCCGGACACGAACTCCGCACCCGCTACCACGCGGCCTCCGGCGCCCTCGCCGAAGCCGAACGCGACATCGAACGAGGCCTCCTCACCGCCCGCGGCCTCGACCGCGTACTCCGCGTCGCCTGGACCGTCGCCGACCTCGCGGGACACGACCGCCCCGACCGCCAGGACATCGCCCTCGCCCTCGAACTGCGCACCGGCATCGCCCGCGGCGTGCCCGTCGGAGCGGGGGAGCGCGCATGACCACCGGCGCCACCACCGACGAACACCGGGCCCGCGCCGTCCTCAGCCGCACCGTCGAACCCGGCGACGAACACGCGGGCCGCTGGCTCCGCCACTACGGAGCCACGGGCTTCGTCGACCGCCTGCTGGGAACGCCGGAGACCACGGCGGCCACCGACCGTGGAGGGATCGGCGCCGACCCCCTTCCCCGGACCGGCGACTTCAGCGCCGACCCCTTCCCCGGGACCGGGGGCAAACGCGTCGCGTCCTGGCGTCTCCGCGCCACCGCCGCCGACCCCGACCGGGACCTCGACACCATCCACCGGCTCGGCGGACGCCTCGTCGTCCCCGGCGACACCGAATGGCCCCGTCAACTCGACGACCTCGGAGACACCCGCCCCATCGGCCTGTGGGTCAGAGGCCCCGCCGACCTGCGCACCTGGGCCCTCCGCTCCGTCGCCCTGGTCGGCGCCCGCGCCTGCACCCCGTACGGCGCCCACACCGCCGCCGACCTCGCCACCGGCCTCGCCCGCCACGGCTGGGTCGTCGTCTCCGGAGCCGCCTACGGCATCGACGGCGCCGCACACCGGGGAGCCCTCGCCGCAGGCGGCGCCACCGTCGCCGTACTCGCCTGCGGGGTCGACACCCCCTACCCCCGCGGCCACGACCAGCTCATCCGGCGCATCGCCGAACAAGGCCTGGTCGTAGGCGAGTTGCCACCCGACAGCCACCCCACCCCGAGCCGCTTCATCCTCCGCAACCGCGTCATCGCCGCCCTCACCCGCGGCACCGTCGTCATCGAGGCACAGCACCGCAGCGGCTCCCTCGTCACCGCCCGCGCCGCCACCCGCCTCGGCCGCCACACGATGGGCGTCCCAGGACCGGTGACCAGCGCACTCTCCGCAGGGGTCCACGAACTCCTGCGCGGTGAGGCCACCCTCGTCACCGACGCCGACGAGATCGTCGAACTCGTCGGAGACATGGGACAGCTCGCACCGACGCGCCGAGGACCCGTTCTCCCCCGCGACCTCCTCGCCCCCGCCGCGAAACGCGTCCTCGAAGCGCTCCCCGCACGCGGACCCACCCCCGCGACCGTCATCGCCCGTCGCGCCGGAACCACCCCGGACGACACCCTCGCCAGGCTGTACGAACTCCACTCCCTCGGCTTCGTCGAACGGCGCGGCGAGGGCTGGCAGTTGACGAACACCGCGACACCCGGGTCGAACGCGCGGCGAGGCGGTCCTTGACCTGGAGCATTCGGGTGAAAGGGTGATGCCGATGAACAATCGAGTTCTCTCGGCCGCACCCGAGGGGCCGACGCGCGCCACGGCCCGGGTTCGAAGATGTGGCCGACGGCGTCCACCCGGAGCGGCGCGATCCGCCGATGTTCGCTCACCGCTACCGCGCACTCACGCTACGCTCACCAGGATTCCCCCCAGGACACCCAACACATCTCCACACCCGACAGCAGAACGGCTCAAGGCAACGCATGCCCCAGCACACCTCCGGGTCTGACCGCGCTGCGGTGCCCCCAGCAGCCCGGGGCACCGTGCGACCACCCGCACCGACCTCCCTCGACGAACTGTGGCGGTCGTACAAGGACACGGGAGACGAGCGACTGCGGGAGCAGCTGATCCTGCACTACTCGCCGCTCGTCAAATACGTCGCCGGACGCGTCAGCGTCGGCCTCCCGTCCAACGTGGAGCAGGCCGACTTCGTCTCCTCCGGGGTCTTCGGCCTCATCGACGCCATCGAGAAGTTCGACGTCGAGCGCGCCATCAAGTTCGAGACGTACGCCATCACCCGCATCCGCGGCGCCATGATCGACGAACTCCGCGCCCTGGACTGGATCCCGCGCTCCGTCCGCCAGAAGGCCCGCAACGTCGAGCGCGCCTACGCCACCCTCGAAGCCCAGCTCCGGCGCACCCCCTCCGAGAGCGAGGTCGCCGCGGAGATGGAGATCACGCTGGAGGAACTGCACGCGGTTTTCAGCCAGTTGTCCCTGGCGAACGTGGTGGCCCTGGAAGAGCTCCTGCACGTCGGCGGCGAGGGCGGCGACCGGCTCTCCCTGATGGACACCCTGGAGGACACGGCCGCCGACAACCCCGTCGAGGTCGCCGAGGACCGCGAGCTGCGCCGGCTGCTGGCCCGCGCCATCAACACCCTCCCCGAGCGGGAGAAGACCGTCGTCACCCTCTACTACTACGAGGGCCTCACCCTGGCGGAGATCGGCCACGTCCTCGGTGTCACCGAGAGCCGCGTCAGCCAGATCCACACCAAGTCCGTGCTCCAGCTCCGCGCCAAGCTGGCCGACGTCGGACGCTGACCGGCGCCGGCCGGTCGTACAGTGGAGCCGTGCCCAGGATTCGAGCGGCCTCCGTGGCCGAGCACCGGACGATGCAGCGCGGCGCCCTCCTGGACGCCGCGCGTTCCCTGCTGTCCGAGGGCGGTACGGAGGCGCTGACCTTCCCCGCACTCGCCGAGCGCACGGGCCTCGCCCGTTCCTCGGTGTACGAGTACTTCCGATCGCGCGCGGCCGTCGTCGAAGAGCTGTGCGCCGTCGACTTCCCCGTCTGGGCCGCCGAGGTCGAGACCGCGATGGACGCCGCGGCCACCCCCGAGGGCAAGGTCGAGGCGTACGTCCGCACACAGCTGGAACTGGTCGGGGACCGGCGCCACCGCGCGGTCGTCGCCATCTCGGCGAGCGAACTCGACGACGGCGCCCGTGAGAAGATCCGCGCCGCCCACGGCGGCCTCGTCGCGATGATCGTCGAAGCCCTCGCCGCCCTCGGCCAACTTCAGCCCCGACTGGGCGCCATGCTCCTCCAGGGCGTCGTCGACGCCGCCGTCCGCCGCATCGAACTCGGCGCGGCCGAGAACCCGACGGAGATCGCCGAGGCGGCGGTCGCGATGGCACTCCACGGGGTGGGCGGCTCCCCGGCCTGAAGTCTCGGCCAGGGGGGCTTCCCCCTCCCCCTCCCCCTCCCCTTCGTCGTCAGTTTCTGAGGGGGAGCAGGCGTGACGGGGCTCGTTTCGTCAGGAGGAGGGGGTTCAGGTACTGGGTGCCCCGGAGGAGGCCCCAGTGGAGGCAGGTCGTCGGGCAGTGGGGGCCTTCGGTGACCCGGGCGATCGGGGTGCCGGCCGGGACCCGGGTGCCGGTGGGTACCAGGGGGGTCACCGGGGTGAAGGTCGTGCGGAGCGGGGGTGTGCCCGTGCCGGGGAGGGTGAGGGTGACGGCGCCGTGGCCGCCGACCGGGCCCGCGAAGGTGAGGGTGCCGGCGGTGGGGGCGAGGACCGGGGTGCCGGGGGCCGCGGCGAGGTCGACGCCGCGGTGGCCGGCGGCGTACGGGCCGGGTGGGGGCTGCCAGCCGCGGAGGATCTCGGGCGGTGGCGGGCCCACGGGCCACAGGAGCCCGACGGTGAGGATCAGGGTCATCAGGTGCATGGGGAAAGGCTCCCCGGGTGGGGCGGTTCGTGGGGGTCGCGGGCGGTATCTGTGGACTACCGGCCGGTTGTGGACAGTGCCGTCACCCGTCGCTCCCGGGGTCCCGTACACTTCTCTTGGCGACCCGGGTCACCGGGTCGACTTCGCACGCCCCGCCACTGCCCTCACCGGACGTGGCAGCGCCTTTCGGTCCCTCGTGGGCATGGCGCGCCGGGGCGTCAGGAAAACAACCGAGAAACCAAGGAGATGGCCATGGCCGTCGTCACGATGCGGGAGCTGCTGGAGAGCGGCGTCCACTTCGGTCACCAGACCCGTCGCTGGAACCCGAAGATGAAGCGCTTCATCTTCACCGAGCGCAACGGCATCTACATCATCGACCTGCTCCAGTCGCTGTCGTACATCGACCGCGCCTACGAGTTCGTCAAGGAGACCGTCGCGCACGGCGGCTCCATCATGTTCGTCGGTACGAAGAAGCAGGCCCAGGAGGCCATCGCCGAGCAGGCGACGCGTGTCGGCATGCCGTACGTCAACCAGCGTTGGCTCGGTGGCATGCTCACCAACTTCTCCACCGTCTACAAGCGTCTGCAGCGCCTCAAGGAGCTCGAGCAGATCGACTTCGAGGACGTCGCCGCTTCGGGTCTCACCAAGAAGGAGCTTCTCGTGCTCTCGCGCGAGAAGGCCAAGCTGGAGAAGACCCTCGGTGGTATCCGCGAGATGTCCAAGGTTCCCAGCGCCGTCTGGATCGTGGACACCAAGAAGGAGCACATCGCCGTCGGCGAGGCTCGCAAGCTGAAGATCCCGGTCGTCGCGATCCTCGACACCAACTGTGACCCCGACGAGGTCGACTACAAGATCCCGGGCAACGACGACGCGATCCGCTCCGTCACCCTGCTCACCCGCGTGATCGCCGACGCCGTCGCCGAGGGCCTCATCGCCCGCTCCGGCGCCGCGACCGGCGACTCGAAGCCGGGCGAGAAGGCCGCCGGCGAGCCCCTCGCCGAGTGGGAGCGCGACCTGCTCGAGGGCGAGAAGAAGGCCGACTCGGACGAGGCTGCTGCCGAGGTCCAGACCTCCGCCGAGACCGAGAAGGTCGCGGACGCCGAGGCTGCCGAGGCCCCCGAGGCCGTCGCCGAGGTCGTCGAGGCCGAGGCTCCGGCCGCGGACGCCGAGCAGGCCTGACCCTTCAGGACCTTCGGGTAGTGACGGCGGGGGCCCACAAAGCCCCCGCCGTCCACCCGTGGACCCGCCCGATCTTTCAGACTTCGAGAGAGAAACAGACTCATGGCGAACTACACCGCCGCTGACGTCAAGAAGCTCCGCGAGCTCACCGGCGCCGGCATGATGGACTGCAAGAAGGCCCTCGACGAGGCCGACGGCAACGTCGACAAGGCCGTCGAGGCCCTGCGCATCAAGGGCCAGAAGGGCGTCGCCAAGCGCGAGGGCCGCTCCGCCGAGAACGGCGCCGTGGTCTCCCTCATCGCCGACGACAACACCTCCGGTGTCCTCGTCGAGCTGAAGTGCGAGACGGACTTCGTCGCCAAGGGTGACAAGTTCCAGGCCGTCGCCGCCCAGCTGGCCGAGCACGTCGCCGCCTCCGCCCCGGCCGACCTGGAGGCGCTGCTCGCCTCCGAGATCGAGGCCGGCAAGACCGTGCAGGCGTTCGTCGACGAGGCCAACGCCAACCTCGGCGAGAAGATCGTCCTGGACCGCTTCGCGCAGTTCGCCGACGGCTTCGTCTTCGCGTACATGCACCGCACGATGCCGGACCTCCCGCCGCAGATCGGTGTCCTCGTCGAGTTCGACAAGGCCGACGCCGCCGTCGCCAAGGGTGTCGCCCAGCACATCGCCGCCTTCGCGCCGAAGTACCTCACCCGTGAGGACGTCCCGGCCGAGGTCGTCGAGACCGAGCGTCGCGTCGCCGAGGAGACCACCCGCGCCGAGGGCAAGCCCGAGGCCGCGCTCCCGAAGATCGTCGAGGGTCGCGTGAACGGCTTCTTCAAGGACGCGACGCTGCTCGGTCAGCCGTACGCCCTTGACAACAAGAAGTCCGTCCAGCAGATCCTGGACGAGGCCGGTGTCACCCTGAAGCGCTTCACCCGCATCAAGGTCGGCATCTGAGTCCGTACGCGAACGCGACGGACGCCGGACCCCGGTAGGGTCTGAGGCAGTCGTCCGCGCACGCGCAGGACGACCGCAGATCTGACGAGGAGGCCATTGCCGCACGGGATACCGCGAGGACCCAAAGGCAATGGCCTCCTTCGTATGTGCACGAGGAGATCTCCATGAACCAGGGCGCCGTACAGGGCGACGACAACATCGGCAAAAAGGCCGGCCGCTACATGCTGAAGCTGTCCGGAGAAGCCTTCTCCGGCGGTACCGGCCTGGGCGTCGACCCCAACGTCGTGCACGCCATCGCGCGCGAGATCGCGGCCGTCGTCCGCGACGGCGCGGAGATCGCGATCGTGATCGGCGGCGGCAACTTCTTCCGCGGCGCCGAGCTCCAGCAGCGCGGCATGGACCGGGCACGCTCCGACTACATGGGCATGCTCGGCACCGTGATGAACTGCCTCGCCCTCCAGGACTTCCTGGAGAAGGAAGGCATCGACTCCCGCGTCCAGACCGCCATCACCATGGGCCAGGTCGCCGAGCCGTACATCCCGCTGCGCGCCGTGCGCCACCTGGAGAAGGGCCGCGTGGTCATCTTCGGTGCGGGCATGGGCATGCCGTACTTCTCCACGGACACCACCGCCGCCCAGCGCGCCCTGGAGATCGACGCCGAGGCCCTGCTGATGGGCAAGAACGGCGTGGACGGCGTCTACGACTCCGACCCGAAGGCCAACCCCGACGCGGTCAAGTTCGACGCGCTGGAGTACGGCGAGGTGCTCTCCCGCGACCTCAAGGTCGCCGACGCGACCGCCATCACCCTGTGCCGGGACAACAACCTCCCGATCCTCGTCTTCGAACTGCTCACCGAGGGCAATATCGCTCGCGCGGTGAAGGGTGAGAAGATCGGCACGCTCGTGAGCGACCAGGGCACCCGGGCCTGACCCGAACCGGGGAACCGCCCCGCAAGGGGATGGACAGAGCCCTGCCGGTCGTACACCGTGCAGGACACAACGCGACGACACGCAGGAGCATGTGGTGATCGAAGAGACCCTCCTCGAGGCCGAGGAGAAGATGGAGAAGGCCGTCGTGGTCGCCAAGGAGGACTTCGCCGCGATCCGCACCGGCCGTGCGCACCCGGCGATGTTCAACAAGATCGTGGCGGACTACTACGGTGCCATCACCCCCATCAACCAGCTGGCGTCGTTCTCCGTTCCGGAGCCGCGCATGGCCGTGGTGACCCCGTTCGACAAGAGCGCGCTGCGCAACATCGAGCAGGCCATCCGCGACTCGGACCTCGGGGTCAACCCGAGCAACGACGGCAACATCATCCGGGTGGTGTTCCCCGAGCTGACGGAGGAGCGCCGCCGCGAGTACATCAAGGTCGCCAAGGGCAAGGCCGAGGACTCGAAGATCTCGATCCGCTCGGTCCGCCGCAAGGCCAAGGAGACCATCGACAAGCTCGTCAAGGACGGCGAGGTCGGCGAGGACGAGGGCCGCCGCGCCGAGAAGGAGCTCGACGACACCACCGCGAAGTACGTCGCGCAGGTGGACGAGCTGCTCAAGCACAAGGAAGCCGAGCTGCTCGAGGTCTGATGAACGACTCTTCCTGGGGGGCCCCGGCCGGTTCCGGCCGTGGGGGACCCGACCAGGGGCCCGTCCCGGCGGGTCCCGCACACGATCGGCAGCAGGCGGCGCAGACTCGGCCCATGCCCATCGTGCCCGACGTTCCCTCCGGCGGATTCCAGGACGGTCACGGCCGGGGGGCCGCTCACCCGAGCGGTCCCCTGTTCCGTGACGAGACGCCGCACGAGCACCCGCAGGAGCCCATGCCCAGCCCCACCCCGCCTCCGCCGCCCGCGCCGCCCGCGCCACGGCAGAAGAAGAGCGCGGGGCGCGACCTGGGCGCGGCCATAGGGGTCGGAGTCGGACTCGGCGCCGTCATCGTCGCGTCGCTGTTCATCTGGAAGCCGGCGTTCATCGGCGTGATAGCGGTCGCCGTGGTCGTCGGGCTCTGGGAGCTCACCTCACGCCTCCAGGAGCGCAAGGCCATCAAGGCCCCGCTGGTGCCGCTCGCGGTCGGCGGTGCGGCGATGGTCGTCGCCGGCTACGTCCGGGGTGCCGAGGGCGCCTGGGTGGCGATGGCGCTCACGGCGCTCGCGGTGCTCGTCTGGCGGATGACGGAGCCCCCCGAGGGCTACCTGAAGGACGTCACGGCGGGCGTGTTCGCCGCGTTCTACGTACCGTTCCTGGCGACGTTCGTGGCGCTGCTGCTGACCGCCGACGACGGTCCGCAGCGGGTGCTGACGTTCCTGATCCTGACCGTGGTCAGCGACACCGGGGCGTACGCGGTCGGCTGGCGCTTCGGCAAGCACAAGCTGGCCCCGCGGATCAGCCCCGGCAAGACCCGCGAGGGGCTGGTCGGCGCGGTGACGTTCGCGATGGCGGCGGGCGCGCTGTGCATGGAGTTCATGATCGACGAGGGTGCCTGGTGGCAGGGCCTGATCCTCGGTCTCGCGGTGGCGGCGAGCGCGACGCTCGGCGACCTCGGCGAGTCGATGATCAAGCGCGACCTGGGCATCAAGGACATGGGCACGCTGCTGCCGGGCCACGGGGGCATCATGGACCGGCTGGACTCGCTGCTGCCGACGGCACCGGTGGTGTGGTTGCTGCTGGCGTTGTTCGTAGGCACCGCCTGACCTGCGGTTCTTTCGGTGAAGGGCTCGTCGCCTCCGGGGCGGCGGGCCCTTCGTCGTATCTCTGCGACACTGGTATCACCATGCCCAAGCCCGGAGAACTCACTTTCGTCGCCCCCCGCGGAGCCAAGAAGCCGCCGCGGCACCTGGCCGACCTCACGCCCGCCGAGCGGAAGGAAGCCGTCGCCGCGATCGGCGAGAAGCCCTTCCGCGCCAAGCAGCTGTCCACGCACTACTTCGCGCGGTACGCGCACGATCCCGCCGAGTGGACGGACATTCCGGCCGCCTCGCGGGAGAAGCTGGCCGGCGAGCTGCTGCCCGATCTGATGTCCGTGGTGCGGCACATCTCGTGCGACGACGACACCACCCGCAAGACGCTGTGGCGGCTGCACGACGGCACGCTCGTCGAGTCGGTGCTCATGCGCTACCCGGACCGGGTGACCATGTGCATCTCCTCGCAGGCCGGCTGCGGGATGAACTGCCCGTTCTGCGCGACCGGGCAGGCGGGGCTCGACCGGAACCTGTCGACCGCCGAGATCGTGCACCAGATCGTGGACGGCATGCGGTCGCTGCGGGACGGGGAGGTGCCCGGGGGACCGGCGCGGCTCTCCAACATCGTGTTCATGGGCATGGGGGAGCCGCTCGCGAACTACAAGCGGGTCGTCGGCGCCATCCGGCGGCTCACCGACCCCGAGCCGGACGGCCTGGGGCTCTCGCAGCGCGGGATCACCGTCTCCACCGTGGGTCTCGTGCCCGCGATGCTGCGGTTCGCCGACGAGGGCTTCAAGTGCCGTCTCGCGGTCTCGCTGCACGCCCCGGACGACGAGCTGCGGGACACCCTGGTGCCGGTCAACACGCGCTGGAAGGTGCGTGAGGTCCTCGACGCCGCCTGGGAGTACGCGGAGAAGTCCGGGCGCCGGATCTCCATCGAGTACGCGCTCATCCGGGACATCAACGACCAGGCGTGGCGCGGTGACCTGCTCGGCCGGCTCCTCAAGGGCAAGCGGGTGCACGTCAACCTGATCCCGCTGAACCCGACGCCCGGTTCGAAGTGGACCGCGTCCCGTCCCGAGGACGAGAAGGCCTTCGTCGAGGCCATCGCGCGCCACGGCGTGCCGGTGACCGTGCGGGACACCCGGGGCCAGGAGATCGACGGTGCCTGTGGACAGCTGGCCGCCGCCGAGCGCTGAGCTTGTAGTCTGAGCTCGAACACATCTCCATATTCCGACAGGGGAGCGCCACAGCGCTGAGAGTGCGGCACCGTCAGGCCGCAGACCCTCTGAACCTCGCCCAGGTCATTCTGGGTAGGAAGTTCGGTCGTAACTCATGCTGTTGCGCCCTGCCCGCGTCCGGTCCGCCGGACGCGGGCAGGGCCGCGTCTCTTCCTGGACATACCCAGGAGGAATCTCAGTGAGCACCACCTCAGTGAGCACCAAGAAGATGGCCGCCGCCGCGCTCGTCGCGGCGCTGGGCGTCACGACCCTCGCCGCCTGCGGCACGGACGACGTCCGTGACGCCGCGGGGAAGACCGGCGCGCCCGCGCCGAAGACCGTGACCCTGGTGAGCCACGACTCCTTCAACGCCTCCAAGGAGGTGCTGGCGGAGTTCACGAAGCAGACCGGTTTCACCGTGAAGGTCCTCAAGAGCGGGGACGCGGGCGAGGCCGTCAACAAGGAGATCCTGACCAAGGGGTCCCCGCAGGGCGACGTCTTCTTCGGTGTCGACAACACGCTGCTGTCGCGCGCCCTCGACAACGGGATCTTCGTCCCGTACGAGGCGAAGGGCCTGGACCGGGTTCCGGCCGCGTACCAGCTGGACAAGGAGCACCGGGTCACGCCGGTCGACTCCGGTGACATCTGCGTCAACTACGACAAGAAGTACTTCGCCGACAGGAAGCTGGCGCCGCCGGTGACCTTCGACGACCTGGCGAAGCCGGCGTACAAGGACCTGCTCGTGGTGGAGAACCCCGAGCGGTCCTCCCCGGGGCTCGGGTTCCTGCTCGGTACGGCCGCGAAGTACGGCGACGAGGGCTGGCAGGACTACTGGAAGAAGCTCCGGGCCAACGGTGTGAAGACCGTCGACAGCTGGGAGCTGGCCTACAACCAGGAGTTCTCCGGTTCGGCCGGCGGCAAGCAGGCCAAGGGCGACCGGCCGCTCGTCGTGTCGTACGCCTCCAGCCCGCCGGTCGAGGTGCTGTACGGCGAGCCGCAGCCGAAGGTGGCGCCCACCGGGGTGTCCACGGGGACCTGCTTCCGGCAGACCGAGTTCGCGGGGCTGCTGAACGGGGCGAAGAACCCCGAGGGCGGCAAGGCGCTGATCGACTTCCTGATCTCGAAGAAGTTCCAGGAGGACATGCCGCTCCAGATGTTCGTCAACCCGGTGGCGAAGGACGCGGCGCTGCCGGAGCTGTTCACGAAGCACGGTGTGGTCGTCGACAAGCCGGAGACCATGGCGCCGGAGAAGATCGCCGAGAAGCGTGACGCGTGGATCCAGCAGTGGTCGTCGCTCGTTCTGAAGTAGCGCGCGACCTGCGGGGGGACGTGACGCGGCTGGGGCTGATGGCCCTGCCCGTCGCGTTCTTCGCCGTGTTCTTCGCCTGGCCCGTCGTGTCGATCGTCGACCGGGGGCTGCGGCCCGACGGGTCCTGGCGGTTCGGCCGGATCGGCGAGACGCTGAGCCGGCCGGACATCCTGGACGTGCTCGGCTTCACGGTCTGGCAGGCGCTCGCGTCGACGGCGCTGACGCTGCTGGTCGCGCTGCCGGGGGCGTATGTCTTCGCGCGGTTCGACTTCCCGGGGAAGGGCGTGCTGCGGGCCGTGGTCACGGTGCCGTTCGTGCTGCCGACGGTGCTGGTCGGTACGGCGTTCCTCGCGCTGGTCGGCCGGAACGGGCTGACGGACGAGCTGTGGGGGCTGCGGCTCGACACCAGTGTGTGGGCGATCCTGCTGGCCCATGTGTTCTTCAACTACGCGGTCGTCGTGCGGACCGTCGGCGGGCTGTGGTCCCAGCTCGACCCCCGGCAGGAGGAGGCCGCCCGGGTCCTCGGCGCCTCGCGCTGGACGGCCTGGCGGACGGTGACGCTGCCCGCGCTGGTGCCGGCGGTGTCGGCGGCGGCCCTGATGGTGTTCCTCTTCACCTTCACCTCCTTCGGCGTCGTGCAGATCCTCGGCGGGGACGCGTACTCCACCCTGGAGGCGGAGATCTACCGGCAGACCGCGCGGCTGCTCGACCTGCCGACGGCCGCCGTCCTCACGCTGGTCCAGTTCGTGGCGGTCGGCGCGATCCTGGCCGTGCACGCGTGGACGGTGCGGCGGCGGGAGACCGCCCTGCGGCTGGTGTCCCCGGAGCGGACCGCGCGCCGGCCGCGCGGCTTCGGGCAGTGGGCGCTGCTCGGCGGGGTCCTCGTCTCGGTGGCGCTGCTGATCCTGCTGCCGCTGGGGGTGCTCGTGGAGCGCTCCTTCGCGGGGCCCGACGGGTACGGGCTGCGGTACTACCGGGCGCTCGGCTCGCTCGACGAGTCCGGCACCTTCCTCGTGCCTCCGCTGGAGGCGATCGGGAACTCGCTGCGGTACGCGGTGGCCGCCACGGCCATCGCGGTGCTGGTCGGCGGGTTGGCGGCGGCGGCCCTGACCAGGCGGGCCGGGCGGCTCGTGCGGGGCTTCGACGCGCTGCTGATGCTGCCGCTCGGGGTGTCGGCGGTCACCGTCGGCTTCGGGTTCCTCATCACGCTCGACGAGCCGCCGTTCGACCTGCGGTCCAGCTGGATCCTCGTACCGCTCGCGCAGGCCCTGGTCGGTGTGCCCTTCGTCGTACGGACGATGCTGCCGGTGCTGCGGGCGGTGGACGAGCGGCTGCGGGAGGCGGCGGCCGTGCTCGGTGCCTCGCCGTGGCGGGCCTGGCGGGAGGTGGACCTGCCGCTGGTGCGGCGGGCGCTGCTCATCGCCGCCGGGTTCGCGTTCGCGGTGTCGCTGGGCGAGTTCGGTGCGACCGTCTTCATCGCCCGCCCGGACAGTCCGACGCTGCCGGTGGCGGTGGCCCGGCTCCTGGGCCGGCCCGGTGAGCTCAACTACGGCCAGGCGATGGCCCTCTCGACGATCCTGATGGTGGTGTGCGCGGTGTCCCTGCTGCTGCTGGAACGGCTCCGGACCGACCGGACCTCCGGGGAGTTCTGATGCTTTCGATCAAGGACGCGACCGTACGTTTCGGGGAGCGGGCCGTGCTCGACGCGGTGGACCTGGAGGTCGCCGCCCACGAGACGGTCTGTGTGCTCGGTCCCAGCGGCAGCGGCAAGTCGACGCTGCTGCGGGCCGTCGCCGGGCTCCAGGCGCTCGACGGCGGCCGGGTGCTGCTCGGCGGCGCCGACCAGAGGGGGGTGCCGACGCACCGGCGCGGGGTGGGCCTGATGTTCCAGGACCACCAGCTGTTCCCGCAGCGGGACGTGGCCGGCAACGTCGCCTTCGGGCTGCGGATGCGGGGAGTGGGGAAGGCCGAGCGGGCGGAGCGGGTGCGGGAGCTGCTCGACCTCGTCGGGCTGCCGGGGGCCGGGCGGCGGTCCGTCGGCGCGCTCTCCGGCGGTGAGCAGCAGCGGGTGGCGCTGGCCCGGGCACTCGCGCCCCGGCCGCGGCTGCTGATGCTGGACGAGCCGCTCGGGCAGCTCGACCGGGGGCTGCGGGAGCGGCTCGTGGTGGAGCTGCGGCAGCTCTTCGGGAGCCTGGGGACGACGGTGCTCGCTGTCACCCACGACCAGGGAGAGGCGTTCGTGCTCGCCGACCGGGTGGTGGTGATGCGGGACGGGCGGATCGCCCAGACGGGTGCGCCGGACGAGGTGTGGCGGCGGCCCGCGTCGGAGTTCGTGGCGCGGTTCCTGGGCTTCGACAACGTGGTGACGGCGCGGGTCACGGGCGGGGTCGCGCAGACGGTGTGGGGGAAGGTCCCGGTCCCGGACGGTTCACCGGAGGGGGAGCGGCGGCTGCTGGTCCGGCCGGGCGGTGTGCGGCTGGTGGCGGAGGGGCCGCTGTGGACGGTGGAGTCCCGGACGTTCCGGGGCAGCCAGGTCGTGGTGCGGCTCCGCCCGGCGGAGGGGCCCGCGCTGGAGGCGGAGGTCCCGCTGCGGGAGGCGCCGGAGGACGGCGCCCGGGTGGGAGTGGAGTTCCGGGTGGAGGACGTGGTGGTGCTCGGGGACGACATTCCGTAGCGGGTGCGATGAGTTCCGGGGCCCGGGGGAGTCTCCTTGGTGTTGGGTGTTGTGTGTCGACCACGCGGGAGGAACCACCATGGGCCAGTTGCTCAGAGTCCAGAACTTCAACGTCTCGTCCGACGGGTTCGGGGCCGGTGAGGGCCAGAGCCTGGAGCGGCCGTTCGGCCACGCGGAGCCCGGGGAGATGTTCTCCTGGGCCGGGGCCACGGCCAGCTGGCCCATGCGGACCGACCCCGGTGGCAGCCGCGGCCTCGACGACTACCTGACGCGGGACTACGCGCGGAACATCGGCGCCGAGATCATGGGCCGCAACAAGTTCAGTCCCCTGCGCGGGCCCTGGCGCGACGAGGACTGGCGCGGCTGGTGGGGCGACGAGCCGCCGTTCCGTACGCCGGTGTTCGTGCTGACCCACCACCCGCGCCCCTCGTTCACGCTCTCCGACACCACCTTCCACTTCGTCGACGCCGACCCCGCCACGGTCCTCGCGATGGCGCGGGAGGCGGCGGGAGGCAAGGACGTGCGGCTCGGGGGCGGGGCCACCACCATCCGTGAGTTCCTCGACGCCGGTCTCGTCGACACCCTGCACGTCGCGGTCTCGCCGATGAAGCTGGGTTCCGGGGCACGGCTCTGGGAGTCGCCCGACGAGCTCCTGGACCGCTTCCACCGCGATGTCGTCCCGAGTCCGGGCGGCAAGGTGACGCACCACCTGTTCTGGCGGAAGTGACCCCGCGCGGGTCCGCCGGCGGGCCCCCGCGCGGACCCGCCGGCTACCTCCCGAGTCGCTCCAGAGCCGCCGGGGCCTCGTCGATCGAGTCGACCAGGGCGATCCGGGACTCCATCGGCCGGCCGGCGGCCAGGGACTCCAGCAGGGGCCAGGCCGGGAGGCGTTCGGTCCAGTGGGCGCGGTCGACCAGGACCATCGGCGTGGGGGCGCCCGGGGAGGCGTAGTAGTTCGGGGTGGCGTTGTCGAAGATCTCCTGGACCGTGCCCGCCGCGCCCGGCAGGAAGACGACGCCGGCGGTGGAGCGGGCGAGCAGGCCGTCCTCGCGCACGGCGTTCGCGAAGTACTTGGCGATGTGGCCGGCGAAGGCGTTCGGCGGCTCGTGGCCGTAGAACCAGGTGGGGATGCCGACCGAGTCGCCGCCGTGCGGGAGCCGGGCCCGTACCCGGAGCGCCGCCAGCGCCCAGTCCGTCACGGAGGGCACGAAGGAGGGGACCGCGGCGAGCAGGGCGAGGGCCTCGTCCAGTGCCCCGTCGGGCAGCGGTGCCACGTACGCGCCGAGGTTCGCGGCCTCCATCGCGCCGGGGCCGCCGCCGGTCGCCACGGTCAGCCCGGCGCGGGACAGGGACCGGCCGAGCCGGGCGGCGCCCGCGTAGGCCGCCGTGCCCCGGCCCATCGCGTGGCCGCCCATCACGCCGACGACCCGGGCGCCGGCGAGGCGTTCGTCGAGTGCGTCGGAGACGGCGTCGTCGTGGAGCGCGCGGAGCATCGAGGAGAAGATGTCGCCGTCGGCCCTGGTACGGCCGAACCAGGCGTACGCGAGGGCGTCGGGCGTGCCCTCGTACCCCTTCTCCGCGATCCCCTCGAACAGTTCGCCGGGGGAGTAGAGCCTGGCCCGGTACGGGTCGAAGGGCAGGTCGGGCACGGGCGGGAAGACGAGTGCGCCGTCGGCGCGGACCTTCGCGGCGGCTTCCGGCAGCATCGCGCAGCCGAGGAAGACGGTGCCGGTGGTGGTCGCGGTGAGCAGGGCGAAGGTCCGGTCGGTGAGGTCGACGGACTGCACCCGGTACCCGGCGAGGGAGCCGGGGCGGGCGAGCGCCGCGTCGAACGCGTCGAGGGTGTGGATCTCGCGCCCGTGTCCGCGGGGGCCGGGCGGCCGGTGCGCCGGGGGGAGCGTCGCCATGGGCCCACGATAGGGGCTGTGGGTGCGGCTCCGCCCCCGGGACTCCGGTCCGTCGGGGGCGGAGCCGCGCGCCTCAGCGCGCGAGGGGAAGGGCCGCCAGTTCCGCGACCGCCCAGGTCAGCGGGAGGAAGACCGCGAGCAGGACGCCCGCGCGCATGAGGGCCGCCGTGCGCAGGACCGTCGGCGGGGCGCCGATGCGGAGCAGGGCCTCGGTGGTGTGGGCGCGGCCCTGCTTGGACTCCAGGGCCGCCGTCAGGAGGGTGGCGGTGGTGCAGGCGAGGATCAGTGCCGCGCCGAGGCCGGTGAGCGGGCCGAAGCTGCCGGAGCCCGAGCCGGAGCTGTACAGCGAGGCTCCCGCGAGCGTCCCGGAGATCACCGCGCTGACCACGCCGAGGGGCCGGCCGATGCGGCGGGACTCGTCCATCAGGACGCGGCCGGCGAGCAGCCGGGTGGCGCCGGGCCGGAGGGCCTGGAGGAGCCGGCCGCAGCCGTGGACGAGGCCGGGGCCGGCCAGGGCGAGGCCGATCGCGGTCAGGACCCAGCCGATCAGGACGCCGGCCGGGTTGCCGTCGAAGCGGCCCGGCAGCGGGAGTCCTTCGCCGCCTCCGCGTCCCGCGTAGGTCTCGATCGCGAGGCCGACGGCGACCAGGGCGATGCCCCAGGGCAGCCCGGTCGACATCGGCTTCTCGGCGCCCTCCGGTGCGGCGGGCGCGGTGCGCGGGCGCAGGGCCAGGCCGGCGGCCGTGGCGGCGGTGACGGGCAGGACGGCCAGCAGGGTGAGGGCGGCCGCGAGCGGCAGCGGCTGGTCGGCGGCGAGGAGGTCGGCGGCGGCGCCGTCGAAGGGCAGGCCCGTGATGTCGCCGCGCAGGTGCAGATAGAACAGCAGCGCGACGGCCGAGCCGAGCGTGCAGGCCACGGCGGTCGACGCGGCGGCGATGGCGGTGAGCCGGGCCGGGCCGAGTCCGACGGCAGAGAGCCCGGGGCGGGGCCGGGTGGCCGGGTCGGTACGGGCCACCGCGACGGCGAACTGGACGGTCGCGGCGAGCGGCAGGGCGCACCACAGCAGGCGCAGTACGGACGTCGAGGAGCGGTTCGGGTGCCCGACGGCGTACCCGAGGGTGCAGAGCAGGAGGAAACCCACCCCCGCGGCCGCGGCGGCGACGAGGAGCCGGCGCGTCAGGACGAGGGGGTGGGACCCGCGGGCTAGACGGAGAGCGAGCACGCGGCGACGCCCTCCGCCCCTGTCGCCGGGGGTACGGCGCCGACCCGGCGTCCGTCGAGGAGCGCGACCGTGCGGTCGGCGAGCGCCGCGACCTCGCCGTCGTGGGTGGCGAGGAGCACGGTGATGCCGTGCGAGCGGGCGGCGGCCGTCAGGGTGCGCAGGACCTGGGCGCCGTCGGCCCGGTGCAGCGTGGCGGTGGGTTCGTCGGCGAACAGCACCGTGGGGGTGGTGATCAGGGCGCGGGCGATGGCGATGCGCTGGCGCTGGGGGTGGCTGAGGGCGTGCGGGCGCTTGCGGGCGCAGGCGCCGATGTCGAGGCGCTCCAGCCATTCCAGGGCGGTGCTCCTGGCGGCCCGGTGGGAGACCCCGCGGAGCAGCAGCGGCAGGGCGGTGTTCTCCCAGCCGGTGAGCTCGGGGACGAGGCCCGGTTCGGGGTCGATCCAGCCGAAGCGGTCGCGGCGGAGCCGCTCGCGTGCGGCGGGGCCCAGGGTGTGGACGGGGCCGCTGTTGAACCAGACCTCGCCCTGCTGGGCGACGAGCTGGCCGGACAGGCAGCGCAGGAGTGTGGTCTTGCCGCTTCCCCGCGGTCCGACGACGGCGAGGATCTCGCCTTCGCGGACGCCGAGGGAGACGCCGCTGAGCGCGTCCGAGCCGCCCAGGGCGCAGTGCAGGGAACGCGCCCAGAGCACGTCGTTGTCCGGTGGGGCCATCGCGTACACCTCGATGTCGGATCCGATCTGTGTCCCCCGTCCGGGGGAACGAAGGACGGGCCTTGTCGGTCACTGGGCACCGTAAGGATTCGGATCCGTCCGTTCGGACAGCACGCGGCCCGGGCGGCCGCCATCCACTCGGATGGCGGCACGCCCGGGCCGGGGTCACGCCGTGAGGGCGGCGTGATGCCAAGGGAGACCGTCGGGGTGACCGGTCCCGCGGCGGGGTCCTACAGCTTGGTCCACGCCTCGGTGAGCACCGTGCGCAGGATGCCTTCGATCTCGTCGAAGGTGCCCTGGTCGGCGATCAGCGGCGGGGCCAGCTGGATGACCGGGTCGCCGCGGTCGTCGGCACGGCAGTACAGGCCGTTGTCGTAGAGCGCCTTGGAGAGGAAGCCGTAGAGCACGCGCTCCGTCTCCTCGTCCGTGAAGGACTCCTTGGTGACCTTGTCCTTGACGAGCTCGATGCCGTAGAAGAAGCCGTTGCCGCGGACGTCGCCGACGATCGGGAGGTCGTGCAGCTTCTTCAGGGTGTTGAAGAAGTTGCCCTCCTGGTCGAGGACGTGCTGGTTCAGGCCTTCCTTGTCGAAGATGTCGAGGTTGGCGAGGGCCACCGCCGACGACACCGGGTGGCCACCGAAGGTGTAGCCGTGGAGGAAGGTGTTGTCGCCCTTGTAGAACGGCTCCGCGATGCGGTCGGAGACGATGCAGGCACCGATCGGGGAGTAGCCCGAGGTCATGCCCTTGGCGCAGGTGATCATGTCGGGCACGTAGCCGAACTTGTCACAGGCGAACATCGTGCCGAGGCGGCCGAAGGCGCAGATCGTCTCGTCGGAGACGAGCAGCACGTCGTACTGGTCGCAGATCTCGCGGACGCGCTGGAAGTACCCGGGCGGCGGCGGGAAGCAGCCGCCGGCGTTCTGCACCGGCTCCAGGAAGACGGCCGCGACGGTGTCGGCGCCCTCGAAGAGGATCTCCTGCTCGATCTGGTCGGCGGCCCAGCGGCCGAAGGCCTCCGGGTCGTCGCCGTGGATCGGGGCGCGGTAGATGTTGGTGTTCGGCACCTTGTGCGCGCCGGGGACCAGCGGCTCGAAGGGGGCCTTCAGGGCCGGCAGGCCGGTGATGGACAGGGCGCCCTGCGGGGTGCCGTGGTAGGCGACCGCACGCGAGATGACCTTGTACTTGGTGTGCTTGCCCTGCAGCTTGAAGTACTGCTTGGCGAGCTTCCAGGCGGTCTCGACGGCCTCGCCGCCACCGGTG
This sequence comes from Streptomyces sp. Root1304, assembly GCF_001426405.1. Lineage (GTDB taxonomy): Bacteria > Actinomycetota > Actinomycetes > Streptomycetales > Streptomycetaceae > Streptomyces. The sequence continues at coordinate 90,002 of NZ_LMEP01000025.1, read as the reverse complement.
GTGAAGAAGACCTTGTTGAGGTCGCCCGGGGCGTAGTCCGCGAGGCGCTCGGCGAGCTCGACGGCCTTCGGGTGGGCGTACGACCACACGGGGAAGAACGCGAGTTCCTTGGCCTGCTTGTACGCGACCTCGGCCAGCTCCTCGCGGCCGTGTCCGGCGTTGACCACGAAGAGACCCGCGAGACCGTCGAGGTAGCGCTTGCCCTTGTCGTCGAAGATGTAGGTGCCTTCACCACGCACGATGGTGGGAACGGGCGAGTTCTCGTACGACGACATGCGGGTGAAGTGCATCCACAGGTGGTCGTAGGCGGTCTTGGAGAGGTCCTGGGTCACGGTTATCGGGTTCCCCACATGTAGGTCTGCTTCTTGAGCTTGAGGTAGACGAAGCTCTCGGTGGAACGGACGCCCGGCAGGGTCCGGATGCGCTTGTTGATCACATCCAGCAGGTGGTCGTCGTCCTCGCAGACGACCTCCACCATCAGGTCGAAGGAGCCCGCGGTCATCACCACGTACTCGCATTCGGCCATGCCTGTCAGGGCCTCCGCGACCGGATCCAGGTCACCCTCGACGTTGATGCCGACCATCGCCTGCCGTCGGAAACCCACGGTGAGCGGGTCGGTGACGGCGACGATCTGCATGACGCCCTGGTCGAGCAGCTTCTGGACGCGCTGCCTCACGGCGGCTTCGGAAAGGCCCACGGCCTTGCCGATCGCCGCGTAAGGACGGCGACCGTCCTCCTGGAGCTGTTCGATGATCGCCAGGGAGACGGCGTCGATCGTCGGGGACGAACCGATTCCGGTTCTGGAGTCTGCGCTTCGACTGGCCACGCCTCACTGTGCACCGAGACTCGTCGGTCTTGCAACCCCGGAGCGATGTAATTCGTTGCGAGAGGCCTCGAAAGGCACTGAATCCGAAGATGCCGGGGGCCGGGCCTGTTGAAAGCGTCAGCCGAGCGACTAGGCTGGCGTTGTCTGCCCAACAGGGCACAGCACAGGGACGTGCGACGACAGAACGTGACAGGAGGGGTGGCCACGTGACCACCGAGCTGCGCCGGCTGCGTAACTACATCAACGGGGAGTTCCGCGACGCGGCCGACGGCCGCACCATCGACGTGATCAACCCGGCCACCGGTGAGGTGTACGCCACCTCCCCGCTCTCCGGGCCGGCCGATGTCGACGCCGCCATGGAGGCCGCCGCGGCCGCATTCCCCGCCTGGCGCGACAGCACGCCGTCCGAGCGCCAGAAGGTCCTCCTCAAGATCGCCGACGCCTTCGAGGAGCGCGCCGAGGACCTCATCGCCGCCGAGGTGCAGAACACCGGCAAGCCGGTCGGGATCACCGCGAGCGAGGAGATCCCGCCGATGGTGGACCAGATCCGCTTCTTCGCGGGTGCCGCGCGGCTGCTCGAGGGCCGCTCGGCCGGCGAGTACATGGAGGGCATGACCTCCATCGTCCGCCGCGAGCCCGTCGGCGTCTGCGCCCAGGTCGCCCCCTGGAACTACCCGATGATGATGGCCGTGTGGAAGTTCGCCCCGGCCCTCGCCGCGGGCAACACCGTGGTCCTCAAGCCCTCGGACACGACCCCCGCGTCGACCGTCCTGATGGCCGAGATCATCGGTCAGATCGTCCCCAAGGGCGTCTTCAACGTCGTCTGCGGCGACCGCGAGACCGGTAAGGCGATGGTCGAGCACCCGACCCCCGCCATGGCCTCCATCACCGGCTCCGTGCGCGCCGGCATGCAGGTCGCCGAGTCGGCGGCCAAGGACGTCAAGCGCGTCCACCTGGAGCTGGGCGGCAAGGCGCCGGTCGTCGTCTTCGAGGACACCGACATCGCGAAGGCCGTCGAGGACATCTCCGTCGCCGGCTTCTTCAACGCCGGCCAGGACTGCACGGCCGCCACCCGCGTCCTCGTGCAGGAGTCCATCCACGACGAGTTCGTCGCCGCGCTCGCCAAGGCCGCCTCCGAGATCAAGACCGGCCAGCCGGACGACGAGGACGTGCTGTACGGCCCGCTCAACAACGCGAACCAGCTGAAGCAGGTCACCGGCTTCATCGACCGCCTCCCGGCGCACGCCAAGGTCGAGGCCGGCGGCCGCCGCGTCGGCGACAAGGGCTACTTCTACGCCCCGACCGTCGTCTCCGGCCTCAAGCAGGACGACGAGATCGTCCAGAACGAGGTCTTCGGCCCGGTCATCACCGTCCAGTCCTTCACGGACGAGGCGCAGGCCCTGGAGTTCGCGAACGGCGTCGAGTACGCCCTCGCCTCCTCCGTCTGGACCAAGGACCACGCGCGCGCGATGCGCATGTCCAAGACGCTCGACTTCGGCTGTGTGTGGATCAACACCCACATCCCGCTGGTCGCCGAGATGCCCCACGGCGGCTACAAGAAGTCCGGCTACGGCAAGGACCTCTCCGCGTACGGCTTCGAGGACTACACGCGCATCAAGCACGTCATGACCTCCCTGGGCTGATCCCCGCCAGGCTCCGGCAGCGAGGCCCCGGCACCCTTGATCGACAGGGTGTCGGGGCCTCGCTCCGTGGCTCGACGGACCGTCCATTGCCGCAGGTGGCGGCGGACCGCGATGCTGCGGGGGTGAGAGCGACAGCCAGGAAGAACATGTCCCGCCGGTCCCTGCTGCGCGGCATCGGCGGCGCCGGGGCCGCCACCCTGCTCGCGGCCGGATGCGGAGTCCCCGCCGCGTACGTCGACGAGGGCGACCGGGCGGGGCGCGACCTCTCCGCCCGCGACCGGACCCTCGACTTCGCCAACTGGCCGCTCTACATCGACACCGATGACGAGGACCCCAGGAAGCGGCCGACCCTCGACGCCTTCCGCAAGCGCAGCGGCATCGCCGTGCGCTACACGGAGGAGATCAACGACAACGACGAGTTCTTCGGCAAGATCAGCCCCTCCCTGATGAACCACCAGGAGACCGGGCGCGACCTCATCGTCGTCAGCGACTGGATGGCCGCCCGCTTCGTCCGCCTCGGCTGGGTCCAGGAGATGGACCGCGCCGCACAGCCGAACGTCGCCAGGAACCTCAGTCCCCAGCTGCGCACGCCCGCGTTCGACCCCGGGCGGATGCACAGCGTCCCCTGGCAGTCCGGGATCACCGGCATCGCGTACAACCGGAAGAAGCTCGGCCGGGAGCTGCGCTCCACCAAGGAGCTGTGGGCCGACGACCTGCGCGGCAAGGTCACCCTGCTGTCCGGGCTCGACGAGTCCATGTCCCTGCTCCTCCAGGGCAACGGCGTCGACGTGACCCGCTGGACCGCCGACGACTTCCACGCCCTCTGCGAGCAGATCGAGGGCCTCGTCCGGAAGGAGCACATCCGCCGCTTCACCGGCAACGACTACATCAAGGACCTCTCCACCGGTGACGTCCTGGCCTGCCAGGCGTACTCCGGCGACGTCATCCAGCTCCAGGCCGACAACCCGGACATCGAGTTCGTCGTCCCCGAGGAGGGCGCGGAACTCTGGGCCGAGTCGCTCATGATCCCCAACCTCGCCCACCACAAGTCCAACGCCGAGAAGCTCGTCGACTACTACTACGAGCCCGAGGTCGCCGCCGAACTCGCCGCCTGGGTCAACTACGTGTGCCCGGTGCCGGCCGCGCAGCAGGTTCTCGCGGACTCCGGCGACGAGGAGCTGGTGGCCCTCGCCGAGGACCCGCTGATCTTCCCCGACACCGACATGCGGAGCCGGCTGGCCATCGCGCGCGACATCAGGTCCGAGGAGCGCCAGGAGTTCGCGAAGCGGTGGAACTCGATCGTCGGCCTGTGAGCGGAGTGCCCCCGACCCGTTTCTGAACGCGTTCAAGAAGGGCGTACGATGCCCTCATGAGCGACTCGAACGGGCCGAGAGCCCTTCTCACGCGCATCCGTGTCTGGCTGATCCTCTTCGTGGTCTGCCTGGTCCTGAGCGGCGCCACCGCCTTCCCGCTCGTCACCGAACTCCGCCTGCTCGACTCCGCGCTGGACGGCTGGGCCGCGCCCGTCGCCGACCTCTTCCCGGCGCTCGCCGAGTGGATCGACCGGGTCCGCACCGGAGTCGAGGCCGCCGACGCGCAGGCGCCCTATCTGCTCTACGGCACCGACTGGCTGGCCTTCGCCCACCTCGTCATCGCGGTCGCCTTCTACGGCGCCTACCGCGACCCCGTCCGCAACGTCTGGGTCGTCGAGTTCGGCATGATCGCCTGCGCCGGCATCCTGCCGCTCGCCCTGATCTGCGGACCGATCCGCGACATCCCCTTCTGGTGGTCGGTGATCGACATGTCCTTCGGGGTGATCGGCGTGCTGCCGCTGCTCCACGTCCGACGGATGATCAAGCGCCTGGAGACGATGGCTCCCGCGCCGGCTCCCGTACCCGCGACCGCGCCGACATCGGCCGACGCGCGCTGACGATGTACCTCTGGCGTATGCCGTACGCGAGTTGACGAATCAACAAAGATCGTTCCCGTCCGGGTGATTACCGAACGGCCCTCCGGTTGGTCGCCTGATGTCCGAAACGAGACACCAGGAGGCCTCCGTCACCCCACGCCGGGAGCCGGCCGGCTCAGCCGGGCAGGCCGTAGGCCGCCACCATCAGCCCGAGGGCCGTGCGGTTCATGTCCTGGCCCTTCGCGTCCGTGGCGTTGACGCTGTAGACGAGGGTGCGCGAGCCGTCGCGGGTCGAGGCGACGGCCGTGTTGTACCCCCAGCGGCCGCCCGTCTTGCCCCAGACCTCACGACCGCCGAGCCGCTTCATCGACAGGCCGACGGAGTACGCGGCCGGGTCGCCCGACAGGAGGTCGGGGACCTTCGGGAGGGTGAACATCTCCTCCAGGAGCGGCCCGCGCACCACGCGGCCCGCGAACAGCTCCCGGACGAAGCGCTCCAGGTCGGCGGTGGTCGACACCAGGTCCCCCGCCGCCCAGGCGTCCGAGGTCCCCCAGGTGGAGACGTCGCGCGGACCGGTCGTCCCGTCGTCGAGCCGCATCGTCTGGTAGCCGTGGTTGTACGGGCCGACGAGCGCGGCCGCGCCACCCGGGAGGTAGGTGTCCCGGAGGCCGAGCGGTCGCAGGATCCGCCGCTCCACCTGGTGCTCGTACGAGTCGCCCGTGACCCGCTCCACGATCAGCGCCGCGACCGTGTACCCGATGTTCAGGTAGTGCTGGCGGGTGCCCGGCCGGAACTCGCGCGGCTTCGCCGTCGCCGAGCGGACCATCTCCTCCGGGGAGTGCGCGTCGAAGCGGTGCGCGTACCACTCCTCCACCGTGTCCCCGACGGCCAGGTCGGCGGCCGGGATGCCATGGGTGTGGTTGAGGAGCTGGCGGACCGTCACCGTGGCGTACCGGCCGGGGATCAGCTCCGGCAGGTACGAACGCGCCGTGCGGTCCAGGTCGATCCGGCCCTCGGCGGCCAGCTGGAGCACCGTCGCCGCCGTGAAGACCTTCGTCACCGAACCGGCCCGGAAGCGGGCGGCCGGATCCGCCGGGGCGTTCGTCTCCAGGTCGTGCACACCCGAACTGCCCTGCCAGGAACCCTCGGTGCCCCCGACGCGCACCAGCGCGGCCGTGGCGTCGGCACGGGGAAGACCCGCGATCACCGCCGACAGATCAGGCGCCGTGGCCCGCGCGGCCGCCGCCGTGCGCGGTGCGGCGAACGCGGGGGTGAGCGCCGGTCCGGCCGCCACGCCCAGGACCAGGGCGGTGGCGAGCAGCGTGCGGGTGGACTTTCGCATGGTCAACTCCGGTGGTGTGAGCCCTCGTTCTCGATGGCTCCATCCTGCTGACCTGCGACGATCCGCGGATCGCCCGTACCGGCGGTCTTCGGGGGTCAGTTCCTCCCCGGCGCGGGGGAGGGGCCGGGGACCGTGCCTCCCCCGGCCGGGGGAGAGCCCGCCGCGACCAGGCCGGTCTCGTACGCGCAGATCACCGCCTGGATGCGGTCGCGCAGCCCCAGCTTGGCCAGCACGTTCCCCACATGGGTCTTCACGGTGTGGTCGCTGACCACCAGTTCCGCCGCGATCTCCGCGTTCGACAGCCCCCGCGCGAGCAGCAGCAGCGTCTCCCGCTCCCGGCCCGTCAGCACGTCGAGGCGCGGGTCCGGTGCCGTCCTGCGCGGGCCGCCCGCCGTGTACTCCTCCACCAGGCGGCGGGCCACGGAGGGCGCGAGCAGCGACTCGCCCGCCGCCACCACCCGTACCGCGTGCACCAGGTCGTCCCGCCGCACGTCCTTCAGGAGGAAACCGCTCGCGCCCGCGTGCAGCGCCTCGTACACATACGCGTCGGTGTCGAAGGTCGTCAGGATCACCGTCCGGCAGCCGGACTCCGCGCCGATCACCCGGCAGGCCTCGATGCCGTCGGTCCCCGGCATCCGGATGTCGAGCAGCGCCACGTCGGGAGCGTGCCGGCGCACCGCCTCGACGGCCTCCGCCCCGTCCCCGGCCTCCGCCACCACCTCGATGTCCGGCTGCGCGTCCAGGATCATCGCGAAGCCGCTGCGGACCAGCTCCTGGTCGTCCGCGACCACCACCCGGATCGTCGTCATGTCCCCACCTCCGCCGCGGAGGGTACGGGGAGCAGGACCCGCACCTCGAACCCCCGGCCGCCGGGACCCGGTCCGGCCGTCACCGTCCCGCCGTGCGCGGCGGCCCGCTCCCTGATGCCCGTCAGACCGTGACCGCCGGAGCCGCCCTGCGGGCCGCACCCGTCGTCGGTGACGCTCACCCGCAGGACCCCGTCGGCATGGGCGAGCCGGACGTCGACCGTACGGGCCCGCGCGTGCTTCACCACGTTGGTCAGCGCCTCCTGGACGATCCGGTAGACGCTCGCGCCGGTCGTCGCGGGCAGCGCCCGTACCCCGCCCTCCGTCGTGTACCCGACGGTCAGACCCCCGGCCCGCACCCGCTCCACCAGGCCGGGGATGCCGCCGAGGTCCGGCTGCGGCGCGCGAGGGGCGCCGGTCTCGCCGCCCTCGCGCAGCACCCCCAGCATCTGCCGCAGCTGGGTCATCGCCTCGCGGCCCGTCTCCGAGATCGCCTCGAACGCCGCCTCGGCGCGCTCCGGCGCGGACCGTACGGCGACCGGACCCGCCTCCGCCTGGACGACCATCAGGCTCACCGCGTGCGACAGGATGTCGTGCATCTCCCGTGCGATGCGGGCCCGTTCGCGTGCGGCGGCCCGCTCCGACTCGACCCGGTGCGCCCGCTGCCGGGCGTCCTGGAGCCGCCCGAAGACATAGGCGGCGCCGAACACGAAGAGCGAGAAGGTCAGTTCGCGCGCCGACTGGGTGTTGAGCCACACCGAGACCGGCACCGCGACCAGCAGGAGCCCCGCCGTCGCGAGCCGCTTCCACGTCGGGGAGAGCAGCGCGATCGTGTAGACGACGACGAGCCCGGTGTACGGCAGCGGCTGCCCCGGCCCCTCCAGGGCCAGCTTGTACAGCGCGCTCGCCGCCAGGACCGCGAGGAGCACGGCGAGCGGGGCCCGCCGCCGCCAGACGAGCGGCAGCACGGTGAGCGTCGTCAGCCCGTACGCGGCCCAGGTCGCCGGTTCCAGTTCGGGCCCGCGCGGCACCACGAACGGCATCGTCATCGCCGCCTGGACGAGGAGCGCGATCCCCGCGTCCACCGCCCAGGGGTTCGCCGCGCCCCAGGTGCGCGCCCGCTCCCAGCGGCCGCGCACCTCCCCCCGTATCCCCATTACGGCTTGCGGCCCACCGCGCCGAACTGCGCGACCACAGGGGCCTCCTCGGCGGTGGGGCGCCAGCGCGAGCAGGAGACGACGCCCGGTTCCAGGAGCTCCAGGCCCTCGAAGAAGGAGGTGAATTCGGCCCGGCTGCGGGCGGTGATCGGCGGGGTGGCGTTCTCGTTCCAGAACGCCATCGCGTCCTTGTTGCCCTCGCCGCCGAGCTCCGGTTCCAGGGTGGGGTGGGTGAGCACCAGATAGCTGCCGGACGGGACGGCGTCCATCAGGGTCCGGACGATCGTCCGGGTCTCGTCGGTGTCCAGGACGAAGTTGAGGATGCCGAGCATCATCACGGCGACCGGGCGGGTCAGGTCGAGCGTCGCGCCCGCCGCCGCGAGGATCTTCCCGGGTTCGCGCGCGTCGGCGTCGACGTACTCGGTGACGCCCTCCGGGGCGCTGGTCAGCAGGGCCCGGGCGTGGGTGAGGACGATCGGGTCGTTGTCGACGTAGACGATCCGGGCGTCGGGCAGGACCCGCTGGGCGACCTCGTGGGTGTTGTCGGCGGTCGGCAGCCCCGTACCGATGTCGAGGAACTGGCGCACGCCCGCGTCGGCGGCCAGCCCGGTCACCACCCGGCCGAGGAACGCCCGGTCGGCGCGGGCCACTTCGCCGATGCTCGGGTAGAAGCCGGTGACCTGGTCGCCGACCGCGCGGTCGACCGGGTAGTTGTCCTTGCCGCCCAGCCAGTAGTTCCACACCCGGGCGTTGTGGGCGATGTCGGTCCGGATGCGGTCGTTCACGCGTGCGCCTTTCGCAGGACGGCTGCCAGTGCGTCGACGCGGTTCGTGGTGACCGAGTCGACCCCGTTGGTGATCAGCTTACGCATCGTGCGCCGGGTGTCCGCCGTCCAGGCCGAGACGAGCAGCCCGTCCCGGTGCACCCGGTCGACCAGCCCCCGACTCACGAGTCCGAAGCGGTAGTTGAGCCACCGCGGCCGTACCGCGTCGAGCAGCACCGGCCGGGGCGGGGCGAGCGAGGTCCAGGTCAGGGCGATCTCGGCGGCCGGGTCGGCGGCCCGCACGTCCAGCATGGCGACGGCGCCCGCGCAGTAGTAGACGCGCTCCCCGGCGCCGCACTCGCGGACGGTGCCGACGATCCTGCGGACCGAGTCCGCGTCGCCGCCCGGCAGGTCCAGCATCAGCCGGTGGTCCCCGGCGGTGAGCAGGGCCTCGCGCAGGGTCGGGATGCCGTCCCCGGACAGCTCGCGGACCCGCGCGTACGACAGCTCGGCGAGCGGGACGTCGTGGCCCCAGAGGCGCTTGAGGGTGTCGTCGTGGAGGAGGACGGGCACGCCGTCCTCCGTCAGCCGGACGTCGATCTCGACGGCGTCCGCCCCCCGCTCGATCGCCGAGGAGACCGAGCGGAGGGTGTTCTCGCGGACGCGGTACGGGTCGCCGCGGTGACCTACGACAGTGACGGAGTCCATGCCCCCATTCTCGTCGCCGTCAGCGGGCCAGCCAGTCGTCGGTGTACGTGTCGATCTCGGCGAGGATCCCGGCCTTGCCGGCCGGGTCGAGGAACGAGGCCTCCACGGCGTTCTTGGCGAGGGCGGCGACACCGCGCTCGTCGAGGCCGAGGAGACGGGCGGCGACCGCGTACTCGTTGTTGAGGTCGGTGCCGAACATCGGCGGGTCGTCGCTGTTCACGGTGACGAGGACCCCGGCGTCGACCATCTGCCGGATCGGGTGCTCGTCGAGGGTGGCGACGGCCCGGGTGGCGATGTTCGAGGTCGGGCAGACCTCCAGGGCGATCCGGTGCTCGGCGAGGTACGCGAGGAGCTCCGGGTCCCGGACCGAGCTGGTGCCGTGGCCGATGCGCTCGGCGCCCAGGTCGCGGATCGCGTCCCAGACCGTCTCCGGGCCGGTCGTCTCGCCCGCGTGCGGGACGGAGTGCAGTCCGGCCGCCCGCGCCAGGTCGAAGTACGGCTTGAACTGGGGGCGCGGCACCCCGATCTCCGGGCCGCCGAGCCCGAAGGAGACCAGGCCCTCGGGGCGCAGTCCGTCGGTGGTGGCGAGCCGCGCGGTCTCCTCGGCGGAGACCAGGCCGGCCTCGCCGGGGATGTCGAAGCACCAGCGCAGGACGGTCCCGAACTCGGCCTCGGCCGCCTTGCGGGCGTCCTCGATCGCCGCCATGAAGGCGCGCTCGTCGATGCCGCGGCGGGTGGAGGAGTAGGGGGTGATGGTCAGCTCGGCGTAGCGGATGTTCTGCCGGGCCATGTCACGGGCGACCTCGAAGGTCAGCAGCCGGACGTCCTCAGGGGTGCGGACCAGGTCGACGACGGACAGGTAGACGTCGATGAAGTGCGCGAAGTCGGTGAAGGTGAAGTAGTCGGCCAGCGCCTCCGGATCCGTGGGGACCTTGGAGTCGGGGTGCCGGGCGGCCAGTTCGGCGACGATCCGGGGGGAGGCGGAACCGACGTGGTGGACGTGCAGTTCGGCCTTGGGAAGGCCCGCGATGAAGGGGTGGAGATCGGTCATCCGGTCATCGTAGGCCGGGCGGGTCCCCCGCAAGGGTGAGGCCGTAGCATGGCGGGACCATGATGGGGGAGGCCCATGTCTGACAACCAAGACCAGTCGCGGGGCGGATTCGACCCGGCGGACCCGTGGGCTCCGCCGAACCGTGACGGGGTGGAACTGAGCAAGCCGGCGCAGTCCGCGCCGCACGTGCACGACCAGCAGACCGTCACGTCCATGCCGCTGACGCCCGAGCCCGGCGGTGCGGTCCCGCCGCCCCCGGTGGCCCCGGGCGGCCCGGCGGCCACGCCCGGCGGGTACGGCTACCCGGCGGCGGACACCTCGGGCGGGTACGGCTACCCGGCCGCGAACGCGTCCGGCGCGTACGGCTACCCGGCGCCGACGCCCCCGGCCGTCTCCGGGTACGGATACCCCGGGTACGGCCAGCCCGGGTGGCAGCAGCCGATGAACAACGGCATGGGCGTCGCCGCGATGGTGGTGGGCATCTGCGCCGTCGTGCTCGCCTTCTGCTCGTACGGCATCCTCGGCCTGATCCTGGGCGCGGTCGCGCTGCCGCTGGGCATCGTGGGCCGCAAGCGGCACCTGCGGGGCGAGGCGGACAACAAGGGGCAGGCCGTCGCCGGCATCACGCTCGGGGCGATCGGCATCGCCCTCGGCCTCGCGGGCATCGCCCTGATCATCGTCCTGGCGATGAACGCGGACGAGTGGAGCGACAGCAACGACGACCCCTGGTCGACGACCGGGACCTCCTTCAGCGCCCCGCGCTGAGCGACCCGCGACCGTACGCACGCGAGCGGCGGTGAGCTGCTCGGGCCCCGCACCGGCCGGTGCGGGGCCCTCGTGTCTCTCAGGCTGCGCGCAGCCGCTCCCGGGCCTCCATCAGGGCGAAGCCCAGGAGGTTGAGTCCGGCCCAGCGGGCGGGGTCGTGGGCGCGCTCGTCGTCCGCCGCGAGCCCGATGCCCCAGACGCGGTCCACCGGGCTGGCCTCCACGAGGACGCGGGTGCCCGTGCCGAGGAGGTACGCGCGCAGGGCCTCGTCCGAGGAGAACTTGTGGACGCTGCCCTCGACGACGATCCCGAAGCGCTCCCGCCGCCACACGGCCTCGTCGAAGTCCCGCACCAGCCGGCCGGCCTTCTTGGCCTCCGCGGGGGTACGGGCGGACAGCGCGGCCCGCTCGGCCTCGGCGTCCCCGAAGAGGCGGGCCTTGGACGCCATCATCCAGTGCTCGGCGGTCGCGTACGGCACCGCGTCGACCACGAAGGGCGAGGGCCACCACTGGCTCAGACAGCTCGCCGAAAGGTGTCCGTCCGGATGCGGACGGTGACCCCAGAAGTGCAGCCACCTGACCCTGTCACCCCTGCTGACCTGCTGCGTCAGCTCGTCGATCATGTTCATGCATGCGAGTCTGGCAGCCGCCACGGACATTCCGTACGGAGATATTCCGGCTGCCTCGACACATGGTCGACCGAATTCGTCGCGTAATCAAAAGGCAACAACGGAATCCCTTGTTGGAGGGGCATCCCTCTGTCAGGATCGGCACTCAATTCGAGCTGGGACAACGGAGAGCGTCATGGGCAACCGCTACCAGGTGACCGACCGCTTCGCGGACGGCGCGCAGTACATCGGCGGACGGCTCCGTGCCGGAACCTCCGGACAGGAACACAGCGTGATCGACCCGGCGACCGGGGAGAGCGTGTACACGTACGCGCTGGCCTCCGTCGCCGACGTCGACGAGGCCGTGGCCGCCGCCAAGGCCGCCTTCCCCGGCTGGTCCGGCGCCACCCCCGGGGAGCGCTCCGACGCCCTCCACCGCTTCGCCGGTGTCCTCGCCGACTGGGCCGAGGACATCGCCCGCGTGGAGTCCCTCCAGTGCGGCAAGCCCGTCCGGCTCACCACCGAGTTCGACGTACCGGGCACCATCGACAACACCGCCTTCTTCGCGGGCGCCGCCCGTCACCTCCAGGGCCAGTCCGCAGCCGAGTACGACGGTGACCACACCTCGTACATCCGGCGCGAGGCGATCGGCGTCATCGGCTCCATCGCCCCCTGGAACTACCCGCTCCAGATGGCCGCCTGGAAGATCCTCCCGGCCATCGCGGCCGGCAACACGATCGTCCTCAAGCCGGCCGAGATCACCCCGCTGACCTCGCTGATGTTCGCGCAGGCGGCGAAGGAGGCCGGCATCCCGGACGGTGTGATCAACGTCGTCAGCGGCTCCGGCCGGGTCGTCGGCGAGCACCTCGTCGGCCACCCCGACGTCGTCATGACCTCCTTCACCGGCTCCACCCCGGTCGGCAAGCGCGTCGCCGAGGTCGCCACCGCCACCGTGAAGCGCCTCCACCTCGAACTCGGCGGCAAGGCCCCCTTCGTCGTCTTCGACGACGCCGACCTGGAGGCCGCCGCCAACGGCGCCGTCGCCGCCTCGCTCATCAACAGCGGCCAGGACTGCACCGCCGCCACGCGCGCGTACGTCCAGCGCCCGCTGTTCGACGCCTTCGTCGCCCGCGTCGCCGAACTGATGGAGACCGTCCGCCTGGGCGACCCCTTCGACCCGTCCACCGACCTCGGCCCGCTGGTCAGCCACCGCCACCGCGACAGCGTGGCCGGCTTCGTCGAGCGCGCCCGCGGCTACGCCACCGTAGTCACCGGCGGCGAAGCCCCTGGTGGAGAGCTCAAGGACGGCGCATACTACCGACCCACCCTGATCATCGGCGCCGAGCAGGACAGCGAGGTCGTGCAGTCGGAGATCTTCGGCCCGGTGCTGGTGGCCCTGCCCTTCGACAGCGACGACGAGGGCATCCGGCTCGCCAACGACACCCCGTACGGCCTGGCCGCCTCGGCCTGGAGCCGGGACGTCTACCGGGCCAACCGCGCCACGCGGGAGATCAAGGCCGGCTGCGTCTGGGTCAACGACCACATCCCGATCATCAGCGAGATGCCGCACGGCGGCACCAAGGCATCGGGATACGGAAAGGACATGTCGGTGTACTCCTTCGAGGAGTACACGCAGGTCAAGCACGTGATGTTCGACAACACCGCGGTGGCGGCCAAGGACTGGCACCGCACGATCTTCGGGGACCGATAACCACCTGCCGCCCGACCAGCGGCGCAAGCATCCCGAAAGGGCACAGCGCATGGAGCAGTTCGAGCCCGAGAGCCTGTCCGCCGCGCAGCGGGCGGCGATAGAGCGCAGTCTGACGAGTGGCCGCGGTGCGCTCAGCCGCCGTTCGATGCTGCGGGCGGGCGGCGTCGGGGCGCTCACGATCGGCGGTCTCGCCGGTCTGAGCGCCTGCGGCATCCCGCCGGCCAAGCGGGAGGGCCAGGGGCCCGCCTCCACGGACGTCTCGGCCAAGGAGAGGACCGTCTCCTTCTCCAACTGGACCGAGTACATGGACGTCAGCGAGGACGAGAAGTCCCGTCCGACCCTGGAGGCGTTCGCCAAACGCACCGGGATCAAGGTCAAGTACACCGAGGACATCAACGACAACGTCGAGTTCTTCGGCAAGATCAAGCCCCAGCTCGCGGCCGGCCAGGACACCGGCCGCGACCTGATCTGCGTCACCGACTGGCTGGCCGCCCGCATGATCCGGCTCGGCTGGGTGCAGCGGCTCGACCCGGCGAACCTGCCCAACGCGTACGCCAACCTGTCCGCGCAGTTCCGCCGCCCCGACTGGGACCCGGGCCGGTCCCACTCGTACCCGTGGACCGGCATCTCCACCGTCATCGCCTACAACGTGAAGGCGACCGGCGGCAAGAAGGTCGACTCGGTCACCCAGCTCCTGGACGACCCCTCGCTCAAGGGCCGGGTCGGCTTCCTCACCGAGATGCGCGACTCCGTCGGCATGACGCTGCTCGACCTCGGCAAGGACCCCGGGAAGTTCACCGACGCCGACTACGACGCGGCGATAGGGCGCCTCCAGAAGGGCGTCGACACCAAGCAGATCCGCCGCTTCACCGGCAACGACTACACCTCCGACCTGGACAAGGGCGACATCGCGGCCTGCCTCGCCTGGGCCGGTGACATCATCCAGCTCCAGGCCGACAACCCGGACATCAAGTACTCCATCCCGTCCGCCGGTTACATCACCTCCAGCGACAACCTGCTCGTCCCCGCACAGGCCCGGCACAAGACGAACGCCGAGAAGCTCATCGACTACTACTACGAGCTTCCCGTCGCCGCCCAGCTCGCCGCGTACATCAACTACGTGTGCCCCGTCGACGGGGTGAAGGACGAGCTCGCCAAGATCGACCCCGAGCTGGCGAACAACACGCTGATCCTCCCGGACAAGGCCATGGCCAAGAAGTCCCACGCCTTCCGCTCGCTCACCAGCGCGGAGGAGACGGCGTACGAGGAGAAGTTCGCCAAGCTCATCGGTGCCTGAGTCCGGCCTCGTCCACCTCTCTCACTCCCTGGGACCGCAACCCATGACTGACAACAACACCGGCGGCGACGTCCGTCTCACCGGGATCAGCAAGTCGTACGGCTCCTTCACCGCCGTCCACCCGCTCGACCTGACCGTCCCGCAGGGCTCCTTCTTCGCCCTCCTCGGCGCCTCCGGCTGCGGCAAGACCACCACGCTGCGCATGATCGCCGGCCTGGAGGACCCGAGCACCGGCACCGTCTTCCTCGGCGACAAGGACGTCACCGACCTCCCGCCGTACAAGCGGCCGGTCAACACCGTCTTCCAGTCCTACGCGCTCTTCCCGCACATGGACATCACCGAGAACATCGCCTTCGGCCTGCGCCGGCGCGGCATCAAATCGGTGAAGAAGCAGGTCGACGACATGCTGGAGCTCGTCCAGCTCGGCGACAAGGCCCACCACAAGCCGCACCAGCTCTCCGGCGGCCAGCAGCAGCGCGTCGCCGTGGCCCGCGCGCTCATCAACCACCCGCAGGTGCTGCTCCTCGACGAGCCGCTCGGCGCCCTCGACCTCAAGCTGCGCCGCCAGATGCAGCTGGAGCTCAAGCGGATCCAGACCGAGGTCGGCATCACCTTCGTGCACGTCACCCACGACCAGGAGGAGGCCATGACCATGGCCGACCAGGTCGCGGTGATGAACGGCGGCCGGGTCGAGCAGCTCGGCGCCCCCGCCGACCTCTACGAGAACCCGCAGACCACCTTCGTCGCCAACTTCCTCGGCACCTCGAACCTGATCGAGGCCGAGGTCCTGGAGACCGGTTCGGAGGTGCTCGTCACGGCCGGCGGCGGCAAGCTCAAGGTGCCCGGCGGCCGCTGTACCTCCGCCGCCCGCCAGGGCGGCAAGGTGCTCGTGGGCGTCCGCCCCGAGAAGATCTCGCTCGCGCACGCCGACGACGCGGGCTCGATCGCCGAGGGCCGCAACCGGGTCACCGGCCGGATCGTCGACTCCTCCTTCATCGGCGTCTCCACCCAGTACGTGGTGAACTCGCCGGCGGGCGCGGAGCTCCAGGTCTACGAGCAGAACATCGAGCGCGACACCCGTCTGGTGCCCGGTGCCGAGGTCGTCCTGCACTGGAACCCGGCGCACACCTTCGGGCTCGACGCGGCGCAGTCCCTCTTTGCCGGGACGACGGGCGACGCGGGCGTGGAGACGGTGGAGGACGCCGGATGAGCACTCCCACCCTGACGAAGGAGGACGCGCTGCGGCCGGTCGAGGAACCGGTTCTGCGCAAGCCCTCCACCCGCAAGCGGCTCGTGCCCTACTGGCTGCTGCTGCCGGGCATCATCTGGCTCGTCGTCTTCTTCGCGCTGCCGCTGGTCTACCAGGCCTCGACCTCGGTCCAGACCGGCTCCCTGGAGCAGGGCTTCGAGGTCACCTGGCACTTCCGGACCTACTGGGACGCCTTCCAGGAGTACTGGCCGCAGCTCATCCGCTCCCTGCTGTACGCCGGGACCGCGACCCTGCTCTGCCTGCTCCTCGGCTACCCGCTCGCCTATCTGATCGCGTTCAAGGCCGGCCGCTGGCGCAATCTGCTCCTCGTCCTGGTCATCGCGCCCTTCTTCACCAGCTTCCTCATCCGGACGCTCGCGTGGAAGACGATCCTGGCGGACGACAGCGTCGTGGTCGAGGCGCTCAACGCCCTCCACTTCCTGGACGTGACCAGCTGGATCGGCTGGACCGAGGGCGACCGCGTCCTCGCCACCCCGATGGCGGTCGTCTGCGGTCTCACGTACAACTTCCTGCCCTTCATGATCCTGCCCCTCTACACCTCCCTGGAGCGGATCGACGGCCGGCTGCACGAGGCCGCGCAGGACCTGTACGCCTCCCCGGCCACCACCTTCCGCAAGGTGACCTTCCCGCTGTCGATGCCCGGCGTCGTCTCCGGCACCCTGCTCACCTTCATCCCGGCGAGCGGCGACTACGTCAACGCCGAACTGCTCGGCTCCACCGACACCAAGATGATCGGCAACGTCATCCAGTCGCAGTTCCTGCGGGTGCTCGACTACCCGACGGCCTCGGCCCTCTCCTTCATCCTCATGGCGATCGTGCTGGTCATGGTCACCGTCTACATCCGCCGAGCGGGAACGGAGGACCTGGTCTGATGCGTTGGATCCGTCGGAACCTCGTCGTCATCGCGGGCCTGCTGACCCTCGCGTACATGATCCTGCCGAACCTCGTGGTGATGGCGTTCTCCTTCAACAAGCCGAAGGGGCGCTTCAACTACTCCTGGCAGGAGTTCTCGCTCGACGCCTGGAAGGACCCCTGCGGCGTCGCCGACATGTGCGAGTCGCTCTCGCTCTCGCTCCAGCTCGCCGCCTGGGCGACGGTCGGCGCGGTCGTCCTCGGCACGATGATCGCCTTCGCGCTGGTCCGCTACCGCTTCCGGGCGCGCGGCGCGATCAACTCGCTGATCTTCCTGCCGATGGCGATGCCCGAGGTCGTCATGGCCGCCTCGCTGCTCACCCTCTTCCTCAACATGGGGATCGAGCTGGGCTTCTGGACGGTCCTGATCGCCCACATCATGTTCTGTCTGTCGTTCGTCGTGACGGCGGTCAAGGCCCGGGTCATGTCCATGGACCCGCGCCTGGAGGAAGCGGCCCGCGACCTCTACGCGGGACCCACGCAGACCTTCCTGCGCGTGACCCTGCCGATCGCCGCTCCCGGCATCGCCGCCGGCGCGCTGCTCGCCTTCGCGCTCTCGTTCGACGACTTCATCATCACCAACTTCAACGCGGGCTCCACGGTGACCTTCCCCATGTTCGTCTGGGGCTCGGCGCAGCGCGGAACCCCCGTTCAGATCAACGTCATCGGCACCGCGATGTTCGTTCTCGCGGTACTGGTGGTCGTGGCCGGGCAAATCATTACGAACCGGCGCAAGAAAACAGCAACAGCCTGAGCAGAACGCAGCCCAGGCACCGAAGGAGTTGGAAACCATGGCCCCAGTCGCCATGCGTCTCGCTGCACAATCTCTCTCCGACGCCCAGCCCGTCCCCTTCTGGCTGGAAGATCCCGGCAAGCCCGGCGCCCTGCCCGCCCTCACCGGCACCGAGAAGTGCGATCTCCTCGTCGTCGGCGGCGGCTACAGCGGACTGTGGACCGCGCTCCTCGCCAAGGAGCGCGACCCCGCCCGGGACGTCGTACTGATCGAGGGGCGCGAGGTGGGCTGGGCCGCCTCGGGCCGCAACGGAGGCTTCTGCGCGGCCTCCCTCACCCACGGCTTCGGCAACGGGCTCGCCCGCTGGCCGGGCGAGCTGCCGAAGCTGGAGGAGCTGGGCGAGCGCAACCTCGACGGCATCGAGGAGGCGGTCGCCCGCTACTCCCTCGACTGCGACTTCGAGCGCACCGGCGAGATCGACGTCGCCACCGAGCCGTACCAGGTCGAGGAACTCCACGAGATGTACGAGGAGATCGACCGGCTCGGTCTCGCGGACGGCCTCGAACTCCTCGACGGGGACGCGGTCCGCGCGGAGGTCGACTCGCCGACCTTCCTCGGCGGCCTGTGGGACAAGCGCGGCGTCGCCATGGTGAACCCGGCCAAGCTGGCCTGGGAACTCAAGCGGGCCTGCCTCGGCCTGGGCGTCCGGATCTTCGAGAACACCCCGGGCCTCGAGCTCGTCTCCGTCGGCGCCGGCATGGGCGTCCGCACCCCGTACGGCAAGGTCGTCGCCCGTCGGGTCGCGCTCGGCACCAACGTCTTCCCGTCGCTGGTCAAGCGGGTCCGCTCGTACACCGTCCCGGTCTACGACTACGCCCTGATGACCGAGCCGCTCAGCCCCGAGCAGCTCGCCTCCATCGGCTGGAAGAACCGGCAGGGCCTCGGCGACTCCGCCAACCAGTTCCACTACTTCCGGATCACGTCCGACCGCCGCATCCTCTGGGGCGGCTACGACGCGATCTACCCCTTCGGCGGCAAGGTCAGCGCCGAGATGGACCACCGCCCCGAGACGTACCTCAAGCTGGCCGAGCACTTCTTCCGCTGCTTCCCGCAGCTGGAGGGGCTGCGCTTCAGCCACGCCTGGGGCGGCGCCATCGACACCTGCTCCCGCTTCTCCGCCTTCTTCGGTACGGCGTACCGGGGCAAGGTGGCGTACGCGGCCGGGTTCACCGGCCTCGGCGTCGGCGCCACCCGCTTCGGCGGGGACGTGATGCTCGACCTGCTGGCGGGGGAGCGCACCGAGCGCACCGAGCTGGAGATGGTGCGCCGCAAGCCGCTGCCGTTCCCGCCCGAGCCGATCGCCTGGGCCGGCATCGGCATCACCAAGTGGTCGATGGCCCGCGCCGACGAGAACGGCGGGCGGCGCAACCTGTGGCTGAAGGCCATGGACCGGGTGGGCCTCGGCTTCGACAGCTGAGCACCACCCATGTGACGCACGTCACAACCGATGGGTAGCTGAAACCGCGTAAGAGTTCCCGTCGTCGCCGCTCTCTCCGTACGGACACCGTGTCCACACGGAAGGAGACCGTTGCGATGACTGGTACGGGGGCCTCGGGCGCCAAGAGCGCGGTGGAGTGGCTGGCCTCGGTCGCACCCGATCCCGACGCCTGTCGGTGGGAGTGGGAGCGCAACCCGCACGGGGTCGCGCTGCTGCCCGCCGGCAGGCGTTGGGACGTTCTGATCCTGCCGTCGGAGCTGGGCTACCCCACGCTCGACGTGCTGACCCGCCTGGTGGACCGTCCCGGGCCGGTCCTCGCCGACTTCGGCGACGCCCGGATGGGCTTCTTCGTCCCGCCCGGCACCGCCACCCGCTGGCTCGGCACCGGGGTGCGCGGCGCGGGCGACGGCACCTGGATCGTGGTTCCCTATCCCGGCCGGGTGACCGGCGGGGTGCGCTGGCTGGTGGCGCCGGACGGCACCGGCACCCTCACCGACGCGGCGCTCCTGGAGCTGGCGATGCACGAGGCGGCGGGGCGGATCGGGCGGACGGGAGGGGTGTCGTAGGCGGCGCGGTCCGTACGGTGGGCGGACCGGTGCGTCCGCCGTGCGGACGTCGCATACAGAGGTCTTGACCACTCGATTGGTCTGGACCATGCTGTGGCGCGCTCCCCACCTCGATTCCCCCACACCCGGAGGCAGTTGTGGACCGCGCCAGACCTCTCACCCTGCTCCTCGCGGGCGTCCTCGCCGCCGGCGGACTCGCCGCGCTCACCCCCGCGGCCCAGGCCGCCGACGCCGAACTCGCCCGCAACGGCGGCTTCGAGGCCGGCCTCGACGGCTGGACCTGCACCGCCGGCAGCGGCGCCGCCGTCTCCACCCCCACCCACAGCGGTACGAAGGCACTCCAGGCGACCCCCGCCGGCGGCGACAACGCCCGCTGCTCCCAGACGGTCACCGTCAAGCCCAACTCCACCTACGCGCTGAGCGGCTGGGTGCGCGGCAGCTACGTCTACCTCGGCGCGAGCGGCACCGGCACCACCGACGTCTCCACCTGGACCGGCTCCGCCCCCGACTGGCAGCGGCTCTCGACCTCCTTCACCACGGGCGCCTCCACTACCTCGGTCACGATCTACACCCACGGCTGGTACGGCACCCCCGCCTACCAGGCCGACGACCTCTCCCTGTACGGCCCCGG
This sequence comes from Streptomyces sp. Root1304, assembly GCF_001426405.1. Lineage (GTDB taxonomy): Bacteria > Actinomycetota > Actinomycetes > Streptomycetales > Streptomycetaceae > Streptomyces. The sequence continues at coordinate 69,807 of NZ_LMEP01000025.1, read as the reverse complement.
CGGCGACCCGGTGCAGCTCCCGGCCGTCCCCACCGGCCTCGCGGCCGGCTCCCCGACCTCCACCACCGTGCCGCTGACCTGGACCGCGGTCTCCGGCGCCACCTCGTACAACGTCTACCGGGGCGCCACCAAGGTCCAGACGGTCACCGGCACCTCGGCCACCGCCACCGGGCTCACCGCCTCCACCGCGTACACCTTCCAGGTCAGCGCCGTGAACGCCGCCGGCGAGTCCGCCAAGTCCGCCGCCGTGAGCGCGACGACGACGAGCGGTGGCGGTGGCGGGGGCGGCGGCCTGCCCGCGCACGCCCTCGTCGGCTACCTCCACGCCAGCTTCGCCAACGGCTCCGGCTACACCCGGATGGCCGACGTCCCCGCCTCCTGGGACGTCATCAACCTCGCCTTCGGCGAACCCACCTCGGTGACCTCCGGCGACATCCGCTTCAGCCTCTGCCCCGCTACCGAATGCCCGAACGTCGAGTCCGTCGCGGACTTCAAGGCGGCGATCAAGGCCAAGCAGGCTGCGGGCAAGAAGGTCCTCATCTCCATCGGCGGCCAGAACGGCCAGGTGCAGCTGTCCACCGCCGCCGCCCGCGACACGTTCGTCTCCTCCGTCTCGAAGATCATCGACGAGTACGGCCTCGACGGCCTCGACATCGACTTCGAGGGCCACTCCCTCTCGCTCCAGACCGGCGACACCGACTTCCGGAACCCGACGAGTCCCGTCATCGTCAACCTGATCCAGGCGGTGAAGACCCTCAAGGCCAAGTACGGCGCCGGCTTCGTCCTCACCATGGCTCCGGAGACCTTCTTCGTCCAGCTCGGCTACCAGTACTACGGCTCCGGCCCCTGGGGCGGCCAGGACCCGCGCGCCGGCGCCTACCTGCCGGTCATCCACGCCCTGCGCGACGACCTGACCCTGCTGCACGTCCAGGACTACAACTCGGGCTCGATCATGGGCCTGGACAACCAGTACCACTCCATGGGCGGCGCCGACTTCCACATCGCGATGACCGACATGCTGCTCACGGGCTTCCCCGTCGCCGGCAACACCGACCGCGTCTTCCCGGCCCTCCGCCCCGACCAGGTCGCCATCGGCCTCCCGGCCTCCACCCAGGCGGGCAACGGCCACACGGCCCCGGCCGAGGTGAACAAGGCCCTGGACTGCCTGACGAAGAAGACCAACTGCGGCACCTACCAGCCCCACGGCACCTGGCCGTCCCTGCGCGGCCTGATGACCTGGTCGATCAACTGGGACCGCTACAACCAGTGGCAGTTCTCGCAGAACTTCGACGCGTACACCTGGAGCTGACCCCCAGCACCAGCAGGCTCAGGCAGAGACTGGCGAACACGTCCAGCGGCCAGTGGAAGCCCCGCAGGATCAGGCCGGTTCCCGTCGTCGCCGTCAGTGCGGCGGCGACGGGGAGCAGTCGGTTCGAGACGAGGAAGGCGGCGCCGAAGTAGGCGACCGCCGCCGTGGCCGTGTGGCCCGAGGGGTAGTAGCCCGCCGCCCAGGGCTCCAGCGGGCCGGGGCGGGCCGTCCACTCCTTGAGGGGGATCACGAGGAGGGGGACCACGGCCATCGCCAGGCCCGCGTACAGGGCCGCGAGCCGTCGGCCGCGCCACACCGCGTACGCCATCGCGCAGGCGAGGACCGGGAGGGCGACCGTCATGTTGCCGAGGTCGGAGGCGAGTTCGGAGAGGGGCCGGGGGACCGAGTCCACCACGGCCCGGGACACCCGCTCGTCGAGCCTGGCCAAGGGGCCGTGGACGAGCACCTGCCAGGTCACGACGGCGAGGGCGACGAGCGCCGAGAAGAGAGCCGGCCGCCCTGGAACAGGGGGGGTGGTTCCAGGGCGGCCGAGGGGATCGGGCCACCGCACGCCCCGGGGGGTGTGGGGCGGGCGGCCATCCGATCGGTGAGGAGTCCCGGGGCACGAGGCCCCGGAGGTGTGCGCGACGGCACGGTGTGGGCGGTGCTGGGGTGGCTCCGCCCGGGGTGTTTCTCTCATCTGCGGAAACCGTACGTCAGACGAGGGGGGACCGACAGCGCGAAACGCATCCCGCCATCGGCCCCCCACAGAGTCTTCACACGGTGTGCCGGATCGGTCCTCAGACCGTCGCGAGCGCGGCCTCGATGACGTCCAGACCCTCGTTGAGCAGGTCCTCGCCGATGACCAGCGGCGGCAGGAAGCGCAGCACGTTGCCGTAGGTGCCACAGGTCAGGACGAGCACGCCCTCGTTGTGGCAGTACTTCGCGAGCGCGGCGGCGGCCTCCGGGAACGGCTCCTTGGTCGCCGGGTCCTTCACCAGCTCGATGGCGATCATGGCGCCGCGGCCGCGGATGTCACCGATGGCCGGGAACTTCTCCTGCATGGCGGTGAGGCGGGCCTTCATGACCTCCTCGATGCGCTGCGCCTTGCCGTTGAGGTCGAGCTCCTTCATCGTCTCGATGGCGCCCAGCGCGGCGGCGCAGGCCACCGGGTTGCCGCCGTACGTGCCGCCCAGACCGCCGCCGTGGACGGAGTCCATGATCTCGGCGCGGCCGGTGACGGCGGCGAGCGGCAGACCGCCCGCGATGCCCTTGGCGGTGGTGATGAGGTCCGGGACGATGCCCTCGTCCTCGCAGGCGAACCACTGGCCGGTACGGCAGAAGCCGGCCTGGATCTCGTCCGCGACGAAGACGATGCCGTTGTCGTTGGCGAACTTCACGATCGCCGGCAGGAAGCCCTTGGCCGGCTCGATGAAGCCGCCCTCGCCGAGGACCGGCTCGATGACGATCGCGGCGACGTTGTCGGCGCCGATCTGCTTGGTGATGTTGTCGATCGCCTGGGCGGCGGCCTCGGGGCCGCAGTTCTCGGCACCCGTGGGCCAGCGGTAGCCGTAGGCGACCGGCACGCGGTAGACCTCGGGCGCGAACGGGCCGAAGCCCTGCTTGTACGGCATGTTCTTCGCCGTCATGCCCATGGTGAGGTTGGTACGGCCGTGGTAGCCGTGGTCGAAGACGACGACGGCCTGGCGCTTGGTGTACGAACGGGCGATCTTCACCGCGTTCTCGACGGCCTCGGCGCCCGAGTTGAACAGCGCGGACTTCTTGGCGTGGTCGCCCGGGGTCAGCTCGGCCAGCGCCTCGCAGACCTCCACGTAACCCTCGTACGGCGTCACCATGAAACAAGTGTGGGTGAAGTCCTGGAGCTGCGCGGCGGCGCGGCGCACGACGGCCTCGGCGGAGGCTCCGACCGAGGTCACGGCGATGCCGGAACCGAAGTCGATCAGACGGTTGCCGTCGACGTCCTCGATGATGCCGCCACCGGCCCGCTTGGTGAAGACGGGGAGCGTGGAGCCCACGCCACCGGCGACCGTGTCGAGGCGGCGGGCCTGAAGCTCCTGCGACTTCGGACCGGGGATGGCGGTGACGATGCGCCGCTCCTGCGGGACAGCGTTCATGCGGGGCTCCTGGGGGTGTTCTGGACGCACTTGCGGGTTTCCTCCGCAGGCTAGGCGCGGGAGAGGGACGGAGGCATGCGCCGATCGGGAGTGGTGACGGGTGTGTCGTTGTCCGGGATGGACATGGCGGCTCCGGTTCCGCTCCGGCCGCACGGCTGGTCGAAACCCCTCCGGGGCGCTCCGGGCCCACTAGATTGACGGTGGCACAGACGCGGCGACCTGGCTGGTCAGGGGGCAGGGGTTCATGGAGACCGACGGCACGTACGAGTCACGCGACACCAAGGGGGGCGGGGTCCCGCGACCGGCGGGGCCGCCGGCGGACCGGCCGTCGACCGGTCCGTCGCAGGCCGACGCGACGCAGGCCGGTCCCTCCTCGCCGGCCGGTCCCGTCGCTCCCGCCGGTCTCCCGCCCGTGCCGCCGCTCCCCGGCCGGGCCCCGCACCCGTCCGGTCCCGTCCCGCGACCGCCCTCGCACGCCCCCGGGCCGCCCGCCCCCGGTGTCCCGCCCCGGTCCGACCTGGTGACCGGCGCGCGGCCCGCCGTCGTCGACTGGCTGGACGCCCCGAGGCCCGAGACCGGCCCCGGGATCTGGCGGTTCCGGCACGTACCGCCGCCGCCCGCCGCGCCCAAGCGGCTCGCGCCCGTCACCGTCGTCGGGATGCTGATCCCGGTGGCCGTCGGCCTGCTCGTCTGGTCGGCCTACCGGCGCGGCACGCTCCCCTACATGTGGGCGGTGCTCCAGACCCTCACCCCGGGCGACTGGTGGTACCACGGCACCACCGCGGCCCGGGACTGGCACGGGCAGGCGGCGCACGACGTCTTCGGCGGCGCCGTCTTCGTCGGGCTCGTCTGCGCCGTCGCCGCGCTCGGCTCCTGGGGCCGGATCGTCCGCCACTACCTCGGCCGGTTCCGGCCCCCCGTCCGCGCCGCGCTCGCGGCCGGCGGTGCCGTGATCGCCCTGGCGTTCGTCTGGCCGGAGGCCTTCGGCCTCGGCTGGGACCCGCTGCCCGTCGTCTCGCCGGTGCTCTCCCTCGTCTCGCTCGTCGGCGGCGGCTACGACGTCCTGGAATCCCCCTTCCTCGTCTATCCGCTCTACGCGCTCATCACCGCGCTCGTCGTCCGGCCCTTCGCCCGCGTCGGCGAATGGGCCGCCCTCCTCCGCGCCCGCCACGGCTCCACCGCCCCCGCTCCGGCCCCCGTCGCCGCGCCGGGCGCCGCCCGCTCCCAGTGGCCCGAACTGCGCGAGGCGGGCGAGCACCGCGCCGCCGACCTGCTCGCCGGGGAGCTGGTCACCGGCCGGATGAACGACGTCGACTGCGCCCGCGTCCACCGCGCCTGGCAGGACGCACGGCAGGACCCCGGCCGCCGCGCCGCCGTCGTCGGCACCCTCATGGAGGAGGGCGCCGCCGCCGGCACGCACCCCTCCGGCGCCCGCGACCTGCCCGGCCGCCGGGCCACCCACGACCTGCTCCTCGGGCAGGTCCGCGTCGGCCGGTACGCGGCCGCCGAGCGCACCCCCGACGCCTACCGGGGCGCCGGTCTCGCGCTCGACCCCGGACTCCTCGGCAGCTCCCTCCTCGCGGTCGGCCCCTCCGGCGCGGGCAAGACCCGCCACCTCGTCGCCCCCGTCGTGGAGTCCCTGACGCTCCAGGCGCTCACCGGTGCCTGCGCCGTCGTCGCCGTCGGCCCCGCCGGGGCGCCGCTCGGACCCGACGAGGCCTACGACGTCGTGGTCCGGCTCGGGGACCCCTCCTCCCGCTACGACCTGGACCTGTACGCCGGGGCCACCGACCCGGACGAGGCCGCCGCCTTCCTCGCCGAGGGACTCGTCGGCGACATGGAGGGCGTGGAGACCCGGCGCGCCGCCACCGTGCTCGCCCAGCTCGTCGGCCCGTACCGGACCGCGTACGGCCGCTTCCCGACCGTCCCGGTCCTGCGCGAGCTGCTCGAAGCCCGGCCCGAGACCCTCCGGGCGCTGCTCGACCTGCTGCCCGAGGACGGCGCCCCGGCCATGCGGCGCGAGCTGGACTCCCGCATCCGCCAGGTCGGCACGGCGACGGACGTCGGCCCGCTGCTCGCCGACCGGCTCGCCGCCCTGGACCGGCCGGTCTTCGCGGAGTTCTTCGGCGGCGGCCACGAGGTGCGGCCCTTCTCCCTGCGGGCCGTCGCCCAGCACCCGATGCGGGTCAGGATCAGCCTCCCCGAGGGCGGCCACGAGGAGGCCGCGCGGCTGCTCAACCGGCTGCTGCTCGCCCAGTTCCAGTCCGTCACCCGGGACCGGCCGGGCCGGGGCCACTTCGTCTGTCTGGTGCTCGACGACGCGGCGGGCGCGCTGACCGCCGGGACCGTACGGGGCCTCCAGCGGCTGCGCCCGCAGAACGCGGGCGTCGTCCTCGCCCTCCGTACCCTCGCCGAGGTGCCCGAGGCGCTGCACGGCCCCCTGCTCGCCGTCGTCGGCTGCCGGATGGCCTTCGCCGGGCTCCCCACCTGGGACGGCAAGGCCTTCGCCGAGGCCTGGGGCACCGAACGGGTCGAGACGACGGAGATCGCCCACCACACCGTCTTCGCCGACCAGCCGATGACCCGGGCCCTGCACGCCCTGCGGAAGCTGGTGACCGGCAAGGCCGTGACCACCGAGGCCGTCACCGTGCGGGAGGTGGAGCGGCAGCGCTGGTCGGCCTCCGACCTCGCGCACGCCGTGCCGCCCGGGCACGCCGTCCTCTCCCTGACCCATGTGCGCGGCGAGCACACGCCACCGCTGCTGGTGGAACTGAACGCCTGAGCGGGCGGGGCGGCGCGGACCGGACCGGGATGTACGGACCGGACCGGGATGTACGGACCGGACCGGGATGTACGGGCAGGACCGGGGCGTACGGCCCGGGGCGCGGCGTACGTCCGCCCGGCCCGCGCGGCTGAGCGGCCCCCCGGTCGCCCTGGCACAATCGGGGGCGCCGCTCGGCTGAGCGGTGCCCCCGCCGCCGCGCACGGCTCGTCCCGCTCGCGGTCCTCGCTCAAAGGTCCGACGGTCCCCAATGCCGCCCACCCTCGCCTCGCTCGTCCAGCACTCCTCGCTCAAGCTCATCGTCCGCGCCGGCGAGGACCGCCTCGACACCCCCGTCCGCTGGGCGCACGTCAGCGAGCTCACCGACCCCGTCCCGTACATGGAGGGCGGCGAGCTCCTCCTCACCACCGCGCTCACCCTCGACGCGGAGGACCTGGAGGCGATGCGCCGCTACGTGCGGCGGCTGCTCGGCGCGGGGGTCGTCGGGCTCGGCTTCGCCGTGGGCGTCAACTACGAGGAGATCCCGCCGGCCCTGCTCGACGCGGCCCGCGAGGAGCACCTGCCGCTGCTCGAAGTACCCCGCCGGACGCCGTTCCTCGCCATCAGCAAGGCCGTCTCCGCGGCCATCTCCGCCGACCAGTACCGGGCCGTCACTGCCGGCTTCGAGGCCCAGCGCGAACTGACCCGGGCCGCGCTCGCCGAGGGCCCGGAGGCCGTCGTCGCCCGGCTCGCCGCCCACGTCGACGGCTGGGCCGCCCTCTACGACACCTCCGGCACGGTCGTCGCCGCCTCGCCCGACTGGGCCGCGCGCAGGGCCGCCCGGCTCACCCCCGACGTGGAGCGGCTCCGCGACCGCCCCGCGCCCGCCAGCGCCGTCGTCGGCGGCACGGACGACCGCGTCGAACTCCAGTCGCTCGGGACCGGACGGCGGGTCAGGGGCGCCCTCGCGGTCGGCACGGGCGCGCCCCTCGGCACCGCCGAGCGGTACGCCGTCCACTCGGCCATCGCCCTGCTCACCCTCACGACGGAACGCTCCCGCTCGCTCCAGGCCGCCGAGCAGCGGCTCGGCGCCGCCGTCCTGCGGATGCTGCTCGCGGGCCAGCCGGACCACGCCCGCGCGGTGGCCGGGGACGTGTACGGCGGGCTGCTCGACGCGCCCTTCCGGCTGCTCGTCGCGGAGACCACCGGGGGCGAGACCACCGGCGAACCGCCCCTCGCGCTGCTCGCCGAGACCCTGGAGACCGCCGCGGCCCGCGCGGGCGAGGCCGTGCTCACCGTGCCCGAGAGCGAACAGCGGCTCGTCGTCCTCGCCGGCGACGCGGGCGCGGTCGTCGCCGCCTGCGAGGGGTACGCGGAACGGGAGGCGGAGGAGGCCGGTCTCGTCGTCGGCCTCTCGGCGCCGGCCGGTCCCGCCCTGGCGGCAGCGGCGTACAAACAGGCCGAACAGGCCCTCTCGGTGGCCCGGCGGCGGGGCCGCGCGCTCGTCGAGCACGAGGACCTGGCGGCCGGCTCGGTCCTCCCGCTGCTCGCCGACGACGCCGTCCGCGCCTTCGCCGACGGGATGCTCCGCGCGCTCCGCGACCACGACGCGACCGGCCGGGGCGACCTGGTCGCCTCCCTGCGCGCCTGGCTCTCCCGGCACGGCCAGTGGGACGCGGCGGCGGCGGACCTCGGCGTCCACCGGCACACCCTGCGCTACCGGATGCGGCGAGTGGAGGAGATCCTCGGCCGCTCGCTGGACGACCCGGACGTACGGATGGAGCTGTGGCTGGCCCTGAAGGCGACGGGGGAGGGGACGGAGTAGAGGGGAGCGGGGGATTAGGGGAGCAGGGGGCCGTACGGAGGGCGGGGCAGCGGGACGCGATACGGGGAGTGGGCCGGCCCTTCGGGTGCCGGCCGACCCTTCCAGTACCGTCCGGCTACCCAGCACTCAGCCGACACCGGCCCCTCCGGTCCTGCCCGGCTCCCGGCGCCGTACCGCCCGTCCCCTCCCGCCCTCAGTCGTCCCCGCCCCCGTCGTCCCCTCCGCCTCCCACACCCCGCCGACGGTTGCTGCTGCGGACCAGCTGCCCCGCCGTCAGTGTCACCGCGGCCACCCCGCGGACCCAGCGCGGGCCGCCCCGGGCGGCCCACACCACGCACACGCAGCCTCCGGCGACGAGTGCCAGGACGGCGGTCAAGGCGATCAGGATCATGCGTCTCCCCCTCCGGTCGGTCTCGCTCCCCGGGACGGCCGGTCTTCGCCGTGACGGGGAACGTCATCCTGTCATCCCCGCGGCAGAACCCTTTCGAGGTCGCCCAACCCCCTCCGCCTGCCCGAACCCGGGCACATCCCTTGGTCATCCGGCCCCGGACTCCCTACTCTCCTGCTCATGACAAGCCCCGCCGTCGATCCGGCCCCCGACGCACCCGAAACGGCCCCCACCGCCCCCACCACTCCCCGGCCCGTCACCGAGAAGCCCTCCACCGGCGTCCCCGCCCGCAGGATCACCGGCGCCGTCTGGGCCGCGCTCGGCATCGTCTACGTCGTGTGGGGGTCCACGTACCTCGGGATCCGGATCGTCGTCGAGACCCTCCCGCCGTTCCTCTCCGGCGGCGCCCGCTTCGTCACCGCCGGACTGCTCCTCGCCGCGATCGTCGCCTGGCGGCAGGGCCCCGCCGCCCTCAAGGTCACCCGCAGGGAACTCGCCTCCGCCGCCCTCGTCGGCCTGCTCCTCATCCTCGGCGGCAACGGCCTCGTCGTCCTCGCCGAGACCTCCATCCCCTCCGGCCTCGCCGCGCTCCTCGTCGCCGCCGTCCCCGTCTGGGTCGTCCTGCTGCGCACGGCCTCCGGTGACCGTCCCGGGCCGGCCGCCTTCGGCGGCGTCCTGCTCGGCTTCGCCGGCCTCGCCGTCCTCACCGTCCCGGGCCTGAGCGGCGACGTGAAGATCGGCGGCGTCCTGCTCGTCCTCGTCGCCGCCCTGCTGTGGTCCCTCGGCTCCGTCTCCTCCGCCCGGCTGCCCATGCCCGCCAACCCCTTCACGGCGAGCGTCTACGAGATGCTGGCCGGCGGCCTCGCCGCCCTCACCCTCGGCCTCGTACGCGGCGAACACCACGGCCTCGACCTCGGCGCCGTCTCCGGCCGCTCCTGGACCGCCCTCGCGTACCTGGTCGTCTTCGGCTCGCTCGTCGCCTTCACCGCGTACGCCTGGCTCCTCCAGACCGCCCCGGTCTCCCTCGCCGCCACCTACGCCTACGTGAACCCGGTCGTCGCCGTCCTGCTCGGCGCCCTCGTCCTGAACGAGGCCCTGACCTGGCCGATCCTCCTCGGCGGCGCGATCGTCGTCGGCGGCGTCTGCCTGATCGTCTCGACCGAGCGGCGCGGCTGACCTCCGGCGTACGAGCGCCTGCCGACCGTCCGCTTCGGCCGAAGCGGACAGAGATGCCACCCCCACTACTCCATACCGGACAAGCCCGCCCCCGCCGCCCCGGCCCTAACGTGTCACTGAGCAATCGCTCGCTCCCCGAAACGGAAAGGGCCGGGACCCCATGACGACCACCCACGCCTTCTGGCTCGCCGGCCGCGAGGCCACCGGCGACGCCTCCTTCGACGTCACGAACTCGTACGACGGACGTCTGGTCGGCAAGGTCAGCGTGCCCACCGAGGCCCAGGTCGAGGAGGCCGTGGCCGCCGCGCACGCCGTCGTCGACGAGTTCGCCGCGACCCCGGCGCACGTCCGCGCCGCCGCCCTCGACCACGTGTCGAAGCGGCTCGCCGAGCGCACCGAGGAGATCGCCCTGCTGATCTCCGCCGAGAACGGCAAGCCCATCAAGTGGGCCCGCGGCGAGGTCGGCCGTGCCGTCTCCGTCTTCCGTTTCGCCGCCGAGGAGGCCCGCCGCTGGAACGCCGGCGAGGCCCAGCGCCTGGACACCGAGGCCGGCGGCGCGGGCCGCCTCGCCCTCACCCGCCGCATCCCGACGGGCGTCGTGCTCGGCATCGCGCCGTTCAACTTCCCGCTGAACCTCAGCGCCCACAAGGTCGCCCCGGCCATCGCCGTCGGCGCCCCGATCATCCTCAAGCCGGCTCCGTCGACGCCGATCTCCTCCCTGATCCTGGGCGAGATCCTGGCCGAGACCGACCTGCCGGCCGGCTCCTGGTCGATCCTGACCGTGCCGAACGACCGGATGCCCGCCCTGGTCCAGGACGAGCGCCTCCCGGTCATCTCCTTCACCGGCTCCGACAAGGTCGGCTACGCCATCCAGCAGTCGGTGCCGCACAAGCACTGCACCCTGGAGCTGGGCGGCAACGCCGCCGCCGTCGTCCTCCCCGACTGGTCCTCCGAGGCCGACCTGGACTGGGCGGCGAGCCGCATCGCCACCTTCTCCAACTACCAGGGCGGCCAGTCCTGCATCTCCGTGCAGCGCGTGATCGCCGACGCCTCGGTCTACGACCGCCTGGTGCCGAAGATCGTCGCCGCCGTCGAGACCCAGGTCACCGGTGACCCGTCCGACGCCGCCACCGACGTCGGCCCGCTGGTCGACGAGGCCGCCGCGAAGCGCGTCGAGTCCTGGGTGGACGAGGCCGTCGCGGCCGGCGCCAAGCTGCTCTCCGGCGGCAAGCGCGAGGGCGCGACCTACGCCCCGACCGTCCTCACCGACCTCCCGGCGGACGTGACGCTGGCCCGCGCCGAGGTCTTCGGCCCGGTCCTGACCATCGCGAAGGTCGACGGCGAGGCCGAGGCCTTCGCCGCGGTCAACGACTCCGACTTCGGCCTCCAGGCCGGTGTCTTCACCCACGACCTGCAGGCGGCGTTCCGCGCCCACCGCGCCCTGGAGGTCGGCGGCGTGATCGTCGGCGACGTCCCCTCGTACCGCGCCGACCAGATGCCGTACGGCGGCGCCAAGCGCTCCGGCGTCGGCCGTGAGGGCGTCAAGTACGCGATGGACGACTACACCTACGAGCGTGTGCTCGTCCTGACGGGCCTCGCCCTCTAAGGCGTACGCCCCACCGGACCAGGCGGTCCGAGCCCACTGTGCGGGGGCTCGGACCGCCTTTTCGTCATGCCACGGGGGCGTCGACGAGCCGGACGACCTCGGCGGGCCCCGCCCGGAAGGCCTTGTTCGCCGCGTCGGCGGCCGTCATGTGCGGCGTGACGTCGTGCGCGGCGAGCGCGGCCGCCGAGGCCCAGCGCTCGATCAGCACGAAGCGGTCGGGGTCGTCGGCCACCCGGTGCAGGTCGTACCGGAGGCAGCCCGCCTCGGCCCGTACGAGCGGGGCGAGCGCCTCGAAGGCGGAGACCTGCTCCGCGCCCCGGCCGGGCAGGGTGGCGATGTGGATGATGAGCTTGATCGGCTGCGTCATGCCGGGGACCCTACGCGGGCACCCGCCCCGGCGGCCCGGGCGTCTCACCGGAGGGACGGACCGCCGGGCTCCCGGATCCCCTCGTCTTTCCGAACCCGCCGAAATCGGGTACGACGGACAGACAGCCCGAGGAGGCGCCCATGTCCGCACCCGCCGAGCGGCCCAGGGTCACCGCGCACGAGGCCCGGCAGACCGCCGAGGACGCCCGCGAGCGGGACTGGAGCAGACCCAGCTTCGCCAAGGAGCTGTTCCTCGGCCGGTTCCGGCTCGACCTGATCCACCCCCACCCGCTCCCCGCCGCCGAGGACGTCCGGCGCGGCGAGGCCTTCCTCGCCTCCCTCCGCGCGTTCTGCGAGACCCGGATCGACAGCGCCCGCATCGAGCGCGAGGCCCGCATCCCCGACGAGACGATCACCGGCCTCAAGGAGCTCGGCGCCCTCGGGATGAAGATCGACCGGAGGTACGGCGGCCTCGGCCTCACCCAGCTGTACTACAACCGGGCCCTCGCCCTCGTCGGCTCCGCCAGCCCCGCCGTCGGCGCCCTGCTCTCCGCGCACCAGTCGATCGGCGTACCGCAGCCGCTGAAACTCTTCGGCACCCAGGAGCAGAAGGACACGTTCCTGCCCCGGCTGGCCCGTACCGACCTCTCCGCCTTCCTGCTCACCGAGCCCGACGTGGGCTCCGACCCGGCGCGGCTCGCCACCACCGCCGTGCCGGAGGGGGACGCGTACGTCCTCGACGGGGTGAAGCTCTGGACCACCAACGGCGTCATCGCCGACCTCCTCGTCGTGATGGCCCGCGTCCCCGCCTCCGAGGGGCACCCCGGCGGCATCACCGCCTTCGTCGTCGAGGCCGGCTCGCCCGGCATCACCGTCGAGCACCGCAACGCCTTCATGGGCCTGCGCGGCCTGGAGAACGGCGTCACCCGCTTCCACCGGGTACGGGTGCCCGCCGCCCACCGCATCGGTGCCGAGGGCGCCGGGCTCAAGATCGCCCTCACCACCCTCAACACCGGCCGGCTCTCGCTCCCCGCCGCCTGCGCGGGCGCCGGGAAGTGGTGCCTGCGGATCGCCCGCGAGTGGGCCGGCGTCCGCGAACAGTGGGGCGGACCCGTCGGCCGGCACGAGGCCGTCGGCACCAAGATCTCCTTCATCGCGGCCACCACCTTCGCCCTGGAGGCCGTCGTCGACCTGGCCTCCCAGATGGCCGACGAGGACCGCAACGACATCCGCATCGAGGCCGCCCTCGCCAAGCTGTACGGCTCCGAGATGGCCTGGCTGATCGCCGACGAACTCGTCCAGATCCGGGGTGGCCGGGGCTACGAGACCGCCGACTCGCTCGCCGCCCGCGGCGAGCGCGCCGTCCCCGCCGAACAGGTCCTGCGCGACCTGCGGATCAACCGGATCTTCGAGGGCTCGACCGAGATCATGCACCTGCTGATCGCCCGCGAGGCCGTCGACGCCCACCTCTCCGCGGCCGGGGACCTCATCGACCCGGGGAAGTCCCTCTCCGAGAAGGCGAGGGCCGGGGTGCGGGCCGGCGGCTTCTACGCCCGCTGGCTGCCCGGACTCGTCACCGGACCGGGGCGGCTGCCGGGGTCGTACGGCGAGTTCGGCGCCCTCGCGGGACACCTGCGCTACGTCGAGCGGACCTCCCGCAAGCTCGCCCGCTCCACCTTCTACGCGATGTCGCGCTGGCAGGGACGGATGGAGCTCAAGCAGGCGTTCCTCGGCCGGATCGTCGACATCGGCGCCGAACTCTTCGCGATGAGCGCCGCCTGCGTACGGGCCGAACTCCTGCGCACCACCGGTGACCACGGCCGCGAGGCGCAGCAGCTCGCCGACGCCTTCTGCCGGCAGTCCCGGCTGCGGACCGAGGAGCTGTTCGGCCGCCTCTGGTCCAACACGGACGACCTCGACCGGCGGATCGTCGACGGGGTGCTCGACGGCCGGTACACCTGGCTGGAGGAGGGCATCGTCGACCCCGGCGACGACGGCCCCTGGATCGCGGACGCCACGCCCGGCCCGTCGACACGGGAGGACGTCCACCGGACGATCCCGTGACCCGGCCACGGGAGTACGTGCGGGGCCGCCGGCCGTCCACGTGACGGAACGCCCGTCCGCCCGCCGGGACACGGCGACACAATGGCCCCGTGACCGTCATCGACATCCCCGGCTCCAAGTCCGTCACCGCCCGTGCGCTCTTCCTCGCCGCCGCGGCCGAGGGCACCACCACCCTCCTGCGGCCCCTCGTCTCCGACGACACCGAGGGCTTCGCCGAGGGCCTGACCGCCCTCGGCTACGGCGTCCGCCGCACGCCCGAGGCCTGGCACATCGAGGGCCGCCCCGCCGGACCGGGGGCCGCCGACGCCGAGGTGTACTGCCGTGACGGCGCCACCACCGCCCGGTTCCTGCCGACCCTCGCCGCCGCCGGCCACGGCACCTACCGCTTCGACGCCTCGGCGCAGATGCGGCGACGGCCGCTCGGCCCGCTCACCACCGCCCTGCGCGAGCTCGGCGTAGACCTGCGGCACGGCGGCGCGGAGGGGCACCACCCCCTCGACGTCCACGCCCACGGCGTGAAGGGCGGCGCGCTCACCCTCGACGCCGGGCAGTCCTCCCAGTACCTGACGGCCCTCCTCATGCTGGGCCCGCTCACCGCCGAGGGCCTCGACATCACGGTCACCGACCTCGTATCGGAGCCGTACGTCGAGATCACCCTCGCCATGATGCGGAGCTTCGGCGCGGACGTGCGCCGGGAGGGACGGAGCTACCGGGTCGCCCCCACCGGCTACCGGGCGAGGACGTACGGCATCGAGCCCGACGCCTCCACCGCGAGCTACTTCTTCGCCGCCGCGGCGCTCGGCCCCGCGGGCCGCGCGGTCACCGTCCCCGGCCTCGGCACCGGCGCGCTCCAGGGCGACCTGGCCTTCGTCGACGTACTGCGCCGCATGGGCGCCGACGTGGAGACCACCGGGAACGCGACGACCGTCCGCTCCACCGGCACCCTGCGCGGACTGACCGTCAACATGCGGGACATCTCCGACACCATGCCGACCCTCGCCGCGCTCGCGCCCTTCGCCGACGGTCCCGTCCACATCGAGGACGTCGCCAACACCCGGGTCAAGGAGTGCGACCGGCTCGACGCCTGCGCCGAGAACCTGCGCCGCCTCGGTGTCTCCGTCGACACCGGCCCCGACTGGATCGAGATCCGCCCCGGCACCCCCGCCGGACCCGTCGAGATCGCCACCCACGGCGACCACCGGATCGTCATGTCCTTCGCGGTCACGGCGCTGCGCACCCCCGGGATCACCTTCGACGACCCCGGCTGCGTGAGGAAGACCTTCCCCGATTTCCACCGGGTCTTCGACACGTTCGCCCGGACCCAGTGAAGAGCGCACAGTGTTTGGGGCAAGAATGGGGGGCATGAGCGACCGCCCCTCTCCTCTCGCCGACCCCCACATCGCCTTCGACGTCTCCGAAGGACGCCGGGACATCGTCGTCCTCGGCTCGACGGGGTCCATCGGCACCCAGGCCATCGACCTGGTGCTGCGCAACCCCGACCGCTTCCGGGTCACCGCCCTGGCCGCCTCGGGCGGCCGGGTCGCGCTGCTCGCCGAGCAGGCGCACCGGCTGAAGGTCGCCGCGGTCGCCGTGGCCCGCGAGGAGGTGCTGCCGGAACTGCGGGACGCGCTGAAGGCGCTGTACGGCTCCGAGCCCCTGCCCGAGCTGCTCGCGGGGCCGGACGCCGCGACCCAGCTGGCCGCCTCCCCGTGTCACACCGTCCTCAACGGCATCACCGGCTCCATCGGCCTCGCGCCGACCCTCGCCGCCCTCGAAGCCGGCCGCACCCTCGCCCTCGCCAACAAGGAGTCGCTGATCGTCGGCGGCCCGCTGGTGAAGGCGCTCGCGAAGCCCGGCCAGATCATCCCGGTCGACTCCGAGCACGCGGCCCTGTTCCAGGCGCTCGCCGCCGGCACCCGCGCCGATGTCCGCAAGCTGGTCGTCACGGCCTCCGGCGGTCCCTTCCGCGGCCGTACGCGGGCCGAGCTGGCCCATGTCACCCGCGAGGACGCGCTCGCCCACCCCACCTGGGCGATGGGCCCGGTCATCACGGTGAACAGCGCGACCCTGGTGAACAAGGGCCTGGAGGTCATCGAGGCCCACCTGCTCTACGACATCCCGTTCGACCGCATCGAGGTCGTCGTCCACCCGCAGTCGTACGTCCACTCGATGGTCGAGTTCACGGACGGCTCCACGCTCGCCCAGGCCACCCCGCCGGACATGAGCGGCCCGATCGCCATCGGCATCGGCTGGCCCGAGCGGGTCCCGGACGCGGCCCCCGCCTTCGACTGGAGCAAGGCCTCCACCTGGGAGTTCTTCCCCCTGGACACCGAGGCGTTCCCCTCGGTCGGCCTGGCGCGGCACGTCGGCGGGCTGGGCGGCACCGCCCCCGCCGTCTTCAACGCGGCGAACGAGGAGTGCGTCGAGGCGTTCCTCGCCGGACGGCTGCCGTTCAACGGAATCATGGATACGGTCACAGCGGTCGTCGCGGAGCATGGCGTTCCCGCCGCGGGAACCTCCCTCACCGTCCCGGACGTCCTCGAAGCGGAGACCTGGGCGCGCGCTCGGGCCCGAGAGCTCGCAGCGAAGGCAACAGCGGAGGCCCGCGCATGACCGAAATGCTTCTGTACGCCCTGGGCATCGTGCTGTTCGCGCTGGGCCTGCTGATCTCCATCGCCTGGCACGAGCTGGGCCACCTCTCCACGGCCAAGCTCTTCGGCATCCGGGTGCCGCAGTACATGGTCGGCTTCGGCCCCACCATCTGGTCGAAGAAGCGCGGCGACACCGAGTACGGCCTCAAGGCCATCCCGGCCGGCGGCTACATCCGCATGATCGGCATGTTCCCGCCCGGCGAGGACGGCAAGATCGAGGCCCGCTCCACCTCGCCCTGGCGCTCGATGATCGAGGACGCCAGGGAGGCCTCGTACGAGGAGCTCCAGGAGGGCGACGAGACCCGCCTCTTCTACACGCGCAAGCCGTGGAAGCGCGTCATCGTCATGTTCGCCGGACCCTTCATGAACCTGGTCCTGGCGGCGGCGCTGTTCTTCGGCTCGATGATGACGCTGGGCATCGCGGGCCAGACGACCCAGGTCGCCGGCGTCCAGAAGTGCGTCATCGCCCAGAGCGAGAAGCGCGAGACCTGCCGGGCGGGCGACCCCGTGTCCCCGGCGTTCCAGGCGGGTCTGAAGGACGGCGACAGGATCGTCGCGTTCAACGGGACGCCGGTGGCCGACTGGGACACCCTCTCGGACCGCATCCGGGACACCATCGGCCCCGCCACGATCACCGTCGAGCGGGCCGGGCAGCGCGTCGACCTGCACCCCACCCTGGTGCCCAACCGGGTCCCGAAGAAGGACGCGGACGGCAAGGTCGTCCAGCCGCTGACCTACATCGAGGCCGGATACCTCGGCTTCGCCTCCAAGACCGAGGTCGCGCCCCTCTCCTTCGGCGAGACCACCGACCGCATGGGCGAGCTCCTGGAGAACGGCGTCCACTCGGTCATCGCCCTCCCGGGCAAGATCCCCGGCCTGTGGGACGCCACCTTCGGCGACGGCGAGCGCGCCGACGACTCGCCCGTCGGTGTCGTCGGCGCCGCCCGGATCACCGGCGAACTCATGAACATCGAGGCCCCGCCGACGACGATCCTCGTGACGTTCATGAACCTGCTCGTGTACTTCAACGTCTCGCTGTTCCTGTTCAACATGCTCCCGCTGCTGCCGCTCGACGGCGGCCACATCGCGGGCGCCCTGTGGGAGTCCGTGCGCCGCCACACGGCCCGGCTCTTCAAGCGCCCCGACCCCGGCCCCTTCGACGTGGCGAAGCTGATGCCCGCCGCGTACGTGGTGGCCGGCGTGTTCGTCTGCTTCACGCTGCTCGTCCTCGCCGCCGACCTCGTCAACCCGGTGAGGATCACTTGACCCGCAGGGGGGCCGCACCCGATGGTGTCCGGCCCCCCGTCCCCGGGGCGGTAACCTCGGAGACCTGAGCCCGCCGACGCACAACCTTGAGGTTGCACACAAGATGACCGCGATTTCGCTCGGTATCCCGACCGTCCCGACCCGGCTCGCCGAGCGGCGCAAGAGCCGCCAGATCCAGGTCGGCAGCGTGGCCGTCGGCGGTGACGCACCCGTCTCCGTGCAGTCGATGACCACCACCCGCACCTCCGACATCGGTGCCACGCTCCAGCAGATCGCCGAGCTGACCGCCTCCGGCTGCCAGATCGTGCGCGTGGCCTGCCCGACCCAGGACGACGCCGACGCCCTGGCGACGATCGCCCGGAAGTCGCAGATCCCGGTCATCGCCGACATCCACTTCCAGCCGAAGTACGTGTTCGCGGCGATCGACGCGGGCTGCGCGGCCGTCCGCGTCAACCCGGGCAACATCAAGCAGTTCGACGACAAGGTCAAGGAGATCGCCAAGGCGGCCTCCGACGCCGGCACCCCGATCCGCATCGGTGTGAACGCCGGTTCGCTCGACGCCCGCCTGCTGAAGAAGTACGGCAAGGCCACCCCCGAGGCGCTCGTCGAGTCCGCCCTCTGGGAGGCCTCCCTCTTCGAGGAGCACGGCTTCCGCGACATCAAGATCTCGGTCAAGCACAACGACCCGGTCGTCATGGTCGAGGCGTACCGCCAGCTCGCCGCCCAGAGCGACTACCCGCTGCACCTCGGCGTCACCGAGGCGGGCCCGGCCTTCCAGGGCACCATCAAGTCCGCCGTCGCCTTCGGCGCGCTGCTCTCCCAGGGCATCGGCGACACCATCCGCGTCTCGCTCTCCGCGCCGCCGGCCGAGGAGATCAAGGTCGGCATCCAGATCCTGGAGTCGCTGAACCTGCGCCAGCGCCGTCTGGAGATCGTCTCCTGCCCGTCCTGCGGCCGCGCCCAGGTCGACGTCTACAAGCTCGCGGAGGAGGTCACCGCCGGCCTCGACGGCATGACCGTCCCGCTGCGCGTGGCCGTCATGGGCTGCGTCGTGAACGGCCCCGGCGAGGCCCGCGAGGCCGACCTCGGTGTCGCCTCCGGCAACGGCAAGGGCCAGATCTTCGTCAAGGGCGAGGTCATCAAGACCGTCCCCGAGTCGAAGATCGTCGAGACCCTGATCGAAGAGGCGCTGAAGATCGCCGAGCAGATGGAGAAGGACGGCGTCGCCAGCGGCGAGCCCTCGGTCGCCGTCGCCGGCTGAGCCTCCGGACCCGTACGACGAAGCCCCTCCGCCCCCACCGGGCGGAGGGGCTTCGTCCGCGTGGAGGGCCCCGCCACAGACGGGAAGGGTAAAGTGCGGAGACCAGCAGAACCGCACGGTGAGGCCCCCTCGTGTTGACACAACCCGCCACCCGGGTCCTCGAACCCGCCGACCTCGGCGCCGCACTCGCCGTCCTGGAGAGCGCCCCCGTCGAGAACGCCTTCGTCACCGCCCGCGTCCAGATCGCCGGGCTCGATCCCTGGCGCCTGGGCGGCGAGATGTGGGGCTGGTACAGCGAGGGCCGGCTGCGGTCCCTCTGCTACGCGGGCGCCAACCTCGTGCCCCTCTGCGCCACCCCCGAGGCCGTCCGCGCCTTCGCCGACCGGGCCCGCAGGATCGGCCGCCGCTGCTCCTCGATCGTCGGCCCCGTCGAGCCCACCGCCGAGCTGTGGCGCCTCCTCGAACCCAGCTGGGGCCCCGCCCGCGACGTCCGCGCCCGCCAGCCCCTGATGGTCGCGGAGGAGCCCTCCGCCACCGTCGCCCCCGACCCGCTGGTCCGCCGGGTCCGCAAGGACGAGATGGACGTGATCATGCCCGCCTGCGTGGCCATGTTCACCGAGGAGGTCGGCATCTCCCCGCTCGCGAACGACGGCGGGCTGCTCTACCAGGCCAGGGTCGCCGAGCTCGTCGGCTCGGGGCGTTCCTTCGCCCGCGTCGAGGACGGCAAGGTCGTCTTCAAGGCCGAGATCGGCGCGGCGACCCGCCAGGCCTGCCAGATCCAGGGCGTCTGGGTGGCCCCCGAGCACCGCGGCAAGGGCCTCTCCGAGTCGGGCATGGCCGCCGTCCTCCAGTACGCGCTGGCCGACGTCGCCCCCGTCGTGAGCCTGTACGTGAACGACTACAACACCCCCGCCCGCGCCGCGTACCGCCGTGTCGGCTTCCGCGAGACCGGCGCCTTCATGAGCGTGCTGTTCTGAGGCCCCGGCCGCTTGTAGGGTGCGCCGCATGGATGACGCACAGGTCATGATCGGGCCGGTCAATCTCGCCGCCCGGGTCGACGAGGCCCTCGCCGTGCAGGCGCTCGCCTTCGGCCTGGACCAGGACGAGGTCGCCGTACGCCGCCACATCGTGCTGCGCCACCTGCTGAGCCCCGGCGCCCGCGCCTACGGGGCCACCACCCCCGACGGGACGCTCGTCGGCTTCGTCTACGGGATGCCCAACGACCGCACCCACTGGTGGTCCACCGTCGTCGAGGGATACCTCCGGATCAACGGCACCGCCGACTGGCTCGACGACTCGTTCGTCATCACCGAACTCCACGTCCACCCCGCCCACCAGGGGCGCGGGGTGGGCCGCGAACTGATCACCACCATCACCGACGGCGCCGCCGAGCCGCGCTCGATCCTCTCCGCGATCGACACCGACAGCCCGGCCCGCGGCCTCTACCGCTCCCTCGGCTACACCGACCTCGCACGCCAGGTGCACTTCCCGAGCGCCGCCCGCCCGTACGCCGTGATGGGCGCGCCGCTGCCGCTCAGGCGCCGGAACTGATTTCTCCGACCAGGGGCCGCCCGGATAACCTCCTAGCCATCACCTCCCCCGAGCTCTCGGCTCCGCCCGAGCAGGGGGGAACCCCATGTCCCGGCAGGAGTACGAGAACCATGGCCAACGCACCGGTCCAGCGCATGTCCCAGTTGATGGCGAAGACGCTGCGCGACGACCCGGCGGACGCCGAGGTCCTCAGCCACAAGCTCCTCGTCCGCGCCGGCTACGTCCGCCGCACCGCCGCCGGCATCTGGAGCTGGCTGCCCCTCGGCAAGAAGGTCCTCGCCAACGTCGAGCGCATCGTCCGCGAGGAGATGGACGCCATCGGCGCCCAGGAGGTCTCCCTGCCCGCGCTGCTGCCCCGCGAGCCCTACGAGGCCACCGGCCGCTGGGACGAGTACGGCGCCGAGCTGTTCCGCCTCCAGGACCGCAAGGGCGGCGACTACCTCCTCGGCCCCACCCACGAGGAGATCTTCACCCTCCTGGTCAAGGACCAGTGCTCGTCCTACAAGGACCTGCCGGTCATCCTGTACCAGATCCAGACCAAGTTCCGCGACGAGGCCCGCCCCCGCGCCGGCATCCTGCGCGGCCGCGAGTTCCTGATGAAGGACTCGTACTCCTTCGACACCGAGGACGAGGGCCTGGCCCGGTCGTACGCCCTGCACCGCCAGGCGTACCAGCGGGTCTTCGAGCGCCTCGGCCTCGACTACCGCATCGTCGCCGCCACCGCCGGCGCCATGGGCGGCTCCAAGTCCGAGGAGTTCCTCGCCCCGGCCGAGGCCGGCGAGGACACCTTCGCCGACTGCCCGAACTGCGACTTCGCCGCGAACACCGAAGCGGTGCACCAGGCCGTGAAGCCGGTCGACGCCGCCGCGGTCCCCGCCGCCGAGGAGATCCCGACCCCCGACACCCCCACCATCGAGACGCTCGCCGCCTCGCTGGGCGTGCCCGCCTCCGCGACCCTGAAGAACCTCCTGGTGAAGGTCGACGGCGAGATCGTCGCCATCGGCGTCCCCGGCGACCGCGAGGTCGACATGGGCAAGGTCGAGGAACACTTCGGCCCGACCGCCACGGTCGAGCTGGTGACGGAGGAGGACTTCGCGCAGCGCGCCGACCTCGTCCGCGGCTACGTCGGCCCCCAGGGCCTGGAGAAGGTCACCTACATCGCCGACCCGCGCGTCGCCCCCGGCACCTCCTGGATCACGGGCGCCAACAAGGACGGCATGCACGCGAAGAACGTCGTCGCGGGGCGCGACTTCGAGGTCTCCGAGTACGTCGACGTCGTCGTCGTCGAGGAGGGCGACCCCTGCCCCAAGTGCGGCACCGGCCTGAAGCTGGACCGCGCGATCGAGATCGGCCACATCTTCCAGCTGGGCCGCAAGTACGCCGACGCACTCAAGCTCGACGTCCTCGGCCAGAACGGCAAGCCGGTCCGGGTGACCATGGGCTCGTACGGCATCGGCGTCTCGCGCGCCGTCGCCGCCCTCGCCGAGCAGACGGCGGACGAGAAGGGCCTGTGCTGGTCCGCCGAGGTCGCCCCGGCCGACGTGCACGTCGTCGCCGCCGGCAAGGCCCTCCAGACCGAGCTGGCCCTGGAGGTCTCCGACAAGCTGGCCGCAGCCGGCCTCCGCGTCATGGTCGACGACCGCGCGGGCGTCTCCCCGGGCGTCAAGTTCACCGACGCGGAGCTGATGGGCGTCCCGAAGATCCTGGTCGCGGGCCGTCGCTCCGGCGAGGGCGTCGTCGAGCTGAAGGACCGCCGCACGGGCGAGCGCGAGGAGCTGACCGTCGACGAGGCCATCGCGCGCCTGACCGCCTGACGGCCGGAAGCACGACGGAAGGGGCGGGGGCCCGGGCCCCCGCCCCTTCCGTGTGAGCCCTCAGGCGCCCTCCTCCGGGAGTACGGGCTCCACCGACGCCCCCGTCAGGTCCTCCACCGGTTCCACGCCCTCCGCCGCGTGCGCCGCCCCCTTCAGGTACGCCTCGCTCACCGGCGGCTGCACCGGTGCGGGAGGGGGCGAGGGAGCCGGAGGCGGCACGGCGGGCGCGCCCATCGCGGGCGTCTCGCTCGCGGCGGCCGAGGTTCCCGCCGTCGACCGCTCCAGGAACCTCAGCAGCTCCACCGGGAACGGCAGCACCAGCGTCGAGTTCTTCTCCGCCGCCACCGCGACCACCGTCTGCAGCAGCCGGAGCTGGAGCGCCGCCGGCTGGTCGGACATCACCGCCGCGGCCGCCGCGAGCTTCTTCGAGGCCTGGAGCTCCGCGTCCGCGTTGATGACCCTCGCCCGCCGCTCGCGGTCCGCCTCCGCCTGCCTGGCCATCGAGCGCTTCATGGTCTCCGGCAGGGACACGTCCTTGATCTCGACCCGGTCGATCTGGACGCCCCAGCCGATGGCGGGGGAGTCCAGCATGAGTTCCAGACCCTGGTTGAGCTTCTCCCGGTTGGACAGCAGGTCGTCGAGATCGCTCTTGCCGATGATCGACCGCAGCGAGGTCTGCGACATCTGGGAGACGGCGAACTTGTAGTCCTCGACCCGGACGAGCGCCTCCGCGGCGTCGACGACCTTGAAGTAGACGACCGCGTCGACCCGGACCGTCACGTTGTCCCGGGTGATGCCCTCCTGCGCGGGGACGGGCATCGTGACGATCTGCATGTTCACCTTGTGGAGGCGGTCCACCCCGGGAAGGATCATGGTGAATCCCGGGGACCGGATGTCGTGACGGAGCCGGCCGAAGCGGAAGACCACTCCGCGCTCGTACTGCTTCACCACTCGCGCCGCCGCGCCCGCGTACACGGCTATCGCCGCGGCCGCGCCGGCCGCTACCAACAGCACCTCTTGGATCATCACGGCCCCCAATCGAGCCGAACGGTATAAAAAGGGTATTCCCCTACAGCCAGCCCGCGAACTCCAGAAGCAGCTCGGCATCCTGCCGCCGGCCCGCCGTCAGCGCCCGCGTGCCCGACTCGACCGCGCGGAACAGCGTCCAGCCGCGCAGCCGCTCCCGGTCCACGTCCAGCGAGTCCGCCAGCTTGTTGACCCGCCGCCGGGCCGCCGAGGCGCCCGAGGAGGCCGCCACCAGGTCCTCGACCCGGTCCCGTACCAGCCGGGCGAGGTCGTAAGCCCGCTCGCCGACCAGCGGCTCGGGGCCTACCGCGAGCCAGGGCGCCCGGTCCCCGGCGAGGACCTTGCCCTGCCGGAAGTTCCCGTGCAGCAGCAGCGTCTCGGCGTCGGCCGCCACCAGCTCCTCGCGGGCCGCCAGCGCGGCGGCCGTCAGCTCACCGGCGGTGGCGTCGGCCCGGTAGTCGTCCATGGGGGAGGCCTGCCGGGCGGTCCGCTCGGCCACCGTCTCGAAGCCGTGCTCCGCCGGGGGCTCGACCCACAGCTTGCGCACGGTCCCGGCCGCCTCCAGAAGGGCCTTCGCCTCCGGCAGGGAGCGCAGCGACACCTCGGGATGGAGTCGTTCGAGGACGAGCGCGCCCTCCCCGGCCCCGTCGAGGAGCTGGACCGCGCCCCAGCCGTTCCAGTGCGCGAGCGCCTCCCGCTCCCGGTCCGGCCGGGCGAAGGGGGGTGCGATCTTCAGCGCGGCGGGGGAGCCGTCGGGCCGCCGGACGAGCACGACGAGGCTGCTCCGTCCGCCGGGGGCCATCACCCGTTCGGCGTCCAGCGAGGCGTGGTCGAGCACCTGGCCGACGAGCTCGGGCAGCTTCCCGAGCCACTCGGCCGCGACGGCGTCCCCGTACGTCTCACTGAGCGTCCTCACCAGTCGCTGCGGCGGTTCGAAACCCATGCGTACGTTGTTCCTTCGGTCGGGTCGGGGCTCAGACCCGCTCGGCCAGCCCAGGAAAGGTTACGTCGCTGCCGCGCCAGCGGACGGCCCGTACCGCCGCCTCGGTGAGCGCGGCGGCGGCCTCACCCCGCTTCGGGCCCGGGGAGGCGCGGACGAGATCGGAGTACACCCCGGCCACCCGGTCCTCCAGGACGGCGGCGAGCCGTACGGCTCCGGCCGGGTCCGTCACCGGGAACGGCAGTTCGTACGCGGCCTCCGCGGCCACCGGGGAGCCGCCCAGGTCCCGTACGGCCCGGTGCAGGGCGTCCCGGCGGGCCCGGTGCGCCTCGTAGGCGGCGGTGGCCTCGGCGCGCCGCTCGGGGCCGATCCGGCCGCCGACGACCCCGTACCCGTACACCGCCGCGTGCTCGGCGGCCAGCGCGGCCTGGGTGGCGTCGAGGGCGGTCATGCCCGTGCTCCTTCGGTCAGCAGATAGGCGTGTGCGGCGCCCGCGGCGGCCACGGAGGCCAGCAGCCGGGCGTACTCGGGGGGCGCGGCGGGCAGCGCGGCGGTGTGCGCGGCGGAGGCCGTGCGGGCGGCCGTCGCGAGGTCCCGGAGCGCGGCGCGGGGGTCGGTCGCCACGGGCGGGGCCGGGGGAGCGGTCGACGCCGTGGGCTTCGGGGAGGCCGGGGCGGTCGCCGGTGCGACCGTCGTGCCGCCCTCGCCGAGGGCCTTCGCGTGCGCGGCCGCCGAGCGGCGCAGCGGGGTCAGCCGGGGCGCCAGGGCGGGGTGGGCGGCGAGCGCGGCGTCGTAACGTTTCAGCAGGGTCCGGGACGCGGTCACCGCGCGCAGCCGGAGCGCCGCCTCGGCGCGGGCCACCCGTACGGCCTCGATCTCGGCGGCGGTCGGCTGCCGGGGCCCGGGGGAGTCCGAGGTGCAGCCCGCCAGGGCCGCCGCGGCGGCGGCCGAGAACCCGGCCGCCAGGAGTGCCCGTCTGTCCGTCGTCGTCACGCTCTCTCCCTCGGCCGTGGTACGTCGTCGAAGATCGTCGGGATCACCGCAGGCGAGCGTACCCGTGGGCCCCGAGGCGGTGGACGGCAACACCCTCCGGGACCGGATACCCTTTGGTCTGACACGCGACGAACACGCGACGAACCACAACAGCACACGCGGCCGAGGAGTCACCCGGATGAGCACCACCCAGAGCGACAGGCTGCGCGGACTCGTGGAGCCTCTCGTCCACGCCAAGGACCTGGATCTGGAAGAGATCGAGGTGTCCCGGGCCGGCCGCCGCGGACTGCTGAGGATCGTCGTCGACTCCGACGAGGGCGTGGAGCTGGACCTCTGTGCCGAGCTGAGCCGCGCGATCTCCGAGAAGCTCGACGAGACCGACGCGATGGGCGAGGGCGAGTACGTCCTCGAAGTCAGCTCACCCGGCGCCGACCGCCCCCTGACCCAGCACCGCCACTACCTGCGGGCCACCGGCCGGCTGGTGAAGCTCCAGCTCACCGAGGGCGACGAGCTGGTCGCGCGCATCCTGGCCGTGGACGAGGACGGCCTCGACCTCGAGGTGCCGGGCGTGAAGGGGCGCAAGCCCACCGCCCGCCGGGTCGAGTTCTCCGAGGTCGTCAAGGCGCGTGTCGAGATCGAGTTCAGCCGCAAGGACAAGAAGGAAGAGGAGGCGTAGCCGTGGACATCGACGTGAAGCTGCTCAAGGGCTTGGCGCATGAGAAGGAGATCTCCTTCGACCTGTTGGTCGAGGCGATCGAGTCGGCCCTCCTCATCGCGTACCACCGCACCCCCGACGCCCGCCGCCACGCGCGCGTGGAGCTGGACCGGCTGACCGGTCACGTGACGGTGTGGGCGAAGGAAGACCCCTCCGAGCTGGAGGAGGGCCAGGAGCCCAAGGACTTCGACGACACCCCGTCGGACTTCGGCCGGATCGCGGCGAGCACCGCCCGCCAGGTGATCCAGCAGCGGCTGCGGGACGCCGAGAACGACGTGACGTTCGGCGAGTACGCGCGCCGAGAGGGCGATGTCGTCGCCGGTGTGGTGCAGCAGGGCAAGGACCCGAAGAACGTCCTGGTCCGTCTGGACGACAAGCTGGAGGCCATCCTCCCGGTCCAGGAGCAGGTGCCGGGCGAGGACTACACGCACGGTCTGCGGCTGCGGACGTACGTCGTGCGGGTGGCGAAGGGTGTGCGCGGTCCGTCCGTCACCCTTTCGCGGACCCACCCCAATCTGGTGAAGAAGCTCTTCGCCCTGGAGGTCCCGGAGATCGCCGACGGTTCCGTCGAGATCACGGCCATCGCCCGTGAGGCCGGCCACCGCACCAAGATCGCGGTCCGGTCCACCCGCTCCGGTCTGAACCCCAAGGGCGCCTGCATCGGCCCGATGGGCAGCCGCGTCCGCAACGTGATGGCGGAGCTGCTCGGCGAGAAGATCGACATCGTCGACTGGTCGGACGACCCGGCCGAGATGGTGGCGAACGCGCTCTCCCCGGCCCGTGTCTCCCGGGTCGAGGTCGTCGACATGGCGGCCCGCTCCGCGCGGGTCACCGTGCCGGACTACCAGCTGTCGCTGGCGATCGGCAAGGAGGGCCAGAACGCCCGCCTCGCCGCGCGCCTCACCGGCTGGCGGATCGACATCCGGCCGGACACGGAGCAGGACGGTCCGCAGGACTGAGACCGTTTTTGGCCAACAACTGTTCGATTCTTGCCCCAAACAGGTGAGGTCGGTACGGGGAGGTAGACTTAATCGTGTCTGGCCGGACGCATGCCCGCGCGTGCCCTGAGCGAACCTGTGTGGGATGCCGGGAGCGAGCGGCCAAGAGCGATCTGCTGCGGATCGTGATGGACAAGGACGAGTGCGTTCCTGATCATCGCGGTACGCTGCCCGGCCGGGGTGCGTACCTGCACCCCGCCGAGGCTTGTCTCGACCTGGCGGTCCGCCGCCGAGCGTTGCCGAGGGCCTTCAGGGTCCAGGGCCCGCTCGACACCGCGGAACTCCGTCACCACGTCGAACGGCCGGCACCGCAGTGAAGAAGTACGGCACGGAACACCGTGCGGTCAGGTACCTCGCGAGTTGGAAGTAGGTCGAGATTGCGATGAGCACTCGATGAGTACGCGATGAGTACGCCCATGAAGTAGCGACGGTCCGGCGGTAACCGGACCTCACAAAGGAGCAAAGTGGCTAAGGTCCGGGTATACGAACTCGCCAAGGAGTTCGGTGTGGAGAGCAAGGTCGTCATGGCCAAGCTCCAGGAACTCGGTGAATTCGTCCGTTCGGCGTCCTCGACGATCGAGGCGCCGGTCGTGCGCAAGTTGACTGACGCTTTGCAGGGTCCCGGCGGCAACGCCGGCAAGACCGCTGCCAAGCCCGGCGCGCCCCGCAAGGCGGCGCCCTCCCCCGCGGCGCCGTCTCCGGCCGCCGCGGCTCGTCCCGCTGCCCCGAAGCCCGGCGCCCCGGCCCCCAAGCCGGCCCCCGCCGCGCCTGCGGCGCCGGCCCCGGTCACTCCGGCGGCCGCGCCCGCGAGCAGCACCCCCTCTCAGGCTCCGGCCGCCTCGGGCCCCCGCCCGGGCCCGAAGCCCGCGCCCAAGCCGGTCACGCCGGCTCCGGCCGCCCCCGAGTTCACCGCGCCCCCGTCGGCTCCCGCCGCCGGTCAGCGTCCCGGTGGCTCCGCCCAGGGCGCCCGCCCCGCCGGCGAGCGTCCCGCGCGTCCGGGTGGCCAGCAGGCCCCCCGCCCGCAGGGTCAGGGCGCCCCGCGCCCCGGCGGCCAGCAGGCCCCCCGTCCGGGCGGTGCCCGTCCGGCCGGTCCCCGGCCGGGCAACAACCCCTTCACCTCGGGTGGCTCCACCGGCATGGCGCGTCCGCAGACGCCCCGTCCGGGTGGCGGCGCTCCCCGTCCCGGCGGCCCCGGTGCGGCTCCGGGCGCCCCGCGTCCGCAGGGTGGCCCCGGCGGCGCCCCGCGCCCGCAGGGTCAGGGCGGCGCCCGTCCCACCCCCGGTGGGATGCCTCGTCCGCAGGCTCCCCGTCCGGGCGGCGCGCCCGGCGGTAACCGTCCGAACCCGGGCATGATGCCGCAGCGTCCCGCTGCCGGCCCGCGTCCCGGTCCCGGCGGCCGTGGTCCCGGTGGCCCCGGCGGCCGTCCGGGTGGTCCCGGCGGTGGCGGCGGCGGTCGTCCCGGCTTCGCCGGTCGTCCGGCCGGTCCCGGCGGTGGCGGCGGCGGCTTCGCCGGTCGTCCCGGTGGTCCCGGTGGCGGCGGCGGTCGTCCGGGTGGTCCCGGCGGCGGTGGCGGCGGCTTCGGCGGTCGTCCCGGTGGCTTCGGTGGCCGTCCCGGTGGTCCGGGTGGACGTGGTGGCACGCAGGGCGCCTTCGGTCGCCCCGGCGGTCCCGCGCGTCGCGGTCGCAAGTCGAAGCGTCAGAGGCGCCAGGAGTACGAGGCCATGCAGGCCCCGTCCGTGGGCGGCGTGATGCTTCCCCGCGGTGGCGGCGAGGTCATCCGACTGTCGCGCGGTGCCTCCCTCACCGACTTCGCCGAGAAGATCGGCGCCAACCCGGCGTCGCTCGTCGCGGTGATGATGAACCTCGGTGAGATGGTCACGGCGACGCAGTCCGTCTCCGACGACACGCTGACGATGCTCGGCGAGGAGATGAACTACACCGTTCAGATCGTCTCGCCGGAGGAGGAGGACCGCGAGCTCCTCGAGTCCTTCGACATCGAGTTCGGCGAGGACGAGGGCGGCGAAGAGGCTCTGGTCTCCCGTCCGCCGGTCGTCACCGTCATGGGTCACGTCGACCACGGTAAGACCCGACTGCTCGACGCGATCCGCAAGACGAACGTCGTCGCGGGCGAGGCCGGTGGCATCACCCAGCACATCGGTGCCTACCAGGTGGGTACCGAGGTCAACGGCGAAGAGCGTCGCATCACCTTCATCGACACCCCGGGTCACGAGGCGTTCACCGCCATGCGTGCCCGTGGTGCGAAGTCGACCGACATCGCGATCCTCGTGGTCGCGGCCAACGACGGCGTCATGCCGCAGACGATCGAGGCGCTCAACCACGCCAAGGCCGCCGGCGTCCCGATCGTCGTCGCGGTCAACAAGATCGACGTCGAGGGTGCGGACCCGACCAAGGTCCGCGGTCAGCTGACCGAGTTCGGTCTGGTGGCCGAGGAGTACGGCGGCGACACGATGTTCGTCGACATCTCCGCCAAGCAGGGTCTGCACATCGACTCCCTGCTGGAGGCCGTGGTCCTCACCGCGGACGCCTCGCTCGACCTGCGGGCCAACCCGAACCAGGACGCGCAGGGTATTGCGATCGAGTCCCACCTCGACCGCGGTCGCGGTGCCGTCTCGACCGTCCTGGTCCAGCGCGGAACGCTGCGCATCGGCGACACCGTGGTGGTCGGCGACGCGTACGGCCGCGTCCGGGCGATGCTCGACGACAAGGGCAACAACGTCGAGGAGGCGACCCCGTCGACTCCCGTCCTGGTGCTCGGTCTCACGAACGTCCCGGGTGCCGGCGACAACCTCCTGGTGGTCGACGAGGACCGTACGGCCCGCCAGATCGCCGAGAAGCGCGCTGCGCGTGAGCGCAACGCCGCCTTCGCCAAGCGCGTCCGCCGGGTGTCCCTCGAGGACCTCGACAAGGTGCTCAAGGCCGGTCTGGTCCAGGAACTCAACCTCATCATCAAGGGCGACGCGTCCGGTGCGGTCGAGGCCCTGGAGGCTTCGCTGCTCCAGCTCGACGTCGGCGAAGAGGTCGACATCCGCGTCCTGCACCGCGGTGTGGGTGCGGTGACCGAGTCGGACATCGACCTGGCCATGGGCTCCGACGCCATCGTCATCGGCTACAACGTCCGCGCTGCGGGCCGCGCGGCGCAGATGGCGGAGCGCGAAGGCGTCGACGTCCGGTACTACTCGGTGATCTACCAGGCCATCGAGGAGATCGAGGCGGCGCTCAAGGGCCTCCTCAAGCCGGAGTACGAAGAGGTCGAGCTCGGTACGGCGGAGATCCGCGAGGTCTTCCGCTCGTCCAAGCTGGGCAACATCGCCGGTGTCCTCATCCGCTCCGGCGAGGTCAAGCGCAACACCAAGGCGCGCCTCGTCCGCGACGGCAAGGTCATCGCCGAGGACCTCACGATCCACGGTCTGCGCCGCTTCAAGGACGACGTCACCGAGATCCGCGAAGGCTTCGAGGGCGGTATCAACCTCGGAAACTTCAACGACATCAAGATCGACGACGTCATCGCGACGTACGAGATGCGCGAGAAGCCGCGCGCCTGATCGCGTCCGATCGCAGCAGTGAGCCGGGGCCGGTCGGCGGAAAGTATTCCGTCGATCGGCCCCGGCCGTTGCGTGTACGGTTTCGGGTGTGCCCGCCGAGTGGTCGGCGGGAGCACCGAACCCGAACCGGCGGGACATCCGGACATCCATGTATGTGGGGACACTGTCCTTCGATCTGCTCCTCGGCGACGTCCATTCGCTGAAGGAGAAACGCTCCGTCGTCAAACCGATCGTCGCCGAGCTCCAGCGGAAGTTCTCCGTGAGCGCGGCCGAGGTGGGCGACCAGGACCTCCACCGCAGGGCCCGGCTGGGCGTCGCGCTGGTGTCCGGGGATCCGGGGTTCGTATCGGACGTGCTCGACCGCTGTGAGCGGCTCGTCGCCGCACGTCCCGAGGTGGAGCTGCTGTCGGTGCGCCGCAGGCTCCACACTGATGAAGACTGATTTGAGCAAGGCGAAGAAGGAGAAGGACCAGTGGCCGACAACGCGCGGGCGAAGAAGCTGGCAGACCTCATCCGGGAGGTGGTCGCCGAGAAGCTGCAGCGCGGCATCAAGGACCCCCGCCTGGGCACGCACGTGACCATCACGGACACCCGCGTCACCGGCGACCTGCGGGAGGCCACGGTCTTCTACACGGTCTACGGCGACGAGGAGGAGCGGGCGAGCGCCGCCGCCGGCCTGGAGAGCGCCAAGGGCATCCTCCGTTCGGCCGTGGGCCGCGCGGCCGGGACCAAGTTCACCCCGACCCTGGCCTTCGTGGCCGATGCCCTCCCGGAGAACGCCAAGACGATCGAGGACCTCCTCGACAAGGCGCGGGCCTCCGACGCCCAGGTGCGGGAGGCGTCCTCGGGCGCCGCCTTCGCGGGCGAGGCCGACCCCTACAAGAAGCCGGGCGAGGACGAAGCCGCCGAATGAGCAACGCAGCAAAGACTCCCGACGGCCTGGTCATCGTCGACAAGCCGTCGGGATTCACCTCGCACGACGTCGTGGCCAAGATGCGCGGGATCGCGAAGACCCGCCGGGTCGGCCACGCGGGCACGCTCGACCCCATGGCCACCGGCGTCCTCGTCCTCGGCGTGGAGCGGGCGACCAAGCTCCTCGGTCACCTCGCGCTGACCGAGAAGGAGTACCTGGGCACCATCCGGCTGGGCCAGACGACGATCACCGACGACGCCGAGGGCGAGATCACGGCGTCGGTCGACGCTTCGAAGGTCACCCGCGAAGGCATCGACGCGGGCGTCGCCGAGCTGACCGGCGCCATCATGCAGGTGCCGTCGAAGGTCTCCGCGATCAAGATCGACGGCAAGCGGTCGTACGCGCGCGTGCGCGGCGGCGAGGAGTTCGAGATCCCGGCCCGCCCGGTCACCGTCTCCTCCTTCCAGGTGTACGACGTCCGCGAGGCCACCGCCGAGGACGGCACGCCCGTCGTCGACCTGGTCGTCTCCGTCGTCTGCTCCTCCGGTACGTACATCCGGGCGCTCGCCCGGGACCTCGGCGCGGGCCTGGGCGTGGGCGGGCACCTGACCGCGCTGCGCCGCACCCGGGTCGGCCCGTACAAGCTGGACTCGGCGAAGACGCTCGACCAGCTCCAGGAGGAGCTGACGGTCATGCCGGTCGCCGACGCGGCCGCGGCGGCGTTCCCCCGGTGGGACGTCGACGAGAAGCGCGCCAAGCTGCTGCTCAACGGCGTCCGGCTGGAGATGCCGGAGTACCCGGCGGGCGCGGTCGCGGTCTACGGGCCGGAGGGCACGCTGCTGGCGCTCGTCGAGGCGCAGCGGGGCAAGGCCAAGAGCCTCGCCGTCTTCGGCTGAGACGGGGTTCCACGGCTGTCCGGAGGATCGGACGGCTTCGGAGAACGACGGCTGTCCGGACTGCTCCGGACGCTCACGGTGGGGCGGACACGCGCGCGTGTCCGCCCCACCGTGTTTCCCCCCTCGGGTATCCCCCGGGGGAGTCTGTCCGGTGGACGCCGAAGAATCACCCGATCAGGGAGGCGCTCGGAGTGAACGGGGGAGTGCCGGGGGGCGCGTTCGCCTCCGTGGCGCTTCGCGTGATCACCGGGCGCCTACCGTCTCCCCCATGGGACGCGGGGACCTGGCGACGCTGGTACGGATCTGCGATCTGGCGGGCCGGCCGCGCGGCACCGGATTCCTCGCCGACCACCACGGAACGGTCGTCACCAGTCACGAAGCCGTCGACGGGCTCAGCCGTGTCCTGGTGCGGGCCCCCGGCGACCGCAGCTGGCTCGCCGAGGCGGAGGCCGTCACCCCGCTGCCCGAGAGCGGGCTCGCCCTCGTACGCACCGAAGGGCTCGACGTACGGCCGCTGCCGGTCGCCACCCGGGACGAGACCGAACCCGGCACGTACGTACGGATCGCCGCCCACGGCTGGCGCGAGGCGCGGGTGCTCGGCCCCGCCGCCGTCACGTACACCGCCGCCGACCGCTTCCACCCCCTCGCCGACGCCCTCGAACTCGCCATCGGCACCGAGGGCGCGGAAGCCCTCCGGGCCGGTGGACAGGCGGCCGGCGGGCCCGTCCTCGACACCGCCACCGGCACCGTCCTCGCCGTCCTCGGCACCGCCCTGCACGGCGAACGGCCGGCCGCCGGATACGCGGTCCCGCTCCGCCCCCGAGGCCCCCTCACCGCCCTCCTCCGGCGCAACGCGGCCACCGTCCCCGCCTACGGACCCGACCTCAACCTCGCCGGGATCCTGGAACTCACCGCCACCTCCACCGGGCCCGTGGCGGAGCCCGACCCCTGGCCCGAACCCGTCGAACGCCCCGAGTGTGTACGCGAGTTCGCCCGCTTCACCGCCGGCGACGCGCCGGTCCTCGCCCTCGTCGGCGCCCCCGGCACCGGACGCACCACCGCCCTCGCCGCGCTCTGCGCCCGCCGCGCCCGGGGCGTCGCGCCCGCCCCCACCGTCCGGCTCCGCGGCGCCGACCTGCGCGCCGAGGACCGGTCCCTGGCCGACGCCGTCGGACGCGCCCTGCACCAGGCCGGGCGCATCGTCGCCGCCTCGGGGGCGGCCGGCGACACCGGCACCGCCACCCCGGAGCGGGCCGCCGCCCTCGCCCGCGACGCGGGCCGCCCGCTCCTCGTCGTCCTCGACGGCCCCGAGGAGATGCCCCCGCTCCTCGCCCACCGGCTCGCAGACTGGACCACGGCCACGGAGGACTGGCTCCGCGCCCACCGGGTCCACCTGGTCACCGCCTGCCGCCCCGAGCACTGGGAGCAGGCCGGGGCGCTCTACACGCCGGAGGCGCTGCACCGGACGGTCGCCGGGCCCGGCCCCGGGCTGCCCGCCGCGCTCGTCCTCGGGCCGTACACCGAGACGGAGGCGCGGGCGGTGCGCCAGGGCTACGGCCTCGCCGACACGGACCTCGCCGAGGCCGACGCACGCCACCCGCTCGCCCTGCGGCTGCTCGCCGAGGTGCGCGCCGCGCTGCCCGGCGTCGTGCCGGGGCGGCCCGGACGCGAGGAGATCTTCACCGCCCACCTGGACCTGCTGTGTCTGCGGATCGCCGTCCGGATCGCGGCGGGAACCCGGCCGCTGCCCCGGGGAACCGCCGTCCGCCGCCTCGCCGCGCGCGTCACGGGCCAGGTCCACGAGGCGGCGCGCCGCTGCCTGGGCCCCGGGCACGGCGTCCTCGACCGGACCTCGTTCGAGGAGCTCTTCCCCTGGAGGGAGGGCTGGGCCCCGGCCGTCCTGACGGAAGGCCTCCTCACCCCGGCGGGCACGGGCTACCGCTTCGCCCACGAGGAACTGGGCGACTGGCTGCAGGCGGCGCACCTGGACGTGGACGGGGCGCTGAGGGCCCTGCTGGGCCCGACGGGGACGGGGACGGGGAGGCACGGCGGGGCACCGGCCGAGGACCACACGGGGGAGGGCCGCCCTCCGGGCAGGGGGCCAGGACGCCACGCGAGACGCACGGGAGGGGCGGCGGGGGCCGCCGCCGGTGTGCCACGGCCCCGGGGTGACTCCGGCGGCTCTCCGCCCGTTCCGCGTCATCGGATCGGGCCCGTGCTCCAGGCGCTCCTGCTGCTTCATCGCGAGCACGGGCCCGACGCCCTCGTCCCCCGGCTGCGCCTCCTGGCCGGCGCCCTCTCCGGGTTCGCCGAGGGCGACCGCGGCGGCCCTGGCGACGGGCCCTGGTGGGCCGCACGGCTGTTCGGCGAGAGTGTGCGCCGGCTGCCGGACCTCCGGCCGTACCTGCCGGTCCTGCGGCTCCTCGCCGACCTGATCGGCGCACGGGCGGAGTGGCACCCCGTGTTCGCCGCGTTCGGCCCGGACTTCTGGCTGGGACTCCCGCTGGGCGAGGACGAACGGATCGACCTCCTCCGCCGCCTCGTCCCCTCCGACCCGCCACCGGCCGCAGGCCCGTTGTCCGGCGGCGAGCGGCCGCCCGCCGCAGTCGCCGGGACCACCCCGGGCCCCGTCGCCGGGACCACGCCCGGCCAGTGGCCGACCGACGCCGGCACCACCGCCGATGCGTGGCCCGACGGCGCAGGGGAGAGTGCCCCGGGTCCCGGCCACGTGCGGCCGGGAGGTGCCGAGGCCGGCTCCGGAGACGGTGCCCCGGGGTTCGGCCGCGCGTGGCCCGCGGGTGCCGAGGTCGCATCCGGGGACGACGGTGTCCCGGCTCCCGCCGACCACGCCCCGCCGGCGGCCGGTGCCGGTTCCGGAGCCCGCCACCAGCCCTGTGCGGCCCCCGCCGCCCGCGTGCTCGACACCGTCGCCGCTCTGCTCGTCGCCGATCCCCGTGGCGTCCAGCCCCTCCTCTGCCGGTGGTTCGGTGACGAGCGGGTCCTTCCCCTCGGTCCGTACGCCACCGTCGCCACCGCCGCCGAGGCCCTGCTGCACGCCCATCGGGCGCTCGCCGTCGACGATCTCTGCGAGGCGCTCGTCTCCACCGCCCACCCCCTCGCCGAAGGCCTCCTCGTCGCGCTCGCCGAGGACGAGCCCTCCGCCGTCTGCCGGGCCGTCGACCGCTGGGCCCACGACGACGGGCGCCCCGAGCGGCGCGCCGCCGCCGCCGCGCACGGGCACCACGTCGCCGGTCACGCCACCCGCCCCGCCGACCGCGAACTCCTCCGCTACGCCGCCCTCGCCCTCCTCGCGCGCCCCGCCGACCGGACCCTCCACGGCGCCGCCCTCGGCCTCCTCGTCCGCGACCCGCACAGCCGCGCCCGGCACCTGCCCCGCGCCCTCGCCGAGCCACGGGTGCCCGCGCGGGCCCTCGTCGACGCCCTGGCGACCGACCCCGGGCCGGTGCTCGCCGCCTTCCGGGCGAGGCTGTACGGCGCCGGCGAGGCCCCCGCCGCCGCCCTGCGGGCCCTCGCCGAGGTCGACACGCCCGCCCTCACCCGCCGGATCGCCGCCCTCGTCCGCGACTACACCGCCCGTCACCCCGAGGGCGCCAGGCACGTGGCCGCGTTCGTCGACCGCCGCTTCGAGGACGGACCCGCGGCCAGGGCCGTGCTCTTCCCGCTGGTCGTGGGCCTGCTCCGGGGCCGCCCCGCCGCCGTCCGCCGCGCCCTCGCCCCCGTCCTCGCCGCCCCCGGCACCGGCGCCTCCCGCCATATGAGGGCCGAGTTGCTCGACGTACTCCTGGAGCACGAGCGGTACGAGGCCGCCACCGGCGAGCACTCCGTCCTCGACGCCCTCCTGACGGCCGCCGCCGAGGGCGCGGAGCGGCGCAGCGAGCCCCGTACCCGCGAGCTGACCCACCGGACCGGCGCCCTGTGGAGCCGTACGCCCGAAGGGGCGGGACGCCTCGACCGGGCGCTCGCGGGGCTCGTCGGCACGCATCCCGCCTTCGCCGCGCTGCTCGCCGCCTGGACGGTCGCGGCCCCCGGCGAGTGGGCGCCACTGCTCGGCCCGGACACCGTCCGGGCCCTGCCGGACCACAGCACTTCCATGCCGATGCGAACCGACGGCCGCGGGCATGGCAGTCTTAGACCTGCGTAAAGGCGAACAGGGCGAACAGGCGGACGAGGAGCGGTCACAGTGCAGCGCTGGCGTGGCTTGGAGGACATCCCCCAGGACTGGGGGCGCAGCGTCGTCACCATCGGCTCCTACGACGGGGTGCACCGCGGACACCAGCTGATCATCGGGCGGGCGGTGGACCGCGCGCGCGAGCTCGGCGTGCCCTCGGTCGTCGTCACCTTCGACCCGCACCCCTCCGAGGTCGTACGGCCCGGCAGCCACCCGCCGCTGCTCGCCCCGCACCACCGGCGAGCCGAGCTGATGGCCGGTCTCGGGGTGGACGCGGTGCTCGTGCTGCCGTTCACGGCCGAGTTCTCGCAGCTGTCCCCGGCCGACTTCATCGTCAAGGTGCTCGTCGACAAGCTG
Source organism: Streptomyces sp. Root1304 (assembly GCF_001426405.1). GTDB lineage: Bacteria > Actinomycetota > Actinomycetes > Streptomycetales > Streptomycetaceae > Streptomyces. Next base: position 33,044 of record NZ_LMEP01000025.1, on the reverse strand, counting down.
CACGCGAAGGCCGTCATCGAGGGCCCCAACTTCCGCTTCGGCCACCGGGCCGCGGGGAACGTCGCCTTCCTGTCCGAGCTGGGCGCCACCTACGACTACGAGGTCGAGGTCGTCGACCTGTACGTCAGCGGCGCGGCCGGCGGCGGCCAGCCCTTCTCCTCCACCCTCACCCGCCGGCTCGTCGCCGAGGGCGACATCGCCGGCGCCGCCGAGATCCTCGGCCGCCCGCACCGCGTCGAGGGCATCGTGGTCCGCGGCGCGCAGCGCGGCCGGGAGCTGGGCTTCCCGACGGCCAACGTCGAGACGCTGCCGCACACCGCGATCCCGGCGGACGGCGTGTACGCCGGGTGGCTGACGGCCGCGGGGGAGCGGATGCCGGCGGCCATCTCGGTCGGCACGAACCCGCAGTTCGACGGCACCGAGCGGACCGTCGAGGCGTACGCGATCGACCGCGAGGGCCTCGACCTGTACGGGCTCCACGTCGCCGTGGACTTCCTGGAGTACGTCCGCGGGATGCTGAAGTTCGACACCCTGGACGATCTGCTCCAGGCGATGGCCGCCGACGTGAAGCGGTGCCGCGAGCTGACGGACGCGTACGACCGGGAGAACCCCTCCGCCGGCTGAGCCCGCGCCCCGTACGCCGATCTGAACGCCCGGGCCCGGGGGATCGCCCCCGGGCCCGGGCGCTTCCCCCCTCAGACCGTCGCCCCCCGCGTCGCCCAGTGGCACGCCACCGCCCGTCCGCCGCCCGTGGTCAGGATCGGCAGGTTCTCGTTGCGGCAGAGGTGCTCCACCTCGGCCGCCTCCCCCGAGGCCAGGACCTGACAGCGGGCGTGGAAGCGGCAGCCGGACGGGACGCGGGAGGGATCCGGCGGTTCGCCGGTCAGGACCACCGGATCGCCCTCCGACTCCGGGAGCACCGACAACAGCGCCTGTGTGTAGGGGTGTCGCGGGTTCGTCAGGACGGACTCCACCGTGCCGGTCTCCACCACCCGGCCCAGGTACATCACCGCCACCCGGTCCGCGATGTTCCACGCGAGACCCAGGTCGTGGGTCACCACCAGCGCGGAGAGCCCGAGTTCGTCCCGCAGGCGCAGCAGCAGCGCCAGGATCTCGCCGCGCACCGACGCGTCGAGGGAGGCCACCGGCTCGTCGGCCACGATGAGTTCGGGCTCCAGGACGAGGGCTCCGGCGATGACGACCCGCTGCCGCTGCCCGCCGGACAGTTCGTGCGGGTAGCGCAGGAAGAAGCGTTCCGGTGGCCGCAGCCCGGCCCGTGCCAGGGCCCCGGCGACCGCCTCCCGCTCGTCGCCCGCGTAGCCGTGGATCCGCAGCCCCTCCGCCACCGCGTCGTACACGGTGTGCCGGGGGTTCAGCGAACCGCTCGGGTCCTGGAGGACCAGCTGCGCCCGCTTCCGGTAGGCCTTGAGCGCCCCGGAGGAGTACCCGAGCGGCTTCCCGTCGAAGGCGACCGTGCCCGAGGTCGGCCGGACCAGGCCGAGGAGCGAGCGGGCCAGCGTCGTCTTGCCGCAGCCGGACTCCCCGACGAGGGCCACGATCTCGCCCGCGCCGATGTCCAGGTCGACCCCGTCGACCGCGCGTGCCGGGGCCGCGCCGCGCCGCCCGGGGAACGTGACGTGCAGCCCCCGCGCCGACAGCAGCGGGCCCCCGGCCGTGCCCGTACCTCCCGCCGTCTCCGTGCCCCCGGCCGTCTCCGTGCTCATGACGTGCTCCCCACATGGACGCAGGCGGCCCGGTGCGCCGTGCCCGCCTCCCGCAGTTCCTGGTCGTGCTCCGCGCACGCGTCCACCGCCACCGGGCAGCGCGGACGGAAGGTGCAGCCGCCGGGCAGGTCGGCCGGGTCCGGCGGGTCGCCCGGCAGTCCGCGCGGCGCCCGCCGGGACGCGAGGTCACCGACGCGCGGGAACGCCGAGGACAGCGCCCGCCCGTACGGGTGCTCGGCCGCCTCGTACACCGCCCGCGCCGGCCCCTCCTCGACGACCCGGCCCGCGTACATCACGGCGAGCCGGTCGCAGGTGTCGGCGAGGACGGCCAGGTCGTGGCTGATCATCAGGAGGCTGATGGACTGTTCCGCGACGAGCCGCTCGATCAGCCGCAGGATCTGCGCCTGGATCATCACGTCGAGCGCGGTCGTCGGCTCGTCCGCGACGATCAGCCGGGGATCGCAGGCGAGGGCCATCGCGATCATCACGCGCTGCCGCTGGCCGCCGGACAGCTCGTGCGGGTAGGCAGCCGCGCGGCCGGCCGGCAGCCCGACGTGTTCCAGTAGCTCACCCGCCCGCTTCCGGGCGGCCGCCGGGGTCGCCCGGCCGTGGACGAGCATCGGTTCGGCGATCTGGTCCCCGATGCGGTGCACCGCGTTGAGCGAGTGCATCGCGCCCTGGAAGACGATCGACGCGCCCGCCCAGCGCACGGCCCGCAGCCGCCCCCACTTCATGGCGAGGACGTCGTCGCCGTCGAGCCGGATCTCGCCCTCGACCCGCGCCGACGGGGGAAGCAGCCGCAGCAGCGCGAGCGCCAGCGTGGACTTGCCGCAGCCGGACTCGCCGGCCACCCCCAGCTTGCTGCCCGCCTCCAGGGTCAGGTCGACCCCGCGCACGGCGGGCACGGCGTTCGCGCCCGTCCCGTACGTCACACGGAGGTCCCGTACGTCGAGGAGGCTCATCGCCCCACCCCCAGCTTCGGGTTGAGCACGGACTCGACCGCCCGGCCGCACAGGGTGAACGCCAGCGCGACCAGGGCGATGGCGATGCCGGGCGGGGCCAGGTACCACCAGTGCCCGGAGGAGACCGCGCCCGCCTCGCGCGCGTCCTGGAGCATCCCGCCCCAGGAGACCACCGTGGGGTCGCCGAGCCCGAGGAAGGCGAGGGTCGCCTCGGTGAGGATGGCGGTGGAGATGCCGAGCGTGGTCTGCGCGAGCACCAGCGGCATCACGTTGGGCAGGACGTGCCTGCTCATGACGTGTCCGTGGCCGCCGCCGAGCGCCGTCGCCCGCTCGATGTACGGGCGGGACTCGACGGCGATCGTCTGGGCCCGCACCAGGCGGGCGGTGGTCGGCCAGGAGGTCACCCCGATGGCCAGGACCACCGTCCACATCGACCGGGACATGACGGTGGCGAGCACGATCGCGAGGACGAGGGTCGGCATCACCAGGAACCAGTCGGTGATCCGCATGACGACCGTCGAGAACCAGCCGCCGTAGTGCCCGGCGATGATCCCCACCAGCGTCCCGATGGCCACCGAGAGGACCGCCGCGAGCAGCCCGACGAGCAGCGAGATCCGCGCGCCCCAGATCAGCAGACCGAGCAGCGAGCGCCCGAACTGGTCGGTGCCGAGAGGGAATTCGGCGCTCGGCGGCTCCATGGCCGTACCGGGCGCCTCCGTCACCGACTGCACGTCGGCGCCGACGAGCAGCGGCGCGGCGAGCGCGAGCAGCGCGATCAGGGCGAGCCCGGCCAGGCCGTAGAGCCCGGCGCGGTGGCCGCGGTAGCCGCGCCAGAAGCGGGCGACGGTGCCCCGTCGGCGTTCCCATGTGAGAGAGGTCATCGGCCCACCCGGGGGTCGAGCAGCGGATAGAGCAGGTCGGCGACCAGGTTCATCAGGATCATCGCTCCGGCGAAGACGACGAACAGGCCCTGGACGAGCGGCAGGTCGGGCACGCTCAGCGCCTGGTAGAACAGCCCGCCGAGCCCCGGCCAGGAGAAGACCGTCTCCACCAGGATCGATCCGGCGGCCACATGCCCGAGATTGATGAAGATCATGGTGACCGTCGGCAGGAGCGCGTTCGGCACGGCGTGCCGGCGGCGCACGTCGTCGTCGCGCAGCCCCTTCGCCCGCGCCGTCGTCAGATAGTCGCCGCCCATCTCGTCGAGCAGCGAGGAGCGCATCACGAGCAGGGTCTGCGCGTAGCCGACCGCCACGAGCGTCACGACCGGCAGGACGAGGTGGTGGGCGACGTCGAGGACGTACGCGAAACCGGTCTCGCCGGTGCCGGACTCCATGCCGCCGGTGGGGAAGAGCCCGGGGATCGGGCCGATGCCCACCGAGAACACGATGATGAGCAGCAGGCCCAGCCAGAACGAGGGCACCGACCACAGGGTCAGCGCGATCCCGGTGTTCAGCTTGTCGCCGAGGCCGCCGTGCCGCCAGGCCGAGCGGGTGCCGAGCCACAGCCCGAGCGCCGAGTAGATGACCACGGCGACGCCGGTGAGGAGCAGTGTCGCCGGCAGCTTCTCCGCGATCAGGTCCCCGACGGGGGCGCGGAACTGGAACGAGGTGCCGAGGTCACCGCTCAGCGCCTTGGCGCAGTAGTCGGTGAACTGCTGCCACAGCGGCAGGTCGAGCCCGAACTGCCTTCGTAGCGTCGCGAGTTGTTCGGCTGAGGTGGGCACGCCGTGCGTCATCGCCTTCACCGGGTCACCGGGGATGATCCGGAACAGGAAGAAGCTGGTGACGAGAACGGCGAAGAGCGAGACGAGCGCGCCGCCCAGCTTCCCCGCCGCGTGACGGAGATAGCCGAGGGAGGAACCGGTGCGGGATGCGCCGTCCGTGGCGCGGGCCTTCTCGGCCCGCGCCACGTCGGCGGGGGTGCTTGCCGTCGTCACGTACTACTCGCGGTCGTCGGCGGTGGAGCGGCGGCGCATGCCCAGGAAGACGCCGAGTCCGACCACGACCACCACGGCCGAGCCGATCCCGATGATCACACCGGTGGACGAGCCGCCGTCGCCGGAGTCCCCGGACGCGGAGGCCGCGGGCACGGCCGACCACCAGCTCCAGTAGCCGTCCTGGCCCCACAGGTTCCCGGCGGCCTCGGGCATGGTCGTGATGGACTTGATCTGGTCCGTGCGGTACGCCTCAAGGGCGTTCGGATAGGCCATGACGTTCATGTACCCCGTGTCGTACAGCCGGGACTGCATCCGCTTGACCAGATCCGCCCGCTTGGCGGCGTCGTACTCCACCGCCTGCTGCGCGTAGAGCCCGTCGAACTGCGGGTCGCAGATGAAGTTGTCGGTGGCCCCGGAGTCCTTCGGCGTCGCCGGCAGGGTGCCGCAGGTGTGGATCGACAGGACGTAGTCCGGGTCGGGGTTGACCGACCAGCCGTCGAAGGCGAGGTCGTAGTCACCCTTGACCCACGGGTCGGAGACGCTGTCCAGGCACTCCACCTTCAGCCCGATGCCCAGCTTCCCCCACCACTCCTGGAGGTACTTGCCGACCGCCTTGTCGTTGGGGTCGGTGGCGTGGCACAGGATGCGGAAGTCCAGCGGCCTGCCGTCCTTGCCGACCCGCTTGCCCGCGGCGTTCTTCCGGTACCCGGCCGCGTCGAGGACCTGCTCCGCGGCGGCGGGGTCGTACGCCCGCTTCTGCGCGGTCTCCGGCTTCCAGAAGTACGAGCCGAAGCGCGGCGGGATGTAGCCCTCGCCCTCGACGGCGTGGCCCTGGAAGACCTTGTCGACGAGGGTGGCGCGGTCGATCGCGAGGAAGAGCGCCTTGCGCACCTCCGGGTCGAGCAGCGCCTTGTGCCCGTTGCCGAAGGCCTTGCCGTCCTGGGCCTTCGCGCCCGGGTTCGTGGCGAGGGCGTAGAAGCGGCGGCCCGGGGCGTCGTTGACCTTGATGTCCTGCTGGGTCTTCAGGGCGGCGGCCTGGGCCGGCGTCAGGTTCGGTACGAAGGACACCTCGCCCTTCTGGAGGGCGGCGACGGCGGCGTCCCCGTCCTTGTAGTACTTGAAGACCAGCTCGTCGAACTTCGGCGCGCCCCGCCAGAACTTCTTGTTCGGCTTGAGCTTGATGTACTGGTCGACCTTGAAGTCCGTGATGACGAACGGGCCGTTGCCCACGATGGGGAACTGCTTGTCGTTGTTGAACTTCGAGAAGTCGCCGACCTTCTCCCAGACGTGCTTCGGCACGATCGGCACGTCGAGCGCCGTCATCGTCGCCTGCGGCTTCTTCAGCCGGATCACGAGCGTCTGCGGGTCGGGGGCGGTGACCTGAGCGAAGTTGGCCGTGAAGCTGCCGTTGGCGGTGGCCGCGTTCGGGTCGGTCATCATCTTGTTGAAGGTCCAGGCCGCGTCCTCGGCGGTGGCCTGCTGCCCGTCGGACCACATCGAGTCCTTGCGGATCGTGTACGTCCACGTCAGCTTGTCCGGCGAGGAGGTCCACGCGGTCGCCAGGCCCGGGACCGGGTGGGCGTCCTTCGGGTCGTAGTTGGTGAGGTACTCGTACGCCAGCCGGTGGATGCTGGTCGAGGTGAGCTTCTGCGCCAGGAACGGGCTGAGCGAGTCGATGCTCTGCGAGACGGCGACGGTGAGCGTCGTCCCCCCGGAGGACTTGTCGTCCTCCGCGGCGGCGGTTCCGGGGACGGCCACGAGCGAGACGGCGGTGACACCGCAGGCGAGCAGCAGACGGAGGGCTCGGTGGGCGGCGGGGGCGGGACGGGGTGGAGCCTTCGTGACCATGACCATGGGACGTGACCTCGCGTCGGGGTTCTGTCGTGGATCTTGGGCTGACGTTGGGTGAAGCGAAGGTTTATCAGCGGTGGTCTGCCGTCGTCAACGATCCCTCAAACCCCTTGTGGACTGCGGGAATGCCAAGAGGCCCCGTACCGGGTGACCGGTACGGGGCCTCATTGGTCTAATCCTGTGACGCCTTACTGCTGAGGGGCTGGCGGAGCCTGTCCGGGCCCCTGCGGGGGCCAGTTGTGGGGCGTGACCTGCTCGTCGTTCCCCTGGCCGTGATCCCGCGGATCGGCCTGCGGCGGCAGTGGCTGCCCCGGCCCCGGCTGCTGCGGGCCCAGGGGTGCGCCGGGCTGCCCGGGAGGCGCGCCGAACGGCTGTCCGGGCGCGGGCTGTCCGCCGTACGGCTGACCCGGGACGGGCTGCTGACCGGGCATCGGCTGACCGTGCACGGGCTGCTGGCCGGGCATCGGCTGCCCCGGCATCTGCTGCCCGGGGAGCGGCTGGGCGCCGTAGGGCTGTCCGGGCGCGGGCTGGGCACCGTAGGGCCCGCCCTGCGCCGGCGGCTGACCGTACGGCTGCTGCGGCGGGTACGGCTGACCGGGGGCCTGCTGCCCGGGCACGGGCTGTCCGGGCTGGCCCGGGAAGGGCTGGCCGGGCGCCGGCTGGGCCCCGTACGGCTGACCCGGTGCGGGCTGCCCGGGGGCGAACTGACCCGGCACCGGCTGTCCGGGGGCGAACTGCCCCGGCAGGGGCTGCTGACCGGGCATCGGCTGTCCCGGCATCGGCTGCTGACCGGGCATGGGCTGACCCGGCATGGGCTGGCCCGGCGTCTGGTGGCCCGGCATCGGCGGGGCCATGTGCGGAGGCAGCGCCCCCTGGCCGTCGCCGGTCCACAGGCCCTGCGCCTGCTGCGCCCGGACGAAGTCCTCGGCGACCATCGCCGAGAGGTGGAAGTACGCCTCCCGGGTCTTCGGCCGCATCATGTCGAGGTCCACCTCGGCACCGGCCGACAGGTGCTCGTCGAAGGGCACGACCACGACGCCGCGGCAGCGGGTCTGGAAGTGCTGCACGATGTCCTCGACCTTGATCATCTTGCCGGTCTCACGGACACCCGAGATGACCGTGATCGAGCGCTGCACCAGGTCGGCGTAGCCGTGCGCGGAGAGCCAGTCCAGGGTCGTCGAGGCGCTGGACGCGCCGTCCACGGACGGCGTCGAGATGATGATCAGCTGATCGGCGAGGTCGAGCACCCCGCGCATCGCGCTGTAGAGCAGACCCGTGCCCGAGTCGGTGAGGATGATCGGGTACTGCTTGCCCAGGACGTCGATCGCCCGCCGGTAGTCCTCGTCGTTGAAGGTCGTCGAGACGGCCGGGTCCACGTCGTTGGCGAGGATCTCCAGACCGGACGGCGCCTGCGAGGTGAACCGGCGGATGTCCATGTACGAGTGCAGGTACGGGATCGCCTGCACCAGGTCGCGGATGGTCGCCCCGGTCTCGCGCCGCACCCGGCGGCCGAGCGTGCCGGCGTCCGGGTTGGCGTCGATCGCCAGGATCTTGTCCTGCCGCTCGGTCGCCAGCGTCGCACCGAGCGCGGTCGTCGTCGTGGTCTTGCCGACACCGCCCTTGAGCGAGATGACCGCGATCCGGTAGCAGGAGAGGACCGGCGTACGGATCAGGTCCAGCTTGCGCTGCCGCTCCGCCTCCTCCTTCTTCCCGCCCAGCTTGAAGCGCGCGGCGCCGCCGGGCGTCCGGCTCGACTTGGGCTTCTGCTTGTTGTTCCGGAGCAGCCGGTCGGAGGAGAGCTCGACGGCCGCGTTGTACCCGAGCGGGGCGCCCGGCACGGAACGCTCCCGCTGGTCGTGCGTCACGGGCGAGGGCCAGGCGGCCCCGGTCCGCGGGTCCACCGGCGGCTGACCGTCGTGCGGCGGCTGGGGGGCCGCGGCCTGCGGCGGTACGGCGGCGGGGTGCGGGTAGCCGTACCCGCCCTGCGCCTGCGGCGGCACGCCACCGGGGGCGCCGGGCTGCGGGGGGTAGCCGTAACCGGCCTGTTGCGGAGGGGTCCCGGGATGCGGGAAGCCGTAGCCGCCCTGCTGCGGCGCGGGGGCCGGGGGCTGCGGAGTCTGCGGCGCCTGCGGGTAGCCGTAGGCGCCGGGCGGCTGGGGCTGGGCCTGCGGGGGCTGCTCGGACTCCGGCACGGGCTGCGGCTGCGGGTAGCCGTACGCGCCGGGTGCCTGCGGCTGGGCCTGCGGCGGTACGGGGCCGGGCGCGCCGGGCGTCGCGGGGGCGGGCCAGGCGGCGGTGGGCGGCAACGGCGCGGCCGGGGGCACCGGCTGGGCGCCGGGCGCGGGCTGCGCGGGCCACTGCTGGGCGGGCCCGGGGGCGGCCGGCTGGAAGGACGGCGGCAGCGGCGGAAGCCCGGCACCGGCGCCGGTCTGCGGGTCGGCCGGGGAGAACGGGGGCTGCGGGGCGCCGGGATACGGCCCGGGGGCCTGCGGCTGGGCGCCGTCGGCCGGCGGGTACGGCGCGGGCGCGGCAGGCGGCGCGGCCGGTGCGGTGTCGGCCACGGGCGTGGTGTCCTGGGCCGTCTGGTCGCCGGGGGCCTCCGCGGGGAGGGAGTCGGCGACCGGCGCCGAGTCGGTGCCGGAGTCCGTGACCGCGTCGGCGGACTCGGCCTCGGCGTCCGCATTGGCATCCGTGTCGGCGGTGGCCTCGGGCGAGACCTCGCCGTCGGCCTCGGGGGCGTCCGCAGCGGCGGCGGTCCCGGTGCCGGACCCGGTCGTGTCGGTGGCGTCGCTCGGCTCGGCGGAGGCGACGACATCGGCGGGCTCGGCGGGCTCGGGCACGTCGGAGCCGGACGCGGGGGCGTTCTCGGCGGCGGCCGGGTCGCCGTCCTGGCCCCGGTCCTGGTTCCCGGCCGGACCGGCATCAGCGTCGGAGGTTCCGACGGGGGCGGTGCCGGGCGCCGCCGCACCGGTGGCCGAGGCCTCGGCCGTACGGTCCGCGATCTCGCGCTGGAGGGCGGCGGGGGAGAAGCGCATGGTCGCGCCGCTCTCGACGTCCCCGCCACCGAACGAGGCCGCAGGCGCCGGCGCGCTCGGCAGCGGGGCGGCCGGCGGGAAGTCACCCGACGACGAGGGGTCGTGAGCGGCGACCGGTGCCGGGACGACCGGAGCCGGAGTGACAGGGGGAGTGGCGACCTGAGGGGCGGCGACCGGAGCCGGAGTGGCCGGCGGAGTGACGGCCGGAGGCGCCGCGAAGGGCCCCCCGGTGGCCGGAGGCATCCCCACGGGCTGTCCGCCCACCGCGGGCACCCCCGCCGGCGGCGTCCCGACAGGCTGCCCGCCCACGTGCTCCGCACCCGGCATCGGGGCCGAGGGCGACACGGGCGGCTGACCCGCCGACGGCGCGGGCGGCACCGCCGGTCCCTGGTTCCAGCTCGGCTCGAAGCCGCTGCCCGCCGGAAGGCCCGGCACCGGGACGGGTGCTCCGTGCGGCGGCGGAGGCGTCGCGCCGCCCGCCCCCGTACCGCCCGAAGCGTTCTGCGTGTACCAGGCGGGCGGGGTGTAGTCGATCGTGAACTCACCCGTCATCTCGGCGGAATCCGCGTCGGACTGATCGTCGGCGGGCGGATTCCAACCCCCGTGGATCTCGTCGCGATCGCCGTTCACTTTGCCTCCTGGTGTGGTCGAGCACCCTTGTGCCGTGGTGGGCGGGGCCCTTCCACCCTAATCGGCGCGGGCAACCCCGGGGCAGGCCCGACCGCCCCTCCGCGCACGTCCCCGTGACCCGGCCGGGCCACCAAGTGACCTGCCCGCGCCGCAGAGTGAGAACCCCGACCGTTCAAATCGATATAAAAGCGGACGTACTTGAACGACTTCAGGCCGTCAGTCCATGCGCCGGGCGCCGCCCAACAATCCGGTCTCGGCATCCGTCGCCTGCGTCATCACGAACTGGCGGTCGCTCGGGGTGCACCAGAGGGTCACGCCGTCCGCGAGCGTCGACAGGGCCTCGTACTCGTGGCGCGGCAGGCTCATGATCCGGCCGATCTGGGCGGCCTCGTCGGGCGACACCCGCTGCACGCCGACCAGGGAGGACTTCTCCAGGAGCCGGGGCGCCACCGGGCTCAGATAGGGGAGCAGCGTCACCACCGACTGCCAGGGCGCGGACACGACCCGGCCGCGCGGCGGCCGCATGCCGCAGTCGCGGACCACGACCACCGGACTGCCGGCGGACGCGCCCTGCGGCGGCACCCGCCCCACGTCGTGCAGCGAGATGCACGGCTGCCCGCCGCCCGCGGCCTGCGCGAGCGCGGTCCACGCCTGCGCGCGGCCGGTCTCGACCGCGATCCGGGCGCCCGTCGCGGCCGCCCGCAGCGCCATCACCTGCGCGGTCCACAGACCGCCGATGAGGGTGACGTCGTACGGGACGGGCCGGTTGATGCCGAGCACGGCCGGCCGGTTCTCGGCGTCGACGCCGATGACCATGCCGTCGTCGCCGACCGGCAGCGCCATCGCGTCGAGCTGTTCGAGGGGGACGGAGTGCCGGTCGCGGCGCGGCCCGACGAGCCCGAATCCGAACCGGGGCCGGGTCACCCGCCCCGTACGCCGGGAATCCGCCGCGCGGGACGCGGCCCTGCCGGAGCCCCCCGGGGCCGCGGGGACGCCGGAGACACCGGAGAAGCCGGTGCCGGCGGGAGCGGCAGCGCGGTCCGGCGTACCGAAGGAAGGTGCGGACATCAGCGCGCACCCCCCAGCGGAAGCGTGGCGAGCATGCCCGGCACCTGTTCGCGGTCGAGCCGCACGAGCCCCGTCCTCACCCCGCGCGCCGCGCGCTCCAGTTCGTGCCGTGCGCCCACGAGTTCCTCGTCGCTGCGCCCGGTGATCCGCACGTGTCCGGCCACCGTCACCTCCTGCCGGTCCCCGCCGCTCAGCGTGAGGCTGAACGTCGTCGCGAGCGCGGGCAGCGAGGTCAGGAGCGCGACCAGCTGGGGCATCGAGGCCCCGGCGCCGCCGCTCCGGCCGCCCAGCTGCGGCCAGCGCCCCACCCAGTACGTCGTGTGCCGCCGGTCGTCCACCCGCCAGGTCCGCGCGGTCTCCTGGGTCCTGCGCCCCTGCGCCTGCCCCCGGCCGGCCTGCGCGATGGCCATCGGGCTGGCGCAGGTCGAGGTGGCGAGCGCCGAGGTGAGTTCCTGCTCGGTCAGCACGCTCGCCGTGAACCCGGCGCCCGCGAGCCGGCTCGCCAGCTGGTCCGCCGCCCGCACCACGCACTTCTGGGCGCCGGTCATGCCGCCGCCGCGCGCGGCCACCGCCTCCGGGCACAGTTCGGGATCGAGCTTGAGCGCGATCCAGGTGATCCGGACCGCGGGGGATCCCGTCTGTGCCTGGAGCGGGCCGTAGTTGCGCGCGGCCATCGACTGCGCGGGCAGGTGCGGTGCGGGCGCCGGCTGGGTGTGCTGCACGATCTGCGCCGACTCCAGCCGGATGCCGTCCACGCTCAGGACGTCCCGGACCAGCGCGACGGGCAGCGGCTTCGCCGCGCGGTCCGGGCGCAGGGCCGTGCCGTCCGACTCGACGCGCAGGACGGCGGTCAGGAAGGTGCCGTCGCCGACCATGCCGACCGGCCGCCGGTCACGGTCGCTGTACGCGTAGGTCCGCAGCGCGGGGTCGCACTCGACGACCGGTGCGAAACCCGGCTCGGTGCCCTCCGGCACGGTGAAGGAGGAGGCCCGGCGGCCACGGGCCCGCAGCGCGAGGAAGGTGCCCAGCCACTCGGGCAGGGACCGCCGGTGGCGGCGTACGACGGCCAGCAGCAGGAGCACGACGGCGACCACGCCCGCCGGCACCATCAGCACCGGTTCGACGACCCAGGCGACGACCAGCAGAGCGGCCGCGACCTCGATCAGTACGAGCTGTTGCAATTGGAACGAACCGAAGTGTCCCGGCCGGGCCTGGAGCCTCGGTGAGACCGAAGCGGCGGGCCCCGAGGACGGGGGTGCGGTGGCGGTGGCCGCGGCGGGCCGCGTCCGCGTCGCGGAAGCCATGATGGAGAATCCCCCTCAATTCATCCCGATCACCCTGGCCCGCCAGGGCTTTGGCGGCCGGATCACCCTACCCGCCCCACGAACCCCACGGGACAGCAGGCATAGTAGGGGGCCGGTCCGACGGCCGGAGCCCGGGTGTCACCTCCCCGGCTCCCGCGCGAAGATCGCGCCTGACGAGAATGGGGACTCATGGCATCGCGACGGGACGAGCTCAACGCGTACACCTTTGCGAAGAAGCGCACGGTGGCGGCATTCCTCCAACCCTCGCCCTCGGGCACGGAGGAGGGGGCGCCGAAGCCGCTGCGCGCGCTCGTCCCCGGTCTGATCGTCGCCGCGCTGGTCGTCGCCGGCTTCGGCGCCTGGGGCATGTTCAGCCCCCAGGCCCCCAAGGGCTGGGACACCCCCGGCACCCGGGTCATCGTCGGGAAGCAGTCGACCACCCGTTACGTGGTCCTGCAGACCGGCAAGGGCGAGGACGCGAAGACCCTGCTCCACCCGGTCCTCAACCTCGCCTCCGCGCGACTCCTGCTCAACCCGGACCAGTTCCAGGTCGTCCAGGTCGCCGACAAGACGCTCGACGAGGGCAAGCCGCCGCGCGGCCCGATCCTCGGCATCCCGTACGCCCCCGACCGGCTGCCCACCGCCGAGGACGCGGGCAAGGCCAAGCGCTGGGCCGTCTGCGAGCAGCCCGGCGGCGGCGCGGGCGCCAGCGTCCAGAAGGCGACCTTCCTCTTCGCCGAGCGGGACCTGAAGCGCACCGAGAACAAGAACAGCCTCGCGGACGGCGAGATCCTCTACGTCAAGGGACAGAAGGGCGCCGCCCAGTTCCTCGTGGACAACACCGGCACCAAGTACCCGGTGAAGGCCGACTCCAAGGGCCTGATCACCGCGCTCGTCGGTCCCCACCGGGAGCCGCAGGCCGTCACCGACGACTGGCTCGCCACCCTGCGGACCGGCGACCCGGTGGACTTCCCGCACATCGAGGGCCGGGTCGGCGACCCCGCCGGCATCCCCGGCAACGGCCTGCGGTCGACGGACAACCGGATCGGCATGGTGCTGCGCACCCAGACCGGTGCCGGACCCCAGGACTACGTGGTCCTCAAGGGGAAGGTCCAGCCGGTCACCCCCTTCACCGCCTGGCTGATCATCAGCTCCCCGCAGACCGGTGTCCTCGACATGGACGGCCAGTTCACCTCCGTCGACGCCTCCTCCTTCGAGCCCGACCCCACCCCCTTCCACGCCGGCGTCCGATGGCCGCGGCTGAGGGCCAAGCAGGTCAACACCGGTACCGGCGACACCGCGCGCGACACCGTCTGCAGCGTGCTCACCGGCGTCAGCGACAAGGGCGTGCCGACGGTCACGACCTGGGCCGGCACGGAGTACCCCGCCGACATCACCGCGGGCGGCACCAGCACGTACGTCACCCCGGGCACCGGCCTGCTCTACACCCAGTTCCAGGGCGCCGGCCGGAAGGAGCCCCAGGGCTCGCTGTTCCTCGTCACCGACACCGGCCTGCGGTACGCCGTCCAGGCCAACGGGGACAGCGACTCCGACCGTTCCGAGATCGGCGCGGGGGACAAGGAGAAACCGACCGACGGACGCCCGGAACCCAGCGACGCCCAGAAGCGTCTCGGCTACGAGAAGACCCAGCCGGTCCTCGTCCCGATCGAATGGTCGGAGTTCCTGTCGAAGGGGCCGAGGCTCGACACCAACAGCGCGCGTCAGCCGCAGGGTTCCTAGGGGGTGGCACCGGTGACGACGACGTACCGCACGACGGCGTACCGCGCGGCCGCCCTGTTCGCCGCCGGCACGCTCACCGCCCTCCTCGCGGCCCCGGCCGCCGCCGCGGAGCCCGTACCGGGACCGTGGCGGCTCGACGGCAGCGGCGAGTGCACCTTCCCGATGAAGAAGCAGATCGAGGGCACCCCCTGGCCGCTCCAGCGGGTCCTCCTCGACGAGCTGTGGCAGGACACCAAGGGCAAGGGCGTCCGCGTCGCCGTCATCGACACGGGCGTCGACGACGTCAACCCGCAGCTGAGCGGAGCCGTCGACGCCAAGGCGGGCAAGGACTTCCTCAAGCCCGACAAGAAGAACCCGGGCTTCGGCGACGAGCTGCGCGGCAAGACCGACGGCACCGTCGACGACGTCGGCCACGGCACCAAGGTCGCCGGGATCATCGCCGCCCGCCCCGGCGACGGCACCGGCTTCGTCGGCCTCGCTCCCGAGGCGCGGATCATCCCGATCCGGCAGAACGACGAGAAGAACAGCGGCAAGTCCGACACCATGGCGCTGGCGATCGACTGGGCGGTCAAGCAGAAGGCCCACGTCATCAACATCTCGCAGGACACCACCCAGCCGCTCGACGCGGACTCGCCCATGGGCCTGGCCATCGCCCGCGCGATCAGGGCGAACGTCGTGGTCGTCGCCTCCGCCGGGAACGACGGCATGGACGGCGCCTCCAGGAAGACCTACCCGGCCGCCTTCCCCGGCGTGCTCGCCGTCGCCTCCTCCGACCGGAACAACGAACGCGCCGCGTTCTCCCAGTCCGGCACCTTCGTCGGCGTCGCCGCACCCGGCGTCGACATCGTCTCCACCGTCCCCGGCGGCGGCCAGTGCGTCGACAACGGCACCAGCTTCTCCGCCCCGTACGTCGCCGGCGTCGCCGCCCTGCTCCGGGCCAAGCACCCCGACTGGACGGTCGCCCAGATCGTCGCCCGGATCGAGCAGACCGCCGTCCGCTCGATCAACGGCCGCGACAAGCACGTCGGCTGGGGCGTCGTCGACCCGGTGCGGGCGCTCGCCGACACCCCTCCCGGGCCGGCGCCGTCCGAGCCCACCGCCGACCCGGGCCCGCCCAGGCCGCCGGCCCCCGAGCCGGCCGCGCTGGCCCTGACGGAGACTCCCCAGGAGCGCTCCGAACGCCTCGCCACCTACACGTTGGGGATCGGCGTCGTCCTGGTGGCCGTGGTCGCCGGAACGGCCGTCGTGATCCGCGACAGTCGCAGGGGAAGGAGGGCTCGTTGACCCGCGTATCGGTCAAGTATCCGGACCCTCCTTTGCAGTTGGAACTGCCGCCGCCAATGGCTAAAGTGACCGCTGGGCGCACGGCAGTGCGAACCCAGCACGGGGGCGGCATCAGAAGATTCCCGTCCGCATCACGACCGGATGGCCCGACGGCCCGGCCGTCGACGCCACCGAAGGAAGAAGGGGCAAGATGTCGAAAGACCTGAACGTAACCAGTGCCGAACAAGTCAAGCTCGCCGGCCGGATCCAGGACTTCCACGACGAGCTCCAGGCCCGCATCACCTCCCTCAACGGCGTGGTGGACCGCATCCAGGCGGGCTGGCAGGGCGCTGCGAGCAAGGAGTACGACCGGGTCCAGAACGACCTGAACCAGCGTATGCGCAGCATGCGCGTCGAGCTCGTGAAGCTCGAGGAGATCATGCGCATGAGCGCGGACGGGTTCACGCAGGAGGAGGACGACCGTATTCGCTCCTTCCGCACCATGGACGACACCGCCGCCGGCCAGAGCGCCATCCTCGGCATGGCCTGAGCGGTCCTGCCCGACCAGTCCTCCGCGCCACTCTCACTTCAGGAGTCATCACCATGACCACTGCGGTCAATTACGACACCGTGACGCAGGCGGCGGCCGACGTCCGCCTCACCTCCAGCACCCTCACCCAGAAGCTGGAAGACCTCATGGCCGAGGTCAACCGGGTCGCCTCCAACTGGGAAGGCGAGGCGAAGATCGCGTACCGCGAGAGCCAGGACCGCCTGACCCGCGACATGGGCGGCATGAACACGGACCTGCGGCGCATCGCCCAGCTCCTCGACGAGTCGGTCGTCGGCTACCAGGACACCGACAAGGGCAACGCCGCCCGGTTCCGCATGATGTGAGCACCCACGCACACGCGTGAGGGGGTGGCCCGTCCGACGGGCCACCCCCTCACGCGTTCACGGTCTCACCGCAGGTCGAACTCGCCGTCCCTGGCCCCCAGGACGAACGCGTCCCACTCGGCCTTCGTGTAGCGCAGCACCGTGTCCTTGTCGAGGGACGAGCGCATCGCCACCCCGCCCTCGGGCAGCCGCGCGATCTCCACCCGCTCCTCGTCCGGGCTGGTGCCCGGCGCGCCCTCCCAGCTGACGCCCGAGATGTCGAGCGCGTACAGCTCGTCCTTCTGCCGCTGCTTCTCGGCGGCCAGAGCGGCGTCCGCGCTCTCGGTGGTGGTCTCGTCGGCGTCGCTCATCGGCGCTTTCCCTTCGCGGTGGTGCGGCGGTCCCTCCCACACTAGTGGGAGGGACCGCTCCGCTCAGTGCTGTTCCGGCAGCCAGCCCAGCTGGACCAGCGGCGTGCCCCGCTTCCGCGACACGAACGTGCCCCGGCCCTGCGGCATCGGCCGCGCCCGGACGTTGCCGAGGATGTCGCCCTCGCCCGGATCACCGGACAACAGCACGCCCTGCGCGCCCAGTTCCTTCATCCGCTGCATGAACGGCTCGTACATCGCCCGGGAGGCACCGGCGGCGTTGCGCGCCACGATGAACCGGATACCGACGTCCCGCGCGAACGGCAGGTTCTCCACCAGCACCGCGAGCGGGTTCCCCGAGTTGGTCGCCACCAGCTCGAAGTCGTCGACCAGGACGAACAGTTGCGGACCCGACCACCAGCTGCGGTCCCGCAGCTGCTGCGGGGTGATGTCGGGCTTCGGCGCCCGCTTCGTCATCACCGTGTTGATCGCGTCCATGTGCATCTGCATGGCCGAGGCCATCGGCGCGTACTCCAGCAGGTGCGAGGGCGCCACCGCCTCCAGCATCGTCCGCCGGTAGTCACCGACGACGATCCGCGCCTGCTCCGGCGTGTACCGCTCGCACAACTGCTTGGCGATCAGCCGGAGCAGCGCCGTCTTGCCGGACTCGCTCTCACCGAACACCAGGAAGAACGGGTCCGACTCGAAGTCGACGAACACCGGCTCCAGGTTCGTCTCGTCGATGCCGATCGCGATGCCGTGCTGCGGGTACTCGAAGCCCTTCGGCAGCCGCTCCGCCGGCAGCTTGCGCGGCAGCAGCCGCACCGCCGGGGCCGGAGCGCCGGTCCAGCTCGACTGCACGGCGCGGACGAACGCCGCCGTGCCGTCCGACAGGTCGTCCGCCGAGCTCGCCCCGTCGATCCGCGGCAGGGCGCCCATGAAGTGCAGCTTCTCCGGCACCTGGCCGCGCCCGGGGACGCCCGTCGGCACGTTCGCCGCGACCTTGCGGTCGAACTCGGAGTCCATCACGTCACCGAGCCGCAGCTCCAGCCGGCCCAGCATCTGGTCCTTGAGCGCGGCGCGGACCTCCATGTACCGGGCGGCGGTGATCACCACGTGGATGCCGTAGCCCAGACCGCGCGCCGCGATGTCGGAGACGATCGGCTCCAGCATGTCGTAGTCGTTGCGGAAACCGCCCCAGCCGTCCACGACCAGGAAGACGTCGCCCCACGCCTCGCCCGGCAGTTCGCCCGCCGCCCGCTTGCGCCGGTAGGTCGCGATCGAGTCGATGGAGTGCGAGCGGAAGAACTCCTCCCGCCGGTTCAGCACGCCCAGGACCTCCGCGACCGTACGCCGCACCCGCTCCGGGTCCAGCCGCGACGCCACCCCGCCGACGTGCGGCAGGTCGGCCAGCGACACCATGCCGCCGCCACCGAAGTCCAGGCAGTAGAACTGCACCTCCGCCGGGGTGTGGGTGAGCGCGAACGACGAGATCAGCGTGCGCATGATCGTCGACTTGCCGGACTGCGGACCGCCGACCACCATCATGTGACCGGCCGCGCCGGAGAAGTCCCGGTACAGCACCTCGCGCCGCTGCTCGAAGGGCTTGTCGATGAGGCCGAGCGGCACGGTGAGCCCGCCCTGACGCGTGTACTCCGTCGCCGTGAGGCCCCGGTCCGCCGTCTGCGCCAGACCCGGAAGCAGCTGGTCGAGCGAGGGCGCCTGGTCGAGCGGCGGCAGCCACACCTGGTGCGCCGGCACCCCCTGACCCTCCAGACGCCGCACGATCACGTCGAGGACCGTGTCCGCGAGCGCGTCGTCCTCCTCGGCACGCTGCGCCGTGAGGTACGCCGGGTCCGGGGCCGCGTACACCACCGGCACCGGCGCCGCCGTGAACAGCGCGGGCCGCCGCTCCACCGGCATCTGCCCGATCTCCAGGCGCGGCCCGCCCGTCCGGTAGGTGCCCGAGACGTACGCCGCCTTGAACCGCGTCATCTCGTCCGTACCGAACTTCAGATAGCCCGAACCCGGCACCGAGGGCAGGTGGTACGCGTCCGGCACACCGATCGCCGTCCGCGACTCCGCCGCCGAGAAGGTCCGCAGACCGATCCGGTACGAGAGGTACGTGTCCAGGCCGCGCAGCTTGCCCTCCTCCAGGCGCTGCGAGGCCAGCAGCAGATGCACACCCAGCGAACGGCCGATGCGGCCGATCTGGATGAACATGTCGATGAAGTCCGGCTTGGCGGTGAGGAGTTCGGAGAACTCGTCGATCACGAGGACCAGCGAGGCCAGCGGCTCCAGCGGGGCACCCGCCGCCCGCGCCTTCTCGTAGTCGTGGATGTTCGCGTAGTTTCCCGCGGACCGCAGCAGCTCCTGCCGCCGCTGCAGCTCACCGCGGATCGCGTCGCCCATGCGGTCGACCAGCGTCAGATCGTCCGACAGGTTGGTGATGACCGCCGCCACGTGCGGCATCTGCGACATGCCCGCGAAGGTCGCGCCGCCCTTGAAGTCCGCGAGGACGAAGTTCAGCGTCTCCGAGGAGTGCGTCACCGCGAGACCGAGCACCAGCGTGCGCAGCAGCTCCGACTTTCCGGAACCCGTCGCACCCACGCACAGACCGTGCGGGCCCATGCCCTCCTGCGCGGCCTCCTTGAGGTCCAGCATCACCGGCTGGCCGTCCTCGCCGACACCGATCGGCACCCGGAGGCGCTCGGCCACCGACCGCGGCCGCCAGGTCCGGGCCACGTCCACCGAGGCCGCGTCGCCCAGGTTCAGCAGATCCGTGAAGTCCAGATTGGCGAGCAGCGGTTCGTCGTCGTCCCCGCCGCCCATCCGCAGCGGCGCCAGCTGACGGGCCAGCGCCTCCGCCGCGGGCAGCGAGATGCCGTCCGGCAGCCCCTCGTACGCGAAGCCGCCGCCCGACTCCAGACGCAGCCGGCCCGGCCGCACCACCACGGAGAGCCCGCCGCGCGGCTCGTCCAGGTCACCGGGGACGACCTCCACGATCGTCACGCCCTGAAGACCCTCGGGCGCCGCGAGCAGCGAGTCCGGCGGCACCATGCCGCCGTCCAGGACCACGACCACGTGCGGCTGGTCGAGGACCGGCTGGTTCTCCCGCGAGAACCGCGGCCTACCGTCCAGCCGGGAGCGGACCAACTGCTCCAGATCGCCCAGGTCGTCGCCGAACAGCCGCTTCGTCCCGGCCCCGTCGACCTGGCCCGGCACCTGGGTGTGCGGCAGCCACTTCGTCCAGTCCCAGCGCTCCTGCGCGGGACGCGCCGCCACCACGGCCAGCATCAGGTCATCGGGGGAGTGCAGCGTCACCAGCTGCGCCACGAGCGCGCGCGCCGTCGCCTGCGCCGACTCCGGCTCACCCGACACCGTCACGTGGTAGAACGCCCGCATCGAGACCGCCATCGGCAGCCCGTCCAGCGTGCCGTGCACCGCGAGGAACTGCTGCATCGCACCCGCGCACAGCGGCTCCAGCTCGTCCACGGGCGCCGTGTCCGGCGCCACCAGCGGCGTCGCCAGCTGCTGCGCCCCGAGCCCGATCCGGGCCTGTCCGAAGTCGTGGTCGCCGACCCGTCGCTCCCACACCCGCGAACCCTCGGCCACCACCGACCACAACTGCTCGGGGGAGGGGTGCAGATACAGCTGAGCGTCCCGCTGCCTGCGGGCCGTGCGCCGCACCGTACGCCGGGTCTGGGCGAGGTATTTGAGGTAGTCGCGGCGGACATCGGCCATTTGCCCCTGCGTACCGCGACGGAATCTGACGAACTGCGCGACGGCCATCGCGACCGTCGACGCGAGCATCAGCGTGCCCATGATCCGCATGATCGGCGACGGCGTCATGAAGAAGAAGACCACCGAGGAGCCCATGCCGAGCATCGGCAGGAGCTGCATCAACGCCGACTCCTGCTGGCCCCGCGGGAGTTCCGGCGGAGACTCCAGGACCAGTTCCTCACCGGGCACTTCCGGCGGAAGCGACCTCGGCGGGCGTTTGACGACGATCTGGCTCACCGGCGCATCAATCCCTCGTTGGAGGCGGGCTCGTGGCGGGAGCATCCGCTCGGCACCCCTGTCGGCAGCCGGGCGTACGGACTTCCCCCATGGGACGGCGATCCTACTTGCAGCCCCCACCGGCCGTCCCCGGTAGGGTGGCGCGCGCATCGTGCGCAACCGCGAATCAGGGGGTCCAGACACGTGAGTACGACCGCAGCGACCGGCTTCTGCCGCGTCACCGTCGTGGCGCCGGACAGCCGCATCGACGTCGCGCTCCCCGAGGACATCGCCGTCGCCGACGTCTATCCGGAGATCCTGCGGCTCACCGGACAGACCCAGGCCGCCGGCACCCCCACCGGGTACCACCTCGTGCGCCGCGACGGATCCGTCCTCGACGGCGCCCGCACCCTCGTCGCCCAGCAGGTCCTCGACGGCGAGGTGCTCTCCCTCCGCCCGTTCGCACAGTCGCTGCCGCCGGCCGTCTACGACGACGTGTCCGACGCCGTCGCCTCGGCCGTCACCCGCGACCGGCACCTGTGGGGCGACGAACTGCTCCGCGGCGCCGGACTCCTCGGCGGCGTGCTGCTCCTCGTCCTGATGGGCTTCGTCCTCTGGTTCGCCGACCCGGTGCGCCACGACATGCACAGCCTCCCCGGGATCATCGCCGGTGGCGCGGGCTTCCTGCTGACCGCCTTCGCCGGAGTGCGCGCCCGTGTGTACGGTGACCGGGCGACCGCCGTCGCCCTCGGTCTGGGCGCCCTGCCCCTGCTGCTCATCGCGGGCTCAGGCATCATCGCCGCCGACCCGGGCCAGGGCCCCGGCCGCCTGCAGTTCCTGCTCGGCTCGGTGACCGTGCTCGTCGCCTCCGTGGCGCTCGTCGCGCTCACTCCGAGCGGTGACGCGCCCTTCGTCGCCGCCACCTTCCTCGCCGCCGTCGGCACCCTCGCCACCTTCCTGGCGATCCTCACCGAATCCTCCGCCACCGAGACGGCCGCCCTCTGCGCCCCCGTCGCGATCGGCCTCGTCGCCTTCCTGCCCGGCCTCTCGGCCCGCTTCGCCCGGCTCCCCATCGGTTACGCGGCCCCGCGCAGCGCCGCCGACGACGAGTTCCTCGGCGACCCGCAGCAGCACGCCGAGGAGGCGCAGCCCGTCGACGGCGAGCGCATCGCGCTCCAAGCCCGCCGCGGCCACGAGATGCTCCTCGGCCTGGTCGGCGGCTGCGCGGCCGTCGTCGTCGGCTCCGCCGCCGTCCTCGGCTTCGCCGGAAACGTCTGGGGCCAGCTCCTCGCCCTCACCTCCGGCCTGGCGATGCTGCTGCGCGCCCGCCTCTTCCGCTACACGTCGCAGGTCGTCTGCGTCCTCGTCGCCGGCATCGCCGCCATCGCGCTGCTCGTCCTCGGCCTCTCCCTCAACCCGCCGGCGGACCTCGTCAAGGAGTTCCTGATGTACGGGGACCGGGGCGGCCTGGACATCCGTACGATCTGGCTCACCGCGTCCGTCGCCGCCGGCGCCGCCCTGATCACCGCGATCGGCCTGATCATCCCGAGGAAGGGCCTCTCGCCCTTCTGGGGCCGGCTGCTCGACCTGGCGGAGGGCTTCGTCCTGCTGTCCCTGGTCCCGCTCTGCCTCGCCGTCCTCGACGTCTTCACCAGCGTCCGCGCCCTCACCAGCAAGTAGCCCGGGCGGCCCCGGGCCCGTACCTGCCGGAGGCGGGCGGCCCCGGGCCCGCTCCGACGAGCTGGTACGCTGTGTGACGGCCGTTTGTGTACGCGCTCCCGGAGCATCGCCCGACCCCGGTCGGGAAGCCTCTGGAAGCTGCGCTCATCGGACCTTCGCCCGTGGAGTCACGGAAGCTTCCCCTGAGACCTAGACCAGGGGCACCCGCGGGCGCACGAACACCAAGAGGAGATCCGCGTGGCTCTCGACGCCGCTGTCAAGAAGCAGATCATGACCGAGTTCGGCACCAAGGAGGGCGACACCGGCTCTCCCGAGGTTCAGGTCGCGATGCTCTCGCGTCGCATCTCGGACCTGACCGAGCACCTCAAGCAGCACAAGCACGACCACCACTCCCGTCGTGGTCTGCTGATCCTGGTCGGCCAGCGCCGCCGCCTGCTGCAGTACCTGGCCAAGAAGGACATCCAGCGCTTCCGTGCCCTGGTCGACCGCCTCGGCATCCGCCGCGGTGCGGCCGGCGGCGCCAAGTAAGGACGCCGTGAAGGGAGCGGTTCCCACTTTCAGGGGGCCGCTCCCTTTGCCGTACGTGCACAAAGTGCGCATCGGCCCGTAGGCTGGTCGCACAACCCCCATAACGACGAGCGAGGAGCCGCCGGCTCGCCGCCGGTCCTCGGTAGTGGCCCCCGGAACGAAACCCCGGGTGCTTCGATCGAAGACCGGCCCGCACCCGAGGCGCGCTTCTCCGCCCCCGTCGCACACCGTCCCCGGCCACACGGGCCCCGGACGCAAAGACGAACACGTAGGAGAAACCGCTAGTGGAGAACGAGACCCACTACGCCGAGGCCGTCATCGACAACGGCACCTTCGGCACCCGCACCATCCGCTTCGAGACCGGCCGCCTCGCCAAGCAGGCCGCCGGCTCCGCCGTCGCCTACCTGGACGACGACACGATGGTCCTTTCCGCGACCACCGCCTCGAAGCGCCCCAAGGACCAGCTCGACTTCTTCCCCCTCACGGTGGACGTCGAGGAGCGGCAGTACGCGGCCGGCAAGATCCCCGGCTCCTTCTTCCGCCGGGAGGGCCGCCCCTCCGAGGACGCGATCCTCACCTGCCGTCTGATCGACCGGCCGCTGCGCCCCTCCTTCAAGAAGGGCCTGCGCAACGAGATCCAGATCGTCGAGACGATCATGGCGCTCAACCCCGACCACCTGTACGACGTGGTGGCGATCAACGCCGCCTCGGCGTCCACGATCCTGGCGGGCCTGCCCTTCTCCGGCCCCATCGGCGCCACCCGCGTCGCCCTGATCAAGGGCCAGTGGGTCGCGTTCCCGACGCACACCGAGCTCGAGGACGCCGTCTTCGACATGGTCGTCGCCGGTCGCGTCCTGGAGGACGGCGACGTCGCGATCATGATGGTCGAGGCCGAGGCCACCGAGCGGACGATCGAGCTCGTCAAGGGCGGCGCCGAGGCGCCGACCGAGGAGGTCGTCGCCGCCGGTCTCGAGGCCGCGAAGCCCTTCATCAAGGTCCTCTGCAAGGCCCAGTCGGACCTCGCCGCCAAGGCCGCCAAGCCCACCGGCGAGTTCCCGGTCTTCCTGGACTACCAGGACGACGTCCTGGAGGCGCTCACCGCCGCCGTCAAGGGTGAGCTCACCAAGGCGCTCACCATCGCCGGCAAGCAGGAGCGCGAGGCCGAGCTCGACCGCATCAAGGAGATCGCCGCGGAGAAGCTCCTCCCGGCTTTCGAGGGCCGCGAGAAGGAGATCTCGGGCGCCTACCGCGCGCTGACCAAGAAGCTGGTCCGCGAGCGCGTCATCAAGGACAAGGTCCGCATCGACGGCCGTGGCCTGACGGACATCCGTACGCTCGCGGCCGAGGTCGAGGCCATCCCGCGCGTGCACGGCTCGGCGCTGTTCGAGCGTGGCGAGACCCAGATCCTGGGCGTCACCACCCTCAACATGCTCCGCATGGAGCAGCAGCTGGACACCCTCTCCCCGGTGACCCGCAAGCGCTACATGCACAACTACAACTTCCCGCCGTACTCCGTCGGTGAGACCGGCCGCGTGGGCTCGCCCAAGCGCCGCGAGATCGGCCACGGCGCGCTCGCCGAGCGCGCCATCGTGCCGGTGCTGCCGACGCGCGAGGAGTTCCCCTACGCGATCCGCCAGGTGTCCGAGGCCCTCGGCTCCAACGGTTCGACGTCGATGGGCTCGGTCTGCGCCTCCACCATGTCGCTGCTGAACGCCGGTGTGCCGCTCAAGGCCGCCGTCGCCGGTATCGCCATGGGTCTGATCTCCGAGGAGATCGACGGCCAGACGCACTACGTCGCCCTCACCGACATCCTCGGTGCGGAGGACGCCTTCGGCGACATGGACTTCAAGGTCGCCGGCACCAAGCAGTTCGTGACCGCGCTCCAGCTCGACACCAAGCTCGACGGCATCCCCGCCTCGGTCCTGGCCGCCGCGCTGAAGCAGGCCCGCGACGCGCGTCTGCACATCCTCGACGTGATGAACGAGGCGATCGACGTTCCGGACGAGATGTCCCCGAACGCGCCGCGCATCATCACCGTCAAGATCCCGGTGGACAAGATCGGTGAGGTCATCGGCCCCAAGGGCAAGATGATCAACCAGATCCAGGAGGACACCGGCGCCGAGATCACGATCGAGGACGACGGCACCATCTACATCGGTGCCCAGCAGGGCTCGCAGGCCGAGGCCGCCCGCGCCACGATCAACGGCATCGCCAACCCGACCATGCCGG
The DNA here is from genome assembly GCF_001426405.1 of Streptomyces sp. Root1304. Classification (GTDB taxonomy): domain Bacteria; phylum Actinomycetota; class Actinomycetes; order Streptomycetales; family Streptomycetaceae; genus Streptomyces. The sequence continues at coordinate 7,851 of NZ_LMEP01000025.1, read as the reverse complement.
AGGTCGGCGAGCGCTACCTGGGTACGGTCGTCAAGACCACCACCTTCGGTGCCTTCGTCTCCCTGCTCCCGGGCAAGGACGGCCTGCTGCACATCTCGCAGATCCGCAAGCTCGCCGGTGGCAAGCGCGTGGAGAACGTCGAGGACGTGCTCGCGATCGGCTCCAAGGTCCAGGTCGAGATCGCCGAGATCGACCAGCGCGGCAAGCTGTCCCTGATCCCCGTGATCGCGGACGAGGACGCCGCCGAGGGCGACAAGGACGACGCTGCCAAGTGACGTCCCGTAGTTCCCGCGCGACGGCCCGCCCCTCTTCGGAGGGGCGGGCCGTCGCCCGTACCCAAACGCTTCTCCCGGGCAGGGACGGCATCGGCACGGTCCGCCGTACGACCCTCCCCGGCGGCCTCCGGATCGTCACCGAGACCCTCCCGTCCGTGCGCTCCGCCACCTTCGGCATCTGGGCGCACGTCGGATCCCGCGACGAGACCCCGGCACTCAACGGCGCGACCCACTACCTGGAGCACCTCCTCTTCAAGGGCACCCACCAGCGGTCCGCCCTCGACATCTCCGCCGCGATCGACGCGGTCGGCGGCGAGATGAACGCCTTCACGGCGAAGGAGTACACCTGCTACTACGCCCGGGTCCTCGACACCGACCTGCCGCTGGCGATCGACGTCGTCTGCGACATGCTCACGGGCTCGCTGATCCTCGAAGAGGACGTGGACGCCGAGCGCGGCGTCATCCTCGAGGAGATCGCGATGACCGAGGACGACCCCGGTGACGTCGTGCACGAGCTGTTCGCGCAGACGATGTTCGGCGACACCCCGCTGGGCCGCCCGGTCCTCGGCACCGTCGACACCGTCAACGCGCTCAGCCGGGGCCAGATCGCCCGCTTCTACAAGAAGCACTACGACCCCACCCACCTGGTCGTCGCCGCCGCGGGCAACGTCGACCACGCCACGGTGGTACGCCAGGTCCGCCGCGCCTTCGAGAAGGCCGGCGCCCTCGGCCGTACCGACGTCACCCCGATCGCCCCCCGCGACGGCCGCCGCACCCTGCGCGCGGCGGGCCGCGTCGAGCTGCTCAACCGCAAGACAGAGCAGGCCCACGTGGTCCTCGGCATGCCGGGCCTGGCCCGCACCGACGAGCGCCGCTGGGCCCTCGGCGTGCTGAACACGGCCCTCGGCGGCGGCATGTCCTCCCGCCTCTTCCAGGAGGTCCGCGAGAAGCGCGGCCTGGCCTACAGCGTGTACTCGTACACGTCGGGCTTCGCAGACTGCGGCCTCTTCGGGGTGTACGCGGGCTGCCGGCCCGGCCAGGTCCACGACGTCCTGAAGATCTGCCGCGACGAGCTCCACAAGGTCGCGACCGACGGCCTCACGGACGACGAGATCGCCCGCGCCGTCGGACAGCTCTCCGGTTCGACCGTGCTGGGCCTGGAGGACACCGGTGCGCTGATGAACCGCATCGGCAAGAGCGAGCTGTGCTGGGGCACCCAGATGTCGGTCGACGACATGCTGGACCGGATCGCGGCCGTCACCCCGGACGAGGTCCGGGAGGTCGCCCGCGATGTACTGGACCAGCGGCCCTCGCTCTCGGTGATCGGCCCGCTGAAGGACAAGCAGGCGGACCGCCTCCACCACGCGGTCTCCTGAACCACGAGTCCCCTTAAGGAATTCAGAGCAATGAGCAAGCTGCGCGTGGCGGTCCTCGGAGCCAAGGGCCGCATCGGCTCCGAGGCCGTGAGGGCCGTCGAGGCCGCCGAGGACATGGAACTGGTCGCGGCCCTCGGCCGCGGGGACGAGCTGGAGACGCTCACCGGGGCGGGCGCCCAGGTGGTCGTCGAGCTGACGACCCCGGACTCCGTCATGGAGAACCTCGACTTCTGCGTGCGCCACGGCATCCACGCGGTCGTCGGGACCACCGGCTGGACCGAGGACCGCCTCGCGCAGCTGAACGGCCGGCTCGCCGCCTCCCCGGAGACCGGCGTCCTCATCGCTCCGAACTTCTCGATCGGCGCGGTCCTCACCATGAGGTTCGCGCAGCTCGCGGCCCCGTACTTCGAGTCGGTCGAGGTCGTCGAGCTGCACCACCCGAACAAGGTGGACGCCCCCTCCGGCACCGCCACCCGGACGGCCCAGCTCATCGCCGCCGCCCGCGCGGAGGCCGGCCTCGGCGCCCAGCCGGACGCCACCGCGACCGGCCTGGACGGCGCCCGTGGCGCGGACGTCGACGGCGTCCCGGTCCATTCCGTACGCCTCCGGGGCCTGCTGGCCCACCAGGAGGTGCTGCTCGGCAGCGAGGGCGAGACGCTCACCGTCCGCCACGACTCGCTGCACCACTCCAGCTTCATGCCGGGCATCCTTCTGGGCGTCCGCCGCGTAACCAGCACTCCGGGCCTCACCTTCGGCCTGGAGAACTTCCTGGACCTGGGCTGACGGCCATGGGCGGAAAGATCACGTACGTCTTCCTCGCCACCGTCCTCGTGCTGGTCTTCGGGGTGGTGGGGATGGAGGGCGTCCTGCTGCTCCTCACGGGCGAGCCGGCCGCCATGGCCATGGGCGGGGTGGCGTTCCTGCTGCCCGTAGTCGGCGGCTGGTTCCTCTGGCAGAACACCCGCTTCGCCCGCCGGGCGAACCGCCTCGCCACCGAACTGGAGGCGGAGGGCGGCCTGCCCGTCGACGAACTGAAGCGCACCGAGGGCGGCCGGATCGACCGCGACTCGGCCGACGAGGTCTTCGCCCGGCGCAAGGCCGAGACGGAGGACTCACCGGACGACTGGCGCTGCTGGTTCCGGCTCGCGGTCGCCTACCACGACGCCCGGGACACCCCCAGGGCCCGCAAGGCGATGCAGCGGGCCATCGCGCTCCACGAGGGGCGCCCGGTCGGCGTCTGACCGGCGGGCCCGCCCGCCGGTCACGGAGTTCCCGAAGGTCCCGGTCAGCGCGTGGCGGCCGGGACCACGCCGTACTCGGCGTTCCAGGCCTCGACCGTGTCGGCGGCCCGGTCGAAGGCCTCGACGCGGGAGAGGAAGTCGGCGTTGTGGTCGGTGAGCAGCAGCAGCTGCTCACCACCCTGCCGGCCGAGCACCAGGGCCTGGCCCTGGACGGTGCGGGGGAGTCCCAGCCAGCGCACGGGCTGCTGCACGGTCCGTACGGAGGTCACCTTGGCCCAGGGCACGGTGACGGTCGAGAAGAAGGCCACGCGGCGCACCCCGGCACGGCTCACCCAGGTGCCCATACGGAGCATCCGCAGCGCGGCCACGATGGCGAGCACCGCGATGCCCAGGGTGACGGACGCGCCGCCGAAGGCTCCGGCGGCGGCGATGATCACCGCGGCGAGGAGCACGAACGAGGCGAGCAGCAGCACGAGCGCCGCCGCCCCGACCCGCCATGACCCCGGCCGGTACGGACGGCGCCACTGATCGTGGTCGTCGAACGGCAGGGCGACGTGGTCGGTCGTGTCAAAAGCACGGTCGGCCGTCAGAAAGGGCAGGGGCACGACAGGTCCTCACTCACAAGCACGCTCGAAGGGGCAGTGCCCGGTGAGGCTACCTCAGCGGTTGTCGGAGGCCTCCGACTGCTGCTGGTGAGTGGCGGACTCACCCGACTGCAGGGACGGCATCCCGAAGATCAGCGAGCCGACGAGGCCGGCCGCGACGGTCAGCCCGATCAGGGTACGGCCCAGGATCTGCGAGGCGTTGAGGCGCTCCCGGGGAGGTGGTGTGACGTTACTGCGGAAGTGGTCGGCCTCCGCGACGAACGCGAACGGTACGGCCTCTTTCCGGCTGAACATCAGGGCCACTCTCCTCAGTAGTCGTCGTGCTTCACAGGTACAGACGAGAGAACCGGCACTTTGGTGCCCTATTTCACCAAAGCGGCCGAATCTCATCCTCCGGTAGGACTCTCGTTAGAGTGGGCGACTGCAACAGCCGAACGGAAGGACCGCTGGTGACCGACAGCCCCACCGAGAACGTGAAGATCGACTTCCGGAGCGACGTCACCGTTGATCTGGTCAAGAGCGCGGCGGCCGACTCCGACGTCCTCTGGGCGGCCCGGGTGTCCACGGCGGGCGAGCAGTCCCTCGAAGAGCTCCAGAAGGACCCCGAGCGCTCGAAGGGCCTGATCAACTATCTGATGCGGGACCGCCACGGCAGCCCGTTCGAGCACAACTCGATGACCTTCTTCATCAGCGCCCCGATCTTCGTGTTCCGCGAGTTCATGCGGCACCGCGTGGGCTGGTCGTACAACGAGGAGTCGGGCCGCTACAGGGAGCTCCAGCCGGTCTTCTACGTCCCGGACACCTCCCGCAAGCTCGTCCAGGAGGGCCGCCCCGGCAAGTACGTCTTCGTCGACGGCACCCAGGAGCAGCACGAGGTGGTCAGCCGGACGATGGAGGAGTCCTACCGGACGGCGTACGCCACCTACCAGGAGATGCTGGCCGCCGGCGTCGCCCGCGAGGTCGCCCGCTCGGTCCTCCCGGTCGGTCTGTTCTCCTCGATGTACGCCACCTGCAACGCCCGCTCGCTGATGCACTTCCTCGGTCTGCGTACCCAGCACGAGCTGGCGGCCGTCCCGTCCTTCCCGCAGCGGGAGATCGAGATGGTCGGCGAGAAGATGGAGGAGCACTGGGCCCGGCTGATGCCGCTGACCCACGCCGCCTTCAACAAGAACGGCCGTGTGGCTCCGTAACGCACACATGTCCGAGCGCCTCGCGCGAAGTGTCCGTATTGCGACGTTTCACGAAGTTCATCTAGGCTGATCAAACGGACCCGGCGCTGCCTGAACCCCCGAGCAGGCAGCGCCGGGCTCCCTTTCTCCTGTCCCCCTCGGGGACACCCGGCGCTGAGCAGCGAGTAGCGTGTTACCCATGGCTCCGATCTCCACTCCGCAGACCCCCTTCGGGCGGGTCCTCACCGCCATGGTCACGCCCTTCACGGCGGACGGCGCACTCGACCTCGACGGTGCCCAGCGACTGGCCACCCATCTGGTGGACGCAGGCAACGACGGCCTCGTCGTCAACGGCACCACCGGCGAGTCCCCCACCACCAGCGACGCGGAGAAATCGGAGCTGGTACGAGCGGTACTGGAGGCGGTCGGCGACCGCGCCCACGTCGTCGCCGGCATCGGCACCAACGACACCCACCACTCGATCGAGCTCGCCCGCACCGCCGAGCGCGACGGCGCCCACGGCCTGCTCGCCGTCACGCCGTACTACAACAAGCCCCCGCAGGAGGGCCTGTACCGGCACTTCTCAGCCATCGCCGACGCCACCGAGCTCCCGGTGATGCTCTACGACATCCCCGGCCGCAGCGGCGTCCCGATCGACACCGAGACGATCGTCCGGCTCGCCGAGCACCCGCGCATCGTCGCCAACAAGGACGCCAAGGGCGACCTCGGCCGCGCCAGCTGGGCCATCGCCCGCTCCGGCCTCGCCTGGTACTCCGGCGACGACATGCTCAACCTGCCCCTGCTCTCGGTCGGCGCCTGCGGCTTCGTCTCCGTCGTGGGCCACCTCGTCACCCCGGAACTCCGCGCCCTCCTCGACGCCCACCTGGGCGGCGAGGTCCAGAAGGCCACCGAGATCCACCAGAAGCTGCTGCCCGTCTACACCGGCATGTTCCGCACCCAGGGCGTCATGACCACCAAGGCCGCGCTGGCCCTCCAGGGCCTCCCGGCCGGCCCGCTGCGGCCGCCGCTCGTGGAGCTCTCCCCGCAGGAGACCGAGCAGCTCAAGGTCGACCTGGCCGCCGGCGGGGTAGAACTCTGACCACGGACTTCACAACTGAACACTGACAACAGCAAGTGCACGAATGTCATGCGCGCCACGTGCCAAGAGGTACGTGGCGTGCGTGGTGAGGAGAGTCTTTTGAGTCATCCGCATCCTGAACTCGGCGCTCCGCCGAAGCTCCCGAAGGGCGCCCTGCGCGTCATCCCGCTCGGCGGGCTCGGGGAGATCGGCCGGAACATGACGGTCTTCGAGTTCGACGGCCGTCTGCTCATCGTCGACTGTGGCGTCCTCTTCCCCGAGGAGGAGCAGCCCGGCGTCGACCTGATCCTGCCGGACTTCACCATCATCCGGGACCGCCTCGACGACATCGAGGGCATCGTGCTCACGCACGGGCACGAGGACCACATCGGTGCCGTCCCCTATCTGCTCCGGCTGAAGCCGGACATCCCGCTCATCGGCTCCAAGCTGACCCTCGCGCTGATCGAGGCCAAGCTCCAGGAGCACCGCATCCGCCCCTACACCCTTGAGGTGAAGGAGGGCGACCGGGAGGTCCTGGGTGCGTTCGACTGCGAGTTCATCGCGGTCAACCACTCCATCCCGGACGCGCTCGCGGTCGCGATCCGCACCCCCGCGGGCATGGCCGTCGCCACCGGCGACTTCAAGATGGACCAGCTGCCGCTGGACGGCCGCCTCACCGACCTGCACGCGTTCGCGCGGCTCAGCGAGGAGGGCATCGACCTCCTGCTGTCCGACTCGACGAACGCCGAGGTCCCGGGCTTCGTCCCGCCGGAGAAGGACATCTCCAACGTCCTGCGCACGGTCTTCGCGAACGCCCAGAAGCGCATCATCGTGGCCAGCTTCGCCAGCCACGTGCACCGCATCCAGCAGATCCTGGACGCCGCCCACGAGTACGGCCGTCGGGTCGCCTTCGTCGGCCGCTCCATGGTCCGCAACATGGGCATCGCCCGTGACCTGGGCTACCTCCGGGTCCCGGCCGGTCTCGTCGTGGACGTGAAGACCCTCGACGACCTGCCGGACGACGAGGTCGTGCTGGTCTGCACGGGCTCCCAGGGCGAGCCGATGGCGGCCCTGTCCCGGATGGCGAACCGCGACCACCAGATCCGGATCGTCCCCGGCGACACGGTCATCCTGGCGTCGTCCCTCATCCCGGGCAACGAGAACGCGGTCTACCGCGTGATCAACGGCCTGACCCGCTGGGGCGCGCACGTCGTCCACAAGGGCAACGCCAAGGTCCACGTCTCGGGCCACGCCTCGGCCGGCGAGCTGCTGTACTTCTACAACATCTGCCGCCCGAAGAACCTCATGCCGGTCCACGGCGAATGGCGCCACCTGCGCGCCAACGCCGAGCTCGGCGCGATGACGGGTATCCCCAAGGACCACATCGTCATCGCCGAGGACGGCGTCGTCGTCGACCTGGTCGACGGCCGCGCCCGGATCACCGGCAAGGTCCAGGCGGGGTACGTGTACGTCGACGGCCTCTCGGTCGGCGACGTCACCGAGACCTCCCTCAAGGACCGCCGGATCCTCGGCGAGGAGGGCATCATCTCGGTCTTCGTCGTGGTCGACTCCTCGACCGGCAAGATCGTGGGCGGCCCGCACGTCCATGCCCGTGGCTCGGGCATCGACGACGCCGCGTTCGACGCGGTGCTGCCGAAGATCGACCAGGCGCTCAACAAGTCCTTCCAGGACGGAGTCGTCGAACCCCATCAGCTCCAGCAGCTGATCCGCCGCAGTGTCGGCAAGTGGGTCTCCGACACCTACCGCCGGCGGCCGATGATCCTCCCGGTCGTGGTCGAGGTCTGAGACCTCTGACCAGCGCGACACCGGAGCGGGGCCCCTCGATTTGCATCGGGGCGCCCCGCTCCAGTACGTTTACGGCTCCGCCAGAACGGGAACCCCCGGCGCCGACGTGCGCAGGAACGGTTCCACGGGAGGCGGGAAATCCGACTCAGATCTTCTGATAAAGTCGGAAACGCCGAAAGGCCCCCGGAGTGAAAACAAAAGGGACCGGAAAGCACCGAGGAAATCGGATCGGAAAGATCTGATAGAGTCGGAAACGAAGGAAGCGCCGGAGGAAAGCCCGAGAGGGTGAGTACAAAGGAAG
>NZ_LMEP01000024.1:459572-460013 GCF_001426405.1 Streptomyces sp. Root1304 | reverse complement strand
TACTGTCGAACTCAGTTGCAGTTTTGGTACCCGAAAAATCTTCGAGCGTCTCCCGTCGGCCGCAGGTCGCACGGAAGCGCTTTGTATTTCCGGTCGTTTTCCGGGCAGGGCATCATCGCGGCGACACGGCATCCGTACGGTACGGATTCCGGCGTAATGCCCAGAGGAGAATTGACATGACTACTGGCACCGTGAAGTGGTTCAACGCGGAAAAGGGTTTCGGCTTCATCGAGCAGGACGGTGGCGGCCCTGACGTGTTCGCCCACTACTCGAACATCGCCGCCCAGGGCTTCCGCGAGCTCCAGGAGGGCCAGAAGGTCTCCTTCGACATCGCGCAGGGCCAGAAGGGCCCGACGGCCGAGAACATCGTTTCCGCCTGACGCTGACGCGTAATACGTAGCTGGGGCCCGCATCCCTCGGGGTGCGGGCCCCAGCTGCATG
>NZ_LMEP01000024.1:0-459541 GCF_001426405.1 Streptomyces sp. Root1304 | reverse complement strand
GCACGCACGAACGGCCGATCCTCCCGTACCCGCCGCGACGGCGGCCGCACGTACGACCCCTCCGCAGGAACGGGCCGGGGCGGTCGCTCCGGTTCGTCCGCCGCGAGCCGGCCGGGAGGTCCGGGCCGGTCGGGCGGATACGGCAGGCGCCCCGCCGCCGTACAGGGGGAGTTCGCCCCGCCGAAGACGGTCACTCCGGCGCTGCCCGCCGTCGAGACCTTCGCCGAACTGGCCCTGGACCGGCGCCTCCTGGCCGCGCTCACCGCGCAGGGCGTGTCCGTCCCCTTCCCCATCCAGGGCGCGACGCTGCCGAACTCCCTGGCCGGCCGCGATGTCCTGGGCCGCGGCCGGACCGGCTCCGGCAAGACCCTCGCCTTCGGCCTGGGCCTGCTGGCCCGCACCGCCGGACAGGTCGCCGAGCCCCGTCAGCCGCTGGCCCTGGTCCTGGTCCCCACCCGGGAACTCGCCCAGCAGGTCACCGACGCCCTCACCCCCTACGCCCGCGCCGTGAAGCTGCGCCTGGCCACCGTCGTCGGCGGGATGCCGATCGGCCGCCAGGCGAGCGCGCTGCGCGGGGGCGCCGAAGTCGTCGTGGCCACCCCCGGCCGCCTCAAGGACCTCATCGACCGCGGCGACTGCCGGCTGGACCGGGTCTCGATCACCGTCCTGGACGAGGCCGACCAGATGGCCGACATGGGCTTCATGCCGCAGGTCACCGCACTGCTGGACCAGGTCCGCCCCGAGGGCCAGCGCATGCTGTTCTCCGCGACCCTGGACCGCAACGTCGACCTCCTGGTCCGCCGCTACCTCACCGACCCCGTCGTCCACTCCGTCGACCCCTCCCAGGGCGCGGTCACCACGATGGAGCACCACGTCCTGCACGTGCACGGCACCGACAAGCAGCGGCTGACGACGGAGATCGCGGCACGCGACGGCCGCGTGATCATGTTCCTGGACACCAAGCACGCCGTGGACCGCCTCACCGACGACCTCCTCCACAACGGCGTCCGGGCCGCCGCCCTGCACGGCGGGAAGTCCCAGCCGCAGCGCACCCGCACCCTCGCCCAGTTCAAGACGGGGCACGTCACCGTCCTGGTCGCCACGAACGTCGCCGCGCGCGGCATCCACGTCGACAACCTCGACCTCGTCGTCAACGTCGACCCGCCGACCGACCACAAGGACTACCTCCACCGCGGCGGCCGCACCGCCCGGGCCGGCGAGTCCGGCAGCGTCGTCACCCTGGTCACCCCCCACCAGCGCCGCGACATGACCCGCCTCCTGGCAACCGCCGGCATCGCGCCCCAGACCACCCAGGTCCGCTCCGGCGAGGAAGCGCTGCACCGCATCACCGGCGCCCGGACCCCCTCCGGCATCCCCGTGACGATCACCGCGCCGGCGCCCGAGCCCCGCAAGCGCACGACCGGCCGCGGCCGACGCGGACCCGCCTCGGCAGCGAGGCGCGCCGGCGGACGACGTTCCGCCGCCGCCGCGGCGGCCTGAGCNCCCCGCAAGCGCACGACCGGCCGCGGCCGACGCGGACCCGCCTCGGCAGCGAGGCGCGCCGGCGGACGACGTTCCGCCGCCGCCGCGGCGGCCTGAGCACGACCCACAGGCCAGGCGTAGCTGCGCCGACACCCGAACAGCCGAGAGGGCCCGACCGGAATCCGCCGGTCGGGCCCTCTCGCGTATCGGCGGGCAGGCCCGGCACGGGAACCGGCCCTGCTCACGGTCGGGTACCTCCCCGCCCGACACGCAAAAATCTATGTCGGCCGGAGTAGACATTGGGCATCGGCGTGATTATGGTTTCTCTCGTAGCCCAGAGAGACAAGAAGGGCCTGGCAGACACGAACTGCCGGCAGCACAGGTAGTCGCAGTGAGCAGGACGGTACGGCGGTGGAGTTTCGAAGCCACGGTTTTCGCAGGACGGCGACGGGACTGACGGCCGGACCGGGTGGCCCGCAGTGATCAGGGGCCGCCGCGAGCGGGACCGCGGTCATGGCAAGTGCGGTACCCGTGAGTGCAGTACGCAGCACCCAGCAGTGAGTGGCGCCGGAACGGGCCACTGAGCAGTTCGCATCACCCGCAGTACCAGCAGTACGCAGTTGATCGCTGAGGAAGAACGGAGGAACCCGCGCCATCAGGATCGCCCGGGCGTTTGCCTGAGCCCGGGTACCGCAGGACATCGACAGTGAGGTGGTCTCCGGTCAAGCAACCGCGATCCCCGCAACCCCGACAGCAACCGGGTCGAGTGCGCGGACAACGAACGCCGGCGCAGTATCACGGCCGGCAGGTGGTGTAGAAGTTCCTTCGGGGCCCTGGTGCCAGTACGGCACCAGGGCCCCTCAACGCGTTCCCCGGAGAGGTGCAAATGACAGCAGACGACTCGTACGGCCGGCTCGACGACGACGACTACCCCGCCTACACGATGGGCCGGGCCGCCGAGATGATCGGCACCACGCAGGGCTTCCTCCGTGCCATCGGCGAGGCCCGTCTGATCACTCCGCTGCGCTCGGAGGGCGGCCACCGCCGCTACTCCCGCTACCAGCTGCGCATCGCCGCACGCGCCCGCGAGCTCGTCGACCAGGGCACACCGATCGAGGCCGCCTGCCGGATCATCGTCCTCGAGGACCAGCTCGAAGAGGCCCAGCGCATAAACGCCGCATACCGCCGCGCCGCCGAGTCCGACGCGCCGCCGGACTCGGCCTGAGGTGAGTCCCCCGCCGTCGGAACCGGCCGAAGGGAGCGCTCCCGTGACGTCCGACCGGCCCGACACCGCCGGGACGGCCACCGATGACGACGGCTGTCTCAGGCGGGTCATGGCGGTCCCGCCGCCGCTCCTCCACCTGATTGCCGCGGGGTTCCTGTACACGGGCCTCACCATCCGGCCCGGGGGCAGCTGGGACGACGAAGCACAGGCCGGGATCGTGCTGTCCTGTGTCCTCACCATCGCCACGAGCGGATTCGCCCTGCTGATCACTCTTCTTCCGTCGATCCGCCGCGTCATGGGCCCGACGTGGTTCGCCCTGCCGCTCCTCATGGGCGCGGCCGCAGCCGTCCGGTGGGCGTGCGAGGGATAGGACGAGCGGCCAGGACCACGTACGGAGCCGCAGGTCAGCACCTCAGTCCTGGCGTCCTGTCCTGAGCCGGTCGGTGCCTCCCCACCGTGGGCGGCCCCCTCGGCGGAACCGTTTCCCCCGTTCGGGTCGTATTTCTCTTCGCAAGTGGGAAGGTACGGGCCTGGGCAGCGGGGAGGACGGCCGGTGAGTGACGGAGCGGTACTCGCGGAGCGGATCGCCGAGCGGTGGGCGGGGCAGGGGGATCCCCTGGAGATGATCGGTGAGCTGCGGCGGGCCGTGGTGCTCGTCCCCGTCGATTCCGGTGGGCTGTGGACGGCCGAGCTCGGTGGGGTCCGGTGGATCTGCGCCTTCACCGGTGAGGCGTCGCTCGCCCGGTTCGCGCGCGCCCGTTCGCTCGCCCCCGGCGGGCACGCGGACGACGCCACCCGGCCCTGGGACTACGCGGCGCTGCGCGGCGCGCGGCTCCTCGACGAGGTCGTGCCCGCTCTGGGCGTGCCCGCCGGGGTGGCCGTCGACATCGCCGATCCGGACCGGTCGATGTTCTTCCCGCCGGTCCACGGCATCGTCCCCGACTCCGCCGCCGTGGACGGCGAGGGCGACGCCGGAGGTGACGTCTGATGGGCGGCGGACCCGAGGACCTGAAGTTCGACCAGGAGAGCATCAAGCGGATCACCGAGGGGATCCGGGCGGCCACCGCCGAACTCCGCGACATCGGCACGGGCACCGGCGCCGTGCTCGGCAAGGGGTTCTCCGACCTGTCGATGACCGGCATGGAGGCCGGGCACCACGGTCTGTCGGCCGACTTCGAGGACTACTGCGAGCGCTGGGAGTGGGGCGTACGGGCGCAGATCCAGGACGCCAACACCCTCGCGGCGGCGCTGGGGCTGGCCGCCGGGATCGTCTGGGAGGAGGACCAGTACCTCCAGGGCGCCTTCAAGATCGCCGTGAACTCCGCCGTGGGCAACCCGCACGCCTCGGAGGAGGACATCGTCAAGCAGGACTGGGGCGACGTGTTCACCCCCGACTACCTCAGCCCCGACTGGAGCCCCGAATCCTTCCAGCGCGCCGGTGAGGACGCCGCGCAGACCTGGAAGGACACCGGGCGGGCGCTCGTGACGGAGGGCGAGGGCGGGAGCCGGGCGCGGATCCTCAACGAGCTCCTCGGGGTGGACCAGGGCGACTTCGACCGCGCGGTGGACGAGACCTTCGGCCCGTCTCCCGAGCAGCGGGCCCAGCAGCAGAACAACGGGGGGAACTGAGCCGTGGGCATCGGGGACTTGATCAGCGACATCACACCGGATGTCGTCGAGGACGCGGTCGAGGACGGCGTCGAGTGGGTCGGCAACCGGGTCGAGGACGCCGGCAACTGGACGGCGGACCGGCTGGAGGACGTCGGCTGGGAGTCCGGTGCGGACTGGGTGCGCGAGCAGTCCCGTTCGGTGGCGAACCGGATGGGCGCCGAGGTCGACGAGATGGACCTCGGGCAGAGCGAGGACAAGACCAAGCTGATCTACGGCAGCCCGTCCAAGCTCCGCTCGACCGCCTCCCATCTGCACGACCTGCAGGCCTCGTTCGACAAGGTGGGCCAGGGCCTCAAGGGCCTCGACGCGTCCGCCGTGAAGGGCGAGGCCGCCGACGCCTTCCGGGAGAAGGTGGCGGTCGAGCCGCCGAAGTGGTTCAAGGCGGCGGACGCCTTCGGCAAGGCCTCCGACGCGCTGACCGGCTTCGCCTCGACCGTGGAATGGGCCCAGGGGCAGGCCCAGACCGCCATCGACAAGTGGAAGCAGGGCACCAAGGCGTCCGAGGACGCGGCGAACGCCCACCGGACGAAGGTCGACGACTTCAACAAGGCCGTCGACCGGTACAACGCCGAACCCGCCGACAAGCGGAACCCCGCCTCCCTGCCGCCGAGGCCCGGCGCCTTCAGCGACCCCGGCAAGGCCCTGATGGAGGAGGCGCAGGAGATCCTCGCCGAGGCCCGCAAGCAGCGCAACACCGCCGCGGAGACCGCCCGCGCGGCGGTCCGGGCGGCCCGCGACGCGGCCCCGCCCAAGCCCTCGTACGGCGAGCAGGCCATGGACGGTCTCGAAGAACTGCAGGTGATGCAGAACCACTTCGGCGGCGGCATCGTCAAGGGCACGGCGGGCCTGCTCAGTTTCGTCCGGAGCGTCAACCCCACCGACCCGTACAACCTCACCCACCCCGCCGAGTACTTCACCCAGCTCAACAGCCTCGCCGCCGGTCTCGTACAGGTCGCCAACGACCCCATGGGCGCGGGCAAGCAGATGCTCGACAACTTCATGAAGGACCCGGCGGAGGGCCTAGGCCGGCTCGTCCCCGACCTGTTGCTGACCGCCGCGACCGGCGGCGGCGGGGCGGCGGTCAAGGGCGTCAGGGTCGCGGCGGAGGCGGCGGACCTCGCCAACGACGCCAACCGGGCCCGCAGGCTGATCGACGACACCCCCCGCGGCACCCACAACCGGCCCGACGCCGAGCGCCCGGTCGGCGAGACCGACCCGGTGGACCTGGCCTCGGGCCGGATGTTCCTGCCGCAGACCGATCTGGTGCTGCCCGGCGCGCTGCCGCTGGCCTTCACCAGGCGCACCGAGTCCGGGTACACGCTGGGCCGGTTCTTCGGCCCGTCCTGGTCCTCGACCGTGGACGAGCGGCTGACGGTCGACGCGCGCGGCGTCGTCCACGTCACCGACGACGGCCTCCTGCTCCCCTATCCGCACCCGGTGCCGGGCCTCCCCACCCTCCCCGACGCGGGCACCGCACGCCGGCTCCTGGCCCGCCACGACAACGGTGACTACACGCTCACCGACCCGGCGTCCGGTCTGGTCCGCCGGTACACCGCACCGGCCGGCGCCGAGCCGGGCGGGAACGGGGTGGCCTGGCTCACCGGCATCGACGACCGCAACGGCCACTCCGTCACGGTGGACCGTGCCGAGGACGGCACCCCGCTCGCCCTCGTCCACTCGGCCGGTCACCACGTGGTCCTCGACACCGAGGACGGCCGGGTGACCCGCCTCGCCCTGCGGCTCCCCGACGGCGCCGCACAGGACGTCGTCCGGTACGGCTACACCGACGGCGACCTGACCGCCGTCACCAGGCCCTCCGGCGCGACCCTCGCCTTCGCGTACGACGACCGGCACCGGGTCATCACCTGGACCGACTCCAACGACAGCCGCTACGACTACGTCTACGACGACGAGGACCGGGTCGTCGGAGAGGGCGGCGGGGCCGGCCACCTGCAGCTCACCCTCGCGTACGGCCGCCCCGACCCGGTCACCGGCCACCGCACCACCACCCTGACCACCGCCGACGGCCGCGTCGTCCGCCATCTGATCGACGGCGACTCGCGCGTCGTGGCCACCACCGACCCGCTCGGGAACACCACCCGCTCCACCCACGACCGGCACGGCAACGTGCTCAGCCGCACCGACCCGCTCGGCCGGACCACCACCTTCACCTACGACGCCGAGGGCCGGCTGCTCGTCCTCGTCCGCCCCGACGGAGGCCGTGTCGCCGTCCGGCGCGACGCGCGCGGGCTCCCGGTCGAGTTCACGGACGCGGACGGCACGCGCATCCGCCAGGAGTACGACGAGCGCGGCAACCTGACGGCGGTCACCGACGCCGCGGGCCACACCACCCGGTACGCCTACGACGAGCTGGGCCACCCCGTGTCCCGTACGACCGGGACCGGGTCCGTCACCACGTACCGCAGCGACGCGGCGGGACTGCCCCTGGCCGTCACCGACCCGCTCGGGAACACCACCCGCTACGAACGCGACGCCTTCGGCCGGCTCGTCCGGGTCACGAACCCGCTCGGCGACGTCACCACCCTGGAGTGGGACGCCGACGGCGGCCTGGCCCGGCGCACCCACCCCGACGGCTCCGCCGAGACCTGGACCTACGACGGCGAGGGCAACTGCACCGCCCACACCGACCGGGCGGGGCTCACCAGCCGCTTCGAGTACACCCACTTCGACCTGCTTTCCGCCCGCACCGGCCCGGACGGGGCCCGCCACACCTTCGAGCACGACGCCGCCCTGCGGCTCACCGGGGTCACCGACCCGCGCGGCCTGACCTGGTCGTACGCCTACGACCCGGCCGGCCGGACCGTCGCCGAGACCGACTTCGACGGGCGGACCGTCAGCTACGAGCACGACGCGGCCGGGCAGGTGACCGCGCGGACCAACGCGGCCGGGGAGACGGTCGGCTACGAGCGGGACGCGCTCGGCCAGGTCGTCAGGAAGGAGGCGTCCGGCGCCGTCACCACGTACGCCTACGACCGCGCCGGGCGCATCGTCCACGCGGCCGGTCCCGACGGCGAACTCGTCCGGCAGTACGACCGCCGCGGCGACCTGAAGGCGGAGATCGTCGACGGCCGGCTGCTCTCCTTCGGCTACGACACGGCCGGGCGCCGCGCCCGCCGCACCACGCCCACGGGGCACGTGACCCGCTACGAGTACGACGCGGCGGGCCGCCTCGCGGCGCTGGCCGGCGGCACCCGGCGGATCGGCTTCACCCACGACCCGGCCGGACGCGAGGTGCTCCGGTCCGTCGGCGGCGCGGCGGACGGCCCGGACGGCGCACTGACGCTGGCGTCCGTCTGGGACGAGGCCGGCCGGCTGACCGGCCAGGAACTGACCGCCGGGGCCCGCACCGTCAACCGGCGCGCCTACGCCTACCGCGCCGACGGACACCTCAGCGCCCTGGACGACGCCCTGCGCGGCTCCTTCCGCTACGACCTCGACGCCGCGGGCCGGGTCACCGCGGTGGCGGGCCCCGACTGGGCCGAGTCGTACGCCTACGACGCGGCCGGGGCCCAGACCTCCGCGTCCTGGCCCGCGACGCACGCCGGCCGGGAGGCGACCGGCTCGCGCGCCTACGAGGGCACCACCGTCACCCGCGCCGGATCCGTGCGCTACGAGCACGACGCCGCCGGCCGGATCACCCTGCGCCGCAGGACGCGGCTGTCCCGGAAGGCCGACACCTGGCGCTACGACTGGGACGCCGAGGACCGGCTCACCGCCGTCACCACCCCCGACGGGACCCGCTGGCGCTACCGGTACGACCCGCTGGGCCGCCGCACCGCGAAGCAGCGGCTGGCGGAGGACGGGGCGACGGTCGTCGAGGAGGTGCGGTTCACCTGGGACGGCTGGACCCTGTGCGAACAGACCACCACCGCCCCCGGGGTCCCCCGGCCCGTCGCCCTCACCTGGGACCACCGCGGCGTACGGCCGCTGTCCCAGACGGAACGCGTACTCGCGGCGGACGACTCCCAGGAGGTGTTCGACGAGCGCTTCTTCGCCATCGCCACCGACCTCGTCGGCACCCCCACCGAACTCGTCTCCGAGTCCGGCGACGTCGCGTGGCTCACCCGCGCCACGCTGTGGGGCACCACCACCTGGTCCAGGAGCGGGACCGCGTACACCCCGCTGCGCTTCCCCGGGCAGTACTTCGACTCCGAGTCCGGCCTGCACTACAACCTGCACCGGCACTACGACCCCGAGACCGCCCGCTATCTGACGCAGGACCCGCTCGGGCTCGCGCCGGGCCCCGACCCCTCGGCCTATGTGCACAACCCGCACGTCCGGGCCGACCCGCTGGGCCTCGCCCCCTACGACCCGCTGCGCGAGGGGTACACCTCCTCGCCGGGGTTCGAGCGGGACCCGTACCACCCCGACGTCGTCGAGGAGCGCATCCGCCAGGACCGCGAGCGCTACGGCATCAAGGACCCCGCCGACAAGGGCATGATCGGGTCGAACGGACCCCAGATCACCAGCAAGACGCTGTGGAACCAGGGGCCGTACCGGATCGACGTGGAGAACCCCAACCCGGGGCAGCGGCCGGGGCAGCTGCACTTCCAGGACCAGAGCAACAAGGGGGCCAAGTACCAGTTCGACTTCGAGTCCGGGAAGTTCGAGGGTCTGCCCCGGAGCATCGAGAAGGCCGTGGGCAACAATCCCGGTTTCATCGCCGGCATCAGGAAGGGTCTCGCCGCACTCGGCGAAGGGTAGACGTGCGCACCAACCAGTGGATGAGGAAGCTCCTCGCGGACGCGGGCCCGGCCGGTCCGGCCGGTCTCTCCGGTCTGTCCTCGTCGGACGTCCCCCCGATGTTCCAGGAGGTGGTCGAGCGCGGCTGGTCGGTCACGGAGAGCGGCGCGCGGGTGCTGACCGATCTCCGCCCCGACCCGGCGGGGTCGTACTTCGACCGGCTGGCGGAGGAGACCACGGTCAACGGCCGGGGGATGACGGACTACGACCTGTCCACCGAGCCCGCCGACGCGGCCGACCGCGCGAACGTGCTGCTGCGCCGCTGCCTCGCGTACGCCGCCGGGTGCCTGCGGGCGGCGCGGGACCACTTCGGCGACGACGCGGTGCGGGCGTACGTCTCGCTGTCCCTCGGCGGGCTCGACGACGACCTGCTGACCGCCCAGGTCACGTTCTGCACCCCGCTGCCGGACACCGCGCCCTACATCGCGGACCTGGAGCGGGTGGAGGACGCCGCGGTGGCGGAGCTCTCCGTGGGCGACTGCCCGGACGGGGGGACGGCGTAGGTCACCGGGAGGCCCACCAGGTCGCGGGCGCCGCGACGGTGTAGCCCAGCGACTCGTACAGCGGCCTGCCCAGCTTCGAGGCGGTGAGGGTGACCGGCAGGTCGGCCAGGTGGGCGAGGGAGCCGAGCATGACGGCCCGTCCCACGCCGCGCGACCGGAACGCCGGCGAGGTGCCGACCCAGTAGTGGCTGCCGATGCCGTCGTCCACGACGGTGAGACCGGCGCCGGCGGGCACGCCGTCGTGGACGGCGAGGAACACGTCCACGCCCGGCGTCTCGATCAGCGCCGCCGGGAACAGCTCGCCGGGGCGGTACGGCTGGAATCCGGCCAGCTCGAATCCCTCGATCGCGATCCGCTCGGCCGCCTGGAGGTCCTCGGGCCGCCGTACCCGGATCACGTCCATGGCCGGCTCGCCGACGGGGCCGGGCGGGCGCAGCATGACCGGCATCTGCCAGCCGCGCAGACCCAGGTCGCTCAGGTCGGTCGAGCTGAACGGGTCCTCGGCGTTCACCGGCCCCGCGGCTCCGCGTACCAGCGCACCCAGCTCGTCCAGTTCGCCCGGGTCGAGTACCGGCTCCTGAACGAGAATCCGCAGGCCGGCGCGCGCGTCGCCGTCGACCGCGACGAATCCACGCCGCCGGACGACCTCGTGCCCCCGGCTGCGCCCGGTCGCGGTCCAGAGGGCGGCGGAGTTACGGGCCTGACGCGTCGGCGCGTCACTGAGGGCTACGGACGGGGGCCGGTCGGCGGAGGTGGATCGTGTTGTCATGACACTTACGGTAGTGCCCAATTGCCCCATGGAAGGGGCCAATTCGGCCTGATCCGATTGGGCCACCTGTGGCCCGGGGAGGGCGGGACTGTCGGAGTACGGCGGAGGGCGGGCGCGAGCGGGCGGGTGCAGGTGAGCACGGACGGACACGGGCAGGCACGAGATATTTACCCAGCGCACGCATGAAGTCAGTCCTTGCATTAGCCCGCGTCCGCAAGTAATCTCTTCATCTGCAAGGCGCGCTCGCATGCGAATGCGGCGCCCGTACGGCGGGGCCCCACCCCGTCCCCCTCCCCCCACATCCCGCAAAGGCACCCCCCCATGTCGCTCAAGAACCTCCTCCCCGGCCGTCTCGGCTTCGGCACCGCCCCGCTCGGCAACATGTTCCGCGCCATCCCCGACGCCGAGGCCGCCGCCACCGTCGAGGCCGCCTGGGAGCACGGCATCCGTTTCTACGACACCGCCCCCTTCTACGGCGCCGGCCTGGCCGAGGAGCGGCTCGGTGAGGTCCTCGCCGGCAAGCCCCGCGACGAGTTCGTCCTGTCCACCAAGGTCGGCCGGGTCATCCTGGACGAGCACGAGACGGACGTGCCCGACTTCGGCGAGAAGGGCGGACTGTTCGAGCACGGCAACCCGAACAAGATCCTCCACGAGTGGACCGCCGACGCCACCGAGCGTTCCATCGAGGGCAGCCTCAAGCGGCTCGGCACCGACCGCCTCGACATCGTCTGGGTCCACGACATCGCCCAGGACTTCCACGGCGACGCGTGGCTGGCCAGGTTCGAGGAGGCCCGCACCGGCGCCTTCCGCGTGCTGTCCCGCCTCCGCGACGAGGGCGTCATCAAGGCCTGGGGCCTCGGCGTCAACAAGACCGAGCCCGTCGAGCTGACCCTCGCCCTCGACGAGCCGCAGCCCGACGGCTTCCTCCTCGCCGGCCGCTACACCCTCCTCGACCACGCGCACGCCCTCACCCGCCTGCTGCCCATGGCCCAGGAGCAGGGCGTCGACATGGTCGTCGGCGGCCCGTACAGCTCCGGCATCCTCGCCGGCGGCACCCACTTCGAGTACCAGCAGGCCCCCGCCGAGATCATCGAGCGCGTCGGGAAGCTGAAGGCGCTGGCCGCCGGCCACGGTGTGAGCATCAAGGCCGCGGCGCTGCAGTTCTCCCTCGCCCACCCGGCGTCCGCCGCCGCCGTACCGGGCGCCACCCGCCCCAGCCGTATCGCCGAGGACACCGCCGCGCTGAACGAGACGGTCCCGGCGGCGTTCTGGACCGACCTGCGCGCGGCGGGCCTGGTCAGCCCGGCGGCCCCGCTCCCGAACAACGCCTGACCTTCCACCCCGTCCCCCCACACACAGCAACAGGAGAAGCGCCATGGCTTCCGCGTCCGTCTCCCGCGTCCTCCCCGCCTCCCCCCAGCAGGTCTGGGGCCTCATCGGCGGCTTCGACGCCCTCCCCGACTGGCTCCCCTACATCCCCGAGTCCACCGCTCTCGAAGGCGGTCGCGTCCGCCGCCTGACCAACCCCGCCGGCGACGTCATCATCGAGCGCCTCGTCGACTTCAACGAGGCGGAGCGGCACTACAGTTACGCCATCCTCGAAGCCCCGTTCCCCGTCGAGGGCTACGTCTCCACCCTCCGCGTCCACGCGGTCCCCGGCCGCGAGGACCTCGCCGAGGTCCAGTGGTCCGGCCGCTTCCACCCCAGGGGCGTCACCGAGCAGGAGGCCGTCGACCTCTTCACCGGCATCTACGCCGACGGCCTCGACGCCCTCCACCAGGCACTCACCGCCTGAGGCCGGCACCCGCGGGCCCCCCGGCGCGGCGCCGCTCTCGTCGGGCCGCCGCCGGAAGGTGTCGCGCGGTCAGACCGTGCGGCGGTTGCCCCGCTCGTCGCAGGGCAGCTCCGCGGCCGGGTGGTTCGCCGTGTAGTCGCGGGTCGCCTGGCGTTCCGCCTCGGCGATGGCCGTCGGCGGCACGTCGATGATGCCGCCGAACGGACGGTCGACGTCCCGGATGATGCACAGCGCCGTCGTCAGGAGCGCCGTGATCACCACGAGGGTGATCAGCTGGCCCCGGTTGTTCCTTCGGGGCAGACAGATCCCGAGGGCCATGACGGTGATGACCAGGGTGGCGAGCAGGAACCAGAGGATGGCGCTGGGGATGCTGGCGGTGGCCTGGGTGAGCCGCTCCTCCCGCTCGTCGGACCGTTTGTTGTCGGCGGCGATCAGCATGCCGAAGGCCGGCTGGCCCTCCAGCGTGCGGAAGGTCCGGCGGAAGTCCGTCGACCACACGCTCGGCGCGGCAGAGCCCTCGCCGTCGGCCATCGCCGGCCATTCCTGGGTGCGTACGGCACGGGCGTAGCAGACGGCGGCCGCCTGGATCCGGGCCCGCTGGGCGGCGGGCGCGTACTCGGCCGTCTCCACGATCTGGTCCAGGGCCCGCGCCTCACCGCGCGAGGCCACCTCGGCCTTCCCGTAGGAACCGTTGGCCGTGACCAGCACGAAGGCCAGCAGCAGGACGGTCAGCGTCAGCAGCGGACCGACCAGGTCCTTCACTGCCATGCCGGTGTCGTCGTCCTCGCTCAACAGCCGTGGCCGCAGCCATCGGTTGGCGGCGAGGCCGGCGAGCAGAGCGAGTGCGGCGACCACGATGACGAGGACCACGGGCGATTGCCTCCGGGGAACGACTGGGGGCCGGCGGGGCCCCTCGCAGGAGGACCGCCTCGGCCGGTACGGGCGGGAGCGGCGATCATGACCCGGCAGGTCACGCGGCCGGAACAGAGGAAACGTTCGCTCACCCCCGCACGGGGGACACCCTTGCGCCGGCGGGAGCACCGGGGCCCGCCCCGGCCGGGAGCGGGCAGGGAGCTGAAAGGGGAGCGGGATGCGCCACGATGTCGCCATGACCGCCTCGCACACGACGCCCGCCACACCGTCCGCGACCGACGCCACCGACGGAATAGCCTGGCTCGCCGCCCCCCGGTCGATCGTCTACGGGGGCTACAGCGTGCTCCTCGCTCGTGGGCTGGGATCCGGGGAGCTCGTCGACCGGTTCGCGGCCACCGTTCTCGGGCCGGAGCGCGCCGTGTGTCCCGTGGGTGAGGTGACGGGCGAGGAGCTGGTCGAGCTGCTGGAGGACGAGTACGGGGGCGTCCACGAGGAGATCGCGCTCCGGCACGGGGAGCACGAGGGATGGGCGTACGCCGTCATGTACGGCGGCTGGCCCAGCGAACTGGGCAGCCTGCTGCCCGTCTCGCGCGACGGCGCCCACGTCTTCCACCTGGTGTTCGAGGAGGAGAACGGCAAGCCGGTGCCGCCGTGGTTCACCTACGTCCACGACGAGCGCCTGCTGTGCGCCTTCAACCTCCACCTGGACCGCTCCTGGGGCCACGACGGCGTGGAGGGCGAACCCGAGGCGGCGGCGCCGCTGCAACGGCTGCTGAACGCCGCCGGCCTGCCCGACGAGAACCTGCCCCACCGCGACGCGCACCGCGTCTCCCTGGAGGTCCTCGAACGCCACTTCGCCCTCACCCTGCCCCGTGCGCGCATCCTGGGCACCGCGCTCCCCGCGGTGGTCCTGGAGTCGGACTGAGCATCGGCGGGTCCGACAGCCGGCGCGGTGGCGGGCGCGGCCCGAGGGGCGCTCGCGCGCACGCCCGCCGACCCGCCGCTCAGCGCATGACCGTCGCCGTGAAGGCCGCGATGTCGCGGGCCACCCGGGCCGGCCGTTCCCAGTGGACGACGTGTCCGGCGCCCTCGTGGACGATCAGCCGGGCGCCCGGGACGGCGTCCAGCATCGTCTGCTGGTCCTCGGGCGTCAGTACGGGGTCCCGGTCGCCCCGGACGACCAGCGTGGGCACCAGGATTCCCGCCAGCGTCGCCCGCAGATCGGTTTCGAGCAGCCCGCGCAGCGTCTCCCGCCACACGTACGCGGGGGCCTTCAGGCTCTCCTCGACGACGGTCTCCAGGAAGCCGCGCCCGACGGGGGCCTCCGTCAGACCGGAGACGAAGCGCTCGGCGAGCTCGCGGCTCACCGGATCCTCCAACTGGACGACCGGAGCGCCCCCGGGCCCGCCCGCCTCCGCGTACGGAAGCGCCGGCCCGTGCCGCAGAACCACCCGGCGCACGACGACACCACCGACCACGGGGCCCTCCTCTCCGCCCCTCCCTTCCCAGCGTAGGCCTCCCCCGCGCGGGGGACCCGCCCGCGCGGACCGCCTCTTCCCGGCACGGACCTTCCCCCGGAATTCGTCAGGAATCGAGAAGCACGTCTCGGTTGCGCCCAACTAGGTTGGCGGGCATGGACATCACCATTCACACCACCGTCCTTCCGCACGACGACCCCGACGCCTCGCTGCGGTTCTACCGGGACACCCTCGGGTTCGAGGTGCGCAGCGACGTCGGGCAGGGGCGGACCCGGTGGATCACCGTCGGACCCGCCGGGCAGCCCGGTACGTCGATCCTGCTCGCGCCGCCCGGGGCCGACCCCGGCATCACCGAGGACGAGCGGCGGACCATCGCCGAGATGATGGCCAAGGGCACGTACGGCTGGATCCTGCTGGCCACCCCCGACCTCGACGGCGTCTTCGAGAAGGTGCAGGCCGGGGACGCCGAGGTCGTGCAGGAGCCGACCCAGCAGCCGTACGGCGTGCGCGACTGCGCCTTCCGCGATCCCGCCGGCAACCTCGTCCGCTTCCAGGAAGTCCGCTGAGCCGTCCGACGGGACCGGCACCGCGCCGGTCCGTCCGACGGCACGGCGTCGCTCCGGGCCGTCCGCTTCCGGGAAGCAGGGCCTCCGCCGCTTCCCGGAAGCCCGTCGAAAGGATTCCTCCCATGTGTCATCCTGCGTGGATGAGCGCACTGACCGAAGCACAGCGCCTGAGTGATCTGGCGCGGCTGCGCCGTGTGCGTGACCGGATGGACCGCGAGTACGCGCAGCCTCTCGACGTCGAGGCCCTCGCCAGGGGCGTCAGCATGTCGGCCGGCCACCTCAGCCGGCAGTTCCGGCAGGCCTACGGCGAATCGCCGTACTCGTACCTCATGACCCGGCGCATCGAGCGCGCCATGGCCCTGCTCCAGCAGGACGGGCTGAGCGTCACCGACGTCTGTTTCACCGTCGGCTGCTCCTCGCTCGGCACCTTCAGCACCCGCTTCACCGAGCTCGTCGGCGTCTCGCCCAGCGTCTACCGGCGCCAGGTCGCGGACGGCGAGGCCGGCCTGCCGTCCTGCGTCGCCAAGCAGGTCACCCGACCGGTCAGGAATCGAGAAGCACCCGTCGCCGCCCGCGCCTAGCGTGAACGGCATGAACACCATCGCCTCCGTCACCGTCGAGGTGGCCGACCTCCCGGCCGCCGACCGTTTCTACACCGCCTCCGGCCTGGGCTCGTGGGTCCGCCTGCGTGCCTCGGACGCCCCGGCCTCCGGCTTCCGCGGGGTCTCCCTCTCGCTCACCGTCTCCCAGCCGGCCGACGTCCGGTACCTGGTCGACGCCGCCCTCGACGCGGGCGCCACCGTCCTCAAGCCCGTCTCGAAGTCCTTCTGGGGGTACGGCGGCGTCTTCCGGGCCCCCGACGGGACCGTCTGGAAGGTCGCGACCTCCGCGAAGAAGGACACCGGCCCCGCGACCGGGCACGTCGACCAGTTCGTCGTCCTCCTCGGCGCCTCGGACGTGGCCGAGACCCGGAAGTTCTACGTCGAGCACGGCCTGACCGTCGCCAAGAGCTTCGGCCGCAAGTACGTCGAGTTCGACGCCGGGGACAGCCCCGTCAAGCTCGCCCTCTACGGGCGCCGCGCCCTCGCCAAGGACGTCGGCCTCCCCGTCGACGGCGAGGGCTCGCACCGGATCGTCCTCGGCTCGACCGGCGGCACCGCCTTCACCGACCCGGACGGCTTCGTCTGGGAGACCGCCGGGGCCGACGCCGAGGCCGCCGCGACCTCCGCCGAAACCCGTCGCTGACATCCGTACGCGTACCCGTACCCGTACCGCAGACGACACCCCCGCACCATCACCTCCCCGCTCTCCCCGCTCTCCCCGAGAGGAATCCCGTCATGACCAGCGCGCGCACCACCTCCCCGAGCAGCACCGCCGACGCCAAGAAGTACGACGGCTTCACCGACGACGAGCGCGACGCCATGAAGGAGCGCGCCAAGGAGCTGAAGTCCACGGCCCGGCGCGGTTCGCGGGCCCCCAAGGCCGACGGCGAGACCGAGGTGCGCGCCAAGATCGCCGAGATGCCGGACGCCGACCGCGTCCTCGCCGAGCGGATCCACGAGATCGTCCGGACCGCCGCCCCGGAGCTCGCCCCGAAGCTCTGGTACGGGATGCCCGCCTACGCCAGGGACGGCAAGGTCGTCTGCTTCTTCCAGAGCGCGCAGAAGTTCAAGAGCCGGTACGCCACCCTCGGCTTCAGCGACCTCGCGCAGCTCGACGACGGCGCCCTGTGGGCCACCAGCTACGCCCTGACCACGCTCACCGCCGACGACGAGGCCCGGATCGCCGCGCTCATCACGCGGGCGGCCGGCTGACGGAGGCGGGCCGGGAGCGGCTGGGGGGCGGATCGGCGCCGATCCGCCCCCCAGCCGCTCCGGAAATTCGAAGCGACGTGCGGTGGAATTTGTCATGTAAACGCATGGGATGACAGGGGGTGAAATCTTCACCCCGCACACGTCGTCCCACCGTGCTACTGTCGATAACAGTTGCAGTTGTGGGTCCCGAACGTACGAGTGCCCTCTTCCGGTTTCTCCGGCGCTGGGCACCCTTTTTCATTTCCGGACTTTTTGGAGCAGTGACATGGCAACCGGCACCGTGAAGTGGTTCAACTCGGAAAAGGGTTTCGGCTTCATCGAGCAGGACGGTGGCGGCCCTGACGTGTTCGCCCACTACTCGAACATCGCCGCCCAGGGCTTCCGTGAGCTGCTGGAGGGCCAGAAGGTGACCTTCGACGTCGTGCAGGGCCAGCGGGGCCTGCAGGCCGAGAACATCGTCCCTTCCTGAAACCGAAACGTCGTACGCGTCGCGAGAACTGGGGCCCGCACCTTCGGGGTGCGGGTCCCAGTCCTTTGCACCGTTCCTTTTCTCACCACTGATCGGCCGCGGGAATTCCCTGCCCGGATCATCTCTGGACCACTTCTCCGCAGGAGTCACCATGCGCTGTGTCATCGCCCGCTTCCCCTTCGAGCTGACCAAGGCCGGAGTGATCGAATCGATGAAGGGCGTCAAGCCCGAGCCGGCCGTCGGCGACGTCGTCGTCATCGGCCGCCGTCAGTTCCCCGTGAAGCAGGTGGGTGAGGCCGTCACCCGCCAGGACCGCCGCGACTTCAGCGCCGGCGAGGTCACGCGGGCCATGACCAAGCTCGGCTTCACGTGCCTCACCGTGCCTGCCGCCGGTGCGGCCGACCCGGTGGCCGGAGAGCCCTCCGAGACGTTCTGACGGCAGGACCCGGACCCCGGTCCACCAGGGCCCCGGTCCGGCCGGACCCCGGCGGGTACCCCGTAAGGGGCGCCCGCCGGGTCGTACGGCGGTCCGACGGCGGCCGTACGGCCCGTACCTCAGTGGTCGAAGTAGCTGAAGTCGCCCACCGTCCAGGCGCTCACGTCCGCCAGGGCCACCCGGTACATCCCGCCGGTCTCCGGGATGCCCACCGTGCCCTGGAGGATCCGGGCGAGGTGGAAGTGCAGATGGGTCGGGGGACCCTCCTCGCGTGCGGAGGGGCTGAACACTCCGGAGAACTCACCGAGGCGGGCCGAGTCCGTCAGGACCTCCGACACGCGTTGTCTCCACAGGGCTTCCGGGGCTAGCCGGCCGGTGAGAACCACGCCTCCCGCGACCACTGTCAGGGACATCTGATTGCTCTGCCCGGACTCCACCGTTGCGGCGATCTCGACGAGCAGCTCGTCAGGCTTCGACATGGAAGCCCATTCTAGGCGCCCACTCGGGTGCGGGGGTGTCAGCGGGGGGCGGTCTCGTCCGCCGGGAACGCCGGGCCGTGGCCGGGGACGATCACGTCGGCGGCCGCCAGGACCCTGAGCCGCGAGGCCGTCAGGACCGTGTGGTCCGGGGCCACCGGGTCCTCCACCGGGCCGTTCGGCCGCCACCACAGGTCCCCGACGAAGGCGACGACGCCCGTACCGGTCCCCGCGAGGAGCGTGATGTCCTCCGGGCTGTGGCCGGGGGTACGGATGAGCCGCAGCGACGGGGCCAGCTCGTGGCCCTCCGCGTCGCGGTCGGTCCACTGGTCGTTCTCGTAGATCGCCTTGTGGTCGTGGACCCGGGCCCGGCCGAAGAGGCCGACGTTCATGGTGTTGTCGGGGTGGTGGTGGCTGAGCACCACATCGGTGATGTCGTCGGGGCCGAGGCCCAGCGCGGCGAGCGGACCGAGGATCCGGTCGCGGCTCGCCACCATGCCGGGGTCGACGATCACATGCCGGTCCCCGTCCCTGACGTAGGAGACGGTGGCGGCGACCCCGGGGCCGGTGGAGAGCGTGTAGCCGGTGGTCAGGACCGTGTACGCGGCGGTACGGGCGAGGGGCGCTTCGGTACGGGGCTCGGCGGTACGGGCGAGGGGCGCGGCGGTGTGCTGTGTCATGCCCCGAGTCTTCTGTGCCGCACCGGCCCGCACGAGTGGCCGTGCTGCCACCGATCGCGGGAATCGTGCCACCCCGGCCCGCTCCCGGCCCCGCCCGTGCCACACTCCCGCCATGCCGCCCTTCGTGACCGTCGCCGCCTACGCCCCCGCCGGGGTCGGCATGCTCGGCGCCGGGATCGTCTCCGAGGTGTTCGACGCGCGCGGCGGCGACCTGCCCCGCTTCGACTTCGCGCTCTGCACCGACCGGCCCGGCACCGTCCGCACCGATGTCGGACTGCCGCTCGTCGTCGAGCACGGCCTCGACCGGCTGGCCTCGGCAGACCTGGTGATCGCCCTGCCCTGGGCCGGGTTCCGTACGCCGCCCGGACCCGCCGTGCTCGACGCCCTGAACACCGCCCACGCGCGCGGTGCGCTGGTCGCCGCGCACTGCGTCGGCGCCTTCGCGCTCGCCTCGGCGGGGCTCCTCGACGGGCGGCGCGCCACCACGCACTGGCGGTTCGCCGGGCTCCTCGCCGAACGCCACCCGGACGTCACCGTCGAACCCGACGCGCTCTACGTCGACCAGGGCCCGGTCGTCACCGGCGCGGGCGCCGCCGCCGGCTTCGACCTGTGCCTGCACCTGCTGCGCCGGGAGTACGGCGCCGGCACCGCCAACGCCATCGCCCGTGACCTCGTCCTGCCCTCCCACCGCGAGGGCGGACAGGCCCAGTACCTGGCCACCCCCGTCCCCGAGGACAGCCGGGACGAACGGCTCACCGACGTCCTCGCCTGGGCCCGTGAGCACCTCCACGAGCCGCTGCCCGTCGCGGAGCTGGCCCGCCGGGCCCTGATGAGCCGCCGGTCGTTCGCGCGCCGCTTCGCCGCCTCCACCGGCACCACCCCGCACGCCTGGCTGCTCTCGCTGCGCCTGAGCCGGGCCGAGGAACTCCTGGAGAGCACGGAGCTGCCCGTCGAGGAGGTCGCCCGCGCGGTCGGCTTCGGCAGCGCGGCGGTGCTGCGGGCCCAGTTCGTGCGCCGTCGCGGGGTCCCACCGCGCGCCTACCGGCGTTCGTTCACCCGGACGCCGTGACGGTCGAGCCCGTCGAAGGCCCTGTCGGGGGTTCCTGCGGAGGGCCGGCCGGGGGCTCCGGCGGGCCCGTCGGCGGTTCCTTCGGCTGTCCCTCCAGCGAGTCCTTCGCCAGGAACGCCACCACCGCCAGGGCGAAGAGCAGCGCCAGCGCGAGCCCCAGCACGACCCAGCCCGTCGGGTGCGGCCAGAACACGCACGCCGCCGCCGCGCCCGCGACGAGCAGCCAGGTGATCCACCTGCGGTACCGGCGTACGAAGGGGCCCACCGGTCCGGTCCGCAGGCCCGCCCGGTCCGCGGTGGTGCGGGTGGCGGAGATGCCGTCGTCCCAGAGCCTCCGGGTCAGGACGGCGGGGCGGCTCGGGCCGGAGAGCCAGGCCGCGAGCGCGAGCAGGACGCCGAGCGTCGCGTACACCCGTACCGAGGTGCGGAGGTAGCGGACCAGGGTGTCGTAGAGGGTGCCCGCGGCGGCCGGGGAGACGGTGGCCGGGAGGGCGTTCAGATAGACCGTGCGGAACACGGTGAGGGCCACCCCGAGGACCACCGCCGCCACCGCCACGCCGAGCGCCGCCGCGATCAGGGTGCGGCGGCGGCCCGCCGCGAGCAGCACCCCGCCGACGACGAGCAGCACCGCGATCACCGGCAGCCACATGCCCATCTTCTGGAGCAGCCCGAAGGCCGTCTTCACCTTCCCGATGTCCTCGGACTGGACGACGGTGAAGTCGGTGTGGACCTCGGGGATCTTGCCCGCGACCGTGAGGCCGGAGTCGACCAGCCGCTCCTTCACCCGGTCGATCACGGGGGCCAGGTCGATGGTGACCGTGTCCGTGCCGATCTTCACGGCCCCGTCGTCGCTGCCGGTCAGGGCCCGGTCGAGGGAGGTGTGGATGGCCCGGTTGGCGTCGATCCAGATCGTCTTGAAGGCCGGGGAGGCGACGACGTCCTGCGCGCGGTCGTGGACGAAGCTGCCGACCGCGCTCTCCAGGGAGCCGCCCAGCTTGCCGAGCGCCTTCTCGACCAGCGGCCGCTGGTCGGGCGCGACCCCCTCCAGGAGGGAGGCCAGGTCGATGTGGTCCATGACCGCGGTCGTCACCCGGTCGGCGACGGCGGCCTGCACGTCCGGGTCCGAGGCGAGCGGGGTGACCGTCTGCACGTAGCGGTCGGTGTCCCCGACGATGTCCGAGGTCCAGGAGGCGACGATCCCCAGCGGGACGAGCACACAGCCGATGACGATCAGCAGGGCGGAGAAGAAGGACCGGAGGCGGTGGTGGGGCGGGCGGGCCGCCGCGCCGCCCGTCCTCGCCTCGTGTTCGAGGGCGGCCACGCGGGCGCGGAGCCTCGCGAGTTCGTCGGCGCCGCCGCCGCTGCCCGTACCGGCACCGGACTCAGCATCGGCATTCATGGCGCCCACTCCTCGTCGTCACATCTCGTCGTCACATGTCGTCGCCACATGTCGAAACGGGGCAATTCAGCGCAATTCTGCGAGACGGGGGTCGTTCTGTCGTCCCGAGAGGGGCGTCGGAGGGACGATCGGGGTGATCATGCGGGGATGAAGCTGCGCTGTGCCGTCCTCGACGACTACCAGGGGGCCGCCCTGGCCTCCGCCGACTGGAGCCCGCTCGCCGACCGGGTCGACGTACGCGTCCTGCGGGAGCACCTCACCGACCGGGACGCGCTGGCCGAGGCCCTGGCGGACTGCGAGATCCTCGTCGTCATGCGGGAGCGGACCCCCGTCGACGCCGGGCTCCTGGACCGGCTCCCCCGGCTGCGGCTCCTCGTGACCTCCGGGATGCGCAACGCCTCCGTCGACGTGGCCGCCGCCCGCGCGCGCGGGATCACCGTCTGCGGCACCGCCAGCAGCTCGGAGCCGCCCACCGAACTCACCTGGGCGCTGCTGCTCGGCCTGGCCCGCCACGTACCCGCCGAGGCCCGGTCCCTGCGCGAGGGCGGCCCCTGGCAGTCCACCGTCGGTACGGACCTCGCCGGCCGGACCCTGGGGCTGGTGGGGCTCGGCAAGATCGGCGCCCGGGTGGCCCGGATCGGCCTCGCCTTCGGGATGCACGTACGCGCGTGGAGCCCGAACCTGACGGAGGAACGGGCGGCCGAGCACGGCGCCGGGTACGCGAAGGACCTGCGGGAACTGCTCGCGGAGAGCGACTTCGTCTCGCTCCACATGGTGCTCTCGGACCGCACCCGCGGGCTGCTCGGGGAGCCGGAACTACGGGCGATGCGCCCGCACGCGTACCTCGTCAACACCTCGCGGGCGGGGCTGGTCGACGGCGGTGCGCTGCTGCGGGCGCTGCGCGAGGGGTGGATCGCGGGGGCCGGGCTCGATGTCTTCGAGACCGAGCCGCTGCCCCTGGACGACCCCCTGCGGTCCCTGCCGAACGTCCTCGCCCTGCCGCACCTCGGCTATGTGACGGAGGGGAACTACGGGCGGTACTTCGGGCAGGCGGTGGAGGACATCGAGGCGTTCCTGGCGGGGTCGCCGGTACGGGAACTGGGCTGAGCGGGGATCGGGCCGGCTCCGGCCCTCACTCCAGGCTCGTGCGGGCCAGTTCCATGAACTCCTCGTCCGTCAGGCCGAGTTCGCGGGCGTCCGCCGCCGCCTCGCGGAGCCGGGAGACGAGGCGGGCGCGGTCGGGAGCGGTGGCGCCGGGGACGATGACGGCGCCCCGGCCCCGGCGGAGTTCGATGAGGCCCTCCTCGCGGAGCCGCTGGTAGCCACGGAGGACGGTGTGGACGTTGACGCCGAGGGAGTCGGCGAGCTCCCGGGCGGCCGGGAGGCGTTCGCCGGGTGCGGCGGAGCCGTCGGCGAGGGCGCCCCGGACGCAGGCGGCGATCTGGTCGCCGAGGGGCACGGCGGAGGCCGGGTCGACACGGAAGAGCACGTTCAGACCTTCCCATGCCGCTCGACGAGCGTGTTGAGGAGGGCGGCGGCGGTGCCCGCGTCGGGCACGGTGACCGCGAACTCCCGGCCGCTGTCCCGCCGTACGACCAGGGTCTCCCCGGTACGGACGATCACGCCCGTGCGGTGGGCCCTGACCCGGTAGCCCCAGCCGCCGAACTCGCCGAGGACCGCGGCCGTGTCCAGCTCCCTGACGCTCGCCCCGGCGACCTCGCCGAGCGGGACCCTGACGCGGGGCCGGGGGACCAGGGAGGGCCGTACGGTGACGCCGCGGCGGTCGACGGTGACCCGGACCCGGGCGAGGGCGAGCCCCGGCACCCCGATGACGAGGCCGAGCAGCGCGAGCAGCGCGCCGGGCCAGGGTGCGAGGAGCAGTCCGACGGGGACGGCGGCGAGGACGAGCACGCCGAGGACGGTCAGCGGCCCCGACGCGGTGGCGTGGGACCAGCCCGCGACCTCGCTCGCGCCGAGCGGGAGCCGGGGGCCGTCGGGGGCCCCGTCGCGGGCGGCGGGCGGCGCGCCCTCGGGGACGAGCTGGGTCAGGCCCCACCCGACGATCCCGAGCACCGCGGCGGTCGCCGCGGCGAGCGCGAGGTTCAGGAGGGGCGAGGAGACCTGCGCGGGGTCGGTGACGTCCAGGTTGTCCCGTACGACGAGGACGAGCAGCGCACCGGCGAAGCCGGCCGTCGCCCAGGCGCCCCAGAGGGAGGCGTGGCGGACGAGGGCCGTCCAGCCCGCGCCGAGGGTGAGAAGCAGGGCGACGCCGACGACGGCGAAGGCGGTGCGGCCGGTGAAGCCGTCGGGGCGGCCGTCGAGGCCGAAGTGGGTGGCGAGGGTGTCGGGGAGCCGGTCGTGCCGGAGGACGAGCAGCAGGACGTACACGGTGAGCGCGAGGACGAACGGGAGCGCGGCGAGGGCGCGGAGACGGGGTGTGGATCGGTTCATGGAGCCTCCCTTGTTCGCACCAGGATAGAACAAGTTGTTCGTACTTCGCTAGAACAACTAGACCTCCAATCCGGATGCCTCGGCACGTCGGGGCCCGGGAACGTCGACGCGGCGGCGGCCGTGAAGGCCGCCGCCGCGTCGAAGCAGGCAGGGAGGGGACGGAGGGGCGAGGTCGCCGGCCGGGCGCTGCTCGGACCTCGTCGGCCGGGTCCTCGGAGCTCGTCAGCCCCGGTCGTCGCCCTCCAGGGCCTCCCGCAGCGCCTCGGCGAATTCCGCCGGGGCGCCCTGCTGTCCGAACTCGCCGCCCAGGAAGCCGCCGTGGTGGCTCGGGAAGACGGCGAGCGGGGCGCCCAGGCCCTCGGCGACGGCGGCCGCCGCGCGGGCGGCGAGCTGACCCTCCGACTCCTTGCCCGCCGCGAGGACGATCCGGGTCGGCGCGGCGCGCAGGGCGGTGAAGTCGGGGCGGTAGGAGGTGCAGCCCCGCATGTTCTGGCCGAGCAGCGGGTCGCCGCGCGAGCCGTCGTCCTCGGCGGGCAGGCCGAAGGCGGCCGGGTCCGGGGCGGGCTCCTCCGCCCAGTCCGCCGGGAACGGGCCCGTCCGGCTCGTCAGCGCGAGGAACTTCGCCATCCCGGGCCCCCAGCCGTCCCGCAGATACGTCGCGTGGACGTCCTCGCAGGCCCCGAGGGCCGCCTCGCGGTCCGGGAGGACCTGGGCCGTCGGCGGCTCGTGCGCGACGAGGGTGTGCACCAGGTCGCCGCGGGCGGCGACGAGGGCGAGGGCGTTGACGGCGCCGCCGCTGCTGGCGAAGACGTCCACCGGGCCGGCGCCGAGCGCCTCGATCAGCCGGGCCAGGTCGTCGGCGTGCTCCTCGGGAAGCGTCTCCGCCGCGCCGTCGGTGCGCTCGCTGCGGCCCACCCCGCGCGGGTCGTACGTGACGACGGTGCGGTCGGCGAAGTGGGAGGCGAGCGTGGTGAAGCCGGTCGCGTCCATCGGCGAACCGATCAGCAGCAGGGGACGCGGCTCGGTCCCCGTGCCGGGGCGCACGTCGTAGCGTAGGGTCGCGCCTGCGGTGTCCAGGGTGCGGGTGTCGGTCTCGGCCATGGTGCTCTCCTCGGTGGTGAGTCAGTCATGGGGTAGACGGCCGGCGGCACCGGAACTCATCGCAGAGGGCGCCGGCGGCTACTCGCCGCACTCGTGGACGGCCGAGTCCACGACGACACGGTCCAGCAGGCCGCGCAGGAGGGCCTGTTCCGCCTCGGTGAGGTCGCCGAAGAGCTCCCGCTCGGCCTCCCGCACGGCCTCGTCGATGCGTTCGAGCGCGGCGGTGCCGGCCGAGGTGATCTCGACGATGTGGCGGCGGCGGTCGGCCGGGTCCCGGCGGCGCTCGGCGAGCCCGGAGGCCTCCAACTCATTGAGGATCGCGACCAGTTGGCTCGGGTCGAGCTCCATCGCGAGGGCGAGCTCGCGCTGGCTCGTGGCCCCGGGGGCGAGCTGCATCAGCGTCATCGCGTTGCGCGGGTGCAGCCCGGCGACACCCAGGGCGGCGCGGATGCGCGCACCGGTGAGCTCTCCGCGGAAGGAGAGGAGAAAGCCGAGGCGATCGGTCGGGAGAGCTGCCATGCCGTCCACGGTAACAAGAACATCTCGATTGTGGAGCGGCGTGAATCGTTGTTACTCTTCAACGGTTGTCGTCCCCATACCGTTGGAGCCCTTCCATGTTCATCGCCTACGCCGTCGTGGCGGCCCTGCTCGCCCTCACGTCACTCGGCTCCGCCTTCATGACGTTCACCAAGAACCCGCAGGTCATCGGCAGCATGACCAAGGTGGGCGTCCCGGAGAGCGCGCTGCCGTGGCTCGCGACGGCCAAGGCGGCGGGCGCGGCCGGCCTGCTCGTGGGCCTCTTCGTTCCGCTGCTCGGTGAGGCCGCGGCGGTGGGCCTGGTGCTCTACTTCGCCGGCGCCGTCATCTCCCACCTGCGGGTGAAGGACTACGAGCTGGCCCCGGCGGCGGTCCTCACGCTGGTCGCGGCGACCGCGCTGGTCCTGCGCATAGCCTCCGCCTGACCCTCACCGGCCTCCACCGAACGCGATACGAGACGTATCGTCTTGTTATTGATCCGTCGGGAGACGGCCCCGCCCGCCGACCCCCGTACGGTGGGCGAGGCCTCCGGAGCGGACCGCGCGGACGAACTCCTCGCCCTCGGTCTCCTCTCCGCCGGGGACCTGACGACCCCGGTCCGGCGACTGTCGGCAGGACAGCGCCGGGAACTGACACGGGAACGGGCGCGGCGCGGCCCGGAACCGACCCCGGCTCCGAGCCCGGTCCCGGCACCCGCCCCCGACAGGCCCTAGTCCTCGTCGGAGGCGCCCTCCAGGTCGCCTTCCGTCTCCAGGAAGACCTGGCGCAGGGCGGCCAGGGTCTCCGGGTCCGGCTTCTCCCACATGCCGCGCGACTCGGCTTCGAGGAGGCGTTCCGCGATGCCGTGCAGGGCCCAGGGGTTGGCGTCCTTCAGGAAGGCCTGGTTCTCCGGGTCGAGGACGTACTCCTGCGTCAGCTTGTCGTACATCCAGTCGGCGACGACGCCCGTCGTGGCGTCGTACCCGAAGAGGTAGTCGACGGTCGCCGCCAGCTCGAACGCGCCCTTGTAGCCGTGGCGGCGCATCGCCTCGATCCAGCGCGGGTTGACCACACGGGCGCGGAAGACCCGGGAGGTCTCCTCGACGAGCGTGCGGGTGCGGACGGTCTCGGGGCGGGTCGAGTCGCCGATGTACGCCTCGGGGGCCGTGCCCCTGAGCGCGCGGACGGTCGCCACCATGCCGCCGTGGTACTGGAAGTAGTCGTCGGAGTCGGCGATGTCGTGCTCGCGGGTGTCCGTGTTCTTCGCGGCGACCGCGATCCGCTTGTACGCGGTCTCCATCTCGGCGCGCGCCGGGCGGCCTTCGAGCCCGCGCCCGTACGCGTAACCGCCCCAGACCGTGTACACCTCGGCGAGGTCCGCGTCCGTGCGCCAGTCCCGCGAGTCGATCAGCTGGAGGATGCCCGCGCCGTACGTGCCGGGGCGGGAGCCGAAGATGCGGGTGGTGGCGCGCCGTTCGTCGCCGTGCTCGGCGAGGTCGGCCTGTGCGTGCGCCCGGACGTAGTTGTCCTCGGCGGACTCGCCCTCCAGGCCGGCGACCAGCCGGACGGCGTCGTCGAGGAGGCCGATGACGTGCGGGAACGCGTCGCGGAAGAAGCCCGAGATGCGCAGGGTGACGTCGACGCGCGGGCGGCCCAGCTCCGCGAGCGGGATCGGCTCCAGGCCGTTGACGCGGCGGGAGGCCTCGTCCCACAGCGGGCGGACGCCGAGCAGGGCGAGCGCCTCGGCGACGTCGTCGCCGGCGGTGCGCATCGCGCTGGTGCCCCACAGGGAGAGGCCGACGGAGGTCGGCCACGCGCCGTTGTCGGTGCGGTAGCGCTCCAGGAGCGAGTCCGCGAGCGCCTGCCCGGTCTCCCAGGCCAGCCGGGACGGCACGGCCTTCGGGTCGACCGAGTAGAAGTTCCGGCCGGTCGGCAGGACGTTGACCAGGCCGCGCAGCGGCGAGCCGGACGGGCCTGCGGGGACGAAGCCGCCGTTCAACGCGTGGACGGCGTGGGTGAGTTCGTCGGTGGTGCCGGCCAGGCGCGGGACGACCTGCTCGCAGGCGAAGCGGAGGACGGCGTGCACCTCGGAGCCGTACGCGGCGGCCACGGCCGGGATCGCGTCCACGGACCAGCCCGCCGCCTCCATGCCCTCGACCAGCTCGCGGGCCCTGGCCTCCGCCTCGTCGGCGGTGGTGCGGGTCGCGGCGGACTCGTCCAGGCCGAGGGCCTCGCGCAGACCCGGAAGCGCCTGCGTGCCGCCCCAGATCTGGCGGGCGCGCAGGATGGAGAGGACCAGGTTGACCCGGGCCTCACCCTCCGGGGCGCCGCCGAGGACGTGCAGACCGTCGCGGATCTGGGCGTCCTTGACCTCGCACAGCCAGCCGTCGACGTGCAGCAGGAAGTCGTCGAAGCCGTCGTCCTCCGGGCGCTCCTGGAGGCCCAGGTCGTGGTCGAGCTTGGCGGCCTGGATCAGCGTCCAGATCTGGGCGCGGATCGCGGGCAGCTTCGCCGGGTCCATGGAGGAGATCTGCGCGTACTCGTCGAGGAGCTGCTCCAGGCGCGCGATGTCGCCGTACGAGTCGGCGCGGGCCATCGGGGGCACCAGGTGGTCGACGAGGGTGGCGTGGACGCGGCGCTTGGCCTGGGTGCCCTCGCCCGGGTCGTTGACCAGGAACGGGTAGATCAGCGGGATGTCGCCGAGGGCGGCGTCGGGGCCGCAGGCGGCGGAGAGGCCGGCGTTCTTGCCGGGCAGCCACTCCAGGTTGCCGTGCTTGCCGAGGTGCACCATGGCGTCGGCGCCGAAGCCGCCGTCCTCGGCGCGGGCGGCGATCCACCGGTAGGCGGCCAGGTAGTGGTGGGACGGCGGGAGATCGGGGTCGTGGTAGATCGCGATCGGGTTCTCGCCGAAGCCGCGCGGCGGCTGGATGAGGATCAGCAGGTTCCCGCGCCGCAGGGCGGCCAGGACGATGTCGCCCTCCGGATTGCGGGAGCGGTCGAGGAACATCTCGCCGGGCGCCGGACCCCAGTGCTCCTCGACGTGGGTGCGCAGTTCGTCGGGGAGCGTCGCGTACCAGCGCTTGTAGTCGGCGGCCGGGATGCGGACCGGGTTCTTCGCGAGCTGTTCCTCGGTCAGCCAGTCCTGGTCGTGGCCGCCGGCCTCGATGAGGGCGTAGATCAGCTCGTCGCCGTCGCCGGAGAGCAGGCCGGGGAGGTCGGCCTCGGGGCCGAAGTCGTAGCCCTCGGCGATCAGGCGGCGGAGCAGCGAGACGGCGGAGGCGGGGGTGTCGAGGCCGACGGCGTTGCCGATGCGGGAGTGCTTCGTCGGGTACGCGGAGAGGACCAGCGCGAGCCGCTTCTCGGCGTTCGGGATGTGCCGGAGGCGGGCGTGCCGGACGGCGATCCCGGCGACGCGGGCGGCGCGCTCGGCGTCGGCAACGTACGCGGGCAGGCCGTCCTCGTCGATCTCCTTGAAGGAGAACGGGACGGTGATGAGCCGGCCGTCGAACTCGGGCACCGCGACCTGGCTGGCGGCGTCCAGCGGGGAGAGGCCCTCGTCGTTCTCCTCCCAGGCGGCGCGCGAGCCGGTCAGGCAGAGCGCCTGGAGGATCGGTACGTCGAGCGCGGCGAGCGCGCCCGCGTCCCAGGCCTCCTCGTCGCCGCCGGCCTGCGCCTCGGCGGGCTTGGTGCCACCGGCGGCGAGGACGGTGGTGACGATGGCGTCGGCGGTGCGGAGGCGGTCGAGCAGCTCCGCCTCCGGGGCGCGCAGGGAGGCCACGTACAGCGGGAGGGCCCGGGCCCCGGCGTCCTCGACGGCCTCGCAGAGGGCGTCGACGAAAGCCGTGTTCCCGCTCATGTGGTGGGCGCGGTAGTAGAGCACGGCGATCGTCGGGCCGTCGGTCGTGCGGGGCGTGCGCTCCAGGGGGCCCCAGGTGGGGGCGGCGGCCGGGGCCTCGAAGCCGTGACCGGTGAGGAGCACCGTGTCGGACAGGAAGCGGGCCAGCTGCTCCAGGTTCGCGGGGCCGCCGTGCGCCAGGTAGGCGTGGGCCTCGGTGGCGACGCCGACCGGGACGGTGGACGCCTCCATCAGCTGGGCGTCGGGGGCCTGTTCGCCGCTGAGGACGACCATCGGCTTTCCGGCCGCGCGGACCGCGTCGAGGCCGTCCTCCCAGGAGCGGAGCCCGCCGAGGAGCCGTACGACGACCAGGTCGGCGCCGTCGAGGAGGGCCGGGAGGTCGGCGAGGGGCAGCCGGGAGGGGTTGGCGTAGCGGTACTCGACCGGGCCGCCGTCGGATCCGGCGGTCGCCGCGCGGGCGCTGAGCAGGTCGGTGTCGGAGTGCGACAGCAGCAGAAGCATGGCGAGCGCAGGCCTTCCTCGGGGTTGTCCGCGCCCCGGGTGGTCGTATGGACGGCAGGAGTTCCTGACTCACCCGTCCCCTCGCGGGTACGGGCTCACAGTGGCGGGACCGCGCCGGAATCTCACCGGGCTTCCTCCCCGGGGTCCTGGGACCCCATGCCGATCTGCATCCTAGATCGTGCGGTCTCCGGGCCGGAGGGAGCCGGAGGGTCGGCCGGATCACACTCGGTGGCCGCCCGGTTCCCCGTGGGTATGCTCGCCGCCATGCCGCCCACCCCGCCCCCACCGCCCGAACCGGGCGAAGCTCGCATACGGGACCGTGGCGACGCCTGCCCCGGGGCGCTGCGCCTGCACCCCGCCGACGACGGCCGCCTGGCCCGACTGCGGCTGCCCGCAGGGCGCCTGACGGACCATCAGGCCGAAGTCCTGGCCCGCGCCGCCGAGACCCTCGGCGACGGGCGGATCAGCATCACCTCGCGCGGCAACGCGGAGCTGCGCGGCCTCGCCGACGACTGCGGTGCGGAGCTCGCGGCGCTCCTCGCCGGGGCGGGCCTGCTGCCCTCCCCCACCCACGAACGCGTCCGCAACATCGTCGCCTCCCCGGCCTCCGGCCTCGACGGACTCGGGTACGCCGACGTGCAGTTGTGGGCGCGCGCCCTGGACACCGCCCTGTGCGCCGAACCCCGGGCCGCGTCCCTTTCGGGACGGTTCCTGTTCCTCCTGGACGACGGGCGCGGGGACGTCGCCGGACTCGGCGGCGATGTGAGCTTGGTCGCAGGACCGGGCGGGACCGTCCTGCTGTGGCTGGGCGCGCGGGTCTTCCGCCTCGCCGCCGACGACGCCGTCCGCGCCGCCCTCACCGCCGCCCTCGCGTTCCTCGACGCCGCCGAGGCCGCCGGGAACGGCGCCTGGCGGCCGCGCGAACTGCCCGAAGGGCACGAGCCCGACTGGGCCGGGGCCCTCGCCCGGGCCGGGATCCCGGCGGAGCCCGTACCCGCACCGCCGCTCCCCGCGTCCCCGCCGCCCCCGCCCGGGCCGCTCGGCGAGCGCGCCCTGCACGTCCTCGCCCCGCTCGGCCGGCTGACCGCCGCCCAGCTGCGGGCCCTGCTGCCCGCCGACGAGATCCGGCTCACGCCCTGGCGCGGAGCGGTCGTCACCACCGAACCCGGCAGGCTCGCCGCACTGGAGGCGCACGGCCTGATAACCCGCCCCGACGCACCCCTGGCCGGGGTCACCGCCTGCACCGGACGCCCCGGGTGCGCCAAGTCCCTCGCCGACGTCCGGGCGGACGCCCTCGCCGCGCCCCCCGGGCCGGGGCCCGTGCACTTCTCCGGATGCGCGCGCCGCTGCGGGCACCCGTACGGCGCCTGGACCGGCGTCCTCGCCACCGGCGACGACACCTATCTGGTGGACGGCGCCCCCACCCCCCGTACCTCCCTGACCGCAGCAGTCGCGGCGGCCCGCGGCCTGCCGACCCACACGAGATGAGCGAGAGCACCAGGATGTTCGACTACGAGAAGGACGGGGCGGAGATCTACCGCCGGTCCTTTGCCACCATCCGCGCCGAGGCGGATCTGGCGGGCCTGCCCGCCGACGTCGCCCAGGTGGCGGTCCGGATGATCCACGCCTGCGGCATGACCGACCTCGTGCAGGACATCGCGTACTCCCCCGGGGTCGTCGCGGACGCCCGCGCGGCCCTCCGCGCCGGTGCGCCGATCCTCTGCGACGCGCAGATGGTCGCGAGCGGCGTCACCCGCAAGCGGCTGCCCGCCGACAACGAGGTGATCTGCGCGCTCTCGGACCCGGCCGTGCCCGGCCTCGCCGCCGAACTCGGCACCACCCGCTCCGCCGCCGCCCTCGAACTCTGGCGGGACCGCCTCGAAGGCTCCGTCGTCGCCATCGGCAACGCGCCCACCGCCCTCTTCCACCTCCTGGAGATGGTCGCGAAGGGCGGGCCCCGCCCGGCGGCCGTCCTCGGCATACCGGTCGGCTTCATCGGCGCCGCGGAGTCCAAGGACGCCCTGGCCGCCCAGGACCTCGGCCTCGAATACCTCGTCGTACGGGGCCGGCGCGGCGGCAGCGCGATGACCGCCGCCGCGATCAACGCCATCGCCCACGAAGCGGAGATCCAGGCATGAGCGGGACCGAGGACACGACCGGGCCGGGGCGCACGCGCGCGACGGACGACGGGGGCACGACCGTGACCGGCAAGCTGTACGGCGTCGGGCTCGGGCCCGGCGATCCGGACCTGATGACCGTGGCGGCCGTGAAGGCCATCGCCGCCGCCGACGTCGTCGCCTACCACTCGGCCCGCCACGGCCGTTCCATCGCCCGCTCGATCGCCGCCGGACACCTCCGCGAGGACCACATCGAGGAGCGGCTGATGTACCCGCTCACGGTGGAGACCACGGACCACCCCGGCGGCTACCGGGGCGCCCTCGACGACTTCTACGAGGAGGCCGCGGCCCGCCTCGCCGCCCACCTCGACGCGGGCCGCACGGTCGCCGTCCTCGCCGAGGGCGACCCGCTGTTCTACGGCTCGTACCAGCACATGCACAAGCGGCTCGCCGACCGCTACGACACCATCGTCATCCCCGGTGTCACCTCGGTCAGCGCCGCCGCGGCCCGGCTCGGCGAACCGCTGTGCGAGGCCGAGGAAGTCCTCACGATCATCCCCGGCACCCTGCCCGAGGACGAGCTGACGGCCCGGCTCGCGGGCACCGACTCGGCGGTCGTGATGAAGCTCGGCCGCACCTTCCCCACCGTGCGGCGGGCCCTGGAGCGGGCCGGCCGGCTCGACGACGCCCGCTATGTGGAGCGCGCGTTCATGAAGGGCGAGCGCACCGGCGAACTCGCCGCCGTCGACCCCGAGTCCGTCCCCTACTTCTCGGTGGCCGTCCTGCCCTCCCGGATCGACGCCACGCCCCCCGTACGGGACCAGGGCGAGGTCGTCGTCGTCGGCACCGGCCCCGCCGGGGCACCCTGGCTCACCCCCGAGTCGCGCGGCGCGCTCGTCAACGCCGACGTGCTCGTCGGCTACACCACCTATCTGGACCGCGTACCGGTGCTGCGCCCCGGCCAGATCCGGCACGGCTCCGACAACAAGGTCGAGTCCGAGCGCGCCGAGTTCGCCCTCGACCTGGCCCGCCGCGGCCACCGGGTCGCGGTCGTCTCCGGCGGCGACCCGGGCGTCTTCGCGATGGCCACGGCCGTCCTGGAGGTCGCCTGCGAGCCGCAGTACGCCGCCGTACCCGTACGGGTCCTCCCCGGGGTGACCGCCGCCAACGCGGCGGCCGCCGCCGCGGGCGCCCCGCTCGGCCACGACTACGCCACGATCTCCCTCTCCGACCGGCTCAAGCCCTGGGACGTCATCGAGACCCGGCTGCGCGCCGCGGCCGGCGCGGACCTGGTCCTCGCCCTGTACAACCCGGGCTCCAAGTCCCGTACGCACCAGGTGGCGGCCGCCCGCGACCTCCTCCTGGAGCTGCGTCCCCCGGAGACCCCGGTGGTCGTCGCCCGCGACGTCGGCGGCCCCGAGCAGTCGGTACGGGTAGTCACCCTGAAGACCCTGGAGCCGTCCGAGGTCGACATGCGCACCCTGCTCCTCATCGGCTCCTCGCAGACCCGCGCGGTGGAACGGGCGGACGGCCGCACGATCACCTGGACGCCGCGCCGGTACGGGTGACCTGCGGGAACCCAGAGGACGCTAGGGCCCGGTGCGGGTGAAGG
Organism: Streptomyces sp. Root1304; assembly: GCF_001426405.1. Lineage (GTDB taxonomy): Bacteria > Actinomycetota > Actinomycetes > Streptomycetales > Streptomycetaceae > Streptomyces. Next base: position 425,918 of record NZ_LMEP01000024.1, on the reverse strand, counting down.
TGCCCAGGCCCTCCTGGTCCAGGTACTCCACCCGGACCGACTTCCCGTCCGGGGAGAACGTGACGCCGGTGAGACCGACGGCGTTCTCCCCGCGCGTGGCGAAGCTGAACGTGTCGCCGTCGTAGTGCGTCAGCCGGTACGACTGGGGCTCGGGCTCCGGCCCGAGTCGCAGCACCAGGCCGCCGTCGTCGCCCTGGGACACCGTCATCCGGCCGTAGTAGGCGCTGGTGTACGTACCGGTGTAGGCGCTGTCCGCCTTCGCGGGCGCGGCCTGGGCGGGCGGCTTCGCGTAGTCCGTGGGCGAGCGGGCGGCGTCGGCCTCCTGCTCGTACAGCCCGTTGACGAGCGGCAGCCAGTCCCTGCTGGGCTTTCCCTCCTGCGCGGTGTCGAAGAAGTCGAGGGCGACGGCGTCCGCGACACCGGCGGGCGCGCCGTTGGTGAGGACGACGATGCCGAGCTGTTCGCCCGGCAGCATCGTGACGTTGGTGTGCGCGCCGAGCGCGAACGCGCCGGTGTGCGAGAGGCGCAGCCGGCCCTCGTCGTCGTACGACACGTTCCAGCCGAGGCCGTAGAAGCCGGTCCGGGCGGCCGGGGCGTGCGCCGGGTTGGCGACGGACTCGGGGTGGTGGGTGAGGTCGAGGGCGTCCTCGGCGATGATCCGGCGCCCGTCGAGGCTGCCGTTCGCGAGCTGGAGCCGCAGCCAGGTCGCCATGTCGCGGGCCGAGGAGCTGACGCCGCCGGCGGGGGACTGGGCGTCCGGGTCGCGCACGTACAGCGCCTTCCAGGTCCCGTCGGCCTCCTTGACGTGGCCGTGGGCGCGGTCGGGGTTGGAGACGAAGTCCTCGAAGCGGGAGCTGGTGTGGTTCATCCCGGCGGGCTTGTAGAGGGTGTCCTCGGCGAGCTTCGCCCAGGGCACGCCCTTCTCGGCGGCCACGGCCTCGGCCGCCGCCGTCAGGCCGAAGTTGGTGTAGGCGTAGCTCGCGCGGAACGGTGTCAGGGGCTCGTACCGCAGGTGGGACAGGATGTAGTCCTGGTCGTAGCCGAGGTCCTCCAGGAGGTCGCCGGCGTGGTCGGGCAGACCGCTGCGGTGCGAGAACAGGTCGGCGGCCGTCACATGGGACGTCACCCAGGGGTCCTTGAGCCGGAACTCGGGGAGTTCGGGGTTGACGGGCTTCTGCCAGCCCTCCACGCCGACCGCCCCCGAGACGATCGTGGAGGCGATCGGCTTGGACACGGAGGCCAGTTGGAAGACGGTGTCGGCGTCGATCCGGGCCGGTTTGCCGACCTCGCGCACCCCGTACCCCTTGAGGTGGACGACCTTGTCCTCGTAGACGACGGCGACGGACACCCCGGGGACGCCGGTCCGCTTCATCAGGTCCGCGACGCTCCCGTCGAGCCGGTCGACGGCCCGGTCCACGTCGGCCCGGTCGAGGGACGGCGGGGGCTGGGCCGGGGGTGGCTCGGGGGTGGGGGTGGGACCGGTCGCGGAGACCAGACCCCATACGGTCACGAACCCCGCTGTCGCCAGCCATCGGACGGTATCCACCCCTCCATTGAACGCCCGGGCCGGACGGTTGTCGCGCGGGGGAAGGGGGCGTGGGGAACGCGCCGGGACGGCGGAGAACCGGCCCGGCGGCGGCCCGGAAAGGGCTCAGGAGCGGCCCGGAAGAACCCGTCGGAGCGGTGGGGAAACGGCCCGGAAGAACCCGCTGTCGTGGTGGCGGTGGGGATGGGTAGAGTCCCGTTCCGGCCGTTGGCCGTTCCCCCCTCGCACCACCGTTCCCCCAACGCCTCACCTGTGTCCCGTAGGTCCGGAAAGGGCCCCTCTGCCTGTGACGACTTCCTCTGTTACGGCGACCCGGCGGGCGTCACGCTGCCCGTCGACAACTTCTCCGCCCGCTGGTCGATGACCCGGGACTTCGGCTCCGGCGGCCCGTTCCAGTTCGCCGTCGAGGCGCAGGACGGGGTCCGCGTCTACCTCGACGGCGTCCGCAGGATCGACCTGTGGCGGAACGTCTCCACCACCCAGAAGAAGATCGTCGCCCTGACGGTCCCGGCCGGACGGCACTCGATCCGGGTGGACTACGCGGCCTGGACCGGCGCCGCGAACATCAAGTTCGCCTACGCGCCGAACACTTCGGCCACCGTGGACAAGGTCCGCCCGCTCGCGCCGACCGGCGCGTCCCTCGCGTACGACCGCGCCCTCGACAAGGTCACCCTGAAGTGGGCCGCCAACAAGGAGATGGACCAGGCCGGTTACCGCCTCTACCGGCGGCTGCCCACCACCGCGTGGGCCAGGGTCAGCAGCGCGACGGCCCTGATCACCGGCACCTCGTACGTCACCTACCCGCCCGCCACCGGCGAATCGTTCCTGTACGAGCTCCGCGCCGTCGACAGGGCCGGCAACGAGTCCTGGGGCGGCGCCGACCTCACCGTCGCCACGGTCGACCGGACCGCTCCGGCGGCCCCGTCCGGGCTGACGGCGACCGACGCGCGCACCGGTGTCGCCCTCGCCTGGAAGCCCGTCGCGGGCGCCACCCGGTACACCGTCCACCGGCGCCTCGGCGCGGACCCGGCCGCGCCCGTGACCCAGATCGCGACCGGCGTCACCACCACCGCCTGGACCGACGCCACCGCCGCCGAGAACACCGGCTACAGCTACTGGGTCTCGGCCGCGGACGCCGCCGGGAACGTCTCGGCCCGCACCGCCGTCACCGCGGCCCACGGCGACTACGCCCCCGGCGCGCCGACCGGCCTGACGGCCCGGGACGGCACCCCGGCCGGTGTCGTCCTCGACTGGGCCGCGCCCGCCGCCCCCGACGTGGTCTCCTACCGCGTCCACCGGGACGGCGTGCTGTGGACCACGGTCCACGAGCGCACGTACACCGACCGTTCCGCCGCGTACGGGACGACGTACCGGTACACGGTCACCGCCGTGGACGGTGCCGGGAACGAGTCCGCCGCCGCGGAGGCCTCGCTCACCACCCGGGGCGACCTCGTCGCCCCCGCCGCCGTCACCGGACTCCGGGGCACCGCCCGCGAGGACGGCGTCCTCCTGGAGTGGGACGCGAGCACGGAACCCGACCTGGAGCGGTACGACCTCTACAAGGCCGAGTTCTGGCCCGACGAGGAGGAGCCGGGCGGCGGCGTGTGGGTCTACCACCACGTCGACTACCTCGCGGCCGCCGCGACCTCGCACCTCTTCCCGTCCACGCAGGACGGCGACCGGTACCGGTTCGCGGTCGTCGCCGTCGACACGTGGGGCAACAGCCTCGCCACGGACATCGAGAAGGCGTCCTGGGTCGAGGTCCCGGAGCTCGACGCACCCACGGAGGGCTGACGGACCGGCCGGGACCGGCCGGGGCTCAGCGCTCCCGGCGCACCCAGGCGGCGGCCTCCTCCGGGGTCGCCGCCACCGGGACGCCCTCCGGGACCGGGGGGCGGCGGACCACGACGACCGGAAGGCCCGCCTCGCGGGCCGCCGTGAGTTTCGGGGCGGTCGCCGTGCCGCCGCTGTCCTTCGTCACCAGCACGTCGATCCGGTGCCGGGCCAGGATCTCCCGCTCGCCGTCCAGGGTGAACGGCCCCCGGTCGAGCAACACCTCGGTGCGGGCCGGCACCGGGGCCTCGGGGGCGTCCACCGAGCGGACCAGGAACCGGTGCGGGAGGTCCGCGAAGGCCGCGAGGCCCATCCGGCCCGTCGTCAGGAACACCCGCTCCCCCAGGCCGTCGAGCGCCTCGGCCGCCGCCGCCAGGGACGGCACGGACAGCCAGCGGTCCCCGTCCACCGGGACCCAGCCGGGACGGCGCAGCGCCAGCAGGGGAACATGGGCGGTGGCGGCCGCCCCGGCCGCGTTGAAGCTGATCCGCCCGGCGAAGGGATGCGTGGCGTCGATGACCGCGTCCACCCCGTGCGCGCCGATCCACTCCACGAGCCCCTCGACGCCGCCGAACCCGCCGATCCGCACCTCGCCCTCGGGCAGCCGGGGGCTCGCCACCCGCCCCGCGAGGGAGCTGGTCACCCGGACCTCGCCGTGCAGCAGCCCGGCCAGGGCGCGGGCCTCGGTGGTCCCCCCGAGAATGAGTATGTGCACAGGAGCCCCTTCGTGACTTCAGGCGGCGGGCGTGAGGCCCAACTCAAGCACACCGGCCTCCGGCCGGGCTGGACCACGGGCGCCTGCGCGACGGCCGCCACGACGGCCGCGTACACCGCCCTGCTGACCGGCGAATTCCCCGACCCGGTGACCGTGACCCTGCCCAAGGGGCAGACCCCGTCCTTCGCGCTCACGGCGGAACGGCTGTCCGGCGGTACGGCCATGGCGGCCGTCACCAAGGACGCGGGCGACGACCCGGACGTCACGCACGGGGCCGTGATCCGCTCGACGGTACGGCTCCTCCCGCCGGGCTCCGGCGTGGTCTTCCGGGCGGGCGAGGGCGTCGGCACGGTCACCCTGCCGGGGCTGCCCCTGGAGGTGGGCGAACCGGCGATCAACCCCGTACCCCGGCAGCTGATGCGGGAGCACGTGGCGGAGGTCGCGGCCCGGCACGGCGGTGCCGGGGACGTCGAGATCACCGTGTCCGTCGACGGCGGCGCGGAGATCGCCCGTTCCACGTGGAACCCCCGCATCGGCATCCTGGGCGGTCTGTCGATCCTCGGCACGACGGGGATCGTGGTCCCGTACTCGTGTTCGGCCTGGATCGACTCGATCCGCCGGGGCGTGGACGTGGCCCGCGCGGGCGGCCTCACGCACGTGGCCGGGTGCACCGGCTCGACCTCGGAGCGGACGGTGGCGACGCTCTACGACCTGCCGGAGATCGCGCTCCTCGACATGGGCGACTTCGCGGGCGCGGTCCTCAAGTACGTGCGCCGCCACCCGGTCGACCGCCTCACGATCTGCGGCGGTTTCGCGAAGCTCTCCAAGCTCGCGGCGGGCCATCTGGACCTGCACTCGGCGCGCTCCCAGGTCGACAAGGGCTTCCTCGCGGACCTGGCCGTCACCGGCGGCGCCTCGGAGTCCCTGGCGGCGGAGATCGCCGGGGCGAACACGGGCCTGGCAGCGCTCCGCCTCTGCGAGGCGGCCGGCGTCCCCCTCGGCGACCTGGTCGCCGCCCGCGCCCGCGACGAGGCCCTGGCGGTCCTCAGGGGCGCACCGGTGGCGGTCGACGTGGTCTGCATCGACCGGGCGGGCACGGTGGTGGGCCGATCGGAGACGGCGGGGCCTCCCCCCGTCCGTCAGGCCGCCGGGTAGCCGGTCTCCGCGATGTCCTCCGCCAGCTCGGTGAGGTCCGTCTCCGGGTTCAGGGACGCCACGACCTCCGCCGTCAGCGGGCGCAGGGCCAGGACGTGGCGTACCGCCCCGATGTCCACCGTGCGCTCGTAGTAGTCCGAGGCCCACTCCGCGTACGCCTCCGCCGTGCGGTCCGTCAGGAGGCGGAGGAGGGTGGCGGAGCCGTCCGGGTCCGGGTGGTCCCCCAGGTCCGGGTAGGCGACCTCGCCCGTGTGCCAGGCGGTGTCCGCGGTCTCGCGCCACAGGCAGGCGGTGGTCACGTGCACGTCGTCCTCGTCCATGAACGCGGGCTCGGCCAGGTACTCCGAGAAGACCTCCGGCACCGCGTCGAGCACCCCCGGCCACGTCTTCCCGTCCGCGAGCGGCCCGTAGGGGCTCAGCGGCGACTCGTGGTCGAAGACGCGGGCGTACGCCCCCGCGGGGGAGAGGACGATCGTGTACTCGCCGCCCGAGCCGTCCCGCATGGACGCCAGCTGCTCGTCCTCCGACCAGTGCGCGTCGAAGGAGTAGTACCGCCCCTCCCAGGCCGGGCTCAGGATCGCGTCGAGCATCGCGAGCCCCCGGGAGTGGTCGCGCAGTTCCTCGATGCCCGGCAGCGCCCGGGCCACGTCGTAGACAGTCACGTCTCCATGAGACCGCACGGCTCCGGCGGCCGACATGCGGGGCCCCCGCCCCGAACCTAGGCTGGCCGGGACACGCCCCCCGAGCGAGAGGGAGTCCCATGGCCAAGCGAGGCAACAAGCGGCGCGCGCGGAAGAAGAAGAACGCGAACCACGGCAAGCGGCCGAACGCCTGACGTCCACGCGGCGGGGCCCCCCGGACGTCTCAGCAGGTGTGGCGGTCCCGGGCCGGGTCGTACAGGTGGCTGTCGCGGAACTCCGAGGCCGCGAGCGTGCGGCCGACCAGGATCACCGCCGTCTTCGTGATGCCCGCCGCCTTCGTCTGCGCGGCGATGTCGTCGAGGGTGCCCCGCAGGACCACCTCGTCGGGCCGGCTGGCCATCGCCACGACCGCGGCCGGGCAGTCGGTGCCGTAGTGCGGGACGAGTTCGGCGACGACCCGGTCGACGTAGCGGGCGGCGAGGTGCAGGACGAGCAGCGCGCCGCTGCGGCCCAGCGTCGCCAGGTCCTCGCCCTCCGGCATCGGGGTGGCCTGCTGCGCGATCCGGGTGAGGACGACCGTCTGGCCGACCGTGGGGACGGTCAGCTCCCGCTTGAGCGCGGCGGCGGCGGCCGCGAAGGCCGGGACGCCGGGCACGACCTCGTACGGGATGCCCGCGGCGTCCAGCCGCCGCATCTGTTCGGCCATCGCGCTGAACACGGACGGGTCGCCGGAGTGCAGCCGCGCCACGTCCTGCCCGGCCTCGTGCGCCGCCGCGATCTCGGCGACGATCTGGTCGAGGTCCATCCGGGCCGTGTCGACGAGCTTCGCGTCCGGCGGGCACTCGGCGAGCAGTTCGGTGGGGACGAGGGAGCCCGCGTAGAGGCAGACCCCGCACGCCGCGAGGGTCCTCGCCCCGCGCACGGTGATGAGGTCGGCCGCGCCGGGCCCCGCGCCGATGAAGTAGACGGTCATCCCTCTTCAGAACCTTTCGTTACGGACCACTGCGTGACGGGCATGGCCTGGCGCCAGCCGGTGAAGCCGCCGACGGGGACGGCGGTGGCGACCGCGAGCCGGACGAGTTCGCCGCCGTGGCGGCGGTAGCGGTCGGCGAGCAGCGCCTCGGACTCCAGCGTCACGGTGTTGGCGACGAGCCGGCCGCCGGGCTGCAGGGCCTCCCAGCAGGTGTCGAGGAGGCCGGGGGCGGTGAGGCCGCCGCCGATGAAGACCGCGGACGGTCCTTCCAGACCGGACAGCACGGCCGGCGCCGGGCCGGTGACGACCTTCAGGCCCGGTACGCCGAGGGCGTCGGCGTTGCGGGCGATGCGGGCGGCCCGCTCGGGGGACTTCTCGACGGTGACCGCCCGGCAGGAGCGGTGGGCCCGCATCCACTCGATGCCGATCGAGCCGGAGCCGCCGCCGATGTCCCAGAGGAGTTCGCCGGGCGCGGGGGCGAGCGCGGCGAGGGTCGCCGCGCGCACGTACCGCTTGGTGAGCTGCCCGTCGTGCTCGTACGCCTCGTCGGGCAGTCCGGGCACGGCACCGAGCCGGAGCGCCTCCGGGCCGCGTACGCAGTCGAGCGCGAGGACGTTGAGGGGGTCGGTCCGCTCGTACGGCCAGTCGGCGGCGGTCCCGTCGAGGATCCGCTCGGCGGGGCCGCCGAGCTGTTCGAGGACGCGGAGGCGGGTGCCGCCCCAGCCGGTGTCCCTGAGCAGGGCCGCGACCAGCGCGGGGGTCCCGGCGCCTTCGCTGAGGACGAGCAGGCGGCGGCCGTCGTGGAGGGCGGCGGAGAGCGCGGCGAGCGGCCGGGCCACGAGGGAGACGGTCTCGACGGCCTCCAGCGGCCAGCCGAGGCGGGCGCAGGCGTACGAGACGGAGGAGGGGTGCGGGTGGACGCGGAGGCGCTCGGCGCCGGCGACGTCGGCGAGGGTGCGGGCGATGCCGTGGAAGGAGGGGTCTCCGCTGGCGAGGACGGCGATCTCGCGGCCCTCGTGGGCGGCGAGCAGTCCGGGGACGGCGGGGCGGAGCGGGGAGGGCCAGGTGATCCGCTCGCCGGGGCAGTCGGCACCGGGGAGGAGGCCGAGCTGGCGGGGGGCGCCGAGCAGGACCTCGGCGGTGCGCAGGACGCGGCGGGAGCTCTCGGGGAGTCCGTCCCAGCCGTCCGCGCCGATTCCGACGACCGCTATCGCACCGTTCACGTCGGGGACTCTACGTGAGGGCCGCCGGCCGGCGGCACGTGGTGGCGCTCACTTCTGGGCGTTCTGCCCCACGTAGAAGAGCAGCCAGACGAAGCCCGCGAAGGCGTGTGTCGCGAAGACGTACACGAAGACGCGGAGCATCACGCCCCGCTCCTTCCAGCGCTCGTTGTCGTACGTCTTCTCCTCGGCCATGCGGTCCAGGGTACGGGCCGGAATAGGACGGGGGGTGGCACCGTTGAGCCGGATGGTTTAAGATTCAACCACAAGTCGGGCAGTAGCCAGGAACCTCGAGAGGTGAGCACGATGCAGTTCGGGATCTTCACCGTCGGCGACGTGACGACCGACCCCACCACCGGCCGCACCCCCACCGAGCACGAGCGCATCAAGAACACCGTTGCCATCGCGCTCAAGGCCGAGGAGGTCGGGCTCGACGTCTTCGCGACCGGCGAGCACCACAACCCGCCGTTCGTGCCGTCCTCCCCCACCACCCTCCTCGGGCACATCGCCGCCCGCACCGAGAACCTGATCCTGTCCACCTCGACGACCCTGATCACCACCAACGACCCGGTGAAGATCGCCGAGGACTACGCGACCCTCCAGCACCTCGCCGACGGACGCGTGGACCTGATGATGGGCCGCGGCAACACGGGCCCGGTCTACCCGTGGTTCGGCCAGGACATCCGCCAGGGCATCCCGCTCGCGATCGAGCACTACGCGCTCCTCCACAAGCTGTGGAGGGAGGACGTGGTCGACTGGGAGGGCAAGTTCCGCAGCGCCCTCCAGGGCTTCACGTCCACCCCCCGCCCGCTCGACGGCGTCCCGCCGTTCGTCTGGCACGGCTCCATCCGCTCCCCCGAGATCGCCGAGCAGGCCGCGTACTACGGCGACGGCTTCTTCGCGAACCACATCTTCTGGCCCAAGCAGCACACCGAGAAGATGGTCCGGCTCTACCGCCAGCGGTACGCCCACTACGGGCACGGCACCCCCGAGCAGGCCATCGTCGGCCTCGGCGGCCAGGTGTTCATGAGGAAGAACTCGCAGGACGCCGTACGGGACTTCCGCCCGTACTTCGACAACGCGCCGGTCTACGGCCACGGCCCCTCCATGGAGGAGTTCACCCGCGAGACCCCGCTGACCGTCGGCTCCCCGCAGGAGGTCATCGAGCGCACCCTGTCGTTCCGCGACTACGTGGGCGACTACCAGCGCCAGCTGTTCCTGGTCGACCACGCCGGACTGCCGCTCAAGACGGTCCTGGAGCAGCTCGACCTGCTCGGCGAGGAGGTCGTCCCGGTGCTCCGCAAGGAGTTCGCGAACCTGCGCCCGGCCGGCGTGCCGGAGAGCGCCCCGCTGCACCCCGCCGTCCTCGCCTCGAAGGAGGTCTGACCCCATGCAGACCCTGAAGCTGGTCGCCGTCTCCGCCGGACTCAGCGCCCCGTCCTCCACCCGGCTGCTCGCCGACCGGCTCCTCCAGGCCGCGCGGTACCGGCTGGCCGAGCAGGAGTACGCCGTCGACGTCCAGGTCGTCGAACTGCGCGACCTGGCCGTCGACATCGCGAAGAACTTCGTCACCGGCTTCCCCTCGGAGAAGCTCCAGGAGGCCATCGACACGGTGACGGGCGCGGACGGCGTCATCGCCGTCAGCCCCGTCTTCACGGCCTCCTACAGCGGTCTGTTCAAGTCGTTCTTCGACCTGATCGACCCGGCCGCGCTGACCGGCACCCCGGTCCTGATCGGGGCGACCGGCGGCACCGCCCGGCACTCCCTGGTCCTCGACCACGCCATGCGGCCGCTCTTCGCCTATCTGCGGGCCCTCGTCGTCCCGACCGCCGTCTACGCGGCCTCGGAGGACTGGGGTTCGGGCGGCGACGAGTTCACCGAGGGCCTGCCCACCCGGATCACCCGGGCGGGCAACGAGTTCGCCGACACGGTCGCGGGGCGCCCCGGCCGCCGGGAGGACGAGGACGAGATCGTCCCGTTCGAGAAGCAGTTGGCCGACCTTCGTCTGGATTGATCGGTTTGTTACGTTGTGGGGGAGGCCCTTCCGGGGGTTCCCGACAGCGAAACGGAGGTCGGCCATGGCCGGCGGCAGGATCGTGGTGGGCGTGGACGGATCGGAGCCCGCTCTGAGGGCGTTGAAGTGGGCGGCCGGGCAGGCCGCCCTGACCGGGGACTCCCTGCAGACGGTGATCAGCTGGGAGTACCCGGCCTCGTGGGCGACGCTGATGCCCGGCGTACCGGCGGAGTTCGACCCCGAGCGGCTCGCGAAGCAGATCCTCGACGAGTCGATCGACCAGACCCTCACCCCGCAGGAGGCCGCCGCCACCACCCGCACGGTGGTCGGCGGCAACGCCCCGCAGGCCCTGCTCGACGCCGCGAAGGGCGCGTCCCTGCTCGTCGTCGGCGACCGGGGGTACAGCGGCTTCAAGGCGGCGATGCTCGGCTCGGTCTCCTCGCACGTCACCCAGCACGCGCCGTGCCCGGTGGTCGTGGTCCGGGGCGAGACGGACGCGTAGGCGACACGGACGCGTAGGCGAGACGGACGCGTGGGCGAGACGGGCGCGTAGGCGACACGGACGCGTGGGCGAGACGGGCGGGCGACCGGCCCCGGCCCCGGCGTCGTGCGCCCGGCCCGCGCCGGGCGCATGATGCCCCCATGGACATCAAGCTGGAACTGGTCGCGGTCCCCGTCACCGATGTCGACCGCGCCAAGGCCTTCTACGAGCGGGTCGGCTTCCACGCCGACCACGACGTGACCGTCAGCGAGGACATCCGCTTCGTCCAGATGACCCCGCCGGGCTCGGCCTGCTCGATCGCCTTCGGCAGGGGGCTCACCGAGATGGCCCCGGGCTCCCTCGACAACATGCAGGTCGTCGTCACCGACATCGAGGAGGCCCACCGCGAGCTCACCGCGCGCGGGATCGAGGTCGGCGAGATCTCGGACCTGCCGTGGGGTTCGTTCGTCTACTTCGCCGACCCGGACGGCAACCGCTGGGCCGTCCAGCAGACGACTCCGCGCGGACGCTAGGGTCGCGCGGGCGGGCCGACCGCGCCGGATCACGAGCGACAACCCGCGGTTGTCGGAGCGACCACCCGGGGTTGTCACTCCCGGACGACCCCGTCTCCCCCGCGCGGCGGAGGCGGACCGGTCGCCGGGGCGACGTGCGGGACCGGCCGCGGCGCGAGGCTGGACGCATGATGAAGCTCAAGGCCCTTCCGGACGTGCCCCGTTGGGCCGTCCTGGCCGCCCACGCCGTCCCCCTCGTCACCCTCCCGTCCGGCCTGTGGCGGATCGCCCTGGTCGCCGGACTCCCGGTCACCCAGGACAGCGGACTCGGCCCCCTCCGTTTCGGGGAGTCGGTGTACGTGGTCTCCCTCAGCGTCGTGTCCGAACTCCTGGCCTTCCTGACCCTGGGGCTCGTCCGCTCCTGGGGCGAGGTCTTCCCCCGCCGGCTGCCGTTCCTCGGCGGACGCCGGGTGAACCCGACGGCCGCGACGGGCGCCGCCCTCGCCGGAGTGGCGGGGCTGTGCGCCATCGCGGGCTGGGGCGCGTACGCCTCCTACGCGGGCCTGGGGCCGGGCGTCCCGGCCTCACCGGCCCAGGACGCCCTGCTGATCGCCTGCTACGCGCCGCTGCTGGCCTGGCCGGTGCTGCTGGCCGCCGTCGCGGTCGCGTACCACCGGCGCCGCCGCCACGGCGGAAGGGGCGGGGCCGGTCAGTACGGCGCGGGGCGGCCCGCCGCGTCCTCGTGGGTGTAGAAGAGGTAGTACGAGCCGGCGGCGGCGACCCCGGCGAAGGTGAGGCCCAGCCCGCTCGACGACAGCACGCTGGCGCCGGACAGGCTGAAGAGGAAACCGGCCGCGATGCCCGTCAGGGTGCCCCAGGCCGCGGCCCGCAGCTCGCGGGGGAGCCGGTGGCCGTAGGCCCGCAGGGCGTACAGGCCACCGGCGAGGACCACGGCCGACACGATGCCGAGCCACAGCTGCCCGAGGGTGGTGGGGCCGCCCTGGCGGGCGACGGTCGCCGCGTAGAGGCCGTACAGGACACCGGTCGTGACCGGGAGCCCCCAGCCGTGCGTACTGAACTGGCGCCGCGTGGGCACCGCTGCGTGTGCGGCCATGGCAGGAGCTCCTTCGCTCTCGCCCCCCTGCTGCTTCCCGCACCCTCCAGGGCACACCCGGGCCCCGCCCGTCGCAACCGGAGGGCGGCGGCGCGGCAGGAGAGCCCGGGTGGGCGCGGTGCCGGAGCGCCGTCGGCCGACCCCGGCGCACCGGGCACAACGACCTCATCGCACCCGGCAGTTGCGGCTGACCTAGGGCCTGTCGTCACACTCCCGTCGTTGACGACAGGCCCTAGCCTGCGGTCATGTACACCGCACGCATCGCCGACACCGAGATCGCCTACGAGGACCGGGGCGAGGGCCCCGCCCTCCTCCTCGTCCACGGCCACCCCTTCGACCACACCATGTGGCAGCCGCAGATCGACCGCTTCTCCCGCACCCACCGGGTGATCGCCCCGGACCTGCGCGGCTACGGCCGCACGCCCCTCGGCGCGAAGCCGGACGCGACCGCCCCCCGCCGCACCCTCCTCGGGGACTTCGCCGAGGACCTCGTCGCCCTCGCCGACCGGCTGGAGGTCGACGGCTTCGTCCTCGCCGGTCTCTCCATGGGCGGCCAGATCGCCATGGAGCTCTACCGCCGCCACCCCGGGCGCGTCCGGGGCCTCGTCCTCGCCGACACCTTCCCCGCCGCCGAGACCGAGGACGGCAGGTCCACCCGCAACGCCATGGCCGACCGGCTGCTCGCCGGCGGCGCGGAGGCGATGCGGGAGTACGCCGACGAGGTGCTGGACCGGATGGTCGCCCCGTACAACACCCACGCGGCCCCGCACGTCCACCGCATGATGCGCTCCAGCGACCCCGCCGGTGCCGCCGCCGCCCTGCGCGGCCGGGCCGAACGCCCCGACTACCGCGAGCTGCTCACCACCGTCTCCGTGCCCGCGCTCGTCGTCGTCGGCCGGGACGACTCCTACACCCCCGTCGCGGACGCCGAGGGCATGCACGCGCTGCTCCCCGACTCCACGCTCGCCGTGATCGAGCGGGCCGCGCACCTGCCCAACCTGGAGCGGACCGAGGAGTTCGACGCCGTACTGGAGAGCTACCTCCGCTCACTCGTTCGGCTCAACTGAACGTTCGGAACCGTACGAACGCTCCGACGATGGGGGCATGAGCCAGAACACGGCACCACCGCGCAAACCGGCCCCCTCGACCTCCGGCGCCTGGGCCTCCGGCGGCACCCTCTTCGCCGGTGTCCTCATGCTGGTCACCGGGTGCATGGACGTCTTCCAGGGCATCGCAGGGATCGCCGAGGACGACGTCTACACCCGCGTCGGCGACTACGTCTTCAAGTTCAACCTCACCACCTGGGGATGGATCCACCTCATCCTCGGCATCGTGGTCGCCATCGCCGGCTTCGGCATCCTCAAGGGCGCCGAGTGGGGCCGGGTCGCCGGTATCTCCCTGGCCTCCCTGAATCTGCTCTTCCAGTTCCTCTTCCTGCCGTACCAGCCCTGGTGGGCGCTCTTCTCGATGGCCATCTCGGTCTTCGTGATCTGGGCCCTGGCCACGGACGAGGCCTACGGCCCGGACGAGAAGTACTGAGGGGGCGGCCCATGAGACGCCTCGCGGGCATCGCCCTCGGACTCACCGCCGCCACCACGCTCACCCTCACCGGGTGCGACCAGGCCAAGGAGACGGCGGGCGACATCATCGCCTCCGCCACGGCCGCCGCCGCGTCGGCCGCCGAGGAGAAGATGAAGGAGGTCAAGGACGGGGTGAACGCCACCGGCGACGTCACCGCCGGACCGACGAGCACCGACGGCGACCGCACGGTCGCCGAGATCACCGCCACCAACCCCAAGGACAAGGACGCCGACTACACCGTCCTGGTCACCTTCCGGGACGGCGAGGGCAACTTCCTCGACTCGGTCGTCCTGAACATCGACGGTGTCCCCGCCGGAAAGTCCAAGACCGGCACGGCCCGCAGCACCCGCACCCTCTCCGGCGATACGAAGGCGGAGATCGGACAGGCCCTGCGACACTGACGGCGTGGACCGAGCCCCCGCCGCCGAACCCGTGATGCGTCCCGCCCCACCCCGACCCGACCCCTCCCTCCGACCCAGGCACCGCGTCACGGCCTGGGTCGCAGGGCTGCTCCTGGCCGCGCCCGCCGTGCTCACCGCCTGCCGTCTGCTGGACACCGACGCGGTCACGCCCGTCCCCCAACTGCTCTCCCTCCTCCCCTGGTTCGCGGTCCCCGCCGCCCTCGGACTGCTGCTCGCCGCCCTCGCCCGCCGCCGGATCCTCGCGGCGGTCGCCGCCGTGGTCCTCGCGGCCACCGTCTGGACGGTGCTGCCCTACGGGCCCGACCGCACCACCGCGCGGGGGCCCGTGGTGGCCCGGCTCCGGGTCCTCGCCTCGAACGTCGAGTTCAGCGGGGCCACCGGCGCGCTCGTCACCGCCGTCCGGCGCGAGCGGCCCCAGCTCGTCTTCGTCTCGGAGTGCGACCGCGCCTGCGGGCGCACCCTCACCCGGGCCTTCGCCGCCGAACTCCCCCACTACGCCTCCGTCGAGGAGGACGGCTCGGCCGGCTCCGTGATCCTCAGCGCCTTCCCGCTCCGCGACTGGCACATGCTCCCGACGACCATGGGCATGCCGGGCGCCACGGCGGAGATCGGCGGCCGGACCGTACGGCTCCAGCTCGCGCACCCCATGCCGCCGCTGCCGGGCCAGGTGGACCTGTGGAAACGGGAACTGGGACAGCTGCGGGACGCCACCGCGCCCGGCGGCCCCCAGCTCGTCGCCGGCGACTTCAACGCCTCCCAGGACCACGCCGCCTTCCGCGCCGTCCTCGACGGCGGCGGACTCCACGACGCGGCCCGGCTCGCGGGCGCGGGCCGCACCCCCAGCTGGCCCGTGGAGGGCCCGCTGCCCCCGTACGTCCAGATCGACCACGTCCTGGTCACCGACGACTTCACCGTCAGGGGCACCCGCTTCCTCGACCTCGCCGGAACGGACCACCGGGCGCTCCTGGCCGATCTCGACCTGCACGCCGGGCGCTGATCCGCCACGCTGGAGGGCATGGACAACGAGGAGATCCTGGACGACATCGGCGCCCTCGTCGAGGAGGAACGCGCCCTGAGACAGCGCACGGGCGGCCTCCTCCCCGAGGAACGGGCCCGCCTCGCCGACCTGGAGGTCCGCCTGGACCAGTGCTGGGACCTGCTGCGCCAGCGACGCGCGAAAGCGGAGTTCGGCGAGGACCCGGACACGGCGGCGGTCCGCCCGGCGACCGAGGTCGAGTCGTACCGCAACTGAACCGCCGCGAAGGACCGGACCGGTGCCGGGGGCACGGTCGGCCGCGCCCCGCCACCCCCCTGCCCCGGCCAGTACGTTAGGCACATGGATCGACCCGCAGGCCCCGGTACCGTTCGGCTCAATCCGCCCGCCTGGCTGACCGCCGGGCTCCGGCCGGCGCCCTCGCCGATCCCCTGGGCCGCCGTCCTGCGCGCGTCCGTCGCCCTGTCCGTGCCGCTCGCCGTCGGACTCGCCGCCGGGCAGCCCGCCTACGGCGCCCTCGTCTCCATGGGCGCCCTCTCCGGAGTCATCGGCGACACCGCCGACGCCTACCGGATGCGGATCTTCAACATCGCCGTCCCGCAGCTCTTCGGCGCCGTCGGCGTCACCCTCGGCACCCTCGTCTTCGGCCACGGCTGGCTCGCCGTCGGCGCCCTCACCCTCGTCGCGCTCGTCTCCGGGATGATCTCCTCGATCGGCGCCGTCGCCTCCGTCTCCGGGCTGCTCCTGCTCCTCAACGCCGTCGTCGGCGCCGGACTCCCCATGCCCGACCCCTGGTGGAAGGCGCCCCTGCTCCTCACCCTCGGCGGGCTCTTCGTCCTCGTCCTCACCCTGCTCGGCTGGCCGCTGCGCCGCGCCGCCCCCGAACGCGCCGCCGTCGCCGCCACCTACCGGGCCGTCGCCGAGCTGTACGAGGCCACCGGGACCGCCGAGTACGACGAGAAACGGCACGCCGTCACCGCCTCGCTCAACCAGTCCTACGACCTCGTCCTCGCCCGCCGCGCCCGCCAGCACGGCCGCGCCCCCACCCTCGTCCGGCTGCTCGCCCAGCTCAACGTCGTCATCCCGCTCGTCGAGGCCGCCCCCGCCGCCCAGCTGCGCGCCCAGCTCTACGGGCCGCTGCCGCCCTCGGTCGCGGCGGCCGTGCGGGAGCTCGCCGACGCCGTCGAGGAGGGCCGCACCGGGGACCCCGTGCTGGAGCTGCCGACCCCCGAGCGGCCCGCCGAGAAGGCCGTCGACCACGCCCTGCGGCACGCCGCCGCCGTCGTCCACAAACCCGAACCCGATCCTTACAACGTCGACGACCGGCTCGGCCGCCCCGCCGCGCTGCGCGTCCGGGTCCGCCGGACCTCCCGCGCCGTCCTGTTCTCCGAGGCCTCCTGGCGGTACGGGCTCCGCCTCGCCCTCTGCGTCGGACTCGCCCAGGCACTGGTCTCGCTGATCGCCGTGCCCCGCTCCTACTGGGTCGCGCTCACCGTCACCTTCGTCATGAAGCCCGACTTCGGCTCGGTCTTCTCCAGGGCCGTGCTCCGCGCCCTCGGCACCGCAGCCGGGCTCCTCCTCGCCGCCCTGGTCCTCGCCGAGGTCCCGCGCGGGTGGTGGGACGTGCCCGTGATGTGCGTGCTCGCCGCCCTCATCCCGGCCTTCTCCGCCAAGGGGTACGCCTTCCAGACGGCGGCCATCACCCCCGTCATCCTGCTGCTCTCCGACACCCTCAACCAGCAGGGCTTCGACCTGGTCATGCCCCGCCTGTACGACTCCCTCATCGGCTGCGGCATCGCGCTGGTCGCCGGCTACCTGCTCTGGCCCGAGTCCTGGCACTCCCGCGTCGGGGACCGGCTCGCGGACGCCGTCGCCGACACCGCCGCCTATGTGAGCCGGGCCTTCGCCGGAGACCCCACCGACCAGGGCGGACGGCTCCGGGCCCGGCGGAAGCTCTACCGGGACCTGTCCACCGTCCGCTCCGAGTTCCAGCGCGCCCTGACCGAACCCCCGCCCACCGGCCCCCGCGCCGCAGCCTGGTGGCCGCTGGTCGTCGCCGTCGAACGGATCGTGGACGCCACCACCGCCGCCCGCATCCGCGTCAACCACGGCGCCCCCGCACCCGACCCCGCCGAGGTCGCCGACGTCGAGCGGGAACTGCGCGAACTCGCCGACGGACTCCGGGGCACCGACACCCTCGTGGAGGTCCGCACCGAGCTGCCCGGCGACGAGAACGGAGTCCTCGCGCCACTCCGTCAGGAGGTCCGCGCGGCCCGCGCCATCGCCGGTCCCGACCTGCGGTAAACCTGCCCCGGGGGGCGTACGGGAGGACTTACCGGCGGTCACGGAACGGAACCCTCCCCACCGCCGTTACCGCAGCCCACCGGGGCGACTACGATGCGCTCGATTCACCGTGATCCGCGCCCGCCGCCGCCGGCAACCGGCCCGGCGGACGGGCCACTTCGCCCTGCCTCACCCCCGCGCCCCGAGGACCCGCCATGCGCACCACGACGAACAGAGGGCTCCAGCCCAATGTCCTCGGCACCTTCGACACGATCGTCATGGCCGTCGCCGGCAGCGCGCCCGCCTACTCGCTCGCCGCGACCACCGCCGTCCTCTTCGGCGCCGTCGGCCTCGCGGGGCCCGCCGCCCTGCTCTACTGCGCGATACCGATGCTCGGCATCGTCCTCGCCTACGCCCGCCTCGGGCGGATCGACGTCAACGCGGGCGCCGGCTACTCCTGGGTGGGCCGCACCCTCCACCCCTTCCTCGGCTTCCTCTCCGGCTGGGCGCTGGTCTGCGCCGCCACCGTCTTCATGGTGGCCGGCTCGCTGCCCGCCGGATCGCTCACGCTCTCCCTGATCGACCCGCACCTCGCGGAGAACACCCCGCTCGCGGCGGCCGTCGGCGCCGGCTGGTTCCTGATGATGCTGCTGGTCGTCCTGGGCGGCGCCCGGCTCACCGTCCGGGCCCAACTGATCATGTCGGGCGCCGAGATGCTGATCCTCGTCGGCTTCGTCCTCGCCGCCGTCGCCCACCGGGGCCGGGCCACCGCCTTCGACTGGTCCTGGTTCGGGATCGGCGGCTTCGACGGCTCCCAGGGCTTCGCCGCCGGGGCCCTCATCGCCGCCTTCTACTACTGGGGCTGGGACGTCACCAGCAACCTCAGCGAGGAGACCCGCGACAGCCGGCGCACCGCCGGGCTCGCCGCGCTCATCGGCGTCGGCTTCGTGTTCCTCCTCTTCGAGGCCTTCACCGTCGCCGTGAACGTCCTGCTCACCGCCGAGGAGATCCGTACCGCCGGACCCAACGTCCTCGCCGTCCTCGGCCAGGAGATCTGGCCCGGCGTCGGCGGGAAACTCCTCGTCGTCGCCGTCGTCCTGTCCACCGTCGCCACCCTGGAGACCACCCTCCTCCAGGTCACCCGCTCGCTCTTCGCGATGGGCCGCGACCGGACCCTGCCCGCCGCGCTCGGCCGGGTGCACCGCCGCTGGAACACCCCCTGGGTCGCCGTCGTCGCCGTCGGCGCCGCCGCCCTCCTCATGTTCGCGGCCGCCGCGGCCGCCGGGTCCGTGCAGCAGCTCCTCCGCGACGCCGTCTCCGCGATCGGACTCCAGATCGCCTTCTACTACGGCCTCGCCGGCATCGCCGCCGTCGTCGCGTACAAGGCGGTCCTCTTCCGCTCCGTACGGAACCTGCTGCTCGGCGGCGTCTGGCCGCTGCTCGGCTCCGCGTTCATGCTCTGGGCCTTCGTCGAATCCCTCGGCGAACTCTCCACGACCGCCCTCACCATCGGCCTCGGCGGCCTGCTCGCCGGAGTCGTCCCGCTCCTCGTGTACTGGCGCAAGGGCAGCGACTACTACCGCCCGGCCCGGCTGGACGCGATCGCCGCGATGGCCGCGGCGGAGGGCTCGGGCCCGGCCACGCGCACGCGTGCGGCGACGCGCGACAAGAGCTACGCGACGGACTTCTGACGCCCCGAACCCCAGGCGCGGACAGCGCGAACCGACTTCTGACGGCAGCCGACACCGAAGGAGGCCCCCGATGGCCGTACGCCGCCGCTCCACGCGCCCGGCGCGTCCGGAGCGCTTCGCGCCCGACTTCGACCCGGACTTCGGGGACCGCGCGCTGACCGACGCCCGCCACGACATCGTCATCGGCCGCTGGCAGGGCGTACGGGACCTGCTCGCCGCCACCGGGGAGGACTGGGCGCGCCGCACCCACCGGCTGCGGCTCCTCTCGCACGCCGCCGCGGGCAGTTCCACCGTCGAGACCTGGCGGGCCGCCGAACCCCGCAACCCCGACGCGGCCGTGCTGCGGGCGGCGACCGAGGTGGTACGCGTCTTCGACGCGGCCATCGCGGCCGGCCGGGGCGCGGCGATCGACCGGGGCCGGATCGACGCCGCCGTCGACGCCTGCCGGGGCGCGGCGGAGGCGGCACCCGCCGACCCGATGCCGTGGGTGTCGCTGCTCTCGGTGGCGCGGCTGTACGAGGGCGGCGTGGCGCGCCGGGAACTGCGGCACTGGTTCGACGAGTTGCGCCGCCGGGACCCGTACAACACCGAGGGCCACATCCAGGTGCTGCGCTACTGGTCGGCGCGGTGGCACGGCACGCACGGCAGCATGTACGACTTCGCCCGCGACGCGGCGGGCGTGGCGCCGCCCGGTTCCTCGCTGCCGGTGCTCGTGCAGGTGGCGCGGGTGGAGGAGTACCGGTACATCGCGGACGGGGCGCTCGGGCGCGGCCCGGTGCGGGGCTTCGACCAGCACTGGAAGCACGAGCTGGCGGTGACGGAGCTGCGGCGCACCCACGCGCGGTGGATCGGCGGCCGGGAGCCCGGGAGCCCGGTGGCGCCGGAGGAGGTCGGGGACCTCAACTTCCTGGCGCACGCGGCGTGCTACGCGGGCCAGGTGGAGATCGCGCGGGAGCTGCTCGGGATGCTGGGCACCCGGGCGGCGTGGGTGCCGTGGGCGTACACGGGGGACCCGGAGGAGCAGTTCGTACGGTTCAGGGAGGGCCTGGGGGTGGAGTGAGGCCCGGGGTCACGGCTGGGGCCCGGGGGTGGAGTGAGGCTCTCCGCCCCCGGGCCCGCGCCCGGATCAGACGCCGATGTCCTCGCCGTCCGTGCGCCAGACGGCGACGACCGACGGGCGGACGATCCTGCCGGGTCCGTCGGGCCAGACCGAGGCGGGCTTCTCGACGGAGGCGCCGTCGATCTCGCCCGGGTGCTGCACGGCGACCAGGACGCGGCGGTCCTGGACGATCGGGCCGCAGGTCTCGGCGCCCGTCGGGACGGTCAGGAACTGCTTCAGCTCACCGCGCCGCTCGCCGCGGGTGGCGACGCCGAACAGGCCGTCGTGCGAGCCGAGCTGGTTGCCGTCCGTGGAGATCCACAGGTTGCCGTGCGGGTCGAAGGCCACGTTGTCCGGGCAGGAGATCGGGGAGACCTTCTCCTTGGGGAAGCCGGCGAAGTACGTGGCCGGGTCGTTCGGGTCGCCCGCGACGAGGAAGAGGCGCCAGGCGAAGCCGTCGGAGGACGGGTCGTCCCAGTGCTCGGCCAGTTCGAGGATCTGCCCGTGCTTGTTGAGGTTGCGCGGGTTGGCCTCGTCCGCGGGGGCCTTGCCGGCCTTGCCGCGGTCGGAGTTGTTGGTGAGCGCGACGTAGACGCGGCCCGTGCGGGGGCTCGGCTCGACGTCCTCGGGGCGGTCCATCTTCGTGGCGCCGACCTTGTCACCGGCGAGGCGGGTGAAGACGTACACCTCCTCGGCGGTCATGCCGGGGACGTGCGAGACGGCGCCGTCGGGGCCGGCGGTGGCGAGCGGGAGCCACACGCCGGAGCCGTCGAACTCGCCGTCGCCCGGGAGCTTGCCGGTGCCGTCGATCTCGGCGGCGGGGGAGTCGCCGGTGAGCTTGGCGACGTACAGCGTGCCCTCGTCGAGCAGCGTGAGGTTGTGCTCGTGGGCGGACCGCGAGCCGCCCTTCTTCATCCGCTTGCTCGACACGAACTTGTAGAAGTAGTCGAAGCGCTCGTCGTCGCCCATGTAGACGACCGGACGGCCGTCCTCGGTGAGACGGGGCTGCGCGGCCTCGTGCTTGAAGCGGCCGAGCGCGGTGCGCTTGCGGGGGGTGGAGTCGGGGTCGTACGGGTCGAGCTCGACGACCCAGCCGAAGCGGTGGGCCTCGTTGGGCTCCTGCTTGAGGTCGAAGCGCCTGTCGAACCGCTCCCACTTGCGCTCGGTGGCGCCGGTGCCGATGCCGTAGCGCTTGTCGGTGGCGCTGGAGCCGTTGGCGAAGTACTGGTTGAAGTTCTCCTCGCCGTGGAGGGTGGTGCCCCACGGGGTGGTGCCGCCGGCGCAGTTGTTGAGCGTGCCGAGGACGGTACGGCCCTCGGGGTCGGCGGAGGTCCTCAGCAGGGCGCTGCCCGCGGCCGGTCCGGTGACCTCGAACTCGCTCGTCGTGTGCAGACGGCGGTTGAGGTGGTGGCGGGTGACGGGCGTGAGCTTGCCCGTACGGCGCTCCTCCTGGACGACGACGACCGAGAGGCCGTGCGCGGCCCAGGCGACCTCGACCTGCTCGCGGGTCGGGTTGGCGGCGTCGTAGCCGCGGAACATCAGGACCTCGTCGGTGTACTCGTGGTTGGCGACGAGCACCTGACGGCCGTGCTCCCCGCGCAGCGGCAGCAGGGAGAGGAAGTCGTTGTTGTAACCGAACTGGCCGGCCTGGGCCTTCGCCGACTGCTTCTCGGAGTCGAAGGCGGGGGCACCGCGGAGGATGGGCTCGCCCCAGCGGATGACCACGTTCTGGGAGTAGCCGGCGGGGACGGTGACCCGGTCGGCGGTGTTGGGCGCGACGGGGGCGAAGCGGAGGCCGCGGGCGCCGTCGGCCTTTCCGTTGCCGTGGCCGTTGCCGTGGCCGGGCTTCGGGGAGTGGGCCTCGGCGGCGGGGGCGTTGCCGAGGGTGAGGGCCCCGCCTGCGGCGGAGGCGACCGTCACGACGGCGGCGGCGCGGAGGGCGGAACGGCGCGAGAGGACACCGGCTATGACGTCGCCGACGTACTCGTTGTCGCTGGTGTTGGGCACCTCGTGGAAGCAGGCGTCACCGCAGCGGTAGCGGCAGGTGAGAGCGGAACGGCCGCCTCCGTGGGGGTTCGTGCTCAGCAGCGGCAGCAGTTTGCGCACTTCGTCCTCCTCCGGCGCACACTGCGCCGACATGGTGTCGGGATGGCTTCGGCCGCGACGCTATGTGCGCACGTCTGCACGGGGACGGCCGAGGAGTGAACGCCGAATGAATGCACGGCATCCGGGGGCGACCGGGTCACCGGGGAGGGAGGGTGTGGCCGCTAACCTTACGTGTCCGCCCTGGCCAGGGATGAAATTCCCGAAACGCCCAGTACGGACATTCACACGCACCCCACTCATGCGAAAGGGTTCGCTCATGGGTATTCGGAGCATGCTGCGCAAGGTGTTCGGCCGGGACCGCGAGGACTCCCCGGCGACCTCCGTCCCGTCCCAGACGCGTGAGACCACGTCCACGTCCCCCGACACCCCGGAGGCCCCGGAAGCGGCGGCCCGCCGCGCGGCGGACGACCTGGTGGCGGCGTCGTTCGACAACCCCCAGATCCCGAGGGCACGGGCGGGAGCGGTGACGCCTGCGGAGGCGCCTGCGGCTGGGGCTGGGGCGGAGGTTGTGGCTGCGGAGGCGGAGACGCCTAAGGCTGAGGTTGTCACTGCGGAGGCGGAGACGCCTGCGGCTGAGGCCGAGGTTGTCGCTGCGGAGGCGGGGACGGCTGGGGCTGAGGCGGAGGTTGTCACCGCTGAGGCGGAGACGCCTGAGGCTGAGGTTGTCGCTGCGGAGGCGGAGACGCCTGCGGCGGTGGCTGAGGCGGAGGTTGTCACCGCTGAGGCGGAGACGCCTGAGGCTGAGGTTGTCGCTGCGGAGGCGGAGACGCCTGCCGCTGAGGCCGAGGTTGCCGTCGAGGCGGAGGTTGTTGCTGAGGCTGCCGCGCCGTCGGAGCCGTCGGTCACGGAGCCGGCGGAGACGCCGGTCGCGGATGCGGCGGAGCCGGTGGCCGAGGCACCCGAGGAGGCGCCGGAGGCCGAGGCCGCCGCGAAGGAGACGGCCGTCGAGCCCGAGGCCGCCGAGGAGCCGGTGGACGAGGCCACGGACGCCGCCGAGGAGGTCGCCGCGACGGCGGAGACCACGACGGCCGCTGAAGCGGACGCGCCCGCGTCCGAACTCGCTCCGGAGGAGCAGGAGGAGGCGGCGGAGCCCGCCGCCAAGGCCGCCGACACGACGGTGACGCCGCAGACGGACGCACCCGAGGCCGAAGCCGCTCCGGAGGAGCAGGACATCGCCCCCGCCGCCGTCACGGCGGAGCCCGAGGCCGAGGTCAAGGCCGAGCCGGAGGTCAAGGCCGAGCCGGAGGCGCAGGCCACCGAGGCGGCCCCGCAGCCGGAGGAGGCCGAGACGGTCGCCGCCACCGAGCCGGAGCCGCAGACCGCCGAAGCCCCGGAGGAGCCGGAGGCCGAAGCGCAGCCGGAGCCCGCCACCGAGCCGGAGGCCGCAGCGCAGCCCGAGGCCGAAGCCCAGCCGGAGTCCGAGCCGCAGGCCGACGCACAGCCCGAGCCGCCGGCCGCCGAGGCCCACGCCGAGCCCGCATCCGACACCCCCGCTCTCCCCCTCCCCCGCCTCAAGTCGCTCGCCCCCCACCTCGCCGACGCCTACAACGCCGCCGGCGCGCAGCTCAAGAAGCAGGGGCTGGGCGGGAGCCGGGCGGCCGTGTACCTGGTCGTCGACCGTTCCGGGTCGATGCGCGGGTACTTCAAGGACGGCTCCGTGCAGCGGCTCGCCGAGCAGGTCACCGCGCTCGCGGCGCACCTCGACGAGGCCGCCACCGTCACGACCGTGTTCTTCTCCACGGACATCGACGGCACGGTCGAGCTGACCCCGGCCACCCTCACGCCCACCCACGTCGAGGAGGTCAACGCCACCCTCGGCCGGCTGGGCCGCACCAACTACCACCGCGCCGTGGAGGAGGTCCTCGCCCACCACGAGAAGGCGGACCCGTCCCGCCCCGCACTGGTCGTGTTCCAGACGGACGGCGCGCCGGAGTCGAAGACGGCGGCCACGCAGGCCCTGGCCGAGGCCGCCGACCGCCCGCTGCACTGGCGTTTCGTGGCCTGGGGCGAGGAGGACAACAAGGCCTTCGACTTCGTCCGGAAGCTCGACGGCACCCCGCGTACCGGCACGTACTTCGCGGGCGCGACCCCCGTGGAGACCGCGCACGCCGCGTTCTACCGCGGCCTGCTCGCGGGCCTGGAGCTCTAGGAGCGGGAACCGGGCGCGGTGGCGGTGACCGGCAGGGTCACCGTCACCGCCAGCCCGCCGCCCTCCTCCGCGCCGCGCGCCACGGCCCGTACCCCGCCGCCGTGCGCGACGGCGATCGACCGCACGATGGAGAGCCCGAGCCCCGCGCCGGGCCCCGTGCGGTCCCGGCCCTCGCCCCGCCGGAAGGGCTCGAAGAGCGCCTCGACCTGGTCGGCGGGGACGACCGGCCCGGTGTTGGCCACGGTCAGCACCCCGCCCTCGACCCGTACGTCGACGGTTCCGCCGGGCACGTTGTACGCGACGGCGTTCGCGACGAGGTTCCGTACGAGCTGCCCGAGCAGCACCCGGCTCCCCCGGACGACCCCGCCGCCGTCGCTCACGCACGCGTCCGCGTACTCCTCCGTGACGACCTCCCCCAGCCGTACGTCGTCCCGCTCCGCGAGCCCCCGCTCGCTGCGGGCGAGGAGCAGCAGCCCGTCGATGAGGCGTTCGCTGCGGCGGTTGGCGTCGAGGAGCACCTGCCGTACGCCGCAGTCCTCGTCGAGGCCGACCTGGATCGCGGCGCGCTGGGTGGCGAGCGGGGTCCGCAGCTCGTGGGAGGCGTTGGCGATGAAGCGGCGCTGGCTGTCGAAGGCGGTCTCCAGGCGGCCGAGGAGCGCGTCGATGGTGTCGCCGAGTTCCTTGAGCTCGTCGTCGGGCCCGCGGACGGCGATCCGGTCGTGCAGGGTGCGCTCGGAGAGGCGGCGGGCGCGGGCGGTCATCTCGTGGACGGGCCGCAGCACCCGCCCGGCGGTCCACCAGCCGACGACGACGGCGCAGCAGGCCATGACGAGCAGCGCGAGCCCGGACCACATGAGCATCTGCTCGCCGGCGGCCCGGCTGATGTCGTCGCCGAGCGCGGACGCCCCGACGAAGGCGACACCGCCCCCCGACCCGCCCCCCGACGCGCCTGTCATTCCGCCCGCCGTCCCGTTCGCGCGCGCGACGATCGCCTCGGTCTCGTCGTCCGTCCCGGCGAGGACCAGCAGGTTCACCACGAGCAGCAGCACCGTGCCGAGGACGAGGAAGACACCGCCGTAGACGAGCGCGATCCGCGTACGGATGGTGGACCCGGAGCCCAGATATCCCTGGTCGCCCGTCACAGCTGGTACCCCACGCCCTGCACGGTCCTGATCAGCGCCGGCTCGCCGACCTTCGTCCTCAGTTTGCTCATGCAGACGCGGACGGCGCCGGTGAAGGGGTCGGTGTGGGCGTCCCAGGCGCGGTCGAGGAGGGTCTCGGCGGAGACGAGCGCCCCCTCGGCCTCCAGGAGGATCTGGAGGACGGAGAACTCCTTAGGGGAGAGGCCGAGGTCCCGCCCGTCGCGGGTGGCGGTCCGCCGGACGGTGTCCACGCGGAGCCCGTACCGCTCCAGGAGCGGGGGCAGCGGCGGGCGGGCGGAGCGGCGGCGCAGGGCCCGGACGCGGGAGACCAGCTCGGGGAACTCGAAGGGCTTGCCGAGGTAGTCGTCGGCGCCGAGGTCGAGGCCGTCGACCCGGTCCTCGACGGAGGTGGCGGCGGTCAGCATGAGGATCCGCGTACGGGATCCGGCGGCGACGAGCCGGCGGGCGACGTCGTCGCCGTGGACGCGCGGCAGGTCGCGGTCGAGGACGAGGACGTCGTACGGGCACAGCCCCGCCGCGTCCAGGGCGTCGTCGCCGGCGTGGACGACGTCGACGGCGAATCCGGCCCGCCGCAGGCCGGTGGCGACGAGCGCGGCGAGGTCCCGCTCGTCCTCGGCTACGAGTACGCGCATGGGTCCATCCTCCCCACCCGGTCCCCGCCGCCGGCCCCGGGGTTTATCGATGTGAGTGGATCTTCGTACGACGGTTAGGATTTCGACCATGGCGGCCACTGGATCCGAGAAGCAGGGGGCGAAGGCGTTCTACGTCACGACCCCCATTTACTACGTCAACGACGCTCCTCACCTGGGCCACGCCTACACGACCGTCGCAGGCGACGTGCTCACGCGCTGGCACCGTCAGCGCGGCGAGAAGGTGTGGTACCTCACCGGCACGGACGAGCACGGTCAGAAGATCATGCGTACGGCCGAGGCGAACGACGTCACGCCCCAGGCCTGGTGCGACAAGCTCGTGGAAGAGGCGTGGAAGCCCCTCTGGGAGCACCTGAACATCGCGAACGACGACTTCATCCGTACGACGCAGAAGCGCCACACGGACCGCGTCCAGGAGTTCGTGCAGGACCTGTACGACAAGGACGAGATCTACAAGGGCGGCTACGAGGGCCCGTACTGCGTGGGCTGTGAGGAGTTCAAGCTCCCCGGCGACCTCATCGAGGCGGAGGACGGCACGAAGCTGTGCGCCGTCCACAAGAGGCCGGTGGAGATCCTCAAGGAGGAGAACTACTTCTTCAAGCTGAGCACGTACGGCCCGAAGCTGCTGGAGTTCTACGAGGCGAACCCGGGCTTCATCCAGCCGGAGTCGGCCCGCAACGAGGTCGTGAACTTCGTCAAGCAGGGCCTTGAGGACCTCTCGATCTCCCGCTCGACCTTCGACTGGGGCATCCCGGTGCCGTGGGACGAGAAGCACGTCATCTACGTGTGGATCGACGCGCTGCTGAACTACGCGACGGCCGTCGGCTACAACGAGAACCCGGAGAAGTTCGACGCGACCTTCCCGGCGGACGTGCACCTCATCGGCAAGGACATCCTGCGGTTCCACGCGGTGATCTGGCCGGCGATGCTGATGGCGCAGGGCCTGCCGATCCCCGGCCGGGTCGCGGCCAACGGCTGGCTGATGGTCGGCGGCGAGAAGATGTCGAAGTCGAACCTGACCGGCATCAAGCCGCAGGACCTGACCTCGCACTTCGGCGTGGACGCGTACCGCTGGTACTTCTTGCGGGCCATCGCCTTCGGCCAGGACGGTTCGTTCTCGTGGGAGGACTTCTCCGCCCGCTACACGTCCGAGCTGGCGAACGACTACGGCAACCTCGCCTCGCGCGTGGCGGCCATGGTCGGCAAGTACTTCGGCGGCGAACTGCCGGCCTCGGCGGCCGACGGCGACGCGGAGAAGGCGATCCAGGACGGCCTGGCCAAGGCCGTCGCGACGGCCGACGCGAAGATCGGCGAGGAGCTGGACTTCCAGGCCGGCATCCTGGCGATCTTCGACTTCGTGAAGCAGGTCAACGGCTACATCACGGAGCAGGAGCCGTGGAAGGTGGCCAAGGACGAGTCCCCGGAGGGCAAGGCCCGCCTGGCGACGATCCTCTACACGGCCGCCGAGTCGCTCCGCGCGGTCGCGGTCCTGCTGAACCCGATCATGCCGGAGACCTCGCAGGCCCTCTGGGAGTCCCTGGGCGCCGAGCCGTCCCTGGGCGCCCTGGCGGCCCAGCCGGTCCAGTCGTCGGCGACGTGGGGCCAACTCCCGGCCGGCGCGACGGTGACGAAGGGCGCGGTGCTGTTCCCGCGCCTGGAGGAGAAGAAGGACTGACGTACGCAGGTCGTACGACGAAGGCCGCCACCCCGGGCACTCCGGGGGTGGCGGCCTTTCGCGTACCCGTCACCAGGTCAGCGCGAGGGCGGCGACGGCGGGCGCCATGTAGACCAGCGGGAAGGGCACGTGGCCGTACGAGCGGGCGCGGAGGATGGTGATCACGGCCCCGGCGAAGTACAGGATGAGCCCGATGGCGGCGAGGGTCCCGATGACGGGCACGTAGAACCCGACGATCAGCCCGAGGGCCCCGGCGGCCTTGGCGGCCCCGAGCAGGTTCCACCACGACTCGGGCACGCCGTACTGGGCGAGGGGCTCGACGACGAACGCGGCCCGGAAGAAGATCGCCGCGGCGGAGAACCCGGCCATGAACGCGGCGACGGCGGTGACGACGACGGCGGTGGTGGACATCTCGGTGGACATCTCGGTGAACATCGCAACGGCTCCTCAAGCCTCTCCCGTATCCGCCTCGACCGAGCCGGACACCGCACTGACGGAGCGGGGAGGGGATGTGTGACGGCTGCGGGGAGATTTTTTCTGCCGAGCCCCTGACCAGCGGATACGACACGGGCGCCGAAGTTCAGGGGTGCGGGATCCGGTGATTCGGGCGGTCTTTCCAAGCAATGACCTGAGAGAAAGAACCACCACCGAACCCCACCCCTCCCGCCCCACGGCGGGCAGTCACTCATGCGGGTGAAAGAACCCAACTGAGTTGGATTCGGGTGGGGTTGCCTGCTTTACGCTCAGCTCGATCGGCATATGCCGCCAGACATGAGTCAGCCCTCGCCGGGAACGCCATCCCATTGGCGAGGGCCTGACCACCGAGGAAGGCAACAACTTCCCCCATGGGTACCTCCGACACTAGCGCGCGCACCTCCGCCCCGTCCCGTAATGACGCGGAAGACCACCCGCACGCGCACAAGCGCCCCGCAGGCGTCGTCCACGACAACGTCCGGCACACGACCCGCTTCACGGTGATCGGCAACCACCTCGCCCAGCACGCCGAGTTGTCGCTGCTGGCGATCGGACTGGCCGTGCACATCCAGTCGTTGCCCAACGGCGCTCCCGTCGGCATCAAGGCCCTCGCGCAGCGCTTCCCCGAGGGCACGACGCGGATCGCCGCCGCGCTGCGCGAGCTGGAGACCCACGGTTACCTGCGCCGGACGCGTGAGCGCACCGGGAGCGGGCGGATGGTCACCCGTACCGTCTCCTGCAACCGGCCGGGACGGACGGGCGACGCGGCCCCGGAGAGCCGGCCGAGGCCTCTGGGCCGCCGGGCGATTCCGCCGGTCCGTGACTCGGAGCCGCCGAAGCGCAAGGCTCTGCCCGCCGTGCCGCAGCCCGTGTACCCGACGCCGGACCTCCTCGTCACCGCCCTCGACGTCCTGTCCGGCCTGCGCCGCGAGGACCCCCGCCTGCACCTCTCCGCCACGGAGGCCGAGCACCTCGCCCCCGGCGTCGCCAGCTGGCTGGAACGCGAGCTCACTCCGGACGCCGTACGCCGCGTCCTGACCTTCGACCTCCCGCGCGAACCCCTCCGCCGCCCGGCAGCCCTGCTGGCCCACCGCCTGGACGCCCAACTCCCGCCCCTGCCGCCGTTCCGCCCGCAGGAGCCGAGGACGAGGCACCCCCTCCAGAACTGCGACACCTGCGACCGCGCCTACCGCGCCCCGGAACCGGGCGAGTGCGAAGCCTGCCGAGCGGGGCGCCGCTGACCCCCGGGGCACGCCCCCCGGCAACCTGACAAAGACGTCCCGAACCGCACGCGATGCCACGGGGGCGGAGGCTCCGGGCCCGGCGGCCCAAGTCCCGCCCCACCAGCGGGGTTCGCACCGGCCCGACGGCCATCCGCCGGCAGACACAGCCAGACCGGAGTGAAGCCGATCAGGGCTGGTCTTCTCGTTGTTCCGGCGGGCAGGTCCGGGCCATGCGGAGGTTCGGCAGCTTGTGTCGCCACAGGTGCCGCTCGCCGGTGTCTTCGAACCCGTAGTGCTGGTAGAAGTTGATGGCCCGCTCGTTGTAGGCAGTAACCCACAGGCGGATGGGTGCGTCGTTGGCCCAGGTGAGGAATGCCGTCATCAAGTTGCGTCCGATGCTTCGGCCTTGCGCCTGGGGCAGCAGGTACATCGGTCCGAGACTTACCGCTTCGTCGCGGCGCCCACACAGGAAGCCGATGATCTCGTCCCCCTGGCGCACGACACGGCAAAAGAGATGTGCGGGCCGGCGCTCAGCCTCCTCGATGAACTCCCGCCACTGAGCGATGCCCTCTTCGGTGACCACGTCGCCGCGCTGCGCCCGGATCCATGCCTCGTCGATCCCTGCGTCCTGGTTGGGGTAGGTCAGTAGCCAGGCCGCCAGGAGGGTGTGGGCAAGGGCTGGGGCGTCCTCCACTCGGGGGGTGTCGATCACGAAGTCCACCTGGGCATTGTTCAGCGTGGTCCTTCGGGTTGTCCTGCGATATTCGTCGTCCCACACGCTTGCGGGGCCACTTCCCGCTTCAGGCTGGTTCGAGATGAAGGGTGAGGACTGCCTGCACGAGGTGGGTGATGCGGGTGGTGCTGCAGCAAAGTTTGCGCAGGAGGCGCCAAGTCTTCAGGGTGGCCAGGGCGTCGATGATGCCGTGGGTACGGGCGGCCATGAGGCGTGCACGGCGCCGGGCAGGGCGGCCGACGCCCACAGCAGCCGACCGAACGGGTCGGCCAGGACTTGGGCGTTCATGCCGTGCTTCTTGTGCTTGCCGGAATAGAACGGCCGGGCGCCGGCGATCCGGCCGATGGGCAGGAGGGTGCCGTCCAGAATCACGTGTGCCTTGGCCTCCGCCCGCTCCATGGCCTGACGGAGCGTGGGGCCGCGGGGCCAGAAGTCCACGGCCTCGCGGATGTAGCGGTAGACCGTGGCCAGGCCGATGCCGAACGCCGCAGCAGCCGGGTGCAGGTGTCACCGCAGCGCAAGTGCGCGAGGACCAGAAGGGCCTGACGTGGGGCGGGCAGGCGCCGCCAGCGGGTGCCCAGCCGACGCCGGTGCGCGGCGCCCTGGTCCAGCGCGAAGGGCCCGGAATCCGAGTGGATTCCGGGCCCTTCCTGCGTCCTGCCGACTAGCGTGCCGCGTCCGGGTGGACCGCGTCCGTGATGTCGACCGTCTTCTTCTCGACCGGCTT
This sequence comes from Streptomyces sp. Root1304, assembly GCF_001426405.1. Lineage (GTDB taxonomy): Bacteria > Actinomycetota > Actinomycetes > Streptomycetales > Streptomycetaceae > Streptomyces. Next base: position 394,744 of record NZ_LMEP01000024.1, on the reverse strand, counting down.
GCGGAGCTGGATGTTCAGTTCGCGCAGGCGGGACTCGTCGAGTTCCGTCGGGGCGCCCATCAGGAGGTCCTGGGCGTTGCCGTTGAGCGGGAAGGCGATCGTCTCGCGGATGTTGGGCTCGTCCGCGAGGAGCATGACGATGCGGTCGACGCCCGGGGCGATGCCGCCGTGCGGCGGGGCGCCGTACTCGAAGGCGCGGAGCATGCCCGCGAACTCGTGCTCGACCGTCTCGCGCGAGTAGCCCGCGATCTCGAAGGCCTTGAACATGATCTCGGGCTCGTGGTTCCGGATCGCGCCCGAGGACAGCTCGATGCCGTTGCAGACGATGTCGTACTGCCAGCCGAGGACGTCCAGCGGGTCCTGGGTCTCCAGGGCCTCCAGGCCGCCCTGCGGCATCGAGAAGGGGTTGTGCGAGAAGTCGATCTTGCCGGTCTCCTCGTCCTTCTCGTACATCGGGAAGTCGACGATCCACGCGAAGCGGAAGACGTTCTCCTCGAACTGGCCGGCACGCTTGGCGGCCTCGACCCGGACCGGGCCCATGATCTTGGAGACCTCGTCGAACTCGCCCGCGCCGAAGAAGATCGCGTGGCCGGGCTCCAGACCGAGGCGCTCGGTCAGGACCTTGACGTTCTCCTCGGTGAGGAACTTGGCGATCGGGCCGGTCAGGGCGATGGGGGCACCTCCCACGCCGTCAAGGCTGTGGGGGACCTCGCCGACGCGGACCCAGGCCAGGCCCTTCGCGCCGAGGGAGACCGCGAAGTCGCCCAGCTGGTCGAAGAACTTGCGCGGCTGCTCGCCCGTGTTCGGGACGGCGAGCGCGCGGACGTGCTTGCCGGCGAAGGCCTTGAACTCCGAGTTCTCGAAGACGTCGGAGATGTCGACGAGTTCGAGGGCGGTGCGCAGGTCCGGCTTGTCGTTGCCGTACTTCAGCATCGACTCGCGGAACGGGATCCGCGGGAACGGCGACGTGACGTGGCGTCCGTTGCCGAACTCCTCGAAGATCTCCGTCATCAGCTTCTCGATCGGCTGGAAGACGTCCTCCTGCTCGACGAAGCTCATCTCGACGTCGAGCTGGTAGAACTCGCCCGGCGAACGGTCCGCGCGGGCGTCCTCGTCGCGGAAGCAGGGCGCGATCTGGAAGTACCGGTCGAAGCCGGAGATCATCAGCAGCTGCTTGAACTGCTGCGGCGCCTGCGGCAGCGCGTAGAACTTGCCCGGGTTCAGACGGGACGGGACGACGAAGTCGCGGGCGCCCTCGGGGGAGGTCGCGGCGAGGATCGGCGTCGCCATCTCGTTGAAGCCGAGGGCCACCATCTTGGAGCGGATGGAGGCGATGACGGCGGAGCGCAGCATGATGTTGCGGTGCATGCGCTCGCGGCGCAGGTCGAGGAAGCGGTACTCCAGGCGCCGCTCCTCGTTCACACCGTCGTCGGTGTTGATGGTGAAGGGGATCTGCTTCGCGGCACCCAGGACCTCGACCTCGGCGGCCTCGATCTCGATCTCGCCGGTCGGCAGCTCGGGGTTGACGTTGTCCGCGCCACGCGAGACGACCTTGCCGTCGACGCGGACGACGGTCTCCTTCGTCAGCTTGTCGAGGACCTCCGCGGCGGCGGTACCGGGGCGGGCGACGAGCTGCGTGATGCCGTAGTGGTCGCGCAGATCGATGAAGAGGATGCCGCCCAGGTCGCGCCGATTGTGCAGCCAGCCGCTCAGCCGGACGTCGGTGCCGACGTCAGAGGCGCGGAGCTCGCCGCAGGTGTGGGACCTGTACCGATGCATCGTCGTTCATCCAGTCTTCGGGATCTTGGGGTCGGCGGCTGCCTTGTGGCCCCTGTCACGGATGTCACAGGACACGAGGGCAGACCCACCCAGAGTACCGGCCGGGCCAAGATCGCTTTTCGAATACTCTCAGTGGCGATCTGGTGTCCGATATTCATAAAGTGGGGCAATGCGCACCGAGGACGTCCTGGCCGCGATCGCGACCGGCCTGTGGCGCTGGGACAACGCGTCCGGGATCGTCTCGCTCGACGCCGAGGCCGCCCGGCTGCTCGGGCTGCCCGCCGAACCCGTCCAGCTCAGCGAGGCGGCCGCGCGGTCCCGTTTCCACCCGGTCGACTGGAACGAGATCGACGGGGTCGTCAACCTCGCCGTCGCCGAGGGCACCCTCGCCGAGGCCCGGCTGCGGATCATGGACGAGCACGGGCGGGTGATCCGTACCGTACGGAGCAGGTCGAAGCCGCTCATCGAGGGGAACGACTACCTGCTGGTCGGCACCCTCCAGGAGGTCGCCGAGCAGCAGCCGGGGACCGCCGCCCGGACCCCCGTCACCGGTGACTGGCGCCGCTCCCGCGAGGCGTTCCTGCTCGACGCGGGGCGGGCGCTCGCCGAGGCGCGGTCGACGGCCGAGGTGCTGCGGGTCGCGGCCTCGCTGTCGATGCCCGGTTTCTCGCCCGACGGGCTCGCCGTCTTCGGCGTGGCGGGCGACCGGCTGACCGTCATCGGCCACCACGGGCACAGCGAGGGCGACGAGGGACCCTTCTCGTCGATGTCCCTGGACACGGACTACCCGGCGGCGGAGGTCGCCCGCACGGGCCGCGCGATCTACCTCCCGACGCCCGAGGAGTACCTGCGCCGCTTCCCGGTGACCTGGCCGCTCGCCCAGCGGTTCGGGCGCCGTTCCTGGGCCTTCGTGCCGCTGGTCGTCGCCGGGCGGACCATGGGCGCCTGGATGGCCGCCTTCAAGCACCCGGTGGCGTTCACGCCCGACGAGCGGTCGGTCCTGACCACGGTGGCCCGGATGCTCGCCCAGGCCCTCGCACGCGCGGGCGTGGCCGAGTCCGAGCGCGAGCTGTCGCTCGGCCTGCAGCGGACGATGATGCCGGTCCTCGGGCCCGGCATCCCCGGCATCCAGGTGGCCGCCCGGTACGTGCCGACCGGCGGCGGGCTCCAGGTCGGCGGCGACTGGTACGACATGATCCGGCTGCCCGGCGGCACCTCCCGGACCGGCGGGCACGGCGCCGGCCGCATCGCGCTCGTCATCGGGGACGTCCAGGGGCACGACGTACGGGCCGCGGGGCTGATGGGGCAGCTGCGGATCGCCCTGCGCGCGTACGCCTCCGAGGGGCACCGGCCCGACGCGGTCCTCGCCCGCGCCTCCCGCTTCCTCTACGGGATCACCGACGGCGACGACGACGGCGAGGGCGACGCCGGTCCGCGCTTCGCGACCTGCCTCTACCTGGAGGTCGACCTGGAGACCGGGACGGTCGACATCGCCCGCGCCGGGCATCCGGACCCGGCGGTGCGGATGAACGACGGAACGGTTCTCCTGCGGCCCACCGCCGGCGGTCTGCCCCTCGGTATCGACCCCGACACCGACTACCCCACCACCCGTCTCACCCTCGAACCCGGCGAGACCCTGATGATCTGCACCGACGGCCTCCTGGAGACCGGCGGGCACGACCTGGACAGCGGCTGGGAGCGGGTCCGGGCCCTCCTGGAGTCCCATGACGGCCAGGACCTGGAGCAGCTCGCCGACGGGCTCGTCGAGGCCGTCCACGGGCCGGGCTCGCACCACACGACCGGGCCGCTCGCCGACCGCCGCGAGGACGACATCGCCGTCCTGCTGCTCTCCCGCCGCCCCGGGGGCGCGCTGCCGGAGGCCCCGCGCCGCACCCTCATGACGATCGCCCAGGCCGAGCCGGAGCGGATCGCCGAGGCGCGGGAGCAGGTGCGGCAGCTGCTGCACGACTGGGGGGACGGGGACCAGCTCGACTCGGCGGTCCTCATGGTCTCCGAGATGGTCACCAACGTCCTCGTCCACACGGACGGCGACGCGCTCCTCGTCGCGGAGGTCGCCTGCGCGGAGAAGGCCCGGCGGCTGCGCGTCGAGGTCTCCGACAGCAGCGACGAACTGCCGCACAAGCGGCACCCGGGCGAGATGGCGTCGAGCGGGCGCGGTCTCGTCCTGATGGAGATGCTGGCGGACGCGTGGGGCGTCGATCCGCGCGGCGAGGGCAAGGCGATCTGGTTCGAACTGAACGAACCGGATTCGGGACGGGGCTGCTGCGGGTAGCCCTGGCGGGCGGCGGGGCGGGCGGCTCGGCCGGGGCACGCGCCCGCCCGCGGCTCCCCGCGCGGCCCTCACCCGTACGGCGCAGACTGGTGTCGTACGGCCGCCCGGGGGGACCACGGAGTTCGCCATGGACACCCACAAGGTCGGCAGTGACACCACCGTGCTGGCCGACAGTCTCGAAGTGCCCGGGATCGGGCACATCCCGGCCAACGCGTACGTCCTCACCGCCACCGAGCCCGTCGTCGTCGACACCGGGCTCTCCCTGGCCGACCGGAACTTCGTCAACACCCTCGGCTCCGTCGTCGACCCCGCCGACATCCTCTGGATCTGGCTCACCCACCCCGACCGCGACCACACCGGCGGCATCTTCGACCTGCTCGTGGCCGCGCCCCGGGCGAAGGTCGTCACCACCTTCATCGGCGCCGGGATCATGACCACGGAACGCCCGCTGCCGATGGACCGCGTGTACTTCCTCAACCCCGGCCAGTCCCTCGACGTGGGCGACCGCATGCTGCGCGCCTTCCGGCCCCCGCTGTTCGACAACCCCGCCACGGTCGGCTTCTACGACGAGAAGACCCGGATCTGCTTCAGCTCCGACTGCTTCGGCGGGCCCATGCCGACCGCCGAACTCGCGGAGAGCGGCCACGCGAACGACCTCAAGCCGGAGGAGCTGCGGCAGGCCCAGCTGCTGTGGGCGAGCGTGGACAGTCCGTGGGTGCAGATCGTGGACCCGGCCAAGTACCGGGCGACGATCGACCCGCTGCGGGAGATGGCCCCGGAGATCGTGCTCTCCACCCATCTGCCGCCCGCCGTACGGATGACGGCGTCGATGATCGACACGATCACGATGGCCCCGGACGTGGACCCGTTCGTCGGTCCCGACCAGGCCGCCCTGGAACAGATGCTGGCCTCGTTCGAGCCGGGCGGGCAGCCGGCGGCGACCTGAGGACGCGGGGCCTCAGGCCCCGGGCTGCGCGGCCCCCGCGCCCGGCCCCTCCGTGCCCTCCGTACCCACCGCCGGCGCGTACCGCCTCCGCAGCTCGCTGAGGACCCCCGTCGCCGCCGCCGTCAGCGGTACGGCGAGCAGCATGCCCAGGATGCCCGCGACGGACGCCCCCGCGGTGATCGCCAGCAGCACCGCCGCCGGGTGCATCTGCACGGTGCGGCTCTGCACCATCGGCTGGAGCACGTTCCCTTCGATGACCTGGACGGCCAGGACGATGCCGAGCACCCACAGGGCGATGACGAAGCCCCGGTCGGCGAGGGCGACCAGGACGGCGACGGCCCCGGAGAGGAAGGCGCCGAGGTACGGGATGTAGGCGGTGACGAAGACCAGCGCGGCGAGTCCGACCGCGCCGGGCACGTCGAGCACGACGAGGCCGATGCCGATGAGGACGGCGTCGACGAGGGCGACGAGGGTGGTGCCGCGCATGAAGCCCTCGACGGCCTCGAAGGCGCGGCGGGCCATGGCCTCCGCCATGTCGCCGGTGGCGCGGGGGGCGAGGGCGCGCAGGGCGCCGGCGGCGCGGTCGGAGTCCTTCAGGAAGAAGAAGATGAGGAGCAGCGCGAGAGCGGCCGTGGTGAGCATCTGGCCGACGACGCTGATGCCGCTGATGACCCCGGAGGCGGCGGTGCCGCCGAACTTCTCCAGGAGGGTCTTGGCGTTCTTGGCGAGGTCGTCGAGGGAGGTCCCGGCCGCGCCGAAGTGCTTGGCGATGTCGTCGGCCGCCTGCCGCAGCGAGGCGATGATCTGGTCGCCGGTGTCGATGAGCGCGGCGACGACGATGTACGTGGCGCCGCCGACCACGACGAGGACGGCGACCACGGTGAGCGCGGCGGCCAGCCCCTTGCGGACCTTCATCAGGAGCAGGCGCCGGTAGAGCGGCCCGAGGAGGGCGGTGCCGAGGATCGCGAGCAGGACGGGGGTGACGGCCGTCTTGAAGACGACGCAGAGCCAGATGAAGACGGCGACGACCCCGGCGGCCAGCAGGAAGACGACGCACCAGGCGGCGAACCGGCGGGCGGGTTCGGGAAGGAGCGCTCTCGTCGTCTGCACCCGACCACCGGACCACGCCCGTCGGCGTGTCGTCGCGCGCTGACGGGCGTACGGGTGACGGGCCGTCAGTGCGGGGCCCGCGCGTGCCCGCCCGGGGGCAGGACGCGCGCCCCCGCACACGGGTACGGGGCGGAGCTCGCGCCCCGCCCCGTACCCGTACTCGACCCTTACCCGGGCCCGTACTCGACCCTCACCCGGGTCCGCACTCGGCCCTCACCCGGGCCCGCACTCGACCCTCACCCGGGCCCGTACGCGACCCGTACGGTCTCCCCTACTCGCCCATCCCGTGCACCGCCGGGATCGTCCCCAGCCGGCCCGCCTGGAAGTCCTCGAAGGCCTGGCGGAGTTCGGCCTGGGTGTTCATGACGAACGGGCCGTAGTGGGCCATCGGCTCACGGATCGGCTGACCGCCGAGGAGGGCGATCTCCAGGTCGGGGGTGTTCCCGTCCTGCTTCTCGTCGGCGCGGATGGTGAGGGAGCCGCCCTTGCCGAAGACGGCGGTCTGGCCCGTGTGGACCGGTCGCCGCTCGACGCCGACGCTGCCGCGCCCGGCGAGGACGTACGCGAGGCCGTTGAAGTCCTCGCGCCAGGGCAGGGTGATCTCGGCGCCCGGCCGCAGGGTCGCGTGGAGCATCGTGATCGGGGTGTGGGTGATGCCGGGGCCCTCGTGCCCGTCGAGCTCTCCGGCGATGACGCGGAGCAGCGCGCCGCCGTCGGGGGAGGTGAGCAGCTGGACCTGGCCGCCGCGGATGTCCTGGTAGCGGGGGGCCATCATCTTGTCGGCGGCGGGCAGGTTCACCCAGAGCTGGAGGCCGTGGAAGAGGCCGCCGCTGACGACGAGGGACTCCGGCGGGGCCTCGATGTGGAGGAGGCCGGCGCCGGCGGTCATCCACTGGGTGTCGCCGTTGGTGATGGTGCCGCCGCCGCCGTTGGAGTCCTGGTGGTCGAAGACGCCGTCGATGATGTAGGTGACGGTCTCGAAGCCGCGGTGGGGGTGCCAGGGGGTGCCCTTGGGCTCGCCCGGCGCGTACTCCACCTCACCCATCTGGTCCATCATGATGAACGGGTCGAGGTACTGGTAGTTGATCCCGGCGAACGCGCGGCGAACCGGGAAGCCCTCGCCCTCGAACCCCGAGGGTGCCGTGGTGACGGCGAGCACGGGACGCGGGACGGCGTCGGCGGGGGCCGCGACGCGCGGCAGGGTGAGCGGGTTCTCGACAGTCACGGCGGGCATGACGGGACCTCCTAGAGCGGCCTTCTTCGACCTCGTGGCGTCCACTTTAGTTGAACGGTGAACTTCTTGCCACCCAGAACACGGAACGCCCGGGAGGAATTCCTCCCGGGCGTTCTCCCTGTCTCCAGGCTGCGTCAGCCGTACATCCGCCGCATCGCGAAATCGACCATCTGCTCCACGGCCTTCGCGTCGAAGACCATCCGGTGGTCGCCCTCCATGTCGAGCACGAAGCCGTAGCCGGTGGGCAGCAGGTCGATCACCTCGGCGCCGGTGATGACGAAGTACTTCGACTCCTTGCCCGCGTACCGCCGCAGCTCCTTGAGCGAGGTGAACATCGGGATGACCGGCTGCTGGGTGTTGTGCAGGGCCAGGAAGCCGGGGTTGTCGCCGCGCGGGCAGTAGACCTTGGAGGTCGCGAAGATCTGCTGGAAGTCCTCGGGCGCGAGCGTGCCGGTGGTGAAGGCGCGCACGGCGTCGGCGAGGGAGGGCGGCGAGGGCTCCGGGTAGAGCGGGGGCTGCTGCCCGTAACCGCCCTGCATGCCGTCCTGCATGCCGGGACCCGGCATCCCACCGGGCATTCCGGCCTGCATGCCGCCCGGCATCCCGCCCTGCGGGGGCGGTGCGTACTGCTGCTGGGCACCCGGATTCTGCTCGTAGCCGTACATGGGCGTGAGCCTACTGCGTCACAGATGGCCCGAGAGGGGTTGCTCTTATTACCGGTGGGTAGCATCATCGGAGAGAACGCTTTGCTACTTGCTGGTACGTGTACGAGGAACCTGCCTCCCCGAGCCTTACGGAGCCGTCGCCATGGGGCACTACAAGTCGAATCTCCGCGACATCGAGTTCAACCTCTTCGAGGTCCTCGGCCGCGACAAGGTGTACGGCTCCGGGCCGTTCGAGGAGATGGACGTCGAGACCGCCAAGAGCATCCTCGACGAGATCCGCCGTCTCGCCGAGAACGAGCTCGCGGAGTCCTTCGCCGACGCCGACCGCAACCCGCCGGTCTTCGACCCGGAGACCAACACCGCCCCGGTCCCGGCCACCTTCAAGAAGTCGTACAACGCCTTCATGGAGTCCGAGTACTGGCGCCTCGGCATCCCCGAGGAGATCGGCGGCACCGTCTCCCCGCGCTCCCTGATCTGGGCGTACGCGGAGCTGCTCCTCGGCGCGAACCCGGCCATCTGGATGTACTCCTCCGGCCCGGCCTTCGCCGGCATCCTCTACAACGAGGGCAACGAGGCGCAGAAGAAGGTCGCGCAGATCGCCGTCGAGCGCCGCTGGGGCTCCACGATGGTCCTGACCGAGCCCGACGCCGGTTCGGACGTCGGCGCCGGCCGCACCAAGGCCACCCAGCAGGAGGACGGCTCCTGGCACATCGAGGGCGTGAAGCGCTTCATCACGTCCGGTGAGCACGACATGGAGGAGAACATCCTCCACTACGTCCTCGCCCGCCCCGAGGGTGCGGGACCCGGCACCAAGGGCCTCTCGCTCTTCCTCGTCCCGAAGTACGAGTTCGACTGGGAGACCGGCGAGCTGGGCGAGCGCAACGGCGTCTACGCCACCAACGTCGAGCACAAGATGGGCCTCAAGGCCTCCAACACGTGCGAGATGACCTTCGGCGACCAGCACCCCGCCAAGGGCTGGCTGATCGGCGACAAGCACGACGGCATCCGCCAGATGTTCCTCATCATCGAGTTCGCCCGCATGATGGTCGGCACGAAGGCGATCTCCACCCTCTCCACGGGCTACCTCAACGCCCTGGAGTACGCCAAGGAGCGCGTCCAGGGCACCGACCTGGCCAACTTCATGGACAAGGCCGCGCCCAAGGTCACCATCACGCACCACCCCGACGTCCGCCGCTCGCTGATGACGCAGAAGGCGTACGCCGAGGGCATGCGCACCCTCGTCCTCTACACGGCCTCCGTGCAGGACGAGATCGCGGTCAAGGAAGCGGCCGGCGAGGACGCCAAGGCGCTGCACGGCCTGAACGACCTGCTGCTCCCGATCGTCAAGGGCTACGGCTCCGAGAAGGGCTACGAGCAGCTCGCGCAGTCGCTCCAGACCTTCGGCGGCTCCGGGTTCCTCCAGGAGTACCCGATCGAGCAGTACATCCGCGACGCCAAGATCGACACCCTCTACGAGGGCACCACGGCCATCCAGGGCCAGGACTTCTTCTTCCGCAAGATCGTCCGCGACCAGGGCGCGTCCCTCAACGCGCTGGCCGAGGAGATCAAGAAGTTCCTCGCGGTCGGCACCGGCGGCGAGGACCTGGCCGGCGCCCGCGACGCGCTCGCCAAGGCCGCGGTCGACCTGGAGGGCATCGTCGGCGTCATGCTGACCGACCTCACCGCGACCGGCGAGGACGTCAAGAACATCTACAAGGTGGGCCTCAACACCACCCGCCTGCTGCTCGCCTCCGGCGACGTCGTCGTCGGCTACCTGCTGATCCGCAGCGCCGCCGTCGCCGCCGAGAAGCTGGCCGCCGGTGCCACGGGCAAGGACGTCGCCTTCTACCAGGGCAAGATCGCGGCCGCGAAGTTCTTCGCCGCCAACGTCCTGCCGGGCGTCACCGCCGAGCGCGCGCTCGCCGAGGCGGTCGACGGCTCGCTGATGGACCTGGACGAGGCCGCGTTCTAAGAACGCCACCCAAGGCGCTCCCGAGCGCCTCTCGTCCTGAATGAACGGCCCGTCCCCGGGGAGGGGGGCGGGCCGTTCTGCTTCTTTCGGGGCTCGGTTCGCCTCCGGGGCGCCGAAGCCGGGGGAACGGACCCGACCGTGCTCGCCTCCCTCGTTCCTCCGGAGGCTCCGCGCGCTCGGGTCCGTTCCCCCGGCGCGCCCCTTCGGCTCACTCGCCGGGCCCCGGAGACCACGTCCGGGCCGGCCCGGGTGGGTCCTCCCCGTTCCTTCTCCGGGCCTTCCCCGGGGTCCCGGATCCGTTCCTCCGGCTCTGCGTAAGGTGAACCCATGAGCAGCGCAGCTTCCCGTCCCACCGCCGGTCCCTTCGACCGCGGACACACCGACGACCTGATGGCCTTCCTGACGGCCTCGCCCTCGCCATACCACGCGGTGGCCACCGCCGCCGAGCGGCTGGAGAAGGCGGGCTTCCGGCAGGTGGAGGAGACCGCGTCCTGGGACGGGACCAGCGGGGGGAAGTACGTGATCCGCGGCGGCGCGGTCATCGCCTGGTACGTGCCCGAGGGCGCCGACCCCCACACCCCGTACCGGATCGTCGGCGCCCACACCGACTCCCCCAACCTGCGCGTGAAGCCGCAGCCCGACCTGGGCTCGCAGGGCTGGCGGCAGGTCGCCGTGGAGGTCTACGGCGGCACCCTCCTCAACACCTGGCTCGACCGCGACCTCGGCCTCGCCGGGCGCCTCACGCTCCGCGACGGCAGCCACCGCCTCGTCAACGTGGACCGGCCGCTGCTGCGCGTCCCGCAGCTCGCCATCCACCTCGACCGGGGCGTCAACGACGGCCTCAAGCTCGACCGCCAGCGGCACATGCAGCCCGTCTGGGGCATCGGCGAGGTCCACGAGGGCGACCTGATCTCCTTCGTCGCCGCCGAGGCCGGCGTGGACGCCGAGGACGTGAGCGGCTGGGACCTGATGGTCCACGCCGTCGAGGCACCCGCCTACCTGGGCCGGGACGGTGAACTCCTCGCCGGGCCGCGCATGGACAACCTGATCTCCGTGCACGCCTCCGTCGCCGCGCTCGCCTCCCTCGCGGGCCGCGAGGACCTCCCGTACATCCCGGTCCTCGCCGCCTTCGACCACGAGGAGAACGGCTCCGAGGCCGACACCGGCGCCCAGGGCCCGCTGCTCGGGAACGTCCTGGAGCGTTCCGTGTACGCGCGCGGCGGCTCCTACGAGGACCGGGCGCGCGCCTTCGCCGGCACCGTCTGCCTGTCCTCGGACACCGGCCACGCCGTCCACCCGAACTACGCGGAGCGCCACGACCCGACGCACCACCCGCGCGTCAACGGCGGCCCGATCCTCAAGGTGAACGTCAACCAGCGGTACGCCACCGACGGCAGCGGCCGCGCGGTCTTCGCCGCCGCGTGCGAGAAGGCGGGCGTGCCCTGGCAGTCCTTCGTCTCCAACAACGACATGCCCTGCGGCACGACGATCGGCCCGATCACCGCCGCCCGCCACGGCATCAGGACCGTCGACATCGGCGTCGCGATCCTCTCCATGCACAGCGCCCGCGAGCTGTGCGGCGCGGAGGACCCGTACCTCCTCGCCAACGCGCTGGTCGCGTTCCTGGAGGGCTGACCCCACCAGGGGCCCCGCGGACCGCGCGAGAGCGAAACATCCGCGAAAGGCCCCGCCTGGCAGCGTCGCCCCCATGCATCGTCATGAGGGCCCCTCACGGGGGAAGTTCGCCGCCGGTACCGCCGCCGCCGTCGTGCTCGCCACGGCGGCGGCGGCCGTTCTGATCGGCTCGTTCAACGACCGGCCGCCCTGGGGCACGGACATCGCCTACGAGGGCGGCTTCGTCCAGGCCTCCCGCATCCGCGGCTACGACGTGGACGGTTCGCGCACGAAGGCGCTGCTCGACGGGGAGTGCGCGCTCATGGAGCGGCAGGGCATGGACGGCGACCGGGCCGTCCACGACCCGGCGGCCTGGGTGGCCGGCTGCCTGGACGCCGCCGCGGGGCGCCCGTCCAGGAACCAGGGGATCGTGCGTTAGACCGGGCGGCGAGCCCGGGCCCCGCCCGCGTCAGCGGCCGGGGCCCGGGGTGCGCCGTCGGCGTCGGCGGGGCCGTCAGTCGTCCATGCCCGCCAGGATCAGCGGGAGGCGGGCCGTGCCGGTCGCCGTGATGTTCACCGGGACGCCCCAGTCCTGCTGGTGGACGTGGCAGGCCGGGTACTCGTTGGCCGGGTCGTCGTCGCAGGAGGCCGCCATCGCGGAGACGTGCAGGACGCCCTCGGTCAGCTCCGGGTTCAGGGTCAGGTCCCGGAAGAGGTCCGTGCCCGTGCCCTCGCCGCCGAGCAGCAGCTCCGGCGGGGTCGAGGAGACCAGGAGGCGGGTCGAGGGGCCGTAGCGCTCGTCGAGCTTCTGGCCCGTCGGGGCCCGGAAGACCACGTCGAGGCGGAGCAGGCCGGGGGCGACCTCGGTGGCCTCGCGGCGGGTGCGGTGGGCGACCGCCTCGACCCGGACGGCCTCCTCGGGGAGCCGCAGCCGGGTGAGCCGGTGGCGGGCGGACTCGACGACCACGATGTCCCCGTCGACGAGGACCGCGTCGCTGGGCTCGCGCAGATCGGTGGCGAGGGTGGTGACCTCGCCGCTCGCCGGGTCGAAGCGGCGCAGGGCGTGGTTGTACGTGTCGCTGACGGCGACCGATCCGTCGGGCAGGGCGGTGACGCCCAGCGGGTGCTGGAGGAGGGCCTGTCCGGCCGCGCCGTCGCGGTGCCCGAAGTCGAAGAGGCCGGTGCCGACGGCGGTGCGGACGGCGTACCCCTCGCCCTCCCGCTCGACCCAGCGCAGGGCGCTGGTCTCGGAGTCGGCGACCCAGAGGCGGTCCTCGGTGGCGGCGAGCCCGGAGGGCTGCGCGAACCAGGCCTCGGCGGCGGGGCCGTCGACGAGCCCCTCGTTGGTGGTGCCGGCCGCGACCTCGACGGTCCCGGTGGCCGGGTCGTACGTCCACAGCTGGTGGACACCGGCCATGGCGATCCACACCTTGCCCTGCCACCAGGCCACGTCCCACGGCGAGGACAGGTCGACCTCCAGGGCGGGCCCGGAGGTCGGGGAGCCCTGCCACCACTGCCTGCCGGTGCCGGCGATCCGCTCGATCGCGCCGGTCTCCGGGTCGTACGCGCGCAGGGCGTGGTTCACGGTGTCGGCGACGACGACCCTGCCGTCGGGCAGCCGTACGAGGCCCTGGGGCTCCCGGAAGACGCCCTCGCCGATGCGGCGGACGACGGTCTCGCCGTCGGCGGCCAGCTCGACGAGCTGGTGCCGGGTGGTGTCGGAGACCAGGAGGTTCCCGGAGGGCAGCAGGATCGCCTTGCCGGGGAAGCGGAGGTCGGTGGCGACGGGCTCGGGGGCCACGTAGGGGCCGTCGCCGCGCCGCAGCGTGCCCTTGGCGCCGTGCTCGGCCTCCAGCTCCTCGACGAGGGTGCGGAGCGCGTTGGCGTGGCCCTCGCCGGCGTGCTGGGCGACGACGTACCCCTCGGGGTCGATGACGACGAGCGTCGGCCAGGCCCGTACGGCGTACTGCTTCCAGGTGGCCAGCTCGGGGTCGTCCAGTACGGGGTGGTGGACCTCGTACCGCTCGACGGCGTCGACGACGGCCTGGTGCTCGGCCTCGTGCACGAACTTCGGCGAGTGCACCCCGACGATCACCAGGGTGTCGCGGTGCTTCTCCTCCAGGTCGCGCAGCTCGTCGAGGACGTGCAGGCAGTTGACGCAGCAGAAGGTCCAGAAGTCCAGCAGAACGATCTTTCCCCGCAGGTCGGCGAGGGTGAGTTCGTCTCCGCCCGTGTTGAGCCAGCCGCCCTTGCCGATCAGCTCGGGGGCGCGGACACGGGCACGGCGGGGCGCGGGGGTGGGCGCGGAGTCGTTCATGGTTCAAGGGTGCCGTACGAGTGGAAAGTGAGGGCCGGGCGGGGGGCCGGGGCGTGTCCCGGCCGGGGGGCGCTCGGGGGCGGGCGGTGGCATGGGGCGCATGACGCGCGTGGGCAGATCATCGGACTATTACCGCCGCCGGGTGAGGGGCGGGCTTCTGGTGGTGGTCGCGCTGACCGGGGTGGTGCTGCCCGGTGCGGCGCTCCCCGGAGCCGTACCGCCCGGGTCCGCCGCGTGGGCCGGCGGCGTCGGCGACGGGGCCCTGACGGTGGCCGTGACCGTGAACGGCCGGGACCACAGCGGCGTACGGCCCCCGGAGCTGCGGACCGGCGGGCAGGTCGTGAAGCGGTACCGGCTCGTGAACCGGGGCGAGGCGCACCTGTACGGGGTGCGGGTCGCCGACCCCGAGGTCCCCTCGGGAGCGGTGCGCTGCCCCGGAGGCCCGCTCGCCGCGCTCGGGGAGCTGGAGTGCGTCGCCCGCTTCCGGGCCGTGTCGGGGACACATCGGGGCACGGTACGGGCGGAGGGCTCCGTCCCCTCCCTGCGCCGGGTCCTCACGGCCACCGCCCGCGCCGGGTACACCGGGGTCGCCGGCGCCCTCCGCCTCACCGAACGGATCGCGGTCGCGCCCCCCGGCCGGGGGGCGGCCACCGTCACGTACACCGTGACCAACCACGGCAACCGGCCCCTGCACGCGGTCCTGGTCGGTGACACCGCGCTCGGCCTGCGCGCGGGCGCCGTGGACTGCGCGGGGCACCCCGGGACCGTGCCGCTGCTCGCCCCGGGCGCCTCGGCCCGCTGCACGGCCACCGTACGGCGGCCCCCGGGCACCCACCGGAGCACGGGGCTCGCCTCCGGGAGCGACCGGGTGACCACCTACGGGCCGGGCGGCGGCCGGGTCCCCCCGCCGACGCTCGTCGCCCGGTCCTCCGCCGTCTTCACGGTGGCGGGCCCGGAGGCACGGGGGGCCGCGCGTCCGCCGGGGAGGCCCTCGGCGGCGGCGGGGCGGGAGCCCGTGGGGAATCCCGTACGGAACCCCGCGGGCGGTCCCGTACGGGGGAGCGCCGGGGCCGCCGGGGTCCCTGGGGTGCCAGGGGCTCCCGGTGCGTTGGGGGCTCCTGGGGCTCCCGTGGCCGGGGGCGGGGTTCCCGTCCCCGGGGCCGCCGGTGCCGTGGCCGTACCCGGACCGGTCGCCCCGCCCGGAGCCGCGCCCGGCGACGGGGCCGCCGACGGGGGCGGTGCCGGTACCGGTGCCGGTGCCGGGGACAGCGCGGGTGCCGGGGACGCGGCGGCCGTCGCCCCCGCCCCGGAGGGCGTACCCCCCGGAGCCGTACCGCCGGCCCCGACCGCCCCCGACGCCGTGCCCGTACCCCGCGACGAGGCGGCCGTCGCCGCCCGGCGGGCCGCCACGCTCGACCACGAGGGCTTCCTCGGGCGGCTGCGGCGCCGCAGCCGGGAGGCGGACGACCTCGGGGTCGTCTCGATGCTGCTGCTGCTCCTGATCCCGGCGGCCGTGGCCGCCGCCCTCCTCGGCAACCGGAGAAGCTGACCGTGGCCCTGCTCGAAACGCTCGTCGTCGTCCTCGGCGTCGCGCTCGTCGCCGCCCTCGCCGTCGTCGCCAAGACCCGGCTCTTCCCGCTCGGCGAGGAGGAGGAACCGCGCGAGGACGTCGCCGAGTACATCGCGATGATGGTGTCGGTGCTCTACGCGATCGTGCTCGGCCTGTGCATGGTGTCGGTCTGGGACACCCGGTCCGCCGCCGCCGACAACGTCCAGGCGGAGGCCAGCGCCCTGCACCAGACGTATCTGCTCGCGGACGCCCTCCCCGCCGACCGGCGGGAGCCGCTGCGCGACGCGGCACGGACGTACGCCGACCACGTCGTCGACGTCGAATGGCCCGTGATGGAGGCCCGCGAACCCCTCGACACCTCCGGCTGGGGGCTGCTCGCGCAGCTGCGGAAGGCCGGGGAGGTGTCGGACTCCGCGAAGGTGCCCGAGCAGATCGCCGCCCAGGAGGTGCTGGCCCAGCTGGGCTATGTCGACGACGCCCGCCGGGGCCGGGAGGCGGCGGCGCAGGAACGTCTCTCCCCCGTGCTGTGGGCGGGGCTCCTCATCGGGGGCACGCTCACGCTCGCCTTCATGTTCCTCTTCGGGATCCGACGCAGCACGACCCATGTGGTGATGGTGATGGGCCTGGCCGGCTTCATCGCCTTCACGGTGCTGCTGATCCATCAGCTCGACTCGCCCTTCGGGGAGATGCTCGGGGCGACCCCGGACGCGTTCGTCCGCTACTTCGGCTGACGGTCTCCGCTCCGGGTGAACCCTCCCCCCACGGGGCAGGCATAGCGCCATGAAATATCTCGTACGGGACAAGATCTTCGCGATCGGCGACGACTACTGGATCGAGGACGAGCAGGGCCGCCACGCCTTCCTCGTCGACGGCAAGGCGCTGCGGCTGCGCGACACCCTGGAACTGAAGGACCCCGACGGGCACGTCCTCGTGACCCTGCGGCAGAAGATGTTCAGCCTGCGGGACGCCATGACCATCGAGCGGGACGAGCGCCCCCTCGCCACCATCCGCCGCAAACGGCTCTCGCTGCTCCGCAACCACTACCGGGTGACCCTCGTCGAGGGCACCGAACTGGACGTCAGCGGCCGCGTCCTGGACCGGGAGTTCACCGTCGAGTACGAGGGCGAACTCCTGGCCCACATCTCCCGCCGCTGGTTCCACGTCCGCGAGACCTACGCGGTGAACGTGGTCCGCGAGGACGCGGACGCGGCGCTCCAGATCGCGGTGGCGGTGTGCGTGATCCGGATGGCCGAGCGGGAGCGGGGGGACGACTGAGGCTCAGGCGGTCTTGTCCAGGGCGTGCCCCAGCGCCTGCTCCAGGTCCTCCCACAGGTCCTCGACGTGCTCGATGCCGACCGAGATCCTGACCGTGCCCGGGCCGATCCCCGCCGCCGCCAGGGCCGCCGCGTCCAGCTGGTGGTGCGAGGTGGAGGCCGGGTGCATCACCAGGGTCTTCACATCGCCGAGGGAGACGCTGAGGGACGCGAGCCGCACCGCCTCGACGAACGTACGGCCCGCCTCCCGGCCGCCCGCGAGGTCCACCGAGATCACCCCACCGCCCCCGGCGGGCAGCAGCCGCTCGGCGACGGCCCGGTCCGGGTGGCTCGCCAGGGCCGGGTGCCGGACGGCCTCGACCGCCGGATGCGCGGACAGCCGGGCCGCCAGGTCGGCGGCGCTCGCGCACTGGCGCTCCATCCGCAGCGACAGGGTCTGCATCCCGCGCAGGGTCAGCCAGGCGGCGAACGGATCGGTGGACGCGCCCTGTTCGACCGAGTGGTGGCGGACCCGGTGGTACAGCCCGGCGTCCTTGAAGACGACGACGCCGCCGAGCACGTCCGCGTGCCCGGACAGGTACTTCGTCGCCGAGTGCACGACGATGTCGGCGCCGTGGTCGATCGGGCGGCACAGCAGCGGCGAGGCGAAGGTGTTGTCGACGGCGACGGGCACGCCCGCCTCGGCGGCGACGGCGGCGAGCGCGGGCAGGTCGGAGACGCGGGTGGTGGGGTTGGCGACGGTCTCCAGGTAGAGCAGCCGGGTCTCGGGGCGCAGGGCCGCCCGCACCTCCTCCGGGTCGGTCCCGGAGACATAGGTGACGTCGACGCCCCAGCGGGTCGCGAGGTCGGTGAGCACCGCGTACGTACCGCCGTACAGGCAGGTCTGGGCGATGACATGGCCGCCGGATCCGAGCAGCCCGAGGAGGACGGCGTTCACCGCGCCCATGCCGGAGGCGAAGGAGAGGCCGGCGGCACCGCCTTCGAGGCGGGCGACGGCGTCCTCCAGGGTGCGGACGGTGGGGTTGCCGTGCCGGCTGTACATGAAGGCGTCAGTGGCGGTGAAGGCGGCGGCGAGCGCGTCGGCCGAGTCGAAGGCGAAGACGTGCCCCTGGTGGAGGGGGACGCCGAGGGGCCTGCTGCCCGTGATCTCGACGTGCGGCGGGTGGACGGCGAGGGTCTCGGGACGGAGGGAGGCCCCCGGGGGAACGGAACCTGGAGCGGAGGCGGCGCGATCGGCGGGTGCGGGGGAGGCGGCGGATGCGGCGGACGGCGCGGAGTCGGCAGGGCTCATGGGGCCAGTCTGTTGACCGGCGGTTTGCGTTCCCAGGTCCAATCCCGGCAGATTGGTTCGGCGATGGAACCAATCGGACACCTCCCCCCACCGGCCGACGACCTGGTCGCCCGGCTCGGCCGCTGGTCGGCCGGACGCGGGCCGCTGTACCTGCTGCTCGCGGCCCGGCTGCGCCGGCTGATCGACGAGGGCGCGCTGCCCCCCGGCACCCTGCTGCCGCCGGACCGGCGGCTGGCGCGGGCGCTGGCCGTGGGCCGGACGACGGTGGTCGCCGCGTACGACACCCTGCGGCAGGAGGGGCGGCTGGTACGGCGACAGGGCAGCGGGACCCGGGTGACACGGGCGGCCCTGGCGCCGGAGCCCGAGGAGGGGACGCAGCCGGACACGGCGGCGGCGCCCCGGGTGACCGAGACCTCGAACCCGCTGTTCCTGCACCTCCTGGAGGCGCCGGACGACGTGCTCCTGCTGAGCTGCGCCGCTCCCACCGGGCCGCCGCCCGAGCTGACGGAGGCGTACCGCTCGCTCGTCCTGCCCGAGGGCGACCTCGGCTACCACCCGGCCGGCCTCGGGGTGCTGCGGACGGCCGTCGCGGCCCGCTACGCGGCGCGCGGGGTGCCGACCGAGCCCGGCCAGATCCTGGTCACGACCGGCGCCCAGCAGGGGCTTTCGCTGCTCACCCGGCTCCTGCTCGCGCCCGGCGACGGGGTGCTGCTCGAAGCGCCGACGTATCCGGGGGCGCTCGACCTGGTCCGGGAGGCCGCCGCCGTCCCGCTGCCGGTGGCGGTCGGTCCCGACGGGCTGGACGTGACGGAGGCGATCCGTGTGATGGAACGCCACCGTCCCGCCCTGGCCTATGTGGTGGCCCGTTTCCAGAACCCGACGGGCACGGTCCTGCCGCCGCTCGCCGGGCGCCGGCTCGTGGAGGCGGCGAACGCGCTCGGGGTGCCGCTGGTGGACGACGAGGTGCTGGGCGACCTGGCGTTCGCCCAGCGGCCGGAGGACCGCTCGCCGGAAGGCCACCCGCCGGAAGGCGGCTCGGCGGAAGGCGGCTCGGCGGAGGACCGTTCGCCGGAGGACCGTTCCCTCTCCTCGTACGGCGAGGTCGTCGCGGTCGGCTCGCTCTCCAAGGTCGTGTGGGGCGGCCTCCGGATCGGCTGGGTGCGCGGCCCCGCGCCCCTGATCGCCCGGCTCGCCCGGCTGAAGGCCCTGCACGACCTGGGCTGCGACGTGCCGTCCCAGCTCGCGGCGGCCCGGCTCCTCGACGACTTCGCGCCGGTCCTCGCCGCCCGCCTGGACGCGGTCCGCGCGGGCCACGCGCATCTGCGCGGCGAGCTGGCCCGGCTGCTCCCGTCCTGGTCCTGCGCCCCGGCGACCGGCGGCCAGACGCTCTGGGTGCGCCTCCCGCACGGCGACGGCGTCTCCTTCGCCCAGCTCGCCCTGCGCCACGGGGTGGCGGTCCTGCCGGGCGTGACCACCGACGCCCTCGGCGGCAGCGTCCGTCATCTGCGGCTGCACTTCCTGCTGCCCCCGGAGCAGTTGACGGAGGCGGTACGGAGACTGGCGGCGGCGTGGGAGGAGTACGGGCGCGGGCCGGCGATCCCCTACGGGCCGGGCAGGGCGGGGATCCCCTACGGGCCCGTACGGGCCTCCCTGCGCGCTGTCACCCTCTGACCCCGAGCCCCATCCCCCCTCACCGAGGAGCGACCATGCACACCGCCGTCTCCCCCTTCGTCCTCCAGCCGTGGCAGGAAGGCGGCCGGCACGACCGCCGGTCCGGATGGCGGGGCGTCTCGCGGGAGTTCGGCGAGATCACGCTGACCTGCCCGCTGCCGCGTACCGCGCCGGAGACCGTCGTCTCGGAGGCGCGCGGCGGGCTGATACCCGTCGCCACCTTCGAGGCCCGGGGCATGCACACCGACGGCATCCGGCTGCCGACGCTGAACCGGTCCACCCTCCGGGTCGGCGACCGCATCGTGTCCGTGCGGCGGAACCGCTGGGGCGCCACGGCGGCGCAGCGCGCCCTCACGCTGCGGTACGCGGGCGACCACTACCGGCTCGCGGCACTCGACAAGCGGGCGTACGTCCTGACCCGCGAGCCCGACGACGAGGACCCCGGCCTCACCGTCACCGTCCGCGCCTCGGGGCGCGGCAGGAAGCGGCAGCTGGCCGTCCACGTCGGCGGGCGCGCGGAGGGCGGCGACCTGGCGCTCGCGCTGGTCTTCGCGGGCGTCGACCGCTCGGCCCTCACCCGGGTCGGGGCGGTCCGCGCGGGCGTCTCGCGGGTGACCGACCTGTGGGCGGACAGCCAGTACTGAAGCCGAGGCCGTCGGCCCCGGCGGCCGGTCAACGGCAGGCGGTCAACGGCGGCCGGTCGCCGGCGGGGCGATGCCGAGCACCCGGTCCTTCAGGGCCGGGAACTGTTCGCGGGTGGCCGTGACCTTCGCCGGGTCGAGGACGACCCGCAGGATCTCCTCGTCGGGGCCCGCCTCGGCCAGGGTCTCGCCCCAGGGGTCGACGACGATCGAGTGGCCGGCCTGCTCCACGCCCGCGTGCGTGCCCGCCGTACCGCAGGCGAGGACGTACGCCTGGTTCTCGACCGCGCGGGCGCGGGCGAGCAGGCTCCAGTGGGCGCGGCGGAGCGCCGGCCAGCCGGCCGGGACGACGAAGGCCTGCGCGCCGGCGTCGACGAGACCACGGAAGAGTTCGGGGAAGCGCAGGTCGTAGCAGGTGCCGACGCCGACGGTGAGGTGCGGCAGGTCGACGGTGACGAGGTCCTCCCCGGCGGCCATCATCACCGCCTCGCCCTTGTCGAAGCCGAAGCGGTGGATCTTGCGGTAGGAGGCGGCGAGTTCGCCGTCGGGGGAGAGGACGAGCGAGGTGTTGTAGAGGGCGCCGCCCTCCGCCTCGACGAAGGATCCGGCGTGCAGCCAGACCCCGGCGTCGCGGGCGGCGTCCGCCATCGCCCGGTGCGTCGGGCCGTTCAACGGCTCGGACTCGGCGGCGAAGAGGTCGGAGGCGAAGGCTCCGACGGTCCACAGTTCGGGCAGGACGACAAGGTCCGCGTGGCCGGATTCCGCCCGTACGAGACGGCCCACGCGGGCACGACGGGCGTCGACCGGTTCGTCCGGGTCTACCGCGATCTGGATCAGCGAGGCGCGCACACTACCACCGTCCTGGCATTCGAGCCGTCAACACCGGCCTACGATCGTCACACGAAAGCACTGCCGGGGTGCCTTCGGGCAGCGTAACTTAGCGTCCGAGCCTCCTACCCAGTCGTGTTTTCAGCCCGCGCACCGAAGAACCGCCGAGGGGTCCCGTGACCGTCCATCCCAGCCTCCAGAACTACGCCGACGCCTGGACCCATTCCATCGAGGCGATAGCCGAGCTGGTGCAGCCGCTCGTGGAGGGCGAGTGGAACCGGCCGACCCCGTGCCCCGGCTGGTCGGTGCGGGACATCGTGTCCCATGTCATCGGCATGGAGACCGAGATGCTCGGCGACCCGCGGCCGATCCACTCCCTGCCCCGCGACCTGTACCACGTACGCAGTGACTTCGCGCGCTACATGGAGGTCCAGGTCGATGTGCGGCGGCACCACACCGCACCGGAGATGACCTCGGAGCTGGAGTACATCCTGATCCGCCGGGCCCGGCAGCTCCGCAACGAGAACCGCTCCCCCGAGCACCTGATCCGCGCTCCCCTGGGCGCCGAGCAGTCCCTGGAACTGGCCTACCGGATGCGCGCCTTCGACGTGTGGGTGCACGAGCAGGACCTGCGGGTCGCGCTCGGCCGGCCGGGCAACGCGGACTCGGCGGGTGCGCACGTCACGCGGGACGTGCTCCTGGAGGCGCTCCCGAAGGTGATCGCCAAGGACGCCGGGGCGCCCGCTTCCTCGGCGGTGGTCATCGACGTGAGCGGCCCGGTGGAGTTCCTGCGGACCGTGCGGGTCGACGCGGAGGGCCGGGGTTCGATCGACGGCGCGCCGTCGCTGGGCCCCGCGGTGACCCTGGCGACGGACTGGGAGACGTTCGTACGGCTGGCCTGCGGCCGGGTCCGGCCGGCCGAGGTGGCCGACCGGGTCAAGACCGAGGGTGACGAGGGACTGGCGCAGGCCATCCTCGACAACTTCGCGGTGACGCCCCGCTAGTCCGCCCCGCGGCGGTCCGCTAGACGGGGACGTGGACGGCTTCCACCCTGCTGGCGACGAGCCGTTCCCGCTCCCTGCGGTGGGTACGGGCCTTCAGGCGCAGGATCTGCACGATGCCCAGGGCCTCCAGGACGAAGACCGACGAGAACGCGATCCGGTAGTTGCCGCCGGTCGCGTCGAGCAGCACGCCCACGGCGAGCAGCGTGGTCATCGAGGCCACGAAACCACCCATGTTGACGATGCCGGACGCGGTGCCCTGACGCTCCGGCGGGTTCGCCGGGCGGGCGAAGTCGAAGCCGATCATCGAGGCCGGGCCGCAGGCGCCGAGGACCAGGCAGAGGGTGACGAGCAGCCACATCGGGGCGTGGTCGCCCGGGTAGGCGAGGGTGGTCGCCCACAGCAGCGCGGTGGCGGCGACGGTGCCGAGGGCGAGCGGGGCGCGGGCCGTGTGGTGGCGGGCGATGATCTGCCCGTACGCGAGGCCGATGACCATGTTCGACAGGACGACCAGGGTGAGCAGGGTCCCGGCGGTCGACCGGGACAGGCCCTGCGCCTCGACGAGGTACGGCAGCCCCCACAACAGCAGGAAGACCATCGCGGGGAACTGGGTGGTGAAGTGCACCCACATGCCGAGCCGGGTGCCGGGCTCCCGCCAGGACTCAGCGATCTGCCGGCGGACGAACGCGGCGCCCGCGTGGGTGGCCGGCTGGGGCTGGTACCCCTCGGGGTGATCCTTGAGGAAGAGCAGCAGCAGGACGAGGACGAGGACGCCGGCCAGCGAGCTGCCGACGAAGGTGGTCGTCCAGCCGAGGCCGTGCAGGGCGCGGGCGATGAAGACGGTGGAGACGAGGTTGCCGGCCATGCCGAAGAGGGCGGCGACCTGGCCGATCAGCGGGCCGCGCCGGGCGGGGAACCAGCGGGTGCCGAGCCGCAGGACGCTGATGAAGGTCATGGCGTCGCCGCAGCCGAGGAGGGCTCGGGAGGCGAGCGCCGTGCCGTACGACGGGGAGAGCGCGAAGCCCAGCTGGCCGAGGGTGAAGAGGACGACGCCGAGAGCGAGGACCTTCTTGGTGCCGAGCCGGTCGACCATCAGGCCGACGGGTATCTGCATGCCCGCGTAGACCAGCAGCTGGAGTATGGAGAAGGTGGAGAGCGCGGAGGCGTTGACGTCGAAGCGGTCGGCGGCGTCGAGGCCGGCGACGCCGAGGGACGTACGGAAGATGACGGCGACGAAGTAGACGGCGACGCCGACGCCCCAGACGAGGGCGGCGCGACGGCCGCCGGGCGGGTCGCCGGGGAGGGTGACGGCGGAGCCGTATCCGTTGCGGCTGCGGTCGCGGTGCCGGCGGTCGCTCACCGGTCCTCACCCCGGACCAGGACCTTGACCCAGCTGAGGTGCTGGCGGACGCAGGCGGCGGCGCCCTCGACGTCCCCGGCCTTGATCCGGTCGAGGATCTCGGCGTGCTCGGTGATGTTCTTGGCGACGCGGTCGGGCTGGGACTGCATCACGGCGACGCCCATGCGGAGCTGGCGGTCCCGGAGCTGGTCGTAGAGGCGGGAGAGGATCTGGTTGCCCGCGTGGCGGACGATCTCGGCGTGGAAGCACCGGTCGGTGACCGCGACCTCCGCCAGGTCCCCGGCCTCGGCCCGCCGCTGCTGCTCCTCCAGGAGCTCTTCCAGGCGGGCGATCAGCGAGGCGGGCGCGGGGACGGCCCGGCGGACGGCGAACTCCTCGACGAGCAGCCGGGTCTCGACGACGTCGGCGATCTCCTGCGCGGAGACGGCGAGGACGAGGGCGCCCTTCTTCGGGTAGAGCTTGAGCAGCCCTTCCATCTCCAGCTTGAGCAGGGCCTCGCGCACGGGGGTCCTGGACACGCCGACGGCCGTGGCGAGTTCGCCCTCGGTGAGGAGGGTGCCTCCCTCGTAGCGCCGGTCGAGTACGGCCTGCTTGACGTGCATGTAGACACGGTCGGCGGCGGGGGGCTGCTTGGTGGGCAGCGGGGCTGGACCGGCTGGCGCTGATGGCATGCGCACAGCATAGATACAACAGGGGTGCAACAGGCAGCCCCGTCCGCGATACGGACGGGGCGGGTAGGCGGCGGGCGTCGCGGTCCGCACCCGGTCGGGGAGGGGTGTTCCCCCTCCCCGACCGGGTGTTTCACGTGAAACGTCGCAAGCCGGGCGTCACGCCCAGGTGATGAGCCGCTTCGGCTGCTCCAGGATCGCGGCGACGTCCGCCAGGAACTTGGAGCCGAGCTCGCCGTCGATCAGCCGGTGATCGAAGGAGAGGGCCAGCGTCGTGACCTGGCGCGGCTTCACCTTGCCCTTGTGGACCCACGGCTGGAGCTTGATCGCACCGACCGCGAGGATCGCGGACTCGCCGGGGTTCAGGATGGGCGTACCGGTGTCGACGCCGAAGACGCCCACGTTGGTGATGGTGAAGGTGCCGCCCTGCATCGCCGCCGGGGTCGTCTTCCCCTCGCGGGCGGTGGAGACCAGCTCGCTCAGGGAGGCCGACAGCTCGGGCAGGGTCTGGGCGTGCGCGTCCTTGATGTTCGGGACGAGCAGACCGCGCGGGGTGGCCGCGGCGATGCCCAGGTTCACGTAGTGCTTGAGGACGATCTCCTGCGCCGCCTCGTCCCAGGCCGCGTTGATCTCCGGGTTGCGCCGGACGGCGACCAGGACGGCCTTGGCGATGAGGAGCAGCGGGTTGACCCGCAGCCCCGCCATGTCCGTACCGGACTTGAGCTCGTCGACCAGCTTCATCGTGCGCGTGATGTCGAAGGTCACGAACTCGGTGACGTGCGGCGCGGTGAAGGCCGAACCGACCATCGCCGCCGCCGTGGCCTTCCGTACGCCCTTGACGGGGACACGGGTCTCCCGGGCGTCGGTCGACACGACGGGTGCGGGCGCGGCGACCGGGGCCGGGGCGGCCACGGGTGCCGGGGCCGGAGCCTCGACGGCCGGCGCGGGCGCCGGAGCGGCCGCCGCGTGGACGTCCTCACGGGTGATGATGCCGTCCGGGCCGGTCGGGGTGACCGTGGCCAGGTCGACGCCGAGGTCCTTGGCGAGCTTCCGGACCGGCGGCTTGGCCAGCGGCCGGGCGCCGGCCGGAGCGTGCCCGTTGAGCTGCTCCGGTACGGAGACGGCGACGGGCGCAGCCTGGACGGGAGCGGCCTGG
Source organism: Streptomyces sp. Root1304 (assembly GCF_001426405.1). GTDB lineage: Bacteria > Actinomycetota > Actinomycetes > Streptomycetales > Streptomycetaceae > Streptomyces. Next base: position 369,354 of record NZ_LMEP01000024.1, on the reverse strand, counting down.
ACCGCGCCCGGGGCCGCCTTGCGCGGGCGGCGCTTGGTGGAGCTGGCGGCCACGCCGTAACCGACGAGGACCGGCTGACGGACCTGCGGCTCGTCCTCCTCCTCGTCCGCGACGGGCGCGGGCGCGGCGGGCGCCGGAGCGGCCTCGGCCACCGGGGCCGCCGGGGCCTCGGGCGCCGCCCCGCCGCCGACGTTCACCGAGATGATGACCTGGCCGACGTCGACCGTGGTCCCCTCGGGGAAACGCAGCTCGTGGACCGTGCCGTCGAAGGGGATCGGCAGCTCGACGGCCGCCTTCGCCGTCTCGACCTCGCACACGACCTGCCCGTCGGTGACGGTGTCACCGGGCTGGACGTACCACTTGAGGATCTCGGCCTCGGTCAGGCCCTCGCCCACGTCGGGCATCTTGAATTCGCGGATCGTCACGGTGCTCTCCTCAGTACGCCAGCGAGCGGTCGACGGCGTCGAGCACGCGATCGAGGCCCGGCAGGTACTCCTCCTCCAGGCGCGCCGGCGGATACGGCGCGTGGTAGCCGCCGACCCGCAGGACGGGGGCTTCCAGGTGGTAGAAGCAGCGCTCGGTGATCCGGGCGGCGATCTCCGCACCGGAGCCGTAGAACACCGGGGCCTCGTGGACGACGACGAGGTGACGGGTCTTCTCGACGGACCGCTGGATCGCGTCGAAGTCGATCGGGGACATCGACCGCAGGTCCAGGACCTCGACCGACTTGCCCTCCTCCTGGGCGGCCGCGGCGGCCTCCAGGCAGACCTTCACCATCGGGCCGTACGCGGCGAGCGTGAGGTCACTGCCCTCGCGCGCCACCCGGGCCCTGTGGAGCTCGCCCGGGATGGCCTCGGTGTCGACCTCGCCCTTGTCCCAGTAACGGCGCTTGGGCTCGAAGAAGATGACCGGGTCGTCGCTCTGGATGGCCTGCTGGAGCATCCAGTAGGCGTCCGAGGAGTTGGACGGCGAGACGACCTTGAGGCCCGCGACGTGCGCGAAGAGCGCCTCGGGGGACTCGGAGTGGTGCTCGACCGCGCCGATGCCGCCGCCGTACGGGATGCGGATGACGACCGGCATCTTGACCTTGCCGAGCGCACGGGCGTGCATCTTGGCGAGCTGCGTGACGATCTGGTCGTACGCGGGGAAGACGAAACCGTCGAACTGGATCTCCACGACCGGCCGGTAGCCGCGCAGGGCCAGGCCGATCGCGGTGCCGACGATGCCCGACTCGGCGAGCGGCGAGTCGATGACCCGGTCCTCGCCGAAGTCCTTCTGCAGACCGTCGGTGACCCGGAAGACACCGCCGAGCTTGCCGACGTCCTCGCCCATGATCAGGACCTTGGGGTCGGTCTCCAGCGCCTTGCGGAGCGACTCGTTGAGCGCCTTGGCGAGCGGAAGCTTCTGTACAGCCATGGTTACTTGACCTCGCCATCCGCGAAGGACGCCTGGTAGGCGGCGAACTGCGCGCGCTCCTCGTCGACGAGCGCGTGCCCGTCCGCGTAGACATTCTCGAAGATCGCCATGTGATCCGGGTCGGGCATGTTGCGCACGCCCTCGCGGACGCGCTTGCCGAGCGCCTCGCTCTCCGCCTCCAGGGCCTCGAAGAAGGCCTCGTCGGCGTTGCCCTCACGCTCCAGGTACGCCTTCAGGCGCAGGATCGGGTCCTTGGCCTCCCAGGCCTCCCGCTCCTCGTCGGCCCGGTACTTCGTCGGGTCGTCGGAGGTGGTGTGGGCACCCATGCGGTAGGTGAAGGCCTCCACGAGGGTGGGGCCCTCGCCGCGGCGGGCGCGCTCCAGGGCGGACTTCGTCACGGCCAGGCAGGCCAGGACGTCGTTGCCGTCGACGCGGACGCCGGGGAAGCCGAAGCCGCGGGCGCGCTGGTAGAGCGGGACGCGGGTCTGCTTCTCGGTGGGCTCGGAGATCGCCCACTGGTTGTTCTGGCAGAAGAACACGACCGGCGCGTTGTAGACCGCGGAGAAGGTGAAGGCCTCGTTGACGTCGCCCTGGCTGGAGGCTCCGTCGCCGAAGTACGCGATCACGGCGGAATCCGCGCCGTCCTTGGTGATGCCCATCGCATAACCGGTGGCGTGCAGGGTCTGCGAGCCGATGACGATCGTGTACAGGTGGAAATTGTTGCTGTTGGGATCCCAGCCACCGTGGTTCACACCGCGGAACATTCCCAGCAGATTCGTCGGGTCGACACCACGGACCCAGGCGACACCGTGCTCGCGGTAGGTCGGGAAGACGTAGTCGTCGTCCCGCAGCGCGCGGCCGGAACCGATCTGCGCCGCCTCCTGGCCGAGCAGCGAGGCCCACAGGCCCAGCTCGCCCTGACGCTGGAGCGAGGTGGCCTCGGCGTCGAAGCGGCGGGTGAGGACCATGTCGCGGTAGAGACCGCGCAGTTCCTCGGCGCTGAGGTCGATGTCGTAATCGGGGTGCTGGACGCGCTCTCCCTCGGGCGTCAGCAGCTGGACGAGCTCGGGCTCTGCGCCCTGCGCCGCCGGTGCCTTCTTCGCGCTTGCGGCGCTGGTGGTGCGCTTGGCGCCGCTGCTGCGTCGCGTCGTCTTGCGCGCGGCAGTGCTCTCCACGGTCACGTGCGTGCTCCTCCGTCGGTCCGGCCTCCGGGTTCGCCGGTAAGCCAGTGCGGCTCCGCCTTATCCGTACCCTTCGCACGGGGTGGGTGCGACGCGGCCGGAGTCGGGCGTGACAGGTGCCCCGGCGAGCGCCGTCATAGGCACGTTACCCATAGTGCGGCATTCCCGCGAAACCCCACTTGACCTGCGATTTTGCTTGGATTTCCAAGTAAATCGAGAAAAGGGGGACTCACTGCTGGTCAGCGCATGGACAACGGCCCGACGCCGTCGTCGGAACACCCGGCACGTTATCCCGCGCACCCCGGGCGCGGGAAGAGCCAATATGTGAGACTGGCTGCGTGCGCGAAGAAGGAAAAATCCGGGTATTTCTGCTGGACGACCACGAAGTCGTCCGGCGCGGCGTCCACGAGCTGCTCTCCGTGGAGGACGACATCGAGGTGGTCGGGGAGGCCGGGACGGCGGCGGACGCGCTGGTCAGGATCCCCGCGACCCGCCCCGACGTCGCGGTGCTCGACGTGCGGCTGCCGGACGGCAGCGGCGTCGAGGTGTGCCGCGAGGTCCGCTCCCAGGACGAAGACATCAAATGCCTGATGCTGACCTCGTACGCGGACGACGAGGCCCTCTTCGACGCGATCATGGCCGGGGCCTCGGGCTACGTCCTGAAGGCCATCCGCGGCAACGAACTGCTGAACGCGGTCCGGGACGTGGCGGCCGGCAAGTCGCTGCTCGACCCGGTGGCGACCGCCCGCGTCCTGGAGCGGTTGCGCGACGGCAACAATCCGAAGGGTGACGACAAGCTCGCCAACCTGACGGACCAGGAGCGCAGGATCCTGGACCTGATCGGCGAGGGCCTGACCAACCGGGTCATCGGCGAGCGGCTCCACCTTGCCGAGAAGACCATCAAGAACTACGTCTCCAGCCTGCTGTCGAAACTGGGCATGGAGCGGCGCTCGCAGGCCGCGGCGTACGTGGCGCGGCTCCAGGCCGAGCGCCACTGACGGCCCCGGAAGCCCCCGTCGGCCCCGCCCTCACCCGTACGGAGGAGCGCGGGTCCGACGGCGTCGTTTCGGGACCTACGTCCCCGTGAAAGCGGGGCAGGGGCCCCTTTTCCGACACGGTGCCGGTGGCGGAGAGTGGAAGCCATGTCCACCGACGAGATCCGCGCCATCGAGTTGCTCAGCCGCGTGTCCTACGGCCGGGTGGCGACGAGCATGCGGGCGATGCCGTTCGTCGCCCCCGCCCGGCACATCGTGTCCGACGGCCGCGTCCTGCTCCGGATGCACCGGGGGCTCGGCTACCACCGCGCCTGCAACGGCAGCGTCGTCGCCTACGGCGCGGACAACTTCAACTCGGGCTCCGAGCACCTGTGGTCCGTGCAGTTCACCGGCACCGCGGAGATCGTCGAGCCGACCGAGGAGGAGCTCGCCGCCTTCGGGCCCGAGCCGGAGGCCGTGGACGACGAGGCCTTCACCCCGGTCTTCATGCGGATCGAACCGCAGTTCGTGACGGTGCACGCGCTCGACTACGCGAGCGAGACCCCGGGGACCCGGACCGCTCCCCCTTCCGTACGGCGACACCTCCACCACGTAGCGTGATCTAACATCTGGCGGGTGCCGCGCTCATCTGAAACGCTCACTCCGCCTGGTACGTCGTCGTCGGCGCGGCCCGGCGGCCCCCCCGGCAGGCCCTCGCCCGGCGCCCTCGGCAGGCCCTCGCCCGGCAGGTCCGGCGGCTCCCCCGGCCGCCCCGTGGGCGCGCCGCCCGTCGGGGCGCTGCTGCGCCGCCACCGGCACGCCGGCGAGCCGCTCTCCTGCGTGCCCGTCGCCGAGGGGCTGCTCAACCGCGGCTTCCGCCTCTCCACCACCCGGGGCACCTACTTCCTCAAACAGCACCTGGACGCCCCCACCGCCGACCGCGCCACCATCGCCCGCCAGCACCGCGCCACCCAGCGGCTGCACGCCCTCGGCCTGCCCGTCGCCCCACCGCTCGCCGACGCCACCGGCCGCACGGTCTCCGTCCTCGACGGCCACTGCTACGCCCTGCACCCCTGGATCGACGGCCGCCACCGCGACGGCGCCCAGCTCTCCACCGGCTGCTCCCGGCGCCTCGGCACCCTGCTCGGGCAGGTCCACACCGCCCTGGACCGGGTGATGGGACCCGCGACCCCCGGTGCCGGGTCCGGCCCCGGCACCGGACCCGACCGGACCCCGGGCGCCCCCGAGGACGGGGTCTGCGCGAGCGCCGACCTCCCGGACACCTTCCGGGCCATCGCCGAGCTGATCCGCCTCGCCCGCGACCACCGCCCCAGGGACAGCTTCGACGCGCTCGCCGAGCACCGGCTGCGGGAGCGGCGCCGGCTCCTCGCCCAGCACGCGCACCACCGTCCGCCGCCCGCCGCCGCGGCCGGCTGGGTGCACGGCGACTTCCACCCGCTGAACCTGCTCTACCGGGGCGCCGAGCCCGCCGCGATCGTCGACTGGGACCGGCTCGGGGTGCGCCCCCGCGCCGAGGAGGCGGTCAGGGCCGCCGCGATCTTCTTCGTACGGCCGGAGGGGCAGCTGGCCCTGGACAAGGTGCGGGCCTACGCGCGCGCGTACCGGCGGGCGACGGGCGCCGACCGGGCCGAGCTGGCGGCGGCGGCGCACCGGGTGTGGTGGGAGCGGCTCAACGACTTCTGGACCCTGCGCTGGCGCTACCAGCTGCACGACCGAAGGGCCGACCCGCAGTTCCCTGCGGTGTCGGCCCTGGCGGTCTGGTGGACGCGCGAGTACGAGGCGGTACGCGACGCGTTCACGGGGTGACGGCGACGGCGACCGTGGCGGTCGCCGTCCCGGTCCGGCCGGGTCAGCCCGACTCGGCGCCGTTGCCCGTCGGGGGCGTGTCCGGGTTGCCGTTGCCCCCGGTGGGGTCGGGCGACGCGGTCGTCGTCTCGCCGGTCGGCTCGGTCGGCGGCTCCGTCGTCTTCGTCGGCTCGCCGGTGGGATCCGTCGGCGGCTCCGTCGTCTTCGACGGCTCGTCCGTGGGCTCCAGCGTCTTCGTCGGCTCGTTCGTCGGCTGACGCGTGGTCGGCGGCGGCCACGGCTGCTGCGTGGATCCGCCGTCCGAGCCGCCCTGGTCCGTCGACTGCTCCTCGGAGGGCTCGTCGGTGGGCGTGGGCTCCGTGGTGGGCGAGGACGGCGAATTCGTGACGGTCGGCGTGATGCCGCCCGTGGGCTCGTGCTTCTGGGCCGCCTGGATCGCGAAGACGACACCGGTCACGACCGCGATCACCGCGAGCGCGGCGAACAGCCACACCTTGCCGCGGCCGCCCTTGCCGCCGCCCGGCGGGCCGTAGCCGTCCTGGCCGTAGCCCCCGGTGCCGCCCGTACCGCCGTCGTAGCCGCCGTACCCGCCGTCCTCCGGGTTCTGCGGGGGAAGGATCGGGCCCTGCGCGGTCTCGCCGTGCGTCGGGTGGCCCATCGCGGTCGTCGCGGCCATGCCGCCGACCGGGGTGTGACCGCCCTCGTGCATCTCGACCGGGCCGGTGTTCCAGGTGCCCGTGTGGCCGCCCTGCTGCTGGAGCATCTGCAGGCCGTACTGGATCAGGCCGCGCATCTCCTCGGCGCTCTGGAACCGGTCGTCCGGGTCCTTCGCGAGCGAGCGCATCACCAGGCCGTCGAGCTCCGGCGGCACGGAGTGCGTGACGTCGGAGGGCGGGATCGGCGCGTCCTGGACGTGCTGGTACACCACGGACAGCGGGGTCTCGCCGGTGAACGGGGGACGCAGCGCGAGGAGTTCGTAGAGGAGGCAGCCCGTCGCGTACAGGTCGGAGCGGTGGTCGACCGCCTTGCCGAGGGCCTGCTCGGGGGAGAGGTACTGGGGGGTGCCCATGACCATGCCGGTCTGCGTCATCGTCGACTGCGCGCCGTGCAGCGCGCGGGCGATGCCGAAGTCCATGACCTTCACGGCGCCACCGTGGGTGATGATCACGTTGGCCGGCTTGATGTCGCGGTGCACGATGCCGTGCTGATGCGAATAGGCGAGCGCCTCAAGCACCCCGGAGACGATGATGAGGGCCTGCTCGGGGCCCGGCGCCTCGGCACTGAGCAGCAGGTCGCGGATGGTGCGGCCCTCGACCAGCTCCATCACGATGTACGGCACGGGCCGGCCCGCCACCAGGTCCTCGCCGGAGTCGTACACGGCGACGATGGCGTGGTGGTTGAGCCCGGCGACGGACTGCGCCTCACGTGTGAAACGGGCCTTGGAGACCGGGTCCTCGGCGAGATCGGCGCGGAGGAGCTTGACGGCGACGGTACGGCCGAGCCGTACGTCCTCGGCGGCGAAGACCTCCGCCATGCCGCCGCGACCCAGACGGTGGGTCAGGCGGTAGCGCCCGTCACCGACGACTCCGCCGACGCCCCAGGACTCCGCTGCCGAGTCCGGCACACCGCCGCCTGCTCCGGATTCGGGTGCCATCAGTCCTCGCCGTCGTCTGTCGTGCCGTGTCCAGTCGTCACGCTACAGGCTCCGTACGACATCACGGTCCGAGATGGACCGGCCATCCAACCCCTTCCACGTACACCTGTGCAAATTCGACAGGATTACCCCGTCCCCGCGGAATCCTGTCCCCCGCTCTCTGCCGGAACCAGTGGTGGACCTTCCTGTGCGGAGGGTCACGGAACGGGCACCTGGCTTGACGTGTCACTGCCCTCGGGCAGACTTGGCCAGGAAAATCCGGATCGACGCCGCCTCGCGCGCGTAGGGGGAAGCACAGATGAGCCAGGACGGCGCACAGGGCCGCTATGCGGGCGGTTCGGTCGCGGGCGGCCGGTACCAGCTGCGCGACCTTCTCGGCGAGGGTGGCATGGCGTCGGTCTACCTGGCCTACGACAGCGCGCTCGACCGGCAGGTCGCGATCAAGACGCTGCACACGGAGCTGGGCCGGGAGCAGTCGTTCCGCGAGCGGTTCCGGCGCGAGGCGCAGGCCGTCGCGAAGCTGTCGCACACCAACATCGTCTCGGTCTTCGACACCGGCGAGGACGCCCTCGACGGCGCCGTCATGCCGTACATCGTCATGGAGTACGTGGAGGGGCAGCCGCTCGGCTCGGTCCTCGCCGCCGACGTCCAGCAGTACGGTGCGATGCCCGCCGACAAGGCGCTCAAGGTCACGGCCGACGTGCTCGCCGCCCTCGAGGTCAGCCACGAGATGGGCCTGGTCCACCGCGACATCAAGCCCGGCAACGTCATGACGACCAAGCGCGGCGTGGTCAAGGTCATGGACTTCGGCATCGCGCGGGCCATGCAGTCCGGCGTCACCTCCATGACCCAGACCGGCATGGTCGTGGGCACCCCCCAGTACCTCTCCCCCGAGCAGGCCCTCGGGCGCGCGGTCGACGCCCGCTCCGACCTCTACTCGGTCGGCATCATGCTCTTCCAGCTCCTCACCGGCCGGCTGCCCTTCGACGCCGACTCGCCGCTCGCCATCGCGTACGCGCACGTGCAGGAGGAGCCGGTCGCCCCGTCGACCGTCAACCGTTCGGTGACGCCGGCGATGGACGCGCTCGTCGCCCGCGCGCTGCGAAAGAACCCGAACGAGCGGTTCCCGAGCGCGGCGGCGATGCGCGACGAGTGCCTGCGGGTGCTCTCGGCGGGCCAGACGGGCGCGCCGATGATCGTCCAGGGCGGTCCGGTCAGCAGCGGTGCGGGCGTCGGTTCGGCGGTCTTCCCGCCGATCGGCCAGACCCCGCCGCCCGGCCCCCACTCCGGGCCGCACGGCGTGCAGCAGCCCTACGCGCCGACGCCGGCGCCCGGCCCGTACGGTCCCGCGACCCCGGCGCCCGCCCCCTCGTACGGCTACCCGCAGCAGGCGCCGACGCCGGCCCCCATGTACCAGCACCAGCAGGCCCCGACGCCCGCGCCCTACGCGCCGGCGCACACCTCCGTGCCCGCCCCGACGGGCGGCGGCTCCCGGCGGAACACCCCGGTCATCGTGGGCGCGATCGTCGTCGCCCTGCTCGCGATCGGCGGCCTGGTCTTCGCGCTCACCCAGAACGACGACCCGGGCAACGAGGCCGCCACCGGCGGCACCAGCAGCAGCGCCGGCGGCACCGGGGGCACGGAGCAGCAGTCGTCCGCGCCCGGCCACAAGGGCCCGGACCTGACCAAGACCATCGACCCGAAGAAGTGCACGCAGCCGACCGAGTCGAGCGACGACCCCGAGAAGTTCGAGGTCCCCAACTTCACCTACAAGAACATCCAGTCGGTGAAGGACTGCGTCCGGGCCGCCGGGTGGAAGATCATGACCCAGACCCCGGTCGACGAGTCGACCTACGGCGAGGGCACGGTCCTGGAGCAGTACCCGCCGGCCGGTGAGGACATCGCCGACAAGGACGCCGAGTTCACCCTCAAGATCTCGACGGGCAACCCGCCGCAGTAGCGCGCGGTGGCGAGGCCCGGCGGACGGGCCCAGCGGGGGAGGCGTCAGCTCTGACGCCTCCCCCGTCCGTTGACACCCCTCGGGCGTTCCGATGACACCCCTCGGGCGTTCTGACGCCCCCTTACACCGACTGACCCCGTCCCGGATGCCGGAAATGTCCCAGCGTGTCTACGCTGAATCGACCATCTCGGCGGCTCGGTACGGGAGGGGGTCACCCGGTGACTCCAGCACTCCGCAGGACACGCGTGCGGGCCCTCGGCCCCGCGCTCACCTGCGCGTTCGCCTGCGCGTGCACGGTGTACGCGGCGCCGGCCGGGCACGGGGCCGAGGTGCCCGGCGCCACGGCCGGGGTCGCCCTCCCTGGCACCCCTCCCGCGGCCGGCACCACCCCCGCGACGCCCCCGTCGTCCACCGCGCTCCCCTCCTCCGCCGCGCCCTCCGCGACCGCGACCCCCGCCGCTCCCACCGCCACCGTCTCCCCGGGGCGCACCGGGGACGCCGGTACGCCCGCGTCCCCCGCGCCCGCGCCGAGCGGGACCGGGGCGTCCGGGACGGGGGCGCCCGCCCCCTCCGGAACGGCCCTCGGCGAGCCCACCGACGCGCCCGCCCCCAGCGGTTCCGCTTCCCTCGCCGGCCGCCCCGCCGGAGAGGGACGGATCCGGCCCGGCCGGTCGCTGGGCCCGGGCGCCTCGGCGGGCGCCGCGAGACCGTCGCCCGGCCCCTCCCGTACCGAATCCGCAACAGAGCCGCGCGCTCCCGGGGACGTGGAGGAGGAGCCCGAGGAGGTACGCGAGGAGGAGCCGGCCCTGCCCGAGGTGCCGCCCGCCAGCCGGCCCGCCGCCGCGCCGCGTCTCGCGTCGGAGGCCTCCTCACCCCTCGCTGACCAGCGGGTTCCCGTGCTCACCCTGGGAGTGGGGCTCGCCCTGATGGGGCTGGGGATCGGTTTCCTCGGGCTGCGGATGCGCCGCCGCTGACCCTCCGGACCCCCCGGGTCCCCCTTGAGGCGGACCCCCCGCTTCCCTCTCAGGACGGTTGTCCGTCCCGGCATACCCGGTATACATACTGAGTATGTCGATCCGCCATGGGCTTCTCGCCCTTCTCGAACGCGGCCCTCGCTACGGCTCCCAGCTCCGTACGGAGTTCGAGTCCCGCACCGGCTCCACATGGCCACTGAACGTCGGCCAGGTCTACACGACCCTCAACCGTCTGGAGCGCGACGGCATGGTCGCGCAGGGCGGCGAGGACACGGCCGGGCACGCGCTCTACGCGATCACCGACAGCGGTCGCGCCGAGCTGAGGACCTGGTTCGAGAGGCCGGTGGACCGCACCAGCCCGGCCCGTGACGAGCTGGCCATCAAGCTCGCCATGGCGGTGGGCGCCCCGGGCGTCGACATCCGCCACGTCATCCAGTCCCAGCGCCGGCACACCGTGCAGGCGATGCAGGACTACACCCGGCTCAAGGCCCAGGCGCTCGTCGCCGTCGAGAGCGGCGGAGCCCGGGAACGGGACGACGTGGCCTGGCTGCTCGTCCTGGAGCAGCTGATCTTCCAGACCGAGGCCGAGGCGCGCTGGCTGGACCACTGCGAGTCCCGGCTGATCCGCCTCTCGGCGCTCGACACGCACGGGAACACGGATACGGACAGGGGCACGAGCACGGACGCCGGCGGTCGCACAGACCTCGGCTCCGGCTCGGGCACCGGCACCGGCATGACCACCGGTGCCACCCGAACCGCCGCCCCCGTGTCCGCCGTACCGCCGCAGCCCGTCGCCGAGGCCGCCCCACCCGTGGGCGGGGCGCGCTGACCACACGCCGCACCCCGCCCGTACCACTTCCGCACCGCCTTCCACCGCTCGCTCCCGTGCCCGGCAGCCCGCCGCGTACGCCCAAGGGGGGACCCCTTCATGTCCGCACAGCAGCCCGTGCTGCAACTCAAGAACCTGACCCGCGTCCATGGCGCGGGTGCCACCGAGGTGCATGCCCTGCGCGGCATCGACCTCGCCGTGTACCCGGGTGAACTCGTCGCCGTCATGGGCCCGTCCGGCTCCGGCAAGTCCACGCTGCTCACCATCGCGGGCGGCCTCGACACCCCCACCTCGGGTCAGGTGATCGTCGAGGACACCGACATCACCACCGCGAGCGTCAAGCAGCTCGCGGCCCTGCGCCGCCGCAGCATCGGCTACGTCTTCCAGGACTACAACCTCATCCCGGCGCTCACCGCCGCCGAGAACGTGGCACTGCCCCGCGAGCTGGACGGCACCTCCGCCCGCAAGGCGCGCGTCGAGGCCGTGGGGGCCCTGGAGGAGATGGGGCTCGGCCACCTCGCCGACCGCTTCCCCGACGAGATGTCCGGCGGTCAGCAGCAGCGCGTCGCCATCGCCCGCGCCCTGGTCGGCGACCGCCGTCTGGTGCTCGCCGACGAGCCGACCGGCGCCTTGGACTCCGAGACCGGCGAGTCCGTGCTCGCCCTGCTCCGCACCCGTTGCGACGCGGGCGCCGCCGGTGTCCTCGTCACCCACGAGCCGCGGTTCGCCGCCTGGGCGGACCGGGTCGTGTTCCTGCGGGACGGCGCCATCGTCGACCAGACCGTGCGCAGCGAAGCCGACTCCCTGCTGTCGGGCCAGGTGGCCGAAGCGTGAAGACCTGGTTCCACTCCTGGCGGGCCGCGATCCGCATCGCCCGTCGTGACGCCTGGCGTTCCAAGGGCCGCAGCGCCCTCGTCCTCGCCATGATCGCGCTGCCCATCCTGGGCGTCAGCGCCCTCGATCTGACCTACCGCAGCTCCGAGTTGTCGCCCGGCGAGCGCGCGGACCGCCAGATAGGGGCGGCCGACGCCCGGTTCAAGGACGCCGATTACGACGGGGTCCCGATCCTCCAGGACCCGCTCGGCGAGATGACCACGCCGGCCAAGGACTACGAGAACATGGCCTGGCCCAGCGGCCCGACCGATGTCACCAAGACCTTCCCGGCCGGTTCCACCGTCCTCACGGACCGCACCGGTTCGGCCAAGATGACGACGACCCACGGTCTGCTCGTCACCGAGGTCCGCGAGCTCAAGGCGGGCGACCCGATCGCCCGCGGCATCACGACCCTCCTCGAAGGACGGTTCCCCGAGAAGAACGACGAGGTCATGGCGACCTCGCACTTCCTGGAGAGCAGCGGTCTGACGCTCGGCTCGACCCTTTCCGCCCGCAACTTCGACCGCCAGTACCGGATCGTCGGCTCCTACGAAATTCCCGACTCTCTCAAGACGGACCAGATCAACGCCCTGCCCGGCGCCTTCCTCGCGCCGTACGCGGTGGCCGCCGAGAAGGCCGGTCTGTCCGCCCCCGGGGGCTCCACCAGCTATCTGGTGCGCAAGCCCGGTGGTTTCACGTGGAACATGGTCAAGGAGATCAACACCAAGGGTGTGGTCGTCGCCTCGCGCGCCGTGTTCCTCGACCCGCCGGCCGACTCCGAGGTCCCGCTCTACCAGAAGGGCGGCTGGGGCGACTTCCACGACGGTCCGGCGGGTAACGCCGCCGAACTCGCCTCCCTCGTCACCGTCGTCGCCCTGGCGATGCTGGAGATCTGTCTGCTCGCCGGACCGGCCTTCGCGGTCGGCGCCCGCCGCTCGCGGCGCCAGCTCGGCCTCGTCGGGGCCAACGGCGGTGCCCGCAGCCACATCCGGGCCATCGTGCTGAGCGGCGGTCTGGTCATCGGTATCGCCGCGGCGGTCACCGGCACGGTCCTCGCCGTGATCCTCACCCTGCTGCTCCAGCCGGTCCTCGAACAGACCATGGGGCAGCGGTTCGGCGCCTTCGACGTCCGGCCGCTCGAACTCCTCGGCATCGCGCTGCTCGCCGTCCTGACCGGTCTGCTCGCCGCGATCGTCCCGGCGATCACGGCCTCCCGGCAGACCGTCCTCGCCTCGCTCACCGGCCGGCGCGGCGTCCGCCGCTCCAGCCGGGTCCTGCCGCTGATCGGCCTCGGGGCCCTCCTCCTCGGCGGTGCCATCGCCCTCTTCGGCTCGCTGGTCAGCGGACAGGTCGCCATCGTCGCGGGCGGCTCGGCCCTCGCCGAGCTGGGCGTCGTCGCCATGACCCCGGCCCTGGTCGGCCTGTTCGGGCGCACCGGGCGCTGGCTGCCGCTGTCGCCGCGGCTCGCGCTGCGGGACGCCGTGCGCAACCGGGGCCGTACGGCACCGGCCGTCGCCGCCGTCCTCGCCGCCGTCGCGGGCACGGTCGCCGTCTCCACCTACATGGCCAGCCGTGAGGCCGAGAGCAAGGCGACCTACGAGGCCCGGCTGCCGTACGGCGCTGTCTCCGCCATCGTCACGGAGGAGGGCGGCCGGGACGTCCCCGCGGTCCGCGACGCGCTCCAGCGCTACCTGCCGGTCGACGTCCGCGCCGATGTCGAGCGCGTCTCCGTCGGCAAGGCGAGCTGCGACCCCTGGGGCCGCGGCGCGGGCTGCGGCCACTACGAGATCGTCATCCCCCCGGCCAACGAGTGCCCGCTGTACAAGACGATCCCGGGCGGCGGTGACCCGTCGGAGCAGTTCACTCCCGACCAGCGACGGAAGCTGCTCGCCGAGGACTGGCGCTGCAACCAGTCCTCCGGCGGCGGCTGGGTCCCCACCGAGGGCGGTCTCGTCATCGGTGACGCCAAGCTCCTCAAGGTCCTCGGCATCGAGGACGCCGGAGCCGTGAAGGCCCTCGCCGAGGGGAAGATCGTCAGCTTCTCCCGCGCCCAGATCGACAAGAACGGCACGATCGGGATCAAGCAGATCACCGACCTCGCCGCCGCCGACAAGGCGCTCGACGCGAACCTTCCCGCGCCGGGCAAGGTCAGCTCCGTCCCCGCCTACCGCGTGCCCGGCACCCCGGACGCCTACGGCCTCCAGGCCCTGATGACCCCGGCCACCGCCAAGGCCGCCGGACTGACCACCGTGCCGCTGGGCACGTACCTCTCCACCGACCGGCTCCCGGACGACGAGGTCCGCCAGAAGCTCGACGGCGAACTCGCCAAGCTCGGCAGCAGCGTCGACCTCTACCTGGAGGAGGGCTTCGTCAACAAGAGCAGCCTCATCCTCCTGTCGCTGTCGATCTTCGCGGGCCTCGTCACCATCGGCGCCGCGGGCATCGCCACCGGGCTCGCCCAGGCCGACGCCGAGGCCGACCTGAAGACGCTCGCCGCCGTCGGCGCCCCGCCCCGCGTCCGCCGCACCCTCAGCGGCTTCCAGTGCGGAGTGGTCGCCGCGATGGGTGTGATCCTCGGCTCGGCGGCCGGCATGCTGCCCGCCATGGGGCTCCGGCTCACCGAGGAACGCGACCAGATCGCCATGTACCAGCAGAGCATCGCCGAAGGCTGGGGCGGTGACATGCCGGAGCCGTACGTTCCGATCGTCGTCCCCTGGGAGACCCTCGGCGGGCTGCTCATCGCCGTACCGCTCGGCGCCGCCCTGCTCGCCGCCCTCGTGACCCGCTCGCGCGGCGCGATGGCCCGGCGCGCGGCGACCTGACGGTCTTCGTTGTCGTCCTGTGCCCCCGCACGAGGGTGGATCACCCTCGTGCGGGGGCACACCTCGTGGTGACGCTTGGGTACGAGAGAATGGCGGCATGGAGATGCCGAGGAATGACAGGTCGCAGGAGAGCCCCCAGGTCCTCATCGTGGGACAGGACGGGATGGCGCTCGGCGGCACTCAGGGCGACGACGAACCCCGCGAGGTCCCGGTGACGGACATGGTCGAGCAGCCTGCCAAGGTCATGCGGATCGGCAGCATGATCAAGCAGCTCCTGGAGGAAGTACGCGCGGCACCTCTCGACGAGGCCAGCCGGGTCAGGCTCAAGGACATCCACGCCAGCTCCGTGAAGGAGCTGGAGGACGGGCTCGCGCCCGAACTGGTGGAGGAACTGGAGCGCCTCTCCCTGCCGTTCACGGACGAGGCGATCCCCTCCGAGGCCGAGCTGCGCATCGCGCAGGCACAGCTGGTGGGCTGGCTGGAGGGCCTCTTCCACGGCATCCAGACGGCACTGTTCGCCCAGCAGATGGCGGCCCGCGCCCAGCTGGAGCAGATGCGCAGGGCGCTCCCGCCGGGTTCGTCCCACGACGATGACGACGACGACCGCGGCCACGGCCACGCGGTCCGCTCGGGCCCGTACCTGTAAGGGTCTCGCGTAGACCCCGACCGTACGGAGGAGGGGCCCGGCACCTTGTGTGCCGGGCCCCTCCCGCGTCCCCGCCTCAGGCCTGGGGCGTGAGCAGCAGCACCTTGCCGATGTGGCCGCTCGCCTCCAGCACCCGGTGCCCCTCGGCCGCCTCCGACAGCGGCAGCGTCCGGTCGACGACGGGCCGGACCGCGCCCGCGGCGATCAGCGGCCAGACGTGCTCCCGGACGGCGGCGACGATCGCCGCCTTCTCGTCCGCGGGACGGGCCCTCAGCGTCGTCGCCATGACGGCGGCGCGCTTCGCGAGCAGCGCCCCGAGGTTCAGCTCGGCCTTCACCCCGCCCTGGAGACCGATGACGACCAGCCGGCCGTTCACGGCCAGCGCCTGCACGTTCCGGTCCAGGTACTTGGCGCCCACGATGTCCAGGACGACGTCCGCGCCCGCCCCGTCCGTCGCCTTCGCCAGTTCCTCGACGAAGTCCTGCTCGCGGTAGTCGATGAGGATGTCCGCGCCGAGTTCGGCGCAGCGCGCCAGCTTCTCGGGGCCTCCGGCGGTGACCGCGACCCGCGCCCCGACCGCCTTCGCCAGCTGGATCGCCATCGTCCCGATCCCGCTCGCGCCACCGTGCACGAGCAGCGTCTCGCCCGGCCGCAGGTGCGCGATCATGAAGATGTTGGACCAGACGGTGCAGGCGACCTCGGGGAGCGCTGCGGCCGTGGCCAGGTCGACGCCCTCCGGCACGGGAAGCAGCTGCCCGGCCGGTACGACGACCTTCTCGGCGTAACCGCCGCCGGCGAGCAGCGCGCAGACCTCGTCGCCGACCGCCCAGCCGGCCACGCCGGAGCCGAGCGCGACGATCCGGCCCGAACACTCCAGACCGGGGTACGGGGACGTGCCCGGCGGCGGGTTGTAGAAGCCCTGCCGCTGGAGCAGATCGGCGCGGTTGACGGCGCTGGCCACCACCTCGACGAGGACCTCGCCCTCGCCGGGTACGGGGTCGGGCACCTCGGCCCAGACGAGGGCCTCGGGACCACCGGGTTCCGGAATCGTGATCGCATACATGGCGGCGAGGCTACTCCCGCCACCGCGCCGGGCCCACCGCGCTCGGGCTTCCGGGTGGCGGGCCCGGTCCTCCGGTGGCGTGCTGTGGAGTGCTCAGTCCTCCGGCGGGGTGCTCAGCGGGGTGACCGCCGCGGCGCGCACGATGGTGATCACCCGGTCGGTGAGCTGGAGCGGGCTGGCGGCCGGGTCGTCGTAACCGAGCAGCCGGTGGCCGCGCAGCACGCTCACCACCAGGTCGCCCGTCTCCCGCACGCTCTTGCCGACCTCGCTCTTGGTCACCGGGCGTTCGACGAGGTCGAGGCCCGAGCCCTGCTGGATCAGGTCCTCCATGACCGTGCCCGCGCTGGGGCTCAGTACGGAGAGGCCGAGCAGTCGCCCGGCGGCGCTGGCGCTGGTGATGACCGCGTCCGCACCGGACTGGCGCAGCAGCGGCGCGTTCTCCTCCTCGCGGACCGCGGCGACGATCTTCGCGCCCCGGTTGAGCTGGCGCGCCGTGAGGGTGACCAGGACGGCCGTGTCGTCGCGCTGGGTGGCGATGACGATCTGGCGGGCCCGCTGCACCTCGGCGCGGAGCAGCACATCGCTGCGGGTCGCGTCGCCGACGACCCCGACGAAGCCGTCCGCGTTCGCCGTCTCGATGACCTTGGTGGAGGGGTCGACGATGACGATCTGGTCCTTGCGGAGCCCGGTCGCGCAGAGGGTCTGGATCGCGGACCGCCCCTTGGTGCCGAAGCCGACGATGACGGTGTGGTCGCGCAAGGTGGACCTCCAGCGGTTCAGCCGGAACTCCTCGCGCGTCCGCTCGGTGAGGACTTCGAGGGTGGTGCCGACCAGGATGATCAGAAACAGCACGCGCAGGGGCGTGACCAGCAGGATGTTGGCGAGCCGCGCCGTGTCGCTGTACGGCACGATGTCGCCGTAGCCGGTGGTGGAGAGGGTCACGGTCGCGTAGTAGGCGCAGTCGAGGAGGTCGAGCGTGTCGTCGGCGTTGTCGTGGTAGCCGTCGCGGTCGACGTAGACGATGAGGATGGTCACGGCGAGCACGGCCATCGCCATGAGCAGCCGCTTGCCGACCTGGCGCAGCGGACGCTCGACGACCCGGCGGGGGAGCCGGATGCTCGGGCTCGCGATCCGCTCGTCCGCCTGGCGGGCCATCACGTCGCGACTGGGAAGTTTCACGTGAAACACGCTCCTTGGGCCGGTACGGCCCCCTCGGCCGTGGGCCAGGGAAGGTCGAGGACGTCCAGTTCCTGGCCGGGGCGCGCGCCGCCGGGCGGGACGACGGCCAGACCGTCGGCGGCGGCGATGCCACGGAGCATGGCCGGTCCGTTGTAGTGCAGCGGCACGACCCGCCCGCCCCGGCGGACGACCGGGACGAGACGCGTGTCGTACGGGTGCCCCTGCACTTCGCCCTGGAGGGCGAGGCGGGTGATGTGGTCGTCGACGGCCGCCCGGGCGCCGGCTGCGGTTCCGGCGGCGACCCCGGCTTCGGTGTCTGTTCCGGCGGTGGCTTCCGTGCCCGCTCCGGCGGTGGCGGTTTCGGCGGCTGCTCCGGCGCCGGTCTCGGCGTCCGGTTCCGCTGCCGCTTCCCCTGCCGCGAGGGCCCTGAACAGGGGTTCGGCGAGGGTGAGGAGGCCCGAGACGGCCGCGAGCGGGTTGCCGGGGAGTCCGACCAGGTGGCGGACGCCTCCCGGACGGCCGGGCGAGGCGCCGAGGCGGGCGAGCAGCATCGGGTGGCCGGGCCGGACCTTCACGCCGTCGACGAGGAGGGTGGCGCCCGCCTTGTCGAGGACGCCGTGGACGTGGTCCACGGGCCCGGCGGCCGTCCCGCCGGTCGTCACGACCAGGTCGGCGGTGGACCCGGTGACGGCCGCGTACAGCTCCTCGGCGTCGTCACCGATGCGGCGGGTGGCGAGGACGTCGGCGCCGAGCGCCGTCAGCCAGGGGCCGAGCATCGGGCCGAGGGCGTCGCGGATGAGTCCCTCGTGCGGAAGCCCCGCCGTGAGCAGCTCGTCGCCGAGGACCAGGATCTCCACCCGGGGGCGGGACGGTACGGGGAGCGTGTCGTAGCCGGCGGCGGCCGCGAGGCCGAGGACGGCGGGGGTCACGAGGGTGCCCGCGGGGAGGAGTTCGTCGCCGGAGCGGCACTCCTGGCCCCGAGGACGGATGTCCTGACCGGGCACGACATCGCGGAGCGCGTACAACAGGAGGGCGCCGGGGTCGACAGCGGCGGCAGCCGGGTCGGCGGCCGGACGCTCGGTGCGCGCGTGCTCGGTGCGGACGACGGCGGTGGTGCCCGGGGGGATCCGCGCGCCTGTGGCGATCCGTACCGCCTCGCCGTCGGCCGACCGCCGCTCCGTCCCGGTCGCGGGCGCGTGACCGGCGAGGACGGCGCCCTCCTCGATCACCGTCCAGGGTCCGGGGCCCGTGACCGCCCAGCCGTCCATGGCGGAGGTGTCGAAGGACGGCAGGTCGGTCAGGGCTGTCAGCGGCTCCGTCAGGACCCGGCCGAGCGCCTGCCCGAGCGGCACGCCCGACGGCGCCCGGCCGGCCCGCGCGGAGGTCCCTGCGCGGACGGCCGCGGCCCGCGCCTCGGGCCAGGCGGTGGCCCGGTGCGGGCGCTCGGCCGGCACGCCGGCGTCGGTTCCCGGGGCCACCGGTACGGGTTCCCTCAGGCTCATCCGGCCTCGTCCTGCTCGGCGGCCCAGCGCTGGGCCAGCGCGGCGGCCTTCCGGGCCGCCTCGGCGACCGCCTCGGGCCCGCCGTCGGCGCCCGCGCGCGCCGCCGCGTATCCGACCAGGAAGGTGGTCAGGGGCGCGGCGGGGCGGGCCACCCCGTGGGCGGCGTCCCGGGCCAGGTCCAGCAGTACGCCGGTGTCGACGTCCAGCTCGATGCCCAGTTCGTCCTTGACTGCGGTGATCCATTCATCCAGCACGCTCCCATGCTCCCTGATCCGGGCCCGCGCCGTGGCGATGTCCTCCCAGGTGTCGCAGTCGAAGGAGGCCAGGGGCCCGGCGGCGACCCGGGTGAGGCGCAGCGCTCCGGTGAGCAGGCGCAGCGGACCGCCCGCGAGGGTGCCGTGCGGCTCGGCGGCGCGGGCCAGTTCGCGGCGGAGCGGGGCGGCCCGGTAGGCGGCGACGAGCGGCTGGTCCCGCCCGTCGGCGTCGGTGAGGAGCGCGGCCTCGGCGTCGGGGTCCTCGGCGAGCGCCCCGAGCAGGCGCCGGACGGTGTCCTCGTCGAGGAAGGGCAGGTCGGCGGAGAGGACGAGCAGGACCTCGGCCCCGGTCTCCCGCACGCCCGCGCCGAGGGCGGCCAGCGGGCCTCCGCCGGGCGGGTCCTCGCGGGTCCAGCGGACGGGGCGGACGGTCGGCCGGGCGTCGCCGACGACCACGGTCCGGTCCGCGCCGCCGCAGGCCGTGAGGACCCGGTCGAGGAGCGCCCGGCCTCCGACCCGTACTCCGGGCTTGTCGGCGCCGCCGAGGCGCGTGGCGGCGCCTCCGGCGAGCACGACGGCGTCATGTGGTGTGGTCACCCCAGCAGTATGGGCCGCCGACGGCCACCGCCGTCCGGCGCGTCTCCTGGTCGAGACGGCACGGACGGCGGGAACGGCCGCGGCCCCTGGTGGGGGCGGGGCTTCAGAGTGTGCGGAGCAGGACCGCGGGCTGCTCGACACAGTCGGCCACGTACCGCAGGAAGCCGCCCGCCGTACCGCCGTCGCAGACGCGGTGGTCGAAGGTGAACGACAGCTGCACGACCTGGCGGACGGCCAGTTCGCCCTGGTGGACCCAGGGTTTCGGGATGATCCGGCCGACGCCGAGCATGGCGGCCTCGGGGTGGTTGATGATCGGCGTGGAGCCGTCGACCCCGAACACCCCGTAGTTGTTCAGGGTGAACGTGCCGCCGGTGAGATCGGCCGGGGTGAGCGCGGACTGCCGGGCGGCCTCCGTCAGCCGGGCGAACTCGGCCGTCAGCGACTCCGTCGTACGGGACCCGGCGTCCTTGACCACGGGGACGACCAGGCCGCGCGGGGTCTGGGCGGCGAAGCCGAGGTGCACGGCCGGCAGCCGGACGATCTCCCGGGCGGTGGTGTCCACGGTCGAGTTGAGCTCGGGGAACCGGCTCAGGGCGTGGACGCAGATCCGGGCGAGGAGCGCGAGCAGGGAGATCTTCGGCCCGCCCGCCGCGTTCATCGCGGTCCGCGCCGCCATCAGCTCGGTCGCGTCGGCGTCGACCCAGCAGGTCGCGTCCGGGATCTCCGTACGGCTGCGGGACAGCTTGTCCGCGACGGCGCCGCGCACCCCGCGCAGCGGAATCCGCTCGGCGACGGCGGGGGCTGCCACCAGAGCGGACGCCGGCGCGGACGTCGAGAGGGACGCCGGGACAGCGGGCGCGGCGACGACGGGCGCGGTGGTCGCGGGTGCGGCCGTCCGCTCCAGGGCCGTGAGGGCCAGCTCCACGTCGGCCCGCAGGATCAGCCCCTCGGGCCCCGATCCGCGCACCTCCCGCAGATCGAGCCCCCGGTCCCTGGCCAGCTTCCGCACCAGCGGCGAGATGACCGGCACCGGCCCCGCGTGCCCACCGACCGCCACGGCGACCGGAGCCGGAGCCGGGGTCGGGGCCGCAACGGCGACAGGGGTGGGGGCAGGGGCGGTGGCCCGTGCCGCGGCCGGGCTCTCGTGCCGTACCCGGCGGCGGCGGGCCGCGGGCCCGGCCGTGCCGTATCCGACGAGCACATTGCCCGAATACTCCGAGGACACGGCGGATTCGGCGGCCTCGGCGGCGGCCCTGCCCGCCGTGGGCGCGGCTCCCGGAGCCGCTTCCGCGCGCTCCTCCGGCGCGCCCGTGCCACCCACCGCGACCGTCAGGAGCGGCGCTCCGACGGGCAGTTCGGTGCCCTCCTCGCCGAACCGGGCGGTGACCACCCCGCCGTACGGGCAGGGCACCTCGACCATCGCCTTGGCCGTCTCGACCTCGACGACCGGCTGGTCGATCGCGACGACGTCGCCGACGGCGACCAGCCAGCGCACGATCTCCGCCTCGGTGAGTCCCTCACCGAGGTCGGGCAGCTTGAACTCCAGCACCTGGGCCATCAGCTCCCCGCCTCCCACTGCAGTCGCGCCACCGCGTCCAGGACCCGGTCCACGCCCGGCAGGTGGTGCCGCTCCAGCATCGGCGGCGGGTAGGGGATGTCGAAGCCCGCGACCCGCAGCACCGGTGCCTCCAGATGGTGGAAGCAGCGCTCGGTGACGCGCGCGGCGATCTCCGCGCCGGGGCCGCCGAAGCCGGTGGACTCGTGCACCACGACCGCGCGGCCGGTGCGCCGCACCGAGGCGCAGACGGTCTCGTCGTCGAACGGCACGAGCGAGCGCAGGTCGACGACCTCCAGGTCCCAGCCCTCGGCCTGGGCGGCCTCGGCCGCCTCCAGGCAGACCGGCACCGAGGGGCCGTAGGTGATCAGGGTGGCCCCGGTGCCGGGGCGCCGGACGACGGCCCTGCCGATCGGCTCGACGGGCGCGGGCGCCTCGGGGGACCAGTCGGACTTGGACCAGTAGAGCCGCTTGGGCTCCAGGAAGACCACCGGGTCGTCGGAGGCGATGGCCGCGCGCAGCAGCCCGTAGGCGTCCTCGACCGTGGCCGGGGTGACGACGTGCAGTCCGGGGGTGGCCATGTAGTAGGCCTCGGAGGAGTCGCTGTGGTGCTCGACGCCGCCGATCCCGCCGCCGTACGGGACACGGATCACGATCGGCATCGGCATCGCGCCGCGCGTCCGGTTCCGCATCTTCGCCACGTGGGAGATCAGCTGCTCGAACGCCGGGTACGCGAACGCGTCGAACTGCATCTCGACGACCGGCCGCAGCCCGTACATCGCCATGCCGACGGCCGCGCCGAGGATGCCCGCCTCGGCCAGCGGCGTGTCCGTGCAGCGGTCCTCGCCGAACTCCTTGGCGAGTCCGTCGGTGACCCGGAAGACACCGCCCAGGGTGCCGACGTCCTCACCCATCACATGGACGGTCGGGTCCTCGGCCATCGCGTCGCGCATGGCGCGCTGGAGCGCCTGCGCCATCGTGGCCGGCTTGGGCTTGCCGGCCTTCGCGGCGGTCCTGTCCGCCGCGGGTCCGGTCGTCGCCGTCGTCATCACGCCTCACCCTCGGCTTCGAGCTCGGCGCGCAGCTGCGCCGCCTGTTCGCGCAGCTGCGCGGTCTGCTCCGCGTACACGTGCGAGAAGAGGTCCATCGGGTCGAGCACCGGGTCGGCGTTCATCCGCTCCCGCAGGTCGGCGGCCATCGTCTCGGCGGCCTCCGCGGCCGCCCGCCTGCCGTCCTCGTCGAGCAGACCCCGCTCGGTGAGTTCCCGTTCGAGGATCAGGATCGGGTCGTGCGCCCGCCAGGCCTCGACCTCGCCGGCCGCGCGGTAGCGGGTGGCGTCGTCGGCGTTGGTGTGGGCGTCGATCCGGTACGTGATGGCCTCGACCAGGGTCGGGCCGCCGCCGCGCCGGGCGCGGGCCACGGCCTCGGTCAGCACCTGGTGGACGGCGACCGCGTCGTTGCCGTCGACGAGACGGCCGGGCATCCCGTATCCGACGGCCTTGTGCGCGAGGGAGGGGGCGGCGGTCTGCTTGGCGAGCGGTACGGAGATCGCGAAGCCGTTGTTCTGCACGAGGAAGACCACGGGGGCCTGCCAGACGGCCGCGAAGTTCAGCGCCTCGTGGAAGTCGCCCTCGCTGGTGCCGCCGTCGCCGACCATGGCGAGCGCGACCACGTCGTCACCCTTGAGGCGGGCGGCGTGGGCCAGGCCCACCGCGTGCGGCAGCTGGGTCGCCAGCGGGGTGCAGAGCGGCGCTATGCGGTGCTCGCGCGGGTCGTACCCGGTGTGCCAGTCGCCGCGCAGCAGGGTCAGCGCCTGTACGGGGTCGAGGCCGCGGGCGACCGCCGCGAGCGTGTCGCGGTACGAGGGGAAGAGCCAGTCCCGGTCCTCCAGGGCGAGGGCGGCGGCGATCTCGCTCGCCTCCTGGCCGGTGGTGGACGGGTACACGGCGAGCCGGCCCTGCTTGGTGAGGGCGGTGGCCTGCGTGTTGTACCGGCGGCCGCGGACCAGCTCCGCGTAGAGCCGGAGCAGCAGCGCGGGGTCGGCGTCGGCCACGGCGTCCGTGCCGAGCACGCGCAGCGGCTCGGTCTCGGGCAGCAGCGGGGTGGGGTCGGTGCGCGGCTGCCACGCCGGCGGCGGGGTCGGCCGGTAGGTCGGGACGGCACCGGGCGGCTCTTGGACTGTCGAACTGCGCTGTTGCAACGAGTCCACCTCCTCGTGGGAGCGGGCATAAGACCCGAAGGCGGGTGGCGCGAGTGTGGTGCGCCTCACCTACCGATTGTTCGGTCGTGGAGGCATTTTGGCTACAGGCACCTCCAGCCTGTGGACAAACGGTTCTCCACAGCCTGGGATGTGTGCAGGTCGTCCACCGGAGAGAGGCGGGGGGACATGGCGGATGAACAAATGGCCGTCGACCGGAGCGGGGCTCCGGGCGGCGATCCGGGCGAGGACACGGGAGGCGCCCTCGACGGGGCCGGGGGCGAGGTTCCCGGGGAGGCGCTGAGCGCCCCGATCGGCACGCCGACGGGCGCGCTTCCGGCACGCCCGCTGGACGCGATCGACCGCGACATCCTGCGGTTGCTGCAAACGGACGGCCGCGCCTCGGTGCGCTCCGTGGCCGAGCGGGTGCACGTGTCGCGGGCGAACGCGTACGCGCGCATCAACCGGCTCATCGACGACGGGGTGATCCGCGGCTTCAGCGCCCGCGTCAACCACGAGCGGGCGGGGCACGGCGCCTCCGCCTACATCACGCTCAAGATCGTCCAGAACTCCTGGCGCACGGTCCGCGAGCAGCTCAGGGCGCTGCCGGGCGCCACGCACATCGCGCTGGTCAGCGGGGATTTCGACGTCCTGCTGCTGGTGCACACCCCGGACAACCGGACGCTGCGCGAGCTGGTCCTCACCCGGCTGCAGGCGATCCCGGAGGTGCTGTCCACGCGCACGCTGCTGGTCTTCGAGGAGACGGACCTGAACGCGGACCCGCGCGGCTGAGGGCCCGGCCGGCCGCCCCGGGGATGCCCGGGGCGGGAGGGGACGGCGCGGGGCGGCCCGGGGCAGGACGGGACGGCGCGGGGCGGCCCGGGGCAGGACCCGGGGCCGGTCCGGTCCTGGGACACCGCAGGAGGGGCCCCAGGCGGGCTCCGGGCGGTCGCCCCCGGGCCACGGCCTCACGCCCTCAGCGAGCCGTCCGCAGCCCGTCGAAGGCCAGGTGCGCGACGGTCTCCGCGAGCTGCTCGCGCTCAGCCGTCGCGTCCGGGTGCGGCCGGTACCACTCCACCAACGAGTTGATCATGCCGAAGAGCAGCCGGGTCGCGAGCCGGATGTCCACGTCCGCCCGCAGGTCGCCCTCCTCCGCGGCGGCCCTCAGCAGCTCGGCCACCCGGTGGTCGAACTCCCGCCGCCGCTCCATCGCCCACCGCTCGGTGCCCGTGTTGCCGCGCACCCGCAGCAGCAGCGTCACGTACGGAAGCTCCGCGATCAGAACCTCGACCGTGCGGCGCGTGACGTACTCGACCCGCTCGACGGCCCGCCCGCGCACGGCGCCCGGCTCGTCGAGGATCGCGAAGAGCCCGTCGAGCGCCCGGCTGACCGCGCGCCGCAGCAGCTCCTCCTTGCCGGACACGTGGTGGTAGATCGACGACTTGGAGATCCCGGCCGCCTTGGACAGGTGCTCCATCGACGTGCCGTCGTAACCGCGCTCGTTGAAGACCCGGACGGCGACGGAGAGCAGCGTCTCGGGGGTGTACGTGTCGCGCTTGGCGGTGGTCATCGGGAGTCCTCCCCGTCCCGGTCGTCCCGGGCGTCCTCGACGAAGGCGCGGCGCGCGGTGGCGAGGCTGGGCGCGTACCGCCCCGACGGGCAGCGCTCGTGCATCGCGTCCAGCAGCTCCCGTACGCGCGCGTGGCCGACCTTTCCGGCCCACTCCAGCGGACCCGCCGGGTAGTTGACCCCGAGCCGCATCGCGGTGTCCACGTCCTCGGCGGTGGCGACGCCCCGGTCGACGGCGTCGGCGGCCAGATCGGCCAGCATCGCGACCGTACGGGCCACGATCATGCCGGGCACGTCTCCGATCACGGACACCTGCTTGCCGAGCGCCTGGAAGAGCCCGACCGCCTCGGCGAGGGCCTCGGGATCGACGCCCTCGCGGGTCGACAGCACGATCCGGCTCGCCGCCGCGTAGTCGAGCGCGAGGTCGAAGTAGACGATGTCGTCCTTCTGGTACTCGAAGGACGTCTCGCCGTCCGCGAGGTTGAGCTCGGCGCCGCTCGGCAGCTCGACGCAACCGCTGCCCTTCTTGCGCCGGACCGTGATCCCGGCCGCCTCGAAGAGGCCGACCAGCGGTTCCGCCGGCCCGAGGTCGCCCCGGACGGTGATCCGGCCGGGCGCCTGCGCCGGGGCCGCCGTGTGCGGCTCGGGCCGCTCGGCGCCGTCCTCGTACGAGAACCAGCCACGGCCCGTCTTCCGGCCGAGCCGCCCCGACTCCACGAGCCGCCGCTGCGCGAGCGAGGGCGTGAACTTGGGGTCCTGGTGGAAGGACTCCCAGACGGAGCGGGTGACGGCCTCGTTCACGTCCTGACCGATGAGGTCGGTCAGCTCGAAGGGGCCCATGCGGAAGCCGCCGCACTCGCGCAGCGCGGCGTCGATGGTGGCCGGGTCCGCCGCGCCCTCCTCGAACACCCGCAGCGCCTCGGCGTAGAAGGGGCGGGCGATCCGGTTCACGATGAAGCCGGGGGTGTCGGCGCAGCGCACCGGCGTCTTGCCCCAGCCCTTCACCGTCCCGTACGCGCGTGTGGCGACGTCCGGGTCGGTGGCGAAGCCGCTGACGACCTCGACGAGCGGGAGCAGCGGCGCCGGGTTGAAGAAGTGCAGTCCGACGAAGCGCCCGGGCAGCCGGAGCCCTCCCGCGATGGCGGTGACGGAGAGGGAGGAGGTGTTGGTGGCGAGGACGGTGTCGTCGCCGACGATCTTCTCCAGGTCGGCGAAGAGCCGCTGCTTGACGGAGAGGTCCTCGACGATCGCCTCGATCACGAGGGCGGCGTCCGCGAGCTCGGCGGGGTCCTCGGCCGCGTACAGCCGGCCGACGGCGGCCTCACGGGCGGCGGCGTCGAGGCGCCCCTTCTCCACGAGCCGGTCCAGGCGGGCGGTGAGGGCGGCGACGGCCTCGGCGGCCCGGCCCGGGGCGCTGTCGTAGAGGCGCACGGGGTGACCGGCGACCAGTGCGACCTGGGCGATCCCCTGGCCCATGGTCCCGGTGCCGACGACGGCGACGGTGCGGTCCCGGCCGACGGCGTCCCCCACGGCTCCGGCGGGCGTGGTTTCCACGGCTCCCGCGGGCCCTGATTCCCCGGCTTCCACGGCGGCGGCGCGGTCCTGTCCCTCTGCGGCGGTCTCACTGGCGGTCACGTCGTCGCTCCCCCTGACGGTCACGTTGGCGCTCATGGAGTGATCCTCCCCGATGGGTTTTCCACAGGATCGACAGGCCCCCTTGTCCCGACCGATCGTTCGGTTACTCTAACTCCGTACGCGTCTCCCTGCCCAGCTCGACGAGGAGTTGGTCCATCCATGGCCACCGCTCAGCTGACCACCGACCGTCTGGCCGAGAAGCACCGGTCCACGCTCGACCAGGCGCTCGCCACCATCCGGACCCGTGCCTACTGGTCGCCGCACCCCGAGCACCCGAAGGCCTACGGCGCGGACGGCTCGCTCGACGCGGCCGCCGGCCTCGCCGCCCACCGGGCCACGCTGAACACCCGCTTCGAGCTGGACCAGCCCGGCACGGACGGCTGGACCGGCGGCGAGACCTCGCCCTACGGCCCCGCCCTCGGCATCGAGTACCCGCACGCCGACATCGACGTCCTGCTCCCCGCGATGCGCGCGGGCACGGGCGCGTGGCGGGACGCCGGGCCCGAGACCCGCGCCCTGGTCTGCCTGGAGATCCTCGCCCGGATCTCCGCCCGCACCCACGAGTTCTCCCACGCCGTCATGCACACCAGCGGACAGGCGTTCATGATGGCGTTCCAGGCCGGCGGGCCGCACGCCCAGGACCGCGGCCTCGAAGCCGTGGCGTACGCGTACGTGGAGCAGACCCGCACCCCCGCGGGCCGGGCCGACTGGTCCAAGCCCCAGGGCAAGCGCGACCCCCTGGAGCTGACCAAGGAGTTCACCCCGGTCGGCCGCGGCATCGCCCTGATGATCGGCTGCAACACCTTCCCCACCTGGAACGGCTACCCGGGCCTGTTCGCCTCCCTCGCCACCGGCAACCCCGTCCTGGTCAAGCCGCACCCGCGCGCGGTCCTGCCGCTCGCGCTCACCGTCCGGGTCGCCCGCGAGGTGCTGGCCGAGACCGGCTTCGACCCGAACCTGGTGGCGCTCGCCGTCGAGCGTCCGGGCGAGGGCATCGCCAAGACCCTGGCCGTGCGCCCCGAGATCCGGATCATCGACTACACCGGCTCCACCGCCTTCGGCGACTGGCTGGAGGCCAACGCGCGCCAGGCGCAGGTCTACACCGAGAAGGCCGGCGTCAACACGGTCGTGATCGACTCCACGGACGACTACAAGGGGATGCTCGCCAACCTGGCGTTCTCGCTCTCCCTGTACAGCGGCCAGATGTGCACCACCCCGCAGAACCTGCTGATCCCCCGCGAGGGCATCACCACCGACCAGGGCCCCAAGTCGTACGACGAGGTCGTCGCCGACCTCGCGGCGGCGGTCGGCGGCCTGCTCGGCGACGACGCGCGGGCGAACGGGCTGCTCGGCGCCCTGGTCAACCCGGACGTGAAGGCACGTCTGGAGGCCGCCGCCGGTCTCGGCGAGGTGGCGCTCGCCTCCCGCGAGGTGGTCAACCCGGAGTATCCGGACGCCGTGGTCCGCACGCCGGTCGTCGTGAAGCTGGACGGCTCGAAGCCCGACGCCCAGGCCGCGTACTTCTCGGAGTGCTTCGGCCCGGTCTCCTTCGCCGTCTCGGTGGACTCCACCGAGGACGCCCTGGAGCTGCTGCGGCGCACGGTCCGCGAGAAGGGCGCGATGACCGTCGGGGCGTACACGACCTCGGCGGACACCGAGCGCGCGGTGGAGGAGGTCTGCCTGGAGGAGTCGGCCCAGCTCTCGCTGAACCTCACGGGCGGGGTGTACGTGAACCAGACGGCCGCGTTCTCCGACTTCCACGGCTCCGGCGGGAACCCTGCGGCGAACGCCGCACTGTGCGACGGCGCCTTCGTCTCCAACCGCTTCCGGGTGGTGGAGGTCCGCCGCCAGGCCTGATCCACGGCCGCGTGGAGGCCCTCCGGGGCCTCCACGACGGCCAGGCCAGACCCCGCGAGCCCGGCCTGATCCAAAAGACAGGCCCTACGGCGCCTCGATCTCCGCGTACCGCTGCACCCACGCGTGCATGGCGATGGCGGCGGCGGCCCCCGCGTTGATCGAACGGGTCGAACCGAACTGGGCGATCGAGCAGACCATCTCCACGTGGGCGCGGGCCTCCTCGGTGAGCCCCGGGCCCTCCTGCCCGAACAGCAGCACACAGCGGCGGGGCAGCACGGTCCGCTCCAGCGGCACCGCGCCCGGCAGGTTGTCGATGCCGATCACGGGCAGCCCCTCGGCCGCCGCCCACGAGGTCAGCGACTCGGTGTCGGGGTGGTGCCGGACGTGCTGGTAGCGGTCGGTGACCATGGCGCCGCGCCGGTTCCAGCGCCGGCGGCCCACGATGTGGACCTCCTTCGCCAGGAAGGCGTTCGCGGTCCGCACCACCGAACCGATGTTGAAGTCGTGGCCCCAGTTCTCCACGGCCACGTGGAAGTCGTGCCGCCGCGTGTCGAGGTCGGCGACGACCGCCTCCCGCGTCCAGTACCGGTAGCGGTCGACGACATTGCGCCGGTCGCCGCCGGACAGCAGCTCGGGGTCGTACCGCTCGTCCTCGGGCCACGGCTCCGGGTGCGGTCCGACGCCGATCTCCGGGCCGAAACCCTCGTCGTACTGGACCGGCTCGGTCGCCTCGGCCGCTGACATCTCCTCGGTGGTGCTCACCCGACGAGGGTACGGGGACCGTGCTCCTCACCCGTACGGCGCTGCTCGGGCAGCGCCTCGGTGCCCGTCCGCCGCCGCAGCAGCCGGTCCCGTCCCCGTACCGCCCGGACGCCGAGCGCCACCAGGAACGGCGTCGGCAGGAACACTGCGTCGGCGGAGATCATCGCGAGCGAGAAGACCGGCAGCCCGAGGAGGACCGCGATCCCCGTGTGCTCCAGCATCATCGCGACGAGCAGGACGTTCTTGACCTTGCGGTGGAAGAGCGTGAACGGGAAGGCGACCTGCACGATCACCGTGCCGTAGGTCAGCAGCATCACCATGATCCCGCTGGTCCCGAGCAGCCCGGACAGCTCCGGCCAGGGCGTGAAGTAGTCGAGGTGGAGCGGGTAGAACAGCGCCGTGCCGTCCTGCCAGCGCGAGCCCTGGATCTTGTACCAGCCGGCCGTGGCGTAGATCAGACAGACCTCCGCCATGATCACGACGAGGGCCGCGTTGTGGGCGAGGTGGGCGAGGGCGTCGAGCAGCGTACGAGGCTCCCCCGGCGCGTACCGGCAGACCAGCCACCACAGGCCGTTCCCCAGCCACAGCACCCACAGCAGCACCGGCAGCCACCACTCGCCGCTGACCTCGCTGAACCAGGTCGTGGCGAGGAGGAAGCCGCCGAGCACGACCCACAGGAGCGGGCCGACGCGGTCCGGCCGCGGCGGCTCCCCGGCCCGCGCGGCGCGGGCCTCACGGGCCGCCCGCCGGGCGTCGAGGGACCACACCTGCGCGCAGCGCGTGAACACCAGATAGATCGCGGCGAGGTGGAGGACGTTGTCGCCGCCGTCGCTCACGAAGACGGAGCGGTTCAGCAGCGAGAGCACCCCGGCCATGAACACCACGGAGACCGCCCGGGTGCGCCAGCCCACCAGGAGCAGCACGGCGGAGAGCACCGCCAGCGCGTAGACGCACTCGAACCAGAGCCGGCCGTCCGACCACATGAGGACGGTGAAGGCCCGGTTGTCGGCGATCAGCCGGTGGGCCATCTCCCAGGACCAGGGGCCGTCGGGGCCGTACAGCTCGTGGCGGTGGGGCAGCTCCCGGAGCAGGAAGACCAGCCAGGTCAGCGAGAAGCCGATCCGGACGATCGCGCTCTGGTACGGGCCGAGGGAGCGGCCCGTGACGGCCTGGACGGCACGGGCGAGCCGACGGTCGAAGGGCTCCCTGGGCCCTTTCCCGTGCGTACGCGCGCGCGTGGCGGCAGCGGTGGGGGTGGGGCCGGGGGCGGCAGTCGGGTCGGGGGTGGGGGTGGGGGTGGGGGTGCTCATCGGCCCGCCTCCGTACGGCTCCGGTCGGCTGCGGCGGGACGGTCCTCGTCGGACACCGGCCACCAGGGGAAGTCCCGGTAGGAGGGGGCGGTGTCGGTCTTCTCGGTGCTCCACGCGGGCGCGGGGACGGGCCGGGTGACGGCGCGGAGCTGGACGCGCAGCACCTCGCCGTCGAGTACCCGTCCGTCGGCGCCCCGGAGGGCGGGGAGGGCGTCGATGCGGAGCATCGCGATCCGGCGCATGTACTGCTCCGAGAGCTCGCCGCGGAGCCCGTTGGGGCGGTTGTCGTCGGAGTGGGTGCTCAGATAGAAGTCCACGGCCCTGCGCAGTTCGTTCTGCTGGGTGTGGCTGGGCATCGGGTTGTGGCGGATCGCCTCGGCGTCCTGGGCGGTGAGGTCGGTCCAGCGGGTGGAGCGGCGGCCTCCGTCGGCGCCGGCGACCTCGGCGCGGACCTCGACGGAGACGTTCTGCTGGAGCGGGTTGGGCGCGAAGAGCTTCCAGTTCTGCTCGAACTCGGGATAGATCCAGTCGTCGACGGCCTGGCCGTGCCGTTTGGTCAGTGTGTTGGACGGCGCGACGTGCAGGAACACCATCGCGAGGTGGACGCAGGCGAAGACTCCGGCGACGGCGAGCGCCACCGCCAGGACGACCTGGTAGGGCAGCGACAGGGCCATGATTCCGCTGGTCGCGCGGTCCGCCGGGGGCTCCGGGTCCTGGCCGGTGGTGGGGGGTGCCGGACGGTCGTCGTCCACTCCGGCCGCGTCCTTCTCGACGTACGCGTCCATCCCGCCCCGATCCCGATCGGCCCACCTCGGTTATCCACAGGGTTGACACCATACGGGCCGTCGACTCACCATTGAAGTCATTCAACCGAACGATCGGTCGGTAGGGGGTCCGATGACCGCAGTGACGGCAGGGACGGCAGAGACCACGGGCGTGCCCGGCGTGTCGGACGCGGCCGTGGCGGCGGAGCAGGCCGCCCACGAGGCCGTGTTCGACGCAGCCGTGTCCGCCGACGAGCGGATCGAGCCGCGCGACTGGATGCCCGAGGCGTACCGCGCCTCGCTCGTCCGGCAGATCGCGCAGCACGCCCACTCCGAGATCATCGGCATGCAGCCGGAGGCGAACTGGATCACCCGCGCGCCCTCGCTGCGGCGCAAGGCGATCCTCATGGCCAAGGTGCAGGACGAGGCCGGCCACGGCCTGTACCTGTACAGCGCGGCGGAGACCCTCGGCACCAGCCGCGACGAGCTCCTCGACAAGCTCCACGCGGGCCGCCAGAAGTACTCCTCGATCTTCAACTACCCCACGCTGACCTGGGCCGACGTCGGCGCGATCGGCTGGCTGGTGGACGGCGCCGCGATCACCAACCAGGTCCCGCTGTGCCGCTGCTCCTACGGGCCGTACGCCCGCGCGATGGTCCGCGTCTGCAAGGAGGAGTCCTTCCACCAGCGCCAGGGGTACGAGGCGCTGCTCGCCCTCTCCCGCGGCACCGAGGCCCAGCACGCCATGGCGCAGGACGCCGTGGACCGCTGGTGGTGGCCCTCGCTGATGATGTTCGGTCCGCCCGACGACGAGTCCACCCACACGGCCCAGGCGATGGCGTGGAAGATCAAGCGCCACACCAACGACGAGCTGCGGCAGCGCTTCGTCGACATCGCCGTGCCCCAGGCCGAGGCACTCGGACTCACCCTCCCCGACCCCGACCTCCGGTGGAACGAGGAGCGCGGGCACTACGACTTCGGGCCGATCGACTGGACCGAGTTCTGGGACGTGCTCAAGGGCAACGGCCCGTGCAACGACCAGCGACTCAGCAGACGGCGCCAGGCCCACGAGGACGGCGCCTGGGTCAGGGAAGCCGCCGCAGCCCACGCGGAGAAGCACAAGAACACCGGCAAGCACGGGGAGGCACAGGGATGACGAGCGACGGTTGGCCGCTGTGGGAGGTGTTCGTGCGCTCCCGCCGCGGGCTGTCCCACACCCACGCGGGCAGTCTCCACGCACCCGACGCGGAGATGGCCCTGCGCAACGCCCGCGACCTGTACACCCGCAGGAGCGAGGGCGTGTCGATCTGGGTCGTCCCCTCCACGGAGATCACCGCCTCCTCGCCGGACGAGAAGGACCCGTTCTTCGAGCCGTCGGCGGACAAGCCCTACCGCCACCCGACGTTCTACGAGATCCCGGAGGGGGTGAAGCACCTGTGAGCACCACGGACACCCACGAGAACACCACCACCGGGACCGCCGGGGTCACGCCCGCCACCGCCGGGACCGCCTCCGCCGAGGCGGCGCTCGCGGGCGCCGCGCTCGCCCTCGGTGACGACGCCCTCGTCCTCTCCCACCGCCTGGGGGAGTGGGCCGGCTCCGCCCCCGTCCTGGAGGAGGAGGTCGCCCTCGCCAACATCGCGCTCGACCTCCTCGGCCAGGCCCGCGTCCTGCTCTCCCTCGTCGGCGACGAGGACGAACTGGCCTACCTGCGCGAGGAGCGTTCCTTCCGGAACGCCCAGCTCGTCGAGCAGCCCAACGGCGACTTCGCCCACACCATCGCCCGGCAGCTCTACTTCTCCACCTACCAGCGCCTCCTCTACGCCCGGCTCGCGACCGGCGAAGGCCCCTTCGCCGGCCTCGCGGCCAAGGCCGTCAAGGAGGTCGCCTACCACCAGGACCACGCCGAACACTGGACCCTCCGCCTCGGCGACGGCACCGCCGAGAGCCATGAGCGGATGCAGCGGGCGTGCGACGCCCTGTGGCGGTACACCGGCGAGCTGTTCCAGCCCGTCGACGGCCTCGACGTGGACCACGCGGCCATGGAGGCCGCCTGGCTGGCCTCGGTCACCGACGTCCTCGGCAGGGCCACCCTCACCGTCCCCTCCGGGCCGCGCACCGGCGCCTGGGCCGCGGGCGCCGGCCGGCAGGGCCTGCACACCGAGTCCTTCGGCCGGATGATCGCCGAGATGCAGCACCTGCACCGCAGCCACCCGGGGGCGACATGGTGACCATGACCGCCCTGGAGGAGGAGCTGAGCCGGATCGCCGGCGCCGTCCTCGACCCCGAGCTGCCCGTCCTCACCCTGGCCGAGCTGGGCGTGCTCCGCGGAGTCCAGGTCACCGGCCCCGGCCGGGTCGAGGTCTCCCTCACCCCCACGTACACGGGCTGCCCCGCCGTCGAGGCCATGTCCTCCGACATCGAGCGGGCACTCCACGCGCACGGCGTCCCCGACGTCTCCGTCGTCACCGTCCTCGCACCCGCCTGGTCCACCGACGACATCAGCGAGGAAGGACGGCGCAAGCTCGCCGAGTTCGGCGTCGCACCGCCGCGCCCCCAGGGCCCGGCCGGCGGCCCCGTGCCACTGACCCTGGCGATCCGCTGCCCCCACTGCGGCTCCACCGACACCGAACTCCTCAGCCGCTTCTCCTCGACCGCGTGCAAGGCACTGCGCCGCTGCACCGCCTGCCGCGAACCGTTCGACCACTTCAAGGAGCTGTAGATGGAGTCCTCAGGCGTGGGCGGCCCCGCCGCCGAACGGGCCGGGTTCCATCCCCTCACCGTGAGCGAGGTCGAGCGGCTCACCGACGACTCCGTGGCCGTCACCTTCGCGGTCCCGCCCGAACTCCACGAGACGTACCGGCACCACCCCGGCCAGCACCTCGCCCTACGGCGTACGGGCGAGCAGGGCGAGGAGATCCGCCGCACGTACTCGATCTGCGCCCCCGCCTCCCCGGCCGGCGAGGCCCCCGTCCTGCGCGTCGGCATCCGGCTCGTCGACGGCGGCTCGTTCTCGACGTACGCCCTGAAGGAACTCGCCGTCGGCGACCTCGTCGAGGTCATGGAGCCCCGAGGCCGCTTCTCCCTCACCCCGCGCCCCGGCCACTTCGCGGCCGTCGTCGGCGGCAGCGGCATCACCCCGGTCCTGTCGATCGCGGCCACCCTGCTCGCCCGCGAGCCCGAGGCCCGGTTCTGCCTGATCCGGAGCGACCGCACCGCCGCGTCCACGATGTTCCTCGACGAGGTCGCCGACCTGAAGGACCGCTACCCCGACCGCTTCCAGCTGGTCACCGTCCTCTCCCGGGAGGAGCAGCAGGCCGGGCTGCCGTCCGGGCGGCTCGACCGCGAGCGGCTCACCGCACTGCTGCCCGCGCTGCTGCCGGTCGGGACGATCGACGGCTGGTTCCTCTGCGGGCCCTTCGGCCTCGTCCAGGGCGCCGAGCAGGCTCTGCGCGGCCTCGGGGTCGACCGCGGCCGCGTCCACCAGGAGATCTTCCACGTCGACGACGGCTCCGCGCCCGCCCCGGTCCCGACCGCCGACACCCCCGCGCACGCCAGCCTGACCGCGACCCTGCACGGCCGCTCCGGCAGCTGGCCGGTGGAGCGGGGCGAGACGCTCCTCGACACGGTGCTCCGCGCCCGCGCGGACGCGCCGTACGCCTGCAAGGGCGGGGTGTGCGGCACCTGCCGCGCGTTCCTCGTCGGCGGAGAGGTCCGGATGGACCGCAACTTCGCGCTCGAACCGGAGGAGACGGAGGCCGGATACGTCCTGGCCTGTCAGTCCCACCCGGTGACCCCGGACGTGGAGCTGGACTTCGACCGCTGACGAAGACCGGGCGGCACCGCCCATTCCCTTCCACTAGAACCTGTTCTATGTTGACGGACCGTCAGCAGAAGCAGGGGCAGCAACGGGAGGGCAGGGCAGTGGACTTCACCTTCACCGAAGAGCAGCAGGCGGCCGTCGAAGCGGCCAAGGCGGTCTTCTCGGGCGTCGCGCCCGACGCGGTGCCGAGCCCCGCCCTCACCCCGGGGGCGGTGTCCGAGGACCTCGACCGACCGCTCTGGTCCCGGCTCGCAGCGGCCGACCTGCTGACCCTCACGGTCTCCCCGGAGCACGGCGGCGCCGGACTCGACCCCGTCGCCCTCTGCCTCGTCCTGCGCGAATCCGCCCGCGTCCTCGCCCGCGTCCCCCTCCTGGAGACCAGCGCCGTCGCGACGACCGTCGACCGGTACGCCTCCCCCGGGACCGCCGCCCGGCTCCTCCCGCGCGTCGGCCGCGGCGAGCTCGTCCTCACCGCCGCCTCCCAGGGGCGCACCGGCCACGACCCCGCCGAGCTGGCCGTCACCGCCCACCGCGACGACGCCGGCTGGACCCTCGACGGCGTACAGACCGCCGTCCCCTGGGCGCACGGCGCCGACCTCATCGCCGTACCCGCGCACACCGCCGACGGCGGCACCGTGCTCGCCCTGGTCCCCCGTACGCACGAAGGCCTGGGCCTGACCGCGCAGTACTCCACCAACGGCGAACTCCTCGCCGAGCTGCACCTCGACTCCGTGCACCTCGACGCCGACGTCATCGACGCCGAGGGCGCCTGGGAGCGGCTGCGCGGACTCCTCACCACCGGCACCTGCGCGCTCGCCCTCGGCCTCGGCGAGGCGGTTCTCGCCATGACCAGCGAGTACACGGGGAAACGCGAGCAGTTCGGCCACCCCGTGGCCACCTTCCAGGCCGTCGCCGTGCAGACCGCCGACCGCTACATCGACCTGCGCGCCATGGAGGCCACCCTCTGGCAGGCCGCCTGGCGTCTCTCCAGCGAAGCCGAAGCGCCGCTGCCGGCCGACGGCGACATCGCCGTCGCGAAGATCTGGGCCTCGGAAGGGGTACGCCGCGTGGTGCAGACCGCACAGCACCTGCACGGCGGCTTCGGGGCGGACACCGACTACCCGCTGCACCGCTACCACGCCTGGGCCAAACACCTGGAACTGTCGCTGGGCCCCGCCGCCGCCCACGAGGAGGCCCTCGGCGACCTCCTGGCCGCCCACCTCCTCGGCTGAAACCGGCGAAATGCCGGAAGCCCCGGGGGCCGGGCCCCGGGGCTTCCGATCCGCCGAGCCCCCGGGGGCTCGGAACGCTCAGAGGACGAAGGCGGGGCTGCCGTTCTCCGTCACCATCGGACGCCCGGCACCGTCCCAGGCGAGCATGCCGCCCTCGATGTTCACCGCGTCGAAGCCCTGCTGCACCAGATACTGCGTGACCTGCGCCGACCGGCCGCCGACCCGGCACATCACATGGGCGCGGCCGCGCTCGGCGACTACCTCGGTCACCTCACCGAAGCGGGCGACGAAGTCGCTCATCGGCACGTGCAGCGCACCCTCGACGTGCCCGGCGGCCCACTCGTCGTCCTCCCTGACGTCCAGCACCAGGGCATCGGCCGGCACGGAAGCCGCGTCCACCGAGGGCAGCGGGGAGAAATTCATGGGACCGGCCTTCTCTCGTCAGTACCGCCCGCGGGACAACGGGCGCACGGAAAAACCTACTGCACCAGCCCCGCCAGCTCGTCCTCACGCTCGGTGACCTGCGCGAGCAGCTGTTCCGCGATCTCCTCCAGGAGACGGTCCGGGTCCTCCGGCGCCATCCGCAGCATCGCGCCGATCGCGCTCTCCTCCAGCTCGCGCGCCAGCGCCGACAGCATGTCCTTGCGCTGCGCCAGCCACTCGAGGCGCGCGTACAGCTCCTCGCTCTCGCTGAGGCGCTCCTCGGCCGGCACGGGACCGGCCTCCCACTCGGCGGCCAGCTCACGGAGCAGCGCCTCGTCGCCGCGGGCGTAGGCGGCGTTGACGCGGGTGATGAACTCCTCGCGGCGCTTCCGCTCGTCCTCCTCGCGGGCGAGGTCGGGGTGCGCCTTACGGGCCAGCTCCCGGTAGAGCCTGCGGGCCTCCTCGGCGGGACGGACCCGCTTGGGCGGCTGCACCGGGCTGTCGGTGAGCATCGCGGCGGCCTCGGGGGACAGGCCGTCGGAGTCGATCCAGTCGTGGAACAGCTCGTCCACCCCGGGCATCGGCAGGACCGCGGCCCGCGCCTCCTCGGCCCGCCGCAGATCCTCGGGATCGCCACTACGTGCCGCCCGGGCCTCGGCGATCCGCGCGTCGAGCTCGTCGAGCCGCGCGTACATCGGACCGAGTTTCTGGTGGTGCAGCCGCGAGAAGTTGTCCACCTCGACGCGGAAGGTCTCGACGGCGATCTCGAACTCGATCAACGCCTGCTCGGCCACCCGCACAGCCCGCTCAAGCCGAGCCTCGGGCCGCTCGTCCCGAGGCGGCTCGGCCTCGGAACCCTCGTTCGCACCCTGGTGCACGCTCACGTCCACGCCCGCCTACGTCCTCGTTCCGGCTCGTCCCAACCAGCCTACGGTCCCACTGGGGGGCCTCCCCCCTCCCCTCCCCTCCCCTCCCCTCCCCCTCCCTCCCCTCCCCCCCTTGTGGGCATCAGCCCCCACGCAAGACGTGACGTGGGCACCGGTCCCGTCACCGCCGCGGGCCCTGGGCGCGCCACGGCAGCAGGCCCCTCATCACCGCCGCGACTCCCCGACGCACCGCGCGATCCGTCGTGGGCCGCGGCCTCCCGCCGCCGGGTTCGTTCAGACGCCCTGTTCCGCTGCTATGCGGCCTGCTCGGACGGCGGTGAGCAGGTCGGCGTGGTCGGCTGTGGTGCGGTCGGCGTACGAGACGGCGAAGGTGGCCACGGCCTCGTCGAATTCCTCGTTCTTGCCGCAGTAGCCGGCTATCAGGCGCGGGTCGGCGCTGTGGGCGTGGGCGCGGGCGAGCAGTGCGCCGGTCATGCGGCCGTAGTCGTCGACCTCGTCGGTGGTGAGTGTCGCCGGGTCGACGCTGCCCTTGCGGTTGCGGAACTGGCGCACCTGGAAGGGGCGCCCCTCGACCGTGGTCCAGCCGAGCAGGATGTCGCTGACGACCTGCATCCGCTTCTGCCCGAGCACCACCCGTCGTCCTTCGTGGCCGGGCTCGGGCACGGTGAAGCCCGCGGTCGGCAGGTGGGGCAGCAGGGCGGACGGTCTGGCTTCCTTCACCTGGAGCACCAGCGGCTCGCCCCGGTGGTCCAGGAGCAGCACGACGTAGGAGCGGGTACCGACGCTGCCGGTGCCGACGACCCGGAAGGCCACGTCGTGGACGGCGTATCGCGCGAGGAGCGGCAGACGGTCCTCCGAGACGGTCTTCAGGTACTCGCCGAGGGAGACGGCGACGGCCGCCGCCTCCGCGTCGGGGACCCTGCGCAGCACCGGGGGAGCGTCCACGAATCTGCGGCCGCCGCCCTCGATGTCGGTCACCGCTTCGGTGGAGCGGGCGGCGAACCGTGCGCTGGTGTTGTTGCGGGCCTTGGCGGAGACCCGTTCCAGGGTGCCGATGAGGTCACGCGCGTCGGTGTGCGAGACGAGTTCCTCGTCGGGTATCGCGTTCCACGCGTCGAGCGCGGGGAGCCGGGCGAGCAGGCGCATGGTGCGCCGGTAGGCGCCGACGGTGTCGAACGCCGCGGCCCGGCACACCTCCTCGCTCGCGCCGACCTCCCGGCCCGCGAGGACCAGGGAGGCGGCGAGCCGCTTGAGGTCCCATTCCCAGGGGCCGACGATCGTCTCGTCGAAGTCGTTGAGGTCCATGACGAGCCGGCCGCGGGCGTCGCCGTAGAGGCCGAAGTTGGCCGCGTGGGCGTCGCCGCACAGTTGGGCCGGGATCCCGGTGACGGGGGTGCCGGCGAGGTCCTGGGCCATCAGGCCCGCCGAACCGCGCAGGAACGCGAAGGGGCTGGCGGCCATCCGGCCGACCCTGATCGGGGCCAGCTCGGGGACCCGGCCGCGGTTCGACTCCTCGACGGCCCGCACGGCGTCCGGGCGGTCGGCGGCGAGGGCCGGGCGGCAGTGCGCGGAGCGTGGGACCCGCTCGCGCAGTTCCTTGCCCCGCGCCTTGGGAGACGCACCCGCGGCCCCGGACCCCGCGGCGGTTCCGGTGAACTCGGTCCCCGCGAGGGAACCCGCGAGGGAACCCGCGATGAGGGGTGTTCCGGCGGGGGAGGTTCCGGTGCCTACGGCAGCTCGGCGCGCGAAGCCCGGTACGTGCGGCACCCGTCCGCCGTCCGGTCCTCCGTCCGTACCGCGCTGTCCCGGCACCACGGCCTGGATCCCGTCCATGGCACGTCCTCCCCCGATGCGAATCCAACATCATCCGGCTCCGACGGTACCGCCGGACCGAAGAGGTCGTCTCCCCCTGTGGACAACCTCCGCCGGACCCTGTGGACAACTCCCGGAGGGGCGTCCTCAGACCGCTACCGCCTCCTCCATCTCCTCCTCCATCTCCTTCTCGACCTCGGCTTCGGCCTTCGCCCGCGCCGGCTCCGTCATGCCCTGGGCCTGCCCCTGCGTCTGTCCGGCCGCCTTCGCCCGCTTGGACTCCGTGAGTCCGGCGGCGACGACGAGGACCGCACCCGCGAGGAACCAGAGGGCGAGGACGAGGACGTGGCCGCCGACGGCGTGCCCGTCGAAGTACACATGGCCGCGTACACCCTCGACGAAGCCCGCGCCGTTCCAGAAGGAGTGCAGCGCACCGAAGAAGCCGGGCTGGAGTTCCGGCCGGTAGATGCCGCCGGAGCTCGTGAAGTTGAGCATCACGAAGAGCACCATCACGCCGAGCGTGGTCCAGCGGCGCAGGAAGGTGTGGAGCCCGACGCCGACCAGCAGGATGCCCGCCGCGTACAGCCAGGAGATCGCCCAGACCCCGCCGATCCCCTGGTCGACCAGGTGGAACACCGGCCCGGCGAACACCGTGCCGATCAGGCTGACGACGAGCGACATGCCGGCCGCGAGCAGGACCCTGATCCGCATGGGAAGTACGGCCCCGGCTCCGCCGATGACGGCGACCGAGGCGTACGCGCCGATGCTGAGCGCGACGAGCAGGAAGAAGACGCCCTGGCCCGTGGGGTCGCCGGAGGCGACGGGTGCGACGTCGGTGACCTCGAGCGGGGCGTCCTGCGCGGCGGCGACCTTCGTGAACACCTTCTCCACGGCCATGGCGCTGGTGTCGGAGGACGCCGAGGCCACCAGCAGTTCGGGCTTCTCCCCGGGAACGTAGGCGCCGAAGCTGTCCTGCTCGCGGAGTGCGGTGACGGCCGTGGCGCGGTCGGCGACCGTACGGACGTCCAGGGCGCCGTCGCCCTTGTCGTGGAGCGTCTGCGCGAGGACCTGGGCGGCGGGCCCCGAGCCGACGACGTCGACGCGCAGGGCGTGGGGTGCGGGGGCGTGGAAGGCGCCGAGGTAGGCGAGTCCCATGCCGACGCACATCAGCAACGGGGTGAGCAGATGCCCGAGGACATGCCGCAACGCGCCGGTGGTGTTCGGTCCTGCTGACACCGAGACCTCCATGGTTGGCTTTTACAACTAAAGAACCGTTGTACTATACAACTGAAAGCGCGTGACGGACGAACGGTGTCCGCACGACGACGAGGGAGCCCACCATGACCGGCGGCGCACAGCCACCCCGCGAGGCGTCCGTGGACGTCATCCAGCGCGAACTGACGGCCTTCGCCCGCCGCGCCCGTGCGGCGGCGGCCCGGGTCCACCCCGAGCTCCCGCTGGTCTCCTACACCCTGCTCGCCCACATCGAGGCGCAGCGCGGCTGCCGCGCCACCGATCTCGCGGCGCACTACCTGCTGGACAAGTCGACGGTCAGCCGTCAGGTCGCCGGCCTGGAGAAGCTGGGCCTGGTCGAGCGCCGGCCCGCGCCCGACGACCACCGGGTGCACGTCCTGCACCCCACCGAGGCGGGCACCGCCACCCTCGCCACGGCCCAGACGAGCCGCCTCGCGGCCTACCAGGAACGTTTGCAGGACTGGTCCGCCGAGGACCTCGCCCGCTTCGCCGCGTACCTCCTCCGCTACAACGCAGCGAGCACGATGGACGCAGCGGGCGCGGCGGGCACAGCAGGCACGGCGGGCACACAGCAGCACCCGTCCGGTCCGGGTGACGCTTCGGGCCCCGCCCCTCGCTGACCCTCCGGCGGCGCCGGGGCCCGCCCCGCCCTACAGCCCCGCGTCCCTCGCGAGCAGTGCCGCCTGGACCCTGTTGTCGCAGTCCAGCTTGGCCAGGATCCGGCTCACGTACGTCTTCACCGTGGCCTCGCTCATGTGCAGCCGTCTCCCCGCGTCCGCGTTGGAGAGGCCCTCCCCGAGCAGCGCCAGCACACCGCGCTCCTTCTCGCTGAGGCCCGCCACC
Source organism: Streptomyces sp. Root1304 (assembly GCF_001426405.1). Lineage (GTDB taxonomy): Bacteria > Actinomycetota > Actinomycetes > Streptomycetales > Streptomycetaceae > Streptomyces. The sequence goes on along the minus strand of NZ_LMEP01000024.1, from coordinate 327,680 downwards.
CGCCCGCGGGCCGCCTCCGCGCGGGCCGCCTCCCGGCCCGAGGCGAGGCGCTCCACCACGTGTCGGGTCGCCGCCGGCGACAGGTACGCGTCCCCCGCCGCGGCCGCCCGCACCGCCCGGATCAGCTCCGCCGGGGCCGTGTCCTTGAGCAGGAACCCCGCCCCGCCGTGCTCCAGCGCCCGCAGCACGTTCTCCCGCTCACCGAACGTCGTCAGGACGATCACCCGGGCCGCCGGGGCCGCCCGGCGCAGCTCCGGCAGCGCGGAGAGGCCGTCCAGCACCGGCATCTGGATGTCCAGCAGCACCACGTCGGCCGCGTGCGCGCGGGCGGCCTCGACCGCCTCCCGGCCGTCGGCCGCCTCGCCGACGACCGCGATCTCCTCGTCCGAGTTGAGGATCATCCTGATCCCCGCCCTGATCAGAGGCTCGTCGTCGGCGATCACGACCCTGATGGGCTGCCCTGCCACAGCTGTTCCCCCACGCTCCGGTACGAGCCTGCGGGCGCTACCGCGCCTCGATCTCGTACGCCTTCTTCTCGATCAGCTTGCCGTCCTTGAAGCAGAACCGGTAGACGGGCTCCTTGTCCACGTCCTCGCTGAACTCCGTGGACATCAGCACCAGGCACTCCGCCCCCGCCGGCTGCGCGGGTCCCTTGCCCGCGAGGCCCGCCGTCGCGATGGTGTCACCCGAGGGAAGCAGCTCGCGCGCGTCCTTCTCCGCCATCCCGACGTCCACCGCGTCGTACTGCTCGGGCTCGATCATCCCCTTCTCCAGCGAACCCATCAGGAAGTAGAGGCCGAAGCCCGCCGCGACCACGAGCAGGACGAGCGCGGCGAACGCGATCCCGCACCCCAACGCGACCGAACCACCCGTGCTCCTGCCCCTGCCCCCACGCACCGCCATAGCGAGCTCCCGCTCCATGAACGTCCAGTCGGTCGGTCCGACCACGACCGGACGACCATCGCCCACCAGCGGCTTCGTGGTCTGCTGCCGGAAGTCGTCGGCCGCATCGACCAAAGGCGCCGCATCGGCGACGGGCGCCGCCCCGTACGGCAGCATCCCGGCGACCCGGAACCCGCCGCCGTCCGCCGGGCCCGCGTGACACATGCCGCCCACGAGACGGGCCCGCTCGGCGAGGCCGTCCAGCCCCTGCCCACCGCTCACCACGTCCTTCGACGGACCCTCCGTGGGCTGCTCGTTGACGACCTCCACGACGAAGGTGTCGGGCTCGTAGCGCAGTTCGACGGCGATCGGGGTTCCCGGCGCGTACTTGTAGGCGTTGGTCAGGGCCTCCTGCACGATCCGGTACGCGGCGTGGTCCGCCGCCGGCGCCAACGACCGCGCCTCCCCCGACCGCCGCAGATCCACCGCCGTACCGGCCGCCCGCGCCGACCCCACGAGCCCCTCGATGCCCGCGATGCCCCGGGCCGCCCGGCCCGTCTCGTCCCCGGCCCGCCCGGGCCCCCCGGAGGCCGCCGCCGGTCCGTCCGGGGCCCCGACGCCGTCGCGGAGTATCCCGACGACCTCCCGCAGCTCGTGCATCGCCGTCACCGAAGCGTTCCGCAGGACACCCACCACCTCGCGCTGCCGCTCGCTCAGCTCCCGGTCCACCTCGAGGGCTCCCGTGTGCACGGCTATCAGGGCCAGTTGGTGGCCGAGGCTGTCGTGCATGTCCTGGGCGATGCGCTGCCGCTCCCGCAGCCGCGCCTGCCAGACCACCATGGTCCGCTCCCGCAACAGCTGCGCGTTGCGCTCCTGGAGCGCGTGCAGCAGGGTCCGCCGCTGCGTCCAGTACCGGTGCGCGAGCCCCGGGGCCAGGGTGGTGCCCAGGTAGTACAGGGTCGCCATGAACGAGACGGTGAGCACCCGCTGTGGTTCCCAGACCCCCAGGAGCGTCCCGCCGACGTTCAGGACGAAGGCGGCGATGAAGGCGGCCAGGGCCCGCCCCGCGCCCGCGATGTACCGTCCCGACGACCAGCCGACCACGAGCAGCAGCGGGCCGAGGCCGGGCAGGAAGGGCGTGAGCCCGGCGGTCAGGACGAGCACGCTCGCGGGGAGTCTGCGCCGCACCAGGGACAGCGCGGCGGAGCAGGCGGCGACGCCGGCCAGCTGCCATCCCTCGCCGCCGAGGAGATCCTCGGTTCCGGCGCCGAGCAGCGCGAGCACGGCGGCGAGCGCCAGTTCACCGGTGGTCCTGCGGCCCGACCACTGCCCCGGCACGGCGAACCAGGCCCACGCCGCGCCGACCGCACCCCTCACCCCGGCGACCCGGCCCCGACCGCCGGACCCGAGCCCACGCCCGAGCCCACGCCCAAGCCCGAGCCGCCGCCCGAGCCCACGCCCAAGCCCGAGCCGCTGCCCGAGCCCACGCCCGATCCCAACCCGCCGCCCGATCCCGATCCCGAGCCCACCACTCTCCGACTCCCGCCGGGACCTCGACCCCTGCTCCTGCTCCTGCTCCTGCTCCGACTCCGGCTCCCGCTCCCCCTCCGACTCCGCCCCCAGCTCCAGCCCCGCACCCGGCCCGGTCCTCGGCCCCGACTTCGACATAGCGTCCACGCTCGCACCCTAGGCATCCACCCCACCGCCCGGCTTCCCCCTTTCGTCGCGCCCGGCGGCGACAAAAGTCGCAGGAGAGAGGCACCCCCGGGCGACCGAAGGCGCTGGCGGGCCGTCCGTCCCGACAGGCATGATGGGCACATCAGTTCCACACGTCCCGGAGCGAGCGGACGCTGCACGGCGAACGGACGCTGCACGGCGGAACGACATCGGGGCGCCCTGGAGGTCAGAACGTGTCACGCCAGCTGCTCACCGTCGCCCAGGACGGGACGGGCGACTGCCGCACCATCGCCGAGGCCCTCCGGGTGGCCCGTACCGGAGCCGTCATCAGCGTCGCTCCCGGGCGTTACGAGGAGAGCCTGACCCTCGCGACCTCCCTGACGCTGACCACGACGGAGGGCCGGGGCACCGTGGAGCTGGCGCCCCGGCGCGGCTCGGCGCTGACCCTGGCCTGCGACTCCGCCATGGTGAACTCCCTGGTGCTGCGCGGCCACGACGACGAACTCCCGGTCGTGGACGTACCGCGCGGGCAGCTCCTGCTCGACCGGTGCGACGTGTACGGGGCTTCGTGGGCCGCGCTGTTCGCGCGGGGGTCCGGTTCGCTCGCGGTGCGGCAGTGCCGGGTCGAGAACCCCAAGGGCGCCGGTGTGGTGACCACTTCGGCGACCGAGAGCCTCCTCGAGGAGTGCGTCGTCGAGCACCTCGGCACCTCCGCCGTCGTCGCCGGCGAGCAGGGCCGGGTGTCGGTGCGGTCGGGCCGGCTCCGGGACGCGCGCGGCAACGGCGTCCTGGCCAACGGGCGCGCGGACGTGCGCGTGGAGGAGTGCGAGATCTCGGCCTCCGACAAGCCGGGGGTCGCCGCCGAGGAGGAGAGCAGCGTCACCGTGACGCGGTCGACGGTGGCGGACTCGGTGGTGGGCGTGTTCGTGAACACCACGGGCACGACCCTCCTGGAAGACGTGACCGTGCGGAACACCACCGGGCACGGCTTCGTCGTCGGTTCCGGTGCCGCGCCCACCCTGCGCCGCTGCCGTACGGACCGGACCGCGGGGCACGGGCTGCTGGTGACGGAGCGGAGCCGCGGCCTGTTCGAGGAGTGCGTGTTCGGCTCCGCCCGGGACGCGGCGATCCGCGTCACCGACTTCTCGTCCCCGGTGCTCACCGGGACCACCGTCCGCGATCCGGAGCGGATCGGGGTGCTCCTCGAGGAGAACTCCGTCGCGGAGATCGACCGCCTGGAGGTGAGCGGCAGCGGCGGCAGCGGCGTGCTGGTCCGGGCGAGCGCCAACCCGCTGCTGCGCCGCGTCACGGTGACGCGTGCGGCGGGGCACGGGGTGGAGGTCGTCGCGGACGGCCGCGGCCGTCTCGAGGAGTGCCGGGTCGAGGAGTGCGAGGGCGCGGGTCTGCACGTGTCGGGGCACGCGAACCTGTACGTCGGCCAGGGCAAGGTGCGGGCCGCGAAGGGCTCCGGTGTGGTGGTGGGCGCGCTCGGCGCGGTGACCCTGCGCGACACCGAGGTGAGCGAGTGCCCGGCCGTGGGGTTGCGGGTCGAGGAGCAGGGTGACCTGACGGCGGCCCGGTCGCGGGTGTGGGACTCGGGCGAGTACGGGGTGCTGGTCGCGGCGGGCGCGAGGGCCTCGCTCAACTCCTGCGAGGTGACCGGTTCGGGTGCCGACGGGATACGGGTGGAGGGCCCCGATCCGGTGTCGGTGATCGGCTGTGTCGTACGGGACAACAAGGGCAGCGGGCTGCGGCAGTCGGTGGCCGGGGACCGGCTCGCGGTGGAGCAGCTGACGAGCGTCGACAACGGTGCGCCGGACGCCTGGGGCAGTGTCGCCGACGCGGAGGCGGCGGGCGACGGGCGGCTTCCGGGCGGGGCGGTCGTGGCGGGCGGCGGCGAGGACGGTGAGGGCGGCGCGGTCGCCGAACTGCAGTCGCTGATCGGCCTCGACGACGTCAAGGAGCAGGTCCTGACGCTGATCAACCTGAACCGGATGGCGCAGCGCAGGGCCGGTCTGGGGATGCCGGCGCCGCCGATGAGCCGGCATCTGGTGTTCGCGGGCCCGCCCGGTACCGGCAAGACGACGGTGGCCCGGCTGTACGGGTCGATCCTCGCCTCGCTCGGGGTGCTGCGTTCGGGGCATCTGGTGGAGGTGTCGCGGGCGGATCTGGTCGCGCAGATCGTCGGCGGCACGGCGATCAAGACGACGGAGACGTTCAAGAAGGCGCTCGGCGGGGTGCTTTTCGTCGACGAGGCGTACACGCTGTTGTCCGACTCGGCTGGTTCGGGTGCGGACTTCGGCCGTGAGGCCATCGACACGCTGGTGAAGCTGATGGAGGACCACCGCGAGGACGTCGTGGTGGTGGCGGCCGGATATCCGAAGGAGATGACGGACTTCCTGGCCTCCAACCCCGGTCTGGCCTCGCGTTTCACCCGCAGTGTGGAGTTCTCCGACTACACGTCGGGGGAGCTGGTCACCATCGTGGAGCGGATGTGTTCGGCGCACCGCTACGAGCTGGACGGGGAGGCCCGTTCGGCGCTGCACACCCATTTCGAGCGGATGCCGCGCGACGCCGGGTTCGGCAACGGCCGCACCGCGCGGAAGGTGTTCGAGGAGATGGTGGACCGGCAGGCGTCCCGGCTGGCCGCGCGCGGGGACGTCGACGAGCGTGATCTGACACTGCTGACCGCCGACGACGTGGGTCTCCCGCCGGCCGCGGCGGCGTCCGACGACGACCAGGACCCGCTGCTGCGGTTGGACGCGCTGACCGGTCTGACGGCGGTCAAGCGCGAGGTGAGCGACCTCGTCAACCTGCTCGCGACGGCCCGCCGCCGGGCCGCGGCGGGTCTTCCCGCGCCGCGCATCAGCAACCACCTGGTGTTCGCCGGTCCGCCCGGCACAGGCAAGACCACGGTGGCGCGGCTGTACGGCGAACTCCTCGCGTCCCTGGGGGTGCTGCCGCGCGGCCAGCTCGTCGAGGTGGCCAGGGCGGATCTCGTCGGGCGGTACGTGGGGCACACGGCGCAGCTGACGAAGGAGGTGTTCCAGCGGGCGCTGGGCGGGGTGCTGTTCGTCGACGAGGCGTACACGCTGACGCCGGGCGGCGCGGGCGGCTCCTCCGACTTCGGGCAGGAGGCGGTGGACACGCTCCTGAAGCTGATGGAGGACCACCGCGACGAGGTGGTGGTGATCGTCGCGGGCTACACGGAGGAGATGGACCGTTTCCTCAACTCCAATCCCGGTCTGGCCTCCCGCTTCACCCGGCACGTGGAGTTCCCGAACTACTCCTCGGACGAACTGGTCACGATCGTGCGCAGACACGCCGTGGACAACGGGTACGAGTGCGCTCCCGGTACGGCGTCCGAGCTGCGGGAGCACTTCGAGGCGATCCCGCGCGGCCGCACCTTCGGCAACGCCCGTCTGGCGCGCCAGACCCTGGAGGCGATGATGACCCGGCAGGCCCGCCGGCTCAGCTCGGTCGCGGCCCCGAGCCTGGACGACCTGCGCCTGCTGCTGCCGCAGGACCTCAGGGAACCCTGAGCCGGGGTGGCCCCGCCCCGGGGCATCCAGTGACCGCAGTCCCGCCCCTTGAGGGTGGCCCGAACCGAGGACCGAGGACGTCCATGCGTCGCCGTACGAGTCTGCGCACCGGCCTGCTCCTGTGCACCGCCCTCCTCGCCGCCGGGCCGGTGCCCCTCGCGGCCGCGGCCGGCGGTGACGGTGGTGGCACCGCGCTCCCCGGCGTGCCCGAGCGGCTCGCCCCGGACCAGGCCTGTACGACGGTACGGGGCACGGTGACGGCCGCCGCCCCCTGGACGCGTGACCTGCTGGGCCTCGACCAGGTCTGGCGTCTCTCCCGGGGGCGCGGCGTGACGGTGGCGGTCGTCGGCACGGGCGTCAGCGACGACGCGGCCGTCCTGCGCGGCCGGGTCCGGGCGCTGGGCGCGGCCGGGAAGGACTGTGTGGGCCGGGGGACGTTCCAGGCCGGGCTGGCGGCCGGGGCGGCGCTGCCCGGTCAGGGTTTCTCCGGGGTGGCCCCGGAGGCCCGTGTCCTGGCCGTACGGGGTACCGGTGAGCGCGGTGAACCCGATCCCGCCCGGCTGGCCGCCGGCATTCGGGAGGCGGCTGATGCGGGGGCGGACGTCATCACGGTGACGGCGCCCCTGGACGGCTCCGACCGGCGGGTGCGCGAGGCGATGGCCGCGGCACGCGCGCGGGACGCGCTGGTGGTCGTTCCCGCGGCGGCGGACAGCGTCCCGCGGGGCACCTCGTCCGCGCCGCCGCCCGCGCCGGTGGCCCCGGCGGAGGCGCTCGCGGTGCTCGACACCGGGCCGCAGGGCACCCGCCCGGCGACCGCGCCGCCGTTCCGGCACGCCGACCTGTCCGCGCCCGGCGGCGCCCTGATGGGCCCGGGGCCGGTGGGCGACGGCAAGTGGACGGCCTCGGGGTCGTCGCTGGCGGCCGCGGTCACGGCGGGCACGGCGGCGCTGGTCAGGGCGTACCACCCCGAGTTGAACGCCGCCGAGGTGCGCGTACGGCTGCTCAAGGGCGCCTATCCGGGCGACCTGCCCGCGCTCGACCCGTACGGGGCCGTCTCGGGGGTCTCCACCGGGGCGCGCCCGGTGCGGACGGACGGGGCGGCGGGAGCTGCGGGGCGGCCTGACCCGGTCCGGCTGCCGGAGCCGGCGGAGACGGCGGGCGCCCGTTCCACGGCGTATCTGGTGGCGGGGGTGGCGGCGGGAACGATCCTGCTCGTGGCCTTCCTCGCGGTCGTCCTGCCCAAGGGCCGCGCACGCCGCTGGCAACCGGGCCGCCTGGACGCCGAGGGGCGCCCGGCCGAGTGAGACGGGGTGGCGGCCGGCCGAGTGAGACGGGGTGGCGGTTGGGTGAGACCGGCGGGCGGCCCTGTGGGACCGGAAGCCGGCGGCGTGAGACCGGCGGCTGAGTGAGACCGGCGGACCCACCGCGTGGGACCGCGGACCGGCCGCTCGGCCGCCCGAACCCCGGGCGCCCGGCCGTCGGCGGCGCGCGCGGCCCCAGGTCCGCCCCACGTCCGCCCCTACTCCTCCCCCTCTCCCTCCTCCGGAACCGGTTCCGGCAGGGCCAGGTGGACCAGGCGGGTCTTGCGGCGGACGACGCTCTGGGCGCGGCCCGGGGGCAGGATGCGGGGCTTGACGTTGTCGAGGAGGTAGCCCTCCGACGGCGGGCAGGACAGCAGCAGTGCCGAGGAGTTGACCTCGCCCATCTTGCGGACGAGGGGGTCGGCCCGGCCCGCGCCCGTGGAGGCCCGGGCGACGATCATGTGCAGGCCGATCTCGTAGCCGAGGGGCAGGTGCGGGACCAGCGGTTCGAAGGGGCCGTCGAAGGGCGAGCCGACCATCTCGTAGTCGTCGACGAGGACGAAGAGCCGGGGCCCGTTCCACCAGTCGGCGCGGCGCATCCGGGCCGGGGAGATGTCCTCCCCGGGCAGCCGGGCGGCCATGGCGCGCGCGGCGCCGTCGACGTACTCGCGGAGCGGGTCGGCGGAGACGGCGTGCCCGAGCCGGTACTCCTCCGGGATGGCCTCGATGAGTTCGCGGCGGTAGTCGGCGACGAGGAAGCTGGCCTCGTCCGGGCCGTGGGTCGCCATGATCTGCTGGGCGATGAGCTTGAGCGCGCTGGTCTTGCCGCTCTCGGTGTCGCCGACGAGGTAGAGGTGCGGGCTCTGGGAGAAGTCGTGCCAGACCGGCGCGAGTTCGGCCTCGTCGAGCCCGATCGCGATCCGCAGCGGGTGCTCGGAGGCGGGGAGTTCGGAGGAGGCCAGTTCGGTGGGCAGCATGCGCACGGCGGGGGCGGGCGGTGCGTCCCAGCTCTCGGCGACGGCTTCGACGAGGTCGGCGAGCGCCTCCGCCAGGTCCTCGGCGCGTTCCTGCCCGTCGATGCGGGGGAGGGCGGCGAGGAAGTGCATCTTGTCGGGGCTCAGGCCCCGGCCGGGGGAGACGGGGACGGTGGCGGCCTTGCGGACGTCGACGGCGGAGTCCATGGGGTCGCCCATGCGGAGTTCGAGGCGGGTGCCGATCTGGTCGCGGAGGGCGGCGGAGACCTCCACCCAGCGGGACGTGGCGATGATCAGGTGGACGCCGTAGTTGAGGCCCCGGGAGGCGATCTCGGAGAAGACGCCCATGTCGTCGAAGAAGTCGCTGCGGACGGTGGACCAGCCGTCCACCACGAGGAAGACGTCACCGAAGGGCTGGTCGGCGAACTCGCCGGCCGCCCGCCGCTTCCGGTAGGTGGTCATCGAGTCGATGCCCTGTTCCTGGAAGAACAGTTCGCGGCGGTTGAGCAGCGAGACGACCTCGGCGAAGGTACGGGCGATCCGCTCCCGGTCGAGCCGGCCCGCGACGCCGCCGACGTGCGGCAGTCCGGCGAGCGCGCCGAGCGCGCCGCCGCCGAAGTCCAGGCAGTAGAACTGCACTTCGCGGGGCGAGTGGGTGAGGGCGAGGGAGCAGATCAGGGTACGGAGCAGGGTGCTCTTGCCGCTCTGCGGGCCGCCCGCGACGGCGACGTGACCGCCGGCGGCGGAGAGGTCGACGGTGAGGAGGTCCCGTACCTGCTCGAAGGGGCGGTCCACCAGGCCGACGGGCACGCGGAGCCGTCCGCGCTCGGCGGACCCGGCCGTGGTGAGCCCGAGGTCGGGGTCCGGGGTCAGCGGCGGCAGCAGGGCGTCGAGGCTGGGCGCGGTGTCGAGCGGCGGGAGCCACACCTGGTGGGCGGGGGGACCGCTGTCGCGCAGCCGCTCCAGGGCGAGACCGAGCAGGCTCTCCTCCGCGGCGGAACCGGAACCAGCGCCGGAGCCGACGCCAGAGACAGAGCCAGAGCCCGCACCGGCACCAGCACCAGCACCAGTCCCCGAACCGCCCTCCGTCCCCCCGTCGGGACCGTCTTCCTCCAGCTCCAGCTCCGGATCCGGCGCCGCGGGCAGCGTGTGGGGCACGACCCATTCGGTGCCCCACGGGACCACCTGGCGGGCGATCTGCTCCCGCCGGGCGCCGCGCCGGGGCGCCTTGTACGCCCCCGACACATAGGCGGCGCGGAACCGGGTCAGGGCCTCGACGCCGCTCTTCAGATAGCCGCTGCCGGGCTGCGAGGGCAGGTGGTAGGCGTCGGGGACGCCGAGGACGCCCCGGCTCTCGATGGCCGAGAAGGTACGCAGGCCGATGCGGTACGAGAGGTGCCCCTCCAGGGCGTTCATCCGGCCCTCCTCCAGCCGCTGGGAGGCGAGGAGGAGATGGACGCCGAGCGAGCGGCCGAGCCGGCCGATCATGACGAACAGTTCCATGAAGTCGCGGTGCGCGGCCAGCAGTTCGCTGAACTCGTCGACGACGACGAACAGGCTGGGCAGCGGTGCGAGCGGGACGCCGGCGGCGCGGGCGCGCTCGTACTCCAGGACCGAGGCGTAGTTGCCGGCCTTGCGCAACAGCTCCTGGCGGCGGATGAGTTCGCCGTGCAGGGCGTCCTGCATGCGGCCGACGAGCGCGACCTCGTCGGCGAGGTTGGTGATGACGGCGGAGGTGTGCGGCAGCTCGTCCATGCCGAGGAAGGTCGCGCCGCCCTTGAAGTCCACGAGGACGAGGTTGAGCGTCTCGGAGGAGTGGGTGAGCGCCAGGCCGAGGACGAGGGTGCGCAGCAGCTCGCTCTTGCCGGAGCCGGTGGCGCCGATGAGCATGCCGTGCGGTCCCATGCCGCCCTGCGCGGACTCCTTGATGTCGAGCTCGACGGGGGTGCCGTCCTCGCCGACGGCGATGGGCACCCGCAGCCGGCCGCGGCCCTCGACGGGGTGCTTCCAGAGCCGGGCGGGTTCGTGCCGCCGCAGGTCGGGGATGCCGAGGAGGCTGGTCAGTTCGGTGTCGGTGACGAAGGGCTCGGAGGCGGTGACGCCGCCGCCGAGCCGGTACGGGGAGAGGCGGGCGGCCAGGGAGCGGGCGGCGGCCGGGCCGAGCGCGTCCGGGCGCCCGAGGAAGGTGGCCTGTTCGCGTCGCTCGCGGTCGGTACGGACGAGGTGCAGGCCGGCGGTGTCGAGGCGGAGCCGGAGGGTGCCGCGGGCGGCCTTCCAGGCGAGCGCCCCGCCGAGGTCGACGAGCACGGTGTTGCGGTAGCCGGCCCCGGTGACGCGGTGGCCGGCGGGCACGGTGCCGCCGTCCACCACGACGAGGGTGAAGGGCTCGTCGCGGCCCGGCGGGGTCTCCGGGTCGAAGGGCGGCCGCTGGGTGAAGTCGACGCCGAGGAGTTCTTCGAGGGACTGGAAGTCGGCGGCGGCGAGCCGGACCTGACCGGCGCCGTCGCGCTGGTAGCCGTGCTGGGCGTGGGGGAGCCATTTCAGCCATTCCCAGGCGGCTCGGCGTTCGTCGCTCACGCAGAGCGCGATGTTGAGTTCCTCGGGGGCGTGGAAGGTGACGAGCTGGGCGATGAGGGAGCGCAGCAGGGCGCGGGAGCGCTCACCGTCCGTGTCGGCCGGGCCCTCGGGGCGGTCCGGTCCCTCCGGAGCCGACCCCTGCGCCTGCCCCTCCTCCGGCCTCCGTTCCGGCCCCTCCTCGCGGATCACCACGCGCGACCACGCCCGCAGGTACAGCGCGATCGGCTGGTCGGGCACGGTGCCGTACGCGCGGATGAAGCTGCGCAGGGCGTGCGCGGCCAGCGGTTCGAGGTCCTCGACCGGCTTGGTGGAGAGGGGCGCGAGCCGGACCGCGAGTTTCTGGTCGCCGACGGCCACCCGTACCTCGGCGAAGTCCTCGTCGGAGGGCCGCCGTTCCCACTGCCGGCTGGTGCCGACCAGGGCCCACAGGGCGTCCGGGGCGGGGTGGCGCCAGGACAGGGCCTTCTGCTGGGCGCCGACCGTGACCCTGATGCGGCGGCGCATCTGTGTCAGGTAGCGCAGGTAGTCGCGCCGCTCGCCCTTGAGCTTCCGCTTGCGTTCGCCGGCGGTGCGGATCAGCTGGGCGAGGATCATCGCCACGGACGAGAACAGCATGAGTCCGATGGCGATGTAGCTGAAGGCGGTGGCCTGGCCGGGGCGCAGGAACATCATGAGCATCGCGAGCGAGGTGAGACCCATCGGCAGATAGGTCCACATCGCCGAGGTGTTGGGTTCCGCTTCCGGCAGCGTCGGCGGTTCCTGGAGCGCGAGTTCGCCCTCGGGCATGTCGGGACCGCGCCGGCGGGCGGGCCTGCGGAAGAGGACGGTGCTCACGCTGGATGTCTCCTCGGGCTGATCGCGTCCGGGGCGTCGGTTCTACGTCTCTACGTCCTCCGGCCCGCTCCGGTTCCGTTCGCAGAGCCGTGCGGCGTTCCGTTCCCGGAGTCGTACGGTCCCGTTCCCGAAGCCGTACGCTTCCGTTTCCGCAACCGTACGGTTCCGTTTCCGGTGCCCCGTGCGGGGCCGGGCCCGTCCGGCCACGCGGGCGCGGCGCAGGCGCCAACTGGCCCGGGGGCCCTGTGACCTGACGTGTTGACCAAGGTAATGTGCGCTACCCAGCTTCGGTACCCCGGCCCCTCGGAGAGGTGCGGCCACCCGTCATGACAGAAACATCGGGCATATCCAGCCCCGGTCTGTGCCGGCTCGCGGTCAGGACCCCCCGGCGTCTGCTGGACCTCGCGGTCCCCGTGGACGTACCGCTGGCGGATCTCCTGCCGACCCTCCTCGACCACGCGGGCGAGGAGCTGGCGGAGCAGGGCATCGAGCACGGGGGCTGGGTCCTCCAGCGGCTCGGCGAGGAGCCGCTGGACGAGGAGGGGACGCCCGAGTCGCTGTCCCTCCGCGATGGAGAAACGCTTCATCTGCGGCCTCGTGTCGAGGCCCTGCCCGCGCTCCACTTCGACGACCTCGTCGACGGCGTCGCGGGCAGCATGCGGGAACGCCCGCACGGCTGGACCGCCCGCACCGGCCGCTGGACCCTGCGCGCCACGGCCGTCCTGCTGCTCGCCGCGGCCTGGGTGGTCTGCGCGCTGCCCGGCGGCGACGCCCCGACCCGGGCCGCCGTCGCGGGCGCCATCGGCCTCCTCGTGCTGTTCGGCGCGGCCGCGGCCTCCCGGGCGGTCGGCGACTCCGCCGCCGGAGCCGCGCTCGGCGTGTTCGTGGCGCCCTTCCTGGCCCTGGCCGGGGTCCTCCTCCCGGCCGGTGAGGCCGACGGCGGCGGGCAGTTGACCGGGGCCCGGATCCTCGCCGCGTCCGCCGCCGCCGCGGGCGGCGCCGTGCTGTCGGTCGCCGCGGTCGCCGCCTTCGTGCCGCTGCTGCTCTCGGTCGCGGTGATCGCCCTGGCCGGGGCGGTCGGCGGCACCCTGATGCTGACCCTGGACCTCACCCCCGGGCCCGCGGCGGCCGTCGTCGCCGTGCTCGCGGTCGCCGTCGGCGGTCTCGTCCCCGGCATCTCCTTCCGGCTCTCCGGGCTGCGGCTGCCCGCCCTGCCCTCGAACGCCGAGGAGCTGCAGGAGGGCATCGACCCGCACCCGCACGCGCACGTCGTGAGCCGCACCGCGCACGCCGAGCAGTGGATGACCGCGCTGTACGCGGCCGTCGGCCTGGTCTGCGTCGCCGTGCTCACCGCACTGCTCCTGGACGACCCGGGCACCCCGGCGCTCGTCACCGCGGGAACCCTCTGCCTGCTCCTGCTGCTGCACTCCCGCACCATCGGCAACGTCTTCCAGCGCCCGGCGGTCTTCCTGCCCGGCCTGTACGGGCTGCTGCTCGCCGCGCTCACCGTGGGGGCCGGGATCGACCCCGGCGACCGGCCGGTGCTGCTGGCCGTCCTGCTCACCCTGGCCGGTTCCACGGCCGTCGCGTCCTGGACGGTGCCGGGCCGCCGGGTCCTGCCGCACTGGGGCCGGGCCGGGGACATCCTGCACACCTGCGCGGCGGTGGCGCTGATCCCGCTCGTGCTCTGGGTGCTCGGCGTCTACGGCGCCCTGCGCGCCGTGTCCGGCTGACGGCGGAGGGGAAAGCGCCATGCAGTCGAGGAAAGACCAGGTCCAGGCCCATATGTTCGTCATGGGCCGGCTCGTCGGCGGGATGCTGCGGCAGGATCCGGACGCCCCGGAGAGCCCCGTCGGACGCACCAACCGGGGCCTCGCGTGGGGCATCGGCCTCGGCGTGGTCCTCGTCGTCGGCTTCCTGCTCTTCGGGATGATCTCCCCGGCGGGCACCAAGTCGTGGCGGACGACGAACGCGCTGATCGTGCAGAAGGAGACGGGCACCCGCTACCTGTACCTCGACGGCCGGCTCCGTCCGGTCCTCAACTACGCCTCGGCCCGGCTGGTCTCCCGTACGGCTCCGGCGCCCGTGATCGTGTCCACGGAGTCCCTGCGCGGCGAGCCCCACGGCACGCCCATCGGCATCCCCGGCGCCCCGGACACCCTGCCCGGCCCCGGCGACCTGGAGCAGGGCGCCTGGCAGGTGTGCGCCGAGCCGCCGCTGGCCACCGGCCCGGACGGCAGCGGCCGGACGGCCCGTACCTCGCTGCGGATCGGTTACGCGACCGGCGGCGCGTTCCCCGGGAAGCGGGAGGGCGTGCTCGTCGCGGGCCCCGACGGCAGCACGTACCTGCTGTGGGGCGACCACCGGATGCGGATCGGCGGCCACGGCGCGCTCCAGGCCCTCGGCTGGTCCGGTACGGCCACCGTCCCCGTGACGGCCGCGCTCCTGGACAGCCTGCCCGCGGGCGCCGATCTGGTGGCCCCCGAGGTCGACGGCCGGGGTACGGAGTCGGGGCGGATCGGCGGGGCACCGGCCCGGGTGGGCCAGGTCTTCGCCCTGTCGTCGCCCGGGACGGACCGGCAGTACTTCCTCCTGGAGAAGGCCGGGCTGCGGCCGCTCACCCCGCTGGCGGCGGCGCTCGTCCTCGGCGACGACCGCACCGGCCGCCAGGCCTACCGGGGCGGCGCCCCGACGGCCCTCACGCTGACCGCCGACGAACTGACCCGCCGCCAGGCCGCGGCGCAGGGCTCCCCGGCGGGAACGTCACCGGCCGGGAAGTCCCCGACCGGAACGTCCTCGGCCGGAACCTCCCCGACCGCTTCCTCCACCGTCCCCGTGGACTGGCCGGCCACCCCGCCGCCCGCGCGGGCCGTCGCCGGGTCGGCGCTGTGCGCCCAGATCCAGCCCGAGGGTCTCGTGCCCCTGGTCCGGCTCGCCCTGGTGCGCGAGGCCGGGACGCTCCCCGATCCGGCCTCCGGTCCCGGGATCGCGCCCGCCTGCCTGCCGGTGGACGGCATCGCCGTACGGCCGGGCGGCGGCGCCCTCGTCCAGGCGCTCGGCGCCGGTGGCGGGGTGCGCGGCACCACGACGTACCTGGTCACGGACGTCGGCGTGAAGTACCGGCTGACGGACGCGACTTCGGTGGAGCGGCTGGGGCTGAAGGGCGGCCACGCCCAGGCCGTGCCGTCACGGCTCCTGGACATGCTGCCCACGGGTCCGCGGCTGGACGTGGCGGCGGCACTCGGCGGCGGTTCACCGGCATCGGATGCGAACTGCGGGTGAACCCCGGAGGGTTGTCCGGCATCTTCCCTCGGGAAGAGCCGGTCGAATCCGGTCAGGAACATCAGAAGAAGCTCAGAAGACACCGGAAGTCGTTGCACGCGTCACAAAACTCTCCCTAGCATCGGGGATTGCCTAGACGAGTGTTCGACTCACCTTTCTCGTCAGTCGATTCAGGCCCCTCAGGTTCACCGTCCGCGCCTCAGACAAGGACTCCATCCATGGCGACTCCGCCGCCCCCCGGCAGCACCCAGACTTCGAGCCAGAGCGAGAACCAGCGCGGCTACAACGCCCTCTTCCAGGCCAAGGAGGGTGTGCAGCGGGCCCAGGAGGACGTCAAGACCGTCATGGGCGGCCTGATCAGGGCCTACGGCGGCAGCGACGGCACCGCCTTCCAGAGCCTGCTCAACGAGTGGAGCGGTCAGGTGGACGTCATCACCCGCAGCATGGGCGAGATGATGCAGACGCTGACCGAGACCGGCCAGGCGCAGTCGCGCACGCAGGGCGAGATCAACGACTTCATCGAGGCCGCCCGCCGCTCCTCGATCTCCGTGGGCGCCGAGAACAAGCTCAACCCCTGAGCCTGTCACCGCCGTTCCCTCTCCCCTCCACCCCGTCGAGGAGCCTCAGATGTCCAATTTCTACGCCGACAAGTCCGACGGCGTCATCCATGTCGAGTACCAGCACGTCGACCGCGCCGCCGAGGACATGCGGATGCAGACGAAGGCGATCCAGAACACCGTGCAGGCGCTGAACGAGGAGCTCGCCGGGCTCCGCGTCGCCTGGCAGGGTTCGGACGCCGCCACGTACGGCGGGAAGCAGGACGCGTGGAACGCGGCCTCGCAGGAGCTCGGCCGCATCCTGGACCGCCACTCCGCGCTCCTGAACCAGATCAGCGAGATCTACAAGAAGCACGAGAACCGCAGCGCGGACCAATGGGCGAACGTCCGCGTCCCCTGACCGGACCCACCCCAGACAGGCCCCAGCGGCGCCGCCGGCCCAGTGCCCGCGGCGCCGTGACCGTCGGCACCACCGCGGTGACCGCTTCGCACCGACCGAGGGAGAGAGAGCATGGCCGAGGGTACGGATCTGTCCCACCTCGACAAGGAGGGCCTGACCAGGTTCCTCACGGTCGATGGCCAGGGCATCCCGATGTTCCTCAAGAAGCTGGAGGAGATCGCGAGCACCTCGCCGACCGCCCCGGCACCGACGATGCCCCTGCTCGCCAGGAAGCTCAAGTTCCCCGGCGAGAACATCACCTCGCAGGGGCCGAAGCTGGGCCGGCTGGCCCTGGACGACACCAAGCCCGAATCCCCGGCCATGGGCAACCTCTTCGTCGCCTACATGCAGACGAACTCCGAGAAGCTCGGTGAGATCCTCACGAACCAGCTGAAGCTCTTCAAGGAAATCAAGCAGGAGCTCGGCTTCACCATCGCGGACATGGCGCAGACCGAGGAGGACAACCTCGACAGCATCGAGGGGCAGAAGGTCCTGGAGGACTGGAAGGACATCTCGGATCTGATCTCGCCCAAGCCGGCGGCGTAACCGCTTTTCTTCTCATTCCCCTCCTCCCCCGCTCGTCCTCCCGAAGGAATCGACTCCCGTATGGCCGCGTCCGAAGAAGACAAGAAGAAGTGGGCCGAGTACCTCGCCGCTCAGCTGACCGGATTCGCCGGTCCGACGCGCGAGGAAGTGGGAAAGATCGGCGCCACGGGGGACCAGGCGGGCGAGGGCGCCGGATGGCTGCGGGCCTCGGTCAAGAAGAAAGGCGGTCACGAGGCAGCGGACAACGTCACGCCGGGGCCGCTGGAGAGAATCATCCGGTTCTACGACTTCAACAAAGAAGTCACCGAGGTGACCGGATATTTCGAGGTCACCCTCACCGTCCCCTGGAACGAGGGCGGGAACGACTTCAGCGACAACGGAAAGGCCGGCGCGTACGACGGCGGCTACCGTGACGCCCTCTACGCCCTCGTCACGAAGCACACGACGGTCGGATACACCCACCAGTTCCCGACCGTGCCGAAGATCCTGGAGTCGGACGAGGTCGACCTGACGAGCCTGGTCACCACGGCGAAGGCCTTCGACGAGGTGCAGAAGTTCTTCACGGACTACGGCGCGGAACTGGAGAAGTGGGTCAAGGACCTCGGGGGCGAGGACGCCGCCTGGCAGGGCTCGGCCGCCGACGTGTTCCGCATGCTGCTCGACGGCCTGGCCTACGGGTACAAGGACCTCAAGAAGGACCTGACCCCGACGGGCACGACGGTCTCCCTGGCCTTCGGCGACACCTACAACCCCACCTCCTCCATCGGCATGGAGATCGCCCGGTGCGCGCAGGCGATCCACGACGCCGCCAACGCCCTCATGGAGGCCTGGAACACCTGGCTCCAGGCCAAGGTGACCATCGACGCCGCGACGCCGGGGGAGAAGCTGACGTACAACACGTACCTCCCCACCTACCACCTCAACGCAGAGGTGAACAAGGTCGCCCTTTACCTCAACGAGAACAATCTCGACAGGGTCTTCATGATCACCGGGAGCAAGAAGCTCTACATCGGCGGGGGCTTCACGATCTACCACCCGCTCTACGGTGACCTCACCCAGAAACCGGCCTGGGAGAAGGTCGCCCAGGAGGCCTACAAGCACTGGGTCGAGACCATCGTGGCGACCCTGGACACGGCTTCCAACACCCAGACCCAGAAACTCAACGAGGTCTTCAACAACCTGGCGAACGCGACCGGGAACCTCAGCTTCAGCACGGGATTCAGCGATCTGAAGGCCAAATTCGTCGAGGAGTCGACGAAGAAGCAGAAGGAAGACCTCGACAAGGAGAAGAAGGACCTGGAGGACGAGGCCAACAAGAAGAAGGACGAGCTGGAGGAGAAGCTCGGCGGCAACGGCGACAAGCCGCCGCCGACGCTCGACCCGAACTCCGTCGGCGGCAATCTGGGCGGCGACGGCGGGCTCGGCGGGAAGAAGCCGCCCGGCCTCGACACCGGTACGCCCCCGCCGATCCTGAACCCCAACGCACCGAACGGGACCAACGGCGGCAACGTCGTCCGCACCCCCGACGGCACCACGATCGTCCGCAACCCCGACGGCTCGTACACCACGACCTACCCCGACGGGCGGAAGGAGATCACCCCGCCCGGCGCGACCCCGCCGCTGCTCGGCCTGAACCCGCCGCCCGGCCTCGGCGGCACCCCGAGCAAGCCGGTCCCGCTCAAGACCACCAAGGGCCCGGACGGCTCGACCACCTCGTACAACCAGGACGGCTCCCGCACCACCACCCACAAGGACGGGACCACCACCACCGTCGCCCGCGACGGCACGACCACCACGGTCAACCCCGACGGCTCCACCACCGTGCTGCACAGGGACGGCAGCGAGACGATCACCTATCCGGACGGCACGAGGACGACGATCCGCCCGGACGGCAGCAGCATCACGCAGTACAAGGACGGCACGGTGCAGAGCCGCGCCGCCGACGGCACCCTCACCACGACCGACGCCGAGGGCAACAAGAAGGTCACCCACCCGGAGCCGGGCTCCACCGTCCACAACCCGGACCGCTCGACGACCACCTTCAACAAGGACGGTTCGACGACGACGGTCCACCCCAACGGCACCAGGACCACGGTCAGCCCCCAGGGAACGGTCACCACGATCGACCCGGACGGCACCAAGACCGTGTCCCAGCTGGGGAAGAACACCTCGACGATCGAGTACGCCGACGGGTCGGTGGCCAAGGTCGACAAGGACGGCACCGTCGTCACCACGTACAAGGACGGCTCCTCCACCCGGCTCGCCCCGGACGGCACGTACACCACCACCGAGGCCGACGGGCAGAAGAAGACCGAGCACCTCAACCCGCTCGGCGGGAACGCGGGCGCGGAGACCAAGCACAACGCGGACGGCTCGACGACCACCCGCTACCCGGACGGCACCGTCGACCAGAAGCTCAGGGACGGCGGCCACAAGATCACCTTCCCGGACGGGCGGACGGTCACCACGGACGCCGACGGCCGCACCCTCTCGGTGACCGGCGGCCCGTCCTCCCTCGACCGCAACAACACCAACAGGCGTCTCGGGGACGACTACTACGACTACCCGGACGAGAAGAAGAAGACCACCAGTCTGACCAACAGCGGCTACGGCGGGTACGGGAACTACGGCTCCGGTGGCTCCGGCGGCCCCCGCATGCCCCTGCTCTCCAACAACCCCCTCGGGCACGGCTTCGGGGCACCCGGCACGCCCGGCGGGGGCGGCGCGACGGGGGCCGAGCGCCTGCGGACCACCGCCGTCGGCGAGACGACGGCCGGCCGCGCCCGCGCCGCCCAGCTGGCCGCCGAGGAGGCGGCCGCCATGCGCCGCCCGGCGACCTCCTCCGGCGGCATGCCGATGGTGCCGCCCATGGGCGGCGGAGGCATGGGCGGCGGCCAGAGCACGCAGAGCGACGAGCGCGAGCGCGCCACCTGGATCAGCGAGGACGAGGACGTCTGGGGCACGGACGAGGGCGGCGTCGCCGGCGTGATCGGCCGGTGACCGTCCGGGCGAGCGGGCCCGGACACGGCCCTGGCGCCGGCAACAGCAGCAGCGGACACGGACCACGTGTCGGACCACGGAGAGGAAGAGGTGCCGGGCGATGAACAATCCCCTGGAGGAACGGCTCGCGGAAGCGCTGGCGGAGTTCGAGGAGACCCGGGCCCGCCTCGACGAGGCCGCCGCCGAGGCCGCACGGATATCCGTGACGGTCACGGCCAAGGACCGCACGGTCGAGGCGACCGTCGGGGCGCAGGGCGAGCTGACCCAGCTGCGCTTCCCCACGAACCGCTACCGGACGATGGCCCCCGCCGAGCTGGCGAGCGTCGTGATGGGCACGATCGCCGCAGCCCGCGCCCAGGCGTCCTCCCAACTGCTCGACGTGTACCGCCCGTTCGGGCCGATCCCGGGACTCGACGCGGACGCCGAGGGCGGCTTCTCCCCCGTCGAGTGGGACGAGCTGTTCGCCCCGCTGCGCCAGGACCCGGACCTCGTGGTGCCGTCCTCCCGTTCCTCCGCCACCTCCGGCGGGGCCCTCCTCGACGAGCTGGTGGACGACGAGGACGGGACCGCGGGCGGTACGGGAGAGGGTGGCGCGCGATGAGCGAACTCGACGTCGACAGCGAGGGCCTCGACCGGGGCGGCGAGGCCGTGAAGAACATCGGCCATGAGCTGAAGGTCGCCCGCGACGAGTACGTGGACAAGATCACCAGCTATCGCGGCTGCTGGGGCACGGGGGAGTTCGGCGAGGCCTTCGCCAAGAAGTACTACCAGGGCCTGGGTTACGTCGTGGACGGGAGCGAGGCGCTGGTCAAGGCCCTGGAGTCCAGCGGCCAGAGCCTCGGCGACACCTCCGGCAAGTTCAAGAAGACCCAGCAGGACATCATCGACAACCTCAACACCCACACGAAGAAGCGCTGACCGGCCATGTCCCTGCACTTTCCGCCCGAATGCGCCTGGCTGTTCGCGGCCCTGACCGGCGAGATCCCGCCGGACGGCGACGAGGACAAGATGTTCGCCCTCGCCGAGGCGCACAAGGGGCTGCACGGAAAGCTCAAGGGGGACATCCAGAAGCAGGTCGCGGACGCCCTCGGCTACACGAGGAAGAACTTCGACGGTACCGCCGCCGAGATGTACCAGGAGGCGATGAAGGCCTTCCTCGGCGGGCAGGAAGGGCTCGACTACTTCAACTCGGTCACCGACCAGGCCCAGTTGATCGCGGACTTCACGCGCAAGAGCGCCACCCAGCTCCAGTACACGAAGTACATGATCATCGCGCAGCTGGTGGAGCTGCTCGTCGAGGCCGCCGTGGCGGCGGCGCTCTCCTTCTTCTTCGGCGCCTCGATCGCCGCGTACCTCCAGAAGCAGGCCATCGTCCGGCTGATCATCCGCACCCGGCTGGGCCGGCTGCTGGTGGCCCTGCTCATGCACGAGATCATCAACGTCGGCATGGGCGTCGTCATGGACAGCCTCAGCCAGTGGATCCAGCTCAACCAGGGCACCCGCGACGAGTGGGACCACGACCTCACGAAGGCGGCGGCGCTCTCCGGGGCGATCCAGGGCCTCCTGGCCGGCCCCTTCCAGGCGCTGGGCAAGGTCTTCAACAAGTTCCTCTCGAACCTGTTCGGCAAGGACGCG
This sequence comes from Streptomyces sp. Root1304, assembly GCF_001426405.1. Lineage (GTDB taxonomy): Bacteria > Actinomycetota > Actinomycetes > Streptomycetales > Streptomycetaceae > Streptomyces. The sequence goes on along the minus strand of NZ_LMEP01000024.1, from coordinate 306,434 downwards.
GGCAAGCTGCTCGGCAAGGGCCTCGACGACGCGCTGCCGCCGCCGAAGAAGCTCGGCGACGACGTCCCCGTCCCGTCGCCGAAGAAGAAGGTGGGCGACGACGTGGGTCCCACGCCGCCGCCGAAGAACAAGGCCGGTGACGACCTGGGTCCGACGCCGCCGCCGAAGAACAAGGCCGGTGACGACCTCGGTCCCACCCCGCCGCCGAAGGGGAAGCCGGGCGACGACCTCGGCCCCACGCCCCCGCCCAAGAACAAGGCCGGCGACGGGGAGACCCCTCCGCCGTCGAAGGGCGGCGGCGACGGCCCGAAGCCGAAGGGCGGCGACACCCCGCCCCCGCCGAAGTCCTTCGGCCAGGACATGAGCGACATCTTCAAGAAGCACCTCCCGGGCACGGCGGGCCCCCACCCGGAGAAGGCCGCGCGGGACTTCGTCAAGGAGGTCGGCGACGCGTTCGAGCGCCGGTTCGGCGGCGCCGAGGCCCGCGACGCGGGCCGGAACTGGGCGCAGACCCTGCTCTCGGAGACCGGCCGGAAGGGCCTGCCCGACGCGCTCGGGGACGCGCTGAAGCCGCTGGCCGGTCAGCTCGACGACAAGGCGATGGACGTCCTGACCAAGGGGACCGCCGACGCGATGGGCTCCAGCATCCTCAAGTCGATGCGCGAGTTCGGCGTGAAGGGCCTGTTCGAGGGCGCCCACGCGGCCGTCTCGGAGGGCTCGTACAACCTGATCTTCTCGGAGGAACACACCTTCAAGACCTCCGGTCTCACCTTCGGCTCCGGCATCGTCGAGGGCCGGGTCGGCCACCTCATGGAGACGGGCGGCGAGAAGCTGGGACTGGGCCTGCGTGGCCAACTCGGCCTGGGGACACCGGACTTCGGCACCCCTGGGGGCGGGAGCACCGGGGACGGCGGTACGGCCTCCAGTACGCCGGAGAGCGGCAGCCTCACGGCCGACATGTCCGACCTCGGTCTGGACGAACTCTTCGCCGAGAAGGACGACGACGGGACGACCACGACGAACACGGACGGGAGCGAGGACCAGGACGCTCCGGGGGCGCCGATCGCCACGACGTCCGGCTCGCCGTCACCGTCGGGTACGTCGTCGAGTACGGCGTCGAACACGTCCTCCAGCAGCAACACGAACACGCAGAGCACGACCACGACGTCGAACCAGAATCAGGGGCAGGGCCAGGGGCAGAATCAGGGCCAGAATCAGGGGCAGGGGCAGAATCAGGGCCAGCGGACCGGTTCCGAGACCACCACCAAGACCGGGAACGACGCGACCGGCCCCGTACAGCCGACGGGCCTCTCCACCGAGAGCAACACGCCCGCGGACACGAGCGGGAACACGTCCACGGACACGTCCAAGTCCGACGAGGACACCAACGCCTCCGAGAAGCCGCCCACGACCTCGGTCTCGGACACGTCGTCCCCCTCCACGCCGCCGATCTCGCTGGTCTCCGAGACGCAGACGGGGCCCGAGACGGTGAACGTCCCCCAGACCGGGCCCGAGACGGTCGTCACGGAATCCGTGGTCACGGAATCCATGGTCACGGAGTCGGTCGTCACGGAATCGGTCACCGAACCCGTCGTCACGGAGTCCGTCACGGAGACGGTCGTCACCGAGACCGTCACCACCGAGCCCGTCGTCACGGAGTCCGTCACCGAGACCGTCGTCACCGAAGGCCAACTCGCCCCCTCGCCCGACTCCCCCCTGTTCCCCCCGTCCCAGGCGGACGTCCCCCAGACGACCAACACCACGACCACGACCGACATCACCACCGAGACCGAGACCGAGACCGAGACCAACGCCAACGCCAACACCGTCTCCCTCACCCAGCAGCCCCCTCCCCTCCCGCACCGCCACATCCGCGACTTCGGCGGACCGCGCCACACCGGGCTCGGCGGCGTGCAGCTGTCCCCCTTCTCCGACGCCGTCGTCGACGCCCTGCACACCGAGGTCCTGACGACCCTCGGCATCCCGGAGAGCCGGCGGAGCGCGGCACGGGAGCAGCTGCGGACGAGCCTCACCTCGCAGTCGCTCGTGGACAACCGGCACATGCTGATGAGCCCCGACGGCCATCGGGTGACGGTCGACGACGACGGGACCGCGCGGACGCTCCAGCTGCGGCTGAGCCTCTCCGACCCCCGCGCGTCGCTGATGTCCGACGTACCGGGCGGGGTGCCGTCCCGTAACAACGAGCAGCGTCAGACGGGCACGTTCACCCAGAGCCGGCAGTCCGGATCGACCCGCTACCGCGGGATCTCCGTGCCCGTCTCGACCACGATCCCGGCCAAGGCCTCGCCCGTCGTCACCGGGTATCCGGTGGGCGGCACGCTGAGCCTCACCCGCCATCAGGTGACGACGAGCAGCACGCAGACGGTGAGCGTCAACAGCACGAGCCTGCACCGGAGTTCGGAGGCGACGCACCCGTACCACTACCAGGGCGCGTGGACGCTGAGGCAGTCGGAGGCCGACGACTGGTCCGGTCCGGTGGACCTGGGCACGGTCACGGCCTGGTTCCCCGACCATCTCGTGGCCGACCGGGCGGCGCCCGCGGGCGTCACTCCCTTCTGGAACGACCGGGCCACGCTGAACGACCACCTCGACGTGACTCCCGTGTGGGCGCTCGACTCGCTCGCCGACCCCGGCGGTCTGCTCCGCGGGGTGAAAGGCCGGTTCGCCACCCAGCTCGCCTCCCTGTCACCGGAGTCGATGAACGAGGTGGAGCAGTTCTTCGGGATCGAGCACCAGCTCGGCGCCCTGCCCCTCCACCGCGTCCGGGAGGGGGACGACACGTCCGCCACCGGCACCCCCTCCACCTTCTCGCCGGTGCTCGTCGACACGGCGGGCAACGTGGTCGGCATGTTCCGGGTCGTCGCGGACGTACGGCCCCCGGCGACGCCGGGCAGGGAGGTCTGGGTCTCCGACAGCTACAGCTTCGAGCGGTACGTGGAGCGCCAGACGAAGCAGGACACCCTTCGCAAGTTCACGTCCGGTGTCTCCGTCGAGCTGTTCGGCGGCGTCGGCCTCAACTCCGACGCCACTCCGGAGAACAAGGCGCGCCGTGACCTGACCCCCGGCGGGCAGATCGTGTTCAAGGGCGGTCTGGGCTGGCAGAAGGACAACTCCCTGGGTACGGGTGCGGCGCACAGCACCAACCGCAACATGCGGGCGTCCGCGGCGAACGTCCTGTTCCCGGTCCAGGTCGTCCATCACGTGGAGTTCATCGCCGCGGACGGAAGCACGCGCGGGACCTTCGCCATGGACCCGGCGGACGGTCGCCTGAGGGCCCTGGGCGTGCCGCCGGCCCCCGTCGGTGACGTGTCCCCCGAGAGCCTGCCGAACAACCTCAAGGAGCTGCGGGGCGTAGGGCTGTCCGTCACTCCGCTGCGTCTGCGCGGCGAGGGTCTGACGGCCGTGCTCGGCCAGGCGCGGGCCTGGCTCGACGCGAACGGCTTCCTCCCGAAGCCGGGGCTCACCACACCGGAGAACGCCCGGGCCCGCATGGACAACCTGCGCACGCTCCGGCTGCTCACGAGCGAGGCGGCGCTGCTGTCCTCCGTCGACGAGCTGACGGACGGCGGACTCCGACTGCCGTTCAACAGCGTCGGCGTCGACGGGCGGGTCCGGCAGGTCGATCTCGTCCTGCACCTGGAGCGCGCCGCCGACCGGCCCGTCACCCACCACACCACGCTCTCGAACGTGTTCGTCTCCAACGCCGGCGGCCTCGCGGACACCAGCAGCAACCAGCGGGCGAGCACGCTGTCCGGAAGCCTCGGGGTCAGCGGCGACCTGTCCGTGGGCATCCCGGCCGTCACCGGCGCCGTCGGCGTGAAGACGAGCCCGCAGATCGTCTGGACCGACAGCCCGACCACGTCGCTGGGCCACTCCCAGACCATCCGGACCGGCAACCACGACACGGAGGTCTTCCGCGTCCCGGCCCGGCTGAGGATGGAGGTCCTGGAGAACAACCAGGTGGCCGTGTCGTCACCGCAGCCCCGGACGACGCCCCTCGCACCACCCCAGACCCAGCCCCGGACGCAGACGCAGACGCAGGTCCTGACCGAGAGCCGGATCCAGAGCCACACCCAGCCCCAGACGCAGACGCAGGCACAGATCCAGCCCGAGACCACGGTCCCGGTACCGCCGCCCCCGCCCCCCTTGCCCCCCGACCACCTGGTGGAGCTCGACCTCGCCGTTCCGCAGAGCCGGCTCGGGCGGCCGGACACCATGCCGCCCGTCGGCGGGACGCCGGTCGTCCTTCCCGACGGCGCCCAGGTCGACGTACTCCTCGGCAGTGACGTCCTCCAGCGGGCCCTGACCGAGTTCCTGGCCACCGACGGCCGGCCTTCCGACGATCCGAACCAGCTGTCGACGACCCGCCCGCTGGCCCCCGCGTCCCAGCAGGGCCAGGGTCTGCCCCTGCACACGGGCGACCTCAGGCCGGCGCCGCCGTCCTCGACGCTCGGCCGGCTCGCGGCACTGGCGACGTCCACGCTCCAGCAGCTGGGCCTCACCCCGACGCCGGACCGGGCCACCCCGCCGGCCACCCCGCCCTCACCCGCCCCGTCCGTCGCCTCCGACCACAGCAGGACCCTGAACCCCCAGATCAGCCCGTCCGCGCTGCTCGCCAGGGCGCACCAGATGAGCAAGGGCGTGTACGTCGTCGACGGCCTGTCCGTCCCGGGGGCGTTCAGCGGCTCCGAAGCGGTCGTCGAAGTGCACATGGTGATCAGCGACCCCATCAGCCTGGGGGACGCCAAGCAGTTCGGCGAGACGGACCTCGCGGTCGGCGAGGGCGGCAGCAGGCAGAAGAGCACGGCGAAGCTGCCCTGGGAGCTGACCGCCGAGCTGGGCGGCAAGTTCGGTGCGAACCAGCCTCCCGAGGGCAACGCTGCTCCGCTCCCCACCCCTCTGACCGGCGGTTTCGCGGTGAAGGGGGGCTACGGCCGGGGCACGGCCCGGGCGACCACGGACACGTCCTCCCTGCAGATCACCCGGGTCGCGGCCGAGAACAGCGCGCAGCACCGCATCCGGGCCAACGTGGAGTTCCACGTGACCGTCCGCCGCGGCACGAACGGTCTCGGCCGCTTCGCGCCGGGCACCACGACCTCGCTGCCGCCGATCACCGTCCCCGGGGGCATCGAGTTCATCGCCACCACCGAGCAGCTGCGGCGCGGCAACGGGGACCTGGCCGGCCTGGTCGCCCCGCCGACCACCCCTGCCCCGGCGGCGACCGTCCCGCTGCCGGCCCGTTTCGTACGGTACGGAGCGCTGGGCACGGACTCCGTCCTGGCGGTGGTCCCGTTCACCCCCACCGCACCGACGACCACCCCGCCGAACACCACCACCACCGACCAGGCGATCACCCCGCCGGCCACCCCGCCGGCCGTCCCGCCCGCGACGTCCCGGGACGCGTACGTCCGGCTGAACACCCAACTGACCGCGCTGGTCGACGAGCACGCTCCCGGCGCCCTCGACCCCGGCGACGACCGCCATGTCCCCGGGCTCCAGCGCAAGATCGCCGAGTACACGACGACCGCCGCCCTCGCCGAGCTCGTCGGCCGCGGCGCGAACCCGGGCACGCGGACGGACACGGAACCCGGCTGGTCCTCGCTGCCGCCGCTCCGCTTCCCGTACAAGGGAGTGCTCGGGACCACCACGCTGACCCTTCTCGTCCAGGGCCGACCGGACCTGAGCACGGCGGAGCTGGCCGCGCTGCGCGGCCGTCCCGCCTCGGCGAACACGGAACTGGAGTTCTACTCCCAGCACCGTCCCCTGGACACCTCGGTGAGCACCGCGCGCACCACGAAGTGGTCCGCCGCGCTGGCCGGGAACCTGAGCGTCCCGACCGCGGGCACCCCCGTGAAGGGCTCGCTCACGCCCGGTCTCGCGGTCTCGCAGGCCACCACCGTGTCCTCGTCGACGGTCGCCGAGGACCGCGCCTGGCAGCGTACGAAGGGCGGCAACGAGTACGACCTGCCGTACCGTTTCACCGCCGTCCTCCAGGCCCCCGGCTTCGTGCCCGGCACGACCGTCACGCACGAGATCGGCGAGCCCGTCCACGCCACGGTCACCCTGCGGCTCGGCGGCGACCGGAACCCCGCGAACGACCAGCAGGTCGAGACCCCTCTCCCTCCGGAGATCCACCGATCCGGCCTGCCGACGGCGATCGACGACCGGCTCTTCGTCCAGCACCCGCCGCTGCGGTTCCAGGAGACCACCGCCGTCACGGCCGTCACCAACGGTCCCCAGCTGCAGCAGGCCGTCGACGAGGTCGCGCCCGGCCTGCTCGGCCCCGTCAGGGAGGACGGACCGGTCCCGGAGGCCCTCGCGACCCTCCTCACGGACGCCTTCCGCAAGGGGGTCTCCCACCTCGGCCCCACCGGCGCCGCCGCCACCCTCGGCGGTACGGTCACCGGTGGCCGGCAGCGGGTCGACGTCCGCCTCCGGATGAGCAATCCGCGCCTCGTCGACGACACCCGGGGCATGACGGTGGACCAGGCCCGCGTCACCGGCACGACCACGGCGACGTCCTCGGCCACCTCCCGTACCGTCTCCGCGCCGCTCGCCGTCTCCGGCCAGGCCAAACTGCAGAACGCCACGCCCCCGGTCGACCTCGGCCTCGGCGTGACCGTGCCGACCGTGCACTACCAGTCGGTCCCCGGCGGGCAGGGCAGCGGCGTCGGGACGACGGCCCGCCTCTGGACCAAGATCGGGTCGGCCGGACTGCCGGGGGCGACCTCGGGTCCGAAGACCCACGAGGTGGAGGTGGACACGCTCGTCACGGTGACCAACGCCGAGGGCGAGACCCGGCAGGTCACCGGTACGGCGATCGTCCGCGTACCCGAGCAGTCGCTGCTCGGACTCGGCATCCTGACCCGTGCGGACCTGAGCGAAGGCGTCTGGGACCTGTCCGCCCCCACCGACGACGCGCTGATCACGCTGATCAGCGCCTCGCTCCAGAATTCGGCGGTCGACCCTCAGCTCTGGCTGCACCCCGACACGAGGCCGAACCCCGGGGAAACCCGCGCGGAGGCGCACGCCTTCGCGCGGCAGATCGCCGTCGACCACCAGCGCACCGTGCACCTGATCGTCCAGGAGGAGGACGGCCCTCAGGTGACGACGTACGGCCCGGACGGCACCCGGGTGGTCCCGCCGGTGATCGCGACGGACGAGACGACGACCACGGCGCCCCCGAACACGACCACGACCACGTCGACCACGACGACGAACACGACGCCCCCGAACACCTCCGCCGCCCCGATCACCGACGACACGAACACGGACACGGCCGGTACGACCCCCCAGCCCCCTCCCCGCAAGAAGGGGCAGCTGGTCGCAACCCCCGTCCGCCTGGACGAGCTGCGTTCCTTCCACGGTACGAAGACGGCCGCGGTGCACACCGAGCGCTTCGACCCCAAGCTGCGCCAGCTCCATCCGCAGCCCGGCCGTCTCGACGGCTCCATGACCCTGATCCGCAACCACGTGCGCCGTGAGCAGCTCGCCGACGGCCGCACGGTGCGCCGCTTCTTCGTCACGCTGCCCTTCAAGCTCGCCGACGGCCTCACCGAGGCCGACCTCCGCGCCCACCAGGACCGTATGCGGAAGGTCCTGGACACCCACGTCAACCGCGGCTACCGACTGCCCGGTTCCGGCGACCAGTTGCACGTCACGGCGGAGTTCGTCCATTCCCCCGGGCACGGGGAAGCCGTCACCCTCTCCCGTACGCCGTCGCCGGGCCGCGCCGACCAACTCCACTGGGACGTGGGCGACAACGACGCCACGATCACCCACGAGCTGCTCCACTACCTGGGCCTGGCCGACGAGTACTCGGACGCCGGCTCCCAGGACCCGCACCTCTTCCGCCGCAACGACCGGGCGAGCGGGGTACGGACCGAGGGCCTGATGGTCCGGACCCGCGAGGACAACCTGCGGGAGCTGCCCGAGGACTACCTCACGACGATCGAGCGGGTCAGCGACAACGCGGTCGTCCCCCTCCACACGACCACCGTCCCCACCTCCGGGGACGACAGCCGGCTCTCCCCCGACCAGCGGGTGGACGGGACGACGAACCAGGCTCCGGAGGGCAGCGAGGAGACGCCCACCCCACCGCGCGCGGTGGACGAGACCAAGGTCACGTACCTCAAGCAGCCGTACTACGCCTCCGGCGACCAGTTCGGCATCGCCGCCGCGCTCATCGCCGACGAGAACCTGCACGTGGTCCTCATCTACGGCGAGGAGGGCGACGAGACCGCGACGCTCACGCCCAAGGAGCAGGAGAAGCGCGCCAGGGACAGGGCGACCGCCGAGAAGGTCAAGGCGTTCTACGACGCCTCGCACCTCCAGGGCCGTTCCGTCGTCGTGAGCGCCGCCGAGGCGAAGCGGAAGTTCGATTCCTTCGCCTCGAACCAGAATCTGAGCAGCAAGGCGAAGAAGGAACGCATTCTCGGCGTCGGTGACGCCACCCAGCGCATCGGCAAGTCCTTCAGTGCCGATCTCCGCGAGAAGATCCTCACGGCGTGGGACCTTCCGCTGGAGAAGGCGCCGAACCCCGCGATCAAGGAATGGCTCGACGGGCACGGCATCAGCCTGGCGGACGGGGACAAGGTCGCGGTCCTGTGGTCGCGCTTCAGCGGCAAGAAGGGCGAGGTGCACATCGAGCACGACACCAGCTATTTCGGTGTCGCGCAGCTCATCGCGGGCCTCGGGGACATGAAGGCCGTCATCGTCGTGGGCGACTCCGGCTATCCGGAGCCGGTGGCACGCGACGCCTCGGGAGAGCCCCTGCCGAAGGTCGTGGAGCTCGACGAATCCGGCCTGCCCAAGCCGAAGCCAAAAGCGAAGTACCAGGTGATTGCCGACTATTTCAACAAGGGTGAGCTCCCCGGGAAGAACGGCACTACGGAAAAGATCACACAGCCCGAGGAATTCCATGCCCGGGTCGCGGACCTCACGGAATTCTGGAACGACCCGAAGGCGGCGGCGTGGAAGGGAAACACGCGCACGGGTCAGTTCCAGCTCTTCCACTACCTCCACCACCACGCCGAGACCCGGCACCTCGGTTTCCGCAGCGGAAACCTGGAGGCGATGGCGCTCATGGGCTTCAAGGTCCGCTATCTCGAAGAGCCCAACAGCGAGATGGGCGGCGACCGGATGACCGTCTGGCACGCGATCCCGGGAAGGGAAGACGACGCGCAGGAATCGCTCGGCGGCGGCCTCCCGCCGGGTTATGAACGCCTCATCGTCACCCATTCCCCGACCCGCTCCGGCCAGTACCAGAAGGACCTGTCGCTGGACGTCCGGAAGGACGAGCAGAAGCACGCGGCATGGCACGAGGCCCCGCACCACGAGGACCTGAAGAAGCTCGTTTCGGAGGACGGCGAGGGAAAGACGTCCCGGCCCAAGGGCTTCACGGACGAGGACCTGGCCAACATCGACGCGTACCTCCGGCACGACGACCCCGGCCACGGCCTCGACCCCGAGCTGACGAAGACGGTCGTCACCCTCGCCGACCGCGCGAAGCGCGCCCTGGACGACATCAACAAGACGACGAAGGACCTCGCGTCCACCAACAGCAGCATCACGAAGAAGGGCGCGCTCGACCAGTTGGTCAGGAGAAGGGACACCCTGACCAGGACGCTGGAGACCTCGCGCACGGCATTCGACACCGCCCAGCAGGAATTCGCCCGGCTCTTCGCTCAGGACTCCCCGCACGAGCGCATCGACGTCCTCCGCGCCCGCAACATCCACGCCCAGTACGTGGCCCACCTGCTCACGCCTCCCGCGGAGCAGACGGGGCAGACGGGGCAGACGTCGAGCACGGAACCCACAGAGCCCATAGAGCCCACAGAGCCCACGGCGCAGACGACCAGCACGGAATCCACACGGCTCACAGAGCCCACGGTGCAGACGACCGACGCCGAGAACGCGAACGCGCGCCTGAGCCCGAACGTGCCGTTCGAAGGCGAGAGCAGCAAGGCCCCCCGTACCCCCCGCACCCCGAACACCGCCAACACCAACACCAACACCAACACCACCAACCAGCCCGCTCCGCCCACTCCTCCCGCGGCGACCGCCCCTCCCGCCACCACCGTCTACCGGAACAACCTCTTCACGGCCCTCACGGAGAACGTCACCGCCGACCAGGCCCTCACGCCCGACGCGTACCGCGCCCGCGTGCGCACGAGCGTCGAGCGCGGGGACAGGCTCTCCTACGTCGTGAACGCGATCGTCGACTACGGAACGCTCACCAGCGACACCCACCTCCGGGATTTCGTCGCCTCGGTCGTCGAGAACCTCCCCCCGGACATGCGCAGTCGGGTCGCGATCGTCATCGGGGTGAACGACCAGACGCTCAACAACGGCCATGCCCAGGAGATCGCGTCGATGCGGCAGACGATCGCCACCCGCGTCGCGACCATCGATTCCCCGGTCGCACTCGCCGTGGTCACCACGCCGCTGATACGCCCGGACGGAACGCCGTTCCCCCACGGGCAGGCCCGTAACGCGACCCTGACGAGCGCGGCCACCCAGCAGGCGATCGGCGGCATGCTCCGGGCCTCCACCCACCCGTATGTGTCCTTCATGGACTTCGACGCCTATCCGCACCTGACTCCCAGCGGCCGGCACGTCTTCGACTACTTCGACAGGCGACTCGCCTTCGCCCATGCCGAAGGCCTCGGCCAGAACCAGGTCACCGCGCCGCTGCGCCCCTTGCTCATCGGGGGCGGATACCGCATTCCCGCCGAGGGGGACCCCCGCCGCGGCACTCTGGCCGCCGAGACGAAGAAAAGGTGGGAATCCCACAACCTGAAGGCCGCGGAGCAGGCGGCGCAGAAGGTGAAGGTCCGGAAGAGCGACCAGGTGAAGCCTCTCGGCCCGGTCCCGCAAGACCTCGTCGCCACGGTCACCGATTTCGAGGACGAGATCCGGCACGACATGGACGTACGGGACAGAATGGGCGACATCGCCACGTTCATCCCCTATTCACCGGAGCCGAATCTCTTCGTCGACGCCCTGGCGACGCTGCTGGTCCCCGAGGGCGACCGCCCCGCGGTCCGGTTCAGCGAGAGGGGCGCGGAGTTCAACGGGCTCGCGGACAGCCTGATGAGCCTGGCGTCCTGGGAGATCACCCGGGACGCACCCGTACTGCCCCCGCTCTCGCCGACGAGCACCGAGGAAGCGAGGAATGCCAGGGTCGAGGCCGAGGAACACTTCCGGATCGCCGCGGAAACCCTGCGCCCCGCCGTACGCGGAACGGCCTTCTTCACGGAATACCAGCGGGCCGCCACCCAGACGGATCTGTCCCGCCTCCACTTCGGCATGCTCGAATCCCGGCAGACCACCGCGGCGAAGCGCAAAGTGGATGTGAGTCAGGTGCCCCGGCACGAACTCCGCATACCCCAGAGCCACATCAACCCCACCCCGTACGGAAAGCTCTTCGACGAGACGGGTCCCAAGAGCGAGAAGAACGGTTACCTCGCCACCCTGCAGAACGACGGACGGCTCCTCCACGCCGACTTCCTGGCCGACGATCCGTGGCGAACGGTTCCCCTGGACAGTCCCGTCCGCGACGCGAGAAACCTCCTGGACTCCGTCACGTCGCTGCCGCTCCTGGACAGGGTGTCGCACACGCCCGTCCCCGGCGGAACGGTCTTCGGTCTGCAGACGGACGGCAGCCGGACGTCCCTGCACGCCATGAACCTCCTGTACGTCACCGATCACGGCGTCATCCAGCGCACCTTCCACGAGATCGCGGAGACCTACCTCTCCCCGAGCGTCGCGCCGACGCTCCCCCAGTCGCTGACCGCCCGCCCGGGTTCCTTCTTCGCGGCACTCACCGAGGCGTTCACCGGGACCTCCTCGGAGCACAACCCGGCGAGACCGCAGGACCGCGTCCCGACCGCTGACGCGGTGGTGCGGATGCTCACCGTCCTCCACCGGAACAACCTCACCACCGACGCCGCCCGGCAGCTCGCCGCGAACGCGGCGGCGCACGGGCTGACGGTGACGGACCTCGCCACCCGCCTCTTCACCGGGCGCGTCCATCCGATGTCCCACACCCTCGACGACTACCGGGACACGTCCGTGGACAACCCGCCGGACCCCTTCCGCATCGACCCCGCCGCGCGGTTCCTGCTGGAGCTCTACGCGGAAGGCTTCGGGCTCACCCTGGAGGTCACGGCCCCCGGCGGAACCCCGCAGAGGTACGGCCCGGACAACACCTCCGCCGAGCCGATCCGGGTCCGGTGGGAGAACGGCGTGGGCTGGCGCGGCACCCAGGTGTCGCCGGGCACGCGCACCCTCGACCCGCCGGCCCACACGCCGCACGTCCCCGTCAGCTCCGCGTCGCGCCCCCCGGTGCCCCCGTCCGACAACCAGGGTCCGAGCAGGCAAGGCCCGAGCAAGCAGGGGTCGAGCAGCCAGGGTTCGAGCAGTCAGGGTTCGAGCAGTCAGGGTTCGAGCAGTCAGCCCCCGAAGAAGCAGGGCGGGAGCACCTCAGGGACCTCTGCGAACACCTCCGCGAACACCTCCCGGAACAACCCGCCCCGCAACACGCCTCCCCAAACGGGCGGCGGCAACCGTGGTGGTGGCAGCGGCAGTTCCAGCCTGGCCGACTCCGCCTTCAACCGGCTCTCGGGTAACGGAAACCGGCCGAACAACTCCAACAGGCGCCCGAACAACACCAATAACGCGAACCCCAACCCGAACCCGAACCCCAGCACGGCCACGAACCGGCCGAACAACCCCCGCAATCCCAGTAACCCCAACTCCAACGCCCCCAACAGGTCCAACAGGCCCGGTCAGTCCGGCCAGTCCGGCCAGCCCGGTGGAGGGCGTCCCCGTCCGGACAATCGCTCATGATCGAATCGGGGCGACCGAACAGGGGAGGGCACGTGCGACAGGGTGACGAGGACCGGGCGGAAAGAGCCTCGGAAGGGGGCAGGTCCAGGCGGCTGCTGCGGCGGTTCAGCCGCCACCGCGGCGCTCCCGCACCGGCCGGTACGGCTCCGGAGGCCACCCCCTCCACCGACGCCGGCGCACCCGGCACGGCGGCGTCACCGGCACCGCACACGGTCCGCGACGACTTCCCCCACCGCCACCTCCTGCGCTCCTCGGCGGCCCCGGACTCGCCCGTCCGCGCCCTCGTGCAGGCCCTGCCCGCCGATCCCCGGCGCCCCGTCGTGGTGGTCGACGTACCGCAGTCGGCGGCGGGCAACCTCGGCGAGGAACTCGGCGCCCTGCTGGCTCGGTTGCGGGAGGACGAACCCCTCTCCCTCCGCCTCGTGCTGTCCGGCGCGGCCGCCCCGGCAGGCGAGGACGGGCCGCTGGCCCAGCGTCTCGCCGACGCCTGGGACATGACCCTGGAAGCCCCGGACGCCCCCGCCGTCCTCGCTCCCGGCGGCCTGCTCCACGTCACGGAACCCGCCACTCCCGGCGGCGGCTGGTGGCGCTTCGTACCCGGGGAGGCCCCCGAACCCCTCGGCACCCGGCTGCCCGCACCCCGCTGGCAGCGCGCCCTGGCCCGGGTTCCGCTGGGCCCGGTCGGGGCCGGTGTCGTACGGGCCGTCCCGGCCGGTCTCGCGCTCGGTCCGGCGGACGCCGCCGCGCCGCGCCCCGACGGACCGGCGTACGCCGTCGCCGTCGACCCCGAGCGGCCGGCCGTGCTGCTGGGCGCCCCGCGCGCGGACCCGGTCACGGCCGAGGACCTGGCGACGCTGCTCGCCTCACTGCCCTCCGAGATCCGCCGCTCCCTGCGGCTCGTCCCGGTGGACGGGCGGGACGCGACCGCCCTGGCCGAGGAGGTGTGCGACCTCCTCGGCACGGAACTGGAAGTGACCCTCGGCCTCCCGCTCGCCGCCGAGACGGAGGAAGCGGAACCGGGGGAGGACGCGGAGGAGGAAGCGGAGGGACAGGAATCCGGGCGGACGGCGGCCTCGTCCGTCCGACTGATCTCCCCCGAGGGCGAGTTCACCTGGCCGGCACCGCTCGCCTCCCTCCTCTGCTCCCCGACCGGCGACGACGGGTCCCGGCCGGCCCCCCGCCCGACCGCCTGGCACCTCCCGGCGTCGGCGGGAACACCCGGCGCCGTACCGGCGACCCTTCGTCTCCCCTCAGGGGCCTGGGCGGTGGCCGTGCGGTCGGGCCTCTGGATCGGTGCCGCGGACGTGCCGCCGTCCGCCGTTCGGGACCGGGCCGGCGAGGCCCGCGCCCTGCGGGTGGAGGTCGCGGCGGAGTGCCTGGCCGAGGAGTCGGTCCGCGAGGCGACCCTGCGGGACCTGTCCTCGCTCCTCGCCACCCTCGAACCGGCCGCCCGCACCCATGCCGAACTCGCGGTCTCCGAGGAGACGACCCCGGAAGCCGCCGCCGCCCTGCGCCGTTTCGCGGTCCGCACGGGCCTGCCCCTGGCGGCACCCCCGAGAACGACCATCGATCCGGAACCCGACCCCGAACCGGAACCGACTCCAGAACCGGAACCGGAACCGAATCGGGAGCCGGAGCCGGAGCAAGAACCAGAACCGGCACGGGAATCCGAGCCGCGTCCGGAACCGCCCGCCCCCGCCCCGCCGAAGCCCGCGGCACCCGAACCGGCACCCGCGCCCCCACTCCCCGCACCCTCCGCGCCCTCCGCACCGCCCACCGCGGTCCGCCGCGCTCCCGAAGAGTTCAGCGGTGAGGCCGACCGCCGGGCGTTCCGCGAGCTGGCGGCGGCCGTCTGGGAGGAGCACAGCGGCCCCGTCGGGCAGGCGCTGATCAGGATGCCGGCGCTGCGCGGGTCGGGGGAGGACGCGGTGCGGGCCGATCTGATCGCCGTACGGCTGTACCTGTCGTCCGCGCCCGAGGACCCGTTCGGCGCCCGCGCCCTGGCCGGAGGGGCGGAGGAGCTGCGCCCGTACGCGGCCTGCCTGGCCTCCGGGCTGCGGCGGCTGCCCGCGCTGCGGGGCACGCTGGTCCGCTCGGTGGCGCAGCCGTCCGTACCGGACGAGGTGGTGCCGGGCGCGGTGCTCGTGTGCGACGCCCCGCTGGACGTGGTCCATCTGGAGGCGCCGGACGCGCCCGTACCGCCCCTGTCCCACGTCCGCTACGCCGTGCGGCCCATGACCGCCCGGCGCACGTCGGTGCTGTCCCGGGACGGAAGCGGCGCCCAGGCCCTCTTCGCCGCCGGGACGGCCTTCGCCGTCGTCGCCCGCCACGAGGCGGACGGCGAGCTGCCCGCCCGTGTCCTGCTGGCCGAACTCCCGGCGGACGCGGGCAGATTCCGCGAACCGTCCCCCGAAGCCCTGGAACGGCTGGACGCGGCGGCCCGCCGCTCCGGCACGGCCCCCTGGCCGGCCCGGTGCACCGGCCCGTTCCTCCACGCCCCGCAGGCGCTCTGAGTGAGTGCCCCACAAAGCTCTTCCCCCGTCGAGAAAGGCAGACCAGCCATGGCAAGCAGAGAGTCCACCCCGGCAGCGGAGAGCACCGGGGACTCTTCGGTGCGACGCGCGGCGGCCCTCGCCGTCCTGAGCGAGGAACCGTCCGCAGGCCTGTTCCCCGCCACCGCCCCGACCACCCCGGAGACGGCCGCGGCGGTGTCCACCACTGCCGCCACGGCGACGGCGACGGCCGCAGCGACAGCCACGGCGCCCGCCGCCACGGCCCCCGCACCGAGCAGGCCGGAAGCAGAAACAGAACCGGAACCGGAGGCGAAGCCGGAAGCAGCGGCAGAAGAACCGGAACCGGAATCCACCCCGGCCACCACAGCCACCCCCGCAACCGCGACGACCACCGCCACGACCTCCGCGACCTCCACACCCGCAACCTCCACCGCCGCCACGGCCGCAGCCGCATCCACAGCCACAGCCACGGCCACGGCCACGGCCACGGCCACCCGAACAACCACCTCCCCCGCCACCGCCACCGCCACGTCCCCCTCCCCCTCCGCCTCGGCCTCCGCCTCCCCGCCCGTCGGCCGTCCCAACAAGCCGATGATCGCGGCCGCCGTCCTCGGCGGCCTGGTCCTGATCGGTGTGCCGTTCCTCGTCTCGGGCCCCGACGACAAGCCCAGCTCCTCGGCCGCCGGGGCTCCTCCGGGCAGCTCGATGCACCCCGGGGGTCCGGGCCCCGGGATCGTCCCCAGCGAGCAGCAGCTCGCCGCTCCGGGCACGGACCGGGGGAAGGGCGGGAGCGGGGCGCCGGTGAAGGCGCCGGGCCCCGACGGAGGCACGGGCAAGGGCCTGGGCCCGATCGGCGGGATCCACGAGTCCGGCACGGGCCTCGCGTCCGGGAAGGGCGGTTCCGGCACGGCGCCGGACCCGCGGTCCCCGGGGACCGGCACGAGCCGGCAGACCGCGCCTCCTGCCCCGGGCGGCGTCACCGGCGGGACCTCGCAGAGCGGCGGGACGAAGGCGACGACTCCGCCGGCGACGAAGGCGCCCGCCCAGAACCAGCCGGTCGCCCCGACGCAGCCGCCGGCGACGACCGCGCCCCGGCCGGCCACGTACGGGCATCTGATCGGCCTCGGCTGCGGGACGCCGGGATTCGCGGTCGGGGACATGTACACCGACGGGAAGGAGGGCTGGCTGAAGAACTGGGGAAGCACGAAGTCGTACGGCTGCAACGGCCTCTTCTACAGCATGCCGATGTCGGGCAGCTCCCGCTCGGACGGCATCTGGGCGCAGTGGAAGTTCACGACGGGCTCGGTGACGAAGGGCACGTGCGCGGTGCAGGTCTTCATACCGAACGTGCGGGACCTGGCGTACGTGGGCGGCAGCCCGGCGCACTACACGGTCTACCGGGCCTTCACGCAGAGCTCGTCCAACAGCGTCGGGAGCTTCGAGATCAACCAGGCCTCGCACCTGGGCCAGTGGGTGTCGGCGGGCCGGTTCCCCGTCTCGGACAACAAGATCTCCGTCGTCCTCGACAACCGCGGCAGCGGCGCGGACAACCGCCACGCGGCGGCGGCCCCGGTCCGCGTCGACTGCACGGCGTCCTGACCGACCGCCGAACGCCCGGCCCCGCCGCTCTTCCCGCACCGAGGAGCGGCGGGCCTCTGTGTACTACCTCACATCACCGCCGACAGCGGACCCGTCCGCCATCGGAAACCGAAGAAGGCCGACACCGTCTTCACGGTGCCGACCTTCTGATCGGTACTACGGGAGCGATGCTCCTGGTGCGCGAGGGGGGAGTTGAACCCCCACGCCCTTTCGGGCACTGGAACCTGAATCCAGCGCGTCTGCCTATTCCGCCACCCGCGCATTGGGTGTGCTCCGGGCTCCCTCACCTTTCGGTGCGAGCGCCTGGCGACATCAGAAGATTAGCACGTCGCAGACCGTGGATTCACATCCGTTGTTTCGGCTCCGCTCGCGCAGAACAAGGTGAGGAGGGGGAAGAGGAAGGGACCCCGCCACGGACCGCCCGGATCATCACGGACCACCCCGGACCACCCCGGACCGACCCGGGACGCACCCCGAAGCGACCCCGACCCGACCGCCGACCGACCCCGGAGCCCGCCCCACCGACCCACCTCCGACCCACCTCCGACCCACCTCTCTCCCGTTCTCTCCAGCCGGGTGCGGGACACTGTCCACAGGCCGCCTCTACGATCCGTGGGGAACGCCTGTGAGAGGTGACACTCGTCCACAGGGCAGAGAAGGGGAACCAGCCGATTTCCCGACGCGTGGATACGATCAGTAAGCAGTACCAGGACCACAACGACCGAGGAGGTGCCCCATGGGAGTCATGAAGCGTTTCGAGCAGCGTCTCGAAGGTCTGGTCAACGGCACCTTCGCCAAGGTCTTCAAGTCCGAGGTCCAGCCGGTCGAGATCGCCGGCGCGCTCCAGCGCGAGTGCGACAACAACGCGCAGATCTGGAACCGCGAGCGGACCGTCGTCCCCAACGACTTCATCGTGGAGCTGAGCGCGCCGGACTACGAGCGCCTCAGCCCCTACTCGGGCCAGCTCGGCGACGAGCTCGCCGGCCTGGTCAGGGACTACGCGAAGCAGCAGCGGTACACCTTCATGGGCCCGATCAAGGTCCACCTGGAGAAGGCCGAGGACCTCGACACCGGCCTGTACCGCGTCCGCAGCCGCACGCTGGCGTCGAGTACGTCACAGCCGCAGCCGCCCTCGGGCGGCCCGCAGCAGCACGGCCAGCCCCACCAGCAGCAGGGCCCCGGGCAGGGCCGCGGCGGTTACGGGTACCCCCCGGCCGGCGCCCCGCCCATGCCCGCCGCGCCGCCGCCCGGCGCCGCCGGCCACCGGCCGACGGCAGGGGCCCCCGGCCCCGCAACGCACGGCGGAGCGGGCAGTCAGCCGCGCCGCTGGATCGAGATCAACGGCACCCGCCACCAGATCTCGCGCCCGACCCTGGTCCTCGGCCGCAGCACCGACGCGGACGTGAGGATCGACGATCCCGGCGTCTCCCGCCGGCACTGCGAGATCCGGACCGGAACGCCCTCGACGATCCAGGATCTGGGATCCACCAACGGCATCGTGGTGGACGGGCAGCACACCACCCGCGCTACGCTCCGCGACGGCTCGCGGATCGTCGTGGGCAGCACCACCATCGTTTACCGGCAAGCCGAAGGGTGAAGCGGGGGCAATGTCAGAGCTGACCCTGACGGTCATGCGGTTGGGTTTCCTGGCCGTTCTGTGGCTGTTCGTCATCGTGGCCGTGCAGGTCATCCGCAGCGACCTCTTCGGTACGCGGGTCACCCAGCGCGGTTCGCGGCGCCAGGAGGCGCGACCTCAGCAGCAGCAGGCGCGGCAGACCGCCGCGCCACCGCAGCAGCGCGGCCAGCAGAGCGCGGGCGGCGGGCGGCAGCGCCGTGGCGCCCCGACCAAGCTGGTCGTCTCCGAGGGCACCCTCACCGGCACGACCGTCGCCCTCCAGGGGCAGACGATCACGCTGGGCCGGGCGCACGACTCGACGATCGTCCTCGACGACGACTACGCCTCCAGCAGGCACGCCAGGATCTACCCGGACCGGGACGGTCAGTGGATCGTCGAGGATCTCGGGTCCACCAACGGCACGTATCTCGACCGGACCCGCCTCACCACCGCGACACCGATTCCGCTGGGCGCGCCGATCCGCATCGGCAAGACCGTCATCGAGCTGCGGAAGTAGTGCGACATCATGAATAGGCGCGAGCGGAGCGAGCGAGTCGGGACGGTCCCCGGCACAGGCCGTGCCGTGCTCCTGACCGGAGCGACTGAAGCGACCGGTGTGACCGGAGCGACCGGAGGGTGGGCAGTGTGGGTCGAGACCGGCCGTACCCCGATGCGGCGTCGACAGGGCAGGTGCGCATGAGTCTGTCCCTGCGATTCGCCGCGGGCTCGCACAAGGGCATGATCCGCGAGGGCAACGAGGACTCGGGCTACGCCGGTCCCCGGCTGCTCGCCATCGCCGACGGCATGGGCGGCCAGGCCGCCGGTGAGGTCGCCTCCTCCGAGGTGATCTCCACCCTCGTCACGCTCGACGACGACGTCCCGGGCTCCGACATCCTCACCTCGCTCGGTACGGCGGTGCAGCGCGCCAACGACCAGCTCCGGATGATGGTCGAGGAGGACCCGCAGCTCGAGGGCATGGGCACCACGCTCACCGCCCTGCTGTGGACCGGCCAGCGGCTCGGTCTGGTGCACGTCGGCGACTCCCGCGCGTACCTGCTCCGTGACGGCCTCCTGACGCAGATCACGCAGGACCACACCTGGGTCCAGCGCCTCGTCGACGAGGGCCGGATCACCGAGGAAGAGGCCACCACCCACCCGCAGCGCTCGCTCCTGATGCGGGCGCTCGGCAGCGGCGACCACGTCGAACCCGATCTCTCCATCCGTGAGGTCCGGGCCGGCGACCGCTATCTGATCTGCTCCGACGGGCTGTCCGGCGTGGTCTCGCACCAGACGCTCGAGGACACCCTCGCCAGCTACCAGGGCCCGCAGGAGACCGTGCAGGAGCTGATCCAGCTCGCGCTGCGCGGCGGCGGCCCCGACAACATCACGGTGATCGTCGCCGACGTCCTCGACGTCGACGGCGGCGACACCCTCGCCGGCCACCTCAGCGACACCCCGGTCATCGTGGGCGCCGTCGCGGAGAACCAGGCGCAGCTCAACGACGGCGGGGCGATGCAGACCCCGGCCGGCCGCGCCTCCGGGCTCGGCCGTACGGCTCCGCACCAGCAGCCGCCCGCGGGCGGCTTCGGCCCGCCCGGCAGCGGTGACGGCCACGGTTACGGCGGCATGCCCCCGCAGGGCTCGTTCGAGTCGTACACGGACGACGACTTCGAGAAGCCGCGGACCGGCCGCAAGTGGCTCAAGCGCTCCTTCCTGCTGGTCCTCGTCCTCGCGGTCGTGGGCGGCGGGCTGTACGGCGGCTGGCGCTGGACGCAGACGCAGTACTTCGTCGGTTCCAAGGACCAGCACGTGGCGCTGTACCAGGGCATCAGCCAGGACCTGGCGTGGATCTCGCTGTCGAAGGTCGAGAAGGACCACCCCGAGATCGAACTCAAGTACCTCCCCGCGTACCAGCGGAAGCAGGTCGAGGACACGATCACGGGCGGCAGCCTCGGCAAGGCCGAGACGAAGATCTCCGAGCTGGCCCTGCAGGCCTCGGCGTGCAAGAAGACCGAGCAGCGCCGTGCCGCCGCCGAGAAGGCCGCCGACCAGGCGAGCAAGCCGCCGGCCCAGAAGCCGGACGGCACCGCCACCCCTGACTCCAAGCCCACCACAGCCGCTCCGTCGCCGGGTCCCGCCCTCACCGCGGAGGAGCAGAAGCTGGCCTCGAACTGCGGCAAGCAGTAAGCACCCGTAGGGGGCCTTTCACCACCATGAGCGTTGTCACCAACACGACCACCATCGGCGCGATCGAGGCGCCGAGCCGCCGCAACACCGAGCTGGCGCTGCTCGCGTTCGCCGTCGTCATCCCGGTGTTCGCGTACCTCAACGTGGGCCTGGCGATCGACGGCAAGGTCCCGGCCGGCATGCTCGGGTACGGACTCGGCCTCGCCCTGCTCGCCGGTGTCGCCCACCTCGTGGTGCGCAAGTGGGCCCCGTACGCGGACCCGCTGCTGCTGCCCCTGGCGACCCTGCTCAACGGCATGGGCCTGGTGCTGATCTGGCGTCTGGACCAGTCGCCGCGGCTGATCGCGAAGTCCATCCGGGACTTCGGAAGCTTCAGCCCGGACGCTCCGAAGCAGATGCTGTACTCGGCGATCGGCATCGCCATGTTCGTGGGCGTGCTGCTGCTGTTGAAGGACCACCGCGTCCTCCAGCGCTACACGTACATCTCCATGGCGGCGGCCCTCGTCCTGCTGCTGCTGCCCCTGGTCCCCGGCCTCGGCACCCCCGTCTACGGCGCCAAGATCTGGATCAACGTCGCAGGTTTCTCCATCCAGCCCGGTGAGTTCGCAAAGATCGTGCTTGCGGTCTTCTTCTCCGGCTATCTCATGGTGAAGCGGGACGCCCTGGCCCTGGCGAGCCGCCGGTTCATGGGGCTCTACCTGCCGCGTGGCCGCGACCTCGGCCCGATCCTGACGATCTGGGCGGTCAGCCTCCTCATCCTGGTCTTCGAGAACGACCTCGGTACCTCGCTGCTGTTCTTCGGCATGTTCGTGATCATGCTGTACGTGGCGACCGAGCGGACCAGCTGGATCGTCATGGGTCTGCTGATGTCCGTCGCGGGCGCGGTGGGCGTGGCCTCCTTCGCGAGCCACGTACAGGCCCGTGTGGACGCCTGGGCGGACCCCTTCGCCTGCGCGGACAAGGTCGCCGCCTGCGACCAGATGACCCAGGTGCTGATGTCCTTCGGCTCCGGCGGCATCCTCGGCACCGGCCTCGGCCAGGGCAAC
Organism: Streptomyces sp. Root1304; assembly: GCF_001426405.1. Taxonomy (GTDB): domain Bacteria; phylum Actinomycetota; class Actinomycetes; order Streptomycetales; family Streptomycetaceae; genus Streptomyces. Next base: position 284,601 of record NZ_LMEP01000024.1, on the reverse strand, counting down.
TCCGACCTCATCGGCTTCGCCGCCAACTCCGACTTCATCTTCGCCACCGTCGGCGAGGAGCTCGGCCTCACCGGTGTGATGGTCTTCCTGCTCCTCTACGGTCTGATCATCGAGCGCGGTGTCCGCACCTCCCTCGCCGCCCGTGACCCCTTCGGCAAGCTGCTCGCGATGGGCCTCTCCGGTGCCTTCGCGCTCCAGATCTTCGTCGTCGCCGGCGGTGTGATGGGGCTCATCCCGCTCACCGGTATGACCATGCCGTTCCTGGCGTACGGCGGTTCCTCCGTGATCGCCAACTGGGCCCTGATCGGCATCCTGATCCGGATCAGCGACACCGCGCGCCGTCCCGCGCCCGCGCCCGCTCCGTCCCCCGACGCCGAGATGACCCAGGTGGTCCGTCCGTGAACAAGCCGCTGCGGCGGGTCGCGATCTTCTGCGGCCTGCTCGTCCTCGCCCTGCTCCTCCGCGACAACTGGCTCCAGTTCGTCCGCGCCGACGAGCTGAACGCCCACTCGCGCAACAAGCGGGTACAGATCGAGCGGTACGCCAACGTCCGGGGCAACATCATCGTGGACGGCAAGCCCGTCACCGGCTCCGTCGACTCCCAGGACACGTTCTACAAGTACAAGCGCACCTACACCGACGGCCCCATGTGGGCCCCGGTCACCGGCTACGCCTCGCAGGCCTACGACGCCAACCAGATCGAGAAGATCGAGGACGGCATCCTCACCGGCAACGACGACCGGCTCTTCTTCGACCGCACCCTCGCCATGTTCACCGGCACGAAGAAGAAGGGCGGCGACGTCGTCACCACCCTCAGCGGGGCCGCGCAGAAGGCCGCCTTCGAGGGCCTCGGCAGCAAGACCGGCGCCGTCGTCGCGATCGAGCCGAAGACCGGCAAGATCCTCGCGATGGCCTCCACCCCCTCGTACGACCCCTCCACCTTCGCCGGCTACTCCGGCAAGGACGAGAAGGCCTGGGTGGCCCTGGAGAACGACAAGAGCAAGCCGAAGCTGAACCGCGCGATCCGCGAGATCTACCCGCCCGGTTCCGTCTTCAAGGTCGTCACGGCCGCCGCGGCCCTGGAGAGCGGCAAGGTCACCGACATCAACGCGGCGACGGAGACCCCCGAGGGCTGGAAGATCCCGCTCTCCAACAGGCCGATGGTCAACCACGCCAGCGGCTGCGCCGACGCCAGCCTCAACAAGGCGCTGGAAGTCTCCTGCAACTCGGTGTTCGCGAAGCTCGGCGACGACGTCGGCCGCGACAAGATGGTCGAGATGGCCGAGAAGTTCGGTTTCAACGCCGAGCAGTTCACCCCGGTCCGCTCCGCCGCCTCGGTCTACGACAAGAAGGCCGACCGCGGTGGCAACGCGCTCTCCTCGATCGGCCAGTTCAACACCGCGACCACCCCGCTCCAGATGGCGATGGTCACGGCGGCCATCGCCAACGACGGCAAGCTCATGAAGCCGTACATGATCGACGAGCTGCGCGCGCCCAACGTCGACCTGCTCAAGAAGACCGAGCCGGAGGAGATGAGCCGCCCGGTCTCCGAGAAGAACGCCCAGCTCCTCCAGCAGATGATGGAGAACGTCGTCTCCAACGGCACCGGCCGCAACGCCGACGTGAACATGGACGGCGTGAAGGTCGGCGGCAAGACGGGTACCGCCCAGCACGGCGAGAAGAACGCGAAGCGCCCGTACGCCTGGTTCATCTCGTACGCGAAGACCGCCGAGGGCTCCCCGGTCGCGGTCGCCGTCGTCGTGGAGGACTCGGCGGGCACGGACCGTGAGGACATCACCGGTGGCGGTCTCGCCGCCCCGATCGCCAAGGCCGTCATGAAGGCGGTACTGAAGACCCGGGGCTGACCTCGCCCATGTACCGGTCAGGTATCAGGTACCGGTCCCTGGCGGAACGTCTGCCCGGGGCCGGTACCGTATGCGCGAACAGCACACACCGCCGGACCACCCATGGGTGCGGTCGGGACAGACGGAGAGGGCTGGATTAGCTATGGAAGAGCCGCGTCGCCTCGGCGGCCGGTACGAGCTGGGCTCGGTGCTCGGCCGTGGTGGCATGGCCGAGGTGTACCTCGGGCAGGACACCCGGCTCGGCCGCACCGTCGCCGTGAAGACGCTGCGGGTCGACCTGGCCCGCGATCCGTCCTTCCAGGCCCGGTTCCGCCGTGAGGCACAGTCCGCCGCCTCGCTGAACCACCCGGCGATCGTCGCGGTCTACGACACCGGTGAGGACTACGTCGACGGGGTCTCCATCCCGTACATCGTGATGGAGTACGTCGACGGGTCGACCCTGCGCGAGCTGCTGCACTCCGGGCGCAAGCTGCTGCCCGAGCGCACGCTCGAGATGACGGTCGGCATCCTCCAGGCGCTGGAGTACTCGCACCGCGCCGGCATCGTGCACCGTGACATCAAGCCGGCGAACGTCATGCTGACGCGTACCGGCCAGGTCAAGGTCATGGACTTCGGCATCGCCCGCGCCATGGGCGACTCCGGCATGACCATGACGCAGACCGCCGCGGTCATCGGCACGGCCCAGTACCTCTCCCCCGAGCAGGCCAAGGGCGAGCAGGTCGACGCCCGCTCCGACCTGTACTCCACGGGCTGCCTGCTGTACGAGCTGCTGACCGTCCGTCCCCCGTTCGTGGGTGACTCCCCGGTCGCGGTCGCGTACCAGCACGTGCGCGAGGAGCCGCAGCCGCCGAGCAACTTCGACCCCGAGATCACGCCCGAGATGGACGCCATCGTCCTCAAGGCACTGGTCAAGGACCCCGACTACCGCTACCAGTCCGCCGACGAGATGCGCGCGGACATCGAGGCCTGCCTCGACGGCCAGCCGGTCGCGGCCGCCGCCGCGATGGGCATGGGGATGGGCATGGCGGGCGCGCCCGCGTACGGCGGGGGCTACGGCGGTTACCCGCCGGAGGACCAGCCGACGACGGCGCTGCGCCAGGCCGACCCGGCCGGCCAGACCTCGATGCTGCCCCCGATCAACGCGGACGACGGCGGCTACGGCTACGACGACCGCCCGGACCGCCGTCGTGGCGGGGGCCAGAAGAAGTCGAACACCTCGACGATCCTGCTGGTCCTCGCGGGCATCCTGGTGCTCGTCGGCGCGATCTTCATCGGCGTCTCGCTGTTCCAGGACAAGGACGGCCCCCGCAAGGTGCCCGTCCCGAACCTGGTCGGCCAGACCATGCAGGGGGCGACGGGCCTCGCGACCAACGCCGAGGTGAAGGTCCAGGAGTCCGGCACCGAGCGCTGCGACCAGCCCAAGGGCGCCATCTGCCGCCAGATCCCGGTCGCGGACGGCACCGCGACCATGGACCTCAACGGCACCGTCCAGGTCTTCCTCTCCGAGGGCGCGCCCCTCTTCGAGGTCCCGGACGTCGTCGAGCAGTCCCAGGAGCGCGCCGAGGAGTCCCTGAAGAGCAAGGGCTTCAAGGTCAAGGTGGAGCAGGAGGAGTCGAACGAGGACCCGGGTTCGGTCCTGCGCCAGAACCCCGACGGCGGCACCAAGGCGGAGAAGAACTCCGAGGTGACGATCACCGTCGCGAAGCAGAAGCAGAAGACCGTTCCCCCGGTGGTCGGCAACCAGCTGGCGCAGGCCGAGCAGCAGCTCAAGGAACTGGGCTTCGTCGTGGTCACCGAGTACGTCGACAACGACCAGCCCAAGGACCAGGTCCTGGCGCAGACCCCGGACGGCAACGCGACGGCGGCCGAGGGTGCCGAGGTGAAGCTCCGGGTCTCCAAGGGCCCGCAGCAGCCCCAGACGCAGCCGGTCCCGCCGATCACGGGCATGACCCTGGACGTGGCGCGCGCCACGCTCGCGGCGATGGGCTACCAGCTCGGCAACGTGGACGGCCCCGACCGGGGTGACGCGAAGGTGACCGAGCAGGACGTGCCGCCGGGCACGCAGGGCCAGCCGAACCAGGCGATCAACGTGAAGACCGAGAAGCCGGAGGGCGGCGGCTTCTTCGGCTAGCCGAAGGCCGCGGTCCGCCGGGGGTGTGCGCTCGCGGTCGACCCGCTCGGTGCGCTCCAGCTCGCCCCACACGATGTACCGGTAGTCGGAGGTGTACATGGGGGTGCAGGTCGTCAGCGTGATGTACCGGCCCGGCTTGTTCTTGCCGGACTCCTTCGGGACCGGCTGGAGGACGTCCACGTTGTACTTCGTGGTCTCCGGCAGGGTCTTGTAGACCTTGTAGACGTACCAGGTGTCCTTGGTCTCGAAGACGATCGCGTCGCCGTTCTTCAACTTGTGGATGTTGTGGAACTTGGCGCCGTGGCCGTCCCGGTGGGCGGCGAGCGTGAAGTTGCCCTGCTTGTCCTGCGGGAGCGCGGACTTGACCGGGTCGGTGTAGTAGCCGGCGACGCCGTGGTTGAGGACGTCGGTACCGGTGCCCTGCTTCACCAGGACCTCGCCGTTCTTCATGGCCGGCACGTGGAGGAAGCCGATGCCGTCCCTCGTGTCGAGCGCGCCGGGGCTGTCGGCCCAGTTGTCGCGGACCTGGGCGCCGTCCTGGTCGGCGGCGCGGTCGGCGAGCACATTGGTCCACCACAGCGAGTAGACGACGAAGAGACCGAGCACCAGGCCCGCTGTGATGAGGAGTTCGCCGAAGACACTGATGATCCCGGCGATCCGATTGCGCACGCGTGCCACTAGGTCGTCCCGTCGTCCCGTCCGGAGGTGTGGGGTCTCAGCCTACGAGCGCTTTCGGCTTTCCCTTGCTGCGCGGGCGTTCCTCGACGAGCCTGCCCCACACGATCATGCGGTAGGTGCTGGTGAACTCGGGTGTGCAGGTGGTCAGCGTGATGTACCGGCCGGGCCCGTCGAAGCCGGACTGCTTCGGTACGGGGTCGATCACGGAGACGTTCGAGGGCGAGGTCTGCGGCAGGATGCTCGCCATCTCGTAGGTGTAGTACGCGCTCCGCGTCTCGACGACGATCGGGTCGCCGGGCTTCAACTGGTTGATGTACCGGAACGGTTCGCCGTGGGTGTTGCGGTGGCCGGCGACCGCGAAGTTGCCCTGCTCGTCGGCGGGCATGGCGGTCTTGAGCTTGCCCTCGCCGTAGTGGCCGACCATGCCCTTGTCGAGGACCTTGCTCTTGCTGATGCCCTCGGCGACGGGGACGACGACGTCCAGCTTGGGGATGTACATGATGGCGAAGCCCTGGCCGGGTTCGAAGGCGTCCGGTGCCGTGCTGTCGCCCTGGTCGCCCTTGGCCCAGGTGTCCTCGATCTGTTCCTTGGCGCGGTCGGTCTCCTGCCCGGCGAGGACGTTGGTCCACCACAGCTGGTAGGTGACGAAGAGCAGCATGACGACGCCGAAGGTGATGAAGAGTTCACCGACGGCCCGGCTGGCGACGACGCCGACGCTGTCCTTGGCGGCGCGGGCGGCGCGGCGGGCCTCGACGCGGGAGAGCGGGGCGGCGGGCCGGTCGTCGGGGGAGTCGGTGGCGGGGCCTCTACGGCCTTTGGCGCGGCCTCCCTTGGCGGCGCGGCGGCGTTCGGCACGGCCGGGCCCGGGAAGCGGTTCGGGAGTCGGCTCGGGGGTGGGCCCGGGAAGGGGCTCCACGGCCTCCAGGACCATCGTCTCGTCAGGGGAGGGCCGCGGGGACTCCTCCGCCTCGTACGGCGCGTACGGGGCCGCGTAGGGGCTTTCCTGGGCGGCGGTCCCGTAGGAGGGCGCGGGCGTCTCGTACGCGTACGGCTCGGCCGGCGGGTAGGGCTCCGCGGGGGCGTACGACGGTCCTGGCGCGTACGGCCCGGTGGGCGCGTACCGCTGCTCCGCGGGCGCGTACGGCTCACCGGAGGCGTACGCATCCCCCTGCGCGTAGGGCTCCGCGGGTACGTGGGGTTCTACGGGTACGTACGGCTCCGCGGGTATCGGCTCGGGCCCCGGTTCGTTCGCCGGCCGGAACCACGGAGAGCCCGTCGTCACGCGACGGCCTTGCCCACCACCGGCGCGAGCCCCGCCGACCGTCCGACCGCCCCCTTGTCGCCGCACTGCTCCAGCCAGTTGGCGAGCATCAGGTGGCCGTGCTCGGTGAGGACGGACTCGGGGTGGAACTGCACGCCCTCGACGAGGAGTTCGCGGTGACGCAGGCCCATGATGATGCCGTCCTCGGTCCGCGCGGTGACCTCCAGCTCGGCCGGCAGGGCGGCGGGCTCGGCGGCCAGCGAGTGGTAGCGGGTCGCGGTGAACGGCGACGGCAGCCCGGCGAAGACGCCCCGGCCCTCGTGCGTGACGAGGGAGGTCTTGCCGTGCAGCAGCTCGGGCGCGCGGTCGACGACGCCGCCGTACGCGACGGCCATGGACTGCATGCCGAGGCAGACGCCGAAGACGGGCACCCCGGTGTCCGCGCAGTGCCGGACCATGTCGATGCAGACCCCGGCCTGTTCGGGCGCGCCGGGTCCGGGCGAGAGCAGGACGCCGTCGAAGCCGTCCTGGGCGTGGCTCAGCTCGACCTCGTCGTTGCGGAGGACCTCGCACTCGGCACCGAGCTGGTAGAGGTACTGGACGAGGTTGAAGACGAAGCTGTCGTAGTTGTCGACGACGAGAATCCGCGCGCTCACTGGCCGTCCACCGTCACATCGTTGAACGGAAGCAGTGGCTCCGCCCAGGGGAACACGTACTGGAAGAGGACGTAGACGATCGCGAGGACCAGCACGATCGAGAGCAGCGCCCGCACCCACGCGTTGCCCGGCAGATGCCGCCAGATCCAGCCGTACATGACGTCGACCGCCCCTTCCGTTCGTTACGGGGACCAGAGTACGGGGCGAGGGCGCCGTGGGGGGTCAGCTGTCCAAAGCCCGTGGACGGCCGTCGGCGACCGGCCGGGTGGCGTCGAGGTGCGCCCAGACGACGAGCCGGTGGCTGCTGCCCCACTCGGGGTCGCAGGTGGTGAGGGTCAGATAGCGGCCGGGTCCGTCGAAGCCCGACTTCCGGGGCAGCGGGTCGACGACCCCGACGTCGGTGGGGACGGTCCGGTAGGGGCCGCGGTCGATCCGGTACGTGAACCAGGTCGTCCCGTCGGTCAGGACCACCGCGTCGCCGGGGCGCAGCCGGGGGAAGTCCTTGAAGGGGTCCCCGTACGTGCGGCGGTGTCCCGCGACGGAGAAGTTGCCGGTCCCGCCGAGCCGGGCGGTGGCCGCGTAGTGCCCGAGGCCCTTCTTGAGGACGCCCGGTCCGGTGCCTTCGAGGACCGGCCACTTCCAGTCCTTGCCGAGCCGGGGGACGTACATGACGGCGATGCCCTTGCCGGGGGCGTACGGACGCGCGCGCGTGGGGGCGGGTCCGGCGGCCACGGGGACGCTCGTCCACTCCCGCTGGAGGGTGTCGATCTGGCCGGCGCTCGCGCTCTGCGCCTGGACGCCGGTCCAGTAGAGGACGTACACGACGAAGAGGACGATCAGGGCGCCGACGGTGAGGCAGAGTTCGCTGAAGGTCCGTACGACGAGCCTCAAGCGCCCCTCCCGGTGCCCGTTCGCCGGTGGTCAGCTCACCGGCTTCGCCTGGTGGAGGTCCACTGTGCCCGAGTAGCCGGGAAGAGTCACCGTCCTGTGCTCGTCGACTTTCCAGCCGAGCCCGTAGGCCTTCACGTACAGCTGGTAGTTCTGGAGGGCCGGGGAGCCCGCGAGCGCCTTGTTCAGCTTCCCCCGGTCACCGACGGCGGTGATCTTGTAGGGGGGCGAGTAGACGCGGCCCTGGAGGATCAGGGTGTTGCCGACGCAGCGGACGGCGCTGGTGGAGATGAGCCGCTGGTCCATGACGCGGATGCCCTCGGCGCCGCCCTGCCACAGGGCGTTGACGACGGCCTGGAGGTCCTGCTGGTGGATGACCAGGTCGTTGGCCTGCGGTTCGGGGTATCCGGGGGCGGCCTGGGCGTTCGGCGGGGCGTCGTTCAGGGTGACGGTGAGGCCGGATCCGGAGACCTCGCTGGTCCCCGCGGCCGCTTCGAGCGCGTCGAGCCTCGCGTCCTCCGCGCGGGTGGAGCCGTCGTCGCGGGCGGCGAGGGAGTCGACCTGGGAGCGGAGGGCGGCGGTGGTCTCGTCGAGGCCGGCGTTCTTGTGGCTGCGCTCCTCGATCAGGTCGGAGAGGCGCAGGAGCGAGGCGTCCGTGCGGATGTTGGTGCCCTTGGCGGTGTTGAAGCTCGTGACGAAGATCAGTCCGGCGAGGGCGAAAACGGCAAGGGTGAGGACGCGGACGGGGCGCCACCTGGTGGTGCGGCCCGGCCCTTCGGGAGTGCCGGCGGAATTGCTCAACGTACCCTGATCCCCTTCGGTGCCGCGGAACCACTACGCTAACGGACGCCTGGGGGACGCAGACGTCCTCCTTCGTCACATCCCGGCGCCAGCCACAGTTCCCTGCGCGGTCACGCAGCGCATCGACAGGAGAGTCCCTCGTGCCGAAGTCACGGATCCGCAAGAAGGCCGACTTCACGCCCCCGCCCGCGAAGCAGGCGACCAACATCAAGCTGACCAACCGCAGCTGGGTGGCGCCTGTGATGCTGGCGCTGTTCGCCATCGGTCTGGTGTGGATCGTGGTCTTCTACGTCACCGACGGTTCGATGCCGGTCGAGTCGATCCGGAACTGGAACATCGTGGTGGGCTTCGGCTTCATCGCGGCCGGGTTCGGCGTCTCCACGCAGTGGAAGTAGCGGCGGTCTAGCCTCCCCGGAGGCCGCTCGTCAAGTTCTCCCCTGAACTTATCCACAGCGTTGTTCACAGCACTGGATAACTTACGAAGATCTGTGGATAACTCGCACCGAGTTGACACCGGTATGACCGGAATCACCTCCGTACGAACGCCTCGCGCCCCTCGCCTCCCTGGAGAAACACCAGGTCAGAGGCGAGGGGCGCAGTGTTTCCCCACCCAGCGGGGACAACCCGCCACGCACTGTGGATAACTCTGGGGAAAGCTCACAGAAAAGCTCGTCCAGAGCCCTCCGTGCTCAGGTGAGCGCCGCCGTACGGGCGAGCACGATCCCCACGTCCACGAGCAGCAGCAGCCCCACGGCCCCGTACTGCACGAGGTCCCGGCGGGCCCGCGGCGCGTGCACGAGCGCGTACGTCACCACGAGACCCGCGACGAGACCGCCGACGTGGGCCTCCCAGGAGATCCCCGGACGGGTGAATGTCATGAGGAGCGACAGGGCCACGAAGAGGATCACCGGCCGCATGTCGTGACGGCGGCGGCGGGCCAGCACCACCCAGGCCCCGATCAGTCCGTAGACGATGCCGGAGGCACCGAGCGAGGGCTGGTTGGGCGCGGCGACCAGATAGGCGAGCACGGATCCGGAGAGCCCGGAGAGCAGGCAGAGGGCCGCGAACCTGATCCGCCCCAGCTCGGGTTCGACGATCCCGCCGATCACCCACAGGCCCAGCACGTTGAAGAGGATGTGCCAGACCTCCTGGTGGAGGACGGTCGAGGTGAACAGCCGGTACCACTCCCCGTCCGCGACCCCGACGACCTCGCCGAGCGGCGGGCTGAAGGCGTGCCCGATGAGCACCAGCTCGTCGACGAGCCGGTCGCCGACGACCAGGACCGCGAGGTAGACGGCGAGGTTGATCCCGATGAGGATCTTGGTGACGAAGCGGCCGTCCGTCCTCACCCGGCCGCCGGCGAGCGTCCTGGGCGTGTTGGCGTCGGGGGCGTGCCCGGTGCCGGAGCCGTTGCGGACGCAGTCGGGGCACTGGAACCCGACGGAGGCGGAGACCATGCACCGGGTGCAGATCGGCTTGTCGCAGCGGGTGCAGCGGATGCCGGTCTCGGCCTCCGGGTGGCGGTAGCAGCGGGGCGGACCGGCCTGTGGGTCCGTGGAAGGTCGCGGGTCCATGGGAGGTTCCGGTTCCTTCCGCCTCAGCGCTTCTCGATCACCACGGTGTGGACGACCACGGGCTCGACCGGCCGCTCGGTGTGCGGGTCGGTCGCGACGGCCGCGATGGTGTCGACGACCTCGCGGCTCCGCTTGTCCACGACCTCGCCGAAGATGGTGTGCTTGCGGTTCAGCCAGGTCGCGGGGGCGACGGTGACGAAGAACTGCGAGCCGTTGGTGCCGGGCCCCGCGTTGGCCATGGCGAGCAGGTAGGGGCGGTCGAAGAAGAGCTCCGGGTGGAACTCGTCGGCGAACGCGTACCCGGGGTCGCCTGTGCCGTCCCCGAGCGGGTCGCCGCCCTGGATCATGAAGCCCTTGATGACCCGGTGAAAGACCGTGCCGTCGTACAGCGGGTCCGAGGAGACCTTGCCGGTCGCGGGGTGGGTCCACTCGCGCTCGCCGCCGGCGAGTTCCACGAAGTTCCGCACCGTCTTCGGGGCGTGGAACGGCATCAGCCGCACCTCGATGTCACCCAGGCTGGTCTTGAGGATCGCGTACAGCTGCTCGGCCACGGTCGCCTTCCGTCCACGTCATGTCGCGTCATGCCACGTCTGTCCCTGGCGTGTCCGATCCTCGCATGCCCCGGATGCCCGCCCCGCATGCCGGACTTCGCTGCGGCAGGCATGATTCCGAAAAGGATGGAAAGGTGAAAAACCGACATCGCCACCGAGGAGGAGGAATCCCGTGACCCGCTTGGACAGCGTGCGCGCCGCGACAGGTTCGGCGAAGGAGAGCGTCCTGCACGCCGCGGACGTGGTGGCGCCGTACGCCGGCACGGCCAAGGACCAGGCCTCGCACTACGCGCACGAGGCGCGCGTGCTGATCGCGCCGAAGGTCTCGAAGGCCGCGCTGCTGGCCCGGGAGCAGGCTCGTGCGCAGTACGACTCGTATGTCGCACCGCATGTTCCGCCGCGGGTCGACGCGGCCGCACACCGTGCGGCGGTCAAGACCCGCCGGGCCGCCCGTCAGGCGGCCGACTACACCGTTCCCCGGGTCGAGCAGGCGGTCGCCGCGACCGGGCCGGTCATCGAGGAGGCCGGGGCGCGATCCACCGCCGCCTGGGCCGCGCTGCGCGGTCAGGTGACACCGGAGGAGATCCGGAAGATCGTGAAGAAGCACGAGCGTCGGGCCAGGGCCGGACGCCTCGCCAAGGGCCTGCTGGTCCTGGGCGTTCTCGCCGGCGGCGCGTTCGCCGCCTGGAAGTGGTGGGACAGGCAGGCCAATCCCGACTGGCTCGTCGAACCGCCCGCTCCCACCGAGGTGGACGAGGAGACCGTCCCGCCGTCCGTCGACGGCAGTGGGGCTTCGCTCGACCCGGAGGTGGAGGCCAAGGAGACCGAGGCCGAAGCCACGGCCGCAGCCGAAGAGGCCGCCGAACGCGACAAGCGCCGCTGACCGGTCCTACCGGGGTGTTGCCGGGGTTCCACGAGGTTCACGCGGGGTACTGCCCGAGCCTCATCGAGGCTCTGTGAGGTTCTGGTGGGTCCTGCTGGGGTCCTGCTGGGGTCCTGCTGAGGTCCTGCTGGGGTCCTGCTGAGGTCCTACGGGTTCCCTGCCGCAGGGGCGTCCGGTGCGGGGAGGCGCGTGTACGCGTCCGCTCCCCGCACCTACGCCGCCGCGGCGAGCGCCGGCTCGGTCAGCGCGGCCGGCTCGTCGTGGTCGGCCGCGACGGGCACGCCGGCCGTCGAGCGGTTGCGGGAGGCGGGAGAGGAACCGTGGGCCTCGGCGGCGATGCGCTGCTTGATGGTGGGCGGCAGGGAACGGTCCCCGGCCGGCGGCAGGCGGTGCGCCCGCTGTGCGGGTACGGAGGCGGTCGCGCGCTCCCCCGCGGCGGCGGGAGTCGCGGCGGGTCCGGCGGCCGGCTCCTCCGGCTGCTGGACGGCGGGCTGCTGGGCCGCGGCGGCGGTGCCCGCCAGGCCGACGGAGGCGAGCAGGGCGAAGAGGACGGAGATGAAGGCGGTCCAGAACTGCTTGACCTTGGCGGTGGCCATGGCCCCTCACTTTCGTGGCGTTCTCGGATGGTTCATTTCGGTTTGCGCGCTTTACGTACTTTCCTCATGATGAGGATGCGCGCCCGATTTGCCCGGAGCGTCGCCGCTGCCGCGCAGTTCTTCCGATGAACACCACCCGTCCGGCCCCATGAGGACCGGACGGATACCGCGAACGCCTGGGAAAGGCGTGGTGGGGCTTCTCCTGTACGCCTAGGAAAGGCGCTGCTTCAGATACCGGCTCAGCGGCTTCTCGACCACCTTGTGGACCAGGTAGGAGAGGACCAGCATTCCGCCGACGAGCGAGCCGAGAAGCACCCACGGGTCGACGCCGCGGGGCGCGAAGTAGCTGATGAACTCCCAGCCGATGATCTGGTGCAGCAGATACAGCGGGTACGTCAGCGCGCCCGCGATCGGCAGCCAGCGCCACTTGATGCCCGAGAGCTTGCCGGTCGCGATCAGCCCCATGACGCCGAAGAACGCGGCGAGCAGCACGATGACCGGCCAGGCCGCGCGGTCACCGAGGAAGGTGAGGCGCCGGAACTCCTCCATGGTGGGGGCGAGGGAGGCGCAGAAGGAGACGCCGACGATGCCCCACAGCAGCAGGTTCGGGCGGAAGCGGTACATCAGGTAGAACGCCATGCCGGCGATGAAGAACCAGCTGTACTCGGGGATCAGCAGCAGCCGCAGCGGGCCGGGCGGGGCCTTCGCGACGAGGATCGTGGCCGCGCCCCAGACGCAGCAGAACGCGATCACGCGCTGGTAGGTGAGGCCGAACCAGGCCATCGCCGCGAAGAGCAGGTAGAAGCGGAGCTCCGTGAAGAGCGTCCAGTAGACGGGGTCGACGTGGTCGACCCGGAGGGGCTGCTGGAGCATCGTCAGGTTGGTGAGGATGTCGTTCCAGGCGAGGTGGCGACGGCCTCCGGGGATCACCATGACGGTGACGCTGGTCGCGATGACCGCGAACCAGTAGGCCGGATAGAGCCGCACGACACGGGAGACGAAGAACGCCTTCACCGGTCGGCCCCAGGCACTCATGCAGATGACGAAACCGCTGATCACGAAGAACAGCTGGACGCCGAGATAGCCGTACGCCGATATTCGGAATGTCTCGGGGAATATCTCCTTGACCGGCGTCGGCCAGCCGCCGCCGCGGGCCGTGAAGTGGTACATGACCACCATCAGCGCGGCGCCGAGACGCAGTCCGTCGAGCGCGTAGAGGCGCCCGGGCCGCCTGGTGCCGAGGGACGGCGCGAGCGGAGTCCCGGTCCGTATTCGGGTCGAGGGCATCACGGACTGCATCTGGTTCAACACTCGAAGATCCCCACCTAGGTCTGCGGCCGGAGAGCGTCCCCCGGGTCGCACGGGGCGTCAGCTCGGCGCAGTGAGCATAAGTGGCGCACAGATTCCTTACAACTTTCGATTTGCAAGACGTGCCGACCGTCGAGTACGGAACGCGGCGCGGAACAGTCGGTGTGGGGCCGGTCAATCCCTCCCGGCCGTCAGGACCTCCACTCCGCGCGCCGAGAGCTGTTCGACGACCGGGTGGGCGGGGTCCGCGTCGGTGATCAGTCCGCTGGTCTCCTCCCAGGGCAGCACACGGAACCGGGAGGCCGTGCCGATCTTCTCGGACGAGGCGAGGACGTACGTCTCCGCCGCCCGCCCCGCCAGGGCGCGCTTCATCGCGGCCTCCTCGGCGTCGCCGGTGGTCAGCCCCGCCTCGGGGTGGACGCCGGTGACACCGAGGAGGCACAGGTCGGCCGAGACGTTCTGCGCGGCCTCCACCGCGGCGGCGCCGCAGGCGACCGCCGAGTGCTTGAAGAGGCGCCCGCCGAGCAGGAAGACCTCGGCCCGCGGATGGTCGAGCAGCGCGACCGCGACGGTCGGGCTGTGGGTGATCACGGTGCAGTCCAGGTCCGGCGCGAGGGCGCGGGCCACCGCGAGCGCGGTGGTGCCGCCGTCCAGGATCACCGCGCCGCCCGGCCGGACGAGCCCGGCGGCCACCGCGGCGACCCGCTGCTTCCCGTCCGGGGTGACGGCCTTCCGGGCTGCGTAGCCCACGAGCGCGGGGGAGACGGGCAGCGCCCCGCCGTACACCCGCTGACAGAGCCCCTCGGCCGCCAGGTCGCGCAGATCGCGCCGCACGCTGTCCTCGGAGATGCCCAGGTCGGCGGCGACGTCCTTGGCGACGATCTTGCCCTCGCGGGCGAGAAGGTTCAGCAGGTGGTCGCGTCGTTCGGCAGCCAGCATCCGCACTCTCTCCTGTTCTTGCACGTTTCTGCATGTATCGTAGCGCGCCATGACCGACAAGCCGATGCTCATCCTCATCGCCGGGCCCTACCGTTCCGGCACCGAAGGCGACCCGCGGGCCATGGCCGCGAACCTCGCCCGCCTCGAAGAGGCGGCCTGGCCGGTGTTCGCCGCCGGACACCTCCCCGTGATCGGGGAGTGGATCGCCCTGCCCGTCCTGCGCTCGGCCGGTGCCGGCCCCACCGACCCCCTCGCCGACGAGGTCCTCTACCCGACCGCCCACCGCCTGCTCACCCACTGCGACGCCGTGCTCCGGCTCCCCGGCGAATCCGCCGGCGCCGACCAGGACGTCGCCACCGCCCGCCGCCGCGGCCTGCCGGTCTTCCACCACGCGGACGAGATCCCCCGCCGCACCCCGCGGGAGGACGCGTGAGTCCGCGCGGTGACACCGGTACCGGTAACGGCCCCCTCGCCCCCGGCAGCCCCGGAACCCCCGGCGTCGACACCCCCGACCACCGCGGCCGCACCGGCCTCGACCGCGCCGGCCGCGACCTGGACCGCAACCCCGGCGTCGTGGTGCGTGACGTCGAGCTCACCTCGCGGGGCTGGCACGTGCTGCGGCGCACCACCTTCGACTACCGGCGCCGCGACAGGCGCTGGGAGACCCGGCAACGCGAGACCTACGACCGGGGCAACGGCGCCGTCGTCCTGCCGTACGACATCGCGCGCGGCCGCGTCCTGCTGACCCGCCAGTTCCGCTACCCGGCCTACGTCAACGGCCACCCGGACGGCGTCCTCGTCGAGGCCGCCGCAGGACTCCTCGACGGCGAGGACCCGGTCGCCGCCGTCCGCCGCGAGGCCGCCGAGGAACTGGGCGTCACGCTCGGCCCGCTCACCCACGTCCTCGACGCCTATATGAGCCCGGGATCGGTCACCGAACGCCTGCACTTCTACGCGGCCCCCTACACGGCGGCCGACCGCACCGGGGACGGCGGCGGCCTCGAAGAGGAGGGCGAGGACATCGAGGTGCTGGAGCTGCCCTTCGCCGACGCGCTCGCGATGGTCCGCGACGGCCGCGTCACCGACGGCAAGACCGTGCTCCTCCTGCAGTGGGCGGCCCTGGACGGCCCCTTCGCCACCCATGCGAAAACACCCCCTCCGACCGCGTTTACGCAGGTCGAAGGGGGTGTACGGGGTGGAGCCTAGGGGAGTCGAACCCCTGACATCTGCCATGCAAAGACAGCGCTCTACCAACTGAGCTAAGGCCCCGGAACGAGGACAGCGTACCGGGTCACCCCCCATGTCCGGCAAAAGGATTGGGACTCCCGGTCCGCGACCACTCTCCGTAAGATGCTGACCGAGGTTCGCAGTGGCGAACCTAAGGGATGGGGAGAAGTGATGGACGCAGCGCAGCAGGAAGCCACGGCCAGAGCCAGAGAGCTTCAGCGCAGTTGGTACGGGGAGCCGTTGGGGGCGCTCTTCCGTCGGCTGATCGACGATCTCGGGCTCAATCAGGCCAGGCTCGCGGCCGTGCTCGGCCTCTCTGCGCCCATGCTGTCCCAGCTGATGAGCGGCCAGCGGGCCAAGATCGGAAACCCCGCGGTCGTCCAGCGCGTCCAGGCCCTCCAGGAGCTCGCCGTCCAGGTCGCCGACGGCAGCGTCAGCGCCGCCGAGGCCGCCGACCGGATGGACGAGGTCAAGAAGTCGCAGGGCGGCTCCGTCCTCACCGCCACCGGTCAGACGACCACCGGCTCGGGCGCGCCGACCGTCCGCCGGGTGGTCCGCGAGATCCAGTCGCTGCTGCGCTCCGTAGCGGCGGCCGGCGACATCATCGACGCCGCCGACTCCCTCGCCCCGGCCCACCCGGAGCTGGCAGAGTTCCTCCGGGTGTACGGCGCGGGGCGCACGGCGGACGCGGTCGCCCACTACGAGTCGCACCAGAACTGACGCGGGCGGGCAGCCGGCCGGCACCGCCGAGAGACGAAGCAACGGGGAGCGGGCGCAGCACGATGGGTGAGGTCTTCGCCGGGCGGTACGAGCTGGTCGACCCGATCGGACGGGGCGGGGCGGGCGCGGTGTGGCGCGCCTGGGACCACCGCCGCCGGCGCTACGTGGCGGCCAAGGTGCTCCTGCAGAGCGACGCCCACACGCTGCTCCGCTTCGTCCGCGAGCAGGCGCTGCGGATCGACCATCCGCACGTCCTCGCCCCGGCCAGCTGGGCCGCCGACGACGACAAGGTCCTCTTCACCATGGACCTCGTCGCCGGCGGCTCCCTGGCGCACGTCATCGGCGACTACGGCCCGCTGCCGCCCCGCTTCGTCTGCGTCCTGCTCGACCAGCTGCTCTCGGGCCTGGCCACGGTGCACGCCGAGGGGGTCGTCCACCGGGACATCAAGCCCGCGAACATCCTCATGGACGTCACCGGCACCGGCCGGCCGCACCTGCGGCTCTCCGACTTCGGCATCTCGATGCGGAAGGGCGAGCCGCGCCTCACCGAGACCAACTACGTGGTGGGCACGCCCGGTTACTTCGCGCCCGAGCAACTCCTCGGCGCCGAGCCCGACTTCACCGCCGACCTGTTCGCCGTCGGCCTGGTCGCGCTCTATCTCCTCCAGGGCCGCAAGCCGGACTCCCAGGCCCTGGTCGCGCACTTCATCGAGTACGGCACTCCCGGCGCCCCCGAGGGCATCCCCGAGCCCCTGTGGCAGGTGCTGGCGGGGCTGCTCCAGCCCGATCCGCAGGCCCGCTTCCGTACGGCCACGGGGGCGCGGAAGGCGCTCAGCGCGGCCGTGGAGATGCTTCCCGAGCCGGGCGCCGACGCGGAGCGGGTCGAGATCTTCGACCAGCTCGGCCCCCTGCCGGAGGGCTTCGGCCCGGAGGGCCCCACGACCGCGACGACGGCGACGGCGCCCATGACGGCGGCGGTCCCCCCGGCACCGGCGACGCCCCCCACGGACCCGCCCGGCTCCACCGTCCCGATGACCGGGGCCGCCGCGCCCGTCCACCCGCCGACGCCCCACCCCTCCGAGACGGGCAGCTTCCACCTGCCCCCGCCCGTCGCGCACCCGGACCCCGCCTTCGCGCAGACCCCCACCGCGGGGGCGCCGTACGGACAGGGCCCCGCCGCGGGAACGCCGTACGCCCAGAGCCCCGTCGCGGGAACGTCGTACGCCCAGGCCCCCACGCCTCCCTACGCCGCGCCGCCCGCGTCCTTCCCGCCGCACACCCCGCCCGCGCACCCGGCGCCGCGGGCCGCCGCGCCCGTACGCCGACCGGGACCGCCCCCGAAGGTGACGATCCCGGTCCTGCTGCTCGCGCTGGTCTGCTTCGCGGTCGGCTTCTGGGCCCTCTCCCAGACCTGAGCCGGCCGCTGCGGAACGGACCCGCCCCGCAAGGCACGGACCCGCCCCGCGGGCCCTCCTAGACCGCCCGGCGCCGCGCCAGCAGCGTCCACCCGCCGAGCCCGAGGAGCAGGGCCGTACCGCTGCCGATCCCGGCGACGGCGACCACCCGCATCGTGCCGCCGCGCTCCGCGGCCCGCTCCCCCGAGGAGCCGTTCGCGGCCGCCTGCCTGTCGTCGGCGGTCACCGCGAACGGCCCGGGGTCGCCGTCGTACCCGGGGCCGGGCTTCGCGGTCCCCCGTACGGAGACCCGCAGGGTCAGCGGCACGGTCCCGTCCCCGTACTCCTTGGCGAGCGCCGGGCTGAGGGTGGCGGACAGGTAGTACCAGCCGGCGAACCGCATGCCGCTGGTGCCCTCGTCGTACGAGGTGCGGTTCTCGTGGGCCACCGGCCGCTGCGCGTCGAGGACGAGCGTCGACTGCTTCCCGTCGTAGCTGGCGGTCTTCTCGTCGACGTGTCCGAGCGCCGGGTTCTCCAGGGAGAGCACCAGGGCGTTGCCGATGTACTCGTCACCGGCGGCGCTGCTGCCGAGTTCGGCGCTGGCGAAGAGCTGCTGCCCCCAGTCGACGGGCACCCGGTAGAAGAGCGTCTGGCCGGGCCGGATGTCGGACCGCCACTCGCCCTCGGTCAGCGAGGTGGCGTCATGGACGCCGGCGCCTCCCTGACGGGCCTTCGGGCCGCCTGGCGGGGGCCCGGGGGTGGCGGAGGGCCACGCCTCCGGCAGTTCGGTCGGGCCGGCCTTCTTGAGGACCGGCTCGGTCGTGTAGCGGATCTCCAGCTCCCAGTCGTCGGGGCTGGAGGTCGCCTTCGACTGCCGCTCGACGAGCACGTAGTACGCGCCCGCGTTCTGGCAGCTGGAGCTGTCGGCGTCGACGATGCGCCGGGCGTACGCGGCGAGCGGCCGGGTGTACTCGGCCGAGGTGAAGTTCGTCTGCTGGTAGCCGCACTCGGTGCCGGAGCCGTCCTGCAGGCTGATCTTGACGCCGTCCCCGTACTCGACCCTGCCGCCGGTCTTCGGGACGGCGACCACGGAGACATAGGCGTTGCGCCGGTCGTCGAGGTCGACGCGGTAGTAGACCTTGCCGTCCTTCTTGAGCGTGTCGCGGTAGGTCCGACCGGTCTTCAGCGGTGCCGCGTCGGAGCTGGAGGCGGCCCCGGCGACCCGCTCGGTGCCGCTGTCGAAGGCGTACGGCGGAAGGGGAGCCCCGTCGGCCCGGAGTGAAGTCCCCGTGGCCCGGAGCGAGGTCCCCGCGGCCCACACCGGCCCCGGCAGCGCCACCACCGCCCCCAGCGCCGCGACCGCCGTGATCAGGGCCCCCGCCCTCCGGACGAGGCCGGCCTGCGTCTTCACGCGCTTCTCCCCTTCACTTCACTTAAGCAAGTCGACAATTTGCTCAGGCAAAGCAAAGCCCCGGCCCGCTCACGCGCGGCCGGGGCTTCACCCACAGACGATCTTCGTCTCAGACACCCGAACCTGCGGGCACGGAGTCGGTCGCCTCCGTCCACAGATCCTGCTCGGCGCGATCCGCCTGGATCTGGCGGTACACGAGGAGCCCGCCGATGGCGGCCAGTGCGACCAGGAGAAGCTTCTTCACCGCGCGACCTCGTCTTTCGTTGACGTAGGAGACTTCTGACGCCCACTCTACACATCGACCGATACCGATCGGTGACCTGTACGAGGTTCAAACCTCCGTCGGTCCCCGAACAGACGAAACGACCCGGACGGAGGAACCGTCCGGGTCGTTTCGATATGTGGGGCTAACAGGATTTGAACCTGTGGCCTCATCCTTATCAGGGATGCGCTCTAACCAACTGAGCTATAGCCCCGCCGCGCTCTGCGGTGTGTGTCCCGCGCGCTGACTCCTGAAGATTAGCGCACGTGGGGGCCAGTCCCAAAATCGGTTCTCGCCCGGCCCCCCACGCAGGTCACCCGCAGGTCATCCGACCGTCATTCGTCCTCGGCCAGCGTGAGTTCCACGCCGCCCACGAACCCGGCCGACAGGTTGTAGATGAACGCGCCCAGGGTCGCCAGCGCGGTCATCAGGACCACGTCGATCACGGCGATCACCGAGGTGAACATCAGCACCCGCGGCAGCGACAGGAACGACTGCAGATCGAAGCCGTTGGACTCGTTCGAGCCCGTGGCCTCGCTGATCGTCCCGCCGACCGTCGAGAAGACGCCCATGGCGTCCATGACCATCCACAGCACCGCCGCCGCGACGACCGTGCAGATGCCCAGTGCGATGGAGAGCAGGAAGCTCACCTTCATCACCGACCACGGATCGGCCTTGGCCACCCGCAGCCGCGCCTTGCGCGTACGGGGCGTCGTGCGTGCCCCCGTACGCGGCCGGCGCACGGCCCCGGTCTGGCCGCCCGCCGTACCGCCGCCGCCCGGCGCCGCAGCGCCGTACGCCTGCGGCGGGTGGTACGGACCGCCCGGCTGCTGCGCACCCGCGCGTTCGCCGGGCAGCGGCCCGTTGTAGGTCTCGTACGGGGGCTGCTGCCCCCGAGTGTCCGTCACCGCAACCCCCTGGGAGTCCGTGGCGGGGCCACGGGCGCCGTTCGCTCCAGCACCAGCAGAAGCTCCGGCAGCCGCCGATCCGGCGCCCGTGGCTCCACTCACGCTCTTACTCCTCGTGCTCCCCGGCCGAGGGCTCCGTGCCCTCGACTGCCTCGGTCTCGGCCACCACGGCCTCGACCACCGCGCTCCCGGACGCTTCCACGGCGCCCTCGGCGTCGATGACGTCGTCGGTGTCCTCGACGTCGTCCTCGCCACCGGCCTCGGCGTTCCGCGCGATGCCGACGACGGCGTCGCGCTTGCCCAGGTTGATCAGCTGGACGCCCATGGTGTCACGGCCGGTCTCCCTGACTTCGTTGACTCGCGTACGAATCACACCGCCGGACAGCGTGATGGCGAGGATCTCGTCCGTCTCCTCGACCACCAGCGCGCCCACGAGCGAGCCGCGGTCCTCCACGATCTTGGCGGCCTTGATACCCAGGCCGCCACGGCCCTGGACGCGGTACTCGTCGACGGGGGTGCGCTTCGCGTACCCGCCGTCGGTCGCGGTGAAGACGAACGTACCGGGCCGGACGACATTCATCGAGAGCAGCTCGTCGTCCGCGCGGAAACTCATCCCCTTGACGCCCGAGGTGGCACGTCCCATCGGACGCAGCGCGTCGTCCGTGGCGGTGAAGCGGATCGACTGCGCCTTCTTGCTGATGAGCAGCAGGTCGTCCTCGGCGGAGACCAGCTCGGCGCCGATCAGCTCGTCGGCGACGCCTTCGGCGCCGTTGTCCGTCTCCCGGAGGTTGATCGCGATGACACCACCCGAACGCGGCGAGTCGTAGTCCTTCAGCGCGGTCTTCTTGACGAGGCCGGCCTTCGTGGCCAGCACCAGGTACGGCGCGGCCTCGTAGTCGCGGATCGCCAGGATCTGGGCGATCTGCTCGTCCGGCTGGAAGGCCAGCAGGTTCGCGACGTGCTGGCCTCGCGCGTCCCGGCCGGCGTCGGGCAGCTCGTACGCCTTCACGCGGTAGACCCGGCCCTTGTTCGTGAAGAACAGCAGCCAGTGGTGGGTCGTGGAGACGAAGAAGTGGTCGACGATGTCGTCCTGCTTCAGCTTCGTGCCGCGCACGCCCTTGCCGCCGCGCTTCTGCGAGCGGTAGTCCTCGGTCTTCGTCCGCTTCACGTAGCCACCGCGCGAGATGGTGACGACGATGTCCTCCTCGGCGATCAGGTCCTCGATGGACATGTCACCGTCGAAGGGCACGAGCTTGGAGCGGCGGTCGTCGCCGAACTTCTCGACGAGCGCGGCCAGCTCCTCGCTGACGATGCTGCGCTGGCGCTCCGGCGAGGCCAGGATCGCGTTGTACTCGTCGATCTTCGCCTGGAGCTCGTCGTGCTCGGCGACGATCTTCTGGCGCTCCAGGGCGGCGAGCCGGCGGAGCTGCATCTCCAGGATCGCGTTGGCCTGGATCTCGTCGATCGCGAGCAGCTGCATCAGGCCGCCGCGGGCGACGTCGACGGTCTCGCTGCGGCGGATGAGCGCGATGACCTCGTCGATCGCGTCCAGGGCCTTGAGCAGACCGCGCAGGATGTGGGCGCGCTCCTCGGCCTTGCGCAGCCGGAACTTCGTCCGGCGGACGATGACCTCGATCTGGTGCGTCACCCAGTGGCGGATGAACGCGTCGAGCGAGAGGGTGCGCGGCACGCCGTCGACGAGCGCCAGCATGTTCGCGCCGAAGTTCGTCTGCAGGTCGGTGTGCTTGTACAGGTTGTTGAGGACGACCTTGGCGACGGCGTCGCGCTTGAGCACGATGACCAGGCGCTGGCCGGTCCGGGACGAGGTCTCGTCGCGGACGTCGGCGATGCCGCCGATCTTGCCGTCCTTGACCAGGTCGGCGATCTTCTGCGCGAGGTTGTCCGGGTTGGTCTGGTACGGAAGCTCCGTGACCACCAGGCACTGGCGGTTGTGGATCTCCTCGACCTCGACGACCGCGCGCATCGTGATCGAGCCACGGCCGGTGCGGTACGCCTCCTCGATGCCCTTGCGGCCGACGACGAGCGCGCCGGTCGGGAAGTCGGGGCCCTTGATCCGCTCGATCAGCGCGTCGAGGAGTTCCTCGTGGCTGGCCTCCGGGTGCTCCAGCGCCCACTGGGCGCCGGCCGCGACCTCGCGCAGGTTGTGCGGCGGGATGTTGGTGGCCATGCCGACGGCGATGCCGGCGGAGCCGTTGATCAGCAGGTTCGGGAACCGGGCCGGCAGGACCGTCGGCTCCTGGTTGCGGCCGTCGTAGTTGTCCTGGAAGTCGACGGTCTCCTCGTCGATGTCCCGGAGCATCTCCATCGACAGCGTCATGAGCTTGCACTCGGTGTACCGCATGGCGGCGGCCGGGTCGTTGCCCGGGGAGCCGAAGTTGCCGTTGGAGTCGACGAGCGGCATGCGCATCGACCAGGGCTGGGCCAGGCGGACGAGGGCGTCGTAGATCGAGGAGTCGCCGTGCGGGTGGTACGTACCCATGACGTCACCGACGACGCGGGCGCACTTGTAGAAGCCCTTCTCGGGCCGGTAGCCGCCGTCGTACATCGCGTACAGCACGCGACGGTGGACGGGCTTGAGGCCGTCCCGTACGTCGGGCAGCGCGCGGGACACGATGACGGACATCGCGTAGTCGAGGTACGAGCGCTGCATCTCGGTCTCGAGCCCGACGGGCTCGATGCGCAGGACGGGCTCTTCTTCTTCGGTGGTCCCGGTCGGGGTGTTTTCGTCGGCCATTGCTGGTCGTCAGTCCTTTCGTACGGTCAGCTGAGACCGACTCAGATGTCGAGGAAGCGAACGTCCTTGGCGTTCCGCTGGATGAACGAGCGGCGTGCCTCGACGTCCTCGCCCATCAGCACCGAGAACAGGTCGTCGGCCTGCGCGGCGTCGTCCAGGGTGACCTGGCCGAGCACGCGGTGCTCGACGTCCATGGTGGTGACGCGCAGCTCCTCGGCGTTCATCTCGCCGAGACCCTTGAAGCGCTGGATCGAGTCTTCCCTGATCCGCTTGCCGTTCTGCTTGCCCAGCTCGACGAGCGCGTCCCGCTCCCGGTCCGAGTACGCGTACTCGAAGTCGTCCCGGCCCCACTTGATCTTGTAGAGCGGCGGGCGGGAGAGGTAGACGTGACCGGCCTCGACCAGCGGACGCATGAAGCGGAAGAGGAAGGTGAGCAGCAGGGTGTTGATGTGCTGACCGTCGACGTCGGCGTCCGCCATCAGGATGATCTTGTGATAGCGGAGCTTCTCGATGTCGAAGTCCTCGTGCACACCGGTGCCGAAGGCCGAGATCAGGGCCTGGACCTCGGTGTTCTGGAGGATCTTGTCGATCCGGGCCTTCTCGACGTTCAGGATCTTGCCGCGGATCGGCAGGATGGCCTGGTACATCGGGTTGCGGCCGGACTTCGCCGAGCCGCCGGCGGAGTCGCCCTCGACGATGAAGATCTCGCACTTGGCGGGGTCGTTCGACTGGCAGTCCGAGAGCTTGCCCGGCAGCGAGGCCGACTCCAGGAGGCCCTTGCGGCGGGTCAGGTCGCGGGCCTTGCGGGCGGCCACGCGCGCGGTGGCGGCCTGGATGCCCTTGCGGATGATGTCCGCGGCCTCGTTCGGGTTGCGGTCGAACCAGTCCGTCAGGTGCTCGTGGACGACCTTCTGGACGAAGGTCTTCGCCTCGGTGTTGCCGAGCTTCGTCTTCGTCTGGCCCTCGAACTGCGGCTCGCCGAGCTTGATCGAGATGATCGCGGTCAGACCCTCGCGGATGTCGTCGCCCGTGAGGTTGTCGTCCTTCTCGCGGAGCAGCTTCTTGTCGCGCGCGTACTTGTTGACCAGCGTGGTCAGCGCGGCGCGGAAGCCCTCCTCGTGCGTACCGCCCTCGTGGGTGTGGATCGTGTTCGCGAAGGAGTACACGCCCTCGCTGTACGAGGAGTTCCACTGCATCGCGATCTCGACCGAGAGCAGACGCTCCTTGTCCTCGGCCTCGATGTCGATGATGGTGGGGTTGATCAGCTCGCCCTTGCGCGAGTTGAGGTACTTCACGAAGTCGACGATGCCGCCCTCGTAGTGGTACTTCACCGTGCGCGCGGTCGGCTCGGCGGCCGCCTCGGCGTCCGGGTCGTCGGCGCCGACGGTCGCCTTCGCGGACTCGCGCTCGTCGGTGAGGGCGATGGTCAGGCCCTTGTTGAGGAAGGCCATCTCCTGGAAGCGCCGCGAGAGCGTCTCGAAGGAGTACTCGGTGGTCTCGAAGATGTCCGGGTCGGACCAGAACGTCACCGAGGTGCCGGTCTCGTCGGTCGCCTCGTGCTGGGCGAGGGGCGCGGTCGGGACGCCCATCTTGTAGTCCTGCGTCCAGCGGTAGCCGTCGGTCCTGATCTCCACGGAGACCTTGGTCGACAGGGCGTTCACGACGGAGACGCCGACGCCGTGCAGACCGCCGGAGACGGCGTAGCCGCCGCCGCCGAACTTGCCGCCCGCGTGCAGCACGGTCAGCACGACCTCGACGGCCGGCTTGCCCTCGGAGGCCACGATGCCCACCGGGATGCCGCGGCCGTTGTCGACGACGCGGACGCCGCCGTCGGGCAGGATCGTCACGTCGATGGTGTCGGCGTGCCCGGCCAGGGCTTCGTCGACCGAGTTGTCGACGACCTCCTGCACCATGTGGTGCAGGCCGCGCTCACCGGTCGAGCCGATGTACATGCCAGGGCGCTTGCGCACGGCATCCAGGCCTTCGAGGACCTGGATGTTGCTGGCGGTGTACTGGTTGTTCTCGTTGGGGTCGCCGGAATCGGCCACGAAGCGCCCTTTCTGGCACAGCACAGGCCGTTCTCCGGGCATACGGGAGCGGCTGCGTCGTTCGACATGTTCCGCAGGGTGGCGGGATTGTCTCCCAGTCTACCGGTAGCGCCGACAGTCATGGGGGTTTGCCGGTCCCTGAGTCCGCATGTGCCGCCCTGAGCGGGAGCAAGACGACTCCCCATATCCGGACAGGGTCTCCAGAGCCCCCTGACGGCCACCCAGCGCTTCGAGTCGTAGCGCGTTGTGGCAGCGACGCCGCCGCGTTGTGGACGGGCTCGCCGCCACGTCGTCGGCAGCGGCGCCGCCGCGTTGTGGGCAGACGTTCCGCAGGGCGGAACGGGTGGGCACAACGCCACCCGCGCAGCGCCCTCCGCCGGGACCCGCGCCCCCGGCGCCCCCGCCCGGAGCACCGGACCCGCACCCCCGGGACCCGCTCCGAACACCCGGCGCCCTAGCCGTACGTGTCCCCGGGCCCCACGGACCCCGGCGCCCGCAGCGGCCCGTACCCCCGCCGCGGCGCCCCCGGCCCCAGCACCTTGATGACCCGCACGGTCCCGTGCCCGAGATCCTCGTTCAGCCGCGCGACCAGCTTCGGCGCGAGCAGCCGCAACTGCGTCGCCCACGCCGTCGAGTCGCACTGCACCGTCAGCACCCGCGCGTCCGGCTCGTCGTCGAACTTCACCGGCACGCAGTGCTTCGCCAGGTCCTCGCCGACGATCTGCGGCCACCGGCCCATCACCCCGCCGACCGCGGCCGGCGTCTCCCAGCCCCGCTCGGTGATCAGCCGGTTGATCGCCGCGCCGAGCGCCATGGGGTCGCGCCCGTCGGCGCGCGCGCCGGAGCGCAGGCCCCCTCCGCGCCGGGCCTGCTTCTTCTGCTGGGCGGCGGCCCCCTTGGCCTTGGCCTGTTCCTTGGCGGCGCGCAGCGCGACCCGCGCCAGATCGACCCCGGAGGGCTCGGGCGCCGCGGCCCTGTCCACAGGCTGGGGACGGTTCTCCTCGCTCATACCCGCTCCACCGTCCCTCCGGCCACCGCGTACCGCGTCCCCGCGAGGACCCCCGGCACGTCGTCGTCGACCGCGGCCGTGACCAGGACCTGCTCGCCGCCGGCGACCAGCTCGGCGAGCCGCTCGCGCCGCCGGGCGTCCAGCTCGGCGAAGACGTCGTCGAGGACGAGCACGGGCTCGTTGCCCTCGGACCGCAGCAGGTCGTACGAGGCCAGCCGCAGCGCCAGCGCGTACGACCAGGACTCGCCGTGGCTCGCGTAACCCTTGGCCGGCAGCTCCCCGAGCTTCAGCAGCAGCTCGTCGCGGTGCGGTCCGACGAGCGTGACACCCCGCTCGATCTCCTGCTTGCGCACCTCGGCGAGCGCGGCGGTCAGCTGCTCGTACAGCTCCTCGCGGGTGTGCCCGGCACCGGGCGCGGAGGGCCGGTACTCCAGCAGAATCGGTCCGCCACCGGGCGCCAGCTGCTCGTACGCCTTGTCCGCGAGCGGCTGCAGGACGGAGATCAGGTCGAGCCGCTGGGCGAGCAGCTCGGCTCCGGCACGGGCCAGGTGCTGGTCCCAGACGTCGAGGGTGGAGAGGTCCATGCCCCGCCCGCCGTGCCGCCGGGCCATCGCGGCCGACTTCAGGAGCGTGTTGCGCTGCTTGAGCACGCGCTCGTAGTCGGAGCGCACGCCCGCCATGCGCGGCGTGCGCGCCGTGATGAGCTCGTCGAGGAAGCGCCGGCGCTCGCCGGGGTCGCCCTTCACCAGGGCGAGGTCCTCGGGCGCGAACAGCACGGTCCGTACGATTCCCAGCACGTCACGCGGTCTGACCTGCGAGGACCTGTTGATACGGGCACGGTTGGCCCGGCCCGGGTTGAGTTCCAGCTCGATCAGCTGGGAGCGCTCGCCCTGGGTGACGGCGGCGCGGACGACCGCGCGCTCCGCCCCCATCCGGACGAGCGGCGCGTCGGAGGCGACGCGGTGGCTGGAGAGGGTCGCGAGATAGCCGACGGCCTCGACCAGATTGGTCTTGCCCTGGCCGTTGGCGCCCACGAAAGCCGTGACGCCCGGGTCGAGCGGGACCTCGACCCGGGCGTACGAACGGAAGTCGGCCAGCGAGAGATGCGTGACGTGCATGGTGGTGCGCCGACCTTCTTCCCCCGGCTGCTGTGCACCGCTGGGCACACAGCCTGTGGATTACTTCTTCGTCTCGACCGCGTGGCCACCGAACTGGTTGCGCAGCGCGGCGATCATCTTCATCTGCGGGGAGTCGTCCTGCCGCGAGGCGAACCGCGCGAACAGCGACGCGGTGATCGCCGGCAGCGGTACGGCGTTGTCGATGGCGGCCTCGACGGTCCACCGGCCCTCGCCGGAGTCCGAGGCGTAGCCGCGGAGCTTGTCCAGGTGCTCGTCCTCGTCCAGCGCGTTCACCGCGAGGTCGAGCAGCCAGGAGCGGATGACCGTGCCCTCCTGCCAGGAGCGGAAGACCTCGCGCACGTCGGTGACGGAGTCGACCTTCTCCAGGAGCTCCCAGCCCTCGGCGTAGGCCTGCATCATCGCGTACTCGATGCCGTTGTGGACCATCTTCGCGAAGTGGCCGGCGCCGACCTTGCCCGCGTGGACCGAGCCGAACTCGCCCTCGGGCTTGAGCGCGTCGAAGATCGGCTGGACCTTCGCCACGTCCTCGGCGGAGCCGCCGTACATCAGCGCGTAGCCGTTCTCCAGGCCCCAGACACCGCCGGAGACGCCGCAGTCGACGAAGCCGATGCCCTTGGCCGCGAGCTCCTCGGCGTGCTTCTCGTCGTCCGTCCAGCGCGAGTTGCCGCCGTCCACGACGATGTCGCCGGGGGAGAGCAGCTCGGCCAGCTCGTCGATGGTGGACTGGGTCGCGGCACCGGCCGGGACCATCACCCACACGACGCGGGGCCCCTTGAGCTTGCCCACAAGCTCTTCGAGGCTGTGGACGTCGGCGAGGTCCGGATTGCGGTCGTATCCGATGACGGTGTGGCCTGCGCGGCGGATGCGCTCGCGCATGTTGCCGCCCATCTTGCCGAGACCGACGAGACCGAGCTCCATCAGAGATTCCTTAAGCGTCGTGTGCGGTTTACCCGGGTCCGAGCCTACGCCCGGACCCGGGTGCACACCTGTGGGGTCAGCCGCTCAGGCGACGCCCCGGCCGCGTCCTCCCCGGGGGACGGCCCCCGGACTGCCGGACGGGATCAACCGGACAGTCGCACCGGCATGATCAGGTACTTGTAGGCCTCGTCCGCCTCGGCGTCGAGCGCGGGCTTGCCGCTCAGCAGCGCCGGCTTGGTGGAGGTCGTGAAGGAGAGCTGGGCGACCGGGGAGTCGATGGCGCTCAGGCCGTCGAGCAGGAAGGTCGGGTTGAAGGCGATCGAGATGTCGTCGCCCTCCAGCTGCGCGTCGACGCGCTCCACAGCCTGTGCGTCGTCGCTGGAGCCGGCCTCCAGGATCAGCACGCCCTGCTCGAAGCTCAGGCGGACCGGGGTGTTGCGCTCGGCCACCAGGGCCACGCGCTTGACGGCCTCGACGAACGGCGCGGTCTCGATCACCGCGACCGAGTTGAACTCGGTGGGGAAGAGCGTCCGGTACTTCGGGAGGTCGCCCTCCAGGAGGCGGGTGGTGGTGCGGCGGCCCGCGCCCTCGAAGCCGATGAGGCCCTCGCCCTTGCCGGAGCCGGAGAGCGCCAGGGTGACCGTGTCGCCGCTGGTGAGCGCCTTGGCGGTGTCCAGGAGGGTCTTCGCGGGCACCAGGGCGACCGCGGAGGCGTCCGGGGACTCCGGCTTCCACAGGAACTCGCGGACGGCGAAGCGGTAGCGGTCGGTGGAGGCCAGGGTGACGGTGTCGCCCTCGATCTCGATGCGCACACCGGTGAGGACGGGCAGCGTGTCGTCACGGCCGGCGGCGATGGCCACCTGCGCGGCGGCGGAGGCGAAGACCTCACCGGGGACGGTGCCGGTCGCGGTGGGCATCTCCGGCAGCGCCGGGTACTCCTCCACGGGCAGGGTGTGGAGGGTGAAGCGGGAGGAGCCGCAGACCACGGTCGCCCGTACACCGTCTGTGGAGATCTCCACGGGGCGGTTGGGGAGGGCGCGGCAGATGTCGGCGAGCAGCCGGCCGGAGACCAGGACGGTGCCGTCCTCCTCGACCTCGGCCTCGACGGAGACCCTGGCCGAGACCTCGTAGTCGAAGCTCGAGAAGCTCAGCGCGCCGTCCTCGGCCTTCAGCAGGAGGCCTGCGAGGACGGGGGCCGGCGGACGGGCCGGGAGGCTGCGGGCCACCCACGCCACCGCCTCGGCGAGTACGTCGCGCTCCACCCGGATCTTCACCGGAACCGCCTCCTGCTTGTTGCTGGCTCTTCGTCGACTGCGGGAACCAGTCTGACGTACGCCGCCGACACTCGGTGCTGCTCGGGGTCAAGTCGCGACAAGGGCGCGTCGGAGCTCCGGCGCCGAGTTGTGCACAGGCCCCACTTCGAAGCGGATTCCTAGCTAACTCTAAGTGGGAGTAGTAGTAGGGCCTGTGGAAACGGTGGATAACCCCGTTTTCGCAGGTCAGGCCCAGTTTTTTGTCCACCGCGCCTGTGGGTGGAACCGGTGGACAACCCGGGGTCTCTGTGGACACCCGAAAGTTCTGCACACCCCATACACAGGCCATGGGGAGTTCTCCCCAGCGCTGTCCCCAGCTTTCCCCACGTTCCCCACAGCCCAAACGTCTCCCTTGGTGTGACCGCTTTCACTCGGCCCGGTGAGAGGGGGTGTTTTGTTGCCGAACAGTGGACAGGGGTGTGGAGAAGCTGTGGGCAACGTACCCCTCCCTGTGGGTTGCCGGTGGACAACCTTCAGGACCCCCTGTGGACGAAAGTTTCATCCACAGCCTGTGGAGATCTTTTCTCAACAATTCCACAGGGGTCTGACCTGGAGTGATGGCCTGTCAGCAGGCAGCCCTGTGGACACGTTCCGGATAACTCGACAGTCCCCACCCTGTGGACGGGAGATCATCCCCCAATCTGTGGAGAACCCGCCACCGGAACGGAGTAATCGAACAGCCGGTGCTCGTCCCCGGCTCGCGACCGGCTCGTTCCCGGCCCACGACCGGCCCGTCTGCGGCCCGTGACCGGCCCCTCGGCAGCCCACGACGGGCCCTGCGCGCGGCCCGCCGGCGCGCTCTCCGGCCTCTCCGGCGCTCTCCGGGAACGCCGAAGGGCGCCCCGGGAGGTGTCCCGGAGCGCCCTTCGGAGGCCGCTGAGGCGGTCCGTCAGCCGTTCTTGATGCGGTTGGTGAGCTCGGTGACCTGGTTGTAGATGGAGCGCCGCTCCGCCATCAGGGCACGGATCTTCCGGTCCGCGTGCATCACCGTCGTATGGTCACGGCCGCCGAACTGCGCACCGATCTTCGGCAGCGACAGGTCCGTCAGCTCGCGGCACAGGTACATGGCGATCTGCCGGGCCGTCACCAGGACGCGGCTGCGCGAGGATCCGCAGAGGTCCTCCACCGTCAGACCGAAGTAGTCCGCCGTGGCCGCCATGATCGCCGGCGCCGTGATCTCCGGCGAGGAGTCCTCGCCGCCCGGGATCAGGTCCTTGAGGACGATCTCGGTCAGCCCGAGGTCCACCGGCTGCCGGTTGAGGCTCGCGAAGGCCGTCACCCGGATCAGCGCGCCCTCCAGCTCGCGGATGTTCCGCGAGATCCGCGAGGCGATGAACTCCAGCACCTCCGGCGGGGCGTTGAGCTGCTCCTGCACCGCCTTCTTGCGGAGGATCGCGATGCGCGTCTCCAGCTCGGGCGGCTGCACGTCGGTGGTGAGGCCCCACTCGAAGCGGTTGCGGAGCCGGTCCTCCAGGGTCACCAGCTGCTTGGGCGGCCGGTCCGAGGAGAGCACGATCTGCTTGTTCGCGTTGTGGAGGGTGTTGAAGGTGTGGAAGAACTCCTCCTGCGTCGACTCCTTGCTCGCGAGGAACTGGATGTCGTCGACGAGCAGGATGTCCACGTCCCGGTACCGCTTGCGGAAGGCGTCGCCCTTGCCGTCGCGGATCGAGTTGATGAACTCGTTCGTGAACTCCTCCGAGCTCACGTACCGCACCCGCGTCCCCGGGTAGAGGCTCCGCGCGTAGTGGCCGATCGCGTGCAGCAGGTGGGTCTTGCCGAGGCCCGACTCTCCGTAGATGAAGAGCGGGTTGTACGCCTTCGCCGGCGCCTCCGCGACCGCGACGGCGGCCGCGTGCGCGAAGCGGTTCGAGGAACCGATGACGAAGGTGTCGAAGAGGTACTTGGGGTTCAGCCGCGCGTGCTGCTCGCCGGGCGCGCCGGCCCCCTGCCCGGTGGACGAGGAACCGTGACCGCCGCCCGGGGCCCCCACGGGGCCGGGGACGGGACCGCCCGGCCGGGGACCGGGACGGGCGCCGTGGTTCTGCGGGTCGGGCAGCTCGGCGCGCTCGGGCCGCTGCGGCTCGTAGCCCCGGGGCGGCTCGTCGTAGCGCGACTGCCGGGGCTGCTCGGGACCGGTGTACGGGGCCCGCTCCTGGTAGCCGCCGAGCCGCGGCTGCTGCCAGGACAGGTCCTCCTGGGTCCGCGGCCAGGCGCCGGGGTCGGGCCGCTGCTGCGAGTAGTCCGGGTAGGCCGGGCGCGCGGTGGGCAGCCCGTCGTCGGGCATCGGCCGGTGGCCGTAGCCGTCGTACTTCTCGTACTTGTCGTACTGCTCGGACTGTCCGCGGTCGTCGTACCGGGACTGCTGGGGCTGCTGCACCGGGGGCGCGGGCGGCGTCGGCTCGCCGACGGAGTCGTCGACGGTGATCGCGATCCGGATCGGGCGGCCGCACTCACGGCTGAGGGTCTCGCTGATCAGCGGGGCGAGCCGGCCCTCCAGGACGCGCTTGCCCCACTCGTTGGGCACGGCGAGCAGTGCGGTGTCCGCGACCAGCGCGAGCGGCTGGCAGCGCTCGATCCACTGCTTGTCCTTGGGCTCGATCCCCTGCTGGCCCTCTGCGAGGAGTTGCTCCAGGACGCGTGGCCACACTGCGGCAAGATCGGCAGGTACGTCAGCCACAGGGCACGCTTTCTCGCAGGTCCCACGATGGAGTGGTTCTCGGGGACGGTGGGTCGGTGTCCGTGAGGACGGGTCCGTGAGGACAGGAGAGGACAGAACGGAAAAGAATGGAGACCGTCCACGGTAGTCGTGGCGGCTGACGTGGTTCAAGTTGTTGTCCACAGCCTGTGCACAATGGGAGGTGGCGACAGGTCGGTTTGACCGGATGGCGTAGCCGCGCGTACCGTGACCAGGTCGAGTTGTCGATGGCTGCTGCCGCCTGCCTCCGATGGGCAAAGATCACGGTTTGCGAACGTGTAGCGGTGCACTCGGGCGTATTGCGAGCTACTCGTGGGCGCACGGTGACAGCCAGGCGATGTCCCGCCATCTACGAATCATTTCTGGAGCCCCCGAGTGAGCAAGCGCACCTTCCAGCCGAACAACCGTCGTCGCGCCAAGACCCACGGCTTCCGCCTGCGGATGCGTACGCGTGCCGGCCGAGCCATCCTTGCGAACCGTCGTTCCAAGGGCCGCACCGAGCTGTCCGCCTGATCTGCCTTAACAGGTCATGACGTGCTGCCTACCGAGAATCGGCTGAGGCGGCGCGAGGACTTCGCAACCGCGGTACGCCGAGGTCGCCGGGCCGGTCGCCCGCTCCTCGTCGTCCACCTACACAGCGGTGCAACGGACCCGCACGCGCCTGGGGAGAGCGCTTCCCCGACGCGTGCGGGTTTCGTCGTGAGCAAAGCCGTGGGTGTCGCGGTCGTACGCAACCAGGTGAAGCGTCGCCTGCGCCATCTCGTGCGCGACCGCCTCACCGAGCTGCCCCCCGGTAGCCTGGTGGTCGTACGGGCGTTGCCCGGAGCCGGTGACGCCGACCACGCACAGCTGGCCCGAGACCTGGACGCCGCCCTCCAGCGGCTGCTGGGAGGGGGCGCGCGATGAAGTACCCGCTGCTGGCTCTCATCAAGCTGTACCAGTGGACGATCAGCCCTCTCCTGGGGCCCGTCTGCCGGTACTACCCGTCGTGTTCCCACTACGGATTCACGGCCATCGACCGGCATGGCGCGATCAAGGGCACGGCCCTGACCGCCTGGCGCATCCTGCGGTGCAACCCGTGGTCGCCCGGTGGCGTGGACCATGTCCCCGCGCGCAAGCGCCCCCGCTGGCACGAAATGCTGAGGAACGCGCTGCGCGGCGACAAGGGCGGGTCCACCGCCGAGACGATCCCGGCCGCAGAGACCTCGCCCAATGCTCAAGGAGCCTGATTAGTGGACACGATTGCCAGTCTGTTCAGCTTCATCACCTGGCCCGTTTCCTGGGTCATCGTCCAGTTCCACAAGGTGTACGGGGCGATCTTCGGCCCTGACACGGGTTGGGCCTGGGGCTTGTCCATCGTGTCCCTCGTGGTCCTGATCCGCATCTGTCTGATCCCGCTGTTCGTCAAGCAGATCAAGTCGACGCGGAACATGCAGGCGCTCCAGCCGAAGATGAAGGCGATCCAGGAGCGCTACAAGAGCGACAAGCAGCGTCAGTCCGAAGAGATGATGAAGCTGTACAAGGAGACGGGTACCAACCCGCTCTCCTCGTGCCTTCCCATCCTGGCCCAGTCGCCGTTCTTCTTCGCGCTGTACCACGTGCTCTCCGCCATCGCCTCGGGCAAGGAGATCGGCGTCATCGACGGCCCGCTGCTCGCCAGCGCCCGTCAGGCCCACATCTTCGGCGCCCCGCTCGCCTCGAAGTTCACGGACACCGCCGCCGAGGTCGCCGCTCTCGACGCCTCGCTGACCTCGGTCCGCATCGTCACCGCGGTCATGATCGTCATGATGTCGGCCTCGCAGTTCTTCACCCAGCGCCAGCTGATGATGAAGAACGTCGACCTCTCGGTGAAGACCCCGTACATGCAGCAGCAGAAGATGCTCATGTACATCTTCCCGGTGATCTTCGCCGTCATGGGCATCAACTTCCCCGTCGGCGTCCTCGTCTACTGGCTGACCACCAACGTGTGGACCATGGGCCAGCAGATGTACGTGATCAACCAGAACCCGACTCCGGGCAGCAAGGCGCAGGACTCCTACCTGCAGCGTCTGCTGAAGAGCGTCACGGAGCACGGTGAGGTCCGCGGCCGCCGCCGGAAGAACATCGTCAAGGTGATCGTCGCCAAGGGCAGCGACCGCAACGAGAACGAGCGTCGCTTCTTCGTGGGTCTGTCCAAGGCCGGCTTCGCCGCCCAGGCGGACGGCACCGTGATCAAGAGCGACACGATCGAGGCCGAGGCCGAGGGCGGCGCCGCCGCCAAGCGCCAGCAGCCCAAGCGCCAGACCAAGGCCCAGCGTCAGGCCACCGCCGCGCAGCACCTGGTCAAGGACACCGAGGAATCCTCCGAGCCGGCCGCCGAAGAGGCGACCACCTCGCTCGAGAAGAAGCCCCAGGGCCAGGACAAGGCCGCCGCCGAGGACGAGCCGAAGGACGAGGGCCAGGACAAGCCCGCGCGTCCGAGCCGTGCCAACTCCGGAGGCTCCCGCCAGGGCAAGTCCGGTCAGCGCAAGGGCCAGCAGCGGCCCAAGCACCCGTCCTCCAAGAAGTAAGCCGCCCCGAAGCAAGAAGGAGTCCGTCCGTGACGGAAGGCACCACCTCCGCCGCCGCCGAGGGTGGCGACACCCTGACCCGCCTCGAGCAGGAGGGTGAGATCGCGGCCGACTACCTCGAAGGTCTCCTCGACATCGCCGATCTCGACGGCGACATCGACATGGACGTCGAGGCGGACCGGGCCGCGGTCTCGATCATCAGCGACTCGGCCCGCGAGCTGCAGAAGCTCGTCGGCCGCGACGGTGAGGTCCTGGAGGCTCTCCAGGAGCTGACCCGGCTCGCCGTGCACCGGGAGACCGGTGACCGCAGCCGCCTGATGCTGGACATCGCCGGCTTCCGGGCCAAGAAGCGCGCCGAGCTCGCCGAGCTGGGCGCCAAGGCCGCGAACGACGTGAAGACCAGCGGCCAGCCGGTCAAGCTGGACCCGATGACGCCGTTCGAGCGCAAGGTCGTGCACGACGCGATCGCCGCCGCCGGTCTGCGCAGCGAGTCCGAGGGCGAGGAGCCGCAGCGCTTCGTCGTCGTGCTCCCGGCCTGAACCCTCACGTAGTCTCGGCCCCGTCTGTTCGCAGGCGGGGCCGATCTTTGTCAGCCCGATAGTCAGCCACCACAGTGCGCTCGCACGCGATGCGTGCGGTACGGAAGGACGGTTCCCGTGACGGAGGAAGCGGCGGAGCTCCCCGAGGCTCCGGAGCAGGCGCGGACAGTCTTCGGTGAGTACTTCCCGGAGGCCGTGCGGTACGCGGAGCTCCTCGCCGACGCGGGTGTGAAGCGCGGTCTGATCGGCCCGCGTGAGGTGCCGCGGCTGTGGGAGCGCCACCTGCTGAACTGCGCCGTCCTCTCGGAGGTCGTCCCCGAGGGCGTCACGGTCTGCGACGTGGGCTCGGGCGCCGGTCTTCCCGGTATCCCGCTGGCTCTGGTCCGGCCCGATCTGAAGATCACGCTCCTGGAGCCGCTCCTGCGCCGGACGAACTTCCTTCAGGAGGTCGTCGAGCTGCTCGGTCTCGACCATGTGACCGTGGTCCGGGGCCGTGCCGAGGAGATGCTCGGCAAGATCACGCCTGTGCACGTGGTGACGGCTCGCGCGGTGGCTCCGCTGGACCGGCTGGCCGGCTGGGGCGTTCCCCTGCTGCGCCCCTACGGCGAGATGCTGGCGCTCAAGGGCGACACGGCTGAGGAGGAGATCAACGGTGCCCGCGCCGCGCTCTCCCGGCTCGGTGTGGTGGAGACCTCGGTGCTGCAGGTGGGCGAGGGGATCGTCGATCCGCTCTCCACGGTCGTGCGGGTGGAGGTCGGTGAGAGCCCCGGTGGTGTGCGCTTCGCGGCCAAGCGGGCCAAGGCCGCCCGGACGAGCAAGACCCGCCGGCGCCGCTGAGCGTCGCATACGCACCATTTCGGAGTGTCGAACGGTCCCGGCCGGGCAGCGGGGGCATGGTGTTTCACGTGAAACGTCGCTCACTGCTGCAGGGGATCATCAGCCGCGGTCGCGCGGCGGCCGTGCCCCGGGACCGTAGACCCCGCGTGAAACCACCCGCGAGGGTTACGGAGATGTCCACAGAGGTGGATTCACCCACAGAACCACCGACCTCGCTGGTTCACGACCCAGAAAGCATGGCAGGCTCTCCTCATCGCGAGCCCGAAGCCGAGGAGAGTGAATCCTTGCGGTCCGACGCCAACATCGCGGGACCGATGACCGATCCGGTCCCCGGTCCCCGAACCGAATCGGTGGGGGAGGATGTTTCACGTGAAACACCGCCCCCGATGGACGACACCCCCATCGGTCGTGCTGCCCAACTGGCAGTAGAGGCCCTGGGTCGTGCCGG
Organism: Streptomyces sp. Root1304; assembly: GCF_001426405.1. Taxonomy (GTDB): domain Bacteria; phylum Actinomycetota; class Actinomycetes; order Streptomycetales; family Streptomycetaceae; genus Streptomyces. Next base: position 248,298 of record NZ_LMEP01000024.1, on the reverse strand, counting down.
TGAGGGACTTCCCCGCCCGGCCCGGACTCGCGTGATGGTGGTCGCCAATCAGAAGGGCGGCGTGGGCAAGACGACCACGACGGTCAACCTTGCCGCCTCCCTGGCTCTGCACGGTGCCCGGGTGCTGGTCATCGACCTGGACCCGCAGGGCAACGCCTCCACGGCGCTCGGGATCGACCACCATGCCGAGGTCCCGTCGATCTACGACGTTCTCGTGGACAGCAGGCCGCTCTCCGAAGTGGTGCAGCCCGTCAACGACGTCGAGGGCCTCTTCTGCGCTCCCGCCACCATCGATCTCGCCGGTGCGGAGATCGAGCTGGTCTCGCTCGTGGCCCGTGAGAGCCGCCTGCAGCGGGCGATCCAGGCCTACGAGCAGCCGCTCGACTACATCCTGATCGACTGCCCGCCCTCGCTCGGTCTCCTCACGGTCAACGCCATGGTGGCCGGAGCCGAGGTGCTGATCCCGATCCAGTGCGAGTACTACGCACTGGAGGGACTCGGACAGCTCCTGCGGAACGTCGACCTGGTACGCGGGCACCTCAACCCCGCGCTCCACGTTTCGACGATCCTGCTCACCATGTACGACGGCCGGACGAGGCTCGCCTCGCAGGTCGCCGACGAGGTGCGCACCCACTTCGCCGAGGAGGTGCTGCGGACGAGCATCCCGAGGTCCGTCCGCATCTCGGAGGCACCGAGCTACGGGCAGACGGTCCTCACCTACGACCCGGGCTCCAGCGGCGCCCTGTCGTATCTCGAAGCGGCTCGTGAGATCGCTCTGCGGGGTGTCGCCGTGCACTACGACCCGCAGCACGCCCAGGTAGGGCACCAGAACAACCAGCGCAGCATGTCGGAGGGGATTCAGTGAGCGAGCGACGTAGGGGACTGGGGCGTGGGCTCGGTGCGCTGATCCCCGCTGCTCCCCAGGAACGGCAGACGCCGTCGGCCGGTGCGGGGACGGGCCCGGCTTCTCCCGGAGCGGCCTCCGTCCTGACCTCGGGCCGAGGGGTGGCCGCCGCGAAGCTGGCGACGCTGCCGCAGAGCGCGCAGTCCCCGGAGGCCACGCCTTCGTGGAACGAGCCGGAGAATCCGGCGCTGCCGGCGCCTCCGGCGGGGGCCTACTTCACCGACCTTCCGCTCGACGCCATCGTTCCCAACCGGCATCAGCCGCGTGAGATCTTCGACGAGGACGCCCTGGCGGAGCTCGTCGTCTCGATCAAGGAAGTCGGCCTCCTCCAGCCGGTGGTCGTGCGCAAGCTCGACGACGAGCGCTATGAGCTGGTCATGGGTGAGCGTCGGCTGCGCGCCTCCAAGGAGGCGGAGCTCAAGCGGATTCCCGCGATCGTCCGGGACACCGACGACGAGAAGATGCTCCTGGACGCGCTCCTGGAGAACCTCCACCGTGCCCAGCTGAACGCGATCGAAGAGGCGCACGCCTACGAGCAGCTGCTCAAGGACTTCGGCTGCACCCACGACCAGCTGGCCGAGCGGATCGGGCGCTCCCGCCCGCAGATCTCCAACACGCTCCGCCTGCTGCGTCTCTCCGGGGCAGTGCAGCGCCGGGTCGCGGCCGGTGTGCTGTCCGCCGGTCACGCGCGGGCGCTGCTCGGTGTGGAGGACGCGGAGGCCCAGGACAAGCTGGCCTACCGGATCGTCTCCGAGGGTCTGTCGGTCCGTACGGTCGAGGAGATCGTGAGCCTGATGGGTTCCGAGGAGCCCGCCGGTGCGGTCAAGCCGAACAAGCCGCGGGCCGGTGCCCGCGTCTCGCCCGCGCTCACGGATCTCGCCTCCCGGCTCTCGGACCGCTTCGAGACCCGGGTGAAGGTCGACCTCGGGCAGAAGAAGGGCAAGATCGTCGTCGAGTTCGCCTCGATGGACGATCTGGAGCGCATCCTGTCGACCCTGGCTCCCGGAGAGGGGCGGGTCATGGACCAGAAGAACAAGGAAAAGGGCGCGGAGGGCTGATCGCTCTCTCCGCTGTCTGAGGCCGCCCAGGGCGGGTCGTGTCCGGTCTTCACCGGAACGCGGCCCGCCCTTTGCCTGTGAGCGGTGTCCTCCCGATCAGCCGCTCGATACGATTCCGAGAGGCGTATCCGTACTCGCTGGCGAGGGAAACGAGGAGCAGCCGTGGGGCGTCGGCTCGTACCGCTCACGCTGGACAACCTTCCGGACCTGCCCAAGAGGTGTCGCTCCTGTGTGTTCTGGGAGCTCGATCCGGTCAGTGGTGAGGCGGCCGTGAAGGCGGGCCGGTCGGAGCCTGAGAAGGAGGCCTGGATCTCGGGCGTTCTTCTGGAATGGGGATCCTGCGGCCGGGTGGTCTATGTCGACGAGGTGCCGGTCGGCTATGTCCTCTACGCTCCCCCGGCGTATGTGCCGCGGTCGACCGCCTTCCCGACGAGCCCTGTGGCCGCCGATGCGGCGCAGTTGATGACGGCCTGGATCATGCCCGGGTACCAGGGGCAGGGGCTGGGGCGGATGGTCGTGCAGACGGTGGCCAAGGATCTGCTGCGGCGGGGGTTCAAGGCCATCGAGGCGTTCGGTGACGCCCGCTGGAAGGAGCCGGCGTGTGTGCTGCCGGCCGATCATCTGCTGGCCGTGGGCTTCAAGACCGTACGGCCGCACCCGGCCTTCCCGAGGCTGCGGCTGGAGCTCCGGACGACGCTCTCCTGGAAGGAGGACGTCGAGATGGCGCTCGACCGGCTTCTCGGCGCCGTGCAGAAGGAGCCGGCTCTGCGGCCGCTCTGACCCCGGACATGAGAACGGCCCGCCCCCTGTCGGGGGCGGGCCGCTTCTGTTTCACGTGAAACGTCGCTCGCGCGTCATGTTTCACGTGAAACAGCGAGGAAGCATCAGGCCTTGGTCGGCTCGACGAAGGCCTCCAGGTCGCGGAGGATCGCGGCCTTCGGCTTGGCGCCGACGATCGTCTTCACGACCTCGCCGCCCTGGTAGACGTTGAGCGTCGGGATCGACATGACGCCGTACTTGGCAGCCGTGGCCGGGTTCTGGTCGATGTTGAGCTTCACGATCTCGATCTCGCCGTGCTCGGCGGCGATGGCCTCCAGCGACGGGGCGATCTGGCGGCACGGGCCGCACCACTCGGCCCAGAAGTCCACCAGGACGGGCTTGTCGCTCTTGAGGACGTCCTCGTCGAAGGAAGCGTCGGTTACAGACTTGAGGGCCACAGCGGCCTCCTTGATCTCGCGGGGTGTGGGGTGGGGAGAGTCGGGGTCAGACCGCGGGGGTCTCGGCCAGCTTCTCGCTGTCGGCGAGGGCGGCCAGGAAGCGCTCGGCGTCCAGGGCGGCGGAGCAGCCGGTGCCGGCGGCCGTGATCGCCTGGCGGTAGGTGTGGTCGACGACATCGCCGGCGCCGAAGACACCGGTGAGGTTCGTGCGCGTCGACGGGGCGGCGACCTTGAGGTAGCCCTCCTCGTCGAGGTCCAGCTGACCCTTGAACAGCTCGGTCCGCGGGTCGTGGCCCACGGCGATGAAGAGGCCGGTGACGGCCAGCTCGCGGGTCTCGCCGGTCTTCGTGTCGCGCAGGGTCAGACCACTGAGCTTCTGCTCGCCGTGGATCTCGGTGACCTCGCTGTCCCAGGCGAAGGAGATCTTCGGGTCGGCGAAGGCGCGCTCCTGCATGGCCTTGGAGGCACGCAGGGTGTCGCGGCGGTGGACGATCGTGACGGACTTGGCGAAGCGCGAGAGGAAGGTGGCCTCCTCGATCGCGGTGTCGCCGCCGCCGACGACGGCGATGTCCTGGTCCTTGAAGAAGAAGCCGTCGCAGGTGGCGCACCAGGAGACACCGCGGCCGGAGAGCACGTCCTCGTTGGGGAGGCCGAGCTTGCGGTGCTGGGAGCCGGTGGTGACGATGACGGCCTTGGCGCGGTGCACGGTGCCGGCGGTGTCGGTGACGGTCTTGATGTCACCGCTCAGGTCGACGGCGATGACGTCGTCGGGGATCAGCTCGGCGCCGAAGCGCTCGGCCTGGGCCCGCATGTTGTCCATCAGGTCCGGGCCCATGATGCCGTCACGGAAACCGGGGAAGTTCTCGACCTCGGTCGTGTTCATCAGTGCGCCACCGGCGGTGACGGCACCTTCGAAGACCAGGGGGTTCAGCGACGCTCGGGCGGTGTAGAGCGCAGCGGTGTAACCCGCGGGCCCGGAGCCGATAATGATCACGTTACGGACGTCGCTCACGGGTTTCTTCCTCGTCTCTGCAGACTGCCACTGCCTACGGGGGCGGTTGTCTCGGTCACTCTCACCCCACCCAACGGATACTAAGGGGCGTGCATTCCCGAGACCGCCGCGCGGCACCGGGCCGGGCGGGAAGTGGGGTCAGGAGCGGGCGTACGTCTCGCTGAAGAGGACGGTGGCCGCCGGGGTTCCGTTTCCGTCGGTGCGGTCGGCACAGGAGGCGTCGAGCACGTAGGCCTGGACCCGGCCGCTGTCCGAGGGATCGGTCAGAACGAGCAGGTAGGCAGGAGTTCCCCGGTACTCGCCGCGCTCCTGCCCGAGCACCGCGTCGGCGCGGCCCGTACCGGCCAGGACGCAGCGGGGGACGGCGCCGTCCCTGTTCCGCTGAGGGGTCGTGCCGCCGGTTTCGGCGGACATGGACTCGGGCCCGACGCCCTGCGGAGTCCTGGCGGTGGCGTCCTGGTTCAGGAGGGCGTGCACCCGGTCTTCGACCGGTGACCCCGAGAAGGGGGTCAGAGCCGCTCCGGCGGCGGTGTCGGCGTTCCTGACGGCCGGTGCCTGGCCGTCGGCGGTCACGGTGCCGGACTGGCTCAGATAGAGGCTCGTGCCGAGGATCACGGCGCCGAAGGCGGCACCGAGGGTGGAGAGCAGGGCGATCCGACGGCGGCGCGGCCGTCCGGTGCGACCGGGGCCGGTGGCGGCGGACGGACGGCCCGCAGGACGGTCGGCTTGCGGAGACGAAGGAGCGGGGACCCGCTCGGCCGGGGTGCGCGATGTTTCACGTGAAACAGCGGTGTCGTTGTCCGGTGTGGTGGCGCTGAGCAGGGCCTCGGCGGCGAGGGCGGCATCGATCCGGCCGGCGATGTCGGCGGGCATGCGAGCCGGGCCGGGAAGGGTGCCCAGGAGGCCCCGGATCTCCTCCAGGGAGGTCCGGACGTCGGCGCAGAGGGAACAGCCGTCCACGTGCCGGCGGACGGCCGCCGAGCGCGTCGGCGAGAGAAGCCCCTCGGTCAGGTCGGAGATCTCCGAGACGTCCGGGTGCTGTGTGGTGTTGGCCTTGCCGGCCGTGGAAGTCACGTGCGCCCACCTCCGCCCTTCACAGCAGCTGGATCAGTCGGTCCGGTGTCCGTCGGCCCCGGCACCGGTGGGACGGATGCCCCCGGCGTCCGGTTCCTTCCCCCTTCGGAGGGCTCGTTACCCACGGTGTCGGCGCGCAGATGAGTGACCATCGGAAGCAGGCGTGCCCGTCCGCGCGCGCAGCGGCTCTTCACGGTGCCGGTGGGAACGCCGAGGATACGGGCAGCCTCCGCGACCGGGTATCCCTGCATGTCGACCAGGACGAGGGCGGCGCGCTGGTCGGCGGGGATCGTGGCGAGGGCGGCGAACAGCTGGCGGTGGAGGTCCTGGCGTTCCACGGGGGCTTCGGCCGATTCATGGGGGTCGAGGAGCTGCTCGAAGTGGGCGTCGTCGTCGACGGGCGAGGTCCGGCGGGAAGCGGTCTTCCGTATGCGGTCGAGACAGGCGTTCACCGTGATGCGGTGGAGCCACGTCGTGACGGCCGACTGGCCGCGGAAGGTGTGGGCGGCCCGGAAGGCCGAGATCAGGGCGTCCTGGACGGCGTCAGCGGCCTCCTCGCGGTCCCCCAGGGTCCGGAGGGCCACGGCCCAGAGCCGGTCGCGGTGGCGGCGTACGAGCTCACCGAAGGCGTCGGGGTCTCCGGCGACATGACGGGCCAGGAGTTCGTCGTCCGCTGCGGTCCGGGGGTCGTCAGCCGCAGGCGTCACGGTTCCCCTCCTCGCTCGGCAGACGTGCACGCATTCAATCCGGTCCGTGCCCGGAAGTAAATGAGCGCCGAGCTGGGCTCGGCGCTCATCGTGATGCACGGTCGGTGACTAGGGGGCGGTCCCCTGGAACGACACGTTCGTGATGGCCTGCTTGTAGCCCGAGCCGAAGTACTCGTCGCGGTCGGAGTACGGCACGGAGGTCATCCAGAGCAGTACGTAGCGGGTCTTGACCGCCGTCTTGGTCTCCGGCTTCGCGGTCGAGTCCGAGGTCTCGACCGAGGCGATCTTCTTCATGGAGTCCGGGGTACCGGAGGGCGACAGAGAGTCCGCCGCGTACAGCGTGACGGTGGTCTGCGGACCGCCGAAGCGCAGCGCTATGGAGGCGGACGTGACGTTCTGCTCGCTCCCGAGGTCGTAGACGATCCCGACACCCTGCTTGTACGGCGCCAGCACGGGGCCGTCGACGAAGGTCTTGGTACGCCAGTACGAGGAGCTGTCGCTGTCGTAGGTGTCGCCGACGGCGTCCGGGTTCTGCGGGAGGCCGTCGGGGGCGAACTCCTCCGCGGAACGGATCGTCAGCGGCTTGGGCGGCTCCGGCTTCTCGTCGTCGACCGTCGGGGCCGTGTTCGGCGTCTCGGTGACGTTGTCCTGGCCGAGGAGCCGGTCGGCGATCTGCCAGCTGCCGAGGCCCAGGGCGGCGATCAGCAGCGCCGAGACGGCCCACTTCAGCGCCCTGCCGGTCCGGCTCTGCAGCGGGGGCGGCGGGACGACCACCGGCTGGGTGACCGCGGGACGCGGCTGGGGACGCCCGTAGGTGCCCTGCTGGTACGTCGTGCGCTGGTACTCGGGCGGTGCGGTGAACTCCGGCTCCGGCGGCTTCACCCGGGGCATCGCCGCCACGGCCTTCGCCAGCTCGTCCGGGGTGGTGCAGGGCGGTTCCTGGCGCGAGGCGGTGGCCCCGTCGTTGGCCAGGGCGCGCATGGCGATCTCGGAGAGGCCCCGGTGGACGCCGGCCCTGACCTGGTCGGGCGGGAGCAGCCCGACGCCCTTGGGTAGCCCGGAGAGCCCGTACGCGTCGCTGTCGTACGGCCAGCGCTGGGTGAGCGCGGCGTACAGCAGGGCGCCGATGGCCTCGGTGTCGCTGCGCTGCGGACGCTCGGCGGTGATGCCGCGCAGGGCGGCGTTCACGGCCAGGCCGCGGATCCGGTACTGGCCGGTGGAGCTGCGCAGGACCGCGCTCGGGGTGAGCCTGAGGTGGGCGAGGCCCTCGCGGTGCGCGGCGGCCATGGCCTGGGAGACCTGGCTGACGAGTTGGTAGGCGTCGTGGGGTTCCAGCGGTCCGGCCGCGAGCAGCGCGGTCAGTTCGGTGGAGTCGGGCAGCCACTCGTGCACGACGTAGACGAGGTCGTTCTCCTCGACGGCGTCGAGGACCTGGACGAACCGGGGGTCGCCGAGGAGGGCCGAGGAGCGGGCCGCGGCCAGGACCGAGCGGGCCCGGGGGTGGTCGGCGGGCAGCAGGTGGACTCCGACCGCGCGCCGTAGCTTCTCGTCGACGGCGCGCCAGCTGCTGAAGCCGTCCAGACGGGTGACGCACTCCTCCAGCCGGTAGCGCCTGGCCAGTTTGTGGCCGCTGTGCAGCTCGGGAGCCGTGAGGGAGGGCTGTTCGCCGCTCTGTCGTTCGACCGCCTTCTTCTCCGTGGCTTCGGCGGTCTTCTCCGCCGTCTTCTGCTTGTCCGCCACCCCGTCGGTCGCGGCCGTGTCCGCCTTGGCGGTCAGCGGGTCGTCACCGCTGTTGTCGGCCACGTCGACGGCAGCCGTGCTACGTTCCGCCACCGTCGTTCCTGCCTCCCCATCCGTTGCACCGCATCCAACAGCCAAGCCAATTGTGCCCACAGTCGGACGCTATGCACGACACGCGGTTCCCCCCGATGGTTGTGCGGGGCCGCGGGATCAGCGTCCCAGGCGTCCGCGCACCATGCCGACCAGGGTGTTCAGTTCCGTGATCCGCATGCGCTTGGCGGCGACGAAGAAGACCCCGAGGAGTACCACTCCGCCGACGATCAGGGCGACGAGCGAGCCCAGCGCGCCTTCGCCGAGGAGCTTCAGCAGACCGAAGCCGACGCCGCCGGCGACGATCGCGGCGGGCACGGAGGCCATGCAGAGGCGCGCGTACGTCCGCAGCACCTGTGTGCCGTCCAGGTCGCCGCCCAGCCGGTTGCGGAGGCGGCGCCAGGCGATGCCGACGCCGACGGCGTAGGCGAGTCCGTAGGAGGCGGCCATGCCGACGACGGCCCACTGGGCGGGCAGGACGACGTAACAGACGGCCGAGGCGGCCGCGTTGACGGCGGCCACGATGACCGTGTTGTAGAAGGGCGTCCGGGTGTCCTCGTAGGCGTAGAAGCCGCGGAGCACGACGTACTGGACGGAGTAGGGGATCAGGCCGAGGCCGAAGGCCATCAGGATGAAGCCCATGCCCTGGGCGGCCTCGACGCCGCTGGAGGCGTACAGCAGGGTGCACATCGGGACGCCGAGGGCCAGGAAGGCGAAGGAGACCGGAACGATCGCGACGGCCGAGTTCCGCAGGCCCTGCGAGATGTCGTCGCGGACGGCACCGGGGTCGTCGTCGTGGGCGGCGCGGGAGATGCGGGGCAGCAGCGCGGCCATGACGGAGACCGTGATGATGGCCTGCGGCATGCCCCAGATCAGCTGGGCGTTCGAGTAGGCGAGGAAACCGGCACCGTTCTTCCCGGACTCCTCACCGGCGGCCGTGGCGAGCTGGGTGACGACGAGGACGCCCGCCTGGTTGGCGAGGACGAAGAGCACGGTCCACTTGGCGAGCTTGACCGTCTTGCCGAGCCCGTGGCCCTTCCAGTCGAAGCGCGGACGGAAGCGGAAACCGGTCTCACGGAGGTACGGGATCATCGCCAGCGCCTGGACGACGAGTCCGAGGAGGGTGCCGACGCCCAGCAGGCGGATGCCGTCGTCCGGGATGGTCTGCACGCCCATGTGGGACTCGGCGGAGGTGCCGTAGACCCAGATGAACAGGCCGAAGGTGACGATCATGACGATGTTGTTGAGGACCGGGGTCCACATCATCGCGCCGAACTTGCCCCGGGCGTTGAGGATCTGGCCCATCACCACGTGCACACCCATGAAGAAGATCGTGGGCAGGCAGTACCGGGCGAAGGTCACGGCCACGCTGTTGGCCGCGGCGTCGTCGGCGATGGTGTTCGACATCAGCCGGATCAGCAGCGGCGCCGCGAAGACGGCCAGGGCCACGATCAGGCCCAGCGCCACCATGACCAGGGTGAGGAGCCGGTTGGCGTAGGCCTCGCCGCCGTCCTCGTCGTTCTTCATCGAGCGGACGAGCTGCGGCACGAAGACCGAGTTGAGGCCGCCGCCGACGGTGAGGATGTAGATCATCGTCGGCAGCGTGTAGGCGATGGTGAACGTGTCGCCGAGCAGGGCCGCGCCGAGCGCCCCGGTGATCACCAGGCTGCGGACGAAGCCGGTGAGCCGGGAGACCAGCGTGCCGGCCGCCATCACCGCGCTCGACTTCAGCAGCCCGGAGGCCCTTCCGGACTTCTTGGGGGCGGGCGCGGGCATGGGGTCCGGCTCCGGGGCGGGCGGGGGCACCTGACCGGGCGTCTGCTGGTCCCGGTAGAGGTGCGCGAAGGCGTCCGGCTCGGGGCCCTCCTCGCCGGCCCGGGTCACCAGGTCGTCGACGCCGGTGAACTGGACCGTGCGCGCGTCGTCGCCGTACGGCAGGTGACGGGAGGTGCCGTCGGGCTCCGGCGCCGGGGTCTGCGCCCACACCCGGGGGTCGGGCGCGTGCTGGGGGGCGACCGGCTGCTGGTAGAGCGGCTGGGGCTCCTGGTAGGTGCCGGGCGGGGGCGGCGGGTGCGCGGCGCGGTCGTAGAGCGCCTCGGTCACCGGGTCCTGCGCGGACAGGTCCTGGGCCCGGTACGGGTCCTGGGCGAGGGCGTCCTGGACGTAGGGGTCCTGGGGGTACGCGCTCTGGTCGTACTGGTTCTGCGCGTACGGGTTCTGCGCGTAGGCGTCCTGCGCGTAAGGGTTCTGTTCCTGCGGGGCCGGCACCGGAGGGTGGCCGGGACCGGAGGGGGCCGCGGGCGTCCCACCGGACGGCGCGGTGCCGCCCGCGCCCTGGCCGCGGTCACCGTCGTACGGCGCGTTCATGGTTACCCCACCTCATCGTCCCCGGCCGACCGGCCACGACATCGCTCAACGGTCCACTTTCTCACCCGGGCCCGACGGGTCGCGGCTTTCGGACCCGGTGTCCGGCGTCGGGTCACTCGGCTGCTCGGGTTCACCCCCGTCGGCCTCGTCCGTCACCGCCTCGGGATCCGTCCCGGCGTCGGTCTCGACGTCCGCGCCCTCCGAAGAAGCCTCCGCCTCCTCCGAGAGGGCCTCCGCGTCCGGCTCCGTGCCCTCCGAGGGGGATGCGGCCTCTGCCTCGTCCTCCGCGTCGCCCTCCGGGTCCCCTGCCGCCTCCGCCTCCGCCGCCTCGGCGGCGTTGCGGGCGGCCACCCGCTTGCGCTGGCTGTACATCCGTACGCCGGCCAGGACCAGCAGCAGCACTCCACCGGCGATCACGAGCATCACCGTGGCGGTGATCTCGGAGACCTTCACGGTGAACGTCATCGGCTGCCCGTACGGCGTGCCGTCCTCGGTGTAGAGCTGGGCGGTCATCGGCACCTGACCGTTGACGCTGGCGGAGGCGTTGAACTTCACCGACTGGCTGTGGCCACCGTTGATCTTCACGGGCAGCTCCGCGTCCCGGTCACCGTTCACCTGGAGCCGGTTCTTGTTGCCGGAGGTGAGCCGGAGCACGAGATGCACGTCCTGCAGCAGCTTGTTCTGGACGGTCACGGGGATCGTCGCGCTGCGGCCGGAGAGTGTGAGATCGGACTTGTCGACCAACTGGACCCCCTCGGTGAGGGTCTGCAGATACTCCAGGACGTTGATCCGGTAGAGCGCGGCGGCGCGGGCCTGGCCCCGCCACGAGGTCGACATCTCGCGGTTGATCGCGTTGCCGAAGGGCGTCACGACCCGGTCCTGCTGGGACAGGACGACCTTGAAGTCGTTCAGCTCGTCGCGGGTGGTCTTCATGTCGCGGAAGGCCTGGACGGGCAGTTCCCGGTCGCGCAGCTTCTTCGGGTACCGGGAGCTGCTGGGCACCTTGGTGAAGGCGTCCGGGTCGGGCTTGGCCGCAGCGGCGGCGAGGAGGTCGCTCGGCTGGGTCCAGCGCCGCCCGGAGAGGCCCTGCAGGGCCGCCGCCATGGTCTGCGCCTGGGAGACGCTCGGCATCCGCTGCGGGGCGACCACGATGCTGCGCTGGTCCTCCGGCTGCTCCAGGGTGATCGCCAGCGACTGCGCGAGGAACTTCTGGACCGCGAGCGTGGAGTTCTCCGCGCGGACCATGTCCCCTTCGAAGGCGGTGGACAGGAGCGCGTCGCTCACCACGGCCGTGGTGCTTCCGTCGCCGAAGGGGCGGGCCGCCGTCGGGGTGTAGGGGAGGTCGTCGCGGACGCTGTCGCTGCGGGCGATCACCTTGTCGGCGCCGGCGGAGGTCGCCACGGCCACGATGGAGGGGTCGACGGCTCCATCGGCGGGCCAGGCGAAGTCGGTGGAGGCCTGGGTGTGCAGGACGGTCTCGACCGTCACCCCGGCGAGGGCGGTGGCCGACTGGAGGTGTCCCAGCGAACCGGGGACGTCCTTGCCCCGGTGGGCCAGGGAGGCGAGGTCGGGGTCCGCGAAGGGGAGGGCGACGACCTTGTGCCCCTGGACCGCCTTCTCCAGCGCGTCCAGCCACCGCTCGGCCACGGCCTGGTTCCTGCCGGGGACGTGCACGGTGCCGCTGTCCTTGACGCGGTAGCCGTTCGCCATGGCGTCGACGGAGGCCAGCAGGTCCGGGTCGAGCACCCAGGTGACCGGGAGGCCCTGCCCCAGCGAGACCAGCTGGTCGAGGCGCCCGCCCGGCTTCAGCTCGGCCGCCAGGGCGTCGTCCTCGAAGACGGGGGTCTGCTGATCGTCCGTGGCCGTCTCCGCGGAGACATGGGCTGAGGAGATCAGCGGCCAGAGGTAGGTGAGCTGGGTCTTCTTCTCGGTGGCCTCGGGCTGGTACGGCAGGAACGTCCGCTCGATGCCGAGCACCCGGTCGTCGTGCCGGTCCGTGGTCTGCCCGGTGAGGGAGACCCCCAGCTGGTACACACCGGCGTCGTCGAGTCCGAGTTCGGAGACCGGCACCGAGATCGAGAAGTCCGCGCTCAGGCCGGCGCCCAGCCGGGGGATCTCGACGGTGGGGGCGTCCTCCACGGGAGCGGGGTCGCTGTCGCTCCGGTAGCCGGTGCGGGCCGTCACCTGCTCGATCTCACTGCGGCTGGTCAGCCGGGGGCCGACGCGCAGGTCCACGGTGGCGTCGGTGACGGTCTTCTTGCTCCGGTTGGTGACCGTCCCGGTGACGGTGACGGTGTCCCCCTCGGTGGGAGCGGTCGGCGTCAGCGTGTCGAGCGACACATCGACCGTCTTCGAGACGGTGCCGTCCTCGGCGGCGAAGGCCGGGGAGCTGCCCGCCGGGGCCTGGAGCAGACCGGCGAGGAGCGGCGCCCCGACGGCGACCGTGATCGTGCGCCGCAGCCATCGGCGGGCAGGTGAGGGACCGGTTCCCTGGATGTCTGCCGCCTCGGCCACGCGTTCGCCCGTCCTCGTCGTTGTCTCTGGTGCCAGTGGTGTAGGTGGTTCCCGGTTGCTGTGTCCAGGCATGGTAACGAGGCACGCTGGGGGCAAGTGCCGGGGACTGCTCCAGGCGATCTTCCGCGGGGTCCGGGCCGGCCGGTCCGGGCGTCGGTGCCCGCCGGAAAACGAGGACGTCGCCGCGAGCCGGGGCACGTACCCTTTTCTGTTGTGCCGAACGCCAACGAAGACACCCCGACTGCACTGAGCCAGGTGCAACGCCGCGCGGTCAGTGAACTGCTGCGCGTGTCCCCCGTCGCCGACGACCTCGCCCGCCGATTCCAGGAGGCCGGGTTCAGCCTCGCGCTGGTCGGTGGCTCGGTACGCGACGCGCTGCTCGGCCGGCTCGGCAACGACCTGGACTTCACCACCGACGCCCGCCCCGAGGACGTACTGAAGATCGTCCGTCCGTGGGCCGACGCCGTGTGGGAGGTGGGCATCGCCTTCGGGACGGTCGGCTGCCAGAAGGACGCCCGCGTCGGAGACGTCGACCAGCGCTTCCAGGTCGAGGTCACCACGTACCGCTCGGAGGCGTACGACCGCACCTCGCGGAAGCCCGAGGTCTCCTACGGCGACTCCATCGACCAGGACCTCGTCCGGCGTGACTTCACCGTCAACGCGATGGCCGTGGCGCTCCCGGAGAAGGAGTTCGTCGACCCGTACGGCGGCCTGGAGGACCTGGCGGCCCGGGTGCTCCGTACGCCGGGGACGCCCGAGGAGTCCTTCTCCGACGACCCGCTGCGGATGATGAGGGCCGCGCGGTTCGCCGCGCAGCTGGACTTCGAGGTCGCTCCCGAGGTCGTCGCCGCGATGAAGGAGATGTCCGGCCGGATCGAGATCGTCTCCGCCGAGCGGGTCCGTGACGAGCTCAACAAGCTGCTGCTCTCCGCCCACCCGCGCAAGGGCCTCGGGCTGCTCGTCGAGACCGGGCTCGCCGAGCACGTCCTCCCCGAGCTGCCGGCGCTGCGCCTGGAGAGCGACGAGCACCACCGGCACAAGGATGTCTACGAGCACTCGCTGACCGTGCTCGACCAGGCGATCGACCTGGAGGAGGACGGGCCGGACCTGGTGCTGCGCCTTGCCGCGCTGCTCCACGACATCGGCAAGCCGCGGACCCGTCGCTTCGAGAAGGACGGCCGGGTCTCCTTCCACCACCACGAGGTGGTGGGCGCGAAGATGACCAAGAAGCGGATGACCGCGCTCAAGTACTCCAACGAGATGATCAAGGACGTCTCGCACCTCGTGGAGCTGCACCTCCGTTTCCACGGGTACGGGACCGGCGAGTGGACCGACTCGGCCGTACGGCGCTACGTGCGGGACGCCGGTCCGATGCTCTCGCGTCTCCACAAGCTGACCCGGTCGGACTGCACCACCCGCAACAAGCGCAAGGCGACCGCGCTCTCCCGGGCCTATGACGGCCTGGAGGACCGCATCGGCCAGCTCCAGGAGCAGGAGGAGCTGGACGCGATCCGCCCGGACCTCGACGGCAACCAGATCCAGGAGATCCTGGGGATCGGTCCCGGGCCGGCCATCGGCCAGGCGTACAAGTTCCTGCTGGAGCTGCGGCTGGAGAACGGCCCGATGGAGCACGCGCAGGCCGTCGTCGCGCTCAAGGAGTGGTGGGCCGAGCAGAACTGAGCCGGTCGAGCCGCTCCGCGCCGCGTTGCCGTTTCACGTGAAACAGCGGGTTCCACGTGAAACAGCGGCGGAGGCGAGGCGCTCACGAGGGGTGGTGTTTCACGTGAAACATCACCCCTCCGTGCGTTCCCCGCACCTCTCCGTGCGTTCCCCACGGCGCAGCGCCAGGGCGATCCCGGCGTAGATCACGGCCACGAGCACGATCAGCAGCGCGGACCGGCCGTCGGGCGGCAGCATCAGGGCCGCGACGCCCGCCGCGCTCACGAAGGCGACGTTGAACAGCACGTCGTAGAGCGCGAAGACCCGCCCTCGGTAGGCGTCGTCCACCGAGGTCTGCACCACCGTGTCCGTCGCGATCTTCCCGCCCTGGGTGGTGAGCCCGAGGACGAAGGCGGCGACGAGGAACGGCGTGGGGGCGAAGGTCAGGCCGAGCGCCGGTTCCAGCACGGCCGCCGCCGCGGCGCACAGGGTCATCCAGCCGAAGGGGCCGAAGCGCCCCACGGCCCAGGGGGAGAGCACGGCGGCCGCGAAGAATCCGGCGCCCGACGTGGCAACGGCCAGTCCCAGCAGACCGAGCCCTTCGGACTCCGTGGCGCTCCACGCGTAGCGGCAGAGCATGAGCACGGTGACGAACAGGGCGCCGTAACAGAAGCGCATGAGGGTCACGGCGGCGAGAGCGCGGGCCGCGGGGCGTCGCTCGGCGAGGTGCCGCAGTCCGGCGGCGAGTCCCCGGGCCGTCGAGGCCAGGGCCGAGGTGAGGGGCTGCGGCTCGTCGTCCGGGTCGGGGCCGAGGAGCTCCCGGGACATCCGGAGCGAGGCGAGGGCGGCGGCCAGATAGAGCACGGCGCCGGCGGCGACCACGGCCGCGTTGGAGTTGTCGGCGAGCAGCTGGACACCGAAGGCGAGACCGCCGCCCAGGGTCGCGGCGAGGGTGCCGGCGGTGGGGGAGAGCGAGTTCGCCACGACGAGCCGCTCGTCGTCCACGACCCGTGGGAGCGAGGCGGAGAGCCCCGCGAGGACGAAGCGGTTGACGGCCGTGACGGAGAGCGCGGAGGCGTAGAAGAGCCAGTCGGGGACGGAGGCGAGGACGAGCACGGCGGTCCCGCAGGCGAGCAGGGCGCGCAGGAGATTGCCGTACAGGAAGACCTGCCGGCGCTGCCAGCGGTCGAGGAGCACTCCGGCGAAGGGCCCGACGAGCGAGTACGGGAGCAGGAGGATCGCCATCGCGGAGGCGATCGCCGCGGCGGAGGTCTGTTTCTCGGGGGAGAAGACGACGTACGTGGCCAGGGCCACCTGGTAGACGCCGTCGGCGCACTGGGAAAGCAGCCGGACGGCGAGCAGGCGGCGGAAGTTCGTCAGGCGCAGGAGTACGCGCAGATCACGTACGACGGACATGGCAGCAAGACTCACATACGAAGAGGGTCCCCGGGCAGAAGCCCGGGGACCCTCGATCGACAAGCGTGGGGCGCTTTAGCGCTCGACCTCACCCTTGATGAACTTCTCGACGTTGGCCAGGGCCTCGTCGTCGAAGTACTGGACCGGCGGGCTCTTCATGAAGTAGCTCGACGCGGAGAGGATGGGGCCGCCGATGCCGCGGTCCTTGGCGATCTTCGCGGCGCGCAGGGCGTCGATGATGACACCCGCGGAGTTCGGGGAGTCCCACACCTCGAGCTTGTACTCGAGGTTCAGCGGAACATCGCCGAAGGCACGGCCCTCGAGGCGCACGTACGCCCACTTGCGGTCGTCCAGCCAGGCCACGTAGTCCGACGGACCGATGTGGACGTTCTTCTCGCCCAGCTCGCGGTCGGGGATCTGCGAGGTGACGGCCTGCGTCTTGGAGATCTTCTTCGACTCCAGGCGGTCGCGCTCCAGCATGTTCTTGAAGTCCATGTTGCCGCCGACGTTGAGCTGCATGGTGCGCTCAAGACGGACACCGCGGTCCTCGAACAGCTTGGCCATCACGCGGTGCGTGATGGTGGCGCCGACCTGCGACTTGATGTCGTCGCCGACGATCGGGACGCCCGCCTCGGTGAACTTGTCGGCCCACTCCTTGGTGCCGGCGATGAAGACCGGGAGGGCGTTGACGAAGGCGACCTTGGCGTCGATGGCGCACTGCGCGTAGAACTTCGCAGCGGCCTCGGAACCCACCGGCAGGTAGCAGATGAGGACGTCGACCTGGCGGTCCTTGAGGATCTGGACGACGTCGACCGGCGCCTCGGCGGACTCCTCGATGGTCAGGCGGTAGTACTTGCCGAGACCGTCGAGCGTGTGACCGCGCTGGACCGTGACGCCCTTGTTCGGGACGTCGCAGATCTTGATGGTGTTGTTCTCGCTGGCGCCGATGGCGTCGGAGAGGTCGAGGCCGACCTTCTTCGCGTCGACGTCGAACGCGGCCACGAACTCGATGTCACGGACGTGGTAGTCGCCGAACTGGACGTGCATCAGGCCGGGCACCTTGGCCGCCGGGTCGGCGTCCTTGTAGTACTCGACGCCCTGCACCAGCGAGGCGGCGCAGTTGCCCACGCCGACGATGGCTACGCGAACCGAACCCATTCCGGTTGCTCCCTGTTGTGATCGTGGAAGCCCTGCTGTGCGCAGGGTTTCACTTGGCGGTGTCGTCGGACGGATCCGGCCGGGTACTGCCCCCGTGCCGGGGCAGGCCGCCCGTTTCTCCAGAATCGTTGTCGTGCAGAGCGGGGGCGTCGGGGCCGGATCGCTGATCCCGCCCCGCTCGCTCGCTCTCGATGAGCTCGTTCAGCCAGCGCACTTCGCGCTCCACGGACTCCATGCCGTGGCGCTGCAGCTCAAGCGTGTAGTCGTCGAGGCGCTCGCGGGTCCGGGCCAGAGAGGCGCGCATCTTCTCCAGGCGCTCCTCCAGCCGGCTGCGGCGGCCCTCCAGGACGCGCATCCGCACCTCACGCTCGGTCTGCCCGAAGAAGGCGAAGCGTGCGGCGAAGTGCTCGTCCTCCCAGGCGTCCGGGCCGGTGTGGGACAGAAGCTCCTCGAAGTGATCCTTACCTGCCGGCGTCAACCGGTAGACGATCTTCGCTCGGCGTCCCGCGAGTGAGGCGGCGAGGGCTTCCTCGGGGGCACTGCCCGGTTCCTCGATCAACCAGCCGCTGGCGACCAGCGTCTTGAGGCAGGGATACAGCGTCCCGTAGCTGAAGGCCCGGAAGACACCCAGCGAGGTGTTGAGGCGCTTCCGCAGCTCGTACCCGTGCATCGGGGCCTCGCGCAGCAGGCCGAGAACGGCGAATTCGAGAATGCCGGAGCGTCTGCTCATTCGTCGCCTCCTCCTCCGCTTTCGGGGCCCTTATGCCGTGCTGATGTATCGACTCGATACATCAGCACGATAGAACGGGCCGTCAGTCTCGACAAGTGGGACTGCCGTGACCGGCGTCACATCGTCAATTCACAGGGTTCGACTTGCCTGATTTGGGGTGAACTCCGGCCCTAGGCGGGTTTTGGCCGTGCGTAGTCTGTGCGGCATGCAGACCACCGGGAACCGAGAGATGCCGTGGGGCGTCAGTGCTGCGGGTGACCGGCTGCGGTACGGAGGGGCCTCCGATGGGGTTCCGGCCGTGCGCATTTCGGGGGGACCGGAACTCAACTGCCGCTTCCAGGCGTACGCGCCTGCCCGAGGAGTAGTCGTTCGATGAGCGAGCATCGTCGCAAAATGCCGCCGCAGCAGCCGCCGACGGGCGGTCGCGCGGCGGCACGGCGCGCTGCCCAACAGCCGATGGGCCGCAGGCCGGCCCAGGCCCATGACGTCGGTACGGAGGCCCCTTCGGCCTCGTACGGACCTCCCTCCCCAGCGGGGGAGGAACCGCGCCCTTACGGGGGTCGTGCGGAGGCCCGTAGGGCCGCTCAGCGCGGCAGCCGCCGAAAGGGGGCCGAAGCGGGCCCTGGTGGCCCCGGAGGCCCCGGAGGCCCCGGAGGCGGACGTAGAGGGGGCGGCGGCGGTGGCGGCCGCGGCAGTGGTCCGGGGCGGGGCTCCGGCGGTCGCCCGCCGGGCAAGAAGCGGATGATCGACTACCCGCGCCACGGCAAGCACGGCTGGCGTCGCTGGATGCCGTCGTGGAAGCTCGTGACGGGCACGTTCCTGGTCTTCGTCGGGACCCTGATGGGTGGCGCGGTCTTCGCGTACTCCAAGGTGGAGGTCCCGAAGGAGGACGCGACCGCGGTCTCGCAGAACAACATCTACTACTGGGCCGACGGCTCGCGCATGGTCGCGACCGGCAGCGGTACCAACCGCCAGATCGTCGGCATCGAGCAGATCCCGAAGGTCATGCAGGAGGCCGTCGTCTCGGCCGAGAACAAGACGTTCTGGGACGACTCGGGCATCGACCCCATGGGTATCGGCCGCGCCGTGTGGAACATGGCCAAGGGCGGCGAGACCCAGGGTGGTTCGACCATCACCCAGCAGTACGTGAAGAACAACCGGCTCAACGACCAGTCGCAGACCGTCACCCGGAAGGTGAAGGAACTCTTCATCGCGATGAAGGTCGGCAACACGTACGACAAGAAGCCGATCATGGCGGGCTACCTGAACACCGCGTACTACGGTCGCGGTGCCTACGGGATCCAGGCCGCCGCGCGCGCGTACTTCGACAAGGACGCCCGGGAGCTCAACGCCAGTGAGTCGGCGCTGCTCGCCGCGGTGCTGAAGGGCGCGACGTACTACGACCCGGGCGGCTACCCGGAGATCGACCCCGAGGCCACGCCCGAGAAGAACCTCGACCGCGCCACCAAGCGGTGGAAGTGGATCCTCGACGAGATGGTCAACGACAAGAAGATCACCGCCGAGGAGCGCGCCAAGTACACGGCCTTCCCGAAGGTCCAGAAGCGCAAGCAGGACGCCCAGCTGACCGGCCAGATCGGCTACCTCGTCAGCACGGCCAAGGCCAACTTCATCAACAACAACACCGAGGGCATCGGCGCCAAGGAACTCGAGCGCGGTGGCTTCGAGATCCACACCACCTTCGAGAAGCCGAAGGTACAGGCGCTGGAGAAGTCGGTCGACAAGATCCTCAAGGAGTACATCGACCCGAAGAAGCGGCCGAAGGAGGACACCAACGTCCAGTTCGGCGGCGCCTCGGTGAACGCCCAGACGGGCGCGATCGTCGCGATCTACGGCGGTGTCGACGCCACCAAGCACTTCACCAACAACGCCGACCCGACCGGTGCCCAGGTCGGCTCGACCTTCAAGCCCTTCGTCCTGGCCGCCGCCATGAAGTACGGCGTGCGGGACAAGGAACTGGGGCCCGAGCAGGGCGAGTCCTCCCGCACGATCGTCGACCCGGACAAGAGCCGCTACTCCGGCAAGGACGGGCTGAAGATCCGCAGGTACGACGGCGAGATCTGGAAGAACGAGAAGGGCGAGGAGTGGCGCCAGACCAATGACGACGGCGCCAGCTACGGGAACATGACCCTCCGCGAGGCCATGATCCGCTCGGCCAACTCCCCCTTCGTGCAGCTCGGCATGGACATCGGCATCGACAAGGTCCGCGAGGCCGCCGTCTCCGCCGGACTGCGCAAGGAGTCGCTCGTCCAGGGCGAGGTGCCCTCGTTCTCGCTCGGTATCTCCAGCCCGAGCGCGATCCGGATGGCGGGCGCGTACGCGACCTTCGCCAACAACGGTGAGCAGAACGAGCCGTTCTCGGTGACCAAGGTGCTCAAGGGCGGCAAGACGATCTACAAGCACGAGGGATCGGGCAAGCAGGTCTTCACGCCGGCCATCGCCAGCAACGTCACCGACGTCCTCCGCGACGTCGTGGAGAACCCCAAGGGAACCGGTCGCAAGGCCGCCATCGAGGGCCGTGACGTGGCCGGCAAGACCGGTACGACCGACGGCAACAAGTCGGCCTGGTTCGTGGGTTACACCGCGCAGCTGTCGACCGCCATCGACATGTACCGCTTCGACGACGACGAGACGAAGAAGAACCGCGAGTTCCAGGAGATGTACGGAACGGGTGCCCAGCCGCGCATCCACGGTTCCTCCTTCCCGTCGCGGATCTGGAAGGACTACATGACGACTGCCGTGGAAGGCATGCCGCTCGTGGAGTTCCCCAAGCCGCTCGACCTGGAGAACGCGGAGCCGGTCTTCGGCGGCGGCGCCACCAGCCCGACCCCGAGCCCGACGCCCACGCCGACCCCCACCGCGACCACGACGCCGCCGACGACTCCCCCGGCCACCGCGACGACCACTCCCCCGGTCTCGCGGACGCCGAAGCCGGGCAAGACGACCTGCGACATCTGGGACTGGAACTGCAACAACACCGGTAACCCCGGTGGCAACACGGGTCAGCCCACCACCACGCCACCCGCGACCGACTCACCGACGCCGACCGACTCACCGACGGACGGCAACAACGGCGGGAACGGCAAGCCAGGGGGCGGGGCCTGGATTCCCTGATCCAGCCCGCCGGCGCACTCCCGTGAGGGCCGCCGCGGCCGCTCCGTACCTTCCGTACGGAGCCGGCAGCGGCGGCCCTCGCCGTTTTCCCGGAGACGTACGGCAGGATGTCCCCCATGCCGAGCCTCCAGAAGACGAGCGCGCCGCAGGACCGGCCACAGGGCCGCTCGCAGACGGTCATCCCCACCCACCGGGACAAGGTGGCCGCCGCGGGCAGCGAACTGATCGGCGGCCCCTACGGGCGCCGGGCGGCGTTCGGCACCGGGCAGCTGACCCCGGTGCGGGTGATCGCCCTCGTGGCCATCGGCATGTTCGCCCTCGGGATGGTGCAGAAGCTGCCCTGCTACAACTGGGCGTGGTTCGAGGGCATCACCTCCCAGTACACCCACGCCTGTTACTCGGACATCCCGCACCTCTACGAGGGGCGCGGCTTCGCGGCGGGCCTCGTCCCGTACTTCGACCGGCTGGGCGGCGACATACCGTTCCTGGAGTACCCCGTCCTCACCGGCCTCTTCATGGAGGTCGCGGCCTGGCTGACGCCGGGCGGCGGGGCCATGCGGGAGCAGGAGCAGGCGTTCTGGCTGGCCAACGCGGGCATGCTGATGGTCTGCGCGGCCGTTCTCGCGGTCTGTGTGGCCCGTACGCACCGCCTGCGCCCCTGGGACGGTCTGCTCGTCGCCCTGGCGCCCTCGATCGCGCTCACGGCCACGATCAACTGGGACCTGCTGGCCGTCGCGCTGACCGCCGCCGCCGTCCTGATGTGGTCGAGGGAACGGCCGCTGGCCTTCGGTGTCCTGCTCGGCCTTGCCACCGCCGCCAAGTTCTACCCGATACTGCTCCTCTGTCCGCTGCTGATGCTCTGCTGGCGGGCCGGGAAGTGGCGGGAGTTCGGGACCGCGGTGCTCGGCGCGGCCGGTGCGTGGCTGGTGGTCAACCTGCCCGTGATGCTGATGGCCCCCGAGGGCTGGAAGCAGTTCTACCTCTTCAGCCGGGACCGGAACGTCGACTTCGGCTCGGTCTGGCTGCTGATCAGCCAGCGGACGGGCGACGCGATCCCGCCGGACCGGGCCAACCTGTACGCGCTGCTGCTGATGCTGGTGGCCGTGGCGGGCCTCGCCTACCTGACGTTCACGGCGCCCCGCCGGCCCCGCTTCGTCCAGCTGGCCTTCCTGATCGTCGCCGCGTTCGTGCTGACCAACAAGGTCTACTCACCGCAGTACGTCCTGTGGCTGGTGCCGCTGGCGGTGCTCGCCCGGCCGCGCTGGCGCGACTTCCTGGTCTGGCAGACCTGCGAGGTCATGTACTTCGTGGGCGTCTGGATGTACCTGGCGTTCACGAACAGCGGCGCCACCAAGCAGGGCCTGCCGGTGGACGGCTACCAGTTCGCGATCGTCCTGCACCTGCTCGGCACGCTGTACCTGTGCGTGATGGTCGTACGCGACATCCTGACGCCCGAGACGGACCCGGTCCGGCAGGACGGCGCCGACGACCCCTCCGGGGGCGTCCTGGACGGCGCGGAGGACGTGTTCGTCGCGGGCAGGGCCGCCCATCCGGCCCGGCACGCGGCGCCCGGCGCGGACGAGGGCCTGCTGGTGGAATGGGGAACCCCCGGGGAACAGCGCCCCCGGGGGTGAGCGGAACCGGCCGGCTCAGCGCTCGACGAGCCGGTCGAACTGCGTCGTGGTGTGGCGCAGATGCGCCACGAGCTCGTCGCCGACCCGCGGCTCCTGGGCGTCGGCCGGCACGAACAGGATCGACACCTGCATGTGCGGCGGCTCGGCGAACCAGCGCTGCTTCCCGGCCCAGACGAACGGCGACAGGTTCCGGTTGACGGTGGCGAGCCCCGCCCGTGCGACGCCCTTGGCGCGCGGCATGACGCCGTGCATCGCCTTGGGGGCCTCCAGGCCCACGCCGTGCGAGGTGCCGCCGGCGACGACGACCAGCCAGCCGTCCGAGGCCGCCTTCTGCTGGCGGTAGCCGAAGCGGTCGCCCTTGGCGACCCGGGTCACGTCGAGGACCGCGCCCCGGTACTCGGTCGCCTCGTGGTCGCCCAGCCACAGCCGGGTGCCGATCCGGGCGCGGAAGCGGGTCTGCGGGAACTGCTGCTGCAGCCGGGCCTGCTCCTGGGCCCGCAGGTGGCTCACGAACATGGTGTGGAGCGGCAGCCGGGCGGCCCGCAGCCGGTCCATCCAGGCGATGACCTCCTCGACGGCGTCCGTGCCGTCCGGGCGGTCCAGCGGGAGGTGCAGGGCGAAGCCCTCCAGGCGGACGTCCTCGATGGCGGCGTGGAGCTGCTGGAGCTCCTCCTCGCGGACGCCGTGCCGCTTCATCGAGCTCATGCACTCGATGACGACCCGGGCGCCCACCAGGGCGTGGACGCCGTCCACCGACGACACGGAGCGGATGACCCGGTCGGGCAGCGGAACCGGTTCCTCACCCCGTCGGAAGGGGGTGAGGACCAGCAGGTCGCCGCCGAACCAGTCCTTGATCCGCGCGGCCTCGTACGTGGTGCCCACGGCGAGCATGTCGGCGCCGAACCGCGCCGCCTCGTCCGCGAGGCGTTCGTGGCCGAAGCCGTAACCGTTGCCCTTGCAGACCGGGATCACACCGGGGAACTGGTCGATGACGGTCTTCTGGTGCGCGCGCCAGCGAGCGGTGTCGACGTAGAGGGAGAGCGCCATGGCCGGCCCGGAACCTTTCTGATGGCAGCGGTATGTCAAAGGTATGTACGAGACTACGGAAACGTCAGCGGTACGCCACGAATCGGCGGCGCGACGTCGGGGATCAGCGGCGCGACATGTAGATGTCGAGCGCCTTGTGCAGCAACTTGTTCAGCGGGAAGTCCCACTCGCCGACGTACTCGACGGCCTCGCCGCCCGTGCCCACCTTGAACTGGATGAGTCCGAAGAGGTGGTCGGTCTCGTCGAGCGAGTCGGAGATGCCGCGCAGGTCGTAGACGGTCGCGCCCATCGCGTACGCGTCGCGCAGCATCCGCCACTGCATCGCGTTCGAGGGCCGGACCTCACGGCCGATGTTGTCGGAGGCGCCGTAGGAGTACCAGACGTGCCCGCCGACGACGAGCATCGTCGCCGCGGAGAGGTTCACCCCGTTGTGGCGGGCGAAGTACAGCCGCATGCGGTTGGGGTCCTCGGAGTTGAGGACGGTCCACATGCGCTGGAAGTACGAGAGCGGGCGGGGCCGGAAGTGGTCGCGGACGGCCGTGATCTCGTACAGCCGCTGCCACTCCGCCAGGTCCTCGTAGCCGCCCTGGACGACCTCGACACCGGCCTTCTCGGCCTTCTTGATGTTGCGGCGCCACAGCTGGTTGAAGCCCTTGAGGACATCGTCGAGCGAACGGTTCGCCAGCGGCACCTGGAAGACGTAGCGGGGCTGGACGTCACCGAAGCCGGCGCCGCCGTCCTCGGCCTGCTGCCAGCCCATCTTCCGCAGCCGGTCGGCCACTTCGAAGGCACGCGGCTCGATGTGGGTGGCCTCGACGTCCTTGAGGCGCTTGACGTCCGGGTCCTGGATGCCCGACTTGATGGCGGCCGAGTCCCAGCGGCGGATGACGACCGGCGGGCCCATCTTCACGGAGAAGGCGCCCTGCTGCTTGAGGTGCGCCAGCATCGGCTGCAGCCAGTCGTCGAGGTTGGGCGCGTGCCAGTTGATGACCGGGCCCTCGGGCAGGTAGGCCAGGTAGCGCTTGATCTTCGGGAGCTGGCGGTAGAGCACCAGACCGACACCGACGAGCTCGCCGGTCTTGTCGAACCAGCCGAGGTTCTCCGAGCGCCACTCCGTCTTCACATCAGCCCACGCCGGGACCTGGCAGTGGCTCGCTGCGGGCTGGCTCTGGATGAAACCCAGATGCTGCTCGCGGCTGATGGTCCTCAGGGTCAGGCTCATGCGGGGCGCTCCTCGGCAGGTGTGTCCCCATCGGTCAGGGGCTCCGGCTCTCGCGCCGAAGCCTACTGTGACCGGGGAGCGCCCCGAATGGGCACGTACGCCCTGACGTGCCGCCCGGCTCAGCTGATGACGCCGCCGAAGAGCCCGCCGTGCGCCATGCCGAGGTAGAAGCCGAACGCGGAGGCGCCGAGTCCGAGGATCAGCAGGAAGCGCTCGCGTGTCGTCACGGAGATGAACTGTCCGTAGGCGCCGGTCAGGATGCCGATGAGACCCGTCCAGGAACTCAGCAGGTGCAGGTTGTGGAACTGCGCGGTGACGAAGGCGATCACACCGAGGAGCAGTGTCACTCCGACCAGGGCGTCCTGGAGGGGGTGCGGTTTGCCGTCGGTGGCGAAGAGGGAGTGGCCGGGGTCGGGTCGCATTGCCTGTGCCATGGGGCACCTCCTGGCGTAGCTGCCGGAAGGCGGCGCATCCTGGCGCCGCCGACATCCGTTGTGTACAGATTGCGTCCCCTCACCGGTGAATTTCAACCGCAGGGCGATGTGCAGGTACTCTGTACGGTCTGCACCGGTGTCTGCCCTGGTCCGTACTGGATCCCGGCGGTGACCCTCGTTCTCCGAGGGGGACTGTCCGCGACGGCGGATACCGTTGCTCACGCATCACGACCCTCCTGCCACGGAACGACCGTGGCCGCTGAGTCCAAAGGAGGTGGGTTCCACATGCGTCACTACGAAGTGATGGTCATCCTCGACCCCGATCTCGAGGAGCGCGCTGTCTCCCCGCTGATCGAGAACTTCCTCTCCGTCGTCCGTGAGGGCAACGGAAAGGTCGAGAAGGTCGACACCTGGGGCCGTCGTCGTCTGGCCTACGAGATCAAGAAGAAGCCCGAGGGCATCTACTCGGTCATCGACCTGCAGGCCGAGCCTGCGGTCGTCAAGGAGCTCGACCGACAGCTCAACCTGAACGAGTCGGTCCTCCGGACCAAGGTCCTCCGTCCCGAGACCCACTGAGCTTCTAGCTCAGTGGTCATCGGGTCCGAGTAGCAGCAAAGCAGCCAGAAGCAATCCCGCCGAGAGGTACCCCCATGGCAGGCGAGACCGTCATCACGGTCGTCGGCAATCTTGTCGACGACCCCGAGCTGCGCTTCACCCCGTCCGGTGCGGCGGTCGCGAAGTTCCGTATCGCGTCCACCCCCCGCACCTTCGACCGTCAGACCAATGAGTGGAAGGACGGCGAAAGCCTCTTCCTCACCTGCTCGGTCTGGCGTCAGGCGGCGGAGAACGTCGCCGAGTCGCTTCAGCGAGGCATGCGCGTCGTCGTGCAGGGCCGGCTGAAGCAGCGGTCCTACGAGGACCGTGAGGGCGTCAAGCGCACGGTCTACGAGCTGGACGTCGAGGAAGTCGGCCCCAGCCTCAAGAACGCCACGGCCAAGGTCACCAAGACCACCGGTCGAGGCGGCCAGGGCGGTTACGGCGGCGGTGGCGGCGGCGGCCAGCAGGCCGGCGGCGGCGGTGGCAGCTGGGGTGGAAACTCCGGCGGTGGCCAGCAGGGTGGTGGCGGTGCTCCCGCCGACGACCCGTGGGCGACCGGCGGTTCCTCCTCCTCCGGCGGCGGCCAGCAGCAGGGCGGCGGAGGCGGCTGGGGTGGAAACTCCGGCGGCGGCTACTCGGACGAGCCCCCCTTCTAGGGCGTAAGCCCTCGAAGCAGCTCGTTTCCCACTTCTTGATCACACAGGAGAAACACCATGGCGAAGCCGCCTGTGCGCAAGCCTAAGAAGAAGGTCTGCGCGTTCTGCAAGGACAAGACCGTCTACGTGGACTACAAGGACACGAACATGCTGCGGAAGTTCATTTCCGACCGCGGCA
Organism: Streptomyces sp. Root1304; assembly: GCF_001426405.1. Taxonomy (GTDB): domain Bacteria; phylum Actinomycetota; class Actinomycetes; order Streptomycetales; family Streptomycetaceae; genus Streptomyces. Next base: position 221,752 of record NZ_LMEP01000024.1, on the reverse strand, counting down.
AGATCCGTGCCCGCCGCGTGACCGGCAACTGCACGCAGCACCAGCGTGACGTCGCCACGGCCGTCAAGAACAGCCGTGAGATGGCGCTGCTGCCCTACACGTCCACCGCGCGATAAGGAAAGGGTGACCGACGAATGAAGATCATCCTGACCCACGAGGTTTCTGGCCTCGGTGCCGCTGGCGACGTCGTCGACGTCAAGGACGGCTACGCTCGCAACTACCTGGTCCCGCGTGGTTTCGCGATCCGCTGGACCAAGGGTGGCGAGAAGGACGTGGCGCAGATCCGCCGCGCCCGCAAGATCCACGAGATCGCGACCATCGAGCAGGCCAACGAGATCAAGGCCCAGCTCGAGGGCACGAAGGTCCGCCTGGCCGTTCGCTCCGGCGACGCCGGCCGTCTCTTCGGCTCCGTGACCCCGGCCGACATCGCCTCGGCGATCAAGTCCGCGGGTGGCCCCGACGTCGACAAGCGTCGCGTCGAGCTCGGTTCGCCGATCAAGACCCTGGGCTCGCACCAGGTCTCCGTGCGTCTGCACGCCGACGTGGCCGCGAAGCTCGGCGTCGAGATCGTCGCCGCGTAACGCTGCCCCTGGCAGTCTGCGCTCAGCAGTGAGGAAGGGCCGCACCCCTCGGGGTGCGGCCCTTCCGCTGTTTCACGGGTCTTCGTTTCACGTGAAACGGGCGTTTCACGTGAAACATTCAGCGGCTGGCGCCCGTGACGATCCAGCGGCCCGAGCGGGAGCGCAGCCAGAGAGTGGCCATCCGGACCGTCATCATCAGCGTCATCGCCCACCAGAGCGCGGTCAGCCCGCCGCCGAGCACCGGGACCAGGAGGGCGACCGGGGCGAAGACGGCCAGGGTCAGCAGCATCGCCCAGGCCAGGTACGGGCCGTCGCCCGCGCCCATCAGAACGCCGTCGAGGACGAAGACGACCCCGGAGATCGGCTGCGAGACCGCGACCACGAGCAGGGCCGGGAGCAGGGTGTCCTGGACGGTGGTGTCGCCGGTGAAGAGCGGGACGAACAGGGGACGGGCGAGGATGAGCAGAGCGCCGAGCACCACTCCCGAGACCACGCCCCACTGGACCATGCGGCGGCAGACCTGGCGTGCGCCGTCGGCGTCGTCCGCGCCGAGGTAGCGGCCGATGATGGCCTGGCCCGCGATGGCGATGGCGTCGAGGGCGAAGGCCATCAGGCTCCACAGGGACAGGATGATCTGGTGGGCGGCGACCTCCGCGTCGCCCATCCGGGCCGCGACCGCCGTGGCGATCATCAGGACCGCGCGGAGCGAGAGCGTACGGACGAGGAGCGGGACACCGGCCTGCGCGGAGGCCCGGATGCCGGCGATGTCGGGGCGGAGCGAGGCGCCGTGGCGCCGGGCGCCGCGGACGACCACGACGAGGTAGACGACGGCCATGCCGTACTGGGCGATGACCGTGCCCCAGGCGGATCCGGCGATGCCGAGCCCCGCTCCGTAGACGAGTCCGATGTTGAGGGCGCCGTTGGCCGCGAAGCCGGCGATGGCCACGTAGAGCGGTGTACGGGTGTTCTGGAGGCCGCGCAGGACACCGGTGGCGGCCAGGACCACCAGCATCGCGGGGATGCCGAGGCTGGAGATCCGGAGGTAGGTGACCGCATACGGCGAAGCCGTGTCGGAGGCTCCGAAGAGGTCGACCAGCCAGGGCGAGCTGGGCAGGGTCAGGGCGACGACGGCGGCACCGAGGAGGAGCGCGAGCCAGATGCCGTCCATGCCCTGGCGGATGGCCGCGGGGAGATCGCCCGCGCCGACGCGCCGGGAGACGGCTGCGGTGGTGGCGTAGGCGAGGAAGACGAAGACGCTGACGGCGGTGGAGAGCAGCGCGGCGGCGATGGCCAGACCCGCGAGTTGCGGTGTGCCGAGGTGGCCGACGATGGCACTGTCGACCATGAGGAAGAGCGGCTCGGCGACGAGAGCCCCGAACGCCGGCAGGGCGAGGGAGACGATCTCTCGGTCGTGCTGTCGGCGAGTGGCCTTGGAGGTCGCGGGGGCCTGGGTCATGGGGTCAATCTAATCTTCCACAGGTAAGAGATGCAATGCGCAAGGAGTCCTTACTTTTGAGGGCTGGGGGGCTTCGGGTGTGGGCCGTTTGTTCTGATCTTGATCCGGGGGGAAAAGTTTTTCTCCCCCACAGCCCGTGTATGGGAAAAGTGCAGGTCAGGCCGGTGGGGGCGAGGGGCTTATGAGTTTGTCCACATGCGTGTCCCCCGCTCCGTGCACAGGTTCCGGCGAGTTCTCCACAGCATTGGGGCCTTCACCCACAGGGCCTGTGGATAACCAGATTGGCTGACGCCCCTCGCGGGCCTACCGTGGACCGGCGCCCGACGCGCCAGAAGCGGTCGCGAAGCCACTCGTCGATCAAGGCGTGGCGTAAGAAAGAGTGGCACGGCGAGGTCCGCTGAGCGGACGGGAAGAGGTGCTTGGTGAGCGTTCCCGAGCCGATGGACGACCCCTGGGCGGACGGCGGACCCAGCGACCGGCTGCCCACTCGTACCCGAGGTGAAGGGCGCGGCCGGGGCCGCGGGCGCGACGACCAGCACGAGCGGGGCGGCGACGGCCCCTGGGACGGGGGGCTCTCCGGCTTCGAACGGGTCCCTCCGCAGGACCTGGACGCCGAGCAGTCCGTCCTCGGCGGCATGCTGCTCTCCAAGGACGCCATCGCCGACGTCGTGGAGATCATCAAGGGCAACGACTTCTACAAGCCCGCGCACGAGACCGTCTACGCCGCGATCCTCGACCTCTACGCCAAGGGCGAGCCGGCCGACCCGATCACGGTCGGCGCCGAACTCACCAAGCGCGGCGAGATCACCCGTGTCGGCGGTGCCTCGTACCTCCACACCCTGGTCCAGTCGGTGCCGACCGCGGCCAACGCCTCGTACTACGCGGAGATCGTCCACGAGCGGGCCGTCCTGCGGCGGCTCGTGGAGGCCGGCACCAAGATCACGCAGATGGGATACGCGGCCGACGGAGACGTCGACGAGATCGTGAACTCGGCGCAGGCCGAGATCTACGCGGTCACCGAGCAGCGCACCACCGAGGACTATCTGCCGCTCGGCGACATCATGGAGGGGGCGCTCGACGAGATCGAGGCGATCGGCTCCCGCAGCGGCGAGATGACCGGTGTGCCCACGGGCTTCACCGACCTCGACTCCCTGACCAACGGCCTCCACCCCGGTCAGATGATCATCATCGCGGCCCGACCCGCCATGGGTAAGTCGACGCTGGCCCTGGACTTCGCCCGGGCTGCGTCCATCAAGCACAACCTGCCCAGCGTCATCTTCTCCCTCGAAATGGGCCGCAACGAGATCGCGATGCGTCTGCTCTCGGCCGAGGCGAGGGTCGCGCTGCACCACATGCGCTCCGGCACGATGACGGACGAGGACTGGACCCGCCTCGCCCGCCGGATGCCGGACGTCTCCCAGGCCCCGCTGTACATCGACGACTCCCCGAACCTGTCGATGATGGAGATCCGCGCGAAGTGCCGCCGGCTCAAGCAGCGCAACGGCCTCAAGCTCGTGATCATCGACTATCTGCAGCTGATGCAGTCGGGCGGCTCGAAGCGGCAGGAGAGCCGCCAGCAAGAGGTCTCCGACATGTCGCGAAACCTGAAGCTCCTCGCCAAGGAGCTGGAACTGCCGGTCATCGCGCTCTCCCAGCTGAACCGTGGCCCCGAACAGCGCACCGACAAGAAGCCGATGGTCTCCGACCTGCGTGAGTCCGGCTCGATCGAGCAGGACGCCGACATGGTCATCCTGCTGCACCGCGAGGACGCCTACGAGAAGGAGTCACCCCGCGCGGGCGAGGCCGACATCATCGTGGGCAAGCACCGAAACGGCCCGACGGCCACGATCACGGTGGCCTTCCAGGGCCACTACTCCCGCTTCGTGGACATGGCCCAGACCTGACGGATCGCATTTTCCTGCTCCGGCGAGCGCGGTTCCTCAGTCCTGGGCGGGGACATCCAGGGCGGTCCCGTACAGGCGCGAGACCTGGAGCAGGATGGTCACGCGCCGGTCAGGCAGCGGCTGCTCGCCAGGGGCCGCCTCGTCGGCCGGATCCGCGATCTTCGCCTCTCCCTCCGCCACGGCGAACGACCAGATGTCCGGGCCGGTGACATGCAGTGAGGCGTGCGGGTCGCGGCGCAACTGGCGGACCTTGAGGCGGTCGGCGGTGGAGGAGACCCTCAGCACGCGCTCCTCGGCGTTCCAGTCGTAGAGGACGGTCGACAGGTGCGGGTGGCCGGTGCTCCTGACGCTCGCGAGCACGCCGAACTGCTGCTGGCTCAACAGCTGGGAGAGCTCCTGGTCGGTGAGCACTCGGGGGGCCGGGCCGTCGTTCCGGGTGGTGCCGGCGGTGGTCTCAGCGGCGGTGTGCTCGCTCATGTCGGTCAGCCTCTCAGTGGATGGGGGCAGGTGAGACAGCTGCGGCGTTGATGTCGAGCTGACTCAGCGGATGCGGGCGAGGCGCGCGATGGCACGGAGCCGAATGCGGCAAACGTGCGGTTTCTCCTGCCAGTTGCCGCAACAAGGGAGACCGTAACAGATAGTTTTGTTGCAGACGATCTGATTCGGCTTCATTCAAGGGCAGGAGGCCTGGGCCTCGCGCGGCGAGGCTGCCCTACAGTGCGAGAGGCCGCCGGAAGGCGCTCAGCGCCTTGTCTCGTACCTGGTCAGGACCACGCCGCCGGCGAGCTGCCGCGTCTCCAGCAGGTTCAGGTTCACCCAGTTGTCCAGGGCGGTGAAGAACGGCGTGCCGCCGCCCACCAGGACCGGATGGGTGGCGATCACGTATTCGTCGATCAGCCCGGCGCGCATGGCCGCTCCGGCGAGCGTGGCGCCGCCGATGGTCATGGGGCCGCCGTCCTCGGCCTTGAGCCGGGTGATCTCGGTGATCGCGTCGCCGGTGAACAGGCGGGCGTTCCAGTCGACCTCGTCGATCGTGGAGGAGAACACCACCTTCGGCGTGTCCCGCCAGTTCCGCGCGAACTCGATCTCCGCCGGGGTGGCGGTGGGCTGCTGGTCGCCCGTCGGCCAGTAGGAGCTCATCGTCTCCCAGAGCTTGCGCCCGTACAGGGACAGACCACTCGCCTGCTCGTGGCCGAGCCACCACAGGAACAGTTCGTCGCTCGGCGGTCCGCTCCAGTCGATGTCGTCACCGGCGGCGGCGATGTAGCCGTCCAGGGTCAGGTTCATGCCGTAGATCAGTTTCCGCATGGGCCGGCCTTCCGTCCGTGGGGGTCCGGAGTGAAGACCAGCGCGGCGCGGGAATCTCATCGGTGCGCGATCCGGGCTCGCCCGTGGTCCTCGGGTTCAGCGTGGTGCACCCGGCCGACACGGGCAAGCCGCCTGATCTCGCCCTCGCCGGGTTCTGCGGGAAGTTTCGGGTGGGGGATCGCGTTGGATGTGGTTCATGACTGCATCTTTTGAAGCGCTGTTGCCGGGTACCGAGCGGGCGTTGGCCCATCGGGTCGCCGTTGCTCAGGCCGAGGGCCGGGCGCCTTCCTTCGTGGGGGCGGTGGTTCGCGACGGGGCGCTGGTGTGGAGCGGGTCGCGCAGTTGTGTGGACGGGCACGCGCCCGATGCCGACACGCAGTTCAGGATCGGGTCCATCACCAAGGTGTTCACCGCCGTGCTGGTGATGCGGCTGCGGGACGAGGGACTGGTCGGGCTGGACGATCCGCTGGAGCGGCACCTCAAGGACACGGGCGTCGGTGAGGTGACGATCGCCCAACTCCTCGGCCACAGCGGTGGTCTCCCGGCGGAGACGCCCGGTGCGTGGTGGGAGCGGTCCTCCGCCGAGCTGCGGCCGGAGCTCTCCGACGTGCTGGGGGAGCGTCCCTTCCAGCGGACGCCGGGACGGCGCCATCACTACTCCAACCCCGGTTACACGCTGCTCGGTTCGTTGATCGAGGCCGTGCGCGGGGTGTCCTGGGAGGAGGCGCTGCGGAGCGAGATCCTGGAGCCGCTGGGGATGGGCCGGACGACGGCGCAGCCGGTCGCCCCGCACGCCGGCGGCTGGGCGGTGCACCCCTGGGCCGATGTGATGCTTCCCGAGCCCTCGGAGGACCTGGGGCTGATGGCCCCGGCGGGGCAGCTCTGGTCGACGGCGGCGGATCTCGGGCGCTTCGCCGCCTTCCTCGCGGCGGGTGACGAGCGGGTGCTCGCCCCGGCTTCCGTCGAGGAGATGCGGGCTCCGGCGGCCCCGGCCGGCGAAGGCGACTGGGAGGGGAGCTACGGCCTCGGCCTCCAGCTGGTGCGCAGGGACGGCCGGACCCTGATCGGTCACACCGGCTCGCTCCCGGGCTTCGTCGCCGCCCTGTGGGTGAGCGTGGAGGACGGCCTGTCCGCCGTCGCCCTCTCCAATGCCACCTCGGGGCCGCTGACGGGGACGGTGGCCGCCGATCTCCTGGGGATCGTGGCGGAGGCCGAGCCGAGGTTCCCGGAGCCCTGGCGGCCGCTTCCCGAGGCCGAGGTCGACGAAGAGCTGTTGTCCCTGGCGGGGCCCTGGTACTGGGGCACGTACGCCTACGGGCTCAAGATCGGTCCCGAGCGGAGCGTGGTGCTGGAACCCCTGCGGGGCGCCGGGCGACGGGCGCGCTTCCGGGCGCTGCCCGAGGGCGGCTGGGTCGGGCTGAACGGCTACTACGAGGGGGAGACGCTCCGGGCCGTACGGCGTGCCGACGGCGGCGTGAGCCATCTCGACCTGGGCTCGTTCGTCTTCACGCGGGAACCGTACGCACCGGCGGACGCCGTTCCGGGTGGGGTGGACGAGGCCGGCTGGCGCGGGCTCTGACCTGCCGGGTGGGTGTTTCACGTGAAACACCCACCCCCCCAGGGTGGTGTCTCAGAGGCTCTTCTTGAAGCCCACGTGGGAGGCCTCGAAGCCGAGGCGCTCGTAGAAGCGGTGGGCGTCCGTGCGGCTGGCGTCCGAGGTCAGCTGGACGAGCCGGCATCCCTGGCGTCCGGATTCCTCGACGGCCCACTCGATCAGCTGGGTTCCGAGGCCGCTGCCGCGCTCGTCGGCGTGAATGCGGACGCCCTCGATGATCGAGCGGGTGGCGCCCCGGCGGGAGAGGCCCGGGATCACGGTCAGCTGGAGGGTGCCGACGACCCGGCTCGCGCGGACGGCCACGACGAGGTGCTGGTGCGGGTCGTTCGCGAGGCGCTCGAAGGCCGTGAGGTAGGGCGCGAGGTCGTCCGGGGACTCGCGCTGCGCGCCCAGGGGGTCGTCGGCGAGCATCGCGACGATGGGGGCGAGGTCCTCCGCGGTGGCGGGGCGTATCTCGAGATCGCTCATGTCCCGCAGCGTACGCGCAGGTGGCGGTGGTGCGGCGGGCTCGCGCGTGGCGCTTCAACCCTTGTGCGGGCGTCACACGGTGAGGGTCTCGCCCTCCAGGACCTGGACCAGCGGTGCCAGCTCGGGGTTCCGCGCGGCCTCGTTCAGGGCTTCGCGCAGCGCGCCGTCGTTGGTCGGGCGGGCCTCGGCCAGGAGCTTCATGCCGGCCTCGGTGACATCGGTGTAGATGCCGCGCCGGTCGGTGGCGCAGAGGTACCGGGTGAGCAGGCCCCGGTCTTCGAGCCGGGTGACGAGCCGGGTGGTGGCGCTCTGGCTGAGCACGACCGCGTCCGCGACCTGCTTCATCTGGAGGTGGCCGCCCGGTCCGCTGTGCTGGCGGCTGAGGACGTCGAGGAGCGAGTACTCCCGCACGCTCAGACCGTGCCCGGTCTCCAGGGCGCGTTCGAGGTGCGACTCGATCCTGCCGTGTAGCAGGCTGAGGGCGCACCAGCGCTGGGAGAGCGCGGTGAGTGCGGGGTCCGTCGCGGTCATGGTCTCTCCTCGGTCTCCCGTCGGCGCCGGAGTGGCTTCCTGGCCCAGGATAGACGATCCGACGCAATAATGCGCGTCTGCAAGTAACTGGGTCAGCCGGCCGCGACCGTCAGCGGTGCGAAGCGGCGGGTCCAGTCGCCCGGGAGATCGGGGAGGGAGCGGACCATCACGGCGTTGAAGAAGATCGAGTCGACCCCGTTCTCCTTCAGCCAGCGCAGCAGCTCCGTGTGGCGCACGTCGATGTCCGTACGGAGCGGCCGGTCGGTCGCGGCCGCCAGTGAGGCGACCAGGGCCTGGGCGGTGGCCGGGTCGCGGGCGATCAGGGGCCCGATGACATGGGTGTCCATGTTCGGCCAGGCCGCTGCGAAGCCGGTGATCTCGCCGTTCTCCTCCGCGACCCGCAGGTGGTCGGCGAACGCGGGAAGCCGGGTGATGACATGCGTGCGGTCGCGGCCGAAGACCTCGTGGTCCAGGCGCAGGATCGCCTGGAGGTCCTCCGCCGTCGCCGCGCGGACCGGAATCGCAGGGGCGGGCGTGGCGAAGGTGAAACGGCCCCGCACCATCTCGGCCTGGCCGACCTGGGTGAAACCGAGCTGCTCGTAGAGCGGCTGCCCGTTCGGTGTGGCGTGCAGGGTGAGGGGGGTGTCACCGGTTTCCGCGAGGACGTGCTGCATGAGCCGACGTCCCACCCCCTGGCGTGCGTAGCGTTCGGCGACGAGCACCATGCCGATCGCCGCGAGGCCGGGGCCGTACGAGGTGACGACGCAGGCGGCGGCCAGTCCGGGACCGTCCGGGTCGTCGATGCCGTACCCGGTGCCCGCGGTGAGCAACAGTCCCCATTTGTGCTCCTCGCGCAGCCAGCCCCGGTTCTCGGAGAGGTCGGAGCAGGCGAGGAGGTCGTCCCCGGTGAGGTGTCGGATGGGGAGGTGCACGAGCGCGGAGGGGGAAGTCGGCATGGCTGCAGGCTGTCCGATGCGGTGATCGTCCGTCCACCTCTTTTACCGGATCTGGCCGATACCCGAGGGGGCGTTGATTCCACCCCGTGGCATGGGGACGATGTTTCACGTGAAACGGCGAACGCGGCGACTCCATCTCTTCGACCTCGACGGCACCCTGATCCGAGGGTCGGCGGCCGCCGTGGAGATCTCCCGGCAGCTGGGCCTGGTCGATGAGATCGCCGCGCTGGAGGAGGGTTTCCTCCGTGGGCTCACCCCGGACGAGTTCGCCGTCCGGGCACGCGCGCTCTGGGTGGAGCTCACCGTGGAGCAGGTCGCGGCGGCCTTCGACGGGGCGCCCTGGCTGACCGGCATCCGTGAGGTCTGGGCCGACATCCGGGAGCGGGGCGACCGCTGTGCGGTCATCTCCCTCTCGCCCGACTTCTTCGTCGAGCGGCTGCTGGCCTGGGGTGCGGACGCGGCGCACGGCTCGGCTTGGCCGGCCGTCCCCTTCACCGAGGAGATCCACCGCCCCTCCATCCTCGACGCGAAGGCGAAGGTGCGGATCGCGCGTCGGCTCTGCGCGGAGTACGGGGTCGCCCCGGCCGACTGTGTCGCGTACGGGGACTCGATGTCCGACGCGGAGCTCTTCGCGATCGTGCCGGAGACCGTGGCCGTGAACGCGGACCACCATCTCGCCGGGCTGTCCCTCCACAGCTACACCGGAGGAGATCTGCGCGAGGCCTACGCCCTGGTCCAAAACCGCGCAGCTTAACCAGAATCCCCGCCCTTTGGCCCGAGAACGCCGCTTTCCGTCCGAAGCGGGGAATCGAGGCCGCATGCTGCGACCACGGAAGCCGGCCAGCGCGAGGGCGAGGCACATGATGGATGCTCCGACCACCACGAGGGCAGCGGAGCCCGCCGACGGACGCGAGCCCGGGGCGACGGACAGGTACGAGGCAGGGGTGCCGGGCGGGCGGACGGCCCCGGCGGACGGGCCGCGCTCACCCGAGGACACCAACGAGCCCCGGATACCCGGGGCAGCACCCGCCGTCGCCGGGGGAGCAACCGCCACGGTCGGCGCGGCCCCCGCCGTCTCCGGCACCGCGCCCGCCGCCAACGGCGCCGCCCCCGCCCCCATCGCCGTGTCCGCCACCACTGCCGGACCGTCCGCCGATGCCGTGCTCGTCCTGCGGACCCTGGAGGAGATCGCGCCGGTCGCCGACCGGGTGACCTCGTACTTCTACGCCCTGCTCTTCCTCCGGAACCCCGAGCTGCGCGACATGTTCCCGGCCGCCATGGACACCCAGCGGGACCGGCTCCTGAAGGCCCTCCTGACGGCGGCGGAGCATCTGGACGACACCCCGGTGCTCACCGCGTACCTGGAGAACCTCGGCCGGGGGCACCGTAAGTACGGCACGCGGTCCGCCCATTACCCGGCCGTCGGCGAGGCCCTCATCGGGGCGCTCGTCCGGTACGCGACGACGAGCTGGGACCAGGAGACGGAGGCGGCCTGGGTCCGGACGTACACGACGATCTCGCAGATCATGATCGACGCGGCGGCGGAGGACGAGCGCTCGGCGCCCGCCTGGTGGCACGCCGAGGTCGTCTCCCACGACCTGCGCACCCCCGACGTCGCTGTCGTCACGCTCCGACCCGACCAGCCGTACCCCTTCCTCGCGGGGCAGTACACGACGCTGGAGACCCCGTGGTGGCCGCGGATCTGGCGGCACTACTCCTTCGCCTCGGCGCCCCGGCCCGACGGGCTGCTCTCCCTCCACGTGAAGGCGGTGCCGGCCGGCTGGGTGTCCAACGCGCTGGTCCACCGGGCCCGCCCCGGGGACGTGCTGCGGCTCGGCCCGCCGGCCGGTTCCATGACGGTCGACCACGCCACGGACACCGGACTGCTCTGCGTGGGCGGCGGGACCGGGATAGCGCCGATCAAGGCCCTGGTGGAGGACGTCGCCGAGCACGGGGACCGGCGCCCCGTCGATGTGTTCTACGGGGCGCGCAGCGGCCACGACCTCTACGACATGGACACGATGCTGCGGCTGCAGAAGACCTTCCCGTGGCTCTCGGTCCACCCGGTCACCGAGGAGCAGGGGCGGCTTCCGGAGGCCGTCTGCAGCCTGGGCCCCTGGGACGAACGCGACGCCTATCTGTCGGGGCCGCTCGGTATGGTCCGCCGCGGAGTGGACGCGCTGCGGGGAGCGGGGGTCCCCGCGGAGCGCATCCGGCACGACTTCCTCGCGGAGCTCACGCCCGCCGATCAGCCCAGGTCGGGGGCGTGCATCGCCCGGACGCCCTCGATGTTGCCGTCGAGGTAGTGGCGCAGCGAGAGGGGGACGAGGTGCACGGCCGCGATGCCGACCCGGCTGAACGGGACCCGGACGATCTCGTACTCGCCGACCGGTTCCTCCATCTCGGGGCCGTGGCGCAGCGAGGTGTCCATGGAGTCGAGCCGGCACACGAAGAAGTGCTGGACCTTCACTCCGGAGACCCCGCCGTCGACGATGTGCTCGACGGTGTCGACGAAGCAGGGGACCACATCGGTGATCTTGGCGCCGAGTTCCTCGTGCACCTCGCGGTGCAGGGCCTCGACGACGGTGGTGTCGGAGGGTTCCACGCCGCCGCCGGGCGTGAGCCAGTAGGGATCCATCCCCGGCTTGGTGCGTTTGATGAGGACGAGGTCGTCGCCGTCGAGGAGGATGGCGCGTGCGGTGCGCTTGATCACGGGCCGTTCGTTCATGGGAAGAAAATGGCCCGTTCGGGGTGTCCTGAAACTCACCAGTCCCCGGCGGCCCGCAGCAGGCGCTCATGAGCGCTCGCGAGGAGCGAGAGGGCGAGCGTCCCGGTCCGTACGACCAGGAAGTAGGTCCGCAGCGGGGGGACCGGGGGATCGAGCAGCGCCACGAGCCGCCCCTGTGCCAGGGCTTCCTCGCAGAGGTAGCGGGGCAGTACGGCGAGCCCGGCGCCCGAGGCGGCGGAGTCGCGTACGGCGCGCAGGTCGGGGGCGATGACGGTGGCGGACACCGCCGGTTTCGTCTCGAAGACGCTCGCCCAGTAGCGGGCGACGAACGGCAGCGACTCGTGCACCTCGACCACCGGAAGCTGTTCGAGGACCACGGCGCCCCGGTGGAGGAGCACGTCGGGGGTGAGCCGGGCCGCCCAGCGGGGGGCGGCGACCAGGACGTACTCCTCGTCGCAGAGCGGGGTGGCTACGAGCAGGCCGCCGCGCGGGCGGGCGGTGGCGACGGCCAGGTCGTGGTGGCCGGCGGCGAGACCGTCGAGGATCTCCTCCGTGTTCCTGAGGAAGGACGTCCGTACGGCGAGACCCTGGTCGACGAGCGGGGTCAGGGCGGGCAGCACGCGGAGCGCGGTGAACTCCGGGGGCCCGGCGACATGGAGGGTGCGGACACCGCTCTCCCCGTCGAGGCCGGTGTCGGCGATCTCGACGAGGGCGTCCAGGTGGGGAGCGGCGCGATGGGCCAGCTCGTCGCCGACGGTGGTCGGCGTGACCCCACGGGCCTGTCTGAGGAAGAGCGGGCGCCCGAGCTGCCGTTCCAGGGTCCTGATCTGGCTGGTGACGGCCGGCTGGGAGAGCCCGAGGAGCGCGGCGGCTCGGGTGAAGGAGCCGGCCCGGTGCACCGTGACGAACGTGCGCAGCAGGGCCAGATCCATGTCCGCCCCCTCCCGGCCGTGCGGCCGTTCGACTCAGGCGGTCGGCTGACTGCGCCTCAGGACCGTCCAACTATAAATAAGTCGATAGGTCTCTGTCGCTACCGTGATTGGACACTGACGCACAGTCAACTAGCCTTGGCCAGGCGGTCTCCGCGCGTGGAAACGAGGGCGTTCCGAGCCACGAGGGGGGAGGCTCGGAGCGCCCCGCTCCGCGCGCCCGACCGGCGGCGGGGCGCCGTCTCAGACGACTCCCCCGGCCTCGTCGAGCGCCCGCAGCACATCGCTGATCAGGTCCTCCGGGTCCTCGGCGCCGACCGAGAAGCGGATGAAGCCCTCCGCGACCGCGTCCCCGCCCCAGCGCCCGCGCCGCTCCGCCGTGGAGCGCACACCGCCGAAACTGGTGGCGTCGTCCACGAGCCGCAGCGCGTCCAGGAACCGCTCCGCCCGCTCACGGCCGGCCAGTTCGAAGGAGACCACCGGGCCGAAGCGCCGCATCTGCCGGACGGCCACCGCGTGCGAGGGGTCGTCGGGCAGCCCCGGGTAGCGCAGCCCGGTCACGTCCGCGCGCGCGGCGAGCGTCCGCGCGAGCGCGAGCGCCGTGGAGCACTGCCGGTCGATCCGCAGCTGGAGCGTGGCGAGCGAGCGGTGGGCGAGCCAGGCCTCCATGGGCCCGGGGATGGCGCCGACGACCTTGCGCCACCGCCGTACCTCCGCCGCGCGCTCGGGATCGCGGCAGCTGACGTGACCGAGCAGGACGTCCCCGTGCCCGGTCATGCCCTTGGTGTCGCTGGCGACGGAGAAGTCCGCGCCCAGCTCCAGCGGCCGCTGCCCGAGCGGGGTGGCGAGGGTGTTGTCGACGGCCACGAGCGCCCCCGCGGCACGGGTTTCGGCCACCATCCTGCGGATGTCGCAGACGTCGAGTCCGGGATTGGACGGGGTCTCGATCCAGAGCAGCTTGGCCCCGGCGAGCACGGCGAGCTGCCCGTCGCCGCCGGTCGGCGCGGTGCGGACCTCGATGCCGTACGCCCGCAGCTGCTCGTGGAGCAGCGGCAGGGCCTGGTAGCCGTCGGTGGGCAGCACCACCGCGTCGCCCGCCTTCAGCTGGGAGAAGAGGACGGCGGAGATCGCGGCCATGCCGGAGGCGAAGACCAGCGTCTCGACGCCCTGCTCCCCCGGCGCCTCCAGCTCGCCGATCGCCCGCTCCAGGTGGGTCCAGGTGGGGTTCTCGTCGCGGCCGTAGGTGTACGGCCCGGTCGGCTCGCCCGGCAGGTGGAAGTGGGCGGCGAAGACCGGCCCCGGCAGGGTCGGCTCGTACTTCACCGGCTCGGGAAGCCCTGCCCGCACGGCGCGGGTGCCGTCGCCGATGTCCATGTCGCTCACGGTGTCCGATCCTCCAGTTCCAGGCGTACGGCCGCGAGCAGTCCTCCGCTCGACGCCTCCACCATCTCAAGACACTCCTCGTACTCCTCACGGCCCCCGGAGTACGGGTCGGGGACGTCGAGCGCGTCCCCGGCGGCCGGGTCGTAGGAGCGCAGCAGCCGTACCCGGGCCGCCTCCTCGGGCGTGCGGGCGAGCCGGTGGAGCTCCCGCAGGTGCCCTTCGTCCAGCGCGATCACCAAGTCGATGGCCGGGAACCAGGAGGCCCGGAACCGACGGGCGGTGTGTGCGGAGGCGTAGCCGTTCTCCTCGAGTACGGAGACCGTGCGCGGGTTGGCGTCTTCGCCCTCGCACCGGACTCCGGTGCCGGCGCTCTCGACCACCACCAGCCCGCCGAGGCCGGCCTCTTCCACATGTCTGCGGAAGACGTGCTCGGCCATCGGCGAGCGGCAGGTGTTGCCGGTGCAGACGAAGCAGACGCGGTAGGTCATGGGCCGCACTCAGTCACCGTCGGGGAGCACGACGTTCAGCGCCCACGAGACGACGGAGATGATCAGGCCGCCGAGGACGGCGGTCCAGAAGCCCTCCACGTGGAAGCTGAGGTCGAACTGCTCGGCCAGCCACGAGGTGAGCAGCAGCATCAGGGCGTTGACCACCAGGGTGATCAGGCCGAGGGTCAGAATGAAGAGAGGAAGCGTCAGGAGCTTGACGACCGGCTTGACCAGGAAGTTCACGAGCCCGAAGACCAGGGCGACGAGAATGAGGGTCAGGGCCTTCTTGCCGGTGCTCTCACCGGTCAGGGTGATGTCCTCGAGCAGCCAGATGGCGACTCCGAGGGCGCCCGCGTTGGCGAGCGTCTTGACTACGAAATTCATCATGTGTCTGATCGTGGCAGACATGATCGGGCCGAGGGCAGGGGCTGACAGGCGATGAAGGCATTCCGACTGGACGAACTGGAGGCGGAGCGTGCCGCGAACCAGGGCGCGTATCTCCAGTTCCTGCGGGAGCGGAACATGTCGGTGGGCCTGTACGCGCTGGACGCCGGGGAGCTCGACCCGCAGCAGCCGCACGGCCAGGACGAGGTGTACTTCGTGGTGAGCGGCCGGGCGGCGATCACGGTGGGGACGGAGACGACCCAGGTGGCGCGGGGCAGCGTGGTCTATGTGCCGGCCGGGGTGGAGCACCGGTTCCACCACATCAGCGAGGACCTGCGGGTGATGGTGGTCTTCTCGCCGGCGGAGGCGTGAGGCTCCGGAGAGGTCTCCGGAACCCGATGCCCTGAGGGGGCCCCTGAGGTCCGGTGCCCGGGGAGTCCCGGACCCCTTAGGGGTCGGATCAGGGGAGAGCGGGGGCCGCAGGGCCCCCGTGGGTCACGTACGGACCCTAGCCTTGGAGGTGTTCGGCGCGGAGTGCGTGGAACAGATCTTCGAGAGCGAGGTAGGACGATGGCCGTGCAGCAGATTCTCGCGGGGATGCCCTGGTGGGTGAAGTGGGTCGCCATACCGGCCCTCGCCCTGCTCGTCTTCGGTGGACTGATCACCAGTGTCCTGACCGTCGTGGTCGGGCTGCTCTTCAAGGTGCTGCTGTTCGTGGCCCTCGTCGCCGGACTGGTGTACGTCGTACGGAAGTTCAGCTCCTCCGGTCGCTCGCGAGAGGACTGGTAGCACAAGCTACTGATCGGTATGAAGCCGACGGAGGGTATTAGCCCGGCCGGGGGAACGCGCAGGTCGAATCAGAGCATGGGCCCAGGGGCTGCCACTAGAGTGGAATCTCTCCGCCGTGTTGGGGACTACAGGCGTAGACCTCCCTACTGACCAGCGGTTTCCCAGGCCCGGCGGGCGCGCGGGGGCGGCCCCCGCGGGCGGGTGCGATGCACCCGTCGTCACGCCTGGGGGTGACCTTTGGCCACGGCTACGCAGACAGCTGCGCCTACCCTGATCGGCTCGGTGCAGCGTGCGCTGAGACTTCTGGAGGCCGTGTCCTCCCATCCGGAAGGCGCCCCGGCCAAACAGCTCGCCCGTGAGACGGGCCTTCCGCTGCCCACCACGTACCACCTGCTCCGCACCCTGACGCACGAGGGCTATCTGCGCCGTGAGAAGGGCGTGTTCGTGCTGGGTGAGGCCGCCGTCCGACTGGCCGGCGGCGAGGCTGTGCAGAATCGTCGCATCAAGATCGAAGACTCCCTTGCCCGCTGGCGGGACGAGATCGGTGTGCCGGTGTACTTCGCCCTCTACCGCGAGGGCGAGATCGAACTCGTCGCCGTCGCGGACACCCCTTCCGCCCCCGCAGTGGAGGAATGGGCCGACTTCCGCGAGACCGGGCACGCCCACGCGATCGGGCAATGTCTGTTGAGTCAACTCGATCTGAAATCTCGTCAAGACCACCTCGACCGTCATCCGGTCGAAGCCATCACCCCGTATACGGTGCGTAACCGCCGCGTCCTTTTGGATCGTTTGGCCGGTTTGGGGCGAATGGAGCCTTTGGTGGAGCGCCAGGAATATGCGCTCGGCACGGTCTGTGCCGCCATCCCCATCACCGCGGGCTCCGCGGCGGCCGCAATGGCGATTTCCCTCCCTCTCCACCAGGAAGAACGGTTGCTCCCAGCAGTCGAGCGGCTACGTACGGAGATCGGAAGGCTCTTCAGCTCGCTCGCGTTCTCTATCAGTATCTGAAAAATCACTCCTTGTGATCTGCTAGCGCTTACAGCACGATTGCGTCAAGAGGGCCACGGGGGATCATTCCTGGCCGTTTCGGTCACAGCTTTCAGCAGCTGTGTTTACACAACTGCTTCATCTACTGCGGGGTACATGATGCGAGAGTCGGTTCAGGCCGAGGTCCTGATGAGCTTCCTCGTCTCCGAGGAGCTCTCCTTCAAGATTCCGGTCGAGCTGCGCTACGAGACCGGTGATCCCTACGCGGTGCGGATGACCTTCCACCTCCCCGGAGACGCGCCTGTGACCTGGGCGTTCGGTAGGGAACTGCTGCTCGACGGGATCAACGGGCCCAGCGGGGACGGCGATGTGCACATCGCCCCGACGGAGCCCGAGGGGCTCTCGGACGTCTCCATCAGGCTCCAGGTCGGTGGCGACCGCGCCCTGTTCCGGGCCAGCGCGCCGCCGCTCGTCGCGTTCCTCGACCGAACGGACAAGCTCGTTCCGCTCGGTCAGGAACGGACACTCGGCGACTTCGAGGACAACCTGGAGGCCGCGCTGGGCCGGATTCTGGCCGAGGAGAACGCCGGGCCGGCCGCCTGATCCGGCGGCCCCTCCCGGCCGTCCGCCCCGGCCCGGACCGTCACTTGGCGCGACGTCGCCGTCCACCCCGTACCCCGGCAGGCTTACGGACCTCCGGCCGACCGCCCGTTCCCCCACGGCCGCCCTCTCCCGGACCGGCCCCGGGAGCCGTCCGGTCGGCGGAGACGACCAGGGCCGCGAGCGCCGTGGTGACCGGTACGGACGCGACCAGACCGATCGACCCGACGAGCGTCCGGACGATCTCCTCGGCGACCAGCTCGCTGTTGGCCACCGTCCCCGTACTGCTCTGCGCGATCGAGAACAGCAGCAGCAGCGGGAGGGCGGCACCCGCGTACGCCAGCACGAGCGTGTTCACGACCGAGGCGATGTGGTCGCGGCCGATCCGGATCCCGGCCCGGTACAGCGCGCGCGGCCCCATGGCCGGATCGGCCTGGTGCAGTTCCCAGACCGCCGAGGTCTGGGTGACCGTCACGTCGTCGAGCACGCCGAGCGAACCGATGATGATGCCGGCCAGCAGCAGACCGGACATGTCGATGTCCGGGTACAGCCCGTGGATCAGACCGGTGTAGTCGTCGGTGTTGCCGGTGAGCGAGGCCCAGCCGATGAAGAGCGAGCCGAGCAGACCGATGAGCAGCAGGGAGATCAGCGTCCCGAGCACCGCGACCGAGGTGCGGGCCGACAGGCCGTGGCACATGTAGAGCGCGATCAGCATGATCGCGCTCGACCCGACCACCGCCACGACCAGCGGATTCGATCCCTCCAGGATCGCCGGCAGGATGAAGAACGTCAGGATCAGGAAGCTCACGACGAGCGCGACGAGCGCCATCACGCCCCGCATCCGGCCGACGAGCACCACCGCGAGGGCGAAGATGCCGGCGAGGATCGCCATCGGGACCTTGCGGTTCACGTCCGTGACCGAGTACTGCAGGTCGCGGGGGGCGTCGGGGGCGTACGCCACGACCACGCCCTGTCCCTCGTGCAGTTGGCGCGTCGCGTCGGGCTGGATGATCTCGGTGAACTGCCGCCCCTTCTCCGGGCCGGTGGTGACCTCGATCGTCGCCTTCTTGCACTGACCCTGCTGGGCGTTGACCGCCTCGCGCCCCTCCGGGGTCGAGGTGTCCCCGGTGGGCGGGACCTGCCCGGCGTTCACGGCCGCGCAGTCGACCTGCTGCACGGAGACGACCTCGCCCTGCTGCGTCTGCCGGTCGAAGCCGACCCCGGTGCGTTCGTGCGCCGGGGCGCCGCCGGGCCACAGGACGACGAGGCCGACCACGACGGCCGTCGCGAACGGGATCAGGATCGCGGCGATGACCCTGCGCAGATGACGGGAGACGGGGGCGGCGGGGCCGTGGCTGTGGCTGTGGCCGTGCCCGTGGGAGGAGCCGCCGCCGTGCCCGCCACCAGCGCCGGGACCATGGCCCCCGCCGTGGCCGGGACCGGGGTCCTGACCGTGGTGGTGGCCGTGGGGCTCGGGAGTCTGTCGGGGGAGAGTCACCGGCCGATCATCGCAAGAACGTCGGGGGCCCACTGTTCAGCACGCCAGGGATGCCGCTAGCGTGGTGGCACCTTTGCACACGCGGGAGCTCGGAGCACCGGGCTGAGAGGGCGCTGATCACCGTACGCGCGTACTGGACGTACGTACGGGAGGAGGCTGCGCCGACCGCCGAACCTGTTACCGGGTAATGCCGGCGTAGGGAGATCGGTCTCATGACCATTCAGGATGCACGCACGCCTGCCTCCGACCAGAACCGGGCCGACGAGCGGGAGCGCACGCCGGGCTGGCACAAGGGGTACGTCCAGGGCTCGCGCCCGGACCTCCGGGTGCCGGTCCGTCAGGTGCACCTCACCAACGGCAAGGACGTCACGCTGTACGACACGTCCGGCCCGTACACCGACCCCACGGTCGACACCGACGTCCGTCGGGGCCTTCCGCCGCTGCGCGAGAACTGGATCATCGCGCGCGGCGACACCGAGGAGTACGCGGGCCGCCCGGCCCGCCCCGAGGACGACGGCATCAAGCACACCTCGCCGCGCGGCGGCGGGCTGAAGAACCTCGACGCGGTCTTCCCCGGGCGCCCGCGCCTGCCGCGCCGGGGCCGCGACGGACAGGCCGTGACGCAGCTCGCGTACGCCCGCCGGGGCGAGATCACCCCGGAGATGGAGTACGTGGCGATCCGGGAGAACGTCTCCCCCGAGGTCGTACGGGAGGAGATCGCGGCCGGCCGTGCCGTGCTCCCGGCGAACGTCAACCACCCGGAGATCGAGCCGATGATCATCGGCAAGCGGTTCCTGGTGAAGGTCAACGCCAACATCGGCAACTCCGCCGTCACCTCCTCCATCGAGGAGGAGGTGGAGAAGATGACCTGGGCGACCAAGTGGGGCGCCGACACGGTCATGGACCTGTCCACCGGCCGCAACATCCACACCACCCGCGAGTGGGTCCTGCGCAACTCCCCCGTCCCGATCGGCACCGTGCCGCTCTACCAGGCCCTGGAGAAGGTCGACGGCCGCGCCGAGGACCTGACCTGGGAGATCTACAAGGACACGGTCATCGAGCAGGCCGAGCAGGGCGTGGACTACATGACCGTGCACGCCGGCGTACTCCTGCCGTACGTGCCGCTCACCGCGCGCCGCAAGACCGGCATCGTCTCGCGCGGCGGCTCGATCATGGCCGCCTGGTGCCTCGCGCACCACAAGGAGAACTTCCTCTACACGAACTTCGAGGAGCTCTGCGAGATCCTGGCGGCGTACGACGTCACGTACTCGCTCGGCGACGGCCTGCGGCCCGGCTCGATCGCGGACGCCAACGACGAGGCGCAGTTCGCGGAGCTGCGCACGCTCGGCGAGCTCAACACGATCGCCAAGCGCCACAACGTCCAGACGATGATCGAGGGCCCCGGGCACGTCCCGATGCACAAGATCAAGGAGAACATCGACCTCCAGCAGGAGATCTGCGAGGAGGCGCCGTTCTACACGCTCGGCCCGCTGACGACCGACGTGGCGCCCGCGTACGACCACATCACCTCGGGCATCGGTGCGGCGATGATCGCCTGGTGGGGCACGGCGATGCTCTGCTACGTCACGCCCAAGGAGCACCTGGGCCTGCCGAACAAGGACGACGTGAAGACCGGCGTCATCACGTACAAGATCGCGGCGCACGCGGCGGACCTCGCGAAGGGGCACCCGGGCGCGCAGGAGTGGGACGACGCGCTGTCGGACGCGCGGTTCGAGTTCCGCTGGGAGGACCAGTTCAACCTGGCCCTCGACCCGGACACGGCCCGCGAGTTCCACGACGAGACGCTGCCGGCGGAGCCCGCGAAGACCGCGCACTTCTGTTCCATGTGCGGGCCGAAGTTCTGCTCGATGAAGATCAGCCGGAGCATCACCGAGCAGTTCGGCGGCGACGACCCGCTGGCCGGCGAGGACGAGGCCCGGGCGGGGATGCTGGCCAAGTCGGCCGAGTTCGCCGCGCAGGGGAACCGGCTCTACCTGCCGCTGGCGGACTGATCCCCTGACGTCCCGGGTCCCCCGGAACACGCTCCGGGGGACCCGGGACGAGTGATCGAGGTCGCGGTCTGACAGAACGTGAAGAGTCCCCCGCGGAAGCTGTACGTGACAGTAGCCTTCTGATCGATGCTCGATCGTTCCTTGCGCATCTGTCATCGGGGGTCCCTTTGTCCACGTCACCGCGTCCGCAGGGTGTTCCACCCACCGAGGCCACGCCTGGTCTCCTCCTGGCCAACGGCCGTTACGAGCTCATCGAGCCGTTGGGCGCCGGCGGGTTCGGCCGGGTCTGGAGAGCCCGCGACCAGGGGCTGAACGTCGACGTCGCCATCAAGGAGGTGTACGTCCCCTCGGGCAGTACGTCCGAGGAGACCGTCGAGCGCGTGGAGCGCGCCGCATGGGAGGCCCGCCACGCCGCACAGCTGCGTGATCACCCGAACATCGTCACCGTGCACGACGTCGTGGTGGAACGCGGTGTGCCGTGGACGGTGATGCAGTACGTTGTGGGCCGCTCGCTGGCCGACGAGATCCGCCTGAACGGCGCGGTGTCACGGGAGCTGGGCGAGAAGGTGGCGCTGGCGATGCTGGCGGCGCTCGAGGCCTGCCGCGACGCCGACATCGTCCATCGTGATGTGAAGCCCGCCAACATCCTGCTCGCCGAGGACGGCACGGTGATGCTGACCGACTTCGGCATCGCCAAGCAGTTCGGCCAGTCGCCCATGACGGCCCAGGACATGGTCATCGGCTCGCTGGAGTACATGGCGCCGGAGCGGGCACGCGGCCACGCCGCGACACCGGCCTCGGATCTCTTCTCGCTCGGGGTGACGCTGTACCACGCGGTCGAGGGGGTCTCACCGTTCGACCGCGGCTCCGGCATGGCGAGCCTGTCGGCGGTGCTGCTCGACACACTGCCCAAGCCGTCGAAGGCCGACGGGCGGCTCGCAGCAGTCATCGAGAGCTTCACCGAGAAGGCCCCGGGCGACCGGATGAGCGCGTATCGCGCGGCGGCCGTATTGCGGGGGCAGGGGGAGGCGGAGAAGCCGACACCGCCGATGCCTAAGCCGACGCCGACGCCACCGAAGCCGGTGGTGAAGGCACCGAGGCCCGCTACGGCCAGGGTGCCCTCCAAGCCCGAGGCGAAGACCGGGAGCGACGGCTGGGAACTCTTCAAGGGGCTTGCCGGGCTGGCGGTGGTGGTGGGTCTCATCTTCAACCAGCCGATCTGGAACTACGTCCACGACCACTTCCTCGACACTGCCCCTTACTCCATCGAGAACATCAGGCAGGGGCAGTGCTTCTGGGACACGAAGGCACCAAATCCTATGGAGTGTGACGGGGAGCTGCCGGCCGACGCGACGCTGTGGCAGGTCCTACGGCGGTTCGACGACCCTGCTGCCACCTGCTCTCCCTCCACTGTCCCCGGCTGGCCGGCCTCCACCGGATGGGACGGGTATCACTGGCAGGTCAGACCCGCCGATTCCTCCTTCACCCTGTGTGCCGAAAAGAAGGGCGTCTAGCCGATCGCGTCCGGGGGTGCCGCGGCGGCGAGGGCGTCGCGGAGGAAGGGGAGGATGCCGCGTTCCAGGAGGGCGTGGCGCCAGGCCTCGCGTGCGCGGGTGAGTTCGACGTCGAGGGGCAGGGCCTCGGCGGGTGCGTTGCGCAGGGCGGTCACGAGGAGGCCGGCTCCCGCGGAGAGCAGGCCGGCGGCGGCGAGGGCGGCGAAGACGAGGCCGGCCGTCAGCAGGGTCTCGCCGAACCTCACGGTGGGGGTGAGGGCGTGCAGGACCGCGCCGGCGAGGAGGAGCACCACGGCCGTCGTGCCCGCGAGGACGGGCACCATGACGGTGACGATCGCGACGACCCCGGCACCGGCGGTGGTGGCCGTGCCCGTGGGTATTCGGGGTGCGGCGGGGGCTCGCCGCTGCTCGCGGACCTTCACGAAGTGGTCGTACTCGCTTGCCGCGGCGGCCGTGACCAGCGCTGTCGCGTTGAGCGTCATGGCGCGCAGTTGGGCGACGGTGAGCCGGGTTCCGACTCCGTCGAGATCCGGACGTGCGTGGGCGGTGCTCAGTGCGTCGTCGAGGACGCGCTCGTATTCGGCGCGGTCCTCGGTCAGCAGGTGCGGAGCCACGTTCATGTGCATCCCCCGATGCTCCGTAGGCGCGGATCAGCCGTGGCGAAACGGTCGGTCGAGCGGAAACGGAGGAGAGCCTGCTACGGATGGACCCGATGGTATTGCGGCGATGCCACAGGCTGACAGAGTGTTTCCGGAATTCGACTTCCCCGGATGCGCAGGGTGATGCGTCAGCCGTCCAGGGGGAGTTGGACGACCAGTAGCTTTCCGGCCATGGTCACGCCGCCGTCCATGGCGATGGCGAGCCCGTCGGCGTACACGTGCGGGCCGTCGACGACCGGTCCCGAGCTGTCCTCGCCGTCCTCCGTGCCGACCTGGCCGAGGAGGTACGGGATCGGGCTGTGGCCGTGCACGATCCGATGGCCGCCGTAGGTGGAGAGCAGCTCCTGAACGGCCTGCGGGCCGCCCTCGTCGCGGAAGGCGAAGCGCTTGGTGAACTTCCGGAAGACGTCCCAGACCTCGTCGGCGTCGTTCCGGTTGAGGATCTCGTGGACCGTGTCGTTGACGTCCTCGATGGTCTGGCCGTATTCGAGGTACGCGGTGGTGTCGGAGTGGAGGAGGAGGTGGTCGTCCTCGCTCACCACGGCGTCGAGCCGGGACATCCACTGGAGGTGGACGTCCTGGAGCCGGTCCATGTCGTGCTTCTGGCCGCCGTTGAGCAGCCAGGCGGCCTGGAAGGTGGCGGTGCCCGCGCCGGAGTTCACCGGGGTGTCGCCGAAGCGCTTGGCGCCGATGAGCAGGAGCTCGTGGTTGCCCATGAGGGCCTTGCAGTAGCCGCCGGCGGCGGCCGCCTCGGCGGAGAGGCGCATGACCAGGTCGATGACGCCGATGCCGTCGGGGCCGCGGTCGGTGAAGTCGCCGAGGAACCAGAGGCGGGCGTTCCCGGCGGACCAGTTGCCGTTCTCGTCGATGAGGCCCTGGGCGTGCAGGGCGGCGACGAGTTCGTCGAGGTAGCCGTGGACGTCGCCGACGACGAAGAGCGGGCCGGGTCCCTCGCCGTTCCCGGGGGCGGGCTCGGCGGCGGGGGCGGGCTCGGGGGTGACCGGGACCTGCACGGTGTCGCCGCGGTTGATGATCGGGAGGTCGCGCTCCGTGGGGGTGTACCCCTCCGGGAGGCCGCCGTCCGGGAAGGCGTTGCCGGGGTGACCGGTGGCGACGGAGACGATGGAGGAACCGGACGCGGGCGTGGTGCGGCGCCCGAGGAGCAGGGTCGGCTCGGCGGGCAGGGGCGCGGTGGGCGCGGGCGCGGCTGCGGGAGCCGGTGCGGGCGTGGCCGCGGAGACCGGAGCCGGTGCGGTCGCGGGGGCCGGAACCGGTGCGGGCGCGGTCGCCGGCGCGGGTTCGGCTGCGGGAGCGGGCGCCGGGGGGCTCGCCGGTGCCGGTGAGGCCGCCGGGGGGCTCGCCATCGCGTACGCCGCGGCGGGGTGCGACCGCGTCGGCCGCGGGGCGTGCTCGGGCTGCGGCGGGTGTTCGGTGGGTGGGGTCTCGGCCGGTGGCGGGACCGGCAGGGGTTCCGTACTCGTCGGATCGGTGGCGTGGCCCTGTACGGGCACACGGGCGTACGGCGGTACACGGAAGTCACGCAATGTCGCCGTGCGCGCCACGGGCTCCTGCCCGGCCCCCTGAGTCATGGACCCCTCCACCACCGTCGCGATGCCCTGCACATCGCGGACCGGCCTGGTGGGGGTGGTCCGCGATGTCGTGCGCCCATCATAGGAATGAGGGTCGTCCTGTGTGACGCACCAGGGGTGGTGAATCCGGGTCCACTCCGGGTTCACCGGTTGTTTCGCCCGAATTGAGAAGGTCCAGTCCAGGGTTGGGGCCGGTGTGCCGGCCGGTTTCGCCGTCCCGGCCCACGGGCAGGGGCGGGACGGCGGTGGGGTGACGACCCGTCGGAGAGTTCAGTCCTTCGAGGGTTGGCGCGGCGGACTGACCGTCGTTCGGGGTGAACGGCGCTGCGAGGAGGTGCGGACGATGAGTTCGGTCGGTATCACCTGCTCGACCGGTCCGTCGGTGTCGATCCCCTCGATGGCGTCGATGAGGAGCTGGACGACGGCCGTGCCGATCCGGCGCGGTTTGAGCGAGAGCGTCGTGATGGGCGGTTCGGTGGTGGCGTAGACGGTCGACTCGCTGCAGCACACCAGCAGCAGGTCGTCCGGGACGCGGAGTCCGTAGCGGCGCGCGGCCGCGAGGAGGTCGGTTCCGTTGGGGTCGAAGAGGCCGTACACGGCGTCGGGCCGGTCCGGTCGGGCGAGCAGCCGGTCGGCCGCGACGGCGCCCGCGCACGGGTCGTGCGCCGGGTAGGCCTCGTAGACGGGGTCCTGGCCCACCCGTGCGCACCAGTTCAGGTACGCGGTGGTGGACAGGCGGGTGTACGTGTCGGTGGTGGTTCCGGTGAGGAGGCCGATGCGGCGGGCGCCGGCGTCGGCGAGGTGGTCGAGCAGATCGAGGACGGCGGCTTCGTGGTCGTTGTCGACCCAGGCGGTGACCGGGAGGGTGCCGGCGGGGCGTCCGTCGGAGACGACGGGCAGGCCCTGGCGGACCAGTTCGGTGACGACCGGGTCGTGGTCGGAGGGGTCGATGACGACGGTGCCGTCGAGGGCGACGTTCGACCAGACGTCATGTCGGGAGGTGGCGGGGAGGATGACCAGGGCGTAGCCCCGGGCGAGTGCGGCCGATGTGGCGGCTCTGGCCATCTCCGCGAAGTACGCGAATTCGGTGAAGGTGAAAGGTTCATCCCCGTACGTGGTCACGGTCAGGCCGATGAGCCCCGACTTGCCTGTGCGGAGCGTGCGGGCCGCCGCGGAGGGGCGATAGCCCAGCCGGTCGGCGACTTCGCGGACGTGACGCCGGGTGGCGTCGGGGAGTCGGCCCTTGCCGTTGAGCGCGTCGGAGACAGTCGTGATGGAGACCCCGGCGGCGGCGGCCACGTCCCGGATGCCTGCCCGGCCCTGCCGGCTTCCCCGGGTCTGTGCCCGGCTCACCTGGTGCTTCCCTGCTGCTGTCATGGCGAGCCGATAGTAGGGCGATGAGGGGCGGTTGGGCCGGTCGCATATGCAGGCATTGACAGGCACGTTTCTGCATGATCGAAAACTAGTAAGAGGCGCTAAATCCAAGGTAGTTAGGGTCATTACCGTGGGTTCCGTGGTCGTCGAACGGCATAGGCCTGGCGAGGGGGCGAGGTCTCGAAGAGGTCTCAACTCACCTCTACGGGGGATGCGCGCCACGGCGCCCGCCACCGGCGCGTGCCACCCAACCGCGCGCCCCCCTGCTCCGGAGGATGAGCGGCGCCGTGTCCACAGCGTGTCCCTCCTGTTGTCCACAGCCCATTCGCAGCAGAGGCGAATCCTCTTAAGGTGAGGAGCATTGGCGGTACGGACGGTCGAGGAGGCCACACTGTGAGCGAGACCAGCGGGACGAGCACGGGCAGCCCGAAGCTGCGCGCCGAGCTGGACGGCGTCCCCACCTACAAGCCGGGCAGGCCGGCGGCCTCGGGCGGCCCGGTGGCCTTCAAGCTGTCCTCCAACGAGAACCCCTACCCGCCGCTGCCGGGGGTCATGGAGAGCACGCTGGCCGCCGCCGCGAACTTCAACCGGTACCCGGACATGGCCTGCACGGGGCTCACCGAGGAGCTGGCCGACCGCTTCGGCGTGCCCGTCTCGCACATCGCGACCGGCACCGGTTCCGTCGGCGTCGCCCAGTCGCTCCTCCAGGCGACCTCGGGCCCGGGTGACGAGGTCATCTACGCCTGGCGCTCCTTCGAGGCGTACCCGATCATCACGCAGATCAGCGGTGCCACCTCGGTGCAGGTGCCGCTGACCGACGGCGAGGTGCACGACCTCGACGCGATGGCCGCGGCGATCACCGACCGGACCCGGCTGATCTTCGTCTGCAACCCCAACAACCCCACGGGCACCGCGGTGCGTCGGGCCGAGCTGGAGCGCTTCCTCGACCGCGTGCCCTCCGATGTTCTGGTGGTCATCGACGAGGCGTACCGCGAGTTCGTCCGCGATACCGAGATCCCGGACGGCATCGAGCTCTACCGCGACCGGCCGAACGTCGCCGTGCTGCGCACCTTCTCCAAGGCGTACGGCCTGGCCGGCCTGCGGGTCGGCTTCGCGGTCGCCCACGAGCCGGTGGCGGCGGCGCTGCGCAAGACGGCGGTGCCGTTCGGCGTGAGCCAGCTGGCGCAGGACGCGGCGGTGGCCTCGCTGCGTTCCGAGGACGAGCTGCTCGGGCGGGTCGGCTCCCTGGTGGCCGAGCGCGAGCGGGTCCACGCGGGGCTGGTGGCCCAGGGCTGGACCGTGCCGGACACCCAGGCCAACTTCGTCTGGCTGCGGCTGGGCGAGCGGACCATGGACTTCGCGGCGGAGTGCGAGCGCCATGGCGTGGTGGTGCGGCCGTTCGCGGGCGAGGGCGTGCGCGTCACGATCGGCGAGACCGAGGCGAACGACCTGTTCCTGAAGGCGGCGGAAGGCTTCCGCGAGGAGGGCTGACCGCCCCGGCGGGCGGCCGACGGCCCGCCCCGACAGAATCCCGACCCCCGCGAGCGTCCCGCTCGTGGGGGTCGCTGTGTGTGCGGGTCCAAGGGGGAGGGGACCCTTCTAGGGGGAGGGGACCCCCCCTAGAAGATACGGATTTCGTATGAGCCATAATGCTTGTGAATGTGAACGCGTTCACAAGCGTGTCCTGGTTGCTCCCTTAATGTGTGGGATCAGCAGGGCAAACTGCCGATGTGACCACGGCGATGTAAGGAGAAAACGACGTGGACCTCGCTCTGGCGCCAGAGACCCTGGCGCGCTGGCAGTTCGGCATCACCACCGTCTACCACTTCCTCTTCGTCCCCCTGACGATCTCCCTCGCCGCGCTCACCGCCGGACTGCAGACCGCCTGGGTGCGGACGGAGAAGGAGAAGTACCTCAGGGCGACGAAGTTCTGGGGCAAGCTCTTCCTGATCAACATCGCCATGGGTGTCGTCACCGGCATCGTCCAGGAGTTCCAGTTCGGCATGAACTGGTCCGACTACTCCCGGTTCGTGGGTGACATCTTCGGGGCGCCGCTCGCCTTCGAGGCGCTCATCGCCTTCTTCTTCGAGTCGACCTTCATCGGTCTGTGGATCTTCGGCTGGGACAAGCTCCCGAAGCGGATCCACCTCGCCTGCATCTGGATGGTGTCGATCGGCACCGTCCTCTCCGCGTACTTCATCCTCGCGGCCAACTCCTGGATGCAGCACCCGGTCGGCTACCGGATCAACGAGGAGCGCGGCCGGGCCGAGCTCACCGACTTCTGGCACGTGCTCACCCAGAACACCGCCCTCACCCAGTTCTTCCACACCATGACGGCGGCCTTCCTGGTCGGCGGCGCGTTCATGGTCGGCATCTCCGCCTTCCACCTGGCACGCAAGAAGCACATCCCGGTGATGCGGACCTCGCTGCGGCTCGGCCTCATCACCCTGATCATCGCGGGACTCGGCACCGCCATCAGCGGTGACCTGCTCGGCAAGGTCATGTTCAAGCAGCAGCCCATGAAGATGGCCGCCGCCGAGGCGCTCTGGGACGGCGAGGCGCCCGCACCCTTCTCGGTGTTCGCGTACGGCGACGTCGAGAAGGGCCACAACACGGTCGCCATCGAGATCCCCGGCCTGCTCTCCTTCCTCGCCAACGACGACTTCACCTCGTACGTCCCGGGCATCAACGACGTCAACAAGGCCGAGCAGGAGAAGTTCGGGCCCGGCGACTACCGGCCCAACATCCCCGTCGCGTACTGGGGATTCCGCTGGATGATCGGCTTCGGCATGGCCTCGCTGGGCATCGGTGTGCTCGGCCTCTGGCTGACCCGCAAGAAGTTCATGCTGGCCCCCGGGATGCGGACCGGTGAGGACGAGGTGCCGAACCTGGTCCTGTTCAAGCGGAAGGCACTCAGCCCCCGCCTGGGCAAGTGGTACTGGATCGTCGCCCTCTGGACCATGGCGTTCCCGCTCATCGCCAACTCCTGGGGCTGGATCTTCACCGAGATGGGCCGTCAGCCCTGGGTCGTCTACGGCGTGCTGCGCACCCGGGACGCGGTCTCCCCCGGTGTCTCCCAGGGCGAGGTGCTCACCTCGATGATCGTCTTCACCTCGCTCTACGCGATCCTCGCCGTGATCGAGGTCAAGCTCCTCGTGAAGTACGTCAAGGCGGGCCCGCCGGAGCTCACCGAGGACGACCTCAACCCGCCCACCAAGATCGGCGGGGACTCTCGTGACCCCGACCGCCCCATGGCCTTCTCGTACTGAGGCTCAGGAGATCGAGGCATGGAACTCCACGACGTCTGGTTCGTACTCATCGCCGTCCTCTGGATCGGCTACTTCTTCCTGGAGGGATTCGACTTCGGGGTCGGCATCCTGACCAAGCTGCTCGCCCGCGACCGGGCCGAGAAGCGGGTCCTCATCAACACCATCGGGCCCGTCTGGGACGGCAACGAGGTCTGGCTGCTCACCGCCGGCGGCGCGACCTTCGCCGCCTTCCCCGAGTGGTACGCGACGCTCTTCTCCGGCTTCTACCTGCCGCTGCTGATCATCCTGGTCTGCCTGATCGTCCGGGGCGTCGCCTTCGAGTACCGGGCGAAGCGGCCCGAGGAGAACTGGCAGCGCAACTGGGAACAGGCCATCTTCTGGACCTCGCTGATCCCCGCGCTCCTCTGGGGCGTGGCCTTCGGCAACATCGTCCGGGGCGTGAAGATCGACGGGGACATGGAGTACGTCGGCAACTTCTGGGACCTGCTCAACCCGTACGCGATCCTCGGCGGCCTGGTCACGCTCACCCTCTTCACCTTCCACGGCGCGGTCTTCGCCTCGCTCAAGACGGTCGGTGACATCCGGGTGCGGGCACGGGCGCTCGCGCTCAAGCTCGGCCTGGTCACGGCGGTGCTCGCGCTCGTCTTCCTGATCTGGACCCAGGTCGACACGGGTGACAGCTGGAGCCTCGCGGCGATGCTGGTCGCCGTGGTGGCGCTCGTCGGCGCCATCGTCGCGATCAGGGCCGGGCGCGAGGGCTGGTCGTTCGCGCTCTCGGGCGTCACCATCGCCGCCGCCGTGGCGATGCTCTTCCTCGCGCTGTTCCCGGACGTCATGCCCTCTTCGCTCAACCCCGAGTGGAGTCTTACCGTGACGAACGCGTCGTCGAGCCCGTACACGCTCAAGATCATGACCTGGTGCGCGGCGATCGCGACCCCGTTGGTGCTGCTCTACCAGAGCTGGACGTACTGGGTGTTCCGCAAGCGGATCGGTACGCAGCACATCGCCGAGACCCACTAGCCGGCCCTTCTCAGGGGAGCATGTTTCACGTGAAACCGATCGATCCGCGCCTGCTCCGGTACGCCAGGGCCACCCGTGTCTTTCTGATCGCGGTGGTCGTACTCGGCCTCGTCGGGGCGGCGCTGGTCATCGCCCAGGCGATGCTCATCGCCGAGATCGTGGTGGGGTCCTTCCAGAAGGGCCAGTCGGTTTCCGCCCTGACCACCCCCCTGCTGCTGCTCGCCGGAGTGGCGGCGGCCCGGGGGCTGGTCTCCTGGCTGACCGAGCTCGCCGCCCACCGGGCGAGCGCGGCGGTCAAGTCCGAACTGCGCGGCCGGCTGCTCGACCGGGCGGCCGCGCTCGGGCCGGGCTGGCTGAGCGGCCAGAAGGCCGGCTCGCTCATCGCCCTCGCGACGAGGGGGGTGGACGCCCTCGACGACTACTTCGCCCGCTATCTGCCGCAACTGGGCCTCGCGGTGGTCGTGCCGGTCGCGGTGCTGGCCCGGATCGTCACCGAGGACTGGGTCTCGGCGGTGATCATCGTCGTCACCCTGCCGCTCATCCCGGTCTTCATGATCCTGATCGGCTGGTACACCCAGGCCCGGATGGACCGTCAGTGGAAGCTGCTCTCCCGGCTCTCCGGGCACTTCCTGGACGTGGTGGCCGGGCTTCCCACCCTGAAGATCTTCGGCCGGGCGAAGGCCCAGGCCGAGTCGATCCGCACGATCACCTCCGAGTACCGGCAGGCGACGATGCGCACCTT
This sequence comes from Streptomyces sp. Root1304, assembly GCF_001426405.1. Lineage (GTDB taxonomy): Bacteria > Actinomycetota > Actinomycetes > Streptomycetales > Streptomycetaceae > Streptomyces. Next base: position 190,968 of record NZ_LMEP01000024.1, on the reverse strand, counting down.
GCGGATCGCCTTCCTCTCCTCCTTCGCCCTGGAACTCCTCGCGACCCTGTCGGTCGCGCTCGTCGCCGTGACCATCGGCATGCGGCTCGTCCACGGTGAGCTCGACCTGTACACCGGGCTCGTCATCCTGATCCTGGCCCCGGAGGCCTATCTGCCGCTGCGGCAGGTGGGAGCGCAGTTCCACGCGGCGGCGGAAGGGCTCGCGGCGGCGGAGGAGATCTTCGACGTCCTGGAGCAGCCGGTGCGGGAGAGCGGAACGCGTGCCGTCCCCGCCTCCGTGCGCCTGGAGCTGGAAGGGGTGACGGTACGCCACGCCGGGCGCGCCGAGCCCTCGCTCGACGCGACGACGCTGACGGTCGAACCGGGCGAGACGGTGGCCCTGGTGGGACCGAGCGGGGCCGGGAAGTCGACGCTGCTCGATGTCGTCCTCGGGTTCGCGGTGCCGGAGGAGGGCGGTTCCGTCCGCGTCGGCGGAGAGGACCTCGCCACGCTCGACCTGGAGGCCTGGCGGTCGCGGATCGCCTGGGTGCCGCAGCGGCCGTACCTCTTCGCGGGCACGATCGCCGAGAACGTCCGTCTCGCCCGCCCGGACGCCTCGGACGAGGCGGTACGGCAGGCGCTGCGGGACGCCGGGGCGGACGGCTTCGTCGCCGGGCTCCCGCAGGGGCTCGACACCCCGCTCGGTGAGGACGGCGTGGGGCTCTCGGCCGGACAGCGGCAGCGCCTCGCGCTCGCCCGGGCCTTCCTCGCGGACCGCCCGCTGCTGCTGCTCGACGAGCCGACGGCCGCGCTCGACGGCGAGACGGAGGCGGGCGTGGTCGACGCGGTCCGCCGCCTCGCCGCCGGCCGGACCGTGCTCCTCGTCGTCCACCGCCCGGCGCTGCTCGCGGTGGCGGACCGGGTGGTGCGGGTGGTTCCGGCGGCGGAGGGGGGAGAGGCTGATTCTGAGGCGGGCGCCCATGAAGCTGTCGTCTCCGAGGCCGCCGCTCTTGAGGTCGCGATCACCGAGGCCGCGGCCACCGAGGCCGCCGCGCCTGGGACCGACAGCCCCGACGCCCCCGACGCCCCCGACGCCGTCGGCGTCGTGAGCACCCCCCAGCGCACCCCTCGCTCCGTCCTCGGCCGGGTCCGGGGCACGGCCGAGGAGCTCAAGGGGCGGATGGCGCTCGCCCTGCTGCTCGGCAGCCTCGCCCTCGGCTCCGCCGTCGGCCTCATGGCCGTGTCCGGCTGGCTCATCTCCCGCGCCTCCGAACAGCCGCCCGTGCTCTATCTGATGGTGGCCGTCACCGCCACCCGCGCCTTCGGCATCGGGCGGGCGGTCTTCCGCTACGCGGAGCGGATCGTCTCGCACGACGCCGTCCTGCGGATGCTGGCCGAACTCCGGGTCTCCGTCTACCGGCGCCTGGAGCGGATCGCCCCGGCCGGACTGCGCCGCACCCGGCGGGGCGACCTGCTCGCCCGGCTCGTCCAGGACGTCGACGCCCTCCAGGACTACTGGCTGCGCTGGCTGCTCCCGGCGGGCGCCGCGCTCGTCGTGGGCGTCGCCTCCGCCGGGTTCACCGCCTGGCTGCTGCCCGAGGCCGGTGCCGTCCTCGCCGTCGGCCTGCTGGTCGCCGGCGTCCTCGTACCGGCGGCTTCGGGAGCACTCGCCCGGCGTGCCGAACGACGGCTCGCCCCCGCGCGCGGCGCCCTCGCGACCGCCGTGGCCGACCTGCTCCGCGGCTGCGCCGAACTGACCGTGGCCGGTGCGCTGCGCGGCCGGATCGAGCGGGCGCGGACCGCCGACCGGACGCTCACCGGCATCGCCTCCCGGCAGGCCGCCGCCACCGCGCTCGGCGCCGGACTCTCCGCCCTGGTCTGCGGCCTGACCGTGGTGGCCGCCGCGCTCGTCGGCGTGCGGGCCGTGGCGGACGGCAGGCTCGACGGCGTCGCCCTCGCCGTGGTCGTCCTCACCCCGCTCGCCGCCTTCGAGGCCGTCACCGGACTTCCGCTCGCCGTCCAGTACCGCCAGCGCGTCAGGCACAGCGCCGAGCGGGTCTTCGAAGTGCTCGACGCGCCCGTGCCCGTACGGGAGCCGGTCCGGCCCGCGACTCCCCCGGCGAGCCCGTTCCCGCTGGTGCTCGACGGGCTCTCCGCCCGGCACTCCGGCCAGGAACGAGCCGCGCTCACCGACTTCCGGCTCACCCTGGAGGCCGGGCGCCGGGTCGCCGTCGTCGGCGCCTCCGGCTCCGGCAAGACCACGCTCGCCCAGGTGCTGCTGCGGTTCCTGGACGTGGAGCACGGCATGTACCGGATCGGCGGCGTGCCCGCCTGGGAGCTCGACGGCGACGCGGTCCGCCGCCTCGTCGGGCTCTGCGCTCAGGACGCGCACCTCTTCGACAGCTCCGTACGGGAGAACCTGCGGCTCGCCCGTACCGGCGCGAGCGACGAGGAACTGCGCGAGGCGCTCCGCCGGGCCCGGCTGCTCGACTGGGTGGACGCTCTGCCCGCCGGGCTCGACACCCTCGTGGGCGAGCACGGCTCCCAGCTCTCCGGCGGCCAGCGCCAGCGGCTCGCGCTCGCCCGCGCCCTCCTCGCCGACTTCCCGGTACTCGTCCTCGACGAGCCGGCCGAGCACCTCGACCTGGCCACCGCCGACGCGCTCACCGACGATCTGCTCCGGGCCACGGAAGGCCGTACGACCCTCCTCATCACCCACCGCCTGCACGGACTCGACGCGGTCGACGAGGTCCTCGTCCTGGACGGGGGACGGACCGTGCAGCACGGGCCGTACGCGGAACTGGCCGCGGAGGAGGGCCCGCTGCGCCGGATGCTCGACCAGGAACGGGCGACCGACCTGCTCGTCGTCGGCCCCGAGGCCGCCCTGCCCGCCCCCGGCGGCGACCAGCCGACTTTTCTCGCCAAATAGGACTTACTAGGCTCAGGCCATGACCGCCGAAGCGTCCGACGCCCCGGACCCCCTGGAAGCCGCCACACAGGCCACCCGCAGCCTCCAGGGGCTGTCCACGGAACTGACCGCCCGCGTACCGCAGCTCCTGGAGGCCATGCGTTCGGTCGGTACCGGGCTCGAACTCCACTCCACCCTGGACCGCATCTGCGAGACCGCCGCCGAACTCGCGGACGCCCGCTACGCCGCGATCGGGGTCGTCGACGACGAGGGCAAGGGCCTGTCCGACTTCGTCACCTTCGGCGTCGACGAGGAGGTGGCCCGCCGCATCGGCCACCGGCCCGACGGCCACGCCGGGCTGCTGGGCGCGCTGATCCAGGACCCGCAGACGATCCGCCTCGCCGACCTCTCCACCGACCCGCGCTCGGCCGGCTTCCCGCCGGGACACCCCCCGATGCGGACCTTCCTCGGCGTCCCCATCCGCGTCCAGGGCGAGATCTTCGGCAATCTGTACCTCGCGGAGAAGCACGGCGGCGGCGAGTTCAACGACTACGACGTGCACATGGTTCGGGTGCTCGCCACCGAGGCGGGCATCGCCATCGGCAACGCCCGGCTGTACGAGGCCGCCCGGCAGCGCGAGCGGTGGATCGACGGCTCGGTCGCCGTCACCACCGCGCTGCTCTCCGGCGGAGACGCCGACGACGCCCTCGCCGTCGTCGCCGAACAGGCCCGCCGTCTCGCCGACGCGGACGCCGGCATCGTGCTGCTGCCCGCCGAGGACGGCGGCCTGGAGATCGTCGCCGTCTCCTCGCCCCGGCCCACGAAGTCGCTGGGCGTGGTGATCCCGCCCGAGAGCGCAGTGGTGGAACAGCTCCTGGACGGCGAGGCGGTCTTCATCGACGACGCGTCGAAGGACCCGCGCATGATCAGCCGGCTGACCTCCCCGTACGGCCCGAGCATGATGCTGCCGCTGCAGAGCGGCGGGCGGGTGCTCGGCGCGCTCGCCACCCCCCCGGGTGCGGGGCGCGCGGCAGTTCACGGAGGCGGAGCGGACGCTCGCGACCCAGTTCGCCTCGCAGGCGGCGCTCGCCCTGATGATGGCCGACGCCCAACGGGACCGGGAGCGCCTCGCCGTCTACGAGGACCGCGACCGGATCGCCCGTGACCTGCACGATCTCGTCATCCAGCGGCTCTTCGCCACCGGCATGATGCTGGAGGGCGCCCAGCGCAGGTCGATCGTTCCGGCCGTGCGCGAGGGCGTCGGCAAGGCCGTGGACGAACTGGACGTGACGATCCAGGAGATCCGTACGGCGATCTTCGCGCTCCAGCAGGGCCCCGCCGAAGCCCCCTCGGGGCTGCGCACCCGCGTCCTGCGGGAGATCAACATGGCGGCCGTGCCGCTCGGCTTCAAGCCCGCGCACCGCTTCCTCGGCGCGATCGACGCGACGGTCGGCGAACTCACCGGCAAGAACCTCATCGCCGCGCTGCGCGAGGCGCTCTCCAACGCCTTCCGGCACGCGGAGGCGAGCCGCATCGAGGTGGTCGTCGACGCGGGCGTCACCCTGCCGGACGGCTCCGCCGGAGTACGGCTCGAAGTCGCCGACGACGGCATCGGCCTTCCGGCGGGCGGGCGGCGCAGCGGCCTGCGCAACCTCGCGCGGCGGGCCGAGTCGCTCGGCGGCGCGAGCTGGTGCGGACCGGGCATCGGCGAGGACGGGGGCGGTACGACGGTGGTGTGGGAGGCGCCGCTCTAGGGCCTGTCGTCACACTCTCGTCTGCCGTTTGCGGAGGCGGTGCCCGGCCGGCGAGCTAGTGGCCCTTCGCGGCCGTCGCCTCGGCCACCAGCTGTTCGATGACGACGGCCACGCCGTCCTCGTTGTTGCCGACCGTACGGCCGGAGGCGGCGGCGATCACGTCCGGGTGGGCGTTGCCCATCGCGTACGAGCGGCCCGCCCAGCTCAGCATCTCGATGTCGTTGGGCATGTCGCCGAAGGCGACGACCTCCTCGGCCGTGATGCCGCGCTCGGCGCAGCACCGGGCCAGGGTCGAGGCCTTGGAGACGCCGTGGGCGCTGATCTCGATCAGGGCGGTGGGGCTCGACCGCGTGATGGCGGCGCGGTCCCCGGCCGTCTCCCGCGCGACCGCGAGGAACGCGTCGGGGTCGAGCTCCGGGTGCTGGGCGAGCAGCTTGAGCACGGGGGCGGCGGCCCCCGGGGCCTCCTCGAAGAGGAGCTTCTCGGCGGTGGCGACGGTCGCGCCGGGGTCGAGGAAGAACGGCGGGTACAGGGGCTCGTAGTGGATGCCGGTGGTCAGCTCGACCGCGAACGAGGTGCCGGGCGCGGCGGCGCGCAGGGCCCGTACGACGTCGAGGGCGACGGACCGCTCCAGCGGGCGCACTTCGAGGAAGGCGCCGCCCGCGTGCAGGTCGACGACGGCGGCGCCGTTGGCGCAGATCGCCAGACCGTGGCCGTGGACGTGCTCGCTGACGACGTCCATCCAGCGGGCCGGGCGGCCGGTGACGAAGAAGACCTCGATGCCGGCCTGCTCGGCCGCGGCGAGTGCGGCGACCGTGCGCGCGGAGACGGACTTGTCGTCGCGCAGCAGCGTGCCGTCGAGGTCGGTGGCGATCAGCCGGGCAGCCGGGGCGGACGGGTGCGGGCAACGAGGAGAGGTCACCGCCCCATTCTTCCGCACCGGACGCACGTGCGTGCGGGGAGCCGCACATATGAGTGACTGGATTCCGGCCTTCCGTTCCTCCGGGCGCGGTTCGAGGTGCGGGGGAGGCCGGGGTGGTCTCAGTACGCGACCTCCAGGACGGCCCGGTGAGTGCGGGGGTCCTCGACCCGGGCCAGGAGGCAGTGCGCGAGATCGGCGCGGGAGAGGGACTTCGGCCGGTCCAGATGACCGTTCGCGGCGGTCCGGTAGTGGCCGGTCAGCGGGCCGTCGGTGAGCATCGGCGGCCGTACCACCGTCCAGGCCGTGTCCCCGGCCGCCGCCGAGGCCATGAAGTTCTCCATCCGGGCCATGTCGGCGTAGCCGTGCCGGTAGAGGCGCTGGATCACGTACCGGGTGACCAGCCGTTGCGGCAGCGGCACGTCGGGGGTGATCTCCAGGCCGGCGGAGGAGAGGCAGAGCAGCCGGTCGACGCCGGACGCGTGCATGGCTTCGACGATGTTCCGGGTGCCCTGCGAGTAGACGGTCGTCGGGTGCTTGCGGTCGGTGCTGCCGAGGCAGGAGAGGACGGCGTCGTGCCCGGGGACGGCCCGGCGCCAGGTGTCCGGGGCGAGGGCGTCACCGCGCAGGACCGTCAGGCGGGATGCCTGGGCCTGGGCCTGGGATGGGTCCTGGTCCGGGTCCTCGGCCGAGTTCGTCGTCCGCACCCGGGCCGGGTCGCGGGCGACGGCGGTGACCTGGTGACCCGCGGCGAGGGCCTGGGTGAGGAGCTGCGCGCCGGTGCCACCGGTGACGCCGAACAGGAGGAGCCTCATGAAGCCGTCGCCTCCGCCGTGACCGCCGTCCCCGCTGCCCCTGCCGTCCCCGTCGTCTCCGTCGCCTTCGGGGTCAACGCCTCGACGAGGGCGACGGTGACGGCCCGCTGGCCTTCGAGCGTGAGGTGGATCCCGTCGTCGAGGTGCAGGCCCACGGTGGCCGGCCGGGTGTCGACGGTGAGTTCGGGACGGCCGAGGAGGAAGTCGGCGACACCGTCGACGTCCTCGGCGCTCCAGCCGGTCCCGGCGTGGCGGAAGTGGGGATACGCGTCGGCCCGTTCCTGGTCGACGGAGCTGGGGGTGAGCCAGATCCAGCGGTCCGCCCCGTGGAGAGCGGTCTCGGGAGAGGTCTCGGGAGAGGGGGAGGGAGAGGGAGAGGCGGCAGGAACGGGAGCGGCGAGTTCGCGGAGGGCGAGGAGATTGCGTTCGGTCTCGGGACCGCTGACGAGCCGGGTGCCGGGCGCGTCCGCGCCGCGGCCGATCCGCCGGGTGTCGTTCGCGCCGAGCATGCAGAGGACCCAGTCGGGGCGCAGATGGGGCGGTGGAGGGAGCTGGGCGAGGGCCTGGGTGGTGGTGAGCCCGGAGACCGCGAGGTCGACGAACACGACGCCGTCCGGGAGGAGGTGGCGCAGGATCGCGCACCAGGAGAGCCGGTCGGCGGTGGTGCTCTCGCCGAGGGCCACGATCCGCTGGCCGGGCCGGAAGGGCAGGGCGTCGACGCGCTCGGCGAAGGCGGGGTCCTCGAGGAGTTCGGCGGCGGTGTTCCGGGCCTGGTCGTCCATGTCCCGGAGCACGGCGCGGTAGGTGTCGAGCTCGAGGCCGAAGAGGTCGGCGAGGCGGCTGTCGGAGAGTTCGCCCAGGTAGCGCAGGGTCTTCTCGGGCTGCTGGAAGCGGAGGAGTTTGGCGGTCAGGGCGTGGTCGGGGGCGGTGGTGCGCTCCGCGCCGTCGCGGCTCTTGTCGTGGGTACGGCTCTCGGTCATGTCAGGACTCCTCGCGGGTGCGGGTGAGGGGGCCGGTCCCGGTGCGCGTACGGGCGCCGGCCGTGGCCCGGGCGCGGTGCCGGGGCAGCAGGAACCCGGCGGCGATCAGCCAGCCGAGGCAGGTGAAGCGGGCCAGCGGCAGCAGCAGGGCGGCGCCGTCGAAGAGCAGGGTGAGGGTGGCCAGTTCCGCGACGGTCGCCAGCACCAGACCGGTCACCGCCAGGGCGCGGGGCAGCAGCCCGGCGAGCAGGCCGGGGACGGCGATCCCGGCCACGAGCAGTCCGAGCGTCACCACGTGCCCGGGGCCGCCGGTGGCGAACGCCAGGTACTGGAGGGCCCGTACGAGCGACGGGAGTTCGAGGACCTCCGTACGGGACAGGGTCCAGCTCACCAGGCCGCAGCAGGCCAGGAATCCGGCGGCGAGCAGGCCGCCGGCCAGGGCGATCGTGGCGCCGGGGGCCCGGACGCCGAGCCGGTGCAGCCGGGCCGAGACGGTGGCGGCGTACACGGCCAGCGGGATCGAGGCGGCGAACTGGAGGGCGCCGGAGATCCGGACGGCGTCGGAGTGGGTGCGGAAGTAGGCCACGATCTCGCTCGTCTCCCCAAAGGGGGAGGGGAACGGGTCGCCGCCGGCGAGCACGGTGCTGAGGACGAGCCCGGCGAGGAACAGGGCGGTGAACACCACGGCGAGCACGCCCGGCGGCGGTCCTCCCTGGGCTTCCCTGCGCTCGCGCTCAGGTTCTCGCTCTCGGGGGACATCGGTCGGCCGGGGGTCGGTCCAGCTCTCTGCAGACACGGCAACGGTCCGTTCTCTCAGAAGAATAGTTCACAGTGGAGAATCATTCTTTTCGCGTACCCTAACTCCGTGAGCAGCGACCGGCAACCAGTGGAAGACCCGCAGGACCCGAGAGGCGGGGACGGCCCGGACGACGCGGGGACGCCCCCGTTCGCGCCCCCGCGCGGCGGCGCGTTTCTGCTTGCCCAGCTCGGGGCGCACGCGGCCGGCCGCTTCGGCGAACGGGTCGGGGCCCTCGGACTCGCACCGCCGGACGTCGGTCTGCTGCGGATGATCGCCATGGAGCCGGGCCGGAGTCAGCGCTCCCTCGCCGCCGACCTCGGCGTGGTGCCGAGCCGGGTCGTCGCGCTCATCGACAACCTGGAGCAGAAGGGCTTCGTCGAACGGCGGCGCAGCGTCGAGGACCGCCGCCACCACGAGCTGTACGTGTCCGAGGGGGGCCGCCGGGCCCTCGAAGGGGTACGCGAGGTGGCCGCCGCGCACGAGGACGAGCTGTTCGCGGCGCTGGACGAGGAGGACCGGGTACGGCTGACGGCGCTCCTCGGGCGGATCGCGGAGCAGCAGGGCCTCACCCCGGGCGTCCACCCCGGCTACCGGAACCTGCCGAAGCGGGCGGGCGGCCGGCCGAACTGAGCGGTGCCTCCCCCGGAGGTGGACGGGGGCCCGCCGCGAGGTGGGGAGGGGCTCTCCCCGGCGCGGCGTGGGGCGGTCTGTCCCCGGCGTGGCGCGGGGCGGCCTGTCCCGACGTGGCCGTAAACGTCCGTTCGTTTTCCGTTCGACGGGGAAGATCCCTGGGAGCGGAAGGCGTCTCAAAGGGGGCGGGGGCATGGGCTCGGGCCGGAGAAGCGACAGGTGCGACTCCTGCGGGGTGCCGTACGCGACGTGGGTCGCGAGCCTCGGCATGGCGCTCTGCGCGGAGTGCGAGGGGACGGGGGCGAGCCCGCCCGCGCGGGATCCGGTGCTGGTGGGCGATGTCCTGGCGGGCCTGGTCGATGCCGTGGCCTCCGGGCGACGGCCTCAGCCGTCCACCGCGACCTGCCGTCGGTGCGGGGCGTCCGCCGCGTGGCACCGCACGGTGCGCGGACGCTGGATCATGATCGAACCCGGGGAGCTGGCGGCCGGTGTCGTCCCGGCGGGCAGCCGCTGGCGGGTCGCGGGCGACGGAACGGCCGTGAACCTCGGGTCCGCCGTGCCCTCCGACACCTGCCGGGTGAGCCACTTCGACGTCTGCCCGGCCGGCCCCGAGCCGGCCGGCTCCCCCGTCATGCGGGCCCTGTGGCAGGACCACGCCCGACGGACCGCGTGACCGGCCGACGGACCGCCTGACCGGCCGACGGACGGCGTGACCGGCCGGGGTCCTGCCCTGACCGGGCCGGGTCCCCCGCCTGACCGGCCGGGGTCCCGCCGGTGGTCCACCCCGCGGTCCCCCGTTCCCGTGCCGGGCGCCCCGTCGTCAGCCCAGCTGGGCGAGGGCCTCGGTGGCGATCCGTTCGAAGACGGCCTGGTCGGCGGCGAACTCGGAGTCGGCGATCGGCCAGTGGATCACGATCTCGGTGAAGCCGATCTCGCGGTGGCGCCCGGCGAAGTCGACGAACGCGTCCACGGACTCCAGCGGCCGGTTCCGGTCCGGCGTGAAGCCGGTCAGCAGCACCTTGTCCAGCTCGGCGACCTCCCGGCCGGTGTCGGCGCACGCCTTGCCGAGCTTCTCGACCTGGCCGCGCAGCGCCGCCAGCGACTGCTCCGGGGTGCCCTCGTCGAAGATCTTCGGGTCACCGGTCGTCACCCACGCCTGCCCGTACCGCGCGGCAAGCTTCAGACCGCGCGGCCCGGTCGCCGCCACCGCGAACGGCAGCCGCGGGCGCTGGACGCAGCCGGGGATGTTCCGTGCCTCGTCGGCCGAGTAGAACGTGCCGCTCTCCGTCACCGCGTCCTCGGTGAGCAGCCGGTCGAGCAGCCCCACGAACTCGCCGAAACGGTCCGCCCGCTCCTTCGGAGTCCACGGCTCCTGGCCCAGTGCGGTCGCGTCGAAGCCGTTGCCGCCCGCGCCGATGCCGAGCGTGATCCGCCCGTCGGAGATGTCGTCGAGCGTCATCAGCTCCTTGGCGAGCGTCACCGGATGCCGGAAGTTCGGCGAGGTCACGAGCGTCCCGAGCCGCATCCGCTCGGTGGCCGTCGCCGCCGCGGTGAGCGTGGGCAGCGCGCCGAACCACGGGCCGTCCCGGAAGGTCCGCCAGGACAGGTGGTCGTAGGTGTACGCGGCATGGAACCCGAGGTCCTCGGCCCGCCGCCAGGTCTTCTGCCCCTCGCTCCATCGGTGGATGGGGAGGATCACCGTACTCAAGCGCATGACGCCACCCTACGCGCGCGCGTGGACCGGGATCCGGACCTCCGAATACGCGGGCGGGCCCCACCCCGTATGGGGAAACTGTGCTCATTGCACGCGACGGAGGGAGCGGGATCGATGAGCGAGACCAACGGTACGAGCCGGGCCAGCGGGGCCGGCGGGGCCGCCGAGGGCAGCGATGCGGGTGGTACGGGCGAGGCAGGCGTTACGGGCGAGGCCTCCGCAGCCCCCGGCCCCCGTTCCCGTGCCGTGCGCCGGGGCGACACCGCGCACCGTCTGGAGCACGACGTCGACGTCTGGGTCGCCAGTGCCTCGGCGGACGGCGTGCCGTATCTGGTGCCGTTGTCCTTCGACTGGGACGGGACCGCCCTGGTCGTGGCGACCCCGGCGGACAGTCCGACCGGCCGGAACCTGGCGGCCACCCGGACCGCCCGGCTCGCGCTCGGACCCACCCGCGACGTGACCATGATCGACGGTGATGTCGAGGTGCTGGAGATGGCCGCGCTGCCGGAGGAGCGCAGGAAGCGCTTCGCCGCGCGCACCGGCTTCGACCCGGGCGCGCTGACCACGGCGTACCACTGGTTCCGCATCACCCCGCGCCGTGTCCAGGCCTGGCGCGAGGCGGACGAACTGCGCGGTCGTGAACTGATGCGGGACGGCGACTGGCTGGCCTGAGCCGCACCGCCGCGGTCGCACCGCCGTGATCGGCGGGTGCGGTCAGCGGGTGTGGCGGCTCATCCACGGGGTGAGGGAGACGCCGGGGACGAGTTCCTTGTAGGTCTCGTCGCCGGGCAGCGGGACGACCAGCCGCCAGCCGGGCGGGAAGAAACGACCCTGCACATGGGCCAGGCCACTGTGGAGGGAGCGGACGAAGGCGGGGACCGCGTCGCGGGGCACGTCCTCGAACGTGACGCCCTCCACGATGATCCTGGCGTCGTCCTCGGGGAAGATCTGGACCGTGACCGAGGGGGAGCCCCCCAGTTCCACGTACGCCTCGTGCGGCAGCGAACCGTCCGCGTCGAGGACGGCGAAGGCGCCGGACGAGATGCGCCGGGACGTCCGGTCCGCGCCGATGTCGTCGGTCACCGTCATCTCCAGGTTGAACTCCTGGGCGATCTCACGGATCGCGACGACGGCCGCTTCGGTGGTGGGCAGGTGCGGGTGTGCCATGGGGGCGATCATGCCTCAGCCGGGAAAACGCAGGAACTCCGGCGGTACGAGATCGGCCAGCCAGACGCCGTTGGCGCTGACGCGGAACACATGGCCGGCCCGGTGCATCGCTCCGGCGTCGACGCTGAGCACCACCGGCCGGCCCCGGCGGGCGCCGACCCGGGTCGCGGTCTCGCGGTCGGGGGAGAGGTGCACGTGGTGGCGGGCCATGGGGCGCAGCCCCTCCGCCCGGATCGCGGGGAGCAGGGCCGCGACCGTACCGTGGTAGAGGTACGCGGGCGGTTCCGCGGGCGGCAGGTCCAGGTCCACCGCGACGGTGTGGCCCTGGCTGGCCCGGATGCGGGTGCCCTCGATCGCGAAGCGCTTCTTGTCGTTGGTCGCGACGACGTGGTCGAGTTCCTCGCGGGTGATCACGAAGCCGTTGCGCGCGGTGGCTCGGAGCAGTGCCTCGATCTCGGTCCAGCCGTGGGCGTCGAGGACGAGTCCGATGCGTTCGGGCTGGTGGCGCAGGTGCTTGGAGAGGTACTTCGAGACCTTCACCGTGCGGCGCTCGTCCGGCGACTGTCCTCGTGCCGGCCCGTTCGTTCTGTTCGTTCTGTCGCTTCCGTCGGTTCCGTTCATGCCGTCAGGATGCCGGAGCGAGGATTTCCGGAGCCATCGATTTCCCGGCCGACGATTTCAGCGGGCGATGTTTGATCCACAGCCAAAGTGGCTTATCCACAGGCGAGTTGAGGATTCTGTGGACAACTGCACTGCCTTATCAGGGGTATTGGGTAACTTCACCCTCAATTGTATGAGTTGCGGTGAGTGCGTCCAATGTCCTTTTGTGGACCTCTCGTTCCGTGGCCGCCGCGACGAAGGCCGCGACGCCCTCGGGACCCACCAGACCCTGAACGGCCCTGACGGTTCCTGCCGGTAGAGCCACCGGGCGCGGCTCGTCGTCCTTCACGGCGGCCGCCTCCGGCGACAGATGCAGCTGGAGGTGCCGGGTCGCCAGCAGGCGCATGGCCCGAGCGAGTTCGGCGTCCACCGTCTGCTGGGCGAGCGGCCGCAGCCGCCGTACCATCGTCGCCGCCTCGGCCGCGTCCGCGTCCGTCGGCGGGCGGTGCTCCAGATAGCGCGCGAAGACGTACTCGGTGGTGAACTCCAGGAAACGGGCCGCTATGTGCTCGACCTGGTCCCGAAGTTCCCTCAGGTGCCCGGTGATTGCCGCGAGCGGCACCCCGGCCGCGTACAACTCGGCCGCCACCGCGAGTTCCTGGGGGCTCGGTACGAGGTACTCCTCGGTCTCCCGGTCCGGGAGCCGCTCCAGTACGCCGAGCTCGACGGCCTCCAGAATCGCCGCCTCGTCCGGTGTGCCGCCGAATCGGGCGTCCAGTTCCGCGCGGGAGATCCGGTCCGCCTCCTCGTCCGTCCACGGGCCGTGCACCTCCGCGACGAGTCCGAGCACCCCGCCGAGGCCCCGGCCGGTGTCCCAGGCCTCCAGGAGTTCCTTGATCGAGGCCAGGGTGTAGCCCCGGTCGAGGAGGTCGGCGATCTGCCGGAGCCGCGCCAGATGGGCGTCCCCATATACGTTCGACCTGCCCCGTCGCTCCGGGCGGGGCAACAGCCCGCGGTCCTGGTAGGCGCGGATCGTCCGGACCGTGGCCCCGCTGTGATGGGCGAGATCCTCGATCCGGTACTCCGGCTGTGCTGACTGCTCGGACAAAACCGCTCCCACCGACCGCTCGCTCCACCCCGCCGCCGCGAGGCCCCTTCCGCAAGGGATCGTACGACCGCCGCCGCGCCCCCGGCCCCGCGCGGGCTGCCCGACCCACACCGGCCACCCGCCCCGGCCTTCGCCGCCGCCCCCGTCGCTACGCCGGCGGCTGCCACCGTGCGAACGCCCGCAGCACTCCCGGGCTCAGCCGGGAGATGAAGTGCGCCCCTCGGGCCTCGGGGGTCACCGGGACCACCGCGCGGTCGTGCAGCACCGCGCCCAGGATCGCGTCCGCGACCTTCTCCGGCGGGTAGTTCCGCAGGCCGTACAGCCGGGACGCCTTCCGCTGCCGCCGCTTCTCCTCCGCCTCGTCCGTGACTCCCGCGAACCGCGCGGTCGCCGTGATGTTGGTGTTGACGATGCCGGGGCAGATCGCGGACACCCCGATGCCCTGGTCGGCCAGTTCGGCGCGCAGGCACTCGCTGAGCATCAGCACCGCCGCCTTCGACGTGCTGTACGCCGGCAGGGCGCGGGACGGCTGGAACGCGGCGGCGGACGCGGTGTTCACGATGTGACCGCCCTGGCCGCGCGCGGTCATCTGGGCGCCGAAGACCCGGCACCCGTGGATCACGCCCCACAGATTGACGTCGAGGACCCGTTTCCACTCCTCGCTCGTCGTGTCGAAGAAGGAGCCGGTGAGCCCGATGCCCGCGTTGTTGACGAGGACGTCGACGATCCCGTACTCGCTCGCCACCTTGGCGGCCAGCTTCTCCATCGCCTGCTCGTCGGCGACGTCGACGGTCTCGCCCCAGGCCTCGGGGGCCCCGATCAGCCGTGCCATCTCGGCCGTGCGGACCGCGCCCTCGGAGTCCCGGTCGACGGCCACCACCCGGGCACCCGCCTCCGCGAACGCGAAGGCCGTGGCCCGCCCGATGCCGCTGGCCGCCCCGGTCACCAGCACCAGCCGGCCGCCGAACCGCTCCGCGTACTCCGGCCTCACCCCGCTCTTCGCAGCCGTCCCCGCGACCGGCTTCGGTGCCCCGGCCGCCGGTCCCTCGTGGGCCCGGACGAAGTCGCCGATCCATGCGGCGAGCTGGTCGGGACGGGTGCGGGGCACCCAGTGCTTGGCGGGGATCGTGCGCCGGGTCAGGTCCGGCACCCAGCTGCCCAGGTCGTCGTAGAGCCGCTCGGAGAGGAACGCGTCCCCGGTCGGCGTGATCAGCTGCACGGGCGCGTGCGCGTACGCGTCGGGCCGCGGCCTGCCCAGGCGGGCGCGGACGTTGTCCCGGTAGAGCCAGGCGCCGTTCGCCGCGTCGTTCGGCAGCGACGGGGTCGGGTAGTCACCGGCGGGGACCTTCTCGACGCGCTCCAGGATCTTCGGCCAGCGCCTGCCGAGCGGCCCGCGCCAGGCGAGCTCCGGCAGGACGGGCGTGTGCAGCATGTACACGTACCAGGACTTGGCGCCCTGGCCGAGGAGCTGGCCCACCCGGCGCGGGGTCGGCCGGGTCATCCGCCGCTTGATCCAGTGACCGAAGTGGTCGAGGGAAGGGCCGGACATCGAGGTGAAGGAGGCGATCCGGCCCTCGGTGCGCGCGACCGTGACGAACTCCCAGGACTGCACGGAGCCCCAGTCGTGGCCGACGAGGTGGACCGGCCGGTCCGGGCTGACGGCGTCCGCGACCGCCAGGAAGTCGTCCGTCAGCTTCTCCAGGGTGAAGCCGCCGCGCAGCGGAGCCGGCGCCGTGGACCGACCGTGGCCCCGGACGTCGTACAGCACCACGTGGAAGTCCTCCGCGAGGCGGCCCGCGACCTCCGACCACACCTCCTTGGAGTCCGGGTAGCCGTGGACGAGGAGGACGGTGGGCCGGTCCGCGTCGCCGAGCTCGGCGACGCACAGCTCGATCCCGCCCGTCCGCACCCAGCGCTCCCGCGCCCCTTCGAGCCCCGCCGTCGGACCGTTGTGCCCCGCCATCAGACCGTCCCCTCGTTCCAGCGCCGCACGTGCGGCAGATCGTCGTCCAGCCAGAACGCGCTCTGCTCGGGGTCCCGGGAGTCGGTGACGACCAGGATCTCCTCGAACTTCGCGCCCGTACCCCGGAATCCGAGGTGCGGCTCGACCGCCCACAGGCCCGGCTGCGGCTCGTGGTCGGAGAACGTGTACGGCGACCAGAGCGGCGACCAGCCGTCCCGGTGCCCGTGCAGGGCGTCGCTCGCGAGGCCCTTGAGCGCCTGGGTGCCGAAGCCGAACACCGTCGGCGACCAGCGGCGCTCCTTCACCCGGTCGATCTTGTGGGCTATGACGCCGAAGGGGTAGGCCCGGTGCCGGTTGGCGTACCCCTGGCGGACCATGAGCCGGTCGACGTCCTGGTAGATCTCGCGGAGCGTGCGGCGCTCGCGCACCTCGCGCAGGATCAGTTCGCGGTGGTCCCGGAGGTCGGCGAGCAGCTTGTCGTGCAGGGGGTTGAGGCCCAGGCAGCCGCTGTAGCCGATGTCGGCCGTGTGTCCCTTGTGGACCGGGGCCATGTCGAGGATGAACGGCATCCCCGCTTCCAGGCGCTTGTTGGTCGGGAAGAACTGCAGCGGGATCTTGAAGTCGACGAAGGCCGTGCGGTCGCCGAACCAGGCGAAGGGCCGGTGGAACCAGTCCCGCACCCCTCGCTCGTACAGCCACTCCCGCTGCATCCGGGCGGCCTCGCGCTCGGTCACCCCCGGTTTGAGCTGCGCCGCGACGGCCTCGGCGCACTCGTAGGCGAGCCGCTGCGTCTCCTTGAACCCCCGCAGCTCCGCGGAGAGTTCCCCTGTCACTGCTGAGGCCATGCCACCCGCCGTCCCGTGTGAGCGCCCGACTGCGCTACGCGTCCGTAACTTGACACCGATGAATGTGACAATGCTCGGCGGCTGCGTCAAGGGGCCCGACCGAGCCCTGTGGAAAACCGCCCGCTCGCCATCCCGGAAGCCGCCAGCCCGCCATCCCGGAAGTCGGCCGCCGCCGTCCCGTGCGCCGCCCCGCCCGCCGTCCCGCGGCCCGGGCCCCGCCCTGCCGGAAGCCCGGGGAAAAAGACTTTCGTCGCGACCTCCCCTACTGGCTTGTACTCCTCTGGTCGGAGAAGGATCGAGCCGTTGGGCTGACGACCGCTGTGGCGCACACCACTACCTTCGAGGGGTGACTGTGATCGCGACCGAAAGCCTCAGCAAGCGGTTCCCCCGGGTGACCGCGCTTGACCGGCTCTCCCTGGACATCGGGCCCGGTGTGACCGGACTCGTGGGTGCCAACGGAGCCGGCAAGTCCACCATGATCAAGATCCTGCTCGGACTCTCCCCCGCCACGGAGGGCCGCGCCGAGGTCCTGGGCCTGGACGTGCGGACGTCCGGCGCAGAGATCCGTGAGCGCGTGGGATACATGCCCGAGCACGACTGCCTCCCGCCGGACGTCTCGGCCACCGAGTTCGTCGTCCACATGGCGCGGATGTCCGGCCTGCCCGCGACCGCCGCCCGCGAGCGGACCGCCGACACCCTGCGCCACGTCGGTCTGTACGAGGAGCGGTACCGCCCCATGGGCGGCTACTCGACGGGCATGAAACAGCGGGTGAAGCTCGCCCAGGCCCTGGTCCACGACCCGAAGCTGGTCCTCCTCGACGAGCCGACGAACGGCCTGGACCCGGTCGGCCGCGACGAGATGCTGGGACTGATCCGCCGGGTCTGGACCGACTTCGGCATCTCCGTCCTCGTCACCTCCCACCTCCTCGGCGAGCTGGAGCGGACCTGCGACCACGTCGTCGTCATCGACGGCGGCCGGCTCCTCCGCTCCAGTTCCACCAGCGACTTCACCCGCCGCACCACGACGCTCGCGGTCGAGGTCACCGACTCCGACACCCACCCCGACGGCACGGCGGCGCTCCGCGCGGCCCTCACCACCGCGGGTGTCGTCCTCCACGCGGGCGTGGAGGACGGTCTGCCCGGCGCCGGGCACATCCTGCTCCTGGAAGCGCCCGGCGAGGAGACGTACGACCTCGTGCGGGACACCGTCTCGGACCTCGGTCTCGGTCTCGTCCGCATGGAGCAGCGCCGCCACCACATCGCCGAGGTCTTCCAGCCGGAAGCCGCCGAGGCGTCCCCGCAGCACGAGGAGGTGCCGGCCCGATGAGCACACAGACCCCGCAGCCCTCCCAGGCCGCTCCCGACACGACCCGGATCCACAACATCGGCTACCGGACGTACGACGGGCCGCGCCTCGGCCGGTCGTACGCGCGCAGGTCGCTGTTCTCGCAGTCCCTGCGCGGCGCGTACGGCCTGGGCCGCAGTGCCAAGTCCAAGGTGCTGCCGATGCTGCTCTTCGGCGTGATGTGCGTCCCGGCGCTGATCATCGTCGCCATCGCGGTCTTCACCAAGCAGTCCAAGCTGTCGATCGAGTACACGCAGTACGCGATCTTCCTCCAGGTCGTCATCGGCATCTACCTGGCCTCGCAGGCCCCGCAGTCGGTCTCCCGCGACCTCCGGTTCAGGACCGTGCCGCTGTACTTCTCCCGCCCGATCGAGCGCGCGGACTACGTCCTCGCCAAGTACGGCGCGATGGCCTCGGCGCTCTTCATCCTCACGGCCGTGCCGCTGCTGATCATGTGGATCGGCTCGATGCTCGCCAAGATGGACTTCGCCGAGCAGACCAGAATGTTCGGCCAGGGGCTCGTCTCCGTGGCGCTGCTCTCGCTGCTCTTCGGCGGCATCGGGCTGGTCATGGCGGCGCTGACCCCGCGCCGCGGCTTCGGCGTCGCCGCCGTGATCGGCGTCCTGACGATCTCCTACGGGGCGGTCTCGACGCTCATGGGCATCGCGTACGCCACGGAGAACAAGGGCGCCATCGAGTGGCTCGGCCTGTTCTCGCCGATCACCCTCATCGACGGCGTGCAGACCGCCTTCCTGGGCGCACCCCCCATGTTCCCCGAGCTCGGAGGCCCGGGGGCCGGTGTCGGCGTGGTCTATCTGCTGGTCGTCCTCGCGCTCATCGCCGCCTCGTACGGCATCCTGATGCGCCGCTACCGAAAGGTCGGGCTGTGACAACGCTCCACATCGACCACGTCTCCCGCTGGTTCGGGAACGTCGTGGCCGTGAACGACATCACGATGACGGTGGGGCCGGGCGTCACCGGCCTCCTCGGCCCGAACGGCGCCGGGAAGTCCACCCTCATCAACATGATGGGCGGCTTCCTCGACCCCTCCACCGGCACCGTCACCCTGGACGGGAAGACGATCTGGGGGAACGAGTCGGTCTACCGCGAGATCGGTGTCGTGCCCGAGCGGGAGGCGATGTACGACTTCCTGACCGGCCGTGAGTTCGTCCTGGCCAACGCGGAGCTGCAGGGCCTCGGCGCCAAGGAGGCCCAGCAGGCCCTGGCCACGGTCGAGATGGAGTACGCCCAGGACCGCAAGATCTCCACGTACAGCAAGGGCATGCGGCAGCGCGTGAAGATGGCCTCGGCCCTCGTCCACGAGCCGTCGGTGCTGCTGCTCGACGAGCCGTTCAACGGCATGGACCCGCGCCAGCGCATGCAGCTGATGGACCTGCTGCGGCGGATGGGCGCGGACGGCCGCACGGTCCTGTTCTCCTCGCACATCCTGGAGGAGGTCGAGCAGCTGGCCTCCCACATCGAGGTGATCGTGGCCGGACGGCACGCGGCCTCCGGTGACTTCCGCAAGATCCGCCGGCTGATGACGGACCGGCCGCACCGCTACCTGGTCCGCTCCAGCGACGACCGGGCGCTCGCCGCCGCACTGATCGCCGACCCGTCCACGGCCGGGATCGAGGTCGACCACGCGGAGGGCGGTCTGCGCGTGCAGGCGGTCGACTTCGGGCGGTTCACGGAACTGCTGCCGAAGGTCGCGCGCGAGCGGGGGATCCGTCTCCTGACGGTCTCGCCCTCGGACGAGTCCCTCGAATCGGTCTTCTCGTACCTCGTCGCGGCCTGAAAGGAGCCTGACCGATGTACAACCCCACAGTCGCCCGGCTCACCTACCGGGCTCTCCTCGGCCGCCGCAGGGCGCTGATCCTCTTCCTGCTGCCCGGCATGCTGCTGCTCATCGCGGCGGCGGTCCGCGGCTTCAACGGCCCGGACGACCAGACCGCGGCCGATGTCCTCGGCGGCTTCGCGCTCGCCACGATGGTGCCGCTGATCGGTGTGATCGCCGGTACGGGCGCGATCGGCCCCGAGATCGACGACGGCTCGATCGTCTATCTGCTGTCGAAGCCGGTGAAGCGGCCCACGATCATCTTCACGAAGCTGATCGTGGCCGTCGCGGTGACGATGGTCTTCTCGGCGGTGCCGACGTTCATCGCCGGATTCATCCTCAACGGCAACGGCCAGCAGGTGGCCGTGGCGTACACGGTGGCGGCGCTGGTGGCCTCCATCGCGTACAGCGCGCTGTTCCTGCTGCTCGGCACGATCAGCAGGCACGCGGTGGTCATCGGCCTGGTCTACGCCCTGGTGTGGGAGGCCCTGTTCGGCTCCCTGATCGCCGGCGCAAAGACCCTGAGCGTGCAGCAGTGGGCGCTCGCCCTGGCGCAGAAGGTCACCGGCGACGGACTGGTCACCTCCGAGGTCGGCCTGACGACGGCGGTGGTCCTCCTCGCGGCGGTCACGGTCGTGGCGACCTGGTTCGCCGGCTACAAGCTCAGCAAGCTGAGACTGGCGGGCGAGGAGTAGGAACCCGGGAAGCGGCGGTACGGGACCGGGGAAGCGGCGGTACGGCTCCGGGGGCGGGCGCCCTGTCCCGGGAGCCCGCCCCCGGAGACGTACCGCGGCTGCCGTTCCTCAGACCGTCCGGTTCCGCGCGGCGAGCAGTCCCACGCCGGTGGCGGTGGCGCAGACGGCGAGGACCAGGCTGATCGGCAGGGTCCAGGAGCCGGTGGCCTGGTGGAGGGCGCCGGCGGCGATCGGACCGACCGCGGCCATCAGATAGCCGACCGTCTGGGCCATCCCGGAGAGCCGGGCCGCGGTCGTCGCGTCCCCGGAGCGCAGCACGATCAGGGTCAGGGCGAGGCCGAGCGCACCGCCCTGGCCGACGCCGAGGAGCGCCGACCACAGCCAGGCGCCTTCCGCGGGAGCCACCATCAGACCGGCGTAACCGGCCGCGACCAGGGCGGTGACCAGCACGATCAGCGGCCGCTGGCTCCGCATCCGGCCGGCGAGCACGGGCACCACGAAGGCGCCCGCGATCTGGACCAGGTTGTTGAAGGCGAAGACGACACCGGCCGTGGAGCGGCTCAGCCCGTGGTCGGTGAGGATCGTCGGCATCCAGGCGATCAGCACGTACGACCAGAGCGACTGCAGGCCCATGAACAGCGTGACCTGCCAGGCGAGGGCCGAGCGCCAGAGGTTCACCGGGCGGGCGGCGCCGGCGGCCGGGACGGCCCGTACCTCGTGGCCGGTACGGCCCCGGGCGATCAGCACCATGGGCAGCCAGGCGAGGGCGGCCACCGCGGCGAGCAGCGACCAGACGCCGAGCGAGGCCTCCCAGCCGCCGCCGAGCGCCTTCTCCAGCGGCACCGCGGCCGCCGCCGCCATCGTGGCCCCGGCGACCATCGCGCCCGTGTAGACCGAGGTCATCGTCGCGGCCCGGTCGGGGAAGTCCCGCTTGACCAGGCCCGGCATGAGCACGTTGAGCAGGGCGATGGCGGTGCCGACGAGGACGCCGCCGCCGTACAGCGCGTACGCGGAGGGCAGCAGGCGCGCGAGGATGCCGACGGCGAGCAGCAGCAGGGCCGCGAAGAGGACCCGCTCGGCGCCGAAGCGGCGGCCCAGCCACGGCGCCACCAGCGCGCCCAGGCCGAGGAAGAGCACCGGCACCGAGGTCACCAGGGAGCTGGCCGTCGAGGAGAGCCCGTAGTCGGCGGATATCTCGCCGACCAGGGGCGCCACGCTCGCGAGCGCGGCCCGCATGTTCAGCGAGGCCAGCACGATCCCGACGAGCAGCAGCGCCGGATGCGCGAGCAGTGCCCGCCGGGCCGCCCTCCCCGCCGCCGTCGGCTCGACCCCGGCCTCGGCGTCGACGAGCAGGGGCGCCGGGGCGTTCGCCGGCTCCGTCGTACGGGTTCCGTCGCTCATCAGGAGCCCTCCGTCAGCGCCGCGACCGTCTCCATGGGCGCCCGCAGCAGCTCGCGGGCATGCCGCTCCGCCGCTTCGGGGTCGCCCGTCTCGATCGCGGCGACCAGGGCCTCGTGGGCGTCGATGTCGACCGGGGGCATCTCCCGGTCGCCGAGGGCCGTCACCAGGACGTCGTGGACCTGCGCGGAGAAGAACCGGTACACCTCGACGAAGGCCGCGTTGTGCGTGGCGCCGACGACCGCGAGGTGGAAGGCGAGGTCCGCGTCCGCGTCCCGGTCGCCCTCCTCGCGCAGACCGGTCAGGGCCGCCCGCAGCCGCAGCAGGTCGTGGGTGTCCCGCCGGGCCGCCGCGAGCCGGGCCGCCTCGGCCTCCAGGGCGACGCGCAGTTCGAGGACGTCGGCGGCGCCCGCGTGCCGGACCTCGCGCAGGACGGCGGCCGGGTCGGCGGTCGACCTGACGAAGGTGCCGTTGCCCTGCCGGGACTCCAGGAGACCCGCGTGGACCAGGACCCGGACGGCCTCGCGGACGGTGTTGCGGCCGACGCCGAGCTGCTGGGCGAGCTCGTGCTCGGTCGGGATGCGGTCGCCGACCGCCCACTCGCCGTCCGCGAGCTGCGTACGCAGCTGGTCCACCACGGAATCCACCAGCGAGGTACGCCCCGCAGCTCTGAGTGCCATGTCGTTCCGACCCCTCCATTTGCCCGGTTGCCCAGTCATCCTACAACTGACCGCCCGGGGGACTCCCGACTACTGTGGGGCCGTACGCGGACCGAACACCCTCACCACCTTCGGGAGTCAGCCATGTCAGACCGCTTCGACGTCGTCGTACTCGGAGCTGGCCCCGGCGGCTACGTCGCCGCCATCCGCGCCGCCCAGCTGGGCAAGCGGGTCGCGGTCGTCGAGGAGAAGTACTGGGGCGGTGTCTGCCTGAACGTCGGCTGCATCCCCACCAAGGCACTGCTGCGCAACGCCGAACTCGCCCACATCTTCAACCACGAGGCGAAGACCTTCGGCATCAAGGTCGACGGCACGGTCTCCTTCGACTACAGCGAGGCGTTCCGCCGCAGCCGCTCGGTCGCGGACGGCCGCGTCAAGGGTGTCCACTTCCTGATGAAGAAGAACGGGATCACGGAGTTCGACGGCCGGGGCACCTTCCTCGACGCGAACACCCTCCAGGTGGCCAAGTCCGACGGCACCTCGGAGACGATCACCTTCGACAACTGCATCATCGCCACCGGCGCCACCCCGCGCCTGCTCCCCGGCACCGCCCGCAGCGAGCGCGTCGTGTCGTACGAGGAGCAGATCCTCGCCGAGGACGCCCCCCAGTCGATCGTCATCGCCGGCGCCGGCGCGATCGGCATCGAGTTCGCGTACGTCCTCAACAACTACGGCACCAAGGTCACGATCGTCGAGTTCCTCGACCGCATCGCGCCGCTGGAGGACGAAGAGGTCTCCAAGGAGCTGGCGAAGCAGTACCGCAAGCTCGGCATCGACGTCCTCACCTCGACCCGCGTCGAGGCCATCGACGAGTCCGGCCCGCAGGTCCGCGTCACCGTCACCGGCAAGGACGGCGTCCAGAAGGTCCTGGAGGCCGACAAGGTCCTGCAGGCCATCGGCTTCGCCCCGAACGTCACCGGCTACGGCCTGGAGGCGACCGGCGTCGCCCTCACCGAGCGCGGTGCGATCGACGTCGACGGCCGCTGCCGCACCTCCGTGCCGCACATCTACGCCATCGGTGACGTCACCGCGAAGCTGATGCTCGCGCACACCGCCGAGGCCATGGGCGTCATCGCCGCCGAGACCATCGGCGACGCGGAGACCATGGAGCTCGACTACCCGATGATCCCGCGCGCGACCTACTGCCAGCCGCAGATCGCCAGCTTCGGCTGGACCGAGGCGCAGGCCCGCGAGAAGGGCTTCGACGTCAAGGTCGCCAAGTTCCCCTTCGTCGCGAACGGCAAGGCGCACGGTCTCGGCGACGCCACCGGCTTCGTCAAGATCATCGCCGACGGCACCCACGGCGAGATCATCGGCGCCCACCTGATCGGCCCCGACGTCACCGAGCTGCTGCCCGAGCTGACGCTGGCCCAGCAGTGGGACCTCACCGTCCACGAGGTCGCGCGGAACGTCCACGCGCACCCGACGCTGGGCGAGGCCGTGAAGGAAGCGATCCACGGCATTGCCGGACACATGATCAATTTCTGAGGTTTCTCCCAGCTTCGGGTGATAGGCACTGAAAGGTGCCGACCGAAGCCAGTGGAAACAGCGGACCGCCGCCGGGTGGCGAACCGTCCCGACCGATCAGGTCGTGGGTGCGTTCGTCACCCGGTACGCATCTCTGGCTCCTCGTCATCGCGATCACCAGCCTCGTCATCGCGCTGTCCCCCGAGGGCCTGGACACCTATCTGCTCCACCGCAACAGCAGCAACCTCCACCAGCTCGCGCACCACCCGCTCCGGGCCCTGCTCGGCAGCGCGTTCTGGATCGAGGACCCGGCGGACCTCCTGCTGTACGCGGTCCTCTTCGAGCTGCTCCACGCCCCCGTGGAACGCTGGCTCGGCACCGTGAAATGGCTCTTCACCGTCGCCACGGCGCACATCGCGGCGACCCTCGTCAGCCAGCAGGTCGTCCTGGTGGCGATCCGCCTCCACGACGTGCCGCGCAGCATGGCGCACGTCGTCGACATCGGGGTGAGTTACGGGCTCGCCGCCTCCGCGGGCATCCTCACCTACCGGCTGGCCCGCCCCTGGCGCTGGCTCTACCTCGCGGCGGTCCTGGCCTTCTTCCTCGTACCGTTCGCCGCCGACCGCACGTACACCGACCTCGGGCACCTGATCTCGCTCGCGATCGGCCTGGCCTGCTACCCGCTCACCCGCGGAAAACCGTTCGACCGCGAACGGGGGCCCGCCGCACACTAGTTGTACGGGGGGCACGGGGGATCCCCCGGAAGGAGGGGCGGCCACTTCGAGCGCGCGGACGTGTCCGCGCGGGCCGCCCCTTCTCCTTTACCGATCCCTTCCCGAAGGCGGGTCGGGTCATCTCCCGACGGCGGGTCAGACCGTCAGCAGGCGCTCCAGGACGACGGCGATGCCGTCCTCCTCGTTGGAGGCGGTCACCTCGTCCGCCACCGCCCGCAGCTCGGCGTGCGCGTTGCCCATGGCCACGCCGTGGGCCGCCCAGCCGAACATCGGGATGTCGTTCGGCATGTCGCCGAACGCGATCGTCTCCGCGGCCTTCACGCCCAGCCGGCGCGCCGCGAGCGACAGGCCCGTCGCCTTGCTCAGACCGAGCGGAAGGATCTCCACGACGCCGGGACCGGCCATGACGATGTCCACCAGGCCGCCGACGGTCTCCCGGGCGGCCCGGGCCAGCTCGTCGTCGCTGAGCGTCGGGTGCTGGATGTAGAGCTTGGTCAGCGGTGCCGACCACACCTCCGCCGGGTCCTCGTACGGCACGTACGGCAGCGGGCCCTCCTGGGCCTGGTAGCCGGGGCCGATCAGGACCTCGCCCTCCAGACCGTCACGGCTCGCGGCGAGCGCCAGCGGGCCCACCTCCGCCTCGATCTTGGAGAGGGCGAGCCCGGCCAGCTGCCGGTCCAGGGTCAGCGAGGTGAGCAGCCGGTGCTCGCCCGCGTGGTAGACCTGCGCGCCCTGCCCGCACACCGCGATGCCCTCGTAGCCGAGGTCGTCCAGGATGTGCCGGGTCCAGGGCACCGCCCGGCCGGTGACGACGATGTGCGCGGCGCCCGCCGCCGTGACGGCGGCGAGCGCGTCCCGCGTACGGTCCGAGACGGACTCGTCGGCGCGCAGCAGCGTGCCGTCGAGATCCGTCGCGACCAGGCGGTAGGGGAAGGGACTCACTTGGCGATCGGCTCCAGGACCTCACGGCCGCCGAGGTAGGGGCGCAGCATCTCGGGCACCCGCACCGAACCGTCGGGCAGCTGGTGGTTCTCCAGGATCGCCACGATCGTGCGCGGTACGGCGCACAGCGTGCCGTTCAGGGTGGCCAGCGGCTGCACGGTCTTCTTGCCGCCCTGCTCGTCGCGCATGCGGACGGAGAGGCGACGGGCCTGGAAGCTGTCGCAGTTCGAGGCCGAGGTCAGCTCGCGGTACTTGCCCTGGGTCGGGATCCACGCCTCGCAGTCGAACTTGCGGGAGGCGGAGGCACCGAGGTCGCCGGTGGCGACGTCGATCACCTGGAAGGGCAGCTCAAGACCGGTCAGCCACTGCTTCTCCCAGTCCAGGAGGCGCTTGTGCTCGGCCTCGGCGTCCTCCGGCGCGACGTACGAGAACATCTCGACCTTGTCGAACTGGTGGACGCGGAAGATGCCGCGGGTGTCCTTGCCGTACGTTCCGGCCTCGCGGCGGAAGCAGGGCGAGAAGCCCGCGTACCGCAGCGGCAGCTTGTCCGCGTCGATGATCTCGTCCATGTGGTACGCCGCGAGGGGCACCTCGGACGTGCCGACGAGGTAGTAGTCGTCCTTCTCCAGGTGGTACACGTTCTCCGCGGCCTGGCCGAGGAATCCGGTGCCCTCCATGGCGCGCGGACGGACCAGCGCCGGGGTCAGCATGGGGATGAAGCCGGCCTCGGTGGCCTGCGCGATGGCGGCGTTGACCAGGGCGAGTTCCAGCAGGGCGCCGACGCCGGTCAGGTAGTAGAAGCGCGAGCCGGAGACCTTGGCGCCCCGCTCCACGTCGATGGCGCCGAGCGCCTCGCCCAGCTCCAGGTGGTCCTTGGGCTCGAAGCCCTCGGCCGCGAAGTCGCGGATGGTGCCGTGCGTCTCCAGGACGACGAAGTCCTCCTCGCCGCCCACGGGCACGTCCGTGTGGACGATGTTCCCGAGCTGGAGGAGCAGCTGCTTGGCCGTCTCGTCGGCCTCGTTCTGCTCGGCCTCGGCGGCCTTGACGTCGGTCTTGAGCTGCTCGGCCTTCTGGAGGAGCTCGGCGCGCTCCTCGGGGGTGGCCCTGGGGATCAGCTTGCCGAGCGCCTTCTGCTCGGATCGGAGCTCGTCGAAGCGGACGCCGGACGACCTGCGCCTTTCATCGGCGGAGAGCAGGGCGTCGACGAGCGCGACGTCCTCTCCACGGGCGCGCTGGGAGGCGCGAACACGGTCGGGGTCCTCACGGAGCAGGCGAAGGTCAATCACCCCACCAGGCTACCGGTGCGCGTTCGCCCGCCCCCACCGGATAACGTCACGCGTGTTGTCACGCGTGACGTTTCGCCCGAATTGATACCCGTGGAAATGCCGGGAGCGGGGCGACCGATTCAGTTATCCACAGGCTGTGCGGAAGATCTGTGGATTACGGAGAAGATCGCGGGGATTTCTCTCCCCGGGCCTGGGAATTCCGTGATCAAACACCATTGAGGCACTCATTTGGGTGGGAATTGCTTGCTCCGGTCGCTCCAACGAGTTGGTCGGGCGAACCGTGCTGACGAGGGGCGTCGCTCCGGCGCTGTGGACAGGTGGGATACCCGAAGGTGTGGCTAGGGCGATTTGTCGACCTTGTCGGGGTGGGCTGTCGACTTGTCCCCAGGTCGAGCCCCGAGCCTGTGGATAACTGCTGTGGGTAACTGAAAAGTATGCAGGTAGGACTAGTGGTTCGTACCTGTGGACGAACGCTCCCGCCTTCGGGAGCGTTCGGTCATCCTCTGATCAGGCCCGACCGTCCTGGGCCCTCGCCAGCCAGTCGGAGGCCGCCATGAACTCACTGTCCGAGGTACCGCGCCGCAGCGCCCGTACGTCCTCGACCTCCACGCCCGCCCTCGGGTACGAGCCCAGGAAGCGGACCTGGGGGCACATCCGCTTGAGCCCCATCAGCGCCTCGCCCACCCGGCGGTCCGAGATATGGCCCTCGGCGTCCACGGCGAAGCAGTAGTTCCCGATCCCCGCCCCCGTGGGCCGGGACTGGATCAGCATCAGGTTCACCCCGCGCACCGCGAATTCCTGGAGCAGTTCGAGGAGGGCACCCGGATGATCGTCACCCAGCCACAGCACCACCGAGGTCTTGTCCGCACCCGTCGGAGCCGCCGGCCGGGCCGGCCGGCCCACCAGCACGAAGCGCGTCTCGGCGTTCTCCGCGTCGTGGATCTCGGTGACCAGCGCTTCGAGCCCGTACGTCGCCGCCGCGAACTCCCCCGCGAAGGCGGCGTCGAAGCGGCCCTCCTGCACGAGCCGGGCGCCGTCCGCGTTGGAGGCGGCCGACTCCCACACGGCCTCGGGCAGATGCGCCCGCAGCCAGTTCCGCACCTGCGGCTGGGCCACCGGGTGACCGGTCACCGTCTTGATCTCGGAGAGCTTGGTGCCGGGCCGGACGAGCAGGGCGAAGGCGATCGGCAGCAGCACCTCGCGGTAGATCATCAGCGGCTTGCCGGAGGCCAGCTCGTCGAGGGTGGCCGTCACCCCGCCCTCGACCGAGTTCTCGATCGGCACGAGCGCGGCGGCGGCGTCCCCGTTCCGTACGGCGTCGAGCGCGGCCGGGACCGAGACCATGGGGACGAGTTCCCTCGTCGCGGCCTCGGGCAGCGTGCGCAGCGCGGCCTCCGTGAAGGTGCCCTCGGGCCCGAGATAGGTGTACCGGTTGGCGGACATACCGTCACCCTAATGGGCCCGGCAGCCCCGGGCGGCCCGTCCGGCGGGAGGCAGGCGCCGGTGGGTCGGCGGCCCGGCGGGGCGTGCTCGCCGGTGGGCCGCCGGCCGGACGGGGCGTACCTGCCGGTGGGCAGGCCGGGCCGGAGGTCAGGACTCCAGGAGGCGCTGGCCCACGTACTCGCCCTCGGCCGGGCCGCCCGGGACCGCGAAGAGGCCGCTCGCCTCGTGGCGGATGAAGGCGGACAGCGCGTCGCCCCGGTCCAGCTTGCGCTGGACCGGCACGAAGCCCCTGAGCGGATCGGCCTGCCAGCAGACGAAGAGGAGACCGGCGTCCGGCGTCCCGTCGGTACCGATGCCGTCGTGGAAGGAGAACGGCCTGCGCAGCATCGCCGCTCCGCCGTTCTGTTCGGGGGCGGAGATCCGGGCGTGGGCGTTGTCCGGGATGACCAGCTTCCCGTCCGGCCCGAACTTGTTCAGGTCGAGCGCGGTGGTCTCCGTACCGCCGGTGAGCGGGGCCCCGTCGGACTTCCGGCGCCCGATGACCTGCTCCTGCTCGCCCAGCGGCAGCTTCTCCCAGTCGTCGAGCAGCATCCGGATCCGGCGCACCACCGCGTACGAACCGCCGGCCATCCACTCCGCCGCACCGGTGGCTCCGGCCGGCACGAAGATCCGCCGGTCGAAGTCGGGTTCGCTGGGCTGCGGGTTCCCCGTACCGTCGACCTGGCCCATCAGATTGCGCGCGGTCATCGGCTTCGCGGTGGCCCCGGCCGAGCGGTTGAAGCCGTTCATCTGCCAGCGCACCCGGGCCGCGTCCCCCGCGTCCTTCTGGACCGCGCGCAGGGCGTGGAAGGCGACGAGCGCGTCGTCGGCGCCGATCTGCACCCACAGGTCGCCCTCCGAACGCCGGGGGTCCAGCGCGTCGGAGGAGAAGGCGGGGAGCGGGTCGAGCGCGGAGGGACGGCGGGTGGGGAGCCCGGTCCGGTCGAAGAAGGTACGGCCGAAGCCGAAGGTGACCGTGAGGGAGGACGGGCCCGCGTCGAGCGCGACACCCGTGTCCCCGGTCGGGGCCTTCCCCGACATCAGCGTCTTCGCCGTCACCGACCAGCGGCGCAGCAGGGCGATGGCCTCCTTGCGCCCGGCACCCGGGGCGAGGTCGAAGGCGACCAGATGCCCCCGGGACTGGAGGGGCGTGGTGATGCCGGCCTGATGTTTCCCGTGAAACATCACCTCGGTCGCGCCGACGGAGGTGAGCGCCGGGGCGCCCCCGGCGCCGGTCCCGGCCGTGCTGTCGTCGCCCGACACGGCGGCGGAGACGCCGACGCCACTGGCCGCGCCGATGACGAGCCCGGCCGCGCCCGCCGCGCCGACGGTGCCGAGCAGGCGCCGCCGGGAGATCTCAAGGTTGTCGTTCTCGGTCACGGGTCAGCCGATCTTCACGTTCTTCTCGATGGTGGTCTGGTCGATCTCGGAGGTACGGACGGTCACCTGGATCCGCCACTCCCCGGGCATCGGGATCTGGACGCCGCTCGCGCTCCAGTGTCCGGTCTGGATCCGGTCGGGGGCGACCGGCAGCGGGCCGATGTCCTTCGCCTCAAGGGTGAGGGCGACCTTGATCTCCGGGACGTCCAGCGGCTTGCCGTTCGGGCGCTCGACGAAGAGGTGGAGCGCGTTGGCGCCGGTACGACCGGGGTCGAGGCTGAGCCGGACGACGCCCTTGCCGTCGACGCCGCCGGTGTCGAAGGGCAGCCGGATGTCGACGGGCCGGTCGGGCACGGCGGCCGGGCCGGAGGCGGAGGTGCCCCGGCCCGCCTCCTCTTCGGTGCGGCCGGGTTCGGTCGAGGTGAGCACGGTGGTCACGGCGAGGAGGACGACGGCGACGGCCGCCTCGGTCAGCACCGAGCGGCGCAGACCGGCCCGCTCGGGGTCGGCGTCCCGCTCGCGCTTGCGCCGCGCGGTGGCGACGGCGGCCCGCTGCCGGGCGAGCTGGGCGGCCCGCGCGGGATCGGCGGCCTCGGCCTCCTCCCGGGCTCCCTCCAAGGCCTCTTCCTGCGCCCGTTCCTCAGCCTCTTCCTCGGCTTCTCCCTGCTCCTCTTCCCGGGTCTCTTCCCCGGGTGTCGCCGGGGCGGCCAGGCGCTGGGTCCAGCGGCGGGAGATCCAGGCGATGCCGATCAGGACGGCCATCAGGCCGATCTTGACGAGCAGCAGCTGCCCGTAGCGGGTGCCGGTGAGCGCCGACCAGGAACCGACCTGGCGCCAGGACTGGTAGAGCCCGGTGGCCGCGAGGACGGCCACGGAGCAGAAGGCCACCCGGGAGAAGCGTTCGACCGCCGAGCGCGGGACGTCCGGGGCCCGGTAGAGGGCGACGAGCAGCACCGTGAGCCCGCCGAGCCAGGCGGCGACGGCCAGCAGGTGCAGGATGTCGACCGGCATGGCGATGCCGGGCTGGATACCGGTCGAGGCGTGCTCGGCCAGGGCCCAGGTGCCGGCGATCCCGGCGGCGACGACGGTGCCGCCGATGCCCAGACCGAAGGCGAGGTCCTTCTTCTCCTTCGGGCCGGTGCGCCGGGCGTAGGCACCGAAGAGGACGGCGACGAAGAGCGCCGCCGCGCCGAGCAGCAGCAGCCGGGAGGTGAGCGCGGCCCCGGTCTTCGTCTCCAGGACGGCCTTCAGACCGGCGAGGTCGAAGGCGTCGGAGAGTTCGCCGGAGCCCGTGTACGGACTGCGCAGGAGCAGCATGACGAGGGTGGCGCCGGTGAGGGTCAGCCAGCCCCGGACCACGGTCTGCTGGACGGGCCGGACGCTCGCGCCGCGCGGCCAGCAGACCAGGACGAAGGCGCCGCCGCCGACGAGGACGGCGAAGCCGGCGTACGAGAGGTAGCGCGCGATGCCGTAGAGGGCGCCGACGAGTCCGCCGCCGGCGGTCCGGTCGGGCAGTGCGACGGCCGTCGTGGACGGGGCGCCGATGGAGAAGGTGAAGGCGCCCGAGATCGGGTGGCTGTCGGCCGACACGGTCTGCCAGGCCACGGTGTAGGTGCCGTCGGGCAGTCCGGCGCGCAGGGCGACGCCGTAACGGACGACGGAGTCGCTGCACAGGTTGATTATCTCGCCGGTGTCGGCCCGGCGGCCCGCCGGGTCGAGGACCCGGATCGAGTCGGGGCTCATGGCGACCTGCTCGGAGAAGGTGAGGTTGACCTCCTTGGGAGCGGTGGCGACCACCGCCCCGTCCTTCGGATCGCTTCCGGTCAGCGCCGCGTGCGCGGACGCGGGGGCGGCACCGGCGAGCAGCGTGCCGAGCAGCGCGGCCGCGAGGATCAGCAGCCGGGCCAGGGCGGTACCGAGGCGCGGGGCGGTGGTTGTCATCTCTGGGTCACTCCGTCAGTTCTGTATGAACTCCGTCAACGCGCTGGG
Source organism: Streptomyces sp. Root1304 (assembly GCF_001426405.1). Lineage (GTDB taxonomy): Bacteria > Actinomycetota > Actinomycetes > Streptomycetales > Streptomycetaceae > Streptomyces. The sequence goes on along the minus strand of NZ_LMEP01000024.1, from coordinate 159,513 downwards.
TGCTACCGCGGGTTGTGGTTGGCGGCTTCGACGGGAAGCTCGACCTTGATGGGGTCGGACTTCTCGAAGTGGAGCTCGATGCTGACCTTCTCGCCCTGCTTCGGCTTCTGCTTCAGCTCCATGAACATGATGTGGCTGCCGCCGCGTGCGAGCTTCAGCTCCCCGTTCGCGGGGATGTCGAAGGACTTCACCTCCTGCATCTTCTGGTTCTTCGTCTCGTGGATCGTGATGTCGTCCGAGAGGGAGCTGGTGACCGAGGTGAGCTTGTCCGCGGTGCCGCTGTCGTTCTTGATGGTGAGGAAGCCCCCGGCCATGTCCATCACCGGCTGGGGCATGTACGCCCCGCTGACCTGGAGCTGGGGCTTGTCCCCGTCGGACGAGGACGAACACCCGGTCAGCGCGAGGGCCGCGGCGAGAGCCACGGTGGCGGACAGGGTGGTGGTGCGGCGGATCACGGGTTCTCCCCCTTGATGAGCTTCGGCAGGTCCTTGGCGTAGTCGTCGACGCTCGCGTCCTCGCCGTACAGGACGTAGCCCTGGTCGGTCGTCGGCGAGAAGGCGATCACCTGGGCGCCGTGCATGGAGACGACCTTGCCGTCCTTGTCCTTCGTGGCCGGGTCGATGCCGATGCCGATCTGCCGGGCGCCCGCCTGGATGGCGGAGAAGTCTCCGGTGAGACCGGTGAAGGAGGGGTCGCCCGCGGCGGGCAGCCACTTGGCCAGCTCGGCCGTGGTGTCCCGCTCGGGGTCGGTGGTGACGAAGACGACCTGGAGCTTGTCCTGGTCGGCCTTGGGGAGCTGCTTCTTGGCGATGGCGATGTTGCTCATCGTCAGGGGGCAGACGTCGGGGCAGTGGGTGTAGCCGAAGTAGATGAGCGTCGGCTTGCCCTTGGTCCGCTCCCGCAGGTCGTACTTCTGGCCCTTGGTGTCGGTGAGGACGAGCGCGGGCTTGGTGAACGGCCGGTCGAGGACGGTGGCGGCCTTGGTGGAGTCGTCCCCGCCGGAGACCACGGCGACCGAGCCGGAGCCCGCGCCGTTGGTCTTGTCGTCGTCGCCGAGGCCGACGGCCGCCGTGATGCCGAGCGCGGCGACGATCGCGACCGCGGCGACGATCAGCGGGGTGCGACGCCCGGGGCGGGCGGCGCCGTCGTCCCCGGGCTTCGGGGTGGATGTCTTCTCTGCGGACATGCTGATTCTTTCCGCTTCTTTCCGGGTTCTCAGGATGAGGTGGGGCCGTCAGGCCGAGCGGCGGCGGCCGGAGAGGAGGCCGAAGGCCACACCGGCGACACCGACGAGGATGCCGATGACACCGAGGATCCGGGCGGTGGTGTCGGAGGAGTCGGCGGCGGCCGTCTCCTTCTTCGCGTCCGCCTCGTCGTGGCCCGCCTTGTCGTCGGCCTTGGCGGACGGGGCGGCGCCGCCGTGGTGGTCCTCGGAGGCGGCGGAGAGCTTCAGGACGGGGGCGGGGTTCTGCGGCTCCTCCGCGCCCTCCTTCTGCTCCTCGATCCAGCGCACGACCTCCTTGTTGTCGTACGTCTGGATCGCCTTGAGGACGAGCTGGTCGGCGTCCTCGGGCAGCTGGCCGAGGGAGAGCGGGAACTGCTGGAACTGGCCGGGGCCGATCTTCGAGCCGTCGGCGGTCCAGGTCACCTTGGAGACGGCCTCGTTGATGGTCTTGCCGTGCAGCTCCAGCGGCTTGCTGAGCTTGCTCTTGGTCACCTCGGCCTTCCAGCCGGGGATGGGCTGCGGCATGACGGAGGCGAGCGGGTGGTCGAGCGGGAAGTTGACCTCCAGCTTCACGGTGGAGGCGTCGTCGCGCTCGTTCGGGACCTTGATGTTGACGGTGGCGTAGCCGCCCTTGGCGGCCTCGCCCTGCGGCTGCACGCTCACATGCGCGAAGGCCGTGCCCGACAGCAGCACGACGGAGGAGAGGGCGATGCCACCGGCGAGGGCGACCCGGGTGGCGGAGACACGGGAAACGGTCATGGCAGAAGACACTCCAGCTCGGAGAGGAAGTCGGTGGGTCCGGCACACCGGGAAGGGGAACCCGGGAGACCCCGGGAGAGACCCGGGAGACCACGAGGAATCCAGGAGGAATCCAGGAGGAATCCGGGTCCGGGGTTCGGGACCGGCGGCGTGCGGACGAGGGCGGACCCGCTCACGTCGAGCGGTCCGCGGCGAGCTGCGCCGGGCTGCGTCAGGCAGCGAGGACGCAGTCGGCGGCCGGCGGGCCGCGCCTGATCACCGTGTGCTGGAGTGCCTCGGCCACCGGCGGCGGCGAGGAGTCGAAGGCGGTACGGACGGCTCGCGCCGGGCCCGTGCGCGGGGCGGCGCTGAGGCCGGTCAGCAGCGCCCGTACGAGACGGAGCGCGGCCCGCAGCGAGCGGACGAGCGCGCACTCGGCGAGCTCCGTCGCGCCCTGCTCGGAGAGTTCGACGAGCCGGACGAGGGCCCGGTCGCCGCGCCGCAGCAGCCAGCCCGCGGCGAGGGCGGCGAGCAGGTGCCCGAGGAGCATGGGCAGCCCGGGCAGCAGCTCACCGGCAGGGACGGCGGCGGCCGGGTGTCCCATGTGGGCGTGGGCGCCGGCGGCGGCCGGGTCGAGTCCCGCTTCGCGGATGATGCGGGTGGCGTCGGCCGCGTCGAGGGACGAGGTCCCTGCTCCGCAGACGAGCCGGGCGGCCATCCGGACGAGGGCGTCGTCGGCCTGGGGACTCAGTTCGAGCCGGGTCTGTCCGAGACCGAAGAGGACGTGCAGGGCGAGCTGGCCGCCGGTGAGGGCGCCGACCACGAAACCGAGGGAGCGTTCGCGTCCCGCGAGGAGCACGGTGACACCGAAGACCCCGAGGAATCCGGCGAGGAGCGTCCACAGGGCGATCCCCGCGCAGGCGGCCAGGGCGTGCCCGAGCGCGGACAGCACGACGCAGACCGCGGTGAACACCGCGGCCCTCAGCAGCCGTGGAGCGAGCGCGGGGGCAGTCATGGCGGGCCCATCATCGCACCACGGGCCGCACCGGCAGGAGGCAGGTCCGTAAGGTCGTTCTTGGGGCTCTTGGGGGTCTTCGCGGTGACATACACCGGCGTCCCGGCGTGGTGCATCCGCCGAACGAGCGCTCTTGACGCCCTTCGGCGCTTACGAGGGGTTCCGTCCGGCAATAGGTATCGGTATGTCGAGCCGCTGCCGGGAGGCTGGAGCATGAGCATCTGGTGGTCACTCCATCTGCGGCGGGAGGCGGCGAGCGTGCCGCTGGCCCGGAGGCTGCTGCTGGGCACGATGGAGACGGCGGGCGTCGATCCCGATGTGTCCTACGAGCTGTCGGTGGCGCTGACCGAGGCGTGTGCCAACGCGGTCGAGCACGGCGGCGGAGGTGGCTCCCGCGCGCCGGGCGGGGCGTACCGGGTGACGGCGTACCTGGACGGCGAGACCTGTCGCATCGAGGTGGCCGACTCCGGTCCGGGCTTCCCCCGCACCGACGCGCCGTCGGCCCCGTCGGACGACGCCGAGCACGGCCGGGGGCTGCGTCTGATCGAGGAGCTGGCCGATCACGTCCAGTTCGGCAACCGCTCGGGCCGGGGCGGCGCCGTGGTCAGCTTCGACAAGATCCTGAAGTGGCGGGACAGCCCTTCCCTGCTGCTGGCGTGATCCGCGAGGCCGGCGGCCCGATCCGCGCAGGCGACCGCCGTACGGGAGACCGCCGTACGGGAGACCGGGCACGGGGAAGGGCCCCCGCCGGTCGGTCGGCGGGGGCCCTTCGGTTCCAACGTACGCGGGGATCAGCCCTTCAGCGCGGCCATCCACGCCTCGACCTCGTCCGAACGGCGCGGCAGCGCGTCCGAGAGGTTCCGGTTGCCGTCCTCGGTGACGAGGATGTCGTCCTCGATCCGGACGCCGATGCCGCGGTACTCCTCCGGCACCGTCAGGTCGTCGGCCTGGAAGTACAGACCCGGCTCGACGGTCAGGCACATGCCCGGCTCCAGGGTGGTGTTCACGTACATCTCGGTGCGCGCGGCGGCGCAGTCGTGGACGTCCATGCCGAGCATGTGGCCGGTGCCGTGCAGGGTCCAGCGGCGCTGGAGGCCGAGCTCCAGGACGCGCTCGACCGGGCCCTCGACGAGGCCCCACTCGACGAGCTTCTCGGTGAGGACGCGCTGGGCGGCGTCGTGGAAGTCGCGGTAGGCGGCGCCGGGCTTCACCGCGGCGATGCCGGCCTCCTGCGCCTCGTACACGGCGTCGTAGATCTTGCGCTGGAGCTCGGTGTACCGGCCGTTGATCGGCAGGGTGCGGGTGATGTCCGCGGTGTAGAGCTCGTTGGTCTCCACGCCGGCGTCGAGCAGCAGCAGGTCGCCGGAGCGCACGTCGCCGTCGTTGCGGACCCAGTGCAGGGTGGTGGCGTGGGGGCCGGCGGCGCAGATGGAGCCGTAGCCGATGTCGTTGCCCTCGACGCGGGCGCGGAGGAAGAAGGTTCCCTCGATGTAGCGCTCGCTGGTGGCCTCGGCCTTGTCGAGGACCTTGACGACGTCCTCGAAGCCGCGGGCGGTGGCGGCGCAGGCCTTCTCCAGCTCGGCGACCTCGAAGGAGTCCTTGACGAGGCGGGCCTCGGAGAGGAAGACCCGCAGCTCCTCGTCGCGCTCGGCGGTGACCTTGTCGGTCAGCGCGGCCTCGATGCCGGCGTCGTGGCCGCGGACGTTGCGGACGGGGCCGGTGGCCTCGCGCAGCGCCTCGGCCAGCTCGCGGACGTCCTTCGCGGGGACGCCGAGGAGCTGCTCGGCCTCGGTGAGGGAGTGGCGGCGGCCGACCCACAGCTCGCCCTGGCCGTCGAGCCAGAACTCGCCGTTCTCGCGGTCGGAGCGCGGCAGCAGGTAGAGGGTGGCCTCGTGGCCGTCCTTCGCCGGCTCCAGGACGAGGACGCCGTCCTGCGTCTGGTCACCGGTGAGGTACGCGTACTCGGTGGACGCGCGGAAGGCGTACTCGGTGTCGTTCGACCGGGTCCTCAGGTTGCCGGCCGGGATCACCAGGCGCTCGCCCGGGAAGCGGGCGGAGAGCGCGGCGCGGCGCGCGGCGGTCTTGTCGGCCTGGGCGATCGGCGTCAGGCCGCGCAGCTCGGTGTCGGCCCAGCCGGACTTCATGTTCTCGGCCAGCTCGTCGGAGACGCCCGGGTACAGGCCGTTCTTCCGCTGCTTGATCGCCTGTTCCTCAGTCTCTTCCGGGGTCTCCGGCGTGAGCTCCTCGGCCACGGGTCTGCCTCCTCTTGGTACGACACTGAACCCCCACCATCGTACGGTCGTACGGAAGGGGGCCCAGGGCCGGAAGACCCATTACCGGAATGTCACGTTCCGGTTATTGGCGGCTACGGTCCGCCGCCTGTCGCGCCCATGGTCCGCCGCCTCTCGCCGCCCGCGGCCTCACGCCGGGCCGCTCACTCGAAGCGGGCGGCGAGCAGGACGACGTCCTCCTCGTCCCCGTCCGCGTCCAGGCCCTCCGGCAGCAGGGTCCGCAGGACGTGGTCCGCGATGGCGCCCGGGTCGCCCCGGTCCGCCTTCGGCACGCTCGCGGCCGCCGCGTGGAGCCGGGCGAAGGCACGGTCCATGGCGTCGCCGGTACGGCGCAGCAGCCCGTCCGTGTAGAGAAGCACCGTTTCTCCAGGTGCCGGGGACAGCTCCACGCTGGGCGCCTCCCAGCAGGAGAGCATCCCGAGCGGGGCCGAGAGCGAGGTCTCGACGAACTCGGTGCGCCGCTCGCCGATGACCAGCGGCGGCGCGTGCCCGGCGCCGGCCAGCACGATCCGGCGCCGCGCCGGTTCGGCGTACGCGAAGAGCGCGGTCGCCGAGCGGGCCGGCTCGGTGAGCCGGAGCAGCAGTTCCAGGTCGGAGAGGACCGCGACGGGGTCCTCGCCCTCCATCACCGCGTACGCCCGGAGGGAGGCGCGAAGCCGTCCCATGGCGGCGAGCGCGCTGGGGCCGGTCCCGGTGACGGATCCGACGGAGAGCCCGAGGGCGCCCTCGGGCAGCGGCAGCGCGTCGTACCAGTCGCCGCCGCCCCGGGGGCCGGTGCGGTGGCGGGCGGCGAGCTGGACGCCGGGGACGCGGGGGAGACGGCTGGGGAGCAGTTCCTCGGCGACGGTGGAGACCCGGAGGGTGGCGCGCTCGACCTGGAGGAGACGGGCGAGGTGCTCGGTGGCGAAGCGGCCGTAGAGCCCGATGAGGTGGCGCTGGCGGTCGGTGGGTTCGGCGGGCTCGTCGTAGAGCCAGACGGCCGCACCGAGCCGGCCGGCCTCCTCGGTGGCGAGGGGCAGGGCGTAGCTGGCGGCGTAGCCGAGGCGGGCGGCGACCTCGCGGTGGCGCGGGTCGAGGCCTTCCTCGGTACGGACGTCGCGGATGGCGATCGGGTCCGGCACCCGCTCGGGGCGGGCCGGATCGGGGAGGCCGTCCAGGAGACGCCCGTAGCTGCTGGTGCCGCGCGGGACGGTCTCGATGGTCCCGAGTTCGGAGTGGGCGAGGCCGAGTCCGATGGTGGACGCGGGGCCGAGCCCGTCGGCCGGTTCGAGGACCGCCATGCCGCGGCGGGCCCCGACCAGGGCGGCGCCCGCGCCGAGCACCTCGCGGAGGGCCTCGTCGAGGGAGGCCGTCCTGATGAGGCGCTCGGTGAGTTCGTGGAGGGTGGTGAGGTCGGAGACCCAGGCCGCCAGACGGTCCTGGATCAGCGCCCCGGGCGGGGGGACCGGGTCGGAGGGTGTCGCCGCCGCGGGGACCCCGGGGAGGGGCGCCGTAGTGTGCGGGGGCCCGGGAACCGTGGAATCGATTCCGGCCACTTTCGGCATGTGTGGGGCGCTCATGTCAGTCGGCTTTCCGACCGGTGCGTTTGACGCCATAGCATCGCAAACCCCCATGTCATCCTGAGCCGCTCGATGCATCCACATGTACACGCACAAGAGGAACGATGTCCAGCATTGTCCCCACGGGACTTGTGGTGTCCGTGAGGTCGTGCGCAAGGGTTGAAGTCGGCGGGAAGTTGGCCGAAAATTGCCCCCGGTGTGCACCTTTTGCGGTCGACTGGCGTCGTTTGAAAGCGCGTCATTCCGAGCGTGCTGGGTACGTAATCGGTGACAGGCAGGGGCAGTTGGAGCTGTCCCGGAACGCGACGCGGAACCCCGGCGTCTTTCATGCCGCAGGCCGCAGCCCGTCACCGAGTGGCGGGGAACGTGTTCTGACCCGCCTCTGGTGCTGACCCGGCTCCACCTCGTTCTGACCTGGCTCCACGTGGTTCCACCTGGTGACGGCCCGGACGGCCCCGCTGCGACGGGGCCGGGACCCCGCCGACCCGGTACGCGCTGATACGCACGGTGAAATGTCCTGCACATGGTGTGATGTGGATGGATTCGGCGTTCAACGGAAAGGAACGAGCGCTCATGCGCGAGATCCTCGGAAGGCGACGCAGGCTCCGGTTCCGGCGCAAGGCGAGGACCGCCCGTCTCGACGCGGCGGTCGCCTTCGCCGTCGAGTGGGACTGGCCCGTCCTGCCGGGAGCGGGTCTGAGAACGAAACCCCGTACGTCGGCGGGCCTGGGCGCGACGGCCCGGACCGCCATGGGCCTGGGGTCGACGGCCCGCGCGGTCGCGGCGGGCTCCGCTCCGAAGGGGCCGGCCTGCGCCTGCCCCGACCCCGACTGCGTGGTGCCGGGTGCCCACCCGTACGACCCCGGTCTGCTCGCGGCCACCACGGACGAGCGCATGATCCGCTGGTGGTGGACCCGGCGCCCGGAGGCCCCGGTGCTCCTCGCCACGGGCGGCCGCGCGCCCTGCGCGGTCAGCCTGCCCGCGGTGGCCGGGGCACGGGCGCTCGCCGCGCTCGACGCGATGGGCATGCGGCTCGGCCCGGTCGTCGCGACCCCGACCCGGTGGTCGATCCTGGTCGCCCCGTACGGCCTCGAACGGCTCGGCGAGCTGCTGTACGCGAAGGACAGCGTGCCGAGCTCCCTCCGGTTCCATGGAGAGGGCGGCTATCTACTCCTGCCGCCTTCGGTCTCCGGCACCGGGCAGGTCCGGTGGGAGCGGGCCCCGCTCACGGGTTCGGCCCGGCCGTGGCTGCCGGATGTCGAGGCTGTCGTGGACGCCCTGGTGGAGGCGAGCACGAGCACACCGGGCGGCGGGAGCCGGCTGGCGTACTGACGGGCCCGGGCGTTCACCCGAACGGGTGCGTCCTGGTCCGACTTCCCCGGGAAACGGGCGGCGGCCGACCGGGCGCCCGTCGGCCGCCGCTATGTTCAGCCCACCGTTCGAGATCTCCTGCCCGAGGTCTCCGGCCGAGCAGGAGCAGGTGGGACGCATGGGTCCGGTGAACCTTCGTGTGATCGGACTCGGGGCCGTCGTCACGGCCGCCGTCCTGCTGCCGCTCGTCGCGATGGCGGGACCGACGGGGGAACCCGTACGGCCGGTGGACGCGGCGCACGGGGGAGATGCGGCCGGCGAGGACGCGAAGGCGGGCGGCGGTGCCGCGGATCTGCTGGAGGGGCTCGGCCTCGGATCCTCTACACCCGTGTCCCCTGACCCGTCCACCCCCGCCGCCGCTCCGGCCGCCCCGGGGCTCCCGGAGCGGGTCACGAACTGTGGGCCGGAACTCGCCTCCCCCGACGGGGTCGAGGCGCAGACCTGTGTGCTCGCCGAGGGTCGGGACACCTGGGCGCGGACGTACTACCGGAACGCGAGCGGCCAGGGGCTCGACGCGTTTCTGACCCTGATGGCTCCCGGCGGGCGGACCGTGCAAGTCCGCTGTGTCGTCACGGCACAGGACGAACCGGGGACCTGCGAAACCCCCAGGGAGCGGGCGCGCGGCGCGGCCACGGCCTATACGGCGGTCGCGGAATTCGCGGGTGCCGGCGAGGGGGACAGCACCCCGCTGCTGTTGCGTGCGGGCAGCAACACCGCGGACAGCGAAGGAAGTTGAGCGTCGACGCTCCGGCCCTGCCGGAAGCGGACATGGAAAGGCCCGGTCGCTGGCGACGGGGGATGCACCAGCGACCGGGCTTCCAGAACGGTAACAAGAGATCTGCTGTTCGCAAATTCGATCTCGGTTATTCGGACAGGGAATTACCTGTCCGCAGACCGGGTTGTGGCGGAAGTCACCGACTGGTCGGTCTGTCAGTCACCGATACCACCTGGGGTATCAGCTGAGAGTGACCTGACGGTTCGTGAGGCCGCCCCGCGCGCGCCGCTCCTCGGCCGTCAGCGGAGCGTCCGAGGCGAGCGCCCCGGCGAGCCGCTCGGCGAACTCGGCGGCCGGCTTCTCGCACTCCTCCGCCGTCATCGAGGTCGGCAGGTCCCAGACCGGGACCATCAGGCCGTGGGCGCGGAACGAACCGACGAGCCGGGTGTCGGCGCCGAGGGAGGTGCCTTCGCCGGCCTGGAGGCGGGCGAGGGCGTCGAGCAGCTTCTCCTCCGGGTACGGCATGACCCAGCGCAGGTGGTTCTTGTCCGGGGTCTCGCACCAGTACGCCGAGTCGACACCGGCCAGCTTCACGGTCGGGATCGCGGCGGCGTTGGCGCGCTCCAGGGAGGCGGCGACCTCCGGGTCGGTACCGTCCGCGGACTGCGGGATCCAGAACTCGAATCCGGAGTGGACCTCCGGGGCGAACGCGGCGTCGGCGTCCAGCAGGTCCTGCAGGCGCGGGCCCTCGGCGGGGACGCGGCGGGCGGGGACCGGGGTGCCGGGCTCGACCTCGAGGGCGCGCTGGAGCGTGTCGGCGAGGTCGCGGGCGAGGTCGCCGGAGGTGGAGTCGTTCTGCAGGGCGAGCAGCACGGAGCCGTCGTCGCGGCGCAGCGCCGGCCACGCCATCGGCAGCACGGTCGCGAGCGTCACGGACGGTACGCCCTCCGGGAGGCCGCCCTTCAGGGTGAGCGGCACGGTGGCGGCCGGCACCAGTTCGCGCAGCGCGACCCAGTCGCACTCGCCGGCCAGGCCCTCGAAGGGGCGCTGGACGAGCTCGGTCACGGCGTGCGCGGCGGCGCGGCCGTGACACGCCTTGTAGCGGCGGCCCGAACCGCACGGGCACGGCTCGCGCGCGCCGACGACCGGGATCTCCCCGCTGGTGACCTGTGCCTGGCCGGCCTTGCCGGGCTTCGTCTGGGGGCGCTTCTTGGCCATGGTGTGGCTTTCTCCCGATCGCGGCGTGCGGTGTCTGTTCCGGCCGCGAGCCTAGTCGCACGGGACACCACCACTCCTCAGGCGGGCCGCGGCGGCCGGTCGGGGCCGGCCGCGCGGGCGGTCGCGCGGTCCGTCAGTCCAGGTCGTCGTACGCGTCCAGGAAGTCGAAGCCCGAGCCGCCCCCGACGCGGGTCGCGAAGTCCTCGCGGCGGTGTCCTTCGGTGACCACCACCCAGACCGTGACCTCGCCGGTCGCGCTGTCCCGTACGCCCCAGTCCTGGGCCAGCGCGCTGATGATGTTCAGCCCGCGCCCGCCCCGTGCGGTGACCGAGGGCGTCGACGGGACGGGCCGCGTCGGACCCCCGCCGTCGGTGACCTCGACCCTGAGTCCGCCCGCCGGGTCCACCCGCCAGGCAGCCCGTACGTCCCCGTCGCCCCGATCCGCGCGTCCCAGCGGCCTGCCGTACCGACAGGCATTGCTGAGCAGTTCGGAAAGGATCAGCACCGCGTCGTCGACGACCGAATCGGACACCCCGCTGCGGTACAGCTCGTCCCGCATCCGGTGTCGCGCCTCACCCACGCCCGCAGGGCCATGGGGTACGGCCATGCTCGACGACGTGGGCACCTCCTGTGCCACCACCAACGCCACCCCCGAGACCTCCTTTGCCCCACGCCACCGTGTGGATGCCCCAATGGACTGGACCGGAAACCGGCCAATCCGCGTTCGATGAGGCACTCGTGACGATCGCGTACACACGGAATGCGCCGGGGCACACCCCGTAAGCCTTGTGGGCCCTTGTGGCACAAGGGAAAAGAGGGGTACAGGGGGATTTGGAGAGGGGCAGGAATCAGTCGCGGCCGAGCTGGGCGAGAACCTGCTTGGGACGGTTGGTGATGATCGCGTCCACGCCGAGTCGCTCGCAGAGCTCCACGTCCTCCGCCTCGTCCACGGTCCAGACGTGCACCTGGTGCCCGGCCTTCTGGAGCCGCAGGATCACGGCGGGATGGTGCCGCACGATCCGGATCGAAGGCCCCGCGATGCGCGCGCCCGCGGGGAGCCGTCCGTCGCGCAGCCGCGGCGAGACGAACTGGGCGAGCGAGACGGTGGGCAGCGTCGGCGCGGCGGTGGCGATCCGGGCCAGGGAGCGGGCCGAGAAGCTCATGACGCGGACCGGGGAGTCGGCGGGGGACGCGGGCGCGTCGAGGCCGAAACGCTTGAGGAGGTGGAGGAGCCGCTCCTCGACCTGCCCCGCCCAGCGGGTGGGGTGCTTGGTCTCGATGGCCAGCTCGACCCGGCGCCCGGCGTCGGAGACCAGCTCCAGGAGGCGCTCCAGGGTGAGGACGGAGGTGGACCCGGGGTCCCGCCGGTCGGGGCTCTCGCCGGAGTCCTCGCGGCCCTTCCAGGTGCCGAAGTCGAGCGCGGCGAGGTCGGCGAGTTCGAGGGCGGAGACGGCGCCGCGGCCGTTCGACGTGCGGTCGACGCGGCGGTCGTGGACGCAGACGAGATGGCCGTCGGCGGTGAGCCGGACGTCGCACTCCAGGGCGTCGGCGCCGTCCTCGATGGCCTTCACATAGGCGGCCAGGGTGTGTTCCGGTGCGTCCTCGGATGCTCCACGGTGGGCGACGACCTGGAGGGGGACGCGGTGCGGGTGCTGCCGTGCGTGAGTCACGGCGTCATGGTGCCATTGGCGAGGCGCGGCGGGCACACCGGAACGAGTCCGTTCTGTCCCTATATAAAGGTGGGGGCGCCCACGCACAGCTCCGCCTTACGGCGGCCTGACGTCCTGTGGGAAAAGCTGGTGCAGCACCCTGGAGCCAGGTGGGACCACAGAGGGACCACGTGGGACCACAGAAGGACCACGTACGAACCCACCCCCGCGCAGTCAACGAGGAGAGCGAGCTGTGAGCACCGAGAACGAGGGCACGGCGGTTCCGGCGGACCAGTCCGACTCGTCCGCACCGCAGACGCCTCCGACGCCCCCTTCGCCGACCGAGCCCCCGGCGCAGACCCAGCCCCTGCCGACGACGGCTCCCGCCCCGACGGCCCCGCCTGCCGCGGCTCCGGCTCCCGCCCCGGCCCCGGCGTACACCCAGCCTCAGCCCCAGCACCCGGCCCAGGCGCCCGGTCACGCCCCCGCCGCCCCCGAACCGGTCGCGGCCGGTGCGGCGGGCGGCTGGCCGCCGCCCCCGCCGTCCGTACCGGCCTGGGGTGCCCCGCAGCACCCCGCGCCCGCCGCTCCCGGCGCGCCGCGCAGACGGACCGGCGGCGTCGTGGCGGCGGTCCTGGTCGCGGCGCTCGTGGCGGGCGGTGTCGGCGGCGGCATCGGCTACTGGGCGGCGCAGCGCGGCGACGACGGCGTGAGTTCGACGACGGTCTCCTCGGGCGAGGCTCCGGCGTCCTTCAAGCGGGATCCCGGGACGGTCGCGGCGGTCGCGGCGCAGGCGCTGCCGAGCGTGGTCACGATCCAGGCGAAGTCCGGCGGGTCGCAGGGCGAGGGCGGTACGGGCACGGGCTTCGTGTACGACCAGGAGGGCCACATCGTCACCAACAACCACGTGGTGGCGTCGGCGGCGGACGGCGGCACGCTCTCCGTGACCTTCTCGGACGGCAAGTCGTACGACGCGGAGGTCGTGGGCCGCGCCGAGGGCTACGACGTGGCCGTGCTGAAGCTCACGAACGCGCCGAAGAAGCTGAAGCCGCTGCCGCTGGGCGACTCGGAGAAGGTGGCGGTCGGCGACTCGACGATCGCGATCGGCGCGCCGTTCGGCCTGTCGAACACGGTGACCACGGGCATCATCAGCGCGAAGAACCGGCCGGTGGCCTCGGGCGACGGCTCCGGCGGGAGCAGCTCGTACATGAGCGCGCTGCAGACGGACGCGTCGATCAACCCGGGCAACTCGGGCGGCCCGCTGCTCGACGCGAACGGCGCGGTGATCGGCATCAACTCGGCGATCCAGTCCACCGGCAGCGGCTTCGGCCAGTCCCAGGCGGGCTCGATCGGCCTCGGCTTCGCGATCCCGGTCAACCAGGCGAAGAACGTGGCGCAGCAGCTGATCAAGACGGGCAAGCCGGTGTACCCGGTGATCGGCGCGACGGTGAACATGAACGAGAAGGGCGACGGCGCCACGATCGCCTCGCAGGGCACCGGCGGCACGCCCCCGGTCACCCCGAACGGCCCGGCGGCGAAGGCCGGTCTGAAGGCGGGCGACGTGATCACGGGCTTCGGCGACCACCAGATCGACAGCGGCCCGACGCTGATCAGCGAGATCTGGACCCACAAGCCGGGCGACCAGGTCAAGATCACGTACGAGCGGGACGGCAAGACGGAGACGGCCACGGTGACGCTGGGCGAGCGCACGGGCGACAGCTGACGGACCGCGGGGCCGGTCGTGGGGGCCGGCCCGCACACGAGGGAGGGGAGTACCGGTGATCCGGTACTCCCCTCCCTCGTCACGTCCTGCGACGGCGTCACATGGACGCGCGTGCCGTACGGGGCCGCCGGTGACCGGGGCGGCGGGGCTCGTCGTCGCCCATGATCAGCAGCGGGTCGAACATCACGACGGCCGCGGCGAGGACGAGGAAGATCAGCGGCCCGACCAGCATCGGGAGCACGGTGAGCAGCGAGGAACCCTCGGCGGCGTGCGAGGCCTCGTCCACGTGGACGCTGACCGCGGCCATGCCGGTGTAGTGCATGCCGGTCACGGCGACGCCCATGATCACACTGGCGCCGAGGCTGGCCAGGAAGCCGCGGACGGAGACCGCTGCCCAGAGGGCGGCGGTCGCGGCCACCACGGCGATGACGATGGACAGGGCGACGACGAGGGGGTCGTAGCCGAGCTGTCCGTTCATGCGCATCGCGGCCATGCCCAGGTAGTGCATGCCGGCGACGCCGAGTCCGGTGAGGGTGCCCGCGAGGAGCAGCGGGGCCGGGCGGACGCCGTGGTAGCCCACGATGAAGACGCCGATGCCGACCACGGCCACGGCGACGACGAGGCTGAGGAACGTCAGGGACGCGTCGTACGAGAGGGGGGTCTCGGCCACGCGGAAGCCGAGCATGGCGATGAAGTGCATCGTCCAGATGCCGCACCCGATGGACGCCGCGCCGAGCGCCAGCCATCCGGGCTTCCGCGCACGGTCGGTGCTGAGGGACCGGACTGTGCAGCGCAGCCCCAGGGCGCTGCCCAGGCAGGCCATCACGTACCCCACCAGAGGGGTGACCATGCCATAGCTGAAGCCGTCGATCGTGCCGTGCACCGTGTTGCCCTCTGAACCTTCGGAATTACGCACACGCCGAGAAAAGGCGCGTGTGTGGAGATCTTGTGAACAAAGGACTTTAACCCGGCTCTCCCCCTGTTCCACCCCAAGTCGGCCCATCGCACCCCGGCCTCCCGAGCCGGTACGCTGTAGCCGCTCCGGCCCAGGTGGCCCGGGGCGAGGGTGGGTTGCCCGAGCGGCCTAAGGGAACGGTCTTGAAAACCGTCGTGGCAGCGATGTCACCGTGGGTTCAAATCCCACACCCACCGCAGCGGAACGGCCCCCGGCCTGCAGTCAGGTCGGGGGCCGTTCGCGTGTCCGCTCGTGCGGCGTGGGTGGGCCCCTAGTGGCTGAAGTGTTCCGCGAGGTCCAGGAACACGGTCACGCCGAAGACGGCCAGGGCTACCGCGCCGAGGAGCAGCAATGACACGACCAGCGCAATGGCCATCGTGATGTGGGTGCGTCTCACGGCCGACTCGTAGGCCGTGTCGTCGTCCCCGTCCTGCTTCCGCATGGTGAACCCCCTTGGTGCGCACCGTACAAGAGCCGCCGCCGGTGGCCCGTCCCGGAGAGGCGCCGGACTGCCGGGTCGGGGGTCCTGGCCCGAGGGCTTGCGTTCTGCGGATGCGGTGCGGGGGTGGTGCCGCGATGCTGGAGGGGCCGGATCAGCCGCTAGGAGGGCCAGGATGTCTGTGTTCGACAAGCTCAAAGGGATGCTGAAGGGCCACGAGGATCAGGCCTCCAAGGGCATCGACAAGGCCGGAGACTTCGTCGACGGGAAGACGCAGGGCAAGTACAGCGGCCAGGTCGACACCGCCCAGGACAAGCTCAAGGAACAGCTGGGCGGTACGGGGCAGGCACCCGACACCCCGCCTCCGCCGCCGCAGCAGTAGCGCGACGGCACGCACCGCACATCGGGGGCGCCCCGGACTCCTGTCCGGGGCGCCCCCGGCGTATTTCCCGTGCCCGGGGCGCCTCCTTCGCCTTCAATGGACCCGGCCGAAGGGTGTCGCCGGAGGCCGTCGGTGGCCCCGTCCGGCCGTCGGTGGCCGCTTCCGGCCGCGGTCGTCGTGGGGCGTCGGAGAAGGAGGGTTCTGTCGTGGTGCGGATCGTGCTGGTGCAGGGGGACATCACCGCCGAGGCGGTGGACGCGATCGTCAACGCCGCGAACTCCTCGCTGCTCGGCGGCGGGGGAGTCGACGGCGCCATCCACCGCAAGGGCGGGCCCGAGATCCTCGCCGCCTGCCGGCAGCTGCGGCGCTCGCACTACGGCAAGGGCCTCGCGACCGGGCAGGCCGTGGCCACCACCGCGGGGCGGCTGCCCGCCCGGTACGTCATCCACACGGTCGGCCCCGTCTGGTCGGCGGAGGTCGACCGCTCGGACCTGCTGGCCTCCTGCTACCGCGAGTCCCTCCGCATCGCGGACGAGTCGGGGGCCCGTACCGTCGCCTTCCCCGCCATCTCCACCGGGATCTACGGCTGGCCCATGGAGGACGGCGCCCGCATCGCCGTGGAGACCGTCCGGGAGGCGTCCACCGAGGTGGAGGAGGTGCGCTTCGTGCTCTTCGACGCGCGCGCGTACGCCGCCTTCGAGGCGGCCGCGGGCCGGCGGGACGTTCCGTAGACCTCCTGCCGCATCGGAATTCCTTTCCTGTCAAGGATGTTCGTTCGACTCCCCGGGGCGGGGGACTCGCCGTCGCGTTCCCGCCCGAGGGCGATTGGCGGGAAATCTGCCGGAACGCTTCCTCCCTTGCGGCGCCCCGCCCGTGGCTGTCCCGAATGCGTTCCACCCCGGTGAGCTGGGCTTTTCTCATGCTGCCGGGGTTTATCTGCTTGTCCTCACGCTTGCGGGGGAATAGGGCGCTCCGAGGTGGTTCGCCGGGGATTCGGTGGGCAATTCTGGATTCGCGACGTCGAGCACGAAACGACCGGGGCGGTCGGCCAACCGCCTTGGACATGGCCGTACTTCGAAGATTCAGAGCAGTGACCGAGCAGTACAGAGAACGTCAGAGCAGTTCCGTGCACCAGCACCAGTTTTCAGTTCCCGGAGGAACAGACATGGCAAGCATCCGTACCGCCCGCATCCTCGCCGCTGCCGCCGCCCTGCCCCTCGCCGCCGCGCTCTTCACCGGGGTGGCCCAGGCCGACAACGGAGGATTCGCGGACGACGGATCGAACACGAGCGTCGCCACGATCATCGGCAGCGGCGTGGGTGGGGACAACTTCGGCAACTCGACGACGACGCAGCAGGTCGCGACCGGTTCCGGTGCCTCCAACCAGAACAACACGGCCAGCGTGAACGGCTCCGCCTTCACCCACATCGCGCAGAACAACGCGGTGGTCAACTTCGACAACCCGTGGTGGTGACCAGAAGTACGGTGCCGGCCCGACGGGGGGCGTGACCGCGGTGTGAACGACGGCCTGTGCGCCGGTGCTTCGGTACCTGCGCACGGGTCGTCGTGCTGTGTGCGTCCGCGTCCGCGCGGGTACCCGGCCGGTCGTCGACCTTGACAGGGATATGGAATCTGACGGACAGTCAGAAACCTCGTCGTCCCCACGGAAGGCCGTCTCCGTGCACCTCGCCCCGACCGAGCGGCAGCTGCGGCTGCGCGCCGAACTCCGCGCGTACTTCCGGGACCTGATGCCCGAAGGGCCGCCGTCCGCCACCGACACCGCCGCCCAGCGCGGGCTGCTCCGCCGGATCGGCGCCGACGGGTACCTCGGCCTCGGCTGGCCCGAGGAGTACGGAGGGCAGGGCCGCGGCCCCGACGAGCAGTTCGTCTTCTTCGACGAGGCGTACCGCGCGGGCGCCCCCGTCTCGATGGTCACCCTGAACACCGTCGGACCCACCCTGATGACCTACGGGACCGAGGAGCAGAAGTCCTTCTTCCTGCCCCGGATCCTGCGCGGCGAGACGGTCTTCGCCATCGGGTACAGCGAGCCCGAGGCCGGGACGGACCTCGCCTCGCTCCGGACCCGGGCGGTCCGGGACGGGGACTCCTGGCGGATCGACGGCCAGAAGATCTTCACCTCCAACGCCCAGAACGCGGACTGGATCTGGCTGGCCTGCCGCACCGATCCCGACGCGCCCCCGCACAAGGGCATCTCGATCGTCCTCGTCCCCACGGACGCCCCCGGCTTCTCCTGGACCCCGATCACGACCGTGGGCGGGCTGACGACGACCGCCACCTACTACGACGGGATACGGGTCCCCGCAGGCAATCTCGTCGGGCCCGAGCACGGCGGCTGGGGGCTCATCACCAACCAGCTCAACCACGAGCGGGTCGCGCTCGCCGCGATCGGCATGCAGGCCGAGGACTTCTTCGCGGCCTCGCTCGACCGGGCACGCACCCCCGATCCGGTGACGGGACGGCGTCGCGTGGACGAGCCGTGGATCCGGATCCGCGCCGCCGAGGCGCACGCCCGGCTGGCCGCGACCCGCCTGCTGAACTGGCGGCTCGTGGGCGACGTGGGGGCGGGCCGGCTGGCCCCGGGGGACGCGAGCGGAGTGAAGTTCGCGGGAACCGAGTCGGCGGTGGAGGTGTACCGCATCTGCCAGGAGATCGCGGGTGGGGCGGGAACGGTGCGAGCGGGGTCGCCGGGGGAGTTCGGCGGCGGCGAGCTGGAGCGCATGAACAGGGCCGCGCAGATCAACACCTTCGGGGGCGGGGTGAGCGAGGTGCAGCGCGAGATCGTCGCGAGGATGCGGCTCGGCATGAAGGGGAGGGGGCGGCGATGAGCGAGGTGACAGGCGGGGGAGAGCGGCCTGCGGCGAGTGGTGCGCGGGCCGGGGCAGGTGGCGCGGAAGCCCCTAAGGAAGCCCCTGAGCAAGCCCCTGAGCAAGCCCCTGCGGCGAGCGGTGCCGCGCAGCCCGACGCGCTGTACGAGCGGCTCGTGGGGTTCGAGGGGCGGCCCGCCGCCACCGCCGGCACCGGCAAGGACCCCGTCAACCTGCCCATGATCAGGCACTGGTGCGAGGCGATGGGCGACGCCCACCCCGCCTACCGGGGACCGGACGCCGTCGCGCCCCCGACCATGCTCCAGGCCTGGACGATGGGCGGCCTCTCCGGGCACACGGACCGCTCGTCGGCGTACGAGGAGCTGTTCGGCCTCCTCGACGGTGCCGGATACACCTCGGTCGTCGCGACCGACTGCGAGCAGGAGTACCTGCGGCCGCTGCGGCCCGGCGACGCGATCACCTTCGACACCGTCATCGAGTCCGTGTCGGAGCGCAAGACCACCAAGCTCGGATCGGGGCACTTCGTCACCACCCGCACGGACGTCCGCGCGGACGGCGAACTCGCGGGCACCCACCGCTTCCGCATCCTCAAGTACGCGCCGACCGCCCGGCTCCCCCGGAAGGCGGAGCCCCCGGCCGAGCGCCTTTCCGGGCCCAAGGCCGAGCCCAAGGCCGATCCCAAGGCCGATCCCAAGGCCGAGCCGAAGCCCGAGCCGAAGCCCGAGCCGAAGCCCGAGCCGAAGCCCGAGCCGAAGCCCGAGCCGAAGCCCGAGCCCAAGCCCGCCCCCCGCCGCCCCCGCCCCGTCGTCAACCGGGACAACGCAGGCTTCTGGGAGGGCGTGGCCGATCACCGGCTCCTCGTCCAGCGCTGCGGCGGCTGCGCCGCCCTGCGTCTCCCCTGGCTCCCCGGCTGCGCCGACTGCGGCTCGCCGGAGTGGGACACCGTCGAGGCGAGCGGCACCGGGACGGTCTTCTCGTACGTGGTGATGCACCATCCGCCGTTCCCCGCCTTCGACCCGCCGTACGCGGTCGGGCTGATCGAACTCGCCGAGGGCGTACGGATGATCAGCAACGTGGTGGGGGTGCCCTACGACAAGGTCCGGATCGGGATGCCGGTCCGGCTGGAGTTCCTGCGGGTCGACGAGGACCTCGTGCTTCCCGTCTTCCGCGCCGAAGGCGAGGCCTGACATGGATTTCACCCCCACCGAGGAGCAGACGGCCGTCCGCGAGCTGGCCGCCCGGATCTTCACCGACCTCAGCACCCACGAGCGGCTCGGCGCGGCCGGCGGCGGCACGGACGCCGAGCTGTGGAAGGCGCTCTGCGCCGCCGGACTCCCCGGCGCCGTCGAGGAGACCGGGCTGCTCGGCCTGGTCCTGCTCCTGGAGGAACAGGGGCGGGTGACGGCGCAGGTGCCGCTCGCCGCCGGCTGCGCGTACGGGATCCTCGCCGTCTCCCGGCACGGTACGGACGAGCAGCGCGGCCGTCTGCTGCCCGGCCTCCGCGACGGGACGACGGTGGTGACGGGGGCGTTCCCGGCCACCGGCACCGGCACCGGCACCGGCACCGTCACCTCGCGCGACGGGCGGCTCAGCGGGGCCGTGGAGTGGGTGCCCTGGCTCAGGGACGCCACCCATGTGCTCGTACCGGACGAGGAGCGGACCCTGTGGCTGGTCCGTACCGAGGACGCGGCCCGGATCGACCCCGTGGAGCTCACCGCCCCCTGGTCCGCCGGCCGGCTCGTCCTCGACGGGACGCCGGGGGAACGGCTCGGTGGGCCCGGCGGGGACCCGAACCCGGACACGTACCCGCACACGAAACCGCGCCCGGACACGAACCCGCGCTCGAACCCTGACCCGCACCCGCACCCGCACCCGGACCCCTACGCCGACGTGCTCGCCGCCGCCCGCATCGCCTTCGCCGGGCTCCAGGCGGGGGTCTGCGCGGGTTCGCTCGCCAGGGCCGTGGAGTACACCTCCGTACGGGAGCAGTTCGGCCGCCCGCTCTCCACCCACCAGGCCGTTCAACTGCGCGCGGCCGACGCGTACATGGACACGGAGGCCATCCGCGTCACCGCCTACGAGGCGGCCTGGCGCTTCGACGAGGGCCTGGACGTCGGCGAGGCGGCCCTGACCACCGCCTGGTGGGCCTCCGAGGCGGGGAAGCGGGTCGTGCACGCCGGGCAGCATCTGCACGGCGGCATGGGCGCGGACCTCGACCACCCCGTCCACCGGCACTTCCTGTGGGGCCGGCAGCTCGACGCCTATCTGGGCTGCGGCACCGAACTCCTCGCCGAACTCGGCGACCTGCTCGCGGAAGGAGACGCGTCATGAAGGCCGGGGACGAACTGCCGCCGCTGGCGATCCCGATCACCCGCACGCTGATCGTCGCCGGGGCCGTCGCCTCCCGCGACTACCAGGACGTGCACCACGACGCCGAACTGGCCCGCGAGAAGGGCTCCCCGGACATCTTCATGAACATCCTCACGACCAACGGGCTCGTCGGCCGGTACGTCACCGACCACTTCGGCCCCCGCGCGGTCCTCCGCAAGGTCACCATCCGGCTCGGGGCCCCCAACCACCCCGGCGACACCATGGTCCTCAGCGGCACGGTCACCGCGGTCGACGGGAACACCGCGCAGGTCAGGGTGGTCGGGGCCAACGGGCTCGGCCACCACGTCACCGGCACGGTCGCCGTCGAGGTGGCGCCATGAGCGTCCGCCACCGGGACGGGCTCGGCGGGCGGGCCGCCGTCGTCGGGATCGGGTCGACGGAGTTCTCCAAGGACTCCGGGCGCAGCGAACTCTCCCTCGCCGCCGAGGCGGTGCGGGCGGCCCTCGACGACGCCGGGCTGACCCCCGCCGACGTCGACGGACTCGTCACCTTCACCATGGACACCAACCCCGAGATCACCGTCGCCCAGGCGTCCGGCATCGGGGAACTGTCCTTCTTCTCCCGCGTGCACTACGGCGGCGGGGCCGCCTGCGCCACCGTGCAGCAGGCCGCGCTCGCCGTCGCCACCGGGATCGCCGAGGTCGTCGTCTGCTACCGGGCGTTCAACGAGCGCTCCGGGCGCCGCTTCGGCTCCGGGGTCCAGCAGCGCGAGCCCTCCGCCGAGGGCGCGGCGCTCGGCTGGCAGCTGCCGTTCGGGCTGCTCACCCCGGCCTCCTGGGTCGCCATGATCGCCCAGCGCTATCTGCACGCGTACGGGCTGACGCCGGAGGCCTTCGGCCATGTCGCGGTCACCGACCGGCGCCACGCCGCCCGGAACCCGGCCGCGTACTTCCACGGGAAGCCGATCACCCTCGCCGACCACGCCGCCTCGCGCTGGATCGCCGAACCGCTGCGGCTCCTCGACTGCTGCCAGGAGACCGACGGCGGGCAGGCGATCGTCGTCACCTCCGTCGAGCGCGCCCGCGACCTGCCGAACCCGCCCGCCGTGATCCTGGCGGCGGCGCAGGGCGCCGGGCGGAAGCAGGAGGCGATGACCAGCTTCTACCGGGACGATCTGACCGGGCTTCCGGAGATGGGTGTGGTGGCCCGTCAGCTGTGGCGGACCTCCGGGCTCGCCCCGAGCGACATCGACGTGGGCATCCTGTACGACCACTTCACGCCGTTCGTGCTGATGCAGCTGGAGGAGTTCGGCTTCTGCGGGCCCGGGGAGGCGGCCGGCTTCGTCGCGGCGGACGCGCTGCCGCTGAACACCCACGGGGGCCAGCTCGGGGAGGCGTACCTGCACGGCATGAACGGCATCGCCGAGGCGGTACGGCAGCTGCGCGGCACCTCGGTGAACCAGGTGCCCGGGGCGGCGCGGAGTCTGGTCACGGCGGGCACCGGGGTTCCCACGTCCGGGTTGATCCTGGGCACGGACGGCTGAGGAGACGGCCCCTGCGGTGGCCGTGCGGGGCGGGCGGTTCTTCACTCGCCGCATGAACACACACGCAGGGGCCGCCGAGGATCCGTCCTCGCCGCCGCCTATCTCTCCTCCGCTGTCGTCCCCGGCCTCGCCTTCCTCGCCTTCCTCGTCCTCCTCGTCCTCCCTGTCCTCCTCGTCCTCGTCGCGGGTGACGGCCAGGGTGGTTCTCGCCGCCGTGGTGACCGTCCTGACGGGGGCGACCCTCGCCCTCGCCGCCACACCCCTCGCACCCACCCACACCACCCGCACCACCCACCCCACCCCCGCTCTCGGCCCCCAGGCCCTCGACCCTCCCCTGCGGTTCACCGGGCGGGCCTTCGACACCTGTGAGGCCCCGGGGCTCGCGCAGATGAAGGCCTGGCGCGGCTCGTCGTACGGCGCCGTCGGGATCTACTTCGGGGGCCGGGGGCGCGGCTGCCCCGCGCAGCGCGAGCTGAACCGCGCCTGGGTCAGCGCCGTCCACACCATGGGCTGGCGACTGCTGCCCCTGTACGTCGGTTCCCAGGCGCCCTGTGTCGTCTCGCCCGCCAAGCGGCCCTTCGCCCTCGGCAGCCAGCCCTGGACCCAGGGCACCGGGGAGGCGGGCGACGCGGTCCGGGCCGCGCGGGCGCTGGGGCTGGGCGCGGGCAGCCCGCTGTACCTCGACATCGAGGCGTACCGGGACGGCGACGCCCGCTGCGCCGCCACGACCCTCTCCTTCGTGCGCGGGTGGAGCCGGGAGGTGCGGCGGCTGGGGTATCTGCCGGGGTTCTACAGCAGCGCCGACACGGGGGTACGGGACATCGAGGCGCAGCGACGGGCGGGGACGAAGGACCTGCCGGAGGTGATGTGGTTCGCGCGGTGGCGTGGCCGGCCCTCGCTGTACTCGGAGAGCGTGCTGCAGCCGGAGGCGTGGATGCCGCACGCGCGGATCCACCAGTACGCGGGCAACGTCGCGGAGTCGCACGGCGGGCACCGCATCCTCATCGACCGGAACGCGGTGGACGCCCCCGTGGCCCGCGTCACCCCCGCCACCACCCGGACCACGCCCTCCGCCCCCGAGACCCCCGAAGTCCCCGAGGCCCTCGAAGTCCCCGAGGCCCTCGAAGTCCCCGAGACCCCCACCGCCCCCGAAGTCCGCACCGCCCCCGAAGTCCCCACCGGCCCCGACTCCGAAGGCCTCCGGCCCTCACCCCTCCCCGACTCCGGGGGTCCCCGACCCTGAGGTGCCCCCGAGGGGTCTCCACCCAGAGGAGGTGGAGGTGTCTCCACCCCTACAACCTGAGGCGGACGGCGGGTCGGGACCTGGGGCCGATCCGCCGGGCACCCCTCCCCTCCTAGCGTGGAGTCATGACTCCGCCACCCTCTGGCCCCGTCTGCGCCGGTGCCTCGCAGTACGCGTCGTACCCGACCTTCTCCTCGTACGTACGGGCGCGTGGGCCCGTGCTCCTGCGCACCGCGCGCTCCCTGACCGCCAACCCCTGCGACGCCGAGGACCTGCTCCAGACCGCGCTCGCCAAGACGTTCATGGCCTGGGAGCGCATCGAGGACCACCGTGCCCTGGACGGCTACGTCCGCCGGGCGCTGCTGAACACCCGTACCTCCCAGTGGCGCAAGCGCAAGGTCGACGAGTTCGTCTGCGAGGACCTGCCCGAGCCCACGGGGCTGCCGGAGCCGGACCCGGCCGAGCGCCAGGTGCTGCACGACGCGATGTGGCGTGCGGTGCTGAAGCTGCCGGAGCGGCAGCGGCAGATGGTGGTCCTCAGGTACTACGAGGACCTCAGCGAGGCCCAGACGGCCGAGGTGCTCGGGGTGTCGGTCGGGACGGTCAAGAGCGCCGTCTCGCGGGCCCTCGGCAAACTCCGCGAGGACCCGGAGCTGACCCCCGTACGGTGACCCGTACGGGGCCCGATCCCCCGGGCCCCCGCGTCGCCGCCCGACTCCCGCCAGTAATCACTGGCAATTTCCCTACTCCCGGGTAGTGACATACCGAGCGGTACGGGCGCAGAATCTCCACACCCCCTTACTGCCACGTAGCGCCCACCGGGAGGACGCCCCGTGTACAGCACCATGCAGGACGTACAGCTGACCGTGAGCCGCATCCTCAAGCACGGGATGACGATCCACGGGAAGTCCACCATCACCACCTGGACGGGCGAGCCCGAGCCGCAGCGCCGCACGTTCGCGGAGGCGGGAGCACGCGCGCACCAGCTGGCCAACGCCCTGCGCGACGAACTCGGCGTCACCGGCGACCAGCGGGTCGCCACCCTGATGTGGAACAACTCGGAGCACGTCGAGGCCTACTTCGCGATCCCCTCCATGGGCGCGGTCCTCCACACGCTCAACCTCCGCCTTCCCCCCGAGCAGCTGGTGTGGATCGTCAACCACGCCGCCGACCGGGTCGTGATCGTCAACGGCTCGCTGCTCCCCCTCCTCGCCCCGCTGCTCCCGCACCTGCCGACGGTCGAGCACGTCGTCGTCGCGGGACCCGGGGACCGTTCGGTCCTGGACGGCGTCGCCCCGCGCGTGCACGACTACGACGAGCTGATCGCGGGCCGCCCGACCACGTACGACTGGCCGGATCTGGACGAGCGCACCGCCGCCGCCATGTGCTACACCTCCGGCACCACGGGCGACCCCAAGGGCGTGGTCTACTCCCACCGTTCGATCTACCTGCACTCGATGCAGGTGAACATGGCCGAGTCGATGGCGCTGACCGACCAGGACACGACCCTCGTGGTGGTCCCCCAGTTCCACGTCAACGCCTGGGGCCTGCCGCACGCCACCTTCATGACCGGCATCAACATGCTCATGCCGGATCGTTTCCTCCAGCCGGCCCCGCTCGCCGACATGATCGAGCGCGAGAAGCCGACGCACGCGGCCGCCGTCCCCACCATCTGGCAGGGACTGCTCGCCGAGGTCACCGCGAACCCGCGCGACCTCTCCTCCATGAAGCAGGTCACCATCGGCGGCGCGGCCTGTCCGCCCTCGCTCATGGAGGCGTACGACCGGCTCGGCGTCCGCCTCTGCCACGCCTGGGGCATGACGGAGACCTCCCCGCTGGGCACGATGGCGCACCCGCCGGCCGGTCTGAGCGCCGAGGAGGAGTGGCCGTACCGGGTCACGCAGGGCCGCTTCCCGGCCGGCGTCGAGGCGCGGCTCGTGGGCCCCGGCGGCGACCACCTGCCCTGGGACGGCGAGTCGGCCGGTGAGCTGGAGGTGCGCGGCACCTGGATCGCGGGCGCGTACTTCGGCGGCGTCGACGCGGAGGCCGTCCGTCCGGACGACAAGTTCAGCGAGGACGGCTGGCTGAAGACCGGCGACGTCGGCGTGATCAGCCCCGACGGCTACCTCACCCTCACCGACCGCGCCAAGGACGTCATCAAGTCGGGCGGCGAGTGGATCTCCAGCGTCGACCTGGAGAACGCGATCATGGCGCACCCGGCGGTCGCCGAGGCCGCCGTCGTCGCCGTGCCGGACGAGAAGTGGGGCGAGCGCCCGCTGGCGACCGTCGTCCTCAAGGAGGGGGCGACGGCGGACTACGAGTCGCTGAAGACCTTCCTCGCCGACCAGGTCGGCATCGCCAAGTGGCAGCTGCCGGAGCGCTGGGCGATCGTCCCGGCGGTGCCGAAGACGAGCGTGGGCAAGTTCGACAAGAAGGTCATCCGCAAGCAGTACGCGGAGGGCGAGCTGGACGTCACGCAGCTGTAGCAGGCCGGCGGAGGCGGGACCGGCACGGATTCGGGAAGCGGTACGGGGAGGGCAGACGCCCTCCCCGTACCGCTTCCCTGCTTCTCCGCGCGCTAGTTGGTACCGATCTTCGCGAGCAGGTCGACGATCCGGGCCTGGACCTCGGCGCTGTTCGCGCGCTCGGCGAGGAAGAGGACCGTCTCGCCGGAGGACAGCTTCGGCAGCTCCTCGTCGACGAGGTCGGCCGAGGTGTAGACGACGAGCGGGGTGCGGTTGAGCTGCCCGTTCGCCCGCAGCCAGTCGATGATCCCGGCCCGGCGGCGGCGTACCTGCATCAGGTCCATCACCACGAGGTTCGGCTGCGTCCGGGTGGCCAGCGTGACCGCCTCGGTGTCCGTGGCGGCCCGCGCCACCTGCATCCCGCGCCGCTCCAGGGTGGCCGCGAGCGCCTCCGCGATGTCCTCGTTCTCCTCGATCAGCAGGACCCGCGACGGGTGCTGCTCGCTGTCGCGCGGCGCGAGCGCCTTGAGGAGTACGGCCGGGTCGGCGCCGTACGCCGCCTCCCGGGTCGCCTGCCCGAGCCCGGCCGCGAGCAGCACGGGCACCTCGGCGGCGACGGCGGCCCGGCGCAGCGACTGCAGCGCGGTACGGGTGATGGGGCCGGTCAGCGGGTCGACGAAGAGCGCGGCGGGGAACGCGGCGATCTGGGCGTCGACCTCCTCGCGGGAGTGCACGATCACCGGCCGGTAGCCACGGTCGCTCAGCGCCTGCTGGGTGGAGACGTCGGGCGCGGGCCAGACGAGCAGCCGGCGCGGGTTGTCGAGGGGCTCCGGGGGCAGCTCGTCGTCGACGGGACGCGGCGCGGGCCGGTTGGCGACCTCGACGGCACCGCCGGGCCCGTCGAGCGGCTCGGGGCCCTCGGCGGAACCCTCGGCGGGCGCCCCTATGGCGTAGGCGCGGCCTTCGGGCGCGGCGGGGGCGAGCCCGAGGGCGGCCTCCGCCGCCGGCCCCTGCGGGTGGGGCCGGGCGTCGCCCGCGGCCGGTACGGGGAGGGCCGCCGGGACCGGGGGGTCGACCTCCGGCGGGGTGGCGAGCCTGCGGCGCCGCCCCGAACCGTTGGAGGGCGCGCCTGGGGCGGGAGGTACGGCGGGGGCTGCCGGGGCCGGTGCGACGACAGGCGCGGCTGCCGGGGCCGGCGGGACGAAGGGCACGCCCTGCCCGAGGGTCCGGACGCTGAACGCCCGCCCCTGGGTGGAGTCCTGCGACTGCGGCACGGGCTGCGGCTGCGGCCTCGACATGGGCAGCTCGGGGGGCAGCGGTACGGAGCCGGTGCCGGTCGCGGTGGCCGTTGCCGTCCCGGTGGTGGTCCCGCCGGCGCCCGGCGTCTCCGGCGGCGGCGGAGGCGTGACGGCCCTGCGGCGCCCGGTCGGCTCGGCGGCCGGGACGGGGCCCTGCGGCTGGGCGTGCGGGAGGGGATGCGGCTGCGGGGGCGTGTGGTCGGCGCCCGGGACACCCCGTACGGCCTCGTGCTGCCCCTCGTCGGAGACCGGCAGCGGCCCGGCGGCCGGCCCGGCGATCGGCTCTTCGTCGCGGTCGGCGTCGGCGGGCGGGAGCGCGAACGGCGTCCGGGGCCCGGCCTCGGCCGCAGCGGCCCGCTCCTGCGCGGCGGCGAGGGCACGGCGACGGCGCCCGCTCGGCTGCGCCTCGGGAGCGGCCTCGGCGGAGGCGACGGCGGGCAGGGCCCGCGCCAGGGCGGGCATGCCCGAAGGCTCGACGGCGACACCCTGCGGCGGTACGGCCGCGCCGAGCGCGGCCCGCCCCTGCGCGCCCTCTGCGGCGGTGACCACGGCCCCTTCGGCGGGCCGGCCGCGCCGCCGCCCGGTGGGCTCGACGACGGAGGCGTCGGAGGCACCGGGGACGGACGGGGTGGACGAGACGGGCGCGCCGGTTGGGGCGGACGGGGCGGGAAGACCGGCGACCGCGACCGCCGATTCGACCGCGGAGTTCTGCTGGGCCGGAATCAGCTCGGCGACACCGGAGGCCCCTGCGGCCCCCGGAGCACCGGCGGTGTCTCCCGTACGGCCGCGGCGGCGGCCACGGGGCTCCGCGACGGCCTCGGGCGCGACCGGGCTCTCCAGGAACGCGTCCGTGGAGGCGCGCCGGGCCCGCCGCCGCCCTCCGCCGGAGGTCTCCTCGCCCTCACCGGCGAACGCGCCGGCAGCGGGGACGAGTCCCGCGCCCGACCCCGTACCGGAAACCGTCTCAGGAGCGACCGCGGGCGCGGAGCCCGCCGGAAGGGCCTGCGCGGCGGAACCGTGCGGAGCGGCCCCCGGGGACACCGGGGAAGCTGCCTGCGGGGACGCCGGGGAAGCCATCTGCGGGGACGCCTGCGCGGGCAGCGCGAGCGCCTCGCGCCCGCCGCGGCCCGAGGCACCGCCGGCCCCCGTACCCGGCGGGGTCTCCGAGGGCGGGACCGTGCCCCGTCCGGCGCCGAGCGGGACTTCGAGGACGTACGCGCCGCCGCTCGTCCCCGGCACCTCGTGGGTCTGCACGACGCCGCCGTGCGCCGCGACGACCCCGCGGACGACCGGCCCGTGGACCGGGTCGCCGCCCGCGTACGGACCGCGGACCTCGATGCGGACGACGTCACCGCGCTGGGCCGCGGCGACGACGATGGTGGAGTCGGCCGGTACGGAGCCCTGTGCGGTGGCCCGGTTCCGGCCGGTGGCGTCGACGCCGGCGACATCGGCGACGAGGTGCGCGAGCGCGGTCGCGAGCCGGGCGGCGTCGACCTCGGCCTCGATGGGCGGCGCGTGCACGGCGAACTGGGCGCGGCCCGGCCCGATCAGCTCGACGGCCCCGTCGATGCCGGCGGACACGACCGAGTCGAGCAGCACGACGCCCTTGTCCAGCGCCTCCGTACCGGCGTCGAGACGCTGGTAGCCGAGGACGTTGTCGACGAGCGCGGTCATCCGGGCGTACCCGGCGGCCAGGTGGTGGAGGACCTGGTTGGCCTCGGGCCAGAGCTGTCCGGCGTCGTCGGCGGCGAGGGTGCCCAGCTGGGTGCGCAGCTCCTCCAGGGGGCCGCGCAGCGACTCGGCGAGGACGGCGGTGAGCTGTTCGTGCCGGGCGGCGAGGGAGGCGTACCGCTCCTGCTGCACCTCGCGCTCGGCGGCGTTCCGCTCGGCGCGGTCGGCGAGTTCGGCGGCGTTCCGCTCGGTGAGGTCCGCGATCTCGGCGGCGTGCTCCTCGACGAGCTCCTCGTACGGCCTGCGGTCGGTGAAGGTCATGACGGCGCCGACGAGCTGGTCGCCGTCGCGGACCGGGGCGGTCGTGAGGTCGACCGGGACGCGCTCGCCCTTCTTGGACCAGAGCACCTGCCCCCGTACCCGGTGCTTGCGGCCGGACTTGAGGGTGTCGGCGAGCGGCGACTCCTCGTACGGGAAGGGCTCGCCGTCGGCCCGCTTGGCGAGGATCAGCGGGTGGAGTTCCTGGCCGCCGAGCTCGCCGGCGCGGTAGCCGAGGATCTGCGCGGCGGCGGGGTTGACGAGGACGACGCGGCCGTCGGTGTCGGTGCCGACGACGCCCTCGGCCGCGGCGCGCAGGATCATCTCGGTCTGGCGCTGCGAGCGGGCGAGTTCGGCCTCGGTGTCGAGGGTGCCGGTGAGGTCGCGGACGACCAGCATGAGCAGTTCGTCGCCGGTGTAGCCGCCGTAGGAGTCGTAGGCCTCGCGGCCGTCCTCCAGGCTGGCGCTGGTCACCTCGACGGGGAACTCGCTGCCGTCCGTGCGGCGGGCGATCATCCGGGTCGGCTTGGTGCGGCCCCGCTCGTCGGTGCCCTCGGGGCGGCGCATGGAGCCGGGGATGAGACGCGAGTCGAACTCGGGCAGGAGATCGAGCAGACCGCGCCCGACGAGCGCGGTGCCCGGCGTCTCGAACATGCCGAGGGCGATGGTGTTGGCGTTGACGACCGTGCCGTTGCAGTTGACGAGCACGAGGCCGTCGGGGAGGGCGTCGAGTATGGCTGCGAGGCGAGCAGCGCCTCGGGATGGCCTGCTGCTCACGACGACGCTTCCTCCCTGACGCACTGCACGTGCTTGCCGATCGGCGGGCCCATCTTGCCCCTCGGGCCGCAGCCTGTCACTGAGGGGAGTCTAAGGGAGCCGCGGGGCGGGACTCCTGCCTCGTCCCCTCGTCACCCGCTTCTCACCCTCTCCTCACTCCCTCCTCATCCCCTGACGAGCGGAAGGACGGGCTCCAGGTTCTCCCAGCGGTCGATCTCGCAGCCGTTGGCGCGGGAGAACCGGGCGTCGACCCGCCGGCCCTGCCAGGTGCCGGTGATGTGGGCGAGGGCGGGGCCGCCGTACATCTGGGTGCAGAGCTGGTCGGCGGGCACGGGTGCGAACGGGTTCCCGCCCTCGGCGGCGAGCTGTTCGAGGCGCTTGCAGGCGTCCTGGGCGGCGGGGTGGTTCCCGCCGGCGCGGTCGTCGCACGTCAGGTCGAAGGTGCCGTCGGCCTCGGGGTGGCCGCTCTCGGAGATCGCCACGGTCAGCGAGTCGGCCGGTGAGCCCGCCGGCGAGAGCAGCGGGAGCGGAGGCAGCGGGCCGAGCCCGGCGGCCCCGGCGGCGGCGGTGGCGAGGGTGGCGATGGCGAGGCTGCGCAGCATGCGGGTCTCCAGGGACGGGGGTACGAGGGGCGCGGGTGCACGGCGTGCCCGCCCCTTCTAACGCTCCGGGGGCCGGGGCGTTGCGCAAGCGGGGTGCGCCGGGTGGGCGCCACGACGTGGCCGTGGGGCTTTGCCCTCGACCCCGGAGGGCTAGTACGGTGAGAATCGATTGGTGACGGGCGGTTCGCCTGTGTCATCATCTGCACGCACCACCCGCGTATGCGCGAGGTGCATGGAGGCGTCGCCTAGTCCGGTCTATGGCGCCGCACTGCTAATGCGGTTTGGGTCTTAAAGCCCATCGAGGGTTCAAATCCCTCCGCCTCCGCCCCACCCGAAGCCCCGGCCCCCAAGGCCGGGGCTTCGCTCGTTCCCGGCCCCTGCCCCCGCCGGACCCGAACATGTGACCCCGGTCTCTTTACCCGGCTCCCGCTGGTGACGCGCTGCTCCGACGCCCCTGGGCCCCCGACGCCTCGACTCGACGTTTTCGCAGGTCACAAGGGGTGTGGCCAATGGATTTCACATGGCGGCGGCAGTCATGTAATGTTCTTCCTGTCGCCGCGAGCGGGTCGAAAGACCGGGGAGCGAAGACAAAACAAAAGAACAAGCACTCGTAGCTTAACGGATAGAGCATCTGACTACGGATCAGAAGGTTGCAGGTTCGAATCCTGCCGAGTGCACAGCAAGGCAGAGGCCCTCAGGAGAAATCCTGGGGGCCTCTGTCGTGTGTCGTGGGGGACGGGAGGGTTAGGGTCGGATGATCCTTTTTTCTCTTCTGTGTGGGGGTGGGGCATGGCGCTCTTCGGGAACGCGCACGCGATCGATCCGGCTCAGGCTCAGCAGGACTTCGCCCGGCTGCTCGGGCCGGGGGAGCAGGTGCACGCCGCGTACCTGCTGATCCGCGACACGATCTTCTTCACCGACCGGCGGCTCGTGCTGGTCGACAAGCAGGGCATCACCGGCAAGAAGGTCGAGTACCACTCGATCCCCTACCGGAGCATCACGCACTTCGCCGTCGAGACCGCCGGCACCTTCGACCTCGACGCCGAGCTGAAGATCTGGATCTCGGGCAGCCAGATGCCCGTCCAGAAGACCTTCACCAAGGGTGTCGACATCTACGAGGTGCAGGCGATCCTCACGCAGTTCGTCGCCAAGTAGCGCACGCCGGAGGGGAGGCTTGCCGGGGGGAGAATCCCCGGCAAGCCTCCCCTTTTGGGTGAACCTGTCTGATTTGCATGTCAGTTGAATATGCCCTCGGCCTAGCTTGCGTGGCGGAGGTGATGATCGATGGACGCGATCGACATCGATGACTTGGCGTACGTCGCCACCGGCGGACCCCTGCGGCGGCTGACCGCGCCCGACGGAGCCCACTGGTTTCCCGTGGTGGACGTGGCGAAACAGCTCGGGTACTCCGGGACCCGCGAGGCGCTGCGCACGGTGGCCCTGCCCGCAGAGTGCCTGGCGTCCGCCCGGGAGCTGGTCGACGGCGAGGAGTTCCTCCGCCGCTGCGGCATCCGGGCCTCGACCCGGATGGTGAGCCTCCAGGGACTCGTCCAGCTCGTCGCGGTCTGCGGAAGACCGGAAGCCGCGCCCTTCCGCGCGTGGACCGCCGAGGTCGTGGCCGCCGTCCAGCGGGACGGCCGCTACGACCTCGAACCCTCGCCCGTCCACGCCGGGTTCGTCCTGCCCCCGGAACTGCTCGACGTCCTCGTCCGCCTGGAGGGCCGGTTCGACGAGCGGGACGCGTCCTACGTCGAGCACACCGCGTACGCCGAACTGCTCCGCGAGACGCGCCGCAGCCTCTCAAGGGTCGCCGACTCCCTTGAGCGGCTCGCCGTGCCCCGCCAGCGCACCGGCGCCGCCGTCGCCCTCACCCCGCAGGAACTCGTCGACTCCTGGGCCATCACCGGCGACGTACGGACCGTCGCCAGCTGTCTCGCCCCCGCCCTCGTCCGGGGCGGCGTCCGCTACCGGCCCCAGGACGTCACCCGCCGCACCGGGCTCTCCGGCGACCGCGTCCGGGACTGCGTACGGCTCCTCCTCGAACGCGGCTGCATGCGCGAGGTCGGCAGCCCCGACGCGGACGGCGCCCGCATCTACGTCCTGCCCTGAGCCCGTGAGGAGAGCAGGGCCCCGCCGGACCTTCGGGAGGGGGTCCCGGGCCCGTCGGGCTTGGCGGAGACTGGACCTCCGGTCAGCACAGGGAGGCGTACGGGCGTGGAGTGGATGTGCCGGGGGATCACCTGGGCAGGCGGTGCCCCCGGGCTGCGCTGGCGGGGCGGCCGGGTCAGCCCGCTCACCTACGGGCAGGACCTCGCCTTCCGTGCCGTCGGCGTCCGGCGCTGCCCCGGCGCCCGGGGGAACCCCTGTCCCGTGGACGCCGCCGTCCCCGGGCGGGCCACCGGCGGCCGCTGCCCCGAGTGCGCGCGGCTCGACCGGGCCCACTCCGTCGCCGCCGACACCTTCCTCGACGACCCGCAGCCCTACCGCGTGTACCTGGCCTGGTTCGGGCCCGGCATGACCAAGGTCGGCATCACCGCCGAGGCGCGGGGCGCCGCCCGCCTCCTCGAACAGGGCGCCGTCACCTTCAGCTGGCTCGGGCGGGGGCCGCTGATGGCCGCCCGCCGTACCGAGGAGGTCCTGCGGCACGCGCTCGGCGTCCCCGACCGGGTGGCGTACGAGCGGAAGCGGGCGGCCCGGCACGCCCTGCCGCCCGTCGCCGACCGAGCCGGGGAGGTCGAGGCGCTGTACCGCCGCGCCCGCGCGGTCGGCGGCTGGACCGAGACCCTGGAACCGCTGGACTTCGCACCGCACGACCATGCCGGGGTCTTCGGGATCGGTGGGGCGTCCGCGGGGGTGGGCGGTGGCTTGTCGGCGGCGGGTGACCGTGACCGCGCCTCGGCCTCCGGGCTGCCGCCGCTCGCCGGGACCGTCGCCGAGCTCGTCGACGGCGGGGTCGTCACCGGGCGGCTGCTCGCCGCCGCCGGGCCCGACCTGCATCTGCTCGCCCCCGACGGGCGCTGCCTCGCGCTCGACACGCGGCTGATGGGCGGATGGGTGCTCCGGAGCGCGGGGGAGGGCGCCGCCTTCTCCGTCCCCGTGACGGACGCGGCGCCCGCCGCCGACCCGAGCGCTCAGGGGGAGCTGTTCTGACGGCCGCCGCCCCGGCCGCCGCGTAGAGATGTGGGCCGCCGCCCCGGTCGCCGCGTAAGACGTGGATCCCGCCCGCGTCACCGCGTAAAGACTTGGATCCCTTTGCCCGGGCGCCGTGGACATCCCCGTCCCCGGCCCGCGAGGGTGATCGCATGACTCCCCAGCTGGTGGCGGGCCTCGAACCGCCCTACTACACCGCCGTGTTCACCTCCGTCCGGCCCGACGCCCCCGAGGGCTACGCCGAGACGGCCGCCGAACTGCGAGACGTCGTCGGCTCCGTGCCCGGGTTCCTCGGATACGAGTCCGCCCGGACTCCCGGCGGCATCGGTATCACCGTCGCCTACTTCCGCGACGTGGAGGCGCTCGACGTCTGGCGGCTCGACGCCCGGCACCAGGCGGCCAAGGCGCACGGGCGGGAACACTGGTACGACAGCTACAGCGTCCACATCGGCAAGGTCGAGCGGAGTTACAGCTTTGAGCGCGAGTGACGGCGGCCGGAGCGGCCACGGCAGCGACAACAGTCAGAGCAGTCAGAACAGCCTCGGCAGCGAGGCCGGCGACATCGCGGCTCTTGTCCGCCGGCTCGGGATTCCCGGGCTCGTCGACGTGCACACCCACTTCATGCCGCAGAACGTCCTCGACAAGGTCTGGGCCTACTTCGACGCCGTCGGTCCCCTGACCGGTCTGGAGTGGCCCATCACCTACCGCGAGGAGGAGGACCGCCGGCTCGCCCTCCTGCGCGGGTTCGGCGCGGTCGCCTTCACCTCGATGCTCTACCCGCACAAGCCCGGCATGGCGGCCTGGCTGAACTCCTGGGCCGCCGACTTCGCCGCGCGCACCCCCGACTGTCTGCACACCGCGACCTTCTTCCCCGAACCGGGCGTCGACGGATACGTCCGGGACGCACTGGACGCCGGTGCCCGGGTGTTCAAGGTGCACCTCCAGGTCGGCGGCTTCGACCCGGCCGATCCTCTGCTGGACTCCGTCTGGGGCACCCTCGCCGACAGCGGGACCCTGGTCGTCGTGCACTGCGGCTCCGGACCCACTCCGGGCGCCTTCACCGGCCCCGGGCCGATGGGCCGGGTGCTCGCCCGCCACCCCCGGCTGCGCGTGATCGTCGCCCACATGGGGATGCCGGAGTACGGGGAATTCCTCGATCTCGCC
Organism: Streptomyces sp. Root1304; assembly: GCF_001426405.1. Taxonomy (GTDB): domain Bacteria; phylum Actinomycetota; class Actinomycetes; order Streptomycetales; family Streptomycetaceae; genus Streptomyces. Next base: position 124,825 of record NZ_LMEP01000024.1, on the reverse strand, counting down.
CAGCGGTACGAGGGTGTCCACCTCGACACCACGATGGCCTTCACCGACTTCAGCGAGCGGCTCGCGCCCTTCCCTGAGGCGGAACTGAAGCGGCTCGTGGAGCTCGGGGACCGGATCCTCCTCGGCTCCGACTTCCCGAACATCCCGTATCCGTACGTGCACCAGCTCCACGCCCTGGAACGCCTCGGGCTCGGGGACGACTGGCTGCGGGGGGTCCTGTACGAGAACGGGGCCGCGTTGTTTCACGTGAAACGCTGAGCGCCTGAGCCCTTGAGCCCTTGAGCGCCTGAGCCCCTGAGGCCCCGGCCCCGCCGCGACCCCCGGCCCCGGCCTTTCTCAGGGAATTCACAGGAAAGGGCAAGAGGCCTCTCAGCGGCGCCCGGCAGCGTGGGGACCATGACCGTCACCACACACCGCACGAGCACGAGCGCCGGCACCCGCACCGGCGCCCGTACCCGCACCGGAAGCGGCGCCCGCACCGGCGCCCGCGCCGAGCTGCTCCGCGCCGACGGAACCGCCGTCCGGGTCCTCGTCGTCGACGACGAGGACTCGCTCGCCGAGCTGCTCTCGATGGCCCTGCGGTACGAGGGCTGGCAGGTGCGCAGTGCGGGCGACGGGGCCGGGGCCCTGCGCACCGCGCGCGAGTTCCGGCCCGACGCCGTGATCCTCGACATCATGCTCCCGGACGTCGACGGGCTGAGCCTGCTCGGGCGCATCCGGCGCGAGCTGCCCGACGTGCCGGTGCTGTTCCTGACCGCGAAGGACGCCGTCGAGGACCGGATCGCCGGGCTCACGGCGGGCGGCGACGACTACGTCACCAAGCCCTTCAGCCTGGAGGAGGTCGTGGCCCGGCTGCGCGGTCTCATCCGCAGGTCGGGGGCCGCGCTCGCGCGCGGCGAGTCGCTGCTCGTCGTCGGGGACCTCACCCTCGACGAGGACAGCCACGAGGTCACCCGGGACGGGGTCTCCATCCATCTGACCGCGACCGAGTTCGAGCTGCTGCGGTATCTCATGCGCAATCCGCGGCGGGTGCTCAGCAAGGCGCAGATCCTCGACCGCGTCTGGTCGTACGACTTCGGCGGCCAGGCCAACGTCGTCGAGCTCTACATCTCGTACCTGCGGCGGAAGATCGACGCGGGGCGCGCCCCGATGATCCACACCCGGCGCGGGGCCGGATACCTGATCAAGCCGGGGGAGTAGCGGCCGGTGTTCCGGGGTGCAGGGCGGCGGCCGTGGTCGCTGCGGACCCGTCTCGTCGTCTCGGCGGTCGCGCTGATCGCGGTCGTCGCGGCCGTCATCGGCACGGTCACGACGATCGCGTTCCGCTCGTACCTGTACGACCAGGCCGACGAGCAGATCGACGGCCTGTCCCAGCGGGCCGCCGGGCCGCCGGTCGTCCTTCCCGTGCCCGATCCGGTGCGGGACCGGGAGCCGCTCGCCTTCCTCGGCGGCCCCGGCGTCCCGATCGGCACCCTCGGCGCCGTCGTCACCGACACGGGCGTCTCCTTCGCCGGGTACTCCACCGAGGAGCGCGGGGGCGGCGGGACGGAGGGGCCCCGCTTCCCCACCAAGGCGCTCGACGAGGCCCAGCGGGCCGCGCTCGCGGCCGTCCCGCGCGACGGCGGACCGCACACCGTCGAGCTGCCCGGCGGCCTCGGTTCCTATCGGGTCGCGTACGCGGAGGGCAGCCACGGCGCCTTCCTCACCGGCATCCCGCTCACCGAGGTCGAGGACGCCCTCTCCACCCTCGTCCTGGTCGAGCTGAGCGTCACCGGCGCCGGGCTCTTCGCGGCCTCGCTCGCCGGGACCGTGCTCGTCCGGGTGGCCCTGCGGCCGCTGCGGCGGGTCGCCGCCACCGCCGGCCAGGTCGCCCAGCTGCCGCTGCACAGCGGCGAGGTGGCGCTCCATCAGCGGGTCCCGGAGGCGGAGGCCGATCCGCGGACCGAGGTCGGGCAGGTCGGCGCGGCCATCAACCGGATGCTCGACCACGTCCACTCGGCCCTCGACGCCCGTCAGCAGAGCGAGACCCGCGTCCGGCAGTTCGTGGCGGACGCCAGCCACGAACTGCGCACCCCGCTCGCCTCGATCCGGGGGTACGCGGAGCTGACCCGGCGCGGCCGGGAGGAGTGCGGGCCCGACACCCGGCACGCGCTCGGCCGGATCGAGTCGGAGGCGACCCGGATGACGGGCCTGGTGGAGGACCTGCTGCTGCTCGCCCGGCTCGACACCGGCCGCCCGCTCTCGTACGGGACCACCGATCTCGTCCCGCTCGTCGTGGACGCGGTGAGCGACGCCCGCGCCGCCGGGCCCGAGCACCACTGGAGCCTCGAACTGCCCGAGGACGGCGGGACCCCGGTACGGGCGGACGGCGCCCGGATCCACCAGGTTCTCGTGAACCTGCTCGCCAACGCCCGTACGCACACCCCGCCCGGGACGAAGGTCACCGCCAGGGTCCGTACGGGGGCGGTGACGGAGGCGGTGACGGGGACGGGAGCGGTGACGGAGGCGGTGACGGGGACGGAGGCGGTGACGGTCGAGGTCGAGGACGACGGGCCCGGCATCCCGCCCGGCCTCCTGCCCACCGTCTTCGAGCGGTTCGCGCGCGGCGACGCCTCCCGCTCCCGCAACGCCGGATCCACCGGCCTGGGCCTGGCCATCGTCCGGGCGGTCGTGCTCGCGCACGGCGGGGAGGTGAGCGTGGAGAGCGCCCCGGGCAGGACGGTGTTCACGGTCCTGCTCCCCGCCGACCGGACTCCCGTCGCCCACCCCCGCTGACGCCGCAGCCCCCGTCGCGAGCCCCCGCGCTCCTGACGCGATGCGACCCGCCCCGGACCCGCTCCTGACGCGACCCGCCCCCGCCCCGGACCCGCTCCTGACGCGATGCAACGCACCCCGCCCCGCCCCCGAACCCACCCCTGACGCACACTCACAGCCGGCCCACAGCCTCATCACACAGCCGTGACAGCGGCCCTGGCGAGGGTCGTTCCATGCGAACCCCAACGATCGCGGGGCCCACGTCCGGCACCCTCCCCGCACGGGAACACCTGCCGGTGAGCGCCGCCGGGCGGCCCGTCCTCGACGTGGTGATCCCCGTCTACAACGAGGAGAAGGACCTGGAGCCGTGCGTCCGCCGGCTCCACGAACACCTCTCCCGGACCTTCCCGTACGGCTTCCGCGTCACCGTCGCCGACAACGCCTCCACCGACAGCACGCCCGCCGTCGCCGCCGGGCTCGCCGACGAGCTGCCCGAGGTGCGCTCCGTGCGCCTCGAACAGAAGGGGCGCGGGCGGGCGCTGCGGACGGTGTGGTCGGGCTCGGACGCGCCCGTCCTCGCCTATATGGACGTCGACCTGTCCACCGACCTCAACGCCCTGCTGCCGCTGGTCGCCCCGCTCATCTCGGGCCACTCCGACCTGGCGATCGGCTCCCGTCTCGCCCGCTCCTCGCGGGTGGTGCGGGGGCCGAAGCGGGAGTTCATCTCCCGCGCGTACAACCTGATCCTGCGCGGTTCGCTCGCCGCCCGGTTCTCGGACGCGCAGTGCGGGTTCAAGGCGATACGGCGGGATGTCGCCGAGAGGCTGCTGCCGATGGTGGAGGACACCGGCTGGTTCTTCGACACCGAGCTGCTCGTCCTCGCCGAGCGGGCCGGGCTCCGCATCCACGAGGTGCCGGTCGACTGGGTCGACGACCCCGACTCGACCGTGCACATCGTGAGCACGGCCACCGACGACCTGAAGGGCGTCTGGCGGGTGGGGAGGGCGCTCGCGACGGGTTCGCTGCCCCTCGACCGGCTGGCCAGGCCCTTCGGGGACGACCCCAGGGACCGTGAACTCAGCGGGGTGCCGGGCGGGCTCGCCCGGCAGCTGGTGGGTTTCTGCGTGGTCGGGGCGCTGTCCACGCTGTTCTACCTCGCCCTGTACTCGGCCTTCCGGCTCGGTGTCGGCCCGCAGTTCGCCAACGCCGGCGCCCTCCTCGTCTCCGCGCTCGCCAACACGGCGGCCAACCGGCGGCTCACCTTCGGCGTGCGCGGCCGGGACCGGGCCGTCCGGCACCAGGCGCAGGGGCTCGTGGTCTTCGCCATCGGCCTGGCCCTGACCAGCGGTTCGCTGGCCGCGCTCGGCGCCGCGACGGGCGACCCCGCGCACTCGACCGAACTCGCCGTCCTCGTCGTCGCCAACCTCGCCGCGACCGTCCTGCGCTTCCTCCTCTTCCGGCTCTGGGTCTTCCCCGAGCGGCCCACCACAAGGGACGACCGATGACCACCGTGTCCAATCCCGCCCCGGCCCCGGTCCCGGCGCACGCCCCGCAGGGAAGCGGCCGGCTCGCCCGGCTGCTGCGCGGCCGCGCCGACGACGCGCCCTGGGTCCGGCCCGCCTTCCTCGGGCTGCTCGCCCTGACCGCCGTGCTCTACCTCTGGAACCTGAGCGCCTCCGGTTACGCCAACTCCTTCTACTCCGCCGCCGTCCAGGCGGGCGGCGAGAGCTGGAAGGCCTTCTTCTTCGGCTCGCTCGACGCGGCCAACGCCATCACCGTCGACAAGCCGCCGGCCGCCCTCTGGCCGATGGCGCTCTCCGTCCGCCTCTTCGGCCTCGGCTCCTGGCAGATCCTGGTGCCCGAGGTGCTGATGGGCGTGGGCACGGTCGCCGTGCTCTACGCGGCCGTCCGGCGCCGGTTCGGCGCGGGCGCGGGTCTGATCGCGGGCGCGGTGCTCGCGCTGACGCCCGTCGCCGCGCTGATGTTCCGCTTCAACAACCCGGACGCGCTGCTCGCGCTCCTCATGACGGTGGCCGTGTACTGCGTGCTGCGCGCCCTGGAGCGGGACCGGGGCGCGGCGAGGTGGCTGGTGTGGGCGGGGGTGGCCTTCGGTTTCGCGTTCCTCGCGAAGACGCTCCAGGCGTTCCTGATCCTGCCGCCGCTGGCCCTCGTGTACGTGGCGTGCGCGCCCGGCGGGTTCGGGCGGCGGCTCGGCGGGCTCGCCCTGGGCGGGCTCGCGATGCTGGTGTCGGCGGGCTGGTGGGTGGCCCTGGTCGAGCTGTGGCCCGCGTCCTCCCGGCCGTACGTCGGCGGCTCGCAGGACAACAGCTTCCTGGAGCTGACCTTCGGCTACAACGGCCTCGGCCGGATCAACGGCAACGAGACCGGCAGCGTCGGCGGTGGTGGCCGCGGCGGCGGTCAGGGCGGCGGCTGGGGCGAGACCGGCATCGGCCGGATGTTCAACGACTCGGTCGGCGGCCAGATCTCCTGGCTGCTGCCGGCCGCGCTGCTCCTGCTCGTCGCGGGGCTCGTCGTGACCTGGCGGGCGCCCCGTACGGACACCGCCCGCTCGGCGTTCCTTGTGTGGGGCGGTTCGCTGCTGATCACGCTCGCCGTGTTCAGCTTCATGGCCGGGATCTTCCACGAGTACTACACCGTCGCCCTGGCCCCGTACCTCGCGGCGCTCGTCGGCATGGGCGCGGCCGTGCTCTGGGAGGAACGCACCCGGCTGCTCGCCTCGGTGACCCTCGCGGGGACGGTGGCGGTGACCGCGTACTGGGGCTGGTCGCTCCTCGGGCGCACGCCGGAGTGGCAGCCGTGGCTGCGGTGGGCGGTCCTGGTGGCGGGCGCGGTGGCCGCGCTCGGCCTGCTGTTCGCGGGCCGGGTGGACCGGCGGCTCGGGCTCGGGGCCGCGGGCCTCGGCCTGGCGGCGGGGCTCGCGGGGCCGTTCGCGTACACCCTGGCGACGGTGGACGCCGGGCACCAGGGCTCGATCGTGACGGCGGGCCCGGCCGGGGCCGGTTTCGGCGGCATGCGCGGCGGTCCGGGTGGCGGCCGGGACGGCGGGATGCGGATGCTGTACGGCTTCCCGGGCGGCGGCCAGGGCCAGATGCAGCCTCCGGGGCAGACGGGACAGGCAGGCCAGGGCCGGATGCCGGGTGGTGGCACTCCGCCGCAAGGCATGTCTCCGGCGGCGCCTCCCGGAGTGCCCGCGGGCGCCCCTCAGGGGGGAATGACGCGCGGCGAAGGCGGCGGCATGGGGGCCGGCGGCATGGGCGGTCTCCTCAACGGTGCGAACGTCGGTGCGCAGGCGAAGGCCGCGCTCCTCGCGGACGCCGGCGACTACACGTGGGTCGCGGCCACCGTCGGCGCCCAGAACGCGGCCAGCTACCAGCTCGCCACCGAGAAGCCGGTCATGGCGATCGGCGGCTTCAACGGCAGCGACCCCTCCCCGACGCTCGCGCAGTTCAAGCGGTACGTCTCCGAGGGCCGGATCCACTACTTCATCGGAAGCGGTGAGGGCGGCGGCGGTGAGACCGGCGCCCGCATGGGCGGCGGCGGTCCCGGCGGCGGCAACTCGGAGATCTCCGCCTGGGTCGCCGAGACCTTCCGGAAGATCTCGATCGGCGGCGCCACCTTCTACGACCTGACCCAGGAGAAGTAGTCCGGGGTCCTCCGGCCGGCCGGGAAACAGCCCGGAAAACAAATCCCTATACAGCGTACGAGAGTCCTTGTACGGTGTACGAGCCTTGGCCTCGTACACCGTATAAGGAGTCCTCTCCCATGGCAGCTTCCACGACGGCTTCCACCCCGACCACCGGCGGCCATCCACAGCGCTGGCTGATCCTCGGCGTCATCTGTCTGGCCCAGCTCACCGTCCTTCTCGACAACACCGTCCTCAGCGTCGCCATCCCCTCGCTGACCTCCGAACTCCACGCGACCACCACCGACATCCAGTGGATGATCAACGCGTACTCGCTCGTCCAGTCCGGCCTGCTGCTCTCCGCGGGCAACGCCGCCGACCGCTACGGCCGCAAGAAGCTGCTCGCCACCGGTCTGGCGCTGTTCGGCCTCGGCTCGCTCGCCGCCGGCCTCGCCGACTCCACCGGCCAGCTGATCGCCGCGCGCGCGGGCATGGGCGTCGGCGGGGCCCTCCTGATGACCACCACCCTCGCCGTCGTCATGCAGATCTTCGACGACTCGGAGCGGGTCAAGGCCATCGCGCTGTGGTCCACGGTCGCCTCGCTCGGCTTCGCCGGAGGGCCGCTCATCGGCGGCGTGATCCTGAACCACTTCTGGTGGGGAATGATCTTCCTGATCAACATCCCGGTCGCGCTGGTGGCCCTGGTCGCCGTCCTCAAGCTCGTACCGGAGTCCAAGAACCCCCAGGGCGAGCGCCCCGACCTGCTCGGCGCGCTGCTCTCCACCATCGGCATGACCGCCGTCGTGTACGCGATCATCAGCGGCCCCGAGCACGGCTGGATCTCCGCGCAGGTGCTGGTCCCGGCCGTGGTCGGCGTGCTCGGCCTCGGCGCGTTCGCGCTGTGGGAGCTGCACACCCCGTACCCGATGCTCGACATGCACTTCTTCCGGAACCAGAAGTTCATCGGCGCCATCGGCGGCTCGATCCTGGTCGTCTTCGGCATGGGCGGCTCGCTCTTCCTGCTCACCCAGCACCTGCAGTTCGTGCTCGGCTACGAGCCCCTCGAAGCCGGTCTGCGGATGGCGCCGCTCGCGCTGACCATCGTCGGCCTCAACCTCACCGGCATCGGCCCGAGGATCGTCATGAAGCTGGGCACCCCGCCCACCGTCGTCCTCGGCATGACCCTGGTGGCCGCGGGTCTCACCTCGATCGCGCTGCTCGGCGGCGGTACGGACGGCAGCTACGCGGGCATGCTGCTCGGCCTGGTCCTGATGGGCGGCGGCATCGCCGTCTCCTCCCCGGCCATGGCCAACGCGATCATGAGCGCGATCCCGCCGGAGAAGGCGGGCGTGGGCGCCGGGATCAACGGCACCCTCGCCGAGTTCGGCAACGGCCTGGGCGTCGCCGTCCTCGGCGCCGTCCTCAACGCCCGCTTCGCCGCGCTGGTCGCCGTCACCGCGACCTCGCTCCCGGCCGCCCTGGCCGCCGCCGGCGGCGAGGCCGAGCGGCAGCAGATCTCCGACGCCTTCGCCTCCGGCCTCCAGACCAGCCAGCTGGTCGGCGCCACCGCCGTCTTCGCGGGCGGTCTGGTCGCGGCGGCCCTGCTCAGGCGGGCCGAGCGGGCGGAGAAGGCCGTGGCCCCCGAGCAGCCCGTCGCTGCCTAGCATGGTGTCGGAACGCTGACAGACGGAGGAACGCGATGGTCAAGGCAGCCGAACGGGCCAAGAACCCGGCGCGTTCCAGCGTCTGGCTGGAGCAGAGGGCCACGCGCAGCGGTGGCGGTCCCGCCGGGCTCGACCGGGACCGGATCGTCACCGCCTCGATCCGGATGCTCGACGAGGAGGGACTGGCCAAGTTCTCGATGCGCAGGCTCGCCACCGAGCTGGGCGTCACGGCCATGTCCCTCTACTGGTACGTGGACACCAAGGACGACATCATCGAGTTCGCCATGGACAGCGTCTACGGGGAGATCGACCTCGTCGCCATCGACGCCGCGGGGGACTGGCGGGAGCGGATCCGCGTCCTCGCCCTGGAGTACCGGCGGATGCTGGTCCGGCACGCGTGGATGTCGCCGTGCGCGGGCCAGTACCTGAACATCGGCCCGAACGCGGTGGCCGTCGGACAGAAGATCCACGAGGCGATCCGGGACACCGGCCTCTCGCTGGACCGCCAGCCGAGCGCGATGTCGGCGGTCTTCCAGTTCGTGTACGGCTACGGGACGATCGAGGCCCAGTTCGGCCGGCGCGCGGCGGAGGCCGGGATGTCGCAGGACGAGTTCTACGTGGACGCGATCAAGGCCTTCCGGGACGACCCGGAGTTCGTGGAGCAGACCCGCGGCATGAGGGAGATCCTCGACGAGCGGGCCTCGCACGGCAGCGTCAGCGCCGTCTGGGACCGGGACTTCGCCTACGCCCTGGACGTCCTGGTCGCCGGCATCGAGACGATGGTCGCGCGCGAGGCCGAGGGACGACGGGCGTGACGGCGGAGTGACCGGACGCCCGGGTGACCCGACGGTGGGCGTGACGGCGGAGACGGCCGGACGCCCGGGGTGACCCGACGGCGGACATGACGGAGCGGCGGGCCGTCCCCTGCCCGCCGCTCCGTACCGGACCCGGCCGCGCCTCCGCTCGAAGCGCGGCCGGGAGCTTTTCCTAGGCCTTCGCGTCGGCCTTCACGCCGGCCGTGGCGTCGGTCTTCTCGTCCGCCGTCACCGAGTTGCTCTTCAGCGCGACCTCCTTGATGAACAGCGTCACCACGAAGGCCAGCAGCGCGAAGGGCGCCGAGTAGAGGAAGACGTCGCCGACGCCGTGCCCGTACGCGTCCTCCATGACCGTCCGGATCGGGGCCGGCAGCTTGTCCATGTCGGGGATGCCGCCACCGCCGCCCTTGCCCATCGCGCCGGCCGCCTTCGGACCCAGCTCGGCCAGGCCCTCCTTGACGTAGCTCGTGACCCGGTGGGCCATGACCGCGCCGAGCGCCGAGACACCGATCGCACCGCCCAGGGAGCGGAAGAAGGTGACGACGGAGGAGGCGGCGCCGAGGTCGGCGGGGGCCACCTGGTTCTGGGTGCAGAGCACCAGGTTCTGCATCATCATGCCGATGCCGAGACCCAGCACCGCCATGAACAGCGCGATGTGCCAGTACGCCGTGTCGTAGCGGATCGTGCCCAGCATGCCGAGGCCGCCGGCGGCGAGGGCGCCACCGCTGACCAGCCAGGCCTTCCAGCGGCCGGTCTTGGTGATGATCAGGCCGGAGACGGTCGAGGAGACGAACAGGCCCGCGATCATCGGGATGGTGAGGACGCCGGACATCGTCGGCGACTCGTTCCGCGCCAGCTGGAAGTACTGGCTGAAGAAGACCGTGCCGGCGAACATCGCGACACCCACGAAGAGCGAGGCGAGCGAGGCCAGGGTGATCGTGCGGTTGCGGAAGAGGCGGAGCGGGATGATCGGCTCGCTCGCCTTCGACTCGACGAACACGAAGATCCCGCCGAGCGCGATCGAACCGAGCACCATGGCGGCCGTCTGCCAGGAGATCCAGTCGTACTTGTCGCCCGCGAAGGTGACCCAGACGAGCAGCAGGGAGACGGCGGCGCTGATGAAGAAGGCACCGGCCCAGTCGACCTTGACCTGACGCTTCACGACGGGGAGCTTCAGGGTCTTCTGCAGGACGAGCAGCGCGATGATCGCGAACGGCACGCCGACGTAGAAGCACCAGCGCCAGCCGAGCCACTCGGTGTCGGTGATGACGCCGCCGAGCAGCGGGCCGCCGACGGTGGCGACGGCGAAGGTCGCGCCGAGGTAGCCGCTGTACCGGCCGCGCTCACGCGGGGCGATCATCGCGGCCAGGATGATCTGGGAGAGGGCGGTCAGACCGCCGACGCCGATGCCCTGGACGACCCGGCAGGCGATCAGCATGCCGGTGCTCTGCGAGAGACCGGCGACGATCGAGCCCGCCACGTAGATGACCAGGGCTATCTGGACCAGCAGCTTCTTGGAGAAGAGGTCCGCGAGCTTGCCCCAGAGCGGGGTGGTCGCGGTCATCGCCAGGAGGGAGGCGGTGACCACCCAGGTGTACGCGGACTGGCCGCCGCCCAGGTCGGAGATGATCTGGGGGAGGGCGTTGGAGACGATCGTCGAGGACAGGATGGCGACGAACATGCCGAGCAGCAGCCCGGACAGCGCCTCCATGATCTGCTTGTGCGTCATCGGGGCGCCGCCGGAGACGGTGTCCCCCTGCTTGGCGTTCCCGCCGCGCACACCCGTGCCCGGTGTGGTGGTAGCCATCAACTTCCTTCGTTCTCAAGCGTGGTGGGCCCGGCAGTCCCCGAAGGAATCGCGGAGGCGGGCGAGCAGGGTGGTGAGCGATTCGACGTCTTCGTCGGACCACTCCGCGAGGGTGCGGGCGAGCATGTCGGTCAGCCGTCGGTCGAGGACGGCGAGCATGTCTTCGCCCGCCCCGGTCAGGTGGAGGATGCGGGAGCGCCTGTCGGCGGGGTCGGGCAGGCGCTCGACCCAGCCGCGGTCCACGGTGTGGGCCACGTGACGGCTGCTGACCGACATGTCGACGGCCATCAGCTCGGACACCCGGCCCATCCGCATGTCGCCGTGGTGGTTCAGCAGGGCGAGGACGATCGCGGATCCGCCGGGGCATTCGGCGGGCAGGGTCCGCGCGAGTCCGCGCTTCACGGCTCCGATGGCGCTCACTTGGCGGGCGAGGTTCTCGTAGAGACGGCCTCGTTCCAGTGATCCCATCGGACACCCCATCGATGTTGTTGCTTAGGGCAACCATAGAGATGGATGGTTGCTCCAGGCAAACTAAATCGGTCAAACAGCGCTAAAGAATCGGTAAAGGCGGGCGGGTCGGGCGGGCGTCGGCCTCTCGTCCCGGGGTGGGGGTACGGGGCTTGGGCCCGCCACCCGTACTTCGCTAGGGTCCTGACCCATGGCACACAACCCCCAAGCACCGTACGGCCAGGGCCAGGGCCCCGAGGGCTCCTACGACCCCGCCGGCAACACCCAGATGTTCCGCGCCTTCGTCGACGAGGGGGCTCCGCAGCGGCAGCAGCCGCAGGCCGTGGCCGCCTCGGGCGGCCCGAAGGTCGGCCTGATCGTGGGCGTGGTCGCGGTCATCGTCGTCCTGGCGGCCGTCGCCTGGCTGGCCCTGGGCTGAGACCGCCCGCCCGCTCCCGAACCCGGGGTGGGCCGGATCCGCGTGGAGCGGACCCGGCCCACCCTTCTTCTTTTCCGGGTCGTGGCTCCGGGGCTGCCGGAGCGCCATGCCCGGGGGGCTGTCGTGGCCCTGCGCCTACGAGGCCGCCCGGTCCAGTGCCGGTGCGAGGACCGCGAAGGCCTCCGCGATCAGCGCGCCCGGGTCCTCCGTGCTTGCTGCGCTCTCTGTGAGCCCTGTGTGTTCGCCGTCGCTCCACCGGTGCAGTACGGCGTCGAAGGCGGCCAGTGCCATGCCCGCCGCCAGCCGGGGGTGGAGGTCGGTCCGGGGGTCGAGCCCGAGGCGTTCCCCCAGTTCCGCCGTCAGTTCCTCGCGCCAGCGCGCCTGGTGCTCCAGGAAGCGGGCGAGCAGCGCGGGCGTCCGCAGGATCAGCCGGACCACCGGGAGGGCGCGCTCGGCGTGGTCCCCGCAGGCGGTGAGGGGGACGGAGACCGCGTGCAGGAGGGCCTCGGAGGGGCGTTCCCCGGCGGGCCGGGCGGCGAGAGCGGCGCGCATGTCGGCGCCCATGTCGGCCAGGAACTGGACGACCACGTCCTCCTTGGACGCGAAGTACCGGAAGAAGGTCCGCTTGGAGACCCCGGCGGTGGTCGCGATCTCGTCGACGGTGACCGCGTCGAACCCCTTGAGGGCGAGCAGCTGGAGGGCGGCCTCGGTCAGCTCGGTCGCGACCAGCTGCCGCTTGCGCTGAGCCAGGCTCGCGGAGGCGGAGGCGGAGGGGCCGGTGCCGGGGACGGGACCGGCTGTCAGGCCGGAGGCAGGGGTGGCGACAGGACCGGTTTCGGGGCGGGTGCTCACGCAGGAATGGTACGCGGTGTCCCGCACGGCATCCAGTAGCGCGCTTGACACTCGGTGACACGAGCGGCAACGTGTGCCGCATGACCAAGAAGCAGCGCTGGACCGCCGACCGGATCCCGGACCAGACCGGGCGGCTCTTCCTCGTCACCGGGGCCAACAGCGGCCTCGGCCTCGCCACCACCCGGGAGCTCGCCCTCCGGGGCGGGCGCGTGATCCTCGCCGTACGGGACGAGGACAAGGGCCGCGCTGCCGTCGAGCGGCTCACGGCGGCCGGAGTCGCGCCGGACCTCCTCGCCGTACGCCCGCTGGACCTCGCGGACCTCGACTCCGTACGCGCCTTCGCCGGCCGGGTGCGCGAGGAGCACCCCCGCCTCGACGTCCTCGTCAACAACGCGGGCGTGATGGCCCCGCCCCGCACCCTGAGCCCCCAGGGCCACGAGCTCCAGTTCGCCACCAACCACCTCGGCCACTTCGCGCTCACCGGCCTGCTGCTCGGCCCGCTCGCCGCCGGACGGGACCCCCGGGTGGTCACGGTCAGCTCGATCAACCACCGGCAGGGAAGCCTCCGCTTCGACGACCCGACCGGCGAGCACGGCTACGGACCCATGGCCTTCTACAACCAGTCGAAGTTCGCCAACGCCGTCTTCGGCCGGGAGCTGCACCGCCGCCTGACCGCGACCGCGAGCCCCGTCCGCAGCGTGCTCGCCCACCCCGGGTACACCGCCACCAGCCTCCAGATGAAGGACACCTCCGGTCTGGCGAAGCTGTTCTTCGGCCGCATCGGCAACCCGCTGCTCGCCCAGCGCCCGGAGCGGGGCGCGCTGCCGCAGCTGTACGCGGCGACGGAACCGGGCCTCACGGGCGGCGAGTTCATCGGCCCGGACGGCCCGGGGGAGCTGCGCGGCGCCCCGACCCGCGTCCGCCTCTCGGACGAGGCGGCCGACCCCGACACGGGCCGCCGGCTGTGGGAGCTCTCGGAGGACCTGACCGGGGTGCGCTTTCCCGGCCACTGAGGCCCGCCCGTCCACTGAGCCCCGCCCGTCCACTGAGCCCCGCCCGTCCGCGGGGCCCCGCCCATCCACCGGGCCGCCCGGCCGCCGAGGCCCCCGGGCCGCGGCCTCCGAAAATCCCTGCGCACCCGAAACTAGGACTGTTAGCTTTCTGCCTAGGTGCTCTAGGAAGTTCCGGGAACGCCGGGATCAGGAAGAGGGGGAAACCTCGTGGTGCGTGCGGGAATCACCGTCGACGGGCTGGTGCGGGCCGCCGCCGAGATGGCGGACGAGAGCGGCCTGGACCGGGTCACCGTCTCGGCGCTGGCCCGCCGCTTCGGGGTCAAGGACGCGAGCCTCTACTCGCACATCAGGAACCTGCGGGACCTGCGGGTGCGGCTCGCCCTCCTCGCCTCCGGCGAGATGAACGACGCCATCGGGGCCGCCGTCGCCGGCCGGTCCGGCAAGGCGGCGCTCATCGCCTTCGCCGACGCCTACCGCGACTACGCCCTCGCGCACCCCGGGCGCTACGCGGCCACCCAGCAGCGGATCGACCCGGCGGAGGTCACCGACACCGCCGTCTTCCTGCGGGCCGTCGAGCTCACCCACGGCATGCTGCGCGGCTACGGCCTCGAAGAGCCCGACCTCACCGACGCCGGACGCCTGCTCCGGAGCGCCTTCCACGGCTACATCCACATCGAACTGAGTGGGGGTTTCGCGCACTCCAGGCCCGTCGCCGCTTCCTGGGCGCGGTCGCTCGACGCCCTCCACGACGTTCTGGACACCTGGGGGAACCCCTCATGAACCACGGAACGTTGCCCGTCCCCGGCGCCACCCTGCGGTACGAGACACGGGGCAGCGGCCCCGTCCTGCTGTTGATCCCCGGCGGGGCCGGGGACGCGGGGCTCTTCGAGGGGATGGCGGACCTGCTCGCCTCGGCGGGCCACACCGTCGTCTCGTACGACCCGCGCGGGCTCTCCCGCAGCCCGCTCGACGGGCCGGCCGCCGACCAGTCGGTCGAGGAGTGGAGCGAGGACGCCGCCCGCCTCCTCGATCTGCTCGCGCCGGACCGGGAGGCGTACGTCTTCGGCAGCAGCTCCGGCGCGATCGTGGCGCTCGACCTGCTCGCCCGCCACCCGGAGCGGCTGCGGCGGGTCGTCGCCCACGAGCCGCCGCTCCTCGGGCTGCTGGCCGAACCGGCCCCGCACCGGGCGCTCTTCGCCGAGGTGCGGGAGCTGGCCCGGACGGCGGGGGTCGGCCCCGCGACGGCCCGGTTCACCGAAGGCCTCGGCGGCGGGAGGAGCGACGGGAGCGGCAGCGAGGAAGAGCGGAACGGGGAACCGAAGCCGACCGAACTCCCGCCTGGAATCCAGGAGATGGCGGGCAGGATGACGGCGAACATGCCGTTCTTCCTGGAGCACATGCTGTGCCCCTTCTCCTCCTCCACCCCGGAGGTCGAGGGGCTGCGGGCCGCCGCCGGCAAGCTGGTCCTGGGCGTCGGCGCGACGTCCGCCGGTCAGGAGCCGCTGGTCGGACCGGCCGCGCGGCTCGCCGAGCTGACCGGCGTCGGCACGACGGAGTTCCCCGGCGGGCACCTGGGCTGCACGGAGCGCCCGGCGGAGTTCGCGGAGGTGCTGCTCACCGCCCTGCGGCGGTGACGGCCCGGGTGTCGATCCGCATCCCCAGCGGCACCCGCCAGGAGTCCACGCACACGGTGTACGTCTCCGTCCGCGCCGCCCCGGCGGCGAGCGGCGCGGAGAGCGGCTGCGTGGAGGTGAGCGTGGCCCAGTCGATGCCGAGGGCGCCGATGACATGGGTGGCGAAGGTGACCGTGCCCGAACGGGCCGCCGTGCCCCCGCTGTTCCGGATGGTGACGGTGACCCGCTCGCACCAGCGCTGATCCCCGTCGGCGAGGACGGGCACGGAGACGCTGAGCAGCGCGGGCCCGGGCGACGGCGTGGGGCCGGTCGGTGCGGGCGTACCGGTGCCGGGTGAGGGCGGGGACGGGGAGGACGGCGCCGAGGGCGTACGGGGAGGGGTGCTCGCGCCGGGGCGCGGGGAGGTACTCCCGGTGCCAGTGCCGGTGCCAGTACCCGGAGCCGTACCTGAGCCGGACCCGGACCCCGACCCGGACCCCGAGCCCGACCCCGTACCGGATCCCCCGGCCGTGGACGCGTCACCCGAGCCCGCACCGGACCCCGAACCCGCACCGGACCCCGAGCCCGGCCCTGAACCCGACCCCGGACCTTCCCCTGACGCCCCCGCTCCTGCCTCCGCCTCCGGCGAGGGCGACGACGTGCTGGACGTGTCCCCGCTCGTCGTGGGTCCGTCCAGGGGGATCAGCGTGACCGCGCCCGAGGGGGCGGCCGCGCCGCCGGGGGAGGAGCCGGCGCCGACCGCCGCGTACCCCTCGCCGTCTCCTCCGCCACAGGCGGTCAGCGCCCCGCCGAGGCAGAGCGCCACCGCCACGAGTACCGGCTTCCTTCGCCTCATACTCCCCAGTCTGGCTGACGGGCCGTCAACTAGGCAGGTTTTTGCGGAAGTCAGTCGCCGATGAGGCCCTCGCGCAGCTGGGCGAGGGTGCGGGTGAGCAGCCGGGAGACGTGCATCTGGGAGATGCCGACCTCCTCACCGATCTGCGACTGGGTCATGTTGGCGAAGAAGCGCAGCATGATGATCTGCCGCTCGCGGGGCGGTAGTTTGGCGAGCAGCGGCTTGAGCGACTCGCGGTACTCGACGCCTTCGAGGGCGGTGTCCTCGTAGCCGAGGCGGTCCGCGAGCGAGCCCTCGCCGCCGTCGTCCTCGGCCGAGGGGGAGTCGAGGGAGGAGGCGGTGTAGGCGTTGCCCACGGCGAGGCCGTCGACGACGTCCTCCTCCGACACCCCGAGCACGGCGGCGAGTTCGGGGACGGTGGGGGAGCGGTCGAGCTTCTGGGCGAGCTCGTCGCTGGCCTTGGTGAGGGCGAGGCGCAGCTCCTGGAGGCGGCGCGGGACGCGCACCGACCACGAGGTGTCGCGGAAGAAGCGCTTGATCTCGCCGACGACGGTCGGCATGGCGAAGGTCGGGAACTCCACGCCGCGTTCGCAGTCGAAGCGGTCGATCGCCTTGATCAGGCCGATGGTGCCGACCTGGACGATGTCCTCCATCGGCTCGTTGCGCGAGCGGAAGCGGGCCGCCGCGTACCGCACGAGCGGCAGGTTGAGCTCGATGAGGGTGTCGCGGACGTAGGTCCGCTCCGGGCTGTCCGCGGCGGCGCCCTCGGTGTCGAGGGCGCGCAGCCTCAGGAAGAGGGAGCGGGAGAGGGTGCGGGTGTCGAGGGCGCCGGACGTGACGACCATCGGCGGAGGCGCGGCCGGAGCCGTCTCCGTGCTGTCGGTCGCGGCCGGCGCCGTCGTCTGCGTGGGCACGGGAACGGGCGTGAGCGTGAGCACCTTCGAGCTGCCCAGTTCTGTGGACATGCCACCCCCTTGAGGTCGCGGACGGTCGCGGTGGCCGCGACCATCTGAGGAACGCAGCTTCCACCTGAATACCGGCGGCGGGGCTGCGGCAAACTCGGTTCGAGCAGAATGTCACATGTCGGCAACACGCTGTAGTGACTTGTCGACAAGGCAACGGTGCATTTCCGCAGGAAACAAGGGGTGTACGGCATTTGGGGTGCCGCAGAACTGCTCCGAACCGGTCTACCCGTTCCGGTTACGCCTCGATTCTGTTTGCGGATCTCAAACGCGCGAAGCTCCGGGCGAGGAGCCTTGACACGTGCATCTGGGAGACGCCGAGTTCCTGGCTGATCTGAGACTGGGTCAGGTTGCTGTAGTAGCGCAGCATCAGGATCCGCTGCTCCCGCTCGGGCAGCTGGACGAGCAGGTGCCGGACGAGGTCCCGGTGCTCCACGCCGGCCAGGGCGGGGTCCTCGTAGCCGAGCCGGTCGAGCAGCCCGGGCAGCCCGTCGCCCTCCTGCGCGGCCTCCAGGGAGGTGGCGTGGTACGAGCGCCCGGCCTCGATGCAGGCGAGCACCTCGTCCTCGCCGATCCGCAGCCGCTCGGCGATCTCGGCGGTCGTGGGGGAGCGCCCGTGAGCGGTCGTCAGGTCCTCGGTGGCGCCGTTCACCTGCACCCACAGCTCGTGCAGCCGGCGCGGCACGTGCACGGTGCGGACGTTGTCGCGGAAGTACCGCTTGATCTCGCCGACGACCGTCGGCATGGCGAAGGTGGGGAACTGGACGCCCCGGTCGGGGTCGAAGCGGTCGATGGCGTTGATCAGGCCGATGGTGCCGACCTGGACGACGTCCTCCATCGGCTCGTTGCGGGAGCGGAAGCGGGCCGCCGCGTACCGCACGAGCGGCAGGTTGGCCTCGATGAGAGCCCCGCGCACCCGGTGGTGCTCGGGAGTGCCCGGTTCCAGGTTCTTGAGCTGCCCGAAGAGCACCTGGGTGAGGGCGCGGGTGTCGGCGCCACGGGTGCTCTGGGGGCGGGGGCGAGGAGTCTCCGCGCCGCCTGCCTCGTGCTGGGGCGGGACTTGAGGCGCTGTACTGGCCGGCACGTTCACGCCACCCCTTTGGCTGGTCTTGCTGGTCGATTGGGTCAACTACGGTCAACTCATCCGTCAAAAGCGGTCATAGCATCACAAGACATGTCCACTGTGTGCAAGCACCGCATAGCGACGTGTTGAGGGCATGTTGACGGAAAAAGGGGAGGTCACGCACGGAAAAGCCCCCCGCCGCGACGGCAGGGGGCCCGGTCGGCGTCCTGGGGACGCCCGAGAGCTAGAACGCGTAGTCCGCGATCACCCAGGTGGCGAACTCGCGCCACTGGGCGACACCCGCCTGGTGCGCGGGGTGGTCCAGGTAGCGCTGGAGCGCGTCGGTGTCCTCGACGGCCGAGTTGATGGCGAAGTCGTACGCGATCGGCCGGTCGGTGATGTTCCAGTCGCACTCCCAGAAGCGCAGCTCCGGGATCTGGCCGCCGAGCGCGCGGAACGCCTCGACGCCGGCGACGACACGGGGCTCGTCGCGGGAGACGCCGTCGTTGAGCTTGAACAGGACCAGATGGCGGATCACGGAGGGCTCCTAGTTGATGAGTTCGGTCATGAACTCGCCGACACCCTGGGCGGCGCTGGAAATGCCCTCGAACCCTACCTGCACGAGGTCGGCGGCCCGCGAGGGGGACGTGACGATCGTGTACAGCACAAAGACCACGACCGCGTACAGCGCGACCTTCTTCGCTTGCGCCATCTGCCCGCTCCCCTGTTCCCCCGCCTGTGTCCCCGCCCGTACGACCGCGCCAGCCTAACCGAGGCTTTATGGACCAAGGACCCTGAGACCGAGGCCTTTTGCCGCCCCCCGGAAGGGTGACGGCAGAGCAGTATGGATGTCGAGCCCGGAGGATCTGGCAGGAATCCGAAGGGCTCCTGGAACCGGCCCGCACTGCGGGGTCCGCGCCGCGAGCTTCCCCCCTGACTGCGGCGCAGGACTTGTCGGGCCCGGTTCTCATCGGGGGGAGCGGCTTGTCCCCCCGATGCCGCTCCCCCCGGCCAAGCTTCCGTCCCCACGGAGACGGCCCCGGTACGCGCCCTGAGCGCCGCCGGGGCCTTTCGCGTACGCGCACCGGCCGGAGGCTCCGGAGATACGCCGAAGGGCCCGGTGCTGATGCACCAGGCCCTTCGATCGAAGCGGTAGCGGAGGGATTTGAACCCTCGGTGAGTTTCCCCACACTCGCTTTCGAGGCGAGCTCCTTCGGCCGCTCGGACACGCTACCGAGAGAGAGCTTAGCCGAAACTCGGGCTGCGATGAAATCCGTGTCCCGCGACGGGTCAGCGGTCGCGGAAGAAGGCCGTGAGCTGCGCGGCGCACTCCTCGCCGAGGACGCCCTGGATCACCTCGGGGCGGTGGTTGAGCCGCCGGTCCCGTACGAGGTCCCAGAGCGAGCCGGCCGCCCCCGCCTTCTCGTCCACGGCGCCGAACACCACCCGCTCGACCCGCGACTGGACGAGGGCGCCCGCGCACATCACGCACGGCTCCAGGGTCACGACGAGCGTGCACCCCGTCAGGCGCCACTCCCCGGTCGCCGCGGCCGCCCGCCGGAGCGCGAGCACCTCGGCGTGCGCGGTGGGGTCACCGGCCGCCTCGCGCTCGTTGTGGCCGCGGGCGATCACGGTGCCGTCGGGGCCGAGCACGACGGCACCGACCGGTACGTCACCGGCCGGCGCGGCCGCGTCGGCCTCGGCGAGGGCGAGCCGCATGGAGTCCCGCCAGGGGTCCCGTACGGGATCGGGGACGGGTGCGGCGGGTACGGCGGAGGCCACTAGCGGACGGCCTCCAGGACCTCGGCGGCCCCCAGCGCGTCCGCGATCTCCGCGAGCGCGTCGCTGTCGAGCGCCAGCAGGTCGGCGGCCGACATGCCGAGGTCCGCGAGGATCAGCCGGTCGCCGACCGGAGCGGCCGGCACCGCCTCGGCGGCGACCCCCGTCCCCTCGTCGTCGTCGTCGTCCGCGTCGCCGTCGAGCGGCTCCCCGTCCTCCGTGCCGTCCAGGTCCAGCGACTCCAGTTCGTCGACGAGGGCGTCGACGTCGTCGCCGAGGATCTCCCGGGTGAGGATCTCCCCGTACGAGGAACGGGCGGCGGCGGCGCCGTCCGAGACGTAGATACGAGGGTCTTCCTCACCCTCGATCCGCACGATCCCGAACCACGCGTCCTCCTGCTCGATGAAGACGATCACCGTGTCGTCGTCCGAGGCCTCGCGGGCGAGCTCGGTCAGATCCGACAGGGTCTCCACGTCGTCGAGCTCCGTGTCGCTCGCTTCCCACCCGTCTTCGGTGCGCGCGAGCAGTGCGGCGAAGTACACCTGACTCTCTCCCACTGATCAGAGGTGTGACGATCCGGCGGTGCGCTCCTGATGCCCCGCCCAATCGGCATCGTGACAGAAACGACGCTCTCAGGAGAGGTCTTCGGCTCTTGCGTCGTGCATCAGTCTGAACGACCCCGCGATCGGGTGGGCGTGCGACCCCGGCGCACACGGGGGGCGCACGGCCGAGTCCCGCCGTGGTCCGCCAGCGTGTCGCCGCGGGGCCCTCACCAGCGGAAGGTCCGCATGCGCATGGCCTGGCGCATCCGCGCGGCCCGTGCGCGTCTCGGCTGCACGCGCTCGCGCAGCGCCTTCGCCTCGTTGAGTTCGCGGAGGAACTGGGCGCGGCGCCTGCGGCGCTCCGCGTCCGTCTCCGGCGCCGGCCTCCGGGCCGCCCGCTCGGCGGCGTCCTCGGCCGGTTCTTCCAGGTCGGGCATCGGCCACTCCACCCCATCGCTGGGTCCCCGTGCTCCCACCTTCCCCCAGTGGCGTGGGTCGACGCCAGTGCGCGGCGGGCTACTGTTGAGTCATGCGTCTCCACGTCGTCGACCACCCCCTGGTCGCCCACAAGCTCACCACCCTGCGCGACAAGCGCACGGACTCCGCGACCTTCCGCCGTCTGGCCGACGAGCTGGTCACCCTGCTCGCCTACGAGGCCACCAGGGACGTCCGGACCGAGCAGGTCGACATCGAGACCCCCGTCACCCCGACGACCGGCGTGAAGCTGTCGTACCCGCGTCCGCTGGTGGTCCCGATCCTGCGCGCCGGGCTCGGCATGCTCGACGGCATGGTGCGGCTGCTGCCGACCGCCGAGGTCGGTTTCCTCGGCATGATCCGCAACGAGGAGACGCTGGAGGCGTCGACCTACGCGACGCGGATGCCGGAGGACCTCTCGGGCCGTCAGGTGTACGTCCTGGACCCGATGCTGGCGACCGGCGGCACGCTCGTCGCGGCGATCCAGGAGCTGATCCGGCGCGGCGCCGACGACGTGACCGCCGTGGTGCTCCTCGCCGCCCCGGAGGGCGTCGAGGTCATGGAGCGCGAGCTCGCGGGCACCCCCGTCACCGTCGTGACGGCCTCGGTCGACGAGCGCCTCAACGAGAACGGCTACATCGTCCCGGGCCTGGGCGACGCGGGCGACCGCATGTACGGCTCCGCCGAGTAGGGAACCGCCGGCTCCGCCGAGTAGGGAACCGCCGGCTCCGCCGAATAGAGAACCGCCGGCTCCGCCGAGTAGGTCTCAGCACTTCCCGGTCGGTACGGGCGCGGGCTTGGTCAGGGCGACCAGGGCCGCGTCCGCCGTCGTTTTCGGGGCCAGGTTCTTGAAGGCGGTCCCGATGATCAGGTCGACGTCCGCCGTGGCCCGGGTGTCCGTCTTGGTCGTGGCGCCCTTGAGCTGGGTGCCGAGGACCGGGAAGGCGCCCTTGGTGGCGGTCGTGGCGCCGAGCAGCAGACCGGCGCCGGTGACCTTCTTGTCGTACGCGGTGGGCGCGTTGCCCACCTTGCCGATCTTGAAGCCGCGCTTCTTGAGCTCGTCCGCGGTCGTCTTGGCGAGACCGCTGCGCGGGGTCGCGTTGTAGACGTTCACCGTGATCTGGGCGGGCTTGGGGAGCAGCGCGGCGGGCGCGGTGGTGGCCTTGGCGGCGGGTTTGCAGTCGGTCTGTTTCCCGGCCGTCGTCTTCTTGCCCTCGTCGCCCGAGAAGACGTCGACGAGCTGGAGCGTGCCCCAGCCGGCCGCGCCGAGCACGACCACGGCGGCCGCGGCCGCGAGGATGATCCTGCGCCGGCGGTGGGGGCGGCGCATCCGGGGATAGACATCCCCCGTGATGCGGTACTTTCCGCCCATTCCGGGGGGAGTGAGCATGCTCATGGACGCAGCGTAGTGCCGCCCGTCGGCGATGCCTACTTGATGATCATGTGATCGCGTCCGGATGGGGGCGAACTGACCCCGAAAGGGTCAGCGGGAGCGGGGCCGCGAGGCGCCGGCTCAGTCCATTTCCAGGACGCGGGCGTGCAGCACCTGGCGCTGCTGGAGCGCCGCGCGGACCGCGCGGTGCAGTCCGTCCTCGAGGTAGAGATCGCCCTGCCACTTCACGACGTGCGCGAAGAGGTCGCCGTAGAAGGTGGAGTCCTCGGCGAGCAGCGTCTCGAGGTCCAGCTGGCCCTTGGTGGTGACCAGCTGGTCGAGGCGGACCGGGCGCGGCGCGACGTCCGCCCACTGCCGGGTGCTTTCCCGGCCGTGGTCGGGATACGGCTTTCCGTTTCCGATGCGCTTGAAGATCACACGGAAAGCCTACCGGGCGAGCGGCTCCCGGCGCAGCCACGCGAGGGCAGTGGGATGCTGGTGCACATCGTGACAAATCCGAAATCGGGGTCCTCTCATGAGCGTGAGTGAGCAGCCGTCGGCCACCGGAACGGCCACCGGAACGGCCGCGGAGATCGCCGCGGGATACGCCTTCGACGGCGCGGCACTCGATCTGGGAGCCCTGCTCTGGGACGGCGTCTGTCACCCGGACGCGCGGATCCGCATCCCGCTGCCCGTCCTCAACCGGCACGGTCTGGTCGCCGGCGCGACCGGCACCGGCAAGACGAAGACGCTCCAGCTGATCGCCGAGCAGCTCTCGGCGCACGGCGTGCCCGTCTTCCTCGCCGACATCAAGGGCGACGTCTCCGGCATCTCGGCCCCCGGCGCCGACGGCGAGAAGGTCAGGGAGCGGGCCGGGCAGGTCGGGCAGGAGTGGCGGGCGACCGGCTTCCCCTGCGAGTTCTACGGTCTCGGCGGCACCGGCCCCGGCATCCCCGTGCGCGCCACGGTGACCAGCTTCGGCCCGCTCCTGCTCTCCAAGGTGCTCCGGCTCAACCAGACGCAGGAGCAGTCGCTCGGCCTGATCTTCCACTACGCGGACGCCAAGGGCCTGGAGCTGGTGGACCTCAAGGACCTGCGGGCGGTGGTGGCCTTCCTGGTGTCGGACCTCGGGAAGCCCGAACTGAAGGGGATCGGCGGGCTCTCGACGGCGACGGCGGGCGTGATCCTGCGGGCGCTCACGGCCTTCGAGCAGGAGGGCGCGGGCGGCTTCTTCGGGGAGCCGGAGTTCGACACGGGCGAGCTCCTGCGGACGGCGGAGGACGGGCGCGGCATCGTCTCGGTCCTGGAGCTGCCGGCCGTGCAGGACAAGCCGCAGCTGTTCTCGACCTTCCTGATGTGGATGCTGGCGGACCTCTACAACGACCTGCCGGAGGTCGGCGACCTGGACAAGCCGAAGCTGGTCTTCTTCTTCGACGAGGCGCACCTGCTGTTCAGCGGGGCCTCGAAGGCGTTCCTGGAGTCGATCACCCAGACGGTCCGGCTGATCCGCTCCAAGGGCGTCGGGATCTTCTTCGTGACGCAGACTCCGCGAGACGTACCCGGGGAGGTGCTCGCCCAGCTCGGCAACCGGGTGCAGCACGCGCTGCGGGCCTTCACCCCGGACGACGCGAAGGCGCTGAAGGCGACCGTACGGACCTTCCCGAACTCGCCGTACGACCTGGAGGAGGTGCTGACCGGGCTCGGTACGGGCGAGGCGGTGGTCACCGTACTGAGCGAGCGGGGTGCGCCGACCCCGGTGGCGGCGACCCGGCTGCGGGCGCCGGAGTCGCTGATGGGTCCGGTCGACGCGGCGGTCCTGGACGCGGCGGTGAAGGCCTCGCCGCTCCACGGGCGGTACGCGGAGGCGGTGGACCGGGAGTCGGCGTACGAGAAGCTGACGGCCGAGCAGCACGCGGCGGAGTCGGCGGCGCTGGAGGCCGCAGCCGCCGCGGAGGCGGAGAAGGCGGCGAAGGCGGCCGAGAAGGAGTCCGCGAAGACGGGAGCGAGGGCTCCGAAACCGGAGCCCTCGCTGGCCGAACAAGTGGTGGGCAGTGGGATGTTCACATCCCTCGCGCGGTCGATCGGCACCCAGCTCGGCCGGGAGATCAGCCGCTCGATCTTCGGTACCGCCCGCCGGAGGAGGTAGCCGTGAGGCCTACTCGGTGACCTGGTCGTGGTCGGCGTGCAGGCCGCCTCCGGCGCTCGCGTCGCCGGAGGTCGGGACGGAGACGACCGGCTTGCGCAGCGAGGAGATGTCGTGGGCGTAGGTGCCCACGGCGTTGGCGATGACCTTGATGTTCGCGTCGAAGGCCGTCATGTTGATGTTCTTCAGGTCGTCGCCCTTGGCGTGGTAGTTCACGTCGTACGCGACACCCGCCGTGCCCCCGAACAGGGCGGCCTGCGCGGCGGTCTTGATGCCCTCGGCGCCGGTGAAGGTGCCGCCGGAGGGGATGCCGACCTCGATGAACGGGCCGTAGTCGGAGCGGCCGTCGAAGTCGGTGCCCGCGTGCGGGAGTCCGCGCTTGTCCATGAAGTCGGTGATGTCCCGCTCCAGCTGGGCCGAGCCCTCCGGGCCCGCGCCCTCGCCGGCGTTGTCGGAGTTGTCGCCGTCGTAGACGAACAGCCCGTAGTTCGGCGAGGCGATCATGTCGAAGTTGAGGTAGAGCTTGATCTCGCCCTTGTCGAGCGCGGTCAGGTTGTTGACGTAGTGCTCGGAGCCGAGGAGGCCGTTCTCCTCCGCCGACCACCAGGCGAAGCGGACCTTGTTGCGGACCTTGTCCTTCGACTTGGCCAGCTCGAGGGCGGTCTGGAGGAGACCGGCGGAGCCCGAGCCGTTGTCGTTGATGCCGGGGCCCGCGGTGACGGAGTCCAGGTGCGAGCCGAGCATCACGGTGTTGGCGGCGTTGCCGCCCTTGGTCTCCGCGAGGACGTTGTTGGTGCTGCGCTTCTCCTGGAGCTCGCGGATCTCCAGCGACAGCGAGACCGGTCCCGCGGCGGCGTCGGCGGCGAGCTGGGTGCCCTGCGCCAGGCTGAGGCCGGCGGTCGGGATCCTGCCCGAGGCCACGTCGCCGAGGGTGCCGGAGAGCGTGCCGTCGACGTTGTTGTAGACGAGGGCGGCGGCGGCACCGGCGGCGCCGGCGTTCTGCTGCTTGATCGCGAAGGAGCAGCCACCGCGCTTGACCAGCGCGATCTTGCCCGTGTAGGCGCCGGCGGCGAAGTCGGAGGGCTCGCAGCCGGTCGTGCCGTCGGCGTCGACGGGCACGACCGTGACGGCCGCGGTGATGCCGCCGACCGGGGTGGACTTGGTGTACGTCATGGCCTTGATGTCGAGCGCCCGCGGGGCGGGGGAGACGACGGCGGCCTTCTCGGCGAGCGTCTCCGTGTACCAGAATTCGAACTTCTGGTACCGGACGTCGTAGCCGGCCTTCTTGAGCTGCGTGTACACGTACGCGGCCGAGGCGTCGTGGCCGAGCGAGCCGGCCGCGCGGTTGCCGCCGGCCGAGTCGGCTATCGCCTGGAACTTCTGCAGATGCGCGAAGGCGTCCTTGGCGGTCGTCTCGCGGACCAGCTTCTTCGCCAGCTTGGCGGCGTCGCGGGCGGGCGCGGCCGTGGGGTCCTGCCCCGCGGTGGCGGGGGAGGCGAGGACCAGCGGAGTGGCGAGTGCGGCGGCGGCGAGAACGGCCGCGGCCCGGCGCTGGGTTGCGTTCACAGAAGTCCTTCCCGTTACGGACGAGGTTGAGGGGAAGTTAGCGATCTGTAGGGCGTTCTGTGAACACCTTCTCCACAATTCCTGTCACATCGAGCAGGATTGACATGTGGAGTTGATGATTCCCTGACTATGTGGGGGACTTGGCGGCCTTCGCGGCCTTCGCCGCCGCCTTCATCTCCTGCTTGTGGGCCCTGACCTTCGCGAGCGACTCCGGGCCCGTGATGTCGGCGGCCGAGCGGTGGGACCCCTGCTCGCCGTACGGGCCCGCCGCCTCCCGCCAGCCCTTCGGCCGGACCCCGTACTGCTTGCCCAGCAGGGCGAGGAAGATCTGCGCCTTCTGCTTGCCGAAGCCGGGCAGCGCCTCCAGGCGGGCGAGCAGTTCCTTCCCGGTCGCCGCGTCCGACCAGACGGCCTCGGCGTCGCCCCCGTACTCCTCGACGAGGAACCGGCACAGCTGCTGCACGCGCTGGGCCATCGAGCCCGGGTAGCGGTGCACGGCCGGCTTCTCGGAGAGCAGCGCGGCGAACTCCTCCGGGTCCCGGGAGGCGATCTCGTGTGCGTCGAGGTCGTCCGCGCCGAGCCGCGAGGCGATCGTGTACGGCCCCGAGAACGCCCACTCCATCGGGACCTGCTGGTCGAGCAGCATGCCGACGAGCGCGGCGAGCGGGGACCGGCCGAGCAGCGCGTCGGCCTCGGGCTGCTGGGCGAGGTGGATCTCGGGGGGCTGGGGACTCATGCACCGATCATCACGCGCGCGCGTGACGGCCGCCCGGTGGATTCACCCCTTCGCGAACGGGTCGGGTACGCCCCCGCGCGAACGGGCCTGCCCCCTCCCTCGCGCACCGGCCGGGTTCATTCCTTCGCGAACCGGTCCAGGGCGGTCAGGACCAGCTTCCGGGTCTCCTCGCCGCCCAGGTGTCCCGCGCCCTCGACCACGTGCAGCTCCGCGTCCGGCCACGCGCGCGCCAGCTCCCAGGCGGTGGAGAGCGGCCCGCCCATGTCGATCCGGCCGTGCACGAGGACGCCGGGGATGCCGGCCAGCCGGTGGGCGTCACGGATCAGCGCACCCTCCTCCAGGAAGGCGCCGTGCGCGAAGTAGTGCGAGCAGATCCGGACGAAGCCCAGCCGGGCGTCGTCGACGCGGTCGGTGTACGGGGTGCCCATGCCCTCCATCGAGAGCACCGCGTCCTCCCAGGCGCACCAGTCGGCCGCCGCCTTCTCCCGTACGGCGAGATCGGGGTGGTTCATCAGCTCGGCGTACGAGCCGACGAGGTCGGCGGAGCCCTCGACCCCGGCCCGGAAGCGCTCGTGGGCCTCCGGGAAGAAGCGCCCGACCCCCTCGTACAGCCAGGCCGTCTCGGAACGGCGGGTGGTCGTCACGGCCGCGATCACGATCGCCGAGACGCGCTCGGGATGCGCCTCCGCGTACGCCAGGATCAGCGTGGACCCCCAGGAGCCGCCGTACAGCAGCCACTTCTCGATCCCGAGGTGCTCGCGCAGCCGCTCCATGTCCGCGACCAGGTGCGCGGTGGTGTTCATGGACATGTCGGCGGCCGGGTCGCTCGCGTGCGGGGTGGAGCGGCCGCAGCCGCGCTGGTCGAAGAGGACCACCCGGTACGCCGCGGGGTCGAAGAGCCGTCGGCTGCGCGGGGAGGAACCGGAGCCGGGCCCGCCGTGGACGACGAGCGCGGCCCGGCCCTCCGGGTTGCCGGAGACCTCCCAGTGGACGCGGTTGCCGTCGCCCACGTCGAGCAGGCCCTGGTCGTA
Organism: Streptomyces sp. Root1304; assembly: GCF_001426405.1. GTDB lineage: Bacteria > Actinomycetota > Actinomycetes > Streptomycetales > Streptomycetaceae > Streptomyces. The sequence goes on along the minus strand of NZ_LMEP01000024.1, from coordinate 97,254 downwards.
CGGTGCGGATTCCGGGTGCATCCGGCCGACCCTACCGGCCCCCGATCCGCACGGCGGGGTCCTCGCACCAGGCCAGGAGCGAGGCCCATTCCCCGTACCCCGAATCGGGGTTGAGGTGCTTCCCGCCCGGTACGTGGTCCACGTCGAGCCCGAGCGGCAGGCCGTAGTGCAGGTCGGCGCCCTCGGGGCAGTACGGGTCCCCGTCCCCGTACACCAGGCGCGCCGCGTCGAGGCCACGCTCGGCGAGGTCGAGCCCGTCCGCGAAGGCGGCGATCGGCGGGATCGAGGCGGTCACCGGCGGCGAGGGCGGGGCGACGAGCAGCACCCGGTCGGCCTCCGGGCGGCGCTCCCCGGCGCGCAGCCAGAGCAGTACGGACAGGCTGTGCGCGAGGACCACGAACTCCCCCTCGGCGGGCCGCTTCCCGTGCTCCTCCAGGGCGGCGAGCCAGTCGGCGAGCACGGGCGCGTCGGGCTCGGGGAGCTGCGGGTAGCGCACCTCGTGGCCGCGCGCCCGGAGCTCCCCGGCGAGCCAGTGCTGCCAGTGGCCGGGCGGACGGTGGTTCTCGTAGCCGTGCAGGATCAGATACGTGGTCATGGCACGATCCTGCGACCGGCGGGCGTTCCGGGTCCACCGTCGTCCGTCAGGCGGTCACCCGGACGCGCGCGGCCGTGGCGCTCCGGCTCAGGCGCGGAGCCGGAGGAGTTCGCGCAGGCCCGCCTTCAGGTGGTCCGCCGACAGCTCCCGTTCGACCGTCAGGTGGTGCATGACGTCGGGCGAGAACGGCGCGAGCAGCAGGTGCGCGAGGAGCGCGCTGTCGGCCCCGGGCCTGAGCCGGCCGATGAGCAGGGCGACATGGGTGTGCATCAGGCCGTACGCGCCGCCGTGGTAGCGGGCGCGGGGCGCGGCGGAGTGGGCGGCGAGCAGGATCTCGCGCTGCTCGCCGACCCGGTCGACGAGGGCGTCGAGGAAGGCGTCGAGCCGTTCCTCGGCGGGGGCGCCGGGACCGAGCGGCGGCGGGCCGCTCATGTACGCCTGCTGGAACTGCCGCTCGCGGTCGTCGAGCAGGGCCCACAGGAGCTGGGTGACGTCGCCGAAGCGGCGGTAGACGGTGCCGACGCCGATGCCGCTGGCGTGGGCGACCTGGTTCATGGTGACGGCCTCGGGGCCGTCCTCGGCGACGATCCGGGCGGCGGCGTCGAGGATCTTGCGGCGGTTGCGGGCGGCGTCGGCGCGCTCGGGAGTGGGGGTCCCGACGGTGGGGAGCAGGGCGGGCGTCACCGCCGCAGGCGTGCCTCCGGCCCGCTGGTTCTCGGTGCTCATCTGTCGGCTCCTCTGCCGGTCGTGCGCGTCCCGTCTCCCCCTGTCCCGGCCGCTTCCTGTCGCTCGTGCTCCCGAGCATACCTGCCGCCGGAATGAAGCGGATAGGCATCCGCTTAGGCGTCCGCCCAGTCGGGAAGCAGGGCCCTCCCGGATACCCCCGGGGGTACATCTGTTAAGGTCGATTCCGTTACCACGTATACCCCCGGGGGTAATGTCGGCCCTCCTCCGGTCTCCGAAAGGGGCAACCGTGCCGCTCATCGAACCGCCTCGGCCCGCCCGATGGTGATCGCCCTCGCGGCCGGCGCCGTCGTCGGGCTCGCGCTCGGGGCGCTCGGCGGCGGAGGCAGCGTCCTCGCCGTCCCGGTCCTGATCTACCTGCTCGGCTTCACCCCGCCCGCCGCCGCCACCGCGAGCCTCCTGATCGTCCTCGCGACCTCCGCGACCGCGCTCTACGGCCACGCCAAGGACGGGAACGTCCGCTGGGGCACCGGCGCGCTCTTCGCGGCGGCGGGAATCGTCCCGGCGGCGCTCGGCGGTCTCCTCGCGACCCGGCTCCCGGAGGCGCTGCTCACCGCCGGGTTCGCGGCGGTGGCGGGGATCGCGGCGGTACGGATGCTCAGGCCCGCGTCCGGCGCCGAGGGCGTCCGCAGGCCGGCCCCGGCCGTCGCGGGCGCGGGTGCCGGGCTCGGTGCGGTCACCGGGATCCTCGGGGTGGGCGGCGGATTCCTCACCGTGCCGGCGCTCGTGCAGGTCGTGGGCCTGCGGATGCGCACGGCGGTGGGGACGAGCCTGCTGGTCGTCGCGGCGAACGCGCTTGCGGCGCTGCTGGCCAGGGCGGGCACGGCCGACGCCCTGGACTGGGCGGTGATCGCCCCCTTCGCGGGGGCGGCGATCCTGGGCGCCTGGGACGGCCGGCGCCTCGCGTCGAAGGTCTCGGGCGACACTCTGCGCCGGATCTTCGGGGCGGCACTGCTCGGGGTGGCGGGGCTGATGCTGCTGGACGCGGTGGTGTTCTGAGTGGCGACGCCGATGGCCGTACCCCGGCCGACGCCGACGCCGGGGGGGGGCGTACCTCGGCTGATGCCGACGCCCACGGCCGTACCGCTGCCCGGTCCCGTACCCCTGCCCGGTCCCGTACCCCTCCCGCTTACGCCAGCGACAGGAAGAGCTTCTCCAGCCGGGCGCGCATCGCGTTCGGGTCCTCGCCGTCCTTGCGGCCGCCCTCGATGTCGGTCAGGCACTGCTGGAGCCCGGTCGCGATGATCGCGAACCCGGCCCGGTCGAGGGCGCGGGAGGCGGCGGCCAGCTGGGTCACGACCTCCTCGCAGTCCCGGCCCTCCTCGATCATCCGGATCACTCCGGAGATCTGGCCCTGAGCGCGGCGGAGCCGGTTCAGGACTGCCTTCAGCTCCGCACCAGCGAGATCCAGTTCCACAGCCACTCCTCCACAGATACCCCAGGGGGTAATTTACTCCCCCGCACGGGGTCCCGTCGAAGACCAAGGATGACACCTGCCATGAACGCACCCCTCCTGCTCGATCCCGACCAGGCCCGCACCCGGCTGGCCGGCCTGACCGTCGTCGACGTGCGCACGCCCGGCGAGTACGCCTCCGGCCATGTGCCCGGCGCCGTGAACGTCCCGCTCGACCGGCTCGCCCGCGCCGTCCCCGCCCTCCGGGAGGCGGCGGCGCGCGGCGGAGTGCTGGTCGTCTGCCAGTCGGGCAACCGCTCGGCCAGGGCCTGCGCGCAGCTCGCGGCGGAAGGCGTGAGCGCGTACGACCTCGACGGCGGTACGAGCGGCTGGGCGGCGCGCGGCCACGGCCTGGACCGCCCGGCGGGCGCTCCGGCGAAGCCGGTGTGGGCGATGGACCGCCAGGTGCGGCTGGTCGCGGGCTCGCTGGTGCTGCTCGGCCTGCTGCTCGGCGTGCTGGTCCACCCGGCGTTCCAGCTGCTCTCGGCGGGCGTCGCGGGCGGCCTCGTCTTCTCGGCGCTCACCAACACCTGCGGCATGGCGCTGATGCTCGGCAAGCTCCCGTACAACCGGGCGAGCGCGTGCGCGGTCGACATGGACGCGACGCTGGCCCGGCTGCGTCAGGGGGCGGGGGAGTAGCGCCGGAGGAACATCTCCACCCCGTCGACGAGCAGCCGCTCGCCCAGTCCGTCGGCGAGCTCGGTCCCGTACTGCTCGAACACCATCTGCGGGAAGACGAGCAGCGAGTAGAGCTGGAGGACGGCGACCTCCAGGTCGGGGATGTCGAGCAGGTTCCGCTCGGCGAGGGTGCGCAGGGCGTCCGCGACGGCGGGGTGGTGCCCGGCGGGGCCGTGGGCGCGCCAGGCGCGGCCCAGCTCGGGGAAGCGGTGGAGTTCGGTGGCGACGAGGGTGCGCAGGGCGCGGCCCTCGTCGTCGGCGCGTACGGCGCGGCTCCAGGCGCGGCCGGCCTCGGTGAGGGCGGCGCGCAGTTCGTCGGGGCCTTCGGCGGCGACGAGCCGGGCGAGGTCGGGGGCGCCGGTGAGCCCCTGTCCGTCAGTGCGTCCTTCGCCGGTGTGTCCGTCGGGGGTGCGCCCCTCGCCTCCGTGGCCGGACAGGGGTTCGTCGAGGGCGCCGGCGACGACGGCGGTGAAGAGGGCTTCCTTGCTGCCGAAGTGGTTGTAGACGGTCACCTTGGAGACGCCGGCCTCGGCGGCGATGGCGTCCATGCCGACGCCGAAGCCCTCGCGGAGGAAGAGGTCGCGGGCGGCCCGCAGGACGGCCTGGCGCTTGCGGGCGGCGCGGGGGCCGGAGGGGCCTTCGGCGGCGGGCTTGGCGGAGGGAGCGTCCATGGGTGAACCCTACCAACGGAACTGTACTCTTGAGTTCAACTGTACTGTGCCGTACAGTTCAGTTATGCCCACCGACTCCGCCGTACCCACCCCTGCCCTGGCACACCCCGAACCCGACCCCGACCCGCGCCGCTGGACGGCCCTGGCGCTGATCTGCGCGGCGCAGTTCATGCTGATCCTCGACGTGACCGTGGTGAACGTGGCCCTGCCGGCCGTCGCGACCGATCTGGGCCTCGGGCGTACGGCCCTGACCTGGGTCGTCACCACGTACACCCTCTGCTTCGGCGGCCTGATGCTGCTCGGCGGCCGGCTCGCGGACGCCCTCGGCGCCCGCCGGGTGCTCCTCGCCGGACTGGCCCTGTTCACGGCCGCGTCCCTGACCTGCGGCCTGGCGCCGGACGCCGGGGTCCTGCTCGCGGGGCGCGCGGCCCAGGGCGTCGGCGCCGCACTCCTCTCCCCGGCGGCGCTGGCACTGGTCACCACGATGTTCCGGGGCGCGGAACGCCCGAAGGCGCTGGGCGTCTGGGCGGCCGTCGGCGGTACGGGATCGGCGGTCGGCGTCCTGCTGGGCGGCGCGCTGACCGCGGGCCCGGGATGGCCCTGGATCTTCCACGTGAACGTCCCGGTGGGCCTGGCACTGCTGCTCGCGCTCCCGAAGGCCGTACGCCCGACGGCACGGCCCCTGCCCACGGGGCCCACCGGGAAGCGCACCGGGACCGGCGGCCTGGACGTCCCCGGCGCCCTGCTCGTCACCACGGCGACCGGCGCACTCGTCTACGGCCTGGTCCGGGCGGGCGACTCCGGCTGGACGGCGGCGGCGACCCTGCTCCCGCTGCTCGGCGCGCTCGTGCTCTACGGCGCCTTCGCGGCGGCGGAACGCCGGACCCGCACCCCGCTGATGGACCTGCGGATGCTGACCCGGCGGCCGGTGGTGGCGGGCTCGCTCCTGATGCTGGTCGCGACGGCGCTGCTGATCTCCTTCTTCTTCCTGGGCTCGCTGCGGCTCCAGTACGTCCACGGCCTCGACGCGCTCCGCACCGGCCTGCTGTTCCTCCCGGTCGCCCTGGCGACAGCGGTCGGCGCGCACCTGGGCTCCCGCCTGGTGATGACGGCGGGCCCGCGCGCCTGCGCGGCCGGCGGCATGACGGTCGCGGCCCTGGGCTGCCTGCCGCTGGCCGTACTGGACCCCGCGTCGGGCCCGTGGACCACGGTCCTGCCGTCCCTGGCGACGGCGGCGTTCGGCCTGGGCGCGGTCTTCGTGACGGCGACGACGACGGCCCTCGGCCTGATCACCCCACCCGAGGCGGGCCTCGCCTCGGGCATCGTGAACACCTTCCACGAACTGGGCGGCTCCCTGGGCGTGGCCCTCGCCTCCACCCTGGCCCTGACCACCACACCCCCCACCCCGCCAGGCTTCACGACCGCCTTCACGGCCTGCACCCTGACAGCCGCGACCACAGCCCTGACGTCCCTGCTTCTGATCCCCCGATCCCACCCCCACACCCGAACGAACCCCCACGGACACGGGCTGCACTGAGGGCGGTCGCCCACACGCGGACCGGCCGCCACCAGGTGGCGGCCGGTCCGCGACCGGATCATCCGGCGGCGGTTCCTTCGCCGCCGGCGGCGGACCGCTGCCGAGGGCTCCGGCGCTGCTCGCCGAACTGGCCCAGGTGCGCGACGACCGAGCTGTAGAAGCGGTCGACGGCGTCGTCGATGCTGCGGATGAACCCCGACTCCGTACCGCCCCGGCTGTTGCCCATGCCCTTGAAGAGCGAGAGCCGGAACCCGGTGATCTCCGCGCCGTCCTTGGGCAGCAGGTCCCCGGGCTCGGGACGGAGGCGCTCCAGGGTTCCGCGCGGCCCCTTCCCGTCCTCCAGCAGGGTCTCCACGTGCAGGTCGGCGGGGGCCTCGTCCAGAACGCGCAGGAGCCGCTTCGCGACCGACAGCGGGTACGAACCGTCCGGCGCGGGCACGTCGATGGACGTCCGGATCTTGCCCGTTCGGAGATCCGCGGTGATGGACAGGATGCTCCGCGCCCCGTCGACCCGCAGTTCGGCGGAGAGCTTCCCCTCCTCGCACAGCAGGTCGGCCAGCTCCGCACGCCGGGACTTCGGGTCGGAGCCGCGCTTGGCACGCTGCACCGGCAGGGCCTTCTGGCCGAGCTCGCCGCCCAGCCGCAGACAGACCTGACGGATCAGGCGCTCCCAGCTCTCCACGACCTCCACCGCGCGGGGATCGCCCTGGCACAGGGTCTCGCTGTCGATGCCGTTGCGCACGGGCACCCACGACGGGCCCATGTTCTGGAAGCCGTGGCAGCCGGAGTTCTCGTGCTGGAGGTAGTGGAGCAGCTCCTGGAGCAGCCAGGCGTGGGCGGCGTTGCCCACGCCCTCGTGCCGGATCAGCATCTGCGCCTGGTGGGCCACCTCCGCCCACGACAGGTGCCAGAGCGAGACCTTGTGCTTGCGCCGCCCGTCCGTCTTGACCTCGACCAGCGGACTGCCTTCGAGCGCCACGTCGTTGGAGAGCGTGATGACGGCCTCGTACCCGCGCCGTGCCGCGATGTCCATGTAGTTCTGGACCTGCTCGGACTTCAGGGGATTGCCGTTGGTCTTCGTCTCCACGAGCGCCGTCCACAGCTTTCCGGCCCGCTCGGTCCGGATGACGCCGTCCGGCCGCTTCGGAGTGTCGCCGTGCGGGAGCGACACCTCGGTGAAGGTCTGCATCCGGCCGGCGGGAGCGCCGAACCCCGCGGTGAGGCGGCGGCCGAACTCCGGCACCTCCGCCATGACCGACAGCAGCACGGACGTGGCACGCACCTCGCGCTCCCGGTCGCTCTTGTAGGAGGGAACGGGGAAGAGCCGGGCCGGCTTCCAGGAGTCGTTCTCGGCCAGGGACTTCTTCACGGCCTTCGGGAGCGTGACCTTCTTCTTGGCCGTCCGGGCGCCTCGACGCCGGGCGGGCGGCGGCGTCCCGTCGGGGACGGCGGGGGCGGCGGCCGGGTGGTCGGCGGGCGCGGCGGCCGGGTGGTCCGCCGGGCCGGTGGCCTGAGCGGGAATCAGGGCGGCACTGTCGGCGCGGGGAGCGCCCGGGGCCGAAGACGCGTCGGCGGGGGAGCCCTGAGCCGTGTCGGTGACGGGCGCGGAGGGACCGGCCGGCGCGGCTTCCGCACCGGCCTCGCTCAGCTCCTCGCCCTGACCCTCACCCTCGGCCTCGCCCTCGTCGACGGAGATGCCGAAGTCGGTGGCGAGCCCGGCGAGCCCGGTCTCGTACCCCTGCCCCACGGCGCGGAACTTCCACTCGTCGTTCCGCCGGTACAGCTCGCCGAAGATGAAGGCCGTCTCGATCGTGGCGTCCGGGATGGAGAAGCCGAGCAGCACCTCGCCCGAACGGTCGCTGACCGACATGCGCAGGTCGTCCAGATCGCCGAAACAGGCGCCGCCGTACTGGCTGGCGGCGACCACCACGGTCGCGACGTCCGCCGGGAGCGCCGTCAGGTCCAGGCTGATGCGGTCCTCGCTGCCGTTCTCGGTCGGCACCTTCCCCAGCAGCTGCACGCTGCCGTCCTCGGCGGCGGGGTGGTTGTAGAAGTAGAAGTCGGAGTCCCCGCGCACCTTGCCGTCGGCGTCGACCAGCAACACCGAGACGTCCGCGTCGCCGTCGCCGGTCGCGCTGCTCCAGCTCAGACCGACGACGACTGAGCCGACGTCCTCACTGAGGGCCGCCAGCCCGATGTTGGCTCCCTTGGACATCTCGTGCATGCGTCCCCCCGGACCCTTCGCGATGTGCGTGCGCCGTGCGCCTCGGGGGTGATGGGCGCCCCCGTGGGAACCGTAGCGTCCGCAACCGGAGATTGGGGAGGCAATGTGAAACTTGGACGAACGGGGTGGGGTGACGGCCCGAACCGGCCCCTCGGCGAGCGCGTCGCGCGCCTACCGGGAGACCGGGAGACCGGATGCCCGTCGCCCGTGCTCAGTCCTGGCTCGGGCCGGTTTCGTCGATCGGGCGGATGACCACCGGGTACTCCGGGGCGCCGGCGGGCTGCGGGCAGCGGGCCACTCGGGCGGCGATCTCCGTCACGCGCTCCAGGGACGCGCAGTCGAGGATCCAGAAGCCGACGATGACCTCCTTGGTCTCCGCGTACGGGCCGTCCGTGACGACCGGCTTGCCGTCGCCGTCCACCGACACGAAGCGGGTCGTGGCCGGGGCGGTCAGGCCCTGTGCGTCGAGCATCTCGCCGGACGCCGCCAGCTCCTCGTTGATCCCGTTCATGTGGTCGAACATCGCCTTGAGGTCCGACTTGGTCCAGGCGGGACTGTTCGCGGTGGGGCGGCCCATCATCGCCTCGTAGTCGGCATCCGAGCCCTGCACCATCACCAGGTACTTCATGACGTCCTCCTCGATTCCTGCTTCTCGCTCCCGGCCTCCTTGCCGGTCACTGCCATTCGCAGGACAGTCGGAGCCGCCCGCCCGTTCTCGACACCGCGCGGGCACGGGCCAGAAAAACCGGAGAAATCACCCGGCCGCACCATGATTCCGGTGTGAACGCCTTCACCTTCTCCGCCGCCTTCATCGCCTTCTTCTCCGTCGTAGGCCCCCCGAAGGTCCTCCTCTCCTTCGCCGGCCTCGCCCAGGTCCACCCCGTCGGGCAGCTCCGCACCATCGCCCTGATCTCCTCCGGCGCCGCCGTCCTCGTCGGGCTCCTCACCGGCATCACCGCCCCCTGGCTCCTCGACGTCTTCCACATCAGCACCCCCGCCCTCCAGCTCGCGGGCGGCGTCATCTTCTTCATCTACGCCGTCGGTCTCGTCCTCGGCCTCCACCTCGGCTCCACCACCACCCACCAGGACTCCCCGGACCTGCTCAGCGGCGTACGCGAACTGCTCATGCCGTACGTCGTCAGCCCGCTCGCCATGACCGCCCTGCTCGTCGAGGCGGCCGCCCGCGACTCCTTCACCTGGCGTTCCACGGTCGTCGGCGCGTACGTGTCCGTCATCGCCCTCGACCTGATCTGCGTCCTGCTGCTGAGCCGCGTGCTGCGCCGCACCCACCACGCCACGATCGAACTCCTCGGCCGCCTCCTGGGACTCCTGCTCGCCGCCGTCGGCGTGGACCTGTTCCTGGACGGGCTCTCGGACCTGGGGGTTCCGGGGCTGTACGTGCGGCATTGAGGCGGGGGGTGGGGGAGGGGTCCGCGCTCGATCCGCTGCTCGGCCGCTCCGCTGCTCGGCTGCTCCCTACTCCGCGCTCAGCTCGCGCTCCAGCGGCGTACGGAAGCGTGGTGTCACCCGTACGTCCCCCACCCAGCCCGCCAGACGCTCCGCCTCCGCGCCGATCGCCCGTTCCGCCTCCCCGCCCGCGTCCGCCAGGAGCCGGTGGACGATCGTGCCGTCCCGGCGCTGCGCCCAGCCGCCCACGATCCGGCCGTTCCACCACACCGTCGGCCCGATGTTCCCGCTGCGGTCGTACAGCGCGGGCCGCAGCTCCGGGTCCAGGAACCAGTCACGGGCCTGCCAGCCCATCGGCGTCGGGTCGAGCGCGGGCAGGAGCGCCGCCCACGGCTCCGTCTCCGGTACGGGTTCCAGGTCGTCCGGCAGGACGAAGCCGGCCGCCCGCCCGGCCCCCGCCCCTTCCCCCTCCTCGAGCGTCACCGGCACCGCCCCGACGGCCGCCAGCGCCGCCCGTACGTCCGTCACCTTCCACCCCGTCCACCACTTCAGATCCGCCTCGGTCGCTGGCCCGCACGCCCGCAGCCAGCGCCCGATCAGCTCCGCCCGCGCCTCCGCCGGACCGGGTTCCGCGCGGGCCTCGGCGAGCGTCCAGCGGAAGCGGCTCGACGTCCACGCCCCCTGCGGCCGGCCCCGTACGATCCGCCCGTCCATGCCGAGCACCCGTAGCACCCGGCTCGCGACCGACTGCACACCCTCCTGGCGGGTTCCCTTCCCGTACACGTACGTCGATCTCAACTCCGGTACGGCGTCACCGAGTTCAGCGCCCGTGACCTCCCCGCGCACGCCCAGCTCGGCAAGGACCCGGGCCTCGGTCGCCGCCAGCCAGTCCGCGTCGAAGGGGCTTCCTGCCGCCAAGTGCTTGAGGAGGGAGGCCCGTTCGCGGACCGCCGCGGGGCGGGTCGTCGACACCTGTACGGCGGGTGCGAGGTCGGCGGGGAAGACGAAGACCGTGTGCCGCATGCCGTGCATCCGCACCAGGGACCGGTCCTCGTACAGCGCCCGCTCCACCCCGGGGACGGGCCCGGCGGCCTCCGGATGCGGCTCGGTGGGCGAGTGCTGCGGTTCGGCGGGCGGCTGCGGCCCGGCCCCCGCCCCGGACCGCGTTCTCGCCCCCACCGCGAGGAACACGCTCGCCGGGTCCGTCCCGTGCAGCGCCACGAGCGCGCCCGCGACCTCCTCCGCCGAATCGGCCCGCGCGCTCCCGGCCAGCCGGTGCCGCACCCCGAGCCGCGCCCTGCGTTCCGCCGCGCCGATCGTCCTCTTCTCGCTCATGCGGCCAAGCATGGCCTCGGGCGGCCGCCGAACCGAGGAGATCCGACACCACCCGCACGAACGCGTCCTCGTACGCGAAGAACACGAGGAGCGGCCGGGCCGGCCCGGCCCGACTACTCGGCCGCCCGCTCCTCCAACGGCCGTCGCCGCCGGGCGGGTTCGGTGAGGGCGGGAGAGCGCCAGGCGCCGTCGGGCTGGTAGAGGTTGGTCCCGGGCGGAACGATCGCGTCGATGCGGTCGAGGACCTCGTCGGTGAGCAGGACGGGAGCGCCCTTCAGCAGCCCGTCCAGCTGCTCCATGGTGCGCGGCCCGATGATCACGGAGGTCACGGCCGGGTGGGCGGCGGCGAAGGCGATGGCGAGCTCGGGCAGGGTGCAGCCGATCTCGTCGGCGAGGGCGACGAACTCCTCGACGGCGTCGAGCTTGGCGGCGTTGCCGGGGAGCGTCGGGTCGAAGCGGTGCGGGGTGAGGGCGGCGCGCCCGCTGCCGAGGTCGATGGGCCGGTCCTTGCGGTACTTGCCGGTGAGGAAGCCGGAGGCGAGCGGGGACCAGGTCAGGACGCCCATGCCGTACCGCTGGGCGACCGGCAGGACGGAGGCTTCGACGCCGCGGGCGAGGAGCGAGTACGGCGGCTGCTCGGAGCGGAAGCGGCGCAGGCCGCGGCGTTCGGCGACGGCGTGGGCCTCGACGATGTCCTCGGCGGGGAAGGTGGAGCAGCCGAACGCCCGGATCTTGCCCTGGGTGACGAGGTCGCCGAGCGCGTCGAGGGTCTCCTCGATGTCCGTGCGGTGGTCGGGCCGGTGGACCTGGTAGAGGTCGATCCGGTCGGTCCCCAGCCGCCGGAGGCTGTTCTCGACGGCCTGGACGATCCAACGACGGGAGCTGCCGCCCCGGTTGGGGCCCTCGCCGCCGACGGGGAAGTAGACCTTGGTGGCGAGGACGGTGTCGTCGCGGCGGTGCGGTTCGCGCAGTGCCTTGCCGACGATCTCCTCGGACTCGCCGGCGGAGTACATGTCGGCGGTGTCGACGAAGTTGATGCCCCGGTCGAGGGCGGCATGGATGATCCGTACGGAATCCTGATGGTCAGGATTGCCGACGGCACCGAACATCATGGTGCCGAGGCAGTACGTGCTGACGTCGATCCCGGTCCCGCCGAGTACCCGATAGCGCATGGCGGCACTGTAGGAACTGGAGTGCACTCGAAGGCAAGGGGCGGGGTGTGCGCTGCCCGGCGTCTACGGCGCGAGGGTCGCGAGGAAGTCGACGATCAGCCGGTGCAGGGCGGCGGGCTGTTCGAGGTGCACGTCGTGCCCGGCGGTGGGCAGGCTCGCGCCGTGGAGGCCGGGCCGGAGCCGGACCATCTCCGCGTACTCGTCGCCGCCGATGATCCCGCCCTGCTCGCCCTGTCCGAGGACGGCGAGGGTGGGGCAGGTGAGGGCCGCCCACTCGTCCCAGAACGAGCGGGTGGCGATCTCGTCGAGGGACCGCACCATGACGTCGGGGTCGAACCGGGGCCAGAACCCGTCGGCGCGTTCTTCGAGCCCGCGGGCCCAGCCGTCCCCTACGGGTTCCTTCCCGCCGCCGAGGTAGGCGGCGGCGACGTCCAGGGAGGGGAACGGCACCGGCCAGGCGGCCAGCCAGCCGCCGATCTGTTCCTGCACGCCGGGGTTCCCGCCGCCGGGCCCGGCCTCGACGAGGACGAGGGCGCGCGGGACTCGGGGACGGGCGGCGGCGGTGAGGAGGGCGGTGCTGCCGCCGAGCGACTGACCGACCAACAGGGGCCGGTCGAGGCCGAGTTCCTCGATGACGGCGATGGCGTCGGCGACGTAGGCGGCGCGCGTGACATCGCCGGGGCTCCGCTCGCTGGCGCCGTGGCCGCGCTGGTCGAGGGCGACGACGCGGTGCCCGGAATCGCGCAGCAGCCGGGCGGTGGCGTCCCATTCGCCGGCGTGCCCGGCGAGCCCGTGGAGCAGCAGGACGTCGGTCCCGGAGCCGCCCCAGTCACGCACGGACAGCCGGACCCCTCCCCGTATGACGAACCGCTCTGACCAGGAGGAAGGGGTGGAGGAAGGAGTCATCCCTCCATGATCCCTTACGGGTCGAGGAGCGGGCCGGCACGGACGGGGTGGGGGTTACCTGCTCTCGGCGAGGGTGTGGGCGACGAGCGCGTTGGCGTGTCCGTGGCCGAGCCCGTGCTCGGACTTGAGCCAGGAGACCAGCTCCATGTGCTTGGTGAGCGGCGAGGAACGAATGAGGTCCTGCCACTCGGAGACCGGGCGTCCGTACTTCTTCTCGATGGAGGGGAAGTAGCTGGCGGGTCCCTTGACGACGTTCTCGGCCATGGTCATCTCCTCAGTGATCAACAACTGCGAACCGAGGACATGACCGTGGCCGACCGGAGAACTCATCGGCGGAGAGGGGATCAATCCCGCCGGATCTGCTCGGGATCGACGTGCCGCCGCACCATGGGCAGCGAGGCGAGACCGGCGGCGAGCAGCACGCCCAGGGCGCAGAGGAAGAGCAGGGGCAGCCCGTCCCAGTCCCAGTGCACGGCGCCGCCACCGGTGATGAGGTAACTGGACTCGGCGAGCCACCCGGCGACGATGGCGGCCCCGAGCCCCACGACGAGCGGCAACAACACCTGCACGACCTGCACGCCCCGCAAGGTCCCGGCCCGAGCCCCCAACAGCACGAGCGCGGCAACCTGCCCACGCCGCTCCATGGCCCGATCGGCCACGGACACGACGAACGCGGCGACGCCGATGACGAGCCCGAGCACCATACCGACGGCGAGAAGGCTGCGGATTACGGCGAGCTGGGCGAGGGCGTCGATGACGATCCCGACGGGCTCGACGGAGGCGGTGGGGGCGATGGCCCCGATGCCGTCGAGAACGGAACGGATGGTGGCGGGGTCGGCGTCGCTGACGAGGGTGAGGGTGCCGGCGGAGTCGGCGAGGTTGGTGGGGAGGAGGGAGGGAGGGATGAGGATGGCGCCCGAATCGAATACGGACAGATCCCAGGGGCGTACATCGATCCGCTCGCGAGGGACCGTGATCGCGACCTTCCGGCCGTCCTTCAATGCGAAGGGATAGCGTTCTCCTGCTTGGGGGTCATAGACAAAATTGGAGCGGTCGTCGCGCAGTTGCATGATCTTATCGTCGGCACAATCCGTCGCCCGTTCTGCTGAGGCGTTGAGCTGTGCGCAGGTGGCGACCACGACGTAGGCGTGCGGTACTTCGCTTCCATCCAACGGATCCCAGGACCTGTACGAAAGCACCTGCGTCCGCACTCCCGGTACCTTCGCCATTGCCTTCCGCTGAGTTGAGTCGAGGGTGTCAAGAGGGACGTTGTACTCCTGCAGAGGAGCGGTCCGCCGACTTACTTGGTCGAGCTCGATGAGAACGCCCTGTGTCAAGGCGGCACCGAACACCAGCAGCACGAGCCCGGTGGCCACCCGGAGAGATGAGCCCGGGTCGACCTCCGTCCGCCGCATCGCCAGCGACACGGGCAGGGACTTCGCCACGCCCGCCACCCGTCGCGCGAGCCACGCGGTGATGGGCGCCAGCCCGAATACGAGTCCGGCGCCGGTCAGCAGGACAGCACCGGGTACCAACAATGAGCTCGCTGATCCACCAGACGGGTCCCGTCCCATCACGCTGAGCGTGCAGTAGCCACCGATGATTCCGAGGCCGGGAATGAGAAGCAGAGTTCCGAACTTCCTTGGTGGTCTGCGTTCCCCGGTCCTCCTTGCACTAATGGGGGAGAGGGCGGCCCGTCGTGCACTGAATTGCCCCACTACCCATGCGAGCGCTGGGCATCCCAGAAGGCACAGTGCCAGAGTCGATCCCGACGGGATCCCATCTGCCGCATACCAGTGAATCCCTGGCAAGCCGATGCGTGCCATGACCTCGTTGACCCCGAGGTACCCCGCGATTCCGATCACGGACCCAGCAAGGGCAGCTGCGACGCCTTCTCCCGCATTGACGCGGAGCGTGTCCTTCACGCTGAGTCCCACGAGTCGAAGGGCGGCGAGTCGCCGCGCCCGGGATTCGCCTGAGAGTCGTGCACAGACAGAGAGGAAGATGACGAGGGGCAGCAACACGATGCAGCCGAGAGTGAATCGCAGAATGTTGAGGGTGGAGGGATCGATGAGTTCATCCCGCACGCTCGTGGCACCGAATTCGCCAAGCTCTCTGCCTTCCGGCAGATTGGCGGGATCCGTACCGATGTAGGCGTACAGCTCGTCCGGTCCCCCCAACCCCACCGGCGCGATCGTCCCCGCCACGCGGCCCGGCACAAGTCCCGCAGCATTCGGGTGGGCCGCCAGGATTTCTGCCAGCTTCGGCGAGACGATGGCCTCACCCGTCCGAGGAAGCCGATCGATCCCGGGAGGGACCGGCGCGGGACCGGCACTGACGTGGCCGAAGAAGACCCGGCGCAGCGGTTGTGAGCCGTACGGATCCAGGAACTCCTGGTAGATGACGTTCTTGTTGTAGCCCGGGTTCACCGCGCGGCCCGTCGTACGGGCATCGTGCGCGGCGATGATCGTGGGAATGGTGAGGACGGCGGCAAGACATGCCACCCCGAGGGCCGAGCCGAGCGTCATCAGCAGGAATCGAACGTGCCCCCTGCGGCCACCGCCCCAGAGCAGACGAAGTCCGAGTAGGAACGAGTTCACACCGCCACCCGCTGGGCCAGCACGCCGTCCGACATCGTGTACTGCGTATCCGCCTTCGCGGCGACATCGGCGTCGTGCGTCACGATGATCACGGCCGTCTTCTGGCTCCGTGCCAGCCAGAGGAACTCCTTCAGCACCGCGGCCGCGTTCGCGCTGTCGAGCGCCCCGGTCGGTTCGTCCGCGAACACCACGTCCGGACGGTGGACCAGAGCCCGCGCAACCGCCACGCGCTGACTCTGGCCACCCGACAACTTCGAGGTCCTGCGCCGCAACAGCTCACCCATGCCGAGCCGCCGCAACACATGGGCGGCCATCACATGGGCGTGGTCCTTGCTGATTCCGGCGAGCCGGAGGGGAAGCGCCGTGTTCTCCTCGACGGTCAACTCCGGCAGGAGTTCTCCGTACTGGAAGACGAACCCGAGCCGCGTACGGCGCAGGGCGCTCAACTCCCCGTCGGGGAGCGTGGAGAGCTGGACACCGTCGAAGGTCACGGTCCCGTTCGACGGGGGCAGCACTCCCGCGAGGCAGTACAGCAGCGACGACTTCCCCGACCCGCTGCTGCCCATGATGGCGGCCACTTCGCCGCGCTTGAGCGTGAACTCCGCGTTACTGACGGCCTGCTCGGTGCCGTAGAAGAGATCCACGCCCTCGGCGCGGAGAATGACGTCCATGGTGGTGTGCTCCCTGCGGGTGGGGGGCCGCCGCCCAAGCCGGCGACCCCCGGATCGTCGACTGCTGCTAATGGCGCGAGTACAGCCGTTCCTCCGAGCAGGTGTCGGGCCGCAGGGACCCACGGTCGAGGCACACGTGCATCCGCACCTCCTTGGTCTTCAGGACCGCACCGTCGTAGAAGACTTTGTCGACCCTGATGGTCTTCCGCTGGACGCCCTTGACCCTCCCCCACGGGTAGCCCTCGACCTTGACGCGGATGTAGATGTTGTGGCCGTCACCCGTGTTGTCGTCGCGCAGCTTGCCCTTCACGTGAAGCCCGCTGGGCACCTTGGTCGTGGGCTGCCACTGATACGTACCTTCGAACGTGGCGCCTGGCGTCCACATGACCAACTTGTGTGTCGAGTCCGCCACCGCCACCCCCATCCCCCCGAAGAACAGCCCCGCGGCCACCACCGCCGTAGCCAACTTCCTCATCGATAACCCCTGTTTGGTCGTGCCGACTGGTCATCACAGAAAGTATCGGCATCACTACACACCGGATACCGCAGTAACGTCCCTCCCTCCCAGGACCCCCCGATCCGGTGAAAGTCCCCTCCTGGCGTGCGCTCGGGTTGCCTCTGCGCCTCGTAGGAGTGATCACCGGTGCGCCTGCGCGAAGGGGTGCGGTGGCGTCGACAAGGTGGCGCGCATGCGTTCTTCCTCTTCCCGACTGAGGCGTGCCCTCGTCCCCCTCGTGGCCGCCGTCGCCCTCCTCGGTACCGGTGGGGCCTCCCTCGCCGATGCCGTCGAGGCGTGCGGTTCGGTCATCACCGCCCCGCTCGCCCCGCCCGTCGCGGCCGACGACCCCTGCCCCAGCACCGACCCCGTCGTCTGCCGCATCCGCGTCCTGCCGATGGACGAGAAGGTCGAGGCCCAGCGGACCCGGATGCGCTACCACGGGCTCCTGGAGGACATGCGCCGGACGGAGGTGGCCATGCGCGAGGCCGGCGCCTCGGACGAGGAGATCGCCCGCGAGCTCGTCGACATGCGGAACCAGGCGAAGGAGATCACCCGCGCCGGCATGAGCCCCGAGGAGGTGCGCATCCTGGAGGAGCGGAACATCGCCAAGTACGGCAACCCGCTCGGTCCCACCGCCGACCAGCTCTACCGCAAGTACGGGTCCTGGCAGCAGGTGATCGACGCGTCGATGCGGACCAGCTACGCCGTCGACCGCGCCCTCAGCCTCGAGTACCGCCCCTGTCCCGTGTAACCGACACCTCGGTGCCGGAGAACGTCGAAGGGCCCCACCGCGAACGGTGGGGCCCTTCAACGAATTGCCCGGTGAGAGCAATGGCGGAGGATACGAGATTCGAACTCGTGAGGGGTTGCCCCCAACACGCTTTCCAAGCGTGCGCCCTAGGCCTCTAGGCGAATCCTCCGCCGCGAACATTACATGACCTCGGGGGGTGCTCGCGAACCCGATCGGAGACGGGGTCCGCGAGGTGTCCCAGGTGGGGGAGCGGGCCTGGCCGCGTCCGGGATCGGGTACGCTGAGCGGAGCCCCTCACGCGGTGCTATCTGACTGAACTCCCCCAGGGCCGGAAGGCAGCAAGGGTAGGTCGGCTCTGGCAGGTGCGTGGGGGGCGCTTGCGTTCCCGGGTACGGGCCTGGATCGCGGACCTGGATCGCGGGCCCGGGCATCGACCCGGACCGCGTACACCGGTCCCGGATCTCGTACCCGACGCCTGCGCGGGCCGCCTCGTACCCGACGCCTGCGCGGGCCGCCTCGTGCCCTCCGCCCCCACCCCGCCCCGGTGCTTTTTCCCGGGTTGTCGGTGCGCGCCTATAACCTCGTACATGTGTCGTCTCTCGCGCTCTACCGCCGCTATCGTCCCGAGTCCTTCGCCGAGGTCATCGGGCAGGAGCATGTCACCGACCCGTTGCAGCAGGCCCTGCGGAACAACCGGGTCAATCACGCGTACCTGTTCAGCGGGCCCCGTGGGTGCGGCAAGACGACCAGTGCGCGCATTCTCGCGCGGTGTCTGAACTGTGAGCAGGGGCCCACGCCCACGCCGTGCGGGGAGTGCCAGTCCTGCCGGGACCTCGCGCGCAACGGGCCGGGGTCGATCGACGTCATCGAGATCGACGCCGCTTCCCACGGTGGTGTGGACGATGCCCGTGACCTGCGCGAGAAGGCCTTCTTCGGGCCCGCGTCCAGCCGCTACAAGATCTACATCATCGACGAGGCCCACATGGTCACCTCGGCGGGCTTCAACGCCCTGCTGAAGGTCGTCGAGGAGCCGCCGGAGCATCTGAAGTTCATCTTCGCCACGACCGAGCCCGAGAAGGTCATCGGCACCATCCGGTCCCGGACCCACCACTACCCCTTCCGGCTCGTGCCCCCCGGCACCCTGCGGGAGTACCTGGGCGAGGTCTGCGGCCGCGAGGGCATCCCCGTCGCGGACGGCGTGCTGCCGCTCGTCGTGCGGGCCGGCGCCGGGTCCGTGCGTGACTCGATGTCCGTCATGGACCAGCTCCTCGCCGGGGCCACCGACGACGGCGTGACGTACGCCATGGCCACCTCGCTGCTCGGCTACACGGACGGGACGCTGCTCGACGCGGTCGTGGACGCGTTCGCGGCCGGTGACGGCGCCGCCGCGTTCGAGGTCGTCGACACCGTCATCGAGGGCGGCAACGACCCCCGCCGGTTCGTCGCCGACCTCCTGGAGCGGCTGCGCGACCTGGTGATCCTGGCCGCCGTGCCGGACGCCGCCGAGAAGGGCCTCATCGACGCCCCGGTCGACGTGATCGAGCGGATGCAGGCCCAGGCGTCCGTGTTCGGGGCCGCCGAGCTGAGCCGTGCCGCCGATCTCGTCAACACCGGGCTGACCGAGATGCGGGGCGCCACCTCGCCCCGGCTCCAGCTGGAGCTGATCTGCGCGCGCGTGCTGCTGCCCGCCGCCTTCGACGACGAGCGTTCGGTCCAGGCACGCCTGGACCGTCTCGAGCGCGGGGCCGCCGCCGCTCCGGCCGTCGCCCAGGCGCCGGTGTTCACCGCCGGACCGCCCGCGACCGCGCCCGGGCCCGCGATGGGGTACGTCCCCGGGCCCGACGCCCACACTCCGATGGCCCCGCCCCCGCTCCCGCCGTCCCACGCCCATGCCCCGGCGCCGTCGCAGGCCGCACCCGCCCACGCCCCGGCAGCGGTCGACCACCCCTCGGCGCCGACCCCCGCCCAGGCCCCGCCGGAGCCGGCACCCCCCGCCCAGGCGCAGCCCGCCGCCCCGCGTCCCGGCGCCTGGCCCGGTGCCGCCACCCCCGGTGGTGGCGCGCCCGGCGCCTGGCCCGGTGCTTCCGCGCCGGCCGCCCCCGCCTCCGTAGCGGCTCCGCAGCACGCCGCGCCGCAGGCCCCGGCCCCCGCACCCGCACCCGCGTCCACCGGAGGCGGAGGCGGCGACACCGCCCAGGTGCGCAATCTCTGGCCGCAGATCCTCGACGCCGTGAAGAACCGGCGCCGCTTCACCTGGATCCTGCTCAGCCAGAACGCGCAGGTGGCGGGCTTCGACGGGACCACCCTCCAGCTCGGCTTCCTCAACGCCGGCGCCCGCGACAACTTCGCGAGCAGCGGCAGCGAGGACGTCCTGAAGCAGGCCCTCGCCGAACAGTTCAACGTGAACTGGAAGGTCGAGGCGATCATCGACCCCTCCGGCGGCGCCGCGCCCCCGCCGGCGGCCACCGGCTTCGGCGGCTCGGGCGGCACCGGTGGCTTCGGCCGCCCGCAGGCCCCCGCCCCGGCGTTCCAGCAGGCCCCGCCGTCCGCCCCCGTACAGCCGCCGCAGGCGCAGGCCGCTCCCGCGCCCTCGTTCTCCCAGGCGCCCCCGCCGGCGCAGGCCCCCGCGCCCTCGTACGCGCCGCCCGCACCGCAGCCCGTGGCGCCCGAGGACGACGTGCCGGAGGAGGACGACCCGGACCTCGTCGACTCGGCGCTCTCCGGGCACGACCTGATCGTGCGCGAGCTCGGAGCCACGGTTGTGGAGGAATACACGAACGAGTAGGGGCGTCTCGCTCGGTGGCCCGCACAAGGGGCATCCCGGCCGGCGGGCTACCCTGACAGGCGTGAAGGTCCTCGTCATCGGCGGCGGCGCCCGCGAACACGCCCTGTGCCGCTCTCTCTCCCTCGATCCCGACGTCACCGCTCTGCACTGCGCGCCCGGCAACGCCGGAATCGCGGAGGTCGCCGAGCTGCACCCCGTCGACCAGCTGGACGGCGACGCCGTCGCGCGCCTCGCCACTGGGCTCGGCGCCGACCTGGTCGTCGTCGGCCCGGAGGCCCCGCTCGTCGCCGGTGTCGCCGACGCCGTCCGCGCGGCCGGCATCCCCGTCTTCGGCCCGTCGCGCGAAGCGGCGCAGCTGGAGGGCTCCAAGGCGTTCGCCAAGGACGTCATGGCCGGCGCCGGGGTGCCCACCGCCCGCAGCTACGTCTGCACGACCCCCGAGGAGATCGACGAGGCGCTCGACGCCTTCGGCGCTCCGTACGTGGTGAAGGACGACGGCCTCGCCGCCGGCAAGGGCGTCGTCGTCACCGACGACCTCGGCCAGGCGCGGGCCCACGCGCTCGCGTGCGACCGGGTGGTCATCGAGGAGTACCTCGACGGCCCCGAGGTCTCGCTCTTCGCGATCACCGACGGCACCACCGTCCTCCCGCTCCGGCCAGCGCAGGACTTCAAGCGCGCGCTCGACGGCGACGAGGGCCCGAACACCGGGGGCATGGGCGCCTACTCGCCGCTGCCCTGGGCCGACCCGAAGCTGGTCGACGAGGTCCTGGAGACCGTCCTCCAGCCGACCGTGGACGAGCTGCGCCGCCGTGGCACGCCGTTCTCGGGCCTGCTGTACGCGGGTCTGGCGATCACGGGCCGCGGTGTGCGGGTCATCGAGTTCAACGCCCGCTTCGGCGACCCCGAGACCCAGGTCGTCCTGGCCCGGCTGCGTACCCCGCTCGCGGGCGTCCTGCTGAACTCCGCCAACGGCACCCTGGACGACCAGGCCCCGCTGAGCTGGAGCGACGAGGCCGCGGTGACCGTGGTCGTCGCCTCCCACAACTACCCGGACACCCCGCGCACCGGGGACCCGATCGAGGGTCTGGGCGAGATCGCCGAGCAGGACGCGCCGCACGCGTACGTGCTCCACGCCGGTACCAAGCGGGACGGCGACGCGATCGTGAGCGCCGGCGGCCGGGTCCTCTCGGTCACCGCCACCGGTACGGACCTGGCGGAGGCCCGCGAGCGCGCCTACGCGGCGGTCGGCCGCATCCGCCTTGACGGTTCGCAGCACCGCACGGACATCGCGCGGAAGGCCGCCGAGGCCTGATTCCACCCGGAATCACCCGGTACCTCCGGATTCCTCTTGTGGCCGTGCGGTGGAGAAGCAGTGCACCGTACGACCGCCCGAGCGCCATCACCTTTACCCAAAGCCATTCCATCGAGTGACGGCTCGGCCATACGGATGACGCCCGCCACAGCCCCAACTAGGGTGCGGCGAAGGCGTTCCGGCACTTGGCCCACCGGCATTGCGATGTCAGTGGCGGGTGCCACAGTGGGGGAGTGAGCAACACCGCCACAGGCAGTCCCGACGTGGGCAGGAGGGGGTGATGTACGGCGTGTCCGGTACCGGTTCCGTTGTCGGCGAGGAGTGGGGTGCGCGCGCCGCGCACTCCCGGGCCCTCGCGGTCCTCAGGGTCCGCGGCAGGGCGCTGGGCCTCGCGGTCCTCCCCGCCGCCGTCGCCGTCGTGCTCTACGCGGGCGGTGTCACCGGCCACTTCACGGGGGCCGGCTGGGACACGGCCCGCTGGGTGGTGACCGTCCTCGCGGTCCTCGTCCTGGTCGCCGCCACGGCCGTCGCCCTCGTCGTCGTACGGGCCCGCCCGGCCGCGACGCCGACGGTGGAGCTCTCCGAATCCGCCGCGCCCGACCTCTACCGGCTCGTCCGGGACCTCGCCGACCGGCTCGACGTCCCCGCCCCCGCGGCGATAGCCCTGACCCCGGACTGCGACAGCTGGCTGGAGGACCGCACCCACCGGGCGCACCGGGCGCTGCGCACACCGTCCGGCGGGGGAAGCGGCTCCGAGGGCGCTCCCGTCCTCGTCATAGGTTCGCCCTTCCTGTGGTGGATGCGGGTGGGCGAGCTGCGAGCCGTGCTCGCGCCCGTCGTCGCCGGTACGGGCCCCGCCGCGCATCCCGACATAGCCGCCGCCCGCCGCTTCGTCCGAGGTCTGGACGCCGCCGTGGCCGTGCCCGGCGACGCCGGCCTCGACCCCGTCCGCCGGCTCGGCGCGCGGGGTGTCGGGCAGGTCGCCCGGGTCCTGCTCCGTGCCTGCCGCGGGCACGCCGCCGAGATGGAGCGCGGGGTGGCGGCCGCCGGGTCGGAGCGCGCCCAGGCCGTGGACTACGGCGTACGGATCGTCGCCCAGGAGCAGGTCGGCCTCGCGTACGCGGGCTGGGACCGGCTCCTGACCCGGGTCGCGCTGCCCGCCTGGCGGATGGGCCGCTGGCCCGCCAAGCTCGACGCGGGCGTGGTCTCCGCCCTGACCGAGCTCTCCCGCCGGGACCGGCTCGCGGACGGCTTCTCGTCCCGGCTCGGCGAGCGCCCCGCCTGCGATCTCCTGGAGGAGCCGGGCGCGGTCGACGAGGCCACCTCCCTGCTCGCCGCCCGCCTCTTCCACGGCGGCCCCGCCGAACCCGGCCCCGACTGGTCGCCGGTGGAGTGGAGCCAGTACCCGGAGGAGGTCGTCGACCGTAAGTGGCGTACCGACGCGGCCCGGCTCCACCAGGTCCTCGACGGCCTCGGCGTGGCCGACGCCCCGGCCGGGGCGTCGCCGGCCGCCGACGGGCCGACGCTGACCAGGGTGATCGCCTACCTGTCCACGAACCCGGAGAAGCCGGCGGACGAGGTGACGACGGAGACGCGGACGCAGACGGAGACCGAGGCGGAGGTGCCGGAGGCGGGCAGCTCGGATGCCCGCGGCCCGGCCGGCGACCGCCCGGACGGCGCCGGCCTCGGCTCCGGCGACGGCCTCGGCTCCGACGACGGCATCCCCGACCAGGAACTCCTCGACGCCATCGAGGACGGCATCGAAGACGGCATCGAGGACGGCGGCGAGGACGCCATCGAGGATGAGCCCGTCAATCCCGCCGCCGAAGCCCTCGCCGCCGCGCTGAGCGCCCTCCTCGCCCGCGAGGACGCCGCACGGGAGGCCCGCGTCGCCGCCGCGACCCCGGCCCCGGACAGCGCGTCCGCCCCCACTGCTTCCTCCGAAGCGGCTCCCCGGGGCGCCGGGAGCGACGACCGGGCCGGCCCCCCGCCTCCCGTGGTCAGCGGTCCCGACGGGCCCCTGCCGCTGTTCCCGCTCCAGCCGCCCCGCAGCGGCCGCGATCTGCTCGCCGACCACGTGACCGCGATGGTCTGTTGCGCGGCCGTGGACACCGCCGAGGCCGTCGCGGGCCTCGACTGGCTCGACGGGCCCGCCCTGCTGGTCGGCGGCGAGCGGGCGGCCGATCTCGGCCCCCGGGTCCTCGCCCTCGTCGAGGACGGCGACCCGGAGCCACTGCGCCTCTGGCTGGCGCGGACGGGCGTCCGCCCGGAGAAGCCCGTACGCCTGATCTGAGCGCGGGCCCGGCCCACGCCGATCGCGCCCCCCGAAGCGCCACGCCGAGCGCGCCCCGAAGCCCCGCACCGATCGCGCCCCCTGCAAGCCCCCAAAGAGCGCGTCCCCGAGCCCTCCCCCGCATACCCCCGCCCCACCCCTCCCGGAGTCCGGAGTTCCACTCTCGTCAATTCACGACGAACGGTGACGGAGTGCGTGCGTTATGTGATGTGCTGGAGACCGTCACTGACAGAGGCACGGACCAGCGGCATCGACCGGCCGCGAGCCGATCACCGACCGGGGGAGTCGAGGGAGGGGCGCAGCATGGGGGCGGACCAGATCAGGCGGTGGGAATCGGGCGCGCTGGCGCACGCCGTCACCGATCCCTTCGGCCAGGGCCCGCTGCCCTGGCTGCGCGGTTCCGAGAACTACTTCGACGACACCGGCCAGATGGTCCCCTGGTACGCGGACGAGGTCCTGGCCCGGGGCGGCAGCGGAGGCCCGCGCACGGCCGACGACGTCCGGCGCCAGATCAAGGGCTTCGCGTCCGACGGCGCCGTCGCGCCGGGCGAGTCGATCGACTTCCACGTCACGGTGGACCCGCCGCAGCAGTTCTCGGTCGACATCTACCGGATCGGTCACTACGGCGGCCACGGCGCCGCGAAGATCATCACGAGCCCGCGGCTCTCCGGGATCGTCCAGCCCGCCCCGCTCACCGCCGACCGCACGGTCTCCTGCCACCACTGGTGGCAGTCCTGGCGGCTGCAGGTCCCGTCCTACTGGTCGATCGGGGCGTACGTCGCCGTGCTGACCACCGCCGACGGCCACCGCTCGCACATCCCCTTCACGGTCCGCGACGACCATCCGGCGGATCTGCTCCTGGTCCTCCCCGACGTGACCTGGCAGGCGTACAACCTCTATCCGGAGGACGGCCACACCGGCGCCAGCCTCTACCACGCGTGGGACGAGGAGGGCCGGCTGCTCGGCGAGGAGGAGGCGGCCGTCACCGTCTCCTTCGACCGCCCGTACGCGGGCGCGGGGCTGCCCCTGCACGTGGGGCACGCGTACGACTTCATCCGCTGGGCCGAGCGCTACGGCTACGACCTGGCGTACGCCGAGACGCGCGACCTGCACGCCGGCCGGGTCGACCCGAGCCGCTACCGGGGCCTGGTCTTCCCCGGGCACGACGAGTACTGGTCGGCGCCGATGCGGCGGACCGCCGAGCGCGCCCGCGACCAGGGGACCTCGCTCGTCTTCCTCTCCGCCAACACCATGTACTGGCAGGTGGAGCTGGGCCCCTCGCCGTCCGGCGTGCCGGACCGGCTGCTCACCTGCCGCAAGCGGCGCGGCCCCGGCCGCCCCGCGCTCTGGCGCGAGGTCGACCGGCCCGAGCAGCAACTCCTCGGCATCCAGTACGCGGGCCGGGTGCCCGAACCGCACCCGCTGATCGTGCGGAACGCCGACCACTGGCTCTGGGAGGCCACCGGCGCCGGCGACGGCGACGAGCTGCCGGGCCTGGTGGCGGGCGAGGCCGACCGCTACTACCCGCGTACGGCGCTCCCCGAGCACCAGGGCCGCATCCTGCTCGCGCACTCGCCGTACCCGGACAGCGAGGGGACGCTGCGCCACCAGGAGACCTCGCTCTACCGGGCCCCGTCCGGGGCGTGGGTGTTCGCGTCCGGCACCTTCGCCTGGTCGCCGGCGCTGGACCGGCCGGGCCATGTCGACGCACGGGTCCAGCGGGCCACCGCGAATCTCCTCGACCGCATCTGCAAGAGGGACTGAGCGGGGGGTCACAGGGCCGGGAGGCCGGAGCCGCCCGGATGTGCGAGAGAATCGGACACGCTCCTGGATCAACCTACGCGGAGGAACCGTGTCCGGATTCGTAGAAAAGCCCGAGCCCGTCCAGGTCCCGGGCCTCACCCATCTCCACACGGGCAAGGTGCGCGACCTGTACCGCGACGAGGCCGGTGACCTCGTGATGGTGGCGAGCGACCGCATGTCCGCGTTCGACTGGGTGCTGCCCACCGAGATCCCCGACAAGGGCCGGGTCCTCACCCAGCTGTCCCTGTGGTGGTTCGAGCAGCTCTCCGACCTGGTCCCGCACCACGTCCTGTCGACCGAGCTGCCGGCCGGCGCCCCCACCGACTGGGCGGGCCGCACCACGGTCTGCAAGTCGCTGAACATGGTCCCCGTCGAGTGCGTGGCCCGCGGTTACCTCACCGGCTCCGGCCTCCTGGAGTACGACGAGTCCCGCACGGTGTGCGGCCTCGCGCTCCCCGAGGGGCTCAGCGACGGCTCCGAGCTGCCCGCGCCGATCTTCACCCCGGCGACGAAGGCCGCCGTCGGCGACCACGACGAGAACGTCTCCTACGAGGAGGTCGCCCGCCAGGTCGGCGCCGAGACCGCCGCGCTGCTGCGCCAGACGACCCTCGCCGTGTACGGCAGGGCCCGGGACATCGCCCGCGAGCGCGGGATCATCCTCGCGGACACCAAGTTCGAGTTCGGCTTCGACGGGGAGACGCTGATCCTCGCCGACGAGGTCCTCACCCCGGACTCCTCGCGCTTCTGGCCGGCCGACCAGTGGCAGCCGGGCCGCGCCCAGCCCTCGTACGACAAGCAGTTCGTCCGGAACTGGCTGACCTCCCCGGCCTCCGGCTGGGACCGCAAGAGCGAGCAGCCCCCGCCGCCGCTCCCGCAGGACATCGTGGACGCGACGCGCGCCAAGTACCTGGAGGCGTACGAGCTGCTGACCGGCAAGGGCTGGTCCGACAGCTTCTGAGGCCCTGAGGCCTTGGCCTCCTGGCCCCCGGCCCTGGCCCCCGGCCCTGGCTCCCAGCGTCCGGGGGCCAGGGCCGGGGGCTGGGGGGCCACCCGGCGTGACACCTTCCGCGGACACGAGAAAGCCCCCGGTCGATTCGACCGGGGGCTTCTTCGTGGAGCGGACGACGAGATTCGAACTCGCGACCCTCACCTTGGCAAGGTGATGCTCTACCAACTGAGCCACGTCCGCATGCGCCGTAGCGCGGAGCCAACTATACCCAACCTTTCGCCTGTGCGAGACGCACCGCCGTGTGCCGGTTCTCCGCACCGAGTTTCGCGGCGGCCGACGAGAGGTAGTTCCGGACGGTTCCGGGGGAGAGGGAGGCGCGCCGGGCGATCTCCGCGACGGGTGCGCCGTCGGCGGAGAGTTCGAGCACCTCGGCCTCCCTGGCGGTCAGCGGGGAGTCCCCCGCGGCGATGGCGTCGGCCGCCAACTCCGGGTCCACGTAACGGTTTCCGGCGTGTACGGCACGGATGATCTCGGCGAGCCGCTGGGCACTGACGGTCTTCGGCACGAAGCCGCGGACCCCGGCGGTGAGGGCCCGCTTGAGGTGCCCGGGACGGCCGTGGCCGGTCACGATCATGGTGCGGCAGCCGGGCAGTTCGTCCCGCAGCGCTGTGGCGACCCTCACACCGTCCGCGCCCGGCATCTGCAGATCGAGCACGGCGACGTCGGGGCGGTGCGCGAGTGCCATGGCGAGCGCTTCGGGCCCGGTCGCGGCCTCGGCGACGACCACGAGATCGTCCTCGAGGCCGAGCAGCGCGGCGAGCGCGCCCCGGATCAGATGCTCGTCGTCGGCGAGCAGTACACGGACGCGGACGGGGACGGGTGCGTCGGTGTCCGCACGTACGGGAGCGGTCATCGGTCCACCTCCACGGGGGACGTACGAGGGGTACGGGACAGGGGGATCCGGGCGGTCACCAGGAACGTCCCGGCCTCGCCGGGCCCGGCCTCCAGCGTCCCGCCGACGGCCGTGAGCCGCTCCCGCAGCCCCGCGAGCCCCGAACCGGGCGCGCCACCGGCTCCGGGCGTTCCACCGGCTCCGGACACGAGGCCGGGCCCGGACGGACGGGGAAGCCCGTCGTTCTCCACCGTCAGCAGCACCGTGTCCTCCTCCTCGCTCAGGACGATCGCGCAGCGCCGCGCGTCCCCGTGTCGCAGGACGTTCGTCGTGGTCTCCCGGACCACCCACCCGAGCGCCGACCTGACCTCGCCGGGCAGGTCGAGCCCCGGGCCGGGCGACTCGACGGCGCAGTCGATCCCGGCCGCGCCCAGCACCCCCCGCGCGCCCTCCAGCTCCACCCGCAGGTCGGCCTCGCGGTAGCCGCGTACGACGTCCCGCACCTCCCGCTGGGACTCCCGGGCGATCCGCTGGACCTCGGTCATCTGGTCCACGGCCTCGGGGCGTTCGCGCCGGGCGAGCTGGACGGCGAGCTCGCTCTTGAGGGCGATCACGGACAGGTTCCGGCCGAGGATGTCGTGCAGGTCCCGCCCGAAGCGCAGCCGTTCCTCGGCGACCGCGAGCCTGGCCTGGACGTCGCGGGCCTCGCGCAACTCGAAGACGACGCCGAGCACCCAGAGCGAGACGCGGACGGTGACGGCCAGCCAGCCGGTGACGAAGGCGACGGTGGCCACGCCGACGACGCTCGCGGCGAGGTCCCGGCCGGTGAGCGGCACCAGGGCCAGGAGGACTCCGACGATCAGCGCCTGATGGAGGGCGACGGTCCGGGGGCGGAGGGTCAGGCAGTGGCCGGCGAGGAAGGGGACGAGCGCCGCACCGAGCATCCCCGGCAGCAGCTCGGGCACGTCGGCGGTGGCGGCTTCGAGGAGGACGGCCCCGGCGGTCGCGGCCCCTGCCGCCGCCGCGGGCAGCACCGTGCGGGCCGGGAGCACGGTCCCTGGCCGCAGGTAGGCGTCCATGGCGCGGCGCAGGAAGCGGTGGCAGAGGACGCCGTTGGCGAGGTTGAGCAGCGGTGCGGTGACGACGAGGAACAGCGGGGCCTCGTGCCGGATCGGCCGGACCAGGAGCAGCAGTCCGAGGACGAACACGGCGGACCACAGCAGCATGTACGCCGTCACACGGGTGTAGAGGTCCACCTTGGCGAGGCCGCTCCGGCCGCTCCAGCTCTTCACGGGCGAGGCCCCTCTCGACGGGTCGTTCGGCGGGTGGTTCAGCGCCGGGGTTCCCACCGGAACCACCGCTGGACAGCAAACACCGAGACCATGATCCAGGCCACCGTGGTCAGCGCGGCGCCGGTCAGCTCTCCGGCTCCCGGTCCGCCCGCCCACCCGGCCCGTACGAGGGTCATGGCGCCGGTCAGCGGCAGCAGTTCGCAGAGCGAGGCGACCCGCTCGGGGAACACGGAGAGGGGGACGAAGAGCCCGGAGCCGAGGGCCGAGACCAGGAGCAGCGGGAGCGCGGTGAGCTGGGCGCTCTCGACGGTGCGGGTGACGGCCGAGGTGACGCAGGCGAGGACGGTGAGCAGGACGGCGCCGAGGAGGGCTCCGGCGAGGAGCAGGTCGGGCCTCTCGGGTGCCGGCAGGTCGAGGACGGCGATGCCGCCGGCCGTGAGCAGGGCGCACTGCGCGAGGGCGAGGGCGACGGCCGGCAGGGCGATCCCGGTCAGGATCTCGGTGTCGGTGGGCTCTCCCGTACGCAGCCGCTTGAGGACGAGGGATTCGCGGCGGGCGACGAAGGCGGCGACCAGGTTGCTGTACACGCCGACGAGGAGGGCCATGCCGAGGGCGCCGGTCACCGCGACCTCGGCGATGCTCGTGCCGGCCGCGCCGAGGTCGACGCTCCGGAGGGAGCTGCGCACGGCTTCGACCATGAGGAGGGGGACGAGGAGGGCACCGACGAGCGCGGTGCGGTTGCGGCCGAGCAGGGTCAGCTCGGCCCGCCCGAGCGCGCCGAGCCGGGTACGGGAGGGGAGGCGGCGGGTGGGCAGGTGACGGGCGGGGCTGCTCATCGACGGGCCTCCGACCGGAGCGCGCCTGATTCGATTCCGTCCGACGCGATTTCGTCCGATGCGAGTCCGCCCGATGCGAGTCCGCCCGATCCGAGTCCGTCCGACGCGATTCCGCCCGATCCGGGTCCCTCCGATCCGAGTCCGTCCGATGCGAGCGCGCCCGACACCTCCTTCGCCCTCTCCTCCGCACTCCGTCCCGCGATGTCGAGGAACGCCTCCTCCAGCGAGGCCGCGCGCGCGTCGAGCCCGTCGAGCCGTACGCCGTTGTCCCGGGACCAGTCGAGGAGTGCGGTCAGGTCCTCCTGGAGGGAGCCGGTACGGATCTCGACCCTTCCCCCGTCCTCGGCGGCCCGCAGGTGCAGCGGGAGCCGGGCGGCGGGCACTCCGGCGGGCAGGGCGAAGCGGATGCGGGCCGGCCGGGCGGCGGTGACCTGGGCGGGTGTTCCGGAGAGCACGATCCGCCCCTGGTGCATGATCGCGAGCCGGTCGGCCAGGTTCTCGGCCTCCTCCAGGTAGTGGGTGGTGAGGATCACCGTCGTCCCCTCGTCGCGCAGCGACCGCACCAGCTCCCAGGTGTCGCGCCGCCCTTCGGCGTCCAGCCCGGTGGTCGGCTCGTCGAGGAAGAGGACCTCGGGGCGGCCGAGGAGGGCGAGGGCCAGGTCGAGGCGGCGCCGTTCGCCGCCGGAGAGCTGCTTGATCCGGAGCCGGTGGCGGGTGCCGAGGCCGACGGCCTCCAGCGCCTCGCCGGTGGGGCGGGCGCCGCTGGTGCAGCCCGCCCACATCCGTACGGTTTCGGCCACCGTCAGATCGCTGGGGAAGCCGCCCTCCTGGAGCATCACGCCGATGCGGGGGCGGACGGCGGCACGCTCGCGGTAGGGGTCGTGGCCGAGGACGCGGGCGGTGCCGGAGCTCGGGGCGGCGAGGCCTTCGAGGAGTTCGACGGTGGAGGTCTTGCCGGCGCCGTTGGTGCCGAGCAGGGCGAAGATCTCGCCGCGCGGGACGGTGAAGGAGAGGCCGCGGACGGCCTCGAAGCCGCCGGAGTAGGCGCGGCGGAGGTCTTCCGCTTCGATCGCGTGGGTCATGTGACCAGGCTTCCGGCGGCGGGGGCCGTCCGGCAGTGCGCGCCGTCATCACCCGCTTCTGACAAATGTCATGGGGCGGGGGCGGGGGGCGTGGGGATACGACGAAGGCCCCGGTTCCTGAGAACCGGGGCCTTCGTACTCCTGAGCGGACGACGAGATTCGAACTCGCGACCCTCACCTTGGCAAGGTGATGCTCTACCAACTGAGCCACGTCCGCATTGCTGCCGCTCGGCTTTCACCGGGCGGTGCGAGCACCACTCTACCTGACGCACCGGAGTGCTTCGGACTTGCGATGCAGAGCGGGTGACAGGAATTGCACACTGCGCCTTCCCCCTGGAAGGGGGATGTTCTGCTACTGAACTACACCCGCACGCTGCGTGAGGTGGGGCTTTGCGGCCTCGCCCCTCGGCGTGTTCCAGACTTTAGCCGATCATGGGGGGTGCAATGCAAATCCGCCCCCCGGCCCGGTGTCGTCCTGCCGGGTCCGGCCGACCCTCCGGTCGTCCCGCCCGGCCGTCCGGCCGCCTCAACTCGCCGCGCGGAACGCCTCGTAGACCCGCTTCGGGATGCGGCCGCGCGCCGGCACGTCCATCTTGTTGGACTGGGCCCAGGCGCGGACCGCCGCCGGGTCGGGTGCCAGCGAGGTGTGGGTGTACGTCTCCACGGAGGCGCCCCGGCCGGCCGTCGCCCTGGCCGGCAGCTTGCGCCCGGCGGCGAGGTACGGCGCGAGCGCCTTGCGGAGTTTCTTTGCATTGGCAGCATTCAGGTCGATCTCGTACGTCTTCCC
This sequence comes from Streptomyces sp. Root1304, assembly GCF_001426405.1. GTDB lineage: Bacteria > Actinomycetota > Actinomycetes > Streptomycetales > Streptomycetaceae > Streptomyces. The sequence goes on along the minus strand of NZ_LMEP01000024.1, from coordinate 65,980 downwards.
GTCGAGGCCGAACGCGACCGTTTCAGCCGCTTCTCCGCCGTCCATGTCGTCGGAGAGAGTGACCACCACACGCTGAGCCACGGATATCGGTCCTTTCCTGCGGCCGATGCCGCAGAGGAGGCGCTTGTGGCGCCTCTGACGTGCGGCGATGTCGACGGTACGGCTGTGCCGGGACAATGCTGCTTTCTTCTGGATTCCTTTGTACAGCGGTGGGCATCGCATTGTGAAGCCCTGGCAATTGTTTCAGCGTGTCCCGGTGCATTGAGGTTCGCAATATTTCACTCGAATTTTGCGTGGAGGTGCCCGCGCGGGGGCGCGGGAGGTGTTCGTCGGTCGAGCGGCCCGTCGGCCTGGCTTTTGGAGGATCCTTCAGATCTCTACCCGCGTAGAATTTGGAGACAGGTACGCTGAGGGAACCGCCCACGCAACACACCACCGGGAGTGCCAGTGGCACGCGTCGTAGTCGACGTCATGCTCAAGCCGGAGATCCTCGACCCTCAGGGGCAGGCGGTGCAGCGTGCACTGCCCCGCCTGGGATTCGCCGGAATCGCCGACGTCCGTCAGGGGAAGCGTTTCGAGCTGGAGGTGGAGGGACCGGTCGACGACGCCGCCCTCGCCCGCATCCATGAGATGGCCGAAACCTTCCTTGCCAACACCGTGATCGAAGACTTCGTCGTGAAGGTGGAGTCGTGACCGCACGCATCGGCGTCGTCACGTTCCCCGGAACGCTCGACGACCAGGACGCGCTGCGTGCCGCCCGCCTGGCGGGCGCCGAGCCCGTCTCGCTCTGGCACCGCGACAAGGACCTCAAGCAGGTCGACGCCGTGGTCCTGGCCGGCGGCTTCTCCTACGGCGACTACCTGCGGGCCGGAGCCATCTCCCGCTTCTCGCCGGTGATGGAGACGATCATCGAGCAGGCGAAGGCGGGCATGCCCGTCCTCGGCATCTGCAACGGCTTCCAGATCCTCACCGAGGCCCATCTGCTGCCGGGCGCGATGCTGCGCAACAACCACCTCCACTTCATCTGCCGCGACCAGAAGCTGCGGGTGGAGAACGCGGAGACCGCCTGGACCTCGGACTACGTCCAGGGCCAGGAGATCGAGGTCCCGCTCAAGAACATGGACGGCCGGTACGTCGCCGACGAGCGTGTCCTCGACGAGCTGGAGGCCGAGGGCCGGGTCGCGTTCCGCTACCTGGACGTGAACCCCAACGGCTCGCTGCGTGACATCGCCGGCGTCACCAACGCCGCGGGCAACGTGGTCGGCCTCATGCCGCACCCCGAGCACGCCGTCGAGCCGCTGATCGGCACCGGCAAGACGGACGGCCTCGGTTTCTTCACCTCGATCCTCAAGAAGCTGGTCAACGCCTGATGAGCCTCGACACCGTCAAGCACGCGAGCGAGACGCCGGACAGCGAGCAGCCCTGGAAGGAGCTCGGCCTCAAGGAGGACGAGTACGCGCGCATCCGCGAGATCCTGGGCCGCCGTCCCACCGGCGCCGAGCTCGCCATGTACTCCGTCATGTGGTCCGAGCACTGCTCCTACAAGAGCAGCAAGGTCCACCTGAAGCAGTTCGGCGAGAAGGTCCCGGAGAACGACGCCATGCTCGTCGGCATCGGCGAGAACGCCGGCGTCGTCGACGTGGGCCAGGGTTACGCGGTCACCTTCAAGGTCGAGTCGCACAACCACCCCTCGTACATCGAGCCCTACCAGGGCGCGGCCACCGGCGTCGGCGGCATCGTCCGCGACATCCTCGCCATGGGTGCCCGCCCGGTCGCGGTCGTCGACCCGCTGCGCTTCGGCGCGGCCGACCACCCCGACACCAAGCGCGTGCTGCCCGGTGTCGTCGCCGGCATCGGCGGCTACGGCAACTGCCTCGGCCTGCCCAACATCGGTGGCGAGGTCGTCTTCGACTCCTGCTACCAGGGCAACCCGCTCGTCAACGCCGGCTGCATCGGCGTGATGAAGCACGAGGACATCCACCTCGCCAAGGCCTCCGGCCCCGGCAACAAGGTCATCCTGTACGGCGCCCGCACGGGCGGCGACGGCATCGGCGGCGTCTCGGTCCTCGCGTCCGAGACCTTCGACGACACCAAGCCGACCAAGCGCCCCGCCGTCCAGGTCGGCGACCCCTTCCAGGAGAAGCTCCTCATCGAGTGCACCCTGGAGATCTTCCAGGAGAAGCTGGTCGCGGGCATCCAGGACCTCGGCGGCGCCGGGCTCTCCTGCGCCACCTCCGAGCTGGCCTCCGCGGGCTCCGGCGGCATGCACGTCGACCTGGAGAAGGTCCACCTGCGCGACGCGACGCTCTCGCCCGAGGAAATCCTCATGAGCGAGTCGCAGGAGCGCATGTGCGCGATCGTCGAGCCGCAGCACGTCGACCGCTTCCTGGAGATCTGCGAGAAGTGGGACGTCATCGCCACCGTCATCGGTGAGGTGACCGAGGGCGAGCGTCTGGAGATCTTCTGGCACGGCGAGCAGATCGTCGACGTCCCGCCGCGTTCCGTCGCCCACGAGGGCCCGACCTACCACCGGCCGTTCGCGCGCCCGGACTGGCAGGACGCGCTCCAGGCCGACGACGCCGGCAAGCTGCCCCGGCCGCAGGACGGCGCCGAGCTGAAGGACCAGGTCCTGAAGCTGGTCTCGTCGCCGAACCAGGCCTCCAAGTCCTGGATCACGGACCAGTACGACCGGTTCGTGCAGGGCAACACGGTCCTGGCGCAGCCCGAGGACGCGGGCATGGTCCGCATCGACGAGGAGACCAACCTCGGCGTGGCCATGGCGACCGACGGCAACGGCCGGTACGCCAAGCTCGACCCGTACACGGGTGCGCAGCTCGCGCTGGCGGAGGCGTACCGCAACGTCGCCGCCTCCGGTGCCAAGCCGCTCGCCATCTCGGACTGCCTGAACTTCGGTTCGCCCGAGGACCCGGCCGTGATGTGGCAGTTCGCCGAGGCCACCCGCGGTCTCGCGGACGGCTGCCTGCAGCTGGGCACCCCGGTCACCGGCGGCAACGTCTCGCTCTACAACCAGACCGGTGAGACGGCGATCCACCCGACGCCGGTCGTGGCCGTCCTCGGTGTGATCGACGACGTGAACCGCCGTACGCCGATCGCCTTCGCGGAAGAGGGCCAGCTCCTCTACCTGCTCGGCGACACGCGTGAGGAGTTCGGCGGCTCGGCCTGGTCCGAGGTGATCCACCAGCACCTCGGCGGCATGCCGCCGGCCGTGGACCTCGACCGGGAGAAGCTGCTCGGCGAGATCCTGATCTCGGCCTCCCGCGACGGCATGATCGACGCGGCGCACGACCTGTCCGACGGCGGTCTCGTCCAGGCGGTCGTCGAGTCCTGCCTGCGCGGCGGGAACGGCGCGCGTCTGGTCGTCCCGGAGGGCCTGGACGCGTTCACGTTCCTCTTCAGCGAGTCGGCGGGCCGTGCGGTCGTCGCCGTCCCGCGCAGCGAGGAACTCCGCTTCACCGACATGTGCGGTGCGCGGGGTCTGCCGGCGACCCGGATCGGTGTCGTCGACGGTGACGCCGTGGACGTGCAGGGCGAGTTCGCGCTCTCCCTCACGGAGCTGCGCGAGGCGCACGAGGCGACGATCCCGGCCCTGCTGGCCTGATCCTCGGATCGAACGTACGGAATCGGAGCCCCCGCCCGGGAAGGGCGGGGGCTCCGTGCTGTCAGCCGGTTCCCCAGAAGGAGTCCGACTCCACGATGTCGGCGACGCATTCGTCGATGTCGGAGATCTTGCCGCCGACGAGCGTGAAGAACAGTCCGCCGTCCATCTCGATGCCGCGGTCGCCGCGGTCGGCGTGGAAGCGGTGGGTGGTGATGGCGTGGCCGCGGCCGTCCACGAACACGCCCTTCAGCTCGACGCGGAAGGTGCCTTCGGTGAGTTCGGCGAGCGAGCGGTAGTAGCCGCCGAGGACGTTGTCCCGGCCCTTGTAGTGCCCGGATATCCGGCTCTCGCCGGGAACGTGGTGGGTGCAGTCGCTGGTCATCAGGGATTCCAACGTCGCCATGTCGCCGTTGCTGAAGGCTTCGTAGCCCCGGCGTATCAGGGCGGCATCGGGGTGCTCGTGATGGGTCATGGTCCCGTCGCCTGCTTTCGCTGCGAGTGGCTCCGTCCTTCCAGTCTCGGCGTTAGCCTCGGCCCATGCCACCGGCCAAGAAGCGCACCCGCGCATACGACTCCGCCAGGACCAGGTCCGCCGTGCTCGCCCAGTTCGGGCACGTACGGAAGGCCGTCGACGCCCTCACTCCGGAGCAGCTCGACGGGCCGACCCGGCTCGGTGGGTGGACGGTACGGGACCTGGCGGCGCACCTCGCGTGGATGGTCGAGACCGTGCCGCAGCTCCTGGCCTCGCCGGAAGGAGGGAAGGACCGGCTCGCCCTGCTCGACTGGCCGGCGACGACCGCCGGAGCGTCCGAGCGGATCGACACGCACACCCGTGGCATCGACGCCTCCGATCTGCCGGGGCTGTACGCGCGGGTGGCGGACGCCTACGAGCAGGCACTCGCGGGTGCGGCCGACGAGCGGCTGCTGCCCCTGAGCTTCGGCGCCATGACCCTCGCCGACTTCCTCGTCACCCGGACCGTCGAACTGGTCGTCCACACCGACGACCTGAACGCCGCGACGGGCGCCGGCATCCCGTACGACCGCCAGGCCCTCGCCGCCTGCACCCGGCTGCTCGCCGACGTGCTCGCGTCGAAGGCGCCGGGCGGGGCCGTCGAGGTGCGGATCCCGCCGTACGCGGTGGTGCAGTGCGTGGAGGGCCCCCGGCACACCCGGGGCACCCCGCCCAACGTGGTGGAGACGGACCCGCTGACCTGGATCAGGCTGGCGACGGGCCGGACGGAGTGGGCGGCGGAGCTGGACGCGGCCCACGTGAGCGCGAGCGGCGAGCGCGCGGACCTGGAGGACCTGCTGCCCCTGATGGGGTGACCGGAGGAACCGGACGGCGGGCCGGTCCGTCCCACCTCCATGCCGAAGCCACGCGCCCTCGCCGCCCTGGTCCCGCTCCTGCTCCTCGCCACCGCCTGCGGTACGGAGGGAGGCGCCGGCGCCGGCTCCGGCGCGGGCACGCTCTCCCCGGACCTGCCCCTCGCCGGTACGCACTGGACGATCGGCGCGGTGACCGCCGACGGCAGCAGGTCCGCCGCCCCGGACGGCGCCCGCCTCGACTTCGGGGAGAAGGGCCGGGCCCGGGGGAACAGCGGTTGCAATCAGTTCGGCGCCACGGTCGCCGCGCAGGGCGACACCCTGACGATCACTCCGCAGGAGATCACCGAGATCGGCTGCCCCGGTGACCGGGAACGCTTCGAGAAGGCGCTGCTCAAGGCCTTCGACGGCCCGCTCAAGGGCACGATCGCGGGCGACCGGTTCACCCTCGCCTCGGCCGACGGCCGCGACGGCCTCCAACTGACCGCCGAGCCCGGCGCTCCGCTGCGCGGCACCACCTGGAAGATCGACGGACTCCTCGCCGGGGACACCGCGGCCTCGCTGCCCGCCGGGAGCGGGGCCAAGGCGCGCCTGGTCATCGGCGCGGACGGCCGGGTCACCGGAAACCTGGGCTGCAACAACTTCTCCGCCGCCGCCCGGATCGAGGGGAAGACCCTCACCGTCGAGGGCCCGGCGGCGACCACCCGGATGCTGTGCACGAGCCCGCAGATGCGGCTGGAGACGAAGCTGTACGAACTCCTCGACGGCCCGCTCACCTACCGGCTCGACCACCGCACCCTGACCCTCACCGACAGCACGGGCGAGGGCCTGACGGCGACGGCGGAGAAGAACGTGGACCGGTAGGGGCGGCGGACATCCCCCGTACACACGCCCGTCACGAGGGCACCGGACGCACCCGGACGATAGGGAGGAACCTCCCAGGGGTGGCGGGTCCCGGGGGCCGGGCGTCGGGGCTCCGGGGTGGCCGGGGAAGGTGCACTCCGTCACATCGCCGGGCAGCTTCCCGGCTGGTACGAGCGTCCGCTCGGCGGGCTCTCGGGGCCCGGATCCCTTCCGGCGCCTGCCTCGTAGGGGGCTCCAAGCCGGAGTTGATCATTTCGTGCGAACATACGAGCGGGGTCGACCCCGTAATTCCTCAATTCGGACCAGTGGTCGAGCCCGTCTACACTCGGAGACGTGCCACGTGGTGACGGTCGACTCAATCACGACTTGCTCCCCGGTGAGAAAGGCCCCCAGGACGCTTGTGGCGTCTTCGGTGTCTGGGCTCCGGGTGAAGAGGTCGCAAAGCTCACGTACTTCGGGCTCTACGCCCTCCAGCATCGGGGCCAGGAATCCGCGGGTATCGCGGTCAGCAACGGCTCCCAGATCCTCGTCTTCAAGGACATGGGCCTCGTGTCCCAGGTCTTCGACGAGACCTCTCTCGGTTCCCTCCAAGGTCATATCGCGGTCGGTCACGCCCGCTACTCGACCACCGGGGCGTCCGTGTGGGAGAACGCGCAGCCGACGTTCAGGGCAACCGCCCACGGCTCGATCGCGCTCGGCCACAACGGCAACCTGGTGAACACGGCGCAGCTCGCCGAGATGGTCGCGGACCTGCCCAAGAAGGAAGGCCGCACCACCCGTGTGGCGGCCACCAACGACACGGACCTCCTGACGGCGCTCCTCGCCGCCCAGGTGGACGAGGACGGCACGCCGCTCACCATCGAGCAGGCCGCCGCGAAGGTCCTCCCCGACGTCCGGGGCGCCTTCTCCCTCGTCTTCATGGACGAGCACACGCTCTACGCGGCCCGTGACCCGCAGGGCATCCGCCCGCTGGTCCTCGGCCGTCTGGAGCGCGGCTGGGTGGTCGCCTCCGAGTCCGCCGCCCTCGACATCTGCGGCGCCAGCTACGTCCGCGAGGTCGAGCCGGGCGAGATGATCGCGATCGACGAGAACGGCATCCGCACCTCGCGGTTCGCGGAAGCGAAGCCCAAGGGCTGTGTCTTCGAGTACGTGTACCTGGCCCGCCCGGACACCGACATCGCCGGCCGGAACGTGTACCTCTCCCGCGTGGAGATGGGCCGCCGCCTCGCGAAGGAGGCGCCCGTCGAGGCCGACCTGGTGATAGCGACTCCGGAGTCGGGCACCCCGGCCGCCATCGGCTACGCCGAGGCCTCGGGCATCCCCTTCGGCGCGGGCCTGGTGAAGAACGCCTATGTCGGGCGCACCTTCATCCAGCCCTCCCAGACCATCCGCCAGCTCGGCATCCGGCTGAAGCTGAACCCCCTCAAGGACGTCATCAAGGGCAAGCGCCTGGTGGTCGTCGACGACTCGATCGTCCGCGGCAACACCCAGCGCGCCCTGGTGAAGATGCTCCGCGAGGCCGGCGCGGCCGAGATCCACATCCGGATCTCCTCGCCGCCGGTGAAGTGGCCCTGCTTCTTCGGCATCGACTTCGCCACCCGCGCGGAGCTGATCGCCAACGGCATGTCGATCGAGGAGATCGGCACGTCGCTGGGCGCGGACTCGCTCTCGTACATCTCGCTCGACGGGATGATCGAGGCGACCACGATCCAGAAGCCGAACCTCTGCCGTGCCTGCTTCGACGGCGAGTACCCGATGGAGCTGCCGGACCCCGAGCTGCTCGGCAAGCAGCTGCTGGAGACCGAGCTGGCCGCCGGCCCGGCCGCCACCGCGGCCTCCGACGCGCTCCGTCGCCCGTAAGACCCCCGCAGCAACGCAGTACACGACACGAAAGCTCTGAAATGTCTCAGACCACTGGTGCCTCCTATGCGTCCGCGGGCGTCGACATCGAAGCGGGTGACCGCGCCGTCGAGCTCATGAAGGAGTGGGTGAAGAAGACGCAGCGCCCCGAGGTCCTCGGTGGCCTGGGCGGCTTCGCCGGCCTCTTCGACGCCTCCGCCCTCAAGAAGTACGAGCGTCCGCTCCTGGCCTCCGCCACGGACGGCGTCGGGACGAAGGTCGACATCGCCCGCCAGATGGGCGTCTACGACACGATCGGCCACGACCTGGTCGCGATGGTCATGGACGACATCGTCGTCTGCGGCGCCGAGCCGCTCTTCATGACCGACTACATCTGCGTCGGCAAGGTCCACCCCGAGCGGGTCGCCGCCATCGTCAAGGGCATCGCCGAGGGCTGCGTCCTGGCCGGCTGCGCCCTGGTCGGCGGCGAGACGGCGGAGCACCCGGGCCTCCTCGGCCCGGACGACTTCGACGTGGCCGGCGCGGGCACGGGTGTCGTGGAGCACGACCGGCTGCTCGGCGCCGATCGCATCCGTACGGGGGACGCGGTCATCGCCATGGCCTCCTCGGGTCTTCACTCCAACGGGTACTCGCTGGTCCGGCACGTGCTCTTCGACCGCGCCGGCATGGCCCTGGACCAGCAGGTCGAGGAGCTGGGCCGGACGCTCGGCGAGGAGCTCCTGGAGCCCACCAAGATCTACTCGCTGGACTGCCTGGCCCTCACCAGGACCGCTGAGGTCCACGCCTACAGCCACATCACGGGCGGCGGTCTCGCGGCCAACCTGGCCCGGGTGATCCCGGACGGCCTGCACGCCACGGTCGACCGTTCGACCTGGGTGCCGGGCGCGGTGTTCGACCTGGTCGGCAAGGCCGGTCAGGTGGAGCGCCTGGAGCTGGAGAAGACGCTGAACATGGGCGTCGGCATGATGGCCGTCGTACCGGCCGAGTCCGTGGACGTGGCCCTGACAGTGCTGGCGGACCGGGGCGTCGAGTCCTGGGTCGCGGGCGAGATCACCGAGCGCGGGGCGCACACCACCGGCGCCGAGCTGGTCGGGGACTACGCGAAGTAGTCAGAGGACGAGCGGTGAACGACGGGGCGCTCCCGAGGGGCGCCCCGTTCGCGTTGTACGGGCTGCCGGCCGGGGACGGCACCGCCGCTCCCGGCCGCGCAGGGCACAGCCGCTCCCGGTCGCGGACAGCACAGGAACCCGGCCGGGTGTTCCCCGGCCGGGTTCCTGTGCTGCGATTCAGAAGGTCAAGCGCGACGCGGGGACGCACTGGGACCGGACTGGTCGTCCTCGTCCTCGTCGTCCTCGTTGTAGAGATCCGCGTACTGGGCGTACGGGTCGTCTTCCTCGTCGTCGTCCTCGAACGGCTCGCCATTCGGCGGCTGGTTCGAAGTCGAAGCGCCCAGCTCATTGGCCAGACGCGTCAGGTCTGTCCCGCCGCTGCTGTACTTCAGCTGGCGGGCGACCTTGGTCTGCTTGGCCTTTGCCCGGCCGCGCCCCATGGCTCGACCCCCTCGGTGACGGGGCTCGATGGCCCCAGAGTCTTGACACGCGTTCATGATTCGGAACGGACTCTCGACAGAGAGACCGGTCCGTAGGGCTTCAACGGTACCTGTTTCCGCGGGTCTACGGTACGCCGCGCGCATCACATACCCCGGTACAGAACCATCGAGGAGCCCGTTCCTCGCTGGTCAATCGCGATTTTAACCTCTTCTGGGGGTCCGACCCGCCGAGGGGCGTGAGCGAAGTCTCTCCGCGCGGGCCCCGCGGGCTTCCCGCGGGGCCCCTCGGCGGGCCGGCCTCCGTGCGCCGCTCAGGCGCGGCGGGCGTCCGCCATCCGCTGCTCGGCGATCCGGTCGGCCGCCGCGGCCGGCGGAATTCCATCGACCTTCGCACGTGCGAAGATTTCGAGAGTGGTGTCGAAGATCTTCGTCGCCTTCGCCTTGCAGCGGTCGAAGTCGAAACCGTGCAGCTCGTCGGCGACCTGGATCACGCCACCGGCGTTCACCACGTAGTCGGGCGCGTAGAGGATCCCGCGGTCCGCGAGGTCCTTCTCGACGCCGGCGTGGGCGAGCTGGTTGTTGGCCGCGCCGCAGACGATGGCCGCGGTGAGGACCGGCACGGTCCCGTCGTTCAGGGCGCCGCCGAGCGCGCAGGGCGCGTAGATGTCGAGACCCTCGACGCGGATCAGCGCCTCGGTGTCGGCGACCACGGTCACCTGCGGGTGCTTGTCGGTGATCCGGCGCACCGACTCCTCGCGCACATCGGTGATCACGACCTCGGCGCCGTCCGACAGGAGGTGCTCGACGAGATAGTGGCCGACCTTGCCGACGCCCGCGACGCCGACCTTGCGGCCGCGCAGCGTCGGGTCGCCCCAGAGGGTCTGCGCGGAGGCGCGCATGCCCTGGAAGACGCCGAAGGCGGTGAGGACGGAGGAGTCGCCGGCGCCGCCGTTCTCCGGGGAGCGGCCGGTGGTCCACTTGTTCTCGCGGGCCACGACGTCCATGTCGGCGACGTAGGTGCCGACGTCGCAGGCCGTGACGTACCGGCCGCCGAGCGAGGCGACGAAGCGCCCGTAGGCGAGGAGGAGCTCCTCGGTCTTGATCTGCTCCGGGTCGCCGATGATGACGGCCTTGCCGCCGCCGTGGTCGAGACCGGCCATGGCGTTCTTGTACGACATCCCGCGGGCCAGGTTGAGCGCGTCGGCGACGGCCTCGGCCTCGGTGGCGTACGGGTAGAAACGGGTGCCGCCGAGGGCGGGGCCCAGGGCGGTGGAGTGGAGGGCGATGACGGCCTTGAGGCCGGTGGCGCGGTCCTGGCAGAGCACGACTTGCTCGTGGCCACCCTGCTCCGAGTGGAACAGGGTGTGCAGTACGTCAGCAGGAACGCCGGTCACATCGGTCACGGTGGTGACTCCCAAGTACGAAGCGGCGGTTTGCGGCCTCCCTACGGGTGGGGGAGGACCAGTTCGGCATGAGAGTAAGTCCTACCTGGGCGTAGATCAGCGGCAGTGCTCAGGATCACCCCCTCGGGGGGTACCTCCGTGGAAGGATTCGCGACATGTCGGTCGCCTCCTCGGTCCTCATCCCCTACGCGTCCTATCTGCGGGTGTACGAGCCGCTGGCCGCGTTCCCCGAGCCGGAGCGGACCCACTGGGCCCGGTACGCCCGCCGGCCGCGCACGCCGGGGGCGCAGGAGGAGCTGCGGCGGTCGCTGGCCGACCTGCTGCCGACCCCGCCGGTCCCGGTGCCGGTCCACGAGAGCGCGGAGGCCTTCGTCGCCCATCTGGACGGGGTGGTGGTGGTCTGTCCGTGGCGGACCCGGCTGCGGGGCTGGCTGGCGCTCCAGGAGCTGGACGGCCAGTTCCCCGGGCCGGTGCTGGACGCGATGCTGCCGCCGGTGGTGCGCGTCCAGGTGGCGAGCGACTACGAGCGCTGGCTGGAGCGGAACCCGGACGCGCGCCCGTGGATCCGGACGGCGGTCTGGCAGGTGCCGCTGCGCTGGTTCGCGCTCTTCGGGGACGAGGACCGGCAGTACGAGCCGGGGGACCCCAAGGGGACGGCGCAGGGCCGGGCGCCGGTCCTGCGCTACCGGACGACGATGGCGCAGGCGCGCCGGCGTCTGGCGCGGGCGCTGCGGGCCCTTCGGGAGTCGATCGACGACGGCCCGATGACGGAGGGTCTGATCGAGGTGGGGCGCTGGCTGGAGGAGTTCCATCCGCGGGCGCTGGTGGAGCTGGACTTCGGGGTCTCGTGCACGTGGTCCCGGAGGGGTGGCTGGCGGAGGACCGGTCGGCGGCGCAGCTGGCGGAGGGGATCGCCGCGCTGCGGGCGGGCGACGGCGAGGCGGCGAGCGAGGTGTACGGGCGGCTCGCGGAGCGCTGGCGGGTCGTCAGGGACCTGCGGTTCGCGAACTGACCCCAGCCGGGTTCGCGAACTGACATCAGTCGGGCATCTTCGTCAGGTCGGTATCGACAAGACATGTCCGGCGGGTGTAAATGATCTTCAGGGTTGTCCGAATACCGCATGACCGGTTTGCTGTGTCGGGGTCGTGCGGGCCTTTCGGCACCCCTGGGGCGGGGACGTTGGTCCTGATCCGGGCCTTTGGCTCAAGCGTGACGGACAGCACTTAACGCACCCTTGCGCCCATCACCCACCCTCGTGCCAAAATAGGACAAGGAGTCCGGGGAGGGTTCCTTCCGCCCATCTTTGGGCGGAACGCTCAGCATTGCACTCTATGGGGGGTCTGAGGACTCCTGATCACCCTGTGACTGATCGTCACAGTGGTGTGACTGTCCGTTATGGCATGGTCCATCGACTTCCGCCGCTGATGAACACCTGCGAGGGCAATTCCATCGGTTTGGCCGACGCGGCTGGACGGATGGTGTAGTTGTAGTGCCGAGGACAAGCCGTTCGTCCTATAACCGACTCGGCCCGCTTCTGCCATTTCGGGCAACGCGGGTCAAGGTGCAGAATTTAGAGGAAAGAACCGAGATGGTTCGGTTCTCCCGAGGAGGCCGCTCATGACCGCTCGCACCCCTGATGCCGAGCCGCTGCTGACCCCTGCCGAGGTTGCCACGATGTTCCGCGTGGACCCGAAGACGGTGACCCGTTGGGCGAAGGCCGGGAAGCTCACGTCCATCCGCACCCTGGGTGGGCACCGCCGCTACCGCGAGGCCGAGGTTCGCGCGCTGCTGGCGGGTATTCCGCAGCAGCGCAGCGAGGCCTGAGGTCGCGCACACACCCCGCAGTACCCCGTAACACCGGGCTCGTCCGGACCCCCCAGTCCGGTCGCCCACCCCTAGCTCTGCCGACGGATTCCTGCCCCAACAGGCCTTCGTCATCGATCGCGCTGGACTCCGCCGGGTCTGGCGCGATCTTCTTTTGTGTCCGGCGCCACTCCTCGGGAGTCGGTGCAATTGCACATATTAAATCGGGCCGGTGTAGGGAGGGTGTAAGTGAAGCGGTTTCTGAAACTGCCTCAGTGACACCCGTCACACTGGCGAAGTCTTGCCAAAGAACAGCCTCCCACTGCCGGGAAGCCTCCCAACCCGCCGTTGGTCATGGGTCGGTGGGACTTTCGTCCTCAGTGCCCGGCGGCTCCTGCGGCGACCGGCCCTCCGGCTCCCCGGCGCCCGCCCCCGGCTCTCCCGGCTCCCCGGGCTCCCTGTGGCCTTCTGCCGGCTCCCCGGCCGCTTCCGCCCGCCGCGGGGGCTCGGGAAGCTCCATGGCGAGCCGCAGGAGGCGATGGCAGACCGCGCAGTGACGCGTGAGGTGCCCGTAGCGGGAAGCGGCCGCCAGATGGGCTCGCAGCAGTGCTCCCGTGTCGTGCCGTGCAGCGGACGCCGCGGCCATGCGCGACCACCTCCGGTGGTGGGCCCCCGATTCCCTGATGTCCGGGGTACCGGCGGGCCCGTGGCCCCGTCAAGACACCGGAACACAACGAAGGCCCGCATCTCGCGATGCGGGCCTTCGTGAAAAGCGACTCTGACGGGACTTGAACCCGCGACCTCCACCTTGACAGGGTGGCGAGCTAACCAACTGCTCCACAGAGCCTTGCTTGTAGCCCCTCGTGAGTGGCTGCGTCACAGACTGTACAGCAGGTCAGGGGGTCCGGTCGAACTCACCGACGGCCGGGCCCCGGCTAGGGCGCCGCCGCGTCGATCGCCTTCACGATCCGCTTGTCCGACACCGGGTGCGCCGTGCCGAGCGCGTGCGCGAAGTAGCTCACCCGCAGCTCCTCGATCATCCAGCGGATGTCGGTCACCTCGGTCGGCACCGGGCGGCCCTTCGGGAGCTGTTCGAGCAGCCAGGCGTACTCGTCCTGCATCTCCTGGACCTTCTCCATCCGGGTGGTGTCCCGCTGGACCCCGGTCGGCATCTGCTGGAGCCGCCGGTCCACCGCCACCAGATAGCGCATCAGGTCCGGCAGCCGCTTCAGCCCCGTACGGGTGACGAACCCGGCCGGCATCAGCCAGGCCAGCTGGGCGCGCACGTCGGTCAGGTTGTTGATCAGGGCCAGGCTGTTCGTCGACTTCAGCCGGCGCTCGCAGGCCTGCCAGGCCGCCAGGATCTGCTGGACCTGGCCCACCGTCCGTACCGTCGTGTCCACCAGGTCCGCGCGGACCTTGTCGTACAGCTTCCGGAAGGACTCCTCGTCCCAGGCCGGGCCGCCGTGCTCCGTGATCAGCCGGTCGGCGGCGGCGGTCGCGCAGTCGTCGAAGAGGGCCTGGATCGAGCCGTGCGGGTTCGAGGACAGGGCCAGCTTCTGCTGGTTGGTCAGCTTGTCCGAGGCGAACTTCGCCGGGTTCACCGGGATGTTCAGCATGATCAGCTTCCGGGTGCCCCGCCACATCGCCCGCTCCTGCTCGGCCTCCGAGTCGAAGAGACGTACGGCCACGGTCGCGCCCTCGTCCACCAGCGCCGGGTACGCCTTGACCGGCTGCCCGCCCCGCTTGGTCTCGAAGACCTTCGTGAGCGTGTCGATCGTCCAGTCCGTGAGCCCCGTGCGCTCCAGGGACGGCCCGGAGCCGTCGGGGCCCCCGGTGGCCGCCGCGGCGGCCTGCGAGAGGGCCTTGCGGGCCTTCGGCCGCAGCTGCAGCCGCAGCGTCTCCAGGTCCTTGTCCTCGGCGAGCTTCCGGCGCCGCTCGTCGACGATCCGGAAGGTCACCTTGAGGTGCTCGGGCACCTTCGCCCAGTCGAAGTCCTCGGCCGTGACCGGGACGCCGACCATCCGCTGGAGCTCGCGGGCGAGCGCCCCCGCCAGCGGCTCCTGGACGGGCACGACCGCGTCCAGGAAGCGGGTCGCGAAGTTCGGCGCGGGCACGTAGTGGCGGCGGATCGGCTTCGGCAGGGAGCGGATCAGCTCCGTGACGACCTCCGCGCGCAGACCCGGGATCTGCCACTCGAAGCCGTCGTCCGTCACCTGGTTCAGCACCTGGAGCGGGATGTGGACGGTCACGCCGTCCGCGTCCGCGCCCGGCTCGAACTGGTACGTCACCCGGAACTTCAGCGCGCCCTGCCGCCACGAGTCCGGGTAGTCGTCCTTGGTGACCGCCCCCGCCTTCTCGTTGATGAGCATCTCGCGCTCGAAGTCGAGGAACTCCGGCTCGTCATGGCGCTTGTGCTTCCACCAGGAGTCGAAGTGGGCGCCGGACACGACGTGTTCCGGGACGCGCTTGTCGTAGAAGTCGAACAGCGTCTCGTCGTCGACGAGGATGTCCCGGCGGCGGGCCCGGTGCTCCAGCTCCTCGACCTCGGTCAGGAGCTTGCGGTTGTCCGCGAAGAACTTGTGGTGGGTGCGCCAGTCGCCCTCGACCAGCGCGTTCCTGATGAACAGGTCCCGGGAGACCTCCGGGTCGATCCGGCCGTAGTTCACCTTGCGGTCGGCGACGATCGGGACGCCGTACAGCGTCACCTTCTCGAAGGCCATCACGGCCGCCTGGTCCTTCTCCCAGTGCGGCTCGCTGTACGTCTTCTTCACCAGGTGCTGGGCGAGCGGCTCGATCCACTCCGGCTCCACGCGCGCGTTGACCCGGGCCCAGAGGCGCGAGGTCTCCACCAGCTCGGCGGACATCACGAAACGCGGGGGCTTCTTGAAGAGCGCGGAACCGGGGAAGATCGCGAACTTGGCGTTGCGGGCGCCCAGGTACTCGCCCCGGCCGCCCTCGCGGCGGGAGCCGTCCTTCGCGCCGTCCTTGGACTCCTTCACGTCCTTCATGCCGATGTGCGAGAGCAGACCCGCGAGCAGCGACACGTGGACGGACTGCTCGGGAGCGTCCTCCTCGTTGACCTGGATGCCCAGCTGCTTCGCGACCGTCCGCAGCTGGGTGTAGATGTCCTGCCACTCCCGGATGCGCAGGAAGTTCAGGTACTCCTGCTTGCACATCCGGCGGAAGGAGCTGGAACCCCGCTCCTTCTGCTGCTCGCGGACGTACCGCCAGAGGTTCAGGAAGGCGAGGAAGTCGCTCGTCTCGTCCTTGAACCGGGCGTGCTGCTGGTCGGCCTGCGCCTGCTTCTCGGACGGCCGCTCGCGCGGGTCCTGGATGGAGAGCGCCGCCGCGATCACCATGACCTCGCGGACGCAGCCGTTCCTGTCGGCCTCCAGGACCATGCGCGCGAGGCGCGGGTCGACGGGCAGCTGGGCGAGCTTCCGGCCCTGCTGCGTCAGCCGCTTCTTCGGATCCTTCTCCATGGGGTCGATCGCGCCCAGCTCCTGCAGGAGCTGCACGCCGTCCCGGATGTTCCGGTGGTCCGGCGGGTCGATGAAGGGGAACTTCTCGATGTCGCCGAGGCCGGCCGCGGTCATCTGGAGGATGACGGAGGCCAGGTTCGTACGGAGGATCTCCGCGTCCGTGAACTCCGGCCGGGTCAGGAAGTCGTCCTCGGAGTACAGCCGGATGCAGATGCCGTCGGACGTACGGCCGCAGCGGCCCTTGCGCTGGTTGGCGCTGGCCTGGCTGACCGGCTCGATCGGCAGCCGCTGCACCTTGGTCCGGTGCGAGTAGCGGGAGATGCGGGCGGTGCCCGGGTCGATCACGTACTTGATGCCGGGGACCGTCAGGGAGGTCTCGGCGACGTTCGTCGCGAGGACGATCCGGCGGCCGGAGTGCGCCTGGAAGACCCGGTGCTGCTCGGCGTGCGAGAGACGGGCGTAGAGAGGGAGGACCTCGGTGTTGCGGAGGTTCCGCTTGAGCAGCGCGTCCGCGGTGTCCCGGATCTCGCGCTCGCCGGAGAGGAAGACCAGGACGTCGCCGGGGCCCTCGGACTGGAGCTCGTCGACGGCTTCGCAGATCGCGGTGATCTGGTCCCGGTCCGCGTCGTCCGAGTCCTCTTCGAGGAGGGGCCGGTAACGGACCTCCACCGGGTACGTACGGCCGCTGACCTCGACGATCGGGGCCTCGCCGAAGTGGCGGGAGAAACGCTCCGGGTCGATCGTCGCGGAGGTGATCACGACCTTGAGGTCGGGGCGCTTCGGGAGCAGCTGGGCCAGATAGCCGAGCAGGAAGTCGATGTTGAGGGACCGCTCGTGGGCCTCGTCGATGATGATCGTGTCGTACGCGCGCAGCTCGCGGTCCGTCTGGATCTCGGCGAGCAGGATGCCGTCCGTCATCAGCTTCACGAAGGTCGCGTCGGGGTTCACCTGGTCGGTGAAGCGGACCTTCCAGCCGACGGCCTCCCCGAGGGGGGTCCTCAGCTCCTCCGCCACGCGCTCGGCGACCGTGCGGGCGGCGATCCGGCGGGGCTGGGTGTGCCCGATCATGCCCCGGACGCCCCGGCCCAGCTCCAGACAGATCTTCGGGATCTGGGTGGTCTTCCCGGAGCCCGTCTCACCGGCGACGATCACGACCTGGTGGTCACGTATCGCCTCCAGGATCTCGTCCTTCTTCTGGGAGACCGGAAGCTGCTCGGGGTACGTGACCGCGGGCACGCGGGAGGCACGCCCGTCGACGCGCTCCTTGGCCTTGGCCGCCTCGGCGGCGATCTCGTCCAGGACGGCCGCGCGGGCCTCGGGCTTGCGGATGCGGCGGGCGCCTTCGAGACGGCGGCCGAGCCGGTGGGAGTCCCGCAGCGAGACCTCGGCCAGGACGGACTGGAGGGCGGCGAAGGAAGTAGACATACGGATCCCAGGATCGCACCTGCGGCCGAGAAGCGGCGAACCGATTTACGGGCGGCTTCCCGGGGGACGAGAGCCGGGGAGCGCGAGCCGGGGGTGCGTACTATTTCGGACACGTCGACCAGGACCGGAGAGGCTTCGCATGTTCCGCACCACCCGCGTGCCGGCGGCGCTCGCCGTGGTGCTGGTGGCGCTGGTGCTCGGACTCCTGGTCTGCGGGGCGGCGGGGGCGTCGGCCCCGGCCCCGATGACGGCGGGCGCCGAGCCCGCCGCCGGTGCCGCGACTCCCGTCGACGCCCCGTCCGTGGTCCGCGCGGGTCCGTCCGGTCCGCTGTCCGGTGTGCCCGGCTGCGATCCCGGTCATGCCGCCGGCGAGGGGGCCGCCGGGCCCGTCGTACCGCCGCGCGCGCACGGCTTCGCGGAGCTGCTGCCCGCGCTCGCCGCCGACCGGACGCCCTGCGGGGTCCGGCAGCCCGGTCCGGGCGACCCGGCCGCGTCGCCCGGACGGGAGCCACCCGCGCGCGCCCCCCTGTCTCCCGTGGAACTGTCGGTCCTGAGGGTGTAGACGGACGGCCTCCTCCGCCGTAGCCCGTCCCTCTTCCTTCCCCTGTCTCCAGGAGCGCTTCCGCATGTCCACGCCCAAGCCCACCCCCAAGCCCAAGCCCGCCTCTGCGTCCAAGCCCGCGTCCAAGGCCAAGCCGATCGTGATCGTCTCCGGGGTGGCCGTCGCCGCCGTGCTGCTCGGTGTCGTCTCCTACACCGCCACCCGGCCCGCGTCCCCGGGCGCCGCCGGTTCCTCCGCCGTCGCCGACGTCTCCGCCGACCCGTCCGCCGGCGTCTACGCCGAGCTGGAGGCCTACGCCCGCCGCGACGCCTCCGACAAGCTCGCCCTCGGCCGTGCCGACGCGCCCGTCGTCCTCATCGAGTACGCCGACTTCAAGTGCGGCTACTGCGGCAAGTTCGCCCGGGACACCGAGCCGGCCCTGGTGAAGAAGTACGTCGACAACGGCACCCTGCGCATCGAGTGGCGGAACTTCCCGATCTTCGGCGAGGAGTCGGAGGCGGTGGCCCGCGCCTCCTGGGCGGCCGGGCAGCAGGGCCGGTTCTGGGAGTTCCACAAGGCGGCCTACGCGGAGGGCGCCAAGGAGAAGGGCTTCGGCAAGGACCGGCTGGCCGCCCTCGCGAAGGAGGCGGGCGTCCCCGACGCGGCCCGGTTCGCCAAGGACACCGACGGCGCTGCGGCCCGCGAGGCCGTCCGCGCGGACCAGGAGCAGGGCTACTCCCTCGGCGCCACCTCCACCCCGTCCTTCCTGGTCAACGGCCGTCCGATCGCCGGGGCCCAGCCCCTGGAGACCTTCACGGAGGCCATCGAGGCGGCGGCGAAGGCCGCTCCGAAGAAAACCGCCCCCAGCAAGAAGGCCGGCCAGTGACCTCGGGCATCGGCTACTTCGCCGCCTTCCTCGGCGGACTGCTCGCCCTCCTCAGCCCGTGCAGCGCCCTCCTGCTGCCGGCCTTCTTCGCGTATTCCATCGACACGCGCGCGAAGCTGGTGGCCAGGACGGGCATCCTCTACGCGGGCCTGGCGACCACCCTCGTCCCGCTCGGCGCGGCCGGCTCCTTCGCGGGCCGCCTCTTCTACGGCCACCGGGACCTGCTGGTCACCGTCGGCGGCTGGCTGATCATCGGGCTCGGGGTGCTCCAGATCCTCGGTCTGGGCTTCGCCTCCCGCCGGGTCGCGGAGGCGAGCGGCCGCATCCGGCCCACGTCGGCGCTCTCCGTCTACGCCCTCGGCCTGGTCTACGGCCTCGCCGGCTTCTGCGCGGGCCCGATCCTGGGCAGCGTCCTGACGGTGGCGGCGCTGAGCGGCAGTCCGGCGTACGGGGGCCTGCTCCTCGCCGTGTACGCGCTCGGCATGGCGGTGCCGCTGTTCGTGCTCGCGCTGCTCTGGGAGCGGTACGACCTGGGCCGGCGGTCCTGGCTGCGCGGCAGGCCGCTGCGGGTGGGCCGTCTCACGCTCCACTCGACCTCGGTGCTCTCGGGCCTGTTCTTCGTGGCCCTCGGCACGCTGTTCCTGGTCTTCGACGGGACGACCGCGCTGCCGGGCCTGCTGTCGGTGGACGAGTCGTTCGCGGTGGAGGAGCAGGTGTCCGCCCTCGGCCGGGCGGTCCCGGACTGGGCGCTGCTCGTGGCGGTGGTCGCGGTGGTGGCCCTGGTGCTGGTGCTACGGGGCAGGCGGGGGAGCCGTACGCGGGAGCGCGAGGAGGCGTGAGGGGTACGGGGGAGGGGCGCGGGCCCCTTCCCCGTACGGCCACGGCGTCCTGCGCTGTCCGCGATCCGCTTTCCACGCACGCGCACGAAGAAGGCCCCGTTCTTTCGAACGGGGCCTTCTGTTTGTGGCTGGGGCCGGGGTCGAACCGGCGACCTATCGCTTTTCAGGCGATCGCTCGTACCAACTGAGCTACCCAGCCACGAGGCCATTGCTGACCTCAGCGACTCTGACGGGACTTGAACCCGCGACCTCCACCTTGACAGGGTGGCGAGCTAACCAACTGCTCCACAGAGCCAAGTTTGTGCGCGATCCGTAGTCTCGCACACGGTAATGCGTACCCCCAACGGGATTCGAACCCGTGCTACCGCCTTGAAAGGGCGGCGTCCTGGGCCACTAGACGATGAGGGCTAACGGACCCACCTGCGCGCTTCTCAGCGCGTCGGGGACGTGAGAAGCATATGGGATGGCGGGCGCTATCGCCAAAACGGTTCCCCGGAGGAGGAGAATGGGCCCGTGCTGGAGATGACGCGCGAGGAGTTCGAGGAGCTTGTCGCCGAGGCCCTGGACCGGATCCCGCCGGAGCTGACGCGGCTGATGGACAACGTCGCCGTGTTCGTGGAGGACGAGCCCGCCCCCGACGATCCCGAGCTGCTCGGGCTCTATGAGGGGACACCGCTGACCGAGCGGGGCGAGTGGTACGCCGGCGTGCTGCCGGACCGGATCACGATCTACCGGGGGCCGACGCTGCGGATGTGCGAGTCGCGTGAGGACGTGGTCGCGGAGACCGAGATCACCGTCGTGCACGAGATCGCCCACCACTTCGGCATCGACGACGAGCGGCTGCACGCGCTGGGCTACGGCTGAGCCGGTGACGCAGGGCCTGTCTTCTGGATCGTGCCGGGCTCGCGGGGCCTGAGGCCGGCGGCCGGTCCACGCCAGGGCCTTTTCGGGCGTGTCCCTTGTGGCGCCCGGGGAGTTGGGCAGTGCAACGCGTTCCGTTCCTGCCTGTTGTGTCCTGGAGGTGCCCCCGTGCGTCATTTGCCCACCCCGGCGAGATGGGCCGCCGCCGCGCTGGCCGTCGCGGCCTGTGCCGGTCTGAGCGGCTGTATGAGTGTGAGCGACGAGGGGGCGAAGCCGGCGCCCGGTGCCTCCGACGGGAAGCGGGGCGTCACGGCCGAGTCCGAGAGCGGCGGCGACCGGGGCGGCGACGGCGGGTCGGGGGACGGTCGGCGCGGCCAGGGCGGACCCCATGTCACCGGCGCCGGTACGGAGTCCCCGGTGCCCAGCGGATCGCCCTCGGGCACCGCGCAGCCCTCCGTGGGCGCGGTGCTGCCGGTGGAGGGTCCCGGCGGGACGCCGAAGCCGGGGCCCTCGGGCGGCGGTCACGAGAACCCGGGCGGCGCCGCGGGCGGCTCCGCGGGGAACGGGAGCGGCGGGAACGGCAGCGGTGGAGGCGACGGCGGCGGTTCCGGCGGCCCCGGGGGCGGCGGGGTCACGCCGTCCCCGGAGCCGCCGGAGCCGACCGTGGAGCCGACGCCGGAGCCCACCGAACACCCGACCCCCGAGCCGACTCCGGAGCCGACCTCCAACCCCAGTGATCCACCGCCCCCCGGGGCCGACACCCAGATGGGTGCCCTGCGGGCGGCGGACGGGCCGGGAGCGCCCCCCGAGCCGGCCGCTTCCCCGCAGGTCGGACCGGTGTGACGCAGTCCGATTTGCCACAGGTGGGGGAGAGTGCGTATGGTGGTAGATCGTTTGATCCCATTGCCCGGCGCCGACACAGAAGAGCGCCGTGTGGCGCGTACTCTCCCTAGCCGTGGCTGACCGCATTGAGGCGGTCGTTTGCGAAATCACGGAGTTGACGGGCGCGTGCCGAGACTCCGGAAGGTTTCGCATTTCGCATGTCCATTTTCAGTTCTGACCACGCCGTCATGCCCGAGAACGACGAGATCGTCGAGGCCGTAGAGGCCACCGAGATCGTCGAGGCCGCGACGGCCGTCATCGAGGCCGAGGCCGACGACCTCACCGACACCGACACCGACGCCGACATCGAGGCCGGCTTCGACGCGGACGACTCCGCCGAGGAGCCCGCCGAGCCCACCGTCACCTTCGCGGACCTCGGTCTGCCGGAGGGCGTCGTGCGCAAGCTCGCGCAGAACGGTGTCACCACCCCCTTCCCGATCCAGGCGGCGACCATCCCGGACGCCCTGGCCGGCAAGGACATCCTCGGCCGCGGCCGTACCGGCTCCGGCAAGACCCTCTCCTTCGGTCTCCCGACCCTGGCCCAGCTGGCCGGCGGTCACACCGAGAAGAAGAAGCCCCGCGCGGTCATCCTCACCCCGACCCGTGAGCTCGCGATGCAGGTCGCGGACGCCCTCCAGCCGTACGGCGACGTGCTCGGCCTGAAGATCAAGGTCGTCTGCGGCGGTACGTCCATGGGCAACCAGATCTACGCCCTCGAGCGCGGCGTCGACATCCTCGTCGCCACCCCGGGCCGTCTGCGCGACATCATCAACCGCGGCGCCTGCTCCCTGGAGAACGTCCAGGTCGCGGTCCTCGACGAGGCCGACCAGATGTCCGACCTGGGCTTCCTGCCCGAGGTCACCGAGCTGCTCGACCAGGTCCCGGCCGGCGGTCAGCGCATGCTCTTCTCCGCCACCATGGAGAACGAGATCGGCACGCTGGTCAAGCGCTACCTGAACAACCCGATCAGCCACGAGGTCGACAGCGCCCAGGGCAACGTCTCGACCATGTCGCACCACGTCCTCGTCGTGAAGCCGAAGGACAAGGCGCCGGTCACGGCCGCCATCGCCGCCCGCAAGGGCCGCACGATCATCTTCGTCCGCACCCAGCTGGGCGCCGACCGCATCGCCGAGCAGCTCGTCGAGGCCGGCGTGAAGGCCGACGCGCTGCACGGCGGCATGACACAGGGTGCCCGTACCCGCGTGCTCGCCGACTTCAAGGACGGCTACGTCAACGCGCTGGTCGCCACCGACGTCGCCGCCCGAGGCATCCACGTCGACGGCATCGACCTGGTCCTGAACGTGGACCCGGCCGGTGACCACAAGGACTACCTGCACCGCTCCGGCCGTACGGCCCGCGCCGGCAAGTCCGGTGTCGTCGTCTCGCTGTCGCTGCCGCACCAGCGCCGCCAGATCTTCCGGCTGATGGAGGACGCGGGCGTCGACGCCTCGCGCCACATCATCCAGAGCGCCGGCGCCTTCGACCCCGAGGTCGCCGAGATCACCGGCGCGCGTTCGCTCACCGAGGTCCAGTCGGACTCCGCGAACAACGCCGCCAAGCAGGCCGAGCGCGAGGTCGTCGACCTGACCAAGCAGCTGGAGCGCCTGCAGCGCCGTGCCGTCGAGCTCCGCGAGGAGGCCGACCGCCTGGTGGCCCGCGCCGCCCGTGAGCGCGGCGAGGACCCCGAGG
This sequence comes from Streptomyces sp. Root1304, assembly GCF_001426405.1. Lineage (GTDB taxonomy): Bacteria > Actinomycetota > Actinomycetes > Streptomycetales > Streptomycetaceae > Streptomyces. The sequence goes on along the minus strand of NZ_LMEP01000024.1, from coordinate 42,951 downwards.
CCGCCGTGGCCGAGGTGGCCGAGGCCGCCGAGGCCGAGATCGCCGCCGCCGCCGCCGAGGCCGAGCGTGCCGCGCGTGCCGAGGAGCAGCGCCGCGAGGAGCGCCCGGCCCGCGACGAGCGCGGCAACTACGAGCGCCGTGACCGCGGTGGCTTCAACCGTGACGACCGCGGTGACCGCGGTGGCTTCCGCGGCGGCGACCGCGGTGGTGACCGTGGCGGCTTCCGTCGTGACAACGACCGTCCGTCCGGTGGTTTCCGTCGTGACGACCGTCCSTCGGGCGGCTTCAACCGCGACGACCGTGGTGGCCGTTCGTTCGAGCGTCGTGACAACGACCGTCCGTCCGGTGGTTTCCGTCGTGACGACCGTCCSTCGGGYGGCTTCAACCGCGACGACCGCGGTGGCGACCGCGGCGGCCGTTCCTTCGAGCGCCGTGACGACCGTCCGGCCGGCGGCCACCGGGGCAGCGACCGTCCGTTCAACCGCGACCGTCGCGACGACCGCCCCGCCGGCGGCTTCCGCTCCGGTGGCACCGACCGCCCGTACGGCCGTCGTGACGACCACCGCGGCACCGGCTCGACCGGCTCGACCGGTGGCTCCTTCGGCCGCCGCGACGACAAGCCGCGCTGGAAGCGCAACGGCTGAGCGTCACTGACCTGACGGACCAGGGCCCGTACGACACTTCGGTGGCGTACGGGCCCTGGTCCGTTTCGCGGATTCGTACGCGGGCGCCACCGTCGTACGCGGGTGCGGCGGGATACGCTCAGCCGGTCGACGTGGGTGGAGGTGCCGGCCAGGGGGCCCGGCGTAGACCCCGCCCCGCATCCCGCATGTCAGGTTTCCCTGGGGAGGGACCTCTCTTTGACTCGTCACGCCCGCGCGCGGCTGCCCCGCGCGCGTACCGCCGTCCTCGCCGCAGCGCTGCTGGTCTCGGGGGTCGGCCTCTCGCCGTCCGCGACGGCCTCGCCGGTCGTCGGCGTCGACCAGCTGGACATCACGCCGAACTGGCGGACCGTGCCCCGGCAGGAGACCGTCCTCGCGGTGGGGCCCACCGGCTACGCGCACCGCACCGAGGACTCCGACGAGCACTCCGGGGAGGAGCCGCAGTGGACCGACTTCGCCACCGGAACCGACGTCCCGCTGGGATACGGCACCGGCAACGAAGCCTTCGGTGAGCGGGGGACCGGCGGCCGGTACGTCTACCTCCAGCACGGGATCGGCACCCACTACGTCCGTGACGTGCTGACCGGTACGGAACAGCCGCTGACCATCCCCGAGGACACGAGCTACCGGGGGATCCTCGGCGAGACGCTGTTCTTCCAGCAGTACGAGCCCGGCTCCTCGCTCGCCACCACCACCGGGTACTTCCTCCGGCGCGTGGGCGACCCGGACGGCACGACGACGCCCGTCACCGGCTGGCCCGCGGGCGCCGACCTGCACATGGCGCGGCTCGTGGCCGGCGACGCCGACGCGGCGGTCGTCCGCTTCGCCACCTCCCCGTCGTACGGCTACACCGACCTCGGCGTCATCGACCTGCGGACCGGGCGCATGCGGGTGATCGCCTCCGCCACCGCGTCCTCCGACGCGCTCGTCGGGCCGGTCACCGTGACCCCCGAGCGGATCGCCTGGGTCGACAGCGCCCGTACCGTGCACATCCGGCAGCGGGCCGACCTGGACGGCCCCGAGACCACCTACCCGCTGCCCGCCGGGATCTCGGTCCGCGGCATCGGGCTCGTCGGCGACTGGGTCCTCGCCGTCGACGACGTGACGGGCACCGACGCGGCGCTCCGCCGCCGCCTCGTCGCGTTCTCCCCGACGGGCGAGCCGCACACCCTCCTGGACCGGGCGGAGGCGGGGATCAGCCAGATCGGGGACGGTTCCGGCGCCGCCGTGGTCGGCGGCGCCTCCGCCACCGACTGGTCCCTCCTCAAGGTCGTCCCGGGCAAGAACGGCGGCGCCCCCGGCGTGGAGAAGCTGCGCCGCCTGCAGCCGCTCCCGGCGAAGGTCGACGCGCTCGCGCTGGGCTCCGGCCGGCTCACCACCCTGGAGTGGGACGGCCCCGGGGGCCGCGGCTTCTACGGCCGTACGCTGCCCGTCGGCCCCGTCCACACCGGGCAGTCCGCACCGGTCTGGCAGGGCGTCGAGGCCGGGGCCGAGTGGAACGCGCCGCCGCTCTTCGACAGCGGTGACGGCCGTACGGTCTCCTACCCCCGCATCCCGTACACGGACCGGGCGGTCGTCGCCCGCGACGCCGCGGGCCGGACGACCCGGGTCGCCGTCGGCCACCAGGACGGGCGGATCGCCGACGCCGCCGGCCGCTGGGCGGTCTTCCAGAGCGGGACGCCCACCTTCCCCGGCGAGCTCGACACCGACGGCGAGACGGTCGTCGTGAACCTGGACGCCTCGACGGTCGTGTCCCGGCAGCCGCAGACCGCGGCCGCCCTGTGGGACGACACGCTGTACACCGGGACGGCGACGGCCGGCGAGGTCGCCCGCAAGGACCTGGTGACCGGCAAGGCCCTCGCCGCGGTCGCGACCGGCTCCGGCTGCCCCCTGACGGAACTCCAGGCGGTCGGCGGACGCTGGCTGTACTGGACCTGCGGGCAGTTCTCCCAGCAGGGCGTCGTCGACCTGAGGAGCGGCGCCAGGATCGCGCTGCCCCGCTCGTACGGGGACGGCGGTCTCCTCGGCGACGGCTACTACGTGGACCAGTACAGCTCGTACCTCCGCATCACCGACTTCCACACCGGCCGGGCGGCCACGCCCCGCACCCTCGTGGACGCCACGCCGGTCCACGGCGCCCGCCGCCAGGCGTGGACCGTGGACCGCTTCGGCGGGGCCGTCGCGTACCAGGACCCCGACAACCGCGTCCACGTGGTGTGGACGGGCGTCCCGACCTCCGACCTGACGACCTCCGTGACGGGCGCGCCGGCCGCCGTCCGGGCCGCGGACGGCTGGAAGGCCTCGCTCCCGCTGTCCAAGCCGTCGTCGATCTGGCAGCTGACGCTGCGCCACAAGGCCACCGGCGCCGTCGTCCGCACCTACGGCGGCGACGAGGCCCGGGGCAGGATCACGGCCGTCTGGGACGGCAAGGACGCCACCGGCCGGCTCGCCGTGAACGGCGCCTACACCTGGTCGCTCTGGGCGAAGCCCGCCGACGGCCAGGGCCGTGACCTGAGCGCCTCGGGCACCGTCTCCGTCAGCGGCGGCACCGCCGCGTGGCGCGACCTCGCGGGCGACGACGGCTTTGGCGACCTGCTGGCGATGGACACGGTCGGCGTCGTCTCCATGTACCGGGGTACGGGCACGGGCGGCCTCTCCGGCCGGTACGCGGGCTCCACCGCCCGCTTCGGCACCTCGTCCGTCCTCGTGCCCTTCGGCGACGTCAACGGCGACCGGTGCCCGGACGTGCTGGTGAAGCTGGGCGACCAGCTGCGGGTCTACCGGCCGGGCTGCGGCAAGGTGCTGACGGTGGCGTCGCCGTACACCGTGATCAGCGCGACGGGCTGGAACCAGTACGACCAGCTGACGTCCCCGGGCGACATGAACGGTGACGGGTACGCCGATCTGGTGGCACGTCAGGCGTCGACCGGCGACATGTACGTCTTCGGCGGGACGGCCGACCACCGGTTCAAGCCCCGGACGCGGGTCGGCACGAACTGGAAGACGTACAAGCGGATCCTGGGCGCGGGCGACCTGAACGGCGACCGCCGGGGCGACCTGCTGGGTGTGGACGCGGCCGGCGTCCTGTGGAAGTACCACGCGACCGCGACCGGCGGCCTGACCGCCCGGACAAAGGTCGGCACCGGCTGGGGCGTCTACACCGCGGTGGTCGGCGCCGGCGACCTGACGGGCGACGCCCGCCCCGACCTGGTGGCCCGCGACACGTCCGGCCGCCTCTGGCGCCACGACGGCCCGTCCCTGACGGCCCGCACGCTCATCGGCGCGAGCGGCTGGAACGGCTTCAAGTCCCTGTCCTGACACTGCCGCCCGGAGTACGCGCCCCCACCGGGGACCGCGTACTCCGGCCGCGGCACGCGCCCCGCCCCGTGTCGGATACCCGATCGGTTCCGGGGAGCTCTCGGGCTATGCTGCACGGGTGTGCTTGTCACGGGCCGTTAGCTCAATTGGCAGAGCAGTGGACTTTTAATCCATTGGTTGTGGGTTCGAGTCCCACACGGCCTACGCGAGGCGGGCGAGGGGAGACCCTCTGACCTGCTACGGAGCGCCCCTCCCGGTTTCGACCGGGCGGGGCGCTTCGTCGTTCGGGGGCTCGTGCGTGAGCGGTGCGTGAGCGGACGGTCCGAGCAGGAGGCGGATCACGGCAGGCTGAGGGGCAGACGACGGCCTCTCCGGCTACAGGCGAGAGGCGGCATCGGCCCACAGCGCCATGTCGAACTCCTCGTCGACCATGTCCTCCTCGTACCAGCCGGAGCCGGCCAGCCACGTCTCCAGCCACTCGGCCAGGCTGCCCGCGTCGACGAACCAGGCACCGGTGAGGTCCTGGTCGGTGATCGCGTTCGGGTCGAAGACCAGTACCGTCCCGTCCTCGCTCAGGCAGTCGACGGCGGCGATCATGGCGCAGCCCCAGTCGAGGATCGGCACGACTCCCTTGGGCCAGGACCACCAGGTGTCCGCGTCGGCGAGCGGTACGCGGTCGAGGTAGCCGTCGACCACGGTGTCCTCTTCGGCAGCCGTCGTCCGGGCGAGAGGGAAGAGCGTGTAGTCAGGGCCGAAGCCCCCGTCCCCCGCACGCCGGTAGAGCGCGGCGAGGAGGGGATGCAGGGGGAATCCAAGGCGTTCCTGGGCCGTGGCGAGGGCGTCGGCGGTGACAGGAGGTCGGTGTCGTCCGCTTGCCGCGGCCCTGGTCGAGACGCGTTCGAGCAGATCGTCGTACTCGTTCATGCCGGGCATCTTCGCCGACACCTCTGACAGCCGGGGCCATGCGGCAGACTGCCAGCCGGTCGACGCGTGGCCGACAGCTCACGGACGGTTCACCCGCTGCGCCTCCAGCGACACCTTCGACCACTCGCTGGCCTTAGACCTGTGCGCGACCGCAGCCGCAACGCGCTGGGAGCGGGGGGAGACCGAGATAGGCGCGCAGGGCCTGCTGGGTGTCGGGGAGCCCATGGGGATTGAGTCGCTGACCGAAGTCGGCGACGTTCCAGTGGCCTTCCTCCAGGTCGGCGATGACATGAAGGAGCTGTTGCTGCGGGCGGCCGAGATCGGTGTAGGGAGGCAAGGGGTCGGGCAGCGGCGTGGGGAAGAGCCCGGACAAGAGCCTCCGCGCGACATACCTCCGGCTGTGGGGCGCGATGTGAGGGAGAGAGGCGACCACAGCGGCGCTCGGGACGGGAGCGGGCAGGGCGAGCAGTACCGTTCACCGTCGTCACCCCGGGCGGGCTCGCAGTAGGGGCCGTCTACCGTCGGGAGAGGAACAGCCTGTGCCGTGGGAGCTCGATGGCCGTGACGACGAACGTTGCCTTGTCGCCCGGCCGGAAGGTTTCCGCCGGCCCTGATGCGGGCCTGCCATGGACCTCTCTGAAAGGGACCAGCCCTTCGATTCCGTCCCCGACGTCGATGAAGGCGCCGAAGGGGAGGACCTTGGTGACCGTTCCGCGTAGTTCGTGTCCCACCGTGGTGCGGTCGGCGAATGCTTGGAAGGGAGCGGGCTGCGTACTGCGCAAAGACAGCCGAGCCTTGGCGCTGTACGTGTCGAACTGGAGGAACTCGCACAAGACGCGCTGCCCGACTTCGACTACATCGGTGGGCGCGTTGATGTGCCGCCAGGACAGTTCGGGGATCGCGATGAGCCCGACGCCGGGAAACATGGGATGGCCGGGGCCGTTGTCCAAGGCCACGAACACACCGAACCGCTCGATCGCCGAGATCGTGCCGGACATGATCTCGCCTTGGCGCAGCGACCCCAGGAAGGCCCAAAGCTCCGGGCTCTCAGACTGCCAGTCCATGACGGCCACCCTTCCATACGGCATCGCAGGCGCGTGGGCCCTCAACTGGGCTCTGACGGTGCCTGGGCCCTGTTCATCCGGGGGACAAGCGCGGCGGCTGCCTCGGCCACCGCGCGACCGACCTCCGGGAGGAGGCTTGTGTAGGTGTCCAAGGTCAGGGTGATCGTGGAGTGGCGGAGGGTCTCCTTGATCGTGTGGATGTCGCCGCCGGCGCCGTGCGTGAGCGTCGCCGAGACGTGGCGGAGGTCCCGCGGGGTGATGGGCGGGAGGTCGGTGGTGGCGAGGATGCGGCGGAAGGTCTCCGAGACCGTCTCCGGGTGGAGCCAGGAGCCGTCCTCCTTGGTGAAGACCTTGCCCGTGTTCTGCCAGGCGGCGCCGGCCTCCTTCCGCTCCTTCGCCTGGCGGGCCTTCTGGGCGCGGGCAGGACCTGGATGTTCACGCTGTCGAGGGCGATCGTGCCCGCGCTGCCGTCGGTCTTCGGCTCGGACTCGTACGGGTCCCAGCCGTCGACGACGATCTCCTTGGCAGGGGTGATGAGGCCGGCGTGGAGGTCGGTCTCGTGCCAGTCCTGGCCGACCGCCTCGCCGCGCCGGAGGCCGAGTTCCGCTGCAAGGAGGAGGGTGGTTGGCCCGGTGTCTTGTTCCGCCAGCTCGCATGCCGTGCGAAGCGTCACCGGCTGCTCTCCGGGACCCGTGGACCGACTCCGGGGCAAAGCCCGGCTGTCCGCTGAGGCCCCTAAGCCGCTGGTACGCGCGGCTGATCGTCATATCAGGCACAAGTCCCGGTTCTTGGTACCGATGGATGAGCGAACTCACCGACACGCCCTACGTCTGAGAGAGGCCGGCCAACTGCGCACGATCCGCCCGCCGCGACAGCGTAGGAAGAACCGAATCGCCACCTCTCTCACCATCCTCGGACAAAACGCCGTTTGAGGCCACCAGTGCCGAATATCTATGCAAAATAGAAGAATTCTTCCGCATGGGCGCCCGGGGCACTCCATCCCGCCGCGCGGGGAGGGGGATGTGACTGTTTCGTAGAGGCGTTTGCTAAGCACGAGAAGTGGAATCAAAGATACCGCTAATTCGCGACCCTGGGTCGGGTTCTGTGTTTGACCTGTCAAGCATGCGACGCTCTTCGCGTCAAGAAGACTATGTCAGGTTCGAGTTATTGGCGGCCAATCTCAGATGTACCTCAATTCGCTTTATTGCTCGCGGTGCTACTGATTGACTCAGCGTGAAGCACTCGACCAACGGGGGGTGAATGCAAACGGGAGGGAATCACCATGCGTAGGTCCACGCGCGGGGGAGCGTTCATCGGCTCACTGCTGCTCGGTGCCGGTCTGCTGCTGGCGCCGACGGCATCGGCCGACGTGCAGGCACCGGACTCGTGCCCGCCGGACATCTGGTACAAAGTCGTCGCCTATCCGGCCAAGTACGAAGCAATCGGCAGCACTGCCGGTAAGTTCAACTCCGGTTCGGCATCGGCGATTCTGCGCTACGACATGACGACCACAGCGGTGAAGCAATCTGAATGGACCGCCGAGCTGGGCGGGACCATGAAGTTCGCGGTCGCCGAGGTCCAGGGCAAGACCAGCAACACGATCACGGACCACACCGCGAAGGGCGTGGTGTTCTCCAACACGATAAACGTCCCGGGCCACAGGTACGGGTACACCACCCCTAAGATCGAGCGCACGACGTTCATCGTGGAGAAGTGGCAGGACACGTCGACCTGTGGAGCCAGGAAGCTGGGCAACGCGGGGAAGCTGTGGGGCATCACTGCGTACCCGTTCTACTCCGAATGCATCGCGACAGGACCCTGCGCACCGAAGCCCTGAAAAACTGTGGTGGGGGCGGCACGACCAACCGCCCCCACCGCGCAGTTACGACCTCTACCAACTCTCTGGGGGATACGGGATGGCCGCAACACAGGGCTCCGTACGAGACGCCCATCGCCGCCGCCTCGTGGCGGTTTATGCCGCCACAGTCCTGGCTATTGCCGGGGTCGCAGGCTGCTCACAGGACGACACCGGCGAACAGTCTGCCCAAGGCGTCGTCGTGAACCTCGGCGGCGAGATCGCTGTTCTCAAGCGCATAGACGCCAAGCCCGAGATCGTGGGACCACGGCCGGACGGCACAGAGAAGTTGGACACTTATCGCCTCACCGCCCCGCGCCAATTGAGTTCCGGAGACATCGTGGGCATCCGCGATGGCGGGATTGTGGCTATCTCGCCCGACGATCCCAGCAAGGCAACTCTGCTCGGGCAGGCGACCGCATGGTTCCCCGGCGTTGATAACGGGAAAGTGTGGGCAGTTACAGAGCAGTCCGTCGCGGCTTGTGAGGGCCAGGAACTGCCCACAACGGTGCGCGCGAAGTACTCCGCCGCCGAGCACGAGACCTCTGGCCACCCTGCGCGCCGGGTCATCTCCATGCCCTGCGGCATCGAGCCCGTGGGCCAGACACGCCAGGGGATCGTCGCCCACCAGACCACGGGCGATGTCACGGGCTCGGGAAACGCGGCTCGGGCCCGGACGTCGGTTGTCCTGCTCGACCAGAACGGTGCTGTCAGCGCGGTTGTCGCGGAGGGGGCCACCGTGCTTGCCGCAGACGCGGATCAGATCGTGTGGCGAGCCGACGAGTGCGCCACAGGCGCTTGCATCAAGATCTACGACGTACAGGCCAGGAAGTCGAGGAACGCACCCACCTGCGAAGCCGGAGACCCGGTCGGATCGGGCACTATCGCCCCCGGCGGACGCTGGTACGCCTCAGCCGTTCGTACCGACCACGGAACCCACCTGGGCGTGCTGGACCTCGACGAAGACTCATGTCAAGACCTCGGCGCCTTCACTGCCCTGGACAAGACCGCAGACCTGGACGAGAGCCTCGCAGCAGCATGGTCCCAAGCCAATCTCCTCATGATTGACCAGGCAACGGGTGAGCTCATCGAGTACAACGCCATCACTGGGCACGTGGAGCGTAGGCGTGAGGCCCTGTCCGTAACCAACGGAGCGCAAGTGTGGGGCGCTCACAACGCGTAGCGGCTGTGAACATCGGGCGCCTTGCTTCTCGCCGAGACAGCTTCATTGGTGAGGTTCCTGCAACCACCCGCCCGAGCATCGATCGGCTCGATGCGTGAGCGATGCGTGAGCGGACGTTCCGGCACAGCCTGGTTCCGTCTGGATCGCGCGGTACCGTTCGGCCTGTCTGGTCCACCGACCCCGTGTCCGCCGCTCGCGAGCTTCGCAGGCGCTGGGGGCTCGGCGACGGTCCGGTCACGCATTTGGTGAGGCGGATGGAGTCCCACGGGATCGTGGTGGTCATGCCGCCTGCCAGTGATCCCTCCGCTGCGAGCGTGGACGCCTTTTCAACCCGGGCTGCGCGGCCGCTCGTCGTTCTGACGGCCAACCGGGCCGACGACATCTACCGGCACCGGTTCACGGCTGCCCATGAGCTGGGCCACCTTGTGCTTCACGGTGAAGGAGGCTGACGCCTTCGCCGCCGAGTTCCTGACTCCCCAGGCCAGCATCCTGCCGTTCCTGCCGCGGCGAATGGATTTTGCACGCTTGGCCGAGCTCAGAGGAGTCTGGGGAGTCTCTCTCCATTCGCTCGTCTACCGCTGCCGCGAGCTGGGGTTGATCTCCGACGCCACTGCCAGCAGGACGTACCAGCGCCTACGCGCTCTCGACGGCCAACCGGGTTTCACTGCGGAGTCGGTCTCGAACTTCCCTGGTGAGCAGCCTTCGATGCTCGGACAAGCCTTCAACCTGGCGGCAGAGGAAGCAGGCCTCTCGGTTTCCAAACTGGCTCATGAACTGGCCTGGACAAGCAAGAGAGTGCAAGACCTGCTGGGTGTCCAGGAACACAGGCACGTGGCGAAGCCATCAGGGCCGACTCATTTCAGAGTCAGCCCTGATGGCGTGTCGACGTACTCGACGGGCTCAGAACGATCCCTCGCCCGCGAGGCTTCCGGTGCCGATGGCTCCCCTCAGCACGTGGGCGATCTCCTCGGGCCTGAGGTCGATGCCGTCGAGCCCCTCCAGGGTCAGCGGGATCTCCTCCAGCGCGTACTCGCCGCGGCCTTCGGCGCTGAACTCGGGGCCGGTGCGGTCGTCGAAGGACCAGGTGGCGATGCGGGCGAGGTAGAAGAGCTGGCGCTCGTCGTCGGTCTCCGTCGTGTGGAGGAGGCGGATGATGTCGGCCTTCCCCGCGATCTCCTCGTGGATCTCCCGGTGGAGGGCGGCCTCCCGGGACGCGTCACCGGGTTCGACGCCGCCGCCGGGCAGGACCCAGTACTCGGGGATGCCGGGCCTGGTGCGGCGGATGACCAGCATCGTGTCGTCTGCGGTGACGAGGACGGCGCGGACTCGTTCGATCATTTCGGTTCGTCTCCTGAACGCCCCGACCGTTCAACCGGTCGGGGCGTTTTCGCGTTCAGGTGGGTGAAGGGTACGGGCTCGTGCGGGGGGCGGTTCTTGGCGACCGGGTACCCCCGGAGCGCGGTGTGGGGCACCGTGGGGGAATCTGGGACGTGGACGCCTGACGTGGAGGTGGAGTCGGTGGCGGTGAGCGGATCCGTCGATCCGGTGGGGGAGGCCAGACGGCTCGCCAGGTGCGCGCTGGCATCGGCGGGCGCCGCCGTCGTCCTCCTGCTCGCCGGGGTCGGGGCGGGCGGGGTCGTCATTCTGTTCAGCGGGCTCGTGGGGCTCGCCTGTTCGGCCGTCGGGATCTGGTGGTTCCTCGCCCACCGCGGGGCCAGGCGGGTGCTCGGCGCGCTCCTCGCCGTCGGTGCTCCCCTCGCGGTCCTCTGTCTGTACGTCGTCGGCGGCCTCTGGCTCACCGCCCTCGTGGCCCTCGGCCTGTGGGGCGGCGCCCTGCTCTGCGCGCGGGCCGCACTGCGCATCCCCCACACCCCCGGCGCGCGGGACCGGAACACGCGGACCGATCTCGCCCGGGGGCAGCGGCTGCCCCGGCCCCGGCGGGCCGTGCTCATCATGAACCCGAAGTCCGGCGGCGGGAAGGTCGCCCGCTTCGGGCTCGTCGAGCGCGCCGAGCGGCTCGGCGCCCGGGTGATCCTGCTCGACCCCGCCGTCGAAACCGACGTCGCCGCGCTCGCCCGGGAGGCCGTCGCCGACGGCGCCGACCTGCTCGGAGTGGCCGGCGGCGACGGCACACAGGCGCTCGTCGCCGCCGTGGCCGCCGAGCACGACCTGCCCTTCCTCGTCGTCTCCGCCGGAACCCGCAACCACTTCGCCCTCGACCTGGGCCTCGACCGCGACGATCCGGCGACCTGTCTCGACGCCCTCGTCGACGGCGAGGAACTCCGGGTCGACCTGGGCTCCGTCTCCGGCCGGCCCTTCGTCAACACCGTCTCCTTCGGCGTGTACGCGGACGTCGTCCAGCACCCCGAGTACCGCGACGCCAAGGCCGGGACCGCGCTCACCGTCCTGCCCGACCTCCTCCAGGGCGGCGAGGGCGACCGCCTCGACGCCACCGCCGACGGCACCCCGCTGCCCGCCCAGCAGGCCCTGCTCGTCAGCAACAACCCGTACGCCACCCCCGATCCCCTCGGCGCGGCCACCGCCCGCCGGCCCCGCCTGGACGGGGGCGCGCTCGGAGTGATCGGCATCCGCGTCGACGGCGCCGCGGACGCCGCCGAGATGGCCGTACGGGGTACCCAGGCGGCCGGCCTGAACGTCCTCACGGCCGCCCGGGTCGAGGTGCTGGGGAAGGCGCCGGGGCCGGGGGCGGGCTCCGGGTCGGGAGCGGGCTCCGGGTCGGGGTCGGGCTCCGGCTACGACTCAGGGGCGGACTCAGGGTCGGGGCTTGACTCCGGCTCCGGGGCCCGTGCCGGTGGGTCCATCGCCGTCGCCGTCGACGGCGAGGCCCTGATCCTGCCCACCCCCGTCGTCTGCACCCTCCGCCCCCGCGCCCTCCGGGTGCTCGTGCCCCGGCACCGGCCCGGCGCCCTCGATCCCCCGCCGCGCATGGACTGGCTGCGCGTCGTCCAGCTCGCCTTCCCCTCCCCCCACCACCAACCCGCACCGAGGAGCGGCACATGACCGGGACCACCGGGACGACCACGACCAGCCCGCTCCGGGCCGTCATGAAGGACCTCCGCGCGGTCGACGGCGCCGTGTACGCCGCCGTCGCCGCCACGCCCACGCCCACGCTCGACACCGGGCTCCGCAGGCTCTCCACCGCCGCGAACCACTCCAAGATCTCGTTCGCGGTGGCCGCCTCGCTCGCCCTCTTCCCCGGCCGGCCGCGCCGCGCCGCGCTCACCGGGCTCGGGGCCATCGCGGTGGCCTCGGCCTCCGCCAACCTGCTGGGCAAGCGGCTGGTGCGCAGGCCGAGGCCGGACCGGGAGGCGGCCCGGGTGGTGGTGGGCCGGCACGTGCCGATGCCGGACTCCGCCTCCTTCCCCTCCGGGCACACCGCGTCGGCGGTCGCCTTCGCCACCGCCGTGGGGGTCGTGCTGCCCCCCGCGGCCGTACCCCTCCAGGTCCTGGCGATGGGCGTCGGCTACTCCCGGGTCCACACCGGGGTGCACTACCCGGGCGATGTCGCCGCCGGTGCCGTCCTCGGCATCGCGAGCGCCGTGGTCTCGCTGGTCGCCGGGGCCTCCCTGACGGCCGCCAAGGGGAAGTGAGCGGGCGTCAGGGGGTTCCCGTGCGTTCGTGACGGGCCGGTTCGGGCCGGGCCGGGCCGGGCCGGCGCGGCCGGATCGCGCCCGGCTCGTGTCAGTACGTCGCGCGCGCGAGTTCCTCCTCCGTCAGGTCCAGCGCGGCCAGCCGCTCCGGGTCCGCCAGGATGTGCAGCTCGACGATCCGGTCCCCGGCGATCGTGAACGCCATGAGCGCGCTCGGCCGCCCGTTCGTGACCGACAGGACCGCGGGTGCGCCGTTGACGACCACCGACAGTGCTCCCGTACGGAACTTGGCGTACGTGAGGGCCTGCGAGATGACCGCCTCGGCGCCCCGGACGACCTTGGACACCGCCGCGAGCGTCCGGCCGCCGTCGGCGCGCAGCACCACGTCCGGGTCCAGCACGGTGAGCAGTCCCTCGAAGTCGCCGCCGTGCGCGGCGGCGAGGAACGCGTCCGCGATCTCCCGCTGCCGCCGGGCGTCCGGCCCCGGGGCCGGGGTGGTGTCCTGGACGCGGCGGCGCGCGCGGCTGGCGAGCTGGCGGGTGGCGGCCGGGGTGCGGTCCACGATCGGCGCGATCTCGTCGAAGGAGACCGCGAACATGTCGTGCAGGACGAACGCGAGCCGTTCGGCCGGGGACAGCGTCTCCAGGACGACGAGCAGCGCGAGGCCGACGGACTCGGTGACCTCGGCCGCGTGTTCCGGGTCGGTGGTGTCGGCGACCCGGACGACCGGGTCGGGGACGTAGTACTCCAGCGGGTCCTCGCGGCGCGAACCGCGTGAGCGCAGCATGTCGAGGCAGACCCGGCCGACGACGGTGGTCAGCCAGCCGCTGAGGTTCTCCACCGTGCTGACATCGCTGCGGCTGAGCTTGAACCAGGCCTCCTGGACGGCGTCCTCGGCCTCGCTGAGCGAGCCCAGCATCCGGTAGGCGACCGCCCTCAGATGGCGGCGGTCGGCCTCGAAGCGGCGGGCGAGGGCATCCGCGTCGCCCCGGGACCGCTCCCGGAGGGCCCGGCTGCCGTCGCCGGCCCGGTCGCTTCCGGCCCAGCCCTCGTCGCCCGGACCGCTTCCGGTCCGGTCCCCGTGCTCCCGGTCGTTCTCGTTCTGCTCCACTCGTGCGTCTCCCCGTTCGCGTACGTCGCGTCCCGTCATGTCCTCATGACGGATTCCACCCCGACGATGTGACACGCACGCTGCCGGTGGCCGAAAAGCGAGGGCAGCGGCCCGTGCCGTCCTGAGCTGTGAGATCCACGCCGTCCCGACTCGAACGCCCGGGATTCCCCGGTCGAGGCTCCAGGCCGCCGTGGATCCCTTCTTCAGTACGGTGATCATCGTCCGTAGATTGATCACCATGACGACGACAACGACGCAGGTCAACCCCGTACTCCGCACCCCGCCGGCCACGCCCGCCGCCGCTGCCGCGTACTTCTCCGCGAGCCTCGCCTTCCACGCCGACGTCTCCGACGTGGCCTCCGTGCTCGCCGCCTCCGCCGCCGACGGCACCGACCCGGGCTTCGTGGTGATCGACTCGCGCTCGACCGCCTCCTGGGACCAGGGGCACGTCCCCGGCGCGATCCACCTGCCGACCGCGCTCGTCCCCGAGCAGGCCGAGCGGCTGCTCGACCGGTCCGTGCCGGTCGTCACGTACTGCTGGGGCCCCGGCTGCAACGGCGCCACCCGCGCCGCGCTGGCCCTCGCGGAGCTGGGCTTCCAGGTGAAGGAGATGCTCGGCGGCTTCGAGTACTGGGTGCGCGAGGGCTTCGCGTACGAGACCTGGGAAGGGCCCGCGGAGAAGGCCGCGGACCCCCTCACGGCGCCGGTCGGATCCGACGACTGCGGCTGCTGACGCCAACCGATTTCGTGATCGCCCCGGTCAGCTCGGTAGCTCGCTGGGCTCATAACCCAGAGGTCGCAGGTTCAAATCCTGTCCCCGCTACTCAGTAGCAACGAAGGCCCGGATCCAGTCACTGGATYCGGGCCTTCGTCGTATGCCCGGGACCGCGACTGTCCGGGATCGCGACGGGACCGGCCTTCCTCCGCTTGACCTTTACGCAACGTCAAGATTTAGCGTTCTCGGTATGGAGTGGTCGATCCAAGAGATCGCCAAGAAGGCCGGCACCACCAGCCGCACCCTCCGCCACTACGGCGAGCGCGGACTGCTGGAACCGAGCCGGATCGGCGCGAACGGTTACCGGTACTACGACCAGGCGGCGCTCGTGCGGCTGCAGCGCATCCTGCTGCTGCGCGAGCTGGGGCTCTCGCTGCCCGCCATCGCCGAGGTCCTCGCGGGGCAGCGCGACACGTCCGCGGCCCTGCGGACCCATCTCGCGCTCCTGGAACAGGAGCGGGACCGCCTCGGGCGCCGGATCGCGTCCGTGCGGACCACTCTCCACAAGACCGAGAACGGAGAAGAACTCATGGCCGATGAAGTGTTCGACGGCTTCGACCACACGGCGTACGAGGAGGAGGTCACCGAACGCTGGGGCCGCGACGCGTACGCGAAGGGCGACCGCTGGTGGCGCTCGCTCGACGCCGAGCGGAAGAAGGCGTTCATGGGCGAGCAGGCCGGCATCGCCCGCGACTTCGGGCAGGCACTCAAGGACGGCCTGCCCGCCGACGGCGACGAGGTGCAGGCCATCGCGCGGCGGCAGGTCGCGTGGCTCTCGACGACGACGAGCCCGAGCAAGGAGTACGTGATCGGTCTCGGCCGCATGTACGTCGACGACCCGCGCTTCACCGCCACCTACGACAAGCACGGCGAGGGCGCCGCCGTCCTCGTCCGGGACGCGCTGGAGATCTACGCGGAGCGGAACCTCTAGGGACTCACGCGCCCATAGGGCCTCCAGGGCCTGCCTCGGGGGGACCCCTGGGCGGAACCCGGAGACGCAGGCGGAACCCGGAGGCCCGGAGCCCCGGAGGCGCAGGCGGAATCCGGAGATGTAAACGGTGGCCAAAACCGTGCCCGCCTCTTTGCGGCCGCGCGGTACCCCACCGTAGTGTCACGCGCACCATGAGTGACGACAGCGTGACGGACGTACGACGGCGGGCGCCCGCCGTCCTCGTCCTGCTCGCTCTCCTCGCCCTCCTCGTGAGCGTCTGCCACGGCTCGCACGGGCACGCGCTGCCGCCCTCGGGCGCGACGGCCCTCGCCTCCGCCCCCGCCCTGCCGCACGGCTGCGAGCAGCCCGGGGACGCCTGGTCCTTCGACGCCCACCTCCCCGCGCAGGCCGCCGCCGCGCCCCTCGCCGCGCCGGACGCCGGCGGGGCCGTCCTCCTCCCGTACGCCGCCGACCTCCGCGACGACCCCCGCGCGCGCTGTGTCCGGGGCAGGGCGGGACCCGGCCCCGAGCCGGGCCGGCTGCTGATCGCCCTCGGAGTCGACCGGAACTGAGCCGGGTCATGCCCCCGCGTGACCAGGTTCCCTTCCGCATGCCACCCCGAGGACGTACCCGCGATGAACACCCTGCTGCCCGGCACGACGCTGCCCGGCGCGACTCCGCCCGGCAAGACCCTCCCCGCAGGACTGCTGCCGCTCGCCGACCAGACCGTCGGCAACACGCCCGTCCTGCGGACCGACGACGGCTACTGGGCCAAGCTCGAAGGCTTCAACTTCGGCGGCATCAAGGACCGCGCCGCCCTCTACATGGTCGAACAGGCCCGCCGGCGCGGTGAACTGCGGCCCGGCGCCCCGATCGTCGAGTCGACCTCCGGGACCCTCGGTCTCGGACTCGCCCTCGCCGGGGTCCTCCACGGCCACCCGGTGCACGTCGTCACCGACCCCGGTCTGGAGCCGATCGTCGAGCGGATGCTCGTCGCCCACGGCGCCCAGGTCCACGTCGTACGCGAGCCCAGCCCGCACGGCGGCTGGCAGCAGGCCCGGATGGACCGGGTCGCCGAACTCCTGGTGGGGCTCGACGGGGCCTGGTGGCCCAACCAGTACGGGAACCCCGACAACCCCGACGCCTACACCGGGCTCGCCGCCGAACTCTCCGGGCAGCTCGACCGGATCGACGTCCTCGTCTGCGCGGTCGGCACCGGCGGCCACTCGGCCGGGATCTCCCGGGCGCTGCGCGCCACCAGCAGCCCCGCGCTCGAACTGGTCGGCGTGGACTCCGTCGGCTCCACCGTCTTCGGACTGCCCGCCGGGGAGCGGCTGATGCGCGGCCTCGGCTCCTCCATCCACCCGGAGAACGTGGACCACGGGGCCTTCGACGAGGTCCACTGGGTGGGTCCGGCCGAGGCGGTACGGGCGGCCCGCCGCCTGGCCTCGCGTCAGTTCGCGACCGGTGGCTGGAGCGTGGGCGCGGTCGCGCTGGTGGCCGGCTGGCTGGCCCGCACCCGGCCGCGCGGGACGCGGATCGCGGCCGTCTTCCCGGACGGGCCGCAGCGGTACTTCGACACCGTCTTCAACGACGAGTTCTGCGCGGCGCACGGTCTCCTCGACGGGCCCGTACGGGAGGACCCGGCGGGGTACGAGGCCGGTGCGCCGGTCGACGGCTGGACCCGCAAGGCCATGGAGCGTGTCCGGTGACGACGGCGACCGCGCCCGCGAAGGCCAGGGGCGGCGTCTGGAAGCAGAGCCGCACCTTCGAGCCGGCCGTCCGGCTGCTCTTCCTCAATCAGCTCACCATCAACCTCGGCTTCTACATGCTGATGCCGTATCTGGCCGCGCACCTCGCGGACGGGCTCGGCATGGCGGCCTGGGCGGTCGGGCTCGTGCTCGGCGCCCGGAACCTGTCGCAGCAGGGCATGTTCCTCGTCGGCGGGGCGCTCGCCGACCGGCTCGGTTTCAAGCCGCTCATCGTGGCGGGCTGCGCGCTGCGGACGATCGGCTTCGGGGCGCTGGCGTTCGCGCAGTCGCTGCCGATGCTGATCGCCGCCTCGCTGGCGACCGGCCTCGCCGGGGCGCTGTTCAACCCGGCCGTCCGGGCCTGTCTGGCGGCGGAGGCGGGGGAGGAGCGCCGGGTGGAGGCCTTCGCGCTGTTCAACGTCTACTACCAGGCGGGCATCCTGCTCGGGCCGCTCGTCGGGGTGGCCCTGACAGGGGTGTCGTTCCGGCTGACGTGCGTGGTGGCGGCGGTCCTCTTCGCCGGGCTGACCCTGGTGCAGCTCAGGTACATGCCCGTACGGGGAGGGAAGGCGGCACGGGCCGGGGAGGCACGGGGGCAGTTCCGCACGGTCCTCGCCCACCGCACCTTCTGGCTGTTCTCGCTCGCGATGACCGGCTCGTACGTGCTGTCCTTCCAGGTCTATCTGGCGCTGCCGCTCGCGGCCGGCGGGACCGGCCCCACGACGGCGCTCTTCGTCGTCTCGGCGCTGGTCGCCCTCGCCGGGCAACTGCGGATCACCGCCTGGTGCAAGCGGCGGCTGAGCCGGGAGCGGTGCCTGGTCCTCGGGCTCGCCCTGATGGGCGGCGCGTTCCTGCTCCCGGCCGCGCTCGGCCGGGGGCTGGTGGGGCTGCTGCTGTGCGCGGCGGTCCTGGCGGTGGCGAACGCGGTGCTCTACCCCTACGAGATGGACACCGTCGTCGCGCTGTCCCGGGGGCGCTGGGTGGCCACCCACTACGGGCTCTACAACACGGTGTGCGGGATCGGGATCACCCTCGGGAACCTGGGCACGGGCGCGCTGCTCGACGTGACCGGCTGGTCGGCGCTGCCGTGGCTCGCGCTGTGCGCGGTGGGTCTGGGGTGCGCGGCGGCGATGGCGCTGCTGGCCCGGGGCGGACGCCTGGCGGCGGAGCCCGTACCGGCGGAGCCCGTACCGAAGGAGCCCGCGTCGGCGGAGCCCGTACCGAAGGAGCCCGCGTCGGCGGAGCCCGTACCGAAGGAGCCCGCGTCGGCGGAGCCCGCACGGAAGGAGCCCGCGTCGGACTGAGCGGCGGGTCCGAGCCCCGAGCGGCCGTCCCGGCCGCGCCGTTCCCCCGTCCGTACGCCAGTCGGCCCCGTGGGAGTCGCCGCCTTCCGGGGCGGCGGCCACCCTGGGAGGGCGCGGTACGGTCCGCGGCCGGTACGGACCGGGCAGGAGAGCACAGGTGGGGCACCCCCTAGGAGCGGCGGGCGGCAGGCGGCGGGGCGGCCGGGACGGTCCCGCGTACGGCGGTGCCAGGCGGTTCATCCGCGCGCTGCCGCCGCTGGTCATCGTGGGCGGTGTCGTCTTCGACGTGGCGACCCCGGCCCCGTACACCGCCTCGCCGATGCTCGCCGCCGCCCCGCTGATCGCCGCGCCCTTCTTCTCGATGCTCACGACGCTCCTCACCGGGATCGCCGCCGTCCTCGCCTCCGTCGGGCTGCACTTCTCCGACGGCACCGTGGACGACGTCCCGGCCCTGACCGAGACCCTGACCGTCGTCACCGTCTCCGCGCTCGCCCTGCTCATCAACCGGGTGGTGCGCCGCAGCGGCGAACGGCTCGCCTCGGCGCGGGTCATCGCGGAGACCGCGCAGAAGGCCCTGCTGCCGACGCCCGCCGAGCGGATCGGCGGGCTGCAGTGCGCGGCGCACTACGAGGCGGCGCAGGCGGACGCGTTCATCGGAGGCGACCTGTTCGCCGTCCAGGACACCCCCTACGGGGTGCGGCTCGTCCTCGGGGACGTCCGGGGCAAGGGCATGGAGGCCGTCGAGGCCGTCGCGGTCGTCATCGGGGCCTTCCGGGAGGCGGCCGAGCAGGAACGGACCCTGGAGGGCGTGGCGCATCGCCTCGAACGGGCGCTGGCCCGGGAGGGCACCCGCAGGGACGGGCTCGACGCCTTCGAGGGGTTCACCACCGCCGTCCTCGCCGAGATCCCGCGCGGTGACGGCGGCGGCACCTTCGACGGTTTCGTACGGGTGGTCAACCGCGGCCACCCGCCGCCGCTGATGCTGTACGGCGACGGGCGCCTGGACCCACTGGAGCCCGCCGAGCCGGCGCTGCCGCTCGGCATGGGCGATCTGGCGGGATGGCCGGACCGGGCCGAGGCGCGGCCGTTCCCGCCGGGCGCGACGCTCCTCTTCTACACCGACGGCCTCTCCGAGGCGCGGGACGCCGCGGGCGTCTTCTACGACCCGGTGGACCGGCTCGCCGGACGGATCTTCCCGGGGCCCGAGGAACTGCTCGACGCGCTCGTGGACGACGTACGGCTGCACACCGGCGGGCGGTCGACGGACGACATGGCACTGCTCGCGGTGAGCCGGCCGGCGGCGGGGCAGCAGGGGCGGCGGCGGACGATGCCGGTGGTGCCGCCGGGCGGGCCCGGTCACCGGCCGTAGTCACGAGGTGCCGCTGCGATAACAATTGACATAACGTCAGATCGAGCGGAGTTCGCGGCTCCTTTCTGAAGCGGGGTCAACTCGGACCATTCCCTCCCATTTCAATGAATGATCAAGAGGAACGGCTTGGAATCGGGAGGCCCTGTCTATTAACGTTCGATAACGCAGCGCGGTCGTTTCAGCCGTCGCAAGAGGCGGCACCGTGCGCACGCGCCGAATCCTGAAGAGGAACCGGGGAACCACCACTTGGGGTGAATCGGGCCTTTCGCACCTGTGCGACCGTGCCCGTAGGAGACCTTCCTGCTCCGAACCCGTCAGCTAACCCGGTAGGCGAGAAGGAAGGAAAGGAGCGCGCCTCCGTGGCGTCCAACACTCCCGTACCCGAAGCCCCCTTCGATGCCTTCGGTGGTGGTGCGGGTCCCGCCGCCCCGGACACCGAGTGGAACCCCACCGAGGGATCCCTCCGCGCCGAGAGCCGCGCCGGCGGTCGTCACCGGGTCGTCAAGCAGCGCTCCAACTTCGCCCGTTCCTCCACCGTCCTCGGTGTCGGTGTCATCGCGGCCGTCGGTGCCGGCGGTCTCGCCACCGCGCAGGAGAAGCCCCCGGTCGCGATCTCGCTCCCGGACCTTCCCGACCTCCCGGACCTCGGACTCCCGGACGCCCACGACCTCCCGGGCGTCGGCGACCTCCTGCCCGACGAGCCCGAGGAGACGGTCAGCGCGGCCCGCGCCAACCCGAACCCGCTGACCGCCGCGACCTACACGACCCTCGACCAGGAGCAGGACGCCGGGGCCGAGCAGCTCGCCAGGACCGCCACCGGCGCCGGCGACGCGGGCGAGGCCCTGCGCGCCCGCATCCTCCAGCAGGCCGAGCAGCAGCAGGCCTCCGCCGACGCCGCCGACATGGCCGCGGCGGAGAAGGCGGCGGCCGATAAGGCCGCGGCCGAGGCGGTGGCCAAGGCCGACGCGGCGGAGAAGGCGGCCGCCGAGGCCAAGGCGAAGGCCGAGGCGGAAGCGAAGGCCAAGGCGGAGGCGGAAGCCAAGGCGAAGGCCGAAGCCGCGGCCGAGGCCGAGCGCCTCGCCAAGCTCGCCGCGAGCTACTCGCTGCCCGTCTCCTCGTACACCCTCACCGCCACGTACATGCAGTCCGGCTCGATGTGGTCCTCCGGCTACCACACCGGCCTCGACTTCGCCGCTCCCACCGGCACCCCGCTGAAGGCCGTGCACGGCGCGACCGTCAAGTCCGCCGGCTGGTCCGGCTCGTACGGCTACCGGATCGTGCTCGAGCTGTCGGACGGCACCGAGGTCTGGTACTGCCACCTCTCGTCCATGACGGTCAGCGCGGGCCAGACCGTGGGCACCGGCGAGACCATCGGCCGCGTCGGCGCCACCGGCAACGTCACCGGCGCCCACCTCCACATGGAGGTCCACACGCCCGGCGGCACCGGCATCGACCCGGCGGACTGGCTCCGCTCCAAGGGCCTCACCCTCTGAGAGCCGCTGGTACGGAATACGCCCGGCGGCGCGGAAGGTTGAGTGGTCATGACCTCTCTCCGCCCGCTGGGCAGCTCCGACCTGCACGTCTTCCCGCTCGCCCTGGGCGGCAACGTCTTCGGCTGGACCGCCGACGAGGAACAGTCCTTCGCCGTCCTCGACGCCTACGCCGCCGCGGGCGGAAACTTCGTCGACTCCGCCGATGTCTACTCCGCCTGGGCCGAGGGCAACGAGGGCGGCGAGTCCGAGACGGTCATCGGCCGGTGGCTCGCCTCCCGCGGCAACCGCGACGACATCGTCGTCGCCACCAAGGTCGGCGCCCACCCCCACTTCAAGGGGCTCTCCGCCACCACCATCAAGGCCGGCGCGGAGGAGTCGCTGCGCCGCCTCGGCACCGACCGCATCGACCTCTACTACACGCACTTCGACGACGAGTCGGTGCCCGTGGAGGAGATCGTCACCGCGCTCGACCAGCTGGTGAAGGACGGCAAGGTGCGTGCCGTCGCCGCCTCCAACATCTCCCCGGAGCGGCTGCGGGCCTCCCTCGACTTCGCCGAGTCGGAGGGCCTCGCCCGTTACGTGGCCCTCCAGCCGCACTACAACCTGGTCTCCCGTGACACCTACGAGGGCCCCCTCCTGGAGACCGTCGAGCGGGCCGGGCTCTCCGCCGTCCCGTACTACGGCCTCGCCGCCGGCTTCCTCACCGGCAAGTACCGTCCCGGCGCCACCGTCGACAGCGTCCGCGCCGCCGGGGCCGGCGGGCACCTCGACACCGAGCGGGGCCGGGCCGTGCTCTCCGCGCTCGACACGGTCGCCGAGGCGCACGGCGCGGAACTCGCCACCGTCGCCCTCGCCTGGCTCGCCGCCCGCCCGACGGTCGCCGCGCCGATCGCCTCGGCGCGTACGGTCGAGCAGGTGCCGGCGCTCGTCGCCGCCGCCGGCCTGACCCTCACGGAGGCCGAGCTGACCCTCCTCACGCAGGCCTCGGCCTGACGACACGACCTAGCTGCGGTACGGGTTGTAGCCGCCGTAGTCCAGGTACTGCGGCGGCGCCCACACCCGGCCCGTCGCCCGCGCCGCGTACGTGAGCGCGGGGGACGCGACCTCCCGGCGCTGCCACAGATGGTGCAGCAGCTCCTGCTCGCGGGCCGGGAAGTCGGGGCCCGCCGTGCCGCGCCGGGCCCGGTTCCGCAGGAACGCCAGGGTCGTCGCGAAGGACTCGTACTCGCCGACCGCCCGCGAGGCCGGCGGCCCGTACGCGCGCGCGGCGAAGGACCGGGCCAGCCGGCGGGCGCGCATCGAGGAGAGCGCGAGCGGCTCGGCGGGGGCGATCCAGCCGGCCGCCGCGTACGCCGGGAGCTCCCCGGATATCGTGCGCAGCTCGCGCTGCCTGCTCCACACCGCGAGCCAGGTCAGCAGGCCGAAGGCGGGGACCATGAGCGCCCCGTACACCGCGTAGAAGGTCAGCGGGCCGCCGAAGGTGGCCGAGCCGTTCCACGCGGCGTGCAGCCCCATGGCGAGCAGCAGTCCGGCGATCGGCAGCAGCACCTTGCGGAGCCGCTTGCCGCGCGGGGCGAGCGCGGCGAGACCGAAGCCGATGCCGGTGAGCACGGTGAAGAGCGGGTGCGCGAACGGCGACATCACGACCCGTACGAAGAAGGTCGCGGCGGTCACCGAGCCGAGGCCCGAGGCGCCGAACTCCTGGTCCTCGCCGAAGGCGTTGCCCAGGTACAGGATGTTCTCGGTGAACGCGAAGCCGGTCGCGGTGAACCCGGCGATCACGACCCCGTCGACGAGCCCGCCGAAGTGCCGCCGCCGGAAGAGGAAGAGCAGCAGGACCGCCGCCGCCTTCGCGCTCTCCTCCACCACGGGCGCGACGACCGTGGCCCCCAGGGTGTCGGCCGATGCCGGGTCGGCGGTGGCCGTCGCGATCCATCGGACGGCGAAGGAGTTCGCCAGGATCGCGACGAGCGCGGCGGCGAAGGCCCCCCACGCGAACGCGAAGAGCAGGTTCTTCCAGGGCCCCGGCTCGACCCGGTCGAGCCAGCGGAACGCGGCCATCAGGAGGGGCACGGGGAACACCGCGAGGCCCAGGCCGACGAGGAAGCCCTCGGTGCCGGTCTGCTCGCGGACCAGGGCCAGGATGACCAGGGCGCAGATCGCGAGCACGGTGATCAGGGTGACGGCCCGGAAGACCCGGCTGCGCCAGAAGTCCCTGCGGGGCCGGTAGCGCCACTGGGACCGGTCGGCGACGGCAGGGAAGGCCGGCTCCTCGGTGTCCCGGTGGGGGACGGGAGCGGCCTCGGGGCCGGCTGTGGTTTCGCCGGGGACGGGGTTCGACACGTGAGCGACCCTAACGACCCGCACCGACAGTGGGCGAGGCGGTTACGGGACCCGGTCACGTCCGTGACCGGGTCGCCGCCCGGTCCCTCGCCCCGGTGAACCCCCCTCCGGTCACTTCCTCCGGAACAGCAGGTCGTGCACGACGTGGCCCTTGTCCAGGCCCTGTCCCTCGAAGCGGGTGACCGGGCGGAAGTCGGGCCGGGGCGCGTAGCCGCCGTCCTCCCGGGTGTTCTCGAAGTCCGGGTGCGCGGAGAGCACCTCCAGCATCTGCTCCGCGTACTCCTCCCAGTCCGTGGCGCAGTGCAGCACGCCGCCGGGCTTCAGCCGGGTCGCGAGGAGGCTGAGGAACTCGGGCTGGATCAGCCGCCGCTTGTGGTGGCGGGCCTTGGGCCACGGGTCGGGGAAGTAGACCCGGCAGCCGTCGAGGGAGTCCTTGTCGAGCATCTCGCGGAGCAGGATGATCGCGTCGCCGTTGGCGACCCGGACGTTCGTCAGGCCGTTGCGGTCGGCGAGGCCGAGCAGATTGCCCTGGCCGGGAGTGTGGACGTCGACGGCGAGGATGCCGGTGCCGGGGTCGGCGGCGGCCATCTGCGCGGTCGCCTCGCCCATGCCGAAGCCGATCTCCAGGACGACGGGAAGGCCGTCGAACATCTCGCCGAGATCGAGGATCCGCTTGCCGTCGATGTCGAGGCCCCAGTCGGGCCACCGCTTGAGCATCGCCTCGGCCTGGCCGTAGGTGACGCGGCTGCGGCGCGGCTGGAAGCTCCGGATGCGGCGCTCGTGGTGCGCACCGGCGGGATCGGGCAGGGGACCCTCGCCGGGGGCGAACATCCGACTGCCCCGCCGCGCGACGGGCTGTACGGCTTCGGCGGGCGCGGCGGCGGGCTGCGGGGTGTTCTCTGGCTGCTCAGACACAATGCCCTGATTCTACGACCGCAGGCGGACCGGGCGCGCGGCCGAGGAGACGGCCGCCGGGGCGGCGGCGGAGGCGGCTACAGGAGCGCCAGCGCCCGCCCGGCGACCTCGCGCCCGATCGGCAGGGACGCCGTCGCCGCCGGCGAGGGCGCGTTCAGCACGTGGACCGTGCGGGCCGCCTCGCGGATCAGGAAGTCGTCGACGAGCGTCCCGTCCCGCAGGACCGCCTGCGCCCGTACGCCGGGTGCCGCGCGGCGCAGGTCCGACTCCTCGACCACCGGGAGGAGCCGCCGTACCGCCTCGGTGAAGGCGCGCTTCGACACCGACCGGCGCAGCTCCCCCGCCCCGTACCGCCAGTGCGCCCGGGCGATGGCCCAGGAGCCGGGCCAGGCCAGGGTGCCGGCCAGCTCGCGCGGGCGGACGACCGACCAGCCGTATCCCTCGCGGGCGAGCGCCGGGACAGCGTTCGGCCCGATGTGGACGCCGCCGTCGATGCCCCGGGTCAGGTGCACGCCGAGGAAGGGGAACGCCGGGTCCGGGACCGGATAGACCAGTCCCCGCACGAGGGAGGGGTCCGCCAGCTCGTAGTACTCGCCCCGGAAGGGGACGATCCGCATGCCCGGGTCGTCGCCCGCGAGCCGGGCGATCCGGTCGCAGTGCAGCCCCGCGCAGTTCACCAGGACCCGTGCCCGCACCACCCGGCCGTCCGCCGTGCGCACGGCGACGCCCCATGGCCGGCGGTCGACCTGGACCACCTCCGCGCCGTACAGGATGCGGGCGCCGGAGGATTCCGCGAGCCGGGCGGACACCGCTCCGTAGTCGCAGATGCCGGTCGTGCCGACGTGGATCGCGGCCAGGCCGCGGACCCGGGGCTCGTACTCGCTGATCTGCGCCGGGCCCAGCTCGCGCACCGGGATGCCGTTCTCCCTGCCGCGCTGCACGAGCGCGTGCAGCCGGGGCAGCTCCTCGCGCGCGGTGGCGACGACGAGCTTCCCCGTCACCTCGTACGGAATGCCCCATTCCGCGCAGAACTTGACCATTTCGGCCGCGCCCTCGACCGCGAACCGGGCCTTGAGCGAGCCCGGCCGGTAGTAGATCCCGCTGTGGATCACCCCGCTGTTGCGCCCGGTCTGGTGGCGCGCGAGGGCGTGCTCCTTCTCCAGGACCGTGACCCGGGTGCCGGGAGCGGCGCGCGTCAGCGCGTACGCCGTCGACAGACCGACGATCCCGCCGCCGATCACCAGCACGTCACAGTCAAACACCAGCGCCACCTCCCACCCCCGATAGTGCACTGGCCCACTGACAACGCCGCTAAACGCCCCCGCCGTGGGACGCGTGTCACGCCGGGGCGACGAGCAGCGGTCTGGCCCGCTCCCGCAGCTCCCTCACGCGCGGCTCGTCCCCGTACGGTTCGAGCCGGTGCAGCAGGTCCCGTACGTACTCCGTCGTCCGCGCCGACGAGATCCGCCCGGCCACCTCCACCGCGCGCGTGCCGGCCGCGCAGGCCGCGTCCAGGTTGCCCGACTCCAGCTCGGCGACGGCGGACACCACGAGCCGCAGCCCGTGCGAGCGGACGAACTCCTCGGTCGGCTGCGAGAGCGCCTGCTCGGTGAAGCGGCGCACCTCCCGGGGCGCCTTCAGGTCGCGGTAGCACTCGGCGGCGTCGGCGCAGAACCGGTCGTACGAGTAGAAGCCCAGCCAGGTCGGGTCGCCGTCGCCCTCCCGGGAGCGCTCCAGCCAGCCCTCGGCGGACTTGAGCGCCGCCGCCGCGGCCGGCCCGTCGCCGGCCTTCGCGTGCGCGCGTGCCTCGACGAGCCGGAAGAAGGACATGGTGCGGGCGGTGGCGAGCCCCCGGTTCCGTTCCAGCGCGGCCTGGGCGAGGTCGACTCCCTCGTCCGCGAAGCCGCGGTAGGTGGCCTGGAGGGACATGGACGCCAGGACGTAGCCGCCGAGGGGCACGTCGGCGGCGGCACGGGCGAGCCGCAGCGCCTGGATGTAGTAGCGCTGGGCGGCCTCCTGCTGCCCGGTGTCGAAGGCCATCCAGCCGGCGAGCCGGGTCAGCTCGGCGGTCGCGCCGAAGAGGGCCCTGCCGACCTCGTCCGAGTAGGAGCCGAGGAGCAGCGGGGCCGCGTCCACGCGTAAGCACTCGGGGACCATGGACGAACGCCAGTCCCCGCCGCCGTACTTGGAGTCCCAGCGGCGCGCGTCCTCGGCGGCCTCGCGGAGTTTGGCGACGTCGCTGTGCCCCACGCGCGCGTGCTCCGGGGCGGCGGCCGTACCGCCACCCGTGCCTCCCGCTCCGGCCGCACCCGTCCCGCCCGCCGTCCCGAGGAGGCCCCCGTGCTGCGGCGCCTCGCGCTCGACCGAGGGGTCGGCGGGGGTTATCAGCCAGCGGGACGCGGGCGTCGCGTAGGCGCTCACCGCGAACGACCCGGCGAGCGACTGCCAGATGCCGCCGCCCCCGGCCCGTCGGCCGGCGAGATCCAGCCGGTACAGGTCGGTCGCCGAGCGCACCGCCTCACCCACGTCACGCGGGAAGGCGAGACCCACCTCGGGCGCCGGATCGGCGTCCGCGAGCCCGATCTCGTGCAGCGGCACGGGCCGGCCGAGCTTCTGGCCGATCGCGGCTGCGATCAGATGCGGTGCGGCGCCCTGCGGCACCATGCCCTTGGCCACCCACCGGGCGACCGAGGTCTTGTCGTAACGAAGCGTCAGACCCCGCTGCGCACCGAGGTCGTTGACGCGCCGGGCCAGCCCGGCGTTGCTGATTCCCGCGAGGGCGAGAACCGTGCCGAGCTTTTCGTTCGGCCCGCGTTGCTCCCTGGACATGACGCCACCCCTCGACAACCCCAGACGGCCGCCACGACGCCGGGCATAGGCGTGCGGCATTCGTAAACACAGCGTAGTTCGCCGCATCCCTACCGTTAAGGGGCGGTGTTCCGTATGGCGAGATTGTTGTGTGAACGACCGACGATCGGGTCCGGCCGCCCGGCCCGTGCTCCCGCCGTGTGGCCGTGCGCCCGGCCGTGCGCTCTCGCCCGGGCCGCCGGGGGAGCGCTTCCATGAGTGACGCGTGGGTCGGCCCGATCGGCCGGGAGGGTGTCCGGACCAGTGGGCCGGGGGACACCGCCGCCCCATTCCCCGCGGGCGGCGGACGGCTCCGGGGGGCGCGAGCGCCTCCCGGACAGCCGAGGACGGGCGAGCCGCGGTACGCGCGCGGGCGGCTGCCCGGACGCCGTACACCCCCCTGGGGCAGGGGTGATATTTGGCCGAATGACGCCTGTGGCCAACTGGCCCATGCCAGGGGCGCATTCGGCTTTCACGCGCGTGCACCCGGACTCCGCCCCGTGCGCCGTTGTCGTGGCAGCATGTCTCCCACCGAAACGGACGTGGAGGCGCCGATGCGATGGCTGGTGGGCTGGAGCAGTGTCGCCGCGAACGTCGCCACGAGGGCCGGGGCCCGGGCGGGCTCGGTGAGCGGCACCCACGGCTCGCCGGGCGGCGGTTACGGAAGCACCGGCTACGGAGGTGACTTCGGCGGCGGCTACGGCGCGGACGACCGCTACGGCACCGCGCGGGCCAACGGCTCCGGCCGCGCGGCCGCCACCGAGGGGCGCACGGTGCAACCGGTGGGCGCACAACTCCTGTGGGGCGACCCCGATCCGCTGTGGGCGGTCGGCGACTGGCGGCCCGACGAGGTGCGCGTGGTGGCCGTCGACGACGACACCCGCCTCGCCGTCCTCGGCTGCTGCGCCGCCAGCGACGAGGAACTGCGGATCGGCCTGCTCACCGCGCGCGGGGGCGCGTTGCGGCACCTCACCGCCTGGCCCGGCAGCTACACGGCGGTCGTCAAGGCGGGCCGCCGGGTCACCGTCACCGGTGATCTCGCGGGCGCCCGGCCGGTGTTCCACACCCCGTGGGCCGGCGGCACCGCGTACGCCACCGCCGCCCTGCCGCTCGCCGACCTCGTCGAGGCCCAGCTCGACATCGGCCACCTCGCCGCCCTCCTCGCCTGCCCGGAGACCCCCGAGGCGCTGCGCGACTCCACCCCCTACGAAGGGGTCCGGCGCGTTCCGCCGGGACACGCCCTGATCCTGCGGGAGGGCTCGCGCGAGATCACCGGCTACGAACAGGTCGCCTCGCTCGCGGTCGCGGCGGCCCAGACGGACCCCCGGCAGGCCGTCGAAGGTGTCAGGGACGCCCTGGTGGAAGCCGTACGCGCCCGGCTCACCGCACCCCGGCACGCTCCCGAGGCCCCGCCGGCCGACCCCGGCCCCGTCCCCGGCATGGGGCCCGCCGACCGGCGCGCGGCCCGGGGCGCGGGCCCGGCGCCCGGCATCGGCGCCGACCTGTCCGGTGGCAGCGCCTCCGGCACGCTCGCCCTGCTCGCCGCGGGACTCCCCGGGGTGCCGGGCACGATCATCGGGCACGGCGCGGGCGCGGGGGAGCGGCTGCTCGCCGTCACCTTCAACGACCTGGCCACGCGCACGGGGTCGGGCCGCGAGGAGGAACTGAAGCGGGCCGGGGAACTCGCGGCCGACCCGCGCCTGCACCACGTGGTCGTCGCGGCGGGCGAGGAGGCGCTTCCGTACGCCGCCCTGGACGGGCCGCTCACCGACGAGCCGGGGCCCGCGCTCGTCACGGCCGAGCGGCACCGGCGGCGGCTCGCGGGCGGCAGCGCCGACCACTTCACCGGCATGGGCGCCAAGCAGGTCCTCGACGCGCACCCGGCGCGCCTCGCGGACCTCCTGATGGACCGCAGGCGCCGCTCCCTGGTGCGTCCCGTGACGGCCCTCGCGAAGGCCGCCGGGCCGTCGGCGGGCTCGCTCCTGGTGCCGCTGACCGTGTACCGGGCGGCCCGGAAGCTGGCCCGTACCCCGTACCGGACGGGCCTGGAGGCCGCGGCCCGGCGGGTCCTGGAGGCGAACCGGACGGCACCGGACGGCTTCGGCCCCCTGGAGGCGTCCCTCTCCGCGCTCGCCTGGTCGAGGCCGGGGCCCGCGGCGCGCTGGCTGACCGGGGAGGCGCTGGCCGAAGTATCGGTTCGCCTGAACCGGGCGGCGACCCTGCCGACCTCCGTCCAGCGTCCGGGCGAGGCACGCGCGCGTGCCGCCCTCGCCCGCGCCGCCGCCGACCTCCGGGTCCTGGAGCAGGCCGCCGAGATCCGCGGCCAGCGCCTGCACGCGCCCTTCCTCGACAACCAGGTCGTACGGGCCTGCCGCGAGCTCCCCGAATCGCTCCGGGTCCAGCCGGACGCACGCGCGGGCGTGCTCCGCACGGTCCTCGCCGGCGCGGGCGTCCACGACCTGCCGCCGGGCTGGGGCGCCCCCCACCCGGCGGTCCCGGCCGCCGCCACGCGCGCGGGTCTGCGCGCGGCGCTCCCCGACCTGATCTCCCTCTTCGACGCGCCCCTCCTCGCCGACGCGGGCCTGATCGAGGCCCGGGTCGTCCGCGAGGCCCTCCGCACGGCGGCCGACGGCGCACCCGTCCCCCTCGACGGCCTGGCCGACCTCGTCTCCACCGAACTCTGGCTCCGCCGCCTCCTCGCCCGCCGCGGCTCCTGCTGGACCAACACGACGGAACCCCGCGCCCACCGCGCGGTCCAGGGCCCGCTGATCCCGGCGTCGCGCTCCTTGCCGGCCTGAGGCCCGAGGCCCCGACCGAGGCCGAGGAGACCGACGGGGACGGCGGGACCAGTGGGGACGGCGGGACCAGTGGGGACAGCGGGACCGGCCGGGACGGCGGGACCGGCGGGGACGGCGGGACCCCCGGACATGGGGGATTCACCGGGGTAAACCCCGAGGCGTACGAACCGCCCGCCCGACACAATGGACCGGTGCGGTATCTCATCCTCGGCACCACCGAGGCCCTTCGTCCCGACGGCTCCCCGCTCCCCCTGGGCGGCGCCCGGCTGCGTGCGCTGCTCGCCGCGCTGGCGCTGCGCGGCGGCCGGGCCGTCTCCGTCGGCGAGCTCGCCGACGACGTGTACGGGGACGACCCGCCGCAGGACGCCCCCGCCGCCCTCCAGGCTCTCGTCGGCCGGCTCCGCCGGGTCCTCGGCAGGGAGGCCGTCGCCTCCACCCCCGGTCCCGGCTACCGGCTCGCCGCCGGTCCCGACGACATCGACCTGTACGTGTTCCGGCGCAAGGCCGCGGACGGCGCCGCCCGCCTCGAATCCGGCGACCCCGACACCGCCGCCGCCCTCCTCCGCGAGGCCCTCGGCCTCTTCCGGGGCCCCGCGCTCGCCGACCTGCCCGACCCGGCGGGCGTCCGGCCCGAGGCGCAGCGGCTCGCCGCGCTCCGGCAGCGCGTCGAGGCCGATCTGCGCCGGGGCGCCACCGACGGACTCGTACCGGAACTGACCGAACTCACCACCACGTACCCGTACGACGAGGCCTTCCGCGCCCATCTCATCCGGGCCCTGCGGGCCGAGGGCCGCCACGCCGACGCCCTCACCGCGTACGGCTCGGCCCGCCGTACCCTCGCGGACGCCCTCGGCGCCGACCCGGGCCCCGAACTCACCGCCCTCCACCAGGAACTCCTCACGGGCACGGCCCCGCCCCCGCCCGCCCGCGCGTCCGGAGCGGCCCGACCACCCGCACCGCAGGCCCCCGCCCCCGAGCCCGCCGCCCCGGCCGGACCGCCCGTCCCCACCCCCGAGTCCGTCCCGGAGCCGGCCTCCGAGCCCGGCAACATCCGCCCCCGCCTCACCTCCTTCGTCGGCCGTGAGCCCGAGCTCGCCGCCCTCCACACGGACCTGAGCCGCTCCCGGCTGGTCACGCTCACCGGCCCCGGCGGCTCCGGCAAGACGCGGCTCGCCGAGGAGGCCGCGCTCCGTGCCGTCGGCCCCGCCGCCTGGATCGCCGAACTCGCCCCGCTCGACGACCCCGCCGCCCTCCCCGGCGCGGTCCTCTCCGCGCTCCGCCTCCGCGAGATCACCCTGATCACCCGCGAAGGGACCCCGCTCAACGACGACCCCACCGCCCATCTCGTCGAGCACCTCGCCCGCCGCCCGCTCCTCCTCGTCCTCGACAACTGCGAGCACGTCATCGACGCGGCCGCCGCCCTCGCCGAGACCCTCCTCACCCACTGCCCGCAGCTCCGCGTCCTCGCCACCAGCCGCGAACCCCTCGGCGTCCCCGGCGAGTCGGTCCGCCCGGTCGAACCCCTGCCGCCCGACCCCGCGCACCGCCTGTTCGTCGAGCGCGCCCGCGCCGTACGCCCCTCCTTCGACCTCGCCCGGGACGGCGCGGACGCCGTCGACGAGATCTGCCGCCGCCTCGACGGCCTGCCGCTCGCGATCGAACTGGCCGCGGCCCGGCTGCGGCTGCTCACCCCGCGCCAGATCGCCGACCGCCTCGACGACCGCTTCCGCCTCCTGACCTCCGGCTCCCGCACGGTCCTGCCCCGCCAGCAGACCCTGCGCGCGGTCGTCGACTGGTCCTGGGAGCTGCTCGACCCCGACGAGCGCACCCTGCTCCGCCAGGTCTCGGTCTTCGCCGGGGGCTGGGACCTCGCCGCGGCCGAGGCGCTCTCCCCGCGCGCCGCCGAATCGCTCGGCGCCCTGGTCGACAAGTCCCTCGTCGTCGCCACCCCCGTCGAGGGCGGGGAGATGCGCTACCGGCTCCTGGAGACGATCCACGAGTACGCGGTCGAGCGCGCCGCCGAGACCCCGGCGCTGCTCGCCGCCGCGGAGGCCACCCACACCGACCACTTCACGGCCCTCGCGGAGGCCGCGGAGCCCCGCCTCCGTTCCGCGGAGCAGCTGCCGTGGATCGAGCGGATCGAGCGCGACCTCGACAACATCCGCGCCGCCCTGCACCGCACCCTCGGCACGGCCCCCGACGAGGCCGGTGCCCTCCGCCTGGTCTTCGCCATGGGCTGGTTCTGGTGGCTGCGCAACTACCGCCCCGAGGGCCTGGCCTGGGTCGAGCGCGCGGTGGCGCTCGGCGAGGACGCGGAGGACCCCGGGGACCCCCGGTACTGGCCGCGCATGCGCCTGCGCATGCTGCAGTTCTTCCTCGCCGTCGAGAGCCACACGATGAGCGACTACCAGCAGCCGGAGAAGCTCACGCTCGTCCGGCGCGTACGGGAGGCGTTCGGCACGGATCCGGGTCCCGAGGCCGCCCGCTTCCCCGGCCTGCTCTGGCCGTTCACCTCGTACCTCACCGAGGAACCTGCCGTGGTCCGGGACCTCCTCGACATCGCCGTCGCGAACTGCCGCCGGTACGGAGGCGACTGGGAGATCGGCGTCAGCCTGATGTTCCGTACGCACATGGTCGTCGACATGCCCGGCGGTCTGCCCGGCATCGACGAGGACCTGCTCGAACTCCAGCTCCTCGCCCGGCGGGTGGGCGACCGCTGGATGGGCGCCCAGATCGCGAGCGCGGCGGCCGAGGCCCACATGATGCGCGGCCGGGGGGACGAGGCCGGAGCGGCGTACGCGGAGGCCCTCGCCCTGGCCCGCGAGGTCGGCGCGCACGCGGAGGCCCCGTTCCTCGTCGCCCGCCTGGCCGAGCTCGCCTTCCGCACGGGCGACCTGGAGGCAGCCGAGAAGGGGATCGACGAGGCCGCACGCGAGGCGGAGCGGTACCACGTGCGCGACAGCAGCGTGTACGTCTGCTTCCTGCGGGCCGGCCTGGCCCTGTACCGGGGCGAGACGGCGGAGGCCCGCGCCCAGTTGGAGACGGCGGGCACCACGGTCGCCACCGGCGCGCCCCCGCCGCACTTCGCCGCGGTGATGGTCGGGCTCACCGCGCGCGTGGAGTCGCAGGAGGGCCGGGGCGCCGAGGCCGTCGCGACGGCCGTGTCCGCGCTGCGCGCCGCGCGGGACGCGCAGTGCGCGGACTTCGTCACGGTGAGCCTGACGGAGGGCCTCGCGGTCGTCCTGTCGGAGGCGGGCGAACAGGCCCTCGCGGTACGCGTCATGGCGGCGGCCGAATCCTGGCCGGGGCGGGCGCCGCGCTCGGTGCCGGGCATCCGGGACGCCGACGAGGTGGCGTCCCGGGCGCTGGCGGAACTCGGCGAGCGGGGCGTGGCCGTCGAGCAGGAGGCGGGGAAGGGCCTCGGGGTCGACGAGCTCCTGACCTTGGTGGAGACGACCCTACGCACGGGGGCGGGGAGGCTTTCGGGGCGAACCCCGTGAAAGCCCGGGCCCGTGCTCGCTGACAGCCCCGGCCCGGACCCCGTGAAGGCCCCGGCCCCCGGCGGGGTCTCCCTCAGGAGCAGCTGATCCGGGACTCCGCCCAGTCGGCGACCGCGGCCCGCCCGAACGGCGTGTGTTCCTCGACGACGAGCCGGATCGTGCTGCGGCCGGAGATGTCGACGTGCACGGGGAGCGGCGGGTCGCCGGCCCGGACCACGTCGGAGCGCCAGAGCCGCTCGTCGTCCCCGTAGACGGAGAAGCGGACGCCGCCGACGCCGAGCAGGGCGCTCAGGTCGTCGACGCCGACGATCGCGTCGTAGCTCGTGCACTGCCGGTTGAGGTCGATGAGCAGGGACGACGGCGCGTTGACGCTCACCCCGTGCGCGTACGGGGTGCCGCCGATGGACAGGTTCTGGCGCTGCCACATCCAGCTGCTGTCGGCGAGGGCGACCTCCGGCTTGGTGCCGTCGCCGAAGGCGCCGTACTCCAGCTCGTTGATCTGGTAGACGCTCGGCGGCGCGGGCGGCGGCGTCGGCTTCGGCGAGGGCTTCTCGGGCGTCGGGGTCGGCGTCGGAGTCGGTGTGGGCGTGGGCGTGGGCGTGGGGCTGGGCGGGGGCGTCGGCTTCGGCGGGGGAGGCGTCGGCTTCGGGGACGGCTTCTCCGGGGTCGGCGTCGGCGTGGGCGCCGGCGGCTCCGAGGGTGCGGGCGCGGGCGGCGGTACGGGCTTCGGCGAGGCCTTCGGCGGCGGTGCGGGCTCCGCCGGTGCGACGGGCGTGACGACCGGCTGGACGGGCCGGGGTGCGGCGACGGGCTGCGGGTCGCCGGCCATGGCCCAGACGAGTCCCGCGGCCGCGGCGACCGCTATGGCCGCCGCGATGCCGGCCTTCGCGGGCGCGCCGAGCCCCTCGGCGGCGGCGCCGCCCGACGCGGCGCCCCCGGAGGAGCCGGTGGCGGCGGCCGCGGCGCCCGCACCGGCCGCCTTGAGGGAGTACCCGGCGGCGAACCAGCCGATGACGGCGACCGGCAGCAGCGCGGGGATGCCGGCGTTGACGTGGGCCAGCTCTCCGGCGGCGAGCCGGCACTTGGCGCACTCGTCCAGGTGCTTGCGCAGACCGCGCTCGGCCCGCATCCGCAGGCCGCCGCGGGCGTAGGCGCCGAGCCGGTCCGCGTACCGGGCGCAGTCGCCGCCGGCCGTCAGGGCCTGGCTGACGTGGGCCTGGAGGTAGGCCTGCTTGAGGCCTTCGCGGGCCCGGCTGGCGAGTACGGCGGTGGCGTTGGCGGTGAGGCCGAAGAGCGGGGCGACCTCGCTGGGCGACTCCTCCTCGACGGTGGTGTGCCACAGCACGGCCTGCCAGCGCTCGGGCAGGGAGCGGAAGGCCTGCATGGCGAGCGACTGCTCCGCCTCGTGCATGGCCCGGACGTCGGCGCCGAGGTCGAGGGTGTCCTGGTCGGAGACCTCGGAGGAACGGGCGGCCTCCGCGGCGAACACGGCGAAGTCCTCGACGAGGTGTTCCCGCTTCTGGGTCCTGGCCCAGTTCGCGGCGACCCGCCGGACGGTGGTCATCAGATAGGCGCGGACGGCCTGTTCGGGCCCGGCCCCGCCGCGGACGGCCTGCAGGGTGCGGGCGAAGACCTCGGCGGTGAGGTCGTCGGCGGTGTGCGCGTCCCGGCAGCAGGTCTTGGCGTACCGGCGGACGGCGTCGGAGTGGCGGCGGAACAGCTCCTCGTACGCGGAGTCGTCGCCGTCCCGCATGAGCTGGACGAGCTCGGAGTCGGAGGGCGGCAGCTCGACGGGCGGCGGAAGCACGGTGTCGGGCTCGTCGGGCTCGTCGCCCTCGTCGGCCGGGGAGAAGGCGTCGCCCGCGAACAGGGGCTCGGCCGCGGGTGCGCTCTCGCCCCCGTGGCCCGGTCCCCGCCCGGCGACCGCTCCGCCGGCCTTGCCCTCGCGCTGCTGGGGCACGCTCAGGTCGAGCGCCTCGACCTGCCCCGGCACACCGCCGGAACCGCTCGCGCCGGAACCGCTCGCGCCGGGAGTGCCCCCCGGAGCGCCGGGCGCACCACTCGGACCGCCCTGGCTCGGCACCTGCCGGGAGGGCAGGCCTCCGGTCTCGGCGCCGCCGCCGTTGCCCAGCGGATCGTCCCGACCGTCACCGCTCATCGCGGAAGCCCCCGTACGCACGTCCAGACCCGAACACCGGCCAAGACTGCCACAGAGCGCGGGCACGCCGAAGCGCCGCGTCCACTTACCACTCGTCCGGGGCGACTTCGTGTATCCGGGCGTAACCGCTCACACGTTCGTGTCATGCTCATTGGTCCGCCCGGACCACGGGAGCGCGGCCCCGGGCGGAACCGGCGTCACGAGCCGAAGCCGCAGCCCGGAGCCGCAGCCCGCACCGAAGCCCGAGCCGCAGCCCGCACCGAAGCCACGGCCCCGCTCGAAAGATCGAGCCGAAGCCCCGGCCCCGACCCGAAGCCGGGGCCGAAAAGGCTCCTACCGGGAGCGCAGCCCCTCGAGAAGGATGTCGAGGAGTCGCGTCGAGGCCGCCGCCTGCTGCACCGCGTCCGGCAGCGCCGGAGCGGCCGTGGCGATGACGAGGAGGACGTCCGCCACGGTCACGTCGGCCCGCAGCTCACCCGCCTCGCGCGCCCGGTCGACGAGCCGGCCCACGACCTCCAGGAGCTCCGAGGCCCCCGCGTCGTCCCGCTCCTCGGCCGGCACGGCCCGCGGCACGACCACGCGCGCGTCGGTCTGCTCGGCGACCCCCCGCTGGGACGGGACCCGCGCGGCGTCGTCCGACTCCTCGCCGAAGGGCACCGCGGCGTCGTCCGCGTGCACCCGCAGCACCTGCGGCGGCAGGAGACGACCCGCGCCCGAGGCCACCGAGGTCCGCAGGAACCGGGAGAGCGCCGACCACGGCTCCTCCTCCTGGCCCAGCGCGGCCCGCGCCTGCTCGGTCAGCCGGGAGGTCTCCTCCTCGGCTATCCGGCGCACCAGCACGTCCTTGCTGGGGAAGCGCCGGTAGACGGTGCCGACGCCGACACGGGCGCGGCGCGCCACGTCCTCCATCGGAGCCCCGTAGCCCAGCTCGCCGAACACCTCGCGCGCCGCGCGCAGGACGTGCTCCAGATTGCGCTGGGCGTCCACCCGCAGCGGCGCCGACCGGCTGCCGACCACGGCGCCGTTGCGCGCCTCGGCGCCGCCGGTGCCCGCGTGGAGCCCGTCGTCGACGGTCGCCGTCCCGGCGCCCGACTGCCAGCGTGAATCCTGAATCTGCATAAGCGTTCCCCCGCTCATGATGTCTCCCCCCGGAGACTCCCCGCCCTGAAAACGGGGTTCTTCCGGCCGATGAGCGCTGCGGTCCACGCGCTCCCTCCGACACCCCGACGAAGTACGAACATAGTTGAGTCGGAGTCAATTCAGAAGGGGGAGTTCCGTACGGTGCGCCCCCCGATCGGAGCAAGGACCGGATCACTCCCGATTCCGACCCCCCACCCGGGCCGCCGCACCCACGGTGACCTGCGAGGTTGCGTGCGCACCCGGTGCATGCGCCACCCCACGCCTCCGTACCCCTCCGGTCACACAATTTGCCGAGCCTGTGGACAAACAACGGACGGCGGTGCGTCATGGGACAGTGACCGAACCTGCGCGCATTCTCGTGGTCGGCGGTGGCTACGTCGGCATGTACACCGCGCTGCGCCTCCAGCGGCAGCTCAGGGCCGAGCTCAAGGCCGCCGCCGTCGAGATCGTCGTGGTCACCCCCGAGCCGTACATGACGTACCAGCCGTTCCTGCCCGAGGCGGCGGCCGGCTCGATCTCCCCGCGCCACGTCGTGGTGCCGCTCCGCCGGGTCCTGGACCGCTGCCGGATCGTCATCGGCGAGGTCCGGTCCGTCGACCACGCCAAGCGGACCGCGACCCTCACCACCCTCGCGACCGCCGAGGAGGGCACCGGCACCGTCGACCTCGGCTACGACGAACTGGTCCTCGCGCCCGGCTCGGTCTCCCGCACCCTCCCGGTCCCCGGCCTCCTCGACCACGGCATCGGGTTCAAGACCGTCGAGGAGGCCATCGGGCTGCGCAACCACGTCATCGAGCAGATGGACATCGCCTCCTCGACCCGTGACCCCGCGCTCCGCGACGCCGCCCTCACCTTCGTCTTCGTCGGCGGGGGGTACGCGGGCGTGGAGGCGCTCGCCGAGCTGGAGGACATGGCCCGCTACACGGCGCGGTACTACCACAACGTCAAGCCCGAGGACCTGCGCTGGGTCCTCGTCGAGGCCTCGGACCGGATCCTGCCCGAGGTGGGCGAGGAGATGGGCCGGTACGCCGTCCGAGAGCTGCGCGGCCGCAACATCGACGTCCGCATGGAGACGCGTCTCGAATCCTGCGAGGACCGGGTCGCCGTCCTCAGCGACGGCACCCGCCTGCCCACCCGTACCGTCGTGTGGACCGCCGGCGTCAAGCCCGCCCCCGTCCTCGCCGCGACCGACCTTCCGCTGAACGAGCGCGGCAGGCTCCGCTGCACCGCCCGGCTCTCCGTCGAGGGCGTCGAGCACGCCTGGGCGGCCGGCGACGCCGCCGCCGTCCCCGACGTGACCTCGGACGAACCCGGCAGGGAGTGCGCCCCGAACGCCCAGCACGCCGTACGCCAGGCCGAGGTCCTCGCCGAGAACGTCGCCGCCGCGCTGAGCGGCCGCCCCACCAAGGAGTACGCGCACGCGTACGTCGGCTCCGTAGCCTCCCTCGGCCTACACAAGGGCGTCGCCCACGTCTACGGACGGAAACTCAAGGGATATCCGGCCTGGCTCATGCACCGCGCCTACCACCTGAGCCGGGTGCCCACCTTCAACCGCAAGGCCCGGGTGCTCGCCGAATGGACCCTGTCCGGCCTGTTCAAACGGGAGATCGTCTCCCTCGGCTCGCTGGAACACCCGCGCGCCGAATTCGAACTCGCCGCCGCACCACCACCCGACCCCGGCGACAAGCCGTCGTCCTGACATCACTGTCAGTGCACTCGTCCACACTGGACGTGTGACCATAGGTGGGCTCACACCTGCACAGCGTGACTCTGCACGGCACCGACACCACGAGGCATAGAGATCCGTGAACTTCACCCGTTGGAGCGCCCGGCTCCCCGGCACACAGCGCCGCGCGGCGCGGGCGACCGAAGGCTCCGTGCCCGCCGCCCGCGGTGAGTACGCGCGGCAGCTGGGGCGACTCATCAGCGACGCCGCCGATGCCGCGGGCGCGGCCGGGACCGCCGAACCGGGCGAGGCCGCCGACCCCGCAGGCGTCCCCGCCCTGGAGGACTTCTCCGTACGGGAGCTGCTCGGCCGCCTCCCCGGCCTGGTCGCCCTCGTGTACGGCCCCGAGCACCGCATCGCGTACGTGAACGACGCCTACGCCACCGCCTTCGGCCCGCGCCCCGCGGGCGCCGTCGTCGCCGACACCTGCCCCGAGGCCGAGGAGCTCGGCCTGCTGCCGCTCATGGACCAGGTGCTGCGCAGCGGCAAGCCCCGCACGGTGAAGTCCCGCCGCACCCAGGACGGCGGCTCGTACACGGTGACGTGCCTGCCCGTGGACAGCCCCCACCTCGACGGCGGCGGGGTCCTCGTCCACGCCGCCGACGTCACCGACCACGCCGAGGCCGCCGAGCGGCTGCGGACCAGCGAGCGCCGCCACCGCGAGACCGCCGTCACCCTCCAGCGCTCCCTGCTCCCGCAGGAACTCGAACAGCCCGACGACCTGCGGATCGCCGCCACCTACCAGCCCGGCGGCACCGACGCGGCCGTCGGCGGCGACTGGTACGACGTGATCACCCTCGGCGCCGGCCGCACCGCGCTCGTCATCGGGGACGTGATGGGCCGGGGCGTGCGCGCCGCCGCCGTCATGGGCCAGCTCCGCACCGCCGTCCGGGCCTACGCGCGCCTGGACCTGCCCCCGCACGAGGTGCTCCAGCTCCTCGACGGCCTCGCCGCCGAGATCGACGCCAGCCAGATCGCCACCTGTGTGTACGCGATCCACGACCCCAACGAGGGAAAGCTGGTCTACGCCTCCGCCGGGCACCTCCCGATCCTCGTACGGGACGAGGACGGCAGCGTCCGGTGCGCCGAGGACCCGACCGGCCCGCCGCTCGGCACCGGCGGCTGGCTGCACACCTCGGGTTCGATCGCCCTCCCGCCCGGCTCGACCGCCGTCCTCTACACCGACGGCCTGGTGGAGCGCCGCCGCGAGGACATCGACGAGGGCGTCGCCGCGCTGGCCCGCGCGCTCTCCGGCGCCAGCGGCACCCCGCAGGTGGTCTGCGACCGGCTGCTCCGCTCGCTGGGGGTCACCGCCGAGCACGACGACGACGTCGCCGTCCTGGTGGTCCAGCACCCCTCCCGCGAGGGAGCGGACGCGGAGCTCTTCCACAACGCGGCCCTGGAGCTCCTCGGCGGGGTCGAGGCGGCGCCCCGCGCGCGTGCCTTCGCCTCCGGGGTCCTGTCGTCCTGGCGCTTCCCGGTGGAACTGCGTGACCTGGGCGTCCTCGCCACCAGCGAGCTGGTGGCGAACTCCCTCCAGCACGGCACCCCGCCGATGCGGCTGCGCCTGCGCCGCACCGACCGCCGGCTGATCATCGAGGTGACGGACGGCGACGACCACCTGCCGCGCCGCCGCAGGGCGGAAACGGAGGACGAGGCGGGTCGCGGGATCTCGATCATCGCGACGATCGCCTCGTCCTGGGGGAGCCGCCGCACACCGGGCGGCGGCAAAGCGGTCTGGTGCGAGTTCGCCCTGCCGGGCTAGCCGGCGGGGCGGGCACGGCCGTCAGGCGGCCGCGGTCTCCTTCTCGGGCAGGTGCTGCGCCACGACCAGGGACGGCTTCACGGCCAGTGACGGCTGGTTCTGCTCCGGGGTCAGCTGCTTGCCGAGCCGCACCGCGAGGAACGTGATGCCGAGCGAGAAGAGCACGAAGGTCACGATGTACGGACCGTGCAGCGCGGCCCCCATGGGCCCGCCCACGGCCGGACCGACGGCCAGCGCCAACTGCTTGACCAGCGCGAACGCCGAGTTGTACTGCCCGACCATCGACTCCGGCGCCAGATCGGCCACCAGCGGCGCCACGGTCGGCGACAGCATCGCCTCACCGAGCCCGAAGAGGGCGTACGTGGAGACGAAGGCCGCCGTCGCCATGGCCTGGCTGCCGTGCCCGAGGCCCGCGTACCCGGCGATCAGCCAGGCCACGGTCCAGATCAGACCCACGGCCGCGATCACCCGGCTCCGCTTCCGGCGCTCGACGAACTTCAGCACCAGGAACTGGGCGGCGACGATCACCGCGGTGTTGGCGGCGAGCGCGATCCCGAGCGTCGACGGCTGGATCCCGGCGGCCTCGGTGCCGTACGCGGCGAGACCCGACTCGAACTGTCCGTAGCAGGCGAAGAAGAGGACGAAGCCGAGGACGCACAGCTGCACCATCGCCTTGTGCCCGAGCAGCGCGCGGACACCGCCGCCCTTGCCGCCCTCGGAGGGACGGGCACCCTGGAGCGCGGGGGACCCCGGCATCCGCACGGTCCCGACGACCGCCGCCAGGACCAGGAACATCGCCGCCTCGATCGAGAACAGCAGGATGAAGCTGCCCGGCCGGCTCGTGTCGACCAGCAGACCGCCGATCAGACCACCGACACCGAGACCCAGGTTCTGCAGGAAGAACTGCGTGGCGAACGCCCGGGTGCGCCCCACGGGCGTCGAGCACCAGACGATCATCGTGGCGAGGGCCGGCTGCAGCACGGCCGTACCGGCACCGAGCAGCGCCGCCGCACCCACGGCCGCGGGCACGCTGGACGCGAAGCCCATCGCCACCGCGCCGACGGCCGCGACCACCGAGGCCACGAGCAGCACCGGCACGGGCCCGCGCCGGTCGATGGCCCGCCCGCTGAAGGGCAGCACCACGAGGGCGGCCATGGCGAAGACCGCCAGGACGATGCCCGCCGTCGCGGCGCCCAGATCCCGCACCTGCGCCACGTACACATAGAGGTACGGCACGGTGAAGCCGAGTCCGAACGCGCTCAGCGCGCTGCCTGCCTGGATACGGCGCATCGCTGCGCCCCTCGCCTTGGTCACACTCACCCACTTCGGTCGCAGGTTCAGAGGTGTACCCCTGAACCTTGAAGACTTCAACGCTAAAGTTCGATCCTTAACAGTACACACCGAAGGACTTCAATGCCAACGGGGCCCGTGGGATACTCGCCTGCATGTCCGACAACCCCGAGCGGTCCGGCCCGCAGGCCCTCCAGGAGCCGAGCCTCGACGAGCAGATCGCCGCTTATCAGCGCGAGTTCCGCGACCTCGACCCCCAGGTGGAGAAGGTCGTCTCCGCCCTCGGCCGGCTGAACCGGCGGATGAACGTGGCGTACGGACGCCAGCTCGTCGACCTGGGCATCAGCAACGCGGAGTGGGAGGTCCTCAAGACCCTGGTCCTCTCCGGTGAGCCCTATCGGCTCGGCCCGGGCGAGCTGGCCAAGCGGCTCGGCCTCACTCCGGCCGCGATGACCCACCGCATCGACCGGATGGCGGGCGAAGGCCTGGTCACCCGCGACCGCGACGAGAACAACCGCGTCCGCGTGATCGTCGAGCTGACCGACGAGGGCCGCTCGAAGTGGCTGGAGGCCATGCGGATGGCCACGGACTTCGAGGAGGACCTGCTCCAGGACCTCACGGGAGAGGAGAAGGCCGTTCTCGGCGAGGTCCTCATCCGTCTCCTCCGCCGTGTGGAGCTGACGCAGCCGGACGCCGGCGGCCGTCTGACCGACCTGGACTGAGCCCTCGGGTCCTCACCGGCAGGGGGTTGACACGCCCCTGCCGGATGCGTAGTGTTCTCCGAGTTGTCACAGAGCCGGAACGGTTCTTCGACAGCCACTCCGCCGCTGATAGCGGCACCTCTACTCCGCACGATCTCCCCACCGGGACGAATTTCGGCATGCCGAAATTCATTTCGAATGGCTCGATTATGAGTCGCCGGGGAAATCCGCTAGAGTTTGAGACGTCGGAACGGCCCAACAGCCGGAAAGACAAACCCCGCTGACTGGGAATCAGACACCGAAAGGATCTGATAGAGTCGGAACCGCCGGAAGGGCCCGGAGCGAAAGCAAAAGGGACCGGAAAGCACCGAGGAAATCGGATCGGAAAGATCTGATAGAGTCGGAAACGAAGGAAGC
>NZ_LMEP01000023.1 GCF_001426405.1 Streptomyces sp. Root1304 | reverse complement strand
GCGCGCGGTCTGCTCCGCAGACGCGACGCGCCGCCGCTACGCGGCGGTTCAACTGCCCTGCTTCGCAGGACAGTTGATGGGGCGTCACTCCGTGACGCCTGGTTGGATCGCTCCGCGATCCAACCACTGGAATTCGCTCCGCGAATTCCAGAAAGGCGGCTGGCTGCGRGGTGGGGGCTCGTATTTCGGCTTCTCTTGGATTCTGGAATCCTGCAATGAATTCAAGAGTAATTATCGAGACTCTTCAGTGYGGCAATTGTGTTTCCATTCCTGACCTTCTGGAACCTCAAGAGGCCGTGGTGGCGCGGATCCTGAGTCTGTACCWGCAGAGGCACTCTGCTGACTGCCTTCTGTATGTCCAAGGTTCCTCGGTATTACCGGTTCGGCACGGAAAAACAGAGAGGTGCTGAACGCCCCTGTGCAGCACGACGGGAGGCTGCTGTTGGGCGTCTCCTCGGYGCTGGTGGCACTCGTGAGTTGATGTCTACTCATGTTCGGCTCATGTCATAGGACTTGAGTTGCTTGTGCGCTTTGTATGGCGGGCGGGCTGCTGGGCTCGACGGCAGGCATGGGTGGAGGCCGGCCGACGGGTCCACCATCACAGCAGGTATCCGGCAACTTCTAGCGCTGTGTGGCGACAACGCCTCACAGCACCATGCCGAGMTCATCGAGCGTGCTCAGGCCCATCTGTCGGGTAGGCCCGGTGCTCCTGGGGGGGCATTCTGCGGGGACTGACAGCAGATCAGCGGGCAGTCTCTAAGAACTCCTTATCGGCGTACGGCCTTAGATGGTGTCTCACGTGGCAATCTCGCCCGCTGCGGGGCCATAGGCGATGAGGGTGGGCTCAGTCGTCAGGACGGCCAGCTGAGCCGGCCGTCCACCACGGCCGGGAGAGACGTGGGCATCTCGTCGGTGACCCAGGCAAACTCCAGGGCCGCAAGCGTGGCTCCGCGGTCTGTCCAGACGAGGATCTCGCCGACGTAGGCGCCGGACGGGTCATGGACGTGCGCATCGACGGGCACGAGCGCTGTCGGTAGCGCTTCATGTTCGCAAGGTTCCCGGACCTGCAGGTCAACGCTCACAGAATCGGGTCCCCAGACGGCGGTCACCTCAG
The DNA here is from genome assembly GCF_001426405.1 of Streptomyces sp. Root1304. Classification (GTDB taxonomy): domain Bacteria; phylum Actinomycetota; class Actinomycetes; order Streptomycetales; family Streptomycetaceae; genus Streptomyces. The sequence goes on along the minus strand of NZ_LMEP01000023.1, from coordinate 556,722 downwards.
TGCGGTCCAGTTGACTCCGCAGTTGCGCCGCGCCGACGAACTCCGCCGACAGGATGTGTTCAAGTACTGCCCGTTCGTCGGCGTTCAACGAGCGCGGGTTGATGGATAGAGGAGCCATGCGCCCATTCTGAGGTGGCGGAGCGACCAGCCCAACGCCTCCACCGGCCGTCGCCGGGGTGGCCGGCAGCGGCATCATGATCGTTCATGGGTGGGGATCTGTCGCAGCGGCTCGTGCCGGATGATCTATGGGCCATGGTCGAGCCGGTACTGCCGCCCTTCCGCTCGCGCCCGCAGGGCGGTGGCACCGCGCCGGTCGACCAGCGTGCCGTGTTCACGGCCGTCGTGTATGTGCTGACCAGCGGGTGCGCGTGGCGGTATCTGCCACCGTCATTCGGCGTGTCGCCGGCGACGGCTCACCGGAGGTTCTCCGTCTGGACCGCATCCGGAGTGTGGCGTCGGCTTCACCGCGTGGTCCTGGACGAGATCGGAGCCCGTGGCGGACTCGACTGGCGTTCCGTGATCGCCGACGCCGCCTCGGTGCGCGCGAAAAGGGGGGTCCGCTGACAGGGCCGAATCCGGTCGACCGAGGCAAAGCGGGCAGCAAACTGCACGTTCTGACCGACGCGCAGGGGCTGCCTGTGGTCGTCGGGGTGTCTGCCGCGAACGTCAACGATGTCCAAGCGCTTCGCCCGCTCATCCTCGGGATCCCGGCCGTCCGCTCGCGCCGCGGCCCTCGTCGGCGACGTCCCGACAAGGTTCGTGCCGACAAGGCGTACCACTCGGCCGGCAACCTGGCGTGGCTGCGCGAACGCAACATCACTCCACGGATCGCTCGGCCGGGCGTGGAGTCCTCCGAACGCCTCGGAAGGCACCGGTGGAAGGTCGAGAGATCGATCTCCTGGCTCTTCGGATACCGCCGGCTGACCGTCCGCTACGAACGAAAGGGCAGCCACTTCCTCGCCTTCCTCGGACTCGCCGCAGTCATGACCTGCTACAAGAAGCTCGCCAAAATCGCCACGTGAGACACCGTCTTAGAGCGGTCGTCCACGTTGCCTCCTCATTCAGAACTGTCGGCAAGATCCTGCCACCCCGGCCTGTGGCCAGGATTACCGGTCCTGGACTTTGCCAGTGGCCGGACGGACCACTGGTCGCTCATCCTGTCCGTCTGGGCCTGGTGCCTTTCTGGTGATGCGCCGGCCAGGCGTATGCCTCACCCGTGGCTAGGACTCTGCCGACGTTGTCGACGTACAAGGAAGGGGCCCTGGCAAGAATTTCGTAGCCGTGGATCATCTTGGTGACACGGTCGGCCGGTCCGCGTAGCGGGCTGCCGGCAGTCATGTATTCCGCACAGGCGGTGCGTCAGATGTCTACACGGGTGGGTACTGCGTCCGCACGCCCATATCCGAGCACCTGAGCGAGGACTTCGCGGAACTGCCTGATGTCCTCGGACGGTGCTTCGATGACGGGTCTGCCGCACGATCGGGTGACATCTGAACTGGCTTGCCCTGTAGGGCAAGTGGGAAGGATGTCGCTGTGCCCAAGCCTTATCCGGAAGAGTTCCGTCAGGATGTCGTGCGGGTCGCGAGGAACCGCGGCCCGGGCGTGACCGTCGAGCAGGTGGCCGCCGACTTCGGTGTCCATGCGATGACGCTGTGGAAGTGGATGCGCCGCGCGGACATCGACGAGGGGACCAAGGCCGGAACGTCCAGCCAGGAGAGCGCGGAACTCCGCGAAGCGCGTCGGCGGATCAAATTGCTGGAACAGGAGAACGAGGTCCTGCGCCGGGCCGCGGCCTACCTGTCGCAGGCGAATCTGCCGGGAAAAGGATCTACCCGCTCGTGAAGGAGCTGGCCGGGGACGGGGTGCCCGTCACGGTGACGTGCCGGGTGATGAAGCTCGCCAGACAGCCTTACTACCGCTGGCTGGAGCGACCAGTGACCGACAGCGAGTTCGAGGAAGCCGCCCGAGCCAACGCGTTGTTCGACGCTCACCGCGAGGATCCGGAGTTTGGCTACCGGTTCCTGGCCGACGAAGCCCGCAGTCTGGGAGCTGGCATGGCGGACCGGACCGCGTGGCGGATCTGCCGGGACAACCGCTGGTGGAGCGTCTTCGGCAAGAAGCGCGGCAGGACCAGGAAGGCCGGACCGCCGGTGCACGACGACCTCGTCCGCCGTGACTTCACCGCGGACGGCCCGAACCAGCTGTGGCTCACCGACATCACCGAACACGCCACCGGGGAGGGGAAGCTGTATCTCTGCGCGGTCAAGGACGTCTTCAGCAAGAGGATCGTGGGCTACTCCATCGACGGGCGGATGAAGTCCCGCTTGGCCGTCGCCGCCCTGAACAATGCCGTGGCCCGCCGCGACAGCGTCGCCGGGTGCATTCTGCACAGCGATCGCGGATCGCAATTCCGATCACGGAAGTTCGTCCGGGCCCTCGTCGGCCATCAGATGACCGGTTCGATAGGGAGGGTCGGGGCGGCCGGCGACAACGCAGCCATGGAGTCCTTCTTCAGTTTGCTGCAGAAGAACGTCCTTGACCGCCGGCAGTGGGCCACCCGCCAGGAACTGCGGATCGCGATCGTGACCTGGATCGAGAAGACCTACCACCGCCGCCGCAGACAAGCCTCTCTCGGCCGTCTGACTCCCGTCGAATTCGAGACCGTCATGACCACACCGGCCCACCTGGCCGCGTGACACACCTGTCACCCAACCCTGCATCAGACCCGAGGGGCCAAGGGCCGCGAGCCGAGTCAGGCGGTGGTCCAGCGCATTACCGTCTCTCCGTCGGCGGAGAGCCACGTGCCGTCGCCGATCGGTACGGCGCAGACTCCGGGCGTCTGCGGGTAGTTGAGTTCGGCGAGGGGTCTGAGTGTGTGGGCGTCGAGCAGGAGGTGAGTGCCCTCCTCCGCCCACTGTTCCTCGGCTGCCGCGACCAGAATCCGCCTGTCGTCGACGAATCCCGGGGTGTAGCCGACGAAGACCCACTCGTCGGGGAGAACATCGCCTGCCTCGATCACGACGTCGTCTACACCCTCCTGCGTACGGCAGAGGTAGCCTCCGCCAACGTCCTGGCTGACCAGCACCCCGTCTGTACCGAGGCCGACGTACGGCTCCTCAGCGGTGCCCGCCGGCCGAGCGTCGAGCCTGCCGGCCGTGTAGGCGATCAGGAGACACTGCGTACCGTCCTGGCCCATGGACGCGGTGAGCAGAACCTCGGAGCGCGCGACCGGGAATTGCTGGAAGGCGTACGTCGCGGAGAAGGACTGCAGGACACGCTCGGCAAGTACCTCTCCGGTGTCCAGGTCGAGGGCGCGGCAGATGTCGCCCTTGGAAAGCCCGTCCGCCCCGAGGGGGCCGGCCATGGTCGCCAGAAGGACACGCCCGGCCGGGTCGGGCGTGCAGGCGCCGGAGGCCTCGGGTGAATGCTGCCAGTCCCGGTGCCGGCGTTCCCAGCGCACGGTTCCGTCGGGTTCTTGGACAGTGACGGCCTCCCGGGTGATGGTGGCCAAGGCACCATCGGGCAGGGGCGAGCAGTAGGTGTCGGAGCCGTCAGCGGCCGGGGCGGGCCACGTGGTGCGGTCGGCGACCACCTGAGAGTGATCGGTGCTGATCCTGCTGGTGGTGATCGTGCCCTCGTGCCGGGTGACGAGCCAGTGCGCGCCGTCGCGCAGAAGCCAGCCGTCCATGTTCCCCAGCGCCTCGGAAACACCAGGCAGGGACTCGCTGGCGAGGAGCCGTGCGGGTAGGCGGAGGTAGTTCATGTGCTCTTCCTGCTCCGTGTCCGGGGTGTAGCAGCTGGGCCAGTAGAACTGCCGCCGGTGGGTGGGTTTGTCGTCACCATACGTCGGTCCCGCGAGCATGCCCTCGATACGGATGATGGGTGCGCAGAAGTCGGGGCAGACGCTGCGTTGGGCCGCTCCGCGGGTGGGCAGCCAGTCGTCCGTGCCTTCGCTGTGCAGGCGGCTGAGGTAGTGGAGGTTGTTCTGTTCCGTGTGCCCGCCGGGGACCTTAGGCGGTCTCGGGGTCTGCGTACTGGCCGGGGAACCGCAACGGGGTGTGTGCGGAGGCATTGCGGTTCCAGGCGGTGGCGCCCCGCTGGGTGGCGCGGCTGTGCCAGGCGGTGGCACCGGTGTGGTCGACGAGTTCCGTGGGTGTGCCGACGAGGGCGGTGACGATCGCGAAGAAGCGGGCGTCGACGAGGTCCTGGTCGCCTTGGGGGTGTGGGGTGGTGCGGCGCTCGGCTTGGGCGATCGGGCGGTGACCGTCGTATTCCCAGGTCATGGTGGTGCTGTTCGATGAGTCGGTCTGTGCTGCCAAGCGGCTGCCGTCCCCGGTGAAGAGGGTCTCGGCTACGACGGTCCCATTGTCGGTGTGGGGCGCTTGGCGGTGCGGCGCCCGAGCAGGTCGTAGCGGTAGGTCCACCGGGTACCGTCGGACGTGGTACAGGCGGTCAGCCGGTCGGCCGTGTCCCACTCGGTTCGCCAGACGTCGGGCTTGCGGGGTATCCGCTTGTTGCGCCGTTCGATGATGCGGCCGGCTGCGTCGTAGGTCGAACCCCGCAGGCCTGCCGCGGGCCACCAACTCAGCTCGGATCGTCCGCTCCGGCCTCCATGAGGCACGCGTCCCGGGTGGCACAGAGCCTCGCTGCCCCGTAGGTCGGCGGTCAGCCCATGGGGCACCGCATGCGCCAACTGCCGCTCTGCTGCCGTAAGTTCATCAGCACCCCGCATCGTCCCCCGCGGGATCGACTCCGAGCCTCCGGAGGCCTACTCATCTGGGGAGCGGAACGGCTCCTGCTATTTCGCTACTTCCGTTGCGTAATTCGCCTGGGCGGCGCTAGTCTTCCTTTACGAAACGGTCGTAGCGTTGAAGGGTGGGGCTCATGGAACCGGGAGTACGGCGCGGCCGGCCGCGCAGCGAGGTGGTGGACGGGCGTATCGCGGGGGCGGCGCTCGAGTTGCTGCTCGAGCGCGGGTACGACCGGTTCTCCGTCGACGAGGTCGCCGTGCGGGCCGGAGTCGCGAAGACCACGCTGTACCGGCGGTGGCCCACCAAGGACCATCTCGTCGTCGCCGTGGTGGCGCGCCTTCAGGACGAGGTGCCCGTCGAGTACCGGGGTGATGTGCGCGCCGACCTCATCCGGTACCTCGAAGCCATCGTCGACGGGCTCAACCGGATGCGGCTCGCCGGTCGGCCCGAGGGTTCCGGTGACAGCTCCGCCGGGCTCGTCGCCGAGGTGGCCGCTGCGGCCGCCCGGCACGCGGACATCGGCGCCGCCGTGCACGCCATGTTCCTCCGGCGCAATGCGCTGGTGCTGCGCATGCTCGAACAGGCCCGTGAGAACGGCGAGCTGACTCCGGACGTGCAGCCCGAGGTCGTCTTCGACCAGCTCGCCGGAGCGCTGTACTACCGGCTGCTCATCACCGGGCAGCCCATCGACTACGCCTACGTCGACCGGCTCGTGACCGGTGCCCTGCGCGGCGCGTCCGCCTGACGGCCTCGCCCGTGGTCGGCAGCGGCGCCGTGGGCCCCGCCGGTCCGAACACCCCGTGCTCCGTATCCAGTTCTCCGACGAGAGGAAGAACCATGACCGCCATCCGCTTACCTTCCGCCACCGCGGCCGATCCGCACGCCGATCCTCTGCCCGCCCCCGCCCCGCGTCGGCGCCGACGGCGCCTGTGCCTCGGGGCCGGGGCCGCACTCGTCGCCCTTCTCGCCGGGTACACCGCCTGGACGCAGACCCACCCGGTCCGGCTTTCCGCTTCCATCGAGATCGAGGCCTCCTCCGAGGAGGTCTGGCAGGTGCTCACCGACCTGCCGGCCTACCCGCGATGGAACCCGTTCATCACCTCGACGGAGGTGACGTCGAAGGGCGGCCGTCTCGAAGAGGGCGCCACCCTGCGCAACGTGATGCACGACAGCAGTGGTGACACCGTCTTCACCCCGGAGCTACTGACCGTCGAGCCGGGCCGCGAGCTGCGCTGGCTCGGGAAGATGGGGCCCGGCTGGATCGCGGACGGGGAGCACCGGTTCGTGATCGAGGAGATCGGTGACCATCGCGTCCGTCTCACGCAGAGCGAGCGATTCACCGGTGTCGCGGTGCCCTTCGTCGCGGGGCGGCTCAAGACGGAAACGCTGTCGCAGTTCCGTGCGATGAACGAGGCGCTGGCTCAGAGGGCCGAAGCGGCCGGCTAGGGCCGGCCGGGGCCCCGCAGGGTCCTGGGCCGGCGCCTCCGGGGGTCGGCGGGGCCGCCCCGCCGTGCCTGTCCGTCGGCCCCGCCGTGCCCGTGGCCGAGGGTTCGGGTCGTCCCCGACGTGGAGCGTCGGCCGCAGGGCCGAGCGCAGCTAGGGCATCAGTGACGGCGCCAGCCCGTGGGCACCGGCTTTGACCTCGTTCACGTTCGGCCCGCATCGAGCGTCACATCCGTGGCTGGAGTTTCGTCGCCACAGCGTCGAGGACCCATTCCAGGCCTGTCGCGAAGGATGTCTCGGCGTCGACCTCCGTGCCGTCGTGTACGGCCTTGGTCAGGGCCGGGAAGCGGCCTGTGGCCAGCATTTTTGTCACATGCGGGCCGTGGGCGCGCTGCCACTCCTCTTTGGACAGGCCCGTGGCGCGTTCGGCGCGCAGGTTCGCGGTCTCGCGTCTGATGGCGCCGTTGAAGTAGGCGCTGACGGTCTCCGCGGCGCGCATGGCTGTGTCGATGTCGGTGCGTTCGACGAGGGCGGCGAGCGTGGCTTCGGTCACGGCGAGGCCGTTCGGGCCCAGGGTCGGGCGGCCCCCCAGCAGGTCGGCCAGCCACGGGTGGCGGAGAGCCGTCCGTCTGGTGCGGTGGGCGAGGGTGCGCAGTGCCTCCCGCCAGTCAGCGGGCTGCTCCTCGGGGAGGATCTCGCCCTGGACCTCGTCCAGCATGAGGTCGAGCAGTTCCTCCTTGGTGGAGATGTATCCGTACAGGCGCATCGGGCCGGCGTTGAGCCGGGCTGCGACCTTGCGCAACGACACCGCTTCCAGGCCGCCTTCGTCGGCCAGTGCGATGGCGGCGGCGACGATCCGTTGCCGGTCGAGCGGCACGGGGCGATTCGGCGGTTCCGGCCGGTCCCAGACAGTCATGGTCACACCGTACTCTTGCGATGCATCGTATCGAATCAATACAGTGTATCGCCATGAGACCTCGTATCGCTGTGATCGGGAGCGGCCCCGCCGGTCTTGCCTTCGCCCGCGTCCTGCACCGCCACGACTTCCCCGTCACCGTCTTCGAGCGCGACCCCTCCCCCGACGCGCGTCCCCCGGGCGGCACGCTGGACCTGCACGAAGGGCTGGGTCAGCTCGCGCTGGACAAGGCGGGGCTGCTGACGGAGTTCCAGGCACTGTCCCGCCCCGAGGGGCAGGCCATGCGCATCCTGGACCCGGACGGAACGGTTCTGCGCGACTGGCCGCCCCGTCCGGACGACCGGGCCAATCCCGAGATCGACCGCGGGCAACTCCGCGACCTGCTGCTCGGGCCTCTCGATGTCCAGTGGGGCCGGAGCGTGACGCGGGTGGCGGCAGGGACCGGAGATGGCGTACTGGTCCATTTCTCGGACGGCGGGCAGGAAGCCTTCGACCTCGTGGTCGGCGCGGACGGTGCCTGGTCCCGGACCCGCCCGGCCGTCTCGTCCGTGACGCCGCACTACACCGGCGTCACCTTCGTCGAGACCTCACTCGACAACGTCGACACCCGTCACCCCGGCCTCGCCCGGTTGATCTGCGACGGTTCCACGGCCGCCTACGGGGTGAACCGGGCTCTCGTCGCTCAGCGCAACAGCGGTGGTCACGTCAAGGTGTACGCGCAGTTCCGTGCACCCCTGGACTGGCACGCTGATCTGGACCTGGCCGACGCCGAGGACGTGCGAGCGAGTCTGCTGGCTCGGTTCGACGGCTGGGCCGCTCCCGTCCTCGATCTCCTCCGTCACGGCGACGCGTTCATCCACCGTCCCCTCTACGTCCTGCCCGTGTCCCACGCCTGGGGCCACGTTCCCGGGGTGACGCTTCTGGGTGACGCCGCCCACCTGATGCCCCCGTTGGGAGCGGGCGCGAACCTCGCGATGCTCGAGGGCGCCGAACTCGCCGAGGCCCTCGTCACCCGCCCCGGAGATCTCGACGAGACCGTCCGTGCGTTCGAGGAACAGATGTGGGCACGAGCCGGGAGGTGGGCGCAGATGACGACGGCCGGGCTCGACCGTCTCGTGAGCCCGGACCCCGCCCAAGCCCTTGCCCTCTTCGACGAAGTCCACCCCTCCTGAACCCCCAACACCATCCATCGCCACATTTGGAACGTACGTGCGTCAATTTGACGGCCTCTTGTTCATTCCTTCGGGTGGCGCGTGAACGCCAGGGGGTAGTGCCATCCGGTCAGTTCGGGAGGTACGCGCGTGTCTGGTGCTCCAGGGGTGGTTGGCCGGGTCTCCGGAGGCGGCTCGCGACCTGCGGCAGCGCCGTAACGCGCGATGTCACTGCGCGTAAACCCCATGGTGGGTGCTGGCCGGGACCCTTCCGCCCCGGCTGTACCCGGCGCTGCGGGTGCGCTGAGCTTCAGAGCGTTCCGACCCCTTGCCCCCGTGTCCGGGGCTCGTGAGGTCCCTCGCGCACCGTCGACCGATCGGAGACGTCACCATGAGCACACCTCCTTCCGTCCCGCTCCGGGTCGCCCTCGTCAACGGAAGTTTCGAGCAGCCGTCCGTCACCGACATGGCCTTCCTTCCCGACGCCTCCCAGACCCAGGCGCCGCGGCACGTCCCGGGCTGGCTCACCACCGCGACCGACCACATGGTCGAGGTATGGCACTCCGGGTTCAACGGCGTTCCCTCTGCGGAGGGCGAGCAGTTCGCCGAACTCAACGCCAACCAGGTCTCCACCCTCTACCAGGACCTGCCGACCACTCCCGGCACCAAGCTGTACTGGCGGCTCTACCATCGCGGTCGGCAAGGGCAGGACACCATGGCGCTGGACATCGGCGCCCCGGGGAGCGTGGTGGAGCAGCGTTCCATCACCGACGGGAACACGGCCTGGGGCTACTACACCGGCACTTACACCGTCCCGGCCGGGCAGACCACCACCCGATTCGCCTTCCGATCGGTCTCGGCGGCCGGCGGCAACCGCGGGATCGGCAACTTCCTCGACGGCGTGTTCTTCGGAACCGCTCCGTACGTCGTGCTCACGAAGACCGCCGTACCGGCGGGTCCGTTGGACGTCGGCGATGTCGTCACCTACCGGATCACGGCCAGGAACGAGGGCGGCGGGGCCGCTGAGCGGCTCACGCTGACCGACGTCCTGCCGCCGGGGACCACGTACGTCCCCGGGTCCCTGCGGGTCATCGACGGTCCGAACGCGGGTGTCAAGACCGATCGGGCGGGTGACGACCAGGCCGCGTACGACTCCGGGAGCAACACGGTCGTCTTCCGGCTCGGCACGGGAGCGTCCGCCTCCCAGGGCGGCAGCCTGGCCAACACCGCCTCGCTGCCGGGGGGCACCACCGTCGAGTACCGGGTCACCCTCGGTCTGGAGACGGCGGGCACTCGGGTGACCAATACCGCCGTCGCCACGTACGAGAACCGGCTCGGGGCCACCCCCGAGCCACTGACGTCCACGTCCGACGAAGCCGTGACCGAGGTCAGGCCGGCCGCCGATCTGGACGTGACCAAGTCGGCCGACGCGACCACCGTGACCGTCGGGCAGACCGTGACCTACCGCCTGACCGTCCACAACGCCGGCCCCAGCCCCGCGACCGGTGTCACCGTCGCCGACCGCCTTCCGAACGGGCTCGTCTTCCTGTCCGCCGACACCGCCACCGGTGCCTACGTCCCCGAGACCGGGCAATGGTCCGTCGGTGCACTGGCCGTCGGCGCCCGCGCCACCCTCAGCCTCAGGGCGAAGGCCACCAGGCCCGCCCGCCTCACGAACACGGCCACCGTCACCGCCGTCGAGAAGGACCCCGACCCGGCCGACAACACCGACTCCGTCACCATCTGCGTCGAGCCCGCACCGGACTGCTGCGCCCCGTGCGTACCCCGTACCTGAGAGGCTGTCGACCCTAAGACGGCTGTGCGGACCGAACTGCTGCGAACGGCCGAGGCCTCGGCAACGGCGTGAGTCGGTGCCGGCCGGCAGGCGGGGTGTCATGCCAGGCAGCGTGGTCGAACCGCAGGTAGGAAGGCACAGCGCGTGGCGGTGGGCGTGTCGCCCTTTGAGCGACACGCCCACCGCCAACGTCCGTCCATCGTCGCCAAGGCCGCCCCGCGACCCAGGGCATGGCAGACCCGGCGTCAGGCCGCCCGGATCCGGTCCCGTACCTCCGGCTGCGGCGCGAAGCCGGCCGACTTGTACGTGGCGATGCCACCGCCGTTGGAGCTCAGCGTGCACACGCGCACGCTCGACGCGCCCATCTCCCGCAGCGCGGCAGCCCCGGCCAGGGTGATCGCCCGGCCGTAGCCGCGACCACGGTGGTCCTCGTGTACGCCCATCGGCTCGACCACCCCCGGCTTCCCCGGGCCTGCCGACCAGACCGTCACCACCGCCGCCACGTTGTCCTGGTCGTCGTAGGCGCCCAGGCAGCGGGCGTCTTCGTAGAACGGTCCCGCCGCCATCCCGTGCCAGTACGCGCGCGAAGGCCTTGAGGTGTTGAACGCCGACCGCAGGACGTCGGCGAAGTCCTGCGCCTGCTCCGGGCCGATCTCCCTGATCCGCACGCCGGGGTCCTCCACCGGCTCCGCGAGGTCGCGGAAGAGCGGCGTCCACGGCTCGTCGACGCCCCAGCCCTCCTTGCTCAGCAGGTCGTGGAGCAGCAGTCCCAGAGGTGCCTCGATCGCCACCGCGCCTTCCGGCAGCACGCCGCGCTCCGGCATTGTGAAGTCCTCGACGAGCCGCCGCGCCAGGTCCTCGTCCTGGAAGGCGTCCGGAGCGACCGTCATCCGCAGCACCGTCGGCTCGTCCAGCATCCCGACGGCGAGGATCCGTCCGTCGCGGCTCCAGGTCCGGATCACCGCGGCCGTTTCGGCCGTTCCCATCCGGTAGTTCCAGCCGACGTCCCCCGCATGCAACTGCATCGGCGCTCCGTCGTGCTGCCATTCCCGCAGTGCGGCCATGGCCTCGCGTACCCCGTCGACCACCGGCGTTCCCAGCACAATCGTCATAGCCGGGATCACACACCCCATCCCGAACGTACGCAACCGATTATCCGACCTGGCAACTTCCGCGACAGCGGCGTCCTGGTCGTCCGGGTTCGCCCAGCTGCTTCGCCCAGCCGCTTCGCCCAGCTGCTTCACCGAGCAGCGTGATCATTCCGCGGAAAAGAGCCGTGCTGCCCGCGGCCGAGCTGACACCATGCGGTGTCATGGCAGATGGCAACCCCAGGACGTTCCAAGCGGGTCAGACGGGCCTCATCGTCCGGATTCCCGAGGCGGAGCCGTACGTCCGGAGGTGGCGCGAACGGCTCGACCCGTCAGCTCGGGCCGGAGTCCCGGCCCACGTCACCGTGCTCTTCCCGTTCCTCGACGAGAGCCGAATGGACGCGCTCGTCCACGCCGCTCTCGCCGACGTGCTGGGCGGCCAGCAGGCCTTTGACCTGAGGTTTGAGCGTTGTGGGCGATTCCCGGGGGTGCTTCATCTCGTCCCCGAGCCTGACGCGCCGCTGCGGCAGCTCACCGAGGCAATCGCTGAGCGTTGGCCCGAGGCTCCGCCGTACGGCGGCCGGCATGCCGAGATCGTGCCGCACCTGACCATCGCTCAAGGTCAGGAGGACGGCGTCCTGGAGGAGATCGAGGCCGGCCTCGCGGGCAGGCTCCCGTTCACGGCTCACGTCGCCTCGGTCGAACTTATTGTTCACGACGGCGTGAAGTGGCAAGAACGGGCGTCGTTCCCGCTCGGAGAATCAAGCAGGTCGTGACGCTTGGCCGGCCGGCCGTAGCGGGCGATCGGCGTGGACGGTCGTCCGTGACCGTGGCTTCGGTCGACGAGGGGTGTCAGCTCGCCGCAGCTCGGGTGAGCAGCCGTTCCATCATCTTCATCGGCAGTGCGGGGTGAGCGGCTGCGGCGCGGACGACTCCGGGGTCGGGGTTCGCGAGCAGTGCCTCGATGACGTCCGGCGGTGAAGCCGGGTGGGTGGCGATCGGGCGGAGCGCCTTGCAGGCGGGTCCGGCGTCTCGTGCCATGCGGCGGAGCAGCGTGGCGGGGCAGCCGGGGTTGTGAGCGAGGGCGCCGTATACGGGTGGTCCGTGGCGGTCGGCCATGTCGGTGAGCTGGTGGCCGGTGAGCCCTGGGTGTGGTGCGATCCTGCGGGCGACTCCGATGTCGGGATCTCTGGCGAACCGGTCGACGAGCGGCGTGGGAAGGTCGGGGCGCGCGGCGGCGAGGGGGCGTACCTGGGCCACGCGGCTCGCGGCCAGTCCGTTCAGTTCGGCTTCGCTCGCGTTCAGGATCCGCGGCAACGGCCCGCTCGGGAGCCGTCGCCGGCCTGCGAGCGCGGTGAGGTAGGCGAGCGGTACGGAGGCGTTTTCCGCGACGGCCAGTCGGACGCCGGGGTCGGGGTCCTCGGTGAGCCGGAGGATCAGCGGTGTGCCGATGCTGGGATTGCGGGCGAGGGTCCCTCGTACGAAGGCCGCTGGGTGGGTGGCCAGGTGGGTGTGGAAGTGCGGTGGAAGGTCGGTCCGATCCGCGATCTCGGCCGGTGCCCCGGCTTCTTCGGCGTCGAGGAAGTTCTCGAGACCGGCGGGCGGGACCGCCGGGTTGGCGGCGGCGGCCAGCCGGATCCTGCGGATCCCCGGGGCGTGGTCGGAGCAGCCTTCGGTTCGAGGGTGGCAGGCCGCGCAGCGCGTGGGTGCGGGGCTGCCGCCGTCGGTGAGGAGTGCGGCGAGCAGCGCGGGCGGGATGCGGTCGTTGTGGGCGAGGCTCACGCGTACCACGACGTGGGGGTGGCGGGCGAGTTCCTCTGCGAGGTCGGGGGCTTCGGCCGCCTGCGCCGCCACGTTCGGGGCGGGGTCGCGGGTGAGGGTGGCGAGGACGTCGGGTGGCAGGTCGGTGACGTAGTGGGCCAGGTCACCGCGGACTTCTGGGTCGTGGTGTCCGGCGAGCTCTCGTATCACCGCGGTCGGTGCGATCCCGGCCTGGGCCGCGGCCAGCAGGGAGGGGGTGTCATGGCGTGGCACCTCGGCCCAGGGGACCTTGCCGTTCGCGATCAGGCAGTGGACATCGACGTCGTCGTAGGCCCGGAGGATGCGCGCCTGGCGCTCGGACAGGTCATCGCGATACGTCAGAACGTGGCGGACGTCTTCGTCGCCCGTCATCGCGAGCGGCTCGAACAGGTGCTCCGGGAGGGCTGGGTTGGCGGCGAGTCCTTCCAGGACGTCCTGCACGGGATCTTCCTTTCACGCCCGTGAAGGTTGGCGCTCTCGTCGCGCTTGCTGCGCTTGCTGCGCTCGTCCTTCCGGGCGGCGTGCAGAGAGCGATGGGGTTAGCCGTCGCCGGGATTCGAACCCGGGTTTCCGGCTCCGGCGAACCGGCGACCGGGGTCCTTGGCCACTGGACGACGAGCGCTGCGTGGCCAGCGTACAGCTCGGAGCGGGAGAACCACATGGGGATTTCTCTGCGCTGAGAGCAGGGCATGGGTGGGGCGGGTGTCGGCCAGTAACTCGGTTCGGAGTCGGGGCTGTTGCCTACGTCGGCGATTCGGCCATGCCCGGGGTAGGGCTCGGGGCCCGTTCCGTACGGATCGGTGCACACGGCACGAACTCATTTTCGCCTGCTTTCGGGGTTCGAACGCCGTCCGAATCGCGTGTGCTCGACGCGAAGCGCTTGGTCGTTGAACCGTCCGAATCCCCCACTCGCTTGGCTGGAGGCCTTGATGCATCCCCTTCCCTCTGTTCGGGCCGTTCTGCGTGCTGTTCTTCCGACCGTGCCTCGGCTCCTGGCCGTTCCTGTGCGGTGTCGGTGTGGTCGCGGTGGCAGTTGTGCGGCACGTCCGGATGCCAGGTGGGTGGCATGAGCGCCGCTTCGGGCGAGGCGTCGTCCGTGGCGGGCGCGGAGGCGCCCTCGGCGTCCGAGCAGTTGCTGTTCGGCGGCGAACTCGCGTACGACCAGGGCTGGAACTCCCACCGCGGCACATGGGTGAAGCTCGGTATGTGGAGCATGGCCGTGAGCTTTCCCCGGCAGGTCGGCGTGGCCGTGCGGCTGTCTCGGCGGGCTGACCGCCGGGCTCTGTACACGGTGGCCGGCAGTGAGATCGGCCGCGGTGTGTCGCAGGCGCTGTCCTTGGTGGCGGTGAACTCGCTGCTGACCGAGTTGCTGGCGTCGGGCGTCCTGTCCGATCGGCTGCGGGCGGCGCTGCCGGCGTTGGTGTTCGTGTCGGTGATGGCGGTCGTCTCCTCGCTGCTGAAGTCGGCGTCGACCGCCTCGACGGGAGTTCTGGAGCCGAAGGTCCAGCGGGTGGCCACCGAGCGGTACCTGGGGCTCGTCGCGCGGGTGGAGATGGACGCGATCGAGGACGACGCGTTCCACAAGCTGATGGACTCGGCGCAGTGGGGCGCCGACGCGGCGCGGCGGATGGTGGGCTACTGCACGGCTGTGGTCGCCTCGGGGATCTCCCTGATCGCCGCAGCGAGCGTGCTGACGGTCCTGCACGTGGCGCTGCTGCCGCTGCTGGTCGCTATGGCGCTGCCCAGTGCCTGGGGGTCGCTGACGATGGCGCGGGCGCGGTACGCGAGCTGGCACCGGTTCGTCCAGCATGCGAGGGCCGCTCAGCTGATCAGCCGGCTGCTGATCGACCAGCAGGCGGCGGGTGAGGTCCGGGTTCACGACGTGGGTCCGTTCCTGCTGGAGCACTTCCGGGGGATGGCGGAGACGAGCGAGCGGGAGCAGACGCGGCTGGCGTGGGTGGCGGCGCGTACGGGGCTGGTGGCCGACGGGGCTCGCGGGGCGGCGACGGTGGCCGCGTACGGGGTGCTCGGGCTGCTGCTCTGGAACGGGCAGATGGCGCTCGCGGTCGGCGGCACGGCGGTTCTCGCGATCCGGGCGGGGTCGGCGAGCATCACCGACCTGGTGCTGCGGGTCACCGACATCCAGGAGGAGTCGCTGTTCGTCGCCGACCTGGAGCGGCTGTGCGCCGAGGCGGAGCGGCGGGCGATCCCGGAGTCGGGTGTGGACGTGCCGGAGGACTTCGACGCGATCCGCTTCGAGAAGGTCTCCTTCTCCTATCACGGTGCTGACGAGCCGTCGCTCCGGGAAGTGGACCTGGTCATTCCCCGTGGCAGGACCGTCGCTCTGGTCGGGAGGAACGGGTCGGGCAAGTCGACCGTTTCGAAGTTGTTGTGCGGGATGTACATGCCTTCTTCGGGTCGGGTTCTGTGGGGCGAGGTCAGTGCCGCCGACGCGTGCCGGGCCCGGATCTTCTCTCGGGTCGCGATGGTTGCGCAGGACTTCCAGCGATGGCCCTTCACCGCCCGGGTCAACATCGGCATCGGCCGCAGCAACGCGGCGATGGACGACTCGGCCATCGAGTCCGCGGCGGCCTACGCCGGAGCCGATGAGGTGCTCAAGGGGCTCCCCCGCGGCCTGAACACCCTCCTCGCCCGTGGCTACAAGGGTGGGCAGGAACTCTCCGGTGGGCAGTGGCAGAAGGTCGGCCTGGCTCGGGCGAAGTTCCGGAACGGGCAGGTCCTCGTGGTCGACGAGCCGACCAGTGCTCTGGATCCGGTGGCCGAGCAGCGGGTCTTCGACCAGATCCACCGGCTCGCGGGAACCGGTCAGACCACTGTTCTCATCACTCACCGTCTTCACAGTGTCCGGCACGCGGATCTGATCTACGTGCTGGAGGAGGGACGGGTCATCGAGCACGGCACGTTCGAGGAGCTCATGGACCCTGCCACCGGGACGGGTGCGTTCCGGGAGGCGTACGAGCTGCAGGCCCGTCAGTTCCTGTCTCCGGGGCTTCCGGGGCAGTCCAGGGCTGCCGGTGCGGGGAGCTTGGCGGAGGGGACGGCTACGTGAAGGTCTGCGTCTCCGGGTTCGTGGCCGTGGCCCTGGCCGGATCGGGATCGGGATCCAGCTTCCGTTCCGCGGACCGGTACGAGCGACGCGACGCCGCTCTCCCCCGGTGCGAAGGAGCCGACAGATGAGTGGCGCGAAGCGGCACACCGAGCCGGTGGACGTGCACCTGCTCGCGGTGCGTGACGGGGAGAAGGGGGCCGAGGTGCTGCTCTCTCGCCGAGCCGGCGACGTCTACGCCCGGGGCCATTGGCATCTTCCGTCCGGTCACCTGGACGGGCCGCACGAGGATGTCGTCACCGCGCTCGTCCGGGAGACGAGGGAGGAGACCGGAGTCCTCGTCGACCCGGCCGATGTCCTCGCCGCCGTCACTGTGCACCACCGCTCCCCCGGCGGCGGCGCGCGCGTCGGGTTCTTCTTCGAGGTCCGGCGGTTCTGCGGCGAACCGCGGGTCATGGAGCGCGAGGTCTGCGACATGATGGGGTGGTTCCCGTTCGACGCGCTGCCGGCGCCGATGGTCGCGTACTGCCGGGCGGGGATCGACGCGTATCGGGCCGGGGTCCGGATCGCGGTTCATTTCCAGGAGCCGGGCGACCCGATCGCGTACGACCCGGGGGTGGACCGGGTCCGTCTCGTCCCCGGGGGCGGTTCTGCGGGGGTACGGCCGGACCGGGCGGTCGGTGAGCTCGCCGACCGTATCGACGTCGGCCCCGTTGCCTCTGCCGATCCCGTTGCCTCCGTCGGCGACGACGGCGACGACGGCGACGGCGACGGCGACGGCGACGGCGACGGCGCAGGGTGATGTGGGTGACGGGCTGGAACGCCATATCGTCGTTTGGGGACGGCCTGGCTTCGTCTGGAGCCCGGAGCTGAGGAAGGCGCGGTCTCCGGGTGCCCAGCGTGACTGGGGTGACCGCGCCTGCTGGGTCGGCGGCAGTACATCGCTCATCGAGCACAGGATCGGTCGCCAGGTCCGGGGCTCGAATGGCTCGACGCGCGGGAACTGCGGGTGCTGATGGCTCCGTACGACGACTGGCAGGACGAGGGCGCGCGGGACGAAGGGCACGTCGCAGTGGTGCAGCGGCCCGACTGGAGGGCCGTACCGCCCGGGTCGATCACCAGTGACGACCTGGCAGGACCACGAGTGGCGGCCCTGCGGACCGACCGCCGCGAGGAAGCCCGCCAGAGGGTCTCCGGCCTGAGTACGGAGTGGGACCCGCGACGCAACGTCCGCGCGGTCGAGCGGCTGTCCGACGGCCGGATCGTGGCGACGCTCGACGCGGTCCGGTTGGAGGCCTGGCTTCCTTCGGGGCAGCGGCAGTGGGCTGTCCCGGACGACGGCGTTGGGGGCCGCGACGTCGTCGTGGCCGCCGATGAGCGATCGGCGTGGGTCGGTCTGATGCGGCCCATGTGGCAGGAGCGTCCTCAGGCCGTGGTTCGGCTCGCGCTCCAGGACGGGGCTCAGCTCGACCACCTCGCTCCCTCCGGAGCGGTGTCCCTGGTGCGCGGTGCTGACGGGCTGCCTGCCCTCGCGCCCGCCGGAACGAACGGGGAGCGGAGCAGGTTGCGCATCCGGCGTGGCAGCCGGATCTACTTTCGGGAAACCGTCGCGACGGACGGACGGCGAAAGCCCGGATCGGGTGCGGACTGGCTCGCGGTGGCGGGGCCGGGGGCCGTTCCGGTTGCCGGACGGCCGCGTGAGGCGGGGAAGGCTGAGGTCCGTCTTCTCTCTTCCTACTCCTGGACGCCTGGCGAGACACACTTCGCCGGCCCGGTGCGGAGACCGCCGACGGCGACCTGATCCATGCCGGCAGCGTCTACCACCGCAACGGGCTCCAGCCCGGCGAATCGTTCGTCGTGCGGCGCACGGTGGCGGGCGAGGAGCCGAGGTGGGAATTCAGGACGGACCGGAAGGCCACGGACCTCGACCACGACACGGAGTCCGTGTACATCACGTACGACGACGGCGAGTTCGTCGTGCTCGGTCTCCGTGACGGTCACGTCCGCCTGCGCCGGCACCTGACCGTGGGCGGTGTGCCCGTCGTGGCCACCGCGCTGACCGTCACCGAACCCGGCCAGCTGCTCATCGGTACCGGTGACGGGCGGATCCTGGACTGCTCGGTTCTCCGGGAGCGGCCCATGCCGGGCAGGCGCGCCGCGTGGCTTGCCGATCCGAGCGGGTTCGGTCCACGGGCCCTTCCGCGTACCGCTTCGGGGTGACCGCCCCTGCCGGGGGCGTCAGCTCTCCTCGGGTCGCTTCGTCGGTACCGGCTGAAGTTCGGGCCAGGTCGCCAGCACGCGTTCGCGCATGGCCCTGGTGAGGGCGCTCACCTCGCGTAGTGGGGGGATGTCGGTGGTCATCCGGCTGACGACGCCCAGCCGGTGGACCAGTCTCTGCCGGGCCGTCGCCGTACCCCATTCCCAGTCCTCGTGCGGGATCCGCGCCAGGTGGTCGGTGCCGTCGCGGTGGGCTCGTTCCACCAGTGCGTCGCCTCGGAGCAGCCAGCCGGCGCACGCGTCGGTGAGGCCGTCCTGGATGTCGATGGCGGAGCCGGTCGCGGTGCTCCAGGCCGTGCGGTAGGCGCGTTCCGCGCGCTCCAGCAGCCGCTGGGGTGCCGAGGTGACGCACCAGCAGGTCGGGAAGCCGATGTGCAGGTAGGCCAGCTCCATCAGGCCGCTGCCCAGTGACGCCTGTTCGAAGTCGATGAATCTGACTCCCGCGGCGGTGTGGAGATCGTTTCCGGGGCAGGGGTCGCCGTGGAGAAGGGCGTGTCCGGGCGCTTGGTCGAGTCGCTTCAGCAGGTCGCCGAGCTCGTCGGGGACGCCGGGCGTGACGGGAACCCGGAGGGCCGCCGCCAGGCTGAGGAAGGAGTCGATGTCGGCGGTGCTCGGGCCCTGCCATCGGGGTAGTACCCCTGCGTCCTGCGGGCCTGCCGTGGCGTGCAGGCGAGCCAATGCGGCCGCGTAGTCGACGATCCAGTCGCCCGACGGACGCCCGTGTTCCAGGTGTTCCAGCACCAGCACCTGTTCGCCGGGATCTGCTGCCAGCAGTACGGGCACCACGGGCGATTCGGCGCGGGCGGCGAGCCGTAGGGCGGCCACCTCGCGGGCGTAGCGCTCGTCGGCATCGGCGCCGTCGACGACCTGCTTGACGACCACCGTCCGCTGCGGCAGCTCGACACGCCACACGCGCGAGCGCGGGCTGCTGTCCAGACCGTGGGAGCGAATCGGGGTTCCCAGCTGCGCCCGTAGCGCTTCCCCGAACGGCGGTCGTGACCCCATGGACGTTTCCTTTCACGCAACCGGGCGGGACGGCCCTCGGCAGGCCGCCGGTTGTCATCGGCCCATTCTCGGTCACCTGGACGGCCTACGCCGTCGGGTGCGCCGACCGCCGACCGCCCCTGCCGGTTCGCCTCCCGGGAACCGGCAGGGGATGTGCGTGGCTGTTCAGTCCTTGCGGGAGCTGTGGAAGATCCGGCCGACGATGGCCGCGGCCTGCTCCGGGTGGTTCTCCAGCCAGGTGCCGAGGTGTTCCCGTACGGCCTCGGCGACGCAGGCACGCACCTCGGCGCCGCCCAGCTCGCCGCGGGTGGAACCTGCGAACTCGGGCCGGTCCAGCTTCAGTGACACGACCGCCGTCAGGCCCTCGCCGACCTGGTCCGCCGTGAGATCGTGGGCGGTCTCCCTCAGGAGCCGGCGCTCCCGCGCGTGCGCGTTGACCGCGGCCGTCACCCCGTCGCGGAAGCCGTCCATGTGTGTGCCGCCGTGGGGGGTGGGCGCGCTGTTGGCGTAACTCCGGAGCCGTTCCTCGGGGGAGCCGTGCCACCGCAGGGCGACCTCGACCGTGCCGGCGATCCGGGGGTCCTCCCTCTCGAAGGCGATGATGTCCGGGTGGACGGACGCTCCCGTCGGCGCGTCGAGGAAGGCGACGAGTTCCCGGGCCCCGCCCGGGAACCGGTACCTCACCGATCGGGCCCCGCCATGGGGGCGTTCGTCGGTCAGCGAGATGTCCAGGCGCCGGTTGAGGAAGGCCAGTTCCCTGAAACGCTCCGCGAGGACCTCGTACGAGATCTCCACGGTCTCGAAGAGGTCGGCGTCGGGCCAGAAGGTGAGGGTGGTCCCGGCTCGGGTCGTCGTTCCCGCGCTGGTGGGTGGTGTGAGCGCGACGCCGCGTGCGTACTCCTGGAGCCAGTGGATTCCCTCGCGCCGCACCTCGGCTGTCAGGCGGCTCGTCAGGGCGTTGGTGACGGCGAGTTCGATACCGGAGAGACTCATGGCCACGGTATCGCGGCCTCCTGGACCCGCTCCGGCGTGCATCCTGGTGAGCAGGGCTTCGAGGCCCGGTCCGTCGTCGTCCCCGGCGTCCTCGACTCCGATGCCCGGACCGTCGTCGGCGACGCGTACGCCTCCGTCGGTCGTGAGGGTGACGTCGACGGTGCCGGCACGGCCGGCCAGGACTTCGCTCACCGCCCGGCCGACGACTTCGAACACCAGCTGGTGGAGGCCCCTCGGGCCGGTCGATCCGACGTACATCCCGGGCCGTGTCCGAACGGCTTCCCAGCCCTCCAGCACCTTGATGTGGCTGGCATCGTACGCGTCGGCAGCGTCACTCATGAAGTCCCCCAACGGTGTCTTCGGTGAAGCCCCCAGCCTAGGCAGATCCGGGGAAAATACCAGGTCAGGGCCGTTTCGAAGAGGGTGTGGGCGGGCAGGTGGGCGCCTGGCGGGAGGGGGTCGGTCCCGGCACTCGCGCGCCGTCGCCGGAGGGCGTCCGTAGGCTCCCGGGGGCCATTCCAGAGCCTCTTTCCGTCGCCCCCGAGGTCTCAGATTCAGTTGGGCAGCTCGTGGGGGCCGTCGTCGTCGTCGGGGAGGCCGGCGCACGTGATGCCGGCGCCCCGGACGCTCGTATCCACGTGAATGGGCCGCTCGCGGAGACGGCGTCATCGGGCCGCGGGCGCGCCCTCCCTGTCGATGCCCGAGGTCCGTTCCTCCGCGTCGGCCAGCCAGAAGAAGACCGGCGGCAGGCCGATCTCCAGTACGGTCAGGGCGATCTGGAACCACTGGGGCCAGCCGTGCACGGCGAGTGAGAGCAGTCGGCCCACTCCGCCCAGCAGGAAGATCGCGGCGAGCCGGCGCACCGCCGACGCCGGGATGGGGCGTTGCCGTGCCGCCCAGAGCCAGGCCAGTCCGTAGCCGGCGAAGATCGCCCCCATGAACCGGCCCCAGCTGTCGATGGTCGCGCCGGCGGAACCGGCGCCGGGGATCGCCGCGTTGCCGAGTGCGACGTGGGACAGCCCGATCGCCAGGCAGGCCCAGCCCATCATCTGTGTGAGTACGCGCAGAGCCTTGGCCATGACCCCTCCAGGTCGTCTCGGACGACAGTTGGTTGACGTGTGTCTACTACGTTGCTCGCCCCAGTAGACACATGTCAACTAGGCTTCGAGCCGTGCCTCCTCGCAAGCGACTCACCCCCGCCGACCGCCGCGCCCAGCTTCTCGCCGTCGGCGCGCGGCTCTTCGCCACGCATCCCTACGCCGACGTCCTGATGGAGGAGGTCGCCGAACAGGCCGGTGTCTCACGGGCCTTGCTCTACCGTCACTTCCCCAGCAAGCACGCGCTCTTCGCGGCCGTCTACCAGCAGGCGGCGGACCAGTTGCTCGCCGAGACGCG
Organism: Streptomyces sp. Root1304; assembly: GCF_001426405.1. Classification (GTDB taxonomy): domain Bacteria; phylum Actinomycetota; class Actinomycetes; order Streptomycetales; family Streptomycetaceae; genus Streptomyces. The sequence goes on along the minus strand of NZ_LMEP01000023.1, from coordinate 535,041 downwards.
ATTCGACCCCGAGCGCTCCCTGACGGAACAGCTCGTCCAGGGCATGGACGTCCACCTCGACTACTTCACGGCGAACCGCAACGCCGTCCTCACCGCGAACCGGGTCCTGGCGGGCGACCCCGTCATCCAGACGATCATGAACAACGAGCTCGACGCGCTCCGCGCCGGACTCCTGGCCGTACTTCCGCTCACCGACGACACCACCCGCGCGGCCGTATCCGGCGTACTCAAGAGCTGGCTGGTCTTCGTCCAGGTGCTCAGCGTCGACTGGCTGAGCCATGAGACCTGCACCCGCACCCAGTTGCGGGACATCTGCGTCGGCGCGGCTCTCGGCGCGCTCCGGCCCCTGCTCGGCACGGACGCCGCCACCGAGCCCGGGGATCCCGCTGTTGGGGAGATCCGGAGAAGTTGAGCAGTTGTCATGTCCGAGGGCTTCCCAGGGGCGCCTACCGACTAGTAGATACCGGGGGTAACACCAACCCGGGAGGCTTCATGTCACACGCCAGGCCACGAATGAGAGCGGGTGCCGCCGCCGCGGCGGCAGCCCTGTGCCTCGCCGCGCTCGCCGTACCCTCCGCGAACGCCACCCCCGCCACGGCCGCCCCCACCTCGGTCGTCGGCGGCACGGCGTCCACGCCGCTCCCCGCCGAACTGGAGCAGATCCGCGCGACCGAGGCCGTCGCACTGTACGGCAGCCCCGAGGAGCGCCCGCAGGCCGAGCGGAAGACCTCGCTCGTGTCGATCGGCGACTCGGAGATCTCCGGCGAGGGCGCCGGTGCGTACTGGCCCGGGACCGACGGTCCGACGAACTGGTGCCACCGCTCGCAGGACGCCGCGATCTACCGGACCGGCATCCCGGCCGACGCCCCCACGAACATCGCCTGTTCGGGTGCGGCCTCGTACCACGTCAAGATCGGCGGCGTGAAGCAGTACGCGGATCAGCTCGTGCAGAGCGACCACCTCGCGATCAAGGCGCGCAACACCCGCGTCAAGATGGTGGTGGTCGTCCTCGGCGCCAACGACGACGTGCAGTTCGGTCCGGTGATGACGGACTGCGTCACGCGCTGGGTCCTCAGCCAGGGCACCTGCGAGCCGAAGTACGCGCCGGGCTGGCAGGCCCGTGTGGACGGCATCGTCCCGAAGGTCGCCGCCACCGTCACCGACCTCAAGAAGGTCATGCGCGACGCCGGCTACACGGACGACGCGTACAAGCTCGTCCTCATGAGCTACCCGTCCCCGATCAGCCCCGACATGGCGGACAACCCGAACTTCCCCGGCAAGCTGCCCGGCGGGTGCCTGGGCTACGACTCGGACGCGGCCTGGGGCCGCAACACGGCGGTCCCGGTGTTCGAGCGCGGCGTCCGCAAGGCTGCCCAGCTCTCCGGGGCCGACTACCTGGACGCGTCCCGGCTGTTCCACGGGCACGAGGTGTGCACGGAGCAGACGTGGGCGCGCGGCTTCTTCTACGACGGATCGTTCCCGCCGGACGAGAACTCGGTCCGGCAGTCGTACCACCCCAACGCCACCGGCCACGGGGCGTTCGCGTCCTGCTTCACGCAGTTCTACAACTCCGGCCTGCGCGAGGCGTCGTGCGCCGACCCGGCCTCCACCAATGCCCCGAAGCTCTACGCCGGCGCATGGGATGACATGTTCAAGCCAATCAAGAACGCGGCCACCGGTCAGTGCCTCGACGCCGTCGGCGGTTCCTCCCGCAACTACACGGCCGTCGTGGGCTGGGACTGTCTCGGCGGCCGCAACCAGACCTGGTGGTACGACTCCGAGCGCGGCTCCCTCCACGTCGGCCTGTCCCACGACCGGTGCCTGGACTCCCGTGACATCGCCGCCCCCAGCGCCGCCATCCTGTGGAACTGCCACGGCGGCGCGAACCAGAAGTGGACCAGGCCCGCGGACGGCACGATCCGCCCGGCGACCGCGACCGGCCTGTGCCTGACCCAACCGGTCGCGAACAAGGCCGTGGCGCTCCAGGCCTGCAACGGCTCGGCCGCACAGCGCTTCGTGTAGCACCTCACCCGCGCCGAAGACGCTGGGCCTCCGCACCGACGACGCCGGGCCTTCCACGGAAGACCCGGCGTCGTCGCCTTCGGCTGTTCCGGGGCAACGCCGCTGCCGCCCGGCCGTCCGTCGCGGTGGTCACGGCCGGGGCGGCCGGGGCGGTCGGCCCCTCGGTCAGTACGACCGCTGCGTCGGTTCCGGCTGCGGCAGGGCCAGTTGGCGGATCGTCGGCAGGTCCGCGTAGAGGTGTTCGCCGGGGCACTCCGTCGGGTAGCCGTCGCGGTGGCCCGAGATCCTGTTCAGGGTGACCACCTGGCCCTTCTTGTACAGGCCGTTGTCCGCCGCCGCGACGAGGTTCACGGTGCCGGCGGGGTCGTACCCGTACAGGCCGAGCTTCCACGCGGCGACGCCCGCGATCGCGTCGAGCACCGGCTGCGTGGTGACGGCCTCGTTGTAGTTGCCGAGGACCGCGATGCCGGTGGTGTCGGTGTTGAAGCCGTACGTCTGGGCGCCCAGGACCGGCTTGTCGATGCCGCCCGCGCGGCCCTCGAAGACGGTTCCGCACTTGTCGACCAGGAACTGGTAGCCGATGTCGTTCCAGCCCTGGCCCTGCACGTGGTAGAGGAAGATCGCGCGGATGATGTCGGCCGACTGGTCGCAGGTGTAGTCGTTCGTACCGGCGGTGTGGTGGACGAACACGGCCTTCGTCTCGGCCGTGTACGTCGGAGGGTCGAGGACCAGCGACTCGTCCGCGCCCCAGCCGGAACGCGGGGTGACGGCCGGCTGCCCGTTCGCCGCGAGCGTCGTGGCGGCTCGCGCCTCCCCGCGGGCCCCGTCGGTCGTCGGGTCGACGAGTTCGACCCGCAGGCCCTTCGGCAGGCTCGTCCGGGTGCCGGATGCGGCGGCGACCCGGACCTGCACGCCGTTCGACGGACCGGTCCAGAGCGGCTGGGTACCGGCTCGAACCCCGGGGGCGCGGCTGTCGAGGCCCGTCTCCGGGGTGCGTACGTCGAGGTCCAGCGCGCGCCAGGCGGACCAGACGCCGGTGCGGTGGTCGCGGGTGCGGACCTCGGCCGTACCGCGGAGCTCGGCCCGGGGGTCGGTCCAGGTGAGCCCGATCATGCTGAACGGCTCGGTGGCGCGGGCCGGCAGGGCGCGGCGTGCGGGATCGGTGCCGTCGAGCCGGATGCTCCGCAGTCCGTGAACGGCGCCGCCGGTAACGGCGGACGCGGGTTCGGGTGTCGGGGCGGCGGCCGTGGTGGATGCCGTGAGGCCGGTGGAGGCCAGTACGACGGCGGCGAGTCCGGCCACGGTGGCGGCGCGGCGGCCGGTACGGCCGAGGAGCTGGGGGATCACGGTGTTCCTTGCTGGCTGGTGGGGACGGGGGCGGGTGCCGAACGGGGGGCGGCGGCGTCGGATTCCGTGCTCGCGCAGCTGCCGCGCCCGAAGGCGCCCTCCGCGGTGGAGCGCTGGACGTGCCGGCCGGCGACGGTGAGGCCGCAGCCGGCCCGGCCGCCCTTCTCGCCGAGGGTGACGCTGACGGCGGGAGTGGTGCCCTGCGGCAGGCGTACGGTCTTCCGCCACGGCAGGCGGGCGTTCCTGACGATGCCTTCGGCGTCCGCCTCCCGGTAGGCGATGTCGGCGGTGCCCTCTCCGAGGACCTCGTACGCCACTTCGGTCTGCGCGGTCGCGGGACCCCGTCCCGTCATGGCGTTCCCGTCGGCCTGACCATGCCCCCGCTCGGAGGGATCGCCGGACCCGAGGGTTCCGTAGGCGGCGAGCGCCCCGCACACGACGAGCAGGGTCGCGGCGGCCGCTGTCACGAGGACTCGGCGGCGTTTCCGTGAATCCGTTGCGGATTCACGGAGTTCTGGCCCTTCCGGAACCGGCGGGCCTTCCGTGGACGACATCGTCGCTCTTTCGTTCGATGGCGGATTGCGCTGCGTTATACACCGCCGGGTTCCTCGGAGGCGAGGGCACGGAAGAATCGGGCGAATCCCCCCTTCCCCCTGCCCTCCGGCTGCCGACACGCCGCCAAATGCCCGTAATATCACGATGTATGACACAGCTGCGTCGTTCACGCGAGCGGTCCCCCATCCGCTCGACTCCCACCCGCCTGGCAGACATGTCACCTGGGCCGATGCCCCGCCCGGAAAGTATGATGAGGCGATGTCTGACATGACCGAGACCACGCCCGGCTGGCTGACCAAGGACGAGCTGGAAGTCGCCCGCGCCCAGATGCCGATCCTGTACGTCGAGGCCGTGCCCGTGCGCGTGGACGACAGCGGCGAAGTCACCAGCATCGGAGTACTCCTGCGCATCGGCGCAGAGGGAACGATCAGCCGCACCCTGGTGTCAGGGCGTGTCATGCACCACGAGCGGGTCCGTGACGCGTTGCTCCGCCACCTGGAGAAGGACCTCGGTCCCATGGCCCTCCCGCGCGTACCGGCGTCCCTGCAGCCCTTCACGGTCGCCGAGTACTTCCCCACGGCCGGCGTCACGGCCTACCACGATCCGCGTCAACACGCCGTCTCCCTGGCGTACATCGTTCCGGTGACGGGTGACTGCCGTCCGCGGCAGGACGCCCTGGACCTGGTGTGGTTCAGCCCGCAGGAGGCGGCGTCCGCCGCCGTGCAGGGCGAGATGCCGGGCGGACACGGGATGCTGCTGAAGCAGGCGCTCGCCCATGTGGGGCACACCTACTGACGGCACCGCCGCGTTCACTGCGTACGCCGGAAGGGGCGCCGGTTCTCCTCCGGCCGAGGACGGAACCGGCGCCCCTTACACCCACCCGGGTCAGGACACCACGCGCAGGTGGGTCGGCCAGCCGATCTCCTCGCGGTTGAAGAGCCGGAACATCTTCTTGATGTCCGTGGGATTCAGCTTCACGCACCCGTTGGACTTGTAGTCGCCGGCGCCGTCCCAGCGGCGCCGCTCAGTGCTGCCCGCGCTGCCGTCCCGGTTCATCTCGGAGTGGATGAACATCTCCGTGCGGGTCAGCGTGCCCTTGGAGCACTTCATGTCCTCGAGCTGGATCGCGTAGCCCTTGATGAGGTTGCCGTTGTACGTGGGCGTCTTGAGCTTGATCTTCCAGTTGCCGTTCGGCAGCCAGCCCCTGGCGCGTGCGCAGTCGTCCTTGTCCTTGAGGCCCGACCCCGCCCGGTAGGTGGCCCAGAGCTTCGTGCCCCTGAAGACGGACAGGCGCGAGTCGGTCGGGTCGCTCTGGTTCTTGTCGAAGACCAGGGTGGTCGGCGCGTCCGCGGGCTTCGGCGGCGCGACCGCGGCCCCCTGGGCGAGGGCGGCCGGCGCCAGGGCCAGCACGGTGGCCGCGGCCGAGGCGATCACGGCTCCGCGCAGGCGACGTCCGCTGCTGCTGTTCATGATCATGTCTCTCCCTTGGATGGTCGGGTGATCAGGTGGTCAGACCGTCGCGAGGCGTACCTGTGCCGTCTTCGTGCCCTTGAAGGTGAACGAGAACTGCTTGCGGACACCGGAGTTGCACGCGGTCTCTGCCTTGTACTGGCCGTTGCCGGCGTTGATGCGGACCTTGGCGCACTTGCCGTCCATGCTGGTGTCCTGGAGCCAGCCGGACACCGTCACGTTGTTGCCGGAGCAGCGCAGGCTCCAGCTCGCCGACGCACCGTTGATCACCGGGGCGGCGGAGGACGGGCAGCCGGCCGCGTTCGCCGGGGCGGCTACGCCGAGGGCGAGTCCTCCTGCGAGTACGACGGTCGACAGAGCGGCGGTGACGGTCTTGCGGACAGCGGACATGGGTGCCCCCTTCGGGCGGACTGCTGGCGGGAACGCGGACCGTGACGAAGCCCTGGACGCGTCGCCCACCGAGGGGGCGTGCTGTCCGGGGTGCCGGCCGCAGAACCAGCATTGCCGGATCGGCGGTGTGAGGGGAAGCCGATCCGGTCGCTGCCCGAGGCGCATCGATGCGCCCTGCATTGCAGGGCCCTGACCTGGGGTTATGCTCCACTGCATGAAGGCCGTACGAGCGGGAGGGCATGACAGGGGTCGTTGTTCCGCGCTCGGGCGGCCCGTCCTCCTCCCGAGACCTTCGCCCTACACGGGAGCGGAGGACTGCGGGCTCGTCGCCCTCTGGTACTCCGGCGCCTTGACGGGGGCCTGCTGATTCACCAGCAGGGCCAGCCAGGTGTCCGCGTCCACGCGGCCGGTCTCCGGCAGAGCGTGCGTACGCTGGAAGTACTTGAGGTCGTCCGTGGTCACCGCGGTGAACCTGCCCGAGACCGCCGTGCCCCCAGGCCCACGTTGTTCAGCAGCTCCTGTACGGCCCGTACCTCGAGTTCACCGGAGCCCTGCTCGACGTCCACGACCAGCTCGGGCCAGGTCTTCTCGCCCACCTTGCCGTCGGCCTGCAGGTCGTTCCGCTTCTGGAAGTCCACGACGGCGTCCCAGGTGTCCTGCCGGAAGAAGCCGTCGGCCCGCAGGTCGTAGCCGCGGGCGTTCAGGAGGTACTGGAGGGCGCGGGCGCGGGTGAACTGGTCCTCCACGCCCATGCGCAGCAAAGGCCATTTGTACGGTGCTTCGCTCGCCGATACGGCGCCCGGCGCACCGGCGGCCGTGGTGGCGGGGTCCTCCGAGGAGAGCCGGTCGTGGACCATCGCTCCGGCGGCGAAGGCCAGGGCCACGGCCGAGACGAACAGGGCCGGGAGGAGCCATCGGGGGCGGAGCCGGGCGGGCGTGTGGCTGGATACGTGCTCGGCGGCTGCGGCTCCGGGCCTGGCCCCGGCCACGGCCTTGACCCCGGCTGCCTCTCCGCCCACCCCGCGCGCCCCCGCCCCGGTGGCGCTCGTTCCCGCGTCGTCGGGGCGCCCGGAGGTCGTCCCGGTCGTTCCCGCACTCCTCTCGGTCCCGTCCGTCGGCGTGGCGGGGGCGTCTCCCCCGCCCTCAGCCTCCCGCTGTCGGCTGTTCTCCCGCCACGCGGCGCGGCACAGTGCCCGTGCCTGTTCGAGTTCCGCCGCAGGGGCGCGCAACTGGGCGTGCAGGTTGTCGACCACCCGCAGAGAGGCGGTCGACGTGTGCCTCGGGTTCAGATAGCGCGACAGGGTCGTCTGGTCGACCCCCAGCCTCGAAGCGAGCGCCTGCTGCGTCGGCCGGGCACCGCCGGACGAGCCGCCGGCCTCCTCCCACCAACGGCGCAGCAGTTGCGCCAGTCGAATCCCCGCGCTCTGCTGCCGGTCCTGGCCGCCTCGCTCGTGCATCGTCATGTACGTGCCTCCCCGTCCTCGTGCGGAAGAGCCGGGCCTCGACACCGTCTGCATGGCCGCATATCAGCAGGTCAGGTCTGTGCGTGACAGTAGGCGTGGCGATGTCGGCCTCGGCGGCGCCGATCGTAACGACGTTGCCGTGGGGTCCTGCACCGGCCTCGCGGGCCGACCGGGCCCCCGTACCGCCACCGCGCGGCAGCTCACCGACCCGCGTTCACCCGAAGGAGTAGGCAGGGTGGCACGGTTGCGGCGTCGGCGGCTCACCCGCAGGGAGGTACGGGTGCGGCGGTCGCGCGCCGGTCTACTGCACGTTGAGGCGGAACGGGTGGGAGAGGTCCGTGGGACAGGTGAAGACGCGGAGTTCACCGAAGCGGCCCAGGTTGAGCCCGGGGTCCGTCCCGCTGTCCAGGGTCAGCAGCAGGCGCATCCGGGTCCCGCACGCGGCGCAGTCGATGCGGACGAGATCGGTGAGGTGCCAGCTGGGCCAGCCTCCCGCCTTCCAGCCGGGCAGGCAGGCGAACGTGCGGGCGTACTCGGTGTCGCGGGCTTCGGCCCACTCGTGCGCCGTGTCGACGAGGTCCTCGGGAAGTTCGTCCTCCTCGGGCAGGTCGACGACGGGGAACGGGTCCAGAACGCACGGGTTCGGTACATAGATGGCCTCGGCGTGCTCGGGCCGGGGCGGGTCGCCGAGGATCGGGCCGACCGACCCTGCGGCTCGGTACCGCAGTTCGACGTTCGGGCCCCAGTAGCGCGGCTGGCCGGGCGGTTCGGCGTGGTCGTCGGGACACCACAGCAGCTGGAGCAGGTCCGTCCCTTCCGGCACGGGCAGGCCGGGAACGTCACCGGCGCGGAGCTGGAGCACCGGGACCATCGGAACGGGTACGGCGGGAACTTCCCCGACCGTCCGGATCCGCTCCCACGTGACCAGGTCGAGCGATCCGGCACCGTCCATGATCCGCCGCTGCGCTGCGACGTCCTCCTCGCTCATCACGTACGCACCGCCGCCCCGCGCGCGGCGCCGTTCCTTCATCCGGCGGTCGCACTCCTGCCAGGTCTCCTTGTCCTCGTCCGAGAGCTTCTCCCGCTTGTGGACCACGTGCGGCGCCCGGCACACCGGCCAGGGCTCGTCCTCCGGCCACAGCAGCGGGCCGCCGACCGAGCTGTCGTGCGGGCCGGGGTGACCCGCCGTCGGACGGAGGAGTACGGCCTGGCGGGTGTGGGCGGCGAAGGCCGGCACGTCCTCGATCAGGGTCTGCGGGCCGAGCATGTCGGTGTTCACGGTCGTGGTGCCCCCGGGGGTTGCGTACGGATGGTGGTGTCGCGCGAGGAGGAACCGCGTACGCGATTCAGGCGGTCGTAGTGTCCTGCTGCCGGCGCACCATCTCGGTGATCCAGACCGGCGCGAACGGCGATGTGCAGCCCGGGGACGTCGGGTAGTCCTTGAGCACACCCAGGCGCTCGCCGATGTCGATCGCTCGGGCGCGGTGTTCCGGGTGCTCGATGCCGATCTGGGCCAGGCAGTGGTTCATCGCCCATTGCAGGCGCTCCGGGGCGTCCCGCATCCGCGCCTCGATGGTGTCGAGGAGTCCCGGGAGGTCGAGGCCCTCGGGCTTCTTCGCGACGCGTTCGGTGGTCAGTGCCCAGCCCGCGCTCGCGACCACGGGATCCGGATCGGCGAGCCAGGCGAGGCGCAGCTCCTCGGCGTGCGGGTTCTTCTTCACCACGTAGTTCACGAGCCAGTCGTGCACCTTGGGCGTGCGCGCGTCGCGCGTCATCGCGTCGAGCTCGTCGCGCCCGAACGCCTTCGGTCGGCAGATCAGCAGGGCGAGCAGCCTCGCCGCGGTGTCGCCCGTCTCCCAGAGGCGGGCCGCGAGGTCCTGCTGCGTCTTGAGCCGCTTCGCGAGCGCGCGCAGTTTCCCGAGGTTCACACCGTGGTCGTCGCCGTGCCGCTCGTTCACCGCGCGTGCCTTCGGGTCTTCGAGGTCGGCCAGCTCGGCCATCACCTCGGCGAGCGTCGTCTCGGCCACCGCAGCCTCCTGTCCGTCCTGTGCGAGAGCCAGCCTACGACGGAGGCCGGCCGGCGCGCGGAGCGCACCGGGACCGGACGTGGTCCGGCCGGGACCGGACGTGGTCCGGCCGGGGCAGGACGACGTTCGTACGGGATCGGGGGCGGCGCTCGCACGGGCAGCGGCCGTGCGCCCGTGCGCCCTGCGGAGCGCTCGTGGTTCGTCCACCGTTCATGGCACGATCAGCCTTCGGAGGCCGCTCGTTCGGTCCGTGCCTGGAGCGTCGTCCCGCCCTGTCGGAACTCTTCCCTGGACGGACATCGTGACCGCACGTACACGTGGGTGGGGCCGTAGCCTTCGCCTCGCCCTCACCGCCCCTCTGCTGGCCGCCGGTGTGCTCCAGGCGACCCCGGCCCACGCCGCCCCGGCCGACGACATCCGGATCAACGAAGTGGTGACCACCGGAAGCGTCGAGGATTCCGTCGAGCTGTACAACAAGGGCGCCGCGAGTATCGACGTCTCCGGCTGGATCCTCAAGGACGACCAGAGCGGCTCGAGGTACAAGATCGCCTCGGGGACCTCGCTGGCTCCCGGCGCGTTCCGTACCTTCGACGTCCACGGCTCCTTCGGTCTGGGCTCCGCCGACAAGGCGCGCCTCTACCTGCCGGACGGCAGCACGCTCGTCGACAGCTTCACCTGGACCAAGCACTCGGCGCCTTCCTGGTCGCGCTGCCCCGACGGCACCGGCGCGTTCAGGACGGCAGCCCTGACCCTGGGCGCCCCCAACGACTGCGGCGGCACCGACGGCGGCTCGACCACTCCGGTGGCCTGGCCGGGCGGCACCGCGGTGGCCACCGCCGACGGCTCCGACGTCTTCGGAGAGGACCTCAGCGGCCTCCACCAGGAGGGCGGCGTCATGTGGGCGGCGCAGAACTCCGGCACGCTCTGGCGGCTGGTGGGCGACGGCTCGGGCGGCTGGAAGCCGGACACCGCGAACGGCTGGTCCGCGGGCAGGACCCTGCGGTTCCCGACGGGCTCCGGCAGCCCCGACAGCGAGGGCGTCACGCTCACGGGTGCGGGCTCGGCGGGTGGGGTGTTCGTGGCGAGCGAGCGGAACGGGGACGCCTCCGGCACCAGCCGCCTGTCGGTCCTCCGCTACGACGTGGCCGGGACCGGGAGCACCCTCACCGCGGCCCAGGAGTGGAACCTGACCTCCGACCTGCCGTCCGTGGGATCCAACCTCGGCTTCGAGGGCATCACCTGGGTGCCCGACGCCGCCCTGACCGGTGCCGGGTTCAAGGACGCGTCGACCGGCGCCGCCTACGACCCCGCCCGTTACGGCGCCCACACCGGCGGCGTCTTCTTCGTCGGCGTCGAGGGCACCGGCGCGATCCACGGCTACGTCCTCGCCGACTCTGGAGCCTTCACCCGCGTCGCCACCGTCAGCAGTGGGATGAGCGGGGTCATGGAAGTGCAGTGGGAGCCGGGTGCCTCGCGCCTGTGGGCGGTCTGCGACGACACCTGCGGCGGGCAGCACCGGACGCTCCGGGTGAACGCGACCGGCGCCTTCGCCGTGACCGCCGTCCACAACCGTCCCGCCGGCATGGCCGACCTCAACAACGAGGGCTTCTCCGTGAGCGGCGCCGAGGCGTGTGTCGGCGGCTCCAAGCCGGTCTACTGGTCGGACGACAGCAACACCGGCGGTCACGCCCTCCGCAGGGGCACCCTGACCTGCTGACCGGCGCCCTGCCCCGCAGGGCCCGGGGCTGTAGCGGAACCCGATCCCTCCTTTCGGACGTCCTGATCAGCGACGTGAGAGGGAGGAATCGAGGGTGGGGACAACGGAGACGGGCTCGGGGTCGGGGTCGGGGGCAGAGACGCGGTCCGGGTCGGGGGCGGGCACCGGGGCGGGCCAGGAGCGGGAGCGGGACCCGGAGCTGGACTCGGACCGGAAGCCGGACCCGGGCCGGAAGCCGGAGCCCGCGCGCGGCGGGCGCCGACTGATCCGGGGCGGGGTTCGTGGGCGGGATGCCCGAGTGCGCGGACGCCGTTCCGGTCGGGTGATCGCCGCGCTGGCCTGCGTCACGGCGGGGCTCCTCGCCTTCCACTCCGTCCTGCCCAACTCCCCGGGCCGGCTCGGCAGTCTGCTGGAGTCCTTCCTGCCGTGGCTGGGGCTGGTGGTCGTCCCCCTCTCCGTCCTCGCGCTGATCCGTCGGTACGCCGTGGCGCTGGTGGCGCTGTTGCTGCCCGTCGCCGTCTGGAGCCATGCGTACGGCGTGCTGCTGCTGCCCTCGGGCGAGCCGGACAGGCGCGAGCTCGTCGTCGTCCAGCACAACGTCAGTGACGAGAACCCCGATCCGGCGGGAACCGCCCGTGCCCTCGCCGCGGGCGCGCCCGATCTGGTCGCTCTCCAGGAGCTGGTGGATCCGGCGCGGGGCTCGTACGAGGCGGTGCTCGCGCCGGAGTACCCGTACCACGTGGTGCACGGCACCGTCGGACTCTGGTCCCGCCATCCGCTGGCCGATGCCCGGCCCCTGGACATCAAGCCCCGGGACATCGCGGAGGGCTGGAACCGCGCGCTGCGCGCCGTGGTGCGTACGCCGTCCGGGGACGTCGTCGCGTACGTGGCCCATCTGCCGTCCGTACGGGTGGGGGCCGGCGGTCTCGCCTCCGCCCGGCGCGACGAGAGCGCCGGCCGCCTAGGCCGGGCGCTGGCCGCCGAGCGGTCGGACCGCGTGCTCCTCCTCGGCGACCTCAACGGAACCGTCGACGATCGTGGTCTGGCGCCCCTGACCTCGCGGCTGGGGGCTCCTGAGCGAGGTTTCGCGTTCAGCTTCCCGGCCGGGCTTCCGCTGGCCCGCATCGACCAGGTGCTGGCGCGCGGAGCCGTGGTCCGGGAGATCCGCACGCTGCCCGCCACCGGCAGCGACCACCTTCCCGTCACCGCGAGGATCGCCCTGCGCTGACGCCCGCCGCGACCGGTCCGTGCGTGGTGGGGCTCAGACCGGCTTGCGCGCCTCGATGAGGAACCGTGTCGTGTGGGCGACGAACGGGCCTTCGTCCTCGATCCGCTCGTGCAGCTGCCGCAGTCGGTCCCCGTACCCGTCGACGGTGAAGCCGGGCACCATCCAGATCACCTTCCGGAGGAAGTAGACCACTGCGCCGATGTCGGAGAACTCGGTGCGCAGGGACTCCGAGCGAAGGTCCACGACCTCCAGACCTGCCGCCTCGGCGGCCGTGCGGGCGTCGTCGGGATGCCGCTTCCGGCGGACTTCCTCCGGCTGGGGTCCGAGGAAGAACTCGACCAGTTCGAAGACGCTGGCCGGGCCGACCTGCTGGGAGAGGTACGTGCCACCCGGGCGCAGCACCCTGGCGATCTCCTCCCACCACACCGTCACCGGATGGCGGCTGACCACCAGGTCGAAGGCCTCGTCCGCGAAAGGCAGCGGAGGCTCGTCCTCATCCGCGACGACCACCGCGCCGAGCGGATGCAACAGCGCGGTCGCCTTGGCGACGTTCGGCGGCCAGGACTCGGTGGCCACCGCCAGCGGCGGGAACTTCGGCACCCCCGCGAGCACCTCGCCGCCACCGGTCTGGATGTCCAGCGCGGCAGAGGCGCGCACCATGCGTTCGCCCATCATGCTCTGGTACCCCCAGGACGGGCGCTGCTCGGTGGCCCGTCCCACCAGCCACGAGAAGTCCCATCCCTCCACCGGGGCGGCATCCGCCTCCGCGACCAGGTCCTCAAAGCTTCGCGACATCTCCGGATCTTCTCAGATCCGGGGTCCGGGCCGGGGCCACGCCCTCGCCAAAGCGAGCCCGGGCCGGACCGGGCCGGGCCCGCCTCACCTCACGTCAGGAAGTCCGCGACCAGTTCCGCGAAGGCTTCCGGTGCGAGTACCTCGATCCCGAGTTCCGTGGCCTTGACCGCCTTCGAGCTCGGTTTGCCGTTCGCGGACGGGGCGGCGACGAGGATGGACGTCTTGGCGTTGACGCTGCTTCCCGCTCGACCTCCGGCCTTCTCGATCAGGGCGTTCATCTCGGAGCGGCCGAATCCCTCCAGCGGGCCGGCCATCTTGCCGGTGACCACGACGACCTTCCCTTCCAGCGGTCCGCCGCCCTGGCCGGCCGACGGGTCCTCGGGCTCGGTCATGTTGACGCCCGCCGCGATCAGCTTGTCGATGACGGGGGCCAGCGCGGCCACCTGCTCCACGATGACCGGGGCCTTCTCCGGGCCGATGCCCTCCACGTCCTGCATCTCCGTCGCGTCGGCCCGGCGTATCGCCTCCATGGTGCCGAAGTGACGGGCGATGCGGCGGGACATGCTGCGTCCCGTGCCCAGCACGCCCAGGGCGCAGAAGACGCGGTTGAGGGGGCGGGTCCTGGCGGTCTCGATCTGCTCGGCGAGCTTGGCGGCCCGCTTGGCGCTGCCGGAGGCGGCGGTGAGCTGGTCGACGGTCAGGGTGAAGAGGTCCGCGATGTCCGTGACGTCGCCGGAGCCGACCAGGGCCGCGACGTACGTCTTGCCGAGGCCGTCGAGGTCGAGCATCTCGCGCCCGGCGGCGTACTCGATCAACGCCGGGAGGGCGCACGCGGTGCCCTTCGCGCAGCGCCAGCGTTCCTGGCGCTTGTCGATCGCGCCGTCGCAGTGGGGGCAGGTCTCGGGCAGCGGCACCTCGCGCGCTCCGGCGGGGCGCAGCCCGACCACGGCCGCCTGGACGCGCGGGATGATGTCGCCCGCCTTGTACACGGTCACGGTGTCGCCGATGTGGAGGTCGCGTCGGCGGATGTCGGCGGGGTTGTGCAGGGTGGCCCGGGTGACGGTGGAGCCGTCGATCTCGACGGGGGCGAGGATCGCGGTGGGTGCGAGGACCCCGGTGCGGCCGACCTCCCACACCACGTCCTCCAGCACGGTCTGGCGCTCGACCGCCGGGAGCTTCACCGCGATGGCCCAGTACGGGAACCGCGTGCCGAAGCCGGCTGCCGTCTGCTCGGCCGTGTCGTTCAGCTTGACCACCACGCCGTCGATGCCGACCGGCAGCTCCGCGCGCGTGGCGCCGATCGCGTCGATCCTCCGCTGCGCCTCGGCGAGGTCGGGGACGATGGTGAGGCCCGCGGGCGAGTCCGCCGTCGTCCGCACGCCCGCGCCGGCCACCGCCGCCAGCGTCTCGGCGTGCGTCGCGTCGGTGCCCTCGGGCAGGAACGGTGTCCCGTCCAGTTCCACCGCGCCGTAGGCCCAGAACGTCATGCGGAGCCGGTACGGGCGGTCCTTCGCCCGCAGGGTGCCCGCCGTGCCGTTGCGGGGGTTGGCGAAGACCTGCGCGCCGTGGGCGGCGCGGACCTCGTTCGCCGTCTCGAATTGCTCCTGGGTGAAGGCGACCTCGCCTCTGACCTCGACGGTGGCCTCCCCTTCGAGGTGTTCCGGGAGGCCGTCGATCTGGCCGATGACGTGGCTGACGTCCTCGCCGTGGCTGCCGTCGCCCCGGGTGATGACCTGGACGAGACGGCCTGCGCGGTACCGGGCGGCCACCGCCGCGCCGTCGATCTTGGGTTCGACGGTGAAGCCGCCGACCGGGGCGCGGCCCAGGCGTCGCTGGACCGAGGCGCCCCAGGCCACCAGCCCTTCGGCGTCGAAGACGTTGTCCAGGCTGAGCAGCCGGGTGGTGTGGGCGATGTCGCCCACGGGGGCGGCGCCGTCGGCGACCAGGCCGGTGGGCGAGTCCGGGGCGGCCTCCGCGGGGTTCTCACGCTCCCAGGCCAGCACGGCCAGCCGCAGCCGGTCGTACGTGGTGTCGTCCATGGCGCTGTCGCCGTCCGTGTAGTACTGCCGCGAGGCTTCGCGCAGGGTTCGGAGCGCGGCCTCGTACTCGTCACGGCCGGTCGGCACGGGCAGGTCGGGCACGCCGGACATCGCCTCAACGGCGGGAGAAGTCGTCATGAGGAGATCTTCTCGTGGGGGTCTGACAACGGCGTCCGGAGCGGGGTTCGGTGGCCCCGGCCGGCATGCCGCTCGCGCTGCGCCGCTTGTCGTCATGCCCCTCCGCGCTTCCCTCGCGGACGTCGTGTGCCGGCGGTCGTCGCGGCGTCATTGGCCCGACAAATGGCGGCCGCCCAGGCGTGGTTGACGCGCGTTGACCGGGGCGTCAATCTCGGGGGGACTCCCATCCCTGGGTCACCTCGGATTCGTGAGGCCTTGGAGGATCGATGTTCCGACGCTCCCCGACTTTCCCGCCCCTGCGCCTGCTTCTCTCCATCATCATGATCATGACCGCGTCCCTGACCGGGGTGATGGCGACCGCCGGCGCCGCCCAGGCCGACGGCTGCTACACCTGGTCGCGCACCCTCTCCCAGGGCACGTCGGGCGCCGACGTCACGGCCCTCCAGATCCGTGTGGCCGGATACCCCGGCTACGGCGGGGTGCTGGCCATCGACGGCGACTACGGGCCGGGCACGGCAGCCGCCGTCAAGCGCTTCCAGAGCGCCTACGGGCTCGCCGCCGACGGCGTCGCGGGGCCCGCGACGTTCAGCAAGATCTACGCGCTCCAGGACGACGACTGTACCCCGCTCCACTTCTCCTACGCCGAACTCAACACCTGCAACACCACCTGGGCCGGAGGAGCGGTGAGCGCCGCGACCGCCAAGTCGAACGCCCTGCGCACCATGTGGAAGCTGGAGGCCCTGCGGCACGCCCTCGGCGACCAGAGCATCCGTGTGACCAGCGGTTTCCGCAGCCAGGCCTGCAACGCCGCCGTCGGCGGTGCCTCGTCGAGCCGCCATCTCTACGGCGACGCGGCCGACCTGGGCTCGGGACCGCACTCGCTGTGCACGTTCGTGCAGCAGGCCCGCAACCACGGATTCAACGGAATCCTCGGTCCGGGCTATCCGGGGCACGGCGATCACGCCCATGTCGACCACCGGGACAGCCGCTTCTGGTCCGCCTCCGCCTGCGGCATCTGACGCGTGCTCACCCGTCGCGTACACGATGCGACCCTGACCGGTCCCTGATTCTTCCTCGGCCGGTCCCGGACTCGTCTCCGGGCCGTCCCTGACCTGTCCCTGACCTCGTGTCTTCCGTTCGGGCCCGGCTCGTGGCCGACCCGGCTCCGCCCCCCGCGTTCCCGGCCCTGCGCCCGCCCGCCCCCTCCCCCGCCGAGCGGGGCGCGAGGGGGCGGGCCCGTGTCAGGGGCGGGGTCCACCGCCGCCTCAGGCACCCGGGCGGGCGTTGTCAGTGGCCATGGATAGTCTCCGGGCATATCGCAGTTCAGGGGCTTCGTCCCCTTGTTTCGAGCTGCGCGGATTCTGACCGGACAGGCGGAGGGGCACGGCTCATGGCGTGGCTTGCAGCGGGTGAGGAATACGAGATCACCCTCGATGACGGACGGGTGGTCGCCCGGCGTTCCGGGGGGCGGCAGTTGAAGAGCCTCCCGAAGGCTCTGCGCGACCATCCCGAGGCCGACCGGCTGCGGCGGCTCGCCGAATGGCTGGACCGGCACGCGGCCGCTTGCGTGGCGCAGGTCGACACCTGGATGGTGTCCTCGCTGCCCGTGCCCAGCGCGCTGATCGCCCGGGTGTGGCCGGACGAGGCGTGGCAGTCCGCACTCCGTGACATGGCGGTGGTGGGCGACGACCCGGACGAGGTCGGCTTCCTCCGCGACGTCACCCCGGACGGCGAGCTGAAGGTGGTGGACCTGGACGGCGAGACCGTACGGCTGTCGCCGCGTACGGTGACCCTCCCCCATCCCGTGCTGCTGCCCGATCTGGACGACGTGCGGGACTTCGCGGCCGAACTCGGCATCACCCAGCGGGTGGAGCAGATCCACCGGGCGACCTGGGTCAAGCCGTCCGCCGGGCACGCGGCGGCGGCGACGGAGGTACGGGACTACGCGGGCGGGAAGTTCGCTTCGCGTTTCGGGCTCGCGGCGCGGGCCACGGCGCTCGGATACCGCGTGTCCGGCGGCTACGCCACGTGCAAGGTGCGCGACGGGGGCCGCGGCACGGAGGCGTCCGTCTGGATCGGCGAACCGTACTGGGACGGGGAGTCGGAGACCGGGGCCCTGGGCTGGCACGACAAGGACGGCCGCGCGGTGCGGCTGAGCGAGGTCGGGCCGGTGGCCTGGTCCGAGGGCATGCGCATGGCCGCGGCGCTGTACGCCGGCCGCACGATCGAAGAGGGTGAGGACGCGTGACCGGCACGACCGTTTCCGACAACAGGGAGCTGCTGAAGGCCGGAGCGGTGCTCCCGGCCGACGCCGAGGGGGCGGGCGACGCGGCGGTCGAGCTGACCGCGCGCACGTACCGGCACGCGGTGCTCGGGGAGGAGCGGGTCGTCGTCCGGCTCGCCGCCGCCGAACTCGGCCCCGCCGAGGACCTCGCCACGGGCTTCCTCGGCCTCGAACCGCACGGGGACCCGGTCGTGGTGGGTCTCGGACAGCGCCAGGAACTGGGCTTCCCCGAGTGGGTGCTCGTGCATCACCCGGCGGACGGGCATCACGCGCTGGCGGTCGTGCCGGAGCTGGACCGGCTGGCCCGACAGGCGAAGACCAAGCCGAAGGCCGCCCTGGACGCCTGCCACGAACTGGCCGGACGTCTCGCCTCCGCCGTTCCGCATTTCCTGCCCGTCTTCTACGAGCAGTCCGCCCGGGTCTTCCTCGGCGTCGAGAACGCGACGTACGCGGGCCAGTTGTTCGGGCGCGCCCGCAGCAGCGAGGCGCAGCACGGGCTGTCGGTCGACGAGGACCGGCTCGACGCCGTGTTCCTCGAGTTCGCCCTGGCCGGCGCGCTGCCGGTGAAGGTGCTCACGAGCTACGGCAAGGAGCTGTCGGCCCGGCTGGAACCCGCCGAGGCATACGAGCGTTTCCGGCGGCTGTGTGTGCGCCGGACCGCCGGCGGGCTCGCCCCGTCCGCCCAGGCCGCCGTGGAGCTGCGGCGGCTTGCCCGCGCCGCGGGTCTGTCCGGCAGCGAGGAGGAACAGGACTACCTCGCCGAGCTCCTCCCCCTCCCGGCGACGCTGCGGGCGGCCGCCGGATGGTGGAAGGCGCACCGCGCCGCGCTGGTCGCGCTCGCCCGCCGCGTCCCGTCCGTGCGCGGCACGCTGCTGTCGATGACGCCGCCGGGCAACGAGGTCGAACTCAGTGACCTGTGGCTGGACATCCTGGTGGAGTCCGGGGCCGACAAGGGTCTCACCGCCACGGACGTCGCGCCGGAGGAGAGCTGCGCCGACGGTGCGGCCGGCTGGCTGGAGCGTTTCCACGCCGCCCGGCACAGGGGCTGGGGCGCCCGCCCGACTCCGGCGGTCCTGCTGGACCTGGTGAGCCGGGCGGCGGGGCGGCTGCGGTCCGACCTCGCGGCCCGGACCGACGGCGAGGACGCGCTGCGGATCGGCGTCGAGGACGTGGACCTGCTGGACCTGCTGCTCGCGCTGGAGATTCCGGTCGCCGACCCGGTGGCGCCCGGTCGCAACCGGCGGGACGAGGCCCTGGGTCTGGCGGACTGGGCGCGCGGCGAGCACCGCCGTGATCTGGTCGCCCTCGCCGCCGACCCCCGCTTCCGTCCCGCGTTCCGCGCCGGCGCGAACGGGTTCAACGGTTCGTCCGACGACGCGTACGTGCTGCGGCGGCTCGCCGAGTCGCCCGGTGGCCGCCCGATGCTCGCGGAGTGGGTACGCGATGTCGCCCGCGGTTCGACGGCGGCGGGGCTGCCGGGGCTTCCGGGTGCCATCGCGCGCCTGACGTGGCTGCCCGTCGAGGCCCTCGCGCTCGCACCGCAGGAGGTCGCGGCGGCGGCGGCCGCCGACCTCGGCGAGACCTTGGCACGCACCCTGCGCGGCGGTCTGTGGGAGGAACTCCGCTGGTCGGCGTGGGAGGAGGCGCTCGCCGAGCTGGCTCCCGGGCGCGCCGGGCTCGACGGACTGACCGTCGTCGAGGCCTGGCCGTACCTCATCGTGGCCAATGACGTACAGGTGCGGGTCATCGACGCCGACTCGACCGTGCTCACCCACGATCTGCGGCTGCCGTCGGGGCAGCACCGTCGGATGGGGTTCCACTACGTGGACGGCGCCCTGATGGTGTTCTGGCGGTTCTACGGGCGGTCCGGCGAGGCGCAGGGTTACTGGCACACCGCGCCCGACGTGGTGTTCACCCTGGACGGCGGCGCCGAATTCTGGTCCATGCGTTCCTCTCACGTCAGTCTGCCGCTGCCCGGCGGGGGCCGCACCACCGGCGGAGGGGTGCTGCACCGCGGTGACACGAAGGTGCCCGGGGAGCGGGCGCTGGTGTCCGACGGGACGGCGTACTGGGTGTGGGAGTCGGAGGAGCGGCAGGGCCCGAACGGCTGGGTCGAGTACGACCCGGTCCAGGGCGGGTACGGCCGGCGGTCGCAGCCCGGGTTCCTCGCCGACGCGCTGCGTTCCCACGGTTCGGGCGCCGAACTGCTCGCGCACACCTCGTGGCTGCGCCCGGCTCCGGCGGTCGAGGGTTCGGTGCTCGGCACGTGGCCGGACGGGCTGCTGGGCTGGCGTGTCGTACGGCTGCCCGACAAGAGCTGGCAGGCGGAGGACACGGCCGGGCGCCGCGTCGTCCTGCCCGAGGGCTCCGACGCGCCGCTCGCGGCGGTCTCGTTCCCCGGTGACGACCGGCCGAGGGCCGTGTCCCAACAGTGGCGGGTGCTGTCGCTCACCGACCCGGACGGCGTGGTCACGGCGAAGACCGACGGCAATCTGAACCAGCTGTACGGAACGGCCGGCGCGCCCCTGCCGCCCCTGTCCCACCTGTACGCGCTGCGCACGCGGGACGCGGCGGGGTCCGCCGCGCTGCGCCGGGCGGACGCCGGGACGGCCGGCACGCTCCTGAAGGCGGCTGCCGCCGCGGAGCGTGCGGCGGACCTGCCGGAGCTGGTGAGCTCCGCGCTGCCGGGGATCTCCGCGCCCGATCTGATCGCGGGAGTCGTGAAGGTGCTGCACTTCGCCGTGCAGCAGCAGAAGGCCCTGGACTCCGTGGCCGCGCGGCTCGACCCGGCCGCCGAGCGGGAGGTGGTCCGGCGGGAAGGCCCGGCCGACCGCCTGCTCGGTACGGCGCTGAGCGGCGTCATGAGCTCCGGGTACTACCGTCTGGGCTCCGACGAGGACCTCGCCCACCGCTTCCTGGAGGGGCTGGCGTCGGCACGGGCCGACACGGACGCCACGGCTCGACCGGGGCAGACGCACTTCGACCTGCCGTCGCTGCCGTACTCCGGGCTGCCTTTCACCTCCCTCCTCGACGAGCCGGCCGCCCTCGCGTACCGCGCCATCGCTCCCGGCAGCACGGACGAGCACCGGGCCGCGCTGCTCGGCGTCCTCGGTCGGATCGACGCGCTGGGACTGGCCTCCACGGCAGGGTCGGCCGGACACTGGCGAAGGGTGACGGTCCACCTCGGCTCGTCGCACCTGCACAACCCGGACGGCCGGGAGCACGGGATGTGGCACCGCTCCGTCCTGCCGCTCGGCGGGGGATCGGTGCTCGGCATCACGGAGCACAACGAGAGCGTGCCCGACGGACGGGAGTTCGGGGCGCTGCTGTACGACCCGAGCGGTCGGTTCGAGGTGCCCGGCCCCTACACCCTGCGCGCCGAGGCACCGGTCGGTGACCGCGCGCGGGGCGCCGACTGGCTGGCCGCCTTCCTGCGGGAGGCGTCGAACCGTACGGCGGTCTCCTTCGTTCCGGAGGCGGCGGAGGAGTTCGGGCGGCTCACCGGGGTGTCCGGTGCGCTGGCCCGGCTCGTCATCGTGGGCATGCCCGATGTGGACACCTGGGAGAACAACTTCCTTCCGGCGGACCTGCGCAAGACCCTCGGCCTGAAGGTGGCCGAGGCGCGACTGGCGCGCGACGAGCTGCGGGCGCTCTCCATCGAGGTGCGCAGGGCCGTGGTCGCGGCGCTGCTCCCCGAAGACCCGTCGCTGCTGTGGAGCGTGGGGCCCGACGTGGCGGCGGCGGCAGCCGTGTGGAACGCCCGTGTGGGGCGGCGTGCGCAGGTCCCCGACTGGCTCGCCACGGAGGCCACGCGCGCCGCGCGCAGCGGCTGGTCCGTGCACCGGGCGCTTCCGGCACTGATCGACCCCTCGGCGTCCCCGGAGCTGAGCGTCGACGTGGCGTGGCACATCGAGGGCGACCGGCCGGTGACCGTGGCCCCGGCCGACAACCCGTTCACCACATCGGTGCTCACGGGTTCGATGAGCCTCACCGCGTGGCTGGCCCACCGGCTGCCCGCCGGTGATCCCGTACGGGCGGCACTCCCCGGTGCGCTCACCGCTGTGCGGCAGCGGCTCGCCTCGCCCGACCTGCTGTTGTCCGTGGGGCGCTATACGAGCCTCCCGGAGTTCCGCAAGGTGGCGGGCGCGCCGACCGAGAGTGCACCCGATCACGAGCGGTACGGCGCGGTGCTCCTGGCCACGCAGGACAACCAGCCCCAGCCGGCGCTGCGGACGTCACTGCTCGACTCCACCGGGTCCGATCCGTACCTGGTGGCGCTGCGGGACCCGGACCAGCAGCAGACCGCGGTGGAGGCGGCGCTGCTGCGCGCGCACGATCCGGTGTTCGCGCGGCTGCTGGCCGATCCGGGCGCGCCCGCGGCCGGCGAGACCGGTCAGGACGGCACCTGGTGGCCGCAGGATCCGTCGCGTTCGGTGCCCGCGCTCGTGGCGGAGGTCGCCGAGGCCCACGGTCTGGGGGCGGACGCGGCCACGGTGTACCTGATGCTGCTGGCCATGCCCGACCCGACCGACCGGAACACGGCGCGGTGGACGGGGTGGAAGCCGGCCCGTCTCAAGGCGGCGCGCGCCGAGCTGGAGGCCGGCGACCTGGTCGTCTCGGCCGTACGGGCCAGGGCGGGACGCTCGCTGTTCCTGCCCGGTGCCTGGGTCGAACAGGCGACGCCGGTGCTGCCCGTCGAGCAGTGGAAGCTGCCGATGTACGGGCTGGTGGCGGGCAACCGTCCGGTACTGGGCTCCCTGGTGCCGGTCGAACCCACGGCGGAGTTGTTCGCGCGGGCGTGGCAGCGGATCGTCGACGGTGATGTTCCGCGGTTCGAGGAGCTGAAGGTGCGACGGACGAGACGACGTCGATGAGGGGGTGACGGGGCTGGGACCGGCGGGGTGTCGCCCGCCGGTCCCGGGGCCGGGGCGGGGCCGTGAGGCGATGGGTCCTGGCCGGCCGGGCCGGTGCCCGCGGTGGTGTCGCCCGGACTGCCGTGTCGGTGCGGCGCACTCCGTCCTCGGTGTGCGCCGCACCGGGCGACCGCGCCCGGTGCCTTCTCTCGCCCGGTCCACGGCCCGTCCGTCCCTTCTCCCTCTGTCCGCGCCTTCATCCATGGCTCCGCGCCTTGGTCCGTGGCTCCACGGAGTCCCGTCCCCGAGGCCCGTTCGTCCCCGCGCCGGCTCTCGTGCTCGTATCCGCATGCGCAGCTGTATCCCTTTCGTCTCGCACACCCGGAGGAATTCCCGAATGACCGTCACCGCACAGGCCGTGCCCGCCCGGCAGGTCCAGCCGGCCGAGGAGCGCCACGCCGCCGAGCTCGCCTTCCTCGCCGCTCAGGACCCGGGCCCGCGTCCGCCCGGCTGGGCGCTGACTCCGCGCGCCGTCGTCACGTTCGTGTGCGGCAGCGAGGGCGTGGAACTCGTCCTGCCCAAGCGGCAGGCCGGACTGCCGTCGAAGCTCGAGATCGCTCCGAAGTTCGTCGGTGAACGCGCCCTGGTGGAGCGCTGTGTGGTCACCCTCGCCGGAGAGCGCGGACTGCTGCTCACCGGCGAGCCCGGTACCGCCAAGTCGATGCTGTCGGAGCTGCTCGCCGCCGCGGTCAGCGGGACGAGCGCCCTGACCGTGCAGGGGACGGCGGGCACCACGGAGGACGCGTTCCGCTACGGCTGGAACTACGCCCTCCTGCTCGCGCAGGGGCCGACCCCGCAGGCCCTGGTCGACTCCCCCGTGCTCGCCGCCATGCGTACCGGACGCGTGGTGCGCGTCGAGGAGATCACCCGCTGCCTGCCCGAGGTGCAGGACGCCCTCGTGTCCATCCTGTCCGACCGCCGGATCACCGTGCCCGAACTCACCGCCACCGAGGACGGGGTGGTCGGCGCCGCACCGGGCTTCACCGTCATCGCCACCGCCAACCTGCGCGACCGCGGGGTCTCCGAGATGTCCGCGGCGCTGAAGCGCCGGTTCAACTTCGAGACGGTCGGGCCGATCGCGGACGCCGACGCCGAGGCCGTCCTGATCCGGCGTCAGGCCGTCGCGGCGGTCCAGCGGGCCGGTGCGTCCTTCGGAGTGGACGATGCCGTCCTCGACGCGCTCGTCACCGTCTTCCGGGACCTCCGTTCCGGTCGCTCCACCGAGGGCTGGGACGTCGAGCGGCCGGGCACGGTGATGTCCACGGCCGAGGCCGTGCAGGTGGCGGCGTCGCTGGGCGTCGCGGCCGCGTACCTGCCGAGCGGGGACGTTCTCGACCTGCTGCCGGGCCACCTGCTGGGTGTCGTGCGGAAGGACGATCCGGCCGACCACGCCCGGCTCCTGGGGTACTGGGACGGCCCGGTCCGTCGCCGGGCCGAGGGCGGCTCGGCGATGTGGCGTCGGCTCTGGGACCTGCGCGGGAGCCTGCGTTGACGAGCGTCGATCCGCGGGCGGCCGTGGACGAGTTGGCCGCGTCGCGCGAGCCGTACCTGCTCGGAGTACGGCACCACAGTCCGGCGCTGGCCGCGGTGGTGCCCGCCCTGCTGGACGAGGCGGGCGCCGAGGTGGTGTGTGTGGAGCTGCCGGCCGACTTCCAGCTGTGGCTGGAGCACCTGGCGGACCCCGAGACCGTCGCCCCGGTCGCCCTGGCCGGGGCGGGCGAGGGCGGACGCCTGTCGTTCTACCCCTTCGCGGACTTCTCCCCGGAGCTGGCGGCGGTGCGATGGGCGCGGGAGCGCGGGGCGGAGGTGGTGTGCTGCGACCTGCCGTTGGGCGATCCGGGCTGGTCACTGGAGGGCACGCCCGCGTCGGGTGGTCGTACGGGATCTGGTGACGACGGGGAATCCGTCGATGCCGCGGGTTTCGGCGGTGACGGGGAAACTGTCGATGTCACGGGTTCGGGTTCCGTTGATGCGGCCGGCAGCGGGGTGGGCGGCGCGGATGCCGAGGAGAGTGTCCGTCCCGACGGTTCGGAGTCGGGCGAGCGGGTGAGCCGCCGGTCCTTCGCGGCGGCGCTCGCGGCCGCCGGCACCGGCCGGGACGGTGAGGACATGTGGGACAGGGCCGTGGAGGTCCTCGCTCCCGGCTGCCCCGCCGAGGCCGTGCGCCGCGCGGCCCTGGGCGTGGGCTGGGCCCTGCGTACGGACTCCGAGGTGCCCGCCACCGATCTGGCGCGCGAGGCCCGGATGCGGCAGGTCGTCGCGGCGGCCTCGGCGGGCGGGCGCCGGGTCGCCGCCGTGGTCGGCGCGTTCCATGCCCCTGCGTTGACGGCCATCCCGGATGCGTACCCGGAGGTGGGTACGGATGAGGACGTGCGTACGGATACGGATGCCGAGCCCCGCACGGTCGCGAGGGCCCGCACCGCCCCCGGCATCGATGCCTCCACCGGCCCTGGCGCCGTCACCGCCGCGGTGACGTCCTTCGTCCCCTACTCGTTCGATCTGCTCGACTCCCGGTCCGGCTACCCCGCCGGCATCCGTGACCCGCTCTGGCAGCAGGCCGTACTCGGCGCCGCCGGTGACGCGGACCGCATCCGCGAGGCGGCCGCCGCCGCGGTGACGGGCGTGTGCCGGGAGATGCGGCGCGCCGGGCACACCGCCGGTACCGGTGAGGCCGCCGAGACGCTGCGGCTCGCCTGCGACCTGGCCACGCTGCGCGGACTGCCCGCACCGGGGCGCGGCGAACTGCTGGAGGCGGTCACCACCGTCCTCGGGCAGGGCGAACCCCTCGGTCGTGGGCGGGCACTGGCCCGGGCCCTGGAGGCCGTGTTCGTCGGCAGCACGCGCGGGCGGGTCACCCCGCGCGCGCCCCGTTCCGGCCTGGGCCCCTCGGTCGAGGACGAACTCGCCGGGCTGCGACTGCCCGGCGCGGGCGAGTCCGAGCCCCGCGAGGTACGCCTCGACCCGCTCCGGTCGCCCCTCGACGGCCGACGGGAGGTACTGCTGCAACGACTGCTGGTCATCGGTGCCTCGTACGGCGAACCCCTCACGGTGGCCGCCACCGGCGACGGCACCGCGCTCGGCACCAAGTGGCGACTGCGGTGGACGCCCTCCGTGTCGGCGCGCCTCGATCTCGCCGGCGTCCGCGGGGTGACCGCGGCGCAGGCCTCGGCCGGCGCGCTGGGCGAGACCGCGCGCCGTGAGGCGGCCGACGGTGGACCGACCCCGGCCCAGATCCTGACCGGGCTCACCGCCGCCGTGCGCTGCGACCTGCCCGACCTGGTCGACGCACGGCTGCACGAGGCCGGCGACGTGCTGCCCGACACCGCCGAGCTGCCCGAACTCCTCGAAGCGCTGGACCTCCTGGAGGGCATCCGGCGCGGACACCATCCCGGCACCACGCAGCACGCCCGTGCCATGGCCGACGCGCTCACGGGCGAGCTCCTCGACGCCGCCGTACGGTCGCTGCCCGGCCTTGCCGGGAGCGACAACGCGGCGGACGCACGGGCGCTGGTGGCACTGGCGGACCGGACGGCCGCCCGGCACCTGGGCCTCCGGCTCGACCGCGCGCTGGACGAACTCGCTTCGGGAGCGGCACCGTTGATGCAGGGCGCCGCCCTCGCCGTACGGGTCGTGCTCGATCTGGATCCGGCCGCGGGGCTCGGCGAGCGTGTCGCGGACTGGCTCGACGGCGCGACGGCTCCCGCCACACGCCGGGCACTCACGAAGCGCGTCGCGGGTCTGCTGACGGCCGCGGGCCCGCTGCTCCAGGCTTCTCCGGACGCGCTGACCCCGTTGCTCGACGGGGTCGAGGCCCTGGTCGACCAGGAGTTCCTGGACCGGCTCCCCGCCCTTCGGGGCGGATTCGACGCCCTGACGCCGGCCGCCCGGGACCGGCTGCTGGCGACCGTGACCGAGCGGCTCGGCGACCGGCTCGACCTGTCGCTCGACGCGCCGCCCGAGCTGCTCGCCCTGTGGGCCGCCGCCGACGCGGCCGGACTGGCCGCGCTGAAGAGCCTGGCGTCAGCCGTACCGGAGGTGTCCGAAGGGCCCCGTGCCGCTACGGACGCCGGTGACGCGGGGGACACCGCAGCCGCTGAGGCGCGTCGCACGGCGATCATCGAAGCGCAGAAGCCGGATGGGGCGTCCGAGCGGTTGCTCGGGCATGCCGACCGGTGGCGGCTCCTGTTGGGACGCCACAAGGAACGGCTCTCGGCGGACGCGCGCCGTTACGCCCATGCCCTGGACGAGCTGTACGGCGGCGGGCGGGGCGAGGGCGCCGACGACGTGGACGGCGGGGCGTCGGGGCAGGGCGGAGGGCAGGACGCCTCCTTCCCCACCGCCCGGGAGTGGTCGCAGGAACTCGAGGCCCTCTTCGGAGCCGACGTACGCGAAGAGGTCCTCGCCGAGGCGGCGGACGCGGGGCGCTCCGACGTCCTCACCCAGCTGGATCCGGCGGCGGTACGCCCGTCCGTCGAACTGCTGAGTTCCGTCCTGTCCCTGGCCGGCGGGATGCCCGAGGCGCAGCTCGCGCGGCTGCGGCCGCTGGTGAAAAGGCTCGTCGACGAACTCGCACGGGAACTGGCCACCCGTCTGCGCCCGGCGCTCTCCGGGCTGGCCACGCCGCGCCCGACGCGGCGGCCCGGCGGCCGGCTCGACCTCGCCCGTACCCTGCGCGCCAACCTCGCCCACGCGCGGCGCACCGGCGACGGCCGCGTCGTGGTCGTGCCCGAGCGCCCCGTCTTCAGCACACGGGCGAGCAAGGAGGCGGACTGGCGGCTGATCCTGGTGGTCGACGTCTCCGGGTCGATGGAGGCGTCGGTGATCTGGTCGGCGCTGACGGCCGCGGTGCTGGGCGGCGTACCGACGCTGTCGACGCACTTCCTGGCGTTCTCCACCCAGGTGGTGGACCTCACCGACCGGGTCGACGACCCCCTGTCCCTGCTGCTCGAGGTCCGGGTCGGTGGCGGGACGCACATCGCGGCGGGGCTCGCGCACGCCCGGTCGCTGATCACCGTTCCGAGCCGCACGCTCGTCGTCGTGGTCAGCGACTTCGAGGAAGGCCAACCGCTCTCCGGGCTGCTGGGCGAGGTGCGCGCCCTCGCCTCCTCCGGAGCGCACCTGTTGGGCTGCGCGGCGCTCGACGACGCCGGCACGCCCCGCTATTCGGTGCCGGTGGCACGTCAGCTCGTCGCCGCCGGAATGCCGGTGGCCGCCCTCAGTCCGCTCGCCCTCGCCCGCTGGGTGGGCGACCGCCTCCGTGGAGAAGCCCGTTGAGCACCGTTGTCCTGCCTCCCGTCGCCCCCGAGATCCTCGCCGAGGCCGTGGAACAGCTCAGCGCGAGGCTGCGCAAGAAACTCGACGCCGCGATCGCGAGCTGCGCGGCGAACATCGGCGCGGCGGCGGACGGTTCCGTGGACGTGCCCTTCGGCGAGGACGCGGTCGTCAGCCTGCGCCCGGGCCCGTCGGGAGCGATCGTCGAGGCCGGGCAGGCGGTCTGTACGTGTCTGCTGGCCCCACGGTGCCTGCACCGGGCGGCGGTCCTGGGGGCGGCGCCGATCGCGGACGCGGGGGTGCTGAGCGGGACGGGGGTTTCTGGCGAGCTGGACGTTTCTGCTGAGCTGGACGGTTCGAGTGAGGTTGACGGTTCGGGAGGGTCAGGCGAGTCCGGCAGGTCAGGAGAGTCCAGCGGGGTGGGTGACTCCAATGGGCCGGGCGCGGCGCGTGGGGCGGCCAAGCTGGGCGTGCCGTCGGGAGGAGACGGCTCGGGGGACTCGAAGGGCTCGGCGGGTTCGGGAGGCTCGGACGCCGGCCACGCCGTCGGTGCCACGACGCCGGACGAGCCGGCTCCCGCACTCACGGCCGCTCAGGTCCGGGCCGCGACCGCCCTGTGGCAGGCGGCGGCCGAGGCGCTCTCCGCAGGTGTCACCGCGGGCGGGGCGGTCGTCCAGGCCGAGGTGCTGTGCGCGGCCCACACCGTACGGCTGGCAGGGCTGCCGCGGGCCGAGGCCGCCGCTCTGCGCGTCGTACGGGGTCTGCGCGCCGCGCGGGACAGCAGTCAGGGCCAGCGGCTCGGGGACCTCACGGGCGCCTTCCGTGACCTTCTCACCGAGGCCGCGCTGCTCGCCTCCGGGTCGCCTGGTGCCGGAGCGACCGGCTCCGTGCGTCGTGCGTACGGGCACGGCGGGAACCTGCGGGTGTACGGCCTGTGCCGGGAGCCGGTGCTGTCCGCCACCGGGTACGGAGGTGTCGCGACCCATCTGATGGACCCCGACGGCGCCTGCTACACGGTGTCCGATGTCCGTCCGGGAGGCCTGGCGCGCGCCAAGGGGGCGGGGACCGCGTCCGTGGCGCTCGGCGGGGCGGTCCTCGACCACGGCGGGCTGGCGCGCGGGGGACTGCGGATCGTCGGCGCGACCGTGTCCCCGGACGGACGGCTCGGGGCGGGCCGGGGGGTGAGCGCGACGCCGCTGCGCGGGGTGGAGTGGTCCGATGAACCGGTCGCCGCGCTGTTCGCGCGCCCGGTGCACGAGGCGATGGCCGCCGCGCTCGACGACGGTCTCCCCGGGGACGGAGGGACCGCGCCGCCGCTGCTGGGCTGTGACGTGGTGGTGGTCGGCGCGGCCGGGGAGTATCTGATGGTCCGCGTCGCCGACGGCGGTCCGCTGCTGCGTCTGCTCCCCGCTCACCCCCATCCGGGGCTTCCGTTTGCCGCGAACCTGCGCAGGATCGCGGAGTACCCGGGGCTCGCGCTGCGTGTGCTGGGCCGCCCCGACCTGGAGCGGGCGGCGACGCTCCGGCCCCTGGCGGTCGGGCCTGTGCCAGGGGCCTCGCACACCCTGCGGCTGCCGGACGAGTGGCTCGGTCGGGCCGACCTGGGATACGACCGTCTCCAGGGCAGCCTCTTCCCGCCCGGGAAGACGGACGCCGCGTCGGCGGAACCGGTGACGGCAGGACTGGACCCACTGGCGGACGCGCCGTTGTGGCGGGTGCGACGCCTTCTGGAGACGGGCGTCGCGGGCGGGAGACGCGCCGTGGCGGAGGCCGGGCGCGGTGCGGAGACGGCCGCCTTCGTCGTACCGCTGCGTCGGGCGGGACTCGGCGGGGCGGCGCATCTGGCGGAGACCGTGATGGCGGAGGCGGACCGGCGGCCCCGCGATGCCTTCGGCCGGCTGACCGACGCCTCGGCTGCCGGGTACGCCCGCGCGTGGCTGGCCTCGGCGGTGCATCTCGCGGCGGCGGAGCGGTCGCTGGTGGCGGCTTCGTGGTCCTGACGGACGCCGTCCGCTCGGTGAGGGGTGCCGTACGGTTGTGGTGATCGTGTCGCCACCCCCTGTACGGCACCCTCGCGCGCGGCGGCTTCTCTCCTGGGGGTCATCGCCCCAGGACGACGCGGTGCTCCTACGGCGATGCGTTCCGGCCCTCTCCGGAGTCGTATCCGACAGACGCTGTGGACCACAGACAAGGAGAGGCCATGTCGGAGGACGATGTCTGGACGTGGGTGCACGCCGAACGGGCGGCGCTGATCGGGGACCTCGTGGACCTCGATGACGAGCAGTGGCAGAAGCCGTCGCTCTGTGACGGCTGGACCGTGCACGACGTGCTCGCGCACCTGGTCGACACCGCCCGTACGACGCGCCTCGGATTCGTGATCGGCCTCGCCCGTGCGCGGTTCGACTTCGACCGCCAGAACACGATCGGGGTGGAGCGTGAGCGGGGGGACACGCCGCAGGAGACCTTGGAACGGTTCCGCCGGGTGGCGTCGCGCAGGTCGACGCCTCCGGCGCCCCTCGACAGCCGTCTCGTCGAGGAGGTCGTTCACGGGGAGGACATCCGCCGGCCGCTGGGGCTGAGCCGCGCCTACCCGACGGAGGTCGTCGTCAGGTCGCTGAGGCTGCAGGCGCGGACGCCTGCGGCGTTCGGCGGGGCGAAGGAACTGGTGGCCCGTGCGCGGCTGACGGCGACGGACGCCGACCTGACGCTCGGCTCAGGTCCCGACGTACGAGGCCCCGCGCTCTCCCTGCTTCTGGCCGCCTCGGGGCGCCGGGTGGCACTGGAGGATCTGGAGGGGCCCGGTGTGGGCGGGCTGGCGGCGGGCTGACCCTGGGATCGGCACGGCCGGTCGCCCTGCTCGGCCCGGCTCGCCTCGGGAACGCGGCTCTGCTACCCGCGTACAGCTGGACGGACAGCGCGATGGGAATGGCCGGCGCGATCCCAACCCACGTCCCTCAGCGGGTGGTCACCCTCGAAGTTCAGCCAAGTCCTCGTCCTGCAGGTCGAGGTCGTTCGTCGCGAGGTTCTCTTCCAGGTGATCGAGAGATCCCGTGCCCGGAATCGCGAGCACCGAAGGCGACGTCGCCAGCAGCGCGGCGATCGAGACCTGCGCGGGCGTCGCGCCGAGGCGTGCGGCGACCTTGGCGAGGCGTTGGGCGCCGAACGGTCCGCTGTCGATTCCGCCGCCGAGCGGGAAGTATGGGACGTACGCGATGCCCGCTCCCTCGCATTCCGCCCGCAGAGCCGCGTCACGGCTGTGCCGGTTCTGCACTGCGGCGACGGGTGCGACGGCCCGGCCCTCGGCGAGTTGGGCGGAGTCGACGTTGCTGAGCCCCAGGTGCCGGATCAGCCCTTCCGCGCGGAGCTCGGCGAGGACGGCGAACCGTTCGGCGATCGACTCGTTCCCCGGGGCGGTCATCCCGCCGACCCGCAGGTAGACGAGGTCGAGCCGGTCGAGGCCCAGGGTGCGAAGGTCCGCTTCGACGAGGCCGCGCAGTTGATCAGCGGTCGCCTGTCCGCTCGGAACACCGTCCGGTCCGGGCAAGGGGCCCACTTTGGTGGCGATCACCAGGTCGTGGCGGTACGGGGTCAGGGCCGTACGGATCAGGTCGTTGGCCCATACGGCGTCCCTGCCGTAGAAGCCGGCCGTGTCGATGTGGTTCACGCCCAGCTCCACGGCCCGGCGGAGCACCGCGACGCCCGTGCCGGGATCGCGCGTCGGACCGGCGAAGGTACCCATGGCCAGGCGCATCGCGCCGAAGCCGAGCCGGTTGACGGTGAGGTCTCCGCCGAGGGAGAAGGTGTTGCTCGTCGTGTCGTTCGTCATGGGGCTCATGGTGTCCGTCGGCGCGAAGGCCGACGAGCCCGTGGCAGCTTGCTGTCAGACTGGCGGGATGCGGAACGAAGCGGTGTTCTCGGTGCGCGGAGACGCGGAGTTGACCGCGCGCGCAGGTCATCTCTTCACGTCCGCGCGGACGGAGTTCCTGTGCGCGGCGCGGGATCTGAGGACCTGGTCGCAACCGGAGTCCAGGGCCGCCGTCCGGCACCGGATGCACGCCGGCTTCACCGTGCGGAAACTGCTCAGCCCGGTGGCACTGGCCGACGAGGAGGCCCGTGCCCACCTGCGGCTGGTACGGAGCAAGGGCGCGCTCGTGAGGATCAGCCCTTCGCCGCTGCCGCACGAGACGATCATCATCGACCGGCGGGTGATGATCCTGGCCGGACAGGAGACTCCCACCGGCCGCGCGTACACGGTGACGACGTCGGAAAACCTGGTGGACGGCGTTCGCTCCCTGTTCCAGGCGGTCTGGGAGGCCGCCGTGGATCTCGAGACGTATCTGCACAGCGACGTCCCTCACCTCGATGCCGACGGCCGTGTGATCCTCAGGGCCCTCGGCTCGGGCCTCACCGACGCGTCGGCGGCCAAACGGCTCGGCGTCTCGCTGCGCACCTACCGGCGACGGGTGGCCGAACTGATGACCACACTCGAGGCGGACTCCCGCTTCCAGGCGGGCTTGAGGGCGGGAGAGCTGGGACTGCCGCGATGAGAGCCGGGGCGGGCGACTCATTCAGGTGATCAGGCGAGGCAGAACTCGTTGCCCTCGATGTCCTGCATCGTGATGCACGACTCGTTGACGTCGTCCGCGCGCTGCGTCAGCACGTGTTGCGCGCCGAGTGCCATCAGCCGTTCGCATTCGGCCTCGAGTGTGGCCAGGCGCTCGTCACCCACGAGTCCGGCGCCGGCCCGCACGCAGAGATGCATCCGGTTCTTGACGACCTTGCCTTCGGGAACTCGCTGGAAGAGCAGGCGCGGGGCCACACCCGAGGGATCCGTACACGCGAAGTAGATCTCGTCCTCGGGCGGCAGCGAGCGGTGGTACTCCCCCCACGTGGCGAAGCCCTCCGGCACCGCCGGTACGACGTACCCCAGCACCTCGCACCAGAAGTCGGCGAGGCGCGCGGGTTCCGCGCAGTCGAAGGTCACTTGGAACTGCTTGATCGTTGACATCGGCGCACAATAACAGGGGCTCTGTTCGTCTCCCCGGGTCGGTCGCGGAATTCGCCGGAGCCGGGCAGGACGGCCCGGCGCATCTCGTTCGGCGGCGATGCGTAGGTCAGAGGACCGAGCGGATGCGGCGTACCAGGACCGACCCCGCGAGCGCCAGGGCGCCCGCGAAGGCGTACAGGGCCGTGTAGCCGCCGAAGTGGGTGACGACCGGGGCGGCGATCACGGGGGCGAGGACCTGCGGCAGCGCGTTGGCGATGTTGATGACGCCCAGGTCCTTGCCCCGGTCCTCCGCCGTCGGCAGCACGTCCGTGAGCAGGGCGAAGTCCACGGCCGTGTACACGCCGAAGCCCAGGCCGAGCACGAGCGAGGCCACGACGGCGCCCGTCCAGGTCTGCCAGACCGCGAGCAGCAGGGTGGCCGCGGAGATGACGACTCCGGACCAGATGACGTAGGACTTCCGCCGGCCGCTGCGGTCCGACCTGATGCCGCTGATCACCACTGTGGAGAGCAGGGTGAGCGCGTTGAGCGCCGTGAGGATCAGCACGCCGTTGTCCGCGTCCCCGTCGTAACGCACGGCGTCGGTCAGGTAGTAGAGCAGGTACATCGTGCTGATGGAGTACGACAGGTTCATCAGGAACCGGGTGAGCCAGGCCCACCCGAAGTCGGGATGGCGGCGCGGGTCGATCCAGAAGCCGCCGAGGAACGTCCGCCATCGGAAGGCCGGCCGGGCGGCCGGGGCGAGCGGAGTGTCGCGCCGCATCACGACGTACGGAACCGCCGCGAGGACCGTGAAGACCGCGCAGGCCAGATAGCCGCCGACCACCCCGCCCGCGACCGTGGCCAGCGCCGTACCCACCAGGATGCCGACGACCTGGGAGACGCCGAGCCAGCCGCCCACCAGACCGCGCTGCCGCGCCGGCACCTGGTCGGGGACGGCGGCGGTGAGCGCGGCGAAGGCCGCGTTGAGCGCGAGCTGGACCAGACACCAGCCCGCGATCACGACCGCGACGCTCTGCGCCGCGGCGAGGACGAGCAGTCCCGCCGCACCGCCCACCACTCCGCCGACCACCCAGGGGATCCGCCGTCCCACGGACGCCGTCGTCCGGTCGGAGAGCGCGCCGAAGACGGGGTTGGCGACCATCGACACCGCCGCGCCGACTCCCGTCACCAGGGCCAGGGTGGACGCCTTGTGGTCGGGTGTGAGCTGCTCGGCCTGGCGGGCCAGGAGCAGCTGGAGCGGGCCGAACCAACCGACCCAGACCCCGAGGTTGGCGAGGGAGAGCGCGCCCACCCATCGCCCACCGGCCGGGGTGCCGGGCTCGGCGGCCGGGCCGACGGCGGTCCCCTCCGCCGCCGTACCCTTCGCCGCCGTCCCTTCCGCCGCCGTACCCTCGGTGGTCATCTGCCGCTCTTGATCAGGTCGCGGTACCAGGCGAACGACTCCTTGGGCGTCCGCGCCAGCGTCTCGTAGTCGACGTGTACGAGCCCGAAGCGCTGCCGGAACCCCTCCGCCCACTCGAAGTTGTCGAGGATCGACCAGATGAAGTAGCCGCGGACGTCGGTGCCCTCGGTCATCGCCTCGTGCAGCGCGCGGACATGGCCGTCGTGGTACGCGATCCGGCGGGCGTCGTCGATCCGGCCCGTCACGGGGTCCGGGCCGTCACCGTACGAGCAGCCGTTCTCGGTGATGTAGACGGGCGGCAGCCGGTCGCCGTACCGCTCCCGCATGGTGCCGAGGAGTTCGCGCAGCCCGTCCGGGACCACCGGCCAGCCGAAGTCGGTGAGTTCGCGTCCCTCGATCTGGCGGATGGCGAAGGGGAGGTCCGGCGGGATCTCGATGCCGCCGAAGGAGGAGCCGGCGGAC
Organism: Streptomyces sp. Root1304; assembly: GCF_001426405.1. Classification (GTDB taxonomy): domain Bacteria; phylum Actinomycetota; class Actinomycetes; order Streptomycetales; family Streptomycetaceae; genus Streptomyces. The sequence goes on along the minus strand of NZ_LMEP01000023.1, from coordinate 500,510 downwards.
GCCTCCTCCGCCGCTCCGGATTCGGCGGCCGAGGCGGCCGCGGCCGGTTGCGGGGCGCCGACGAGCATCGGGTTGTAGTAGTTGATCCCGTACCAGTCGAGGGGTTCCGAGATCGTCTTGAGGTCCTCCGCGACCGGGCCGGGCAGCAGCGAGTCGAGGCCCGCCGGGTAGGTGCCGGTCAGGATCGGGTCGGCGAAGAGGCGGTTCGTGAGCGTGTCGTACAGCTCGGCGGCCGCCCGGTCGTCGTCACTGTCGCCGGCGGCCCAGACGGGGCTGTGGGAAGCGGCGATGCCGATCTGGCGGGCGCCGGCGGCGCGCAGCGCCTGCACGCCCAGTCCATGGGCCAGGAGTTGGTGGTGGGCCACGGGCAGGGCGTCGAAGACCATGCGTCTGCCGGGTGCGTGCTCGCCGAGGCCGTAGCCGAGGAGGGTGACCTCGGCCGGTTCGTTGATGGTGATCCACATGGGGACGCGGTCGGCGAGCCGCTCCGCGACCACGGAGGCGTACGCCGCGAAGCGCTCGGCGGTGTCCCGGTCGAGCCAGCCGCCCTCCTTCTCCAGGGCGAGCGGGGTGTCCCAGTGGAAGAGCGTCGGCACCGGCGCGATCCCGGAGGCGCACAGTTCGTCGACGAGCCGGTCGTAGAAGTCCAGCCCCTTGTCGTTGACGCGGCCGTGTCCCTCGGGCAGGACGCGGGACCAGGAGACGGAGAACCGGTAGGCGCCGACGCCGAGTTCGGCCATCAGGGCGACGTCCTCGCGGTAGCGCCGGTAGTGGTCGGTGGCCACGTCCGCGCGCGAGCCGTCCTTGACGCGTCCCTCTTCTCCGGTGAAGGCGTCCCAGCTGGAGGGGCCCCGGCCGTCGGCCGTGAGCGAGCCCTCGATCTGGAAGGCGGAGGCGGAGACGCCCCAGAGGAATCCGGCCGGGAACTCGGGTACGGGCACTGTCATGAGGACTCGCTTCGATCGACGGCGTACGCGGTGCGGCGTACGAGGTGCTCCCGGCACTTTCGGGTCCCCGGGTCCGCCCTGTCAATGGAAAGTGAACACTTCTCATGTTTTGCCATCGCGTCGAGGACGCCACCCCGGTCCGCCCGGGTCCGCCTGGGCCTTCGCACCCCATGAGGCAACCCCCGCCGCCCGGTTGGCATCTCTCCCGTACGAGATCGATCCGACCGTGAGGAAGAACGCTTTGATACGTGTCATACGTGGCATGACCGCCACCACCGCCGGCTTACTCGCCCTGACCCTCGCGTCACCCGGGTCCGCGTACGCCCTGCCCGCCCCCGGCGAGTCGTCCGTCACCGCCCCCGGCGGGCGGTACGGAGAGCTGGAACTTCCCCCCGGCTGGCAGGTCGTCGGTGGCGGTAAGGGCCGGCAGTTGGTCTGGACGGCTCCCGCGCCCGTACCCATGGGCGATGCCCGGGTCGAGTTCCATGCGGGTGACCGGCTGCTCGGCGTTCCCGTGGCCCAGCCCGACGGCCGGTCCTTCCGGTTGCCCCTCGGGGACTTCCGGATCACCGAGGGGACTCTGCTGCGCGTCACTGCGGGCGGGCGCCGGCTCGATGCGCCCGGACCCGCTCGCTCCGCGGGCCTCCGCCCGCCCGCGCCCACCGCCGTGCCGGAGTCCCCGCTTCCCGTGAACCCGGTGGATCCCGGGACACCGGGGCGGTACCGCACCGTCAGCGGCTCCTACGACCTGGCATCCGTACGGCTGCCCGGGTTCCCCGAACCCGTCGAGATGCGCGCCACGGTGGTGGGACCGGCCGACGCGCCGGGCAAGCGGCCGGTGGCCCTCTTCCTGCACGGCCGTCACGGCACCTGCTACACCCCGGGCACCGAGGAGATGAACGGTTCCTGGCCCTGTACGGACGGCACCCGCGCGATACCCAGCCATGAGGGGTACCTGCGCGCCCAGCGGCTCCTGGCCTCTCAGGGTTACGTGACCGTGTCCGTCTCCGCGAACGGCATCAACGGTCAGGACTACCGTGCCGAGGACGGCGGCGCGCAGGCCCGTTCCTCCCTCGTACGACTGCACCTGGCCCGTTGGGCGGCCTGGTCCGCGAACAGGTCGACCGCTCCCGCCGCCGTACGCCGCACCTCCCCCGCCGACCTGTCGCGGGTGCTGCTCGTCGGCCATTCCCGAGGCGGCGAGGGAGTCAACCGGGCCGCCCTCGACAGCCTGAACCCGGCGCCCGCCGACCAGGACGGCTACCGGGGACCGGTCCGGTGGAAGATCCGCGGCACCGTCCTGATCGGTCCCACGATCTTCGGCAACAACCCGGCTCCCGACGTGCCCTCGCTGACCGTCCTGCCGGGCTGCGACGGCGACGTGTCCGACCTCCAGGGACAGAACTACGTCGACGGGACCCGGGGCGTCAGCCGGGGCGCCGCTCTGCACAGCGCCGTCTACGTGGTCGGCGCCAACCACAACTTCTTCAACAGCGAGTGGACCCCCGGCCAGGCCCAGGCACCGGCCAACGACGACTTCTGGTCCGAGGACGGCGTCGACCCGGTCTGCTCGCCCGGGACGCCGACCCGTCTGACGGCCACACAACAGCAGGCCGTCGGCGCCACGTACGTCGCCGCTGCCGCCCGGCTGTTCGTCGGCGGTGACGACCGGGTCCGTCCGCTCCTCGACGGCACGGGCCGCCGCGCGCCCTCCGCCGGCCCGGCCCGTGTCCTCGCGCACGCCGTCGGCGCGAACCGTACGCCGGCCTTCCTGCCCGGCCCCTCGGTGACCGTGTCGGGCGGCGGCAGGCTCTGCGCCCAGGTCGACCCCGACGCCGCCCGTGCCTGCCTGTCCCCGGAGGCGGGTGGCCTGTCGCCGCACTTCGCGTTCTGGGAGACCGCCTCCGAACCGGGCCGTGACGCCGTCGCGATGGAGTGGTCGAGGCCCGGGACGCCCGTCGCGGTGCGCTCGGCCCGGCCCGTCTCCCTGGCGGGTGCCGAGTCCCTGGCCCTGCGGCTGATCGTTCCGCCCGACAGCACGGGCACCGAACTGGACGTGAGCGTCACCGACGCGTCCGGGCGTCGCGCGCACCTGGGCCGTACCCGGATCGACGGGCTTCCCGGCACCGAGCGGACCGCCTCCTACTGGGCGCGCGAGGTACGGGTGCCGCTGTCCGCCGCGGTGCGCTCCCGCCTCGACCTGAAGCGGATCACGACGCTGGAACTGACCCCGCGCGGTGGTCCGGGCCGCGCGTGGCTGATGGACGCGTGGGGCTGGCGCCCCGGCACTCCCGCCGTACGCCCCGCCGCGCTCGCCCGCGTCGACATCGGCCGGCTCAGCGTCGCGGAGGGCGACTCCGGCGTCCGCACCTACCGGGTGCCGGTGCGCGTCTCCGGCCGGGGCAGCGGTCAGGTCCGGCTGTTCGTCCCCCGGCCGGACACGGGCGAGTTCACCTCCCGTGTCGTGACGGTGCGTCCCGGACGCCACGACATCGACATTCCGGTCGAGGTGCGCGGCAACACCCGTTACGGCTACGACGCCCTGCACGACGCCTTCGTCAAGGCCGTGCGCGGGACCGTGGTCGGCGCGCACCGGGGCGGGGTGACCGCGCTCAACGACGACGCCAGGCCGAAGGTGAGCCTCACGCCCGTCGCGGACGACGTGCCCGAGGGCTCCGCCCTCACCTGGCGGGTGACGCTGTCCGAACCCGCCGACGTCGACATCTCGGGCGCCGTCACCTTCCTGCCGCCGACCGCCGGTACGGGACCGTCGCCGGCGGAAGCGCCGGAACTGTCCACGGCGGACGTCGACCGGGCGTGGCTGCTCGACCATCTCGGCGAGGTTCCCGAACCGGCCGTACCGCTCTCGCAGATCGAGAACGGCGGCCTGTACCTCGGCGTCGACATCCCCGCCGGTGCCACGAGCGCGGAGGTGACCGTGCCGACGGTGAAGGACGGAGTCAGCGAACCGGTGGAGTCGCTGCGCGGGGTGCTCACCACGTACGACGGGGCCTGGGAGCCGGTGCCGGGCCCGGAGTTCGTGGGACGGGTACGGGACGAGCCGTGACGCGCGGGGGCGCGTGCGTGCGGGGTGCGGTACGGATGTCGTCGTGATGTACGTTCCCCGCATGCGCCTCCAGTGACGTGTATCCGTCCGTCGTGACGTACGTGCCGGACGGATACACCCGCCGCGAGTGCCCCCCGCGACCCGCCGAGGAGGCGGGCGGCAGGCCCCTTCAGGGGTCCGTCGCCCGCCTTCGCCGCTTCCCTCCTCCCCCACTCCCTCGCCGCGCGAAGCACTGCGGACGGGTGTACGGACGTTCCCCGTGGAGAGTGGTCCGGCGGGCGTCCGCGCCACCCGGCGTACCGCTCGCGCGTTGGGGTTGCCGTGACGCCGATTGCAGTGACGGTTCTGCACGCTGGGCCTGCGGCTTTTCCGCCGTACGGCGAGGCCTCCGAGGTGGCGTCCTCGAAGGAAGCGATGGCACCCAGGTCGTGAAGTACCCCCACGTATGGACGTGCGCCGACGGCTTCGACGACGGGCCCGGCACCCCGTCCGCCCGGGAGGCGGGCGGGCTGCTGGGCCGTGCCGGGGAACTCGCGGAACTGCGCACCGCCCTGTCCGACCAGCGCCAGGTGACCGTGACGGGTCCTGCCGGGGTCGGCAAGAGCCGGCTCGCCGCGGCCGTCGCGGCTCCCTTCGCCGGCGGTCCGTGGCAGGCCACGGTCCGGGTGCGCTGGCACGACGGCGTACCCGTCGCTCCGGGCGCCCTGGCCGCGCGGGTGGCCCGCGCGCTCACCGCCGCCGTCGGAGCGCCGCCGGGCGCGAAGCCCGCCGACGTCACCGTCGCCGCCTGCGCCGCGGCCGCGCACGGGCTCCTGTTGGTCCTGGACGACGTGGACCCCGTGCACGCCGAGTGCGCGGGCCTGGTGCAGCGGCTGCTCATGGCCGTGCCGGCGCTCCGGGTCCTGGTGACCGCGCGCCGCGCGCTCGGACTCGGCGCCGAACGGGTCGTACGGCTGGGGCCGTTGGCCGTCGACGCCTCCTCGGGTTCGTCGGAACCCGCACCTGCCGTCGAGCTCTTCCTCGCACGCGCGCGGGGCGGCCCGCCGGTGGCGGAGGGAGACATGCCGGACGTTCGGCGGGTGTGCCGCATCCTGGAAGGGGTCCCGCTGGCGATCGAGCTGGCGGCCGGACGGCTGGGCGACCGTACGGTACGGGAACTCGCCGACCGCCTGGAGACGGACCAGTGCTGGCTGGCCGGTCCGGGCCCGGTCCTCCGGCGGCACCGGTCCCTGCGGGCGTCCGTCGGCGCGGTGCACGCGCTGTGCGAACCCGCCGTGCGGAAGGTGTGGCACCGCGCCAGCGTGTTCGCGGGGTCGTTCACCGAGGCGGCGGCGGTGCACCTGTGCGCGGGGGGCGATATCGAGCCACAGCACGTGCCCTCCTGCCTCGCGCTGCTCAGCGCGACGGGGGTGCTCCAGGTGATCGGCGAGCCGGGAGCGGCACGCCGTCCGCGCTACCGCATGGTGCGTGCGGCGCGCGACTTCGGCGCCGAACGGCTGCGCGGGGCGGGCGAGTCGCAGCACGCGCTGGCCCGGCACGCGATCCACTTCCGGGGTGTCGCGGCGGTCGCCGAGACCCTGTGGCACACGGGGCTCCAGCGCCAGGCGGTGCAGATCGTCCTCGACGAGCACGACGACCTGATGGCCCTGGCCGAGGGGGCGCTCGCCGTCGCGGCCCGCGCACACCACCTGCCGCGCAGCGAGCATCCGTCCCGCGCCGAACGGGCGGCCGGTGCCGAGCACTCCCCCGGCGCCGAGCACCCGGACGGCGCCGGGGACACGGCCGGCGTCGTGGACACGGCGGACGCGGACACCGGTGCCGTGCACCCGGCCGATGCCGAGAACAGGACCGGCCCCGGCCGTCCGGCAGCCGGGGCCGAGCACGGAGCGGGCTTCGACCGCTCGCCCGGGTTCGAGCACCCGCCCGGCCGGGAGTTGTCGCCCGGGTGGGAGCCCTCACCCGGGTTCGACCGCTCACCCGATTCCGGCCACCCGGCCGATGTCGACCGTACGGCCGAGGCATGTCACGCGGGCTGCGCCGAGCGGGTCGAGGCGGCGGTGGAGACCGTCCTGCACCTCTGGTTCTGGTGGGCGGCGCACGAGCGCGGGCCGGAGGGCGGGCGGCTCCTGCTCGGCCTGCTCCCCCACCTCCCCACCGACAGCCCCCTGACGGCCCGTGGGCGATGGCTGGCGGCCTGGCTGGTCGCGGCGCACGACCCCCGGACGGCGCATCGGCTCCTCGACCTCGCCTGGCCGGCCGCCGTCATGGCCGGGGACGACGCGCTCGTCGGCCGTATCGCCCATGTCCACGGAACGCTCGCCTGGCGGCGGCGCGACCGGGAGGCCGCCTTCCAGCACTACCGGCTGGCCGCCGACACCGTTCCGGAGGAGGCCTACGGCGGGCCGCCGCCCGCCGTGAGCCTGGCGGCCCTGTCCGTCGTCCAGGCCCACGGGGCTCCCGACGACGCCGCGCGCACCGCCGACCGCGCGCTGGCCCGGCCGAGCGGCGGCGACGACCTCTGGGCGGCCGCCCTCGCCCAGTACGCGCGCGCCTTCGCCGACCACCGCGCGGGCCGCACGGGCCGCGCCTGGCACCGTACGCGGCGCGCGCTGGCGCGCCTCGACGACGAACCCGGTGCCGCTCCACAGGCCCACACGGCGCTCCGCCAGCTGCTCGACCACATCGAGAGCGCGACGGACACCTCCCGCGGCCCCTCGGACCGGCACCGGCCGTTCGTACCGGCCCCACGCACCGGAGCGCAGTCGGTGCGCACGGTCCAGGACGGCGCCGGCCGGTGGTGACGCGCTCCTCGTGACCCCCGCCGGAGGGACATCGGGAGGGCGGCACGGCGCAGCGACGCCCCACCCGGGTTCCACGCCGGCGGGGCGTCGGTCCCGAGCAGCAACGAGCAGCCAGCACGCGTGACTAAGGACCCCTCCACGGTAGGACCCGGGTCTGACATTGATACTCGTAGCGGGTTCCGGTGGTCGTGGCTCACGGTCCGGCTGACGTCCTGCTGGGCTGTCCTGCGACTGTTCCGCCCGGCCGCCGGGATCCGTTCTCCGTGGCTCCGGCCAGGTGGAACATGACCTGACAGGAGCTTGGCCAGAGGCCCCCTCAACGTCCCGTCTGCCCCCTGGACACCGCCGCCACCGACAACAACCCCGGCCTGCGCGCCGCGTTCGGCGTCGGCCCCGACACCGCGGCCCAGCGCTTGATCAACGCCGTCGGCAAGGCCGACCTCCTGCGCACGGAGACCTCCTTCGCAGCGCTCTGCGGCGTCGCAACTGTTCCCCGTTCTGAGGCAGCTGCCGATCTCAGCGCCGGGTCAGCGATGCTGACCGCCCTTCTTGAAGGACCGGGGTTGCCGGCGACCATGGGGGTGCAGCGGCCTGCGGCGACTGACGTGGACCACCAGGTGCGTGACGACGGTGGCCGGGACAAGGAGACGGGCGATCCATGACGTGCGCAGTGTGATGTCGACCAAGGACGTGGCCGTCTTCCAGCCGTGAGGGAGACCGAAGAGAAGGGCCGAGACGAGGAGCGAGAGCACCGCCGACGCCAGCACGGCAAAAGCCACCCGGCGCGCAAGCCCTTCCCACCACGCACTTGTGGCATCCCGATCCACCCTGCCCCCTCACCCATCGTGCGGGCATTGTCGCTCACGGCCCATGGCGGTCAACAGAACAGCGTCAAGCAACCAGCAGCACGGAAAGGCCGAGCCGGCGTACACAGCCGCTTGACGATCAAGAGGAGCGTCGATCGACCTCCGCGCAGCCGGTTTCCGCATGGTCGGAAGACCCGCCCCGAACCTCTACACCTGACCCCGCACGTGCCCCTCAAACCCGAAAAGCGGGACTGTCTCACATCGGGTGTGGAGACGAGCACCCCATCGACAATGCGTTACCCAGCCGTTATAAACACAAGATATTCGCCCCTTTGGGGTGATTTTCCTTGGTCTCGAAGGCTCATTGGCGCCGCCGAGCGTCATTGCGCACCTATCACGCGCACCACAGGCGCACAACCCCGTAGCCCCAGGAAGTTCCCCTCTTCTCTCGGTAGCTTCGGCGCACATGACCACCGCCCATGTGACCTCCCCGTTCGCCAGTCCCGACCACTCCGACGGATCCGACCGCGATTCCCGACGCGGCCCCGAAGCCGGGGGTGACCTCGGCGTCAGCGTCGACCGGGCGCGGGTGAGCGATGGGTCCGCGCTGTGGCGGATCGCCCGTGACTCGGGGGAACTGGACGTCAACTCGCCCTACAGCTACCTCCTGTGGTGCCGGGACTTCGCCGACACGACCGCCGTCGCCCGTGACGCCGAGGGGCGCCCGGTCGGCTTCGTCACCGGGTACCTGCGTCCCGACGCCCCCCGCACGCTCTTCGTGTGGCAGGTCGCCGTCGATGGTTCGCACCGCGGAACCGGGGTAGCCGGAGCACTGCTCGACGCCCTGGCCGCCCGTGTGGCGGCCGAGCGCGGGCTCGACCGGATGGAGGCGACCGTCACCCCGGGCAACGCGCCTTCCGACCGGATGTTCCGCTCGTACGCGCGCCGCCACGGCGCGACCGTGACCCAGGAGGTCCTGTTCCCGTCCACGGCCTTCCCCGGCGCTCCCGGCACCGACGGCACCGGACACGAACCCGAAGTGCTCTACCGCATCGGCCCCCTGACGTACTGACGCACCGGCGTCCTGCCGAACCGGCGCGCCGACGGCCGGACACGCCCCCGGCCGTCCCCCTTCCGAGCATTCACCCGCACCCGCACCGATCCTGGAGAGACGTGACCGCCCTCACCGACATCATCGCCGCCCCTTCCGTCTTCGAGACCGTCGAATCCGAGGTCCGCAGCTACTGCCGCGCCTGGCCCGTCGTCTTCGAGCGCGCGAGCGGGAGCCGGCTCTACGACGAGGACGGGCGTCCCTTCCTCGACTTCTTCGCCGGCGCGGGCTCCCTCAACTACGGCCACAACAACCCCGTCCTGAAGCGCGCGCTCCTCGACTACCTCGCGCGCGACGGCGTCACCCACGGCCTGGACATGTCGACGACCGCCAAACGGGACTTCCTCGAAGCGTTCCGTACGACGATCCTGGAGCCGCGCTCCCTGCCCTACAAGGTCATGTTCCCCGGCCCGACCGGCACCAACGCCGTCGAGGCCGCCCTGAAGCTCGCCCGCAAGGTCACCGGGCGCGAGACGGTCGTCTCGTTCACCAACGCCTTCCACGGCATGTCCCTCGGCTCGCTCGCCGTCACCGGCAACGCCGCCAAACGCGCCGGCGCGGGCGTCCCGCTCAACCACGCCACCCAGATGCCGTTCGACCACTACCTCGGCGGACGGATGCCGGACTTCCTCTGGTTCGAGCGGCTCCTGGGCGATCCCGGCTCCGGTCTCGACCACCCCGCCGCCGTCATCGTCGAGACGGTCCAGGGCGAGGGCGGCGTCAACGTCGCCCGGGTCGAGTGGCTGCGGCAGCTCGCCGACCTGTGCCGCCGCCGGGACATGCTGCTCATCGTGGACGACGTCCAGATGGGCTGCGGGCGCACGGGCGACTTCTTCTCCTTCGAGGAGGCGGGGATCGTGCCCGACATCGTCACCCTGTCGAAGTCGATCAGCGGTTACGGCCTTCCCATGGCCCTCTGCCTGTTCCGCCCCGAGCTGGACGTCTGGCAGCCGGGCGAGCACAACGGCACGTTCCGCGGCAACAACCCCGCCTTCGTGACCGCCACCGCGGCCCTGGAGACCTTCTGGGCCGACGGCGCCCTGCGCGAGCGCACCCTGAACCGAGCCGGACGCGTCGAGCACGCCCTCCTCGACCTCTGCGGCGAGGACGGCCGCACGGCGCTCCGGACCCGGGGCCGCGGCCTGGTCTGGGGCCTGGAGTTCGGCGACGGGGAGCGTGCCGAGGCCGTGTGCCGGCGCGCCTTCGAGCTCGGGCTGCTCCTGGAGACGTCGGGGCCGCACGGCGAGGTGGTCAAGCTGCTGCCGCCGCTCACGGCGACGGACGACGAACTCGACGAGGGCCTCGGCATCCTGGCCCGCTCCGTCCGGCACACCGCCGACCTCCGCACGTCCGGCCGCCACGCCGCCTGACCGTCACGCCGCCCGACCGCGCGGCCCGGCACCCCACGTCACGCCCGGCTCGCCATCGCCCGGCCCGGCCCCGCCGTATCGCGCCGGGCCCCGCCGCCCCTTCCCCCCACCTCACCCCACCCCCGACAGAAAGGCGATCCCCCGTGATCGTGCGTTCCTTCGACGAACTCGACGGCACCGAGCGGCATGTGAAGGCCGCCTCCGGCACCTGGGAGAGCAAGCGCATCGTCCTGGCCCGTGAGCGGGTCGGGTTCTCCCTGCACGAGACCGTGCTGTACGCGGGCACCCGTACCTCCATGTGGTACGCGAACCACGTCGAGGCCGTCGTCTGCACCGCCGGCGAGGCCGAGCTCACCGACCACGAGACGGGCCGCACGTACACGATCGTGCCCGGAACCATGTACCTGCTCGACGGGCACGAGCGGCACACCCTCGATGTCAAGCGGGACTTCCGCTGCCTCTGCGTCTTCAACCCGCCCGTCACCGGCCGCGAGGACCACGACGAGAACGGCGTCTACCCCCTGCTCACCGAGCCCGAGCCCACCGCCTGACCCCACCCCGACCCAACCCCGGCACCCCCGCGCCCCCACACCCGACGACCCCGCACGAGACAAGGAAGGCACCGCCTCTCATGACCTCCGCCCCCGCCCGTCCCGTCGACCTCTACCCGACCCGTGGCACCGAGGAGCAGCTGATCGGCCGCAAGGACCCCGTCGTGTGGTCCGCGCCCGGCACCGCCGGGCCCTTCTGGGCGCGGGAGCTGGAGGAGTACGAGCGCGACGGGTTCGTCACCGTCGACGAGCTCGTCACCCCGGAGGAGGTGGAGGCGCTGCGGGACGAGCTCGACCGGCTCGTCACGGACCCGGCGGTCCGACAGGACGAGCGGGCCGTCGTGGAGCCGAACTCGCGGGAGATCCGCTCCGTGTTCGAGGTGCACCGGATCAGCGAGGTGTTCGCCGGGCTCGCGGCGGACCCGCGCGTCGTCGGGCGCGCCCGCCAGATACTCGGTTCCGACGTGTACGTCCACCAGTCGCGCGTCAACGTCAAGCCGGGCTTCGGCGCCAGCGGCTTCTACTGGCACTCCGACTTCGAGACCTGGCACGCGGAGGACGGGCTGCCCCGGATGCGGACGGTCTCCGTGTCGATCGCCCTCACGCCGAACCACAGCACCAACGGCAGCCTGATGATCATGCCGGGTTCGCACCGGACGTTCCTGGGCTGCGCCGGTGAGACCCCGCGCGACAACTACAAGAAGTCGCTCCGCATGCAGGACGCGGGGACGCCGTCGCACGAGGCCCTCACGACGTTCGCCGACGCCTGCGGCATCCGCCAGTTCACCGGCCCGGCGGGCTCGGCGACCTGGTTCGACTGCAACGCCCTGCACGGTTCGGGCGACAACATCACCCCGTACCCGCGCAGCAATGTGTTCCTCGTGTTCAACAGCGTCGAGAACCAGCCGGAGCTGCCGTTCGCCGCGCCGGTGCGGCGGCCGTCGTTCATCGCCGCGCGGGACGTCGTCCCCGTCGGATGACCCCGCCGCCCATCGTCCGTACGACAAGGAAGGGGACGTCCATGTCCCATCAGGATGACGGCCGGGGCCGCTCGCCCCTCGACCGCCGCGGATTCCTCACCAGATCGGCGCTGCTCGGCGCGGCCGCCCTCACCCCGGCGTTCGTGACGGCCTGCAGCCGCACCGAGGCCGGCACGGGGGCTCCGAAGGGCGACGCGGACCTGCTGGCGAAGCTGCGGAAGCAGGGCTTCGTCCGGGTGGGGTTCGCCGGTGAGGCACCGTACGGCTTCCAGGACGGCGGCGATCTCGCGGGCGAGGCCCCGACGCTCCACCGGGAGATCTTCACGGCGCTGGGGGTCCGCGAACTGCGGCCCACGCTCACCGAGTTCGGCACGCTCATCCCGGGTCTCCTCGCGGACCGGTTCGACGTCGTGAGCGCGGGCATGGCGATCACGCCCGAGCGGTGCGCCAAGGTCCTGTTCTCCGAGCCGGAGTTCATCTCCCCGACCTCACTGATGGTCCGTCAGGGCAACCCGAAGGGACTGAGCGACTTCGCGTCCTGTGTGGCACGGGGCGCCACCGTGGGAGTGCTCACGGCGGCCGTGGAGGCCTCGTACGCCAAGGCGGCCGGTGTGTCGGACGGTTCGGTGAAGACGCTGGCCAAGCAGCAGGACGGTCTCGACGCGCTGCTCGCCGGCCGGATCGACGCCTTCGCGCTGACCGGCATCTCGCTGCGCTGGCTCGCCCGGACGAACCGGGGCGCGGCCGTGCAGGTGGGCACGCCGTTCGTGCCCGTGGTGAACGGGGTCAAGCAGTTCAGCGCGGGTGGCGCGGTGTTCCGGCAGGGGGCGGACGGGCTGCGGGACGCCTTCGACCGGGAGCTGGCGAAGATAACCGGCGACCCGGCCCGGTACGTACGGCTCGTCGGACGCTACGGGTTCACCGAGCGCGAGGTGCCGCCCCGCTCGCTGCGCACGGCCGATCTCTGTGCGGCCTGAGCACGTGACCGGGGCACCCTTGCCCGCCGGGCAGGCGGCCGGCACCACCGAGGCCGCTCCCGGGTTCCTCGCCGAGCTGGGGAGCGCCCTGCCCCGGCTCGGCGAGGGCCTGTTGGTCACGGTGGAGGCGACGGTCCTGGGGGCCGTGCTCGCCCTCGTCCTGGCCTACGCGCTGGGGCTCGCGGCCGGCTCCTCGCGCGCGCTCGTGCGCGGCGGGTCACGGCTGGTCGTCGAGTTCTTCCGGGGCACCTCACTGTACGTACAGCTGTTCTGGCTGTTCTTTGCGCTGCCCATGCTCGGCTTCCGGCTGGAGCCGCTGGCGTGCGGCGTCCTCGCGCTCGGGCTCAACTTCGGGGCGTACGGGGCGGAGGTGGTGAGGGGCGCCGTCGCGGCGGTCCCGGCCTCGCAGAGCGAGGCGGCCGTCGCGCTCGGCATGCGACCGGGACTGCGGCTGAGGCGGGTGGTGCTGCCGCAGGCGCAGGCGCTGATGGTCGCGCCGTTCAAGAACCTGCTGGTGCAGCTGCTGAAGGCGACGCCGCTGCTGTCGCTCGTCACCGTGCCCGATCTGACCTTCGAGATCGACCAGCTGCGGTCCGCGACCGGTGACACGGCGGCCGCGTATCTGCTGCTCCTCGCGGTCTACGGCGCCGTGGCCGCCGTACTGAGTCTGCTGATGAACGCCCTGGAGCGGTCGGCGAAGGCCCGTCTCGGGCAGGGAGGTGGTGCGTGATGTGGGACGGTGACGCGGCCCTGACCGCGCTTCCCGTCGTACTCAAGGGCTTCGGTGTGACCCTGGCCGCGACCGTCCTCGGATTCGTCGTCGCGGCCGTCCTCGGCCTGGTCCTCGCCGTCGTGGGGCGGGTGGCTCCCCGGTGGGTGGCGCTGCCGGTGGGCGGTGCGGCGGCGTTCGTCCGCTCGACGCCGCTGCTCGTGCAGTTGTTCGCGGCCTGGGTGCTGATCCCCGCGCTCGATCCGCTGGCGCTGGGCGTGCTCGTCCTGGGCGTGCACTACGCCACGTACCTCTCCGAGGTCTACCGGACCGGCATCGACGCGGTGCCGAAGGGGCAGTGGGAGGCGTGCACGGCGCTCTCGCTGCCGCGCCACCGGACGTGGCGGGCGGTCGTGCTGCCGCAGGCGGTGCGGAACGTCCTGCCGCCGCTCGGGAACTACGCCGTCTCCCTCTTCAAGGAGACTCCGCTGCTGTCCGTGATCACCGTGCACGAGATGGTCCACGAGGCGAACACCTTCGGCAGCACGCACTTCGCCTATCTGGAGAGCTTCACCCTGGCCGCCGCGGTGTTCCTGCTCGCGAGCTGGCCCACGTCCGTGCTCGTACGACGACTGGAGGCACGCCTTGCCCACTGAGCGGCTCTCGAAGACCCCGGAGCCACGGCCGGACCCGCCCGCCGTCGCCGCGGACACGGACACCGGCACGGCCGCGGTCGCCGACGCGGTCCGCTTCGAGCGGGTCACCAAGCGGTACGGGGACCACACCGTGCTCGACGGTCTCGACCTGTCCGTGGGGCGCGGCGAACGCGTGACGCTCATCGGGCCGAGCGGCTCGGGCAAGACGACGATCCTGCGGCTGCTCATGACGCTGGAGCGGGTCACCGAGGGCGTCATCCACGTCGACGGGCTGCCCTACTCCCACACGCCATCGGGTTCCGACGGCGGGAAGCCGGTGCCGGCGAGCGAGCGCGAGCTCGCGACGCGGCGGCGCCGGGTCGGCATGGTCTTCCAGCAGTTCAACCTGTTCCCCCACATGAACGTGCTGGAGAACGTGGTCGAGGCGCCCGTCCACGTGCTCGGCGAGAGTCGGGAGGCGGCGGAGGCCCACGCCCGCGACCTGCTCGGGCTCGTCGGCCTCGACGACAAGATCGACGCCCGGCCCACCCGGCTCTCCGGCGGCCAGCAGCAGCGGGTGGCCATCGCCCGCGCGCTCGCGATGCGGCCCGAGATCCTCCTGCTCGACGAGGTGACGTCCGCACTCGACCCGGAGCTGGTGGCGGAGGTCCTGGACGTGCTGCGGGGCATCGCGCGCGACACCGAGATCACCCTGCTCTGCGTGACGCACGAGATGGGCTTCGCGCGTGACGTGTCGGACCGGATCCTCATGTTCGACCAGGGCCGGATCATCGAGTCGGGCCCGGCGGCCCGCCTGCTCGACGCACCGGAACACGAACGGACGAGGTCGTTCCTGCGGTCGGTGAGGTGAGGACTCGTACCCGGTCCCGTACGGGGTGAGGTCCCGTACGAGGTGACGTCCCGTACGGGGTGAGATCTCGTACGGGGTGACCTCGAGTGACCGGCGTGCCCGGTCGTCCGCGGTCCGGCGTGCCCGGCAGGGGCATGCCGAGAAGCCGTTCCCGGCCGGGTCGGCGGCGGGCCCGACGGCGCCGAGTACTCGTGCTTCCGGCGGGACCCCCCACGCCGCCCACGAACGCGGTGCGCGCCCGCCCGGGTAGAGTCGACGGGCGGCGAGGCCGGCGGACCGCCTCCGCGCCGTTGCCGTGGCCGGGCCGACGACGCTCCTGGCGAAGCCCCGATCCCGCTGGAGAGAAGCGTGCGCGACCCCGTGCCCTCCGGCGACGCCGCCTGCCCGCCCTGAGCGTCCGCCCCCGGCCCTGAGGTCCCGCCCTCGGACCTGAAGCCCGGCCCGCACTCCCCTACGGCTCCTCCCCGCGTTCCCCTCCCGCATCTCCCTGCCTGCCGCACGGGGGTGTGCCCGAGCACGACAGGTTCCCACCCCTTGCCCTCCACCGTCTCCTCCCCCGCCGCCGAGCCGCGTCCCTCGCGTCTGCGGGTTCCCGGGCCCGACTGGCTGTCCGACCCCAAGGTCTGGCGCACCGAGGTGCTGGCCGGTCTGATCGTCGCCCTCGCGCTGATTCCCGAGGCGATCTCGTTCTCGATCATCGCCGGTGTCGACCCGGCGCTGGGTCTCTTCGCCTCCTTCACGATGGCGGTGACCATCTCCGTCGTCGGTGGCCGGCGGGCGATGATCTCCGCCGCGACCGGCGCCGTGGCCCTGGTCATCGCGCCGCTGAACCGTGAGCACGGGCTCGGGTACCTGATCGCCGCCGTCATCCTCGGGGGCGTCTTCCAGGTGGTGCTGGGGCTGCTGGGGGTCGCGAAGCTGGTGCGGTTCGTGCCCCGCTCGGTGATGGTCGGGTTCGTGAACTCGCTCGCGATCCTGGTCTTCATGACCCAGCTCCACGAGCTGGTGGACGTGCCGTGGGCCGTCTACCCGCTGCTCGCCGCCGCCCTGGCGCTGATGGTGTTCCTGCCGAAGGTGAGCACGCTCGTGCCCGCGCCGCTCGTCTCGATCGTGGCCCTCACCGCGCTCACCGTCGCCGCAGGGATCGCGGTCCCGACCGTCGGCGACAAGGGCGCCCTGCCGTCGTCCCTGCCGGTGCCCGGTCTGCCGGACGTGCCGTTCACGACGGCCACGCTGGCGACGATCGCGCCGTACGCCTTCGCGATGGCCCTGGTCGGGCTGATGGAGTCGCTGATGACCGCCAAGCTGGTGGACGACATCACCGACACGCCGTCCGACAAGAAGCGCGAGTCCATCGGCCAGGGCATCGCCAACATCGTCACCGGCTTCTTCGGCGGGATCGGCGGCTGCGCCATGATCGGCCAGACGATGATCAACGTGAAGGTCTCCGGCGCCCGCACCAGGCTCTCGACCTTCCTCGCCGGCGCGTTCCTGATGGTGCTGTGCATCGTGTTCGGTCCGGTCGTCTCCGACATCCCCATGGCCGTCCTGGTCGCCGTCATGATCATGGTGTCGATCGCGACGTTCGACTGGCACTCGATCGCCCCGAAGACGCTCCGCCGGATGCCCGCCGGCGAGATCGTCGTCATGGCCCTCACCGTCGTGGCCGTGATCGCCACCCACAACCTCGCCGTCGGCGTCGTGCTGGGCTCCCTGACCGCCGTGGTGATCTTCGCCCGGCGCGTCGCCCACCAGGCCGAGCTGACCGCCGTCGTCGACCCGGCCGGGACGACCGTGGTCTACCGGATCAGCGGCGAGCTGTTCTTCGCCTCGGCCGGGGAGCTGGTCGGTCGCTTCGACTACGCCACGGACGCCGACAGGATCGTCATCGACCTGTCGGCCGCGCACGTCTGGGACGCCTCGTCCGTCGCCGCCCTCGACATCGTCGAGAGCAAGTACGCCCAGCGCGGGAAGACCGTCGAGATCGTCGGGCTCAACGATCCGAGCGCCCGGCTGCACGGCAGGCTGAGCGGCGAACTCGCGGTCGGTCACTGACCGCCACCCCGTGTGCCGGGTGAACGGGCGCGACCGGCGGCCGGGCCTCGCGCCACCCCCAGCCGGGGCGGCGGTCGCCGGTCGCGCCCGGTGGGTCAGATCCTCGTCGCCAGCGGGACGGTGATCTGCTTCAGCCAGCTGCCGGCCGCGAAGTCGCGGGCCTTCACGACCACCCGGTCCTGGAAGACCTCGACCTGAAGGCCCTGGTTGAAGGTGCCCTCCACGGCGACCTCGCCACCCTTGCCGTCGTCCGTGTACCCGGTCTGCACGGCACCGGTGTTGATCACGGAGAAGCCGTCCAGGTTCGCCGTGCCGGGGACGACCCGGCGGACGTACCAGTCCGAAAGGGCGAGGTCCCAGTGGGTGTGCCCGCAGAAGAGGAACACGTCCCGGTGGCGGCCGAGGATGCCGAGGAGACGGTCCGCCTGGAGGTAGTCCCGGGAGTACAGCCGGTTGTGGCTGCCGGAGACGGTGTTCGGGAGCGGGTGGTGCGTCACGACCATGACCGGCCTGCGACGCCGCGCCCAGTACGCGAGGCGCTGTTCGAGCCAGGTGAGCTGGGCCTCGCTGAGCCACACCTCGTCCCAGAGCTTCGGGTCGTGGTAGTGCATGTACTTCTCGGTGCCGATGCTCAGCACCGGGATGCCGCCGAAGACGTGCTCGGCGTTCACCGCGTTGCGCCCGGCGAACCGGTAGAAGCTGCGGAACAGCGAGTCCTCTGTGGTGCCGTTGGGCCAGCTGTCCTGCGCGAGCGTCGACGGGTCGCGCCACTTGGGGACGTAGAACTCGTGGTTGCCGATCGCCCAGGCGACCGTCTTCGCGTGTCGGTGGCGGGCGAGTTCGGTCGCGACAGCCGCGCACTCGGCGTCGTAGCCGCGCGGCGTGATGTCGCCCGCGACGGCCAGGCCCGCACTCGTCGGGTTGGTCCGGTTCATGTCCTCCAGGGCCACCCCGAAGTCCCCGAGATCGCCCTGGATGTCACTGATGACGTTGAACGTGGCGAAGGGCCGCCGCCCGGGTTCCGCGTGCGTGGGGAGCGCCGCACCCGCCGGTGTCTGGGAGGCGGCGACCGCGCCCACCGCCCCGGTCGCGACGGTGAGCAGAGACCTGCGATCCACTGAGAGTTCCTTTCGGAGGGGCGGGGCCACCGGCGAGCACGCGCGTGGGCGCTCCCCCGCGCCCGAAACCCGCGCGCTCACGTCACGGGGCCCCGCGCTTCGATCTAGACCCGTTATGGATACGCAACTTTTCCGACCCGTTCCCCGCCCGGGGATGTCCACCGCATGAACGTGTTCCGACGGACGGGGTCCCGGAGGGAGCCGGGGCCCTGACGGGCAGTCGGCCGGCACCGGCAGGGACACCGGCCCCTACGTCGTCGCCGGCCGGACGAGCGCCGGAACCGGCTGGGGGGTGTACAAGGAGGTCACGGCCGTCGGGAACGTCGCGGGCGCCGCTGCCGGGGACCTGGTCGCCCGTGACTCCGCCGGTGTCCTCTGGCTGCACCTGGGCAAGGGCGACGGCGCCTTCGCTCCGCGCACGCGATTCGGGCCGGCTGGAACGCGTACACCCGGCTCGTCGGCATCGGCGACGCGGACCGCGACGGACGCCCCGACCTGATCGCGCAGGGCGCGGCCGGCACGTTCCTCCACAAGGGCACCGGGGACTGGAAGGCGCCGTTCGCCGCTCCCGTGCGACGCGACCCGGTGGGCGGCAACGCCCCGTACGACACCGTCGCCCGACCTGACGACCGTAGGGGCGGTACGCGGGGATCCCCGCGTACCGCCCCTGTGTCCTGTTCTCTCCCGCGCCCCCGCTCAGGCCTCCGGTGACGGGGACGGGGACGGGTGGAGCGGGATCGCGGCCGACAGCACCGTGCCTTCTCCCGGCGCGGATTCGATGGTGAGTTCGCCGCCGAGCCGGCCGGCACGGGTCCGGATGGCGGGGAGGCCGTGGCCTCGGGACGGGGCCGGCTCGCCGCGGTCCGGGGCGGCCGGGTCGAAGCCCCGGCCGTTGTCCGAGACGTCGAGGACGACCTGGTCGTCCAGGTAGGTCAGGGACAGGGCCGCGGTGGTGGCGCCGGAGTGTTCGCGGACGTTGGCGAGGGCGCCCTGGGCGATGCGAAGCAGGGCGGACTGGACGCGCTCGGGCAGCGGCGCGGCCGGAGTGCCGTCGACGTGGCAGTGGACGGTGAGCCGGTCGCCGGTCTCGCGTGCGGCGAGGGTGCGCAGGGCCTCGTCGAGGCCGCCGCCGTCGGCGAGGTCTGCGGGAGCGAGGTCGTGGACGAAGCGGCGGGCCTCGGTGAGGTTGTGCTCGGCGATCGACGTGGCGGTGAGCACATGGGTACGGGCCGTCGCGGGGTCCGCCTCCCAGACGCGGTCGGCGGCCTGGAGCAGCATCTGCTGGCTGGACAGGCCCTGGGCGAGGCTGTCGTGGATCTCCATGGAGAGGCGCTGGCGCTCTGCGAGGGTTCCCTCCCGGCGTTCGGTGGCGGCGAGTTCGCGCCGGGTGCGGATCAGGTCGTCGATCAGTTCGCGCTGCCGGCGGGTCTGGCGGTCCATCTGGACGAAGACGGCGATGGCGATGGCCGCGATGGCGGGCGGGGCGAGGAACACGTCGATGTCGAGCCGGCCGGCGAGCCGCAGGTGGGCGGTGACGGAGGCGGCGGTGACCAGCGCGATGAGGGCGATGGCGGCCGGCATGCGCAGGGTGCGCAGTCCGATGAAGAAGAGCGGGACGGAGCACCAGCCGAAGCTGGGCGCCAGGATCACCAGGGCGAGCCAGACGGCCACGATCGCGCCGAGCCAGACGTGGCGCCGGCGGCTCGGCCCCGGCCCCAGGAGCGGTTCGAGTACGTAGAGGAGGGCCAGGGCGGCGGCCAGCGAGACCACCCAGGGGGCGAGGTCCTCGCCCGTGTGGCGGACCAGGAAGCGGGTGAGGGCGGCGCCCAGGAGCAGGAGGAACGCCACGTACAGCAGGGCCCGGAGCCAGCCGTCGCCCTGTGTCGTGGTGTCCTCGGGATAGCCGCCGGTCCGCATGATGTCCTGCCTTCTACGTTCATGGGGTGAATGCACCGAACATCCCATGATGGCGTACGCGGCGGGGCACGGGGCCGGGGTCAGGGGTTGGCGACGAGCCGGCTCAGACGGGCGGCGAGCCACGGCTTCCGGCCGCCGGCCCGCATCTGGCCGCGCGCGACCGCCTTCCAGACCGGGATCCGCCCGAAGGAGACCAGCAGGAACGCGACGGGCGCCACCGTCAGCCGGCAGTCGTACGCGCGCGGCGGGGCGTCGCGGGTGACGGTGAGGGCGCCCTCGTCGACCACGACGGCCAGCCGGGGACCGCCCTTGACCACGAGGTCGAGGGCCAGGCTGACGCCCCGGGCCTCCTCCGCGTCCAGGGCCGGCGGCATCATCGTCGGCATCGACTGGCCGAGCACCAGGCTCGCTTCGTCCGGGGCGATGCGCCAGGGGCGGCGTGCGCCGCGCGCGATGTCGAGGCCGTGCACGAGGGTCTCACTGAGGATCAGGCCGGTGGCCGCCGCGAGGGTGAGCGTCGCCTCCGTCCCGAACCAGGGCGCGTCGACCGGGGTTTCGGGGGCGAGGCCCTCGGTGGCCCGCAGGAACTCCTCGCTCCGTTCGGCGAGGAAGGTTCCCGGCCGGGCGCGTTCGCCGTCGCCGAAGAGGCTGACGGACCGGGCGTTCATGGCCGCGATCCGTGCGGCGAACGGCCCTTCGCCGGACGGCAGGACGCCGTCCCAGTCCATGGATTCCTCGATGAATCCGGTGGAGTACGCGAAGTGGACGGCCGCCAGGTGCGCGGCGGTGTCCCCGACCGTCCAGTCCGGGACTCCCGAGGGCGCTTCCAGGTCCGGGGCCTCGCGCAGCAGGCGGACCAGCCTCGGGACCACGGCGCGCAGCGCGGCGCGGGTCCTCTCGTGCTCGGTGACGGGATCGAATCGCGTGCCCGTGCTGCCCATGCCACTCCCCCGCGTTGCGGACGGTCCGCGCCCCAAGTCGCGGACGGATGCAGCAGATTACCGTCCAGTAGCCCCGTGCGACAGGTCCGGCCGCCGGCCGTTCCGCCGGGAGGTCAGCGGCCGAGCGAAGATCACTCGTTCGTGAGTTCCTCCGTGGCGCGGGCCCGCGTGCCGCCACACTGCCGACGGCGGCGCGTGCCCTGCGCCGTTCCGACGCGCAGTGGGTGGGGAGACGGAATGACGCGGGAAGCGGGGCGCCGCGAGGGGCCCGGCGAGCAGGCGGTACTGCTCGCGGCGGGACTGGCGGACGTGGCGGTGAGCACCCTGGGTTCGGCCCTGGGGCTGGTGCGCGGTCTGGCCCGCCGTTCGGACACGGCGGAGATGGTGGCGGACGCCGAGCAGGACCTGATGGCGCGCGGCCGGCTGGTACGCGACCGCTACGCGGCCGTCCCGCCGGCCCACCTGGAGGTGCTGGCCCGGCACGTGCTCGCCACGCGGGTGCGCGATGGCGACTGAGCGGTGGGAGCCGGCCGCGTTCAAGGCGCGGGTCGACGAGGTGCTGCACCGGTTCGTCGCCGAGGAGGCCGACCTGCTCGCGGCGGTCGATCCGGCCCTGGGGCCGGTGGCCGAGCAGGTCGAGGCGGCGGTGGCGGTCGGCAAGCGGCTGCGGGCGGCGTTCTGCTACTGGGGCTGGCGCGCCGCGCGGCAGCCCGACAGCGAGGCCCTGCTGCGGGCGGCGGCCTCCATGGAGCTGGTGCACGCGGCGGCGGTCGTCCACGACGACCTCATCGACGACAGCCCGTTGCGGCACGGGAGGCCCACCGCGCACATGGCGCTCGGCGCCGCCGTACGGCATCATCCCCGGGCTCCCGACGCGGCCCGGTCGCTCGCCATGCTCGTCGGCGACCTGCTGATGTCGCTGGCCGGGCAGCTCTTCGCGACCAGTGGTCTGCCGGCCGCCTACCTCGGCCGGGCCCGCCCCCTGTGGGCGGCGCTGGCCCGCGATCTGATCGCCGGCGAGTGTCTGGAGATCCTGCACACCGGCGCCGCCCCGGACACGGCGGCCTCGCTGAAGGTCATCCGCTACAAGACCGCCAAGTACACCGTGGAACAGCCCCTGCTGATCGGCGGCGTGCTGGCCGGCGCGGGCGGCCGGCTGCGCGAGGGATTCAGCGCGTACGGGCTTCCGCTGGGCGAGGCCTTCCAGCTGCGGGACGACCTGCTCGGCCTGTTCGGCGACCCGCGGCACACCGGGAAGGCCAACGCCGACGACGTACGCGGTCACCGGCCGACCACTCTCCTCGCCGAGACCTGGCGCGTCGCCGGACCGGAGGAACGCGCGCGGTTGCGTGCCCTGCTGGGCCGGTCCGATCTCGACGAGGACGGTCTGGAGGCCGTACGGGAGGTGATGCGCCGGCTCGGCACGCCCGACCGGGTCGAGGCCATGATCGCCGCCCGCGTCGAGGAGGCGCTCGGCGCGCTGCACGAGCTGGACGTGCCCGTGCCGGCCGCCTCGGCACTGACGGGCCTGGCCCATTCGGCGGCGGTCCGCCTGTCCTGACCGGTCGCCCGTACCGCGCCCCGCCCCACCCGTCCCCCTTCGCCCCCGCCCAAGGAGTCCCGTCATGTCCCCCACCGAGGCGTCGATGAACGCCCTGCGGCAGAGCGGCGACGAACTCGCCGACGCCACCGTCGCCGCGCTGTTCGAACGCGGCGAGTCGGGCACCTTCAACACCCTGATGCGCTTCGTCTCCACCGCCGGCGCTCCGCTGCCGGAGGGGCTGCCCGAGGTCGCGAAGGAGTACCTGCGGGCCACCGAGGCCCCGCCGTCCTGGGTGGACTGGGACGAGATGGAGAAGGCGCGGCTGTTCTTCATAGACAACAACGTGCACATCGCCACCGCCCTGTCCTTCGCGTCCATGCCGGCCTGCTACCTCGTCCCGCACGTGGCGAAGCTGCTGTCGGCGACGCACGGGCTGAACTATCCGTCCACGCGGATGGCGGCGACCGGCCAGTTCACCGTCCAGCTGATGCAGCCCGACGCCTTCGAGGCCGGCAGCCGCTTCATCCCGGCCGCGCAGAAGGTGCGTCTGCTCCACGCCTCCATCCGTCACCATCTGATCCGCGCGAACCGCTGGGACCCGGAGACGGCGGGGGTGCCGATCTGCCAGGAGGACATGATCGGCGGGCAGATGTTCTTCTCGATGCTCGTCCTGGACAGCCTGCACCGGCTCGGCATCCACATGTCCGAGGAGGGCGCGGCGGCCTACTACTACGCGTGGCGGGTGGTCGGCGCCATGCTCGGCGTCGACCAGGAGGCCGTGCCCAAGTCCCTCGACGAGGCACGGGACTTCCTCGACCGGTACATGGTGCGGCACATGGGGCCGTCCCCGGAGGGCGTCCATCTGACCCGGCAGCTGATCGACCTCTACGAGGACATCGTGCCCGGCACCCTGTTCGACCCGGTGGTCCCCGCGCTGGTGCGCTACCTCGTCGGGGACACCTGCGCCGACTGGCTGGAGGTCGCCCGCACGCCCTGGGACACCGCCGTGAAGGCGGTGCCGCACCTCCTGGGCGTGCTGGAGACCATCGAGGACCGTTCGCCGCTGGGCGGCTGGGCCCTGGACCGGCTCGGCCATCTCACGACCCTCTTCGAGCTGTCCTCGCTCACGCGCGGGCGGGTCATGCACTACGCCGTCCCCGAGAACCTCAGGGAGGAATACGGCGTCGCGGGCGCGGCGCCCCGCACCCGCCGCTGGACCCCGCCGGCGGCGACGGTCTCCCCCTGACCCCTCGGCTCGACGACGACCGGGGCGGCGTGGTCCTCCCCGACGGCCCCGGTCGGGGCGGTCGGGGAGGACCTGGCCGGCCGGCGGGACGAGCCGCCGGTGTCGTCTCCCCGTCGTCCGGTCACGGCCGCCGCCGGTGTCGTCCGCCCGTCCGGTCACGGCCCGGGTGACATCGGCGTCGGCCGCACGGGATACTGCTGCGATGCCGCAGTCCCCGCGGGCCGTGCCGCCCGAGCCCGTGTCGGCCGATCCGCCGCACCGCACGGACCTCACCCTGCTCACCCAGTCCTGGCTGGACCTGGCGTTCCTCCACTGGCCCGTGGAGCCCACGGCGGTCGCCCCGCTCCTGCCCGCCGGTACCGTGCCGGACACCTTCGACGGGTTCACGTACGTGGGTCTCGTGGCCTTCCGCATGCACCGGGTGGGCTGGTTCCGGCTTCCCGGGGTGCCCTATCTGGGGTCGTTCCCGGAGACCAACGTCCGGCTGTACTCCGTCGACGCCCACGGGCGCCGGGGCGTCGTCTTCCGCTCCCTCGACGCGTCCCGGCTCCTCCCCGTGGCCGTCGGGCGCTGGGCGTTCCGCCTGCCCTACGTGTGGTCGCGGATGAGCGTCCGGCAGGACGGCCCGACCGTGACGTACACGAGCCGGCGGCGCTGGCCCGGCCCCCGGGGCGCGCACAGCGCGATCAGCGTGTCCGTCGGCGAGCGGGTCGAGGAGCCCACGGATCTCGAACACTTCCTGACCGCCCGCTGGGGCCTGCACAGCTCGTTCCTGGGGCGGTCGCTCTACCTTCCGAACACCCACCCCCGCTGGCCGCTGCACCGCGCCCGCCTCCTCGACTGCGACGAGTCGCTGCTCGCCGCGGCCGGTCTGGAGCGGCCGCTCGGGGCGCCGGTGAGCGTGCTGTACTCCCCGGGCGTCCCGGTCCGCTTCAGCGGTCCGCCCCGGGAGCCCCGGGCGTTCGTGCCGCGACAGCGGGACGGCGGCGTTCCCGGGCGGTGACGCGGACGTCCCGGACGGGGCGCGTCACCCCTCCAGCCGGTACGTCGCCACGGCCGTGCCGCCGAACACCGCCCGGCGCTCGGCGCTGCTCAGGGCGTCCGTGAGTTCCCCGGCGGTCGCGAGCGTCCGCCCGTAGGACGTCGCCAGGGTGCACACCGGCCAGTCCGAGCCGAACATCAGCCGGTGCGGGCCGAAGGCGTCGAGAAGGGTGTCGGCGTACGGGCGCAGGTCCGCCACCGTCCACGTGCGCGGGTCGGCCTCGGTGAGCAGGCCCGACAGCTTGCACACGGTGTTCGGCCGGGCGGCGAAGGCCCGCAGCCGGGCCGCCCAGGGTTCGAGTTCACCGCTCGCGATCGGCGGTTTCGCCGCGTGGTCGAGGACGAAGGTCAGTCCGGGCAGCTCCGTCGCCGCTCCGGTCGCGGCCGGAAGCTGGTGCGGGAGGATCACCAGGTCGTACGCGAGACCGGCGGCGGCCACCGCCCGGAGACCGCGCAGGACGTCGGGGCGCAGCAGCCACTCGGGGTCGGGTTCGGACTGGACCTGGTGGCGGATGCCCACCAGGTGCCGGCCGCCGGGCCCTTCCCGTAGCGCGGCCAGGGTGTCGGCGACGCCGGGTGCCGTGAGGTCCGTCCAGCCCACCACCCCGGCGACGAGGGCGCTGTCGCGGGCGACGAGGAGCATCTCGGGGGTCTCCTCGGCCGCGGTCACCGTCTGTACGAGCACGGTGGCCGTCACCCCCGAGGCAGCGGCCTCCGCCCTCAGGTCGCCCTCCGTGAAGGTGCGGCGCAGCGGGGCGAGCGCGGGCCCGGTGATCCAGTCCTGGTCTCGTACGGAGAGGTCCCAGAGGTGGTGGTGGGCGTCGACGAGCAGGGGGTCGTTCACAGCTGCCACACCACGGGCAGTCCTGCCCCCGCGCCTTCGTCGGAGTAGTCGTGCACGACGTCCAGCAGTTCGGCCATCCGCGCCTGCCAGGCGATGTTGACGGGCAGCTTCTCCAGCTGGGCGAGGAGCCGGGCGTAGTCCTCGCAGTCGATCAGGTGGAAGAGCTCCGTGCCGCTGCGCCAGATCGTCCAGGAGGCGCAGCCGGCCGCGCGGATCGCCTCGGTCAGCTCGGTGGGTACCTCGCGGTGGGCCTCCTCGTAGGCGGCGACGCGGTCCTCGCGGACGCGGGTGTGCAGGGCGATCCTCATCGGCGTGCTCCAGAGGTGTCGGGGAGGTCGAGGGTGTCGGGGGTCTCGGGGGTGACCAGGACGATGTCGAGGGTCCGGGGCCCGTGCACGCCTTCGACGCGGCTCAGTTCGATGTCGCTGGTGGCCGAGGGCCCGGAGACGAGGGTCAGGGGCCGTCGCGGGTCCAGGCGGGCGAGGGCCTCCGGCACGTCGGGGACGATCTGCTCCGGGCGGACCACGCAGAGGTGGTGGTCGGGGACCAGGGTCAGCGCCCTGCGGCCCTGGCCGGGGCCGGCGTCGAGGACGACCGTCCCCGTCTCGGCGATGGCGACGGCCACCGTGGTCAACGTGCAGTCGACGGCGTCGA
This sequence comes from Streptomyces sp. Root1304, assembly GCF_001426405.1. Lineage (GTDB taxonomy): Bacteria > Actinomycetota > Actinomycetes > Streptomycetales > Streptomycetaceae > Streptomyces. The sequence goes on along the minus strand of NZ_LMEP01000023.1, from coordinate 474,326 downwards.
GTTCTCGTACGGACAGGGGCGGGGCGTCCCTGACGAGGTCGACGTCGGTGCGGGTCAGAAACTCCGGCGGGAAGCCGTCGGGTACGACGACGCGCCGTACGCCCCGGCGTTCGAGGAGGTCGGCCACGGTCCGTGCCACGTCCGCCGGGGCACAGCGCACGACGGTGGCGCGGTAGTCGGAGACGCGTTCGGCGAAGTGGGCGACGATGTCGTCCGGCGGGGTGGTCCGGAGGTGGTCGCGCGGGACGGGGACGTCCGCGGGTGTCTCGTCGGCGGGAACGTCACGGAGGGCGGCCCGGACGCGGCCGAGGACGGCCGCGCGGGCGGTGTCCGTACGGCCGATGTCCGTACGCCGGGTGCCCGTACGCCCGGGACGGTCGTCCTCGGCGGGGTCGTTCGCGGATCGGCGGCGGTCCGTCGTGGGGTCGGTCATCGGCTCTCCCTGTTCTCGCGCCACCAGGCGCGGAAGGTCTGGCGTGCCGGTGGCGAGGTGTCCCTCGTCGCCGACCAGCGGCCGAGGAGACCGGGCAGGCGCCGGATGCGTCCGCCGCGGGCCGTCAGCCGCCCGCCGGCCGCGGCAGCGCGCTGGGCGATGCCGAGGAGCGTGGGCGAGTCGAGGACGGTCGACGCGGCGGCCATGGCCAGGGCCTCCGGTGTCGGCAGGGCGCGGCGCTCCCGTTCCGCCTCGACGACCCGCGCCCGCAGGTGGACCAGTACGTCCGGGATGTCGATCTTCACGGGGCAGGCGTCGTAGCAGGCGCCGCACAGGGTGGAGGCGAACGGCAGGGACGGGGCCTTCTCGACGCCCACGAGCTGCGGGGTGAGCACCGCGCCGATGGGCCCGGGGTACACGGAGCCGTAGGCGTGCCCGCCGGTGCGCTCGTACACGGGGCAGACGTTGAGGCAGGCCGAGCAGCGGATGCAGGCCAGGGTCTGTCGGCCGACGGTGTCCTTGAGGACGTCGGTGCGGCCGTTGTCGAGGAGGACGAGATGGAAGTCCTGGGGGCCGTCGCCCGGGGTCACGCCCGTCCACAGCGAGGTGTACGGGTTCATCCGCTCGCCCGTCGAGCTGCGGGGCAGCAGTTGGAGGAAGACCTCCAGGTCGGCGAAGCGCGGGACGACCTTCTCGATGCCCATGACCGTGATCAGCGTCCTGGGCAGGGTCAGGCACATGCGTCCGTTGCCCTCGGACTCGACGACGGCGACCGTGCCGGTGTCGGCGGCGGCGAAGTTCGCCCCCGAGATCGCCACCTCGGCCGTGAGGAACTTCTCCCGCAGGTGGAGTCTGGCCGCCTCGGCGAGCGCCTTGGGGTCGTCGTCGAGGTCCCGCGGCGCGGGTCTGCCCCACTCCCCCATGCGCGCCTTGAAGACCTCCCGGATCTCGGCGCGGTTGCGGTGGATAGCGGGGACGAGGATGTGCGAGGGCCGGTCCTCGCCGAGCTGCACGATGAGTTCGGCGAGGTCGGTCTCGTACGCCGTGATCCCGGCGGCTCCGAGTGCTTCGTTGAGGCCGATCTCCTGGGTGGCCATCGATTTGACCTTGACGACCTCGCGGGCGCCGGTGGCGGTCACCAGCCGGGCGACGATCTCGTTGGCCTCGGCGGCGTCGCCGGCCCAGTGGACGGTGCCGCCCGCGTCGGTGACGCTGCGTTCCAGCTGTTCGAGGTAGTGGTCGAGGTGGCGTGCGGTACGGCGTTTGATCGCGGCGCCGGCCTCGCGCAGCTCCTCCCAGTGCGGCACCTCGCCGGTCGCGTCGAGCCGCTTCGCGCGGATGGTCGTCGTGGCGTGCCGGAGGTTGTGGCGCAACCGGCCGTCCGCGAGGGCGGCGCGGGCCGCCTCGGGGAAGGCGGGGGTGCCGAGCCAGACCCGGCCGTCACCCTCGTCCACGCCGCCGTTCCTTCCCCGGTTCACCGCGCTCCCCCGTCCCGGCCCGCCGTGCTGTTCCGGCGCACGGCGCGCTTCCGGTTCACCGCGCCCCCTCGGTGGCCGCCAGGATCTCCGCCAGGTGCATGACGCGTACCCCGCTGTTCAGCCGGCCGAGGCCGCCGCCGATGTGCATCAGGCACGAGTTGTCGGCGGCGCACAGCACCTCGGCCCCGGTGCCCAGGACCCGGCTCATCTTGTCGGCGAGCATGGCGGTGGAGGTGTCGGCGTTCTTGAGGGCGAACGTTCCGCCGAAGCCGCAGCAGGAGTCCGCCCCGGGCAGTTCGACCAGGTCGATGCCCTTGACCGCGCGCAGGAGGCGCAGTGGCCGGTCCTCCAGTCGTACGCCGCGCAGCGAGTGACAGGTGGGGTGGTAGGTCACCCGGTGCGGGAACACGGCGCCCACGTCGGTCACGCCGAGCACGTCGACGAGGAACTCGGTCAGTTCGTGCACCGCGGGGACGACGGCGGCCACCGCGTCCCGCAGGGCGGGGCCGCCGAGCTGTGCGGCGAGCACGGGATGGTTGTGCCGGATCATCGCCGCGCAGGAGGCGGAGGGCGTCACGATCGCGTCGTATCCGGCGAAGACGCGGGCGAAGCGCTCCACCAGGGGGAGGGATTCGGGGCGGTATCCGGTGTTGAAGTGCATCTGCGCGCAGCAGGTCTGTTCCTGGGGGAACTCGACGGTGTGGCCGAGCCGTTCGAGGAGGGTCACCACCGCCCTGCCGGTGCCGGGGAACAGGGTGTCGTTGACGCAGGTCACGAAGAGCGCGATCCTCATCGGCGCCTCACCCCCGGACCGGGACGGGGGCCTCGGAGGGCAGGTGGCCCTCCCCGCGCAGCTCGTCCCAGAGCGCCGCCGGGATGTCCAGGGCCAGCAGGTCGGCGGCGTCGGAGGCCTCCGCCTCGCTGCGCAGCCCGAGGAGGACGCCCGCCACGGCGGGGTGGCCGAGCGGGAAGCGGGCGGCCACCGCCCTGAGGGGCACGCCGTGGCGTTCGCAGATCTCGCGCATGCGGACGGCTCGCCGCAGCAGGCCGTCCGGGGCCGTGGCGTAGTCGTACGTCGCCCCCGGGCGGGGGTCCGCGAGCAGGCCCGAGTTGAAGACCCCGCCGGCGACGACCGACACGCCGCGGCTGTGGGCGGCCGGGAGGAGTTCGGCCAGACCGCTCTGGTCGAGCAGGGTGTAGCGGCCGGCGAGGAGGACGACGTCGATGTCCGTCTCGGTGACGAAGCGGGTGGGTACCGCGGTCTGGTTCATGCCGACGCCGACGGCGCGGACGGTTCCCTCGGACCGCAGGCGTTCCAGGGCGGGGTAGGCCTCGTCCAGGGCCTGTGCGGCGTGGTCGTCGGGGTCGTGCAGGAGGACGGTGTCGACGCGGTCGAGTCCCAGCCGTTCGAGGCTCTCCTCCAGGCCGCGGCGGACGCCGTCCGCGCTGAAGTCCCACACCCTGCGGTAAGTGGCGGGCACCGCGAAGCCGTGCGCGAGGTCGTCGCCGGTGGCGTCGGGCGCGGGCACGAGGAAGCGGCCGACCTTGGTCGAGACGGTGTACGAGTCCCGGGGCCGCTCCCTGAGGAAGGCGCCGAGGCGGCGTTCGGACAGTCCGAGGCCGTAGTGGGGTGCCGTGTCGAACGACCGGACGCCCCGGTCCCAGGCGGCCGTCAGGGCGCGCGTCGCGTCCTCGTCGGAGACGGGCCGGTAGAGGTTGCCCAGGCCGGCCGCGCCGAAGGCCAGACGGGTCGTCCAGGCGGTGGACCGGCCGAGGGGGACGCGATCGGGTCGCTCGGCGCCGGTGGGACCGACGGGTTCGGTGTGCTGCGCGCGGGTGCTCATGTGGTGGCCTGCCGCAGCCGGAGTCCCGCCATGCCGCCGTCGACGGCGAGGGCGGTGCCCGTCACCGAGCCGGCGGCCGGGGAGGCGAGGTAGACGACCGCGGCGGCGACCTCCTCGGCGCTGACGAGCCGGCCGGTGGGCTGGCGGGCGCTGAGCGCCGCGCGTTCGGCGGCCGGGTCCTCGGCCGCGTCGAGGAGGCGGGCGACCCAGGGGGTGTCGACCGTGCCGGGGTTGACGCAGTTGACCCGGATGCGCTCCCTGACGTGGTCGGCGGCCATGGCGAGCGTCAGCGAGAGCACCGCGCCCTTGCTCGCGGAGTAGAGGGCGCGCTGCGGAAGGCCCGCGGTCGCCGCGATGGAGCAGATGTTGACGACGGCGGCGTGCTCCGAGCGGCGCAGATGGGGCAGGGCTGCCCGGGTCGTCCGGACGACGCCGAGGAGGTTGACGTCGAGGACGCCGTGCCACTGGTCGTCGGGGTTGTCCTCGACGGTTCCGGCCGCGCCGATGCCGGCGTTGTTGACGAGGATGTCGATGCCGCCGAGGGTGGCGGCGGCCGATGCGACGGCCGTACGCACGGAGGCGTCGTCGGCCACGTCGGCGCGGACGGCGGTGAGCGGGCCGGGGACCGCGTCCGGGTCGAGGTCGAGGACCGCGACGGCGGCGCCCTGGGAGTCCAGCAGGCGGGCGACGGCGAGTCCGATGCCGGAGGCACCGCCGGTGACGACGGCGCGCAGGCCGGCGAGCGGGGACGCGGCGCTCATGCCGTCACCTCCACGACGTCCGCGGCCACGACGTCCTCGACGGCGTCGCCCTCGGCCGCCGTCCGGCGTGCCAGGTCGGCGGCCCAGAAGGGGCCGTCGGGGAAGGCGAACGTGGCGAGCGACTCGGCCCGCATGTCCGCCGAGAAGCCCGGTGCCAGGGGTGCCGTGTAGTGCCCCTCGCGTACGACGGCCGGGTGGGTGAAGTGCTCGTGGAGGTGGTCGACGAACTCGATGACCCGGTCCTCGGTGGTCCCGCTGAGCGCCACGTAGTCGAACATCGCCAGGTGCTGGACGAGTTCGCACAGTCCGACGCCTCCGGCGTGCGGACAGACGGGGACGCCGAACTTGGCGGCGAGGAGCAGTATGGCGAGGTTCTCGTTCACCCCGCCGACCCGGGCCGCGTCCAGCTGGACGATGTCGACGGCGTCCGCCTGGAGGAGTTGCTTGAACACGATGCGGTTCTGCACGTGCTCCCCGGTGGCCACCTTGACGGGCGCGACGGCGGCCCGTACGCGCGCGTGCCCCAGGATGTCGTCGGGGCTGGTGGGCTCCTCGACCCAGTAGGGGTCGAACTCGGCGAGTGCCAGGGTCCAGTCGATCGCCTCGGCCACGTTCCACCGCTGGTTGGCGTCGACGGCGAGCCGTACGTCCGGGCCGACGGCCGCCCGTGCGGCACGGCAGCGGCGTACGTCGTCGGCGAGGTCCGCCCCCACCTTCAGCTTGATCTGGGTGAAGCCGGCGGCGACGGCCTCCTCGGCGAGGCGGGTCAGCTTCTCGTCCGAGTAGCCGAGCCAGCCGGGCGAGGTGGTGTACGCGGGGTAGCCCTGGGCGCGCAGCGTGCGCTCGCGTTCGGCGCGCCCTTCCTTGCCGCGCCGCAGCAGGTCGAGCGCCTCCTCGGGGGTGAGCGCGTCGGTGATGTACCGGAAGTCCACCTGCGAGACGAGCCATTCGGGTTCGGCGTCGGCGAGGAGCTGCCACAGCGGCTTCCGCTGCCTCTTGGCGGCCAGGTCCCACACCGCGTTCACGACGGCGCCGACGGCCATGTGCATGACGCCCTTCTCGGGGCCGAGCCAGCGGAGCTGGCTGTCACCGATCAGCGCGCGGCTGACCAGGCCCGGGTCGGCGCAGAGCTCCTCGACGGAGCGTCCGATGACGTGCGGGCGCAGTGCTTCGATCGCGGCGACCTGGACATCGTTGCCACGTCCGATGGTGAAGGTGAAGCCGTGCCCCTCGGGGCCTCCGGGCTCGTCCGTGCGCAGGACGAGGTAGGCCGCGGAGTAGTCGGGGTCCGGGTTCATCGCGTCGGACCCGTCGAGTTGGCGGGAGGTCGGGAAGCGGATGTCGTAGGTGTCCATCGCGATGACCCGCGTGATGTCAGTGGACAACGGGGTTCCTTTCACACCTGGGCTGCGCGCCCGGCGTTCGGCTTCGTCGTGGACGAGCGACGCGGGGCGGCCCCAACCATCAGCACAGATCGGGTGATTGGCCTGTCAGGCGAGAACGATACGGCGCTCGCGAGAGGTCAGGCAAGTAGACATCGGATGTTTCTTCGGTTCGGTGCGACTCTTCGGCACGACTCTTCAACACCAGGAACGACAAAGGGCGTTCGCCCCCCGAGGAGCGAACGCCCGAGTCTCCGCCGGTGCGCGCGGCCGGCCTCACAGCACGCTGTCGAGCCACCTGACCACGTTGGAGATGTGGATCGTCGCCCAGGCCTCCGCCGTGCGGGCGTCGCGTGCGGCGAGCGCGTCCAGGATCGCCCGGTGTTCCGAGATCGTCCTGGCCACGGCCGTCTCCTCGGTGATGCCGCGCCACAGCCGGGCCCGTACGGTCGCCCCGGAGATACTGTCGAGCAGCGAGCACAGCAGCGGGATCCCGGAGGCCGCGGCGATGCGCCGGTGGAACTCCAGGTCGCCGGCGACGAGTTCGTCCAGGCTGGGCGATTCCCCGAGCCCGTCGAGCAGTTCGCCCAGCTCCCGGATCTCGTCCTCGGCGATGCGGTCCGCCGCGAGGGCCGTCGCCGCCGGCTCCAGGATGCCCCGTACCTTCAGGGCCTGGAGCGCCTGGTCGTCCTGGTGGAAGTCCAGGACGAACGACACCGCTTCGAGCAGCAGGGGCGGCTCCAGGCTGGAGACGTACGTGCCGTCCCCCTGCCGTACGTCCAGGATGTTCAGCAGGGAGAGCGCCTTGACCGCCTCCCGCAGGGAGTTGCGGGAGAGGCCGAGACCGGCGGCGAGGTCGGCCTCCTTGGGCAGCCGGTCCCCCGGGCGCAGCGCACCGGAGACGATCATCTCTTTGATCTTCCCGATCGCCTCGTCGGTCACTGCCAAGGCTTTCCTCCTGTGCGCGGCAAAATACATCGGATGTGTCTGTCGGCCGCCACCCTACTCCAGGGTGGTTCGTCACCGACCGGGAGCGGCGGCACCGGGCCCTCGGTCACGTCGGGCGGCCTTGTCCGTACGCGTCGGCGGGTGCGTCCGTCCGTACGGCAGCCGGTGCGCCCGTCCGTAGGGCAGCCCGTGCCGCCGTGCGCCGTAGCGTCGCCGCCTCCCGGCCCAGGACGGCGGGATCGTCGTCCGGGACGAACTCGAGGAGTGCTTCCCCCGGCCGTGGCCGGCCGGCGAGCAGGGCGAAGGCCCGTGTCCAGAGCTCGTCGCGGACGGCCAGGGGAAGCCGGTGGTTGCCCGGCCACCAGGAGAAGACGTGGACGGCGCTCACGCGGTCGGCCAGCGCGGCCAGGCCCGCGAGCGCCTCGTCGTCGGGGGCGTTCAGGGGCGGCTGCCAGTAGGTGGTGACGTTCTCCACCGCGGCGGCCCGTGGGTCGCGCGGTTCCTCCAGCTCCTCCAGGAGCCGGAGCGTGGAGGCCGCCGAGTCGGTCAGGGTCCTGGTGTGGAATTCGAGGGCGAGTTCCAGGCCGTGGTCCCGTGCGTCCAGCGCGGCTGCCCGCAGCCCCTCGGTGACACGGGCGCGTTCCTCCTCGGTCACGTCGGCCGATCCGGCCCGCCCCGCCCAGACCCGGACGCGCGGTGCCCCGAGGGTCACCGCGGCGCGGGCGACCTCGGGGAACCCGGGCCGTTCGTCCGGGAGTCCGTGGAAGTACGAGCCATAGGAGCAGCACCCCACGCCGTGGCGTTCGCCGGCCTCGCGGGCCGCGCGGAGGGCCTCGGTGTCTCCCGGCGGCGCGTGGACGTCCGCGCCCCACTCGATCACCGTGAGACCCGCGTCCGCGGCACGGCGGACGACCTCCGCGGCGGGCAGCCGGCGGAAGGTGACGGAGCAGATGCCGAGCGGGGGCGCGGGATCGGCGGCGGGCTCGCACGGGAGGTGGTGCGGTGGGTCCTCGGGCACGTGCGGGCCTTCCGGTCGGGGGGAGGGACGGTCGGACGGGGTGAACAGGGGGGAAGGGTGGCCGGTACGCGCGCGCGTACCGGCCGTCCTGCGGCGCGGGACCGGTCAGGGTGCGTGCGGTCCCACGTCGGCCGGTGTCAGCGGCCGGTTCCTCGGCGGCGCGTTCGTGTACTCGTCGGCGCCGACGTCACGACGGCCGCCGCGCGGGTCGCCGTCGATGTCGTGGGTGACGGGCGCCGGGTACAGGGTGGCCGCCCCGATGGCCCGGCTCGTACGGGAGAGGCGGTGGACGCCGTCGGGACCCGCGACGAGCCGGGGGTCGGCGCGCACGAAGCCTCCGGCGGGGATGTTCCCGTCGCCCGCGGCCCCGAACAGGATGTTGCCCTGCCAGGTGAAGCGGACCGTGTTCGCCATCTCGACGAGGTTCCCGCTCCCGCCGACGAGGAGGTTGTCCGCGACGGTGACGTCACGAGGTTCGTGCGGGCGGTGGCTCTCGCCGGAGAGGCCGCCCGCGTTGTCGAGGAGCGTGTTGTGGGCGATGAGGATCCGGTCGGGCGCGTCGTTGCCCCGGCGGTCCGAGGCCGATTCGCCGGGGACGTGGTCGCGTTCCGAACCGCTGCCGATCACCATGGCGCGCCCGGAGAGGCCGGCGAGGTAGTTGTTGACGATGACGTGGTCGTTGCCGTAGATCCGCAGTCCCTCCTCGCCGCCCATCAGGTAGTTGCTGTCGACGAGGGTGCCGTTGCCGTGGCGCAGGACGATCCCGCCGAGGCTGTCGCGGATGGTGTTGTGCCGGATGACGTTGTCGGAGCTCTTCACGGAGATCGCCTCGGGATCGCCGTTCGCCCGCTCGAACAGGTTGTACTCGACGACCGCGTGCGCGCTGGAGAGGGCGCGGGGGCTGACGCCGAGGCGGATCGGTTCGCCGCCGTTGGAGCCGGCGAAGGTGTGGTCGGAGAAGTGGTTGCGGTGGATGTGGACGCGCTGGGCCATGGCCTCGGCGCCGTCGCCCTCGATGCCCAGGTAGATGCCGAGCGTGCTCTTGCCGTGGAAGTGGTTGCGGTCGACGACGGTGTCGTCGGCGCGCACCATGACCCAGTGCAGGCCCTCGATGTCGGCGAGCTGGAGGTCGTTGCGGGTCAGCCGGATGTGCGCACAGCTCGGCGGGAGGTCCAGGGTGGTGCTCTGGCGGAAGGAGAAACCGCTGAGGGTGATGTGGCTGGAGTTCTCGAGGACGAAGCTCCGCTCCCCGCGGAGCACGACGCCGCCCCGGGACGCGGCGAAGATCGTGACCGGCGCGCCGCGGGAGCCGTGCCTGTCCCGGACGGTGAGGGGCCGGTCGGCGGGGACGGTGTAGTCGCCGTCCGCGACGACGATGCGGGTTCCCGGTCCGGCGGCGTCGATCGCCTTCTGGAGCGCGTCGAGGGAGCGGACCTCGACGGCACGGCCCCGGTGGCGGGCGGGCGTGGCCGACGTGGTGTCCGCGTGCGCGGTGCCGGCGAGGGGCAGGGCGGCCGCGGCCGCCCCCACCGCGGTGCCGGTGAGGAACGTGCGTCGTTGCATGGTGCCTCCGTGATCGGTCGGAAGGGGCTACGGGTCCGTCGCGAGGAGCTCTACGAGGGGTCCGTGAGGAAGAGTTCGATGACCGGAACTGGGGTGTCGGGCCGCCGTACCGGGAGCTGGAGGGTGAGGGTGCCGGCCGGCTGCCCGCCCATCTGGGTATTCATCGCGGGGCGGTCCGGGGCCGGCGGGAGCCGCACGATCTCGGAGGCGTCGTTGAGGAGCTGGGCGTGGCGCACCCGGCCTTCGAGTCCGGGCAGGTGCAGGTGGCGCAGCGGCCAGGCGAAGAGGTGGACGTAGAGGCGGTCGCCGCGCTGGGTGTACCGGCAGTCGGCGGGCGGGGTGAACGCGGAGGGGCCGCAGCCGCGTACGGACCGTTCGTGCAGGTCCGTCCAGCGCCCGATCTCCTCCAGGGCTGCGGTGTCGCGGGGGTCGAGGTCGCCCCGGCCGGTGGGGCCGACGTTCAGGAGGAGGTTGCCGCCCTTGGAGACGCCGTCGACGAGCATCCGGACGAGCAGGTCGGGGCTCTTGTGGTCGAGGTTGTCGCGGTCGTAGCCCCAGCTCCCGTTGAGCGTCTGGCAGGCCTCCCAGAGCACCGGCCGGCCGTCGGCGGTCATCGGCCCGGACGGCTGGTACTGCTCGGGGGTGACGAAGTCCCCGGGGAGACCGGCGCGGTCGTTGACGAGGATGTGCGGCTGGAGTTCGCGGACCAGGGCGAGGAGCCGGGCGGAGTCCCAGTCGTCGGGGCCCTTGCCGCCCCACCACTCGGGGCGGCCCGCGTAGGAGAAGTCGAAGAAGAGGTAGTCGATCCGCCCGTAGTCGGTGAGGAGTTCGCGGACCTGGCCGTGCAGGTAGCGCTGGTAGTCGCGGATGTCGCGGTCGGCCGCCGCGGCCTTGAACTCCTCGTCGTCGCGCTGCGGGTGCGTGCCGTCGACGGGGAAGGAGGGGTGGTGCCAGTCGATCAGCGAGTGGTAGAAGCCGACCTTCAGGCCTTCGGCCCGGCACGCGTCGACGAACGGTCCGACGAGGTCGCGGCCGTGCGGGGTCCTCGTCACCTTGTATTCGGTGAGGGTGCTGTCCCAGAGGCAGAAGCCGTCGTGGTGCTTCGTGGTCAGCACGACGTACCGCATTCCGGCGGCCTTGGCCGTCCTGGCCCATCGGACGGGGTCGTAGCGGTCGGGCTCGAAGTGGTCGAAGTACACCTGGTACTGCTCGTCCGTCAGCCTCTCCCGGTTCTTCACCCACTCGTGGCGGGCGGCGAGGGAGTACAGGCCCCAGTGGACGAACATGCCGAAGCGGTCGTGGGTGAACCAGGTCGTGTCCGGCGCCGCGCCCCCGGCGGGCGCGGGCGCGAGTGGGGCTGCGCCTTCGGCTGTCGAGGGCGCGGTCGACGCGTCTTCGGCGCTGGTGGTGGTCATCGGGCATCGTTCCTGTGCGGTCGGAGGCGGGCGGGACGCGGGAGTCAGCGGGGTTCGTGGACGTCCTCGCGGAGCCGTACGGAGGGGGCCACGCGCGCGAGGTAGCCGGTGTCGTCCCGGCGGGTCAGCCCGCAGGCCAGGTACTGCTCGTGCAGCCGGGCGAGCGCCTCGCGGTCGAGTTCCACGCCGAGGCCGGGGGTCCGGGGGACGGTGACGGCGCCGTCGACGAACTGCCAGGGCACGGTGACGACGTCGTCCTCGGGCCGCTTCCAGGGCCAGTGGGTGTCGAGGTCGTGGCCGATGGCGGGGGTGGCGGCGGCCAGGTGGACCATCGCGGCCAGGCTGATGCCCAGGTGGGAGTTGGAGTGCATGGACATCTCGATGCCGAAGTTCCGGCAGCAGGTGGCCAGGTGCTGCGAGGCCTTGAGGCCGCCCCAGAAGTGGTGGTCGCCGAGCAGGACGCCGATCGCGTGGACCGGGACGGCCCGGGTCAGCTGCTCCCAGGTGACCACGCACATGTTGGTGGCGAGCGGCATCGGGGCGACGCGGGCGAGGTCGGCCATCGCGGGAATGCCCGCGACCGGGTCCTCCAGGTACTCCAGTACGCCCGCGAGTTCCTCGGCGACCCCGGCGGCGGTCTCCGGGTCCCAGCTCGCGTTGGGGTCGAGGCGCAGCGGATGGTCGGGAAACGCCTCGCGGAGCGCCCGGATCGCGGCGACCTCCTCCTCCGGGGGGAGGACGCCGCCCTTGAGCTTGAAGGAGCGGAAGCCGAACCGGTCCGCCATGGCGCGGGCCTGGGCCACCAGTCCCGGGGCGTCCAGGGCCGGCCCCCACCCGTCGGGTGCCTGCCCGGGGTGCGCGGCCCACTTCGCGAACAGGTAGCCGCAGAAGTCGATCCGGTCGCGGGTGGCTCCGCCGAGGAGGTCGGATACGGGCCGGCCCAGGTGCTTGCCCTGGAGGTCGTGGCAGGCGACCTCGAACGGTGAGGTGACGCTCGCGACGGTCTTGTCGGCGCCGCCTCCGCCGATGAGGCCGTGCGCGTCCTGGGCGACCCGGCCGCCGACGACCGCGCCGACCCGCCGGGACAGTTCGTTGAGGTCGAAGGGGTCGAGGCCGGTCAGTTCGTCGGCCGCGGCGCGGAGAAGGTCGAGGTGGGCGGCGTCGCCGTAGCTCTCGCCGAGCCCGTACGCGCCGGTGTCGGTCCGTACTTCGATCACGGCGCGGAGCGCGTACGGCTCGTGGACGCCGACGGCGTTGAGGAGCGGCGGGTCGACGAAGGCGACGGGGGTGACGACGACGGTGGTGATCTTCACGAGGCCACCGCCACGGATCCGGCGGAGGTGGCGGAGGCGGAGCCCGCGGGGCCGACCGTCCCGGCCGCCGCACGGCGTCCTTCGGCGAGCAGCTCGCGGAGCCGTTCGACGTCGTCCGGGGCGGCGTCCACCAGGGGCGCTCTGACGTGTCCGACATCCAGCGAGCGCAGTCGCGCTCCGGCCTTGACGAGGGCGACGGCGTAGCCCGGGACCTTGTCGCGGAGTTCGGTCAGCGGCAGGTAGAAGCGGGCGAGGAGGCGTTCGGTCGTGGCGGTGTCGCCTGCCGTCAGGGCCGTGTGGAAGGCGCGGGCGATGTCGGGGGCGAAGCAGAGGACGGCCGAGGAGTAGTCGCGGATGCCGATGGCCCGGCAGGCCGCGGCGCTCACCTCCGCGGTGGGGAGGCCGTTGAGGAAGGCGAACGACTCGGCCCGGGGGTGGCCGCTGGTGCGGACCGCGGTGACCATGCGGGCCATCATGTCCAGGTCGCCGTTGCCGTCCTTGATCCCGGCGATCCCGGGGACGGAGAGGAGCCGCAGGGCCGTGGACACGCCGAACCGGGCCAGGCCCCGGCGGTAGACGACGACGGGCAGCCCGCCGGCGCGGGCGACGGACTCGGCGTAGGCGAGGTAGCCGTCCTCGGTGCCGCCGACGAGGTACGGCGGGAGCAGCAGGATCCCCTCGGCGCCGGCGTCCGCGGCGGCGGAGGCCGCGGCCTTCGCGTTGCCGAGGCCGCCCCCGGCTCCGGCGTACACGGGTACCCGCCCGGCGACGACCTCGACGGCGTGCCGGACGACGCGGGTGTACTCGGGTCCGCTGAGCGAGGAGTACTCCCCCGTGCCGCAGGCGACGAAGACCGCGGCCGGTCCGTGGGCGAGCTGGTCCTCCAGGTGGTCGGCGAACACGGTCGTGTCCACCTCGTCGGCCGGGGTGAACGGCGTGAGCGGGAACGACATCAGGCCGGACGGCATCACGGCGGGTGGTCCTTTCGTGGGTGCGGCGGTACGGGAGGAGGCGTGGGTCAGCCCTTGAGGGCGCCGCTGGACAGACCGTGGACGAAGGAGCGCTGGAAGAAGAGGAAGACGATCACCGAGGGCAGCAGGGCGAGCAGGGACGCCGCCATGACCACGCCGGGGGTGACGAGGGGGTCGACCCGGAGGGTGCGCAGGGCCAGCGGGAGCGTGTACGAGGACGAGTCGGTGGCCACCAGGAGGGGCAGCAGGTACTGGTCCCAGATCATGGTGAAGCCGAAGACGCCGATGACGCCGAGCGCGGGCTTGCACATCGGGAGGATGATCTGCGCGAAGATCCGCAGGTCTCCGGCGCCGTCGATGCGTGCCGCCTCCTCCAGTTCCCGGGGCACCTCCTTCATGAACTCGGTCATGACGAGGATGGAGAACGCCCAGGCGCCGACGGGGACGATCATGCCGGCCAGGGTGCCGATCAGATTGAAGTGGACGACCGGCAGGTCGGCGAGGATCACGGACAGCGGGATGGCCAGGATCTCTTCCGGCAGCATCAGCGTGGCCAGGATCGCGACGAAGACCAGACTCATCCCGCGGAACCGCTTCCGGGCGAGGGCGTAGCCCGCCAGGACGGAGACGGCCACCTGGAGGAGGAGTCCGAACCCGACGACGAAGAACGAGTTGAGCAGGTACTTCAGGACTCCCTGGTCGAACGCGACCGTGAAGTTGTCCGTGGTGGGGTCGGAGGGGATGACGCTGAGCTGGGTCGGGTCCTTCACGTGGTTGAAGGCGCTGACCAGGAGGGCCAGGAGCGGGCCCGCGAAGAGCAGCAGGACCATGAGGTAGGTGACGGCCTTGAGGACGCGGCCGCCGACGCTCCGGCTCTCGGTGAGACCCAGCGCGGTCTCGGTCGGCGCGCTCATTCGTTACCCCTCCGTCGGAACAGGTGGACGCCGACCGTCAGGAGCAGCGTCGCGAGGAACAGCAGCACCGCTCCGGCGGCGCCGACGCCGAGCCGGTTCTGTTCGAGGCCCAGCTTGTAGATGACGGTCATGACGACCTCGGTCGAGCCGTCGGGTCCGCCGTTGGTGAGCAGGAAGACCTCGGTGAAGACGCGCAGGCCGCGGATGGCCGCCAGGATGAAGAGGATGGTGAGGACGGCCCGCAGGCCGGGGACCGTCACGTGGCGGATGCGCTGGAACCTCGACGCGCCGTCGACCTTGGCCGCCTCGTAGAGACCGCGGTCGACGCCGGCCAGTCCCGCGAGGAAGATCATCATGTCGTAGGGCGCGCCGCGCCAGATGCCGGTGACCATGATGGAAACCATCGAGCTGTCGGGGTCGTTGATGAATCCCGACGGGCCGAACCCCACCAGGCCGAGGAGGGAGTTGAGCATGCCGTCCTCGGTGGGGTGGTACATGATCCGCCAGAGTTCGGCGACGACCGCGATCGGCACGACGACCGGCAGGAAGGCCGCCGAGCGCACGAAGCCGAGCTTGCGGCCCTGTCCCTCCATGAGCAGGGCGAGGGTGAGGCCGAGCAGCATCGACCCGAGGGTCTGGCCGACCGCGAGGACGACGGTGTGCCAGGCGGCCTCGCGGAAACCGTCGGAGGTCAGGACGGTGGCGTAGTTCTCGCCGCCGACCCACCGGTTGCCCAGGTAGGGCTGGACGTCCTGGAACGACATGGCCAGCGCGCTGGCCATGGGGATGAACTTGAAGTACAGGAAGAGGATCAGGGCCGGGGCCAGGAAGAGCCACGGCGTCCACCACCGGCCGCCGCGGCGGCTGCGCACCCGGCGGGAGACGGGCCGCCCGCCGGGGGCCGCGGTCGCGGACCCCGACTCCGGCCGTCCGTCCGCCGGGGTGGTGGAGCCGGCCGCCGTCGTGGCGGCCGACTTCACCTGGTCGACGCTCGTCATCCGGCGATTCCCTGCTCCTGGAGGATGTCGGCGAGCTTCTTGTCGAGCTCGCGCAGCTTGGCGCCGGCGTCGAGGGAGCAGTCGGCCATCAGCGCGTTGACGGTCTCGGCGGTGACCTGTCGTACCGGGGTCCAGTTGGGGATGGACGGGGCGTAGCGCCCGGAGGTGCGGTAGACCTCGGCGTAGGTCTTCCAGCGCGGGTCGGGACGGACCTCGGTGACGTCCACCGTCTTGTTCACGGGGAGCTGGACGGTGGAGCCGTCCTCGCCCTGCATGCCGAGCTTCTGGCCCTCGGCGGAGATGGCGTATCCGGCGAAGGCGTCCTGTCCGGCCATGTTCTCCGAGCCGGCCATCAGGTAGACGGAGCCGCCCTCCGCGAGCACGGTGGCGTCCTTGGGTCCCTTGGGCATGGGGACGACCTCGTACTTGTCCTTGCCGAGCGACTTGTCGAAGCGGGGCATCAGGTACGGGCCGACGACGAACATGCCGGTCCTGCCCGCCTCGAAGGTCTCGTTCGTCGGCGGGGTGTCCATGGTGACGGCGCCGGGCTGGATCGCCTTGCTGTCGCAGCCGAGGGCGCGGAACCAGCTCACCGCCTCCATGGACTCCTTGCTGGTCATGGACGGCTTGTACTTCCCCTTGCCGCTCTCGGTGATGAAGTCACCGCCGGCGGCCCAGAGGAAGTTGGAGAAGTACCAGGAGGCGTAGCCGCGCTTGGTGGAGAGCGGGGCGGCGAGTCCGTAGGTGTCCTGCTTGCCGTTGCCGTCGGGGTCCCGGGTGGTGAAGGCCTTCGCCATCGCGGCGAGGTCGTCCCAGCTCTGCGGGGCCCCGAGCTTCAGCTTCTCGCGCCAGTCCTTGCGGATGAGGAGGGCTCCGGCCTGGGCGGAGTACGGGATGCCGTACTGCTTCCCGTCGACGCTCTTGCCGGAGTCGAGGCCCTGCTCGACGAGGTCCCCGCTGCTCTTGATCCTGGTCAGGTCGATCTCCCTGAGCAGCCCCTGGCTGTGCATGGAGCCGAGCTGGGTGACGTCGTTCATGACGATGTCGGGCAGGTTCCGCTGGGCGGCCCGCTGCTGGAGCTTTGTCTCGAAGTCGTCGAAGATCGCCGTGACCTTCACCTTGTGGCCGGTGGCCTTCTCGAATCCGGCCACGAGCCGCAGCGTGGCCTTCTCACCGGGACCGCCGGGGGTGGTCCTGGTCCACAGTTCCAGTTCCGCCTTGGAGTCCTGCTTGGCGTCCGTGCCGGCGGGGCCGGACGTACAGCTCGTGAGGGCCAACGCCGAGGCGAGAATACCCGCGCCGATCCATCGCGTTCTCTGCATCACCACTCCTGTTCGCCGCCCTCGGCAGCTGGCCTGTAAGCGCTTGCCGGGACGCTAACGCGCGGCCGATCGGGGGTCAATAGTCCGATGACTGAAAAGAGTTGAGGGTGCGGAATTCGTATCGCCCCGAAGGTCCGGAGGGGGACCTTCGGGGCGCCAATCACCCACTTGAGCAGTCATGGAGCGGGATCGAGGGTGAGGGCACCCCGCGACGGGGGCGGGACGACGGCAGGGCTACCGCCACTGAAGCGTGGATCAAAGATCCGATGTATGCCCGGGGCAGGAAGTCCCGGGCCTCGACATTCAAGCCAGCAGGGGATGAGAGCCCAGGTCGGGGCGTCTCCGCGTCCGTCACGCGGCCCTGCGCTCCGCCTCCTACGCCCTCGTCGCGGCCCGGGCCGGTTCCACGGCATGCCGCAGCGGTTCGCCGTTCACCAGTCGGCGCAGTTCGTCACGGACCAGCTCACCGAGTCGGGCACGCTCCCCGCCCATGGCGCCGGCGAGATGCGGCGTGAGGACGACGTTCGGCAGGGTGAAGAGCGCCGAGCCCAGGTCGGGCGGCTCGGGCCAGGTCACGTCGAGCACGGCGGTGAGGTCGGGGCGGTCCCAGAGGACCCCGATCACCTCCGGCTCGTTCAGGACGGCGCCGCGGGCCGTGTTGACGAGGGTGGCGCCCTCGGGGAGGAGGGACATCAGCCGCTTGCCGACGAGGCCTTCGGTCTCGGGGAGCAGCGGGGCGTGCACGCTCACGACGTCGCACGACGAGAACAGCTCCTCGACTCCGGTGAGCCGGACGCCCAGCGCGCCGGCGGCGGCCGGGTCGATCACGGGGTCGCAGGCCAGCACCTCGACGTCGAAGCGCCGCAGATGCTCCGCGACCAGCCGGCCGATCTCCCCCAGACCGAGGAGCCCCACCCGGGAGCCGTATCCGCCGGCGACCCGGGGATCGTGCGGGAACTTCCCGCGGGCCACCACCTCGCGGCCCAGCCGGTGGACCTGTTTCAGGCCCAGCAGGATCTGGGCCAGGCTGAACTCGGCGACCGGGACCGCGTTGGCCGCGGCCGCGGTGACGATGGGGACGCCCCGGGCCCAGAACTCCGGTGTGGTCAGATGGCGCACCGAGCCGGCGGCGACCATCACGGCCCTCAACCGTGGTGCACGGGAGAGGAGTTCCGCGTCGAGGACCGGCGCGCCCCAGCCGGTGAGCAGCACGTCGACCTCCTCCAGTACGCCGGGATCGCGGCGGAGGGCGTCACGGGTGAGGGCGGGGGTGCGGAGGTTCACCAGGTTCCCGATGTCCTCCAGGACCGACGCCGGGTAGACATCGGCCCTGCGCCCTTCTTCCATGACCAGTAGGGCGTTGAGCATCCTCGTCGTGTCTGCCATCGGCTCGGCCTCCTGGGGCGTGGCGGTCTGGACGCCGGCCGGCCGCTCCCCGGGGCGGAAGCGCCGCGAGGCGCGGCGACGCGGTACGGAAGCGGGTGCCGGGAGCGGCCGTCGGCGCGCCACACGATACATCGGATGATACCTCGGGGCGATGGGTGGCCCGCTCCCCCGCCATCAACTTCCTCTGGACAAAACGCCAGTTGGTTGGTTGCATTCCCGGGTCGATACATCCGATGTATAACGTGAAGGGTGGCTGGCATGCGCGTGCTGAGAGTCGGAGAGGCGGGGGCCGAGCGCCCCGCGGTCCTGAGCGGGTCCGGTGAACTCCTCGACGCGTCCGGCGTCCTCGACGACATCGACCACCGCTCCCTCGCCGACGGCGCCCTCGACCGCCTCGCCCGCGCGGTGGCCGCCGGGGAACTGCCCGTACTGGCCCCCGGGAAGCTGCCCGGCCCCGCGGCCGGGGAACTGTCGGCTCCGGGTGCCGGGGCCGACGGCATACGGATCGGGGCGCCGGTCGCGCGTCCGGGGAAGGTGGTGTGCATCGGCCTCAACTACCGGGACCACGCGGCGGAGACGGGCGCCGCGATCCCGGCCGAGCCGGTCGTGTTCATGAAGGACCCCTGGACGGTCTCGGGGCCGTACGACGACGTGCTGATCCCCCGCGGCAGCGTCAAGACCGACTACGAGGTCGAGCTCGCGGTGGTGATCGGCAGGACCGCGCGCTACCTCGAGACCGACGAGGAGGCCCTCGCCTGCGTCGCCGGGTACGCCGTCTCCCACGACGTCTCCGAGCGCGCCTTCCAGTTGGAGCGCGGCGGCCAGTGGGACAAGGGCAAGAGCTGCGAGACCTTCAACCCGCTCGGTCCGTGGCTCGTCACCCCCGACGAGGTTCCCGACCCGGGGAAGCTCGCCCTCGGGCTGTCGGTGAACGGGGTCGAGCGCCAGAACGGCACGACGGCCGACATGGTGTTCCCCGTCGCCGGGATCATCCGCTATCTGAGCCGGTTCATGGTGCTGTACCCCGGTGACGTCATCAACACCGGGACCCCGGCCGGGGTCGCCCTCGGGCGTCCCGAGCCGCGCCCGTACCTGCGTGACGGGGATTCCGTCGAGTGCGGGATCGACGGGCTCGGTACCATGCGGCACACCTTCCGACAGGCCTGAGAGGACACCGCCGTGCAGTTCACCCCGTCCGACCGGCTGCTGTTCGCCGGCGACTCCGTCACGGACACCGGGCGCGACCGCGAGGACCCCTCGTCCCTCGGCGACGGCTACGTACGGCTGGTCTCCGAGGCGCTTCACCCCTCCGTGACGGTCCTCAACCGAGGGGTCAACGGGAACCGCGTCCGGGACCTGGAGGCGCGTTGGGCCACCGACGTCCTCGCCCTCGATCCGACGGTGGTCACCGTGCTGATCGGCATCAACGACACCTGGCGCCGCTACGACCAGGGCCTTCCCAGCCCGGTCCCGGAGTTCGAGGCCGCCCTCGGTCGCGTCCTGGCCCTCGCCGAGGAGAAGTGCGCCGCCCGGCTCCTCGTGATGACGCCGTTCCTGCTCCCCGCCACCCCCGAGCAGGAGGCCTGGTTCGAGGACCTCGGTCCGCGCACCGACGCCGTCCTGCGGGCCGCCGCCTCCCGCGGGGCGACGGTGGTACGCACGGACCTGGCGCTGCGGCGGGCCGCAGAGGAGCACGGGGCGGCGGCCCTCGCCCCGGACGGCGTCCACCCGAGCCCGCTCGGCCACCGCGTGGTCGCGGAGGCATGGCTGACGGCGGCGGGTGCGGGGACCGGAGTGGGCTCGGGGGTCTGACGGGGCGCGGCTCGGACGTCGAGCCCGACCTCCCTCACCTCGCGACGACTTCTCTCCGAGGGTCAGCCCCCGCGCTCCGCGCTCTCCTTGCTCTGTTTGAGCCAGGCGTCCCAGTCGGCCGGCGGGTAGGTCACCTCAGGGGCGGCGAGCACCGTGTGGTCCACCACGCCCGCATCTCGACCGGGAGGTCCGAGCGTGACCGCCCCGAAGGGACGGTCACGGGGACGTCACGGGCAGCTGACGCGGATGTCGCCCGGGTCGGTGGTGCAGGTGTCCGTGCCCATGCCTCCGTTGGCGGTGTCATTGCCCGCGACGCCGTCGGTGGTGGTGAGCCGGTCGTTGCCGTAGGAGCCGGTCAGGAGGTCGTTCCCCGGACCGCCGTTGAGGGTGTCGTCACCGAAGCCGCCGTCCGTGTCGTCGTTCCCGTAACCGCCGTGGACGGTGTCGTTGCCGTAGCCCGCACGGACGGTGTCGTTGCCCCCGAGGCCACAGATCACGTCGTTGCCGAAGGTGCCGTTCAGGGTGTCCGGGCCGCTGGTGCCGATGAGCGTGCAGCCGCGTGCGTTGTTCACGGAAGTCGTCGCGGTGGCGGTGTTGTTCGAGGTCGTCGGGTCCTGCGGCGAGCCGGCGGCGGTGGCCCTGTCGGTGAGGGTTCCGACGGCCCGGGGCTCGGCCGTCACCGTGACCGTCGCGCTCGCGCCGACGGCCAGCGAGCCGAGGGAACAGGTGGCCGCCGTGGTGGTGGTCGTGCAACCGCCCTGCGAGGCGACGGCCGAGACGAGGGTCGCGCCGGTGCCCGAGAGCGTGTCCGTCAGGGTGACGCCGGTCGCGGGGGCCGTGGACGCGGCGGAGTTGGTGACCGTCACCGTGTAGGTGGCGCGGTCACCGATGCTCACCGCGGTCGTACCGGTCTTCGTCACCACCAGGTCCGCGAGCGGCGGGGGCGTGCCGTCGCCGCCCTGGTAGCGGGCCACGGCGAAGGCGAAGCCGGCCCCGTAACCCGCCGCGACGACCTTGCCGTCGGGCTGTACGAGCACGCCGCGGGCCTCGTCGAAGTCTCCGAAACCGGTCACGACGAAGCCGTCGCCGCCGAAGCCGGTGTCCACCGTGCCGTTGGGGTTGAGGCGGGCCAGGCCGAAGTCGTTCGCTTCGGAGCTGTTCGGGTCGTCCGCGCGTCCGGCGAGGACGATCTTGCCGTTCTGCTGGAGCGCCAGGGCGTACGCGGTGCCGCCGTCGCCGGGGGCGTTGACAGAGGTGCGGCCACCGGATCCGAAGCCGGCGTCGGGGGTGCCGTCGGCGTTGTAGCGGAGGGCGGCGAAGCCCGCGCCACCGGAACCCGCGGCGACGATCCTGCCGTCCGGCTGTACGGCCACGGCATTGCCGAACTCGGTGCCGCCGAAGTCCGCGGTGACCATGCCGTCGCCGCCGAACGTGGTGTCGAGGGTGCCGTCGGGGTTGTAGCGGGCGACGCCGATGTCGAAGGCCGTGTTGCCCACGTAGCCGACCGAGACGATCTTTCCGTCCGGCTGGAGGGCCGCGCCGCGCGCGATGCCGCCCGCGTCCTGGGGAGAGCCCGGGGTGAAGCCCGCGACGACCGCCCCGTCTCCGCCGAGGCTCGGGTCGAGGCTTCCGTCGGCGGTGAGGCGGACGAGCGCGAAGCCTCCACCGCCGCCCTTGCCCACGGCGACGATCCTGCCGTCGGGCTGCACGGCCACGTCGGCGCCGTCGGCGGAGCCGCCGAACTCCTCGACACGGACCAGGCCGCCGTCACCGAAGGCCGCGTCCGGGCTGCCGTCGGGGTTGTAGCGGGCCACGGAGAAGAAACAGCAGCCGCCGCCCTCCTCCGCCAGGACCTCGGTGGTGCCCGCCACGACGATCTTGCCGTCCGACGGCTGGACCGCGACCGCGTTGGCCGAGTGCGCGCCGCCGCCGAAATCGCTGGTCACGATGCCGTCGCCGCCGAAGGTGGGGTCGAGGGCGCCGTTGGTGCCGTAGCGCGCGAGCGCGAACCCGGCCTCGCTCGTCCCCACCACGACCAGTTTGCCGTCGGACTGCCGGGCGATGTCGTGGCCTTCCGCGTACCCGGTGATCGGGGTCGTCACCCGGCCGTCCGGGCCGAAGGTCGGATCGAGGTCACCGGGGGCGGCGAGTGCGGCACCGGGGAGGGCGACGACCAGTGCCGCGGCGAGCGCGACGGCCGCCCATGCGGTCCGGAGGGTACGGACCTTGCGGGCGGGGTGGCCGGGGCGGTGGCGCCGGTCCGCCGGTCTCAGCAGTACGTGGGGCATGCGTACGAACCTCCGATTGCGTGGGGGTACGGGGTGGCAGCGCACAGCTTCGTGGTGACGGGTGCGCCGCTCGTGTCGGCCGTGCCGGACTACGCCCACCGGACCCCGGGAACCACCCCCGCGAGGGAGCGTGCGGGGCGCGTTCCGACAGGCCGCTCGTCATACGGTCGGAGGCGGGGTGGCCGAAACAGTGCGACGGCCTACGGGTCCGCGCCGCGATGGCCCACCGGGCCGAGGCCGGGGCCGGTGTCCCGGGCGGCTGACCGGCCGGGACACCGCGTACCCTCACATCGGAACGGCCAGGGGCCCGCCTGGCGGCGACACGGCACGGGGTACGGGGTACGGGGTACGGGGAACGGATGATGACTCAGGTACACGGGCGGGCGACGGAGTCCGGCGGGGACGGCCGGGACCGGGCCGCCACCGTCCGCGTGTTCGTCGCCCTCGCCCCGCCCGACGAGGCCAAGGACGAACTGGCGCGGGAGCTGGGGCCGGCGTACGAGGCGTACCCCCGCATGCGGTGGAACCGGATCGAGGACTGGCACATCACGCTGGCGTTCCTCGGCGAGCTGCCGGCGGCGACCGTTCCGGCGCTCCGGGCGCCGCTCGCGGAGCTCGCGGCCTCGCACCGGCCGGTCGAGCTGGCGCTGCGGGGCGGCGGGCACTTCGACGAGCGGGTCCTGTGGAGCGGGATCGACGGGGACCTGGACGGGCTGCACCGGCTGGCCGCGGACGTCCGCGCGGTGGTCAGGGAGTGCGGTGTCCCCTTCGAGGACCGGCCGCTGCGGCCCCACCTGACCCTGGCGCGGGCGCGGCGCGACGATCCGTCCAGGGTGGTGACGGTCGCCGCCGACCTCGCCGGGTTCAGGGGCCGCGGCTGGCGGGCCGAGCGACTGCATCTGGTCGGCAGCGACTTCGGGCGCGGTCCGGGACCGATCCGGTACCGCGACATCGAGGCGTGGAGATTCGAAGGGCCCTGAAGCCCTCGGGTGGCGTCGATGAGGGGCGTCGACCGGACGTCGGTGGGGCCCGGCGGCCGGGAGCCTCCGGGAACGAGGGAACGACGGAACGGGAGGGTGAGTAATCGTGGCGGTACGCACACCGGTGGACGGCGAGGTGAGCATCTCGTACGGACAGATCTACGTCGTGAGCGGCAGCGGGGACATGCCGGACGACCTGGGCGTGGCCTTCGCCGGACAGACGTCCGGGCTCTGCGGGGCGGCCGTGCCCGGATTCCTCTGGCTGCTCACCGGGAGCAGCGACGGTCGCGTCGGCTTCACCGTCGAGGTGCACGATCACGCGCCGGCCCTGGACTCCCGGTGGGAGGAGGTCGTGGAGGTCTCCTACCGCCCGGTCTCGGCGCACACGGAACTCGTACAGTGGGCCTGGGAGGCCCGGTGGGGGCTGGACCTGGAGGAGACCGGATACCGGGTGCGCTACTGCGCCCTGGGCATGGACCCGCAGCACCCGGTCCCGGACCGCGAAGGGGCGGCGCGGGAGGAGAGGTACCTGCTTCAGCTGTGGCCCGCGCCGCCGGAGCCGGACCGCATCGTGCGGCAGTCGTCGCGACGGGCCGCGTACTGGCACGGGTTCGCCCGTGCGCTGCCCGCTCCGCCGTCGGCCGACGAGCCGGTCCGGTGAAACCGGGTGGGGGGTCCTTCGCGTGGTTGCCTGTGCAGTGATCGCTCTGGAAGGGAAACAGCTTGTCCACCTCGTCCAGCACAGGTTTCGGCTCGTCCCGTCGTACGGCTCTCGCTCTCGGAGCCGGTGCGGCCTTGTCCCTGGCTCTGCCCCTCGGCGGCTCCGCCTACGCCTCCGCCCCGGGAGGTGACGGCATCGGCGCCCGGCTGCGGGAGCTCGAACAACGGCACTCCGCGCGCCTCGGGGTGTACGCGCACGACGTCCGCACGGGCCGCACGATCGCGTACCGGGCCGGGGAGCGGTTCCCGATGTGCTCGGTCTTCAAGACGCTCGCCGTCGCGGCGGTGCTGCGCGACCTCGACCACGACGGTACGTTCCTGGCGCGGCGCATCCGGTACACGGCGGCCGAAGTCCGGCGGGCGGGCTGGTCCCCGGTGACCGGGGAGCCCGAGAACCTCGCCTGCGGGATGACGGTCTCCGAGCTCTGCGACGCCACGCTCAGGTTCAGCGACAACACCGCCGCCAACCTCCTGCTGCGCGAGCTGGGCGGTCCGACGGCCGTCACACGGTTCGCGCGCTCGGTCGGCGACCCCACGACCCGCCTCGACCGCTGGGAGCCCGAGCTGAACTCGGCCGAGCCGTGGCGGGAGACCGACACGACCACCCCTCGGGCCATCGGCCGGACCTACGGACGCCTCCTGCTCGGCGGCGCCCTCGCACCCCGGGACCGGGAACGCCTCACCGGCTGGATGCTCGGCAACACGACGAGCGTCGAGCGCTTCCGCAAGGGGCTCCCCGCCGACTGGGCGCTCGCCGACAAGACCGGCGGCGGGCGGTACGGCTCCAACAACGACGCCGGCGTCACCTGGCCGCCGGACGGCGGGCCGATCGTGCTGGCTGTGCTGACCACCCGGGACGCGGAGGACGCGGCTCCCGTCGACGCGCTCGTCGCCGAGACGGCCTCGGTGCTGGCCGCGGAGCTGCGGTCCCGGTAGCCCGGAAAGAGCGCGCGAATAAATGGGTTGAGCGTCGCTCCGGGCTTTCCTAGGCTGTGGTCACACGCTGAAAGGAGGTGATCCGAGAACATGGTTTCTTTTCGGATTCGTGAGGTGACTGCGGGCTAACGGCCTGCCGTCGCACTCTGTGCACCTCGGCAGGTCACCTGCCGAAAACCACGCAGTCACCCGACCCGTGGGCCGCCGGTAATCCGGCCGGCTCCCGTCCGAACTCGAGCGGACGGGACCAAGGCCCACGGGTCGTCCGCGTTCCCGGTCTGTGTCTCACGCCAGGCTCAGTGCGCCCGTCCTGCGGGCCCTGTTCTCACCGACGCGGAGGATCACCGAGGCCGCGGCCAGCAGGAGGGCGCTCAGGGCGCCGAGGCCGAGGAGGGTGGGGGCCAGTTCGGCCGCCGTGCGGTGTTCGAGGAGGGCCCCGCGGACCGCGAGCAGGCTGCCGGTGAGCGGGAAGACCGCGCCGACGACCTGGACGGCTGCCGGGAGCGCGAAGTGCGGGAGCCGGACACCCGACACGAACCACAGCGGCTCGTCGAGGATCGTGTACAGGAAGGCCGAGTCCCGGGAGAACACCAGCAGGCTGTTGAGGAACGCTCCCCACGCCACCGCCGGGACCAGCAGGGCCAGGAGGACGACGCCGTACATCCACCAGGCCGAGACCGAGAGCGTCCCGAAGCCGGTCAGGGCGGCGACGGTGAAGCAGGTGAGCAGCCAGGCGTTCTGCAGGAGTGCGCCGGCGCCGTTGGCGATCATCAGGGTGAGGCGCCCCGCCGGGGAGAGGAAGAGCAGCTCCAGGGTGCCCGTGGTCCGCTCGAAGGACAGGTGCCAGGCGCTCTGGACCAGCGAGAAGAAGAAGGCGTACGCGAGCGTGCCGGTGGCCAGGAAGGCGAGGAGCCGTTCGGGATCGGCGGCGAGCGGCCAGTTCTCGGCGGCCCGGGAGGCCGTGGCGACGGGGCGCAGGGTGTAGTAGGTGGTGGCCAGCTGGAGGACCGGCCAGACCAGCATCGAGAAGACGACGAGCGGCTGGCCGAAGAGCCGCCGGTGCTGCTTGAGCGATTCCGCGGCGAAGACCCGCAGGGCGTGGCGGAGGTGGTTCACCGGTGGTGGCCCCCGCTCCCGGTGAGCGCCGCGGTGCCGGCGGTGACCAGGCCCGCTTCCCCCGTCTCGGCCAGGCGGAGGATCGCGTCCTCCAGGCTGGCCTCGGCGATCTCCAGGCCGCCGATCGAGCCGCCCGCGCCGACGACCGCCGCCGTCAGGGGTCCGGCGATGTCGTCGGGGTGGCGCAGGGTGATGAGTTCGCTGCCGTCGGGGAGGGTCTCGCGGGTGGCGCCGAAGGCCTCGGCGACGGCCCCGGTGCGTTCGGTCGGGTCGGTCACGGTCAGCCGGACCGTGCGGTGGCTGCCGGTCGCGGCCTTCAGCTCGGCCGGGCTGCCCTGGGCGAGGTGGCGGCCGGCGGAGATCACGTACACATGGCGGCAGAGTTCCTCGACCTCGGCCAGGTAGTGGGAGGTGAGCAGGACTCCGGTGCCGTGGTGCGCGGCGAGGTCGGCGACGACGCGGCGCAGGTCGCGGGCGATCGGGGCGTCGAGGCCGAGGGTCGGTTCGTCGAGGAGGAGGTAGTCGGGGCGGTTGATCAGGCCGCGGGCGATGGCGAGTCGCTGGGTCATGCCGCGCGAGTACCGCTCGACCATGGTGTCGGCGGCGTCGGACAGGCCGACGAGGTCGAGGAGTTCGGCGGTCCTGCGGCGCAGTTCGGCCTTCGGGACGTCGTAGAGCTGGCCGAAGTACCAGAGGTTCTCGCGGCCGGTCATACGGGTGTAGACCATGCGTTCGCCGCCGGCGATGAGGTTGATGCGGCGGCGTACGGCGCGGGCGTCCGCGACGGCGTCGAGGCCGTCGACGCGCACGGTGCCGGCGCTGGGGCGCAGGAGGGTGGCGAGGATCTTGATGGTGGTGGTCTTGCCGGCGCCGTTGAGCCCGAGGAGGCCGGTGACACGGCCGCGCGGGATGTCCAGGTCGAGTCCGTCGACCGCGCGCTTGAGGGTGCGGGGGCCGAAGAGGCCCTTCTCGCGTACGGGGAAGTCCTTGCGGAGGCCGCGGACTTCGATCGCCGTGGTCATCAGTACGTCCTTTCGACGGCGCGGGCCTCGGCCCGCGGCAGGTACCTGAGGCCCAGGAGGAGGTAGAGGCAGGTGAGTACGGCGCAGACGGCGAGTCTCGGCAGGAGTTCGGGCAGGGACTGGCCGCCGGTGAAGCTGCCGTGCAGGACGTCCATCGCCGAGGTGGTGGGGAGCAGTTCGGCGAACCACGTGACCGGCTCCGGCAGGTAGTCGCGCGGGAAGGTGAAGCCGCCGACCAGGCCGAGCACGATGAAGACGGTGTTCTGCGAGATGTGGGCCTCGCCCGCCGCGATCATCAGTCCGCCGAGGCCGACGGAGAGCGCGAAGACCGCGCCGACGAGGGCGAGCGCGCCGAGCAGGGCGCCCGGCACGGAGGAGACGGGCACGCTGATGCCGAGGACGGTGACGACCAGGCCCAGGGCGAGGAACTCGACGAGGCTGCTGAGCACCGCGAAGGCCGTGAAGCCGAGCAGATAGGGCAGCCGGCCGGCGGGGGCGATGAGCAGGGCGCCGAGGGTGCCCTGCCGCTGCTCGGTGATGAGGGCCTTGGCGGACCAGAGGATGAGGCGGACGGCGAAGTGGAAGGCGGTCGTGCCGACGACGATGTAGGCGAGGTAGGCGGTGGTGCCGCTGCCGGCGGCGAAGTCCGCGCCGACCTCGCCGCCGCCGATGGCGTGGAAGCCGAAGAAGGCGAGCGCGATGGTGAGCGCGGCGGGCAGGACGGTGCCGACGGCGTACGTCCATGGATAGGCGCGGCGGGTCATCTGCCAGGTGCGCCAGGCGGTTGCCCGGGCTGTGGGCATGAAACGGTTCCTCCCCCGGATCGGTCGAACCACGGGTTCACGGCGGTTCCCGCCCCGGGTTCGAGCGAGTTCCCATCAGGAACTCACAATGAGTTTCTATCGGGAACTCACTCGATGGCGCAAGATGGACCCGTCACACCCGCCCCACCCGCGACCCGTACGACCCCCCGCACGGACACCGAACGAGACCGAACGAAGAGGACACGTCATGGCACGAGCCGTGCCCGACCGCGACGCCGCGTGCGCCGTCGCCCACGCCGCGGCCGTCGTCGGCGACTGGTGGAGCCTGCTGATCGTCCGCGAGACCGCACGGGGACGGCACCGCTTCGACGAGCTCCAGCGCGAGCTGGACATCTCCCGCAAGGTGCTCACCGAGCGGCTGAACCACCTCGTCGACAGCGGCGTGCTCGACAAGGTGCCGTACCAGGAGGGGCCGGTCCGCTTCGAGTACCGGCTCAGCGACGCCGGCCGCGCCCTGCTGCCCGTGCTGGTGTCGATGCAGGACTGGGCCGACCGCTGGCTGCTCGGTGACGGCTCGCTCACCGGTTCCGCGGACGAGCGGAGCGCAGAGGCCCACCGCGTCCACGAGCTGCCCGGCACCCGGCTGCCCCGCCTCGCCCTGCCCGCGCACACGGGCCCCGCGCTCGACCCGGTGGACGCCGGCGCGGGCGCCACGGTCCTGTTCTGCTACCCCGCGACCGCGCGGCCCGGCCCACTGCCGGACGACTGGAACGACATCCCCGGCACCGCGGGGTGCACCCTGGAGAACCGGCTGTTCCGGGAGGCGTACGAACGGTTCACGGCCGCGGGTGTCGCGGTGCGCGGCGTCAGCACGCAACGACCCGCCGAGCAAAGGGCGTTCGCCGAGGCGGAGGACATCCCCTTCCCGCTGCTCTCCGACATGGACAACGGGCTCTCGGCGGCGTTTCGGCTGCCGACCTTCCGCGCGGGCCAGGCCCTCCGGCTGAAGCGCGCGATCCTCGTCGTCGACCGCGAACGGACCGTACGGCACGTGCAGTTCCCGGTGACGGACATCCCGGCCGCCGTGGAGACGGCGTGGCGCGAGGGGTCCGCCACCGCCGCGGGCTGACGCCCGGGAGACACCCCACGAGGGTTCAGCGGGGCCGCGCCGGGGCCGAAACGCCTCGGTGTTCCTAGTAGGGCTTCGCCAGGACGTGCGCGGCGCCCGGGATGCCGACCTCCAGGAGCGCGTCCTCCTCGGCCGTGGTCGGCGCGCCCATCTCCTGCTTGAGGATCGCGCGCGACATCGCCTGCACCCACATCGCACGCGGACGGCGCCGGGCCTCCCAGGCCTCCAGCGCCGCCGGCACGGTGTCCGCCGCGTCCAGGGACTCCGCGAGCACGAGGGCGTCCTCGACGGCCATCGCCGCGCCCTGGGCGAGGTGCGGGGTGGACGCGTGGGCGGCGTCGCCCGCGAGGACCACCCGGCCCACGTGCCAGGGCTCCTCGACGGTCACCTGGGAGATGCGGGAGTAGACGACGGCCGAGGGGTCGGTGACCGCGGCGAGCGCCTCGCCGACCGGGCCGGAGAACATGGCGAGCCGCTTCGCGAGTTCCTCGTGCGCGTGCCCGGGGTCCGGGCGGAAGTCCTCGGCCTCGGCGAACACGGCGCCCAGGTACATGAGTTCGTCCGTGATCGGGGTGAGCAGGGCCTTGGCCTCCTGGCCGGCCGTGGCCATCACGACGCCCTGGACGTCGGGGTGGCGGGGCAGGGTGACCCGCCAGTTGGCGAAGCCGGTGTACTCGGGAGCGTAACGGTCGCCGTAGAGACGGGTGCGCAGCGGCGAGCCGATGCCGTCGAAGCCGACGACGAGGTCCCAGCGGCCGGTGGAGCCGTCGGAGAGCGTCACGGTGACGCCCGTGCCGTCGTCGTCGAGCTCGCTGATCGTCGCGGCGAACCGGACCGTGGCGCCGGCGGCGACGGCGGCGTCACCGAGGACCCTGGCGAGGGCGGGGCGCGGTATGCCGTTGCTCGCCGGAACGTCGTCCATGCGCGGCTGCGGGATGCGGGCGAGGGTGTTCCCCGCCGGGTCGGCGATCGTCAGGGTGTCCCAGGCGAAGCCCGCGTCGACACAGGCGTCGAGCACGCCGATCTCGCGCATGACGTGGAGGGCGTTCGACGGCTGGATGATGCCGACGCCGAGCGCGTCGAGTTCGTCGCGGAGTTCGACGACCTCCACGGTGTGGCCGCGCCGGGCGAGGGCGGTGGCGAGCGCGAGGCCGCCGATGCCTCCGCCGTGGATCAGGACGCGCAGGGGTGATGCCATCTCGGATGTCTCCAGAACGTGACGGTGAAGGGGAGGGTGCGGGGGACGGAGGGGCGGGGGCCGGGTCGGTCAGGCCGGCGCCGGGAGCCTCATCAGGTGGTCGACCAGGGCCAGGAGCACGTCCTTGTCGAAGGAGCGCTGCCGGACGTCGCCGATGAGGAGCGGGACGTGCGGGTCGAGGTCGAGCGCGGTCCTGATCTCCTCGGCCGAGCGGGTGTTGTGGCCGTCGAAGCAGTTGATGGCGACCACGAAGGGGATCGCCCGGCTCTCGAAGAAGTCGATGGACGCGAAGCTGGTGTCGAGGCGCCGGGTGTCGGCGATGACGACGCCGCCGAGGGCGCCGTTGACCAGGTCGTTCCACATGAACCAGAAGCGTTCCTGGCCGGGCGTGCCGAAGAGGTACACGACGAGTTCGTCGCTGACCGTGATGCGCCCGAAGTCCAGGGCGACGGTCGTCGTCTCCTTGGCTCCGACACCGGCCAGGTCGTCCACGCCGACGCTGGCGGTGGTGAGGTACTCCTCGGTGCGCAGCGGTGCGACCTCGCTGACCGCGCCGACCAGGGTGGTCTTGCCGACGCCGAATCCGCCGGCGACGAGGATCTTGACGGCGGCAGGGGCCGCCTGGGTGCTGATCATGGGGTTTCAGAGTCTCCGGAGTCCGTCACGGACGGCGGCCAGCAGGCCGCCGTCGGCGCCCCCCGCCGCCCGCGCCACGACGAGTGGCGCCCGAGCGGACAGCAGGCGCTGGCCGACGAGGTCGGCCAGCAGGATCTTGGTCACCGACACGGGAAGGTCGAGACCCGCCGCGACCTCCGCGACCGCGGCGGGCCGGCGGCAGAGTTCGAGGATCAGCCGGTGTTCCGGCTGGAGGCGCGCCGGGCGCAGCGGCCTGCCGCGCTCGTCGAGGGGCTGCTCCACCGTCGTGAGGACCGTGATGAGGGTGAAGTCGTCCCGCTCGGGGGCGGTCCGGCCGCGGGTGATGGTGTACGGGCGCACCATCGTGCCCGAGCCGTCCTCCTCGGCGTCATCGGCGTACTCGTACTCCCAGCCGGTGTTCACACGCCCTGCCCGGCCCCGGTGCCGAAGGCGTCGAACTCGGAGCGCACGGGGGTGCCGAGCTTCTGGCCGACCTGCTGGACGAGGTTGTGCATGGCGAGCGACATGACCTCGGCGTCCACCTCCTGCGAGGCGACGACGGCCAGGTGGGTGCCCTGCCCCGCCGAGATGATGAAGAGCCAGAGGTCGGCCAGCTCCACGATCACCTGGTGGACCACGCCGCCGTGGAAGAGCTGTCCGACACCACGGGCGAGGCTCTGCTGACCGGTACAGATCGCGGCGAGGCGCTCGGCGTCGGCCCGGTCGATGGTCCGCGAGTGGCTGACGACCAGGCCGTCGTCGGAGAGCAGGACGGCGTTGCGGGTCTCGGCCACGGAGTCCACCAGGCCGTCGAGCAGCCAGTCCAGGTCCTGGTGGGTGGCGGTTGTGCGAGTCATGACCGTTCTTCTTCTCTCGTGGTGTGGGTGGGTGCGGAGGGCTCGGGCGCGGATCCGGGTGCCGGGAGCTGACCCGTGTCCTGGTCCGTGGGCGTACGGGTGGCGCGCGACCGGCGCTGGAAGGCCCCGATCGTGGCGCTCGCGCGGCGCGGGACGGGCCTGAGCAGCGGGTCGTCCTGCCAGTTCAGGGGCGGTGCCGGGGTGGCCGCGGGAGCGGGGGTGGGAGCGATGCGGAGCTCGTCCACCAGGCTCGCCTGGCGCACCCGGCGCGGAAGCGGCGCCTCCTGGGCCGGCGGATGCTGCTCGGGTGCCCCGTAGGGGTGGTTCCCGGCGTACGTGGGGGGCGTGGGCGGCGCGTACACCGGCACGCCCTGTGAGCCGTACGGCGAGCCGGGCTGCGGGCCGGGCTGCGGGCCGGGCTGCGGGCCGTGCTGCTGGCCGAGCGGAGCACCCGGCTGGGCACCGAACTGCGCACCGGGCTGACCGGTGTGCGACGGGCCCTGCGGTACGGCCTGCGGCGAGGGTGCGGCGTGGCGCGGCGCGGGCCGCGACGACGGGAAGGGCTGCGGCACGGAAGGCTGCTCCGGGGACGGGTGGGACCGGGGCTGGGACTGGGCCTGGGGCGGGAACTGCGCCAGTGGCTGGTGCTGAACCTGGGACGCGGGCGGCGCCGGCGGCTGGACCTCGGCCTGGTTCCCGGCCTCGGCCGGCACCTGGCTCTGGTTCTGGTCCTGGGGCTGGGTCTGCCGGTAGGGCCTGTTCAGGGCCGTCACATCGGCCAGCGCCCGTCCCTGTACGCGGGTGGGGAGGGCGCCGTCCTCCGTGCCCACGGACTGCGTGGGCAGCAGCGGCGTGATCACGGGAGCGGGTTCGGGCGTGGGCCCGGGCGTGTTCATGGGCATCGGCTCGGGCACCGGCTGTCCGGGCAGCGGGGTGACGACCGCCCGGTGACCGGATGCCGGCACCGAGGCCTCGTCGGGGACGGCCACCGGGCCGACGCCGGCCGTGTGACCGGCTCCGGATCCGGTTTCCGCTCCGGGTCCCGTGACCACGTACTCCTGGGGCACCAGGACGACGACCCGGGTGCCCCCGTAGGCCGAGGTCCGGAACTCGATCCGCAGCCCGTACTGGTGCGCGAGCCGCGCGACGACGTGCAGTCCGAGCCGGATGTCGTCACCGTGGGCGAGCAGGTCCATCCGGGGCGGCCGGACCATCAGGTCGTTGGCCTCGGCCAGCTGCTCCGCGTCCATGCCCAGGCCGCGGTCCTCGACCTCGATGGCCAGTCCGTGGCTGACCTGCGCCACCCTGATCTCGACGGGGCTGGGCGGGCGGGAGAAGACGAGCGCGTTCTCGGCCAGTTCGGCGAGGACGTGCGCGACGGGTCCGACGGCACGCGCCGCGAGCCAGGGGCTGCCGTCGCGGTCCACCACGACACGGCGGTAGTCCTGCACCTCACCCTGGGCGGAGCGCAGCACGTCGAGCAGCGGGACCGGCTTGCGCCAGCGCCGGTGCGGTGCGCCGCCCGCGAGGATCACGAGGTTCTCCTCGTAGCGGCGCAGGCGCGCGGTGAGATGGTCGAGGTCGAAGAGGCCGTCGAGGATCTCGGGGTCCTCGTGCCGGCGCTCCAGCTCGTCCAGCTTCTTGAGCTGCTGCCCGATGAGCTGCTGGGTGCGGCGGGCGATGCGCTGGAGGAGCCGTTCGAAGCCGCGGTGCTGGTCGGCCTGCCGGACGGCGGCCTCGATGGCGCTGGTGCGGGCGAGGTTGAACGCCTCGCCGAGGCGGGTCAGTTCGTCGGACGCGCGGTCGCCCGCGTCCTGCCGGACGACCTGCGCCTCGGCCTCGATGTCGATGCGTTCGCCCCTGCCGAGCCGTTCGACGACGTCGGGCAGGGCCTTCTCCAGGGCTTCGGCCTGCTCCTGGAGCCGGCCGATGCGCAGGCGCAGGGTGCGGGTGAGGCGCCAGGTGGTCCAGATGACGGCGATGACGGCGAGCAGGCCGATGATCGTGGTGAGCGCCATCCGGGTGAGCAGCGAGACGACGCTGCCCTTGCCCTCCTCGACGACGAGGGCGGTGCGGTGCTGGAGGAGCTTCTCGATCTCGGGCGTGAGGGAGTCCATGGCGCCGCGCCAGCGCTGCGCCCCCGCGGGGAGGGCGACCGAGCCGTCCTCCGTCGGAGCTGTCGGGCGCAGGACGGTGTTCTCGATGTCCGTCTTGGTCTTCCACGCGGGGCTCTCGACGATCGCGCTCCACATGGCCTTCTCCTCGGCCGGGAGGAGGGGTACGACGTGGGTGGAGGACAGGAACGTCTGGCCGGAGACCGCCTGCCGGAACTCCATGAGTTCCTCGGGGCTCAGCTTCCGGTCGCGCCAGCCGCGGGCGAGGAGGGCGTCCGAGCGGGACACCATCTCCTTGACCCAGAAGAGGTCGACGAGGGGCTGCGAGAGGGTGGTGATGCGGCCGTTGTCGACCCGGCTGAGCGCGGCGAAGAGTTCGAGGTCGACGGCGATCAGGTCGGTGTAGTAGTCGTACACGGCCTTCTGCTGGTCGCCGTCGCCCCCGTCCACGAGGGAGCGCTGCACCGGCAGCTGTCCGATCGCCTCGCGTGCGGTGGCGACGGCGGCCAGGACCTCGGCGGGGGCGTCGCCCTCGCCGACGTCGGACAGCTCGCGGAACCGTTCGGCCGCCTCGTCGGTCCGTACCCGCTGCCTGGCCAGCGCGTCGGCGGCGCCGGGGGTGCGGGCGAGGACCTCGGCGCTGAGCCGCCGCTCCTCCTGGAGGCTGAAGTACACGAGGTTGGAGGGCTGGCCGGCCTTCTCGGCCAACAGTCCTTGGCCCGCCTGCCTTTGGAAGTCGAGGAAGGTCTGGCCGCTGGTGACGCCCCAGAGGGCGACCAGTGCGATGCCGGGGACGAAGGCGAGGATGAGCAGGGCGGTCCCCAGCGACATCGCTGATGTCGTACGGGTCCGCCGTGACGCGCGCGTGCGCAGGGCATGCTCCTTGGGGTGGAGCAGTCTGACGACTACTCAGGTACTCGGGTGCTCGTGCTCGAAGAGTCGGTGATCGGGCGTGGAGGCACTCGGCCGACGTCGATGTCCTGACAGATGCCACGCCCCAACGCGTGCATATTAATCACGCCTTGATTACACGTGGTCCCCGGGTCCACCACAAGCGATCACGAGTCGACCCACTTCGACGCATGTTCACTCGCCCGTCATGCGCTCGACGGCACAGTTCCCCCCACGTTCCGGCACGTCACACACGGTCCGCCCCGCGCGATCACAGTCGATCCCGCGCGATCACCGCCCATCGGGGGCACGGCCGCCACCTCATACCCATGCACTCACCCTCATCCCCACTCCACGGATTACCTGCGTTTGCACTTATGGCGCGCATGCAAGTGGCGGAGGCGGTGGCTGTCTGTACGGGGCGGGGACCTGCCGGGCCCCGCGGTGCTGGACAGGTGTCACGTCACCCGATGGCGAGCTTGTTCTTCCAGCCCACGCCGTCGCTGTTGCCGACGACCTCGACTCCGCTGCCCGTCATCTCCCCGCGGCTGCCGGCGTAGAAGCGCACCGCTCGGTCCACCCGCAGGGTCCAGATGTCGGGGATGCCGTCGCCGTTGGCGTCCGGGGTGCCGTTTGCCCAGACACAACCTTCTGCAACACGCTTTAGGGTCACCTCGACGAAGATCGATCCGGGTAGCACGGCCCTGTCCCGGGCAACAGAGATCGCACGCTACGCCAAACAGGACTACACCGGTTCCAACTTCGCCGCCGGTCGGTACATCGCCCCCAAGACCGGCAAAGAGATGATCCTCGTCGGCGACAGCGAAGGCCCCACTCCGAACGCACCCTCGGCTACCCACTGCTCAGGCATGGCAAGGAGGCAAACCTCGCCGCCGTCTGCACCGAGCGCAAGCCATGCCAGCTCTCCCTCAAGTGCGACCAGTGGATAGACCTCCACTTCAAATCGAAGAACCCTGACCTGGAAGTCACACACGCCAACACCTACGACCAGTCGGAGAAGAACCTCTACAAGCGCGACAAGGAGCATCGCGACTACATGTCAGACTTGGAGAAACGCCACAAATCCCAAGGCCACCCATAGGAAAGGCTGAACCGTGCTGATCGACGTCCAGGCCGGCCAGGTTCTGAGCACGTTCGGGCTCACCGGCGTCACCTACTTCCCCCGCCCCACCAGCAGCCACATGCACCCCGGCACAGCCCGGTTCCTGGCCACCGTGGGGCTGCCGTCGAGCAACCTGTTCTCCACCAAGCTCGACCTCGACTCCCCCGACCAGCTCGAGTGCCAGCCCTCCTTGAAGGCCGCCTTCGATGCCGACGGCGCCGTCCTCCCCGAGGGAGCCGAGCAGTGGGAGAGCCTCGGGGAGTTCCAATACGCCACCGTCGCCCTCGATCCCCAGACCGGCCAGATCTACTCGTTCGCCGAAGGCGAGGAGTTCTACGTCCCCATGCACCAGGACGTCTCCTCGCTCGTCCACACCCTCACCGTGGCCGAGGCCGGTCTCGCCGAACTCAAGAAGCTCCCCCGCAACGACGACCAAGCACGCGCCGAAGCAGTTGAGAATCTCCGCGAGAGCATCACCCAGGTCGACCAAACACCGTTTGCCAGCGAAGACGGCGAATGGAGCAGATTCTTCGAGGAGATCTCCCTCGGCATGTGGGGCTGACGCGCGCGCTGACAGACCGCTGCCCTTCCGGTGTGATCAGCACCAGAAGCTGCACGGGGCACAGGTGATCGGGAAAGGGGTGGTGACCGGAAATCGGTCACCACCCCTTCGACGTGCTCAGCCTGTCACCATGCGGTGGTCAGCTCCTTCGCGGTGCGGTGGTCGGCGGGGTCGGGGGCGAGGCACGCGGTGATGGCGTCTTCGAACTCGGAGAACGGCCACAGCCAGACGTCGCGCAGCGCTGTGATGGTGCCCTTGGCGATGACTGCCGGCTTCTCCAGCCGGTCGAGGCCGTCGTCGTAGGCGTCGGGGCGGTGGCCGGTCCGGCAACAGAACAGGGAGGCACCCAAGGCTCCAGATGTCAGCGGCGCGGCGGACATCGACGGCGACGGCGCGGGCGGTGCCGGTGAGCAGCAGGGCAATCTGGTCGACGTACGTGTCAGCTGACCCGAGAACCGAGCGCGATCGTCAGTTCAAGGACCCGGTGTGGCGATGCGAGATCCGGAAACAGCTCCCGCAGCTGCGTCATCCGGTATCGGACTGTCTGGGGATGGACGAACAACGCCGCCGCCACCTCGTCCCGCCTGCCTTGGTGCAGCAGCCACTCCCGCAGCGTCTCCTCCAGCCGCCGTGCGGTCGCGGCAGGCAAGGTCCGCAACGGTGCGAGGGCTCGGGCACGCAGGTCTGAGAACGCGTCCATATCGGCACTCAGCACCAGCTCGGGTAGGTGGTCCTCGGTGTCGCGGATATCGCTGGAGAGGGAGCGTGCGCGTACGGCTCGTGCGTACGAGGCGGACGCACGAGTCCATGGGCGGGCCGGGCCTACCACGACGGTGCGGTCGGTGAGCTGCCGCAAGAGATGTGATCGGTCGGCATCGGGGACGAGCAGCACACCGGTGGCGCCTGGCAGATCGTCGAGGACGAGGGTGCTCGGGTCGAGCGCGCGGTAGGCAGGCCGGGTCTGGGCGGCGGGCAGCAGGACGGCGGTCAGCGAAAGCGGGGGCTGCCACCCGGCCTGTTGAGCAGAGGCCAGAAGCACGTCCGGGCTCGCGCCGGCGAGGAGGTCGCGGGCCAGGTGTTCCAGGTGGCGCTCGTGGGCTCTGCCCCGGGCGGCCAGTTCGTCGGCGTGGCCCGCGGCGCTCGCAGCGGAGAGCTCGTCGATGTAGGCGAAGGTCAGCTCGGCGAACTTGGCGACCTGGGCGGCGGGCAGACCTGCGGGTACGGCACCGGCTGCCAGGCATCGCCAGGCCACGCGGGCGCCGACGCGGTAGGCGCTGAGCAGGGCGTCCATCGAACGGCCGTCGCGGACCTCGCCACGGCCCAGCTCGTAGGCTGCGTCACCGGCGTCGCCGCCTGTGGCGTTCCCGCTCGCGAGGTCCAGGTAGTGCCCCAGGGCGGTGCGGACGGCTCGGCGGATGGTGGCGCCCATGTGGCCCGAGAGGGCGTTGGCGTAGGGAGGGACCTCGTCGATGATCGCCTGGACGACCTCGTTGGCGGTGGTCTTCAGCGCGGCCCGGAGTGCGGTGACCGTCGTCTCGTCCAGGGCCAGTTCGCTGGCCCTCCGAATTGCATGGCTCACGGTTTTGTTCCCTGCGAACAATTCAGTCGATTAATTTTACGTCTTGCGGTCAGGACTTTACGCCTTGAGGCGCATCAAGCTGGAGTCATGACGAGTGCAGCCCTCCGCAGCAGGGCGTGGAAGCTGTTGGAGATGGCGACGACGCCGCTGCTGCCGTCGGACTATCTCGACCTGGTCAGCCCGCTGCGTGCGGGTGCTGACCTGCGTGGGCGTATCGAGGCCGTCCAGCCCGAGACGGGTGACGCCGCGACTGTCGTGATCAGGCCGGGGCGGGGCTGGCGCGGCCACACAGCCGGTCAGTACGTGCGGCTCGGGGTCGACGTCGACGGGGTGCGCCTGTGGCGTGCCTACTCCCTCACCTCACCGACGAACCGCCAGGACGGCCGCGTCACGATCACCGTGAAGGCGATCCCGGGCGGCAAGGTCAGCAACCACCTGGTCCGCAGGGCGAAACCGGGCACGCTGATCCAGCTCGACCAGCCGACTGGTGACTTCGTGCTGCCGCAGGTCAAGCCCGCCAAGGTGCTCTGCCTGACGGCCGGCAGCGGCATCACTCCCGTGATGGGCATGCTGCGCGACACCGAGTTCGACGACGTCGTCATGGTCCACTGCGCGCCACAGCCGCAAGATGTGATCTTCCGCAAGGAACTGCACGACCTGGTCGCGGCCGGGAAGCTGCGGCTCACCGAGGTGCACACCGACACGGACGGCATGCTCGACATCGCCCGGCTCGACGAACTCGTGCCCGACTGGGCCGAGCGCGAGACCTGGGCGTGCGGGCCCGCGGGCCTGCTCGACGCCGCCGAAGAGCACTGGAGCGGGCACGGCGTACCAGAGCGCCTGCACACCGAACGCTTCCGCCCCGGCATCGTCGTCGCGGGCGACGGCGGCGAGGTCACATTCAGCGCCAGCGGCAAGACCATAGACGCGGATGGCGCCACGCCGTTGCTGGACGTCGGCGAGGAGGCCGGCGTGCTCATGCCGTCCGGGTGCCGCATGGGCATCTGCTTCGGCTGCGTCACGCCGCTCAAAGCCGGCGCCGTCCGCGACCTGCGCACCGGCGAGATCACCGAGGCCGAGCCGGGCGTCCTCATCCAGACCTGCGTGTCCGCCGCGGCGGGCCCCTGCGACATCGAACGGTAGGAGCACCTTGACCGCTATCGACCCCACCGCCCACCTGACCGCGGAGCAGATCGAGGAGCTTGGCCGCGAACTGGACGCGATCCGCAATGAGGTGCTCGCCGGCCGCGGCGAGAAGGACGCCGCCTACATCCGTAAGGTCATCTCGGCCCAGCGCAAGCTCGAGCTGGTCAGCAGGGGCGTGCTGCTGTTCTCGATCTTCCCGCCCGCGTGGCTGCTCGGCACCGCCGGTCTGTCCGTGGCAAAGATCATGGACAACATGGAGATCGGCCACAACATCCTGCACGGCCAGTGGGACTGGATGCGGGACCCGAAGATCCACTCCACCACCTGGGAGTGGGATCACGTCTCGCCGTCCGAGCAGTGGAAGCACTCGCACAACGAGCTGCACCACACGTACACCAACGTGATCGGCAAGGACAACGACCTCGGCTACGGCATCATGCGCGTCGACGAGGACCAAAGGTGGCACCCGTTCCACCTCGGCCAGCCGCTGTGGAACTTCATCAACGCCTGTTTCTTCGAGTACGGCATCGCAGCGTACGACCTGGAGCTCGGCAAGAACCTGCACAAGCGCCGCCGCAAGAACCCGGAGTTCCGCGCGCGGGCCAAGGCCGTGGGCCGCAAGATCCGCAAGCAGGTGCTCAAGGACTACGTGATCCACCCGCTGCTGTCGGGCCCGTCGTTCCTCACCACACTCGCCGCCACGTTCACCGCGAACCTGGTCCGCAACATCTGGTCCCACTCGGTGATCATGTGCGGGCACTTCCCCGAGGGCGTGCAGGTCTTCGAGCGCCGGTCGATCAAGGGCGAGACTCGCGGCCAGTGGTACCTGCGCCAGATGATGGGCTCGGCGAACATCAGCGGCAGCAGGGCCATGCACTTCATGACCGGCAACCTGTCGCACCAGATCGAGCACCACCTGTTCCCGGATCTGCCGAGCAACCGGTACGCCGAGGTCGCGGTGAAGGTGCGCGCGCTGTTCGAAAAGTACGAGCTGGAGTACGTCACCGGGCCGCTGCCCAAGCAGGTGTTCTCCGCGTGGCGCAAGGTCTTCCGGCTCTCGCTGCCGAACAAGAAGCCCAAGGTCAACACGTCGGATCGCCGCAAGCAGGAGCTCGTCGCGGCCTGATTCCCGGTACTGTTTCAGACTTTCCGGCCGGACCG
Source organism: Streptomyces sp. Root1304 (assembly GCF_001426405.1). Lineage (GTDB taxonomy): Bacteria > Actinomycetota > Actinomycetes > Streptomycetales > Streptomycetaceae > Streptomyces. Next base: position 434,546 of record NZ_LMEP01000023.1, on the reverse strand, counting down.
GCGGCACCGCCGGTCCGGTCAGCTGCGGTGGAACAGGTCTGCGCCTGCCGACCGGTGCCTTCGTGTTGGCTGCCGATCGAGGGTCTTGCGGGGGCGGTCATTGGGCTCCGCTGCGACGGCGACGAGGTCGGCCGCGGAGTGGATCGACAGATCTGTGCCCTTCGGGAAGTACTGGCGGAGAAGGCCGTTCGTGTTCTCGTTCGTCGGCCGCTGCCAAGGGCTGCCGGGATCGCAGAAGAACACCGGAATGTTCGTGGCGCGGGTGGACTCGTCGTGGCGGCCCATCTCGCTTCCCTGATCCCACGTGAGCGAGCGCGCAAGCGAGACGGGAAGGTCTGCGAAGGCGCGGACGAGTGCGTCCCGGGCGTGCTCGGCGCCGCGACCGTGGGGAAGGTGGACAAGCTTGACGTAGCGGGTGCTGCGGTCGACCAGGGTGCCGATGGCGGACCGGTTGTCCTTGCCGACGATCAGGTCACCCTCCCAGTGCCCGGAGGCCGTCCGGCCGGCAGCTTCGGCGGGCCGTTCGTTGATGGTCAGGCCGGTGACCCTGCACCGGGTGAGGCGCTGGTCGGGGCGACGGCGTTTGCGCCGGTGCTTCCGACGGGTCCGCAGCTGGCCCGGAGCACGTTCCAGACCACCGCGGTGAGGCAGGTAGATCGCCTGGTAGATGGTCTCCGTGGACAGATGCCGTTCGGGCTGCCCGGGGAATGCGGCCGGCCGCGCGCGGCTGGTCTGTTCCGGGCTCCAGCGTTCGCCCAGGTGCAGCTCGACGAACTACTTCAGCTCCGGATCACGCCGGAGCTTTCCCTCCTTCGACCTGGCTCGTCGAGCCACGGCCCGGCGCTGGGCCCGGAAGGGCTGGTAGGCGCCGGTGACGGGGTTGCTGTTGCGGTGCAGCTCGCGGCTGATCGTGGACGGGTCCCTGCCCGGCCGGCGGGCCAAAACACACCGTTGAAAACATCCATTCCTGCTGATCAGACGGACACCCTGCCTGTACCGCCAGCAGACGAGGAAGCTGTCGAGCCAGCTGAGCCCTGCCCCAGCCATAGCAGTACCAAGCAGCCTGCGTCGCCCCCACGGTCGACTTCACCCGCGAACACCGCCACCCAGACCCCACCGACTATCCGCGCTTGCACTTATCACGCGCATGCAACTATTGTGAGGGCATGCAAAGGGATCGTTCAAGCAATTCCGCAAGGGGGCGAGCCATGCCGCTCGCTCTGCTCGCTCTGACCGTCGGGGCCTTCGGTATCGGTACGACTGAGTTCGTGATCATGGGTCTGCTGCCCCAGATCGCCGCCGACTACGGGGTCACCATCCCCACCGCCGGCCTGCTGGTCACCGGCTACGCACTCGGCGTCGTCATCGGCGCTCCGCTTCTCACCGCGTTCGGGACCAAGGTCAGCCGCAAGCGGATGCTGATGCTGCTGATGGGCCTGTTCGTGCTCGGCAACCTGCTCTCCGCACTCGCCCCTAGCTTCGGGCTGATGCTGACCGGCCGGATCGTCGCCTCGCTCGCCCACGGGTCGTTCTTCGGCATCGGGTCGGTCGTGGCTGCCGAGCTGGTCGCGCCGGACAAGAAGGCCGGCGCGATCGCCACCATGTTCACCGGCCTGACCGTCGCCAACATCGTCGGCGTCCCGCTCGGCACCTTCATCGGGCAGGCCGTGGGCTGGCGCATCACCTTCGCCATCGTCGCCGCGCTCGGTGTGATCGGATTCCTCGGCATCGCCAAGCTCGTCCCCGCCATGCCCCGCCCCGAAGGCGCTCGGCTGCGCGGCGAGCTCAAGGCCTTCCGCAACCCGCAGGTCCTGCTCGCGATGGCGATGACCGTGCTCGGCTTCGGCGGCGTCTTCGCCGCGATCACCTACATCGCACCGATGATGACCCACGTCGCCGGATACGCGGACGGCTCCGTCACCTGGCTGCTCGTCCTCTTCGGCATCGGCATGTTCCTCGGCAATCTCCTCGGCGGCCGGTTCGCCGACCGCGCGCTGATGCCCATGCTGTACACGGCGCTCGGCGGCCTGGCCGTCGTGCTCGCCCTGTTCACCGTGACTGCCCACAACAAGATCCTCGCCGCGATCACCATCCTCCTCGTCGGCGCTCTGGGCTTCGCCACCGTGCCCCCGCTGCAGAAGCGCGTCCTCGACCAGGCCCACGGTGCTCCGACGCTCGCCTCCGCCGTGAACATCGGCGCCTTCAACCTGGGCAACGCGCTCGCCGCCTGGCTCGGCGGGCTCGTGATCGCCGCCGGCCTCGGCTACACCGCCCCGAACTGGGTGGGCGCCGCCCTCGCCGCCGCGGCGCTGGGCCTCGCCTTCTGGTCCGCGGCCCTGGAACGCCGTACCCGCGCCGCCGGGACCGACGCTCCCGCCGTCGAGACCGGATCTCCCGCCGGGGCCGCCGGTACGTCCGTCGGTACGTCGGCCGGCACGCCCGTGCACCACTGATCCCCGGCTCCCCTCACGTCCCTCCGTCCCCTTCCTCCTTCCCTTCCCCTCCCCTCCCTCCGCCCCCTCAAGGAGCAGCGCCATGAGCACCACCGCCGTCATCCCGCTCAGCACCACCGACGCCGAGACCCTGATCAGCGCCGCCCGGAACGCCGCCGAGGCCGCCGGGGTCACCGTCAGCGTCACCGTCCTGGACGCGGGCGGGCAACTGCTGGCCTTCCGCCGGGACGACCGGGCGGTGCTGATCTCGGGCGAGACCAGCACCCGCAAGGCGTACACCGCGCTCCAGCTGAACGCCCCGACCGCCGACCTGGTCGACCTGGTCAAGCCCGAAGGACCGTTCCACTCGCTGCCCACCGCGCTCGACCGGCCGCTGCTGTTCATCGCCGGCGGCGTGCCCGTCCACCGCGACGGCCGTCTGATAGGCGCGATCGGCGTGGGCGGCGGCGCGCCCGAGCAGGACCACGGCTTCGCCACCACCGCGGTCGAGGAACTCTCCCGATGACCCGCACCCCGCAGGAGATCTTCGCCGACCACGGCGCCCGCCTCGGCACCGGCGACCTCGACGCGATCAGCCGGAACTACACCGAGGACGCCGTCTTCCTCACCCCCGACGGCGTCCTGACCGGACGCGAGGGCGTCAAGGAGGGCATCGGCCGGCTGCTCGCCGACCTGCCCGACGCCGACTGGCGGCTCACCCCGCAGTGTCCCCGACGACGAGACCGCCGCCGCCGTCTCCACCGCCCTCGAAACCGGCTACCGCAGCATCGACACCGCCGCGATCTACGGAAACGAGGCCGGCGTCGGCCGCGCGCTGGCCGCCTCCGGGCTGCCCCGCGAGGAGCTGTTCGTCACCACCAAGCTGTGGAACGCCGACCAGGGGCACGACGCCACCCTGCGCGCCTTCGACGCCAGTCTCGCCAAGCTCGGCCTCGACCACGTCGACCTGTACCTCATCCACTGGCCGACGCCCGCCCGCGACCTATACCGCGACTCCTGGCGCGCCCTGGAGCGCCTCGCGGAGGAAGGGCGCGCCCGCGCCGTCGGCGTCTCCAACTTCGAGCCCGACCACCTGCGGCGCCTGATGGCCGGTACGACGCTGGTCCCGGCCGTCAACCAGGTCGAGCTGCACCCCGGCCTGCAGCAGAGCGCGCTGCGCGCCTTCCACGCCGAGCACGGCATCGCCACCGAGGCCTGGAGCCCGCTCGCGCAGGGCGCCGTCCTCGACGACCCCGCCGTGAAGGCCATCGCCGCCCGTCACGACAGGTCCCCGGCCCAGGTCGTCATCCGCTGGCACCTGCAGCTCGGCAACATCGTCATCCCCAAGTCGGTCACCCCGGCCCGGATCCGCGAGAACTTCGACGTGTTCGGCTTCACTCTCGCCGACGAGGAGATGCGGGCGGTGGCCGCGCTCGACCGCGACCTGCGCACCGGCCCGCACCCCGACGAACTCAACTGATCCCGTAGGGATCCCCTAAGGGCGGACGGCGCGCAGTGCGCCGTCCGCCCTCAGCGATTCCAGGGTCGGGTAGCCGTCGACCGCCATGATCAGGTCCGCCTCCGCGAGCAGGGAGCGCAGGACGTGGACGATGCCGTCCGTCCCGCCGAGCGCCAGCCCGTACGCGTACGGGCGGCCCACGCCCACCGCCGTGGCGCCGAGCGCGAGGGCCTTGACGACGTCGGCGCCGGTGCGGACGCCGGAGTCGAAGAGCACGGGCAGTCCGTCGGCGGCGGCGACCACCCCGGGCAGGGCGTCGAGGGCGGGCAGCCCGCCGTTGGCCTGGCGGCCGCCGTGGTTGGAGCAGTAGATCCCGTCGACGCCGCCGTCCCTGGCCCGGCGGACGTCCTCGGGGTGGCAGACGCCCTTCAGGACGATCGGCAGGTCGGTGAGCGACCGCAGCCAGGTCAGGTCGTCCCAGACCAGCGGGTTGCCGAAGACGCCCGCCCATTCCAGGACGGCGGCGCGCGGGTCCTCCTCCGGCGGCTTCGCGAGGCGGGCCCTGAAGACGGGGTCGGAGGTGTAGTTGGCGAGCGCGTGGCCGCGCAGCTGGGGGAAGTTGGCGGTGGCCAGGTCGCGCGGGCGCCAGCCGGTGATCCAGGTGTCGAGGGTGACGACGACACCCCGGAAGCCGGCCGCTTCGGCGCGGTGCACGAGGCTTTCCGCGAGAGCGCGGTCGGTGGGGGTGTACAGCTGGAAGAGGCCCGGGGTGTCGCCGAACTCGGCGGCGACCTGCTCCATCGGGTCGACGCCGAGCGTGGAGGCGATCATCGGTACGCCCGTGCGGGCGGCGGCGCGGGCGGTCGCCAGGTCACCGTGCCGGTCCTGGGCGCAGAGCCCGATCACGCCGACGGGCGCCATGAAGAGCGGGGACGGCAGCGTGAGCCCGAACAGGTCGACGGAGAGGTCGCGTTCGGAGGCGCCGACCATCATGCGGGGGACGAGCCCCCACTGCCGGAAGGCCCGGACGTTGGCCTCCTGCGTGTACTCGTCGCCCGCGCCGCCGGCGACGTAGGACCAGAGCGAGGGCGGGAGCGCCGCCCTCGCCCGGCTCTCCAGTTCGGCGAAGGTCATGGGCAGTTCGGGGAGGACGCCGAAGAGCCCGTCGAAGTAGATCTCGTGCTGGTAGTCGCCGTACTTCTGGGGCATGGAGGAGTGTCGTCCCTTCGGGTCCTGCCGGCGCACTCGGGTCACCGGACGGTGAGGGGGCCCATCGTGCCCGTCCCGCGCGCGCGTGACCATGGATCGGTCGTGGGCGGCCGGCCCCGGCGGGCCGCGCACCTCCTACGGCGGTCGGGGTCGCTACGTACGCGACGCCGTCCCGCATCCGCCGTCAGCGGCTCCGGTCAGCTCGTCCATCGGCCGGACGCGGTCGTAGGGGTCGACGGTCCCGTTCTCCGTCGCGCCCTCGCCCTGCCGGTCCGCGTCGAACTCGGGGGCGAAGTAGCCGGTGTGGCCGTCGCAGCCGCCGTTGGTCATATGGGTCTTGTAAGAGACGAGGGAGAGGGTCCCCGGCTCGGTGATGATCTTCGACGGGTCGTCCCAGTTCAGCACGATCTCCCGGCGGACGATCGTGCGCGCGATCTCGTCGCCGCCCGTCGTCCCGCGCGTGACCGGATAGACGTAGGTGACGTCGGTGGTCACCTGGAGGGCGCCGTGTTCGCCCTCGCCGTACGAGATCCGGCCCCGGGTCTTCACCACGTCGCCGGCCACGCGCGCGCGTGCCGGGTCGAAGCGGCTGAAGAGCAGGAGCGGATCGTTCTCCTCGGTCGGGGCCTCGAAGGAGGCCTTCAGGTAGTCCTGGACGTCCCGCTGGTGCGGATTGAGCAGGGCGGTCGCCCGCGTGGGCCGCCCGCCCCGCCACACCGCCGGGTCCAGACTGGAGGCGACGAGGAAGTCCCGGGAGCGTCGCAGGGCCTGCGCCACCTGCGCCTCGCTCATCCATCCGGTCGCCCGGGCGGCGGGGACGGTGATGCCCGCGGCGCCGTTCGCCCAGCGCGCCGCGGGCGACCCGCGGAAGGGTTCGCCGAGCGTGGGCCGGAGGGCCGGTTCGACGGGCGGGGCCTCGGTCGGGCGCTCCGACTCCTGGGCGAGCGGTGGCCCGGCCGGAGCGCCGTCGCCGGACGTTCCGATCACCCGCCAGGGGTCGAACGCCACGACCAGGAGGGCCACGGCGGCCAGGAACCCGACCACGTACCAGCCCTTGCCCCGTCGGCGCGGGGGCGGTGTGTACGCACGCCAGGCGTGCGGGTCCGCGGGCCGCTCGGGCGGTCGTCCGGTCACGCTCCGGGCCCGCGCCGAGGGCTCCTCGGGCGCGTCCGGCGCTCCCTCCACGGAGTCCCGCAGGAACTTGTCCCAGACGTCGTCGGGTACGGACGAACCGTCCCGCTCGCCACTCGCGCCCACACCGAACTCCCCGCCCCGAAGCGTCGAACACCCCTTCGCCCCATGTCGGGGCACCGCATGATCGCACAGCGGCCGTCCGGGCGGGGGCCGGCCGCACGGCCCGGGCCGTCAGGCGTACGGGTCGAAGGGGATGCCCGCGGGCTGGGCCTTGGCCAGGTGGGCGGCGAGGTTGGCGTCCTTGAGGCCGAAGACGGCGCTGCCGAAGTCGGCCTGGCTGAGCTTGTCGCGCAGGCCCGGCGGGTAGCCGTTCCAGCCGACCAGGGTCGGGAACTGCCAGGTGTGCTGGTGGTTCTCGGGCGGCTCGTCGTTGGTGTTCGCGGGCCGGAAGCAGTGCGTGCCGATGCCGTCCTTGTGGTAGACGACCTTGGGGTGGGTGCCGTCCCAGCGGATCGCGTCCCGGCCGTAGATGTTGAAGTTGCCGTGGGCGGAGGTGGAGACGTACCGCGCCTGGTCGTTCTGCACCCAGACCACGACGTGCTCCCAGTCGTGGCGGTGCCCGCCGAGGCTGCTTCCCCACACCGCCTGGTCCTTCTCGAAGTACAGGCCGTAGATGATCGCGCACCAGCCGTTGTTGCACTTCGCGCGGGAGTAGCCGTTGGTCTGGGTGAGGTCCCAGGAGTCGCGGCACTGGCTGTTGACGGTCCCGGAGGGGTTGAGGCCGCCGTTGAGCGTGCCGTCGGGGCCGATGGCGGGCGTGGGGTAGCAGCCGTCCGTGTCGTAGTCGAAGGCGGGCTGGAAGGTCCGCTCCATCACGTCGGCGTGGCCGGGCAGGGCGGCCGGCGGTGCGGCGAACGCGCTGCCCGGGAGGGCGATGAGCAGAGTGAGGGCGCCGGCGAGGGCGAGGGCGCCCCTGGCGGCGTACGCCTGTGTCTTCACGGTGTCCCCTAAGTCGGACGGCTTGGCACGACGGGCGCCATATTGGCATGGACAGAACACTGCCGACAGGGGAATTCATTAGACGATACGTATCGTCTCGCTTAAGGTGGCGGCATGACCCACACCACGGCCCCCTCCCCCGCCCACATCGCCATGTTCTCCATCGCCGCCCACGGCCATGTGAACCCCAGCCTGGAGGTCGTCCGGGAGCTCGTCGCCCGCGGACACCGCGTCAGCTACGCCGTCCCCGCCTCCTTCGCCGAGAAGGTCGCGGCAACCGGGGCGACCCCCGTCGTCTACCGCTCCACCCTGCCGACCGACGAGGACCCCGAAGCCTGGGGCACCGAACTCATCGACCACCTCGAACCGTTCCTCGCCGACGCCGTCCAGGCGCTGCCGCAGCTCACCGAGGCCTTCGCACAGGACCGACCCGACCTGGTCCTCCACGACATCACCTCGTACCCGGCCCCCGTCCTCGCCCACACCTGGGGCGTCCCGGCCCTCTCCCTCTGGCCGAACCTCGTGCCGTGGGAGGGATACGAGGAGGAGGTCGCCGAGCCGATGTTCGCCGAGCTCAAGGCCTCACCCCGCGGCAAGGCCTACTACGCGCGCTTCGAGGCCTGGCTCGCCGAGCACGGCATCGACACCCACCCGGACAGGTTCGTCGCCCGCCCGCGCCGCGCGCTCGTCCTCATCCCCGAGGCACTCCAGCCGCACGCCGACCGGGTCGACACGACCGTCTACACCTTCGTCGGCGCCTGCCAGGGCACGCGCGCCGAACAGGGCGGATGGCAGCGCCCCGCGCACGCGGAGAAGGTGGTCCTGGCCTCCCTGGGCTCCGCCTTCACCAAGCAGCCCGGCTTCTACCGGGACTGCGTCGAGGCGTTCGCGGAGCTCCCCTCCTGGCACCTCGTCCTGCAGATCGGGAAGTTCGTCGACCCGGCCGAACTCGGCGCGCTTCCTCGGAACGTCGAAGTGCACTCCTGGGTCCCCCAGTTGGCGATCCTGCGGCAGGCGGACGCGTTCATCACCCACGCGGGCGCCGGAGGCAGCCAGGAGGGCCTGGCCACGGCCACCCCCATGGTCGCCGTCCCACAGGCCACCGACCAGTTCGGGAACGCCGACATGCTCCAGTCGCTGGGCGTGGCACGGCACCTGCCGATGGAGGAGGTCACCCCGGAGCGGCTGCGCGAGGCGGTGCTCGCCCTCGCCGGTGATCCCGAAGTGGCCCGCCGCGCGCGGGAGGTCCAGGAAGCGATGCGGCGCGAAGGCGGCACGCTCCGGGCGGCCGACCTGATCGAGGCCGAACTGGGCTGACGGCCGGCCAGGGGGCCGGTCGGGCCGGGCGGGCCGGCCTCAAGCAGGGCGGGCCGGCCCTCGGCGAAGAGGCTCGGACACCCCGTAGGGTCCTGTCATGTCCAAGACTCAGATAGACGCGGTGACCGCCGAGTTCTACGGCGCGTTCGACAATCGGGGCGGCAAGGCCCCCGACGTGGACCGGATCCGCCGGCTGGTGCTGCCCCGGGGCGTGATCGTCTGCACGGCGCCCACGTTCACGGCGTACTCCGTGGAGGAGTTCGTCGTCCCGCGCGAGCGGCTGCTGACCGACGGGCGGCTCGTCGACTTCTCCGAGTGGGAGACCTCGGAGGAGACCCGGATCGAGGGTGACATCGCCTCGCGCTTCGGCACGTACCGCAAGTCCGGGGTCCTGGACGGGCAGCCCTACGAGGGCGAGGGCACGAAGACCATGCAGTTCGTCCGGACCCCGGACGGCTGGCGGATCGCCGCGCTGTCCTGGTTCGACCGGCCCTGACCGGGGCGGCGGCCCGTCCCCCGGCGCACGGGGAGCGGGCCGCCGCCGTGCGCGGTCAGACCACGGCGCCCACGCCCCGGCGGGGTGCCGGAGCCGGGGCGGGAGCCGGATGGCGTGCCTCCAGCGCCACCGCCAGCGGCATCGCCGTGAACACCGTCGACGCCATACCGAGGACGACACCCGCGAGCAGCGCCACCGAGAAGTCGGTGAGCGAGTCGCCGCCCAGGACGGCGAGCGCCGCCAGGACGAAGAGCGCGCCCATGCCGGTGTTGACGGTACGGGGCAGGGTCTGGGCGACGGCCCGGTCGGCGAGGTCGGGCAGCGGAATCCGCCCGCCGCGACGGCGCAGTTCGCGCAGCCGGTCGAGGACCACCACCGAGTCGTTGACCGAGTAGCCGACGACCGTCAGGAGCGCGGCCAGGAAGACGCTGTCCACCGGCTTGCCGAGCCAGGCGAACAGGCCCACGACCAGCAGCACGTCCTGGGTCATCGCCGCCACGGCGGCCGTCGCGTACGTCCAGCGGAAGCGCACCGTCAGATAGAGGAGCTGCGCCGCCACCGCCAGGCCGAGGGCGATCATCGCGTGGGTGCGCAGCTCCCCGCCCAGGCTCGGGCCGATCAGGTCGTCGCGCTCCACCTCCACGGGGCCCGCCACCCGGGTGAGGGCCTCCCGGATCTCGCGCTGTTCCTCGTCCCCGGTCTCCCGGACGCGCACGGACACCTCGCCGCGCGCCGTCCCTCCGCCGCCGTCGGCGGTCTCGCCGCCGCCCGTCGTCTGCACCACGGCGTCGGGGAAGCCCGCGTCGGCGACGGCCGCGCGCGCCCGGTCGGCGTCCACCGGGCGTTCGGCCGTGTACTGGACGACCCGGCCGCCGGTGAACTCGACGCCGAACTCCAGGCCCCGCACCCCGATGCCCGCCAGGGCCACCAGCAGCAGCGCCCCGCAGGAGAGCAGCCAGCGGCGCCGGTGGGCCATCAGGCGCGGAACCCGGCGGGTCAGCCGGGTCCGCAGCCGGCCGAGTGCGGCGATGCCGGTGACCGAGGGCCGTCGGCGGACGGCCGGCAGGCGCAGTGTGAGGTCGGCGAGGAGCCGGGTGATGACCATCGCGCTGAGGAGCGAGGTGATGACGCCGATCGCGAGGGTCACGCCGAAGCCCTTGACCGGGCCGGAGGCGAAGACGAACAGCAGCCCGGCCGCGAGGAGGGTGGTGATGTGGGAGTCCGCGACCGCGCTCCACACCTTGCCGAACGCCGTCTCCAGCGGCCGCCGGGGATCGCGTGCGGCGGTCCGGCCGAGGGCCGCGTACTCCTCCCTGGCCCGTTCGAAGACGAGGACGTTCGCGTCGACGGCGATGCCGATGGCCAGGACGAAGCCGGCGAGGCCGGGCAGCGTGAGGGTGGCCCCCAGGGCGACCACGGCGGCGTAGGAGATCAGCCCGTACAGGAGCAGGGCGACGGTCGCCAGGAAACCGAGGAGCCGGTAGAGCAGCATGACGAACAGGCCCGTGCAGGCGAGGCCGATCACGGCGGCGAGGGCGCTGGCCCTGATCGCCTCGGCGCCGAGCGTCGGTCCCACGGTGCTCTGCTCGACGGTCGTCACGGGGACGGGCAGCGCGCCGCCCTGGACGAGCGCCGCGAGGTCGCGGGCCTCCTGGCCGGAGAATCCGCCGGTGATCTGCGCGGAGCCGCCGCCGATGCCCGCGCCGCACGGGACGCCCTGCTGCATGGCGGGCGCCGAGACGACGCGGTCGTCGAGCACGATCGCGACCCGGCGCGCCGGGTCGCCGGGCGCCGCGCAGGCCGCGTCGCCGGTGAGCCGTGCCCAGGTGCCGGCGGCGGAGTCGCGGAAGGAGAGGTCGACGGTCCAGCCCCGGCCGTTGGTGGCGTCGAGCACGGCCTCGGCGCTCTTGACGCCGTCCCCGGTGAGCGCGGGGGCGCCCAGGGCGAGGAAGGCGCCCGGCGCGTCGGGGTCGGCGAGGACCCTCGTCCCGTCCTTGGCGGCCGGCGCCCCGGGCCCCTGGGCGGTGCCGGTGACGGTGTGGAAGGTGAGCTGCGCGGTACGGCCGATGACGTCGGCGGCCTCGCGCGGATCACGCAGTCCGGGGAGTTCGACGACGATGCGCCGTTCGCCGGAGCGGGCGAGCGAGGGTTCGGCGACGCCGAGGCCGTCGACGCGTTTGCGGAGCACCTCCAGGGCGCGGTCGGTGGCCGCCGCGTCGGCGCGGACGGTGGGGCCGTCCTCGGTCTGCAGGACGATCCGGGTGCCGCCCCTCAGGTCGAGGCCGAGCCGGGGCGGGGTGGTCAGGGTGACCCAGAGGGAGACGGCCACGACGGCGAGCGCGAGGAGCGCGCGCCAGACGACGGACCGGGAGCGGCGCGCCGGTCGAGAGGGACGTGCGGGACGGGAACTACGGGCGGGGCGAGAGGGATGAGTTGTACGTGGGGACACGGGTGCTCCACAGGCAGCGCACGGCGGCGGCGCCCGCCCACGCACGCGCGTGGGGGCGCCCGCCGACCGTGCCGGGCGTACGGTCGGACACGCGTCGTGGACCGGTCCGGTACGCGGACATGCCGAGGACCCGGACGGCGACGCGGAGGAACGTCAGCTGTGCCGGGCGGCGGGGGGACCTCGGGGGACGCGGGGGCCCCGGGGAGCGGTGGGCGGGGCGCGCTCGCGCCGGGGGTCCCCGGCCAGGACGCCGCGCGCGGGCGGCCGGAGGTCGGCGGGAACGGCGGCCGTGGCCACAGGTGTTCCCGGGAACCGCACGGGGTTCTCGACGGCTGCCGCGAGGCGTGCGACCGAGGTCGTCGCGAGCTGCGGGTCCGGGGGCGCGATGTGGTGAGTGGCGGCGGGGGCCGACGGGACGGCGGGAGCCGGGGCGCCCGGGGCCGTACCCGGTGCCGCGCTCTGAGCCGTGCCAGGAGCCGTTCCCGCGGGCACGGCCGGTGCGGGTGCCGATCCCGCCGACGCCACCGCTCCCGTCAGGGGTGCCCCCTGTGCCTGGGGCGCCGGGAGCAGCAGGAGCGACCAGATCGCGCAGAGGATCGCGGGCAGCAGCGTCGCGAGCCGTCGCGTGGAACGTCCCTTCACCCCGCCCCTCCCCTCGTGCCCGTGCGTCCCGTGTGTCGGGTCGGCCGGGCCCAGCGTAGACCGGACGGAGAACGGCCCGGCCACCGAGCCCCGCCCGGTGGGCCGTCGAGTACGTCGACTGAGTACGGGTGCTCATGCGGGGCGCGGCCGCCCCTCGCACGATGGACGGGTCCGCGCCTCGTCCTCGGAGCCAGGGGGCCCTTCCGTGCTCAGCCGCATCGCCGCCCATGTCGTCCCGTTCTTCGGGCGGCTGACCGTCACCGCCGACCCCGGGGCCCGTCTGGAACCCGGCAGCATCCTGGTGGTGAACCACACCTCGACCGCCGACTCGGCGCTGGTGCTCGCCGCGCTCCGCCGCCGGCTGGCCGTGGAGCCCGTCCTGCTGGCCACCGCCGGGCTCTGGCGGGTCCCGCTGCTCGGCCGGGCGCTGACCCGCGAGGGGTACGTGCCGGTCCACCGCAACACGTCACGGGCGGCCGTCGCCCTGGACCACGCGGCGGTCGCGCTCGCCTCGGGGCGGCACGTGATGCTGTACGCGGAGGGGCGCATCCCGCCGCGACGGGACGCCGGCGAGTGCCCGCCCGAGTCGTTCCGTACCGGGCTCGCCCGGCTCGCCGGGGCCACGGGGGCGCCGGTCGTGCCGATCGGTCAGGCGGGTGCCCGGCGGATCACGTCCGGCGGGCGGACGAAGCAGATCGCGGGGGTGCTCACGGCGCCGCTCCGCAGGCCGGGACTGCATGTGCACATCGGGACGCCGCTGCGGCTGCCCGCCGACGTGGCCGCCGCGACGGCGCTGGCCCACGGAGCGGTCACGGAGGCGTGGCGGACGGCGGCGGGCGCGCTGGGGGAACCGGCGGCACGGGAGGGTGCCTGGTCCGCGGTGGATCGTGCACGCGACAGGGGGACCGGATGACAGCGGCGCTGACGGACGCGGCACGGGACCACTCGCCGCGTCCGCCTTGTCCGTCATGGTCCAGGCGTGCCGTCCCCGGCGTCACATCGGCCGGGGACGGCACGCGCTCCTGAGCGTCTCCGTCAGATGTGGATCTGGGAGGCCGTCCAGCCCGAGGCTCCGGTGGCGATGGTGCCTTGATCCGCCCAGCCGTTCCGGTTGAGGTAGGCGCGGAGGCTGCCGTTGGTGCCGACGATCAGGTAGTCCGCCTTGCCGTCGGCGTCGAGGTCGGACATCCGGATCTGCGAGCCCGTCCAGGAGGACGAACCCGTCGCGACGACGCCGAGGTCGGCCCAGCCGCCGTAGCCGTCGCCGCCCTTGTTCAGCAGCACCCGCGCGCTGCCTTCGGCGCCGATCACGACGTAGTCGGCCTTGCGGTCCCCGTCGTAGTCGGCGAAACGGATCTGGGAGTCGGTCCAGCCGGATGAACCGGCGGCGATGAAGCCGAGGTCCTCCCACGTCACGGTCGTTCCGGTGCCCGAGTTGCGGTAGGCGTGGACGTTGCCGTTCGCCCCGACSACGAGGTAGTCRCTSCGACCGTCCCCGTCGACATCCGCGAAACGCACCTGCCCACCGGTCCACCCGGCCGAACCGCTCGCGACGTAACCGAGATCGGACCAGGCGATCGCCCCGTTCGCACCCACCTTGTTGAGCAGAGCCCGGACATTGCCGTTCGCCCCGACCACGAGGTAGTCGCTCCGACCGTCCCCGTCGAGGTCGACATCGGCGTCGGCCACCGTGGTCGGCTCGGGCAGCGCGGGCTTGACGACGACGTTCTCGGTGATCCAGCCCTTCCCCGCGGCGCGGGCGATGGCGTCGTAGAACGCGGTCGCGATCTTGGCGTAGCCGGCGTTGTTGGGGTGCAGGCCGTCACCCAGTTCGGCGACGGTCACCGCGGAGGTGTCGGCGAGCTCGACGTGTGCCCCCTGGGCCTGGTAGCCCGACACCAGGGCGCGGACCGCGTTGTTGTAGGTGACGACGCGGGCCTGCGCGGCACTGTCGGCGTTCGGGACGATGGTGGCGACCGCCACGGTGATCCCGGGGGCGGAGGCGCGGATCCGGTCGATGAGCTGCTTCAGCCGGGTCGGCGCGTTCGCCACATCGATGTTCTTGTTGATGTCGTTGGTGCCGATCTTCAGCGTCACCACGTTGGGCCGGGCCCGGTACAGCCAGGATCCGATGTTGTCGTGGATACCGCCGATGAACCAGCCCGAGTGGCCCTCGTGGTCGGTGTCCGGGAGGGTGCCGCTGTTCATCGAGCCGACGAAGTCGACGGTGCTGCCGTGCCCCTGGAGCTTGCTCCACAGGCCAGGACGGTAGCCGTCGCCGGTGCTGCTGCCGACTCCCAGGGTGATCGAGTCGCCCAGCGGCATGACCGCCAGCCGCTGGACCTTCCACTGCGGGTCACCCGGCACCGGCGGAGGCAGCGGCGTGGGGCCGGGCGGCGGCGTGGGGCTCGGGGCGGCGACGGGTTCGCCGCGGTAGGTGTACGTGTTGAGGGCGGTGACGGCCGCCATCGGGTCGCCGTCGCGGTACTGGTCGACCGTCAGGAAATTGGGCTTCTTCCGGGCGGCCGGCATGCAGAACCGCTCCGCCCGGTTCTGCAGCTTCTCGTTGTCGTTCCTGTACGTCGGGCTCATGGGCACGTCACGGAAGTGGTTCATGACGAACAGCGGCCGAAACGCCGTCGGCTCACCGGTCACGCCCGTGGCGTAGGCCTGAGTGCTCAGCGGGATGGAGCCCCAGCGGGTTCGGCACGTCCAGTCGGACGAACCGAGCCCGGGCCCCATGGACCAGTAGTTCTCGACGGTCCAGTCCTGGTCGTGCATGACTCCCAGGGACTCCTTGTCGTCGCCCTGGCTGAACATCACCAGCCGCTTGTTCGCGTTGATCATGTCCTGGACCTTGGGCCAGCCGCGGGTCCGCACGTTCCACTCTCGGGGGTCGAAGACGAGGTCCGAGAGAGTGCCGGCCGTCTTGACGGTGCCGTTGTCGTTCCGCTCCCCGAACAGACCGGCGAGCGCCGTGCGGAGCTGGGCTCCGCTGACATGGTCCTCCATGAAGATCGTCACGATCTCACCGGGACGGCTCCGCAGGAACGAGCCGATCTCCCCCATCGGCACCGTCATGGCCTGCCGGGTCGCGGTGGCGCAGTCGGGCTTGTGGCAGAGGACGATCCGCCCCTCCTGGTCGTAGACGTCGACCATCAGCCCCCGAACGCCGTCGTTCAGCTGGGTGAGGATGCTGTGCGGCTGATTGGGGGCGATGATGTGCCCCGCGTCCTGCTCGGTGTTGCTCATGGAGTTGTGCGTCGTCAGATACGTCATCTGGTCGAACGTCCGCTCCGACGCCGCCGGCATCGGGCTCCGCCCCGGGTCGACCGGAGTGAGGTACCAGACGGTGTCGGTGGCGGCGCTGGCCGTGACGGTGATGTCCTGGTAGAGGGCGTCGGCGTTCACGGTCAGGCGCCGGCCGTCCGAGGGACGGTAGATCACATGGCGTTCGCCGCCGACGTTCGCCACGGACCACTGGGTGTCCGCGCCGCCGCAGCCCAGCAGACGTACGAAGTCGCCGTCGCGTCCGACGCACGCCCCGCCACCGGCCAGCGCGATCTCGTAACCGCCACCGGAGAGCGCTCGGAACTCCCACTGCTGGTTGTCCTCGTCGCCCTTCGGGGGACGGGTGGTCAGCGGGTCGTCCAGCGGCACCTCGATGGGGTAGATCGCGGACCCGGACATGTTGTTGCCGGTGACGATGCTCTGTACGTAGTAGCGCACCGCAGGCGCGGGCGCGGCCGACGCGGGTGCCGCCTCGACGACGACAGAGAAGGCGCCAAGCGCTCCGACGGCCATGACAGCGGCGAGGAGCCGGGTGATCCGTTCACGGAACCCGGCCCTTCTGGGTGTCCGCCGGGGGGCGGAGGAGTGTCTCAAGGGGTGTCCTTCCTGAGATGGGACATGTGCGGGCGGAGGATGCCGTTCCGGGGACGGCGGGCGACCGAGGGCTCCCCGGACGATCGCGACCGGGTACGTCGAGGCCCGCACGGCAGGTCGGGCGGGCGGTGCCCCACCCCCGTGCCGTCCGTCGCGCTCAGACCCGGCGAATCGACGGCGGGACCGACTTGGAGAGGGGCGGGCCTGGTCGAGCGACGTGCGGAAGGCATGTCGGTTCCCTTGGGAAGCATGGAAGTCCGTGACGGCCGGTCGGTGCCGCATTGATACTCCGCCCCGGCACTCACGCACCGCTTACGTCCCACTAACGCCCCGCCGCCGGGCGCGGCGGTGCTCAGCTCAGGGACGACGTGCACGAGTGGCGGCCGCGCCCGCGCACCCGGCAGACCGTGCAGGTACGGCACCGACCCGTAAGCCAGGCAGGGCCGTTGTCCACGCGGCCGGGGATGGGCAGCGTCGGCATACCGGCCCGGCCCCCGCCTGAACTGCGGACGAACGGCGGGGTTCTCCGTACGCGACCCAGCCCCTGCGTGCGGCGGGGACTTCCGGACCCGGCCGGGGGCTCAGACGACGGACAGGCCGGTGATGGTCGTGAACCGGGGTCTCAGAAGACGGACAGTCCGGTGATGGTCGTGAAGCGGTCGAGCGCCGTCACGCCCGCGACCGAGTTGCCCCGGCGGTCCAGGCCGGGGCTCCACACGCACAGGGTGCAGCGGCCCGGGACCACGGCGACGACGGCCCCGCCGACGCCGCTCTTGCCGGGGAGTCCCACGCGGTAGGCGAAGTCGCCCGCGGCGTCGTAGGTGCCGCAGGTGAGCATGACGGCGTTGACCTGTTTGGCCTGGCTGCGGGTCAGCAGCCGGGTGCCGTCGGCGCGCAGGCCGTGGCGGGCGAGGAAGCCGGTGGCCAGGGCGAGGTCGGCGCAGGAGGCTTCGAGGGAGCACTGCCGGAAGTACTCGCGCAGCAGGTCGGGGACGGGGCCGGTGATGTTGCCGTACGAGGCCATGAAGTGGGCGAGGGCCGCGTTGCGGTCGCCGTGGGCGGCTTCGGAGGTGGCCACGTCGGTGTCGAAGCCGAGGTCCGGGTTGCCGCTCTCGGCGCGCAGGAAGTCGAGCAGGTGGCCCGAGGCGTCGCCGGTCAGCCGGTGCAGGCGGTCGGTGACGACGAGGGCGCCGGCGTTGATGAACGGGTTGCGCGGGATGCCGTGCTCGTACTCCAGCTGGACGAGGGAGTTGAACGGGTCGCCGGAGGGTTCCCTGCCGACGTGGGCCCAGAGCGCGTCGCCCTCTCCGGCGAGGGCGAGCGCGAGGGTGAAGACCTTGGTGACGGACTGGGTGGAGAAGGGGCGCCGCCAGTCGCCCACCCCGTAGACGGTGCCGTCGAGTTCGGCGACGGCCATGCCGAAGTCGGCGGGGTCGCCGGCCGCGAGGGCGGGGATGTAGTCGGCGGGGGTGCCCCGCTCGGTGAGTGCGGCGATCTCCTCGGCGATGAGGTCGAGTACGGGCCGGAAGGAGGTGTCCGCGGTCACGCGCGGTCCTGAGGGCCTCGGTCCCCGGCGGCACCGCGCACGCGGGCGGCTTCGAGGCCGAGGTCGCCCTCGGCGGGCTCGGTGAAGTAGCGGGCGACGTCCTCGTCCGTGACCTCGGCGAGGGTGGCCGGGGTCCAGTGGGGGTCGCGGTCCTTGTCGACGACCTGCGCGCGGATGCCCTCGACGAGGTCGGGGGTGGCGAGGGCGGCGCAGGAGACCCGGTACTCCAGGTCGAGGACCTCTTCGAGGGTGGTGAGGGCGCGGGACCTGCGGAGGGTCGCCAGGGAGGCCTTGAGCGCGGTCGGGGACTTGGTGAGGAGGGTGGTGGCCGCCTCCTTGGCGGCGGGGGCGCCGGTGTCGAAGAGGCGCTCGACCACCTCCTCGACGGTGTCGGCCGGGTAGCAGGCGTCGATCCACTCCCGCTGTTCGGCGAGCACGCCGGCCGGGGCCGTGGCGGTGTGCCGGGCGACGGCCTCCTCGGCGGGGAGGAGGGTCAGGTCCCGGGCCAGGGCGGGCAGTCCGGCGGCGGGGACGAAGTGGTCGGCGAGGCCGGTGAGGATCGCGTCGGCGGCGCCGACGTGGCCGCCTGTGAGGGCGAGATGGGTGCCGAGTTGGCCGGGGGCGCGGCCGAGGAGGTGGGTGCCGCCGACGTCGGGGACGAAGCCGATGCCGGTCTCGGGCATGGCGACCCGGGAGCGTTCGGTGACGACGCGGACGGAGCCGTGCGCGGAGACGCCGACGCCGCCGCCCATGACGATGCCGTCCATGAGGGCGACGTAGGGCTTGGGGTAGCGGGCGATACGGGCGTTGAGCCGGTACTCGTCGCGCCAGAAGGCCCGGGAGGCGGAGCCGCCGGCGCGGGCGTCGTCGTGGATGGCGCGGATGTCGCCGCCGGCGCAGAGGCCGCGTTCCCCGGCGCCCTCGATGACCACGGTGTGGATGTCCGGGTCGTGTTCCCATCCGGTCAGGGCCGCGTCGACGGCGAGGACCATCGGGTGGGTGAGCGCGTTGATGGCGCGGGGGCGGTTCAGGGTGATGAATCCGGCCCGGCCCTCCGTCCGGAGGAGTACGTCGGCGGTTCCGGTCGGCACGATCACTCGGTCCCTTCGGTGGCGCGGTTCGCTGGTGCGATCACCGTACCGGGCGGGCCGGGGCGGTCCTCCGGTGGAGCGGGTGACCAGTGCCGGCCGGTGCCGAAGGGGGACGGCGGCGGGCGGGAGGGACTCGTCGGGCAAGGGGGCGGGAAGGACTCATCCGCTTCTCGCGGATCCTGATTGCACGGTGCGCGGTCGGTGACGGCCGCTACCCCGCGTCCTCACTGTCGAGTCCTTCCCGTCCCCTCCATGGAACCACCGCTCCGGTGGGGGCGCGAGTGCCCGCCGGAGCGGTGGTGGAGGGGGTCAGGCCGGGAGCAGGTCCTGCGGGACGCGCACCTGGCGGGGGGTGGACAGACGGAGTTCGATGATGTCCCTGACCGTGGGCCATTCCTCGTCGAGGATCGAGTAGAAGGCCGTGTCGCGGACGGCTCCGTCGAGCCCTCGGGAGTGGGCACGGCGGACGCCTTCGCAGCTGGCTCCGAGCCGTTCGATCGCGATTCTGGAGCGGGTGTTGCGGGCGTCGGCGCGCAGGGTGATGCGGCGGACGCCCCAGGCTTCGAAGGCGTGCCGGAGCATGAGGTACTTGGCCTCGGTGTTGATGCCGGTGCCCCGGGCGTCGCCGGCGATCCAGGTGTTGCCGATCTCGGCGGCGTCCGGCACGGCGGTCAGGGGATCGCCGTGGGGCAGGCCGGGGACGGGCGGCCAGACCAGCGGGCCCCTCCAGTAGTCGAGTTCGAGGAACCGGGTCGAGCCGATGACTCGTTCGTCGGCCGTACTGATCAGGGCGAAGGGCAGGGAACGTCCTGCCGCCTGATCCGCGAGGGCGCGGCCGATGTAGTCGAGGGCCGATGGGAAGCCGTCGGGCACGGGGGTGAAGGCGTAGGCCGATCGGTCCGCCCCGCCGGCCCGGGCGAGGGCTTCGGCGTGCCGCATCGCCAGCGGCTCCAGGCGCACGGAGCGCCCGGTCAGGAGAACAGGTACTGGCACGGAACCTCGGGTCTTTCACGGGCAGGGAGAGCTTCCGCCGTGGGGAGACCGCGGCGGCTGCAAGGGGGAGGTTCTCGCCGGCCCCGATCACGTCGTGAGAACGACAAATGAGCAGGTAAAACGGTTCGTCACCGGTGGCGAGGAGGACAGTATGCAGCCACAAGCGCTCGGAGAACAGAACCCCGGACGAACCCGGGTACACGCCTGGGTGAAGGCTCGCGTGCGCCCGGGTCGACCGGTCTCAAGCAACGGACTCGGCCGCCCGCCAGTCGGACGGCGGGTGGGTTCAGACGCAGGTGGGATGGCCCCAGCCGTCGGGGTTCTTCGCGATGGTCTCGCCCTTGTCGTAGGCCTTGCCGCAGCGGCAGCGGCCCGCGAACCGGGCCTTGAGCGTGGCCCCCGACGGGCGTGTCCGACGGGCGGACGAGGCACCGGAGGAACCGGCGGAGGAGAAGCCCGCCGAGCCGGAGAGCGCGGAGGAGCGCGCGCGGGGCGCGGAGGCGCGTGTCGATGCCTCCGGGGGCGGCAGCGCGGCCCCCGCGTCGGAGCTCGTGCCCTCCTGGGTACGGGCGGAGTGACTGGCCGCGCGGTCGGCGGCGTCGTTGAGGGGGTCGCCGTCGACCTGGTGCGCGGGGACGTAGACGAAGTCGACGTTCCGGCCGGTGAGGAGGGCGTCGATGCGGACGACCAGGTCCTTGTTGGCGACGGGGCTGCCGGAGGAGGTCTTCCAGCCCTTGCGGCGCCAGCCGGGGAGCCAGGTCGTGACGGCCTTCATGGCGTACTGGGAGTCCATGCGGACCTCGACGGGGACCGCCGGGTCGAGTACTTCGAGCAGCCGTTCCAGGGCCGTGAGTTCGGCCACGTTGTTGGTCGCCCGGCCGAGCGGGCCCGCCTCCCAGCGGTCGATCGCTCCGTCGGCCCGGCCGATGACCCATGCCCAGGCCGCGGGGCCGGGGTTTCCCTTCGACGCGCCGTCGCACGCCGCGATGATCTTTTCCACCATCCCACGATCCTGACACGGCGGCGGGGGCGGCCGGACCGCCCCCGCCGGTCCCGCCCCCGCCGCTCCCGCCGTCGCGCGGTCAGAAGGCCCCGTAGTTGACCTGCCAGGTGGGCAGGCCCATCCGGCGCCAGAGGGCGACGACCCGGTCGCGGTCGTCGAGCGAGACGCGGATGGCGTACCGGTGGCGGACATGGGCCTCGAAGAGCTCGGCCTTCACGAGGTCGTCGCCGCGGCCGTCGCCGGAGGCGCGCATCCACAGCTCGTCGTACGGCACCTCGTGGTGGGCGAGCCAGCCCTCGGTGATGGCCCGGTGGTCCTCGCTCCGGCCGGAGAGCAGGACGATCCGGTCCCGCTCGGTGTGCCGGAAGGCGCGCAGGGCGTCGCGCACGGAGACGTTGAGCAGGTCGCGGTCGCAGCGCGCGAAGTCGTACGGGCCGCGGTCGACGCGCAGGGCGAGGGTGCCGTCGATGTCGCACATGACGGCGGTGGGGAGGCTCGGGTCGGGGACGTAGGTCTCGCCGACGGCGGGGCGGTCGTTGAGCCAGTCCGCGGTGAGCCGCCAGCCGTTCCGGGTGGCCTTGGCGTGCTTGTCGGCCAGGATCCGGATGATGTCCTCGCCGACGGACCGCTCGCGGGCGGCGTCGCGGCGGACGCACTCGTCGACGGGCACGTCGGTGAAGTCGTGGACGGCGAAGGTGGCGAGGCCGCCCACGGCGGCCTTCAGACGCTTCGGGACGTGCGGGGTGAGGTGGGTGTTGTCGACGACGACGTCGAAGCCGTCGTCGACGGCGGCTCGGACGGCGGCGTCCTGGATGCCGAGCACGGTCTGCTCGTGCTTGTGGGACCGGCCGCGGTCCGGCGCGGGGATGTCGAGCATGGCGCGGAGGTCGTCGAGGTTGACGCGCCGGACGCGCCCCTCGGCGGCTGCCTGCAGGGCGCGGGCGGCCGTGGTCTTCCCGGAGGCGGGGAGGCCGGTCATGAGGTGGACGACGGGCACGGTCAGTTCTCCTGGTGGGCGAAGGGGTCGGTGGCCTCGGGGCGCAGGTGGCGCCAGACGAGGAGGTCGACGGGGCGGTCGTCGAGGCGCAGGAAGACGGCGGCGCGCAGGCCCCGGTCGGGCAGGGCCGCGGCGGCGCGGGCGAAGGCGCCCCGGTCGGCGGCGAGGTGGGCGAGACGCGCGAACGCCTCGTCGACGGCCCGCACGCGGTCGTCGGCGGCCGCTTCGAGGCGGGCGATCACCTCGCGCACCCAGGCGTCGAACTCGTCGGGCACCTGCTCCAGGAGGGCGTCGAGGGGCTTTCCTCCGTCGGCCTCGACCTCGCTGACGGCGCAGCCGATGCCCTTGGCCACCTCGCCGGCGGGCAGGCCGGCGAAGCGCTGGATGCCGTGGCAGCGCCAGACGTCCCGCTCGGTGACACCGGTGAGCACCTTGTGGAGGCGCACGTACTCGGCGAGCTTGGCCTTGGCGCGCAGGCCGGAGGCGAAGCGCAGCACGTAGCCCTCGGCGTCGGTCCCGGTGGCCCGCCGGCCGTCGGGGAGGGTGTTGGACTCGGTGAGGGCGACGAGCTCGGCGACGCTCGTGGCCGGCCAGGTGCGCACGACGGAGCCGAGCGGGTCCCAGCCGGCGGTGGCCTCCGTGAGGGGGACCTCGGTGCCGTCGGCGGCGTGGGCGGCGAGCAGGACGAGGTCCCGGCGGTCGCCGTAGTTCACGACGATGCGGTTGCCCGGGTGGACGATCTCCGCGAGGTACGTCACACCGGGGGTGAGGCCCGTGGTGTCGGCGGCGTCGAGACGGCGCTGCGCCCAGGTCGCCTGGACGCTGGTGAAGGAGCCCTTGGAGGCGGCGCGCCAGCGGCCGTCGTAGTGGAAGACCACGGCGAGGCTGCCGTCGACCTTGTCGTAGACCTCGAAGGGCTCGTCGGGCAGCGGGGGCGCGTAGGGGCGGCCGCCGGAGTGTTCGGAGACGTTGAAGAACTTGGGGAGGGGGAGCGCGACGATCCGGCCGGTGGCGTCGTCGGCGACGAGGCCGCGGCAGCGCGTGGTCGCCCGGTTCCAGTGCTGGGCGTACTGGCAGGCGCGCGTGTACGTGTAGATCGACAGCGGCAGCTCGGGGTGCCGCTTGCGCGTGACGTGCCCGTCGGCGAGTGCGGCGGAGAGCTCGTCGGACGGCATCAGGTCGTGCAGAGTCAGGGTCGCCTGGCTCATGGGGTCCCTCCCGTGGGTTCGTTGATCCATTCTCGGTCGGCGGGCCCCGGGAGCCCAGTGATTTTCCGGGTCGGGGCGGCGTGGCGGGGTGGTGCGCGGGCTCCCGATCCCGGGCGTGTCGGTGGTGCCCCGTAGACTCGCCGTCTGCCCGCCGGTGATGTCACCGGCACAGTCGAAGGAAGCGAGCCCCATGAACCACGCGGACGGCACGGCACCGATCTACGCCGAGCTCATACGGGAGCGGGGGGATGTTCCGGGTGACGTCCGCCAGGTCGCCGAGGAGGTTCTGCGGGACCTGAGCCGGGTCATCCAGGTGCCGCCGCAGGGGGTTCCCGGGCCGCAGGGTGCCGTCGCGCACGCGGGTGCCGGGGCGCAGCACCCCGGCACCGGGGTTCACCCGGGCGCGCACAGCGGCGCCGTGGCGCACGTCGGTGCGCAGGCGCACGGGAACCCGGGCGGGGCGATGGGCGTCGGTGGCCCCGTGGGCCAGGCGGGCGCCGTCCTGCCGCACCGCCCGATGCGCTGACCCCCTGACCTCCCTCCCCCACGGTTCCCCGCGCCGGACCGCCGCGTCCGCACCGGTTTCCGGGGCGGTTGTCAGTGCCGTGCGCGATGCTGTCCGGCGAACGGCCCGTGCCCCGGCGGCACGGGCGCGCGACCGCGACCAGGGGATGACGACATGGCTGAGGTTCTGCTCTTCCACCACGCGCTCGGGCTGACGGAGGGCGTGCGTTCCTTCGCCGACGAGCTGCGCCGGGGCGGGCACACGGTGCACGTGCCCGACCTGTACGAGGGGCGGACCTTCACCGACCTGGAGGCCGGCCTCGGCCACGCCCGGGAGACCGGCTTCGACACGCTCCTGGCTCGGGGCGAGCGCGCCGCCGAGGGGCTGCCGGAGGCGCTCGTCCTCGCCGGGCTCTCGCTGGGCGCGCTGCCCGCACAGAAGCTGGCCCAGACCCGGTCCGGGTCCCTCGGCGCCGTGCTGATCTCCGCCTGCGTCCCGGTGGACGAGTTCGGCCCCGCATGGCCGGCGGGCGTGCCCGTCCAGGTGCACGCCATGGACGCGGACCCGTTCTTCGTCGACGACGGCGATCTGGCGGCGGCCCGCGCGCTGGTCGCGGACGCTCCGGACCGGAAGCTGTTCCTGTACCCGGGGAGCCGGCACCTGTTCACGGAGGCCGGCACGCCCTCGCACGCACCGGAGGCGACCGCGCTCTGTGTCGAGCGCGTGCTGTGCTTCCTGGACGGCGTACGGGGCTGAGCCCGCGGAGCCTGCCGGACGGGGTGCGCGACCGGGGTCAGCCGTTCGGCTGACCCCGGTGTCGTCCGTCCCGCTCTCGGCCGGGGGCCGGCTGTCGGACCGTACGGGGCCGTGCGCGGGCGGAGGATCGGGGCAGGACGCGGCCCGTCCCCGGACGGGGCCGCCCGTGCCCGCCGTTCCGAGGAGTCCGACATGACGAAGTTCCGCCGTGCGTCCCGCGCCGCCCGGGTGCTCGTGCCCGCCGCGGTGTCCGTCGCCCTGTTGGCCGGCTGCGCGCAGGCCTCCGAAGGGGCCCCGGCGGGTGCGACGTCACCGGCCGGAGGCTCCCCCAGCACGCCGCCGTCCCCCACCGGGTCCTCCGTGACGGTGACGCCCGCCCCGGCCGGCAGGCCCGCGCCGGGCTC
This sequence comes from Streptomyces sp. Root1304, assembly GCF_001426405.1. Taxonomy (GTDB): domain Bacteria; phylum Actinomycetota; class Actinomycetes; order Streptomycetales; family Streptomycetaceae; genus Streptomyces. The sequence goes on along the minus strand of NZ_LMEP01000023.1, from coordinate 410,021 downwards.
GCTCCTGGTCTCCGACTTCGGCTCCGACACGGTCACCTTCGTCGATCCCGCGAAGGGTGCCACGGGGTCCGTGAAGGTCGGCACCGCTCCCTATGGTCTGGTCGTCGGCGAGGACGGCCGGGCCTGGGTGGCGACCGCCGAAGGGGTCGCGGTGGTGGACACGGCGACCCGGCAGCGCCTCGCGCTCGTCCCGTACCGGACCGACGCCGGGCCGACGGACACCGGTGAGTACCGGGGCGGCGGCATGGGCATCGCGCTCTCCCCGGACGGCCGCAGGGTGTACGTCGGCGTCAACGTGCCCGGCGGGAACGGCACCCTGGAGGTCATCGACACGGCGACCCAGCGGGTCACCGACACCGTGCCGGTGGGCAGGCGCCCCTTCGACGTGGACGTGTCGAAGGACGGCGCGGAGGTGTACGTGACGAACCACGACTCCTTCGACGTCACCGTCGTCACGGCGGGGACCCTGGCACCGCGCCGCATCGAGGTCGCCCCGTACGGCACGGAGGGCGGGCTCGGTTCCTGGCTCAAGCCCCACTACACCGCGGTGCGGCCCTCGGACGGGAAGCTGCTGCTGCCCTTCGAGGGCGAGCGGCTCGCCGTGGTCGACCCCCGGACTGGCCGGACCGCCATCGAGCCGATGACCGCGAACACCCACCAGCACGGCGCCGCCGTCACCCCCGACGGGACGCTGTTCACGGTGGGCACGGGACCGATCGACCCGGACGAGGACGCGGGCCCGTCGCTGACGGTGCGGACGCCCGGCGGGGCCGAGCGGGTCTACCCTCTGGACGGGCCGCACGAGGACGTGGCCGTGTCGAAGGACGGGCGCACCGCCTATGTGACCGGCGGCTTCACGAGGGACGGCTACTGGGACGGGCTGAGCGTCGTCGACCTCGACTCGGGTGACACGCGCCGACTGGCCGCGGGCTCCCGGCCGCTGGGGGTCGTCGTCTTCTGACGGCGAATCGCCGCCCCGTCGGCCCGGCGATTCGCCGGGCCGACAACGGCCGGTCACCGGCCCCGTGACCCCCGCTCAGCGCTGCGGAAGGACCGTCAGCACCCGCTCGACGAAGACCTTGAAGTCCTCCATGAAGTCGCTGAGGAACTGCTGGGTCGTCGGATCGGTGACCTCGCCGTCGTCGCCGAACAGCCCCGGGGTGAACTGGATGTACCCCTCCGGGGCGTTCATCTGCGGGGAGTTGCAGAAGCTCAGCACCGAACGGAGGCTCTGCTGGGCGACGGCCGTGCCGATCTTGCCGGGCGAGGTGCCGATGACGGCGGACGGCTTGTGGGTGAAGGAGTTGGTGCCCCAGGGGCGGCTGGCCCAGTCGATGGCGTTCTTGAGGCCGCCGGGGATGGACCGGTTGTACTCGGGGGTGACGAAGAGGACGGCGTCGACGGCCGCGATGGCGTCCTTGAGGGCCCGGCCCTCGGGCGGGTAGTCGGCGTCGAAGTCGTGGTTGTAGAGCGGGAGGTCCTTGATGGGGATCTCCCGGAACTCCAGCTCGGGGGGGGCGACGCGGATCAAAGCCCGGGAGAGGATCCGGTTGATGGACTTCGTCGAGAGGCTGCCGACGAAGTAGCCGACCTGGTACGTGGCCATGCGGGCTGTCCTGCCTTCCGGGGACGGTGCGGGGCTGGGGCGGCCCCGGCACGCCGCGGCGGCCGGGGTCGCCGAGGCACCGTAACCCGGCCGTCACGGCCCGGCGACCGCAGGACACGACCGGCCCCGAGGCGTACGGCGGACCCGGACGCGCACGCCGGGCCGAAGGCGCGAGGCCAGGCTCAGAGGCCCACGATCAGCTGGATGCAGACGATCTTCACCAGGATGGCGAGGGCGAACAGCGTCGCGTACCCGGTGTTGACCCGGCTGTCCGAGACCCGGCTGTTGGCGTACGCGGTGATGGCCGGATTGCCCACGTACCCGGCGAGCAGCCCCATGGTGCGCGGCCTGCTCTGGCCGAGGAGCCGGGCGACGAGGACCATCAGGGCGTAGCTGAGCACGGCGCTGATGAGGAGCACGGTCAGGAGCCTGAGACCGAAGAGCGAGAAGGCGTCGCGGCGGAAGGCGTAGCCCGAGGTGAGTCCGACACAGGCGAGGAAGATCAGCAGGCCGATCTGGCGGAGCGTGAGGTTGGCGCGGGTCGGCAGCACCCAGACGAGCGGGCCGGTGCGGCGCAGCCGGCCGAGGACCATCGCCATGACGAGCGGTCCGGCGGCGGTGCCGAGGGAGAGGACCGTGGAGCCGATGGTGAGCTTCGGGATGCCGATGAGGAATCCGGCGGCGAGGCCCAGGCCCATGCTGACGGCGCTCACCTCGCTGACCTTGGCCTCGGTGTCGCCGAGGAACGCGGTCACCTCGGCGGTGCGTTCGCGCGGCATCGCGACGCGGACCCGGTCGTCGAGCTGGAGGAGCAGGTCGTCGTGGGCCAGCAGGTCCTGGTCGCCGCGCCGGACGCGGGTGGCCTTGGCCCCGTAGCCCTCGCCGAGGCGGAGTTCGGCGACGGTCCGGCCGGCGAGGTCCGGGTTGGTGAGCAGGATGCGCCGGTAGTCGACGACGTCGCGCCGGTCGAGGAGGTGGGCGGGGGCCCGGGTGCCGAGCGCCTCGGTCCCGGCGGCGACGGCCTCCGGGCCGCCGACCAGGACGACCTGGTCGCCGGGGGTGAGGGCGTCGGGGGCGAGGGCCACCCGGGGAGTGCCGTCGCCGCCGCGCTGGGCGCTGGCGAGGAGTTGCCCTTCGGCGGCGCCGGGGACGTCGGCCCAGCGGCAGGTCCGGGTGACGTCGACGGTTTGGGTGACGAGTTCCCTCGGGAGTCCGGTGCCGGGGTCCCGGCGGCCGGTCCAGTTCCGGACGGCGGCGATGCCCGCGACGAAAAGAATGGTGAGAACGACGGCGAGGGGGTAGCCGATCGCGTAGCCGGTGGCGGGCTGGGACGGGACGGAGGACGAGGCCTGGGCCGCGGCGAGGCCCGGGGTGGTGGTGCCGATGCCGGCGTAGCCGCCCGCGAGGTAGGGGCCCTCGATGCCGAAGACGGTGCTGCCGAGGAAGCCGACGGCGAGGGCGGTGACGACGAGGGCGGCGACGGCTCCGGTCATCACGGCCAGCTGGGGACGGAGTTCGCGGAAGAAGGCCGGGCCCGCTTCGAGGCCGACGGTGTACACGTACAGGGCGAGGCCGAGCACCGCGAGGCCCGCGGGCACGGCGGGACCGATGTCCGGGTCGAGCGCGCCGAGCAGCAGCCCCACGAAGAGGACACCGGCGGCACCGAGCTTCACGGGACCGAAGCGGACCATGCCGAAGAGCGATCCCGCCGCAATGACGATAAAAAGGGTGAACCACGGATAGTCAGCGAAAAATTGCCACATGGGCTTACTCAGTCATATCCGATGGCTTCTTGCACGCTCATACGGAAGGGCGGACAGCGTGACGCGACCGAGGATTCTCGTGGTGGGCGCCGGATTCGCCGGAGTGGCCTGCGTACGGAGGCTCGAACGGCGGCTCGCGGAGCGGGAGGCGCAGCTCGCGCTGCTCTCCCCGTTCTCGTACCAGCTGTACCTGCCGTTGCTCCCCCAGGTGGCGGCGGGGGTGCTGACCCCGCAGTCGGTCGCGCTCTCGCTGCGGCGCAGTGAACGGCACCGGACCAGGATCGTGCCGGGCGGTGTGGTCGGCGTGGACACGGCGGCCAAGGTCTGTGTGGTGCGCACGATCTCCGGCGAGTACGTGACGGAGCCGTACGACCATCTCGTGCTGTCGCCCGGCAGCGTGACCCGCAGCTTCGACATCCCCGGTCTCGCCGAGTATGCGCGCGGGATGAAGACGCTGGCGGAGGCGGTGTACATCCGCGACCACGTCATCGCCCAGCTCGATCTGGCGGACGCCAGCACCGACGAGGAGGAGCGGGCCGCGCGGCTGCGGTTCGTCGTGGTCGGCGGCGGCTACGCGGGTACGGAGACGGCGGCCTGTCTCCAGCTGCTCACCCACAACGCGGTGAAGCGGTATCCGCGCATCGATCCGAAGCTGATCAAGTGGCACCTGGTGGACATCGCGCCGAAGCTGATGCCGGAGCTGGGCGACAAGCTCGGCGCCGCCGCGATGGACATCCTGACCCGGCGGGGCATCGAGGTCTCGCTCGGGGTGTCGGTGGCCTCGGTGGACGCGGAGACGGTGACGCTCACCGACGGGCGGGTGCTGCCCAGCAGGACGCTGATCTGGACGGCCGGAGTGGCGGCCAGTCCGCTGATCGGCACGCTCGGCGCGGACACCTTCCGGGGGCGGCTCGTCGTCTCGGCCGAGATGGCGGTCCCCGGGCTCGACGGGGTGTGGGCGCTCGGCGACGCGGCGGCGGTGCCCGACCTCGCCAAGGGCGAGGAGGGGGCGATCTGCCCGCCGACGGCGCAGCACGCGATGCGCCAGGGCAAGGCGCTGGCCGACAACCTGGTGGCGACCCTGCGCGGGGAAGCGACCCGTCCGTACACGCACAAGGACCTGGGGCTCGTGGTGGACCTCGGCGGGATGGACGGGGTGTCGAAGCCGCTCGGGGTCGAGCTGCACGGGATGCCGGCGCAGGCCGTCGCCCGCGCGTACCACTGGGCGGCGCTGCGGACGAACGTGGCGAAGACCCGGGTGATGACGAACTGGCTGCTCAACGCGGTCGCCGGTGACGACTTCGTCCGGACGGGCTTCCTGGCCACGAAGGCGGGGACGCTGCGGGACTTCGAGTACACGGACGCGTATCTGACGCAGGAGCAGGTCCGGAGCCATACGGCCGCGTTCCGCGGGGCGGTGGGGGCGGGCGGGAACTAGGGCCTGTCGTCAGGGCGCGGGAGGGCCGCGCCCGGACTCGGGAGGCGGGTGGGACCGGCGGTGGCCCGGTCCCGCCCGCCGCTTCGTCAGCGGGCGAGTTCCGGGGCCGGGCCCATGACCACGACGGGTTCCGCGGCCGGGTCGAGGGCGCGCAGCAGTGCGCGCAGCACCTCGCGCTCCAGGGCGACGCAGGCCTGGGTGGGGCCGCCGTGGTCGACGTGGATCCAGACGCCGCCGCCCTTGTCGGCGCCGAGCGGGCGTTCCTTGTCGAGCGGGGTGCGGCCGGGGACCCGGTTGTAGTCGATGGCGATCACATGGTCGAAGGAGCCTTCGAGGGGTTCGCCGGAGAATCCGGTGCCGCTGATGGCGAACTCCTCGTCCTGGTCGTACGGGAGGCGGGCGCCGGGGTCGGGCAGCCGGCCGCCCGCGTCGCCGATCCGGAAGACCCCGATGGGGGTGCGCAGATCGCCGGCGGTGTGGTCGGAGGTCCAGCCCTGGAGGGCGTTGTGGGCGGGCCAGGGGCCGGCCTTCGGCGTCCAGCGGCCGCCGGGGTCCCGTGCGTAGAGCGTCGCGGTGGAGGTGGAGGAGTCGGCGGTGGCTCCGGTGACGACGAGGGCCTGGGTGGTGCCGTCGGGCACGAGGGCCTGCGTCACCGGGCCGACGCCGGGGAGGCGTGGGGCGGGGAGGCGCGTGGCGGTGAGGCTGTTGGCGGCCTCGGCCGGGCCTCCCGCCTCCCCCGCCGTTCCGGCCGGCGGGCCCTCGGGGCGGGAGTCGCCGCCGGGCGGAGCGGCGGCGGCCGACCCGGCGGGAGGTGCGGGGGGAGCGGTGTTCGCGCAGCCGGTGAGCAACAGGGCCGCGCACAGTGTGCCGGCGCTCAACAGCGCGGGGGCGCCCTTGCGGACGGACATGGACGGTTCCTCCTGGCCGGGGGCAATGCAGCGATCCGTACCCGTTCGACGGGCGGCGCTGCCGTGGTCCCGGCGCCCTCACCCGTACGGCGGCGCGCCCGTGCGCGGGCCGTCCCGGTCCGCCGCGCTCCTTCACGGACCGAATCCGGTTGCCTCTTTCTGCCGCGGCGCGGTTTCCTGATCCGATGAACGATCTTCGTATCGAGCGGGCCCTGGGCGAGGCGCGGCTCGCGGACTGGCGGGCCGTCCACAACGCGATCATCCCCACGGCCGTCCTCTCCCCCGACGAGGTGCGCGAGCGGGCCGGGCGGAACCGGCTGGACGTCGCCTACCTCGGGGACGTCGTGGTGGGCTGCTCCACGGTGCGCCCGCCGGACGAGGAGACTCCGGCGGCGACCGTGATCGCCCGGATCCTGCCCGGTTTCCGGGGGCGGGGCCTCGGGACGGCGCTGTACGAGCGGGGCCTGGCGCACGCGCGGACGCTGAGCGAGGAGGGTGTGGAGACGGTCGTCCTCGCCTCCAACGAGGAGGGGCTGCGGTTCGCGCTCGCCCGGGGCTTCGTCGAGGTGGAGCGGTACGTCCTGCCGGGCGACACGGTGCCGTTCGTGGCGCTGCGCCTGGCCTGACGCGCCCTCACCGCGACCGGATGATCTGACGATTCGTCAGATCGTCCGGTCGCGGGTCTGGGAACCTTCGGGGCCCGGCGCTACCCTCCGCGCATGATTCGGACGGTGGTGTGGGGTACCGGAAATGTCGGGCGCGCGGCGATCCGCGCCGTGGACGCCCATCCAGGCCTGGAGCTCGCGGCCGTACTGGTCTCCGATCCGGCGAAGGTCGGCCGGGACGCGGGCCGGCTCGCGGGGCTCGGCCGTGATCTCGGGGTGGCGGCCGTCGACGAGGTCGGCGCGGTCCTCGACGGGCGGCCGGGGGCGGTGGTGTACGCGGCCTCCGGCGACACCCGGCCCGACGGGGCGATCGAGGACGTGGCGCGGGCGGTACGGTCGGGCGCGGTGGTGGTCACTCCCGCGCTGTATCCGCTGTACGACCAGCGCAACGCGCCACCGGAGTTCAGGGACCCGATGGTCGCGGCGGTCGCCGAGGGCGGTGGTTCGCTGTTCGTGTCGGGGGTGGACCCGGGCTGGGGCAACGACGTGCTGCCCCTCCTCGTGAGCGGCCTGGCCGCGACGGTGGACGTGATCCGCTGCCAGGAGATCTTCGACTACTCGACGTACGAGCAGGAGGATTCGGTCCGCGAGCTGGTGGGGATGGGCCGGCCGCTGGAGTACGAACCGCCCATGCTGTGGCCCTCGGTGCCGACCATGATCTGGGGCGGCCAGGTGCGGCTGATGGCGCGCGCGCTCGGGGCCGAGCTCGACGAGATCCGCGAGACGATGGAGCGGCGCCCGCTGGAGTCCACCGTGAAGACGCGGACGATGGGCGTCTTCGAGGCGGGGACGCAGGGTGCGGTCCGCTTCGAGGTGCAGGGGATCGTCGGCGGGGAGCCCCGGATCGTGATCGAGCACGTCACCCGCATCCATCCCTCCTGCGCGCCGGACTGGCCGGTGCCGCCGGACGGGGCGGGGGCGCACCGGGTGATCGTCGAGGGCAGCCCCCGGATCGAGGTCACGGTGGCGGCGACCGACGAGGGCGAGAACCGGTCGGCGGGCGGGAACGCGACGGCGGTGGGCCGGCTCGTCGGGGCGATCGACTGGCTGGTGGCGGCGGAACCGGGACTGTACGACGCGCTGGACGTGCCGTTGCGGCCGGCGGTCGGGAAGCTGGGGAGGAGACCACGATGATCATCGACATTCCCGAGGGCCAGGAGCCGATCGGATACGTGTGGGGCGACATGGTCCCGGAGATCGGGACGGCGGCGGCGAACTTCTCGCTGTCGGTGTACGCCCATACGACGCTGGGGCTGCGCGAGTTCGAGGCGGCGCGGCTGCGGATCGCGCAGATCAACGGCTGCGGGTTCTGTCTGGACTGGCGTACCGACCGGGACGGCGTGAAGGTCGAGGAGGGCTTCGACGAGGTCGTCGCGGCCTGGCGGGAGACGGAGGTCTCGGAGTCCTTCGACGAGCGGACGCGGCTCGCCGCCGAGTACGCGGAGCGGTACGCGCTGGACCACCACGGTCTGGACGAGGAGTTCTGGGCGCGGATGACGGCCCGGTACAGCCAGGCGGAGATCGTGGAGCTGACGATGAGCCTGGGCTCGTGGCTGGCGTTCGGGCGGCTCAACCGGGTGCTGGGGCTCGACACGGTGTGCGTGCTGCCGACGCACTGAGGCCTTGCGGAGAGGGGCCGGCCGGTGTTCCGGCCGACCCCTCTCCCCCGTTCTGTCCCCGCGTTCCCCCGTGCGGCTCGTCAGAAGTCCTCGGCGACGATCCGCTCGATGTTGCGTTCGGCGAGGGCCGTGATGGTGACGAACGGGTTGACGCTGGTGTTGCCGGGGATCAGGGAGCCGTCGATGGCGTAGAGGCCGGAGTAGCCGTGGAGCCGGCCGTAGTTGTCGGTCGCCTGCCCCAGGACCGCGCCGCCGAGCGGGTGGTAGGTGAGGTGGTCGCCCCAGATCTTGTACGCGCCGAAGAGGTCGGTGCGGTAGATCGTGCCCTCCTTGGCGTTGATCTTGTCGAAGATGGTCTTCGCCGCGTCGATGGAGGTCTGCTTCCAGGACCGGTCCCAGTTCAGGTCGACCTTGCCGGTGGCCGGGTTCCAGCTGAACTCCGCGCGGTGCGGGGTCTTGGTGATGGAGAGGTAGAAGGAGGCGTAGGTCTCGATGCCGGTGGGCAGCGGGGCGACCTCGGCGAACGCGCCGCCCGCGTCCCAGTTGTCGATGCCCGCCGTGGGCATGGCCGACTGGAGCTTGCCGGTCGGGTCCCACATGTGGTTGGCGCGGCCGCACATGACGTTGCCGTTGTCGCCCCAGCCCTTGCCGATCCGGTCGTTGAGGGCGGGGAGGGCACCCGTGGCCTTGAGCCGGGTGAGCAGCTTGCTCGTGCCGACGCTCCCGGCGGCGAAGAAGACCTTGTCGGCGGTGACGGTCTTGCTCGCCAGGGTGACGCCGGTGGTGTCGATCTGGTCGATGGAGACGGTGTAGCCGCCGCCGGCCGCCGGGGTGACGGAGGTGACCTTGTGCAGGGCGGAGACGGTGACCCGGCCGGTGGCGGCGGCCTGGGCGAGATAGGTCTTCTGGAGGTTCTTCTTGCCGGCGTTGTTGCCGTAGATGACCTCGCCGTCGAGCGCCGACTTCGGCACGTTGCCCGCGAGTTCCTGCTTCATGTACTCCCAGTCGTAGACGTTCGGGACGAACACGAAGGGGAAGCCGGAGCGCTCGGCGTGCTTGCGGCCGACTCGGGCGTACTGGTAGCAGGAGGCGTTCTCCCACCAGCTCTGGTCGACCTCGGTGACGCCGAGGCCGGCGTTGGCGCGCGGGTAGTAGGTGGAGTACATCTCGGCCACGTCGACCGTGGGGAGGATGGCGGCGAAGTTCTCGCGACGCGGGGTGACGGCCATGCCGCCGTTGACGAGGGAGCCGCCGCCGACCCCTCGGCCCTGGTAGACGGTGATGCCGGCGAAGTCCTCGGCGTCGAGGATGCCGGTGTGACAGGGCACGTCCTTGTCGAGGGGGAAGCCGAGGAAGTTGCTCAGGGGCTGCTTGGTACGGGAGCGCAGCCAGAAGGAGCGGTAGTCGGGCCGGGTGGTGTTGGCGAAGATCTTGCCGTCGGATCCCGGGGTGTCCCAGGCCATGCCCATCTCGACCATGTGCACGTCGAAGCCGGCGCGGGCGAGGCGGAGCGCGGCGACGGAGCCGCCGTACCCGGTGCCGACGATGAGGGCGGGGACGTGCGCGCCGCTCGGGATGGGGGTGGAGGCGAGGCCGGTGACGGCGTGTGCCGGAGTGGTGTGGGCGGCCAGGGCGGCGGCGCCGAGAAGAGAACCTGTTCCCGCGAGGAACCGGCGACGACTGACGCCGCCGGTCCCCTTTCCGGACATGGGGTGTTCACTCATGTGATGTCCCTCACTGGCGAGCGAATGGGAACATGTTCTACTGTCACCCGTCGGGGAAGTCACGAGAAACCGACGGGTAACTTATGTCCGGATGCGGATGCGCGTACGAAGGCGTCAAACGAGGCTGGAGCCCGGGGCGCCGGTGAGCCGCTCGGGGGTGAGCAGCTCGGCCAGCCGGTCGGCGGGGATCAGCCCCTTCTCCAGGGTGAGTTCGACGACGCCGCGCCCGGTGGCGAGCGCCTCCTGCGCGATGGCGGTGGCCGCGGTGTAGCCGAGGTGCGGGTTGAGCGCGGTGGCGAGCCCGATCGAGTTCTCGACGGCCGCGCGGAGCGCCTCGGTGTTGGCGGAGATGCCGTCGACGCAGCGCTCGGCCAGGGTCAGGCAGGCGGCGCGCAGCGAGAGCAGGCTCTTCGAGAGGGCGTGGAAGATGACCGGCTCGAAGGCGTTGAGCTGGAGCTGTCCGCCCTCGGCGGCCATGGTGATGGTGATGTCGTTGCCGATGACCTCGAAGGCGACCTGGTTGACGACCTCGGGGATGACCGGGTTGACCTTGCCCGGCATGATGCTGGAACCGGCCTGCACCGGCGGCAGGTTGATCTCGTTGAGGCCGGCGCGCGGGCCGGAGGAGAGCAGCCGGAGGTCGTTGCAGGTCTTGGAGAGCTTGACCGCGATGCGCTTGAGGACGCCCGACAGCTGGACGAAGGCGCCGCAGTCCTGGGTGGCCTCGATCAGGTTGGCGGAGGTCACCAGCGGCAGCCCGGTCAGCTCGGCGAGCCTGCGGCGGGCGGTCTCCGCGTAGCCGGGGGCGGCGTTGAGGCCGGTGCCGATGGCGGTGGCCCCGAGGTTGATCTCGTGGATGAGCTCGATCGCCTCGGCGAGCCGGCCGCGGTCCTCCTCCAGCATGACGGCGTACGTCGAGAACTCCTGGCCCAGCGTCATGGGCACCGCGTCCTGGAGCTGCGTGCGGCCCATCTTCACGACCTCGCGGAACTCCAGGGCCTTGGCGGCGAAGGCGTCCTGGAGCACGGCCATGGCGAGGAGGAGTTCGCGGGCCGCGCCGATCGCGGCGATGCGGATGGCCGTCGGGTAGACGTCGTTGGTGGACTGGCCGAGGTTGACGTCCTCGTTGGGGTGGAGCCGGTCGTAGTCGCCCTTGGCGTGACCGAGGAGTTCGAGGGCGCGGTTGGCGACGACCTCGTTGGCGTTCATGTTGGTGGAGGTCCCGGCTCCGCCCTGGATGACGTCCACGACGAACTGGTCGTGGAGCCGTCCGTCGCGGATCTCCCGGCAGGCGCCGGCGATGGCCGCGGCCTTGTCGGCGGGGAGCAGCCCCAGTTCCTCGTTGGCGCGGGCGGCGGCCTCCTTGACGGCGGCGAGCGCGTCGATCAGCAGCGGGTACGCGGAGATCGGGGTGCCGGTGATGGCGAAGTTCTCGGTGGCGCGCAGGGTGTGGACACCCCAGTAGGCCTCGGCGGGCACGTCCCGGTCACCGAGCAGATCGTGCTCGCGTCGGACGGGAGCGGGGTGCGGGGCCGGTGCGGGGAGCATGGGTGCCGATCTCCTGGGGGTACGGGGAGGGAGGGGGTGCGGATGTGGGGCGCGGGGCCTCGCGGAGGGGGCCGGGGAGCAGGGCCGTGCGACGCGGGAGCCGAGGCTGTACGACGCCGGGTGCCGGGGTCGTGGGACGCCGTGGTCCGGGGCGTACGGCATCGGGCGCCGGCACCAGGGCGTACGACGGCGGGGGCCGGAGGGCGTACGGCACCCGGACCCCGGCCGTACGGCACCGTGATCCCGAGCGGCGTGCAACGCCCGTGCCCGGTCCGTACGCCGCCGGGATTCCTGGCGTACGGCTCCGGCGGCGCGGCGGCGTTCGCGGCGAGGTTGGCTCCGGCTCGCGGGCGGGGGGTGCGCCGCCCACGAGCCGGGGTTCTGGGGGTGTCGGCCGCGTCAGGCGCGGACGGCGACGGCCGAGGCCGAGCGGGAGCCGCCGGTGGCCAGGGCCGGTTCCGCGCGGACCGGTCCGTCGAGGAGCCGGCGCAGCAGGACCGTGCCACGGGCGGGGTCGCCCTCGGCGAGGAGCGTGGAGAGCAGGGCGATCCGCGCCTGGGCCGCCCGGAGGGTCCCGGTGAGCAGCGCTCCGGCGGCGACGAGGTCGACGGCTCCGCCGCCGGTGTAGATCTCGGCGAGCGGTCCGGCGGGGACGCGGGTGGTCACCGCGACGAGGACGCCCTGGGCGACGGCGTCGGCGACGGCCTCGGCGATCTCGGGGGTGGCGTTGCCGGCTCCGGTCGCGACCAGGACGATGCCCCGGGAGCCGGCAGCGACGGCGGCGTTCAGCAGGAACGGGTCGCCGTCGGAGTGGTGGGTGATGATGTCGACCCGGGGCAGCGGCGCGGCGGCGGGGTCGGCCGGGTCCGCCGTGTGCGCGGCGGCGGGCAGCGGCAGGGGCGTCGGGCGCTCCGGCTGCCGTTCGATGTCGACGCGGGAGAACCCGACCCGGCCGAGCCGCTCGGCGGAGGGGTCGGAGAAGGCGTCGGCGGCGAGGGTCTGGGTCTTGACCGTGCCCCGGGCGGCGTGGACGCGTCCGTCGAAGACGACGAGGACACCGAGGTCACTGACGGTGGAGGCGACCTGGAGCGCGTCGTAGAGGTTGCCGGGGCCGTCCCCGTCGCCGGTGCCGAAGGGGCGCTGGGCCCCGGTGAGGACGACCGGCCGGGAGTCCGTGTGGTGGAGGTCCAGGAGGAAGGCCGTCTCCTCCAGCGTGTCGGTGCCGTGGGTGATCACGATGCCGTCGACGCCGGGGTCGGCCAGGGTCTCGTGGACGGTGCGCAGGAGGGCCAGCTGATGGGCGGCCGTCATGCGGGAGCTGTTGACGTTGAACAGGTCGACGACCTCGACGGTGACGCCTTCGGGGAGGGGCGCGGTGGCCAGGACGTCGTCTCCGGAGGCGTCGGCGGCGTAGCCGGTGCCCTGCCAGCGGCTGGCGATGGTGCCGCCGGTGCTGATGACGACGATCCGGCGCGCTCCCCCGTCGTTCGTCCGCTTCATGGCTGCCGTCCTTGCTTCGTACCGATGTCTCCGTGCTCCGCAACGATAGGTCAGAGGGCGCGCAAGACGATTGCGAAATTGCCCGGTGAATGGTTTCGGCGTGGTAGATAATTGCGCCATGGACCGAATCGATCTCCACATCTTGCGCGAGCTCCAGGACGACGGCCGGCTGAGCAACCAGGAGCTGGCCCAGCGGGTGGGGCTCAGCCCGTCCCCCTGTCTGCGCCGGGTGCGCCAGCTGGAGCAGGACGGGGTGATCCGGGGCTACCGGGCGATCATCGATCCGGAGGCGGTGGGGCGGGGCTTCGAGGTCCTCGTCTCCGTGGAGGTGCGCCGGGACCGCGAGACGGTCGAGGCCTTCGAGGAGGCGCTCCAGGACGTGCCGGACGTCATCGAGGCGTACCGGCTGTTCGGCAGCCCCGGCTGTCTGCTGCGGATCGCGGTGGCCGACCTCGCGGCGTACGAGCGGCTGTGGATCGAGCGGCTGACGACGCTGACCGGGGTCACCGAGGTCAACTCGCAGATCATCATGAAGCGGATCAAGGAGCCGAAGGGGATGCCGGTGGACGTCCGGGGCGGCTGAGCGCGCCAGGACGCGGGCACCCGGGGGCCGTTCGGTCGCGTCGTGTACGAGAACGTCATGGAACAGCCTCCTCCTCGTTACATGACAGGTACCTGACGTGTGCCACTCTCCCGATGACACCAAGTCAACACGCGTAGAACGGCGGGACCGTTGACCCGGCGCCCGCCGTCCCCGCGTGTCGTCCTCGGGAAAGGGCCCCCATGTCCGTTGTGCGGATCGGCAGTTGGAAGGTGTGGGCGACGACCCTCGCCGCCACTCTCGTCGGCATCACGCTCCCCGCGGTCACCGCGACTCCCGCGAGCGCCACGACCACCGCGTACGACAGCACGTACTACAAGGACGCGATAGGCAAGACCGGCACCGGCCTCAAGTCCTCGCTGCACACCATCATCAGCGGCCAGACGACCAAGATCTCCTACGACGCCGTCTGGAACGCGCTCAAGACCACGGACCAGGACCCCGCCAACACCAGCAACGTCATCCTGCTGTACAGCGGCACCTCACGGTCCAAGAGCCTCAACGGCGGGTCCGTCGGCAACTGGAACCGCGAGCACACCTGGGCCCAGTCCCACGGCAACTTCGGCACCTCGGCCGGCCCCGGCACCGACCTCCACCACCTGCGCGCGGCGGACGTCCAGGTCAACAGCACCCGGGGCAACAAGGACTTCGACAACGGCGGCAGCCCGGTCAGCGGCGCCCCCGGCAGCTACACGGACAGCGACTCCTTCGAGCCGCGCGACGCCGACAAGGGCGACGTGGCCCGGATGATCCTCTACATGGCCGTCCGCTACGAGGGCGGCGACGGCTGGCCCGACCTGGAGCCCAACGACTCGACGAGCAACGGCAGCGTCCCCTTCCACGGCCGCCTCTCGGTCCTGAAGCAGTGGAACGAGCAGGACCCGCCGAGCGCCTTCGAGGAGCGCCGCAACGACGTCATCTACACCACCTACCAGCACAACCGGAACCCCTTCATCGACCACCCGGAGTGGGTCGAGGCGATCTGGTAGCGGCTCAGGGCGCCGCCCCGACCTCCTCGCCGTCGGCGGGCCGGGCGGGGCGGCGCTCCGGCAGCGCGTGCAGGCGTACGGCCTCCGGGCCCGCCGTGCAGTGACGCGCGGCCCAGCCCTCCAGCGCCGCCCGGCAGGCGTGGTCCAGGTGGTGGAGCCCGGAGAGGTCCAGGTCGACCGGCCGGTCCCGGGGCAGTGCTTCGAGCACGTCGAGCATCTTCGGCAGCCGCAGGAAGTTCGCGTTCCCCGACAGGGTCACCCGCGCCGGGCCGAGGCCGTCGTCGGTACGGTCCACCCGGAGGTGCGAGGCGTCCCAGGCCGCCTTGCCCACGGAGAGGGCCAGCCCGATCAGCACCCCTTCGAGCATGCTCACGCCGACGATCGCCCCGGCCGTGACCACCAGGACGAGCGCCTCGCCGCGGTGACCGCGCCACAGCGCGACCACCGCCCTGAAGGGGATCAGCTTCCAGCCGGCGTGGACGAGGATGCCCGCGAGAGCCGCCAGCGGCACGTACTCCAGGGTGCCGGGCAGCAGCACCGCGAACAGCAGCAGCCACAGCCCGTGCAGCACCCGGGACGCCCTGGTCCTCGCGCCCGCCCGGACGTTGGCCGCGCTGCGCACGACCACCGCCGTCATCGGCAGCGCGCCGAGCAGGCCGCAGACCGTGTTGCCGAGGCCCTGGGCCAGCAGTTCCCTGTCGTAGTCGGTGCGTGGTCCGTCGTGCAGCCGGTCCACGGCCGCCGCGCCGAACAGCGACTCCGCCGAGGCGATCAGCGCGAAGGCGAGGGCCGTGCCGAGCAGCGCGACGTCCCCGATCGCGGCGAACGCCTCCGCCCCGGGCAGCCGGACGGCGGCCGGCACCCCGTCCACCCGCACCGTCGCGACCGGCAGACCGAACAGCGCGGTCGCGAGGGCCGCGAGCAGGACGGCGGCCAGCGCGCCCGGCACGACGCGGACGCGCGGCGGCACGTACCGCCACCCCACGATGACCAGGACCGTGCCGGCGGCGACGGCGAGCGGAGCCGGGGTGACGGCGCCGCCGGCCACCCGCCACAGGGCGGCCGGGAGCCCGGCGAGCCGGGCCGGGCCCGAGGCGGGGGCGGCGACGCCGGCCGCCGCGTACAGCTGGCCGGCGACGATGACGAGCCCGATGCCGGCGAGCATGCCCTCGACGACCGAGAGCGAGATGGCCCGGAACCAGCGGCCCCATCGCAGCAGGCCCAGGGCGACCTGGAGGAGACCGGCGAGGAGGACGGCGACGCCGAGCCCGGGGAGGCCCAGGGTCCGCACCGCCTCGAAGACGAGCACGGTCAGACCGGCGGCCGGCCCGGAGACCTGGAGGCTGCTGCCGCGCATGAGCCCGGTGACGAGGCCGCCGACGATGCCGGTGATCAGTCCGAGTTCGGCGGGGACACCGGACGCGACGGCGACGCCGATGCAGAGGGGCAGGGCCACCAGGAACACGACGAAGGACGCCGCGACGTCGTGGCGGAGGTGCTGTCGGGGTCCGTGAGTGAGCCGCTGTCGGAGGTCGTGCCGGAGACGGGGCAAGGAGGACGGCATACGGTTCTCTCCCCTTCAGTTCACGCGTGTCACCGAGCGAGGGCGAGCGACGGCCCGTGCACGGTAGTACGGCGGCACGGCTCCGGTTTCGGGCACTCGGCCCACGGTCGGGCCTTCCGGCCTGAACCCGCCGGAACGTGACCCGATCACCCACGCGGAAGGCGCTCGGGGGTGCGGCGCCCCGGGGGCGCATCCGCCGCTGGCGCCCGCTCACCCGCGCCGGACGGGGCGTACGGCCGCCGCACCGGGGCGCACGACGGCGGGCCGGGCGGGCCCGGGGCGCGTCACCACCAGTAGGCGGGGTACCTCGGGGCTCCGCGCCGGACGCGGGAGGCGGCGAACGCGGTGAGCACGAGCAGGACCGTGGAGCCGAACAGCAGGGGGACGAACCGGCCCGGCGCGGGCGCCTGGAGCACCACGATGACGGCGGTGGCACAGGCGGCCGCGTGCGGGGTCCTGGCGAGGGTCGTCAGGGCGAGGGTGATGCCGGCGGCCAGGGCGGCGGCCCAGGCGCTGCCCTGCGCGACGGCCGCCATCCCGTAGCCGGCGGCGGCACCGAGGAGGTGCCCGACGATCACGCTGCGGGGCTGGGCGAGGGGCAGCGCGGGGGCGCAGTGCACCAGGGTGGCGCTGGCGGCGAGCGGCGGTATCAGGACCGGCTCGTGGAGCGCGGCGCCGAGCGCGACGAGCCCCAGCAGGGCGGTCGTGACGGCACCTATGTTGTGCGCGGCGGCGGCGGGCGCGGGGCTCGCCGGGGCCCGGCCGGCGATCCGTGCCAGCGGGGAGCGTCGGCTCGCGGGGGCGGCGACGGTCTCATCGGGTGCGGTGGCGGCCGGGGCGGGTTCCGGGCGCAGGGCGGTGTCGGTACGCATGGGGGCTGTGTTTCCGGGGCAGGCGGCCATCGGCCGGACGAGACGGGGGCGGGTGGTCGTACGGGACCCTGTGGTCGACAGTCGGCCCGGTCTCGCGCCTGGCCTTGGTGCGGCGGCGCAACCTCGCACCACTCTAACCAGCGGGTTTTCGGCGGTGGGGGCCGGGGCGGGGTGGGTCCGGCCCCCACCGCCGGGCGGCGTTCGGCCGCGCGATCACGAGCGGGTGGCCGGCGGACCGGAGGGCGGACGGTCAGGCAACCGGCCCAGCTCCGCGAGCGCCCGGGGCGTAGGCCTGGTGAGCTGTCCTGGGAGATCTCCGGTGCCCTCACGTCCGGAACCCCGGAGCGTATGGAGGAGGATTCCGTGCCGGACTCAACGACGTCGTACGCCGACCTGCGCGCCCTGGTGATCAACTGCACCCTGAAACGTTCCCCGGAGCGCAGCCATACACAGGGGCTGATCGACATCAGCACCGGCATCATGGAGCGCCAGGGCGTGCGGGTCGAGGTGCTCAGGGCGGTGGACATCGACATCGCGACCGGTGTCTGGCCGGACATGACGGAGCACGGGTGGGAGACGGACGAGTGGCCGGTGATCTACTCACAGGTGATGGCCGCCGACATCCTCACCCTGGCGGGGCCTGTGTGGCTGGGCGACAACTCCTCGGTCATGAAGAGGGTCATCGAGCGGTTGTACGCCTGCTCGTCGATCCTGAACGAGCAGGGCCAGTACGCGTACTACGGTCGCGTGGGCGGCTGTCTGATCACCGGCAACGAGGACGGCGCCAAGCACTGCGCGATGAACGTCCTCTACAGCCTCCAGCACCTGGGATACGTGCTCCCGCCGCAGGCTGACGCGGGCTGGGTCGGCCCGGCCGGACCGGGCCCGTCGTACCTGGACGAGGGCTCGGGTGGCCCGGAGAACGACTTCACCAACCGCAACACCACCTTCATGACGTGGAACCAGCTCCACCTCGCCCGCATGCTCAAGGACGCCGGCGGCATCCCGGCGCACGGCAACCAGCGCTCGGAATGGGACGCGGGCTGCCGCTTCGACTTCGAGAACCCCGAACACCGCTGAGCACGGGTCCGGAACGGTCGGAGGTCCGGTGGAAGTCCACTCTGGATCAAGCAAGTCCATCGAATGAGAAGCCGTTGCCATACCGATCATGGAGTCTGTCGATCGACGGGAGTCCGGATCGGATGATCGCGGGCCCTGCCCGCGATGAGCGCAGGGCCTGGCGGTATGCGGGGAAAATCCGGGGGAGCTCACGGCCGTGCGCTGCTACGGTCGGGCGACATGAGCTGGCTTCCCGATGACTTCGTCCATCCCGTCCTGGTACCGCTGCCTGGCGGTGGCCATCACCTGCGGCCGATCCGGGAGGCGGACGCCCCGCTCGACTATCCGGCTGTGATGGGTTCGCGCGAGCGGCTGTGGACCATCTTCGGCCCGGCCTGGGGCTGGCCTGCGGCCACCATGACCTACGAGGCCGACCGGGCCGACCTGTTGCGGCACGAGAAGGAGATCGCCGCACACCAGTCCTTCAACTACGCGCTGCTCGACGCGGCGGAGACAGCGCTGCTCGGCTGTGTCTACATCGACCCACCGGAGAGGGCCGGCGCGGACGGCGAGATCTCCTGGTGGGTGGTGGACGAGCTGGTGGGCAGCAAGGTCGAGCAGGCCTTCGACGCGCTGGTGCCGCAGTGGATCGCCGCCGACTGGCCGTTCGAGCAGCCGCGCTTCCTCGGCCGCGAGATCTCCTGGTCGGACTGGCTCGCCCTGCCGGAGCATCCCGGCTCGTAAGTGTTGTTGCCCGTAGCGATCCGTCCGGCCGGGACCATGAGAACCTGCCCGCCACCAGCGAGGCGGTGAGCCGGCGTCCGGGACGGCCGCGGTCCGCCGGACGGCACTGAACACCCCAACGTCTCCAGGAGCAGCCACCCGCGCTCCGCCGGGCGCCGGGCTCTCGACCGCAGCCCCTCGGCCTTCGCCGGCGTCGCGTCAGAAGCGGTCCGTGCCCCCTCGGTCTCGGCCTCGGCAGCCGACGCTGCCGAGGCCTGGGCGCGTGCCCCGTTCGCGCGCTGTACGCGAACGCGCGGCGCCCCGGACCGGCATTGACCCTGCCGTCTCCCCCGCGCGTACCCCAGGTGGACGACTCCCGCTGTCGGACCCCGGTGCCCGCCCATAGCCTCCGAGGGACACGGTAGGACGATGCGAGAGGTGCCCACAGTGGCTCTGCACAACGCCAGGGAGTCGGCCGCAGACTCGGCTGCCGACATCTTCACGTCGCCGCTCAGTGAGAAGCCCCTGTCCAAGCGAGCCATGCCGGATCTGCCGGCGCCCCCCAAGGTGGTCTACCAGTTGCTGCGCAACGAGCTGCTGCTCGACGGCAACGCGGCACAGAACCTCGCCACGTTCTGCACCACGTGGACCGACGACGAGGTCCGCCGTCTGATGGACCTGTGCCTCGACAAGAACATCGTCGACAAGGACGAATACCCGCAGACCGCGGAGATCGAAGCCCGGTGCGTCAACATCCTCGCCCACCTGTGGCACGCCCCCGTCACCTCCGACAGGCCCGAACCCGCCGTCGGCTGCTCCACCACCGGATCCAGTGAAGCCGCCATGCTGTGCGGCCTCGCCCTGAAGTGGCGGTGGCGCGACCGCAGGCGCGCCGCAGGACAGCCGACGGACCGGCCGAACCTGGTGTGCGGGCCGGTACAGGTGTGCTGGGAGAAGTTCGCCCGCTACTTCGACGTCGAACTGCGCCAAGTGCCGGTGGAGCAGGGCGCGACCGGACTGCAGGCCCATCAGGTGCGCGACTACGTGGACGAGAACACCATCGGCGTCGTGGCGATCCTCGGGGTGACCTACACCTGCACCTACGAGCCGGTGGCGGAGATCGCGGCCGAACTCGACCGCATCCAGGCGGAGACCGGTCTCGATGTCCCCCTGCACGTCGACGCGGCCTCGGGCGGGTTCATCGCGCCCTTCCTCCACCCCGACCTTCCGTGGGACTTCCGCCTGCCCCGGGTCGCTTCGATCAACGCCTCCGGCCACAAGTACGGCATGGCCCCCCTCGGCGTGGGCTGGGCCCTGTGGCGCGACGAGGCGGCGTTGCCGAAGGACCTGGTCTTCCACGTCGACTACCTCGGCGGCGACATGCCCACCCTCGCCCTGAACTTCTCCCGCCCCGGCGGGCAGGTGGTCGCCCAGTACTTCATGTTCCTGCGCCTGGGCCGCGAGGGATACCGGCGCGTCTACCAGGCATGCGCCGACACCGCTCAGCATCTGGCGCGGCAGGTCGAGGAGATGGGCCCCTTCACCCTGCTCTACGACGGCCTCGGAGCGCTTCCCGCCGTCTCCTGGACACTGACCGACCCGAGCTCGGTCGGCTGGACCCTGTACGACTTGTCCGACCAGCTCCGCATGCGCGGCTGGCAGGTCCCGTCCTACCCGCTCCCGCCGGACCGCCAGGAGACCGTGATCCAGCGCGTACTCGTGCGGCACGGCGTCGACCGGGACGCGATCGAACTCCTCGCCGAAGACATGCGCCGGGCGATCAAGCACCTCGACGGCAAGCGCCCGCACGACTCGGACCGCGTCAGCTTCCACCACTGACGGCGGAGTCGGGGCGACGGCCGGAGCCGATTCCCGCCGTGAACGGACCGGCAGGGCTTCATGGGCGTGGCCTCCTTGACCCGTCGGGCCCTGGCCTGCACAGTCTGGATGCGGCGCCGTAGCGGCGCCGCGTCCCCTCGCCGACCGGTGCCCAGTCCCTGGGTGGCGGACAGCCCTGACGCTCACGGGAGCGACTGGTCCGATGGTCCTCGACCTGGTGGTGATCGGTACGGCCATCACCCTGGGGCCTTTGCACAACAGCGCCTTCATCCTGCTGCTCTCCTCGCGGCGCGGCGTCCGTCAGGGCCTGGCGTTCCTGTTGTCGTGGCTGGCCAACCTGATCGCCGTGATCGCCGTCGTGGTGCTGCTGACCGGTGGACAGCCCCCGGCCCGCCACAGCACGCCCTCGACCGCCGCGATCGCCGCGAAACTCGCCATCGGCCTGGCGCTGGTGCTGTACGGTGCGCACCGGCAGCGCAGGCCGCCCCGCCCGCACGGCCCACCGCGCTGGGCCGCCCGGATCGACAACGCCTCCTGGGTCACGGCTGCCGGCCTGGCGTGGCTGCTGCAGCCCTGGGGACTGGTCGGCGCCGGTGCCGCGACGGCGCTCGGGGCGAACCTCTCCACCTCCGGCGACTGGCTCGCGCTGACCGGCTACTGTCTGCTGGCCACCCTCAGCCTCATCGTCATGGAGATGTACGTGGTCTGGGCACCCGCGGCCGCCCAAGCCCGGCTGAACGCCCTGCGGAACTGGCTGTCACAGCACCAGGAGCAGCTGATCGTCACGCTCTCCCTGCTCGCCGGCCTGTGGGTGACGGGCGCGAGCATCTACCAACTGGTCACCTGACGCAGGCGGCCCCGGCCGCCGCGATCGGCATCCTCGTCCGGCTCGACAGTGACCGACGAGGAACCCTTCGGGGGGCCAGGGCCTGCGGGATTCAGTCGGTGCGCCGCACCGCCGAGGGGGTCCACTCGCCGGTGAGGGCGGGCTGCTGGGGCCAGTACAGGCGCAGGAAGACGTTGAAGGTGCCCGCGGGGGCGGGGAGCCAGTTGCTCTCGCGGTCGGGGCCGGGGTTGTCGTGCTGGACGTGGATGTCCAGGGAACCGTCGGGGTTGGTCCGCATGCCGCTGCGGTCGCCGATCGCGTAGCGGTTCAGCGGGTTGTCGGCGAAGAGCTGGTGCTCGTTCATCATCGTGAGGGACCAGAAGCCGTCGACGGGCGGGATCCGACCGGCGTCGAAGTGGAGTACGTAGGTGTGGGCACCGTCGAGGGGCCGGCCGTCGGCGTCGGTGGTGGCGTGCGGGTACAGGGCGTCGGCGTCGAGGTTGGCTCCGTACCCGAACCGGGTGATCACCGCGCGCTTGGTGTAGTCGGTTCCGTAGTCGCCCAGGCCGCGGTGCACGGTCCACCCACCGGCGTTCGCGGACTCCGCCTGGGCGAACAGATCGCGCAGGGTCTCCGGGCCGCGCCGCGCGCCCGCGTCCAGGGCGGCGATCTCCTCGGCGGACAGGTCGTCCAGGCTCGCACCGGGTGCGACGCCGAGTTTGGCGATGCGGCCCAGGAACGGGGCGTCGGCAGGGTCGGGAGGGTTGTCCACCATCATCTGGTTGAGGAGGGTGAAGTACTCGCGGCCGCTGAGCGCGTGGACCTGGTCGACGGGAGGCGTCGCGGTGTCGGCGTCGGCGGGAACGGGGACGCCGGTGGGAGGGGTGTAGTCATCGGGGTCGCCGGTCCACTCCGACAGCGGAATCAGCCGGGTGCCGTCCTGGAGCCGGTTGACGGCCGGGAAGTCCGACGGGCCGCTCGTCGCGTACCGGGCGATGATCCAGTTCACGGCGGTGGGCGACTTCAGCAGCGTCAGGCCCGGCGGGGTCGCCCCCGACCAGGACGGCCCGGCGATCAGGAACGGCCCTGCGGACGGGCCGTTCTTGCGCCGGCCGACGACGTTGCAGACATTGGACCAGGCGTCCAGGATGGGGACCATCCAGAATCGGTCGCCGAACTCGGGCAGGGTCAGCACCAGGGGCTGGTCGGACAGATCGAGCCAGGCACTGGAGTACAGGGTGTCGGCGTTCGGTGAGACGACCTCGGTGAAGTCGGCGTCCGGAGTGGCGCGCATGTAGCAGAACTGGTTGGCGGGGGCCTTCCGGCGCGCGTCGTCCCGGGCCGGGACCGCCGTCATGGCGCACTTCGTCACGGCCGCCGTGACCAGCGGATACCCGTACAGCCATGCCTCCGTGGCCAGCTTCTCCATCGACTCGTCCGTCATCGGTTTCTCCCAGGTTCTAACGGGCGGATCTCATCCCGGCCGACGCTACGAGCGCCACCCGCCTGCCGCGCGGCGAGTCCGCCGAACGAGTGGACAGGACGGAAGGGTGCGGACCCGGCCCGCAGGCCCTTGTCCCACCCCGGTTTTGGTTTGTCGGACGATCATCAATACGATCCGGCGATGATCACGAGAAAACGGCTGGCGACCGGGGCCTGCGCGCTGCTCGCCGCCCTGAGCGTCGCGCTCCTGCCGACGAGCGCGACCGCCGACGAGCCGGCGGCGAAGGAATCCCCCAAGGTCGAGCTGGTCCTCGACGTGAGCGGCTCCATGCGGGCCAAGGACATCGACGGCAAGTCCCGGATGGCCGCGGCCAAGCAGGCCTTCAACGAGGTCCTCGACGCGGTGCCCGAGGAGGTGCAGCTCGGCATCCGCACGCTGGGCGCCGACTACCCGGGGCAGGACCGCAAGCGGGGCTGCAAGGACACCCGTCAGCTGTACCCGGTGGGTCCGCTGGACCGCACCGAGGCCAAGACCGCCGTCGCGACCCTGGCCCCCACGGGCTGGACCCCGATCGGTCCGGCGCTGCTGGGCGCGGCGGAGGACCTGGACGGCGGTGACGCCACCCGCCGGATCGTGCTCATCACGGACGGCGAGGACACCTGCGCGCCCCTCGACCCCTGCCAGGTGGCGCGGGAGATCGCGGCGAAGGGCATCCACCTCGTCATCGACACCCTGGGCCTGGTGCCGGACGCCAAGACCCGGGCGCAGCTCACCTGCATCGCGGAGGCGACCGGAGGCACGTACACCTCGGTCCACCGCACCGAGGACCTGTCGCGCCGAGTGCGTCAGCTCGTCGACCGCGCCGCCGACCCGGTCGTCACCCCGGTGGCCACCGACGGTGCGGCGCGGTGTGTGGACGCGCCGCAGCTCAAGCCCGGTCTGTACACCGACCGCGAGTCCTTCGGCCAGCACCGCTGGTACCGGGTGGACCTGCTGCCCGGCCAGGAACTGCGCGCCTCCGTCAGCGTCTCCGCCGACCGTGCCGTCAACAACGACTACGGGGTGCTGCTGCGCGCGGTCACCCTGCACGGGCGGGAGATCGTCCGCGGCTCCGAGGCCGGTGACGGGCGCACCGACGTGATATCGACGGGCCTTCGCTATCCGAAGCCGGACCTCGACGACGGCCCGGGGGACGCCAAGCCCGCGGCGGAGACCGTCTGTCTCCAGGTCAGCAACTCGTTCTCCGCGCCCGCGTCGGTCAAGACGACGCCGGGCATGCCGATCGAGCTGACGGTGGACGTCGTCGACGGGCCGTCGGCCGCGTCGGACGTGGCCTCGTTCGGTCTCGGCCGCGGCTGGTGGCTGCTCGGCGCACTCGTCCTGGTCGGCTTCCTCGCCGGTCTGATCTGGGGCTGGCTGTCCCGCTGGCGCCTCGCGGTCTGGAGGACCCACTGATGCGTACCGTACGCACCCTCGCCACGGTCGCGCTCGCGGGCGCGGCCCTGCTCGGCCTCGCCGCTCCGGCGGCCCTGGCCGACTCCCCCTCCGCCACGGCGGACCCGAGCGCGGACACCGCCTCGACGTCCGGGCCGACCGAGGCCGGCACCACCTTCCGTACCGCCGCGCGGTTCCTCCCGGGCCAGCAGGCCACGGCGCAGGCGGCCACGGGTGACTACCTGTACTGGGTGTTCCCCGCGGACACCGGGCAGCGGCCGACGGTCAGCGCGACCGTCACGCTGCCGGACGCGGCGCTGCGGCACGGGTCCGCGACCTGGCGGGTCGACGTGTACGACGGGCTCCGGCGGCGCCAGCCGTGCATGTACGGCACCCAGTCGCGTACGGCCGCCAAGGACGCCGCGACCGTGGAACTCGCCTGTGTGCTGCGGCCGGTGCGCGCCTCGGCCGACGCCTGGGCCAACGACCCGCTGCCCGGCAGCTACTACGTGCGGCTGACCGTGAGCACGCTGCCGGACGACGACCTCGGGCAGCCGTTCACGGCGAGGGTCGGCGTGAGCACCCTCGACAAGGGCGGCGCCTACGCCACGGACGGGTCGCTCGCGGCGCCGCTCGTGCCCGGGGCGACCACCGCCGAACTGGCGGACGCCGAGACCGGGGCCGGCCGGAAGACGGCCGTCGAGGCGGCGGCCCCGGAGGACGGCTGGTCCTCCGGCTGGTGGTCGGACCGCTGGCTGTGGACCGCCGCGGGCGGTGTGCTCGCGGCGCTCGCGGGCATCGGCGGGTACGCGCTGACGCGGGGCGCGGGACGGCCGTCCCGGGTGCCGCCGGCGGTCTGACCCGTACGACCACCGAGCCGGGACCGGCACCGGCCGCGGCTCGGCACCCGCACTCCTCGTCCGTCCCGGCCCCGGCCCTCGGACGACGGAAGGCCCCCACCGCCTCGGCGCGGTGGGGGCCTTCGTGCGCTCCGGACACGGTCCGGGGCTCACCGCCGGGCGGGGAAGCCGTGGGCGCGGGCGCCCGCCACGAGCACGACGACCGGTACCAGGAGGAGGAGCACGCTCCAGGGCAGGGCGCCGGCGCCGAGGCCGTCGAGCAGGACGCCGCCGGCGATGCCGCCCGCCGCCATCGCCGCGTTCCAGAGGCTGACCAGCATCGTCTGGGCGGTGTCGGCGTGGTCGCCGCCCGCCTCGGCGACGGCCGTCTGGAGCAGGGTGGGCGCGCCGCCCCAGCCGAAGCCCCAGAGGGCGGCGGCGGTCAGGACGAGTGCGGTGCTCCCGGCCGGGACGGCGAGCACGGCGGCGCCCACGGCGACGAGGATGGTCCCGGCCAGGGTCAGGGTCCGGAGCCTGCGGTCGATGTGCCGGCCGGTGAACCAGATCCCGGCGAGCGAGGCGGCGCCGAAGACCAGCAGGACGAGGCCGGTGGACCCGGCCAGGCCCAGGTGCGCCAGGTAGGCGGCGACGTAGGTGTAGAGCACGGTGTGGGCCAGGACGAGGGTGAAGGTGACGGCCAGCACGGGAAGGACGCCGGGCACCTTGAGGGTCCGGGCGACGGGGGCGCGCCCGCCGCGCGCCTCGCCGGGGAGGTCGGGGACGGCGAGGGTGATCCAGCCGAGCAGCCCGACGGCGATCACGGTCATGGCGGTGAAGGCGACGCGCCAGCCCACGGCCTCGGCGAGGAAGGTGCCGGCCGGGACGCCGAGCGAGAGCGCGAGCGGGATGCCGGTCATGGCGACGGCGACGGCCCGGCCCTGGAGGTGCGGCGGGGCGATGCGGCGGGCGTAGCCGGCGAGCAGGGCCCAGGCGACGCCCGCGGCGACGCCGGCGAGGAACCGGGCGCCCATGGTGAGGGCGTACGAGGTGGAGACGGCGGTGACGGTGTTGGCGGCGGCGAATCCGGCGACCGAGGCGAGCAGCAGCCGCTTGCGGCGCCAGCCCGCGGTGCGGGCGGCCAGTGGGACGGCGGTGAGGGCGGTGCCGAGGGCGTAGACGGTGACGGCCTGGCCCGCGGCGGCCTCGCCGACGCCGAGGTCGGCGCTCAGGGCGGGCAGGACGCCGGCGGGGAGGGTCTCCGTCAGGCTGGTGACGAAGACGGCGGTGGCGAGGGCGAGCAGGGCGGCGAGCGGAAGCCGGCCGGAGGAGTGGGGGGTGCCGGAGGCAGGGGATGCGGAGGTGACGTCGGAACGGGCCGACGCCGTCGTGTGGTTGGCCATGGCCCTATGCTCGAACCCTCACATCGATGTGAAGGTCAAGCGAGTCCCGGGAGGGGGCGTCCCATGCGGATCGGGGAACTGTCGGAGCGCACCGGAACACCACGCCGACTGCTGCGCTACTACGAGGAGCAGGGCCTCATCGTCGCGGACCGGCAGCCGAACGGCTACCGGGTCTACGACGGGTCGAACGTGGACCGGGTGATGCAGATCCGGGGTCTGCTGGACGCGGGCCTGCCGACCCGGATCATCAAACAGATCCTGCCCTGTCTGAACAAGCCAAGGATCATCCACTTCCCGGACGCCACACCGGAGATGCTGGCCACGCTGGAGGACGAACGGGACCGGATGACCGAACGCATCCGCTGCCTCACCCGCAACAGGGACGCGGTGGCGGAGTACCTGGACACGGTACGGGAGAAGCTGACGTCACCGGCCTGAGGACCCGTCGGGCCCGAGGTCCCCGACGGGACCTCCCCGGGCCGGGGTCCCCGACCGGGCCTCCCGGGCCGGGGTGCCCGGACCGACGTCCCTGGCCGGGGTCCCCGACCTGACGTCCCCGGCCCGAGCCGCCCGCTCAGGTCATGCGCCGGGCGCCCTCCACCACCGCCTGGCGGATGCGGTCGTAGGTGCCGCAGCGGCAGATGTTGCGGATGGTGTCGAGGTCGGCCTCGGTGATCTCACGGCCGGCCTCCCGGGCCCGGCGGACCTCGGCCACCGCCGTCATGATCTGGCCCGGCTGGCAGTAGCCGCACTGGGCGACGTCGAGGTCGAGCCAGGCCTCCTGCATCGGGTGGAGCTCGCTGCCCACGGTGTCCGGGAGGCCCTCGATGGTGGTGATCTCGTCGGTCGGGGCGAGCTGTTCGACCGGGACGGCGCAGGGCGTGAACGCCTTGCCGTTGAGGTGGCTGGTGCAGGCCCGGCAGACGCCGACCCCGCAGCCGTACTTGGGGCCGGTGACGCCGAGGACGTCCCGGAGGACCCAGAGCAGCCGGACGTCGCCCTCGACGTCGGCGGTGACGGCCTTGCCGTTCAGGATGAAGGTGTGCTGCGGCACGGGAACTCCAGGTCTCTACAGCGCGCGGTCGCGGCCGTCGGTGGGCGAGGCGGGGACGGGCGGGACCGTCGGCAGGGGGGTGAAGGCGAGCGGCTCGGCGTGGTTGACGGGGAAGACCGTCGGCATCGTCCCGGTGGCCCGGCCGTAGGCGCAGGCGACGGCGGCCATGGCGCCGGCCACCGCGAGTTCGCCCGCGCCGCCCGGCTTGTCGCCGGTCGGCGGCATGACGACGATCTCCAGCTCGGGCGGGGTGTTCCACTGCCGGGTGTAGAAGTACTGGTCCCAGCTGCCTTCGAGGAAGTGCCCGTCCTTCAGGTGGAGTCCGGACGTCAGCGTGATCGCGATGCCGTCGGCGATACCGCCCATCATCTGGGCCTCCAGGCCGCGCGGGTTGACGGCGAGGCCGACGTCGACGGCGCAGACCACCTTGGTGACGCGCGGACCCGTGTACGCGCCGGGGATCTTCCGCCCTGTGGTCTCCGGGCGGCAGTCGATCTCGGCCAGGATCGCGACGGCGGAGTGGTACTCGGTGTGGACCGCGATGCCCTGCGCGGTCCCGGCCGGCAT
Organism: Streptomyces sp. Root1304; assembly: GCF_001426405.1. GTDB lineage: Bacteria > Actinomycetota > Actinomycetes > Streptomycetales > Streptomycetaceae > Streptomyces. Next base: position 382,039 of record NZ_LMEP01000023.1, on the reverse strand, counting down.
GCTGCGGCCCCACTCCCCCACCTCGGCGACCTTGTCCAGGACGGCGCGGGCCCGGGCGTCCTTGAGGAGCCTGCGCCGCATCGCGTAACGGTCCTGGCCCATCCGCTGGGCGAGTTCGTCGAGCACGAGCTCCTGCGCGCAACGGACGTTGGGCGAGTAGATGTTGCGCATGGACCCGGTGTTGAAGCCCTTGTCCGTCTCGGCGAGCAGCTGGGTGGTGACGCCGAGGTGGTAGGGGCTGATCTGGGTGAGCTGGAACATCGTCTCGGAGAAGGTGAGGTCCGCGACGGGCAGCCGGGCCGCCTCCGCCGTGAGGACCTCGCCGATGCCGTGCCCGAAGTCGGTGGCCACGGAGGTGTGGCGCTGCTCGTACGTCAGGACCTCGCCGAGCGAGTACGTGGCACGGACCCGGGAGGTGGACATCGGGTGCGTGCGGCCCTGGCGGAAGTCGTCGGTGCGGTGCCACATGAGCTTCACCGGCTTGCCCATGGCCCGGGAGATCTCGGCGGCCTCGTGGGCCGCGTCGTGGAAGAGCTTGCGCCCGAAGGAGCCGCCGCCCTCGGTGACGTGCACGCGCACGGCCGGGACCGGCAGGCCGAGCTTCAGGGCGATCTCCTCCTGGGCGACGATCGGCGCCTTGAGCGAGGCCCAGATCTCCGCGGAGTCCGCCCGGACGTCCGCGACGGCGCAGTTGGTCTCCAGGGCCGCGTTGCTGGCGAAGTGGAAGGTGAAGCGGGCGTCGACCGCCTTGGTGAGGAGCGGCAGCGGCGGCACCACCAGGGGGAGTTCGGCGCGCCGGAGCTTCTCCAGGACGGTGGCGTCGGAGGCTCCCTCGGCGGTTCCCGGGCCCCAGTCGACCCGGAGGGCGCGCACGGCGTCGACGCACTGGCCGAAGGTGCGGCCGCGCACGGCGACGCCGGTGGAGACGGTGACGACGTCGGTGACGCCGGGCAGCGCCCGGACCTCGGCGAGGTTGGCGACGGAGCGGACGGTGCCGTTGATGGTCGGCGGGCGGCAGACCATGGTGGGCAGGGCGTCCGGGACCTGGAGGTCCATGGCGAACTTCTTGCGGCCGGTGACCGCTTCGAGGGCGTCGACCCGGCGCTGACCGGTTCCGATGACCCGGAAGTCGGCGCGGTCCTTCAGCTCCACGTGCACCGCCGTGTCGGTGAGGGCGGCCGCCTTCGCGGCGAGTTCGCCGTAGCCGAGCAGCGCCCCGGCCGGGGAGACGACCGCGCCCGCCTTGGTGGTGAGCGTCCCGACGGCCTCCCCGAGCACCAGCGAGGCGGCCTGGAGGAGCCGGCCGCGGGCGACGGCCGCGGCGACCCGGATGGGGGTGTACGTGGAGTACGTGGTGTTGGAGCCGCCGGTCAGCTGGTTGAAGAGCAGCTCGGGCCGGGCGTCGGCGAGGGTGACCTTCACCTTGTCGAGGGGCAGGTCGAGTTCCTCGGCGACGATCATCGCGCTGGAGGTGGTGACGCCCTGGCCGACCTCGGCACGCGGCAGCGCGAAGTGGGCCGTGCCGTCGGCGTCGAGACGGATGGTGATCAGGTTGCTGGTGGGGAGTGCGGCGAGGGTGAGCAGCTCGTTGAGGTCGAGGAGTTCGGCCGGTCCCGGCAGCGAGGGGATGAGCGCCGGGGCCGCCGCGGCGGCCTCCCGGGGCGCGAGGGCCTCGGCGCCGAGCTGGGCGGCGACGGTGAGGGTGGGGGCGGCGAGGACGTAGCCGAGGAAGCGGCGGCGGCCGATTCCGCGAGCGCCGCCGCTCTCCGCGCCGTCGGTGCCGTCGGCGACGCCGTTCGGGTGCGCGCGGTGTGACGCGCCCGCGTCCCCGGTGCCGCTCGTGGGGTGGTCGTCCCGCGCGGGGTGCCGCCTCGCCATTCGGTGCCCTTCGTCATGGCCCCCGGGGCTGCGCGCCGGGGGCCTCATCGGATGCGCTGATCATCGCTCATGTGGGTGACCTCGCGGGACTGTTCGGGGGTGCTTGATTGTCAGGGCAGCGTCAAACGATCGGCTGGAGTCGGGGTCTCGGGGCTTGACCCGGGGTCGTGGGGGTCCGGCCGCCGCCGTGACGTCCGGCCGCCGCCGTAGTGTGCCGCCATGACCGAATCCGCGCACGTCACCGCCACCCGCCGCTCGTACGACACCGTCGCCGTCGCCTATCAGCGGCTGCTGGGCGACCAGTTGGACGAGACCCCGCTCGACCGGGCGGTGCTCGAAGGATTCGTGGCGGAGGTGGAGGCCGCCGGAGGCCCCCGTACGGTGGGGGACCTCGGCTGTGGCACCGGCCGGGTGACCTCCCACCTGCGGGAACTCGGCGCGGACGTGTTCGGCGTGGACCTGTCGCCGGGCATGGTCGAGGTGGCCCGGGAGACGTATCCGGGGCTGCGTTTCGAGGTGGGGTCGATGACCGCCCTCGACCTCCCTGACGCCTCCCTCGGCGGGGTGCTCTCCTGGTACTCGACGGTGCACATGCCGGAGGCCGAACTCACGTCCTCCTTCGCCGAGTTCCGCAGGGTGCTCGCACCCGGCGGGCTCGCCCTGGTCGCCTTCAAGGTGGGGAACGAGCGGGTGCGCCTGGAGCGGGCCTACGGCCACGAGGTCGCGCTCGACGTGTACCGCTGGTCCCCGGACCGGGTGGCGGGACTCCTCGCCGACGCGGGCCTCGTCGAGTCGGCCCGCCTGGTGCGCGCCCCGCACCCCGAGGAGAAGACGCCGCAGGCCTTCCTCCTGGTGCGCAGGCCGCGCGACTGAGTACGGGATTCCCGGGCTCCGCCGCCGCGAGCGGCAGGCGGACCGCTACGGCCTGGCCTGCGACGAACGCCGCAGGGGCTCCGTGACGGTCACCATCCAGCGCGGGACGGGGACGACCGCCGCACGCCTCCCGGCGGAGGGCCGGTACGCCGGGAGCCCCGGCCGCGTGGAGATCCCGGACGCCGCCCCGGCACCCGCCGACCGCTGGGGGAGGAACCCCGGGCGCGGCCGGAGGCGGGGGCGGCTCGGGAGGCCGGTACGCGGCTGGGCGCCGGGGTACGGCCGGGCCTCCGGGTGCGGCCGGGTGCCGGGCCGGAGCCGGACGGCGCGGAGCCGGACGCCCGGGATCCGCCGCCCGCCGGCCGACCGCAGCCGCGCGCCCGAGCGGAGCTGGGCGCGGGAGATCCTGGCGCGCTGGCCGCCGCCCGCGATCAGGGCGTTGACGGAGGCCATCGGGTCCCCGCCCGCCGACCGGACGAGCAGGGCGCCGAGCACCAGCGGGCCGACGGCCACGGCGAGGGCCGTGCCTGCGGCGGTGACGTGCTGGAGCGGGCGGATGCGCCGGGCGTCGGAGGTCATGGTGACAGTCCAGCAGCACGCGGCGGGCCGTCGTATCGGTCGCCGTACTCAGCCGTGCGCACCCCCGTACTCAGGTGTGATCACCGAGGGGCCCCGTAAGGGTTCCCGCCGGGCCGCCCGTCGGCGATCCTCGGGGCGGCGGGCACGACGAGGTGTCCCCGGGACGGGAGTGGGAGGCGGGACGACCGTGACGACGGGAATCCGGGTGGCCGCGGACAGCGGGACCGACGTTCTGGTGGTGCAGCACGAGGAGGAGGCCGGGCCCGGTCTCGTCGGCGAGCGCCTCACGGGCACGGGCCTGCGGCTCGACGTGGTGCGTGCCTGGCGGGGCGAGGCCCTGCCGCCCGACCTGAGCGGCCACGCGGGGCTGCTGGTGCTCGGAGGCTCCGTCAACTGCGAGGACGAGGGGGCCGCCCCGTGGTTGCCCTCGGTCCGCGCGCTCGTCCGCGAGGCGGTGGCCGGCGGGACGCCGCTGCTGGGGATATGCCTGGGCGGGCAGCTGATCGCCCACGCCCTGGGCGGCTCGGTCACGACCCGTCCCCGGGGCCCCGAGGTGGGCGCCGTCCCGCTGCGGAGGCTGCCCGCCGCCGAGCGGGACACGGTCCTCGGCGGCGTGCCGGACGGCGCGCTCGCCGCCCAGTGGCACTGGGACGAGGTCGACCGGCTGCCGGAGGGCGCCGTGCCGCTCCTGACCGGCGACGACTGCCCCCACCAGGCGTTCCGGGTCGGGAGCGTGGGATGGGCGGTGCAGTTCCATCCCGAGGTCGGCGCGGACGCGGTCGCGGCCTGGGCCGCCGAGGACGGCGCGCGCCTCCGTGCGGTCGGCGGTGACCCGAATGCGGCGGTGCGGACCGTACGGGAGGCGGAACCCGAACTGCGCACGGTCTGGGGCGCGGTGTCGGAAGCGTGGGGCGCGGTGGTACGGGCGCACGCGGACGGGTCCGGTGCCGGGACGCCGGAGCGCTGACGCCTGGGCGTGCCAGGCATCGCGGGGCAGCCGGGCGTGTGACGGCAGGCCCTGGCCGTGGTCGGCGCGTCCGCTTGGCCGGGCGGGGGCGGTGGGGTTGCGTGGGCGGGCGCCCGTACCGTACGGGGACGCACTTCCAGAACGAAGGAGACCGCTCCATGGCCGACTACCGGATCGAGACCGTCCGCACCGGGTACCGGAACTGGACCGCCCGCAACGACCGGGGCGCGGAGGTCCGGATGGCCGCCGCCGACGACGCGGACGCGCAGCCCTCCTTCACCCCGGTCGAGTTGCTGCTCGCGGCGATGGGCGGCTGCGGCGGGCTCGTCGTGGACCGGACCGCGCGGGCCGTGGACCACGACGACCTGCGGATCGTCGTGGAGTCCGTCTCGGGCCCCGAGGACGACGGCCGGGTGGGGCGGATCCGCGTCAGCTACGAGTTCGAGCTGCCGGACAACAACCCCAAGGCGGCGGAGGTGTTCGCCCGCGGGGTGCGGCTCACGCACGAGAAGTTCTGCACCGTGAGCCGGACCGTGGAGCACGGCGCGCGCGTGGAGGCGATCCTGCCGGACGGCACGGTCGGCTTCGAGGGCTGAACCGGGCCCGTTCCGGTGCGCGCGGCGCCGGGCTCACTCCTCGATCGCGCCGCCGATCCGGCGCAGATGCTGCCGGAAGGTGTACGAGGGGTCCTCTGCCCGGCCCGCCAGATAGGCGTCGAACCGGGTCTGGGCGCGCAGGGTCTCCCCCGCCCTGATGCGGCGGGCCTGCTCGCGTTCGGTACGGAAGAGGGCGCGGGCGGCGTCCAGGACGTCGTCCGCGCGGGCGGCGGGCACGAAGAGCACGCCGTCGTCGTCCGCGAACACGACGTCGTCGCCGGTCACCTCGTGCCCGCCGAAGCGCGCGGTGCGCAGCGCGTCGGGCTCCCGGGGGTCGAGCCGGACGGGGCCGGGCGCGTGGCGGCCGTACGAGAAGACGGGCAGCCCGATCCCGACGAGGTCGGGGGTGTCGCGGTGCAGGCCCCACACGACGACTCCGGCGACGCCCGCAGCCTCGGCTTCCAGGACCGCGAGGTCGCCGATGCAGGCCTCGTCGCGTCGTCCGGCGTTGTCGATGACGAGGACGTCGCCGGGTTCGGCGCGGGTGAACGCCTCCAGGAAGACGTCGACGCTCCCGTGGTGCCGTACGGGCAGCGCCCGGCCGGCGACGCGCGTGCCGTCGACGACGGGCATGATCCCGGCGGGCGCGGCCCGCAGGGGTTCCCCGAGCCGCACGCAGGCGTCCGCGACGAGGGGCGTGGAGAGCTCGGCGAAGTCCTTCAGCATCGGGCGTTCCGTTCCGTGACGGGTGCGGGACCGGGCTGCGCGATGCTATCGGGCGAAGGGGCGGGCGGGCTCCCGTCGGGCCTTCGGTCCTCCGCCGCACCGGGCGCCCGTCCCCACAGGCGCCCGGTCACGGACGGACGTGCCCCGCCGGGCGCATCCCCCCTCGGGGTGCGTCCGGCGGGGCACCGACAGGCGGTCCCGGGCCACCTGTCCGAGGAGGCCGGGGCAGGGGCCGCAGGGTCGGAACCGCCGGTCCCGCGCCGCCGAGGCACCGGCCGTCCTTCCCCGCCCCACCCCTGGTTTGCCCCTGCCCCGCCTCCCCGACGGCCGCTCCCCGGCGGCCGTCGTCGGGACGCGCCTCCGGCCCGGTCGAGCCGGAGGGCGCGTACCCGGCTCAGTCGAGCCAGAGGGCGCGTACCCGGCTCAGTGCGTCCGGGGCGACGCCGGGCTCGGTGTCCCAGATCTTCGTGGCGCGGTCCTTCGAGGTGTAGCGGGGCCAGTCGGCGCCCGGGTCCTGGTGCGTGACGAAGGCGACCCAGGCCCGGTGCAGGGCGTCGGCCAGCTCGCGCGGCGGCGCCTCGCCCGCGATGTCCGCGACGCCCTCGGCGTCCAGGAGGTCGAAGGCGAAGGGCAGGTCGAGGCAGTGGAAGGAGAGGCCGAGGACCGGCGAGCGCCAGGTGAACTCGTACAGCCAGGTGGGCCGTTCCCGCGCGGCGCGGGCGTCGGCGACGGCGAGCGCCGGGGCGCGGAACATGGAGTCGGTGAGCGCCTGGCCGAAGAGCAGCTCCGGGCCGCCCTCCGCGTACGCCTCGGTGAGGGCCTCGGCCCTGGCGGGGTCGAGTCCGAGGCCGCCGAGGAGGACGGGCAGCGGCGGGCCGTCCGGTCCGGGTGCGGGGATCATCGCGAACTCCTGCTCGGTGAATCCGAGCATCAGCGGCACGTCCGCACCGGCCTCGCCCGTCGTCAGCGCCTCCTGCGCGGGGACCGGGATCAGCTCGCCGTCGGCGAAGGGCGCGAGGCACAGCATCGGCGGGAGTTCGCCGCGGTCCGGGCCCGGCTCCGCCATGAGGTCCTGGATGTCGAGGATCTGGTCGTCGCTCAGGTCCCGGAGGGCGGCGGCGGTGGCCGGCAGGCCGGTCCGGGAGGTGAGGAGCCGGGAGGCCGCGCGGGCGATCTCGGGGCCGTCGGGGCGCGGGATCGCGCCCGAGACGGAGAGGGCGCCGCGGAACAGGCCGCGGGCGCTGGGGACGGCGAGCAGCGTCTGTACGGCGCCGCCGCCGGCCGACTGCCCGGCGATGGTCACCTTGGCGGGGTCGCCGCCGAAGGCCGAGATGTTGTCCCGCACCCACTCCAGGGCGGCGATCCAGTCCCGTACGCCCCGGTTGTCGGGGGCGTCCTCCAGGTGCAGGAAGCCCTCGATGCCGAGCCGGTAGCCGAGGGAGACGAGGATGACGCCGTCCCGGTTGAAGGCGGCGCCGTCGTACCAGGGGCTGGCGGCCGAGCCGGCGACGTAGCCGCCGCCGTGGATCCAGACGAGGACCGGCAGGGCGGCCGCCGGGTCGGTGTCGGGGGTGAAGACGTTGAGGTTGAGGACTCCGGCGCCCGGGATCGAGGGCTCGGGGATGGTGGTGACCTCGGAGAAGGGGCGGCGCTGCGCCGTCGGCCCGTAGGCGGTGGCGTCGAGCGGCTCCGACCACGGCTCGGGCGGTACGGGAGCGGCGAAGCGCAGGTCACCCACGGGCGGCTGTGCGTAGGGAATGCCCAGGAACCGGTGGCTGCCGTCGGCGCGGCGCTCGCCGCGGACGGGCCCACGGGTGGTGGTGACGGTGGTGCTCATGGGGTGCTGCTCCTTCTGCGCGGGGCACAGGGCCGGACGATCAGCCTGCCACCGAGGATTTACACGTGTCAATACCCGCTCGTGGCGCTCCGGCGGCCCAGGGCAGCAGCAGCGGGGTGGCGAGCAGCAGGATGCCCGCCACGCCGAGGGCCGCCCGGGGGCCGGTGACGGTGGCGAGGGCTCCGCCCAGCGCGGTCATGGCCGCGATGGAGGTCTTCGTGCTCACCGACCAGGCGGTCAGGGTGCGGGCGACGCGTCCGGTGTCCGTCACTTCGAGGCGGTGGGCGGAGAGCACCGGGGTGAACACGGCCGCGCAGCCGATCAGCGCGAACTCGACGCCGATCACGAGCAGCAGCCCCGTCACGCCGGGGTGGATGAGGACGAGCCCGATGGGCCAGCAGGCCCGCAGTGTGCCCGAGACGAGCAGGACCCGGCGCTGCCCGAAGCGCAGGACGAGGGGCCGGGCGAGCCGGGAGCCGATGAGTCCGGCGGCGCAGGGGATCGCGAAGGCGAGGCCGTACTGCCAGGGGCTGAAGCCGAGGGGACCCAGCATGAGGACGGCGAGGAGCGGGGCGGTCGCCATGATCAGGCCGTTGACCACGACGGTGTTGAGGAACAGGGGGCGAAGTACGGGATGGGCGAGGATGTGCCGCCATCCTTCGAGGAGGTCGCCCGCGCTCAGCCGGGCGCGCGTCCCGCCCGGGGGCCGCTCCTCCCGCTTCCCGATCGCCCGGATGCCGGCCGCCGAGAGCAGATAGCTCAGGGCGTCGGCCACCACCGTCGCCACCGGGCCGAGCACCGCGAAGAGCGCGCCGCCGAGCGGCGGTCCGATCACGGTCGCGGTCCAGGTCGTCGATTCGAAGCGGGCCTGGGCGACGAGCAGTCCCTCGGGGCGGACGAGCGACTTGAGGAAGGCTCCGGAGGCCGCGCCGAAGGTGATGTCGGCCGCGGCGACGAGGACGGAGACCACCATGAGCTGGGCGAAGCCGAGCCGCCCGAACGCGTACGCGACGGCCACGCTCAGCATGGCGGCGCAGCGCACCAGGTCCATGCCGATCATGACCGGGCGCTTGCGGCGGAACTCCACCCAGGGGCCGAGCGGTACGGCGACGGCGGCGCCGACGGCCGCGCCGACCGCGGCGAGGGCGGCCACCGCGGCGGTGCCCTCGTGGAGGACGGTGATCGCGAGCAGGGGGAAGGCGTTGAAGGCGACCCAGGTACCCATCGTGCTTCCCGCGTAGGCCGCCCACAGCCACCCGTAGTCCCGGCCCAGGGACACCCCTCGCCACATGCCCGTACTCCTCTCGCCGGCCCGCCGCGCGACCGCGCCGGGACCGCCGCCATCCAAGCGAGCGGCGGGCGTCCGGATCAAACAACCGGGTGTCGCGCGCACCACAACCGGCGGTTGTCGGCCTACGCTGCGCGCCGTGGATCTCGAAGCCGTACGCACCTTCCTCGCCGTCGTCGACTCGGGCCGGTTCCGGCGGGCCGCCGACGACCTGTCCGTCACCCAGCAGGCCGTCTCGAAGCGGGTCGCCGCCCTGGAGAAGGAGCTGGGGGTACGACTCTTCACCCGCACGGGGCGGGGCGCGGAGGTGACGGTCGACGGGCAGGCGTTCCTGCCGCACGCGCGCGCCCTGCTCGACGCCGAGGCGCGGGCGCTCGCCTCCGTGCGTCCGGGGCGGCGGGCGCTGCGGGTGGACGTGATCGGCCGCCGGCTGGCACCGGCGGCGCTGCTGCGCGACTTCCACCGGGCCCATCCGGAGGTGGAGCTGGACGTGGTGACGCTCTTCGACGCCGACGCGGCCGTCGCGGCGCTCAGGGCGGGCACGGTCGACGCGTCGTTCCGGGCGGTCACGATGCCGGGCCGGCGGCTTCCCGAGGGGATCGGGGCGCTTCCGGTCCTGGACGAGCCGATGCAGCTCCTGACGGGTCCGGAGCACGTCTTCGCGGAGGCGGGCCGGGTGACCCCGGCGGAGCTGGTGGGGCACCGGATCTGGGTGCCCGGGGTGGTCGGCGGAACCGAGTGGGCCGCCTACTACGCCGACCTCGCCGCCGCGTTCGGGCTCACCATCGAGGTGACGGGTCCTGACTTCGGCACCGATCCGCTGTTCGACAAGGTGGCGAACTCCCCCGGCCTGGCGACCTTCGTCGGCGAGCTGACCCGCCTGGTCTGGCCCGAGGGCCACCGCCTGCGCCGCGTCGGCGTGCACGGCCCGACCCCGGTCTACCCGCATTCACTGCTCTGGGCCGTGGACAATCCCCATCCCGCGCTGCTCGCCCTCCGCGACCGCCTCGGCGCCTCCCCCGAGGCCCCGGACCTCACGCGCCCGGACCCCGAGATCTGGGCGCCTTCCTGGTCACGACCCCGGAGGTGACGGTTCCGGCCCCGGCGGGGACGGCGCGGCCCCGGCGGGGACGGCTCCCGTGGGTCGCGTGGCGAGCTCGGCCTGCCGGGAAGGACGGGCCCTAGACTCGGAGGGCTGGTGCGGAGCGGCGGGTGCAGGGGGAGGTGGCGGCCGGCGATGGGGTGGGGCGGGATCCTGATGGGGGCGTTCATCGGGCTGTCGGGTGTGGGACTCATGACGGCCGGGGTGGTCTGGAAGGGGCGCGCGGCGCGGCCGTTCGCCGCTTCGCGGGCGCGGACCATGGCGCGGCGGGAGTACGTCCGTCATCTGCGGCGGGCGGCGGACCAGGTCATCTCGGAGGCCCGCCGGTCCGCCGGTGAGGGCGAACCGGCGATCGTCACCGTCGAGGCCGTGGTGCGGATGACGCGGGAGCGCTACGGCTACGACGAGGTGGAGCGGCGGCACGCGGCCGCGGTGCTGCGGCTCCGGTTCGAGCACGGCCGGTGCGCGGTCGACTGCGTCACGGACGCCTACGGCTGAACGTCTGCTCCGGGTACGGGCGTTCCCTGGTGGTAGTACATCCGCAGTCCCGCGCCGGGCGGCCCGGCGGGGTCGCGGCGCCAGAGGGAGCTGCGCCGGACGCGCAGGCCGTCGCGGACGGTCTCGTAGGTGAGGTGGACGATGCCGGGCGCGAGCAGCACCCCGCGGAAGCCGGTGGGTTCGTAGCGCGGTCCGTCCTCGGCGCTGTCGGCCATGTCGGGCAGGTCGGCGAGCATCTCCTCGTGGTTCCAGCGGTTGCCGGAGGCGCCGACCTCGACGAACTCCGGGTCGAGCAGTTCCGTGGCGCGCGCCCTGGAGAGGCGTACGGCCGGGTCCATGAGGTGCAGTTCGCCTGCGATGGCCTCGGCGATGTCGGCGTCGTCGGGGGTTCCGGGGGAGTACACGCGCGTCACTCCCCCGCCGTGGCGGCGGTCGCGGTGCGCGTGGCCGCCGTGTGCTGGTCCTGGTGGGTCATACGCGCATTGTGCCGTCGGCGACGGCGGGTGGCCCGGGCTTTTCCCCCGGCCACCCGTGCGCGGAGGTGGCCCGTGGAGCGTCAGGAGCCCTGCGTCTTGGCGTAGTCGCCGAAGCCCGTCCAGTCGAGGGCCACGCAGGCCTCGTCGCCCAGTACCCAGGCGTCGTGTCCGGGAGTGACCTCCATGTAGTCGCCGGCGCCGAACTCGGCCGACTCGCCGTCGTCCATGACGACCTTCATCCGGCCACTGACGACGTATCCGACGTGGGAGGCCTGGCAGCTGTCGGTGCCCGCGAGGGGTTTGACGTGCTGGGACCACTTCCAGCCGGGTTCGAACACGGCGCGGCCGACCGGGCCGCGTCCGCTGGTGAGCAGGTCGAGCCTGCCCTTGCCGTCCTCGAAGGGGCGGGTCTCGTCCGCTGCGTCGAAGCTTCTTCGTACGATGCCGGCCATCATCCGCTCCCGGCGGTGGAGAGTCGGGCCCCGAGTCCACTTCCAGGCTACGCCGGAGCCGCGCCGTGCACCCGGCCCGCACCGGACCTGCCGATCTCCCCGCACACCGAAACGACAGATGGTTCGCGTTTGAATTGAACTTTTGTTGAACGGAACCCCTCTTTGGCAGTTCCCTGCATATGCGCAGCTCAAATTCTGTGCGGTTCCCTTATCGGGCAGATCTACACATAAAGACCAGATAAGCGCACAATGAAGCAGCGGCCCCATTCGCCGCAAGTGCGGTCAGACGTGCACGACGCCAGAAGGAGGCGAGTCGTATGGCCGACGTCTCTCACCGTCCTGGTGATATCGCGGGACACCCCGATGCGCCGGAAATGCGGGACCGATATGCCCGTATGCTCCAGACCCGAGGTGTCGCGGCGGTCGAGGAACTCGTGATCCTCGCCGGCATCTACGCCGCGATCTCCGCGTGGACGGTTCACTTCTCTGCCGCCCGCCCCGAACTCGCCATCACCAACCTGGTCGTCGGCATCGCTCTCGCGGCCCTCGGCCTGTGCATGTCGATGGCTCCGGAGCGGTCGCAGGACCTGAACTTCGTCGTACTGCTCCTGGGCGCCTGGCTGATCGTCGCTCCGTGGGTGGTCTCGCGGAACCCCGACACGGGCACGATCCTCAGCAATGTGATCACCGGCGCGTGCGTCTGCCTGTTCTCCCTCACGGCCGGCGGACTGCTGATGACCAAGAGAAGGACGTGACGTTCTGATCCTCTCCCCGAACGGCGGCGCCTCCCTCACCGGAGGCGCCGCCCTTCACTTTTCCGCGCGCCGGAACGGCCACTACCCGGTAACGAATTGACCCATGTGGTTTCAGCCACCTAAGTTCTGCGTAAAGCTTGCTCCACAGGGACAGGCTCCCGCTCGCATACCCAGTCCTTGGGGGGACAAAGTGAACTGGTACATCGACGTTCTCAAGAAGTACGCCGTGTTCAGCGGCCGCGCCCGTCGCCAGGAATTCTGGATGTTCGAGCTGATCAACTTCATCATCGCGATCGTCATCGGCGTCATCGGCACGGCGCTCGACTTCTCGCTGCTGAGCGTCCTCTACTCGCTCGCCATCTTCCTGCCGTCCCTCGCCGTGACGGTCCGTCGGCTCCACGACACCGGCCGCTCGGGCTGGTGGGTGCTGATCGCCCTCGTGCCGCTCGTCGGCTTCATCGTGCTCATCGTGTTCGCCGCCACCGAGGGCGACCAGCACCAGAACGCGCACGGCCCGAACCCGAAGCTGGCCCCGGCCTACTGACGGTCCCGTCGTCGCCCCGGCTTCCCCGCCGGCCCCGTCGGCACGCAGGCCTCCGGAAGGAACTCCTTCCGGAGGCCTTTTCGCGTGCCGGGACGGGATCGGGCCACGACCGACGGCGTCGGACCGCTCCACGCCGCATAGAGCCGGTACGGCGCGTTCGCCCGTACCGCCTTGTGCAGGATGGAGCACGACCGGCCTCCGGGACCCCGCCCAGCCTCGCCGCAACGGCACCAACGAGGGGCGGTACCACCGGTGAACTGGCACATCCACGACTACCGCGAGAGCGATCTCGCGGCCGTCGTCCATCTGATCGACACCACGGCCGAGCTGGGCCAGGAGTCCGTGTTCTCGCTCGCCGAGTGCATCGGTGCCCTCACCACCCGTCAGCCCGCCGTCGTCGCCGTCCACCAGGGCGCGCCGATCGGGGCCGCGCTCGCCTGCGTCTCCGGCGAGCGGGCCTGGGTGATGCGGATCGCGATCTCCTCGGCGTGGCGCGGCCGGGGTCTCGCCAGCGCGCTCCTGGTGGAGTTGGAGCGGCGGGTGGTGCTGCCGCTGGCCGAGCCGGAGCGGGCCGGCCGGCACGGGGTGCGGCCGCCCCGCGCGGTCTGCCTGTTCGGCCCGCCGGGCACCGGCAAGACGACCTTCGCTCGCGGGATCGCCTCACGGCTGGGCCGGCCGTTCGTGGAGATCCTCCCGTCGCGGCCGGCGGACGAGGGGAACCTCGCCGCCGCCCTGCGCTCCGCGTTCGCGCGGATCGCCGAACTGGAGCGGGTCCTGGTCTTCATCGACGAGGTCGAGGAGATCGCCCCGGTCCGCTCGGAGCCCGCGCAGCCCGGCGGATGCACGGGGTGACCAACGAACTCCTCAAGCTGATACCGGGGTTCAGGGAGCGGGACGAGCGGCTGCTCGTCTGCGCGACCAACTCGAACCGCTCCCTCGACCCGGCGTTCCTGCGCCCGGGCCGCTTCGACTACCTCATCCCGATCGGTACGCCGGACAAGGCGGCGTGGGCGGCGATCTGGGCCCGGTACACGGAGGGCCGGGCGGACGTCGACATCGACGAACTCGTCCTGGCGAGCGAGCTGTTCACCCCGGCCGACATCGAGCACGCGGCCCGGGTCGCCGCTCAGGCCTCCTTCGAGCGGGACCTGCTCTCCGTCGGCGTGCGCGCCGGTGACGGCTCGGCCCCCGGGGCGAGCACGGTGGACTACCTGGAGGCCATCGCCGAGTGCCGGCCGACGGTGACGCCGGAGATGGTCGAGCAGTTCGCCTCGGACATCACGACGCACGCCCGGACCTGACGGGGAACTCCCGCCCGGCCGCGTCCAGTTCGGACTGGTCGGGCGGGAGGGCGCCCGCCCGTGAGACGGTGACGGCCGCCGCCGCGCCCGCTCTCCGCAGCAGTTCCGCGAGGTCCCCGGCGTCGAGGCCGCCGAGGGATTCCCGCCCCCGGCCGGCGAGGGTGTCCAGGACGGCGGACATGAAGGAGTCGCCCGCCCCGACGGTGTCGACGACGGTGACCGGGGGCGCCCCGGCGGCGACCGTGTGGTGCCGGGTGAGGGCGACGGAGCCGGCCGCACCCCGGGTGACCAGGACGACGGCCGGGCCGAGGGCCAGCCAGCGGGCGGCGACCGCGTACGGGTCCTCGCCCGGATACAGCCAGGCCAGGTCCTCGTCGCTCGCCTTGACGAGGTCGGCGAGGGCGACACAGCGCTCGACGCGGGCGACGGCCGCTGCCCGCTCCCCCATCAGCGCGGGCCGCACGTTGGGGTCGTAGCTGACGGTGGCCCCGTGCCTGAGCCGCTCGGCCTCGGCGAGGACGGTGTCCGCGCCGGGAGCGACGACGGCGGCGATCGAGCCGATGTGCACATGGGCGGGCGCGGGCCCGGCCGTCCCCGCCGACAGGGTCCAGGCGATGTCGAAGGTGTACGCGGCCCCGCCGTGCGCGTCGAGGCCGACGACCGCCGACGGGGTGCGGGCGGGAACACCGCCGACCTCCACCTTCACGCCCGCGCCCGTGAGGTGGTCGCCGATCAGCCGTCCGTGGGGATCGTCCGCCAGCTGGGTGAGCAGGGTGACGTCCCGGCCGAGGCGGGCGAGGCCGTAGGCGACGTTTGCGGGACTGCCGCCCGGGTGGACCCGGTCGGCCGCGCCGGAGCCCGCCGGGGCCGGCACGATGTCGGCGACGCACTCGCCGATCACCAGGAAGGACATGGGTCGGGGCTCCTTGGCGTAGGTGTCCCGGCGGCCGGCCCGGCCCCCGCGGACGTACGGTCCGACACGGCCTCGGCGCGGGTGGCCGCCGTGTCGGTGCGGTCGACGACCGGGTTCCCACCGAGGAGGACCTCGACGCGGGCGCCCCGGTGGACGATCCGCAGAGCGTACGCGGATCGGTGCCGGGGCGGGGCGGCGCGTGGGACTTCAGGTGGCGCGGCGGATGCGGCGGGCGGCGCGGGTCGGCCGGGTCAGCGTCGGCGCCGGTAGAGGACCTGGTGGGCCTCGTACTCGACGAAGGACGAGACGTGGCTCATGCCGACGTCCTCCAGGAGCCGCCGCGAACGGTGGTTCGCCTGCTGGGTCAGCGCGACGACACTCGGGGTCCCGCGGAGCGTGACGTCGAGGACGGCGGCGACGGCCTCCCGCGCGTAGCCCCGGCCCCAGTGCTCGGGCAGGAACTGGTACGAGATCTCCGTCTCCCCGTCCCGCGCCGCGGGCTCCACCGTCACGATCCCGAGCAGGACGCCGTCGGCGGCCCGCAGGACCGCGCGCACGCCCGGCGCCCCCACCACACGCCGCTGCCGGATCCGTACGACCTGCTCCGTGACCGGCCCGCCCAGATGCCGTCTGACCCCGGGATCCGTCCACAGCCGGGTGACCTCGGGAACGTCGCTCGCACGCACGGGCCGCAGGAGCAGCCGCTCGGTGGTGAGGGGGACGGCCGGGGACGGCACGGAGGCCGGCGCCGCATCGGGGGCCGAGACCGGAGCGGAGGCCGGGGCCGAAGCGGAGGCGGGGGTCGGGGCCGGCTTCGTGGTCGCGGCCGGGGTCGAGGAGGCGGGCATGGGTCCGATCATCTCAGCCCGGCCGGGGTTCCGGGGGCCACGGGGGCGGGTCGCGTCCCACGCCCCCGAACAGGCACGCCCTGACCCGATCACACCCCAACTAGCCTCCGCGGACACGGGAGAGTGAATGATCATCCGCGAACTGGCAAGTCACTCACCGCAACTGCTTGAGTGTGCAGCGTAATGATCCACTGCTCGACCTGGGAGACCCGAGCCCCGCGCTCGGCGACGCGAACCGGGACGGTTGCGACCGTACGACCGGCTCGTACCCGAACCTGGTCGCGGCCCGGCTCGCCGCCGCGCCGCCGGCCGGCCGTTCGGTGAAGCTGACCGACGTCAGCTGCGGCGGGGCCGTCATCAACGAGATCGCCTCGGCCCGGCAGACGCCGATCAGCCCGGTGGAGGCTCCGGAGGACGGCTGGCCCGACGTGGCGACCCAGGTCGAGCGGGCCGGGCTGAACGCGGACACCGACGTGGTGACGATCGGCGTCGGCGGGAACAGCATGCCGTTCGGGAAGATGCTCTCCGCCTGCCTGATCTCCGGCGTCGGTCAGCCCGACGAGGCCACCCCCTGCCGGGACGCCTACGAGGGCGGAGGCCCGTTCCTGGACCCGGAGTCCATCTACGACAAGTACGACCGGGTCACCCGCGAATACGCCGGCATGGTGCGCGCCGTACAGACGAAGGCGCCCGACGCCAGGATCATCACGGTGGGCTACCCGACGATCTTCCCCGAGGACGCCACCAGCTGTGACCGCCAGGACACCACGGAGCTGGCCGCCTCGATCCAGGGCCTCGGGACGGTCTCGCTGACCCACGGGGACATCGCCTGGATGCACGGGGTGAACGCCCACCTCAACGCGATCATCGAGGCCATCACCGAGTTGTCCGGCGGCGAGTACGTCGACACCGCCGCCTCCAGCGTCGGACACGACGCCTGCCAGGCTCGGGACGTGAAGTGGGTCGAGGGCGTCTGCGGGACGGCGGGCTCGTACTGGCCGACCGAGGTGGCCCTCGGTCCGATCACGCTGGAGTGCGCCGACGGCAACCGGGCCACGCTCGTGCACCCCAACGCCGCCGGTCACACCAACGCCGCCACCCACGTCGAGGCAGCCGTCCGCACCGCTCTGGCATCCTCAACCCAGTAGTCCTGACCGGCACTTCAGCCGGGGGCCCGGGTTTCGACCCGGGCCCCCGGCCGCCGTACATCCACTTCCCCGACGCCGACACCGACGCCGAGGAACGGGTCACCTACGATCCGTGCCATGGCGATGTTCGTGCACATGACCTCAGCGGCGAACGCGCCGCGCATCCGACGGTCGGGTATCAGGGCGGCCGCCCACGGGCAGGGCGGCGCGCGCGGCGTCTACTGCTTCCCGGTCCTTCCGTCGTACGCCCTGACCCACCAATGGCTGCGCGAGCTGGCCCGCTTCGGCAGCCGGGGCGGGCTCGTGGCCGTCCATGTGCGCCTCGACGACGCCCAGGAGGTCCTGGTCGGACGCTATGCCGACCGCGTGCGGGATGCCCAGGCCACCGTTCCCGCGGCGGAGGCGGTGCGGCGGATCTCGGCGCTGGAGGACCCGCGCGGGTGGGAGGTGTTCGTCCCCCGGGCGATCCGGCCGCGTGAGGTGCACCGGGTCCGCGCCGCGCCGCAGGTGGCGGGCTGGCGGTACTTCCCGGACGCGCACACGACGCGCCCCTGCACCTGTGTCGGGTGCCGTGTGCGCGGCGGCTACGGGGCCCGGCGGCTGCGCGAACGGCTGCCGCACCCGCTGGACGGCCCGCCGCCGCCCGTCAGGGTGCTGCTCGACCGGGTGGCGGCCGCTGATCCCGGGGACCCCGCCGCGCTGCGGGACGCGCTGTACTGGTTCGGCATGCGTCGCCGCGGCCCGCTCCCCGCGTTGAGCCGTCTCGCCGCCCACCCCGACCCCCGGGTGCGGGCGGATCTGGTGTCGGCGGTCGCCCGTTGGTCCACCCCGGGGGTCGCCGAACTCCTCGACGGCCTCGCCGACGACCCGCACCCGGACGTCCGGGAGGCGGTGGAAGACGCCCGCGACTGCTGACGCGGGCCGTAGAGGTCGGCGCGTCCCTCCGGTCAGCCGGCCGCCGGTGCCGGCGGGCGTCCCGGTGCACCGCGCCCGTTCACTTCCACTCGACGCCCTTCACGGACATCTTCGTCGGTTTGTACGCGTTCGAGGAGAGGACCGTGGCGGGCCCGCCGCCCTTCGGCAGCTCGACCACCGCCGTCACGCTCCACACCTCCTCGATGGTGCTCCACTTCCGGCCGGCCCTGCCCAGCAGGACCTCCGTGTCGCTGCCCGCGTTCGTCGAGATCCAGTCCGCCGGAGTGCGGCCCCGGTCGTGGAAGGTCCCTTCGAGGGTGCAGGTGACCAGCGAACCGCCGTTCTTCAGACGGAACACCGGCAGCGCCTGCCCCACCGGCCGGTACGTGAAGTCCCGTACGAGCTGCTTCTCGTGCCAGCCGTTCAAGAAGCCGACCAGCTTGCCGGTGAACTCGCCCTTCACGAAGTACGGGCTGTCGGGCTTCCCTCCCGGCACGGTGAAGCTGAGGAACTCCCCGTACTTCCCGCACACAGCGCCGTCCGCCACGCCCGTCGGTGACAGTTCGGTCCGCCCCGAGGCGTCACGGGCCGGGGACGGGAGCACCTCCGGCCGCAGCGCGATGACGCCCTTCTCCGGCGACGCTTCCGGTTCCGGTGGGCTCGGCGTGCCCGCCGCCGGCTCGGTCACCACCCAGGTGGCCACGACGGCCCGCCACCCCCCGCCGTCCCCTTCGCGCACGAAGTAGTGCAGGACGGAGGAACGGTCGGACTCCTGCCCCTGTCGCTTGCTCAGCACGGCGAAGCTCTGCGGAGCGGACCCCGCTGTCCCGGCCCCTGCCCCCGTTCCTGCTCCGGGGATCAGGAACACCGGCTTCACATAGCGGACCGCCTCGTCCTTCTCCCCCTTCGCCGCGCGCAGCCGGGCCTCGGCCCGGCTCTCCTCCAGGAGCCGGCCGCCCTCGATGCGGGCCGTCGCCGCGAGATCCCCCTTGGCGTCGGCCGCGGCGTTCTCCCGGACGTACTTCTCGAAGACCTGCCGCGCCACGGCTTCCGTCAGCGCCGGTTCCGCACCGGTCGGCGTGCTGCCCGTGCTTCCGGGAGCGCTGCCCGAAGGGCCTCCCGGGGCGCCGTCGGATCCGCCTCCCGAGGTGCAGCCGACGAGGACCGCCCCCAGGACGGCCAGCGCCCCCAGCACACCCGGTGTCCGTACGCGTCCGACACTCATCGACAACTCCCCCGTCACGGCCTCACGTCGAGACGATCATAGAGAGGTACGGGTGCGCGGGCGCGCAGGTGGAAGGCGACGGCGGGCGACGCTTCCGGGGGGGTGAAGACGGCGAAGGGCAACCCCGCGCAGGCGGCGCCCGCCGCGCCGTGGCTGTCAGGTCATGCGGCGCGTGAGGGCCGCCAGTGCTCCCGGTCGGCGGCCCGGGACCCTTCGGCGCACGTCGACGAGCGTGGGGCCGAGGTCGCGGGCGCGCTCCGGGTCGTCGATCTGTTCCCACTGGTGGTGCGCCCGGTCCACGGCCCCTTCGACGTCCGGGTCGTCCGTCGCCTGCCGCAGGGCGAGCCGGGCCTCGGCGGCGACGAGCCACAGTTCGCAGCTGCGCGCGGGTTCCCCGGCGAGGCGGGCGAGGTCGGCGCGCACCTCCGTCCAGTGGACGGCCTCCATGGAGCGGGGCCCGTGGTGACGCAGGGCCTCGCGCTCCCAGGCGGAGGCCACCGCCGCGGCCTCGCCGTGCCGGCCGGCCATGGCGGCGGCCAGGATCGCGGGGTGCGGATCCTGTTCCGCGCCCGGCGCGGGAGCGGGAGCGGGTACGGGAGTCGGCGCGGGCACGGAAGCCGGAAAAGGCACGGGAGCGGGAGCGAGTACGGAAGCGGGGGCAGGTACGGGTGCGGCCGCGGCCGGGTCCAGGAGCAGCCGGGCCGGGGCGGGTGCGGCGGTCCGCGCGGCGGACTCCGCGTGGAGCGTGGCGTACGGCAGTCGGGCGCCGGAGCGCCGGAGTTCCGCCCAGGAACGCAGGTAGTCGGGCATCGCCCGCTCGCCCCGTCGCGGGGGCGCCGTCACCCTCCCGTAGAGGGCCGGGCCGGGTCCGAGGTGCAGCAGGTCCGGTGCGGCGGTGAGGCGCTCCCACGCGTCGGGGTCCGCCGCGAGGTCCGCGACGACGGTCGTGGTGCCGGGGGACCGTACGCTCAGCTCGCCGACGAGCCAGTGCCAGGGCAGCGCGGTGTAGCGGAGGGTCGCGGGCGTGGTGCGGGCGAGCGCGAGGTGGAGCAGCCGCTGCCGCCGGTCGAGGTGGAGCTGCCCGGCGAGGCAGACGAGGAGGGGACCCGGGCTCGCGGCGGCGGCGCGGAGCCGGGTGAGCACGGTCTGCGGGTCGAGGGGGTCGGCGAGTTCGACGACCGTCGCGGTGGCGGTGCCGGTGAGGGCTCCCGGCGGCACGGCGGCGAGGGCCGGAAGCACGGAAGCGGCGTCCATGACCCGTCCGCGCCCGGCGGGCGCGGCGGCGAGCAGGAGGGCGGTGCCGACGGGGACGGGAGCCACGGGGGTCGGGACCACGGGCGACGGCCCGAGGATCGCGTCGGCCGGCACAGTCGGCCGACCCCCCGTCCCGGCCCCCGCCGCCCCCGCCGGAGACTCGCCCCGATCCGTACGCGGAGTCACCGTCGGAGCCGCGTGCGACACGTCGTCGGGTACCCCGTACACCCGTCCCGCCCCCGCCCTGCGTACCTCATCCGTCACACCCGTCACCGCCGTAACCGCCGCCCCCACCGGGCCTCTTGTCCCGCCGGCGCTCGCCGTGTCCCTGGCCGCCGTGCGGGTGCCCACCGTGTCGATTCCGTCGTCGTTCACCACCCCCGCACCGTAACCCGTCGTGGCCTGGCCGATATTCGCCGGGCCTTTGGCATATGCCACAAGCACCACCGGATCGAGTGTTGCCAAAGCCCTTACGGGTCGTCCCGGGCTGTGCAACAGTCGTATGCGGGCCTCCCTTTCCCCCTTGGCCTGGCCGTGCCGCGCCTGTATCGGAGTACGACATGCCGTCCCCTCTGTTCGCGGACCGCCCCGCCCAGCAGCCGGAGCCGGGTGCGGTCGACGCGCTCATCTCGCAGACCCGCCGCCTCCGCGGCGAGCTGGTCGCCGTCCGCCAGGACGCCGTGGCGAACGACGACGATCCCCGGCGGCGGTGGCAGCGCGCCCTCTGTGACCTCGCGGTTCATCAGCTCGACGACCTCGGCGCCCACTTGGGCCAGCTCCGGGCCGGTGCGCCCGAGGGGCCGGACACGGTGTCGGACGCCGATTCCGCGACCGACACCGCTCCGGCCGTCCCGCACGTGGCCGAGCCCGGCACCGCCTACGGCGAACCCGCCCCGGCCCGTACCGGCTCGCTGCTCTCCCGCGTCGGCAGCGCCGAGTGGAACCTGCTCACGGACGAGGTCAGCTGGTCCGAAGAGTTGTTCCAGATCTTCGGACGCGCGCGCGAGAACGGCCCCATGTCGCTGGACGAGATGCCGACGATGGTGTTCGTCGACGACCAGCCGCTGCTGCAGAGCATGGTGACGGACTGCCTGATCGACGGAAGGCCGATCGACGGCGAGTTCCGGATCGTCCGGACCGACGGAACGGTCCGCACCGTCCACATGACGGGCGAGCCCGTCCTCGACGCCGACGGCTGCACCGCGTCCATGTGGGCCGTCCTCCGCGACGTCAGCGAACTCCGGCGCAGCCAGCGCGCCGTCCGGGAGACCCGGGACACCCTGGAGCGCAGCCGCCACATCGAGCAGACCGAGCGGCGGGTCGCCGTCGAGCTCCAGGAGGCCGTGCTGCCGCCCTGGCGCGGCTCGCTCCGCTTCGCGCACGACGGCCCCGCACCCCTGGACGTCGCCGCCCACTACCTCCCGGCCGCCAGCACCGGTCTGATCGGTGGCGACTGGTACGACGCGCTGGCACTGCCCGACGGGGACGCGCTGCTCACCGTCGGTGACCTGACGGGCCACGGCGTCGCCGCGACCTCCTCGATGGCGATGCTCCTGGGCGCGCTGCGCGGCATGGCCGTCGCCGGGATCCGCCCCGCCGCGCTCATGGGGCATCTGAACCAGCTCCTGGAGACCTCCGTGCAGCCCGCGCTCGGGAGCGCGATGTGCTGCCGCTACGACCCGGTGGCCCAGACCCTCACCTGGTCGCAGGCCGGCCACCCCGCCCCGCTGCTGTTCCGCGACGGGACGGGCCACCTCCTCCGGCGCCCCGAGGGCGTCCTCCTCGGAGCGACGACCGGGGCCGTGTACGCCGAGGCCGAGACCCGGCTGCTCCCCGGGGACGTCCTCGTCCTGCACACCGACGGACTGACCCGCGGCGGCGGAACGGACGACGACACCGGCGCACGGCGCCTGCTCGCCCTCGGACACCGGCTCGCCGACGCACGGGACGCCCAGGACGGGGTCCGCGCGGTGGTCGAGGAGTTCGGCGAGGAGGAACGCGAGGACGACGCCTGCGTGATGGTGGTACGCGTGGGGTGACGGCGGCCTCGCCCGTACGCCACGCATGCCCGTCGCCGAACGACGACCCGCACGATGACCCGGGGGACGCTCCCTCGAACTGAAAACCCTCGATGCCGGGACCCTCAGGCCTCGCCCGTCCTCGGCCGGTTGACCGGCGACCTCGGCAGGGCCTCCTCGATCTCCTCGCGCAGACCGTCGATCCTCGTGTATCCGGCGTACTGCCCGGTGAGGCGGTACATCTCCCGGAGACGGTCCCAGGTGCGGTGCGACGAGGTCTGTCCCATCGAGATCAGGGCCAGCCTGGCGTAGCGGTCCGCCTGCTCCGGATCGTCGGCGATGAAGCAGGCCGAGGCCATCGAGATGTGGTCGAAGAGCTTCGACCGTTCATGGCCGCCGCGCCGCAACTCCAGCGCCAGCTTGGCATGGTGCTGGGCCGGCACCGCGGCGGTCGCGTCGTGATCCGCGAGGGTGCGGTAGGCGAGGGCCTGCATGCCGTGCATGTCCGCCTCGTCGAAGGTCTGCATCCAGCTCGGCGTCTTCTCGTCGCGCCGGTCGGACACGAACAGCTCCTCGGCCTCGCCCAGGGTGCGGCGCATGGCCTGCCCGCGGCCCATCGAGGCCTGCGCCCAGGCCTCGATCGTGTGGAACATGGCCTGGGTCCGGGGCAGCACCCGCTCGCCCGAGCCGTCCTTCGCGAGCTTCATGAGGTCGAGGGCGTCGTCGGGACGGCCCAGGTGCACCATCTGCCGTGCGGCCCTGGAGAGCGCCTCGCCGGCCCGGGGCCGGTCGCCGCCCTCACGGGCCGCGTGGGCGGCGATCACGAAGTACTTCTGCGCCGTGGGTTCGAGGCCCACGTCGTGGGACATCCAGCCCGCGAGGACCGCCAGGTTGGCGGCGACGCCCCACAGGCGCCGCTGGAGGTGGTCGGCGTGGCGGTAGGCGAGCATGCCGCCCACCTCGTTGAGCTGGCCCACCACGGCCTTGCGCTGGAGACCGCCGCCCCGGGAGGCGTCCCAGGCGCGGAACACCTCCACCGAGTGCTCCAGGGCCTCGATCTCCTGCGACCCGATGGGGGCCGCTTCGTAACGGTCGAAGCCGGCGGGGTCGGCGTGCAGGGGATCGGTGGCCCGCTGGGGGGTGGACTGGCGTGCGGGGTCGTTCTGCAGCCAGTCGTGCATGGCGTTGCTGAGTACGGAGCCGGCGGCAAGCGCGGCACCCGCGCCCACCAGGCCGCGTCGGTTGAGCATGAGGTCCATTCCCGTGAATTCGGTGAGGACCGCCGCCGTACGATCGGGTGCCCAGGGCAGCCCGTCAGGGTTCTCCGTCTTCCTGACGTCCTGCTGCTTTCCGCTGCGCCCGTGTCGTACGAACCCGAGGTCCTCGATGGTCACGACACGGCCGAGTCGCTCGGTGAACAGTGCTGCCAGCACCCGGGGAACGGGATCGCGCGGGGTCTCGCCCCGGTCGATCCACCGCCGCACCCGCGAGGTGTCCGTCGCCAGCTGGGGGTGGCCCATGGCCGCCGCCTGCCGGTTGACGAGCCTCGCGAGTTCGCCCTTGGACCATCCGGCCAGGCCGAACAGGTCTGCAAGGCGGGTGTTGGTTTGTCCGGTCACGTCTAAGCCCCCAGGTTCTCGGCTGAGTTGACAGTAGCCCTCTGTCATAGGCCTGGCGACAATTCGCCAGGGTTCGCCAGGGTGCGCTGGATGTTCCGCCACCCGCGCCCGGGTGTCAGGTAGGAACGCGCCACCCCGCCCCGCCGACCGGCCCTCATTCCCCAGGGTGCGGACCGGGGGCGGGCGGGGCGACGCACGCAACTCGTCGGCACACGAAGGGATCTGTCACCTCCATGTACACAGCATCGTCCTCCGTGTCCGCCCCGCCCCGGCCGCAGCACCGCATCGTCCCCGCCGGCGCCGGCCCGTACCTCGCCCCCGCCCCGCAGGCCGTCCGGCCGCGGCGCTGGACCGGTGGCACGGGCACGCAGCCGATCAGCGGAAGACTCGACCTGTCCGGCCCCCAGGGGGCGCAGCTGAAGATGGCCATCGCCTCGGTCCACCGGATCTGCCCGGAGTTCAATCCGGTGCAGGTGCTGCGGCGCAGCGGGCGTTCCGTACTCATCGTCGGGACGACCGGGCGGACCACGGCGGTCGCGAAGTGTTTACTGGACCACTCCCCCGCGTGGGTCGAGCGGTTCCGGCACGAAATAGCTTCCTACCGCTCCTTCGTCCGCCATCGTCCGCCGGTGCGGGCGCCGCGGCTGATCGCGGCGGACCCGGAGAACTGCACGCTGGTGATCGAGCGGATGCCCGGACGGGCGGCGGCCCTCTCGCGCCACCCCGTCGAGGCGCCGCCCCGGGCCGATGTGCGGGCCGCGCTCGGCGCCATCGCCCGGCTGAACGCCTGGCGCCCGCCGGCCGGGACCTTCGACGCGCCGCTCGACTACGGCACGCGGATCGCGCGCTTCCACGAGCAGGGACTCTTCACGGACCGTGACCGGGACGACCTGCAGAAGCTGCTGCACGGCCTGGCGCAGGCGGGCGGCCGCCAGGGCATGGGCCAGTTCTGTCACGGTGACGCCCTGCTCTCCAACATCCTCCTCTCCCCCGCCGGACCCGTCCTCGTCGACTGGGAGCACGCGGGCTGGTACCTGCCCGGCTACGACCTGGCGACGCTGTGGGCGGTGCTCGGTGACGCGCCGCTGGCCCGCCGTCAGATCAGCCAGCTCGCCCAGCAGGCGGGTCCCGCCTCCCGGGACGCCTTCCTGGTGAACCTGATGATCGTGCTGACGCGGGAGATCCGCACCTACGAGACGGCGGTGCAGCGCACCATGAAGGAGGCTCCGCCGGCGGGTTCCGTACCGGTGCCGACGGGGGCGCTCGCGCCCGGTGAGGAACAGCGGCTGCTCCTGAGGCGGCTGCACGACGACTGCGCCATGGCACGGCGGGCCGTGCGCGCGGCGGTCGGGACGCGCTGAGGCGCGGGACCGACCGACGACACGGGGGTGGGTGCGCCGTGCGCCCGGTGCCGACACACCGGGACGCGGCGCATCGTCATGTCCGCCGCCGGGCCGCCGCCGGTGCCGGTTCACCCCGACCCCCGGACCGGCTCCGCCACGGAACCAATGGTCCACTCCACTGACGCGTCCCAGGCCCGGGACCCGTCTCCGCGAAACTCCGCCGGATGGCCTCCATTCCCGCTCTGACGTGGGAACTTCCATGATTGCAGGCGTGATTGACGGATCGTTCGGGAGCCGATACCCCTGTACGGGTTCGGTCCCGCACGCCCCCGTGTCACCCCCTGCCTCTGGAGGCTGCCTTGCTCCGTCCCTCGTCCACGAGACGTACGCCGCCACCCCGAGTCCCGAGGGCGGTGGGCGTGCTCGCGTCCGCCGCCCTGCTGCTCCCGCTGCTCTCCGCCGCGCCGCCGGCCGGTGCCGAGGTCCCCGAGGCGGGTGTCCTCCAGGGGCAGTTCGCGCGGGCGGCCGCGCGCCACGGCGTCCCCGAGAGCGTGCTGCTCGCCGTCTCGTACCTCCAGTCCCGCTGGGACACCCACGGCGGTGCGCCGAGCGTGACCGGCGGCTACGGGCCGATGCATCTGACGGACGCGGTGACGGCGCTGGCCTCGGCCGCACCGCACCACTCGGAGGGCGAGGAGGACGCCCGCGGCGACGAGTCCCGTGCCCTCCGCCCTGCGGGCTCCACCGACCGGACCGCTTCGGCGCCCTCGGGTTCGTCGCCCGCCCCTGACCCGGCGTCGCTGCCCCCGCGGCTGCGGACCCTGGAGCGGGCGTCCGAGCTGTCCGGCATTCCGGCCGAGGAGCTGCGCACCGGCACCGAGGCCAACATCGAGGGCGGGGCTGCGCTGCTCGCGGCCGCGCAGCGCGATGCCGGGCTCCCGGCGAGCGCGGACCCGGCCGACTGGTACGGGGCGGTGGCCCGCTACTCCGGCGCGGACGACTCGGCGACGGCGGCCACGTACGCGAACGACGTCTTCGACGTGATCAGGACCGGGGAGTCCCGGACGACGGACAGCGGACAGGTGGTGACGCTGCCGGCCGCGCCCGCGGTCGCGCCCGACACGGAGCAGATGACCTCCCTCGGGCTGCGGCGGCCGGCCGGCGGTCCGGTGGAGTGCCCGCCCACGGTGGCGTGCGAGTGGGTCCCGGCGCCGTACGAGGAGTTCGGCGACGGCGACTACGGCAACCACGACAAGGCGGACCGGCCGGCCTCGCAGTCGATCGACTACATCGTCATCCATGACACGGAGGCCGACTGGGCCACCACCCTGAAACTGGTGCAGGACCCGACGTACGTCTCGTGGCAGTACTCCCTGCGTTCCTCCGACGGGCACGTCGCCCAGCACCTGTCGCTGAAGGACGTCGGCTGGCACGCGGGCAACTGGTTCGTGAACGCCAAGTCGGTGGGACTGGAGCACGAGGGCTTCCTGACCTCGCCGGACTCCTGGTACACGGAGGCGATGTACCGGTCGTCGGCGCGGCTGGTGCGGTACATCGCCGCCCGGTACGGCATCCCGCTGGACCGGCAGCACGTCCTCGGCCACGACAACGTCCCGGGCACGGTGTCGTCCACGATCAAGGGCATGCACACGGACCCGGGGCCGTACTGGGACTGGGCGCACTACTTCCGGCTGCTCGGCCGGCCGATCACGCCCAGCGCGGGCCCGAACGCCGGCGTGGTGACGATCCGGCCGGAGTACAGCGGCCACCAGCCGGTCTACACGGGCTGTGCGACGACCGGCACGGCGTGCGTGCCGCACGGCAGCGGGGCGGTGCGCCTCTACACCGCGCCGAGCGCGGACGCGCCCCTGGTGAAGGACATCGGTCTGCGGCCGGGCGGGCAGGACTCCACCACCGGGGTCAACGACACCGGGGCGCGTGCCTCGACGGGGCAGAGCTACGCGGTGGCGGAGCGCCGGGGCGACTGGACGGCGGTCTGGTACCTCGGGCAGAAGGCCTGGTTCCACAACCCGGCGGAGGAGCCGACCGCGGTGAACGCGCGCGGTCTGGTCCTGACGCCCCGGGAGGGGCTCGCGGAGGTGCCGGTGTACGGGCGGGCGTATCCGGAGGCCTCGGCGTACCCGGCGGGAGTGCCGGTGCAGTCGGTGTCGCCGCTGTCGTACAAGCTGCTCGCCGGGCAGCGGTACGTGGTGGGCGACCGGACCCCGGGCGAGTACTTCTTCGCGCCGGTGTTCGATACCAGCGGGCACCGGGTGGTGCGCGGCCAGGAGGAGTACTACCAGATCCAGTTCGGCCATCGCGTGGCCTTTGTGAAGGCCGCTGACGTGCGGGTTTCCCGGGCCTGACGGGGGCTGGCCGAAAGGCGCGGGGTGGTGCCGGACTCAGGGTCCGGCACCACCCCTTCGGCGTTCATAGGACTATTCAGGAGATCGCGTGCGCCGTACGGGCGACGGGTAAAGGTGGGCCGGAAGACCAGCGTTCTTGCTCACCGGAAGGCCCCTCAGCACATGCCTCAGCCCTTCGTTATGCCGGATTTCTATGTTCCGTATCCGGCGCGGCTCAATCCCCATGTGGAGACCGCCCGCACCCACACCCGGGAGTGGGCACGGGAGATGGGGATGCTGGAGGGCTCGGGCGTCTGGGAGCAGGAGGACCTCGACTCCCACGACTACGCCCTGCTGTGCTCCTACACCCACCCGGACTGCGACGCGGAGGCCCTGGACCTCGTCACGGACTGGTACACGTGGGTGTTCTTCTTCGACGACCACTTCCTGGAGGTCTTCAAGCGCACCCAGGACCGGGCGGGCAGCAAGGCCTATCTGGACCGGCTGCCGATGTTCATGCCGGCGGACCCGGCGGCGGGCATGCCCGAGCCCACCAACCCGGTCGAGGCGGGTCTCGCCGACCTCTGGCGCCGCACGGTCCCCTCGATGTCGGAGGGCTGGCGGGTGCGGTTCGCGGAGGCGACCGAGCACCTGCTCAACGAGTCGCTCTGGGAACTCGACAACATCAACGAGGGGCGCGTCGCCAACCCCGTCGAGTACATCGAGATGCGGCGCAAGGTCGGCGGCGCACCCTGGTCGGCTGGGCTCGTCGAGTACGCGGCGGGCGCGGAGGTCCCCGAAAAGGTCGCCCACTCCCGGCCGTTGAGGGTCCTCAGGGACGCCTTCTCGGACGCCGTGCACCTGCGCAACGACCTCTTCTCCTACCAGCGGGAGGTCGAGGACGAGGGCGAGAACAGCAACGGCGTGCTGGTCCTGGAGCGCTTCCTCGGCTGTACGACGCAGCAGGCGGCCGACGCCGTCAACGACCTGCTGACCTCGCGGCTCCACCAGTTCGAGAACACCGCCCTGACCGAGGTGCCGCCGCTCGCCGTCGAGAAGGGCCTCCGCCCGGACGAGGTGGCGGCCGTCGCGGCGTACGCCAAGGGGCTCCAGGACTGGCAGTCCGGCGGCCACGAGTGGCACATGCGCTCCAGCCGGTACATGAACGAGGGGATGCTCTCCGGGCCCTCGCGGCTCGACGGGGTCATCGGCACCTCCGCACTCGACATCCGCACCCTCTTCGGCCGCTCCGCCGCGTCCCGGCTGCGGACGCTCACCCACGTGCCGCACCGGCACGTCGGGCCGTCCCTGCTGCCGGAGTTCGACCTGCCGTACCCGCTGACGCTCAGCCCCCACCACCAGGACGCGCTGCGGCGCTCCCTGGACTGGGCCGAGCACTGGGGCCTCCTGGACGACATCTGGGACCGGCCGACGGCGGAGGGCTTCGACCTCGCGCTCTGCTCGGCGGGGCTCGACCCGGACGCCACGCCGGAGGAGCTGGAGCTCAACGCCGAGTGGCTGACCTGGGGGACGTACGGGGACGACTACTACCCCTTCGTCTTCGGACGCTCGCGCGACCTCCGGGGGGCGAAGCAGCAGACCGAACGCTTCAAGGCCTGCATGCCGCTGGAGGACGTGACCGCGGGCGCGGCGCTCGCCGTGAACCCGATGGAGCGGTCCCTGGCCGACCTCTGGGCCCGCACCGCCGCTCCCATGGCGCCCGAGGCCCGTGCCCAGCTGCGCACGGCGCTCGACGCCATGCTGGACAGCTGGCTGTGGGAGCTGCACAACCAGGCGCAGCACCGGGTGCCCGACCCCGTCGACTACATCGAGATGCGCCGGACCACCTTCGGTTCGGAGCTGACGATGCTGCTGTGCCGGCTGCGGCACACCGAGGAGCTGCCGCCCGCGCTCTACCTCAGCGGCACCGTCCGGGCCATCGAGCACTCGGTCATGGACTACGCGACGCTCCTCAACGACCTCTTCTCGTACCAGAAGGAGATCGAGGTCGAGGGCGAGGTGCACAACGGCGTGCTGGTGCTGCAGAAGTTCTTCGACTGCGACTACCCGACGGCGGTGGCGATGGTCGACGACCTGATGCGGGGCCGGCTGCGCCAGTTCGAGCACCTCAAGAAGCACGAAGTCCCGCTGCTGTACGAGGACTTCGGTCTGGACCGGGCGGGCCGGGCGGCCTTCGAGGAATATCTGCGGGAGCTGGAGGACTGGCTCGCCGGCATCCTCAACTGGCACCGGAGCGTACGGCGTTACGGCGCCGACGACGTCCGCGCGGGCAGTGGGAGCGCGCTGCTGCGACGCGGTCCGACGGGGCTGGGCACCTCGGCCGCGCGGCTGTCCGGGCTGATCGGCGCCGGGGCGCGCTGACACGGCGGAGGGCCGCCGCCGGGAGGTCCCGGGCAGCGGCCCTCGTACCCGCGAGGACGGGCTCCAGGGCCTGTCCCAGGCGTCAGGCGCGGCGGCCGCGCAGGCCGTCGAGTTCGCGCCGGTCGCGCTTGGTGGGGCGGCCGGCACCCCGGTCGCGCACGGCGGCGACGGCGACGTGCTCGCGCGGCGGCGGGGGCGGACTGTTGTCCACATAGGCCTCGGCGGCGACGGGCGGGCCGACCCGCTTGCTGTGGAGTTCCTTGACCTCGACGATCCGCTCCCGGCCGCCGTGGAAGAGCCTGACCTCGTCGCCGGGCTTCACCGGCTGGGCGGGCTTGGCCCGCTCGCCGTTGACCTTGACGTGTCCGGCGCGGCAGGCCGCGGCGGACTGGGATCGGGTCTTGGTGAGACGGACCGCCCAGATCCAGCTGTCGACGCGCGCGCTCATCGGCCCCCGCCCCTCCCTCAGCCCTGCTGGAACAGCTCGGCGGGCAGCGGCTTGAGCAGCGCGTACAGGTCGTCGGTGATCGGCCGGTCCCAACTGGCGATCGTCACGAGGACGTTGTCGCTGCGGTCGAACTGGACGCAGGAGATCCGGCTCTCGGAGAGCTTCAGACGCCGGACGATGAGGAGGTTGTCGCCCTGCATGACGGGGACGTCCTCGGTGTCGAGGACCTCGACCGGCTCGTCGTTCTCCAGGGCGGCGAGGAGCTGGGCCACCTCGAAGGGGATCTGGCCGTCCGCGAGCTCGCGCGCCGGGGAGCCCTCCGGCAGATTGCCGATGATCATCGCGGGTCCGCGTCCGCCGAAGAGGTCGTACCGGAGGAAGACGCCCTGGCAGGAGCCGTCGGGCGCGGGCAGCAGACCGGCGCCGAGGTTGCCGGGCCAGTCCCCCGGATCCATGGCCAGGACGTCGAAGTCCGGGCCCGCGGGTGTGGCGGCGCTGCGGCGGCGGAGGAAGGACATACGGCCATGGTACGTGGCCCGGCGCGCGGTGTGACGCGCCGGGCGGCTCCGGCCGGTCAGTCCCTCCGGTCGGGCTCGTCGGAGCCCTGTCCCGTGTTCCGCAGGGCCTGGGCGAGGCCCGTGCGGTCGGTGCCGAGCTTGCGGTAGACGGCCGAGAGGAGCCGGCCGACGGCGCCGGCGTCGACACCGAGGACGGCCGCCGCGTCCTGGTCGCGGACGGTGAGATCGGCGGCCGCGCGCTCACGGGCGGTGAGCGTGTCCGTGCCCGCCGGGTGGAGGGCGCGGGGCCGCAGCCCGGCCGCCGCGAGCTCGGCCCGCGCGACCTCGGCGAGGGCGTCCGCCCCGCAGTCCTGGGCGGCCTCGAGGCCCCGGTAGAGGTGCTCGGCGGCCTCCCCGGCGCGCTCGGTGCGGCGCAGTGCCACACCGAGGGCGACGAGGGAGCGGGCCAGCTCGTACGCGGCGGGTGACTGGTCGAGCCAGTCGACGGACTCCTCCAGGAGCTTCACCCGCTCGGAGGGCTCCGAGACCTCGGCGGTCACGCGGAGCGCCTGTCCGATCGCGGAGGGCGCACCGTACTGACGGGCACGGGCGACCGCCTCGTGGGCGGTGGCGACGGCCTTCGCCGGGGAGGTCGCCGCCTCGGCGAGCGCGAGGTTGAGCTGCCAGGGGCAGCAGGAGGGGTTCCGCTTGCCGCGCGGGTCCAGGCGCCTCCCGACGGCGGCCAGCTTCTCGGCGGCCTCCTCGGTGCGGCCGGTGGCGAGCAGCAGTTCGGCGTGGACGGTCTCGCAGTCCGGGATGGTGACGGCGGCCGGGAAGGGTTCGCCGAAGTCGTGCTCGCGGGCGACGCGTTCGGCCTCGTCCGTACGGCCGCGGGCGATGAGGACCTCGATCATCACGCCGGTGGCGTACCAGAGGGCCGGGGTGCGGGCGCCGACGCGCTCGGCGAGCCGGAGTCCGGAGCGGGCGAAGTCCTCGGCCTCCATCAGACGTCCGCGACGGAATCGTATGTAGCCGATGAGCGTGTACGCGAAGGCGAGGTGCGCCCCGCGCCAGCCCTGCTTCTCGAACTCGGCGGTTCCGGCGGCGAAGAGTTCCTCGGCACGGCCGGGCCGGTCGGCGTAGAGGTGGAGGAGGGCGACGAGGACCGGCACCTCGAAGCCACGGCTCTCGTCGGCCCAGGTCAGACCGCCTTCGAGGGCGCGTTCGGCGTGTTTGAGGGCGACGGAGGCGGGTTCGGCGCGCAGGGTGGCGTCCCAGGCACGGAGTCCGATGATGTACCGCTCGGTGACGTCGCGGCCGGTGAGCCGGTCCGCGAGGGCGGCGAGGCGCCGGGAGCGGGCGGGCGATTCGGGCTCGTCGGCGCGCAGGACGTCCCACATGAACTTCTCGGCCTGCATCCGCAGCCTGCTGCGGGCGTCGGTGGCCTGCCGGGCCTCGTGGCCGAGGAGTTCGGAGGCCTCGACGAGCCGGTCGCTGTGGGCGAGGACCTGGGCGAGGCGATAGACGATGCCGTGGCGCAGCGCGGGGTCGGCGACGGGCTCCTCGAGGGCGGCCCGCAGATGGTTGACGGTGGTGGCGGGCTCGGTGAGGAGCGAGGAGCAGCCGAGTTCGTAGAGGACGGCGGCCCGGTCGTCGGCGGCGGGCGGTTCGCGCAGGGCGCGGGCGAGGAAGCGGCGGGCCGCGTCCGGGGCTCCGGCACGGAGGTTCTCGGAGGCGGCGGCGCGCAGCTGGTGCACGACCCAGGGGTCGCCCTCGGGGTGCGTCTCCAGGAGGTGGCGGGCCGCTGCGGTGGGTCCGAGGCCGGCGTCGACGACGCACCAGGCGGCCTGGCCGTGCAGGGCGACGCGGGTGGCGGCCGGGATGGAGCGGTAGACGGTGGTGGCGATGAGGGGGTGGACGAACTGGAGGGGAGCGTCGGGATCCTCGGTCTCGGCCAGGACGCGGGCCTCGCGGAGCCGGGCGGCGCATTCGGCGACCGCCTCGCCGCCGTGTCCGGCGACGGCCCCGGCGAGCTGGGGCGAGATCTCGGTGCCGAGGACGGCGCAGGCCCAGGCGAGACGGACGGTGGCGGAGCCGAGGCGTTCCAGCCGGGTGACGAGCCCGGTGCCCTTGAGGGCGGCCGCGAGGTCGCGGAGTTCGTGGGCGCCGTCGGCGGTGGGTTCGAGCCCCTGGTCGCGGACCTTGGCGGCGAGTTCGACCGCCTCGAAGGGGTTGCCGGAGGTGACGGTCCAGAAGTCGTGGCAGAAGGTGTCGTCGGCTTCGGTGCCGACCCGGTCGCGGACGAGCCGGGCGACGGCGTCGGAGGTGAGCGGGGCCAGTCCGTGGGGGCGGTGGCCGGACCGGTGGCCGGTGAACTCGGCGCCTTCGTCGGGGAGTTCGTCGGGCCGGTAGGCGACGACGAGGAGCATGGGCAGTTCCTCGGCGCGCGGGGCGAACGCGGCGAGCCAGCCGAGCGATTCGGGGTCGGCCCAGTGGGCGTCGTCGAGGACGACGACCAGGGGCGCGCGGCGTACGGCGAGATGGGTGAGGACCCAGTCGAGTCCGTCGCGCAGGCCCTGCGGGTCGGGCGGCGAGCCCTCGGCGGAGGCGCGCAGGCCGAGGGCGGGGCCGACGATGTCGTACCAGGAGCCCAGGCGTTCGCGGAGTTCGGTGTCGGTGGCGTGCGCCAGCTGGGGCTGGAGGAGCTGGCGGGCGACGTGGAAGGCGATCCGCTGTTCCTGGTCGCCGCCGCGTGCGGAGAGCACGGTGCAGCCGCGGGCGACGGCGCGGCGGCGGATCTCGGCGAGCAGTGTGGTCTTGCCGAGCCCGGCGGGAGCGGCGTAGGCGAGGATGCCGCCGCGCGGGGCGACCGGGGACCGGTCGTCGGTGTCGGCCGCGGCGCCCGGACCGCCGTCGACGGCGACGCCGAGGTGTCCTCCGCCGGGGAAGGGGCTCCGGACGGAGGGCGGGTCCTCGGCGGGCCGCGCGGTGTCCGCGCCGCCCTGCCCGGGGACCACGACGAGGCGGGGGCCGGGCCGCTCGCGGGGTGCGGAGGCACGGTCGGGCCACGGCGGGTCGTCGGCGAGGCCCGTCAGGAGGTCGAGGGCCTCCTCGGCCGCGCCGATGGCCGCCTCGCGTTCGAAGAGGCCGAATCCCTGACGTGCCGTCCGGCCGTCGTGCTGTGCCACTCTCCACCCCCACACCGGGGGCGCACGCCGGGCGCATGATCAGAGCGTCCGGCGGGAGGCCCCGCGAAAGCCCCAGCGTACGCCCGATGGAGTGAGGTGCGCCGGGCAAAACGTACACCTGGCCTCAGCGTGTCTCCGTACCCCCGCGGCTGCCGGTTCACGCCGTCGGCGCGGTGTCCCCCACGAGCCACATGGAGAAGAACTGCGCGCCGCCCCCGTAGGCGTGTCCGAGCGCCCGGCGGGCGCCGTCGACCTGGTGCTCCCCGGCCTCTCCCCGCACCTGGAGGGCCGCTTCGGCGAAGCGGATCATTCCGGAGGCGCCGATGGGGTTGGTGGAGAGCACTCCGCCGGAGGGGTTCACGGGCAGGTCCCCGTCGAGTTCGGTCACGCCGGCCTCGGTGAGCTTCCAGCCCTCGCCCTCCTCGGCGAAGCCCAGGTTCTCCAGCCACATGGGTTCGTACCAGGAGAACGGCACGTACATCTCGACGGCGTCGATCTCCCGCCGGGGGTCGGTGATGCCGGCCTGCCGGTAGACGTCGGCGGCGCAGTCGCGGCCGGCGCGGGGGGAGACGAAGTCCTTGCCGGCGAAGAGGGTGGGTTCGCTGCGCATCGCCCCGCCGTGCACCCAGGCGGGCGGGCGGGGTGAACGGGCCGCGCCCGCGCGGTCGGTGAGGACCATGGCGCAGGCGCCGTCCGAGGACGGGCAGGTCTCGGAGTAGCGGATCGGGTCCCAGAGCATCGGGGAGGCCTGCACCTTCTCCAGGGTGAGGTCGTGCTCGTGGAGATGGGCGTACGGGTTCTTGAGCGCGTTGCGCCGGTCCTTGTACGCGACGAGGGATCCGATGGTGTCGGGGGCGCCGGTGCGGTGCATGTAGGCGCGGACGTGGGGGGCGAAGAAGCCTCCGGCGCCGGCGAGCAGCGGCTGCTGGAAGGGGACGGGCAGCGAGAGCCCCCACATGGCGTTGGACTCGGACTGCTTCTCGAAGGCGAGGGTGAGGACGGTGCCGTGGACGCGCGCGGCGACCAGGTTGGCGGCGACGAGGGCGGTGGAGCCGCCGACGGAGCCGGCCGTGTGCACCCGGATCATGGGTTTGCCGACCGCGCCGAGCGCGTCGGCGAGGTACAGCTCCGGCATCATCACGCCCTCGAAGAAGTCGGGGGCCTTGCCGATGACGACGGCGTCGATGTCCGCCCAGGTCAGTTCCGCGTCCTCCAGGGCGCGGACGGCGGCCTCGCGGACGAGTCCGGCGATCGAGACGTCCCTGCGGGCGGCGACGTGTTTGGTCTGGCCGATGCCGACGACGGCGACGGGCTCCTTAGGCACGGGGCTCCCCTTCCAGGACGGCGACGAGGTTCTGCTGCAGGCAGGGACCGGAGGTGGCGTGGGCGAGGGCCCGGTCGGAGTCCCCGCGGTGGATGCGGGCGGCGGCCTCGCCGAGCCGGATGAGGCCGGCGGCCATGACGGGGTTGGCGGCGAGCGCTCCGCCGGACGGGTTGACCCGCACGCTCCCGTCGAGGTCGAGGGCCTTGCGCAGGACGACCTCCTGGGAGCTGAAGGGCGCGTGGAGCTCGGCGGTGTCCACCGGCCGTTCGAAGGCTCCGGCGCGTTCGGCGGCGAGGCGGGTGGAGGGCGAGTCGGTGAGGTCGCGGACGCCGAGGGAGTGGGCCTCGATGCGGTGGTCCATGCCGCGGATCCAGGCGGGGCGGGCGCAGAGTTCGCGGGCCCTGTCCCCGGCGGCGAGGATCACGGCGGCGGCGCCGTCGCCGACGGGCGGGCAGTCGCCGGTGCGGAGCGGCCGGACGACGTAGTCGCCCTGGGCGCGGGCGCCGGGCAGCTGGGCGTGCGGGTTCGCGGCGGCGTCCTCGCGGCTGCGGGTGGCGATGGCGGCGAGGGCGGGTTCGTCGGTGGCCCCGGTGTCGACGAGGGCCTGTGCCTGGAGGGCGGCGAGGGCCACGGAGTCGGGCCAGAGCGGGGCGAGGTAGTAGGGGTCGAGCTGGCGGGTGAGGACGTCGCGGACGGAGCCGGGCGAGGACTTGCCGTACGCGTAGACGAGGGCGGTGTCGGCCTCGCCGGTGAGGAGCTTCACCCAGGCCTCGTACAGGGCCCAGGCGCCGTCGGTCTCGACGTGGGACTCGGAGATCGGCGGCCAGGCGCCGACGCCGTCGAGGGCCATCGTGAAGGAGAAGGCGCGCCCGGCCAGGTAGTCGGACGAGCCGGAGCAGGTGAAGCCGATGTCGGCGGCCCTGAGTCCGGTCTGCCGGAGGACGTCGTGGAGGACGGGCATGACCATCTCGACCTCGGAGAGGTCGTCGGTGTGCCGTCGGTGGTCGCTCTGGGCGAAGGCGACGATCGCCACCTCTCGGTCGGGCCTCACAGCAGCTCCTTGAAGGTGTCGTGGTCGGCGTCGGGTTCGCCGGTGGGCCGGTAGTGGTCGGGGTACCGGCCGCCCTCGGTCCACACGGGTTCGACCCGCAGGCCCATCCGGACCTCGTCGTACGGGATGCCCGCGATGCGGCCGTGCAGGGCGAGTCCGGCGCCGTCGAGGGCGATGTGGGCGTAGACGTACGGAACCTCGATCTCGGCGTTCCGGGCCTTGATGTTGACGATGCAGAAGGTGGTGACGGTGCCCTTGGGGCCGACCTCGACCCGGTCGGTGGTGGCGACGCCGCAGGTGGGGCAGGCGCCGCGGGGCGGCACGTACACCTTGGTGCAGGAGGGGCAGCGTTCGCCGACGGTCCGGCGCTCGGCGAGTGCCTGGAGGTAGCGGGTCTGGGCGCGGCCGGGGCTGTAGGTGTAGTCGAGACGGGCGGGGGCGACGATGCCGGTCACGGGTTCGTCGAAGCGGCCGTCGTGCGGGGCGGGGCCGCGCTCCGCGGTGCCCTCGTACGGTTCGAAGCAGGCGATGTCCGTGATGGCGCCGGAGCGTTCGGCGGCCCAGCGGATGCGGACCCGCAGTCCGGTGCGGACGGCTTCGGGGCCGGGGGCGTCCAGGGCGTGCAGGAGGGCGGTGTCGGCGCCGTCGAGGCGGACGAGCACCCAGGCGAAGGGGGTGTCGAGGGGCTGGCCGGGGCGGGGCTCGGGGTTCCAGGCCCAGGTGGTGACGGTGCCGGTGGGGGCGACCTCGACGAGGTCGCTCAGCTCGGCGGCGGTGACGGGGTCGTACTCGACGGGCGGGACGAGGACGCCGCCGGCTTCGGTGCGGACGCCGAGCACGGTGCGGTCGCGGAGTCCGGTGAGGAAGGCGGACTGGACGGGGCCGAGGGAGCGGGTGAAGGGGAATTCCACGATCAGGGGGGCGCGGAGGGCCTCCGGCGGGGGTGCGGCGGCGGTCATGGGACGGCTCCTTCGTGGTGGGTGAGCGGGGGGCGGGATGGGGAAGGGTCACTCCCTGCGGTACACCGCCGGCCGCTTCTCCGCGAACGCCCGCGCCCCCTCCTTCGCGTCGGCCGTGTCGAAGATCGGCCAGCCGCGCTTGAGTTCGGCGGCCAGCCCCTCCGTCTCGGTCAGTTCGGCCGTCTCGTAGACGGAGGCCTTGACGGCCTCGACGGCGAGGGGGCCGCAGGCGTTGACGCGTTCGGCGAGGTCGAGGGCGGCGTCGAGGGCGGTGCCGTCGGGGACGACCCGGCCGACGAGTCCGATGCGGGCGGCTTCCTCGGCGGTATACGGGCGGCCGGTGAGGAGCATTTCGAGGGCGTGGGTGCGGGCGATCTGGCGGGGCAGCCGGACGGTGGAGCCGCCGATGGGGAAGAGCCCGCGCCGGACCTCGAAGAGGCCGAAGGTGGCGGAGGCGGCCGCGACCCGGATGTCCGTGCCCTGGAGGATCTCCGTACCGCCGGCGACGCAGTAGCCCTCGACGGCGGCGATGACGGGTTTGCGCGGGCGGTGGTGGCGCAGCATGGCCTTCCAGTGCAGGTCGGGGTCGGCCTTGAGCCGGTCCCGGTACTGCTCGCCCTCCATGCCCTTTCCGGCCAGGGCCTTCAGGTCCATGCCGGCGCAGAAGGATCCTCCCGCGCCGGTGAGGACGACGGAGCGGACGCTGTCGTCCGCGTCGGCCTCCAGCCAGCCGTCGTAGAGGCCGACGAGCATCGGCAGCGAGAGGGCGTTCTTGGCCTCGGGCCGGTTCAAGGTGAGGACGAGCGTGGCGCCTTCGCGCCGCACGCTGAGGTGTTCGGTGCCGCCCATGGGGGTCTCCCGTCTCCAGTTCTGGAACAGGTTGCAGGAGTGGGGGGTCCAGTTCAATAGTTTTCTGACACTCAGTCAGATTCTTCTGCGCATCCCCTTCCCCCTGTCGGCGGACGGCGCTCTAATGACCGCCGAGCCAGTGCGCAGCCGTACGAGTCGGAACCAGCCGGGATCAGGAGGAACGGTGGAGTACAACCTTGCCGACCTGTTCGAATCGGTCGTCGACGTGGTCCCCGACCGCGAGGCGCTGGTGTACGTCGACCATCCGGGGACGGGCGAGGAACGCCGGCTCACCTACGCCGAACTCGACGAGGCGGCCAACCGCATCGCGCACCACCTCGTCGACTCGGGCCTCCGGCCCGGCGAACACCTCGGACTCCACCTGTACAACGGGGTCGAGTACCTGCAGACCGTCCTCGCCTGCCTCAAGGCGCGGCTCGTACCGGTGAACGTCAACTACCGTTACGTCGAGGAGGAGTTGGTCTACCTCTACCGTGACGCCGACCTGGCCGCGCTCGTCTTCGACGCCGAGTTCACCGACCGGGTCGCGGCGGCGCTGCCGCAGACGGAGAAGCTGCGGCACCTCGTGCGGGTGGGGACCCCGCCCGAGGGAGCGGTCGCCCTGGACTGCGTACCGTACGCCGAGGCGGAGGCCGCCGGATCACCCGAGCGCGGCTTCGGTCCCCGGTCCGCCGACGACCTCTTCATCATCTACACCGGCGGCACGACCGGGATGCCCAAGGGCGTCCTGTGGCGCCAGGAGGACCTGTTCTTCGCCGGGCTCTTCGGCGGCGCCCCCTCGGGCGAGCCGGTGAAACGCCCCGAGGAACTGGCCGAACGGGTCGCCGCCGGCGGCGCCGGGCTCACCTTCTTCCCCGCGCCGCCCCTCATGCACGGCACGTCCACGCTCACCGCCTTCATCGCCTTCGACTACGGCCAGCGGGTCGTCCTGCACCGCAAGTACGTGCCCGAGGAGGTGCTGCGCACCCTGGAGAAGGAGAAGGTCTCCAGCATCTCCCTCGTCGGGGACGCGATGCTCCGCCCGTTGGTGGACGCGCTGCGCGGGCCGCAGAAGGACACGGACCTCTCCGCCCTGTTCAGCCTGTCCTCGTCCGGGGCGATCATGTCCGAGACCGTACGGGCCCAGCTCCAGGAGCTGATGCCGAACGTGCTGCTGCTCAACAACTTCGGTTCCACCGAGTCCGGTTCCAACGGCCGCGCCACCGAGGACTCCGGCCCGGCCAGGGGCTTCCGGCTGCACGTCAACGAACGCACCCAGGTCGTCGATCCGGCGACCCTCTCCCCCGTCACCCCGGGCGAGATCGGCCGGCTCGCCCAGCGCGGACACGTTCCGCTCGGCTACTACAACGACCCCGCCAAGACCGCCGAGACCTTCTTCGAGCGCGACGGCGTGCGGTGGGTGCTCCTCGGCGACATGGCGACCGTGGACGAGTCCGGGGTGGTCACCGTCCTCGGGCGCGGCTCCCAGTGCATCAACACCGGCGGCGAGAAGGTCTATCCGGAGGAGGTGGAACAGGCCCTGAAGTCGCACCCCGACGTCTACGACGCCCTCGTCGCGGGAGTCCCCGACGCCCGCTGGGGCAACCACGTCGCCGCGGTCGTCCAGCTCCGCGCGGACGCCCCGCCGCTGGACCTGGACGCCCTCCAGACCCACTGCCGCCCCCGTCTGGCGGGCTACAAGGTCCCCCGCCAGCTGGTCCTCACCGACCGCATCCAGCGCTCCCCCAGCGGCAAGGCGGACTACCGCTGGGCCCGCTCGGTGGCGGTGGAGGCGGACGCGCGGGAGGCGGGCGAGCCGGCCTGAAGGGCCCGGAACGCCGGCCCTAGCCCGACAGGCCGAACTCCCGTACCGACCTGAGGAAGGCGTCCCGCCGTGTGGTGTGGACGAGGTGTCCGGCGTCCTCGATCGTGACCAGGCGGCCGTCGGCGACATGCTCGGCCAGCCACGTCAGGTGCTCCTGGGGGACATGGCTGGCCGGACCGCCCGCGAGGACCAGGGTGGGGGCCTTGATCATCGGGACCTCCGCGCGCCAGGCGGGGTCCGGGGCGTTCAGCTGGGCGTCGGTGGCCGGGACGATCTCCCAGTCGAAGCCGAGGCGGCCCTCGGGACGCGCGACCCTCGGGCGCGGCGGGTCGAGCGGGAAGAAGACCGGGGGCTCTTCGAGGACCAGCCGGCCGATCAGTTCCGGTTCGCGCTGGGCGAGGAGGTACGCGGCGGCGGCGCCCATCGAGTGGGCGACGACGGTGGCGCCGGTGAGCCCGAGGGCCCTGAGGAAGCCGCCGAGTTCGTCGCGGAAGGCGTCGAAGCCGTAGCGGCCGGGCCGGTCGCTGAGTCCGTGGCCGCGCAGGTCGAGGGCGTACACCCGGTGGTCGGCGGCGAGTTCCCGCGCGATCTCCGCCCAGGTCGTGCTGTTCTCGCCGCGCCCGTGGACCAGGACGACGGGCGGGGCGTCCTCGGAGCCCCGTACCCGATGGGCGAGGCGTACGCCGTCCACCGTGACCGTCCGCACCTCGGGGTCGAGGAAGGCGGCGACGGGGCGGACGAAGGCGTCCGCGTCGTCCACCCACGGGAAGTGCCCGGCGCCCGGCTGGACGACGAGTTCGGCGCCCGGGAAACAGGCGGCGGCCTCGGCCGCCTTCGCCGGGGTGGGACCGGCGTCGTACTCCCCCGCCAGGATCAGCACGGGCGCGGTGAGCGCGGTGAGCGCGCGACGGGTCCGCTCCGGGTCGTACGCGCCCTCGCCGTGGTACGCGGCGGCGGCCGCCCAGTGGCTCTGCCCGTTCTCGGCGGAGGCGTGCTCCCGGGCGGCGGCGTCCCACCGCCCGTAGCCGAAGGGTGCGACGATCTCGCGGACGCGCGGCGCCGGGGTGTCCGGGCCGATGCCGTCGAGCGCCGCCCGTGCCTCCGGGTACCAGGGCCGGTCCGCGAACACCTCCACCGCCGCGTCCCACTCCTCGTCGGTGGTGCCGACGCCGAGCGCGCGGCCCAGGGAGGTGACGAGGACGAGCGAGCGGATGCGCTCGGGGTACGCGGCGGCGTACAGGGTGGCGAGGTTCCCGCCGGCCGAGTGACCGAGGAGATCGAGGCGCTCCAGACCGAGGTGGGCGCGCAGCGCCTCGACGTCGTCGACCTGCCGGTCGCAGCGGTACGTCCCCGGGTCGGCCGGTTCGGCGCTCGCGCCGGTGCCGCGGGCGTCGAGCAGGACCAGAGCGCGGTGCGCGGAGAGTCCGCCGAGGTCACCGAGGTAGTCGGCGTCGCGCAGGGGGCCGCCCGCCAGACACACCAGCGGTTCGCCCTCCCCGGTGATCCGGTAGGCGAGTTCGGTTCCGTCGTACGTCGTGAAGTGCGGCATGG
The DNA here is from genome assembly GCF_001426405.1 of Streptomyces sp. Root1304. Classification (GTDB taxonomy): domain Bacteria; phylum Actinomycetota; class Actinomycetes; order Streptomycetales; family Streptomycetaceae; genus Streptomyces. The sequence continues at coordinate 340,465 of NZ_LMEP01000023.1, read as the reverse complement.
CACCGATCCTCACCGGCCCGCGACGATCTCCGCAATCGGTTTCGGCGGGAGGCGGTACGGTGAGCGGACCGTCCCCGATCTGCGAAGGAACCGTTCCACCGTGCCCGAGACCCGGGAAGCCGCGCTGCGCGGCGATTGCGCGAACTGCTTCGGCCTGTGCTGTGTGGCCCTGCCCTTCGCGAAGTCGGCCGACTTCGCCGTGAACAAGGCCTCCGGCGAGCCCTGCCGGAACCTGCGGGACGACTTCCGTTGCGGCATCCACACCCGGCTGCGCCCGAGCGGATTCCAGGGCTGCACGGTGTACGACTGCTTCGGCGCCGGCCAGCAGGTGTCCCAGGTGACCTTCGGCGGGGTGTCCTGGCGGGAGGCGCCGGAGACCGCGAGCCGTATGTACGACGTGTTCCATGTGATGCGGCAGCTGCACGAGCTGCTGCGCTACCTGACCGAGGCGGTGGCCCGCCCGGCGGCCCGACCGGTCCACGCCGAGCTGCGGACGGCACTCGCCCGTGTCGAGGAGCTGACCGCGGGCCCGGCGGACGCGCTGGAGAAGCTGAGCGTGCCCGAGGTGCGCGCCGAGGTGAACCGGCTGCTGCTGAGGACGAGCGAGCTGGTCCGCGCGACGGCCGGCGGGAAGCCGAAGAGCCGGCGCGGGGCGGATCTGGTCGGGAAGCGACTGCGCGGGGCGAAGCTGCGGGGCACCGACCTGCGCGGGGCTCTGTTGATCGCCGCCGATCTGTCCGGGGCCGACCTGTCGCTCACGGACCTGATCGGCGCCGACCTGCGGGACGCCGATCTGTCGGGAGCGGACCTCACCGGTGCCCTCTTCCTGACCCAGCCGCAGCTGAACGCGGCCCGCGGGGACGCCGCGACCCGCCTCCCGGAGGGTTTCGAGCGCCCCGCGCACTGGACGTCCTGACGGCGTCGGCGCACTGGACGTCCTGACGGCGTCGGCGGTCAGGACGTCCTGACCGCCGACGCGGCTTCCCCGTACGGCTACGAGGAGGGGGCCGCGTTGCGCCAGACCGTCACGTCGATCGCCAGATAGGTGCTGGGCGACTCCTCCGGGGAGATGCCCTTGATGGTGACGAGGCCCATGTGGCCCGTGCCGGTGGTGACGCAGAGCTGGCGGCCCTGGGACAGCTTGTTGATGTAGACGTTCTGCGTGAACCGGGTCTCCGCGCGGCAGACGGCGAGGGAGCCCTGCTGCCCCGGGTCGAGGAGCACCAGGTTGCCGCCGACGCTCTCGGCGTCGAGGTAGCCGCCGGTGTCGTAGGACAGTTCGTACTCGCCGTCCTCGCCGTCCTGGGGACGGACGACCTCGTCGCCGAGGGTCAGGTGGTAGCCGGCGGTGAGGTTGATGTTGCGGAAGTCGGCGGGCGTCGGCTCGGGCCGGGCGGTGGGCTTCTTGCTCGGGGTGCCGCCGGTGGCTCCGGTCCCGCCGGTGGTGCCGGAGGTGGTGGCGCCTCCCGTGCCGCTCGGCTTGTCGTTGTCCGAGGCGGTCGGCTCCCCCTTGTCCTTCAGCAGGGCGTAGGCGGTCACGCCGCCGACGACGCCGAAGGCGAGTACGGCGGCGACGGCGACGAGCAGACCGCGCTTGGCGGAGCTCCGCGGGGCGCCGGGGGGCATGGGCATCGGGCGGCCGGGACCGCCGGGGTACTGCTGGTGCGCAACGGGGACCGGGCCCTGGGTCGGCGCGTACGCGTGGGACGGCGCGGGGTGGGGCTGTCCGGGGTACGGCTGTCCCGGGGGCGGCGTCGCCGGACCGTAGGGTCCCGGCTGGTGTGCGGCGGCGGGCGGACCGTATCCGCCGGGCGGGGCGGTCGGCGCGGCGACGGGCGGGGTCGGGCCCGCCGGGGCGGTCGGGGCGTAGGCCACGCCGGGGGCGACCGGTCCGGCCGGAGCGGTGGGCGTGTAGCCGGCCCCCGGGGCGGTCTGCGGGGGCGGCGGCGTCTGGACGGGCGCGGGGGCCGCAGCGCGCGCGGTGATGTCGGCGGAGACGGCGCCGGGCAGCCAGTCCTCGGGCCTGCGGAGCACCGTCGCCGCGTTCGCCTGCTGGCAGAGCGCGATGACCTCGGGGATCGACGGCCGCGCCTCGGGGTCCTTGGCGAGGCACCGGGTGACCAGCTCGCTGAGCCGCTCGGGCACGGCGCTGAGGTCGGGCTCCTCGTGGACGATCCGGTACAGCACGCCGTGCGAGGTTCCCTCACCGAACGCCGGGACGCCGGTCGCCGCGTAGGCCGCGACCTGACCGAGGGCGAAGATGTCCGTCGCCGGGGTCACCTTGCGTCCGGCGGCCTGCTCGGGGGCCATGAAGGACGGGGTGCCGATGGTGACGCCGCTGCCGGTGAGCGAGGTGGCGTCGGCCGCGTGGGCGATGCCGAAGTCGATGACGCGGGGTCCGTCGGCGGCCAGGAGGACGTTGGACGGCTTGAGGTCGCGGTGGACGATCCCGGCGCCGTGGATCACGTGCAGGGCCTCGGCCATCCCGGCGACGAGCAGCAGCACCGTCTCGACGGGCAGCGCTCCATGGGTGACGACCGCGTCGGCGAGCGAGGGGCCCGGGACGTAGGCGGTGGCCAGCCAGGGCTGCGCGCCCTCGGGGTCGGCGTCGATCACGGGGGCCGTGAACAGCCCCTGCACGCGCTGCGCGGAGCGCACCTCCTGGGCGAACCGGCGGCGGAACTCGGCGTCCTCACCGAACTCGGGCCGGATCAGCTTGATCGCGACGGGCCGTCCGCCGGGTGTGTACGACAGGTACACCTTCCCCATGCCGCCGGCCCCGAGCCTGGCGGCCAGCCGGTAGCCGGCGACCGTGGTGGGATCGTCCGCCGCGAGTGCCTGGAAGACCTCGCCCACGCCGCCCCGACCCGACTGCTGATCACTCATGAACCCGTGTCTCCCCACGCAGACCTCGATTACCGGACGGCACCCTACCGTTCCCGGACGGCCTGCCGGCCCCGCGGTCGAAGGGCCTCCTCCCGGCCCGCCGGCCTAACCGCCGTACGTATGGGGGGTGGTGGTCGTGAGGGTGAGGAAGCCGAGGCGGTGGAGGATGGGCCGGCTGGTGTCGGCGGCGTCGACCTGGACGTAGCGGTGGCCGCGTTCGGCCGCGATGCGCGCCCGGTGGGAGACGAGGGCGCGGTAGAGGCCGCGGCCGCGCCAGCCCTCGACGGTGCCGCCGCCCCACAGTCCGGCGAAGTCGGTGCCGGGGCAGAGTTCGAGGCGGGCCGCGCTGACGGGTTCCCCGGCGGCGAGGGCGACGACGGCGGTGACGGTGTCGGGGTCGGCCGCGAGCCGGTCGAGGAGCTGCCGTCCGATGTGGGCACTGTCGGTGCCGAAGGCGCGCTCGTGGACCTCGACCACCTGGCGCACGCCGGACTCGTCGGTGACGGCGCGCAGTTCGACGTCCTCGGGCAGCGGGACGTCGCCGGGCAGCGCGGCGGCCTCGGCGACCATCACGGTCTCCGGGTCCTCGGCGGTGAACCCGGCGGCGAGGAGCCGGTCGCCGAGGTCGGCGGGGGTGTCGTGGGCGTACAGCTTCCACTCGAAGGACAGCCCGGCCGCCCGGTAGTGGTCGATCTGGTCGGCGACGGTGCGGTCCGCGTCGCCGTCGCCGAGGCCGGACCAGAGCACGCCGTTCCAGGCGTGCGCGGGTCCGGTCTGGCGGACGACGTCGCCGACGCGCTCGATCCGGCAGCCGGGGCCGTCGGGGCGGGCCTCGCGGCGCAGCTGCCGGTCGAACAGGTCGCGGAGGTGCTGGGTTTCCATGTGGGTCACTCCAGCACCGGGGGCGGGGGCCGGGCAACGCGATTATGCGTGCCGGTGCGGTCCGTCCGGGTTCCGGACCGACATTCGGCGCACGACCCCTTGCCAACCCCCGGGTACCTCCGGATTTACTGATCCCGAACGGGCTACCGAATGATCGGTCGTCCGTTTTACGACCGTGGAGGAGTGGCGCGATGACGGAACTGCTGGACAGCGGCGAACGGCTCGGACGCGAGGAGCTCGCGGTCCTCCAGCTGGAGCGGCTGCGCGCGACCCTGCGGCACGCGTACGAGAACGTGGACTTCTACCGGCGGTCCTTCGACGCGGCCGGGGTGACCCCGGACGACTGCCGTACGCTCGCGGACCTGGCCCGCTTCCCCTTCACCGCGAAGGCGGACCTCCGCGACCAGTACCCCTTCGGGATGTTCGCCGTCGACCAGTCCCGGGTCCGGCGCATCCACGCCTCCAGCGGCACCACCGGACGGCCGACCGTCGTCGGCTACACCGAGGGCGACCTCGACATGTGGGCCGACATGGTGGCCCGGTCCCTGCGCGCCGCCGGGGCCCGACCCGGACACAAGGTCCATGTGGCGTACGGATACGGCCTGTTCACCGGTGGACTCGGCGCGCACTACGGCGCGGAGCGCCTGGGCTGCACGGTCATCCCCGCCTCGGGCGGCATGACGGCCCGGCAGGTGCAGCTCATCCAGGACTTCCGGCCCGAGGTCATCATGGTGACGCCCTCGTACATGCTGACCCTGCTCGACGAGTTCGAGCGGCAGGGCGTGGACCCCCGGTCGACCTCCCTGAAGGTGGGCGTCTTCGGCGCCGAGCCGTGGACGGAGGCGATGCGGAAGGAGATCGAGGAGGCGTTCGCGATCGACGCGGTCGACATCTACGGCCTGTCGGAGGTGATCGGCCCCGGCGTGGCGCAGGAGTGCGTGGAGACCAAGGACGGCCTGCACATCTGGGAGGACCACTTCTACCCGGAGGTCGTGGACCCGTTCACCGGCGAGGTCCTCCCGGACGGCGAGGAGGGCGAGCTCGTCTTCACCTCCCTCACCAAGGAGGCCATGCCGGTCGTCCGCTACCGGACCCGCGACCTCACCCGGCTGCTGCCGGGCACGGCGCGGGTGTTCCGGCGGATGGAGAAGGTCACGGGACGCAGCGACGACATGATCATCCTGCGCGGGGTGAACCTCTTCCCCACCCAGATCGAGGAGATCGTGCTCCGCACGCCGGCGGTGGCCCCGCACTTCCAGCTGCGGCTGACCCGCGAGGGCCGCCTCGACGCCCTGACCGTCCGCGCCGAGGCCCGCCCGGGGGCGGCGGACGAGGACCGCGCGCGGGCGGCCCGGACGATCGCGGAGGCCGTCAAGGACGGCATCGGGGTGTCGGTCGGGGTCGAGGTGGTCGACCCCGAGACGCTGGAGCGGTCGGTGGGCAAGATCAAGCGCATCGTGGACCTCAGGGACCGCGGCCCCGAGGAGACGTCCGCCTAGGACGCGCTCGCGCCGGTCGCCCGCCGGCGGGCCGGTCAGGTGGTGCGGCTCTCCTCGCGGAGCCCCCACGGCGAGCCGTACGCGCCGAGCAGGTCGAGGAACGGGCGGGGCGGCAGGGGGCGTCGCGAGGTGAGGGGCCCTTCCCGGGTGCGGGTCGGGGTCCACGTACGGGTCGGGTCCGGGTCCGGGTTCCGTACGGGAAGGGCCCCTCATGCTCTACGAGTGCCGTGCCGTGCCTGTCAGTTCCTGGTGCTCGCCTTGCGACGGCGCCACCAGACCAGTGCCCCACCCGCGACGATCGCGACCGCCGCGATGCCGCCGATCAGGCCGAACGGCGTGCTGCTGCCGGTCTCGGCGAGGTCACCGTCGGGGTCCTTCGGGCCGGGCGGCGTCGTGACCTGCGGGGACTCGCTGCCCGTGGGCGCCGGATCCGTCGGTGCCGTGGTCGGCTTCCCCGGACCCGTCGGGCTCGGGGTCGGCTCACCCGTGGGGGTCGGCGTGGGGGTGGGGGTGCCGCTCTCGGAGTGTCCGGCGCTGTTGCCGCCGAACATCAGATAGCCCGCCTTGTTCGGGTCGTCGGCGATGGTGTCGACCGCGAAGCCGACCGTACGGGGCTTGTAGCGCTGCTCGGTGCGGAAGCGCAGCGGGTTCATGTTGGTCTTGGGCTGCTTGGAGAAGTCGACTCCGCCCACGGTGTAGACGGAGACGTCCTCGCCGTTGGACCACTTGTACGTGAACGTGCCCTCGGTGAAGGCCTTGTAGTAGCGGTCCCAGACCTGCTTGCCGGTCCAGTCCTGGTGGGGAGCGCGCAGCGGCCAGCGCTTCACGTCGTTGCTGTTGATGATCTTCCGGTACTCGGCGGGCATGTCGGCGGCGTTCTGCCGGACCCACTCGGCGGCGACCCGGGCGGTGTAGACCCGGCGCAGGTCGGCGTAGGAGGCGTCGTCGTTGACCTTCTTCGCGACCAGCGGGGTGATGTACCGGTCGAGCACGCGGTCGGACTGCTGCGTCTCCGCCTCGGTGAGGTCACAGCCCTTCCCGCCGGGCGGCCGCGTGGTGGTCTCCTGCGGCACCGTGGACAGCTTCAGCGGGGTGTCGAGGATGTGGATGCCGCCGTCCTGCTCGCGCACGACCGCGGTCTCCGGCTCTATCCAGTAGCGGAATCCGGCCCAGCAGGGGAAGCCGTCGCGCTTGGGCAGGGCGTTCATGAAGTCACGGCCGGCGTCCGTCTCCGGGTCCATGGCCTTGAAGATGTCGTGCTTCAGCTCCAGGTCCGCCTCCAGGAGCACCCGCCCGGCGTCGGTCCTGCCGAAGTCCGCGTCGATGATGCGGTTCGGCTCGTCCGGGTTGAGGTTCACCCAGAACGTGGACGGGTCGAGGGCGAGCCAGGTGAAGAACGCGTCGGAGATCAGGCCGCCCTTCTCCTGCCCGCCCCACCCGGCCGCGTACTCGTCCTCCACCGACTTGGCGGAGAAGGCGTAGTCCAGGCCCTTGCCGCTCTTGCTCTTCCCGATGTACCGCAGGTCGAGCGTGGTGAAGTCGATGCCGCCGAGGCCGCGGTTCATCAAGGACCGCTCCCCGGTCCTGCCCAGCCGGTCGAGCTGTTCCTTGAGGGTCTGCGGGTTCGGCGGGGACTGCCTGATCACCTGGTTGCCGGAGCCCCGGGAGCCGGTGGACGTGCCGTTGCCCGGCGACATCGTCGTGCTGTTGGCGCGGTAGGGACCGTTCTCGGTGCCCTTGGGCGGCACTCCCTTGTGGTGCGACTGGTAGTCGTACGAGCGGACCCGGTCACGGCCGAGGGTGTCCTTGCCCGCGCTGTCCTTCAGTTCCTTCATGAAGTTCTTGGCGTCACGGGTCTGGTTCTCCGCGAACACGTAGGTGTACTTGTACGAGCGCCAGCCGCTGTTCCTGGCCCATGCCCGGTCCGCGGGCTTCTCCCGGCCGTCGGGGCTGCCGTTGGACTTGACCTCCACGATCTCCCGGGAGCGCTTGTTGTACGCGTCGAGCCGGCGCAGATGGCGTTCGCCGGTGTCGGGGTCCGTGAAGTAGAACTCCTTCTCGCAGATCCAGTCCGGGCCGGTCAGACCCATCTCGCGGACGACCTTCGCCATGAAGGCCTTGCCGCGGGCGTCGTAGCCCTGGTTCGGGATGTAGACCTTCGACAGGTAGTCGCCGAAGCTCGTCCACCGCTTCTGCGCGTTGAACCGGGCATAGATGCGCCGCGGATCGCTGTGGTCGTACTTCTTGTAGTCGGTCCCCGCCGCGTTCAGTTCGGCCGGGGTGGGATCGAGGCCGTCGAACTGGAGACCGGGATTGGTGTAGTCGTACGTGTCCCAGCGGTCCACCGCACGGGAGGCGTCCCCCTGGGGCAGGCCGCCGGTGGGGACGTTCTTCACCCCGTACATCTGGTCGCAGCGCTTGCCCGGCTTCAGCTTCGGCGCCGGCGCGGCCTCGGCCACCCCGGTGACCGGCTGCCCCGTGACGGTGACGACGACGGCACAGGCGAGCGCCATCAGGCTGTTCCTGAGCGCACGCCGGCGGCGCGCTATTCGTGCTGGCTTCACAGTGCTTTCCCCCGGGAGCCCCACGGGTCGGATTTCCGGCTGTGTGACGCCAGGGCCCCCGAAGCTCATGTGGGCGCCGCACAAGCGCTCCGATCCTAGGGCGCAGCTTTGCCACCGCAACCTGGATTCTTCGGCGCGTCGTGTGTCAACTCCGTGCAGATTCGCGATCCTTACGGCCACATCGAGGACTAGGATTAGCTGCTGTGAGCGATGAAATCCGGGACCCCGAGGACAAGAGCGCGGACACGTACGCGTACGCGGCGGAGGACGCGTACGAGGGAGGGGACGAGGGCGACGCGTACGAGGACGAGGACGAGCACGCCGTCACCCGGCGTATCGACGAGGCGCACGCCGACAACCCCCGGCTGACGGCGTGGCTCTCCGAGCAGCGGGGCCGCTTCGACGGCTGGAGCCGCGACCACGGCGGCGGATGGGACTTCGGCGAGCGTACGCTCGACCGCGTCGAAGCCCTCGTCCGCGAACACGTGACCTCGGCCGAGGACCTGTTCGCCCGCGAACACACCCCGCTGGTCCAGGTCGCCTGCTGGTACGTCGGCGAGGTCCACAACCACACCCGTGGCACCGAGTGGCGCATGGACCCCGATCCCGTCGCCACCCACCCGTGGTCCGCACGCCCCTATGTGATCGTGCCCTTCGCGCGCCTGGACGCGTACCGGGACCCGGAGGGCATCGAGTACGACGCCCGCCCCCGGCACCACCCCCTGAGCAGCTTCCTCACCCTCCTCAGGGAGGGACCCGCGGCCGGACCGGGCTCCCTGCGCGGTGAACTGGACGACCACGAGCCCGGCGCCGAGGAGCAGGGCGGGGAGTGACGTCGTGTCAGGCCTCCGCCAGGCGGTCGCGGAGCTCCCGCTTGAGGATCTTGCCGCTCGCGTTGCGCGGCAGTTCCGGGACGAAGTGGACCCGCTTCGGGGCCTTGAAGTGCGGCAGGTTCTCGCGCGCGTGGGCGAGGAGTTCCGCCTCGGTGACGTCTCCGCGCGCGACGACCACCGCCGTGACCGCCTCGATCCAGCGCTCGTCGGGGAGGCCGATCACGGCCACCTCGGCGACGCCCGGGTGGGTGTAGAGCGCGTCCTCGACCTGGCGGGAGGCGACCAGGACTCCCCCGGAGTTGATGACGTCCTTCACCCGGTCGACGATCGTGAGGTAGCCCTCGGCGTCGCGGACGGCGAGGTCGCCCGAGTGGAACCAGCCGTCCCGGAAGGCCTCCTTCGTCTCCTCGGGCTTGCGCCAGTAGCCGTCGCACAGCTGCGGTGAGCGGTACACGATCTCGCCGGGCGTGCCGTCGGGCACGTCCTCCCCGTCCTCGCCGACGACCCGCGCCTCGACGTGCCGGACGGGACGGCCGCAGGAGTCCATCCGGCCCTCGTGCTCGTCGGGGCCGAGGACGGTGGCGAGCGGGCCGATCTCCGACTGGCCGAAGCAGTTGTAGAAGGCGAGTGCGGGGAGGCGGGCGCGCAGCCGTTCCAGGACGGGGACGGGCATGATCGAGGCCCCGTAGTAGGCCTTGCGGAGCGCCGACAGGTCGCGGCTCGCGAAGCCGGGGTGGTTGGCGAGGCCGATCCAGACGGTCGGCGGGGCGAAGAGGCTGTCGGCGCGCCCCGCCTCGATCAGGTCGAAGAGGACGGCGGGGTCGGGTCCGTCGACGATGGTGTTCTCGGCGCCGACGGCGAGGTAGGGCAGCAGGAAGACGTGCATCTGCGCCGAGTGGTAGAGCGGCAGCGCGTGGACCGGCCGGTCGTCCTCGCTCAGATCGAGGGCCTCGATCGCGCTCGCGTACTCGTGGACGAGCGCCCGGTGGGTCATCGTCGCGCCCTTGGGCAGGGCGGTGGTGCCCGAGGTGTAGAGCAGCTGGACGTACTCGCGGGCGTCGCGGTCGGTGTCGTACGCCTCCGGTGCGGCGAGCGCGTCGAGGAGCGAACCGGGCGCGTCGCGCAGCGCCCTGACCGGGAAGCCCTCGGGGACGCGGTCCGCCAGGGCGGGATCGGCGAGGACGAGCGCGCTGTCCGACTGCTCCAGGAGGTACGCGAGGTCGTCGCCGGTCAGGTGGTGGTTGACCGGGACGTGGATCAGTCCGGCCCGGGAGCAGGCCAGGAACGCGATCAGGTACGCGTCCGAGTTGTGGCCGTAGGTCGCGACCCGGGCCGCGTCCGGCAGGGCGTGGCCGTGGTGCGCCTCCCGCAGGACGGCGGCGGCGGTGGAGACGGCGGCGTCCAGCTCCGCGTACGTCCAGGTCCGGTCGGCGTACCGGACGGCGATCCGGTCGGGTACCCGCTGGGCGGTCGTGCGCAGGACACCGTCGACGGCGCGGCTGAGGAGTCGATCCATGCGGTGATCCTCGGCTCGCACCGTGCGGGAGGTCAAGTACCTTGCGGCGCGCCGCACATGCCCGGACCTCGGATACCGAACGGCATGTTGACAAGCGGGGGGCGCGGCTGCGTGCATGGTCCGACTCGCAGGAATCATCCTTCCGTTGGGAGGCACGTTGCACCTCCGCACCCGCCTGAAACACCTCGCGCTCGCCGGGGCCGCCCTCGCCGTGGTCACCGCCACGCTGCCCGGCGCCGCCGTCGCCGACTCCGGGGGCCGGGACCACCACCCGTCCGACCGGGGCCTTTCGGCCGTCATCCGGTACACCGAGTACGGCATCCCGCACATCGTGGCCAAGGACTACGCGAACCTCGGTTTCGGCACGGGCTGGGCCCAGGCCGCCGACCAGGTGTGCACCCTCGCGGACGGCTTCCTCACCGTGAACGGCGAGCGCTCCGGTGCCTTCGGCCCGGACGCCGCCCCGGACGGCTCGCTCTCCTCCGCCACCACGAACCTCTCCAGCGACCTGTACTTCCGCGGCGTCAGGGACGCCGGGACGGTCGAGGAGCTGCTGCGGACCCCGGCTCCGGCCGGGCCGAGCCGCGACCTCAAGGAACTCATGCGGGGCTGGGCGGCCGGCTACAACGCCTGGCTGCGGAAGAACCGGATCACTGACCCGGCCTGTGCGGGGGCCGACTGGGTCCGTCCGGTGACCGCGCTCGACGTGGCCCGGCGCGGCTTCGCCGTGTCCGTGCTCGGCGGCCAGGGCCGGGCCGTCGACGGCATCACCGCCGCCCGGCCGCCGGCCGCCCCCGCCGCGCGTGCGGGCGCCGCGCAGGAGATCCCCGACCCGGACCGGGCGGCCGAGGCCGCCCGCGCGCTGTTCGCGCCCGAGAACGCCACCATGGGCTCCAACGCCGTCGCGTTCTCCGGCGCCACGACCGCGAACGGACACGGTCTCCTCCTGGGCAACCCGCACTACCCCTGGCAGGGCGGCCGCCGTTTCTGGCAGTCGCAGCAGACCATCCCGGGCGAGCTGAACGTCTCCGGCGCCTCGCTCCTCGGCACGACCGTCGTCAACATCGGCTTCAACGACAAGGTGGCCTGGAGCCACACCGTCGCCACCGGCGTCCCGCTCAACCTGCACCAGCTGACGCTCGCCCCGGGCGACCCGACCTCGTACCTGGTGGACGGCCGGCCGGAGCGGATGACCGCGCGTCAGGTGACGGTGCCGGTCAAGGGCGGCGCGCCCGTCTCCCGTACGCAGTGGTGGACCCGGTACGGCCCGGTCGTCGGCGGACTCGGCCCCCAGCTCCCGCTGCCGTGGACCGCGACCACGGCGTACGCGCTCAACGACCCCAACGCGGCCAACCTGCGCGGCTCCGACACCGCGCTCGGCTTCGGCAGGGCGCGGTCCACGCAGGACATCGCCGACACCCTGAAGCGCACCCAGGGGCTCCCCTGGGTCAACACGATCGCGGCGGACTCGGCGGGCCACTCCCTCTTCACCCAGTCGCAGGTGCTCCCCCGGATCACCGACGAGCTCGCCGCGCGCTGCTCCACGCCGCTCGGCCGGGCCACGTATCCGGCCTCGGGCGTCGCGGTGCTCGACGGTTCCCGGTCGGACTGCGCGCCGGGCTCCGACCCGGACGCGGTGCAGCCGGGCGTCTTCGGCCCGGCGAAGATGCCGCTGCTGCGGGACACCCCGTACGTGGAGAACTCCAACGACAGCGCCTGGCTCGCCAACGCGGAGCGGCCGCTGACCGGCTACGAGCGGATCTTCGGGGCGGTCGCGACACCGCGTTCGCTGCGTACCCGGGGCGGCGTCGAGGACGTGTCGGCGATGGCGGCGCGCGGCGGTCTGACGGTCGCCGACCTCCAGCGGCAGCAGTTCGCCAACCGGGCGCCTGCCGGTGACCTGGCGGCGGCGGACGTGGCGCGGGCCTGCCCCGAGGCGCTGCCGGACGACACCGAGGCCTGCCGGGTGATCGGTGCCTGGGACCGCACGGTGAACACCGACAGCCGGGGGGCGCTGCTCTTCGACCGGTTCTGGCGGAAGTTCACGGCGACGGTGCCGCCGGCGCAGCAGTGGCTGGTGCCGTTCTCGCCCGCCGACCCGGTCCGTACCCCGCACACCGTGAACACCGCGGCCCCGGGCTTCGCGAAGGCGCTCGCCGACGCGGTGGCGGAGCTGCGGACGGCGGGCATCGCGCTGGACGCGCCGCTCGGCGCCCACCAGTTCGTCGTACGGAACGGGGAACGGATCCCAGTGAGCGGCGGCACCGAGTCGCTGGGCATCTGGAACAAGGCCGAGCCCGTGTGGAACGCGGCGGGCGGCGGCTACGTGGAGGTCGCGCACGGCACCAGCCATGTGCAGGCGGTGGGCTGGGACGGCGGGCGGTGCCCGGTGGCCCGCACCCTGCTCTCGTACTCCCAGTCGTCGAACCCGGCGTCGCCGCACTACAGCGACCAGACCCGGCTGTACGGGGCCGAGCGCTGGGTGACCTCCCGGTTCTGCGAGAAGGACATCCTGCGCTCGCCGGCCCTGCGGGTGGTGGTCGTCAGGGGCTGAAAGGTCGGGCAGAGGCCTGACGGATCCGTCGCCGGCAGGACGGATCCGTCACGGGCTGAGCGGATCCGTCGCCGGCTGAGGGGGTCCGTCACGGGCTGAGCTGATCCGTCACGGGCTGAACGACAGGAAGACGAAGGCGGCGAAGATCGCGAGATGGACGCCGCCCTGGAGGAGGGTGGCCCGTCCGGGCACCACGGTCAGGGCGCTCACCACACCGGTGAGGACGAGCAGGACCATGTGGAGCGGGCCGAGGCCCAGCACCAGGGGCCCGGAGAGCCAGATCGAGGCGAGCGCGATGGCCGGGATCGTCAGTCCGATGCTGGCGATGGCGGAGCCGTAGGCGAGGTTGAGGCTGGTCTGGACGCGGTCCCTGCGGGCCGCGCGGACGGCGGCGAGGGTCTCGGGGAGCAGCACGAGCAGGGCGATCACGACACCGACGACCGCCTTGGGCAGGCCCGCCGACTGCACGCCGTCCTCGATCGTCGGGGAGATCAGCTTGGCGTTGCCGACGACGGCGACGAGGGCGACCACGAGGAGACCGAGGCTGGTCCAGGCGTCACGCCGGGTCGGCGGGTCCGCGTGGTCGTCCTCCGACTCGTGGCCGGGACGCGGCACGGGGAGGAAGTAGTCCCGGTGCCGGACGGTCTGGACTCCGACGAACACGCCGTACAGGCAGATGGAGGCGACGGCGGCGAAGGCGAGCTGGACGCCGGAGAACTCGGGGCCCTGGTGGCTGGTGGTGAAGGTCGGCAGGACCAGCGTCATCGTGGCCAGGGTGCAGACGGTGGCGAGCGCGCCGCCGGAGCCCTCCGCGTTGAAGACGGCGACGCGGTTGCGGAGCGCGCCGACGAGGAGGGAGAGACCGACGATGCCGTTGCAGGTGATCATGACGGCGGCGAAGACGGTGTCACGGGCGTAGGTCGAGGTCTTCTCGCCGCCTCCCACCATCAGCGAGACGATGAGTCCGACCTCGATGACGGTGACGGCCACGGCGAGGACGAGCGAGCCGTACGGTTCGCCCACCCGGTGGGCGATGACCTCGGCGTGGTGGACGGCGGCGAGAACGGCGGCGATCAGACAGAGCGCGATGAGCCCGACGGCGAAGCCGGGGAGGTCGCGCCCCCAGGCCGCGACAAGTGCAAGCGCCGCCACCACCGGCCCCCAGGTGGTCCACTCGCGTGTGATTGACGCCGTGCTCGAACTCATGATCCGCATCCTGCCACAAAGAGGGCTTTCGCCCGTTTCCGTTCAGTCGTCGTGGTCGGCGAGACCGTGCTCGTACGCGGCGAGGGTCTCGACGAACATCCTGCGTTCGGCCGGGCCGAGGGGCGCGAGGGCCGCCCGCCAGGCGCCGGCGCTGCGACCGAGCCAGCCGTCGATCGCGGGGCGGTGGACCTCGGCGATCGAGACGATCTTCCGCCGCCGGTCGGCGGGGTCCTCGGTCCGCTCCAGGACTCCCTGCTTGGCGAGATCGCCGACCATCAGGCTGACGGTGGTCGGGGCGACCTCCAACCGGGCCGCGAGCTCGTTGACGCCGAGCGGCCCGTCGAAGAGCAGGTAGGCGAGGAGGGAGAGATGGCGCGGCGCGAGGGTGAGGGACTGCAGCTCGTCGGGGATCCTGATGCGCTTGACCCGCCCGACCATCCGGGGCATGAGCAGCAGCAGCGTACGGACGGCGTCGTCGAGGCCGGGCCCTTCGATGCCCGACCCTTCCGCATCCGGCCCTCCGGTGTCCGGCCCTCCGGCACGCCGGTCCCCCTCGTGTGCGGTTGACACCCTGCACCCTCCGATTTAGCTTTGCTTTCAAAGCAAATAGATCTGTCGTGATCGATGCTACCGAAGGGCACCGTCATGTCCGATTTCAATCAGCGGGTCATCGAGGAGTTCCGCGCCGACGGCGGTCGCGTCGGCGGGATGTTCGAGGGGGCCTCCCTGCTTCTCCTCACCACGACCGGCGCCCGCAGCGGACGGCCCCACACCCATCCCGCCGTCTTCGTACGGGACGGAGCCCGGCTCCTGGTCTTCGCGTCGAACGCCGGCGGACCGAAGCACCCGGCCTGGTTCCACAACCTCCGCGCCGACGCGCACGTGACCGTCGAACTCGGCACCCCGGAAGGGACCGTCGAGCGCTTCGCGGCGAGGGCCGCGGTGACGGAGGGCGAGGAACGGGACCGGCTGTACGAGGAACAGTGCGGCCGGGATCCGGCGTTCGCCGCCTATCAGGCCGGCACCGACCGGGTCATCCCCGTCGTCGCCCTCCACCGCCTGGACCTCACGGACCCCGCGCGACACCGGGCCGTCGCCGCCCACCTGGTCACGGTGCACGACGAACTCCGCGCCGAACTCGCCGCGCTCCGCGAGGGCCTGGGCTCCCCGGCGCCCGCCCTCGGGCGGCAGCTGGCCCGCCACTGCCTCACGTTCTGCGGCGCGCTCCACGCCCACCACCACAACGAGGACGGCGTCTTCGACCTCCTGGAGCGGCAGTTCCCGGAACTCGCCGACTCCCTGGACCGGATGCGCCGGGAGCACCGGGTGGTCGCCCGCACGGTCGACGAACTGGAAGCCCTGCTGACCTCCGGCGCCGCCCCGGAGACCCTGCGCACCGAGGTCGACCGCCTGGCGACGGCCCTGGAGGACCACTTCGCCTACGAGGAGTCCCAGCTCCTTCGGCCCTGGCCCCGGAGCCGCGCTAGGGCCTGTCGTCAAACTCCCGTCTGCCCCACGACGCCTGGCACGCACTCTCGCCGCACCGGGCGAAAGCCCAAGTACGGTCCAGTACGAGGGCTTCCACCCGGCACACCGAGAGCACGCACCAGACGCCGCGGGGCCGCCCTTCGGGCAACGACAGGAGTTTGACGACAGGCCCTAGCCGGGAGGCGACGGCGTGCGCGTCACCGGTACCTGCGCGCTACAGCGGACGCTCGTGGCCCTCCCAGTACGGGTCGCGCAGGCGTCGCTTGTACAGCTTGCCGTTCGGGTCGCGGGGCATCAGATCCACGAAGTCGACCGACTTGGGGCGCTTGAAGCCGGCGAGGCGGTCCGCGCAGTGGGCCAGGATCCCGGCGGCGAGCGCGGGGCCGGGCTCGTACCCCTCGGCCGCCTCGACGACCGCCTTGACCTCCTCGCCCCAGTCGGCGTGCGGAATGCCGAAGGCGGCGGCGTCCGCGACCGCGGGGTGGGCGAGCAGCGCGGCCTCGATCTCGGCCGGGTAGATGTTGACCCCACCGGAGATGATCATGTCGATCTTGCGGTCGCGGAGGAAGAGGTAGCCGTCCTCGTCGAGGACTCCGAGGTCCCCCACGGTGAAGAAGTCGCCGATGCGGTTCTTCGCCGTCTTGGCCTCGTCCTTGTGGTACTGGAAGCCGCCGGTGTTCATCTTCAGGTAGACGGTGCCGAGTTCGCCCGGCGGCAGCCGTACGCCCTCGTCGTCGAAGACCGCGAGTTCGCTGATCGGCCAGGCCCGGCCGACCGTGCCGGGCTTCTTCAGCCACTCCTCGGCGGTGGCGAAGGCGCCGCCGCCCTCGCTGGCCGCGTAGTACTCCTCGACGCACCGGCCCCACCAGTCGATCATCGCCCGCTTGACGTGCTCGGGGCACGGCGCGGCGCCGTGGATGGCATGGCGCATCGACGACACGTCGTACCGCTCCCGTACCTCCTGCGGGAGCGCGAGCAGGCGGTGGAACTGGGTGGGGACCATGTGCGTGTGGGTGCAGTCGTACCGGTCGATCAGCCGCAGCATCTCCTCCGGCGCCCACCGGTCCATCAGGACGAGGGGGTGCCCGATGTGCAGGGCGGCGGCGGCGAACTGGAGCACGGCCGTGTGGTAGAGCGGCGAGCAGACCAGATGGACGTTGCCGTCTCCCGGCCGGATGCCGAAGATGCCGAGGAATCCGCCGAGATGGGTCTCCTCCGGGAGCTTCCCCGGGAGCGGGCGGCGGATGCCCCGGGGGCGGCCGGTGGTGCCGGAGGTGTAGTTCATGACCCAGCCGAGGGTGCGTTCGGCCGGCGGGCCGGCGTCCTGCCCTTCGAGCAGTTCCGCATACGGGCGGAAACCGGCGATCGTACCGACGGCGTACCGGCGGTCCGCGGCGAGCCCGGCCTCGTCGGCGGCGACGGTCACCGTCTCGGCGAACCGCTCGTGGGCGATCAGGGCCTTGGCGCCGGAGTCGGCGACGATCCAGGCGATCTCGGGACCGACGAAGTGGTGGTTGACGGGGACCAGGTAGAACCCGGCCTGGGTGGCGGCGAGGTGGGCGGTGAAGAACTCGGGGCCGTTGGGGAGGACGACGGCGAAGGCGTCCCCGCGTCGCAGACCGGCGGCGCGCAGCCCGTGGACCAGCCGGTTCGCCTCGGCGTGCAGCCGGCCCGCGGTCCATTCCTCGCCGTCGGGAGCGACCAGCACCGTACGGCCGGGGTCCGCGGCGGCCTGCGCCCAGAACCCGCCGGGCGCCGGGCGCCCGGCCGCGGTGCCCGCGCTCATGACCCGCTCCGTCCGGCGATCCGGTTGATGCGGTCGACGGCCTTCTCGAAGCCCCGGGTCAGCTCGTCCACGACCTGCTGGACGCTGCGCTCGGAGTTCATCCGGCCGACGATCTGGCCGACGGGGGTACCGAGGAGCGGTTCGACCTCGTACCGCTGGATACGGGAGACGGCCTCGGCGACCAGGAGACCCTGGAGCGGCATGGGCAGCGGGCCGGGGCCGGCCGGGTCGTCCCAGGCGTCCGTCCACTCGGTGCGGAGCTGGCGGGCGGGCTTGCCCGTGAGCGCGCGGGAGCGGACCGTGTCACCGGAACCGGCGGCGAGCAGCTTGGTGGTCAGGGCCCGGGAGTGCAGCTCGGCCTCGGTGGTGGTGAGCCAGATCGAGCCCAGCCACACGCCCTGGGCGCCGAGGGCGAGTCCGGCGGCGATCTGCTCGCCGCTGCCGATGCCGCCGGCGGCGAGCACGGGCAGCGGGGACACGGCGTCGACGACCTCGGGGGTGAGGACCATGGAGGCGATCTCGCCGGTGTGGCCGCCGGCCTCGTACCCCTGGGCGACGACGACGTCGATCCCGGCCTCGGCGTGGTGCCGGGCGTGGCGTGCGCTGCCGGCCAGGGCGGCGACGAGGACGCCGTGGTCGTGGGCGCGGGCGACGACGTCCGGCGGCGGGGAGCCGAGGGCGTTGGCGAGGAGTTTGATCGGGTAGTCGAAGGCCACGTCGAGCTGGTTGCGGGCGACCTGCTCCATCCAGCCGGTGATCCGCCAGCCGGAGGCCTCGCCCTCGGCGAGCTCGGGCACGCCGTGCTTGGCGAGGGTGGCGCGGACGAAAGCCCGGTGTTCCTCGGGGATCATCGCCTCGATCTCGGCCTCGCCGACCCCTTCGACGGCCTTCTTGGCGGGCATCACGACGTCGAGGCCGTAGGGCAGGCCGTCGGTGTGCTCCTGCATCCAGTCGAGGTCGCGGGCGAGGTCCTCGGGCGCGGTGTAGCGGACCGCGCCGAGGACTCCGAACCCGCCCGCTCTGGTGAGTGCGGCGGCGACCGCGGGGAAGGGCGTGAAGCCGAAGATGGCGTGCTCGATCCCCAGTGTGCGACTCAGCTCCGTCTCCATGGGCGGCAGGATGCCGCAGTGGCGCGCCGGAGGGAAGAGGTTTTCTGATGCATCGTCAGATTCTTTGCGGAGGAGGCACGCCCGCCTGTCGCGGTTCCGGGGGCGCAGGGAGTGAGGGAGGGTGGGGGAAGGCATGTCGTGGGAGGAGGTGGGGTGGGTGGTGATCGGGGCCGGCGCCGAGCCTCGGCGGACCACGCTGCGGCGGGGGTCCGCCCGTGAGGCCGGGCTGCTGTCCGCTCCCCTCGACCTGTTGGTCGCGGAGGCCGAGCGCTATCTCGGCTCCTCCCCCGACCACCCCTGGTACGCGGGCGCCGTCCTGCTCGCCGGGCGCGGCGGCACCGTCGCCCTGCACCGGGCGATCGGCTCGGCCGTGCGGTACGCGGCGTACGACGAGGGGACCGACACCGGTGTCGAGCTGCCGTCGGAGCGACGGATCCCGGTGACCGAGGACACCGTCTTCGATCTGGCGTCGGTCTCCAAGCTCTTCACCTCCCTCCTCGCCGTGCAGCAGCTCGAACGGGGGGCGCTCGGCCTGGAGGAGAGGGTCACCGACCGCCTGCCGGAGTTCGGCGGCGGCGGGAAGCGGGACGTGACGGTCCGGCAGCTGCTCACCCACACCTCCGGGCTCCGGCCCGAGATCCCGCTGTACCGGGAGCCGACACGGGAGGGGAAGCTGCGGCTGCTGTGGGACGAGAGGCCGGTGCACGCGCCGGGATCCACGTACCTCTACTCGGACCTGAACCTGATCTCGCTCCAGCTGATCCTGGAGGAGATCACCGGTCTCGGTCTGGACACCCTGCTCCACGACGAGATCACTGCTCCGCTCGGGATGCACCGCACTCGGTTCGGACCACCGCTCTCGTGGCGGCCGGAGATCGCCGCCACCGAGGACGCCCGGCCACCGTGGTCCGGTCTCGACCGGGGCATGGTGTGGGGCGAGGTCCACGACGAGAACGCCTACGCCCTGGGCGGGGTCGCGGGCCACGCCGGAATCTTCTCCCGCGCCTGGGACCTCGCGGTCCTCGCCCGCACCCTCCTCAACGGCGGGGCGTACGGCCCGGCCCGCATCCTCTCCCCCGCCTCCGTGGAGCTGATGTTCACCGACTTCAACACCGCCTTCCCCGGCGACGCGCACGGACTCGGCTTCGAGCTCCAGCAGTACTGGTACATGGGCGCGATGGCCACGCCCCGGACGGCCGGACACACCGGCTTCACCGGCACCGGTCTCGTCCTCGACCCGACGACCGACACGTTCCTGGTCGTCCTCGGCAACTCCGTGCACCCGGTGCGTTCCTGGCGTTCCGGTTCCGCGCCCCGCGTCGCCGCCGCGAACCACCTGGCCAGGGCCGTCCCCGTACGACCGGCCGGGGGCGGCACGGCCTGGTTCTCGGGCATGACGCCCGGCGCCACCGGGACGCTCACCCTGCCCCCGGTGCCGGGCGCGGCGCGCTGGGAGTGCGCGCTGTGGTGGGACACGGTGCCGGGCGCCGACGCCGTCCTCCTGGAAGCGTCCCGGGACGGAGGGACGACCTGGGAGCCGCTGCCGTTCGAGACCGTACGTCCGGGAGGGGAGCCGGAGTCGCATCCGTCCGGGGCGGTCGGCGGCTGGTCGGGGCGGGTCTGGCACCGGCTGACGGCCGAGGTGCCGAGGCCGCTCGCCCCTCCCGTACGGCTCCGCTTGCGGTACGCGACGGTCGGGCGGTACGTCGGCCGAGGGGTGTACGTGGACGGGATGCGGCTCCTGGACGCGGAGGGGCGCGTGCGCTTCGACGAGGCCCGCCCGGCGGACGGCGCGCGGGTCGAGGCGGTGGGATGGGTCCGCTCGGCGGACTGACGCGGCGGCGGGGCGAGGGAGGGTGCGGGCGGACCGGACGCCTTCCGCCGGGCGAGGTCGGGGCGGGGCCCGCGCGGCCTCGGTTCGTGCGGGGCGCGAGGTCAGGCCCCCGCGCCCCGCACGAACCGCGCGCCCCACTCCCGTACGTGCGCGGCGAACTCCGGCGGCCCCAGCACCTCGAACTCCGCGCCCAGGTTCCCCAGCGCCTGCGTCGGCCAGTCGAGGCTCGTCGAGGTCATGGTCAGCCGGCAGTCCCCCTGACCGAGTTCCTCGACCGTGCCCCAGTGGCCGACGACCTGCCGTACCCGGGCGGCGGGCCCGTGGACGAGGACCTCGACCGTGTACGGAGCCGGGGCGCCGCTCGCGGTCCGGACGAAGGCCACGGCGTCCTCGGCCGGGAGCGCGCGGGGACGGAACCGCGCTCCGGTCGCCCTCGGACCGGTCAGCCGGTCGAGCCGGAAGCTGCGCCAGTCGTGCCGCCCCAGGTCGTAGGCGACCAGGTACCAGCGTCCGCCGAGGGCGACGACGCGGTGCGGTTCGACCTCGCGCTCGGCGGGTGCGGCACCCCGGGCGGTGTAGCCGAACCGCAGCCGCTCCTCGTCGCGGCAGGCCTGGGCGACGGCGGTGAGCACCTCCGCGCCGACGACCGGCCCGGACGTGCGGGCGGAGAGGGTCACGGCCCGCAGGGCGTCCACCCTGGCCCTCAGCCGGGGCGGCAGGACCCGCACCAGTTTGGTGAGCGCCCGCAGCGACGCCTCCTCCATCCCCGCGATCCCGCTCTGCGCCGCGTCGCCGACCCCCACCGCGAGGGCGACCGCCTCCTCGTCGTCGAGCAGCAGCGGCGGCAGGACGGCACCGGGCGCGAGCTGGTAGCCGCCGTCGGTGCCCCGTGCGCCACCGACGGGATAGCCGAGTTCGCGCAGCCGCTCGACGTCACGCCGCAGCGTCCGCTCGGAGACCCCGAGCCGGTCGGCCAGTTCCGGTCCCGACCAGTGCCGGTGGGTCTGCAGCAGCGAGAGCAGTCCGAGGGTCCGTGAGCTGGTGTTCGCCATGCCGACATCCTGCCCGGACTTCCGGCCGGAAACTGACCGGAAGCCTCCCTAGAGTCGATCCCGACGGACGCAACCGAGGCAAGGACCGACACATGATCACCCGTGAGATCCAGCTGACCGCCCGGATCGCGGGCACCCCCGCGCCCGAGGACTTCACCGTCGCGACGACCGAGGTCGACGGCGAGGTCCTGGTGCGGACCGACCGCGTCGGGCTCGCCGCGACCTACCTGGAGCTGATGCGGGCCGACTGCACCCTCCCGGTCCCGGCCTGGCAGCCGGGGCAGCGGGTGGGGTTCGCGGCGATCGGGACCGTGGTGCGGTCCGACAGCCCCCACCTGGAGGCCGGGGACCTGGTCCATTCGATGACCGGGTGGAGCGAGTACTCGGCGGGCCCGGCAGGCGCGTACCGCAGGCTCGACCCCGGTCTCTTCCCCGACCCCGGCCACCACCTCGCGCAGGGCCCGACCGCGTACTACGGAATGGCCGAGGTGGCGTGCGTCGGCGAGGGTGACGTGGTCTTCGTCTCCGGTGCGGCGGGCGGGGTCGGCTCGCTGGCCGGGCAGATCGCGAGGTGCCTGGGCGCGGCACGGGTGATCGGCAGCGCGGGCAGCCCGGCGAAGGCCGCGTACCTGGTGGACGAGCTCGGCTACGACGCCGCGTTCGACTACCACGACGGTTCCACGGCCGACCGGCTCGCGGAACTCGCGCCCGACGGCATCACGGTCTTCTTCGACCTGGTCGGCGGCGAGCAGTACCGGGGCGCGCTGAGCGCGGCCCGGCCCGGAGCGCGGTTCGCCCTGTGCGGATCGCTGTCGAGTCAGCCGGGCGGTGCGGCGCAGCGCTTCCCGCGGCCCGACCGCGGAGAGGCGGAGGCCCGGGGCGTCGAGCTGCTGCCGTTCTCCTGTCACCACACGCCGGAGCAGGTCGCGGCCTGGAGCGAGCACTTCGGCCGCTGGCTGGGCGAGGGCCGTTTCGTCTACCCGGAGACCGTGGTCGACGGGGGCATCGAGGACGTGCCGCAGGCGTTCCTCTCACTGCTCGACGGTGCCTACCGGGGCAACGTCTCGGTGCGGCTGTCGTGACCGCGCTCTCCGGCCGGGCCCTGAACCGGGCCCTGCTGGAACGACAGTTCCTGCTGGGGCGCACCGGTCGCACGCCCCTGGAGGTGATCGGGCGGCTGGTCGCGCTACAGGCGCAGGAGCCCAACTGGCCGTACGTCGGGCTGTGGAGCAGGATCGACGGTTTCACGCCGTCCGGGCTCACCGCGCTCCTCGACGAGCGGCGGGTGGTCCGCTCCGGTCTGCTCCGCAGTACCCAGCACCTGACGGCGTCCGAGGACTTCCGCCGGCTGCGTCCCCTGCTCCAGCCCGTGCTGGACCGTACGGCGGGCTCGACGCACTTCACCCGGAACAGGACGGACCCGGACCCGGCGGCCCTGGTGGCCGAGGGGCTCGGGTGGTTCGCGGGAGGGACGCTGTCGCGGAAGGAGCTGGCCCGGCGGCTCGCGGAGCGCCATCCGGGCCGCGACGGCCGGATCCTGGCCGGGGAGGTGGAGCTGCGCACCCCGCTCGTCCACGACGTGCCGACCGGAGCCTGGGGTTCGTGGGGCAACCGGTCGGCGGTGTCGGTGACGCCCGCCGAGGTCTGGCTGGGGCGGCCCATGGTCCCGCCGTCCTCTCCGAAGGACGCCGCGGCGGGGTTGATCCGCCGCTATCTGGCCGCGTTCGGCCCGGCCGGGGTGATGGACGTCCAGGCCTGGTGCGGGTTGACCCGACTGGGTGAGGTCGTCTCGGGGATGGGGGCCGCACTGCGCCGGTACGCCGGTCCCGACGGCGGGGAGCTGTTCGATCTGGCCGACGCCGAGCTGCCCGATCCCGAGGCACCCGCTCCCGTACGGCTGCTGCCCGCCTTCGACAACGTCCTGCTCGGTCACGCCGACCGCACGCGGATCATCGGCGACGAGGGCCGGCGGAGGGTGATGCCGGGCCGGGCAAGGGTGCTGCCCACGTTCCTGGTGGACGGGCGGGTGCACGGCACGTGGTCCCTGGCCGCGGGAACGCTCCGGCTGACTCCGTTCCGCCCGCTCGGCGCGGCCGACCGGACGGCGCTGGAGCAGGAGGCCGACGCACTGCTGCGGTTCGTGGGAGGGCGGACGGTGGTCTACGGGGACATCGGCGGGACGACCGGCTGAGGGGCCGCCGCCGTCCGCAGTTCCGCGAGGAAGGGGCTGATCAGGGGGTGTTCCTCGGCCCCTCGTCGTACCGCAGCGAACACCCGCCGGGTGGGTGCCACCCCGTCCACCGGGCGGATCTCCACCTCGCTGAGGTCGGTCCCTCGCAGTGCCGAGCGCGGCACCAGGGCCACTCCGGCGGCGGCCGACGCGAGGGCGACGACGGCGCGGAAGTCGTCGGAGACATGCGCGAACCGAGGGGCGAAGCCCGCGTACTCGCAGGCCAGGACGGTGACGTCGTGGCAGGGGTTGCCTGCGGACTGTCCGATCCAGGTGTCCTTGGCGAGGTCCGCGAGTGCGACGCGCTCGTCCCGGGCGAGCGGGTGGCCGGGCGGCAGGACCGCGTCGAACGGTTCCGCGTAGAGCGGGAGGCGGGTGAGCCGGGCGTCGTCCTCGCCGGGCGCGCCCCGGTACTCGACGGCGACGGCCACGTCCACCTGCCGGTCCAGGACCATCAGCAGGCTCTCGTCGCCCTCGGCGTCCCGGACCCGGACCCGGATGCCGGGCGCGGTGCGGGCCAGGGCCCGGAGGGCGGGCGCCACCACGAGGCCGATGCCGGTGGCGAAGGCGGCGACCGTGACCGTACCGGCGTCGCCGGAGCTGTAGGCGGCGAGTTCGGACTCGGCGCGCTCCAGCTGGGCGAGGACCGCGTTGGCGTGGCTGAGCAGGATCTCGCCGGCCGGAGTGAGGCGCACGCCGCGCGCGCTGCGGTCCACCAGGCGGTGGCCGGTCTCCTGCTCCAGGGCGGTGAGCTGCTGGGAGACGGCCGAGGGGGTGAGGTACAGCGCGGCGGCCGCCGCCGTGACCGTGCGGTGGTCGGCCACCGCACGGAGGATGTGCAACCGCCGTGCTTCGATCATCCCCCCATTTTCGCAGGCCGTGGGGCCTGCCTCGGCCGAGGCAGGCCCCACGGGCGCGATCGGAGGCTCGGGGCCTCGGTTGCTCAGGCGCTCAGCGCGGCGCGGGCCGCGACGAACGCGTCCACGGCCCGGTTCACGTCCTCCGTGGAGTGGGCGGCGGAGAGCTGGACGCGGATGCGGGCCTGGCCCTGCGGCACGACCGGGTACGAGAAGCCGATCACGTACACGCCGCGCTCCAGGAGCAGCTCGGCCATGCGGCCGGCCTCGGACGCGTCGCCGATCATCACGGGGGCGATGGCGTGGTCGCCGGGAAGGATGTCGAAGCCCTCCGCCGTCATCCGGGTCCGGAACAGCTCGGTGTTGGCGCGCAGCCGGTCGCGCAGGTCGCCGGCGGACTCCAGGAGGTCGAGGACCTTGAGGGAGGCGGCGGCGATCACCGGGGCGAGGGTGTTCGAGAAGAGGTACGGGCGGGAGCGCTGGCGCAGCAGGGCGACGATCTCGGCGCGGGCGGCGACATAGCCGCCGGAGGCGCCGCCGAGGGCCTTGCCGAGGGTGCCGGTGATGATGTCGACGCGGTCCATCACACCGTGCAGCTCGGGCGTGCCGCGCCCGCCGGGGCCGACGAAGCCGACCGCGTGCGAGTCGTCGACCATGACCATGGCGTCGTAGCGCTCGGCCAGGTCGCAGATCTCGTCGAGCGGGGCGACGTAGCCGTCCATGGAGAAGACGCCGTCGGTGACGATGAGCTTGCGCCGGGCGCCGCCCTCCGCGGCCTCCTTCAGCTGCTGCTCCAGGTCGGCCATGTCGCGGTTGGCGTAGCGGAAGCGGCGGGCCTTGGAGAGGCGGATGCCGTCGATGATCGAGGCGTGGTTGAGGGCGTCGGAGATGACGGCGTCCTCGGGGCCGAGGATCGTCTCGAAGACACCGCCGTTGGCGTCGAAGCAGGAGGAGTAGAGGATCGTGTCCTCCTGGCCGAGGAAGGAGGACAGCCGCGCCTCCAGCTCCTTGTGCACCTCCTGGGTCCCGCAGATGAAGCGGACGGACGCCATGCCGTAGCCCCAGCGGTCGAGCGCCTCGTGGGCGGCGGCGACCACGTCGGGGTGGTCGGCGAGGCCCAGGTAGTTGTTGGCGCAGAAGTTCAGCACCTCGCCGGGGCGGCCGCCCGACGTGACCTCGACCGTGGCGGACTGGGGGGTGCCGATGACCCGCTCGGGCTTGTGCAGCCCGGCCTGCCGGATCTCTTCGAGGGCGGCACGGATGTCGTCGCGTACGGAATCGAACATGGGTCAGGCTCCCGTGGTCCAGTCGAGGATGATCTTGCCGCTCTTGCCGGAGGCGGCGTCGTCGAACGCGGCCTCGAAGTCGGTGTGGGCGTACCGTCCGGTGATCACGGGGGCGAGGTCGAGGCCGCCCTCCAGGAGCACGGACATCGCGTACCAGGTCTCGAACATCTCACGGCCGTAGATGCCCTTGACCGTGATCATGGAGGTGACGATCTTCGCCCAGTCGACGGCGAAGTCCTCGCTGGGCAGGCCCAGCATGGCGATCTTGCCGCCGTTGGTCATGTTGGCGACCATGTCGCGCATCGCGTGCGGGTTGCCGGACATCTCCAGGCCGACGTCGAAGCCCTCCTTGAGCCCGAGGGTGCGCTGGCCGTCGGCGATGGTCTGCTCGGCGACGTTGAGGGCGAGCGTGACGCCCGTCTTGCGCGCCAGGGCGAGACGCTCCTCGCTGACGTCGGTGATCATGACGCTGCGGGCGCCGGCGTGCTTGGCGACGGCGGCGGCCATGATGCCGATCGGGCCCGCGCCGGTGACGAGGACGTCCTCGCCGACGAGCGGGAAGGAGAGCGCCGTGTGCACGGCGTTGCCGAACGGGTCGAAGATCGCGGCGACGTCGAGGTCGACGGGGACGCGGTGCACCCACACGTTGGACGCGGGCAGCGCCACGTACTCGGCGAAGGCGCCGTCGCGGCCGACGCCGAGGCCGATCGTGGCGCGGCAGAGGTGGCGGCGGCCGGCCAGGCAGTTGCGGCACTTGCCGCAGACGAGGTGGCCCTCGCCGCTGACCAGGTCGCCGATGGCGATGTCGCTGACGTCACGGCCGACGGAGACGACCTCGCCGACGAACTCGTGGCCGACGGTCATCGGCGTCGTGATCGTCTTCTGGGCCCAGCCGTCCCAGGAGCGGATGTGGAGGTCGGTCCCGCAGATACCGGTCCGCTTGACCTTGATCAGTACGTCCCCGGGGCCGGTCTCCGGCTCGGGCACGTCCGTGAGCCAGAGTCCCGGCTCCGCCTTCAGCTTGACCAGCGCCTTCAATGCAACGGCTCCCGACGTGCGTGTCCTGTGATGTGGGGGTGCGGGCACGACTGTGCGCCCAAGATCCCTGGAAGAGAATCTCCCGTACGGAGCGCTCGCGGTCCATCGAGGATTTCTTAAGCGCGCTCGTAGATCAGCTTCACACCCCAGGCGGGGGCGCGGCGACGTCAACGCGTCCGCACGGGGAGCCGCCCTGCCGGCGGGGCGCGCGCCGCCGGTGGCCTCCTGGCCGGCCGGGGGCTGCGTCGTCCTGTCGGCCAGGGGCTGCGTCCGTCCTGCCTGCCGGGCTGCGTCGTCCTACCGGCCGAGGGCCGCCATCGCCGCGTTGTGGCCGGGGATGCCGCTCACTCCCCCGCCCCGGACGGCGCCCGCGCCGCACAGCAGGACGTTGGCGTGGCCGGTCTCGACGCCCCACCGGCCCGTGCCCTCCTCCGCGTACGGGAAGGAGAGGTCCCGGTGGAAGATGTGGCCGCCGGGGAGGCGGAGTTCGCGTGCGAGGTCGAGCGGGGTCTTCGCCTCGATGCAGGGGCGCCCGTCGGTGTCGAGGGCGAGGCAGTCGGTGATCGGCTCGTCCAGATGGGCGTCGAGCTGGTCGAGGGTCGCCTTCAGGAGCGCGGCTCGGGTGCCGTCGTTGTCGGCGGCGAACAGCCGCGCGGGGGTGTGCAGACCGAACAGGGTGAGCGTGTGGTGTCCCGTGGCGGCCAGGTCGGGGCCGAGGATCGTGGGGTCCGTCAGGGAGTGGCAGTAGATCTCGGAGGGCGGCGCGGAGGGCAGCCGTCCCGCCGCGGCCTCGGCGTGGGCGGCGGCGAGCTGCCCGTACCCCTCCGCGATGTGGAAGGTTCCGGCGAAGGCCTCGTGCGGGTCGACGCTCCGGTCCCGCAGTTTCGGCAGCCGGGTCAGCAGCATGTTGACCTTGAGCTGGGCGCCTTCCGGGGCGGGCGGGGGCGTCTCGCCGAGGAGGGCGGCGAGGTCGGTCGGGGAGGCGTTGACGAGGACGTGGCCGGCGTCGACGGTGCCCTCTCCGTCGGCGGTGCGGTAGCTGACCGCGGCGCGGTGCCCGTCGGTCTCGATCCGGGTGACCTCGTGGCCGGTGCGGAGGTGGGCGCCTGCGGTGCGGGCCGCCCCGGCGAGGGCGTCGGTGAGGGCGCCCATGCCGCCGACGGGCACGTCCCAGTCGCCGGTGCCGCCGCCGATCACGTGGTAGAGGAAGCAGCGGTTCTGGAGGAGCGTCGGGTCGTGGGCGTCGGCGAAGGTGCCGATGAGGGCGTCGGTGAGGACGACGCCCCGCACGAGGTCGTCGGCGAACTCCCGCTCGACGGCGACCCCGAGGGGTTCTTCGAAGAGCATCCGCCAGGTGTCGGCGTCGTCCACCCTGGCGCGGAGCGCGTCACGGGTGGGCAGCGGCTCGGTGAGGGTGGGGAAGACACGGCGGGCGACCCGGCCGGTCCGGGCGTAGAACGCCTGCCAGGCCTCGTACGCGCGGTCGGATCCGGTGAGCGCGGCGAAGGAGGCGCGGGTGCGGTCGGGACCGCCGCCGACGAGGAGGCCGCCGTCGCCGTGCGGGGTGTACGAGGAGACGGACCGCTTCCGTACGGCGAAGCGCAGCCCCAGCTCGCGCACGATCTTCTCCGGGAGGAGCGAGACGAGGTACGAGTACCGGGAGAGCCGGGCGTCGACCCCGGCGAAGGGGCGGGTGGACACGGCCGCGCCGCCGGTCGATCCGAGCCGCTCCAGAACGAGCACGCTCCACCCGGCCCGCGCCAGATAGGCGGCGGCGACGAGCCCGTTGTGGCCGCCGCCGACGACGACCGCGTCGTAGGAGGAAGCGGCGGCGGAGGTGGAGACGGACGGTCCGGGGACGGGCGCGGGGTCGGTCATGGCTCATGCTCACACGGGGCCGCCGGACGGGGAAGCCCCTCGGCTCAGGGTTCGACCGACATCGCCGCCTTCAGATGGAGGGCAGCCGCCTCGGTCGGCCTGCCGAGGCGCTCCAGGCAGTGGGCCTCGTCGTCGAGGGCGGCGAGGGTGTCGGGATGGGCCGGGCCGAGGACACGCGTGCGGGCCTCGGCGATCGCGCGGTGGGCCTCCAGGGCCTCTTCCTCACGGCCGAGCCGCGCCAGGGCGACGGCCGTCTCCCGGCGGCTCAGGAGGGTGTCCGGGTGGTCCTGCCCGAGGACCCGCGTCCGGTCGGCGTGGACGCCCTCGGACTCGGCGTGCGCCTCCGCCCAGCGGCCCAGCCGGCCGAGGTTGACGGCGAGGGCGTGGCGGGCGCGCAGGGTCTCGGGCCCGTCGGCGCCCTGGGCGCGGGTCCGGGCGGCGACGAGGTCCCGGCAGACGTCGAGGGCGTCCGCGGCCTGGCCGATCCTGCCGAGGCAGACTCCGGTCTCGTAGCGGGCGGCGAGAGTGTCCGGGTGGTCGGGTCCCAGGGTCGCGGCGCGCGCGTCGGCCAGGGCGCGGTACCGGTCGAGCGCCTCCTGTCCGCGCCCGAGCCGCGCGAGGGTGTACGCCACCTCGTGCAGGGTCAGGAGGGTGTCGGGATGGTCCGCGCCGAGCAGCCGGGCCCGCGCCTCCGCGACCTCCTGGGCCGTGCGGTACGACTCCTCCAGGCGGCCGAGGCGTCCGAGCGTGAACGCCAGGTTGTGGCGGCAGCGCAGGGTGTCGGGGTGGTCGGGCCCGACGGTCCGCTCACGGGCGGCGAGCACCGTGACGTACCCCTCGTACGCCTCGGGGTGCCGGCCGAGGCGCCCGAGCGCGTACGCCTGTTCCTGCCGGGCGGCCAGCGTGTCGGGGTGGTCCTCGCCCAGGACGCGGGAGCGGGTGGCGGCGACGCGGTCGAAGACGCTCAGCGCGTCGGCGGCGCGGTCGAGGCGGGCGAGGGCGAACCCGACCTCGTAGTGGCTGGCCAGGGTGTCGGGGTGGTCCTCGCCCAGGGCGGCGGTGCGGTGCTCGGCGACGGACCGGTGCACGGACTCGGCCTCGTCCCAGCGGCCGAGGCGTCCGAGGCCCATCCCCGCGCGGTACCGGCCGGCGAGCACCGCGACCAGTTCGGCGGAGGGCGGGCCGGAGGGGGCGGGGGTGGAGCCGGGGGTCCGGTCGGGGGCGGGGGTCGACGCGGTCCCCGTGGCGACGGCCGCCCCGGTCCCGGCGGTAGTTCCGGTCCCGGCGGTCACCCCCGTTCCGGTGGCCGCTCCCGTTCCGGTGGTCGACGGGGCCGCGGTGGTCCATTCGGTCGTGAGCACGGCCGCGGTCGGGTCGTGGGCGACCGGGCGCGTCACGGCCCCGGCGTCCGTGGGCCGGTGTCCGCCGGTGATCCCCCGGGCCCAGGCGGGCGCGGGTGGGGGCGCGAGGGGGCCGGGCCCGGGGACGACCATGGGCGCGAGGGGCGTCGGGGAGACCCGGCCGGAGACGATGCGGCGGCGCAGGTCGCCCGCGTCGGCGGGCCGCTCCTCGGGCATCTTGGCGAGCAGATCGACGACGATCCGGTCGAAGTAGTCGGGGAGTTCGGCGCGGTGGGCACGCGGCGGACTGGGCACCGTGTCCCGGTGCCCGATGAGGATCGCCCAGGAGTCGCCGAGGTCGAACGGCGGGGCGCCGGTGGCCAGCTCGTACAGGACGCAGCCCAGCGAGTAGAGGTCGCTGCGGTGGTCGACCTCGCCGCCGCCGATCTGCTCGGGCGACATGTAGTGGGGCGTGCCCATGGCGATGCCCGTCCCGGTGAGCTTGGACGTGAACCCCATGTCGGTGCCGAGGCGCGCTATCCCGAAGTCACAGATCTTCACCGTCCCGTCCCGGAGCCGCATGATGTTCGCGGGCTTCAGGTCGCGGTGCACGATGCCCTGGTGGTGCGTGTAGGCGAGGGCGTCGGCCACCTGGTCGGCGATCTCGACGAGGTCGTGGACGGGCAGCGGGTGCTGGGCGTTGGCGGTGAGGAGCTGGCTGAGGTTGCGCCCCTCGAGGAGTTCCATGACGAGGAACAGCACCCCGTCGTACTCGCCGAAGTCGTGGACCACGGTGATGCCCCGGTGCTGGAGCGCGGCGGCCACCCGGGCCTCGCGCCGGAAGCGCTCACGGACCACGGTGAGGACCTGGGGGTCCTGCTGCGGTCCGATCGGCTTGAGGCACTTCACGGCGACGCCCCGCCCGAGTGCCTCGTCGGTGGCGCGCCACACCTCGCCCATACCGCCGCGGCCGATGACCTCGTGCAGGCGGTACCGGCCCTGAATGAGTCTGGAGTCCCCCATCGTGTGCTGTCGCCCCCGTCGAATTCCCTATGCCTTCCCCGGCCCCTCCAGTATGGACGCCCGCTCGGACAGTGGGTACGGGGCGGGGTACGCGTAGGGGTCGGGCCGGGTCTCCGGGCCGAGCCGGTCCATGGCGCGGAGGATGTGCCGGGGCGGCAGCCGCCAGCGCAGCCGGGCGGGGACGCAGCGGAGGAGGTTGGCGGTGGCGACGAGCCGGTGGGTGACGGCCTCGGGCGGCGGGGCGGGCCGGCCGTAGAGGGCGTGGGCGTAGGGAGGCAGAGTGTCGTACGCGAGTGCCGTCACGCGCCGCCAGATCACCTCGCGCGCCGGTACGAGCGCGGGTTCGACGGGCGGGCGGCGCAGGAAGTCCTCGACGGTACGGGCGTCGGGGCCCGCGGCGAGCTGGGGGCGCACGGAGTCGAAGTAGGCGGCGAGTTCGGCGACGGACCCGGGAACGTCCGCCGGGTCGAGCCCGACGAGCCGGGCCGAGGTCCGGTGCTCGTCGACGTACCGGTCGGCCCGGTCGTCGCTCAGCGGGATGCCGGAGCGCCGTGCGACGGCGAGGTAGGAGTCGGTCTCGGCGCAGTGCACCCAGAGGAGCAGCGCGGGATCGTCCACGCCCAGCCGCCGGTGGATCCCCCGCACCCGCGCGCCGGCCGCCTCCGCGGCTTCGGTGGTCCCGTAGCTCAGGGTCCCGACGAAGTTCGCGGTCCGCATGAGCCGCCCCCAGGGGTCGGCGCGGAAACTGCTGTTGATCATGACTCCGCGCACGGCGACGGGGTGCAGCGCCTGCAGCCAGAGGGCCCGCACGCCCGCGATCCACATGACGGGATCGCTGTGCAGCTGCCAGGTCACGGAACGGGGCCCGAAGAGCCCGGGATCGACGTCCTGCCTCATGACGATTCCTCCCTCGCGACGTTCAGGCTACGCCGGGGGCGGCCGACGCGACATGGTCCCGTCCAGGGCCGTGGCGGGAGCGAGGCCGGACTGCGGGCGCCCGCCGGGCCCGACTGAAACCCGGCCCCGGCCCGCGCACCCCGGCGGGCTCGGGTGTCACCGAGCCCGCCGGGCCGTCAGCGCTGGAGCGTCAGCAGACCCGGGCGGTAGGCCCACTGGCCGTAGTCACCGCCGGAGTCGGGATCACGACCCTGGTAGAGGAACCTCAGGTCGCAGGGGTCGATCGTGAAGGTCTGGTCGGCGCCGGCGCGGATCAGTTCGCCGTGGCTGATGTCGTCGGTCCAGGTGGCGCCGCTGTTGGCCTTCCCCGCGAAGGGGTTGCTCTCGGTCGCGGCCTGCGGCGTCCACGAGCCGTTGAGGCTGGTGGCCGTGAACGAGCGGAAGTAGCGCTGCTCGTTCGCGCCCCGGGCCTCGACGATCATGAGGTACTGGTTCCGGTCCTTGACCTTGTAGACCTGGGGGGCCTCGAAGAGGTTCTTCTCCGTGTCGCTCATGACCGTCGTGTACGACGAGCCGAAGCTGCCCGGGAAGTTCCCGATCGGCATGCTCGCCCGGTAGATCTTGCCGTTGTCACCGGCGAAGAACAGGTACATGTTCGTCCCGTCGCCGATGAGTGTTTGGTCGATGGGGCCCGTTCCCGAGCCGGCGATGCTTCCGGAGAAGAGCTCCTGCTCCGCCGACCAGCCGTTCGGGTTGGTGGGGTCGGTCGACGTCCGGTAGGAGAAGGCGGTCCTGCCCCACTGGTGGGCGAGCACCCAGATGTTCTTCGGCGCGAAGTAGAAGAGCGTGGGCGCGACGACGGAGTTCGTCATGGCGTTCTGGCCGGTGGAGGCCATCTGCGACCAGTCGGTGAAGGGGGTGAAGTTCATCGAGCCCCAGCCCGCTCCCGATGCCGTGGTGCCGTGCGTGGTCGCGTAGACGAGGTGCTTGCCGTTGTACGGGGCGACGGTGAAGTCCTTGAGCGACGCCCATCCCGCCTTGGGCTGCGCCAGGGGGCCCGATGACGACCAGCGGTACGTCGAGGGCAGGGCGCAGGTGCCGGGGGTGCCGCCGCCGGCGACCTTGACGAGCTGCCACTGCTGGTTGGCGCCGCCCCAGTCGTCGTACTGGACGACGTTCGCGCCGTCGGCGGTGGAGGCGCCCTGGACTTCGAGGGCCTTGCCGCTGTGGCGGGCGACGAGCCTGACGTGGCCGTCCGCGCTGTCGGCCAGGCGCCACTGCTGGTTGGTGCCGTTCACGTCGGCCCACTGGACGATCGCGCCGCCGTTGGCGGTGGAGCTGTTCTGGACGTCCAGGACCTTGCCGGAGTGGCGGGACTTGACGCGGTAGTAGCCGTCGCCGGAGGCGACGAACTGCCATTGCTGCTGGTTCTGGTCGTTCCTCGTCCACTGGGTGATCCGGGCGCCGTCGCCGGTCGCCAGGTTGTAGACGTCCAGGGCCTTGCCGCTGTTGCGGTTGACGAGTACGTACCAGGCGCTGGTGTCGACGGTGGCCGCGGCGGCCGGCGGGGCCGTCGCCAGCGTGGCCCCGAACAGCAGGGACGACAGGACGGCCAGGACGAGACTCAGGACCAGGGGTGGGCGGCGCAATCTCATCGGAACGACTCCTTCGGGGGAGAGGGGTGGGGGTGAGCGGGGACGGTGTACGGCTGGAGGAGGCCGCACATGCCGAAGAGCGGTTCCTCCGGGCGTTCCAGCCGCACCACGGCGCCGTGGTCGAGGTGGGAGAGGTCTCCGGCCTTCAGCCGGTCGAGCTGTCTGCCGGTCTCCTCGGCCGCCGCCAGGGCGCCGGCGCGCCAGCGCGCCTCCCACTCGTCGAGGAGTTCGCGTTTCAGTCGGTGGGCCGCGACGTGGAACTCCCGCAGCTGCCCCTCGTCGCGCAGGGTCAGGAACCCCTTGAGCGCCAGGTCGAGGCGGCGGAGCGCCGCCGCGGCGTGGTCGCCGGTCAGGCTCGCCGCCGCCCGGTAGGCGTCGGGATCGGCCAGGACGGCGGCGGGAAAGGTGAAGACGGCGTCGCCGGCTTCGGGGAGGCCGCTGTTCTGCATGAGGACCACGAGACGCAGGCCGCCGCCGTTGACGAGGCGGTGGATCGTCCCCGGGGTGAAGCGGACGACGTCGCCGGGGCGCAGCGGTGTGTCGGCGTATCCGGAGGTGGTGAGGGTCTGGACGCTGCCCCGGCCGCCGAGGACGACGTACGCCTCGGAACAGACGAGGTGCATGTGGGGGGTTCCGCCGCACAGGCCGTCGGCGGCCTCCTGGTCGTACACCCTCAGCCCGGAGATTCCCACGCCGCCGGGGAGCGGGGTCACCATGGGTGTTCCCCGACGTGCCGGGTCAGGCGCGCGAGGTCCCACGCGCCGTCGGCCACGACGATCCGGTACCGGCGCGACAGGGTGTCGCCCGGGGCCAGCGGCAGTTCCTCGTCGAACGCCAGGGACGGGTTGACCGCGGGGAGGGGCTCGCTGCGGACGAACCAGTGGCAGGGGTTGTCCGGGTCGTCCAGGAACAGCAGGGTGGAGGCGTGGTCGACCTCGTCGTGGGTGCCGATGAAGGCGAGCCAGTCGCCCTGCTCGCCCATGCCGGGGCCGATCACGTCGCCGCCGGTGAACGCGCGCGGGCCGCGCCAGAACAGGCCGGAGTATCCGGCGAGTTCCCTGCCCTGGGTGCCCGGGCTGCCGAACACCAGCTCGGTGTCGTGGACGTTGGTCAGTTCGGTGGTGACCTCCAGGGTCCAGGAGTCGGCCTCGATGTCGCGCGCGGTCAGCGTGCGGCGTTCGTCGATCCAGCGCTCCCCCGCCGCCGTGTGCCAGGCGAGGTCCTCGGTGACGACGGCCCGGTCGTGAGCCGTCTCGGCGGATACGGCGAGGCTGCGCATCGTGCCGAGGTTCGGCAGGTCGACGTAGCCCCGGCCGCGCAGATAGGTGCCGCCGCCCCAGAAGTTCTGGCCGGACAGCCAGGACGCCGTGAACTGGACGCCCTTGTGCCAGCGGTGGTCGTGCGGCCGGTATCCGGTGACCACCCGGCCGGCGAGCGTGCGCACCGGGTGCAGGTACGGCTTGGGCGCCTCGAAGGGGTCCATGACCGGCCGGTGCACGTACCGGAAGAGGTCGGTGCCCCGCGCCCGTACGGTCAGCGCGTCCTCGTCGCGGAGGAGTCGGAACGTCATCGGAACACCTCCGGTCGCCCTCCGTGGAGCGAGGCGTGGAACGGGTCGGCGGCGTCGATCTCTCCGCGCAGAACGGGCCGGCCGGTGATCGCGGCCTTGTACAGGGCGGTGACCAACTCCGTGGTGGGTCGGCCGAGATCGGGCCCGATGCCGGCCTCGTACCCGTCCAGGAACGCGGCGAGCTGGGCGGTGTGCGAGCTGGGCAGGTCGTCCGGCGGCTCCCACTTCACGGCGGGCGTCCTGCCGGTGAACGTCCAGTCCGCGTTGGAGTAGCCGTACAGGTGCCGCAGTTCGACGGTGGCGTCGGTGAGGTCGAACCGCAGGTAGCTCTCCTCGCGCGGGGAGAGCACACTGTTGACGACCGTGGCGAGGGCTCCGTTCTCGAAGCGGACGAGAGCCGTGGAGACGTCCTCGGTCTCGACGTCGCGTGCGAGGCGGCCCGCCATCGCCCGGACCTCGGCCCAGGGGCCGAGCACCGCGAGCATCAGGTCCATCTGGTGGATGCCGTGGCCGAGGGTCGGGCCGCCGCCCTCGCTGCGCCAGGTGCCGCGCCACGGCACGTCGTAGTACGCGTCGTCGCGGAACCAGGCCGTGACGCACTGCGCGACGAGCGGGCGGCCCAGGGTCCCGGCGGCGATCAGCTCGCGGAGATACCGGGCTCCCGAGCCGTACCGGTGCTGGAACACCGCGCCCACGGCCGCGGCGCCCTCGGCGGCGTGGATCCGGTCGAGCTCGGCCAGCGACAGGGCCACCGGCTTCTCGCACCACACCCACGCCCCCGACTCCAGGCAGGCCACGGCCTGTTCGACATGCAGGAAGGGCGGCGTGCACAGGTGCACGACGTCCGGGCGCTGCTCGCCGAGCATCGTGCCCAGGTCGGTGTAGACGGCGGGGATGCCGTGCTCGGCCGCGAAGGCCTCGGCGCGCACGGCGTCCACGTCGACGGCCGCCACGATCTCGGCGCGGTGCGCCTGCGCCCGGAGGGCGGGGACGTGGCAGATGCCCGCGATCCCGCCCGTCCCGACGATCGCCGTCCTGATCATCCGCCGAGCACCTTCCTGAGCGCGCGGTAGGCGGGCTTGGGCTGAAGGTTCTCGTCGTAGGGCAGCGCGGCGCCCTCCTTCGGGAAGACCCCGGGGATCCACGAGTACTTGTCCGTGTAGTCCCAGACGGTGACGCCGACGCACCTCTTGACGTCCAGACAGGCCTTGACGTAGTCGGCGTACCAAGTGGCCTGGGTGGCGAGCTTCGCCGGGGTCGCGGGGAGTTCCATCCGGATGTCGAGTTCGGTGACCGCGACGTCGACCCCGAGGCCGGCGAAGCGCTGGATGTTCTCCTTGATGCCGGCGGGGTAGCCGTACTGGAGCGCCAGGTGGCCCTGGAGGCCGAAGCCCTCGACGGGGACGCCGTCGGCCTTCAGCTGCTTGATGAGCGTGTAGTAGGCGTCGCTCTTGGCGTTGATGCCGTCGACGTTGTAGTCGTTGAGGTACAGCTTGGCGTGCGGGTCGATCTCGTGGGCCCAGCGGAGGGCGTCGGCGATGTAGCCGGGGCCGAGCGTCCTGTAGAAGACCGACTCGCGGTAGGTGCCGTCCTCGTTGAGGGCCTCGTTGACGACGTCCCAGTGGATGACCTTGCCCTTGTAGTGCCGGGCCACCGTCTGGATGTGGTTCTTGAGGACGGCGCGCAGCTCTTCGGCGGTCCAGCTGCGCTCGGTGAGCCAGGCGGGGAGCTGGCTGTGCCAGACGAGGGTGTGGCCGCGGACCTTCTGGTGGTGGGCCGTGGCGAGGGCCATGACCTCGTCGCCGGCGGTGAAGTCGAAGACGCCGGGCTCGGGCTCGGTGGCGTACCACTTCATGGCGTTGCCGGGGGTGGTCTGCCCGAACTCGCTGCCGAGGAGCTTCAGGTAGGCGGCGTCGGTGAACTCGGGGTTGTCGGTGGCCGAGCCGAAGTACTTGTGGTGCTTCTCGGCGAGTTCGGCGAGCGTCCTGGGGCGGGGCGCGGCGGTCGCCGGGGCGGCGGCGAGACCGGCCGCGACGCAGACGGCAGCCGACAGGGCGACGAGGTGCCGGTACAGGGGCATGGGTGACTCCTCGGGTGGGTGACGGCTCAGTCGAGGACGATGGTGGTCAGCGCGCGGGGGGCGAGCGTGGTCGTGAGGGTGGTTCCGTGGACGGAGCCGACGTCGGACGGGGTGATCGAGCGGGTCCGATCGGTGACGTAGGCGTCGGGGTGCCGGTCGTGGCCGCCGCGCAGGGTGAAGGCGGCGGAGGTCTCGGTGGTCCCTGTGTTGAGGATCTCGATGACGCGGCTGCCGTCGGCGTTGCGGAAGGCCGTGACCCGGAGTGCCGGATCGGCGTTCGTGACCGGCACACGGACGGCGCCCGGCCGGATGAAACGGCTGAAGGCGGCCAGCGCCCAGTACCGCTTGGACACCCGGTAGTCGTCGCCGGGGTCGGCGAGCCGGATGAGCCCCCGGGTCGCGCCGATGGACGCGCCGGTCCAGTAGACGTAGGCGTTGGCGTTGCCGACGGTCAGGGTGTTCTGGATGTCGGCCGCGACGGAGAGGCCGTCGTAACCGCTGCCGTCGTCCCAGTTCTCGTTCCAGGTGGTGCCGTCCGGCGACCATTCCGACAT
The DNA here is from genome assembly GCF_001426405.1 of Streptomyces sp. Root1304. Lineage (GTDB taxonomy): Bacteria > Actinomycetota > Actinomycetes > Streptomycetales > Streptomycetaceae > Streptomyces. The sequence goes on along the minus strand of NZ_LMEP01000023.1, from coordinate 302,848 downwards.
CCACACGTGCTTGTCGGTCGGCTGCGGGACCGCGGCCGGACCGCTGTAGCGGTGGCCGGTGACGGTCCCCACGGCCCTGTCGGCCTCCGGGTCCTCCTCGATGGCCTCGGTGAAGGCGACCTGCCGGTCCCAGCCCGCCGCGTCGCAGCAGACCACCCCGGTCTTCAGGCCCGAGGCGCGGACGGTCGGCCCGAGCACCTTCAGGAAGTCGACGGCCTGCTGGGGGGTGAAGCGCATCGAGGCGTAGCTCGCCGTCCAGTCGGGTTCGTTGGTGAACCCGAGGTCGGTGATGCCGATGCCTTCCCGCTCGTAGAACTTCGCGTACTGGACGAGGTAGTTCGCGTAGGCCCGTCGCCATGCGGGCAGGAGCTCGCCGCCGTTGTTCTCGCTGCCGTTGCTCTTCATGAAGGCCGGCGCGCTCCAGGCGTCGGCGTAGAACCGCTGGACGCCGTAGGCCTTCGCCTCCTTGGCCAGCCAGACCTGCCCGCCGTCCCAGCCGTCCCAGACGTACGTCGGCGGCGCGTCCGGCCCACCCGGGTCGGCGGGCAGGATCGTCGGCATGTGGTCGTAGACCCGGTCGGTCGAGGAGCCGATGCCCAGGCGCAGGATCGAGAGACCCGCGCCCTTCTCCTTGCTGAGCAGCAGGTCGAGGACTTCGCGCCGCTTGGCGGGGCCGAGGCCGCGCGCCCCGTGCAGCAGGTCGGCCCGCTGGAAGGCCATGGAGAAGCCGAATCCGTCGATGGACTGGAGCGAGCCCCGGAAGTCGATGGCGGGGCCGGCGGTGGAGGACGCGGGGGCGGTGGAAGGCGCGGGGCCGGCAGCGGCGACTTGCGTTGTTAGCGCTAACAATATTGCGGCTGTCAGCACGGTCAGGCGTTTCACAGGGACTCCTCTGGGTGGAGGTCACGCGGCGCGGGATCAGCCCTTGGTGGCGCCGGCGGTCAGGCCGCCGATCAGCTGGCGCTCGGCGACGGCGTAGAAGGCGAGGGCCGGGACCATGGCGAGCACGATGTACGCGAGGACGAGCGCGAAGTCGGTCGAGTACTGCCCCTGGAACTGCTGGACGCCGACCGGGATCGTCTGCCATTTCGGATCACTGAACACCAGCAGCGGCAGGAAGAAGTTGTTCCAGCTCGCGACGACCGCGAGCACGGAGACCGTGCCGAGCGCGGGTCGCGCCATCGGCAGGAGGATCTGCCAGAAGAACCGGAACTTTCCGCAGCCGTCCACGGTGGCGGCCTCCTCGATCTCCGCCGGAATGGTCCGGAAGAAGCCGCGCAGGATCACGATCGTCATGGGGAGCCCGAAAGCCGCCTGGGGGAGGATCACGCCGAGCGGGTTGTCGAGCAGGCCGAAGGTGCGCAGCATCAGGAAGAGCGGCAGGACGGCGACCGCGAACGGGAACATCAGCCCGATGGTGAAAAGCGTATAGAACAACTCCCGGCCGCGGAAGGCGTATCGGGCCAGCACGAAAGCCGCCATCGCGGAGGCCGCCACGGTGCAGACCGTCGTACCGATGGCGATGCCGGCGCTGTTGGCGATCTGTCGCCAGAACATTCCGTCGCCGAGGATTCCGGTGTAGTTGGCGATTTTCCACTGCTCGGGCAGTCCGAACGGGTTGTTCGTCAGTTCCGCGGTGCTCTTGAAGCCGGATATCACCGCGTAGAGCAGCGGTACGGCGACGAACGCGGCGATCAACCAGACCACGGCGTGCAGCGACAGGCCGCGTACCGTCCGGCGGGCGGTCATCGGCCCTCTCCCGAGGTGACGGCCCCGGTGAGATCGCGGCGGAGCACGTACCGCTGGTAGAAGAGGGAGAAGACGAGGCTGATCATGAACAGCACCACGCTGACCGCGCCGGCGTAGCCGACCTGGTACCGCTTGAACCCGAACTGGAACATCGCGATCGCCATCGTCTCGGAGGAGTGGTTGGGCCCGCCGGTGGTCATGACCCAGACCAGGTCGAAGAGCTGGATGGACCCGATGATCGACAGGAAGACGCTGATCCGGATCGTCGGGCCGAGCAGCGGCAGTGTCACGTGCCGGAAGCGCTGCCAGGCGCCGGCGCCGTCGATCGCGGCGGCTTCGAGGATCTCGGACGGGATGCTCTGCAGCCCGGCGAGGAACAGCATCATGTGGAAGCCGAAGTACTTCCAGACCATGACGACGAACAGGGTCGGCATGACCGTCGAGGGATCGGCGAGCCACGTGCCCTGGAGACCCTCCAGGGCGAAGAGTCCCGCGAGATGGTCGGCCATGCCCGCGCCGGGCAGGAAGATCATCGTGAAGAGGACCGCGGTGACGACCTCGGAGAGGATGTACGGGGCGAAGAACAGCATCCGGTAGACGGCCCGGCCGCGGAGCTTCTGGTTGAGCAGGACGGCGGTGAAGAGGGCGAACGGCAGCTGCACCGTGATCGAGAGGACGATCAGGTACAGGCCGCGCCCCAGGTCGCCGAGGAAGACCTGGTCGTCGAAGAGCCTGGTGTAGTTCGCGAGGCCGACGAAGTCGTCCATGGGGCCGATCCCGCCCCATTTGAAGAAGCCGGTCCAGACGGCGACGACGATCGGGGCGAGGACGAAGACGAGGAAGAGGACGAGGGCCGGGACGAGGAACCAGGCGACCGACGCCCAGGCCGCCCAACGGCGCGGGCCCGTCCGGGGTGGGACCGGCGGGTGCGCGGGCTCGGGCCTCTCCGTCCGCTCCTTCGTCAGGGTGGACACGGGACTAGGCACTCTTCGCAGCCTCGGTGATCGACGCGGTGACCTGCTCGGGCGTCTTCTTGCCGGCCAGGAGGTCGGCGACGCTGTCGTTGACCTCCTGGCCGACCGCCGGCGGGTAGGCCTGGTCGAGGAAGAGCTGGAAGCCCGTCGCCTTGACCAGGCTCTCGGCCACGACCTTCCTGTTGGCGTCCGTGAGCCGGCTCTCCGCGCCCTTGACCACCGGCAGGTAGCCGTTGGAGGCGAGGAGTGCGGACTCGTTCTCCAGGACGAAGAACTTCAGGAAGTCCAGCGCCTCCTTCGGGGCGCCCTTGCGCAGCGCGAAGCCGCCGCCTCCGCCGAACACCTCGGTCGCCCGTCCCACCCCGCCGTCGACCGTCGGGAAGGGGAAGAAACCGAGGTCCGCTCCGAGGTCGGCGCCCGCGTCCTTCTGCACGGACGGCCCCCACTGCCCCATCAGCTCCATGGCGGCCCTGCCGTTGCCCATGGTCGCGGCCTGGCCGCCCGGGGTGGCGTACCCGGCGCCGAGGAAGCCCGGCTGGAACGGCTGGAGGTCGACGAGTTCCTTGAGGCGGGCGCCCGCCTGGACGAAGCCGTCACCGGTGAAGTCCTTGGTGGTCGCGGCCTTCTGCAGGGCGGGGAGGCCCGCGACGCGCATCGCGAGGTAGGCCCAGTAGTAGTGGCCCGGCCACTTCTCCTTGCCCGCGAGCGCGATCGGGGTGATGCCCGCGGCCTTGAGCTTCCCGACGTCGTCGAGGAACGCGGCCCAGGTGGCCGGCGGGGTGGTGATCCCGGCCTTGGCGAAGAGCTTCTTGTTGTACCAGAAGCCGACCATGCCGATGTCGTACGGGACTCCGTAGGTCCGGCCCCCGAACTGGTAGGCCTGGAGCGAGACCGGGGTGAGCCGGGACGACCAGTCGAGGAGGTCGGTGAGGTCCTCGACGAGCCCCGCCTCGACCTGCTGCTGGAGCACGCCGCCGCCCCAGGTCTGGTAGACGTCGGGGAGCCTGCCCGAGGAGGTGGTGGCGGTCAGCTTGGACTTGAACGCCTCGTTCTCCAGCGAGGTCGTGTTGATCGCGATCTTCGGGTGCGTCTTCGTGAACGCCGCGGAGATCTGCGGGAAGAGCGACTTGCCCGGTTCCGTCGTGGCGATGTTCCACCAGTCGAACGTGACCTTGCCGTTCGCCGACGCCCCGCCGCCCGGTTCGCCGGCCCCGCAGGCCGCCGTCATGGAGACGGACAGTGCGGTCAAGCCCGCGAGCGCCAGAACACTGCGTCGGCTCGGGGTGGTGCTGGCCATGGGACCTCCGTGAGGGGATGCGCTCGAAAACTTTTCGAAACACTCTCGGATTGCGTGGTGCCATAAACTAGGAACGCCGGACACCCCGGTCAAGACTTCTCACCGATTTACCTCGGAAACCCGGCGGCAACATGGTCTTGACAAGCCATCACGCCAGCCAGAAACTCTTCGAAAGTTTGCGAAACATGTCGTCGAACGACGGCGTCGAAGAGGAGAGAAGTTGAGTGAGCAGCGTGCGACTCTGGCCGTCATCGCCGCGGAGGCGGGGGTCTCCCAGGCCACCGTCTCCAAGGTGATCAACGGCCGCTCCGACGTCGCGCCCGCGACCCGCGAACGGATCGAGGGCCTGCTGCGGTCGCACAACTACCTCCAGCCCGGCCGGCAGAACAGGGCGCGCAGATCGGGCCTCGTCGACCTGATCATCGGCGGTCTGGACAGCGCCTGGGCGGTCGAGATCCTGCGCGGCGTCGAGGCCGAGTGCGCCCAGCGGGGCGTCGGCACGGTCGTGTCGCTCGTCCCGCCCGGCGAGGCCACTCCGTCGAGCTGGTCGGCGCTGCCGGTGCTGCACCACAGCGACGGCGTCATCCTCGTCACCGCCTCGGTCACCCAGGCGCAGCGCGCCCAGGTCGAGCGGGGCGGGGCGGCGCTGGTCGTCATCGACCCGATCGACCTGCCGGACAACGGTGTCCCGAGCATCGGCGCGACCAACTGGGCCGGCGGCCTCGCCGCCACCGAGCACCTGCTCGAACTGGGGCACCGCCGGATCGCGGCGATCGGCGGGCGCAAGGAGATGCTCTGCAGCCAGGCCCGCATCGACGGCTACCGTGCCGCTCTGGAACGGGCCGGGATCGAGGTCGACCGCGGCCTGATCCGGTTCGGCGACTTCCAGCACGAGGGCGGATTCCGGTGCGCTCAGGAGCTGCTGGCCCTGCCGGAGCCGCCGACCGCCATCTTCGCGGGCAGCGACCAGCAGGCGATGGGTGTCTACGAGGCCGCCCGGCAGAGCGGGCTGAGCATCCCGCACGACCTCAGTGTGGTCGGTTTCGACGACCTGCCGATGTGCGACTGGCTGTCGCCGCCGCTGACGACGGTGCGTCAGCCGCTGGAGGAGATGGGCCGGCTCGCCGCCCGCGCCCTGTTCCAGCTCCTGGAGGACCAGCCCCTGGTCAGCCCCCGGATGGAGCTCTCGACCGAACTCAAGGTCAGGGTCTCCACCGCCCCTCCCCGTCTTGAGGAGAACCCCCGTGACCGAGCCCTGGCGTGACCCCCTCCTGCCCGCTTCCGTGCGGGTCGCCGATCTGCTGAGCCGGATGACGCTGGAGGAGAAGGCGGGGCAACTCGCCGGCTTCTGGGCCCTGGCCTCCGATCCCGGGGCGCCCGTCGCGCCGATGGAGGACGACTCCGGAGAGCCGGCGCCGGGCCTCGACGACATCATCGGGCACGGTCTCGGCCAGCTCACCCGTGTGTACGGCACGGCGCCGATCACGGCGGAAGCAGGGATGGAGCGGCTCGCCGCGCTCCAGCGGCAGGTGACCGAGGCGGGGCGGTTCGGCATCCCGGCCCTCGCTCACGAGGAGTGCCTGACCGGTTTCATGACCCTGGGGGCCACGGTCTTCCCCGGGCCGCTCGCCTGGGGCGCGTCCTTCGATCCCGTGCTCGTACGGGAGATGGCGGCCGCCATCGGCGACGGGATGCGGCGGGTCGGCGTCCACCAGGGCCTGGCCCCGGTGCTCGACGTGGTCCGCGACTACCGGTGGGGCAGGACCGAGGAGTGCGTGGGCGAGGACCCCTATCTCGTCGGCGCGATCGGCACCGCCTACGTCCAGGGTCTGGAAGGCGCCGGCGTCGTGGCGACGCTCAAGCACTTCGCCGGGTACTCCTCCTCCCGCGGCGGCCGGAACATGGCCCCCGTCGCCGTGGGGCCGCGCGAGTTCGCCGACGTGCTGGTCGAGCCCTTCGTACGGGCGCTGCGCGAGGGCGGCGCCCGGTCGGTGATGAACAGTTACACCGACGTGGACGGCGTCCCGGTCGCCGCCGACGAGCGGCTGCTCACCGGCCTGCTGAGGGAGGAGCTCGGCTTCGACGGTGTCGTGGTCGCCGACTACTACTCCGTCTCCTTCCTGGAGTCCCGGCACGGCGTCTCCGGATCGCGCGGGGCGGCCGGCGCGCTGGCACTGGCCGCCGGAATCGACGTCGAGCTGCCGACGGCCCGCTGCTACGGCGAGCCGCTGACCGCGCTCGTACGGTCCGGGGACGTACCCGAGGAGCTCGTCGACCGGGCTGCGGAGCGCGTACTGCTGCAGAAGGCAGGGCTCGGCCTGCTCGACCCCGGCTGGGAGCCCGTCAAGCCCGAGCCGGTCGACCTCGACCCGCCGGAGAACCGGGAGCTGGCCAGGCTCCTCGCCGAGCGGTCCACCGTGCTGCTCGCCAACGACGGCGTCCTGCCGCTGCGTCCGTGCCGGGTCGCGGTCAGCGGGCCGTACGCGCACGACCCCCACGCCTTCCTCGGCTGCTACTCCTTCCCCAACCACGTGGCGCTGCCCGGCGATCCCGGGCTGGAGATACCGACGCTCGGCGAGGCGCTCACCGCCGCCGGGTTCACGGTCACCGCGGAGGATCCGGAGGTTCGGGTGCTGGTGCTGGGGGACCGGGCCGGCATGTTCGGCCGGGGCACCTCGGGAGAGGGCTGCGACGCCGAGACCCTCGACCTGCCCGGCGACCAGGCCGCGCTGGCCTCCGAGGTCCTCGACTCCGGGGTGCCGACGGTCCTGGTCCTCGTCTCCGGCCGCCCGTACGCGCTCGGTTCGCTCGCCGACCGCGCGGCGGCCGTCGTCCAGGTCTTCTTCCCCGGCGAGGAGGGCGGGACGGCGCTGGCCCGGATCATCAGCGGAGCCGCGGAACCGTCCGGGCGGCTCCCCGTCTCCCTCCCCCGCCGGGCCGGCGGACAGCCCGGCACGTATCTGCACTCCACCCTGGGCGGTCGCACCGACTGGAGTTCGGTGGACCCGACTCCCCTGTTCCCGTTCGGCCACGGGCTGAGCTGGACGAGCTTCGCGTACACGGATCTCTCGGTGACCCCCTCGGCAGCGACCGACGGAGCCGTCTCCGTGGCGGTGACCGTGCGCAACGTCGGCGAGGTGGCCGGGACCGAGGTGGCGCAGCTGTACCTCTCGGACCCCGAGGCGTCCGTCGTCCGGCCGCGCCGGTGGCTCGCCGGATTCGGCCGGGTCGAGCTGGCGCCGGGCGAGGCCGCCCGGATCACCTTCTCCGTACACGCCGACCGGACCTCCTTCACCGGGGTGGACCTGCGCAGGAGAGTGGAGCCCGGGGAGATCGGCGTGGCCGTCGGACGGTCCAGCGGCGATCTTCCCCTCCAGGGGTCCTTCACCCTGCACGGCCCCGTGCGCCACCCGGGCGCGGACCGTGTTCTGTCCGTGCCGGTCGACATCGTCCCGGTGCCATGACGGAGCCGTTCACCGATCCCGTACCGGGGGCGTTCGGCGATCCCGTCCTCCCCGGGTTCCGGCCCGACCCGTCCGTCTGCCGGGTGGAGGACGACTACTACCTGGTGACGTCCAGCTTCGAATGGTTCCCGGGGCTTCCCGTGTTCCACAGCCGCGATCTCGTGAACTGGCGGCGTCTCGGTTCGGCCCTCGACCGGCCGTCGCAGCTCGACCTCGACGGATGCGGGCCCTCACGCGGCCTGTTCGCGCCGACGATCCGGCACCACGACGGCCTCTTCCACCTCGTCTGCACGCTGATGGACGGCGGGGGCCACTTCGTCGTCACGGCGACCGACCCGGCCGGGCCGTGGTCGGAGCCGTCCTGGCTGGAGGGCGAGGGCTTCGACCCGTCGCTGTTCTTCGACGACGGGCCGGACGGCGACGGCGGCGCCTGGTTCACGGCCGCCCGCGTACGGGACGAGGCCGCCGGCCGTACCGAGATCTGGATGCGCGCGTACGTGCCCGGCGAGCGAAGACTCACGGGACCCGAGTACGTCCTGTGGTCGGGGAGCCGTCCGGAGGCCCGATGGTCGGAGGCCCCGCACCTCTACAAGGTCGACGGCGGCTATCTGCTGCTCACCGCCGAGGGCGGCACCGACGTGGACCACAGCGTGGTGGCCGCCCGCGCGGACAGCGTGACCGGCCCCTACGAGGGCGCCCCCGGCAACCCGGTGCTGCCTCCCGCCCCGAGGGGCGCGGTGACCTGCACCGGGCACGCGGACCTCGTGCAGACCCCGGACGGGGACTGGCGGGCCGTCCTCCTGGGCGTCCGGCCGGGCTCCGCCCTGGGCCGTGAGACCTTCCTCAGCCGGATCAGCTGGCGGAACGGCCTGCCGCTCTTCTCCCCCGTCGCCCACACCTGTTCTCCCCGCCCGCTGTACGACGACTTCGCCGTCCTCGCCGCCGACTGGAACTCCCTGCGCACCCCCCGGGAGCCGTTCCGGACCGTCGGCGACGGGCTCCGTCTCCGGCTCCGCCCCGAACGCCTGGGCGAACGCACCGTCCCGTCCCTCCTCGTCCGGCCCCAGGAACAGCCCGACTGCGACGTGTCCACCGAGATGCGCTTCACCCCGGCCGGACCGGGCGAGGAAGCCGGCCTCGCCGTGGTCGTCGACGACGACACGCACCTGCTGCTCCTCCGTACCGCGGAGGGACTCCACCTCCGCCGGGGCCCCGACCTCCTGGCCCGCACCGCCCTCCCTCCCGGCCCCGTCCGCCTGGGGGTCAGCATCCGCGGCTTCGCCCACACCTTCGTCCACGCGGCACCCGAGGGCCCCTGGCAGGACCTGGCCACCGTCGAGGCCACTTTCCTCACGCCGCTTTTCACCAGCGTCCAACTCGGCCTGTACGCGACGTCCCAGGGCCATCCGTCGACGAACGAGGCCCATTTCCCGTGGTTCGCCCTCTCGTACCCCCAGCGGGAAAGGTGAACCGAGGCACGCATTCTTCCCTCAGGCGAGCGGTCCCCGTCGAAACTCTTTCGGCGGGGACCTCCTTTGCGCTCGCTTCGGCGACCTTTTCCAGCGCTCCCATGACGGGCCATTTTCCGAAACAACTTCGAAACTGTTGACATGCACATGCCGCATTTTCACACTGATTCACGAGGCGTCACCGCCGTATTCCGCAGCCCCGTTCCGTGGACGCGGTCCTCGTCGCCGCGGACTCTCTCCGCTGCGCGCTCTCCCCCCGTCCGCGATTTCCGTACCGGAGGTCCCCCCATGCATTCCCCCGCCGTTTCCCCGCCCCCGGCCCGCCGGAGGACACGCGGCCTGTGGGCGGCGCTGATCGTCGGAGCGCTCGGCTCCGCCACCGTGCTCGCGGCACCCGCCTCCGGGGCCGCCGAGAGCACACTCGGCGCCGCCGCGGCGCAGAGCGGCCGCTACTTCGGCACCGCCATCGCCTCGGGGCGGCTCGGCGATCCGGCGTACACGACGATCGCGTCCCGCGAGTTCACCTCGGTGACGGCCGAGAACGAGATGAAGATCGACGCCACCGAGCCCCAGCAGGGCAGGTTCGACTTCACCGCCGGCGACCGCGTCTACAACTGGGCGGTGCAGAACGGCAAGCAGGTCCGCGGCCACACCCTCGCCTGGCACTCCCAGCAGCCCTCCTGGATGCAGAGCCTCAGCGGCGGCGCGCTGCGCCAGGCCATGAACAACCACATCAACGGCGTGATGGCCCACTACAAGGGCAGGATCGGCCAGTGGGACGTCGTGAACGAGGCCTTCGCCGACGGCACTTCGGGAGCCCGCCGCGACTCCAACCTCCAGCGCACCGGCAACGACTGGATCGAGGCCGCCTTCCGCACCGCGCGCGCCGCCGACCCGGCCGCCAAGCTCTGCTACAACGACTACAACGTCGAGAACTGGACCTGGGCGAAGACCCAGGCCATGTACGCCATGGTCAAGGACTTCAAGCAGCGCGGCGTCCCCATCGACTGCGTCGGCTTCCAGTCCCACTTCAACAGCGGCAGCCCGTACCACAGCAACTTCCGCACCACCCTCCAGAGTTTCGCGGCCCTCGGCGTCGACGTGGCCGTGACCGAACTCGACATCCAGGGCGCCTCGGGCGCGACCTACGCCCAGGTGACCGACGACTGTCTGGCCGTCCCGCGCTGTCTCGGCGTCACCGTGTGGGGCGTGCGGGACACCGACTCCTGGCGAGCCGGGGACACTCCGCTGCTCTTCAACGGCGACGGCAGCAAGAAGCCCGCCTACACCTCCGTGCTCAACGCCCTCAACGCCGGCTCCCCCGATCCGAACCCCACTCCGACCCCGGCGCCCGGCTCCGGACCCGTCAAGGGGGTCGCCTCGGGCCGCTGCGTGGACGTACCGTCCTCCGCCACCACCGACGGCGCCCAGGTCCAGCTGTGGGACTGCAACAACCGCACCAACCAGCAGTGGACCCTCACCTCCGCCGGTGAGCTCAGGGTCTACGGCGACAAGTGCCTCGACGCCGCCGGCACGGCCAACGGCGCCAAGGTGCAGATCTACGGCTGCTGGGGCGGCGACAACCAGAAGTGGCGCCTGAACTCCGACGGAACCGTCGTCGGCGTGCAGTCGGGCCTCTGCCTCGACGCCGCCGACACCGCCAACGGCGCACCGATCCAGCTGTACGCGTGCTGGAACGGCGCCAACCAGCGCTGGACCCGAGCCTGACCGACGCCCGACCCGCCGCGCCGCGGCGAAGGGGAGCCAGGTCCGTCCTGGCTCCCCCTCCGTGCGGTCAGGCGCTGGGACGGTTGCCGTAGTAGGCACCGGGGCCGTGCTTGCGCGTGAAGTGGCGGTCGAGGACGTGCTGCGGAGGTTCGACCGTGCCCAGGGCGATGGTGTGGAGCGCCATCTCGGCCACCGCCTCGCAGATGACGGCGTGTTCCAGGGAGGCGGTGGCGTCGGCGCCCCAGGTGAACGGGCCGTGGTGGGCGACCAGGGCGCCGGGGACTTCCCGGGCCCGGGTGTCGTCCCGGTCGAGGAGGTCCACGATGACCTGGCCGGTGTGGAACTCGTAGTCCTTCGCGCACTGCTCGGGGGTGAGGGACGCGGTGACCGGGACGGGGCCGTTGAAGGTGTCCGCGTGGGTCGTGCCGAGCACCGGTATCGGACGCCGGGCCTGGGCGAAGGCGACGGCGTGGGCGGAGTGCGTGTGGGTCACGCCCCCGATGGAGGGGAAGGCCAGGTAGAGGCTCCGGTGGGTCTCCGTGTCGGTGGACGGCCGCAGGTGGCCTTCCACGACGCTCCCGTCAGCCAGGGAGACGACCACCAGGTCCTCTTCGCCGAGCACGTCGTAGGCCACGCCCGAGGGCTTGATGACGAAGACGCCGGCTTCCCGGTCCACGCCGCTCACGTTGCCCCACGTGAGGGTGGCCAGACCGGCCCGGGGGATGCGGAGGTTGGCCTCCAGCACCTCCCGGCGCAGTTCCTCGGAAACGGCGGTGCTCACGGAGGGCTCCGTCCTCGCGGGGGCTGGTGGGAAGGCCGAGGGGCTCACAGGCTCTGGGCCAGACGGTGGTACGCCTGGTTCCAGCGCAGCTCGCGCGTGAACCGCCGTACGGTCGTGTCCTCGTCGATGACGGCGAGTTCGGTCCGCAGCATCTCGGCGAGGTCGTCGAGCTCCTCGCCGACGAGGGCCGTGGTCAGGACGGTGTGGTGCGGAGCTCCGGCCGTCAGCCAGGCCTCGGTGGAGGTCCGCAGGTCGGGGCGGGGGCGCCAGACGGCCCGGGCGACGGGGAGCTTCGGCAGCGGCTCGGGCGGGGCGACGACGTCGATGTGGTTGGCGACGAGGCGGAAGCGGTCGCCCATGTCGGCGAGTCCGACGACGACGGCCGGACCGGGATCCGCGTCGAAGACGAGGCGGACCGGGTCCTCGCGTCCGCCGATGCCGAGCGGGTGGATCTCGCAGGCGGGCGTGGCCGTGGTGAGCGAGGGGCAGACCTCGAGCATGTGGGCGCCGAGGATGAGTTCCCGGCCCGGCGTGAGGTCGTAGGTGTAGTCCTCCATGAAGGAGGTGCCGCCGGGCAGACCGTGGGCCATCGCCTTCAGCGCGCGCAGCAGGGTGGAGGTCTTCCAGTCGCCTTCGCCGCCGAAGCCGTACCCGTCCGCCATCAGACGCTGCACGGCGAGCCCGGGCAGCTGGCGCAGGCCGCCGAGGTCCTCGAAGTTGGTGGTGAAGGCGCGGAACCCGCCTTCCGTGAGGAAGGCCCGCAGGCCGGCTTCGACGCGGGCGGCGTACCTCAGCGACTCGTGGCGCTCGCCGCCGGGACGCAGCTCGGGCGCGAGGGCGTACAGGTCCTCGTACTCCTTGACGAGGGCGGAGACGGAGTCCTCGGGGGCGGCGTCGACCACGGCGACGAGGTCGTTGACGCCGTATGTGTTGACCGAGACGCCGAACCGCAGCTGCGCCTCGACCTTGTCGCCCTCGGTGACGGCGACGTCCCGCATGTTGTCGCCGAACCTGGCGAGCCGGAGGGTGGTGAGCTCGGCGCGGCCCACGGCGGCGCGGGCCCATCCGGCGATGCGGTCGACGACCTCGGGGGTGGAGACGTGACCGGCCACGGTCTTGCGCGGGACGCCGAGGCGGGTCTGCACGTAGCCGAACTCCCGGTCGCCGTGGGCGGCCTGGTTCAGGTTCATGAAGTCCATGTCGATGGTGGACCACGGCAGCCGGCGGTTGGCCTGGGTGTGCAGGTGCAACAGGGGCTTGGTCAGGGCGTCGAGGCCGGCGATCCACATCTTGGCCGGGGAGAAGGTGTGCATCCAGGCGATCAGGCCGATGCAGCGGTCGTCGGCGTTGGCCTCCAGACAGAGCGCGCGGATGGCGGCCGCGTCGGTGAGGACGGGCTTCCACACCAGGCGGACGGTCATCCGGGGCTGCCCGGCGAGGGTCTCGCAAATGGTGCGGGACTGCTCGGCGACCTGGGCCAGGGTCTCGTCGCCGTAGAGTGCCTGGCTGCCGGTGAGGAACCAGATCTCGCGGTCGGGCGGGGAGAGCGTCATGTCGGGTGTGCTCCTCGGAGGTACGGTGGCGGAGAAGTCGGGCGGGAGACGGGAAGCGTCGGGACCGGGGCCGCGTCGGTCAGCCGGTCGTGGCGGCGCGTGCCGTGTTGCGGATGCGTCGCAGGCGGTGCAGGAGGAGGTCCGTGCCGGTGCCGAAGTACTCGTGCAGGGCGCGGTATTCGCCGAACAGCGCGTCGTAGGCGTCCGCGCGGGCCGGGTCGGGCAGGTAGGCGTGGCGCCGGACGCTGCCCATGACGGCGGCGGCGGAGCGGACGTCGGGGTGGGCGCCCGCGGCGACGGCGGCGTGGATCGCCGAGCCGAGCGCCGGCCCCTGCTCGGAGGTGCCGAGGGAGACGGGGCGGCGGAGCACGTCGGCGTAGATCTGCATGAGCAGCGCGTTCTTCCGCAGGCCTCCGGTGACGATGAACTCCTCGACGGGGATCCCGCCGTCCTCGAAGGCCTCGACGATCATCCGGGTGCCGTACGCGGTGGATTCCAGCAGGGCCCGGTAGACGTCCTCGGGCCGGGTGTCGAGGGTGAGTCCGGCGACGACTCCCGAGAGGTGGTGGTCGACCAGGGGGGAACGGTTGCCGTTCATCCAGTCGAGGGCGACGAGGCCGTGCGCGCCGACCGGCCGGCCGGCGGCCTTGCGGGTCAGGAGCTCGTGCAGGTCCTCGCCCGACGCCTCGGCCTCGGCGCGGTAGTGGTCCGGGACGCCCTGCCGGAGCCACCAGGCGAAGATGTCGCCGACGGCGCTCTGGCCTGCCTCGTATCCGTAGGCGCCCTCGACGATGCCGCCGTCGACGACCCCGCAGATGCCGGGGACTTCGGCGAGGGCGGCGCCGTTGAGCACGTGGCAGGTGGACGTGCCCATGATGGCGAGCATCCGGCCGTTCTCCACGGCGCCCGCGGCGGGGGCGGCCACGTGGGCGTCGACGTTGCCGACCGCGACGGCGATGCCCTCGGGGAGCCCGGTCCAGCGCGCCGCCTCTCCGCTCAGACCGCCGGCCCGGGAGCCCAGGGGAGACAGCGGGTGCTCCAGGCGCGTGGCGGGGAAGTCGGCGAAGCCGGGGTGGAGCCCGGCGAGGAAGTCCGGCGAGGGGTAGGCGCCGTCCTGGTGGATGCCCTTGTAGCCGGCGGTGCAGGTGTTGCGGGACTCGGCGCCGGTCAGCTGCCAGACGATCCAGTCGGCCGCCTCGATCCAGCGGGCGCAGGCGGCGTAGACGGCCGGGTCCTCCTCCAGGACCTGGAGGGCCTTGGCGTACTGCCACTCGGAGGAGATCCTGCCGCCGTACCGTGCGATCCACTTCTCGCCGCGGGCGTGCGCGAGGGCGTTGATGCGGTCGGCCTGCTCCTGGGCGGCGTGGTGCTTCCAGAGTTTGGGCCAGGCGTGCGGGCGGGAGGCCCACTCGGGGGTCAGGGCGAGCGGGGTGCCGTCGGGGGTGGTCGGCAGGACCGTGCAGGCGGTGAAGTCGGTGGCGATGCCGATGACGCGGTCCGCGTCGACCCCGGCGACGGCGAGCGCCGCCGGGACGGCGGTGCGCAGGACGTCGCGCCAGTCCTCGGGGTGCTGGAGCGCCCAGTCGGGGGGCAGCGGGGCCCCGGTCGGGGGGAGGCGGTCCTCGATTACGGCGTGGCGGTACTCGTGGACCGCCGAACCTAGTTCGGCGCCGTCCCGGACCCTGACGACGACGGCGCGCCCGGAGAGGGTGCCGAAGTCGACTCCGACGGTGCAGGCCTCGGGGTGGTGTGGGGTCACGATGCGTCTCTCTCGTCATGAGCGGGGCCGGGGACACCCTGATTGTTAACGCTCACAATCGTGTGCGACAAGAGCTGGACGCAGTTCTGTCGAACATTCGACGAGAAGATCGGGCCTCGGAAGTGAGCGCTCACTTCCTGACTGGCAGACGGTGCCGGACACCGCGGAACGGCGCGCGGAGGTGCGTACGGACGGGGCTCGCCGGCGCGCGGGAGCGGGTACGGACCGGGCACGCGGGCGCGCCGGCGTACGTACGGACCGGCGCGCGGCAGCGCGTGCACACCCGCGCCCCCACGGCCCGGGACCCGTCGGCGAAGGCCTCCCGCCGCTTCAGCCCTCGACCGAGGGCCGCGTGCTCGCGCGCATGATGAGCTGCGGCTGCACGAGGAGGTGTTCGGCCTTCTTCGCGCGGCCCTCGATGTGGTCCACCAGGAGCCCGATGCTGCGGCGTCCGATCGCGGCGAAGTCCTGGCGGACCGTCGTCAGCGGCGGCGGGAAGTACTCGGCCTCCGGGATGTCGTCGAAGCCGGCGACGGCGACCTGCGCGGGAGTGCGGATCCCGCCCTCCCGCAGCGCCCGCAGGACGCCGAGCGCCATCTGGTCGTTGGCGACGAAGACGGCCGTGACCGGCGTCGCCCCGCGCCGGGCCAGGGCGAGTCCCGCGAGCTCCTGTCCCGCCCGGTAGCCGGACAGCGGGCTCCAGTCCCCCGCCAGCACGCGCGGCGGGCGGATGCCGTTCTCCTCCAGGACCGCGCGCCATCCCGCGGTGCGGGCCTCGCTCTCCAGCCAGTCGCCGGGGCCCGCCACGTGCCAGACGGTGCGGTGCCCGGCGGCGAGCAGGTGCTCGGTGACCATGCGGGCGCCGAGTTCCTGGTCGAGGGAGACGCCGGGCAGGTCGAGCTGGTGACCACCCTCCACGGTGACCACGGGGAAGGGTGCCTCCAGTTCGGCGAGCGCCCTCACGTGGGAGCGCTGCGGCGTGATGGCGACGACTCCCTCCACCCCCCAGGCCGCGAGGTGGTCGATGGCGTCCTTGAGCCCCTGCCCCTCTCCGGTGCGCAGGCTGACGGTCGAGACGAGGTAGCCCTCTTCCCGGGCCGCTTCCTCCAAGCCTGTCAGCGTGCTGGCGGGGCCGTACAGGGCGGTGTTGACGGCGATGACACCGAGCGTCCGCGTCCGGCGTGTCACCAGGGCGCGCGCGGCAGAGTTGCGGCGGTAGCCGAGCCGCTCGATGGCCTCGGTGACCTGGTCGCGGGTGGCCGGGCGCACGTTGGGGTGGCCGCTCAGGACCCGGGAGACGGTCTGGTGGGAGACCCCGGCCTCTCGTGCGACGTCGGCCATCGTCGGCGGGCGGACGTCTTCCGCGGGCTGCGCCACGTTCGCCTCCCTTCTCCGTGATCTCGGCTGTGCATCGATGCGAGAAAAACCTTATCGCCTCTTGTATCACGGCGTTGTGAGCGCTAACAATCTAGCTCGTCCGGGGTGCCGACGCCCTGGACCCCCCAACCGGAACGGTGCCGTCACGGTGGTGCGAGGACACGCGCCGCCCTCGGGCCCGCCCGGTCGGAGCCGCCCTCGAAGACGGGATGGGTACCCCCCATGAAGAAGTTCCGGTCCGCGTCCGCCCTCCTCGCCGTGACCACCGGCTGTGCCCTGCTGCTGACCGCATGCGGGCAGAACGCCGAGGGCGGCAGCCAGGAGGCGAAGGACAAGGAGGACCTCACCATCGGCATCGCGATGCCCACCAAGTCCTCCGAGAGGTGGATCGCCGACGGCAAGAACATGACGGAGAGCCTGAAGAAGGCCGGATTCGCCACGACCCTGCAGTACGGCGAGGACGATCCCGACCAGCAGGTCGCCCAGATCGAGAACATGATCACCCAGGGCGTCGACGCCCTCGTCGTGGCCGCCATCAACGGCGAGGCCCTCTCCAACGTCCTCCAGCAGGCGGCCGACGCCCACATCCCGGTGATCTCCTACGACCGGCTCATCCTCGGCTCCCCGCACATCGACTACTACGCCTCCTTCGACAACGAGAAGGTCGGCGAGCTCCAGGCCACGTACATCGTCGAGAAGCTGGGACTGAAGGCCGGGGCGAAGAAGGGCCCGTTCAACATCGAGCTGTTCGCCGGCTCCAACGACGACAACAACACCAAGTACTTCTTCAACGGCGCCATGAAGGTGCTGAAGCCCTACCTCGACAAGAAGCAGCTGGTCGTGCGCTCCCAGCAGACCCGGCTCAACCAGGTCACCACGCTGCGGTGGGACGGCGGTACGGCCCAGAAGCGCATGGACGACCTGCTGACCTCCGCGTACGCCTCCGCCCGGGTCGACGCCGTCCTCTCCCCCTACGACGGCATCTCCATCGGCATCCTGTCCGCCCTGAAGTCCGACGACTACGGGAGCGCCGCCAAGCCGCTGCCGGTCGTCACCGGCCAGGACGCGGAGGTCGCCTCCGTGAAGTCGATCATCGCGGGCGAACAGACCCAGACCGTCTACAAGGACACCCGCGCGCTCGCGCAGGTCGCCGCCGACATGGTGACCGCCGTCCTCCACGGCAAGAAGCCGGAGGTCAACGACGACTCCACGTACGACAACGGCAAGAAGGTGGTTCCGGCCTTCCTGCTCGACCCGGTCAGCGTCGACAGGACGAACTACCGGAAGGTCCTGGTGGACTCCGGCTACATCGACGCCGGCGCCCTGCGGTGACCCCCGCCCCCACCCCCGGCCTCGTCCCGGCCCCCGCTCCGCCCCAGGCCGGCCCCGTCCTCGCGATGCGGTCCATCGTCAAGACCTTCCCCGGCGTCAGGGCGCTCTCCGACGTGACCCTGTCCGTGGCGCGCGGCGAGGTGCACGCCCTGTGCGGGGAGAACGGCGCCGGGAAGTCGACCCTCATGAAGGTCCTCTCGGGCGTCCATCCGCACGGCACCTACGAGGGCGAGATCCTCTTCGACGGCGAGCCCTGCCGCTTCAAGGACATCCGGGCCAGCGAGCAGCGCGGCATCGTCATCATCCACCAGGAGCTCGCCCTCGTCCCCTACCTGTCGATCGCCGAGAACATCTTCCTCGGCAACGAACCGTCCCGGCGCGGAATCATCGACTGGCGCGAGACGCTGCGCCGCGCGTCGGAACTGCTCGCACGGGTCGGCCTCGACGAACACCCCGAGACCCGGGTCGCGGACATCGGCGTCGGCAAGCAGCAGCTCGTGGAGATCGCGAAGGCGCTGGCGAAGGACGTCCGTCTGCTGATCCTCGACGAGCCCACGGCGGCGCTCAACGACGAGGACAGCGCGAAGCTGCTGCGCCTCGTGCGGGAGCTCAAGAGCCAGGGCATCACCTCGATCATCATCTCGCACAAGCTGAACGAGATCGCCGCCATCGCCGACTCCGTCACGATCCTGCGCGACGGGCGCTCCGTCGAGACCCTCGACGTCAGGGACCCGGCCACCACGGAGGAGCGCATCATCCGGGGCATGGTGGGGCGGGATCTCGACAGCCGCTTCCCCGCACGCACGCCGTACGAGGGTCCGGCCGGATCCGCACCCGTCCTGGAGATCCGGGACTGGACCGTGCGCCACCCGCTCGACCGCGCGCGCAGGGTGGTCGACGGGGTCTCGCTCCAGGTCGGCCGCGGCGAGATCGTCGGGGTCGCGGGTCTCATGGGGGCCGGCCGGACCGAGCTCGCCATGAGCGTCTTCGGCCGGTCGTACGGCCGCTACGAGCGGGGCACGGTGCTCAGGGACGGCCGCACGGTACGGACGCGCACCGTCCCCGAGGCGGTGGCCCACGGCATCGCGTACGTCACCGAGGACCGCAAGCACTACGGTCTCGACCTCGGGGACTCCGTGAGCCGGAACATCTCGCTCGCGTCCCTCGGCTCCCTCGCCCGCCGCGGGATCGTCGACGGGCACGAGGAGCGCAAGGTCGCCGAACGGTTCCGGCGGACCATGAACATCAAGGCGCCGAACGTCCTCGAACCGGTCGGCCGTCTCTCCGGCGGCAACCAGCAGAAGGTCGTCCTCAGCAAGTGGATCCTCGCGGAACCCGACGTCCTCATCCTCGACGAGCCCACCCGCGGGGTCGACGTGGGAGCCAAGTACGAGATCTACACGGTGATCGACCGGCTCGCCGCCGAGGGCAAGGCCATCCTCTTCATCTCCTCCGAGCTGCCCGAACTGCTCGGCATGTGCGACCGCGTCTACACCATGGCCGCCGGACGGCTGACCGGTGAGGTCGGCCGCGCGGACGCCACCCAGGAAGTCCTGATGCGGCACATGACGCAGGACTCCCCCGCACCGACGGCGTTCCCCACCGGCGCCGCCTCCAACGAAGGACAGGCATGAGCACCGATGTCAGCACGGACACGACCACCCCCGCGCCCCCGGGCGGCGGATCCCCGTCCACCGGGACACCGGTGGCCCGGGTGCTCCTGGACGGCGTCCGGCGGAACATGCGTCAGTACGGGATGCTCTTCGCGCTCGGCCTGATCGTGCTCCTCTTCCAGATCTGGACGGGCGGCGATCTGCTGCTGCCGCGGAACGTCTCCAACCTGGTGCTGCAGAACAGCTACATCCTCATCCTGGCCATCGGCATGATGATCGTCATCATCTCCGGGCACATCGACCTGTCGGTGGGCTCCCTGATGGCACTGGTCGGCGGCCTCGGAGCCGTACTCATGGTCGAGCACCAGGTCTCCTGGCCCGTGGCGGTGCTCCTCGCCCTCCTGCTCGGAGCCGTCGCCGGCGCGCTCCAGGGGTTCTTCATCGCGTACGTCGGCATACCGTCGTTCATCGTGACGCTCGCCGGCATGCTGCTGTTCCGCGGGCTCACGGAGATCTTCCTCAAGGGGCAGACCATCGGCCCGTTCCCGGACGGACTTCAGAAGGTCGCCAACGGCTTCCTGCCCGAGGTGGGGCCGCGGACGAACTACCACAACCTGACACTGCTGCTCGGCCTGGGCCTGGTCGCCCACGTGGTCTTCCAGGAGGTGCGGGACCGGCGCCGGCAGCGGGAATTCACCCTGGAGACGCTCCCCGCGGGCCTGTTCGCGCTCAAGGTGACGGCGCTCGTCGCCGCTGTCCTGGTCACCACGATGCTGCTCGCCAGCTACAAGGGCGCCCCGGTGGTCCTCCTGGTCCTGGCCGCTCTGCTCGTGGCCTTCGGATACGTGATGCGCAACGCGGTGATCGGCCGCCACGTGTACGCGATCGGGGGCAACCTGCCGGCGGCGAAGCTCTCCGGCGTCAAGGACAAGAAGGTGACCTTCGCCGTCTTCCTGAACATGGGAATGCTCGCGGCGCTCGCCGGACTCGTCTTCGCCGCCCGCTTCAACGCGGCCTCACCGAAGGCCGGCGTGAACTTCGAACTCGAGGCCATCGCCGCCGCGTTCATCGGCGGGGCGTCGATGAGCGGGGGCGTGGGGACCGTTCTGGGAGCCATCATCGGCGGCCTGGTCCTCGGCGTGCTCAACAACGGCATGAACCTCGTCGGGGTCGGCACCGACTGGCAGCAGGTCATCAAGGGGCTCGTGCTCCTCGCCGCGGTCGGCTTCGACGTGTGGAACAAGCGCAGGGCGGGCGCCTGACACCGCTCCGGACACGGCTGTGCCCGCCGGTACCTCCCCACCGGCGGGCACAGCCGTGTCGTCGTGTCCGTGTCCACGTGTCCGTAGGGGGTCAGGCGTGGGTACGGAACCGCAGGACCGTCCTCGACCGGTACGCGTCACCGGGGAACAGCACCGGGGACGGGTCGGCGGGGCGGTTCGGGGAGTCGGGGAAGTGCTGGGTCTCCAGGGCGATGCCCGCGCCCGCGCGGTACGGCGTCCCGCTCTTGCCGAGGACGGATCCGTCGAACTGCCCCGCGCTGTAGACCTGGAGGCCGGGCTCCGTGGTCAGCACCTCCATGCTGCGGCCGGTGGCGGGCGCGTACAGGACAGCGGCCCGGCGCGGTGTGCCGTCGCGGTGCGCGCTCAGGACGAAGTTGTGGTCGTAGCCGCCGTCCACGCCGGGGCGGGAGAGGGCCTCGGCGAGCCTGTACGGCCTGCGGAGGTCGAAGGCGGTGCCGGAGACGGGGCGGTGGTCGCCGGACGGGATGAGATCCGCGTCGACCGGTGTGTAGTGGGAGGCGCCGACGGTCAGTTCGTGGCCGAGGATGTCGCCGGCCCCCTCGCCCTCCAGGTTGAAGTAGGCGTGGTTGGTCAGGTTGACCGGGGTGGGGGCGTCGGTGACCGCCGCGTACGAGAAGGCGAGTTCGTCGTCTCGGCCGACGAGACAGCTGACGGTGACGTCCAGGTTTCCCGGGAAGCCCTGGTCGCCGTCGGGGCTGCGCAGGTGCAGGAGCACGCCGGTCCACTCGGGCGTGTGCACGCTCTCGGCTTTCCAGAGCCGGGTGTCGAAGCCGTCGGTCCCGCCGTGCAGGCAGTGTCCGTCCTCCTGTGTGGTCAGCTGGTACGCATCCGGGCCGAGCGAGAACCGGCCGCGGGCGATGCGGTTGGCGTACCGGCCGACAGTGGAACCGAAGTACCGGGCGGTGGTGGCCGTCAGCGCCGGGTCCCGGGGAGCGAGGACGACGTCGGCCGGGGTGCCGTGCCGGTCCGGCACCCACAGTGCGTGGAGGCGGGCGCCGCGGGTGTGCACCTCCGCCGTCGGTCCGCCGGGGAAGCCGAAGATCCAGCGTTCCCCCGCGTCCGGGCAGGGGTGACGGGCCGGCGGTCCTCCGGTGAAGGCGGACGGTGACGGGTTCATGGGAGTTCCTTGTCCGGAGCGGGGTGTCGCCCGGAACGGGGGCAGGGAGCCCCTGCCCCCGTTCCGGGCGCGGTCGTGGCTTGTTCGTGGGCGTTCAGCGACCGGTTCGCCGTGAGGTCATTGCGCCGGGCGGGCGCCGCCGAAGAGCCGCTGGAGGAGGATGAAGACGAACAGCAGGCCGCCGATGACGATGCGCGTCCACCAGGAGCTGAGCGTGCCCTGGAAGCTGATGACGGTCTGGATCAGGCCGAGGACCGTCACGCCCAGCGCGGTTCCGAGGACGAAGCCGGAGCCGCCGGTCAGCAGCGTCCCGCCGATCACGGCGGCCGCGATGGCGTCGAGTTCCATGCCGACGGCGTGCAGGGCGTAGCCGGACAGCATGTAGAACGTCAGCAGCAGGCCGCCGAGGGCGGAACAGAGACCGCTCACGGCGTACACCGCGACCTTGGTGCGTCCCACGGGCAGGCCCATGAGGCGGGCCGAGGACTCGCTGCCGCCGAGGGCGTAGACCGTACGGCCGAAGCGGGTGTGGTGCAGGACGACGAAGGCGAGCGCGAGGACGACCAGGGCGATGACGACGGCGGGCGAGACGAACAGGCCGCCGGGCAGGAGCACCCGGGTCTGGGCGATCCGCGTGGCCGTCGGGTCCGTGAGGGAGATGGACTCGGTGCTGATCATGTAGCAGAGGCCGCGGGCGAGGAACATGCCCGCGAGGGTGACGATGAAGGGCTGGATCTCGAAGGCGTGGATCACCCAGCCCATCAGGGCGCCGCCGCCGGCGCCCACGAGCAGCACCACGGGCACCGAGAGGGCGAGCGGCAGGCCGTTCTGTTCGACGAGCCAGGCCGTCAGCATGGTGGAGAGGGCCACCATCGAGCCGACGGACAGGTCTATCCCGCCGGTGAGGACGACGAAGGTCATGCCGACGGCCACGACGAGCAGGAAGCCGTTGTCGATGAGGACGTTGAGGAGCACCTGCGCGGAGAAGAAGCCCTCGTAGTTCAGGGAGCCGACCGTGAACATCGCGACGAGCAGCGTGGCCGTCACCATGAGCGGCAGCCGGGTGGCATGCCGTACGGAGAACCGGTGGAGGGGCTTGGCGAGGGAGCTGAGGGTGGTGCTCACGGGTGGACCTCCTGGCGGCGGGCCTGTACGTCCCCGGCGGCGGGGGCCGGATCCGGGGCGGCGGGCCCGCGGCCACGGCCGGGGCTGCCGCGGCGGGAGAGCCGGGCGCGGAACGCGGGCGACTGGACGAGACACACGACGATGACGACCAGTGCCTTGAAGACGAGGGTGGTCTCCGGCGGGACGCCGAGCGTGTAGATCGTGGTCGAGAGGGTCTGGATGACGAGTGCGCCCAGGACCGTACCGCCGAGGGAGAAGCGGCCGCCGGTGAGGGCGGTGCCGCCGATGACCACGGCGAGGATGGCGTCCAGTTCGATCCAGAGGCCCGCGTTGTTGCCGTCGGCGCTGGACACGTTGGAGCTGATCATCAGGCCGGCCACGGCAGCGCACACGGCGCTGACGACGTAGACGGTGACGAGCAGTCCGGCCGCCCGGATGCCGACGAGGCGGCTGGCCACCGGGTTGCCGCCGACCGATTCGATGAGCAGGCCGAGCGCGGTGCGCCGGGTGACGAGGGAGGTCACGGCGACGAGGGCGGCGGCGATCAGCACGGCGAAGGGGAGGGTGAGCCAGTAGCCGCCGCCGATCATCTTGTAGGCGGCGCTGGAGACGCTGATGATCTGGCCGTCGGTGATGAGCTGGGCCACGCCGCGCCCGGCGACCATGAGGACCAGTGTGGCGACGATGGGCTGGACGCCGAGCCGGGCGACGAGGAAGCCGTTGAGGAGTCCGATCGCGGCGGCCACGCCGAGCGCGGTCGCGATGGCCGTGAGAACGGTGGCCGGGCTCCCGGGGTCCTGTGCCGTGGCGATGTGCTCGCACGCCAGGGCGCCGGCGATGGCGACCGTGGAGCCGACCGAGAGGTCGATGCCCCGGGTCGCGATGACCAGCGTCATGCCGAGGGACACGAGGATCAGCGGGGCGCCGAACTGGAGGATGTCGACGAGGCTGCCGTACAGGTGCCCGTTCTGGACGCGGACGGCGAGGAAGTCGTGGGTGAGCGCGACGTTTCCGAGGAGCAGGGCGGCGAGGACGGCGGCGGGCCAGAACAGGGGGTGTCCGGCGAGCCGCCGGGGGCCGGGCACCCGGGGCGGGCGCGCCCCGGCACCGGTGTCGTCAGGTGGTGTCATGAGGTGGCTCCGGTGGCGATGGCGCCCAGGATCCGGTCGGGCGTCAGGGTCGTGTCGTTGGGGAGGGTGGCGACGAGGCGGCGGTCGCGCAGGACGCCGACCCGGTGGCTCAGCCGCAGGACTTCGTCGAGTTCGGCGGAGATGTAGAGGACCGCCGTGCCCTCGGCGGCGAGGCGGGTCACCAGTCGCTGGATCTCCGTCTTCGCGCCGATGTCGATGCCCCGGGTGGGTTCGTCGAGGATCAGCAGGTCCGGGTCGGTGAGCAGCCACCGGGCGAGGAGCACCTTCTGCTGGTTGCCGCCGCTGAGGTTGCGCACCTGCGCCTCGGGGGCGGCCGGGCGGATGTCGAGGACCTCGATCCAGCGGGCCGCGATCTCGTCCTGCCGGGCGCGGGAGAGGGGTCTCGTCCAGCCGCGTGCGGCTTGCAGGGCGAGCACGATGTTCTCGCGGACGGTGAGTTCGCCGATCAGCCCCTCCGCCTTGCGGTTCTCCGAGCAGAAGGCGATCTTGTGGGCGATCGCCGTGCGCGGCGAGCGCAGGACGGTGTGCTCGCCGTCGATCCGCAGTTCGCCCTCGTCGGCGTGGTCGGCGCCGAAGAGCAGCCGGACCGCTTCCGTACGTCCGGATCCGAGGAGCCCGGCGAGGCCGATGACCTCCCCGCGGTGGATGTCGAGGTCGTACGGCTCGACGGAACCGGTCCTGCCGAGTCCGCGGGCGCTCAGGAAGGGGACGTCCGCGGGGTGGTCGGTGGCGGTGCCTGACTGCGAGGTCTCGGCGAGTGCGTCGAGGCTGCGCAGTTCGCCGCCGACCATGCGGTGGACGAGGGTGACGGGCGTCAGCTCGTCGATCCTGTACTCGCCTTCGAGGCGGCCGTTGCGCAGCACGGTCACCCGGTCGCACAGGTCGAAGACCTGGTCGAGGAAGTGGGTCACGAAGAGGATCGCGACGCCCCGGTCGCGGAGCCGGCGTACCAGGGTGAAGAGCTGGGCGACCTCGTCCCGGTCGAGGCTCGAGGTGGGCTCGTCGAGGACGAGGACCTTCGCCCGGACGTCCACGGCACGGACGATCGCGACGAGCTGCTGGACGGCGATGGAGTGCGCGCTCAGCGGTGCGCGGACGTCGAGGTCGAGTTCCAGCTCGGTGATGAGCCGTTCCGCGCGCCGGTGGAGGGCCGACCAGTGGACGAGTCCCAGGCGCCGGGGTTCACGGCCGATGAGGATGTTCTCGGCGACGGAGAGGTTGGGGCAGAGGTTCACCTCCTGGTAGACCGTGCTGATCCCGGCGTGCTGGGCCTCCAGGGGTTCGGAGAACCGCCGGTCGGCTCCGTCGACGGTGACCGTTCCCGCGTCGGGCGGATGGACCCCGGTGAGCACTTTGATGAGGGTGGACTTGCCGGCGCCGTTCTCGCCCATCAACGCGTGGACCTCGCCGGGGAAGAGGCGCAGGTCCACGCCGTCGAGGGCGAGGACTCCCGGGAAGGCCCTGCGGATGCCACGGGCCTCCAGGACGGGCCGGTCGGTGCGGGTGGGTGTGCGGGGGGTGGGTGGGGCTGCCATCCGCCCTCCTCTCCTGAGGGGGCCGGGGGCGGTGCGAGGGCCGCCCCCGGTGCGTGCGGGCGGTGGGTCAGTACTGGCGGCCGGGCAGGGCGGCCGCGGCCCGGTCCTGCGTGAAGACGCCTTCCTCGGTCTCGACCCGGCGGGGGACGTCCTCGCCGGCCGCGACCTTCTTCGCGAGGTCCATCAGCTGGTCGCCGAGGAGCGGGTTGCACTCGACGACCACGTTGATCTTCTTGTCCTTCATGGCGACGAAGGCGTCCTTGATGCCGTCGATGGAGATCACCTTGATGTCGGTGCCCGGCTTCTTGCCCGCCTCCTCGATGGCCTGGATGGCGCCCAGGGCCATGTCGTCGTTGTGGGCGTAGAGCACGTCGATGTCCTCGTGGGCCTTGAGGAAGGCCTGCATGACCTCCTTGCCCTTGGCGCGGGTGAAGTCGCCGGTCTGGGAGGCGACGACCTCGAACTTGGGGTCGCCCTTGATCGCCTCGGCGAAGCCCGCCTTGCGGTCGTTGGCGGGGGCGGAGCCGGTGGTGCCCTGGAGCTCGACGATGTTGACCGGCTCGGAGGTTCCCTCGTACTCCTTCACGAGCCACTTGCCGGCCTCCTGCCCCTCCTTGACGAAGTCGGAGCCGAGGAAGGTCCGGTAGAGGGAGGTGTCCTGGGAGTCGACCGCCCGGTCGGTGAGGATCACGGGGATGCCGGCGTTCTTGGCCTCCTTCAGGACGGTGTCCCAGCCGGATTCCACGACGGGCGAGAAGGCGATGACGTCCACCTTCTGCTGGATGAAGGTGCGGATCGCCTTGATCTGGTTCTCCTGCTTCTGCTGCGCGTCGGAGAACTTCAGCGTGATGCCCGCCTTCTCGGCCGCGTCGCGCACGGACTTGGTGTTGGCGGTGCGCCAGCCGCTCTCCGCTCCCACCTGTGCGAACCCGAGCACGAGCTTGCCGTCGGAGGAACCCTTGCCGCCGGTCGTGGTGGCGGTCGACGCGGGCTCGGTGGTGCAGGCGGTCAGCACACTGCCGGCCAGGGCGGCGGCGAGGATGCGGAGGGTTCTGTGGGCCATGTCGTGGTTCCTCTCGGGGACGTGCGTCGTACCAGGCGGAGCCCTGAAGGTGACGGGCCCGGCGAAGGGATGGCCGCGCAGCGGTGGTTGAGCCGGGTGGAGACAGACGAGGCGTCGGCCCCGACGACCGGTCAGCTGGCGGACGCGACACATTGTGAGCGCTAACAGAGTCGTAACTCAAGGGCTCGTACGGCTGTTACTTGTTCTTGACACGTCAATCCTGGTCAGCCAGGAGTACGATCCCTGGGAATTGTGAGCGTTAACACTGTTGGCCGGAGTGGCATCACGGACGAAGACCCCGCAGAGCGAGGACCATTGACACTCCCCGCGCCCGCTCCGCACTCCCGCCGCCGCCCGAAGGACGGACGGCGGGAGTGCGACGACAGAACCTAGCGGCGGACCCTCGGCATGCCCAGGCCGATCCAGGAGATGATCTCGCGCTGGATCTCGTTGTTGCCGCCGCCGAAGGTGAAGATGACGGCCGAGCGGTAGCCGCGTTCGAGTTCGCCGTGGAGGACCGCGCCCGCCGAGCCCTCCTTGAGCGCGCCCGCGGCGGCCACCACCTCCATCAGGGCCGCGTACGCGTCGCGGCGGGCCTCGGAGCCGTAGACCTTGACGGCCGAGGCGTCCTGGGGGGTGAGGGTGCCGTTCTGGACGGCGTTCACCATCTGCCAGTTGAGGAGCTTCATCGCGTCGAGCCGGACGTGGGTGCGGGCCAGGGTGCGGCGGACCCAGGGGAGGTCGATCACGCGTCGGCCGTCGGCGAGCGGGGTCGCGGCGGCCCACCGCTGCACGTCGTGGAACGCGCGGATCGCCATCGTGCCGTGCGCCGCGAGGGTGACGCGCTCGTGGTTGAGCTGGTTGGTGATGAGCCGCCAGCCCTTGTTCTCCTCGCCCACCCGGTGGGACTCGGGGACCCGGACGTCGTCGTAGTAGCTCGCGGTGGTGTCGTGCGAGGCGAGCGTGTTGATGATGGTGCAGGAGTACCCGGGGTCGCTCGTGGGGACCAGGAGCATGGTGATTCCCTTGTGGGGTGCCGCGTCGGGGTCCGTACGGACGGCGAGCCAGACCCAGTCGGCGGTGTCGCCGTTCGTCGTCCAGATCTTCTGGCCGTTGACGACGTACGTGTCCCCGTGCCGCACCGCGCGGGTCTTCAGGGCGGCCAGGTCGGTGCCCGCGTCGGGCTCGCTGTACCCGATCGCGAAGTCGATCTCGCCGGAGAGGATGCGCGGCAGGAAGAACGACTTCTGCTCGTCGGTGCCGAACCGCATGATCGTCGGGCCGACCGTGTTCAGCGCCATGAGGGGCAGCGGTACGCCGGCCTGCGCCGCCTCGTCGAAGAAGATGAACTGCTCCATCGGGGTCAGCCCGCGCCCCCCGTACTCCGTGGGCCAGCCCACCCCCAGCCAGCCGTCCGAACCGAGCCGTCGCACGGTCTCGCGGTAGAAGCGCTTCTGCGCGGCCGGGTCCGCGTACCGGCTGTGGACGTCGTCCGGGACCAGCTCGGCGAAGTACGCCCGCAGCTCGGCGCGCAGGCTGTTCTGGGCGGGCGTGTACTCGAGGTGCATGGGGGCCTCCCGTGGCGGCGGTCCTACGGCGTCCTCGGTGCGGTGCGACGCGCGACGGCGGCCACGGTAGAACGTGTTCCACAAATGCGGAAGCCTCGGGGCAGGGCGGGACGGCGGATGCCGCCGCGGGGACGTGCCCGCGGGAGACCGCGGCGGGGACGTGCCGAAGCCCCTCCGGACACGCCGAAGCCCCGGTCCTGGCGTGCCGGACCGGGGCCCACGGCGCACCCGCCGGGCCGGCAGGCAGCGCCGAGCCGGTCCCGGCCCGTCCCGGGCAGGCGGGACGGGCAGGACCGGCGGGACGGGCCTAGGTCGTGTCCGGAAAGTAGCGCCGTCTGCCCGCAGGGCAGGGCCCGCGGCGTCTGGTGCGTGCGATCGCAAGGCGCCGGAAGGCCCTCGTAGCGGNCTAGGTCGTGTCCGGAAAGTAGCGCCGTCTGCCCGCAGGGCAGGGCCCGCGGCGTCTGGTGCGTGCGATCGCAAGGCGCCGGAAGGCCCTCGTAGCGGAGCTACTAGGGCCTTCCGGCAACGCGGCGAGCGTGCGTGCCAGGCGTCGCGGGCCAGACGGGACTTTCCGGACACGACCTAAGGCAGCAGCTCGTCCATGGAGGCGCGACCCTTCTCGGCCATACGGCGTTCCGCCCAGGCCAGATTCTTCGGATTCACGTCACGGCCGGAGGCGAGGACCAGGTCCTCCGCCGTGAACTCGCCCTCCGATCCGGCGTGCAGCAGCCGGTCGGGCGTCGGGAAGTCCCCCGGGGACGTCTTGTCGGGCTCAGCGTTCATGCCGCCTCCTACGTGTTCTTCCGGCACTCGCCATTCTCGTGTCCGGTCCCCGGCACCGCATCCGGTGGCGTGCCGGGGCCCTCGGACGGCGGGTACGGGCCCCCGGCCGCCGCCACGTCACGGAGGAGCGTCGCGGCGGACCTGAGGGTGAGCGCCGCCCCCTCGGCGTACCGGTGCGTGTACTCCCGCGGGGAGAGGGCCGCGCGCAGGCTCCGCTCGGCCCGGCCCCGGATCAGGGCCTCCGTCTGCGGGGCGAAGGGGCGGAACCCGCCGCCGGTGTCGTCCCCGGCGTGGGTGTCGTACGCCCCGAGGAGCCCGGCGCCCGTACCGGCGTCGCCCGGCCGGCCGTGCCCGCCGAGGGCCCACGCGGCCGTCGCGAACTGGACGACGACGAGGTGCGGGGCGACCAGGTGGGCGAGGGTCTCCACGTCGTCGACGGCCCGCCCGAGCCGCGCCACGGCCCGGTCGTACGCGCCGTCCAGACAGTCCAGCCAGGCCCACGCCCCGCCGACGAGACCCCAGAACAGTGCGGGAGTGACGTCCCCGAACTCACCCTCCAGGAGAGTGAGTTGCTTCCTCGCGAGGTCGGTCCGACCGGTGTGGCCGTAGTGCTGGGCGAGCAGCAGCCGGGCGGAGCCCGCCGACTCGGCGCCCCACTGCCCCGCTGCGTCGGCCGCCTCGACGAGGAGCCGTTCGGCGGCCTCGTCGCCGTCCGGGCGGAGCCGGAGCCGTACGGCGGCCAGGCGCGCCGTGAAGACGGGGACCTGGGAGCGCGCGCCGACCCGGGCGGCGGCGTCCGCGGCCCGCTCGAAGTCGGCGGCGGCCTCGGCGAGCCGGCCCGCGCGCTCGTAGGCCTCGCCCCGGGCGGCCAGGGCTTCGGCGATCCCCCACGAGTCGCCCGCGGCCTCGAAGAGGGCGAGCGCCTCGGCGGCGTCGGGGCCCCGACCGGCGAGTTTGGCCCGCATGAGGAGGGCGAAGGCCAGGTCCCAGCCGGGGGCGTGGTCGCGGCAGGCCCGGACGATCGCCGTGAGGGCCGCGTCGAGGGTGTCGAGTTCCCCCGTCATGAGGCGGGCGAAGTGCCACATGCTGCCCGGCTGGCGGCAGGTCTGCGGAAGTCCCGGACGGTACGCCGAGACGAGCGCGGCGAGCCGGGCGCGGGTCTCCGGGCGTTCGAGCGCGGTGGCACCGTCGCCGCCCTCGGTGGCGAGCGCGAACATGCGTCCGCCGCGGCGCGCCTCCCGGAGCCGTTCGCCGGTCCACGGCAGGGGCACGTCCGTGCACCGCCCGTCCAGGGGCCCGGCGGGACGGACGGGCTCCGCGAACGGGTCGGGGCCCAGCCGGCCCGCCTCGACCGCCCAGGTCCGGGCGTCGACCTGGTGGTTGCGCAGCTGCCAGAACCAGCTGAGCGAGTGGACGAGGCAGAGCACCTCCTGCTCGTCGCGGAGGGCGACGGCCGTCCGCAGGGCGCCGCGCAGATTGCCGTGCTCGCGCTCGAAGCGGGCGAGGGCGGCGATCTGTCCCCGGCCCCGCATCTCCGGCTCGGTCCGGCGCGCCAGCTCCCGGTAGTACGTGAGATGGCGCCGCTCCACCGCCGCGCGCTCCCCGGACTCCGCCAGCCGCTCCGCCGCGTACTCCGCGACGGTCTCCAGGAGACGGAAACGCGTGTCGCCCCCGTCCCGGCCGGGATCGGCCACCACCAACGACTTGTCGACAAGGGCACCGAGGAGGTCCAGCACGTCCAGCTCGCTCAGGACGTCCGGCGCCTCCGCGGACTCCAGGGGCCCGGGGAGGCACGCCCCGTCGACCGCACCCTCCGGTTCTGCCTCTCGCGCACCCCCCGCGCCCTCGCCCGCGCAGACGGCCTCCGCCCCCGCCAGGTCCGTACCCCCCGTGAACACCGCGAGCCGTCGCAGCACCGCCCGTTCCGACGCGTCAAGCAGCTCCCACGACCAGTCCACCACCGCCCGCAGGGTCTGCTGGCGCGGCAGCACGGTCCGCGCCCCCGTCGTCAGCAGCCGGAACCGGTCGTCGAGCCGGTCCGCGATCTGCCGCACCGACAGCACCCGCAGCCGCGCCGCAGCCAGCTCGATCGCCAGGGGCAAACCGTCCAGGCGGCGGCACACCTCCTCGGCCGCGCCCTCGTCCTCGCCCATGGCGAAGCCCGGCCGTGCCGCCGCACCCCGCTCCCCCAGCAGGCGCAAGGCCATCTCCATGGGCAAGGGGCCCAGGGGCCGCACCACCTCCCCCGGCACCCCCAGCGCCTCCCGGCTCGTCGCGAGCACGGTCACGCCCGGGCAGCGCGTCAGCAGCGCCTGGACGAGGGAGGCGGCCGCGTCGACCACGTGCTCGCAGTTGTCGAGGACGAGCAGCAGGCGCCGCCCCGCGCAGTGCTCCACCAGTTCGGCGAACGGGTCCCCGGATGCGCTGTCGGGGACGGGCGGGCTGCGCCAGAGCCGGGTGCCGCGCCCGCCGAGGGCGGTGAGGACGGCGGCGGCGACGGTGGACTCCTCGCGCACGGAGGCGAGTTCGGCGAGATGGACCCGCCCCTCGTACGTCTCCGCCGCCTCCAGGGCCAGCCGTGTCTTGCCCACGCCGCCGGGCCCGGTGAGGGTGACGAGCCGCCGCTCGCCCCACCCGGCGGCGAGCGCGTCCAGTTCGCCGCCGCGCCCGATGAACGAGGTCAGCCGGGCGGGGAGGACACCGGCCGGAGGGTACGAGGAGGGCCCGGACCCCCCGGGGGACGACCCGTCGGGGGCCGCCCCCACGGGAGCCGACCCGTCGGGAACCGGCCCCTCCGGAGCGATCCCCACAGGCGCGGGCCGCGATGTCGGCGCGGGCCGGCCGGCGGGAGCCGCCGCCAGGAGCTCCGCGTGCAGCGCCCGCAGTTCCGGCCCCGGGTCCGTGCCCAGGCGGTCCGCGAGGCTCGCGCGCACCTCCTCGTACGCCGCCAGGGCCTCCGCCGGACGCCCGGACGCCCGCAGCGCGCGGATCCGCAGGGCCTGGAGCGGTTCGTCGAGCGGCTGCCCGGCGGCGAGCGCGGCCAGCGGCGCGAGGACCTCGGTGGCCCGGCCCAGGGCGAGGTCGGCGGCGAGCCGGTCGCGTCGGGCCTGGCGGTGTCGTTGTTCGATCCGTACGACGAGGGGGTCGGTGTCCCTGCCGGGCAGGTCGGCGAGGGCGGGCCCGCGCCACAGGCCCAGGGCCTCGTCGAGGAGGACGGCCGCGCGGTCGGCATGCCCCTCGGCGAGGGCGGCGGCTCCCTCGGTGGCGAGCCGTTCGAACCGGTGGAGGTCGATGTCGTCCGGGCCGGCGGCCAGCCGGTAGCCGCCGGGCACGGAGACGACCGCCTCCCGGCCCACCGCCCGGCGCAGGCGTCCGACGAGCGCCTGGAGGGCTTCCGTACGGTCCTGGCCGGGGGCGTCGGCGGGGTCCGTGTCGGCCCACACCTGGTCGATCAACGCGCGCGTACCGACGGCCCCGCCGCCCGTCGCGGCGAGCGCGGTCAGGAGCGCGCGGAGCCGGGCACCGCCGAGACCCGCCTCCGTACCGTCGTCGGTACGGAAGGCCTGACAGGGACCGAGGACACGGTAGGACGGCTGCACCGGCCCATTCTGCCCCGTCGGCGCCGGGCCCCCGTCGTCGATACGGGCCGCCCCGCGCGTCCCCGGGCCGCGCGTCCCGCCGCGGCGAACCCGCGCCACGCCGTGTCACCGCCATGGCGTCGGAGGGGTACGGGTTCGACAATGGGGAGGATGACCGATGAAGACCGGCGTACGCGCAGTGGCGAGATCGGGCCCGCCGAGTGGCTCGCCATGAACCGGACCGGCAGCTTCGACTGGGATCTCGACACGGGCACCATCGATGTCGACAAGTCGGGGCTGCTGGTCTTCGGGCTGGCCCCGGACGCCTACGACGGCCGTCCGGCGTCGCTCGTCGCACGGCTCTCGCCCGAGGAGCGGGGCCGGCTCGAAGACGTCGTGCGCGAGGCGGTGACCAGCGGTGAGGTCTCGTACACGGCGCACTTCCCGATTCCGCAGAGCGACGGATCACCCCACTGGACGCATGTGCAGGCGCGGATCCTGCGCTCGCCGGACGGGCGGGCCCGGCGGATCGTCGGCGTCGTGCGGGACACCACCGCCGAGGTCACCCGCTTCGCGTTCGTCCAGGAGCTGGAGAAGCGGCGCGAGGTCCAGACGAGCATCGTCGAGCGGACGACGAACGCGCTGTCCCGGGCGGTCACGGTGGACGACGTGACGGCCGCCCTGACGGGCCCCGGCGGGCTCGCCCGGCTCGGCGCGGACGGACTCGCGCTGGGCCTCGTGGAGAACGGTTCCCTCAACATCATCGCGCTGAGCGGCGAATCCCTCGACGTGCTCGACGACCTGCGGATCCGACGGCTGGACCGGGGGCTGCCGCTGGCCGAGGCCGTACTGAGCGGCCGGCCCCGGTTCGTGTCCTCGTTCCCGTCACTGGGGCGGGACTTCCCCGAACTCGCGCCGTACGTGGCCCAGCTGGACTTCCGCGCTGCCTGCTACCTGCCGCTGGTGGCCCAGGCCCGGTCGCTCGGCGGCATGGCCCTGTTCTACCGGGGCCGCACCTCCTTCAACCCCGACGAGCGCAACCTCGCGCTGGGTCTCGCGGCGATCGTCGCCCAGTCGCTCCAGCGGGCGATCCTCTTCGACGAGGAGCGGGAGCTGGCGACCGGCCTCCAGGCGACGATGCTGCCGCGCCGCATCCCGGAGATCACCGGCGGGGAGATCGCGGTCCGCTACCACGCGGCGTGGAGCGGGCGGCAGGTCGGCGGCGACTGGTACGACGTGATCGCGCTCCCCCGCGGCCGGGTCGGGATCGTCGTCGGCGACGTCCAGGGCCACGACACCCACGCCGCCGCCATCATGGGGCAGCTGCGGATCGCCCTGCGCGCGTACGCGGGTGAGGGCCACGCCCCGTCGACGGTCCTGGCGCGCGCCTCCCGCTTCCTCGCCGAACTGGACACCAACCGTTTCGCGACCTGCACGTACGCGCAGGTGGACCTGGCGAGCGGCACCCTGCGCGCGGTACGGGCCGGGCATCTCGGGCCGCTGATCCGGCACACCGACGGCCGGGTCGGGCAGCCCAAGCTGCGGGGCGGGATGCCGCTGGGGCTCGCGACGGTGTTCGGGGACGAGGAGTTCCCGGAGACCCGGCTCGACCTGGTCCCCGGGGAGACCCTCGTGCTGTGCACGGACGGCCTCGTCGAGCAGCCGGGTTCGGACATCGAGTCCGGTCTCGCCGCGCTGTCGGAGGCGATCAGCAGCGGGCCGCCGCAGGCGGAGGCGCTGGCCGACCATCTCTCCGAGCGGCTGTGGGAACGCTGGGGTTCCGGTGACGACGTGGCGCTGCTCGTGCTGCGGCGCAGCCCGGACCCGGGCACGCACCGGGCGCCGCGGATCCACCAGTACATCCACCAGGCCGATCCGCAGGGCCTCTCCGACGCGCGTGCGGCGGTGGGGCAGGCGCTCCGCGACTGGGGCATGCCGGAACTGGCGGACGACGCCGAGCTGCTGACCGGGGAGCTGCTCGTCAACGTGCTGCTGCACACCGAGGGGGGCGCCGTACTGACCCTGGAGGTGCTGCCCGAGCCGGTGCGGCGGGTGCGGCTCTCGGTGCAGGACCGGTCGAGCGCCTGGCCCCGCCGGCGTACCCCTGGCGAGGCGGCGACCTCCGGCCGGGGGCTGTTGCTCCTGGACGCGCTGGCCTCGCGGTGGGGGGTGGAGCCGCGCGGCGAGGGCAAGGCGGTGTGGTGCGAGATCGGTCCGGCGCAGGTGCCGACCGGCGGGCCGGTGAGCGGCGGGTGAGGGCCCGTACGGGCGGTGCCCGACGGGGGTGGTTGCGTGTGGGGGTGGGGGACGTCCGACGTGGCCGGAGAGAGAACGTCCGAGGAGGTACGCCGTGGACCCCGTGGCCGCCCTGAACCGCATCGCGTTCCTGCTCGAACGTGCCCAGGCACCGACGTACCGGGCGCGGGCGTTCCGTACGGCCGCCGGGGCGGTCGCCGACCTGCCGGCGGGCGAGGTCGAGCGGCGCGCGGCGGCCGGCACCCTGGAGGCCGTGAAGGGCCTCGGGCCGAAGACGGCGGCGGTGGTGCGCGAGGCGCTCGACGGGCGGGTCCCGGAGTATCTGGCGGGGCTCGAGGCCGAGCTGGAGGAGTCCCTCGGCACGGGCGGACCCACGAGCGGGGGCGAGGCCCTGCGGGCGGCACTGCGCGGGGACTGCCATCTCCATTCGGACTGGTCGGACGGCGGGGCGTCGATCGAGGACATGGGCCGCGCGGCGGCGGCCGTCGGGCACGCGTGGGCGGTGCTCACCGACCATTCGCCCCGGCTGACCGTGGCACGGGGACTGTCGCCGGAGCGGCTCCGCGAGCAGCTGGACGTGGTGGCGCGGCTGAACGAGGAGTGGGCGCCGTTCCGGCTGCTGACCGGGATCGAGTGCGACGTCCTGGACGACGGCTCGCTCGACCAGGAGGCCGAACTGCTCGACCGTCTCGATCTGGTGGTCGGTTCGGTCCACTCGAAGCTCCGGATGGAGGCGGGCGCGATGACCCGCCGCCTCGAACGGGCGGTACGCAACCCCTTGATGGACGTGCTCGGGCACTGCACGGGACGGCTGGTGGCGGGCGGGAAGCTGCGGCCGGAGTCGGAGTTCGACGCGGAGCGGGTGTTCGCCGCGTGCGCGGAGTCGGGGACGGCCGTCGAGATCAACAGCCGCCCGGAACGGCTCGATCCGCCCCGGCGACTGCTCCGGCTGGCAGTGGCGGCGGGCGCGTACGTCGCGGTGGACACGGACGCACACGCACCCGGACAGCTGGAGTGGCAGATCCTGGGGTGCGCGCGGGCGGAGGAGTGCGGGGTGCCGGAGGAGCGGGTGATCAACACCTGGACGGCGGAGGGGCTGTTGGCGTGGACGCGGACTGGGACGCGGGGGTGAGGGGCACGGCGGATGGACTCGCGCCGGCCGGTGGAGGGCGGAGTCGTGGGGCTCGTGCCCGATGAGGGTGGCGGCCGGCGTCAGGCGCGCTGCCAGACCGTGGTCGCGTTGCAGAACTCGCGGATGCCGTGGCCCGAGAGCTCACGCCCGTACCCCGAACGCTTGATCCCGCCGAACGGGAGCGCGGGGTGCGAGGCGGTCATGCCGTTGACGAAGACGCCGCCGGCCTCCAGGTCGCGGACGAAGAAGGCCACGTCCTCGGCGGAGCGGGTCCACACGTTGGAACTGAGCCCGAACGGCGAGTCGTTGGCGACGACGACGGCCTCCTCGATGTCGCTCACCGGGTAGACGGTGGCGACCGGCCCGAAGGTCTCCTCCTGATGGATCCGCATCCGGGGCGTGATGCCGGTGAGGACGGTGGGCCGGTAGTACCAGCCGTGCCGGAGCTCGGCCTCCTCGGGCCGGTGGCCCCCGCACAGGACGGTGGCACCGAGGCGTACCGCGTCGTCGACGAGCTCCTCCAGGTCGGCCCGGCCCTGTTCGGTGGCGAGGGGGCCGACGTCGGTGGACTCGTCGAGGGGGTCGCCGACGGTGAGGGCGTTCATCGCGGCGGTGAAGCGCTCGGAGAAGTCGTCGTAGACGTCCTGGTGGACGATGAACCGCTTGGCGGCGATGCACGACTGCCCGTTGTTCTGGACGCGGGCGGTGACGGCGGTCTTCACGGCCGCGACGATGTCGGCGGAGGGCATGACGACGAACGGGTCGCTGCCGCCGAGTTCCAGGACGGTCTTCTTGACCTCGTCACCCGCGACGGCGGCGACGGCCCGGCCGGCGGGCTCGCTGCCGGTGAGGGTGGCGGCGACGACCCTGGGGTCGCGCAGCACGCCTTCGACGTCGCGGGAGCCGATCAGCAGGGCCTGGAAGCAGCCCTCGGGGTATCCGGCACGGCGGAAGAGGTCGCCGAGGTAGAGCGCGGTCCTCGGCACGTTGGAGGCGTGCTTGAGGAGGCCGGTGTTGCCGGCCATGAGCGCGGGCGCGGCGAAGCGGATCACCTGCCAGAGCGGGAAGTTCCAGGGCATGACGGCGAGGATCGGGCCGAGGGGCCGGTAGTGGACGCGGGCGATGTCCGCGCCGGAGTCCTGGACGTCGCTCTCGGCGGGGTGCTCGTCGGCGAGCAGCTCCTCGGCGTTACGGGCGTACCAGCGCATGGCCTTGGCGCACTTGGCGGCCTCGGCGCGGGCGGCGACGAGGGGCTTGCCCATTTCGACGGTCATCGTGCGGGCGATGTCCTCGGTGTCCTCGTCGAGGAGCGTGGCGGCGGCGCGCATGAGACGGGCGCGTTCGGCGAAGGAGGTCGTGCGGTACTGGCGGTACGCCTCGTGGGCGGCGGCGATCCGCCGCTCGACCTCCTCGGGCCCATGGGCCTCGTACGTACGCAGCGTCTCGCCGGTCGCGGGGTTCACGGTGGCGATGCCCATGACGTGTCTCCTCCTGCCATCGGCCCCCGAATGCAACTTCGCGCGAAGCGGGACGGGGCGCAACAGGGGCGGGGCGGTGGGGTGACGGGGCGGGGGGCCGACCGTGGCCGGGGGTGCAGCGGCCGGGGGTGCAGCGGCCGGGTGTCACCGTGGGCGGCTGGGACGCGATCGCGCCGACGACCCCCCGCGCGAGCCCTCACCTCCGTACACTCACGACCATGGCATGCCGTATCAGCGAGTTGATCATCGAAGCGGCCGACGCGGAGAAGCTGGCCGTGTTCTGGAGCGAGGTGCTCGGGTACGTCGAGCTCGGCCGGGAGGACGACGGGAGCATCGAGATCGGTCCGCCCGAGGTGGGTTTCGGCGGCCCGCAGCCGACGATCGTCCTCAGCCCGAACAGCGGTCCTCGCACCGGAAAGCTCGGGTTGCACATCGACGTGAACCCCACGGACCGCGATCAGGACGCCGAGTTGGAGCGGCTGCTCGCGCTCGGCGCGAGACCGGCGGACGTGGGCCAGACCGGCACGGAGAACTGGCATGTGCTGGCCGACCCGGAGGGCAATGAGTTCTGCCTCCTGCGTGCCCGGATCGAACCGGCCTGACGACGCCCGCGTTTCGAAGAAGGATCAAGCAGTGGAGTCGGCGAGAGCCGTAGGCTGCACTCGCATGAAGAATCTTGGTCGTCAGATCGCGTACTGGGACGGCGCCGGCGCGACGAAGACGTTCACCCATCCCGTGAACGTCGGTCGGCTGGCGGGGGTGAGGCTGGTCCGCAAGCGATAGCGCTCACAGGCACGCGTCGGAACTCACGCTCGGCGCCACGTCGAACCGACGCGGCACGGAGCCCGCCCGGACGGGCGGCAGCGAGAAGACGTCAGCCTTCACGGGAGCGGTGACAGCTCCCTCACCTCGGCAAACCCATGCGGTCGGAGTGGTGCGAATGCCCCCGCCGTCCGTAATCTCGCTCGACCGGAGTCGGCTCCTCAGGGAGGATCCACCTCGATACCCCCGACCCGCGACACCGAGGAGACCCCCGTGATCAGGCAAGGCGTACAGGTCGCAGGCCGTTGCGAGGTCTGTGGGGGCTCGGCTACGCGCGATGTCGGCCAGTTCTTCGATCGCGGTGTGCTCGGCTGGGGCACCGAAGGGCGATGCGCCGACTGTCCGCACGGGTGGTGCGAGGAGGACAGCGGTCCCGTCACCCCCGAGGACATTCGGCAGGCCCTCCTGCGAGCACACGGGCCCTCGCGGCTCCGTCTGCCCGGCGATCTGCCGAGCCTCGTTCCCGTTCAGCTGGCTCTCCGCAGTGCACGCGGACTCTCCCTGGGCGAAGCGCGGGCGCAGGCGACGGAACTCGCCGCGGCCGGTCTCCTCGGCACGCTCGTCGAAATGGAGGCCCTGGCCTTGCACCTTCGGGAACGCTGCATCGCGGCGATCGTCGAGCCGGCCACGTAACCGCATGAAAGGCGACCCACATGAGCCAGTACTTCGATCTCGGCGACAAGACCCTTTGGAACCCTTCCAACGGGGCCTCCCGCATGTTCCAGCGTCAAGTGGCGCTCTTCGAGGGTGAGTTGGGGATCCCTTCGGGCTTCGGCCCCATGGAGAACGACGAGTGTCAGATCGATCCGGCCGCCTTCGGGACTTTCGTCCATGCGCTGCTCGAAGGGCATCGGAGAACCAGCCATGCCATCCTGCTCGCCCTCTCCGAGGGGTTCATCGCCACCGTGGTGCTGCTCGCGCTGCGCGCCGGGATCCAGGTCGATTGGGCGCGGCTCGGGAATGCTCCGGACTCGCCGCTCACCGATGTGCAGGTTTCCGCCGTCACGGGAATGTCCGCTCCGGCGGAAGGCGACGACTGGAGTGAGGGGCTACGGGAGAGGGCGCGCGAGCTCGGGCGATTCATGCCCTGCTGACGGACCTCCGGGACGTCGGAGCGCACCGAACCGGCCGACTGTTCCCCTGCCGGGGCGTCCCGGCTGCGGTCGGCGGGATGTGAGGCCTCAGAGACGGCGTACGCGCAGCACGCCCGTCAGCATCGGGAGCGTGAACTCTCCCTGGGCCGTGGCTGGTTCGCCTGCGAGGTAGGTCCGGATGCGGTCGAGCGTCGCGTCTCGTTCCGGTTCCGGCATCACCAGCGTTCCCGCCCGCGTCGCGAGCGTCGCGACGAGGGATTCGGCGGTGCGGCGCTGCCCGTGCTCGCACTCGGCCCGCTCCGGTGAGCCGAACCGGGCGGGCCCGCCCGTCCTCGGCAGGTGCATCTCGGCCGTCGCGGCCCGCCAGGCCGCGGGCGTGTCACGCGGGCCGATCACCGCGCCGCCGCTGACCCTCGCGAGTCCGGCGACCCACTCGACCCGGTCGTCCAGGACGTTCCACAGGCCCGCCAGGACACCGCCGGGCGCCAGGACCCTGGCGATCTCGGGTCCGGCGACGGCCATGTCGAACCAGTGCATGGCGTTGCCGGCCAGTACGGCGTCGACGGACGCGTCCGGCAGCGGGATCTCCTCGGCGCTGCCGGCCAGGAACCGGACGGCCGGGAGCCCGTGCCGCAGCTCGGCCAGCATCGCCGGATCGGGCTCGACCGCGACCACCTCGGCACCCGCCGCGACCAGTGCGGCGGTGAGCTTACCGGTACCGGCGCCGAGGTCGAGCACCCGGGGGCCGGGCGCGGGATCGAGCGCCCAACTCACAGCGGCCTGAGCGTAGCCAGGCCGATGCTCGGCGTAGGCGACCGCCTCCGCGCCGAAGGACGAACTGAGACGTCGATGCTCCTCTTGGTCCATGGGGTGACGCTATCCGCGCCGGCGCCGGTCCGCCTCCTCCCTGGTCCGCCTCGGCGCCCTCGTGGAATCCCTTATGCTCGCCGGGCAGTTGGTACGAACAGTCCGTTTGGGTGGGGGCAGAGCCGCATGGCCGACGAGATCACGTACGAGCACAAGACCGTGCGGACAGTGCGTGGCAGCGACGGTCTGGTGATCTCGAAGATGCAGAAGGACGGCTGGGAGCTCGTCGACCGGTCCCAGAGCGCCCTTCGCTCGACGCTCGAATTCCGTCGGCCCAAGAAGCCGCAGCCGTGGCTCCTGATCGGCACGGCGACCGCCGCCCTCGTGGTTCTGGCCGTCGTCATCGGCGTCGCCTCCGCTCTCAGCGGCGGGGACGAGAAGAAGAACGAGTCGGCTGAATCGACAAACGTCACGACGGCGGCCACGACGGCCGCTGCGAGCGAGAAGCCTTCCGCGACGCCGTCTTCGACCGCGACCGCGTCGGCTCCAGCCGAGGTGATCACGCCTCAGAACAACCCGGAGTTCGCGGCGCTGCTGAAGGGGGACAGCTGCGACGACGCGAACCTGGACTTCGCGACCCGGCACGAGGGCCGGACGGTCGCGTTCGACGGATCGATCGTGAACATGGCGCCCCACGGTGCGTACGACACCCGCTACGACTTCCTCCTGGGCCCGGGCGACAAGGGCCCGAACACCACGGTCGGCCCGGCCTTCACTTACGAGGACGTCAACGTCTTCGACCTGAGGCCGACCGGCAAGAAGATCCCCGCCGCCGTCGGCGAGGGCGACACGTTCCGCTTCGTCGCCCGGGTGGGCACTTTCGACGCGGTCAAGTGCCTCTTCTTCCTCGACCCGGTCTCGACGGAGGTCCGGTAGCCGGCCCGGGCAGTCCGTCCTCGCGACTGCTCGTGCCCGGCCGAAATCCGTTTGGCCGGGCACGGCGACCGCTGCTACGTTTTCGGAGGCCGTGCGAGAGAACGAGGAGGTGGTACCCGTGAACGCAGTATCGACATGGGTGCTCCCCTCCGGGGTCACGGTCGGGCGATAGGTCGTCCGGGAGCGCCTGCATGAGCACTCCCGAAAGGCACGACCATGCGATTCACTTCCGAGCAGCGCCTCGACGACGGCGTCCTCGAACGCGAATTCACCTTCGGTGACATCCCCGGCATCCTGTGGACGCCCACGTCCGGATCCTCGTCCGCACCCGCATCCTCGCTCGCGTCCACACCGGCGCCCGCGCCACTGATCCTCATCGGCCTTCCCCCGCTCGGACTGCGCAGGATGTACCCCCGGCTGGCCGGCCGGGCGCGGTACTACGCGGCGGAGTTCGGCTTCGCCTCGGCCACCATCGAGCTTCCCGGGAGTGGTGACCGGCCCCGTTGGGCCGCCGCCGAGGAGGCCCGCGCCGACCTGCGCCGGGTGATGCAGGCCGGCGAGCCGGTCAGCGGCGAGATCATCGACGCGCTCGTCCTCCCGCTCGTCGAAAGGGCGGTCCCGGAATGGCGGGCCGCCCTGGACGCCCTTCTCACGCTGCCCGGACTGGGCGGCCCTGTCGGGTACGAGGGAGGGGTGATCTCCCTCGGTATCCGACTTGCCCTGGTCGAGCCGCGTATCAAGGCCGCCGGTCTCTTCGCCGGGAGCTTCGTACCCGCCTCCATGTTCGAGGAGGCCCGCCGGGTCACCATCCCGTTGCAGGTCCTGCTGCAGTGGGACGACGAGGGGAACGACCGGCAGGCCGCCCTGGACCTGTTCGACGCCTTCGGTTCGGCGGAGAAGACGCTGCACGCCAACATGGGCGGCCACACCGGGGTCCCGCAGTTCGAGCTCGAACCCGGGGCACGGTTCTTCGCGCGGCACCTGAGGTAGCGCGAGCCGGCACGGGGCACGCACGATCAGCAGGAAGGAGGTGCCTGCGGTCCTCGGGGCCGCAGGCACCTCGGCGCCGCAGCTAAGGCCTGTCTTCAACCCCCTTGACGGGAGTGCGTGCG
Source organism: Streptomyces sp. Root1304 (assembly GCF_001426405.1). GTDB lineage: Bacteria > Actinomycetota > Actinomycetes > Streptomycetales > Streptomycetaceae > Streptomyces. The sequence continues at coordinate 260,891 of NZ_LMEP01000023.1, read as the reverse complement.
CCGCCGAGGAAGGCCGCGAGGCCCGTGTCGAAGTCCATGGCGGACGGGACGAACAGCACGGTCCGGTCCGGTGCGACGTACACCTTGCCGCCACCACGCCCGGTCTGTACGACGCACACGCCCGCGCCGTCCGCCAGCTCGACGACGTTCACCCCCGCGCCCGGTGCGAGACCGAGGAACGCCTCGCCGACCTCGGTCAGTTCTTCCGTACCGGCCCTCGGCGGTGAGGGCGGAGGAGGCAGGTGCTTGATGGATGCCTTCAGGTCCCGGGCCTTGCAGCCGCACCCGCCGGGCGGCCAGGCGCGTGAGCTCGCCGCCCCCTGCTCCGGGAAGCAGGCCTCCTCGTTGCTGTGCACGTGGATCTGCCCCACGCAGGGCGGCCCGCCGAACGCCGGCTGCCGGCACACGACCTCACGCCGGCAGTACGCACACCGCATGACCTCTCCCTGTCCTCCGGTCGCTCCCACGCCGCCTCTCAGCTCGCCTCGATGCCGCGGACCGCGAAGGTCTCCCACTTGCGCGGTGCGACCAGCGTGCCGTCGTCCACGGCGGTGACGCGCTTCAGGTTCGGCAGCCGCGCGAGATCGTCGAGGGAGCGGATGTCGAAGAGGTCGCCCTCGCCGCCCCAGGCCGGGGCGCAGTGCCGGTAGACCGTCAGACCCGCGTCGAAGCAGAGCGTCTCGACCTCGGCGAGGAGCTCGTCGCCGATCTCCAGTTCCTCGAAGAAGGTGCGCGACTCGTCGAGGACCTCGTCGTCGATTTCGTTCTCCAGCACGTACACCGCGGGAATGTCGATGCCCCGCTCCCGCATGCGGGCATCGAGATCGAAGGCGGGCGTGAGGAGATCCTGCCGGTACATGAGCACCTCGATCACGACAAGCTTGAAGTTGAAGTCCTTGAATGCGGCCATGCGGCAGATCTATCACGCGGCTCCGACACCACCGACGGCACGACCGGGCGCCCGCCGTCCAGGAGTTCCGCAGCCGTCGAAGGAGAGTCGTCCCGTTCAGATCGCGGCTCGACGCGACCGGCCACGCAGCCGGCCTGCACGATCACTCATGCGTGGCCGCCACCGGGGCGTCACCGGTAAGGCTCCACAACAGGTCCACGAGGTACGACAAGCGCGCATACGTCGGCAACTCGGCGGGGCGACTCACAAGCCGAGCTGCTCGCGTGTGCGCCCCCCTACCCCCTCGTCAGCCACGTCAGAGCGCCCTTGAGGTGGGAGCGGAAGAGGGGGGTTCGGTAGGTTTCCGGGGCGTGGCCCAGGGCCGTGAAGAAGACGCGGCCTCGGTCCAGTTCCCGGCACCAGACCAGGGGGTGGTCTTCGCCGTGCGTGCCGCCTCGGTAGGTGGTCTCGTCGGCTCGGGCCAGGACCCGTACTCCCGGGACTTCGCCCTCCCGGGGGTCGGAGGTGAAGTTGTACCACTCGTCCGTCCAGTCCCAGCGTTCCGGCAGCGGGGCCGTCGCCGGGTGGTCGTGGGTGTCGACCAGTACCGTTCCCCGCTGGATCTCCGGGTGGCCGGCGAAGCGGGTGCCGAGGAGTCGGCCGTAGAAGGGCCAGTCCGGTTCGGCGTTGGCCGCCGCGTGGACGGCGAGCAGGCCGCCGCCGCCCCTCAGGTACGACTCGAACGCGGCACGCCCTTCGGCGGTCAGGACGTTTCCAGTCGTGGAGAGCAGCACCACGGCGGCGCACCCGGCCAGTCTCTCCGGCGTGAACACGCCCGGGTCCTCGGTGACCTCGGCCGGGCGTCCGAGCTCGCCCGCCAGCTCCGTGAGCGCGACGGCACCGTCCGGGATCGAGTCGTGGCGGTAGCCGGTGGTGCGGGTGTAGATCAGGACGTCTGCGGTGGGCACGCGGTGAACTCCAAGCTGGGGCCGGACGGAGCGGAGCAGTCGGACAGTAAGCGCTTGCCCTCCGGCCTCCGGGGGCGACCGTAGCCACCGAAATCGCTGGGCCGCAAGCCCCGCCGTCCGGCACACTGCCCCATGACCACGAACCCGCCCGGCGCGCCGGAACCCGGAACGCCGCACGCTCGCGCCCTCGCCCACGTCGCCGCGCGCGCCGACGGCGAACCGCTCGATCCGTCCCTGCGGGTCACCCTCAACTTCCACCCGCACTTCCTCCCCCTGCTCGCTGACGACGGGGTCTACCGCTCCCAGTTCGTCACCGGCACCAGCAACGGCGGCCTCACCGCCCACCCGGGCGGCGACCGCCACCGTTGGGAGAGCCGCATCTTCGGCGCGGCCTACGACCACGCCCCCGCCGACTCCCGCCCCGTCTACGGCGCCCTGAACTTCCGTCGTCGGCCCTTCGGCGCCGCTCCCCGCTTCGGCTCCGCCCATCTGCGGCTGTCGGCCGCCGGCCTCCAGCGGGCCACCTTCTGCTATCCGGACAGCTTCCTGGAGCCGACCGACTTCGGCGTCGCCTCCCGGATGAGCCTGATCGCGCTCGCCGAGGCCGACGAGCAGGACCCCCTCGACGACTACATCGAGGCGCAGATCCACGGCCCCGTCGTCATCGCGCGGGACGTGGAGGCCCTGGTGCTCGATCCGAGCCATCGGGGTACGGAGGTGGAGGCGGCCGCCCGGCGACTGCCCTGTGCCGTCGAGTGGCACGGCGGCTTCCGCCTGTCCGTCGACGTACTGCGGGAGCACCCCGACTTCCGGGGTGCGCAGTACGTGGAACTCGGCGCCCGTATCGCCGTCGACGGATGGCTCGACCCCAGGATCGTGCAGGACGCGGCCGGATCCGGGCGGTACGACCCCCAGGACGTGAAGAGGGTCTGGCACTACCTGGCCCGCTTCGGGGCGCCGGTCGCCGCGCCGGCCGTCGACTGACAGCCCACTCCTCACGTTCGCCCCGCCGTGCGCCCGTTCCTCGTCTCCTCGGTCCGTTGTCGTATCCGATACATCTCTGTATCTTTTTGCGCGCCGTACCCCTGCCGCCGTCGTGCACCACCCCTCATCGAGGAGCCGTCATGAGCACCGTGCCGCCCGCGCTCGCCGCCGCCGTCGGGCCGCTGCCCGAGGGGGCCGTCCTTCCGCTGCCTCCCACCTTCGAGTCCGTCGAGGAGGAGCGCACCTACCGCAAGGAACAACTCGCCGCCGGATTCCGTATCTTCGGCCGGTTCGGCTTCTCCGAGGGTGTCGCCGGGCACATCACCGTCCGCGATCCCGGCGATCCGAACGCCTTCTGGGTCAACCCGTTCGGGATGAGCTTCACGCAGATCAAGGCCTCCGACCTGATCCTGGTCGACCACGAGGGGACCGTCCTCGAAGGGCGCCGGCCCGTGAACCGGGCCGCGTTCGTCATCCACTCCCGCGTCCACGCCGCCCGGCCCGACGCCGTCGCCGCCGCGCACTCGCACTCCCTGCACGGCAAGGCGTTCTCCAGCCTCGGCATCCCCCTCGACCCGATCACCCAGGACGCCTGCGCGTTCTTCGAGGACCACGGCATCTACGACGACTACCGGGGCGTCGTGAACGAGACCGAGGAGGGCGAGCGCGTCGCCAAGGCCCTCGGTGACCACAAGGCGGTCATCCTCAAGAACCACGGGCTGCTGACGGTCGGGCACTCCGTCGCCGAGGCCGTCTGGTGGTTCGTCACCATGGAGCGTTCCTGCCAGGCACAGCTGCTCGCGATGGCCGCCGGTACGCCGCAGCTGATCGACCGTGAGACCGCGCTGCTCACCCGGGGGCAGATCGGCGGCCATCTGGCGGGCTGGTTCCAGGCACGCCCCCTGTGGGATCAGATCACCGCGTCGGACCCGGACCTGTTCGACTGACCCCCCGGTTGCCCCTTCGGCGCCGGGTCCGGCGACGGGTCCGAGGCCGGAGCCGGGTCCGCCGGAGCCGGAACCGAGGCCGCGGGGCCCGGGACCTCCCGCGTCGACACTTCGAGGAGCGGCGCGAGGAACTGCCGTTCCAGGCTGCCGGGCGGCAGCGCCGCCGGTTCCACATAGCTCTGCGCGAGTCCGCCCTCGCGCAGAGCGATGAGGAGCCGGGCGAACCGGTCGGCGTCCACGGTCAGTTCCCGCCCGGCCCGGCGCAGGACGAGGGTGAGGCCGCGGGCGATCTCGGCCCGCAGCCGTGCGTCGTGGCGCGCCAGCACCCACGCGGCCTGCGGGTCGCGGATGGCGTGCAGGGTGAACTCCGTGGTGACCAGGTACCAGTCCCGCTCGTCCGGCTCGACGCGGGCGGCGAGTTCCGCGAGCCGGGTCAGCGTGTACTCCTCCGCCGTCAGCGCGTCGATCGACTCCGCGAGCCGCCGCACCGTCCGGCCGCTGTGCTCGTCGAAGAGGGCGAGGAAGAGTTCTTCCTTGCTGGCGAAGTTCGAGTAGTACGCGCCCCGCGTGTATCCGGCGCGCTCGCAGATCTGCTCGATCGTCGTCGCGTGGAAGCCGTGCTCGGCGAAGGTCTCCAGGGCGGCCTTCAGGAGCGCCGCGCGGGTACGGGGCCGCCGCCTGGTGACACCTTTCGGCACGGGTGCCTCCTCCTTCGTCCGGGCCGCGTCACGCGGCGGACGCCCACCCTACCGGCGCTCCCATCCCGGGCAGGGACGAGCACCGGCGGATAAAATTCACGCATGGGAGAGCGGCCCGTCGCGCCCGCGGCGCCCGAACTGGTCCTCGAGATCGACGGGGACGCGACGCGCATGGACCCGAGCCGCGTCTATCGCATCGGGCGCGACCCCACCAGCGATGTCGTGCTGTCGGACGCACGGGCGTCCTGGCACCACGCGGTGCTCGGCGCCGTGAACGCCCACTGGACGCTGACCGACGAGGGCAGCACGAACGGCACCTTCACGGACGGTACGCGGGTGGCCGGGGCGCGGGAGGTCGGTCCCGGGACGGTCGTACGGTTCGGGCATCCGGTGGACGGCCCACGCGCCGTGCTTTCGGCGAGCGCGACGGCGGAACCCCAGGTCAGGGGGGCGACGGCGGAGCCGGAGGCCCGGCCGGCGCCTGCGGAGCCCGGGGCCGGCGGCGCCCCCGCGGCGGAGCCCGAGGCCCGGCCCGCGCCGGTGGAGCCCGAAGCCCGCTCCCAGCCGGAGCCGGAGTCGGCACCGGAGCCTGCGCCGGGGCCGGGGCCGGGGCCGGAATCGCAGCCGCAGCCGTCGCCGCCAGAAGCCCGTAGCACCCCGCCGGAACCCGAAGTCCGGCGCACCCCCGTAGCCCCGGTGGCCCCGATGGCCCCCGCAACGCCCGTACCCCCGGCCGAACCCCGAGCCCCACAGCCTCCGCAAGACCCCGCCCCGTCCTCCTCCGCCCCGCCCCCCTCCGTCTCCCACCCCGCCGCCACCGGGACCTTCCGGCGGCCGACCTCCGTGCGGCCGTTGCCGGCCCACAGCATCCGGATCGGGCGTGCGCCCGACAACGACCTCGTCGTCTCCGATCTCGTCGTCTCCCGGCGGCACGCCGAGCTCCGCGCGCACCCGGACGGCACGTACTGGATCCATGACCTCGGCAGTCACAACGGCACCTTCCTCAACGGCCTCCCCGTCGTCGACGCCCGTGTCACCGCGGACGACATCGTCGGCGTCGGGCGTTCCGCGTTCTGTCTGATCGGCGGACAGCTGGTCGAGTTCACCGACACCGGCGAGGTCTCCCTCGACGTGCGGTCGCTCGCCGTCACCGTCGACCACGGCCGGCGCACGCTCCTCGACGAGGTGTCGTTCCCGGTGGGCGAGAAGTGCCTGCTCGCGGTCGTCGGGCCGTCCGGCGCCGGAAAGTCGACCCTCCTCGGCGCACTCACCGGCCAGCGCCCCGCCGACCGGGGCAGCGTGCTCTACGACGGCCGTGACCTGTACCGGGACTACGCCGAGCTGCGCCAGCGCATCGGGCTGGTCCCGCAGGACGACATCCTCCACCTCCAGCTGACCGTGCGCCGCGCCCTCGGATACGCCGCCGAGCTGCGCTTCCCCGAGGACACCGAGCGTCCGGAGCGGCAGGCCCGCGTGGACGAGGTGATCCGCGAGCTGGGGCTCGTGGAGCGGGCGGAGCAGCCGATCCACAGTCTCTCCGGCGGGCAGCGCAAGCGGGTGAGCGTCGCGCTGGAACTGCTCACCAAGCCCTCGCTCCTCTTCCTCGACGAGCCGACCTCCGGCCTGGACCCGGGCATGGACCGCTCCGTGATGCACATGCTGCGCGGGCTCGCGGACGACGGGCGGACGGTCGTCGTGGTCACCCACAGCGTGCTCAGCCTGGACGTGTGCGACCGCCTTCTGGTGCTCGCCCCGGGCGGCCGGATCGCCTACTACGGGCCGCCGGCGGACTCCCTCGGCTTCTTCGGCTTCGAACAGTGGCCGGAGGCCTTCGAGGCCTTCGAGAACGACCGGGACCGCGACTGGGCCGGTCAGTTCCGTTCGTCGCGCTTCCACCGCCGGTACGTCACGGACGCGACGGCCCGGCCGGACGTCCCCGTACCCGCTGCCGCCGCCGCTGCCGCTGCCCCCGAAGCCCACGCCGTCCCCGCGGGCCGGGAACCCGGCCCCCCGCCCAAGGCGCAGAGCTGGTCCTCCCAGCTGCGGACCCTGGTACGGCGTTACGCGGCGGCGCTCTCCGCCGACCGCACCTTCCTCGCCATCATGATCGCGTTGCCGTTCGTGATGGGCGCGATGGCCAGGGCCCTGTCCGAGGGCAGTCTCAACCCCGAGTCGACGTTGAACGTCCTGCTCATCCTCTGTGTGGGCGGGGTCCTCACGGGCGCGGCGAACGCCGTGCGCGAGCTGGTCAAGGAACGCACGATCTACCGGCGCGAGAGAGCCGTCGGGCTGTCCCGCTCCGCGTACCTCGCCTCCAAGGTGGTCGTCCTCGGTCTGATCACGGTCGTGCAGTCCGTGGTCCTGACCCTGGTGGCGCTGATCGGCGTCCCGCTGAACGTGCCCGACGGCAAGGGCGTCCTGATGCCCCCGCTCGTCGAGATCACCCTCGCCGTCGCGCTGCTCGCCTTCACCGCGATGATGCTCGGCCTGTTCGTGTCGGCGCTCGTGCGCAAGGAGGAGGTGACGATGCCGCTGCTCGTCCTCCTCGCGATCGTGCAGGTGGTGTTCTGCGGCGCCCTCCTGACGGTACGGGGCACCCCCGTCCTGGAGCAGCTGGCCTGGCTGGTGCCCTCGCGCTGGGCGTTCGCGGCGATGGGCGCGACGATCGACATCGGGAAGGTCGCGCCGAGCGAGAAGACGGCGGATCCGCTGATGGATCACACGGCGCAGGCCTGGTTGTTCGACATGGGCATGCTGGTCGTGCTCTGTCTCGTCCTCGGTCTGGTCGTGGCCCGGCTGCTGCGCCGCCACGAGCCGGTCGTGATGCGGAGGTAGGCCCCGTGAGCGTCCCCGTACCCGAGTACGTGCCGGATTTCCGGCCCACCCACGTCGTGCCGCGCGACGGGCTCTCCGCGTGGGAGGCGCCTGATCCGGGGCTGCCGACGACGCCGCTCGACGGGTTCCTGCCGGTACGCCTGGAGGAGCGGGCCGGTGACTGGGGCCGGATCCAGTGCGCCAACGGGTGGACGGCGTGGGTGGACGCGCGGCTCCTGGTCTCCGTGCCCGAGGACCCGCCGGCGGCGGGCCGGCCGCTCACCAGGACCGCCGATCCTCGCCCGCTGATCGCCCGCGCCGAGGACGCGATCGGCCGCTACCGGCGCGCCGCGGAGGAACTCGGCGCCCAGCGGCTCGACGGCGAGCAGTTCCGGCTGCGGACCCGGGGCCTGCGGGTCGGCATGGTCGTCGACGGGGAGTCGGTGTGGCTGTACGACGCCGAGCACGAGCGCTGGGTGTACTGCGACGGCGTGGGGCTCAGTACGTACGTCGCCTCCTCCGTGCCCTCGATCAGCGCCGCGCCCTCACCCTCACCCTCAGGCTCACCCACGGACGCGGAGTCTCTTCCGGCCCCGGTCGCCGCCGGATTCGCCGGGACGGACGCCGACGCCGAGCCCGGATCCGACGCCGAAACCAGCCCCGGCACCGACGCCGAGGAGTCCGGGGAGGACGACGCGCACGAACGGACCCGTCCCGTCCCCGTGGCGCACGAGCCGACGCAGGTGGTCGCGCAGGTCGACGCCCAGGTGCCGGCCGGACCGCCGCCGACGCAGGTCGTCAAGGCACCGCCCGCTCCGGCCGGTGAGGAATGATGGCCGGCGGGCCGCGCGACGACGGCCCCGAGCTCCCGGCGGGCCGCGCCTCGGGCCTTCTCGGGAAGGAGATCGCGGGCTACCGCGTGGAGGGCGAGATCGGCCGCGGTGGCATGGCGGTCGTCTACCGGGCACGTGACCTGCGGCTCGACCGTACGGTGGCGCTCAAACTGCTCGCTCCCGAACTGGCCCGCAACGACACCTTCCGCAAGCGCTTCGCGCACGAGTCCCGCGTCGCCGCCTCCATCGACCACCCGCACATCGTGCCGGTCTTCGAGGCGGGCGAGACGGAGGGCGTGCTGTACATCGCGATGCGGTACGTGGCCGGGCAGGACCTCGTGGCCCTGCTGGACCGGGAGGGGCCGCTGCCCCCGGTGAAGGCCGGCCGGATCGCCGTACAGGTCGCGTCGGCGCTGGACGCGGCGCACGCGCACGACCTGGTGCACCGGGACGTGAAGCCCGGCAACATCCTGGTCGCCGAGGGCACCGACCGCGACCACCCCGAGCACGTCTACCTCACCGACTTCGGGCTGACGAAGAAGTCCCTCTCGCTGACCGGGTTCACGACCGTGGGCGAGTTCGTCGGGACGCTCGACTACGTGGCGCCCGAGCAGATCTCGGGCAAGCCGGTGGACGGCCGCTGCGATGTCTACGGGCTCGCGTGCGTGGTGTTCGAGACCCTGACGGGGGCGCCGCCGTTCCGCCGCGACACGGACTGGGCGGTGCTGTGGGCGCAGCAGTACGACCCTCCGCCGCCGCTCGCCGAGGTGCGGCCGGGGCTGCCCGCCGCCGCGGACGCCGTGTTCGCGAGGGCGCTGGCGAAGACGCCCGAGGAGCGGTACGGCACGTGTCTGGAATTCGTCGCGGAGCTGCGCGCCGCGCTCTCCTCGGGCGGCACGGAGTCGGTCGTACGGAAGCGGACCGAGCCGGTGGGGCCGCCGCGCGACCCGCCCGTGTGGGCGCGGCCGGTGTTCCGGGAGCTGTAGCCGACGGGACGGGCCGATCGGCGTGTCTCCGGGCTCCTGCCTTGTTTCATGCAGTACTGAGGCCTCTGCCTCACTTCTTTCCGTCCTGGCTCTCCACCTCGCCCTTGCGGTGCACCCGCGAGGCCAGCAGGGCGGCGACGAAGCCGAAGGCGAGGCCCCAGAGAAGGGCGAATCCGGCCGTCTTCCAGACGTGCGGGCGCAGCACCACTTCCCCGCCGAGCGATTCGAACTCGCCGATGCCGAGCACCGAGAGTCCGAAGTGCGCCTCCACCAGGGTGAGCGGGGCGACGACCAGCATGGTCAGCGCGAACGCGATGCCGAGGTGCAGGGCGTGCTGCCACGGCCGGACCCGGGCCGGGGAGCGTACGACCGCCACGAACGCCACGGCGAGGACGAGGACGGCGGCGACGGGGAGCAGCCACCAGGCCCGGCCGTCCTGCGCGGCCAGCGAGCCGAGGTCGACGGTGGAGAGGTCGGGGTTCTCGCGCGTGCCGCCCCCCTGCCGCAGGACGGCGTCGAGGACCTGGGGCATGGGCAGGCCGAAGGGTCCGTTGACCGTGCCCTCCCAGGAGCCACCGATGCCGACGCCGAGGGCGAGCCAGGTGACGTTGGGCAGACCGAGCAGCAGGACGGCGAAGGTCTCCGCGGCATGTCCCTTGGTGGCCGCGACGACCAGGCCGATGACCAGGCCCACGACCACGTACGCGAGGACCAGCAGGAGCATCGCGTGGGCGGCGGGCCGGACGGGTTCCTGGTAGCGGACGAGCCGGGGCGGCAGCGGGGTGCTGCGCGAGACGAGCAGGGCGACGACGAGGACGCCGAGGATCCACAGGAGGCCGTAGAACAGGGTGGGGCCGAGGTCGGTGCGGAAGCCGACGGTGGGATTCACGGCGTCGAGGAGCTCGCCGAACAGGTCCATCAGGGACCCTTGCGCGTCGCCGACGCCGGGCAGGGTGATCGGGAAGTCGTGCCGGGCGAACGCGGAGAGACCCGCGAGACCGGCCAGCCAGAGGACGACAATGCTCGCCGCGCGGAACCCGAGGTCGTGGGAGGTGGTGACGGCGTGGTGGCGCAGGGGGCGCAGGAAACAGAAGCCGGTGACCAGTGCGCCCACCAGGGTGACGGTGAGGGGCATGGCGGTCAGCGCGGCCTGGGTTCCGGCGAGGGACCCGGCGTCGCCGGAGAGTTCGACCTTGCCGCCGGAGGCCAGGACGACGACGGCGGCCAGGATCGCGGGGAAGCCGCCGGGCAGGTCACCGGCGCCCGCGGCCCAGAGGCCGAGGGCCGCGACGACGCCCATGGCGAGGTAGCCGGCGACCACCGCCGCCAGGGCCTGGAGGGCGATGCGCGCGAGGCGGCCGCCCGTGGTCACGGCGGGCGGCACGGAGCTGGGGGTGGAGAGCCGACTGCTCACCCTGCCCACGCTAGTACCGGTGGGGTCCGCCCGCTTGCGGACGGACGGGCGGGTGGGGGCGTCTGTGCACGCGTACGGAGGGTCCCGTGCACGCGTACGGGGTCGCCGGTGTACGGGCACGGAGTCGCCTCCGCTTGCGGAGGGGTGCCGTCCGGCGCACACAATGGGCCCGGTACGGAAGAAAGGGAAAAAAGTGACTTCCCACCCGCCGTCCGGCCCACCGTCGGTTCCGCCCACAGGTCCCCCCTCGGGCCCCCTCTCGGGCCCGAGTACACGCCCCGGGGCCGCCGGTCCCCCACCGCCGCCCGGACCGCCCCACGACGGTTCGGGGGGCGGTGGGGGCGGCGGATCGGGCGGCGGCTCGTCCGGTGGCGGCCCCGGAAGCGGCGGCGGCACCCCGGGCGGTCCCGGTGGCGCGGACGGCAAGGGCGGCCCCGGCAAGGGCCCCTGGTGGCGCTCCGTCCCGAAGGTCGCCTCGGTCACCGCCGTCCTGGTCGCGGCCGCCGCGCTCGCCGTCGTCCTCACCAACCGCCCCGACAATTCGGGCGACACGGCGGGAGGCTCCGGTGGCGGCGAGGTCTTCCTCCAGAACGCGGCGGCCTCCGGGCCCGACCCGTTCACCAGGTCGACGGCCCGCAATGACGGCGCCTCCGCCTCCCCGGCCTCGCTGCCGCCCCGTACCGCTTCGGCCGCGACCGAGGTCTCGGGGTCGACCCCCGGTCTCTACGGCGGGACGCAGTCGGTGAGCAGCTGCGACGTGGAGCAGCAGGTGCGCTACCTCTCGGGCGAACCCGCGAAGAACGCGGCCTTCGCCTCGGTCCTGGGCATCTCCGCCGCCGACGTGCCGGGCTATCTGCGCTCCCTGACCCCGCTTCAGCTCCGCGCCGACACCCGGGTGACGAACCACGGCTTCAAGGACGGCGCCGCCACCACGTTTCAGGCGGTTCTGCAGACCGGCACCGCGGTCATGGTCGACGGTCGCGGGGTGCCCCGGGTGCGCTGCGCCTGCGGCAATCCGCTGACCGGTCCGGTGGCGCAGAAGTCGCCCCGGACGACGGGCACGCCGTGGCAGGGCTACCAGTCCTCCCAGGTGGTCGTGGTGGCGCCGTCGGTGACGGTCGTGAACGTCTTCGTGGTGTACGACCCCCAGGACGACAGCTGGTTCGCACGGCAGCACGGCGACCACGGCAAGCACGACAAGCCGACCCCGCCGCCTCCCCCGCCGCCCACGGTCTCCCCGTCGACGTCGCCGTCCACCTCGGCCTCGACGTCCACATCGCCGTCCACCTCGCCGTCGTCCCCGGTGCCGTGTGTGACGGTGACGGGTACGGAGACGCCGACGCCCAGTGGTGGCGTCACGCCCTCGCCGTGTCCGTCCACGCTGTCCCCCACGGCGTCGCCGTCCTCGCCGTCGACCTCGCCGTCGGACACCTCGTCGCCGTCGAGCGTCCCTCCGCCGTCGACCGACTCGTCACCGTCGACGCAGTCGTCGGGTCCGGAGTCCGGGCCCGTGACGGACAGTTCGGCGGCGGACCTGACGACGACCGGCCAGTCGGCCGCGGTGAGTTCCGCGGCGACGTCCCCGTCGGGTTCCGTCTCGGGTTCCGTCTTCGCTTCGGGATCCACTTCGGGATCCGCTTCGGCGGCTGTCACCGTTCCGGCCGCCGGTCCGGGGCCCGCTCCCTGGGTCTGAGCGGCCCCGGCCCCTCAGCCCGCTCCCCCGTCGGCCCGCGCCCCGTCCACCCGTACCCCCGTTTCGGTCGGCCCGCGCCGACCTGAGACGGGGGTACGGGTGTTCCGGCGCAGTACCCGGGCCTCGCCGGGCAGCAGGGCCGGGCCCGGCACGGTCAGCACCGGGGACTCCGCCCGGCGTACGACCGCCCGCAGGACCGCGCGGCGGCGCAGCCGGCCCCGGCGGCCGCTTCCCGGCGCGGAGCCGAGAACCAGCAGGTCGCCGGGGCGGTCGGCCGTCGCGCACAGCACCGCCGCCGGGGCGCCCCTGACCACACGGCCCTCGAGGTCGACATCCGAGGGGACTCCGCCGAGCCCCTCGACGAAGGCGTCCTCCAGACGGTGGCGGGCGTCCTCGGCCCAGGTTCGGGCCCAGGCCCGGTCGGGCATCCGGGCGTACAGCGCCTCGCCCTCGGGGGGCTCCCACGCGAGGACCGCGAGGACGGGCACCTCGTCACGCCGGCCGAGGGCGGTCGCGTACCGCAGGGCGGCGAGCGAGGCGAGCGAACCGGTCACCCCGACGACGACCCGGGCCACGGGGCCGGCCGGATACCCCGCAGGCCCGTTCACGCCTGTTCGGCGGGTCGCGGGCGGGCGGAGGCGGACACCGGACGGACGGCCCGGGTCCCCCCGGGGCGCGGGACGCGCAGCGCCTTCAGCCAGGCGCCGATCGGCAGGGGTCGCGCCGCCGTCTCCTCGGCCCGCCGCTGCCACATCCGCTCGTCGCGGTCGGTGAAGTGTCCGGACATCGACTTGTCTCCTTTCGAGGTGGCCACCAGGCCACTCAAAGGAGTCTGTAACCTTATTGGCCCGGACAGCAGAGCCAATGAGGAGTGATTGGCATGGCAATGGCACACGTGGTCCGCACCGTGGACCGCACCCTTACGGGCCGCCAGCTCGCGTCGCTGCTCACCCCGCCCCCCGACGGCCGCTTCGGCTACCGGGAGCTCGCGCGGGCGGTGCGCGAGGCGCTGCTCGACGGGCGGGTGGCGCTGGGTCTCCGGCTGCCGGCCGAGCGGGAACTCGCCACCGTGCTCGCCGTCAGCAGGACGACGGTGACCGGTGCGTACGACCTGCTCAGGGAGAGCGGGTACGCGCACAGCCGGCGTGGCGCGGGCACCTGGACCGCGCTCCCCGACGGTCAGGCGCCGACCTCGCTCGGCGCCTTCCACGACGACACCGGGACCACGATCGACCTCGCCCTGGCCGCGCCCGAGGCACCGGCGGAGGAACTGGCCGCCGCGCTCACGGCCGCCGCGGCCGAGCTGCCCCGCTACGCGGGCACTCAGGGCTACCACCCGTACGGGCTGCCCGCGCTGCGCGCCGCCGTCGCCGAGCGCTACACCGCGCGCGGGCTGCCGACCCTGCCGGAACAGATACTCGTCACCACGGGTGCCCAGCAGGCGCTCTCGCTGGTCCTCACGCTGCTGGGCCGGCCCGGCGACCGGGTGCTCGCCGAGAACCCCTCGTACACCAACGCCCTCGACGCGATGCGCGGCCGTATGCTCCGTGTCACCCCGGTTCCGGTCACGGAGGCCGGCTGGGACACCGGGCTCGTCGACGCCGCGCTCCGGCAGACCGCGCCGCGCCTGGCCTATCTGATCCCGGACTTCCACAATCCGACCGGGCACCTGATGCCTCAGGAGCAGCGCCGGGACCTCGCGCGGGCCGCGCGGTCCACCGGGACCTGGCTGGTGGTGGACGAGACGCTGACGGACATCGCCCTGGACGTGCCCGCGCCGCTGCCGTTCGCGGCGACCGCCGCCGGCGGGGACGGCGAGCAGATCGTCTCGGTCGGCTCGCTGAGCAAGAGCTGCTGGGGCGGCCTCCGGGTCGGCTGGGTCCGGGCCGCTTCCCGGGTCGTGACCGAGCTGGCCAGGGTGCGGATCACCGCCGACCTGTCCGGTTCGGTACTCGACCAGTTGGTGGCCGTGGCCCTCCTGGACCGGCTCGACGTGATCCTGCCGCGCCGCGTCGAGGAGCTGCGGCTGCGCCGCGACGCGCTGACCTCGGCCCTGGCCCGCCATGTGCCCGAGTGGCGCTGGACGGTGCCGCCGGGCGGGATGTGCCTGTGGATCGACCTGGGCCGGCCGGTCGCCTCGGGCCTCGCCACGCGCGCCCTGCGACACGGGGTGCGGGTCGAGGGCGGCGCCCGGTTCGGAGTCGACCCCGGTACGCACGAGCACCGGCTGCGCATCCCGTTCACGCTGCCCGCGGAGGTGTACGAGCCGGCGGCGGAACGGCTCGCGGCGGCCCTCGACGGCGCCCCGGGCGGCTTCGCCACCCCCGCGCTCCCGGACTGGGTGGCCTGACGGGCGCGGGCGGGCGGGCGGGGCGCGCGTACCGGCGCGGGCATCCGACTGAGGCGCGTGCGTACGCGGGCGTCCGGAGGAGTGCGTACCGGCGCGGGCGTCCGGAGGCGGCGGGTATTTCGGATGCCCGTCCCAGGGGGTCCGTGTACGGTCCACCGAGTGGAACCTTTGACCGACAAGCAGATCCGCTCGTCCTTCGTGAACAGCACCAAGGGCGAGGCGGCCCGCCTCAAGCTGCCGCTCGACTTCGCCGAACTCCCCTGGGACGACCTGGACTTCCTCGGCTGGATCGACCCGGGCGCGCCGCTCCGCGCCCATCTGGTCGTCCCCCGTCCGGACGGGCCGGTCGGGGTGAGCCTGCGGGTCCCGGCGGCCGGCCGGACCAGCGCGGTGAAGTCGAGCATGTGCCAGGTGTGTCTGACCGCGCACGCCTCCTCCGGCGTCACCCTGCTCGTGGCACCGCTCGCCGGCCCCCGGGGCCGCGAGGGGAACACGGTCGGCATCTACCTCTGCGCCGACCTGGCGTGTTCCCTCTACGTCCGGGGCAAGCGGCAGCCCAAGCTGCGCCACCGCCGCCACGAGGAGTCCCTGACCCTCGACGAACAGGTCGCCCGCCTCACGGGCAACCTGGACGCCTTCCTCGGCCGGATCACGGCGGGCTGAACACCCGCCCGGCCCGGCACGCCCGAGGGGCCGTGCCGGGAAAGGTCAGCGGAAGGCCTGTTCCCCGGTGAGCGCCTTGCCGATGACCAGGGAGTGGACCTCGCTCGTGCCCTCGTAGGTGAGCACCGACTCCAGGTTGTTGGCGTGGCGCAGCACCGGGTACTCCAGGGTGATGCCGTTGGCGCCCAGGATGGTGCGGCACTCGCGGGCGATGGCGATGGCCTCGCGCACGTTGTTCAGCTTGCCCACGCTCACCTGCTCGGCGGTGAGCGTCCCCGCGTCCTTGAGACGGCCGAGGTGGAGCGCGAGCAGCATGCCCTTGCCCAGCTCGACGGACATGTCCGCGAGCTTCTGCTGGGTCAGCTGGTAGGAGGCGAGGGAGCGGGCGAAGACGATCCGGTCACGGGCGTACGAGATCGCCGTCTCCAGGCAGTCGCGGGCGGCGCCGAGCGCGCCGAAGACGATGCCGAACCGGGCCTCGTTGAGGCAGCCGAGCGGGCCGGAGAGGCCGCGGGCCTCGGGGAGCACGGCGTCGGCGGGGAGACGCACGTCCTCCAGGACCAGTTCGCTGGTGACGCTGGCCCGCAGGGACAGCTTCATCTTGATCTCCGGGGCGCTGAACCCGGGCGTGCCCGCCGGGACGAGGAATCCGCGCACGCCGTCCTCGGTGCGGGCCCAGACGACGGCGACGTCGGCCACGGAGCCGTTGGTGATCCACATCTTGGTGCCGTTGAGCACCCAGTCGGAGCCGTCGCGCTTGGCGTGGGTGCGCATGGCGCCGGGGTCCGAGCCGGCGTCGGGCTCGGTGAGGCCGAAGCAGCCGATGTACTCGCCCGCCGCCATCTTCGGCAGCCAGCGCTGCTTCTGCTCCTCCGAGCCGTACTTCCAGATCGCGTACATGGCCAGGGAGCCCTGTACGGAGACCAGGGAGCGCAGGCCGGAGTCGACGGCCTCCAGTTCCAGACAGGCGAGGCCGTACGCGACGGAGTTGGTGCCCGCGCAGCCGTAGCCCTCAAGGTGCATGCCGAGCACGCCGATGCCGCCGAGAGTTCGGGCGAGTTCGCGGGCGGGGATCTCGCCCTTCTCGAACCAGCCGGCGACGTGCGGCCGGAGCTCGCGGTCGGCGACGGCGCGGACGGTGCGGCGGATCTCGCGCTCCTCGTCGGTCAGCAGTCCGTCGACAGCGAGCAGGTCGAAGGGGTGGACGGGGGCGGAGCTGGACTGCGACGACGACTGCGACTTCACGGACGGCCTCCTGGCGGCTGTGGCGACTCGGCGAGCCGAAGCGTAGCCGTAGATCGGATATTGGATCCAGTATTGAAAATCCGATGTCCGAACCGTACGGTCCGATGGGATCCGATCGCCAGTGAGGGAGAACGGAATGCGCGCAGATCAGCCGGGTACGACGGAGGCGGGCGCCCTGTCGGGGATCGTCGTCGCCGACTTCGGCCGGGTGCTCGCCGGCCCCTACATGACGATGCTCCTCGCCGACCTGGGCGCGGACGTGATCAAGATCGAGCGGCCCGGTTCCGGCGACGACACGCGCGCGTGGGGCCCGCCGTTCGCCGACGGGGAGGCCACGTACTTCCTCGGGGTGAACCGGAACAAGCGTTCCGTCGCGCTCGACCTCGCGGACCCCGAGGACCTGGCGGCGGCGCGGGCGATCGTGGACCGCGCGGACGTGCTCGTGGAGAACTTCCGCCCCGGCACGATGGAGAAGCTCGGTCTCGGGTACGAGGACGTGCGGGCGGGCAATCCGGGGCTGGTCTACTGCTCGGTGACCGGCTTCGGCACCGAGGAGGGCGCCCGGCTGCCGGGCTACGACCTGCTCGTCCAGGCCATGGGCGGTCTGATGAGCGTGACCGGCGAACCGGACGGTCCCGGCACCAAGGCCGGGGTCGCCCTGGTCGACGTCATCACCGGGCTCCACGCGGGCCTCGGCGTCCTCGCCGCCCTCCGGCACCGGGAGCGCACCGGCGAGGGCCAGCGGGTCGAGGTCTCCCTGCTCTCCTCGCTGCTGTCGGCGCTCACCAACCAGGCGGCCGCCCATCTCGGGGCCGGTGTCGTCCCGCTCGCGATGGGCAACCGGCACCCGAGCATCGCCCCGTACGAGGTGTTCGAGGCGCAGGACCGGCCGCTGATCCTCGCCGTCGGCAACGACCGGCAGTTCCGGTCCCTGTGCGCGGGGCTCGGCCTGCCGGAGCTGGCCGACGACACCCGTTTCGCCACCAACTCCGCCCGGGTCGCCCACCGGGAGGAACTGGTCACGGCCCTCGCGGGGCCGCTGGGGACCCGTACCGCCGACCGCTGGTTCGAGGAGCTGACCGCCGCCGGGGTGCCCTGCGGGCCGATCAACGACCTGGCCGCCGCCTTCGACCTCGCCGACCGGCTGGGGCTCGCTCCCCGGGTGCCGGAGTCGGCGGCCGGACCCGGGCAGGTCGCCCATCCGGTCCGGCTGGGCGCCACCCCGCCCAGCTACCGCGCCGCTCCCCCGCGCCTGGGCGAGCACACGGAAGACCTGCTGTCCTCCCTGGGCCTGGGGCGGGCGCGGGCGGTCGGCGCGCGGAATCCTTAGACACGCGCGCGTAGGAAGATGGTCCTGACCGGTGGAGCGATCCACGGGTGGGCAGAGCGAGGAAGACGGAAGGTCACACAGGCGATGAGCAGCGCGGTGCAGAGGCGGCGGCCGCAGACCGCCCAGCAGTTCGTCCTCGGGGAGCTGCGGCGCGCCATCACCAGCGGGGAGCTGCGGCCCGGCGGGCAGATCCGGCAGGACGCCCTCGCGGCCCGGTTCGAGGTCAGCCGGGTGCCGCTGCGCGAGGCCCTGAAGGCCCTGGAGGCCGAGGGCCTGGTCGTCCATCACATCCACCGGGGCTACTTCGTCGCGGAGCTCTCGCTCGCCGACCTGGAGGAGATCTACCGGATCCGGGAACTCCTGGAGACCGAGGCGGTGCGGAGGGCCGTGGGGCTGCTGCCGGACGGCATCGTGGCCGCCCTCGAAGGCATCCAGCGCGAGGTGGAACGGGCCGCCGAGGAGGGGGACGTGACGGCGATGGCGGCCGCGAACCGGCGCTTCCACTTCACGCTGATCGAGGCGTCCGGGATGCCTCGGCTGGTCCGCCTCATCGCGACGCTGTGGGACTCCACCGACGCGTACCGGTCGCTGTACTACACCGAGGACCCGCACCGGAAGCAGGCCGTCCGCGAGCACCGGGCCGTCATCTCCGCACTCCGCCAGGGCGACGAGGAGGCCACCGTGCGCTGGCTCGACGAGCACCGGGCGCACGCGGTGGCGGCCCTGCGCGCGGTCCTGGAACGGGACCGGTCGGCGGACGGCGGCACCCCGGCGGGACCGGCGTAAACCGGATGCCGGGTGCTCCCCCGCCCGCCTAGGCTCCCGCGCATGGATCACAGGACTCTGGTCAACGTCGTCGACGTCGAGGCGACCTGCTGGGAGGGCGAGCGGCCGCCGGGAGAGGTCAGCGAGATCATCGAGATCGGGCTGACCGTCGTCGATCTGGACGCGCGGGAACGCGTCTCCCGCCACCGCGTGCTGGTGCGGCCGGCCCGTTCGCGGGTCAGCGCCTTCTGCACCGCGCTGACCGGGCTCACCCAGGCCGAGGTCGACGGCGGCCTGGACTTCGCGGCCGCCTGCCGGCTGCTCGCGACGACGTACGCGGCGGGCGTGCGGCCCTGGGCGAGCTGGGGCGACTACGACCGCAACCAGTTCACCCGCCAGTGCCGGGCCACCGGCACCCGGTACCCCTTCGGTCACCGGCACACCAACGCGAAGATCGCCTTCACCGAGGCGTACGGGCTGGCCAGGCGACCGGGGATGGCGCAGGCGCTGGAGGTCGCCGGGCTGCCCCTCGAAGGGCGTCACCACAGCGGCGAGGACGACGCGTGGAACATCGCGGCGCTCGTCCTGCGGCTCGCGGAGCGCGACGCCTGGCCGGATCCGCTCCCCCACCGGGCGGGCTGACCCCGCCGCCCCTGGGGGGTCAGCTGCCGTCGCCCGGACCGCCCGGACCGCCGCCCCGGGGTGGCGATTCCGCCGAGCGCTGCGGTTACCCTGACGCCGGACCCGAGGAGGAACCATGGGGCGGATGCCGTCGGCCGTACGGCGCAGGCAGTTGGTCGAGGCCGCGATCAGGGCGATGACCAGGGACGGTGTCGCCAGGACGACGACGCGGTCGATCTGCGCGGAGGCGGGTGTGTCGCTGAGCGTGTTCCACTACTGCTTCGATTCCAAGCAGGCCCTGCTTGAGGCCGCGATCGAGACGATCACCGGCAACTACGTGGTGCGGGTGATGTCGGCGGTCGAGCCGGGCTCGACCCTGCGGGAGACCGTACGGGGCGCGCTGCAGACGTACTGGGACCACGTCACGGCCCATCCGGGCGAGCACATGCTGACCTACGACCTCACCCAGTACGCGCTGCGGGAGCCTGGGTTCGAGCATCTGGCGCGTGCGCAGTACGACCAGTACGTGGCGTCGGCGGACGCCCTGCTCACTCAGGTCCGCGAGGTGCGGGGGGTGGAGTCCCGGATCCCGGCGGAGACGCTCGCGCACCATCTGGCGGCGGTGATCGACGGTCTGACGCTCCAGTATCTGGTCCTCGGTGACGAGAAGACCGCCTCTGACCAGCTGGATCTGACGGCGGATCAACTGGCGCTGCTGATCGAGGGCTGACGCCCGGTCCGCCGTACGCCCACGTGGAACACCACGCGTCCCACCGGACCCGCACATTCTTCAACAGGTCATCTGTCCCGGACTCTTGACTCACTCCGTCAACACCGCGATCCTCGGGGCGCCCGGTACACCCCACCGACCGGAGGCTTCGCACACATGACACGACCCATCACGCGCGGAACGGGCGGCAGATCCGCCCTTCTCGCGTTGTTCCTGGCCCTGGCCGCCGTCCTCTTCGGCTCCGGTCCCGTCCCCGCGGCCGCCGCGGGCGGTTCGTGGTGGGAGCCCACCTCCCGCCCCGCGGCCGACTCACAGATCAACGTCACGGGCGCCCCGTTCACCGGCACGGACGCCCAGGGGAAGGTGCGCGGCTTCGTCGACGCGCACAACCACCTGATGTCCAACGAGGGCTTCGGCGGCAGGATGATCTGCGGCCAGACGTTCTCCACCGCGGGCATCGCCGACGCGCTCAAGGACTGTCCGGAGCACTACCCGGACGGCACCGGCGCCCTCTTCGAGCACCTCACCGGAGGTGACAACGGCAAGCACGACCCCGTCGGCTGGCCCACGTTCAAGGACTGGCCCGCCAACAACTCCCTGAGCCACCAGCAGAACTACTACGCCTGGGTCGAGCGCGCCTGGCGCGGCGGCCAGCGCGTGCTGGTCAACGACCTCGTCAGCAACGGCCTGATCTGCTCGCTCCTGCCCCGCGACCGCGGCTGCGACGAGATGGACGCGATCCGGCTGGAGGCCCGTAAGACGTACGAGATGCAGGACTACATCGACGGGATGTTCGGCGGCCCCGGCAAGGGCTGGTTCCGGATCGTCACCAGCGCCGACCAGGCCCGTTCGGTGATCCAGCAGGGCAAGCTCGCGGTCGTCCTCGGCGTGGAGGCCTCGGAGCCCTTCGGCTGCAAGCAGATCCTCGACGTCGCCCAGTGCGGCCAGGCGGACATCGACAAGGGGCTCGACGAGCTGTACGCGCTCGGCGTGCGCAGCATGTTCCTCTGCCACAAGTTCGACAACGCGCTGTGCGGCGTCCGGTTCGACAGCGGGACGACGGGCGTGGCCGTCAACATCGGCCAGTTCCTGTCCACGGGCACCTTCTGGGCCACCGAGAAGTGCGCGGGCCCGCAGCACGACAACCCGATCGGGCTGGCCGCCGCACCTCCCGCGATGGCGGAGAAGCTGCCGGCGGGGGTGGGCGTTCCCTCGTACGCCTCCGACGCCCAGTGCAACACGCGGGGACTCACCCGGCTCGGAGAGTACGCCGTGAAGGGCATGATCCAGCGCGGCATGATGCTGGAGCTCGACCACATGAGCGTCAAGGCCGCGGGCCGTGCGCTCGACATGCTGGAGGCCGAGGAGTACCCGGGCGTGCTCTCCAGCCACAGCTGGATGGACCTGGACTGGACCGAGCGGCTGTACCGCCTGGGCGGGTTCCTCGGTCAGTACATGAGCGGTGCGCAGGGCTTCATCGGCGAGGCGGGCCAGAAGGCCGCGCTCCGCGCGAAGTACAAGGTCGGCCTGGGCTACGGCACCGACATGAACGGGGTCGGCGGCTGGCCGGCACCGGGCGGGGCCGACGCGCCGAACGCCGTGAAGTACCCCTTCCGCAGCTTCGACGGCGGTTCGGTGATCGACCGGCAGGTGACGGGCGAGCGCACCTGGGACTTCAACACCGACGGCGGTGCCCACAACGGCATGGTCCCGGACTGGATCGAGCAGATCCGGCTGTCCGGTGGCGGTCAGGGCGTCGTGGACGAGCTGTCCCGTGGCGCGGAGTCGTACCTGACCACGTGGAAGGCGACCGAGAACCACGAGGTGGGCGTCAACCTCGCCGCGGGCGTGCCGACGTCGGCGAGCTCGTCGGAGTGGAACCCGTTCACGAGCTTCGCCCCGGGCCGGGCGTTCGACGGTGACGTCAACACCCGCTGGGCCAGCGACTGGTCGGACGACCAGTGGCTGGGTGTGGACCTGGGCGCCGTCCGCAGGATCGGCCGGGTGAACCTCGACTGGGAGCGGGCGTACGCACGCCAGTACCGGATCGAGGTGTCCGAGAACGGCACGGACTGGCGCACGGTGTGGTCGACGCAGGCCGGGGACGGCGGGCTGGACACGGCCGAGTTCCCGTCGACGTCGGCCCGTTACGTCCGCGTCCACGGCGAGCAGCGGGCGACCCAGTGGGGCTACTCGCTCTACGAGGTCTCGGTCCGCAGAGCCTGAACGCGCGAAGGCGGGGCCTGCCGGATCGGTCGCGATCCGGCAGGCCCCGCCCGCGTTCCTCAACTCCCGTTCGGTCCCGTCCAGTCCGCGGGGACCCGGGCCGGCCGCACCCGCTGCGGATGGTCGCCGACGTCCACGGAGGCCACCGCCCGGCCGGTGGCGAAGTCGATGGCGGTCACGCGGTCGGCGCCGCTCTCGGAGACGACACAGGAGCGTCCGTCGCCGCTCACGGTGGCCCAGTAGGGCTTGGAGGCCGTGACGAGCGGGCCCTCCTGGAGCGTGGCGCGGTCGACGACGGTGGCGTAGTCGTCCATGGTTCCCGCGACGCAGAGCTTGGTGCCGTCGGGGCTCATCGAGAGGCCGTGGTGGCGCGAGTCGTTGACCCAGGTGGTGCGGTCGGTGTCGGTCGCCGGGTTGCCGGGGAGTTCCTTGGACCGGGTGATCCGGTCCGTGGCGATGTCGTACTCCAGGAAGCCCTTGAAGAAGGAGACCTGGAAGTAGAGCTTCTTCCCGTCCGGGGTGAGGACCAGGGGGCGGACGGCGTCGGAGAGGTCGCCGCGCCCGAAGGCGTCGAGGCGTTCGCGCATGTCGATGACGCGGACGGTCCGGAAGGTCTCGGTGTCGACGACGGTGATGCGGCGGTCACCCTTGGTCCAGTCGAGCCAGGGGGCGTCGAGCGCGGTGGTGACCTCGCCGATGGACATGTTCCAGAGCATGCCGTCGGAGGTGAAGACGTTCTCGTGGGGCTTGTCGCCCGTCGCGAAGGAGCCCAGTTGACGGCCGGTGGAGATGTCGAGGACGTGGACGGTGTTGGCGGTGGAGGCGGAGACCGCGACGCGGGTGCCGTCGGGGGACACGGCCATGTGGTCGGCGCGGTAACCGGCCACGGGGAAGCGCCAGTTGATCCGTCCGGTCCGCAGGTCGAGGGAGACGACGTCGGCGAAGCTCGGCCGGGAGACGACCATGGAGGCGCCGTCCGGGGTCGCGTACATGTCGTCGACGAACTGGTCGTGGCCCTCACCCGGTCCGGTGCGGACGCCGAGGAAGAACGCGAGCTTGACGGGGTTCAGATAGATCTCGCGGAGACGCTCCGCCTTGTCGGGGACGACGTTCAGCCGGCCGATGCGGTGGAAGTCGCCCCGCGAGGCGATCACGTCGGCCGTGCCGTCCCAGTTGTTGCCGACGAACATCACCTCGCGGAGCGCCGCGGGCTGCGGGTCCTCCGGGGCGGCGGCCGATCCGGTGCCGCCGGCGGTGGCGACGAGGGCCACGGCGGCGGCGAGGGCCGCCGCGAGACGCGAGGAACGGGCGCGGGGGCGGTGGCTCGGCGTACGGGCAGCGGGCATGCGGGGTCCTTCTTCCGGCTCTCGGGGGTGACTTACCCGAAGTAACCATGTGCATGACAAGCGGGGCAAGCCCTTGTCACAGCCCGATTCACCCCCGATTCGCACCCGCCCCGCGGCGCTTCTCGCTGTCCGCGTCCACCCCTGGGACCACCCCTGGGACCACCCCCGGGCCCGACCCCGCATCCCGTTCCCGCCCCCGGTGCGAGATCATGGAATCCGGAACCCAGAAGGGACGGAACGGACGATGAGGCACCGCAGTGTCGCCGACCTGATGACGCCGACCGCGGTGGCGGTGCAGCCGGGGACGTCCTTCAAGGAGATCGCACGGCTCCTCGACGAGTACGGCATCACCGCGGTCCCGGTGGTCGACGACGAGAACCGGCCGGTGGGCGTCGTGTCCGAGGCGGACCTGCTGCGGCGCCACACGGCCAAGGACGGGCCGAGCACCGCGGAGGCCATGATGTCGAGCCCCGTCGTGACCGCCCGCCCCTCGTGGACGGCGGTCGAGGCGGCCCGGCTCATGGAACGGCACCGGGTGAAGCGGCTCCCCGTGGTGGACCCGGACGGACGCCTGATCGGGGTGCTGAGCCGCAGCGACCTGCTCCAGCTGTTCCTGCGCAGGGACCGTTCGATCCAGGAGGAGATCCGGGAGGACGTGGTGGTCCGCATCCTGCGCCTCTCCCCCTCCGCCGTGCACATCGACGTCGACGAGGGCCGGGTGACGCTGAGCGGCACCCTGGACCGCCCGGGGCTCGGCCCGATCATCGTCCGGCTGTGCGAGACGGTGGACGGGGTGGTCGAGGTCGCCGACCGGCTGACGTACGAGGGGGACGGGGAGAACCCGTAGGGGCGCGGCGGTTCCGCCCCGCGGGGGACGTCGGCCCTCCGCGCGGCGGTCCTTCGGCGGGCGGGGCGCGGCCCGGTGGTCCCGTCGGGCGGCGCCCCCGGCTCGGCGGTTCCGTCAGGAGACCGCCTCCGGCCAGCCGTATCCGGGTCCGGTGTGCTGGGGTACGGTCCCCGCGCCCGCCGCCTCCATCTCCCGGTCGGCCTCTCGCATCAGCTTGCCCGCCAGGTCCTTCATCGCCCGGCTCGCGGCGAGCTCGTCGCCGATCGCCGGCACGTCCACGTCCGCCGGGTTGCAGCGGGCGGAGCCGTGGCCGGTGAGGGTGGAGTTGCCGGTGGTGAGCCGGGCCTCGGCCTTGGTCCTGCCTGCGTCCTCGACCAGTTCCACGCCGACCGTCCACTCCAGGGTGCGGGTCATGGTCTGCCTCCTCGCGCGCGGCACCGCGCGGAAGCGCGCGGCGCGGCCCCTTCCGATACCTCCAGGATCCATCGGCGGGGGCGCGGACGCACGGGGGGAGCCACGAGGGCGGCGGCCGGATACTCAGGGCGCCCGGAAGAGCCGGGGGAACCGCGGCGCCAGCCAGGGCTTGCGTCCCCAGCCGAGCGCCTTGCCCCGGGCGATCACGGGCCAGGGGTCGACCCGGCCGAGGCCGAGCAGCAGGAAGGCGACGGGGTCGGTGAGGATCGTGCAGTCCGGCCGGGCGGGCGGCTCGTGGGTCACCTCGACGGCGCCGTCCGTGACGACGACGCCGAAGCCGGCGCCGCCCCGGAGCCGTACGGCGAAGCGCGCGGTCAGGCCCGCGACGGCGGCCGGGTCGGTCACCCGCGGCATCGCCTGGAGCATGAACGGCAGGGTCAGTCCGACCCGGTGCGCGTCGAGCATGTGGGGTCGGCCGAGGGCGAGGGCCAGGTCGTATCCGTGCCCGAGCATGTGCGTCAGGAGGTACGAGCCGAGGACGGCCGGACGCATGGTGCCGAGCGGGGTGACGAGGAGGTCGTCCGGGTCGCGGTCCTCGACGGCGGCGAGGAAGGCGGCGGCCCGTTCGGTGATGAGGGCGGCGAGCGGGCCGGGGGCGCGCTCGGCGAATCCGGCGAGGGCGCGTTCGTTGGCCTCGGCGAGACTGCCGGGGGTGCCGTCGCCGTAGGGGCGCTCGTGGCCGGCGGCGAGGTCGGCCATCAGGGCGTTGGCCTGGGCCAGGTGCGCGGCGGCCTCTCCGACGGTCCAGGTGGAACGGGGCACGGGCAGACCTGAGACGTCCGGGGAGCCGCTCCGCCCTGCGGACCCGCGACCGGGCCCGACGCCGCCGGAACCGCCGGCGGGGACGGCTGGGGCGGCGTCCGCGCCCGGGGCCCCGCGCAGCACGGCGGCGATCTCCTCCGCCGTCGCCGATATCGCCTCGGCCAGCCCGCCGGGAAGCACCCCGCCCGCCTGTCGCACCACCATCGCCGCACCCCTCCCCTGCCTCCGGCGGCCCCAGGCGGAGCACCGGTCGGTGAGGGAACGTACCGGCCGGTCGCGCGGTGACAGCCCTCGGAACCGGGAGCCCGGCGCGGCTCGGGCCCCCACCGGCGACCGTGCCCTCGGGTCACTGCGCGCACGGGCGCCGTCCGCCCCTGAGCCGGGTGGCCGTGGCACACGCGCCACGACCGCCCGGAACCCCGGTCAGGCGTCCGCGCCGTCCACCACGAGGACGATCTTGCCCGTGGTGCGTTCGGTCTCGCCCAGCGCGTGGGCCTTCGCCGCGTCGGCCAGCGGGAAGACCGCCTCGACGTGGGCGCGCAGCGCGCCGGATTCCACGAGGGCCGCGATGGCCTTCATCCCGGCGTGGTCCGCCTCCACGAGCAGGTCCTCGACCCGCACGCCCCGGGCGGCGGCCTTCGCCGGCTCGTCGGGGTCGGTGCTCGGGAGCAGGGAGACCAGGGTGCCGCCGGGGCGCAGGACGTCGAGGGAGCGGACGCGGGTGTCCGCGGAGAGCGGGTCCAGGACCATGTCCACGTCCCGGACCACCTCGGCGAAGTCCACGGAGCGGTAGTCGACGACCTCGTCCGCGCCGAGGGAGCGCACGAAGTCGTGCTTGGGCGCGCTCGCGGTGCCGATGACGTACGCGCCTCGGGCCTTGGCGATCTGGACGGCGAGGTGGCCGACCCCGCCGGCGGCGGCGTGGACGAGAACCCGCTGCCCGGGACCGACGCCCGCCGTGTCGACGATCGCCTGGTACGCCGTGAGGGCGGCGAGCGGCAGGGCGCCGGCCTGGACGTGGTCGACGGCGGCGGGCTTGTGGGCGAAGGCGCGGGCGGGTCCGGTCACGTACTCGGCATGGGAGCCGACGCCGTGGGGGTAGGGCAGCATGCCGAAGACCTCGTCTCCGGGCTTGAACACGGTGACGCCGAATCCGACGGATTCGACGACGCCGGAGACGTCCCAGCCGAGGACGACCGGCAGTCGGTCGACGAAGAAGCCCGCGGAGCGGTGCTTCCAGTCGGTGGGGTTGACGCCGGCGGCGCGTACGGCGACGAGGATCTGGCTCGGGCCGGGTACGGGCCGCGGCACGGTGACCTCTCGGAGCACCTCGGGGGTGCCGTGGGTGTCCTGGCTGATGGCGCGCATGGTGGGGTGGTTCGTCATGGGTCAAGCGTCGCCGTCGGCCCGGACGCGTACCATGGCATGATTGCCATCTTTCGACGGGATCGTGCCATGGGAACTCCGCATCGGGTCGTCGTCCTCGCGCTGGACGGGGTGTACCCGTTCGAACTGGGCATCCCGAGCCGGGTGTTCGGGATGCTTCGCGGGCGGTACGAGGTCGTCACCTGCTCGGTGGACGGGCTGCCGGTCCGTACGAACGCCGATTTCTCGGTGACGGTCGAGCACGGTCCCGAGGCGCTGCGCACCGCCGACACCGTGATCCTTCCGCCCTTCGACACCTCGCTCCTCCCCCGTGACCTGCCTCCGGGTACGGCGGAGGCGCTGGCGTGCGTACGGCCGGGGGCACGCTTGGTGTCCATCTGCACCGGCGCCTTCGTGCTCGCCGCCGCCGGGCTCCTCGACGGGCGGCCGGCCACGACGCACTGGGGGCTCGTGGACACCTTCCGCTCGTGGTTCCCGCAGGTGGAGCTCGACCCGGATGTGCTGTTCGTCGACGACGGCGACGTGCTCACCTCGGCGGGCGCGGCCTCCGGGGTGGACGTCTGCCTGCATCTCGTCCGCAAGGACCACGGCGCCGCCCTCGCGAACCAGGTGGCCCGGGTGTGCGTCGCTCCGCCGTGGCGGGACGGCGGCCAGGCCCAGTACATCGAACGGCCGGTGCCGGTGAGCACGGCGAGCGGGACCTCGGCGACCCGGCAGTGGGCGCTGGAGAACCTGCGGGAGGCGCTCCCCCTGAGCGAGCTGGCCGGGCACGCCCGGATGAGCCTGCGGACCTTCGCGCGCCGCTTCCAGGAGGAGGTCGGCATGAGCCCGGGGCGGTGGCTGATCCAGCAGCGGGTGTCCCGGGCCCGGCAGCTTCTCGAAACCACCGATCTGGCTGTCGACGAGATCGCCGGGGAGGTCGGTTTCGCCACCGGGACCTCGTTGCGTGAGCATCTGCACGCCGCCATCGGGGTCACTCCGCTCGCCTATCGGCGTACCTTCCGGGGCACCGTCCCGACGGCGGCGGAGACCGCCGGCATCTGAGCTTTCCGCAGGCCGGGCGAGTGGAGTCGGCCGGGCGGACCCACCGGAACGCCCGCGCCGGGGAGGCGGACCAGCGCTGGTGGGGGCTTCGGGACAGGGTTACGTTCGAGGGCGTGCCACCCCGGAGCCCCGGAACGGGGTTTCCGGCCGCCCCCCTCGGGCCGGTCCCCGGCCCGCACCCCCGGGAGTACCCCCATGCCCAAGATCCTGTTCGTGATGACCGGCGCCGACGCGTGGACGCTCGCCGACGGGACGAAGCACCCGACCGGTTTCTGGGGCGAGGAGGCCGCGGCGCCGTACGAGGCGTTCACCGGCGCCGGGTACGAGGTCGTCGTCGCCACCCCCGGCGGTGTCGTGCCCACCCTCGACCGGGGCAGCCTCGCGCCCGAGTTCAACGGCGGGCAGGAGGGCTCGGACAGGGTCGCGGCCGTCCTCGCCTCGATGGACGAACTCCGGCACCCGATCGCTCTGGAGGACGTACGCCCGGACGACTACGCCGCCGTCTTCTATCCGGGCGGGCACGGCCCGATGGAGGACCTCGCCGTCGACGCGGCCTCCGGCAGGCTGCTGGCCGGGGCCCTGGCGTCCGGCAGGCCGCTGGCCGTCGTCTGCCACGGCCCGGCCGCGTTCCTCGCCGCCACGGACGAGGACGGCAAGAACGTCTTCGCGGGGTACCGGGTGACCGCGTTCAGCAACGCCGAGGAGACGCAGGCCGGCTTCGCCGACAGGGCGAAGTGGCTCCTGGAGAGTCGCCTCGTCGAAGCGGGCCTGGACGTCGGCGTGGGCGAGCCGTGGGTGCCGAACGTGGTCGTCGACCGCAATCTCGTCACCGGCCAGAACCCCGCGTCGGCCGCCCCGCTCGCGGCCGCGGTCCTCAAGGCCCTCGGCGACTGACACCCCGGGCCCCCGCCCGCGCACGCGCCCGCCCCGGCTTTCCGGCTTCCCTGCTTTCCGGCTGCCCGGCTGCCCGGCTGCCCGGCTGCCCGGGGCGTCGTACGCGTCAGGCGGTGGCGCGCCGCCAGGCCGCTTCGCGCAGCAGGCGCAGTCCGTTGAGGCCGACGAGGACGGTGGAGCCCTCGTGGCCGAGGACGCCGAGGGGCAGCGGCAGGGTGCCCGCGAGGTCCCAGACGACCAGTCCTGTGATGACCGTGCCCGCGATGACGAGGTTCTGCACGACCAGGCGCCGGGCGGTACGGGAGAGGGCGACGACCGTCGGGACGGTGGCGAGTTCGTCGCGGACGATCACCACGTCGGCGGTCTCCAGGGCGAGGTCCGAGCCCGCGCGGCCCATGGCGACGCCGGTGTGCGCCGCGGCGAGGGCGGGGGCGTCGTTGACGCCGTCCCCGACCACCATGACCCTGCGGCCCGCCCGCTCCCGTTCCCGGACGGCGGCGACCTTGTCCTGCGGCAGGAGTCCCGCGCGCACGTCCGTGATGCCGATGTCGGCGGCCAGCCGGGCGGCGGCGCGCGGGTTGTCGCCGGTGAGCAGCGCGGGCGGGGTGCCGGTGAGCGCGGTCAGGGCCGCCACGGTGGCGGCGGCGTCCGGGCGCAGCCGGTCGGCGATGCCGAGGACACCGGCCGGGACCCCGTTCACGACGACGAGCACGGCGGTCTGCCCTTCGGCCTCCAGTTCGCCCGACACGGCGGCGGCGCGGGCGGCGAGCGGGCCCTCGGCCCCGGCCAGGAGCCGGGCGGGCGCGCCGACCGCGAGGGTGTCGCCCGCCAGGGTGGCGGTCACTCCGGTGCCGGGGGTGGAGCGGAAGTCCTCGACGGGCGCGGGCCGGTGGCCCCGGGCCTCGGCGGCGACGACGACCGCGCGGGCCAGCGGGTGCTCGCTGGGGTGCTCGGCCGCGGCGGCGAGGGCGAGGATCGCGTCCTCGCCGGGGCCGGAGTCCGTCAGGGGGCGGACGGTGGTGACGCGTGGGGTGCCCTCGGTCAGGGTTCCCGTCTTGTCCAGGGCCACCGCGTCGACCTGGCCGAGGCGCTCCATCACCACGGCGGACTTGACCAGGACGCCGTGGCGGCCCGCGTTCGCGAGGGCGGAGAGCAGCGGGGGCATGGTGGCGAGGACGACCGCGCACGGCGAGGCGACGATCATGAAGGTCATCGCCCGGAGCAGTGCGGCGGTCAGGTCGGAGCCGAGGGCGAGCGGGACGAGGAAGACGGCCAGGGTGGCGGCGACCATGCCGAGCGAGTACCGCTGCTCGACCTTCTCGATGAACAGCTGGGTGGGGGCCTTGGTCGCGGAGGCCTCCTCCACCATGCGGACGATGCGGGCGATCACCGAGTCCGAGGCGTCCCGCTCGACCCGGACGCACAGTGCGCCGGTGCCGTTGAGGGTGCCGGCGAAGACCTCGTCGCCGGTTTCCTTGAGCACCGGCAGGGGCTCGCCGGTGATGGTGGCCTGGTCCACCTCGCTCGCGCCCGTCAGGACGCGGCCGTCCGCGCCGACCCGCTCGCCGGGGCGGATGACGACCGTGTCCCCGACGAGGAGCTCCCCGGTCGCCACGGTCTCCTCGGTGCCGTCGCGGAGGAGGCGGGTCGCGGTGGTCGGGGCGAGGTCGAGCAGTCCGCGCACCGAGTCGGCGGTACGGGCGGTGGCCACCGCTTCGAGAGCGCCGGAGGTCGCGAAGATGACGATGAGGAGGGCCCCGTCGAGGACCTGCCCGATGGCGGCGGCGCCGAGGGCGGCGACGACCATCAGCAGGTCGACGTCCAGGGTCCTGTCCCTGAGCGCCTTCAGCCCCTCCCTCGCGGGTTCCCAGCCGCCCGCGAGGTAGGTCGCCGCGTACAGGGGTCCCCAGGTCCACGCGGGCGCGCCGAGGAGGTGCAGGGGGAGGGCGGCGAGGAAGAGGAGCAGGGCGGCCAGCGCCCAGCGTGCCTCCGGCAGCGCGAGGACGCGGGTGCGGCGGCGCGGCGCCGCGGTCCCGGCGGAGGGCCGGGCGGGCTGGGTCAGGGTGGAGACCATGGCGGGAGGAGTCCTTCAGGGGAGGGGCGTACGCGCTCACCCACGGAGGGCCGTACCGTCCCACCGTACAGGAATACTTGAACATCCATTCATGTGTTCATTTCCGTAGGATGGCGCCCATGGGCCACGGAGCGAACACCACGGACGACGGCGCGACCGCGCGCACCCGCCTGACCCCCGAGAACGCGCAGCAGGTCGCCACCACCCTCCAGGCCCTCTCCACACCGTCGAGGCTGCTGATCCTGGCCCGGCTGCGCGAGGGGCCCTGCGCGGCGACCGAACTCGCGGACGCCGTCGGCATGGAGCAGTCCGCCTGTTCCCACCAGCTCCGTCTGCTGCGCAACCTCGGCCTCGTCACCGGCACCCGGCAGGGCCGCTCCGTGGTCTACGCCCTGCACGACGACCATGTCGCCGGCCTGCTCGACCAGGCGCTCCACCACGTGGAACACCTCCGCCTGGGCGTGACGGACCCGGCCGCCGGGGTACGCGGGACGTAGCCCGGACCGGCGGACCGCGTCCCGTACGTCCGGCCTCACGGGCTCACAGGTGCCCCGGGTCCACCGGCATGGGGTGGGACGGCGGGCCGGGCGGTGCCGTAGGGGCCGCGGCGTCCTCTCCCGTACCGGGTTCCCCGGCCCGCGGCGCGTCCGAGGCCTCGGCGGGCCGCAGTCGTCCGCGCCAGCCGCCGGTCGCCCCGTCGTGGTCCTCGACGAAGGCCTTGAAGCGGAGCAGATCGCCCGCGACCCGGCTCTCGACCACGCCGACGGCCGCAGCCGCCTTCTCGGCGGCGCCCTCCGGCGCGAAGTCCATCGACAGGGTCACCTCCGTGTTCCTGTCGTCCAGCCGCAGGAAGGTCACCACGCCCTTCTGCCGCACGTCGCCGCCGACGGTGCGCCAGGAGATCCGTTCGTCGGGGAGCTGGTCGACGATCTCGGTGTCGAACTCGCGGGTCACCCCCGCGATGCTCGTCCGCCAGTGGGCGTGCCGGTCGTCGATCTGCCGCACCTCCACCACGCCGTGCATGAAGCGGGGGAACTCCTCGAACTGCGTCCACTGGTCGTAGACCTCGCGCAGCGGGGCGTACACGGTGATCGTGTCGTGCACCATCGCGGGTCATCTCCCTCGGTCGACGGCGTACCCGCCCGGCTGCGCGACTACCCGGTCAGGCATCCCGTAACCCCGGTTCCAGGCCCGGGACCGGTACGCTCCCGGCCGCCGAGCACGGTCCGGCTCAGGCGGCCGGGACAGTCGCGAACGGGCTGTCGGGGAGCCGGGCGAGGAGGTCGCCCGCGTCCTCGTAGACCGCCGCGGCGCCCGCGTCGAGCAGATCGGCCCCCGGCACGCCGCCGCAGAGCAGCCCGGCGCAGACCACACCGGAGCGGCGTGCGGCCTTCATGTCCCACACGCTGTCACCGACGAACACGGCCCGGTCGGCGGTCACGCCCACCAGTGACAGGGCGTGCTCGACCGGGTCGGGCGCGGGCTTCCCCTCGTCGACGTCGTCGGCCGTGGCGGTGGCGGTGATCGCGTCGTCCGCGTCGACGGCCGCGCGCAGGGCCGTCAGCTCGCGGTCCTTGGCCGAGGTGACCAGGACGACCTTCCATCCCTCGCCCGCGAGGGTCCGCAGCAGCTCCGCCGCCGCGTCGAAGGCGCGGAGCCGTTCGAGGTACGTGCCGTAGAGGCTGTCGTGTGCGGCGCCGAGCCGGTCGTCCCGCGAGCGGTCGCGGGACGGGCCGAGGAGGTGCCCGAGGAGCTTGTCGGCGGGCAGGCCGATCGCCCGGTGGACGGCGTGCGTCGGCACGTGGTGGCCGTGCTGGCGCAGGGCCTCCCACCAGGAGACGACATGGAGGGGGTTGGAGTCGACGAGGGTTCCGTCGACGTCGAAGAGTGCGGCGCGGTCCATCTCGGGCTCCCCACGAGGGACGAAGGGCGGGCAGGGGCATCGTCGTGGTCGTGCGTCCGATGCTCGTACGTCCTGCGGCCCGCCGCATCAGGACTCCGGCCGACTTGCTCGCGACCACCGCCCCAAACCGGCGCCCCCTCACTAGAGTCTCCACGGACACGCACCTACGGGACCCCGCCACGTCCCGCGAAAGGACCTGAGCTGCTCCAGGGCAGGTCAGGGGCCCCTTGTCAGCCTCACCAGGAGGTACCGATGCGCATGCTCATCAACGTCCCCGAGACCGTCGTCGCCGATGCCCTGCGCGGAATGGCCGCCGCGCATCCCGAGCTCACCGTCGACGTGGAGCGGCGGGTCGTGACGCGGCGGGACGCGCCCGTCGCGGGGAAGGTCGCCCTGGTGTCCGGCGGAGGGTCCGGGCACGAGCCGCTCCACGCCGGGTTCGTGGGGCCGGGGATGCTCGACGCCGCGTGCCCCGGAGAGATTTTCACCTCCCCCGTGCCCGACCAGATGGTGCGGGCCGCGGCGGCGGTGGACAGCGGCGCCGGGGTGCTGTTCGTCGTCAAGAACTACACCGGGGACGTCCTCAACTTCGACATGGCCATGGAACTCGCCGAGGACGAGGGCATCCAGGTCGCCAAGGTCCTCGTCGACGACGACGTCGCCGTCACGGACAGCCTCTACACGGCGGGCCGCCGCGGGACCGGCGCCACCCTGTTCATCGAGAAGATAGCGGGCGCGGCGGCCGAGGAGGGCGCGCCGCTGGAGCGGGTGGAGTCGATCGCGCGCCGGGTGAACGAGCGCTCCCGGTCCTTCGGCGTGGCGCTCGCCGCGTGCACCACCCCGGCCAAGGGCAGCCCCACCTTCGACCTCCCGGAGGGCGAGCTGGAGCTCGGCGTCGGCATCCACGGCGAACCCGGACGCGAGCGGCGGCCGATGATGACCTCGCGGGAGATCGCGGACTTCGCCGTCGACGCCGTCCTCTCGGACCTGCGCCCGTCCGGGCCGGTGATCGCCCTGGTGAACGGGATGGGCGCGACCCCGCTCCTCGAACTGTACGGATACAACGCCGAGGTGCAGCGGGTGCTGGGCGAGCGCGGGGTGCCGGTGGCGCGGACCCTGGTCGGGAACTACGTGACCTCCCTGGACATGGCCGGCTGCTCGGTGACCCTGTGCGAGGTGGACGAGGAACTGCTGCGGCTCTGGGACGCGCCGGTGCGGACGCCCGCACTGCGCTGGGGCCGGTGATCCGGGGCATGGAACAGGCCGGAGAGTCGGGAGAGACACGAGAGGTGGACCGGATGGACGACGGTACGGAGACCTTCGGCGCGGACTTCCTGGTCCGCTGGCTGGCCCGCCTGGCGGAGGCCGTCGACCGCGAGGCGGACCGGCTCACCGAGCTGGACTCGGCCATCGGGGACGCCGACCACGGCGCCAACCTCAAACGGGGGTTCGCCGCCGTGACCGACACGCTCGCGAAGGAGCCGCCGGAGACGCCGGGCGCGGTGCTCACCACCGCCGGACGGCAGTTGATCTCCACGGTCGGCGGCGCGTCGGGACCGCTGTACGGCACGCTGCTGCGCCGGGCGGGCAAGACGCTGGGCGACGGCGAGCGGATCACCCGGGCCGAGCTGGCGGAGGCCCTCGGGGCCGGCGTGGCGGCCGTGTCCCAGCTGGGCGGGGCCCAGGTGGGCGACAAGACGATGCTGGACGCCCTCGTGCCGGCCGTGGAGGGGCTGCGGGATTCGTACGGCGCCGCTCGTACGGCCGCCGAGGCGGGGGCCCTCGCGACCGTACCCCTGAGGGCCCGCAAGGGCAGGGCCAGTTACCTCGGCGAGCGGTCGGTGGGCCACCAGGACCCGGGGGCGACGTCCTCTGCCCTGCTGTTCGCGGCACTCGACGAGACGGCGGGCGCGAACGCCTCGTACAGCGCGGACACCTCGCACAGCGCGAACGCCTCGCACAGCGCGGGGTCCACACGTACGGATTCGGCGGGCGCGGAGTCCTCTCCCGCCCAGGGGGCGGCATGAGCGCCGGGACCCCGGCCGGCCCCGTCGGCATCGTGCTCGTCTCGCACAGTGCCGCCGTCGCGACGGCGGTGGCCGAGCTGGCCAGGGGGCTCGCCGGCGGCGGTGACCTGGCGCCCCTGGCCCCCGCCGGCGGGACCCCGGACGGCGGCCTCGGGACGAGTTCCGAGCTCATCTGCGAGGCGGCGAAGGCCGTCGACCGGGGCGCCGGGGTGGCGGTCCTGGTCGATCTGGGCAGTGCCGTGCTCACCGTGAAGGCGCTGCTCGCCGAGGGCGACGAACTGCCCGAGGGCACCCGCCTGGTGGACGCGCCGTTCGTCGAGGGCGCGGTCGCCGCCCTGGTGACGGCGAGCGCCGGCGGCGACCTCGACGCGGTGGCGGCGGCGGCCTCGGAGGCGTACGCCTACCGCAAGGAGTGAGTGCGCGGAGTGACGGAGAGGCCGCACCGGGTGGCGACCGTGTTGTGATCCAGCAGGTCAACGCACTAATGTCGCAGGGCCTTGGTGTACGGGAAACCGGTGAAGTACCGGTGCGGCCCTCGCCACTGTGATCGGGAGGTCCGGCTCCACCCCCGCGGGGAACACCCTCGGGGAAGCCACTGGACCGCGTCGGGAGACCGTCGTGGTGTGGGAAGGCGGAGTCCGGGCGGCATGACCGTCAGCCAGGAGACCGGCCAGGGTGCGTTGTCCATCCACGAGGTGCTGGAGAGGGTCTCCCAACCATGCATATAGCCGAGGGGTATCTGCCCCCTGTGCACGCCGCCGCCTGGGGCGTCGCGTCCGCGCCGTTCGTCGTCCACGGGGTCCGCGCGCTGACCCGCGAGGTGCGGTCCAACCCCGAGTCCACCCTGCTGCTCGGCGCCTCCGGCGCCTTCACCTTCGTCCTGTCGGCGCTCAAGCTGCCGTCGGTGACGGGGAGTTGCTCGCATCCGACCGGTACGGGTCTGGGTGCCATCCTGTTCCGGCCGCCGATCATGGCGGTCCTGGGGACGATCACCCTGCTCTTCCAGGCGCTGCTGCTCGCCCACGGCGGCCTGACCACGCTCGGCGCGAACGCCTTCTCGATGGCGATCGTCGGCCCCTGGGCCGGTTACGGGACCTACCGGCTGGTGCGCCGGTTCGGGGCGCCGCTGATGGTCGCCGTCTTCTTCGGCGCGTTCGTCGCCGACCTGTCCACGTACTGCGTGACCAGCGTCCAGCTGGCCCTGGCCTTCCCCGACCCGGGCAGCGGTGTCCCGGGCGCGCTGGTCAAGTTCGGCGGGATCTTCGCCGTGACGCAGATTCCGCTCGCGGTGAGCGAGGGTCTGCTGACCGTCCTCGTGATGCGGCTGCTCACGCAGTCCAGCAAGGGCGAGCTGATCCGGCTCGGCGTGCTCGCCGGCCGCCGGGCGGACCGGCACGAGGAGGCGGCCGCGCGATGAGCAGGAACGCTAAGATCAACGCCCTGCTGCTCGTCGTGGTCGCCGCGCTCGCGGTGCTGCCGCTCGCACTGGGGCTCGGGGACCACAAGAAGGAGCCGTTCACCGGCTCGGACGCGGAGGCGGAGACCGCGATCACGGAGCTCCGGCCGGACTACGAGCCGTGGTTCAGCCCCTTGTACGAGCCTCCGTCCGGGGAGATCGAGTCCGCGCTGTTCGCCCTTCAGGCGGCGGTCGGCGCGGGCGTCCTGGCGTACTACTTCGGCCTGCGGCGGGGTCGCAGGCAGGGGGCGGAGCGTGCGGAGGCCGAGGCCGAGAACCGGGGGGCGGTGGAGGACGGAGCCGCCGAAGCCGTGGCCGAGCCCGGCGCCGCTCCCCCGCCCCCCTCCGCCGCCGCGCCCCCGCGCGGGGCCTCCGACGGGCGGGACGCGTAGCCGCCGATGCTGCCGATCGACGCGGTGGCGCACAGCAGTCGCTGGCGCCGCCGTCATCCCGCCGAGAAGGCGCTGCTCGGATTCGGTCTCACGTTGTGCGCCGTCGGTCTGCCGCCGTGGCCGGGCGCGGTGCTCGTCGCGGCGGCCACGCTCGCGGTCCTGCTCGGCCCGGCCGGTGTGCCGGGCCGGGCGCTGTGGCGGGCGTTCCGGGTGCCGCTCGCGTTCTGCGTCACGGGAGCCGTTCCGCTGCTCGTCGAGGTCGGCGGCGCGCGGGGGCTCGTCGCCTGGGCGCCCGGTGGGCCCGCGCAGGCGGGCGGGCTGCTGCTGCGGACGGCCTCGGCCTCGCTCGGGGTGCTGCTGTTCGCGTTCACGACACCGGTGTCGGACGTCTTGCCCCGGCTCGTCCGGGCCGGGGTGCCGGCGCCGGTGGTCGACGTGGCGCTCGTGATGTACCGGATCATCTTCCTGCTGCTCGACTCCCTGTCCAAGATCCGGCAGGCGCAGGCGGCCCGGCTCGGGCACACCACGCGGGCGGCGACCTGGCGGTCGCTCGCCGGGCTCGGCGCGACGACGTTCGTCCGGGCCTTCGACCGGGCGCAGCGCCTGCAGTCGGGGCTCGCCGGGCGGGGCTACGACGGGACGCTGCGGGTCCTGGTGCCCGCGTGCGCGGTGTCCCGCCGGTTCCTCGCCGCCTCGGGCGCGCTCCTCGCGGGGCTCGTGGCCCTCACCCTCGTACTCGAAAGGTTCCTTCCGTGACGTCTTCGACGCCGCTCACCCCCGTCGTGGAGCTGGTCCGCGCGGGTTTCGCCTACGAGGACGGCCCTGCGGTCCTCTCCGGTGTGGACTTCGCGGTGGCGGAGGGGCGGGCGGTCGCGCTGCTCGGCCGCAACGGCGGGGGCAAGACGACGCTGCTGCGGCTGCTCAGCGGTGGTCTGCGGTGCGGGAGCGGTTCGCTGCTCCTGGACGGGGCGGAGGTGGCGTACGACCGGAAGGGGCTGACCCGGCTGCGGACGACCGTCCAGCTGGTGGTGCAGGACCCGGACGACCAGCTGTTCGCCGCCTCGGTGGGCCAGGACGTGTCGTTCGGTCCGATGAACCTGGGGCTGCCGGAGGAGGAGGTACGGCTCCGGGTGCGCGAGGCGCTGGAGGCGCTGGACATCACGGCCCTGGAGGACCGGCCGACGCATCTGCTGTCGTACGGGCAGCGCAAGCGGGCGGCCATCGCGGGGGCGGTGGCGATGCGGCCGCGGGTGCTGATCATGGACGAGCCGACGGCGGGGCTGGACCCGGACGGCCAGGAGCGGCTGCTCGACACGCTCCAGCGGCTGCGCGCCTCGGGCACGACGGTGGTGATGGCGACGCACGACGTGGATCTGGCGTTGCGCTGGGCGGACGAGGCGGCGGTGCTGACCCCCGCGGGGCTGCGGACCGGCCCGGTCGCGGAGCTGCTCGCGGAGGACGCGCTGCTCGCCGAGGCCCGGCTGCGGCGGCCGTGGGGCACGTCGGTGGCCCGGCTGCTCCGCGCGCACGGGCTGCTGGCCCCCGGCGCGCCGGAGCCGCGCACCGCGGAGGAGCTGGAGGCGTGGTCGGGGGTGACCGCCCACTTCGCTACCGAGTAGTAGACATCACGCCTCTCCCCTTCTGCAACTAGTTGCATAACTGCTGCGGAGCCCCTAGAACTGGGGGCGACGATCCTGCGCGAGGAGGCGCCCGCATGACCCCGTACCCGCACCTGCTGAGCCCGCTCGACCTCGGGTTCACCACCCTGCCCAACCGGGTGATCATGGGATCGATGCACGTCGGTCTGGAGGAGACCGAGCACGGGTTCGAGCGCATGGCCGCGTTCTACGCCGAGCGGGCCCGCGGCGGTGTCGGCCTCATCGTCACCGGCGGCATCGCGCCCAACGAGGCCGGGCGCCCCTGGGACGGCGGCGCCAAGCTGACCACGGCGGAGGAGGCGGCCGAGCACCGGCTGATCACCGACGCCGTGCACGAGGCCGGCGGCCGGATCGCGATGCAGATCCTGCACTTCGGCCGGTACGCGTACCACCCCGGCCTCGTCGCGCCGAGCGCCCTCAAGGCGCCGATCAGCCCGTTCGTACCGAACGAGCTGACCGAGGCCGAAGTCGAGCAGACCGTCGAGGACTACGCGCGCTGCGCCGAACTCGCCAAGGAGGCCGGGTACGACGGCGTCGAGGTGATGGGCTCCGAGGGCTACCTCATCAACGAGTTCATCGCCGCCGCGACCAACCAGCGCACCGACCGCTGGGGCGGTTCCTACGAGAACCGCGTCCGCTTCCCGCTGGAGATCGTCCGCCGGATCCGCGAGCGGGTCGGCACGGACTTCATCGTCGTCTACCGCCTGTCCATGCTGGACCTCGTGCCCGGCGGCTCCACCCTGGAGGAGGTCGTCGAGCTCGCCAAGGAGATCGAGGCGGCCGGCGCCACCATCATCAACACCGGCATCGGCTGGCACGAGGCGCGCATCCCCACCATCGCGACCTCCGTACCGCGCGGGGCCTACACCTGGGTGACGAAGAAGCTGATGGGCGCGGTCTCCGTGCCGCTCGTCACCAGCAACCGCATCAACACCCCCGAGGTCGCCGAGGAGATCCTCGCCGACGGCCGCGCCGACCTGGTCTCGCTGGCCCGCCCGTTCCTCGCCGACCCGGACTTCGTCGCCAAGGCCACCGCCGACCGCGCTGACACGATCAACACCTGCATCGGCTGCAACCAGGCCTGCCTGGACCACACCTTCAACCTGAAGATCACGTCCTGCCTGGTCAACCCACGCGCCTGCCACGAGACCGAGCTGGTCCTCTCCCCCACCCGCCGCGCCAAGCGGATCGCCGTCGTCGGCGCGGGACCGGCCGGCCTGTCCTGCGCGGTCTCGGCGGCCGAGCGGGGCCACTCCGTGACGCTGTTCGACGCGGCGGCCGAGATCGGCGGCCAGCTGAACATCGCCAAGCGGGTGCCCGGCAAGGAGG
Source organism: Streptomyces sp. Root1304 (assembly GCF_001426405.1). Lineage (GTDB taxonomy): Bacteria > Actinomycetota > Actinomycetes > Streptomycetales > Streptomycetaceae > Streptomyces. Next base: position 221,143 of record NZ_LMEP01000023.1, on the reverse strand, counting down.
AGTTCGACGAGACGCTGCGCTACTTCCGCGTACAGCTCGCCGAGCGCGGTGTCGACGTCCGGCTGGAGACGTACGTGTCCGCCGCCGACCTCGCGGAGTACGACGAGGTCGTCGTCGCCACCGGCGTCTCCCCCCGCACCCCCGGGATCGCGGGCGAGGACCACCCGAGCGTCCTCAGCTACCTGGACGTGCTGCGGGACGGCGCGCCCGTCGGCGAGCGGGTCGCGATCATCGGCGCGGGCGGCATCGGCTTCGACGTCGCGGAGTTCCTGACGGACGGCGGGGAGGGCGCGAGCCAGGACCCCGAGACGTACTTCCGCCAGTGGGGCGTGGACACCTCGTACGAGAACCGGGGCGGGCTCCGCACCCCCGAGCGCGGTGCGGCGCCGCGCCGGGTGCACCTGCTCCAGCGCAAGGAGACCAAGGTCGGCGCGGGCCTCGGCAAGACCACGGGGTGGATCCACCGCACCGAGCTCAAGCACCGGGGCGTGGCCATGGTCGCGGGCGTGTCGTACGACCGGATCGACGACGAGGGCCTGCACCTCACGATCGGCGGGGAGGCGCAGCTGCTCCCGGTCGACACGGTGGTGCTGTGCGCGGGCCAGGAGCCGCGCCGCGACCTGTACGAGGAGCTGGTGGCGGCGGGCCGCGTGGCGCACCTGATCGGCGGCGCGGACGTCGCCGCCGAGCTGGACGCCAAGCGGGCCATCGACCAGGGGACGCGGCTCGCGGCGACGCTGTGATCGCTGCGGCCGAGGGGGTCGCGGTGATCACCGCGACCCCCTCGGTCACTTCAACCCCTTCGGTCACTGCGACCACCTCGGTCACCGCAGTCACCTCGGTCACCGTCGTCGGCCGCTTCTAGGATGCGGGCATGTCCCTCCCGCACGCGATCCTCACGGCGCTGCTCGAAAAGCCGTCGTCCGGCCTCGAACTGACGCGCCGCTTCGACCGGTCGATCGGATACTTCTGGTCGGCCACGCACCAGCAGATCTACCGTGAGCTGGGCAGACTCGAGCAGGCGGGGCACATCCGCGCCCTGCCCGCCCCGGTGCCGGTACGGGGACAGCGCAAGGAGTACGAGGTGCTGCCCGCCGGCCGCGCCGAGCTGACCACCTGGGTGGCCGGCCAGGAGGACCCGAAGCCCCTGCGGGCCGCTCTGCTGCTCCGGATGCGGGCGGCGGCGATGGTCGGGACGACGGGGCTCCGCGCCGAACTGGCCCGCCATCTCGCCCTCCACCAGGACCAGTTGGACGAGTACCTGCTGATCGAGACCCGCGACTTCCCGGCCGCCCGACGTGAGACGGAGCCGGACCGGCTCCGTCATCTGGTCCTGCGGGGCGGGATCGACATGGAGCGGTTCTGGGTGGAGTGGCTGACGAGCGCGCTCTCGGAACTGGGGACGGAGTGACGTCCGCCCCCACCGCACGGCGGCCCTCTCGCCCCACGGCCGAAACCGTACGGCGGTGGCACCCCTCGGCCCCCGCCGGTGTGGATACTGGGCCGTCGGAGTTCCACTACACGAAAGGGCGGGTATGGCCGACGACTTGGGGCACCGCGCGACACGTCACGCGGTGGTCATCGGGGGAAGTCTCGCCGGGCTGCTGGCCGCCCGGGTGCTCGCCGAGCACGCGGAGAAGGTGACGGTCGTCGAGCGCGACCGCTTCCCCGAGGGACCGGAAGCACGGCCCGGCGTTCCGCAGGGGCGGCACCTGCACGTCCTCATCGCCGGCGGCCAGCAGGCCCTCGACGAGCTGCTTCCCGGGTTCACGGCGGAGCTGCGCGAGCTCGGCGCGCCCAAGGTGGGCGTTCCCGAGGACATGATCCAGTGGCAGAACGGCCAGTGGTTCCGGCGTACGGAAGCGACCGCGCACTTCTACACCGGCCCGCGCCCGCAGCTGGAGTGGCTGGTGCGGCAGCGGGTGCTCGCCGATCCCCGGATCGAGCTGATCGACGGCACCGAGACCGTGGGCCTGACCGGCGACTCCGCGCGCGTGCGGGGCGTACGCCTCCGGGAGCGCGGCACGGGCGCCGACAAGCAGACCCGCACCCTCGCCGCCGATCTGGTCGTGGACGCCTCCGGGCGGTCCACGAAGGCCCCCGACTGGCTGGCGGGCATCGGTGCCGAGGCCCCGCACGAGGAGACCCTCGACACCGGGCTGGCGTACGCCACCCGCGTCTACCGCACCGCCGCGGAGGCGGACACCGACGCGCACGGCTACTACATCGTCCCCAACCCGACCCAGGTGTACGGCGGTGTCGTCCTGCCCCTCGGCGACGGGCGGCACCTCGTCACCCTCTCCGGGCTGCGCGGCGACGAACCCCCCACGGAGGACGGCGCGTTCGAGGAGTACGCGAAGCGGCTGCCGCACCCGGTGATCAGCGACTGGATCGCGCGGGCCGAGCCGGAGTCCCCCGTCCACGGCTTCCGCCGGACCGCCAACATCCGCCGCCGGTACGACCGCCCGGGCCGCCGCCCGGCCGGCTTCCTCGCCACCGGTGACGCCCTGTGCGCCTTCAACCCGATCTACGGCCAGGGCATGGCCGTCGCCGCGCTCAGCGCGGTGGCGCTCCGCCGGGCGCTCGCCGACCCCCGGCGCACCCCGACCACCCGCACCGTGCAGCGCGCGCTGCTCGACGCCTCCAAGCAGGCCTGGGACATCTCGGCCGGCGCCGACAAGAAGATGCCGGGCGCGACCGGTGACGCGGTCCGGCCGGCCCCGATGGACAAGGTCGTCGGCTGGTACCTGCGCCGGGTGCAGGCGCGGTCCGCGGGCGATCCCGTCGTGGGCGCGCCGTTCCGTGCGGCGCTGAACCTGACCGCCCCGCTGACCGACATCTTCGCCCCCGCGGTGGCGAAGGCGGTGCTGTTCGGCCCGGTGGCCGAGACCCCGATGGAGCCGCCACTGCGGCGCGAGGAGTAGGGCGTACGGGTGGGGCGGGGCGGACCGTCGAGCGCGGTGCGGCCCCGCCCCCTCCGCCGCACCTCACGTCCCAGGCGCCGCCGTCACCATCCCCGCCGCTATCGCCGCGCCGAGCGCCGCGTAGTCGTCGGCGTTCTGGCCCGCGTAGGCCAGTGCGAAGTCGGCGACCGCCCGGTCGAAGACGTCGGAGCCACCGAGGTACGAGGCGATGGCGATGCGGTCGCCGGAGCGGGCGTGCGCGCGGGCCAGGGTCCGGCCGCAGAGCCGCGCGTACTCCCGCAGCAGCGCCGGGGACATGGTCTCGACCTCGGCCGAGCCCTTCATGTCGCGCAGCTGGCGCCAGTAGAAGTGCCGTTGCTCGGGTCCGGTCATCCAGCCGAGGAAGATGTCGCTGGCGGCCTGGGTGAGGCGCTGGCCGCAGACGACGCGCCGCCCCTGGTGGGAGTAGGCGCTCGGCACCAGGTACGGCTCCAGGACGGAGGGGACGGCCTCCTTGATCTGGAGGATCAGCGGGTCCCGCTCGTCGCGCCCTTCGAGCAGGAGGACGAAGCAGCGGGTGCCGACGCTGCCGACGCCGACGACCTTGCGGGCGGCGTCGCGGAAGCGGTAGCGGTCGAGGAGGACCCGGCGTTCCTCGGAGAGGGAGCTGCGGTAGTCGCTGAAGATCTTGCCGAGGGTGACCCGGTCGATGTCCGTGGTCCGTTCGAGGAGCGGCGGGTCGTCGACGATGTGCCGGGCGCCGCTCGCGTCGGCCTCGGTCAGCTTCCCGAGGGCCTGGAGGCTGGTGCGGCGGCGGGCGCGGGCGAGCCGGTCGGTGAACCGGGCACGGTCGCCGCGGCGGACGAGGGGGACGAGGTCGTCGGCGGCGATCCGCTCGTACCAGACGGCGAGTTCGCCGAGCCCGGCGAGGTGGCGCATCTGGGTGCGGTACGACTCGGTGGCGACGAGGGCGGCACGGTGGGCCTTCGCCTTGGTGCTGCCGTTCTGGAGGGCGGCGGCGGTGACGCTGGCGGCGAGCCGTTTCACGTCCCATTCGAAGGGCCCGGGGAGCGTCTCGTCGAAGTCGTTGACGTCGAAGAGGAGCGTCCGTTCGGGTGAGGCGTAGACCCCGAAGTTGAGGAGGTGGGCGTCGCCGCAGAGCTGGACGGTGAGTCCGGTGTGGCGCTGGGCGGCGAGATCGGCGGCCATGACGGCGGCGGCGCCGCGCAGGAAGGCGAAGGGGGAGGCGGCCATCCGGGCGTAGCGGAGGGGCACGAGGTCGGGGAGCCGGTCGAGGGACTGGCGTTCCAGGACGTCGAGGGGGTCGGGGCGCTGGGAGCTGGGTATCCAGCGGCCGTGGGAGGACCGGGGAACCCTCTTGCGTGCCGCCTTGCCCCGCGCGGCGCGCTCCGACGGTGTCGTCATCCGGCCTCACCCGCCTTTCCCGCCGACGCGGTCCGGTACCCGTCACCTGCTCCCTCATTACAAGCGGCCACGTCCGTTTCGGCCACTCTGCCGGACCGGCCTAGCTAAATGGTTTAGACCAATGATAGGAATTGATCACCCACCCGACCCATGCGGTCACGCTGAGCGAAGAGAGGGTTTGATCATGGCCGAGCCCGATCACGAGGCGGCGGCGGACGCGCCGCTCTATCTCCGGGTCGCCGCCGCACTGCGCGAGGACCTCGCCGGCCGGCGCATCTCCCCCGGCAGCCGGCTCCCTTCGGAACGATCCCTGTCCCAGCGCTACCACGTCAACCGGCAGACCGTGCGCAGCGCGCTCCAACTCCTGCGGGACGAACGGCTGGTGGTCACCGACCGCCGTGGCACGTTCGCCGCCGCCGGGGCCGAGGACGGAGCCGGGGGCGAGCCCGTCGCCCCGGTCCCGACGGCCCGTCGGCCGGTCTTCCCCGGCGGCCCGCGCGCTGCGGAAGCCCTGGTCAGGGCGTCCCTCCTGTGGGAGCCGCCGCCCGCTCCACTGGCTCCGCGGCTCCTGCTCGCGCCCGGCGAGCCGACCCTCGTCCACCGGCACGTGGTGCTCGGCCCGCAGGGCGCCGCGCTCCAGCGGGCGGTGTCGTGGTTCTCCCGGGCGGCGCTTGCCGAGATCCCGCAGCTGTCCCGCTACCGGCGGGGGCGGGACTGCCGTCAACAGCCGGACCTGCGGCTGCTCTACCACTGGATGCACCAGGCGGGGCTGCGGATCACCCACCGGGAGTCGGTCGGCGTGCCGCCGGGGCCGGCCGCGACGACGGCCGGCGGCGCGGCCCGGCTGGTCGTCCACCGGGTGGTGAGCGACCAGCACGGGCGCGCCCTGGAGATCACGGACATCGACTTCTCGGCCCGGTCGGCGGCCTGGACGTACGAGTTCAGCGCCTGAGCGCGTTCCGGCCCCTGTCCGGTAAGGGGACAGGGGCCGGGTCCCGCGTCAGACGATGCCCTCGGCGATCTCCGCCTCCTCGCGGGCGTTGCCGTAGGCCGTCGGAGTGCCGTACGAGCGGCGGGCGACGTACCACCACACGCTGGCCAGGACGAGGACGACGGCGAGCGCGATCACGGCGTAGTTCATGGTGTCGACCGTCACCGGGGACTTCTGCGGCAGGCAGAACAGCACGGTCACCAGCGCCACCCAGACGACGGCGGTCCAGCCGATCGGCTTGCTCCAGCGGCCCAGGCTCCACGGGCCGGGGGTGAACCGGTTCCCGGCACGCAGCCGCAGGTAGATCGGGATGGCGTAGGCGGGCGTGATGCCGATGACGTTGATCGCGGTGACGGCGCCGTAGGCGGTGGCCGAGTACAGCGAGGGGACGGCGAGCAGCGCGGCGATGCCCACCGCGAGCCAGACGGCGGGGACCGGGGTCTGGGTGCGCCCGCTGACCTTCCGCCAGATCGCCGAGCCGGGCAGGGCGTTGTCGCGGCTGAAGGCGAAGACCATCCGGCTGGCGGCGGCGACCTCGGCGTTGCCGCAGAAGAGCTGGGCGACGATCACGACGAGGAGCAGGGCGGTGGCGCCGCCGGAGCCGAGCGCGTCCAGGAGGATCTGGGCGGGCGGGACCCCGGTGGCGCTGTTCTGCGTGGCGGCGTAGTCCTGGATGGCGAAGCTCAGCCCGGCGAGCAGGGCGAATCCGGCGATCCAGGAGACCCAGATGGCCCGGACGATGCCCTTGGCGGCGGTGACGGAGGCGTTGGAGGTCTCCTCGGAGAGGTGGGCCGAGGCGTCGTAGCCGGAGAAGGTGTACTGGGCGAGGAGCAGACCGATGGCGGCGACGTAGAACGGGTTGGCCCATCCGGTGTCGTTGACGAACTCGGTGAAGACGAACTCGACGGACTGGTGCCGGTCGGGGACGAACGCGAGGGCGCCGACGATCAGCGCGACACCCGCCAGGTGCCACCAGACGCTGATCGAGTTGAGCACGCTGACCAGGCGGACGCCGAAGAGGTTCAGGACGGCGTGGAGCAGCAGGATCGCCAGGAAGATGAGGAAGGTGGATCCCGCGGTGGGCTCGAAGCCCCACTGGAGGTTGAGGAACGCTCCGGTGAAGAGGGCCGCGCCGTAGTCGATGCCGGCGATGGCGCCGAGCAGACCGAGCAGATTCAGCCAACCGGTGTACCAGCCCCAGCGGCGGCCGCCGAGCCGGTCGGCCATGTAGTAGAGGGCGCCGGAGGTCGGGTAGGCGCTGGTGACCTCGGCGAGGGCGAGACCGACGCACAGCACGAACAGTCCGACGCCGGCCCAGCCCCAGAGCATGACGGCGGGGCCGCCGGTGCCCATGCCGAAGCCGTAGAGGGTCATGCAGCCGGAGAGGACGGAGATGACCGAGAAGCTGATCGCGAAGTTGCCGAAGCCGCCCATGCGGCGGGCGAGGACGGGCTGGTAGCCCAGCTCTCTGAGTCTCGCCTCCTCGTCCTGGACGGGCGGTGGCGTGCGTATCGGGTCGACGGGGGCGTCGGTGCGGGACATGGGTGGGGTTCCTCCGGGGACGGGCGGGGCGGAGCGGGACGGGGGCGGGGGGTCAGGGGGAAGCGGGGCGTACGGAGCGGGGCGGCCGGGCGTCAGCCGCCGAGGCAGCGGGCGCGGGCGCGCAGGAACACCTCTTCGGCGAGGGCGCGGTCGTCCGGCTGGGGTGTCCGGTACGCCCACGGCAGGGTCGTGTAGTACGGGCCGAGTGCCTCGAAGACACGGGCGGCGTCGGCGAAGCGGAGGGCCCCGTAGAGCGCGTGCGCGAGGTGGTTGAGGTCGAGCAGCGAGGCGTCGTCGGTGGCGCAGAAGAGGAACCAGGTGTCGAGCGCGCGCCGGGCGTCGCGCACCGCGTCCTCGCCCACCCAGTGGAGGTCGAGGGCGCGTTCCTGGCCGCGTTCGCGCCGGTAGCGCTCGACCCGCACGTAGAGCGGGAGGGCGTGCAGGGCGGAGCCGACGGGCGCGGAGGAGGCCGCCCAGTGGGAGTAGTTGACGGCCTCGGAGAGCGGTCCGGGGCGCCGGGCGTAGACGAACTGGAGCATCCGGTGGTGCGCCTCGCGGTTGTGCGGGTCGCGCTTCTCCGCCTCCGCGAGCAGGCCCCAGGGTCCGGGCGGGAGCATCGGGGCGGGCGGGGTGAGCCGGTGCTCGGCCATGCGCTGGCGTCCGTCGAGGGCGGCGAGGGCGATCAGGCCCACCCACGGCACGGGGTCCTCGGGGGACCGGTCCGCGGCGTCGCGGCAGGCGGTCCAGGCCTCCTGCCAGAGCTCCCGGGTCCTGGGGTGGCCGGCGCGGTGGGCGCGTACGGCGCGTTCCACGGTGACGCGGCTGTGCATCACGGCGGCGGCCCGGCTGTCGGGCTGTTCGGCGCGCCAGATGTGGACGACGTCGGTGCCGGCGGCGACGGCGGCGAGGACCTGGGTCCGCCGGGTCCAGCCGTCCCAGTCCCCCGTCTCGTCGAGGAGCCGGGCCATGGCCACCCAGCGGCCGGTGCGTAAGTCCTGGACGGCGTTGCGCAGGGCGTGGTCGTGGCCCGCGGGATGGTAGACGGGGCGGAAGCCGTGTCCGGCCATCAGGAGGCGGGTGGTGGTGTGGATGACATGGGTCCTCGGTGGATGGAGGGGGTGGTCAGTCCCCCGGCGGGCGTCCCGGCCGTTGATCGGCGATCACTATAGAGGGCTCTGGACGCGACCGGTCCACTTTCTTTTGCGACAGTAACTATTAAGCCAACGACCGAATTTGACTTACCGTCAGGTAGCTCGCCGGGACCTGACGGGCTCCCGCGCCGGGGCTTGACGAAGACCCGTCACAACGGCACCCTGACCCTTTTCGGTGACCGGATGATCACCGAGCGATCCCAGGAACAGGAGCGCCACGATGACGGGCGGCCCGGTACTCGCCGTCGACCAGGGCACCTCGGGCACCAAGGCGCTCGTCCTCTGCCCCGAGCGCGGAGTCATCGGCAGCGGCACCGCCCCGGTGCGGCCCCGGTACCTGCCCGGCGGCCTGGTCGAGGTCGACCCGCGTGAGCTGTACGACTCCGTCGTCGCCGCCGGACGCGCGGCGCTCGCCGAGGCGGACACCCCGGTCGTGGCCGTCGGCCTCGCCAACCAGGGCGAGACCGTCCTCGCCTGGGACCCCGGCACCGGCGAACCCCTCACCGACGCGCTCGTCTGGCAGGACCGCAGAGCGGCCCCGCTCTGCGCCGAACTCGACGCCCACGCCGAGCGGTTGAGGCATCTCACCGGACTTCCGGTGGACCCGTACTTCGCCGCACCCAAGATGGCCTGGATCCGCCGCCACGCCACCGGGGCGGGCGTCGTCACCACCAGCGACTCCTGGCTCGTCCACCGGCTCACGGGCGCCTTCGTCACCGACGCGGCGACCGCGGGACGGACCGGACTCCTCGACCTGGACACGGTCGCGTGGTCGGACACCGCGCTCGATCTGTACGGGCTCGGCGGCGAACGGCTCCCCCGCGTCGTGGACTGCGACACCCGCGTCGGCACCACGCGCGCCTTCGGCCCGCCGCTCCCCCTCACCGGCCTCCTGGTGGACCAGCAGGCGGCCCTGCTCGCCCAGAGCGCCGACGCCCCCGCCGCCGCCAAGTGCACCTACGGCACCGGCGCCTTCCTCCTCGCGCGGACCGGCGCCGAGCCCCACCGGGCCGCCTCGGGACTCGTGGGCTGCGTCGCCTGGCGGCTGCGCGGCCGGGTCGCCCACTGTCTCGACGGGCAGGTGTACACGGTCGCCTCCGCCGTCCGGTGGCTCACCGACCTCGGCGTCATCGGCGGCGCGGAGGACATCGACGCGGTCGGCGGCGGGGTGCCCGACACCGGCGGGGTCACCTTCGTCCCGGCGCTCGCCGGACTCGCCGCGCCCTCCTGGCGGGGAGACGTCCGCGGCTCGATCAGCGGCCTCGGGCTCGACACCACCCGGGGCCATCTCGTCCGCGCCCTCTGCGAGGGCATCGCCGCCCAGGTCGTGGACCTCGCGGCGGCCGTCGCCGCCGACCGGGGCGCACCCCTCACCTCGCTGCGCGCCGACGGCGGACTCACCCGGTCGGCGCTGCTGATGCAGGCCCAGGCCGATCTGCTGCAACTCCCCGTCGAGGTCTCCTCCTCGCCCGACGCGACGGCGCTGGGGGTGGGCGCGGTGGCCCGGCTGGGCCACGAACCGGGGCTCACGCTCCGCGAGGCCGTACCCGAGTGGAGGCCCTCGGCCGTGTACGAACCCCGGATATCGGCCGACGAGGCGGAGGCACGCCTCGCCCGGTTCCGGCGGGAGGTGTCGGGGCTGGTGGAGCGGACGGGGGCGGAGACCGGGCCGAAGGCCGGGGTCGCGGGCGGCCCGGGTTCCGGCGGGGCCGGATGAGCGTCAGCCGCTCGGGTCCCCTCCCCGTGGGCGCCGCCGCCGAGTACGACGTGGTGGTCGTCGGCGCGGGCGTCGTCGGCTCCGCCATCGCCCGCACACTGGCCGGCCACCCGCTGAGGGTCGCGCTCGTGGAGGCCGCGAACGACGTCGGCGACGGCACGTCGAAGGCCAACACGGCCATCCTGCACACCGGCTTCGACGCCACCCCCGGCACCCTGGAGGCCCGCCTGGTCCGTGAGGGACACCGGCTGCTCTCCGCGTACGCGCGGGAGACCGGCATCCCCGTGGAACCGGTGGGCGCCCTGCTCGTCGCCTGGGACGAGCAGCAGCGCGCCGCCCTCCCCCGGCTCGCGGAGAAGGCCGCCCGCAACGGGCACCGCACCACCCGGATGCTGTCGGCCGGCGAACTCCGGCTGCGGGAGCCCCACTTGGGCCCCGACGCGCTCGCCGCGCTGGAGGTGCCCGGCGAGGCGGTGATCTGCCCGTGGACGACCACCCTCGCCTACGCCACCCAGGCCGTCCGCTCCGGGGTGGACCTCCATCTCGCCTGCCGGGTGGAGAAGGTCCGTCCGGGCGATCCGTACCACCGGCTCGTCACCCGGCGCGGGGTGCTGCGGGCGCGTCACCTCGTGAACGCCTGCGGCCTCCACGCCGACGCCTTCGACGCGCTGGTCGGCCGCGAGGACTTCACCGTGACCCCGCGCCGGGGCCAGCTCCTCGTCTTCGACAAGTTCGCCCGCGACCTCGTACGGCACGTCCTGCTGCCGGTCCCCGGCCCGCTCGGCAAGGGGGTCCTCGTCGCGCCGACGGTGTACGGCAACGTCATGCTCGGCCCCACCGCGGAGGACCTCACCGACAAGACCGCCACCGGCACCACGGCGGAGGGGCTGGCGGGCCTGCGCGAGCAGGGCGGCCGGATCCTGCCCGCCCTGCTCGACGAGGAGGTCACCGCCGTCTACGCGGGACTGCGGGCCGCCACCGGCCAGGAGGACTACCGGATCGCGGCCCACCCGGAGCTCCGGTACGTCACGGTGGGCGGCATCCGGTCCACCGGGCTCACCGCCTCCCTGGGCATCGCCGAGCACGTGCGCGGGCTGCTCGCCGACTGCGGACTCGACACGGGCCCCGAACGGCCGCGGGCCCGGGTCCGGATGCCGAACCTGGGCGAGGCCTTCCCCCGCCCGTACCGGGACGCCCGGCTCATCGCCCGCGACCCGGAGTTCGGGGAGATCGTCTGCCACTGCGAGCGGGTCACCCGGGGAGAGATCCGGGCCGCCCTCACCTCCACGATCCCGCCGGGCGGCCTCGACGGACTGCGCCGCAGGACGCGCGCGCGTGGCGGCCGCTGCCAGGGCCAGCACTGCGGCGCGGAGGTACGCGCGCTGTTCGAGGAGTACGGAGAGGGGGACCGGTGAACCGGGAACACGCGGGACCGGGAGTACGGGGAGGGTCCGCGTGAACCGGACGGTGGACGTGCTCGTCGTCGGCGCCGGACCCGCCGGTCTCGCGGCGGCCACCCGGCTTGCCGCCGCCGGTGCGGGACGCGTCGAGGTCCTGGAGCGGGAGCGGACCGCGGGCGGGGTCCCCCGGCACTGCGCCCGCCCCGGCTTCGGCGCCGACGCCCTGGGCCGCCCCCTGGACGGACCGGCCTACGCGCGGCGCGCCGTGCGGGCGGCGCTGCGGGCCGGGGTGACCGTACGCACCGGCGTGTCGGCCACCGGGTGGTGCGGGCCGCTCGGCCTGGACGTCACCGCGCCGAGCGGTCTCGAACGCGTCCGGGCGAGGGCGGTGGTCCTCGCGACCGGCGCCCGCGAACGCCCCCGCAGCGCCCGGCTGGCGCCGGGCTCGCGGCCCGCAGGGGTGCTGACCTCCGGCGAACTCCAGCGGCTGACCGTCCCGTCCCGGAGGTGGCGGGAGCCCGTCGGGAGGCGCGCGGTGGTCGTCGGCGGCGAACCCGTGGCCCGCAACGCCGTGCGGACGCTGCGCGCGGCGGGGATCGAGGTCGTGGCGGTCGTCGCCGAAGGCCGGGCGCGCCGGGCCGCGTTCGGGTCCGTCCCGGTGCTCGTCGGCACGGTCGTCGCGGAACTCCACGGCCGGGGGCGCCTCACCGGTGTCACGGTCCGGTCCGGTGACGGCCGCACGGCCACCCTGCGGTGCGACACCGTGGTCTTCACCGGCGACTGGATCCCCGACCACGAACTCGCCCGCGCCCGGGGACTGCCGCTCGTCCCCGGCACCCGGGGACCCGCGACGGACGGCGCCTTCCGGACGGCCGAGCCCGGGGTGTTCGCGGTCGGCAACCTGCTGCACGGCGGGGAACCGGCGCCGGTGGCCGCCGCCGAGGGACGGGCCGCGGCGGACGCCGTGCTCGCCCTGCTCGACGGACGGTCCTGGCCCGTCGGCGGCGTCCCGGTCGAGACGGCCGGTCCGCTGCGATGGGTGACCCCGGGGCTCCTCGGCCCGGTGGCCGCACCCCTCCTGCTGCGGCCCGGGAAGCGGCTCGTCCGCCCGCTCCTGACCGTCCGCCAGGACGGCACCGTGCTGCGGCGGGAGCGGCTCGACGGCACGCTCGTCCCCTGGCGGTCGGTACGGCTCGCACCCCGCTGGACGGACGGTGTGGACCTCGCGGGCGGCCCAGTGGCCGTCGGCGCGGAGGAGTAGAGCCTCTTCGCACTCTGCCGGATCGCCTGTTCTCCGCTGTGCGGACGAGCTGCGCCGACGCGCTGTGCGGACGAGCTGTGCGGACGAGCTGTGCCGACGCGCTGCGGCGGGTGGGCCGTTCGGTCAGACTGGGGGTCATGCCGGACAAACGCAGCGCGGGTCTCCTGGTCTTCCGTCGTACGGCGGACGGGGGCGTCGACGTGCTCATCGGTCACATGGGCGGGCCCTTCTGGGCCTCCCGCGAGCAGGCCGCCTGGTCCATTCCCAAGGGCGAGTACGCGGCGGACGAGACCCCGGAGGCCGCCGCCCGCCGGGAGTTCCAGGAGGAACTGGGCCTGCCGGCGCCCGAGGGCGCCTGGCTGGACCTCGGTGAGTCCCGTCAGCGCGGCGGGAAGCTCGTGACCGTCTGGGCCGTCGAGGGGACCCTCGACCCGGCCGCGATCGTGCCGGGCACCTTCACCATGGAGTGGCCGCCCCGGTCCGGCGTCCGGGGCGAGTTCCCGGAGATCGACCGGGTGGGCTGGTTCACCCCGGAGGCTGCCGCTCCGCTGCTCGTCGAGGGGCAGCGGGTGTTCCTGGAACGGCTGGTGGAACGGCTCGACAGCCGGGGCTGAGCCCGATTGTCAGACCCATACGAGAGGGTGGTGAGCGCCGAACTGTCGAGAGGGAGCCCGACATGACCACGATCACCGCCACCGAACGCAGGGCGGCCCAGGCGTACCTGCGGCTGCTCGAATCCACCCGGGCCGTGCTGACCGACCCCCAGCTGGCCCCGTACGCCGGGGTGATGCTCACCCGTCCGATGGCCGAGGCGGACGAGGCGCTCCGGGCGGCGGGCTTCGCGGGGAACGAGGACCGGCTGCTGCGGGTCGTCTCGTCCCTGCGGGACTCCCCCGCGACCGCGTGGGGCCGCACCGGCTGAGCCGGCGGGCCCCGCACGGTCCGTCAGCGGCCGGGCCGGACGGGGAGCGCGCGGACGCTGTTGCCCACGAAGCCGGAGTGGCGGGGCAGCTCGGACTCGGGGACGGCGAGGTCCAGGTCCGGGAAGCGGGTGAAGAGCGCCTCCAGAGCGACGGTCGCCTCCAGCCGGGCGAGCGGGGCGCCCAGGCAGTAGTGGGGGCCGTGGCCGAGCGAGAGGTGCTTCGCCGTCGTCGTACGGGTGAGGTCGAAGCGGTCGGCGTCCGGGCCGTGGGCCCCGGTGTCCCGGCCCGCCGCCGAGTATCCGGCCAGGACGGGGGTGCCCCGGGGGATCAGGGTGCCGTCGACCGTCAGGTCGCGGGTGGGGTAGCGGAAGGGGAAGTAGCTGACCGGGCTGTCCCAGCGGAGGGTCTCCTCGACCACGTCCGCCCAGCCGGCCCGGCCCTCCTGGACCAGGGCGAGCTGGTCGCGGTGGGCGCAGAGCGCCCGGACCGCGTTGGTGACCAGGTTCAGGGTGGTCTCGTGCCCGGCGATGATCATCAGCAGCAGGGTGCCGATCAGCTCGGGCTGGCTCAGCCGGACGCCGCCCTCGTCGCGGGCGACGAGCAGGGCGCTGGTGAGGTCGTCGCCGGGGGCGGCGGCCTTCTCGGCCGCGATGGCGGCGAGGAGTTCGACGAGCTCCCGGTTGGCGGCGACGGCGCGGGCGGGCTCGGTGTCGGTCGCGACGACCAGGCTGGAGAGGTGGTGCAGCCGGTCCTGGTGGGCCGGGTCGACGCCGAGGAGTTCGCAGATGACGCCGAGCGGCAGCGGAAGGGCGTAGTTCCGGCGCAGGTCCGCGACGCCGTCGCCGGCGTCGGCGGCCGCGGCGAGTCCGTCGAGCAGTCCGGCGGTGACGGCCTCGACGCGGGGGCGGAGTTCCTCGACGCGGCGGGCGGTGAAGGCGCTGCTGACCAGGGTCCGCAGCCGGCGGTGGTCGGCGCCGTCCGCCGTGGTCATGCCCGGCACGGTGGCGAAGGTGCGCAGGGGCCAGCCGTCGGGTATCCGGCCGTCGGTGAGGGCGGTGAAGTGCTGGGGGCCCTTGGCGACCTCGGGATGGGAGAGGAAGTCGCGCAGGGCGTCGTGGCCGAGTACCGCCATGCCCTCGATCCCGCCGGGGAGGACCACCGGGGCGACGGCGCCTTCGGCGAGCAGCCGGGCGTTGTCGGCGTGCGGGCAGCCGCCCGCCGGGTCCAGGCGGTACGGGGACCGGCCGGGGGCGGCGCTGTGCGGTGTGCTCACGGAGGGAACTCCTGACTGCGGGGCGGGTGGGGGCCGGGCCGGGGTGCGGGCGGCTGGGGGCCAGGCGTTCGAGCGGTCAGATCCTACGGTCTCAACCCCGCTCCGGCCGCGCCGAGTTGCCCGTGGCCCCCTCCTCGTCCCCGCGGCCGTCCGAAGCGCCTCTGCCGAGGAGTTCGGCCAGGCCCCGGCGGGTCGCGGCCACCACGACGCGGTCGTCCGGTCCGAGGACCCGCTCCGGGTCCAGACGCCAGCCCTGGCGCCGGTCCGAGCCGCCGGAGCGCGAGCCCGGCCCCGTACGGGCGGCGGTTGCGGCGCGCGACTCCGTACGCACCCCGGCTCCCGCGCGTGAGCCCGGTCCCGTACGCGCGACCGGGCCGGCCGGGGCTCCGGACGCCGGTCCGGTGCGGTCCAGGGCGATCACCCGCCACGAGCCCGCGCGGAAGGCGTCGGCCACGGTCAGGCCGTCGAGCAGCGGGTGGTCCGCCACGTCCACGGCGGCGAAGAGGAGGACCCTGCGCTCGACGGGGATGGCGCCGAGCACCCGGCGGCCCAGCATGGCGCCCGCGAAGGCGGGGGCGGCGAGGTGGGAGACGCTGCGGCTGCGGGTCAGGGCGGCGGGATGGGCGGTGCGCAGGGTGCGGAAGACGGCGGTCGCGAAGTCGTCGTCGTACAGCCGCAGGACCACCCGGAGGTCGGGGGTGACGGCGCGGGCGGAGAGCGCCGCCTCCAGGTTGGTGATGTCGACGCTGGTGAGGGCGAGCAGCGCGTGTGCCCGGTGGATGCGGGCGGCCTCCAGGACGCCCTCCTCCGTGACGTCGCCGATGACGGTGGGCACGCGCAGTCGGCGGGCGACCGCGATGCCCCGGGCCTCCGGGTCGGACTCGACGCACACCACGGGGATGTTCAGCTTGCGCAGCCGGGCGAGGACGCGTGTGCCGACCTTGCCGAGCCCGAGGAGGACGACATGGCCGGAGAGCCCGCGGGGCGGGCGGCGCAGGGTGGTCGCCGTACGGAAGGTGCCGAGGCCTTCGAGGAGGGCGGCGACGATCACCGGCAGCAGGAGCAGTCCGACGAACCCGGCGAGGATCTGGAGCACCTGACGGCTGGTCGGCTCCCCGACGGCCGGGTCCCCGATGGCGAAGATGTCCAGGAGCGTCAGATAGGCGGCGTGCAGCGGGTGGTCGCCGGTGGTGAACGTGGAGGCGAGGGCCAGCGCGAGGACGGCGGCGGCCGCTCCGCTCAGGGACCAGCGGAGCCGGCGGGAGAAGAGGGACGCGACGGGGAGCGCGGAGGCGGCGAGGCGGCCGGCGGGCACGGCGGGACCCGCCGGGGTGACCGCTTCGAGGGTGACGGCGGCGCGGCCGGTGGCGGCGGCGACCGTCCGGTCGTCGGGCAGCAGGCGCGGGCCTTCCTCGCCGCTGCGTTCGGAGCCCTCGCAGCCCGCCGGGTCCCCGGCCGTGGCGGAGAGCAGGGCGAGCGTGCAGAGGCCCGGGTCGGGGGCCTCGCCCGCGGCCGGCAGCCGCTCGACGGCGTGCAGGAGGAGACCGCCGGCCTGGACCACCTTGCTGGTGCCCGCGACGGCCGCCGCGGCGAGACCGGGGGCGGCGGTGTCGACATCGGAGAGGACGGTGGTGGCGGCGTCGAGCTTCTCGGGGTCGATGCCGGGTTCGGCGACGGCGGCGGCCTGGTCGAGGAGGGTTTCGAGATGCTGTCCGAGCTTGTGGTTGTAGAGCCGGATGACCAGCCGGAGCCCGGGGTTGAGGCGGCGGGCGGTGAGCGCCGCCCGGATGTTGGTCTCGTCGTCCTCGTGGACGAGGGCGAGCGCGGCGGCCCGCTCCACGCCCGCGTCCGTCAGGGCCCGGTCGTCGGCCTCGGCCGCCTCCACGACGCGCAGGGCGCCGGTGGGGTCGGCGCCGTCACCGCCTCCGGCGCCCGCGCCGGCCGTGGTGGGGACGGTGGTACGGGCGACGGCGGCGGTGACCCGCCCGAAGAGGGCGAGGGCCCGCCCCGCGCGGGCGACGGTCGTGCGGGGCGCGTCGGGCCGTGCCGGGACCAGGAGCGTGACCCGCTCCCCGTACACCTCGTGCAGTTCGCCCGCGAGGCGATGGGCGAGCGCGTCGTCCCCACAGACGATCATGTGCCCGGCGGGGGCACCTCGGAGCTGCCGCTCGGACCGGAAGGCGGGCGCGCCGAAGGGGCCGCCGCCGGGGGCGCCGGGGGACCTCGCGGGTCCGGGGACCGCCCGGGGGGCCGGCGCCGGCGGGGTCTCGGCCGGAACGGCGTTGCTCTGGTGGAGGTATGAGGGCACGTCACAAGGATGCCCTGCGCCACCGACAACGGGACGGCGGGCCGTTCCGGAGCGGTGGGGAACGGTACGGAGGCGGCCGGGAGCCGGCCGAGGCGCGGGGCTGGTGACGCGTCGGACGGCACGGGGTGGCGACGCGTCAGGCGACGCCGGGTGGTGGCACGTCAGGCGACGCCGGGTGGTGGCACGTCGAGCTGCGCGGGGCGCCCGGCGCCATACCCGTACGCCACACCCGCTACGCCGGTCGGCGCACTCCGATCTGCGCGTCCGACGAGCCGTTCCTACGGTGGCTGAATGATCGTCACGTCAGCTGTCCGTCATGCCGCCGCCGGTTCCGCGGCGCTGCTGTTCGTGCTGCCCGTTCCGGCGGCCGCGGCGTCCTCCGTCACCCCCGCCTCCTCGGTCACCTCCGCCTCCTCCGTCGGGGAGCCGACGCCGCCCGCGCGGCAGCACGTCGACCCGGCGCGGCTCGACCGGAAGGGCACGCAGGTGCAGCCGCTGCCGGGCGCGCCCGCCGTGCCCTCGGTCTCCGCCCTGTCGTGGGTGGTGGCCGACGCCTCGTCGGGCGAGGTGCTCGCCGCACGGGACGCACACCGGAAGCTGCCCCCGGCCAGCACGCTGAAGACGCTGTTCGCCCTCACCGCGCTCCCCCACCACGAGCCGTCCGAGCGGCACACCGTGGCCGATGCCGAGCTGACCGGGATCGGGGACGGCAGCAGCCTGGTCGGGGTGAAGGAGGGGTACACGTACAAGGTCTCCGACCTGTGGAACGGGGTGTTCCTCAGCTCGGGGAACGACGCCGTGCACGTCCTGGCCTCGATGAACGGCGGCTGGGAGTCGATGACCCGGCAGATGCAGGAGAAGGCCCGGTCCCTGGGCGCGCACGACACGCACGTGGTGTCGCCCGACGGGTACGACGCGCCGGGGCAGGTCTCCTCCGCGTACGACCTGGCCCTCTTCGGCCGGACGGGCCTCCAGGACCCGGCGTTCACCCGGTACTGCTCGACGCCCTACGCGGACTTCCCCGCGGGCACCTGGTCGTACGGCATCGCGAACACCAACCGGCTGCTCACGGGCGCGGACGGGGTGGCCCGCTACCCGGGGCTCCTCGGCATCAAGAACGGCTACACGAGCAACGCGGGCAACACCCTGGTCTCCGCCGCCCGTCGGGACGGCAGGACGCTGGTCGTCTCGGTGATGAACCCGCAGGACGGCGGCGGGTTCACGGTGTACGAGGAGGCCCGCGAGCTGCTCGACTGGGGCTTCGCGTCGGCCGGGCGCGTACGGCCGGTGGGCTCGCTCCTTCCGGAACGGGTGAAGGCCGCGGCCGAGGCGGGCACCCGCGCGGTGTCGGTGACCCGGGACGGCGGCGGGGGCGCGGACGGTTCGACGCCCCGGGCCGGAGCGGTGGCCGCCGCGGACGGGGAGGAGCCCTCGGGCGCGTCGGCCGGACTTCCGCTGGCCCTCGTCGGCTCGGCCTGCGCGGCCGCCCTGGCGCTGTGGGGCCTGCGGCGCAGGGCGGCCCGCCGGGCGGGCTGATCGCGCGGACGGACGGTCGTCCCACGGACCGCCGGTCGTGCGGTGCCACTGGAGGCATCGGACCGGGTCGTGTCGGCCACGGTTCGGCGGGCGCCGTACGGTCCGGCTTCTAGCCTGCAGGGACGCCGTCCGGGAGGGCCTCGGACGGCCTTCCCCGGGGAGTGGTGTGATGACGGACCGGACGCTGGTACGGCGGATCGCGGAGCGGTTCCGCGAGGTGAACGGCGACCATCCGATGACCGCGGCCGACGACGCGTACGTCACCGGACAGTTCGTCGCCCTGGAGGCGCTGTGCGCCTCGCGCTGCCGGGACGCCGACGAAGCCCGGCGGCTGATGCTGGCGGGGCTGCTTCCGCTGCCGGGCTATCTGCGCTCGGACGGCACGGAGATGGTGCCGTGTGACCTGTTCCGGCTCACCGAGGCGGCGGGCGGATCCGACCGGCTGCGTGCCTGGTTCACCGGGCACTGGGAGGACGGGGAGCGGGGCGAGGCGGAGTGGAGGGCGTATCTGAGCGGACAGTACGTCTGTCTGCACAGCGTCACTCCGGCGCACATCCGCAGGAAGGACGAGCTGGCGACCGGGATCGCCGGGACTCTGGAGAGCGCCCCTGCCGATCCCTCTCCGGAGTGGCGTGCCGCCCTCCACGCGCGGGTGGACGAGCTCGATGCCCTGGAACCGGCGTTCACGGCGTACGACCGGCTACGGTTCGGCGGCCCCACCTCGCGGGACACGTGCGTGGACAGGCCCCGGGTCCTGTTCCCGGCCGGCGGCCCGGGGGTGTGAACCACCGGGCCGCCGCTCAGGTCCGCCCTCCCGG
Organism: Streptomyces sp. Root1304; assembly: GCF_001426405.1. Classification (GTDB taxonomy): domain Bacteria; phylum Actinomycetota; class Actinomycetes; order Streptomycetales; family Streptomycetaceae; genus Streptomyces. The sequence continues at coordinate 201,895 of NZ_LMEP01000023.1, read as the reverse complement.
TCACGCCCCCACGTACGCCGCCAGGTGTTCGCCGGTGAGGGTCGAACGGGCGGCCACGAGGTCCGCCGGGGTGCCCTCGAAGACGATGGTGCCGCCGTCGTGGCCGGCGCCGGGGCCCAGGTCGATGATCCAGTCGGCGTGGGCCATGACCGCCTGGTGGTGCTCGACGACGATGACCGACTTGCCGGAGTCCACGAGGCGGTCGAGCAGCCCGAGGAGCTGCTCGACGTCGGCGAGGTGCAGGCCGGTGGTCGGCTCGTCGAGGATGTAGACGCCGCCCTTGTCGCCCATGTGCGTGGCCAGCTTGAGGCGCTGCCGCTCGCCGCCGGACAGGGTGGTGAGCGGCTGTCCGAGGCTGAGGTAGCCGAGGCCGACGTCGGCGAGCCGGGCGAGGATGCGCTGCGCGGCCGGGGTCTTCGCCTCGCCGTCGGCGAAGTACTCCTCGGCCTCCGCGACGGACATCGCGAGGACCTCGCTGATGTCACGGCCGCCGAGGAGGTATTCGAGGACGGAGGCCTGGAACCGCTTGCCCTCGCAGTCCTCGCAGGTGGAGGAGACGCCGGCCATCATGCCGAGGTCGGTGTAGATGACGCCCGCGCCGTTGCAGGTGGGGCAGGCGCCCTCGGAGTTGGCGCTGAACAGCGCGGGCTTCACGCCGTTGGCCTTGGCGAAGGCCTTGCGGATCGGGTCGAGCAGTCCGGTGTACGTCGCGGGGTTGCTGCGGCGCGAACCGCGGATCGGGCTCTGGTCGATCGACACGACGTCGTCCCCCGCGGGCAGGGAGCCGTGCACGAGGGAGCTCTTGCCGGAGCCGGCGACGCCGGTGATGACGGTGAGCACCCCGAGCGGGACGTCCACGTCGACGTCGCGCAGGTTGTGGGTGCCCGCGCCCCGGATCTCCAGCTTTCCGGTCGCCTTCCGCACGCCGTCCTTGACGGAGGCCCGGTCGTCGATGTGGCGGCCGGTGACGGTGCCCGACGTCCGCAGCCCTTCGACGGTGCCCTCGAAGCAGACGCTGCCGCCCGCCGTGCCGGCGCCGGGGCCGAGGTCGACGACGTGGTCGGCGATGGCGATCGTCTCGGGCTTGTGCTCGACGACGAGCACGGTGTTGCCCTTGTCGCGGAGCTGGAGCAGCAGCTCGTTCATCCGCTGGATGTCGTGGGGGTGCAGGCCGACGGTGGGCTCGTCGAAGACGTAGGTGACGTCGGTGAGGGAGGAGCCGAGGTGCCGGATCATCTTGACGCGCTGCGCCTCGCCGCCGGAGAGCGTGCCGGCGGGCCGGTCGAGGGAGAGGTAGCCGAGGCCGATCTCGACGAAGGAGTCCAGGGTCAGCTGGAGCGCGGTGAGCAGCGGTGCCACCGAGGGCTCCGACAGGCCCCTGACCCATTCGGCGAGGTCGCTGATCTGCATCGCGCAGGCGTCGGCGATGCTGATCCGCTTGATCTTCGAGGCCCTGGCGCCCTCGGCGAGGCGGGTGCCTTCGCACTCGGGGCAGGTGGTGAAGGTGACGGCCCGCTCGACGAAGGCCCGGATGTGGGGCTGCATGCCCTCCTTGTCCTTGGCCAGGAACGACTTCTGGATCCGGGGGATGAGCCCTTCGTACGTCATGTTGATGCCCGCGATCTTCATGCGGGTCGGCTCGTGGTGGAGGAAGTCCTTCAGTTCCTTCTTGGTGTACTTGCCGATGGGCTTGCCCGGGTCGACGAAGCCGGACTCGCTGTAGAGGCGGTAGTTCCAGCCGCCCGGGGTGTAGCCGGGGATGGTGAGCGCGCCGTCGTCGAGGGACTTCGTCTCGTCGTAGAGCCGGCTGAGGTCGATGTCGGAGACCGTGCCCCGGCCCTCGCAGTTCGGGCACATGCCGCCGGTGCGGTTGAAGCTGGCCTTGACGGTCGTCTTGGCGCCGCGCTCGACGGTGATCGCGCCGCTCGCCTTCACCGAGGGGACGTTGAAGGCGTAGGCGCTGGGCGGGCCGATGTGCGGCTTGCCGAGGCGGCTGAAGAGGATGCGGAGCATCGCGTTGGCGTCGGTGGCGGTGCCCACCGTGGAGCGGGGGTCGGCTCCCATCCGCTGCTGGTCGACGATGATCGCGGTGGTGAGGCCGTCGAGGACGTCGACCTCGGGGCGGGAGAGCGTGGGCATGAAGCCCTGGACGAAGGCGCTGTACGTCTCGTTGATCAGCCGCTGTGACTCGGCGGCGATCGTGTCGAAGACCAGAGAGCTCTTGCCCGAGCCGGAGACGCCGGTGAACACCGTGAGCCGGCGCTTCGGGATCTCGATGCTGACGTCCTTGAGGTTGTTCTCCCGTGCGCCGTGCACACGGATCAGGTCGTGCCGGTCGGCCGGGTGCGCCGCCTGCTCGTCCACCCTGGGGGCCTTGCTCATCGTCTCTCCACCTGTCGCGAGGGGCCGCACACGGACCGGCGCCGTCCCGTCGTGTCCGACGACGGGCGTATCGCGGGTCCGTGGCAGCCACGCTATAGGGCGGCGGGACGGCGACGCTTCTCGAATCCTGATCGGCCTCGTGATCCGCAGCCCGGCGGCCGTGACCGGCCTCCCGGCGGGTGGCTCAGGCGCCGGGGAGCCCTTCGAGGGCCTGCCGGGAGGCGGGGTGGCTCCCGCCGAGGTGGCGTTCGGCGGCGTGGACGGCTTCGCGGGCGGTCCGCTCGCCCATGAGGACGCACAGCGTGTACGCGGTGTCCTCGAAGCGCCGGCGGGCCGACAGGTCGCACGGCCTGGCCAGTACGGTCCGCTCCTGGGCGCGGTACTGCCGGAGCAGCCGGTCGACCGTGTTCCTGTCGGGCAGCAGCATGGGGAACTCCTGTCTCCTGAGTCGCTCCATACTCCCGGTCGTCGGCCACGCCCGCGACCGACACGGACACGCTGCGTGACGGGGCCGGTGCGGGGGGCCGGCCCGGGGTGCGGTTCCGCCGCCCATGGCGGAGGGTCGGAGACATGAACCCGAGCACGCTCTCGCGGGTGGTCGTGACCGGCGCCACCGGCAATGTGGGGACCAGCCTGGTCCGGGTCCTGGCCGGCGAGCCGCGCGTCGGCTCGGTCCTGGGTCTCGCCCGGCGCCGGCCGGAACTCGACCTCCCCGGGGTCGAGTGGGCCGAGGTGGACCTCTCCCGGGAGGGGGACGAGCCACGGCTCGCCGCGTACGTGGCCGAGGCGGACGCGGTGGTGCATCTGGCCTGGCGGTTCGGCCCGACCCACGATCCGCTGGAGACCTGGCGGACGAACGTGCTCGGCGCGGTGCGGGTCTTCGACGCGGTCGCGGCGGCGCGGGTGCCGGTCCTGGTGCACGCTTCCTCGGTGGGGGCGTACTCCCCAGGCCCGAAGGGCGGCGCCCCGGTGTCCGAGGCATGGCCGACACACGGTTGGCCGGGGGCCGCGTACACCCGCGAGAAGGCGTATCTGGAGCGGGTCCTCGACACGTTCGAGCGGGATCACCCGCTGATCCGGGTGGTGCGGATGCGTCCGGCCTTCCTCTTCAAGGAGGAGTCGGCGAGCTCGCAGCGGCGGATCTTCGCGGGGCGGTTCTTCCCCGGCCAGCTGATGCGGCCCGATCTGCTGCCGCTGCTCCCCGAGTTCGAGGGGCTGCGCTTCCAGGTCCTGCACACCGAGGACGCGGCCGAGGCCTACCGCCGGGCGCTCCTGCGGGACGTCCGGGGCGCGTTCAATCTGGCCGCCGAGCCGGTGATCGACGCGGCGGCCCTGGGCGAACTGCTGAAGGCCCGGCCGGTGCGGGTGCCGGCGGGCGCCGTGCGGGGTGCCCTGTCCGCGGCGTGGCGGCTCCGGCTCGCCCCGGCCTCCCCGGGGCTCTTCGACGCGCTGCGGCAGATGCCGCTGCTGGCGACCGAGCGGGCCCGCAGGGAGCTGGAGTGGGAGCCGTCGCGGAGTTCGCTGGAGGCCCTCGACGCGTTCCTGCGCGGGGTCCGCGCGGGCGCGGGCGACGCCACGGGGCCCCTGGCGGGTCATCGGATCGGCTGAGCCGCGCCCGGCGCCGGACCGGCATCGTCCGCCCGGGCGCGGCGGGTGTCAGCGGGCGGTGGCGGGCCAGTCGACGAGGCGGATCGCGGCGCCCGCCGCCTCGCGGCCCCGGCAGTGGGCGCGGTGGCGGCGCAGGACGGCGTCGACGTCGAGACAGCGGCTGAACTCGGGGCGGGCGGCGAGCCGTCGGGCGTACGCCCACAGGGCCGGGTGTCCGGCGACGCGGTCCATCGCGGCGGCGTCCAGGTGCCAGCGGTGGACGGTGTCGAGCTGGACCAGGGTGGTCCAGACGTGGACGTCCGCGGCGGTCGGCGCGTCGCCGAGCACGTAGGGGGTGCGGGCGAGGCGGCGTTCCAGGGAGCCGAGGGCCGCGAAGAGGACGGTGAGCGGGTCGCGGTGGGCGGCCTCGCCGTCGATCCCGAGTTCGCCGGCGTGCTGGGCGGCCCGGTTGACGCTGCGTTCGCACAGGTCGGCGACGGCCTCGATGGCGTCCCGGTGTTCCTCGGGCAGCAGGTCGGGGCCTTCGCCGCGGAAGCGGAGGGCGAGGTCGCGCAGGATGTCGGGGGCGTGGGTGCTGACGATCCGTCCGGTCCAGCGGTCGCTGAGGACGGGCGCGGCGGCGGGTCCGGTGTAGAGGTGGGCGCTCGCCTCGTACAGCGGGCGGAGCGCGGCGTATCCGCCGTCGGGCGTGCCGGGGGTCTCGGGGAGGGCGGTGAGGGGGAGCGTGTCGTCGAGTCCGAGGAGGCTGTGGGTGAGGGCGATCCTCAGACAGTCGGGGGCGGAGGGCGCGACGTGGAGGCGATAGCGGTGCGGTGCGGCGTAGTGGCCGCTGCGCACGTCGCGGCCGATGCGGCCGCGGAAGGCGGGGACGGCGGAGGCGGGCAGCAGCGAGGACGGGACGACGGACATGCTTCTCCCTTGAGGGTGCTCGGTGCTGGGCCGGGCGGCGTGCGAGGGCGCCGGTCGCGGACGGGCGACGGTGGCGCGGGCGGCACGGGGTCCGGGGGCAGCAGGGGTACGGGAAGGAGGAGGCGCGGGCCTGATCGGCGGGGCGGGATCGGCGGGGCGTTCCGGCCGGACGGGGACCTCGCACGGCGCGGGTGTCCCCTACGGCGGACGGGGACCTCGCACGGTGTGTGTCCCCTACGGCGGACGGGGACCTCGCCCAGCGCGTGCACCTCGTGACGGCGGACGGGCGTCTCAGCCTGTGGGACGGACACCCCGGCGGGACCGGGCCGGGGACCCGAAGCGGGCCTCGAACCGGGACCGACCGCGCGCGACGGGCCGGTGCGCCCCGGGGCCGCGGAGCCGACACGCCGGGAGGTGCCCCTCGCGCGGCGGACTCGCCGCGCTGCAGACCCGCAGCAGGTCGATGTGGCGGCGCGAGGTGAGGTGGGGCAGGGAGCGCGGGAGGTGCGCGGCGGTCGCGGTGTCCCGCCGGCCGGTGCGTCCCATGGTTCCCTACCTGTTCGCTCGGGTTTCCCGCCCCTTGAGTGTCGGACCGGCCGGGTGCGGCGTCAAGGGTGCGGAACGCGCCGCCGCACCAGGGGCGTCGGTACGGTCTCCGCGGGCACGCCCGACCGGACCCCCTGCCCCGCCCGGTCGCACCACCCCGTCCCGCCCGTGCGGAATAATGCGCGCATGCGCATTTCAGCCAGGGCCGACTACGCGGTACGGGCCGCCCTCCAGCTCGCCGCGGCCCAGGACGCGGGGCCGCTGAAGGCCGAGGCCATCGCCGACGGCCAGGGCATCTCGCACAAGTTCCTGGAGAGCATCCTCGGCGACATGCGCAAGGGCGGCCTCGTACGGAGCCAGCGCGGCGGCAACGGCGGGTACTGGCTGGCGGCGCCCGCCGAGACGATCTCGGTCGCGGACGTCATCCGCTGCGTGGACGGCCCCCTGGTCTCCGTACGCGGGGAACGGCCGCCGGACCTGTCCTACACCGGACCCGCCGAGTCGCTGCTGCCCCTGTGGATCGCCCTGCGGGCCGGTGTCCGCCAGGTGCTCGGCGTCTCGCTCGCGGAGGTGGCGGCGGCCCGGCTGCCGGAGGGGATCGTGGAGCTCACGGAGGACCCGGAGGCCTGGACCAACCCCTGACCGTCGGGGCCAACTCTCCACCACCTGCGGCGACTTGCCACCGTCTCGCGGATCAGGACGACCTTGTCCAGCCCATGGACGCCCCTTGGGGCGGAGGGACCACCTCTGCCACTATCCCTACTGGTCCACTGGGGATTCATGAATCAGGTGAGGTGACGTGAGTACGCCGAGGAAATCGCCGAAGAGACCAGCGGCACGCACCCCTTCCGCACCTGTCCACCGGCTCGCTGACGACGACTTCTGGCCCCGCGTCACCCGTGAGCTCGCCGACGACCTCGCCGTCGACGCGCTCGCCAGGGACAGGGCGGGCAAGGCGCCGTTCGACGAGGTCGCCCGGCTCCAGGAGGCCGGGCTGCCCGCCCTGCTCACGGCCCCCGGGCCGGACCGCCGGGGCGCCGACTGGCGGGCCGCCTGCGCGGTCGTACGGGAGATCTCCGCCGCCGACAGCTCCGTGGGCGAACTCCTCGCCCACCACTACGCGCTCTCCTGGACCAGCCGCTTCCTCGACCCGGTCCACGGGTCCGGGAGCCCGCTCGACGCCCGCACCGCCGAGGAGCACTGGCTGCTCGCCGGGGGCGTCGAACCGCCCCGCTCCGAGACCGGCCCCGGTCTCGCGCTCACCCCGGCGGGCGACGGAGGGGGCGGCTGGATCCTCGACGGAAGCCGTACGTTCGCCTCCGCCGTCGCCGTGGCCGACCGGCTGGTCGTCGGGGCGCGCCCCGACGGAGCCGGCGACCTGCTCGTCGTCCTGGTGGACCCCGCCGCGCCCGGGGTGTTCACCGAGCCCGGGGCGGAGCGGGTCGGCCAACGGCTCGCCGGGGCGGGCACCGTGACCTTCGACCGGGTGCCCGTCGCACCCGGGCAGGTCCTCGGGACGCTCCCCCACGACGAGCACGCCGTCGCCCCCTTCTCCACCCTCGCCCCGCTCGCCCTGCGGCTCCTCCTGGTCCATGTCGGCCTCGGGATCGCCGAGGGAGCACTCGCCGAGGCCCGGGACATCAGCCGGGCCGGACAGGCGGGGCCGCCCCCGTCCGGCGGGGCGGACCGCCCCGCCTCGGGCGGCTCCGTACCGGCCGGCGCCGGGGACGATCCGTATCTACTGCTCGCCTACGGGGAACTGGCGACGGCCGCGCACGCCGCCGCCGCGGTGGTGGAACGGGCGACGGACGCCCTGACGCGCGGCCTGCTCGCCGCGTGGACGCTCGGGGTTGAGGAACGGGCCGACATCGCGGTCCTGGTGGCCGCCGCCGAGACGGTCGCGGGCCGGGCGGCCGTCCACATCACCACCCGCGTCCTGGAACTCGTCGACGGGACGGCGGGCGCCGAACCCCGGACCGGCGGCCCCGGCTTCGACCGCTTCTGGCGCAACGCCCGTACCCTCACCGCCCCCACCCAGGCGGCCCACCGGCTGCGGGACATCGGCGACCACTACCTCAACGGGACCCACGCCCGGCTCACCCTGCTCGCCTGACGGCGGGGCCGGACCGCGGGGCCGCCAGAGGTACGAAGGGCCGGACGGACCGGCATGTCGGGACGTCCGGCCCTCTCGCCGGGCGGCCGATGGGCCCAAGCTGGAGGGAGGAGGGCCCGACCACCGGGCGGGCCCGTCACCGCACCGACGGAGGCAGCCTGATGAGTCGTGAGATCGTCGCAGGAGTGGACGGTTCCCCGGAGAGTCTCGCCGCGGCCGACTGGGCCGCCCGCGAGGCCCTCCACCGGGGGCTCCCGCTACGGCTCGCCCACGCCTGGCGCTGGGGACCGCTCGACCTCCCACTGGTCCAGGACCGTGCCACCCAGGAGCGGGCCGCGGAAGCGGTGCTGCGCGAGGCGGAGGCCACCGTCGCCGGGCGGCACCCCGGCCTCGCGCTCTCCGCCGAGGTCCTTCCCGACACGCCGGTCGCCGCGCTGCTCGGCGCCGAGAAGCACGCCGAGATGCTCGTCATCGGCTCGCGCGGGCACGGCGCCGTCGCCGGCTTCCTGCTCGGCTCGTACGGCCAGCAGGTCATCGCCGGCGCCACCCGCCCCGTCGTGGCCGTCCGCACCCGCGACGGCGAGCCGGCCGAACCGCCCACCGGACACGTGCTCGTCGGCCAGCTCGGCAGCCCCGAGGACAGCGCCGCCGCCCTCGGCTTCGCCTTCGCGACCGCCGCCGCGCGCGGAGCGTCCGTCCGGGCCGTCCGGGCGTGGAGCCTGCCGCCGCTCTACGCGTACAGCCCTGCCTCCATGCGGCTCGCCGACGAGGCGGGCGGGCTCGTCCCGTACGAGGAGAAGGCCCTGCGCGAGGCCCTCGCGCCCTGGTGCGAACGGTACCCGGACGTCCCCGTGACCGAGCACGTCGAGCTCGGCAGCGCCGGCCAGGTGCTGCTCTCCGGCTCCGGGGCCGCGCAGCTCCTCGTGGTCGGCCGGCGCGCCGAGCGGGGGGCCGTCGGACCTCGGATCGGTTCCGTGGCGCACGCGGCGCTGCACCTCGCCCCGTGTCCGGTGGCGGTGGTTCCGCAGGGCTGAAAGGGTGCCGGAAGGACGGACGCGTCGGGTTGACGCGTCAGGTTGACGAGGTGTGTCGGGGCGGCCGGGTCCGGAAAGTGTTATCGCCGTCGCCCCGGTGGCTCTCCCCAGCGCCGGACCGTCCGGCGACCACGGCGAGAGAGCGGAGCTCCATGCGGCACCACGACCACCACGACGACCCCGGCCACCCCCGGATCCCCGAACACGGCCCGCACCCCGACTCCTTCGCGTGGGGCGTCCCCCCGCGGGACTCCGCACCGGATGCCGTCGCGGAGGAGGGGTCGGCGGCGCCGGCGGGCCGGCACCGCAAGGGCGGCGGTGCGCGGCGGCGTCCGGCACGCCGGACGCCGTTCCGTACCGGCGTGACCGTCGCCGGGGCCGCGGCGGCCGTGCTGACGGTCGCGACGGGGGTGTACGTGGCCTCCGGTGACTCCGGTCCCCCGGTCGCCGGGCCCTCCGCCGTCGCGCCGGTCGCGCCGTCCGGGGCCGCCGGCGCCGGGGATCTGTCCGCCGCTTCGGAGACCGTACGGGAGGCGACCCCCTCCCCCCGGCCCCCGGCCGCGACCGCGACCGCCCCGACGCCCGCTCCCCACCGGGCCGGTACCACGCCGCCGCGCACGGATCCGGCGTCGCGCCCGAAGGCCGACTCGAAGGGACAGCGGGAGGAACGGGCGCCCGTACGGCCCCCGGAGCGGCAGCCGGAGCAACAGGCTCCGGCCACCGGGGCGGAGGCGCCCGCGGGGAAGGCGGACCGATTCGTCCAGGACGTCGTCGCCCTCGCCAACGCCGAGCGCGAGAAGGCCGGCTGCGGGCCGCTCCGCGCCGAGAACCATCTGCGGACCGCCGCGCAGGCGCACGCCGACGACATGGCGGCCAGGGACTACTACGAGCACGACACTCCGGAGGGGCGGGACGCCGGTGACCGGATGAGCGGTGCCGGATACGCGTGGTCGACCTGGGGCGAGAACATCCACCGCGGGCCGAAGACCCCGGAGCTGGCGATGGAGGACTGGATGGAGAGCCCCGGCCACCGGGCGAACATCCTCAACTGCTCCTTCAAGGACATCGGCGTCGGGGTGACCCTGACCGCCAACGGCCCCTGGTGGGTGCAGGACTTCGGGGCCAAGCGGTAGCGGACGGCGCCCCGCCGGCGGTCCCCGCGCCTCAGTGCGCGGGGGCCGCCAGCTTCTGCACCCAGATCGTGCCGCGGGGACCGGGGACCGACGCCACCCCGGTGTCGCGGTAGCGGCAGTCGAGCATGTTCTCCTCGTGCGCCGCGCCGTCCGTCCAGTCGTCGACGACCGAGGCGGGGTCGGTGGTCCCCCGGTCCAGGTTCTCCGCCCAGGCGCTCCAGTCGTATCCGGCGGCGGTGATCCGCGCGTCCGCGAAGTCGCCCTCGGGACTGGCGTGTCCGTAGTAGCCCCGGGCGGCCATGTCACGGGCGTGGGCGCGGGCCGCGCCGGAGAGCCGGGAGTCGACGCGGAGCGGCGCGCAGCCCGCCGCGGCCCGCAGTCTGTTCACGAGTCCGGTCACCTGCTCCTCGGCGCTCGGCGCGGGAGGTACCGGGCTCGGGGACGCGGGAGGCGCGGAGGTGGGGGCGGGCCGGTGGGCGGTGACCGTCGGCCGCGGAGCCGGGGCCGGTGCCGGGGCGGACCAGGTCGGGACCGGCGTTCGGGTCGCCGGGGGCGCGGCGGGCGCCACGCGCGCGTGGGGCTCCGGGGGTACGAGCAGGGCGACGGCCCCGAGCACGGCGACGGCCGCCGCGCCGGCGAGGACGGAGCGCCGGACCGGCGTCCACCGACCACCGGGGCCGGTGGGCGGCTCCGGCGGCACGCCCCGCGTGAGGGACCCGAGCGGTACGGGCTCCACCGGCCTCCCCTGCCCCGCCGGCCCCACCGGCACGGCGTGCCCGGCGGACTCCCACGCCACCGCCCCCGCCGACTCGCCGTGCGTGAACGTCAGCGCCAGCGGCGGGACGAGGCCGATGCCGACGAGGAGGCCCTCCACCGGGGCCAGGCCGCCGCGTCCGGCCGACGGTCCCGCGCACGCGGCGCAGGTCCGCAGGTGGCGGGCGACGCGTTTGCGCCAGAGCGGGGACGGCCGGCCGTCCCAGGCCGTGAGCGTCTCGGCGAGGTCCGGACACACCGGTGCGGCGTCCAGGGCGCGGACGACGGCCCGGCCGGTCTCCAGTCGCTCCTTCATCCGCTGGACGCGGACGGCGGCGTGCTGCGGGGAGATCCCGCCGAGCCCCTCCGCGAGTTCGGCGCGGGTCAGCTCGCCGGCGGCCTCCAGCCACCACAGCGCGAGGAGTTCCCGGTCGTCCCCGTCGAGCCAGCGGGTCGCGCGCGCGACCTCGCGGCGCTGCCCGGAGAGGCCGAGCCTGAGGATGGTGAGTTCGGTGAAGTCGCCGGCCGGATCGGCGAGGTCGGCGGCCCGGTCGAGGCCGGGCACGGGGTCCTGGCGCTGTTCGCGCCAGCGGCGGCGTATCCCGTTCATGGCGATGGCGACGAGCCAGGACCTGAAGCGGGCCGGGTCGCGGAGACCGGTCAGACCGTCCAGGGCGCGGACCATCGTCTCCTGGACGATGTCGTCCGTGTCGGCGTGGCCGTCGAGGGCCCGCCCGACGATGTTGTGGACGAGGGGCAGGTACGCGCGCACCAGCGCGTCCCTGGCGTGCGCGTCACCGGCCCTCGCCGCCTCCACCAGTGCGGTGGTGCGGCGCTCGTCGCTGTGCATGGATCTGCTCCCTCATCCCTGGTCCGAGTCCCCCGTCGTTCGGAGACCCGTGGGCGCGGGAGGGATAACACTTCTCTGGGTGCCGGTCGCCTCGGCGGTCACAGCGGCGGGACGGGCAGGCTCGGGACCGTGGCCCCGTTCCCCTCCCGGACGGCTGCCACGACGGCGTCGTGGAGATCGCGGCTCTCCTCCTCCGATGCGCACGGAACGGGACTGCCCGACATGGTGAACCAGTCGGATGCGCCGCTGTACTGCACGGCCACGCGTGCTTCCCGGTCGGCCCAGGTCGTGTGCACGGTCAGATCTCCCGTGACCACGCCCGCCTCGTCGGTCAGCACCCCACCTCGCCCGGTGTAGACACCGGCGGTCGTCCAAGATGCCCAGCTCATCCATCCAGGTTCACACCCGGACGGCGGATGCGCCACCGACGGGACCGCCCCGGCCGGAAGGATTCCGGCCGGGGCGGTACGGGTCGTGCGCCGGATCAGACGAGGGACGCGACGGCCTCGTTGAAGGTGGCGGACGGGCGCATCACGGCCGCGGCCTTGGCCGGGTCGGGCTGGTAGTAGCCACCGATCTCGGCCGGGGAGCCCTGGACGGCGACGAGCTCGTCGACGATCTTCCGCTCGTTCGAGGCGAGGGTCTCGGCCAGCGGCGCGAAGGCCTTGGCCAGCTCCGCGTCCTCGGTCTGGGCGGCCAGCTCCTGGGCCCAGTACAGGGCCAGGTAGAAGTGGCTGCCGCGGTTGTCGATGCCACCGAGGCGACGGGTCGGCGACTTGTCCTCGTTGAGGAAGGTGCCGGTGGCGCGGTCGAGGGTGTCGGCGAGGACCTGGGCACGGGCGTTGCCCGTGGTGGTCGCGAGGTGCTCGAAGCTGGCGGCCAGGGCGAAGAACTCGCCGAGGCTGTCCCAGCGGAGGTAGTTCTCCTTGACGAGCTGCTGGACGTGCTTCGGGGCGGAGCCGCCGGCGCCGGTCTCGAAGAGGCCGCCGCCCGCCATCAGCGGGACGACCGACAGCATCTTGGCGCTGGTGCCCAGCTCCAGGATGGGGAAGAGGTCGGTCAGGTAGTCACGGAGGACGTTGCCGGTGACGGAGATGGTGTCCTCGCCGCGGCGGATGCGCTCCAGGGAGAACGTGGTCGCGTCGACCGGGGACAGGATCTTGATGTCCAGGCCCTCGGTGTCGTGCTCCGGCAGGTACTGCTTCACCTTGGCGATCAGCTGCGCGTCGTGGGCGCGGGCCTCGTCCAGCCAGAACACGGCCGGGGAGCCGGTGGCACGGGCGCGGGTGACGGCGAGCTTGACCCAGTCCTGGATGGGCAGGTCCTTGGTCTGGCAGGCGCGGAAGATGTCGCCCTCGGCGACCTCCTGCTCCAGGACGACGTTGCCCTCGGAGTCGACGAGGCGGACGGTGCCGGCCTGCGCGATCTCGAAGGTCTTGTCGTGGGAGCCGTACTCCTCGGCCTTCTGCGCCATGAGGCCGACGTTCGGGACGGAGCCCATGGTCGACGGGTCGAAGGCGCCGTGGGCGCGGCAGTCCTCGATGACCGCCTGGTACACGCCGGAGTAGCTGTGGTCCGGCAGGACGGCGAGGGTGTCGGCCTCCTGGCCGTCCGGGCCCCACATGTGGCCGGAGGTGCGGATCATGGCCGGCATCGAGGCGTCGACGATGACGTCGGACGGCACGTGCAGGTTGGTGATGCCCTTGTCGGAGTCGACCATCGCCAGGGCGGGGCCGTCCGCGATCTCGGCCTCGAAGGAAGCCTTGATCTCGGCGCCGAGGCCGTGCGGGATGGCGTCCAGGCCGCCCAGAACGGTGCCGAGGCCGTCGTTCGGGGACAGGCCGGCGGCGGTGAGCACCTCGCCGTACTTGGCGAAGGTGGCCGGGAAGAAGGCGCGCACGACGTGGCCGAAGACGATCGGGTCGGAGACCTTCATCATCGTGGCCTTGAGGTGCACGGAGAAGAGCACGTCCTCGGCCTTGGCGCGGGCGACCTGCTCGCTGAGGAAGGTGCGCAGGGCGGCGGCGCGCATGACGGCGGCGTCGACGACCTCGCCGGCGATGACCTTCAGCGGCTCGCGGAGCTCGCTGACGGTGCCGTCGGCGGCGGTGAACTCGAACCGGAGGGTGTCGTCCTTCGCGATGACGGCGGACTTCTCCGTGGCGGCGAAGTCGTCCTCGCTCATCGTGGCGACGTTGGTCTTGGACTCGGAGGTCCAGGCGCCCATGCGGTGCGGGTGGGTCTTGGCGTAGTTCTTGACCGAGCCCGGGGCGCGGCGGTCGGAGTTGCCCTCGCGCAGGACCGGGTTGACGGCCGAGCCCTTGATCTTGTCGTAGCGGGCGCGGACGTCCTTGTCCTGGTCCGTCTGCGGGTCGTCCGGGTAGTCCGGGAGGGCGTAGCCCTGCGCCTGGAGCTCGGTGATCGCGGCCTTGAGCTGCGGGATCGACGCCGAGACGTTCGGCAGCTTGATGATGTTGGCGCCGGGCGTCTTGGCCAGGTCACCGAGCTCGGAGAGGGCGTCGGCGATGCGCTGGCCCTCCTCCAGGAACTCGGGGAAGACGGCGATGATGCGGCCCGCGAGGGAGATGTCCCGCGTCTCGACCGTGACGCCGGCCTGCGAGGCATACGCCTGGATCACGGGCAGGAACGAGTACGTCGCCAGGGCGGGCGCCTCGTCAGTGTGGGTGTAGATGATGGTCGAGTCAGTCACCAGGGTTCTCCAGCTCCACGTCTGCGTATGCGAGATTGCTCGACATCAAGATATCTCGTGATCGAGGTCCTCGGTAAAGGGCCCCACGAGCTCTCCGTCCTTCGGGACTCCGGCGGCCTCCACGAAGGGGCCGCCGAGACGGTACGGGGCCGCGGCGCCGTCGAGGTCGACACGGCGCAGCAGGGCGAGGGTGATCAGTCCCGAGGCCGCGACGACACCGGCGGCGAGCGCCTGTCCGCAGCGGTGGGCGAGGCGCAGCTCGGCGGGGTCGTAGGGGGCGGTGGCCGGGAGCGCGAGGGTGTCGCCGAGGAGCCAGAGGCCGATGCCGAGCCCGGCGGCGGCGAGCAGGGCGAGCGGCACGGTCACCGGGAGGCCGGGCAGGGCGGGTCCCCGGCGGGCGCCGCGGCGCACCTTGCCCTTGCGGGCGAGGACGGCGAGCAGTCCGCAGAAGACGGCGAGGACGACCAGGGCGGCGGCGATGACGTCGCCGGGCCGGTGCTGGCCGGCGGCGACGGTGTACGCGCCGACGGCGACGGCCCAGAGCGTCGCGGTGCCGACGGCGAGGCTGCGCAGCCGGTAGGGGACGACGAGGAGCAGGCCGAGGGCGACGCCCAGGGCGAGGGTGGTCTGCGCGCTGGGGAAGCCGCTGGGGACGAGGGCCCCGCCGGTGTCGACGAGCCGGGGGCGGGGTGCGTACCGCTGGAGGAGTCCGGTGACGGCGAGGGCGGTGACGACCGCACCGGCGGCGAGCCCGGTGGGGACGTACCGCTTGCGTATGAGGCCGATGGCGACCAGGAGGACGCAGCCGACGACGAGGGACAGGGTGGTGAGTCCGGCGAGGGAGGGGTGTTCGCGGAGCAGGGTGGCGGCGGTGGTGTCGGCGCGCCGGCCGGTCATGGCGGCGTCGCCCCAGCGGCGGCCGGTCGCGGTGAGCACGAGGCCGGCGTAGACGACGGTGAGGAGGAGGACGGCCCCGAGGCAGGCGCGCCGGGTCCGGGTGCGGACCCTGGCGCTGAACGATCCCGCGGCCTCGCCTGCCACGGCGGCGTACCACCAGGTGTCACCGGTCTCCAGCGGCCTCGGGGTGCCGCCCGCGCGGGGCCTGTCGTAGGAAGCCATGTCCCGATTCGAACCCAGGCGCGGCGGCCCCGCCCGCTGGACTCACCCGAACGACACGCCGAGGGCGGGAACCGGCCGGGCGGTGTGTGCGTCTGCTCGGAAGACCGCAGGCATTCTCCGGGGGGAGAGCTTCACATGTCGCTGCCGCGCAAGATCGGCATCGGGCTGGTCGTCCTGATCGCGTTCGGGTTCCTGGCGCCGAACGGCTGGTACGTCCTGGGCGCGATCGTGATCGTGCTGGTGATCGCCGCGTTCGTGGCCTTCGAGGCGATGAGCGAGTCGCACGACTCGCGCCGCCGGTACGAGGGCCGCCGCTTCCGTCCGGGCCGGGGCGGCGACGGGCGCTGGACCCTGCCGGACGAGGACCGGGGCCCCCGTCCGTGAGGTGACCCCCGGGTCGCTCCGGCGGCGTGTCCGTCGAGCGCCGTGCCCGTGGAGCGAGCCGCGGCGGTACGCCGCGCGGTCATGCCACGGCGAGGGGGCGGGCGGGGGTACGGTCCCGGCGCCGTGTGCCGTAGAGGGTGAACGCGGTGTTCACCAGCGCCACGTGACTGAGCGCCTGGGGGGTGTTGCCGAGCTGGCGGCCGGCCACCGGGTCCCATTCCTCGGCGAGCAGCCCGACGTCGTTGCGGATGTCGAGGACCCGCTCGAAGACCGCCCTGGCCTCCGCGGGCCTGCCGGTGAGGGCGAGGGCGTCGGCGTACCAGAACGTGCAGGCGACGAAGGCCCCTTCGGTTCCGACGAGGCCGTCGAGTTCGTGGGTGCCGCCGTCGCGGGTGTCGCCGTAGCGGCGCAGGAAGCCGTGGTCGTCGAGGCGTTCCATGGCCCGCACGGTGCCGAGGACCCGGGGGTCGTCGGCGGGGAGGAAGCCGAGCCGGGGGATCAGCAGGGCGGTGGCGTCGATCTGACGGCCGCCGTAGTACTGGGTGAAGGACTGCTGTTCCTCGCTCCAGCCCCGGGCGCAGATCTCCGCGCGCATGTCGCGGCGCAGGGACTGCCAGCGGCCGAGGGAGCCGCGCAGTCCGGCGACGCGGGCCAGCCGGACGGCCCGGTCGGCCGCGACCCAGGCCATCACCTTGGAGTGGACGAAGTGGCGGCGTGGGCCCCGGACTTCCCAGATCCCCTCGTCGGGTTCCTGCCAGCGTTCGCCGAGGTACTCCAGGAGCGAGGCGACCAGCGCCCAGGCGGGGGCGTCGAGGGCGACACCGGAGCGGACGGCCGAGTAGACGGTGCTGAGGACCTCGCCGTAGATGTCGAGCTGGAACTGCCCGACGGCCGCGTTGCCGAATCTGACGGGCTGTGAGCCCTCGTAGCCGGGCAGCCAGTCGGCGTGCGTCTCGGGCAGCCGCCGCTGGCCCTCGACCCCGTAGAGCGGCTGGAGATCGGCGGGGTCGCCCGCGACGGCGCGGACCAGCCAGTCCTTCCAGGCGAGCGCCTCCCGGCGGTAGCCGCCGCGCAGGAGGCAGGAGAGGGTGAAGGTGGAGTCGCGGAGCCAGCAGAAGCGGTAGTCCCAGTTGCGCGGCCCGCCGACGGACTCGGGGAGCGAGGCGGTGGCCGCGGCGACGACGCCGCCGGTGGGGGCGTACGTGAGGGCCTTGAGGGTGAGCAAGGAGCGGATGACGGCTTCGCGCGCGGGCCCTTCGTAGCGCAGGGCGGCGGCCCAGTCGTTCCAGAAGGCGAGGGTACGGGTGAGGGCGGCGTCGAGGCCGGCGGGCGGCGCGGCCGGGGGCGCGGGCAGGTGCGAGGGGCGCCAGCCGAGGACGAAGGCGACCCGCCGGCCGGCCGTGACGGTGAACTCGACGGTGGTGCGGTCCGGGGTGACGACCGGTTCCACGCCGGGCCCGCAGGAGAAGTAGGCGGCGTCCGGTCCGGCGACGGACGCGACGGTGCGGCGGTCCACCGAGCGGGTCCACGGCACGATGCTGCCGTGGTGGAACCTCACCCTCAACTCGCCCCGCATGTCCACCCGTCCGGCGATCCCCTCCACCAGCCGGACGATGCGCGGGGCGTCCTCGCGCGGTGAGCGCGGGGGCATGAAGTCCGTGACGCGGACGGTTCCGGAGCAGGATTCCCAGAAGGTGTCGAGGACGAGCGTGTCGCCCCGGTAACTCCTGCGCGAGCAGCGGGCGTCGCCGGCCGGGGCGAGCAGCCAGCGGCCGTGCCCGGGATCGCCGAGGAGGGAGGCGAGACAGGCGGGCGAGTCGAAGCGGGGGGCGCACCACCAGTCGACGGACCCGTCGGTCCCGACGAGCGCCGCCGTCTCCAGGTCACCGACGAGGGCGTAGTCTTCAATTCGCCCTGCCATGACCGGATTGTATGCCCATGGGGAGGCGCGCGCAGAAGCCACGGCGTTCCGGGGGGCGGGCGGAAGCGTCGCTCCGGCGGCGGCGCCTTGACGGCGTCACCCCCGGCGCAGGACGCTGGACGGGCGCGGGTTCGTCGCGCGGAAGGCCGTACCGATGAGTAGCGATTCGCATCCCCTGCGCCGGTCGACCGACCGGTCACCCGATCCCGGCACGCGGACGGTGAGCCTCGTACTGACGGTCCGACCCGAGGTCAGGGACCCCGGAGCGGTGCTGGCTCCGCTCCTCGGCCAACTTCCGTCGAGTGTCGGGGACGTGGTCCTGGTCGGTGCGCCGGCCGGTGACGGCGGGGGGCGCGGGGGGTTCCGCGAAGGGCTCACCGTGCGCGGGCTCGGTCCCTGGGACGCCGGCCGGGGCGACATCCCGCACGCGGGGCTGCGCGCGGCCACCGGGGAGTTCGTCGTCCTGATGGACGCCGACGGCAGCATGTCCCCGCACGAGATCCCGCACTTCCTGCACTACCTGGAGAGCGGTTACGACTTCGTCAAGGGATCGCGGTTCATCGCGGGCGGCGACTTCGCCGACTACCCGCTCTCGCGGCGGCTCGGGCACCGGGCCCTGCTGCGGGTCGCACGGCAGTTGTACGGGCAGCACCTGACGGATCTCTGGTACGGGTTCTGCGCGTTCCGGCGCACCTTCGTGGACCTGCTGGACCTGCGCGAGGACGGTGTCGAGCTCGGGGCGGAACTCGTCGCGCACGCGCTCCACTACGGGCTGCGCGTGGCCGAGGTCCCGAGCCTCGAACTGCCGCACCGCCACGGCCCGTCACACCCCCGCACGGTCCGTGACGGCGCGCGCATCCTCGGCACCCTGCTCGACGAACGGCCGCACAACGCGCTGTCCCGGCTCGCACACCGGCGACCCGGGCGCGCCGCCCGTGGTCCCGGCACCTCCTCCGGTTGACGAAGCGCTCGTAAGGGTGCTAACGGTGGAAACAGCACTATTTCTGGACAGACCCTCGGTAGGGTCGGTTGTCGGAAGAGGCTCGTCGTGACCTCCCTCTGCATCAGCCGAGCGCCGGTGGCATCCGCACCGCATCCCCTGCGGCGGATGACCGACTGGCCCCTCGCCGATGCCCGGCGCCGCTCGCCCCGCCGCTCCGCCCACCGCTCGGACACCCACCCGGCACGCCGGGCGTCCGACCGGGTCCGCGCCGCCGCCGTGCCCGCCCTCGACCGGACGCGCCGGCCGCACGTCGCCGGGCGCCGGCACCGGGGCCGTACGGCACGCACGCGCACCGCGCGACGCGACCGCGCCTCCGGAGAACCAGCCGAACCGGGCGAACCCGCCGAACCAGGCGAACCTGCCGCACCTGCCGCACCTGCCGCGCCTGCCGGATCCTCCGGGACCCTGACGTCCGCCGGACCGGCCGCGTCGCAGCGCCCCACCCGCCCCACCCCCACCGATCCCCCGCGCGCCCGTGCGCCCCGCGCCCCGCGCCTTGTCCCCAGGAGGCGAGGCGTGATGGCCGCCACCCACGCGCACGTACCGCTCCCCCGCCCGCTCGTCCGCCCGCCGGTGGAACTCGAACTGCTGATACCGGCCTTCAACGAGCAGCGCCGGCTGCCCTCCACCGTGGCCGCCACCCTCGACTACCTCGCCGGACGGCCCTGGTCCTCGGCGGTCGTCGTGGTCGACAACAACAGCGCCGACGGCACCCTCGACGTCCTGGAGCGCTTCGCCGGCTCCCCCGTCCCGGTCCACGCCATCGGGTGCAGCGACCAGGGCAAGGGCGCGGCGGTGCGGCGCGGGATCGAGACCTCCTCCGCCCGGTTCATCGGCTTCGCCGACGCCGACAACGCCACCCCCGTCGAGACCCTCGACCGGGTCATGGGGCTGCTGCGCGCCGGGCACGGCGCGGTCATCGCCTCACGGCACGCCCCCGGCGCGCGCCTCGCCGTCGAGCAGTCGGCGCTCCGGCGCGGCGGCGGCCTGATGTTCCGTACGCTCGCGCGGCTCTCGCTGCCCGGGGTGGCCGACACCCAGTGCGGGTTCAAGTTCTTCTCCGGTCCCCTCGCCCGCGCCGTCGCCCGCGACTGCCACGTCGACGGCTTCGCCTTCGACGTGGAACTGCTCGCCCACGTCGTGCGGGCCGGGCGGGACGTCGTGGAGGTGCCGGTGGTCTGGCACGACGTCCCCGGTTCGACGTTCTCGGCACGGCGCGACGGACTGCGCTCGATGGCCGATCTCCTGCGGATCTCGCTGGCCAGGTGATTCCCGTGACCGCACTCGACCGGCTCGCCCGTACCGACCTCGCCTTCCTCAACTGGCGCGACCCCGCGCACCCCGACGCGGGCGGAGCCGAGGCGTACTGCTGGGAGATCGCCCGGCGGTTCGCGGCGGCCGGAGCCCACGTCACCCTCGTCTCGTCGCGGTACCCCGGCTCGCGTGCCCGTGAGTACCGCGACGGGATCCTCGTCGTACGCGCCGGCGGGACCTTCGGCGTGTACGCGACGGCCGCGGCGCACCTGCTGCGGAACCGTCACGCGTACGACGCCGTGGTCGACTTCCAGAACGGGATCCCGTTCTTCTCGCCGCTGTTCACGCCCCGGTGGACCGCCGACATCTGCGTCATCCACCACGTCCACCAGCACCAGTTCGACACCCGGTTCCGGTGGCCGATGAACACGGTGGGTCGGGTCCTGGAGAAGCAGGTCAGCCGGCGGGTCTACCGGGGGCGGCCGGTGGTCGTCGTGTCGCCGTCCACCCGGGAGGGCGCCCGGCGCGAACTCGGCTTCGGCAACCCGATCCACATCGTGCCCAACGGGCGCCCCGACCCCACGCTCACCACGCCCTCCGGACGCCGCTCCGCGACCCCGGCGCTGACCGTGGTCAGCCGGCTCGTGCCGCAGAAGCGGGTCGACCTGATCCTCCGGGCCGTGCCCGGACTGCTGCGGCGGACGCCGGAGCTGCGCGTCGACCTCTGCGGGGACGGGCCGGAGGGCGAGTCGCTGCGGAAGCTCGCCGCCGGGCTCGGCATCGGGTCCGCCGTCGTCTTCCACGGTCATGTCTCCGAGGAGCGCAAGCAGGAGCTGTTCCACCGGGCGTGGCTGACGGTCGTGCCCTCGGTGGCCGAGGGCTGGGGACTCGCCGTCATCGAGGCGAACGCCGTCGGCACTCCCGCGCTCGCCTTCGACGTGCCGGGGCTGCGGGACGCGATCCGGCCGGGCGTCAACGGCTGGCTCCTCGCCCCCGGGACGGACCTGGCGGCCGGGATCGCCGAGGCCCTGGACGCCCTGGCGACGCCGGAGGCGCGGGACCTCACGGCGGCCCGCTGCCGCGCCTGGGCGGCGGCCTTCTCCTGGGACGCCAGCGCCGAACGGCTCGCCCAGGTCGTCCTGGAGGACCTCCAGCGCATCCACCGCCACCGGCGCTCCCGCCGCTGTGCGAGCGACCTGTCCGTCGTCACCCGCTTCACCTCGCCGGACCCCGACGCCACCGAACGGGCGGTGCGGAGTTCGCTGCGCGAGACCGATGTCTGGCACCGGGAGGGCGATGCCTTCCGGCTGCTGCTCCACGGCTGCGACGAGGTACGGGCGTGGAACGCGCTGAGCCGCCTCGACGTGGCCGAGGCCGCCGTCGCGAGGGCCCGCATCACCCTGGCCAACGGCCACGACGTGCTGCTCGGCGCGGCCGGATCCGACGAGGGCGCCACGCCGGGCCCCTCGGGCGGACGGCCGTCATGACCGCCGCCGCCGAGCGCCTCGCTCCCCTGCCGCGCACCGCTCACCCGGACGAGGTCACGGCGGTCCACGGCGCGCGCTGGATCGCGACCGCGGTGGTCCTGGTCGGCGCCCTCAACTACGCGTACACCCTGGTCCTCACCCGGCTGCTGGACGTCGGCGAGTACGCCACCTTCGCGGCAGGACAGGGGCTCGTCGTGTGCGCCTCGGCCGTGGCCGTGGTCACCGTGCCCTGGATGCTGGCGCAGGCCCTCGCACGGGCCCGTTCGGACGCCGAACGCGGCGACGCCGTGCGGTTCGCCTTCGTCACCGCCGTCGCGGGCGGCTCCGTCGCCGCGGTCGTGGTGGGCTGTGTCGCGGCGGGCTTCGCGGGCGCGGCGACCACGCTGGTGGTCGCGGGCAGCACCCTCGCCGTCTATGTCACCCGGGTCAGCGCGGGCTGGCTCCAGGGCACCGAGCGGCTGCGGACGCTGGCGGTGCTCACCGCCGTGGAGGCCGGGCTCAAGTTCGCCGTCGGACTGTTCCTCGTCACCACCCTCGGACTCGGCGAGACGGGCGCCCTCGCGGCCTTCGGGATCGCCGTCCTGCCGTACGTCCTCTTCCGGCCGCGCCGGTTCCCCGGCGTGCCCCGCCGCCCCTGGCGGACCCTGACCGCCGACCGCGAGCTGTGGCGCCGCGCGGCGGGCGTCGCCTCGCTCCAGGGCGTGGTGGCGCTGCTCGCGGCCGTGGACATCGTGCTCGTCGCGATCCTGCCCACCGACCGTGCGGCGGCGGCCAGTTACCAGGCGGCGGTGATGCTGGGACGGGTGCCGCTCTTCCTGGCCGGCGCCGTGTCGATCGCCTTCCTGCCCGCGCTGTCGCGGCGGCGGGCGGGCGATCCGCTGACGGCGAGCGCGCTGCGGATGTACCTGACGGTGGCACTGCCGCTGACCGTGGTGGCCGCGACCGTGCCCGGCGATCTGATCACCCGGGTCTTCCCGGCCGGCTACACGATGGTCTCCACCCTGATGGCCTGCACGGCGACGTCGGGGCTCGCGCTCGGCGCGCTCGCCCTGCTCGTGACCTTCGCGCAGGCGGTCAACGACTACGCGTGCCTGCGGACGCTGCTCGCCGGACTCGCCCTGTACGTCACGGGCCTGGCCTGCGGCTGGACCGCGGCCGGAGTGCTCGGAATGGCGGTCGGCGGGCTGTGCGGAACGGTCGGGGCCCTGGTCCTGCTCGCCGTACGGCACGGCCGACAGCACGGATTCGGCGTGGCGGACCGGCCGTTCGGCCGGGTCGTCCTGCCGCTCCTCGCCCTCGCCGGCGGCCTCGCGCTGCTCCGCCCGTACACCGTCGCCTGGTTCGCCGCCGCGGTGACGATCACGGTGGTCGCGCTGTGGCGCTTCTTCGGCCGGCGGCGCGGTCCGGCCCCCGGGCCGGAACCCGAGGGCGGCGAAGGAAAGGAGACCGACGTGAACGGCGACGACACGATCCCGCCGGGCGACGGCACGGAGCCCGCGGCGGCCCCGTGGCCGGCGCCGTCCGGGACACCAGGGGCTCGGGCCGCGGCCCACGACGAGCGTTCCGTGCCGCTTCTCGTCGACGCCGTGTGGCGGGGCCGGGTCCGGCCCGCCGGTGACGAGGAGCTGCTCGGAGCGCTGGCCGCGGCCCGGCGCAATCAGGTGGAGGGCCGACTGGCCCGCGCGTACCCCCGTCAGCTGGGCGCCGCCCTCACCGAGGTGGAGCGCGCGACGGCCCTGTTCCGGCGGAACCTCGTCGAGTCCACGCGGCTGCTGCGGGCGGCGGGCATCCCGACCGTCCTGATCAAGGCGGACCTGGCCGGGGACTACGTGTACGGCAACTTCGACCTGGTGGTGCCGCCGGGCCGGCTGGGCGCGGCACAGGCCGCCCTGACCGGCTGGTACACGCACCGGGAGACGTACTGGCTGGAGCGGACGAGCAAGGTCCTCCTGGAACCCCCGACCGGCCCGGCGGCGCATCTGCACGGTTCGGTGTCGTGGTTCGGGGTGCAGGTGGTGCCGACCGAGAAGCTGTTCGCCCGCGCGGGACGGCCCGAGGACGCGAACGGCCGGACGAACGGCTGTGCCTGGCTGATGCCGTGTCCCTCCGACCGGCTGCGGATCTGGCTCGCGCACGCGCTCTTCCAGAACCTCACCCTCGACCTGTCCGAACTCCTCGCCCTGCGGGCCCTCCTGCGCCCCGACATCCTGGCGGAGGCCAGCCGGGAGGCCGCCCGCGAGGGCTGGAGCACGGGCGGGCACGAGGCGCTCGCCACCGCCGTGGAGGCGATGGCGCGCCTGGACCGGGGCGAGCCCGTCCCGCTCCCCGTACCGCTGCGCGTACGGACCTCCCTGCGGGTGGGCGCCGAACACACCGGCCACCTGCTGGGCGAGCGACGGCTGCGGGCCGCGACCCGTGAGGCGTCCCTCCGGGTGCCGCTCGTGGTGACGAAGAGACTGCGGAGGCGGGTGCCATGACCACCAGGGGTGCCGGACGCACCACCACGGGCACCGGGAACGGGCCGCGGCGGCCCCTGCTCGTCGCCGTCTCCGGACCCGACGGCTCGGGCAAGTCCTCGCTGGTCGGCCGGCTGACGACGCTGCTCGACGCACGCGGTCTGACCGTCGTCAGCACCCACTGCTACGGCTGCTTCCTGTGCCGCCGGTTCGTCGTTCCGCCTCGGCTGGGAGAAGCGGGGGAACCGGCGGGGGGCGGGTGGGCACGGCGCGCCGGGGATCCCGAGCGCCGGGGATCCCGGCTGCGCCGCGCCCACGCGTTCCTCGACGCGGGCGAACTCGCCGCCCGGATCGCGGCCGCCGAGCTGCTCGCCCGTACGCGCGCGCGTGCCCGCGGCCGGCGGGCGGTGGTCGTGACGGACCGGGGCCCGCTGGACGGCCTGGTGAAGTTCGACCTGCCCGAGACCTCGCGGGCGGCGCACGTCTACCGCCGGATCGCCGCACGCTACCGGCTGACCCTGCTCGTGCAGACCGGCCCCGACACCCTCCGCGGCCGGGGCTGGGAGGAGGTCGCCGGGCCCCCGACGGCCTGGTGGAGCCGGTACCGGAACTGGTCGCGACGGCTCTCGCGGATCGTGCGGATCGACGGCGAGCGGCCCCCGTCCCTGGTGGCGGCGACGGCCCTCGACCGGATCCTGGAAGCGGAACGGGACCGGGACCGGACCCCCGAGGAGTCCGGGAGTCCCGCCCGGCGGCACGTGGTGCTGTCCAGTTACGACGACGCGGAGAACCCCGCCTACCGAGGCGGCGGCGCCCTGGTGATCTGCAAGGTGGCCCGGCGGCTCGCCGAGGACTACCGGGTGACCGTGGTGACGGCGGGCCGCAGCGGCGGCTCGGGGGAACGCGACGGCATCCGGTACGTCCGGCTGCCGGTGGGCCGCGCCGGACCGCGCGCCGGGCAGGTGCTGTTCCTCGCGATGCTGCCGTTCGTGGCCCGCCGCATCCCGCACGACCTGTGGCTGGAGAGCTTCACTCCCCCGTTCTCGACGAGCTTCCTGCCGCTGACCGGCGGCGCCCCCGTCGTCGGCATCGACCAGGGCCGCAGCGCGGAGGCCCTGTGGCGCCGCTACCACATCCCGTTCTTCCTGGTCGAACGGCTGGGACTGCGCTGCTACCGGCACATCGTGGTGATGAACACGGCCGACGGCGCGGTGGTCCGCCGCCTCAGCCCCCGCGCCGACGTCCAGGTCATCGCCAACGGCGTGGAGCCGCGCGAGCTCGACGAGACCGACCTCGGCTCCGGGCAGTTCATCCTCTTCCTGGGCCGGATCGACACCTGGACCAAGGGCCTCGACCTGCTGCTCGACGCGTACGGGCGCGCCGCGCCACCGCTCGACCTGCTCATCGCGGGCAGTGGCACCCCGGCGGAGGAACGCCGGCTGGCCGCGCTCCTCGCCGCCCGCCGGCACGGGCCCCGGCCCCGGATCCACTGGGTGGGGTACGTCGAGGAGGACCGCAAGCGGCAACTCCTGCGCGACAGCGCGTTCCTGGCCATGCCGTCCCGGCACGAGACCTTCGGCCTGGTGGCCCTCGAAGCCATGTCGTACGGCAAGCCGGTCCTCCACTTCGACCTGCCCGCGCTGCGCTGGATGCGCGACGGCGGCGACGTCGCCGTACCGCCCTTCGACGTCGCGGCGCTCGCGGAACGGATGAACGAGCTGGCCACCGACGCGGCGCTCCGCCGCCGGCTCGGCCGGCGCTCCGGGCTCGCCGCCCGGCGGTACACCTGGGACGAGATGACGGGCCGCTACCTGGCCCTGGCCCACCGGCTTCTGGACACTCCGGCCGGCCCTCGCCGGCCGAGGAAGAGGGGTGCGTCATGGCAGACGACCCGCTGACCGGATTCGTACGGACCGTCATCGGATCGGGCGTCCCGGTCCTGGTGCTCTCGCCGCACCTCGACGACGCCGTGCTGTCCTGCGGCGGGCTGCTCGGCTGGGCGGGGCGGCGGGCGCCCGTGACCGTCGCCACGCTGTTCACCCGGGCCGCGCCACCGCCGTACACCCTCTCCGCCCGCCAGTACCTCAAGCAGACCGGCGCCGAGGACGCGGAGTGCCTCTTCGCCGAGCGGCGGGCGGAGGACCGGCGGGTCCTGGAGCGGCTGGACGTCCGCTGGCGTCACGTCGGCCTGGTCGACGGTCTCTTCCGGCGGATGCCCCGGCCCCGGCCGGGCACGGAGCGCCTCTCGCGGCTGCTGCCCGAGCTGACGCACGTCTACCCGACGTACCGCCTGCACCTCGCCCGCGGCCGGGTCTCCGGGCACGACGACGGAACCCTGCGCGCGGTCGGGGCGACCGTCGACGCCCTGCTGCCGGGCACCACCGGCGGGCTCGTCCTCGCGCCGCTCGGCGTGGGCGGGCACGCCGACCACGTCCTGGTGCGCACCGCCGCCGAGCGCTGCGGGCGCCGGGTCGTGTACTACAGCGACTTCCCGTACGACCAGCACGCGCACCCCGACCCGGGGTTCACCGGCCGGCACCGGCTCGTGGCCCACACCTGGGAGCGGGGCCTCGACCGCAAGGCGGAGCTGATCCGCGGCTACCGGACGCAGGCGGACGCCCTGTTCCCCGGGGGCCGCATCCCGCGCGCGCCCGAGGTGTACCTGCTGCCCGAGTCCGGTCCCTGGACCGCGGATCCGGGCCGCGCGCGGGCCCCCGGCCGCGGGCTCCACACCGCCGGAGGTGTGTCATGACCGTCGAGCGCACCGCACCCGTGGCCGTCGGGGCCGGGCCGGCGGCGCCGGAACCCACCCCGCGTCCGCGCCGGCGCGTCCGGCGCGGCCCCCTCCCCACGTACGTCTACGCGGTCCTGGCCGCCGTGCTCACCACGGTCCTGCGCCTCCTGGAGATCAGCCGCGCCGGGGACCTGTTCGTCGACGAGCCGATCTACCGCAGGCTCGGGGAGAGTGCCGCCGCGGGCGGCTTCCCCGGGAACGACGAGGGGCTGTTCTTCCTCCACCCGCCCGGCTACTTCTATCTGGAGGCCGGCTGGACGAAGGTGGTCGGGGAGCACGCCGACGTCATCGCGGGCGTGCACTCCTCCCGGGTGCTCAACGCCCTGCTCGCCGGGGTCACCGCCGCCCTGCTGGTCTTCCTGGTGGCGCGCGTCCGCTCGCGCGGCGCGGGCGCCGTCGCCGCCCTGGTCTTCGCCCTGGACCAGTTCTGCATCCGCCAGAACGACCGGGTGCTGCTCGAAACGGCCACGATGATGTGGGTCCTCGCGGGCATGCTGGTCCTGGTGGGGCTCACCCGCCCCGACCCGCCCACCCGGCCCCGGGCGCGGGCCGTGCTCGCCGGACTGTTCTTCGGACTCGCGATCCTGACGAAGGACCACGCGGTGCTGATCGCCGTGCTGCCGCTGCTCGCCGCCCTCGCCCTCGGCTGGGGTCCACCCCGCCGGCTGGTCGCCCTGACCGCCTCGGTGACCGTCGCCGCATACGCCGTGTACGTGGCCCTGGTGGCCGGGTTCGGGCACATGGACGCCTTCTGGGAGGCGAAGACCTCCGGTGTGCGGCGGCTCCTCGGGATCGTGCAGGAGACCGGGTTCAACGCCGCGGGCACGCCCTCCCTCTCGGGCCGGCTCGTCGCCGAACTCCCCGGCTACGCGAGCACGTACCTGCTGCTCGCGCTCACCCCGGTGGCCCTCGTGCTGCTGCTGCGCCACCGGGAACCGGTGTACCGGCTGCTGACCCTCTTCCACATCGCGGCGATCCTCACCCTCGGGTACGCGCTCGCCATCGGCACCCTGGAGGAGCAGGCGCTCTATCTGCTGTTCGTGCCGAACCTGGTGGCGCTCGCCGTCACCCTGCCGGTGCCGTCCCGCCACCGGCGCGGGCTGCGCCTGGTGGCGTGCGGCGCCCTCGTCGCGCTGCTCGCCGCCCCCGCCGCGGTCTACGCCCACGACCGCTGGACGCCCGACGACGGCTTCGCCCGGCTCCGGGCGTATCTGCTCACCCACGTGCCGGCGGGCAGCGGCATCGTCACCGTGGACGGCGAGCGGACCCGGGGCGTGACCACCTGGGCGCTGGAGGACACCTACCGCCTAGGCCACTGGGTCACTCCCGCGGAGCGGACGGCGAACGACGCCGGGTACCTCATCGTGCCCTGGCGGGTCATCCAGCAGGGGTACGGGCGTTCCTCGGTCGCGGAGGTGCGCGGGCTGACGGACGGGCTGCGGCCGCTGTTCGTGTTCCACGGGCCCACGTACGGCACCCTCGCCCTGTACCGGCTCCCCGCGCCGCTGCCGGGACCGGACCTGACGGAACTCGCCGTGCCGGGCTCCGCCGTGACGGGGCCGCTGCTCCCGGCGCCCGGTCCGACGGCGGGGCCGCTGCCGGCGCCGCCGGTGACGGAGGCGGGCGATGCGTCGCGCTGACCGGCCCCGTGTCCTGCTCCTGACCAGCAGTCCGCTGGACGGGGCGGAGGGCTGTGACGTGCGGCTCGCCTCCGACGTCCTCGGCGCCCTGCCGGACGTGGACTTCGTCTGGTTCTCCCAGTGGCCGCGCCGCCGCCAGGCGCCGCCGACGCGCGGGCGGCCGGTCCGGCTGCTCTCCCGCGACGGCGTGCCGCACGTGCCCGAGCGGGTGCAGTCCGCGCTCCTCGGGGCCGTGTTCGCCCGCCGGGTCGACCTGGTGCACGCCTTCCTGACGATCGGCCGCACCTTCCCCGCGTTCTCGTGGCTGCGCCCGCTGCTGCTCGGCGGGCGGCCGGTGGTCCACACGGTGCCCGGGGTGATGGACAACCGCTTCCTGGCCCGCACCCGGCCGCTGGGGACCACGATCGCCCTCTCCGAATCCATGGCACGACGGCTGCGGGCAGCGGACTTCGGGGACGTGCGCGTCGTGCCGCCGATGATCGGCCTCGACGCGTGGCCGTATCTGCCGCGCCCCGAGGGCTTCCCGACGGTCCTGTTCGCCGGGCACCACGACCCGGACGGCGGGGCGGAGATCGCGATCGACGCGGCGGCGGAGGCCGTACGGGCCGGGGCGCGGTTCCGGCTGGTCCTCGCGATGCGCGGACGGCCCGGCCAGGACCCCGGCGCGCTCGACGAGGCACTGCGCGAGCGGGCCGGGGCCTCGGGCCTCACGGACTTCGAGGTACTCGGCTACGTCGACGACATGCACGCGCTCCTCGCCTCCGTCCATGTGCTGCTGTTCCCGCCCGCGGTGCTCGGCGGCAAGGCGGACATCCCGCTCACCGTGCTCCAGGCGCTCGCCTCGGGGCGGCCCGCGATCCTCAGCGACCTCCCGCAGTTCGCGGACTTCGGCCACGCGGTGCTGCGGGCTCCGGCCGGTGACGCCCGGCGCACGGGGCAGCAGCTGGCCTGGCTGCTCGACCAGCCGAGGTCCTGGGACGTGCTCGCGGAGCGGGGCCGCTCCCTCGTCGAGGAGCACTTCGGCCCCGAACGGTTCGCGGCCCGCTACGCGGCGCTCTACCGGGAGCTGCTGTCATGACGGGACGCAGGTGGTCGGGGCGCCGGGGCGGGGCGGCCGCTCTGGCGGTCCTCGCGGTCCTCCTGCTGCTCGTGGGGGCCTTCGGTGTGCTGCGGCACGGGAACCCGGGGCGGGAACCGGCCCCGGCGCCGGGCCCGTACTGGTACGGCACCCTCCAGACCGATCCCGACCGGGCGCGCACCGAGTTCGCGCACGGCATCCGGGTGGCGCACCTGCAGATCGACTGGGGGCGGCTCGAACCGGAGCAGGGCGTGTACGACGAGGGCTACGCGCGCGAGTTGCGGGCCCGGCTCGACTCCTTCCGGGCGGCGGGGCTGCGCGTCGAGGCGGGGCTCGGCCTCAACCATCCGCCGTCCTGGCTGCCGAACGCCTACCCCGAGTCGGTCTTCGTGAACCAGTTCGGCGAGCGGTCCACCGGCACCCCGAACATCGTGTTCAGCGAACCCGTGCGGGGGCAGGTCGCCGACTACGCGCGCGCGGTGGACCGGCTCATCGGGCTCGGCCACTTCTGGGCGATCCGGATCGGCGTCAACGAGAGCGGCGAGTTCGCCTATCCGTCGCCGCTGTCGGAGGGCGGCGGCCCCGGCGAGTTCTGGGCGTACGACAGTCACGCCCAGGAGAGCAGCCCGTATCCGGGATGGCGGCCCGGGGAGGCGATGTACCACGGGAAGCCGTTCACCCGTGAGCAGGTGACGCGCTGGTACGACTGGTACGCGGGGGCGCTGGCCGGGGGCGTGAACTGGCAGCTCGACCTGTACACCTCCCTCGGGTACACGGGGGAGCTCAAGGTCCTCGTGCCGGGGGCCGGTTTCTACCCCTCGGACCTGCGGGCGGCCGTCGACGGGCGGCTCACCGACGTGCCGTCGGTCCGGCTCGTGGCGCGGGGCGCCGGCTTCTTCCTGACGCTCCCCCTGATCGAGCACCGGGACACGGTGCGGATCGTCACGACGGCGCTCGTGGACGGCACGGGCGACCCCGTCGACAACGGCTGCTCGCCCGGCGACGCGCGCACGGACGTGACCGCGCCGGACGACGCGGCGGTGCGCGACTGGTCCTCGGCGCGGTGGGTGGCGGCGGTGGCCAGGAGCGCGGGCTTCACCCGGCTGGCCGGGGAGAGCGCGGGGCCGCAGGTGTCCCCGTACCGGCCGGGGGTGACGGAGACGGCGTTCCGGCAGATGGCGTCCTGCGGGCTCGAAGGCATGATGTGGGCCTTCGACCGGCAGCTGTACGACGGGACGCCGGGGTCCTCGCTGGCGGAGTACGCGGCCACGATCCGGCGCCACGCCTGAGGTGCGCCGGGGGCGGGATCACACGGGCCGTTCCGCGGCGAGGAGCAGGATGCCGGTGTCCCCGTACTCGGGCAGCGTCAGGTCCTTCGCCACCCGGGCGATCCGCAGCCCGGTCGTCCGGGGCGCGAACACGGCGCGCAGGTCGGCCTCGTCGACGGGGCAGGCGGGCCAGACCGGACCGGTGCCGATGCGGTAGCTCGGCATGCGTTCCATGAAGGCGGCGATCAGCCGGCCGCCCGGCCGGACCGCGCCGACGAACGCGGCGCAGAGGGCGGCGAACTCCTCGACGTCCTCGGTGACGCTCTCGGCGACGAAGTTCATCGAGGCCAGGTCGTAGGTGCCGGGGACGAGGTCGGCGGCGGTGCCGGGCACCACCCGCACCGGGCGGAGCGCCTCCGCGAGGGTGGCCGGGAGCGTGGGGACCAGGGAGCGGCACAGGGCGTAGAAGGGCTGCCAGCTCTCGTCGGGCCCCCGGTCGAGCTGGCGGCGGAGGTAGTCGGCGCCGGCGGCGCCCGGTTCGAGGGCGTCGACGCGGCGGCTCGCGGCGCCCGCGAGCATCAGCGGGTAGAGGTTCGGGCCCGCGCCGAGTTCGAGGGTGCGGTCCAGGCTGCCGGGGGCGTGGCGCCGGTAGACGGCGGCGTGGTGGCGGATGACGGCGATGTCGCAGGGGTGGAGCCGCCGGTAGTTCTCGGCGAGGTAGTCGGCGACGGGCCAGGCGTCCCAGTCGGCGTCGCGGTTGCGGCGCACCCGGGTCGCGGCCGCCGGGGGCGACGCACGGCGACCCCTCGCGTCACCGCCGTTCACGTCTCCGGCGTTCGCCTCGCCGCCGTTCACTTCTCCGCCGTCCGGCCGGCGGCGACGGGGCGGGCGGGGCGGAGCCGGAAGCGTCCGGCGAGTTCCGTGAGGACCTCGCAGAGCCGGTCGATCTCGGCGTCGGTGTTGGCCGCGGTGACCTGGATGCGGAAGCCCACGCGGTCGCGCGGGACGAGCGGGTAGGCGGCGAGCGTGACGTAGATGCCGTGCTTCCAGAGGAAGGCGGCGACGGCGTCGAGGTCGGCGGCGTCCGCGAGGGGGATCTCGACGATCGGCAGCCCGTCCGTGTTGGGGGTGGCGGCCCCGAGGCCCCGGACGTGGGCGAGGAGGCGGGCCGTCATGGCGTACAGCCGGGCCCTGATCTCGTCGCCGCGTTCCTCGTTGACGTCGAGTCCGGCAAGCGCGGTGGCGAGCGAGGCGGTCGGCGAGGGCCCCGAGTAGAGGTACGGGGCGGCCGCCACCTTCAGATGGTCCTTGAGCCACTTCGGGACGGCGAGGAAGGCGAGGAGCGAGGAGTACGCCTTGGAGAAGCCGCCGACGAGGACCAGGTCCTCGTAGGTCTCGCCGAGGTGGCGGACGATGCTGTTGCCTCGGGTGCCGTAGGGGCTGCTCTCTCCGGGGCTGCGCTCACCGATGACGCCGAAGCCGTGGGCGTCGTCGACGTACAGGAGGGCGCCGTTCTCCCGGCAGACGCGGGCCAGGCCGGGCAGGTCGGGGAAGTTGCCGGTCATGCTGTTGACGCCGTCCATGCAGACCAGCCGGCCGGCGTCGGCGGGCGCGCCGCGCAGCAGCGACGCCAGTTCCCCGGGCCGTTCCGCGTGGAAGCGGTGGATCTCGGCGCCCTGCCCCCGGGCGACGACGCAGCCGTCGTACACGGTGCGGTGGGCCTGCGCCTCGACGAAGACCTGCCCGGTGCCCGCGAGAACCGGGATCACCGACTGGTGGATGAGGGTGATGGTGGGCAGCAGCAGGGTGTCGGGGGCGCCGAGGAGTTCCGAGAGCCGCTCCTCGATCCGGGGGTAGAGCCGGGGGCTGCCGAGGAGACGGGACCAGCTGGGATGGGTGCCCCACCGTCTGACCTGCGGTTCGATCGAGGCGATGACCGTCGGGTCGAGGTCGAGGCCCAGGTAGTTGCAGGAGGCGAAGTCGACGAGCCAGTCGTCGCCGACCCGGATGCGGCGGCCGTCGATCTCGTCGATGACGGCGTCGCACATCCGGCTGGTGTGCTGGAGGTGCTCCAGGTCGCGCCAGCGGGAGGAGCGCGGAGGGTGCCGTACGGTGCCGGACGGGCGGACGGCGGCGCCGGCCGACGGGCGGGCGGGGCCCCTCGCCGACAGCCGGACGGAGGGCCGGACGGAGCCACCGACGCCGGCCGGGGGACGGACCGCGAGGCGCTCGGCACCGGACGGCGCGCGGTGCAGGTACGACTCCGCCTGGTGGGCGGTCATGGGCCGGGCGAAGAGATAGCCCTGCCCGTACCGGCAGCCCATCTCGGCCAGGAGCGCCCGCTGTTCCTCGTGCTCGATGCCCTCGGCGACGACCTGGAGTCCGAGTACGTCCGCGATGCGGACGATGCCCTCGACGAGCGCCACCTGCTGCGGGTCGGTGGTGATGTCGTCGATGAACGACTTGTCGACCTTGAGGACGTCGATGGGGAACTCGCGGAGGTAGCTCAGCGAGGAGAACCCGGTGCCGAAGTCGTCGATGGCGATGGAGACGCCGAGGTCCTTCAGGGCGGCCATGGTGGTCCGGATCTGGGCGTCCCTGCGCATGAGGACGGTCTCGGTGAGCTCCAGGACGAGCGAGCCCGGCGCGAGCCCCGAGGAGCGCAGGGTGCGCCGTACGCCCTCGAGGAAGCCGGGGTCGCGGAACTGGCGGGCGGAGACGTTGACGCTGGCGTACAGGGGGGCCCGGCCGGGGCGGGCGCGCTGCCAGCGGGCGATGTCGAGCGCGGCGTGTTCGAGGACCCAGGCGCCCAGCGGCATGATGTGGCCGCTCTCCTCGGCGAGGGCGATGAACTGGTCGGGCGGCACCAGGCCGCGCCGGGCGTGCGGCCAGCGGATCAGTGCTTCGAGACCGGCCGGGGCCCCGCCGCTGACCTCCACGATCGGCTGGTAGCGCAGGGCGAAGGCGTGGTCCGCGATGGCCGTGTCCATGCCCGCCTGGAGTTCGTGCCGGGCGACCAGCCGCGAGTGGAACTCCGGGTGGAAGAGCCGCCACCGCTTCTTGCCGGCGGCCTTGGCCGCGTACAGGGCGAGGTCGGCGTGGCCGAGGAGTTCCTCGGCGTGGGCGCTGTCGAGCACGGTCGCGATGCCGACGCTGGTCGAGACGGAGACCGCTCCGTCGGTCAGGTGGAACGGCTGGCTGAGGGTGTGCACGATCTCCGCCGCCAGTGCCTCGGCGTCGCGGGGTTCACGGGCGCCCTCGATGAGGACGGCGAACTCGTCGCCGCCGAGCCGGGCCGCGGTGTCGGTGAGCCGCAGCACGGAGGTGAGGCGGCGGGCGACGGCGACGAGGAGTTCGTCGCCGACGGAGTGCCCCATGGTGTCGTTGACGACCTTGAAGTCGTCGAGGTCGACGAAGAGCATGCAGGTCAGGGTGGATTCGCGGCGGCCCCGGAGCAGGGCGCGCTCGACCCGTTCGAGCAGGAGGACGCGGTTGGGGAGCCCGGTGAGGGAGTCGTGGAACGCCCGGTGGGTCAGTTCCCGTTCGAGTTTCCGCTGCTCGGTCACGTCCCGGAGGGTGAGGACGAGGCCGTGGACGGTGCGCTCGTCGCGCAGGTTGCTGCAGCGGACCTCGACCTCCAGATCGGCAGAGCCGCCGTGGAGCAGCTTCCAGTCGTCGCGGGCGTCGACGGCGCCCCGGGAGCGCGCGTCGGCGAGGACGCGGAGCGCGGCGGGTACGTCGGCGGGGGCGACGAGGTCGGTGAGCGGGGTGCCCTGGAGCAGGGAGCGGCCGAACATGCTCTCGGCGGAGGGGCTGGCGTAGCGGACGGTGTCGTCGTCGTCGACGATGAGGATGACGTCCGAGGTGTTGTGCACGAGGGTGCGGAAGTAGGCCTCGCTGGTACGGCGGTTGACCTCCTCGCTGAGCGCGAAGCGTTCGAGGGCCAGGGCCGCCTGGGAGGCGAGGGACTGGGCCGGTCCGGAGATCTCGGCGAGCTTCTTCTCGGGTCCCGCGAGGACCAGGACGCCGAGCAGCGGTTCGGCTCCCGCGGCGGCCTGGAGCCGCAGGGGGCAGAGCAGGGCGTACGGCTCGGGGGCGAGCTCCGCGGCGACGGCGGCGTCGAGCCGGGCCACGGGGACGAGCCGGGTGCCTCCGGCGACGGCCGCGGGCCAGGCGGGGCCGGGGGGCGGGGGCGGCCCGTCCGGCGGATCGAGGGGCGAGTCGCCGGCGGGTGCCCGGGGTGGTTCGGGCGTGGGCCTGGGCGGCTCGTCGGTGCCGTGGTGGGTCAGTTCCCCCGTACGGCAGCTCCAGGGGTGGCTCGCGGTGGCCACGGCGTTGAGGTCGCCCCGCCGGTCGCGGGTGAGGAGGAGGACCCGGTGGCCGGTGCCGGGGCCGAAGAGCGTCGCGGACGCCGTCTCCACGGCTCCGCCGACCTCGCGGGGGCTGAGGGCGGCGACGAGGGACGCGGCGGCGATCCGGAGACTGCGTTCGCGCGACTCGGACTTGCCGTGGTCGTTCATCATCCCCCAGAGCCGGGCGAGGACGAGGAGGAACATCAGCGCGGAGAAGATCGCGATGACGGCGATGTCCTCGTCCCGGTCCTGGTGCAGCGACTGGAGGAGGAGCAGGACGGGGGCGACGAGCGAGGCGCCGGCGAGCAGCGCGAGGCGCCGCTCGGCGACGCGCGGGGCGGGTTCGGGGGCGCGCTCGGTGAGCAGCGTCATCGAGGGGTGGAGGGCGGCCAGGCCCCAGGCGGTGAAGAAGACGACCCAGCCCAGGTCGAGGGGGGTGCCGACCTGCCAGGTGCCCTTGAGCTGGAGGGTGACGTAGATGACGTCCGAGGCGAGGATGCCGCAGGTGCCGAGGGTGAGGAGCTGTACGGACCGGGTTCTGAGGCCGCCGGGGACGAGGAGCCGGGCGAGCATCGCCAGCATCAGCACGTCGCCGAGCGGATAGGCGATGGAGATGGCCTTCTCGGTCCAGCTCATCTCCTCGCTCCGGGCGAGCGGGGTGATGAGGTAGACCCAGGAGAGGAGCGCGAGGCCCGAGGTGAGGATCAGCGCGTCGAGGACGACCCCGAGGTCACGGCCGACGGCCCGGTAGCGGATGAAGCCGAACAGGCCGACGGCGAAGAGGGGGTACGTCGCCAGGTACAGGGCGTCCGCGACGGAGGGGAAGGGCCGCGTCTGGCCGAAGAAGGCCTCCAGGGCGTTGTACGCGGTGTCGCCGCCGACGAAGGTGAGGTTGGCGGCGGCGAGCACGAGCCAGGGCCAGCGCCGGGACGGCTTGTGGAGGCGGATGCCGACGAGGATGGCGATGACGCCGCCGAGTCCGATGAGCGCCCACAGGGCGGTGTGGCGGGAGGGGTACCGCAGATAGGCGATCGTCAGGAGCACGACGGCCAGGACGTACAGCAGGGTCCACCGGCGCAGTGTCCCGGTCGCGGCGAGCGGCCGGTTCGGCTGGCGCAGCGGCATCGTCGACCCCCTTGCCGGGTCGGACGCCGTCGGGAGCGCCCTCGGTCGCGGACAGGGACCCCGTACGGTGTCCATTCTCCGGGGCCCCCGGGGCGGGTGCATCTCGGCGGCGATCTCGGGGACGTGCGCGGGGTGGTCCGGCGGCGGTCCCGTGCGCGGGGGTGGTCCCGTGGAGTCGTTCACCCGTCGGGCGAGGGGTCCTCAGGAGGAGGCGCGGACCACCAGTTCCGTCGGGAGCATCCGGCGGGGCTGCTCATCGGGGTCGCCGGGTGAGGCGATCTCCTGGAGCAGCAGCCGGGCCATGGTGCGGCCCATCTCCTCGATGGGCTGGCGGACGCTTGTCAGGGGCGGGTCCATGTGCCGGGCGACGGCCGAGTCGTCGACGCCGACGAGGGCCACGTCCTCGGGGACCCGGCGGCCCGCCTCGCGCAGCACTCCGCGCGCGCCCGCGGCCATCACGTCGGAGGCGGCGAAGACGGCGTCCAGGTCGGGCCTGCGGTCGAGGAGTTCGCGCATGGCGCGCCGGCCGCCCTCCTCGGTGAAGTCCCCGTCGGCGACGAGCCCGTCGTCGGGGACGAGTCCGGCTCCGGTCAGGCCTTCGCGGTAGCCGTCGAGGCGGCAGCGGGCCACGTACATGTCGAGGGGGCCGGTGATGGTGGCGATGGTGCGTCGGCCGCGCCCGGCGAGGTGGGCGACGGCGGTCCGGCCGGCGCCGGTGTTGTCGGAGTCGACGAAGGCGACGCGTTCGTCCTCGGTACGGCGGCCGTTGAGGACGGCGGGCAGGCCGAGGGCACGGACCTGGTCGGGCAGCGGGTCCTCGCCGTGCACGGAGACGAGGAGGACTCCGTCGACGCGCTGGGCGGCGAGGTACTGCTCGAAGCGCTGGCGCTCCTGCTCGCTGCGGATCAGGGTGAGCAGCAACTGCTTGTCGGCGTCGGCGAGTTCGCTGCTGACGCCACGGATGATGTCGAGGAAGTACGGCTCCGCGAAGAGCCGGGCCTCGGTCTCGGGGATCACCAGGGCGACGGCGTCGGTACGGCTGCCGGCCAGGGCGCGGGCGGCCCGGTTGGGGACGTAGCCGAGTTCGGCGACGGCCCGCTCGACGGCGGCCTTGGCCTGTTCGCTCACCCGGGGGGAGCCGTTGATGACCCGGGACACGGTGCCGCGACCGACTCCCGCCCTGGCCGCGACCTCCTCCAGGGTGGGCCTGCCGGTCTGCCGCCCGCTCGACGCCATGTGCCGCTTCTCCCCTCGGGCCGCCGCCCCGCCTGCGTGTGCGTGCGAACCTATCAGGCGGGACGGCGGGTCCAGGGGCCGTGGACGGTGGCTCAGACGCCGGTCGGGGCCAGCTCCGCCATGGCGCCCCAGCCCTGCTGCGGAACCTCGACGTTGATGATCTCGGGGGTGGTGGCGATGGCTCCGGCCATGGTCTCCAGACCGGCCTTGAAGTGTGCGGAGGCGACGTGGGCGGCGCCCGCCTCGGCGTCGGCGAAGGCCTCCAGGAGGACGAAGACGTTGGGGTCGTCGACGCTGCGGGACCAGTCGAAGAAGAGGTTGCCGGGCTCCTCGCGGGTGGCGCGGGTGAAGTCCCCGACCAGGTCGAGCCAGCGGTCGGCGTGGTCGGGGCGGGCGGTGAATCGGACGGCGATGAAGATCATGGGTCCAGCGTGCGGTTCTTCGGCGGGCGCCGCCAGCCGGTCCCCTCAGGATTCCGGCAGGGCCGGAAAGTCCGGTACGGCGCGGGCGAGGGCCGCCCGGACGGCGCCCTGCCGCCGGCCGAAGTCGGCGGTCGGCAGCGAGACGGAGAGCGCGTGCACGATGCCGTCGCCGCGCTCGGGCAGGGCCACGGCGAGACAGGTGTACGCGAGGTCGGCCTCGCCCACCGACACGGCGAAGCCCTGCCCGCGCACCCGCTCGGCCTCGGCCTCGAAGCGCTCGGCGCTGGTGATGGTGCGCTCGGTGAACCGTGCCATCCCGTGCTCCGCGAGATAGCGGCGGCGCAGCGGGCGCGGCAGGGCGGCGAGCAGGGCCTTGCCGTGGGCGGTGGCGTGCGCGCGGTCCTCGGGGCCGGGTACGAAGGGGTGGGCGGTGTCGGTGACCGGGGCGGTGGTGTCGACGACGGTGATCAGGCCGTCGCGGTACGCGGTGTGGTACGCCTCCGCGCCGGTGGCCCGGCGCAGCCGGCCGAGGAGTTCGCCGGTCCCGGCGCCGAGTCCGTGGTGCCGCTGGTGGGAGCGGTGCAGCGCCGGGACGCGGGGTCCCGGGGCGTACCCCTCGGCGGTGCGGACGAGGTAACCGCGGGCGAGGAGGGGTCCGGTGAGGTGGTACACGGTCGAGAGGGCGCAGCCGAGGTGCCGGGCCAGCGCCTTGGCCCCGACGGGCCGGTCGGCGTCGGCGACGGCGTCGAGGACGGCGAGGGCCCGGTCGACGGACCGGGGCCCGGAGCTCGGGGACGGATCAGGCACCGGTCCAGCTTAAGCGCGCGCCGCCGGGGCACCGGGCGGGAGCCCGCACGCGCGGCCGTCGGGCGCTCGCGGCCCGGCCGTAACGCCCTGAGGCCCGGCGCCCCGCGAGCGCACCCGCACCCCGGCGCATCCGCACACCCGCGCACCCGCACACCGCGTCGCACTCTCCGTGAGCCCGCCCTCCCCCTCCGTATCCCCGCAGGTCAAACCGGCCTTATGTGCATAAGACACTCTTTCGGCGTACCGTCGAGTGGTTCCCCCCATCCTCGACGCCACGGGAGAGCGTGTGCCCCGCTCCAGGACCGACCATGCCCCGACGCCCCGACAGGGGCGCCGTCCGCGTCTCCGGACGGCGGCCATCGCGACGGGTGTGGTCGCCGTCGCCGCGGGTGGCCTGTACGTCGCGGGGCTCTTCGCGACCGGCGACGACATATCCGCCGGCACCCGTGTCGACGGCGTGGACATCGGCGGCATGAGCCGGGCCGAGGCCCGGGCCAAGCTGGCCGCCGAGGCCCCGGCCTCCTGGAACGCCCCCATACCCGTGCGGGTCGGCGACAGCGCCACCAGCGTGGCGCCGGCCGCCGCCGGGCTCACCGTGGACCTGGCGAAGACCGCCGATCTGGCCGCCGATCCGGCCCGCGACCCGTTCACCGTCATCGGGCGGCTCTTCTCGTCCGGCGAGCGCGACATCCGGCCCGTCCTCGCGTACGACGCCGACAAGGCGAACGCCACCGTGTCGGCGCTGGCGAAGAAGAACGACCGGGCGGTACGCGAGGGGTCCGTCGCCTTCCGCGACGGCAAGGCCGTCGCGACGCACCCGGTGACGGGACAGAAGCTGGACACCGGGCAGGCCGTCGAGACGCTGCGCGCCGCCTACCCCGCCGCCGGCGCCGCCGCCGCGGTGAACCTGCCCGTCACGACGACCCAGCCGAAGCTGCCCGCGACCGAGGTGTCCCGCTTCCTCGACACGTACGCGAAGCCCGCCGTGTCCGGCCCGGTGACCCTCACCGCGGGCCAGGAGCGGCTGCGGATCTCCGCCGCGACCCTGAGCGACCACCTCACCGTGAAGACGGAGGACGGCCGGCTCACCCCCGCCCTCGACGCGGAGGCGCTGCTGCGCGACCCGGACGTGGCCCGGCCGCTCGCCTCGCTGACCGGCGCGCCCGTCGAGGCGAGCCTCGGGGTGCGGGACGGCAAGGTCGTGGTGGAGTCGGAGGGCCGGCCCGGGCACGAGGTGACCGCGAAGGCCCTCGGTGACGCCGTACGCCCGCTGCTCACCAAGTCCGGTGCCGCCGCGCGGACCGCGCCGGTGGCGACCACCGTCACCGAGCCCGAGCTGAGCGCGGACTCGCTGGCGCGGCTCGGCATCACCGAGCAGATGTCGACGTTCACGGTGAACTTCCCGAGCGCGCCGTACCGGACGACGAACATCGGCCGGGCGGCCGAGCTGATCAACGGCTCGATCGTGCAGCCGGGCGAGGTGTGGAGCTTCAACAGGACGGTCGGCGAGCGGACCGCGGACAACGGTTTCGTCGACGGCACGATGATCCTGGACGGCCAGTACCGGTCGGCGCCCGGCGGTGGCGTCTCGGCCATGGCCACCACCATGTTCAACGCCATGTTCTTCGCCGGGGTGAAGCCCGTGGAGTACGGCGCCCACTCCTTCTACATCGAGCGCTACCCGGCCGGCCGCGAGGCGACCGTCGCGTGGGGCTCGCTGGACCTGAAGTTCCGCAACGACACCGGCAAGCCCATCTACATCAAGGCGGGCGCGACCGACACCTCGGTCACGGTGAGCTTCCTGGGCACGAAGAAGTACGACTCCGTGGAGGCGGTCGCGGGACCGCGCACCAACCTCACGGAGCCCACGAAGCGCGAGGGCACCGGCGAGGCCTGTGTGCCGCAGCCGCCGCTCGAAGGCTTCGACATCTCGGTGGACCGGGTGTTCAAGAACGACGGCGCCGAGGTCAAGCGGGAGACCTTCAAGACCCACTACACGCCGCGCGACGAAGTGGTCTGCAAGTAACGCGGGCGCGTCCGCCGGGAGTACGGATCACGCCCGGCGGGGTCTTCCCGTGACGGAAGGGTGTCTTCCCGTACGGCCGGGGCATGACTCCGGAGCGCGGCCCGCCAGGCTCCCCGGGGCCCGCCCCCGCAGACCCGCCGGAGGCCCGCCTTGGCAGTGCGCAGCGATCCCTTCGAGCGGCTGCTCGGCGACGCGGCCCGCACGGGCGTGTATCCGGGCGCCGCGTGGGCCGTGGGTGACGCCCGGGGCATCCTGTCGGACGGAGCGGTCGGGCTCCTCGACCCGGCGCGCCCCGGGGAGCCGATGCGCCACGACACCCTGTTCGACGTCGCGAGCCTGACCAAGATCCTCGCCGTGTGGGCCGTGACGGGGACCCTCGTCGACGCCGGGAAGCTCGACCTCGCGGCCCCGCTCGGCTCCTACTGGCCCGAGGCGGCGGGGCGGCCCCTCGCCGGGGCCACGGCCCACCACCTCCTCACCCACACGGCGGGCATGCCGCTCCGCGCCAACCTCCGGCACCTGTACGGCTCGGACCCGCAGGACGTCAGGGACGGCGTCCTCGCGGAGCCGCTCCGGCACCGGCCGGGGGAAGCCGTCGCGTACACCGACCGGGCGGCGCTGGTCCTCGGCTACCTCGCCGAGCACCTCACCCGCACCCCGCTCCCCCGGCTCGCCGGGGAACGGGTCTGGGACCCGCTCACCATGCCGGAGACCCGGTACGGTCCGCTGCCCGCCGCGCTCGGGGAGCGCTGCGCCCCCACCGAGTACGACGAGGGGACCGGCGCGCCGCTCCGGGGCACCGTCCACGACTTCTCGGCCCGGCTCCTCGGCGGGGCCTGCGGGATCGCCGGGGTCTTCACCACCACCGCCGACATCGGCCGGTTCCTCCGCCATCTCCTCGCCCCGGCGCCCGGCACCTTCTCGGCGGACTGGACCGCCGTGTCGCTCCGCGTCCACACCGGCGAACTCGACCCGCCGCGCGGCCTGTTCTGGCATCCGGCGCCGGGCACGGTTCCGGCGGACGGCGTGTGGGCGCACTTCGGCTTCACGGGTACGGGGATGTGGGTGTCGCCGGCGCGCGGGCGCTGGGCGGTCCTGCTGACCAACCGGCTCCGCCTCACCCGGGACCCGGGTCCGCTGGCCCGGGTCAGGGACGCCTTCCGGGCGCTGGCCTTCCCGTGACCGCCGGGCGGAAACGAGGTGCCGTTCCCCGGCGACTCTGAGATTCTGCACACCGTTCGCACGGTCCCCGACCTACCCGACGCGTGATCACGGAGTACGGAAACATGGGCTTTCCCCCGGCAGGACCCGTTCTGGAAGGCGCCTCGGTGCGCCTGGAGCCGCTGGGGCGGCAGCACGCCCGGGGTCTCGCCGAGGCGGCGGAGGAGGACCGGGGGTCGTACCGCTACACCCGGGTCCCCGAGCGGGCGGAGATCGCCGCGTACGTCGACGGGCACCTGGCCCGCGCCGAAGCGGGCCTGCTGACCCCGTACGCCCAGGTGCACGTGCCGAGCGGGCGGGTGGTCGGCCACACCTCGTTCTGCGAGCCCCGGCCGTGGCCCTCCGGCGAGGGGCTGCGCGCGGTCGAGATCGGCTACACCTGGCTCGCCGCCTCCGCGCAGGGCACGGGCGTGAACACTGAGGCCAAGTACCTGCTCCTGCGGCACGCCTTCGACATCTGGGGCGTGGCGCGGGTCGACCTCATGACGGACGCCCGCAACGCCCGTTCGCGGGCGGCCGTGGAGCGGGTCGGCGCGAGCTTCGAGGGCGTCCTGCGGAACTGGGCCCCGTCCTGGGTCCCGGGCGAGGAGGGCCGTCTCCGGGACACCGCCGTCTTCTCGGTCGTCGTCGAGGAGTGGCCGGAGCGCCGTGCGGCACTGGAACGGCGCCTGGCCGCGTCCACCCGGAGCTGACGGCCCGACATCCCCGCTCGCCCACGCACCGACCGGCGCCGGTGCCGTCCCAGCCGTCTCCGGGACGTCCCGCAGATTCCCGCGTGCCGTCCGGGACGGCTGTGAGCGGCCGCCGTACGGGGCCGGGGCGCTACGTTTCCCCCGGCAGGGCCTCCAGTCCTTCGAGGCTCTCCGCGATCCGCTTGGTCAGGTTGTGCTCCCGGGCCAGCCGCAGGCAGTTCTCCCAGGTCTCACGGGCGGCGCCCCACTCCTCGAAGTGGTGGTGGGCGCGGGCCGTGAAGACCAGGCAGTCGGCGGTCCCGCCGACGTCGTTCATCCGGTGCCGGATGCCGAGCGCCTCCGCGAGGGCGGCGAAGGCCTCGTCGCGGCGCCCCAGACCCCGCAGGATGTCGCCGTACTTGGTGAGAGAGGTGGCGAGGAACAGCCAGTGTCCGTCCGTGCGCAGCAGCTCGATCACGCGCAGGAAGTCCGCCGCCGCCCCGTCGAGGTCGCCGAGCAGCTGCCGGGCGTCCGCGATCCTGCTGAGGACGAGGGCCTCGCCCCGGCTGCCGCCCGTCTCGCGGGAGAGGTCGGGCCCGGCCTTCAGATAGAGGTCGCGGGAGAGTTCGGCGTGGCTGAGCGCCCGTTCGGCGTCCTCGATCTGGGCGTAGAGGGAGGACATGTTGCCGAGGATGGAGGCCTGGGCCAGTACGTCCCCGCGCTCGGTGAACAGCTCCAGGGCGATGCGGAGGTGGTCGAGGCAGGCCTCGTTGCGGAAGGCCATGCCGTGGGCGACGGCCATGCGGCGGTGCAGCCAGGCCTGGCCCAGCGTGTCGCCGTGGGCGCGCGCGATGTCCATGGCCTGCCCCAGGCAGATGTCCCACTCGGCCGTCCACCAGTGCGTACCGGCGTAGCCGAAGAGTCCGACGGCGAGCCGCCAGGCCAGGTCGGA
Organism: Streptomyces sp. Root1304; assembly: GCF_001426405.1. GTDB lineage: Bacteria > Actinomycetota > Actinomycetes > Streptomycetales > Streptomycetaceae > Streptomyces. The sequence continues at coordinate 158,641 of NZ_LMEP01000023.1, read as the reverse complement.
GCGGCCCAGTTCCCCGGCGCGGGTCAGGGCGTCCTGGATGGCGGGGAGTTCCTTGGCGGTCCAGCGGATCGCCTCGACGTCGTCGCTGAACTCGGGCAGGGCCGGGCGCGTCCCGGTGCCCCCGTCGAGGGGCGGCGGGGACTGCGTCTCGCGGGTGGCGACCCGCGAGGCCGTGGCGAGGGCGGTGGCGTACCAGGAGAGCAGGCGCAGCACGGCCGTGGTGCGCTCGGCCTCGGTGTCCTCCTCCTCGCCGCGCTGCCACGCGTACTCGCCGAGCAGGTCGTGGAGCACGTAACGGTCGGGGGCGGGGGTGAGGACGAGGTGGGCGTCGGCCAGGACGTCGAGCACGGCGGCGGCGCGGCTCTCGGTGACGTCCAGGAGCGCGGCGGTGGACTGGGGGGTGACCTGGTGGCCGGACCAGTTCCGGCCGAGGAGCCGGAAGGCGCGGGCGCCCTCGCGCTCCAGGGGCTGGTCGCTGTCCCGCATGGCCACGTAGCTCATGGCGAAGGTCCGCTGGACGTCGAAGTCGCCCATGGCGAGGGTCTCCAGCCGGCCCCGGTGCGGGGTGAGGCGCTTCGCGAGGAGGGCGAGGGGCCAGGAGGGGCGGGAGGCGAGCCGGCCGCCGACGATGCGGAGGGCGAGCGGCAGACCGCCGCAGGCGTCCATGATGTCGGCCAGCGCCTCGGGCTCCTGCCCCACGCGGTCGGCGCCCGCGAGCCGGGCGAGCAGCGCGTGCTGGTCCGGGGCGGCCAGCGGGGCGAGCGGGACCGTGACGGAGCCGGGCAGGTCGGCGAGCAGCTGACGGCTGGTGATCAGGGCGGCGCTGGGCCCGCCGGCGGGGAGCAGCGGAGCGACCTGGGCGGCGCTGCGGGCGTTGTCGAGGACGAGCAGGACCCGGCGCTCGGCGAGCGCGGAGCGGAAGAGGAGGGCGCGGTCGTCGGTGTCCTCGGGCAGGGTGCCGTGGCGCACCCCGAGGTCGGAGAGGAAGCGGGCGAGCAGCTCGTGGGCCGTCCGGGCGCCCTCGACGCAGTAGCCGCGCAGGTCGGCGTAGAGGGCGCCGTCGGGGAAGGCGTCACGGACGCGGTGGGCCACGTGGACGGCGAGGGCGGTCTTGCCGATGCCGCCCATGCCGGAGATGACGACGGGCCGGACGCGCGCGGGCCCCTCCCCGTCACCACCGGTCCCGTGCACGCCACCGGTGTCGTACGTGCTCCCGGCGCCGGTCCCGCTGCCGTGTCCCGTCCTGGTCCCGGGCACGTCCCCGGCGCCGAGCAGCGCCCGCACCCGCGCCACCTCGGCCGTACGGCCCGTGAACGCGTCGCCCTCCCAGGGCAGCTGGAAGGGCGGGCGCGGTGCGGCGGTGCCCGACCGGGTGCGCGGGCGGGGGCCGGGGTCCCCCGCGAGCACCTCCTCGTGGGCCCGCTGGACGGCCACGCTCGGTTCGGTGCCGAGTTCGTCGACGAGGCTGCGGCGCAGCCGGTGGTAGACGGAGAAGGCCTCGGCCTGGCGGCCGGACCGGTGCAGGGCGAGCATGAGCCGGCGGTGGAAGCCCTCGCGCAGCGGGTGCTCGGCGGCGAGGGTACTGAGCGGGGCGACGGCCTCGTGGTGCCGCCCCTGGCACAGCTCCGCGTCGAAGCTCCATTCCAGGGCCTGGAGGCGGGCCTCCGCGAGCTGGTGGACGCGGAGCGCGGGCCCCTCGGCCTCGGCGAAGGGAGCCAGGTCGGCGAGGGGCGTGCCGCGCCACAGGTCCATGGCGAGCGCGGCCTCGCGGCGCACGCCCTCCCAGTCCTCCCGCCGGTGCGCGAGCTGTACGGCCCTGACGCGGGGCCTCGAAGACGTCGGCGTCGAGTTCGCCCTCGTGGACGAGCAGCTGGTAGCCGGGGGCCACGGTGCGCAGGCGGTCCTCGGAACCGCGGTCGGCGGCGGCGAGGGTGCGGCGCAGCCGGGTGAGGTGGTTGGCGAGGGCGGCGTCGGCGCTGGCGGGGACGGAGGCCCCCCAGAGGGCCTCCTTGAGGGAGTCCCGGGAGACGGCGCGGTTGGCCTGGAGGAGGAGTGCGGCGAGGAGGACCCGGACCTTGGGGCCCGACACCGGCCGCAGCTCCGTCCCGTCGTGGACGACGAGCGATCCGAGCAGCCCGAACTTCACCACCATGCCCCCGCATCAAGGTAGGCGGGCCCGTCCGCCTACGACGGTTCCCGACGGGTCCCATCGTACGGTTCGGCACCCCTTGATTGATCAGACCGGCCCCGGGTTACCATATGAGCGCCGCCTAGCTCGAAAGATAATCTTGTGACTGTCAATGACGACTCGTTCACCAGTTGGAAGAACCGCGAGGAGATCGCGGAGTCGATGATCCCGATCATCGGGAAGCTGCACCGGGAGCAGGACGTCACCGTCCTGGTCCACAGCCGCTCCCTGGTGAACAAGTCGGTGGTCAGCATCCTCAAGACCCACCGGTTCGCCCGGCAGATCGACGGCGAGGAGCTCTCGGTCACCGAGACGCTCCCGTTCCTCCAGACGCTCACGACCCTCGACCTGGGCCCGTGCCAGATCGACATCGGTGTGCTGGCCGCCGACTACAAGACCGACAGCCGCGGTCTGACGGTGGAGGAGTTCACGGCCGAGGCCGTGGCCGGCGCCACCGGCGAGAACAAGATCGAGCGCCGTGACGGCCGCGACGTCGTCCTCTACGGCTTCGGCCGCATCGGCCGCCTCGTCGCCCGCCTCCTCATCGAGAAGGCCGGTTCGGGCAACGGCCTGCGCCTGCGCGCCATCGTCGTGCGCGGTGGCGGTGAGCAGGACCTGGTGAAGCGTGCCTCGCTGCTGCGCCGCGACTCGATCCACGGCCAGTTCCAGGGCACCATCACCGTCGACGAGGCGACCAGCACGATCGTCGCCAACGGCAACACGATCAAGGTGATCTACGCCAACGACCCCTCCGAGGTCGACTACACGGCGTACGGCATCGAGAACGCCATCCTCATCGACAACACCGGCAAGTGGCGTGACCGCGAGGGCCTGTCGAAGCACCTGCGCCCCGGCATCGACAAGGTCGTCCTGACCGCGCCCGGCAAGGGTGACGTGCCGAACATCGTGCACGGCGTCAACCACGACACGATCAAGCCGGACGAGCAGATCCTGTCCTGCGCCTCCTGCACCACCAACGCGATCGTCCCGCCGCTCAAGGCGATGGACGACGAGTACGGCGTGCTGCGCGGCCACGTGGAGACGGTCCACTCGTTCACGAACGACCAGAACCTCCTGGACAACTACCACAAGGCCGACCGCCGCGGCCGTTCCGCGCCGCTCAACATGGTGATCACCGAGACCGGTGCCGCCTCGGCCGTCGCGAAGGCCCTGCCGGACCTGAAGGCCCCGATCACCGGCAGCTCGATCCGCGTCCCCGTCCCGGACGTCTCGATCGCGATCCTGAGCCTGCGCCTGGGCCGCGAGACCACCCGCGACGAGGTCCTCGAGTACCTCCGCGACGTCTCGCTGCACTCGCCGCTGAAGCGTCAGATCGACTTCACCACCGCCCCCGACGCCGTCTCCATGGACTTCGTGGGCTCGCGTCACGCGTCGATCGTCGACGCCGGCGCGACCAAGGTCGACGGCGACAACGCGATCCTCTACCTGTGGTACGACAACGAGTTCGGCTACTCGTGCCAGGTGATCCGCGTGGTCCAGCACGTCTCCGGCGTGGAGTACCCGACCTTCCCGTCCCCGGCGGTCTGATCTCCACCCGTTCCACGGCACGGCGGCGCGCCGCACTCCTTCCCCGGGGTGCGGCGCGCCGCCGTTCCGCGTTCCGCTCCCCACGGGGCGCGGGCGTGAGAAACGGCGTGAGAAACGCCATTCCGTGCACCCCCGGCGACGACGTGCTACAGTCGACAGCAGTTGCAGTCGTGGTTCCCAAAGAAACTTACAAGTGCCTTTGACGATTCGACATCGTCAGGCACTTTCTGTGTTTTCGGTGCAGTTTTCCGGACGGGGCAATCATCACGGCGACGCCGGGAGTCGCACAGTGCGGCTTCCAGGGCTACGCCCCGAAGGAGATTTGACATGGCTAACGGCACCGTGAAGTGGTTCAACGCTGAAAAGGGCTTCGGCTTCATCGAGCAGGAGGGTGGCGGCCCGGACGTGTTCGCCCACTACTCCAACATCGCCACCTCTGGCTTCCGTGAGCTCCAGGAAGGCCAGAAGGTGACCTTCGACGTCACGCAGGGCCAGAAGGGCCCCCAGGCGGAGAACATCCTCCCCGCCTGACGTTGACACGTCCGACGCAGCCGGTGTCCTCACCCGTGTGGTGAGGGCGCCGGCTCGTCGCATTTCCCAGGCATTTTTCAGCACTTCCAGGCTCATTCACGGGCCGGGCACCCCTTCTTCACCCTCGGTGTGACCCGATCCGCACGCACCTGGCGTTCGGTACGTTCCAGAAATTCATGGGGCCGTCCGCGGCCCGTCGCGAATTCCTCGAAGCGCACCGTTTTCGAGGAAGGTCCCCCCATGAACACCACCCCCCGCACGCCCGGCGCCGCCGAGCCCACCCCCGCCCCGAGCACGCCGGCCGCCGGATTCGCCGCGCTCGGGCTGCCGGCCGAGGTCCTCGCCGAGCTCACCCGGCTCGGAGTCGACGAGCCGTTCCCGATCCAGTCCGCGACCGTCCCCGACGCCCTCGCGGGCCGTGACGTCCTGGGACGCGGCCGGACCGGTTCCGGCAAGACCCTCGCCTTCGGGCTCCCCCTGCTCGTCCGCACCGCCGGACGCCGCGCCGAGGCCCGTAAGCCCCTCGCCGTGATCCTCGTCCCCACCCGCGAACTCGCCCAGCAGGTCACGGACGCGCTCGACCCCTTCGCCCGGGCCCTGAAGGTGCGCCTGGCCACCGTCGTCGGCGGCATGTCGATCGGCCGGCAGGCCACCGCCCTGCGCGACGGCGCCGAGGTCGTGATCGCCACCCCCGGCCGGCTGATGGACCTGGTCGAGCGCAAGGACTGCCGGCTGGAGCGGGTGGCCGTCACCGTCCTCGACGAGGCGGACCAGATGGCCGACATGGGCTTCATGCCCCAGGTCACCGAGATCATGGACCTGACGCCCCCCGGAGGGCAGCGGCTGCTGTTCTCCGCCACCCTCGACCGCAACGTCGACCTGCTCGTCGAGCGGTACCTCACGGACTCGGTCGTCCACTCGGTCGATCCCTCGTCCGCCACCGTCACCACGATGGACCACCACGTCCTCCTCGTGCACGGCGCCGACAAGTTCGCCACCGCCACGGAGATCGCCGCCCGCGACGGGCGGGTCATCATGTTCCTGGCCACGAAGGCCTCGGTCGACCGCTTCACCAAGCACCTCCTCGGCAGCGGGATCCGCGCCGCCGCGCTCCACGGCGGCAAGTCCCAGCCGCTGCGGACCCGCACCCTGGACCGCTTCCGGTCCGGCAAGGTCCCCGTCCTCGTCGCCACCAACGTGGCGGCGCGCGGCATCCACGTCGACGAGCTCGACCTGGTCGTCAACGTCGACCCGCCGGCCGACCACAAGGACTACCTCCACCGCGGCGGTCGCACCGCCCGCGCCGGCGAGTCCGGTGTCGTCGTCACCCTGGTGACCCCCGAGGAGCGGCGCGAGGTGGCCCGCCTGATGGCGGACGCCGGCATCCGCCCCCAGGAGACCCGGGTCCGCTCCGGCGAGGCCGAGCTGAGCCGGATCACCGGCGCCCGGACCCCCTCGGGCGTGCCCGTGGACGGCAGCGCGCCCAGCAAGGAGGGCGCCAAGCGCGGCGGCGCGGCCTTCCGGGGCATCGGCACCGTCCCGGGCCGCCCCGGCCGCGCCAAGAACGAGTCCCGGCGGGCCGCCGAGGCCCGTAAGACCGCCGAGGCCCGGCAGGCCGCGCGGATCCGCCGCGGCGGCTGATCCCCCGGGCGGTCACGCCCCCGGTCCGGAGCCCGCGCGTGCCGTCCCGGGTCCGGACCGTTCTCGTGTCCGGAGGGCCGGGCGTCACCCCGACGGCGCACCCGCCGTGCGGGGTCGTCCGGCGTCGTGGAGGGTGGCGGCATTCCGTCCGTCCCACGCGAGGTGTGTCCGATGAGTTCCATGGACGTTCCGTCAGATCTGCCGAGACCGGAGGCACGCCCGGTGGCGAGGTCGGCGGCCACGCCGACCCTGACCTGGGTGACGCTGGCCCTGATGACCACGGCCTCGGTCGCCAGCCTGCGGGCGGCGCCGACCATGGCCGTCTACGGCCTGGCCTGCGTCTTCCTCTATCTCGTCCCGGCGATCGTGTTCCTGCTGCCGACCGCGCTGGTCTCGGCGGAGCTGGCGTCGGGGTGGTCGGGCGGTGTGTACCGCTGGGTCGCGGAGGGGCTTTCGAAGCCGCTCGGGTTCCTCGCGGTGTGGTGCCAGTTCGCGATGACGATCTTCTACTACCCGAGCCTGCTGGCGTTCGTGGCCAGCACGATCGCGTACGTCATCGATCCCTCGCTCGCCGACAACGGCCTCTACACGGCCATCGTCATCATGGTCCTGTACTGGACGGGCGTCTGGGTCTCGTCGCGCGGCACGAAGGCACTGGCCGGTCTTTCGAGCTGGGGCCTCGTCATCGGTACGCTCGTGCCCGGCACCGTCCTCGTCGTCCTCGGCATGGTCTTCCTCGGCCAGGGCAACCCGTCGGCGGCGCCGATGAACAGCAGCCATCTGCTCCCCCAGTGGACGGGCCTCGCGAGCCTCGTCCTCATCGTCAACAACTTCCTCTCCTACTCCGGGATGGAGATGAACGCCGTTCACGTCTCCTCGCTGAAGGACCCGGCGAAGGAGTACCCGAAGTCGATGTTCCTGGCGATGGGACTCGTCCTGCTGATCTTCATCCTTCCCGCGCTCGCGATCAGCTGGGTCGTCCCGGCGGACCAGCTCAGCCTCACCGCGGGCGTGATGCAGGCGTTCGACGCGTTCTTCTCCTACTTCGACGTCGGCTGGATGACCCCGATCGCCGCCGTCATGCTGATCTCCGCCTCGCTCGGCGGCATGCTGACCTGGCTGGCCGGGCCCTCCAAGGGCCTGCTGGAGATCTCGCGCAGTGAGGGCTATCTGCCGCCGTTCCTGCAGAAGCTCAACAAGTTCGGCATCCAGCAGAACATCCTCGTCACCCAGGGCATCGTCACCTCGGTCATCGCCCTGATGTACGCGCTGATCCCCAATGTGTCCAGCGTCTACTGGATCTTCTCGACCATCACCACGCAGGTGTACCTCATCGTCTACCTGCTGATGTTCGCCGCCGCCGTGCGGCTGCGGAAGAACCAGCCCGACCACCCGCGCGGCTACCGGGCACCCGCCCTGGGGCTGCTGTGCGCCGTCGGTCTGCTCTCCTCGCTCGCGGCGCTCGCCATCGGCTTCGTCCCGCCCTCGCAGTTCGGCAGCGGCAGCGTCTGGTCGTACATCGTCATCGTCGGCGGCGGTCTCGTCGTCCTCGGCCTGCTCATCCCGTGGGCCTTCCTCAGGTTCCGCAAGCCGAGCTGGCGCACCTCCGCCGCCCGGAGCGAGGCAGGCACCTCATGAGCCCCACCCGATTCGCCTCCGAGCACAAGTGGATCTACATCGGCGCGATCGTCATCCTCGTCGGCCTGGTCGTCACCGGTCTCATCCGGTACAGCACCTTCAAACGGACCGACGAGAGCGCCTCCAAGGCGAGCCGGCTCAGCGAGGAGCTGGTGAAGGCCGGCTACCCGGCCCCCGACCAGGAGAACACCCAGCGGCTGCTCGGCACGGACGGCGGCGAGGTCTGCCAGGCCCCCGGCGACGCCCTCAAGAAGGCGCTCTACCGCATCGAGCGGATCTCCAACGGCGCCACCGGCCCGGGCATGCGCCCGGTCATCGCCGACACCAGGGCGGTGCAGGCCGAGCGGATCGTGCTCCAGGTCTACTGCCCCGACAAGCTCGACGAGTTCGACGACGCGGTCGAGGACCTCAAGACGGACGACACGGTACGCCGGTAGGCGGGCGGGCCCGGCCCGCCCGGCAGCGGCCGGCGGCCTGCCGTCAGCGCAGCGGCAGCCGCACCTCGATGGTCTTGCCGCCCGCCGAGGGCAGGCTCAGCCTGACCTCCAGCGCGAGCAGCCTGATCATGGGCCACCCGAAGCCTCCCTCGGGCAGCCCGACGACCCGCTCGGGACCCGAGGGACCCGAGCGGTGCGGCAGCTCGTCGCTCGCGTCCGCGACGGAGATCTTCACCTCCGTCGGGTCGAGCTCCACGTCGAAGCCGGTGAGGCCGCCCCCGTGACGGAGCGCGTTCGTCACCAGTTCGGACGTCACGAGCAGCGCGTCCCCGAGTGCGACGGGCGACGGAACGCCCCCCTGCCCGGACGCCCCCACCGTCAGCGCCTTCGCCACACGGGCGCGCGCCTCGGCAGCGTCACGTGGGACCGGGAGTCCGTTCCCGTCCGTCGTGCGATGCCCTGCGGTCACTGTTCTTCCCACCCGATCTCTTCTCCTTGCCCTGTTCCCTCCAAGGGGCCCCTTCCCCGGCGAACGCTACGCATTCCCGTTCCTCACGATCCGTGCCCCTTCGCCGTACGATCCGTGCCCGCGCCGGATCGTCCGGGCCCGTTCCGCTTCCCCGGCGTGTGAGCGGGTAGGAGCACTGAGGGGCCTCTTCGAGGAGACTTTCCATGCCGAACCGCCGAATCACCGCAGGAACCGTCGACGACCTCACACCCGAGGTGACCGACGGCCTCCCCGAGATCGCGGATCCGCTGTCGGTCAGCACCGACGACGCCCGCGCCCTGTCGGCGACCCTGTTCCGGCGGCTCCGCTCACTGGAGGAGGGCACGGCCGACTACTCGTACGTACGCAACACCCTGGTGGAGCTGAACCTCAGCCTGGTGAAGTACGCGGCGACCCGGTTCCGCCGCTCCGGGGAGTCCTGGGAGGACGTCGTCCAGGTCGGCACCGTCGGCCTGATCAAGGCGATCAACCGGTTCGACCCCGGCCGCGGGTGCGAGTTCATGTCCTTCGCCCTGCCGACCGTGCTCGGCGAGATCAGACGCCACCTGCGGGACACCGGCTGGAGCGTCCACGTGCCCCGTCGCCTCCAGGAACTGCGGCTCGACCTGGCGAAGGCGAACGACGCCCTCGAACAGGAGCTGGGCAGGCCGCCGACGGACGCGCAGCTCAGCGAGCGCCTCCACGTCAGCGAGTCCGAGCTGCGCGAGGGCCGGATCGCCGCGAACGGCTTCTCCAGCCGTTCCCTCGACGTGCCCGTGGACGACGAGGACGGCGGTCCCGGCATGCTCGCCCGCCGGCTGGGCACCGACGACGAGGCCTACGAGAAGATCGAGAACCTGGAGGCGCTCAAGCCGCTCGTCGCCGCGCTCTGCGAACGGGACCGGACGATCCTGGCGCTGCGGTTCGGCGAGGAGCTGACCCAGGCGGAGATAGGCGAGCGCCTGGGACTCTCGCAGATGCACGTCTCCCGTCTCCTGAGCCGCATCATCGGCGAGCTGCGCACCGCGCTCGTCACGGACCGCCCGGACCGGCCGGGCAGGACTCCGAGGACGAGGCCCGCGAAGCCCACGGGACCGCGCGGACGTGCCCCCTCGGGAACGCCCGCCCGGGGCGCGCAGGCCCCGTCACGGCTCCGGGGCTTCCCCGTCGGGGCCGGCCGATTCAGCGGCGAGGAGGCCTGACGCACCGTCCGGCGGTTCCACCGACCCAGCCGGTGCCACGACGTCCATCCAGACGGACTTGCCCCCGTCCCTCGCGGCGACCCCCCAGGCGTGGGCGAGCCGGTCGATCACGATCAGCCCGTTGCCTCCCGGTCGCCCCGGCGCACCCCGCGGCCGCAGCCGAGGGACCCCGCTGCTCCGGTCGCTCACCTCGATCCGCACCCCGACGGCCGCGTCGGGCGTCCCCGGCTCCGCGGGGACCAGCCGGATCACGAGCTCCGTCGGGCCGCCGGCGTGGAGGCAGGCGTTGGTGACGGCCTCCGACACCAGCAGCAGGACGTCCTCGACGGCGATCTGCCGTTCCTCCACCGTGAGCACGGCCGACGGCGGCGCCGCCGGCCAGTCCCAGTCGGTGAGGGCCTCGCGGCAGAAGTCCCGGCAGCGCGCGACCACCGACTCCGCGCCCCGCAGTCCGAGGCGACGGGTCCGGCTGTTCGTCCCGGCTGGTTCGCTCATCGTCGGCTCCGCGCCTCGGTTCGGGGGCCTCTCTCCTTCGGCGGGTTCCCCCGGGGGCCCGTCGTACACGGTGAACCGTTCACGATTCCGGTGGCGGCGTACGCCCCGCGGGCCCGGCCGGGTGCGGTCCGGCCCGGCCGACGGGAGGTTCTCGTGTGATGCTGCCAGGACCGGGCGGAGCGGCCGGCGGGCCGCGGGGCGAGCCGAAAGGTGGGAAGGATGACCGGAGACGAGGGAGGCGGCCAGGCGGACACGGGCGGCCGGGGGCGGGTGGAGACCGCCGAGGAGCGCGCGGACCGGCAGTGGCAGGACCTCATGCAGGAGATCCGGGTGGCCCAGACGGGCGTACAGATCCTCCTCGGCTTCCTGCTGACCGTCGTCTTCACCCCCCGGTACGCGAGCCTGGGCTCGACCGACAAGGGGATCTACGTCCTGACCGTGGTCCTCGGCTCGCTGGCCACCGGCGCGCTCATCGGTCCGGTCTCCTTCCACCGGATCGTCTCCGGACGACGGATCAAACCCGAGGCGGTCGTCTGGGCGTCCCGGCTGATCCTCATCGGCATCGTGCTGCTGCTGGCCACCCTCACCAGCGCGCTCGTCCTCATCCTGCGTGTGGCCACCGACAACGCGATCGTGCCCTGGCTCGTGGGCGGGGTCCTGGCCTGGTACCTGCTGTGCTGGTTCGCGCTCCCGCTGTGGGCCCGGAGCCGGCACACGGCGAAGAAGGTGGAGTGACCGGCGGGACGGCGGGTAGCCGCCGGGGGACGGACGCCGGAAGCCTTCGTGTCACCCCGGAAGGAGCACGCCATGCCTCGCGGATCCAGCCCCAAGCGGGAGCGGCAGTACGAGCACGTCAAGGAGAGCGCGAAGCAGCGCGGCGAGAGCGAGAAGCGCGCCGAGGAGATCGCCGCCCGCACGGTGAACAAGGAACGGGCGCGGCACGGCGAGTCGAAGACCTCCAGCCGGTTGTCGCGGGAGGACATGTCCTCGGGCGAGCGCGGCGGCCGGCGCTCGCACAGCGGGGCCGAGGGGCGTACGTACGACCAGCTCTACGAGGAGGCCAAGCGCCGCAACATCGACGGCCGCTCGAAGATGAACAAGGAACAGCTCCGGCGCGCCCTGGGCGGCGGCAGCTGAGCCGGAGCCGACCGCCGGGGACACGCGGACGGCGACGCGGGAGCCGGGCGGGCGACCGCCCGGCTCCCGCACGTGGTTCCGTGCACGAGCACGAGGAGCGCGGTGCCTTCCCGGGTCAGACGCCCTGGATCCGTCGGAACGGGCGGTCCGCCTCCAGTTCGAAGGCGAGCTCCAGGAGGGTCCGCTCGGCGCCGGGACGGGCGGAGAACATCACGCCGATGGGCAGGCCCTCCTCCGTCGGCCGGACGGCCGGGAGGGAGAGCGACGGGGTGCCGACGACGTTGTTGACCGGGGTGAAGGCGACGTACGCGAGGATCCGGTCGATCAGGGTCCGGTAGGGGACGGTGGGGCTGAGGTGGCCGAGGCGTGGTGTCGTGTGGGCGAGGACCGGCGACAGCACCAGGTCGAGCCCGCGGAACGCGGCCGCGTACGCCTCCCTCGTACGCTTGAGCCGGTGCAGCACGCCCGGGGTGCTCCGCCAGCTCGTGAGGTAGTCCTCGCGCAGCCCTCGGCTGAGGCCGTCCATGCGGTGCCGGTCGAAGTCCGCGCCGAAGCCGCGGCCCGTGATGCCGAGCAGGAACGACAGCATCCCCCAGTACGTGAGGAAGTCCTCGGTGAACCGGGGATCGAGGGTCAGCTCCACCGGTTCCACGGTGTGGCCGAGCCGTTCGAGCGTGGCCACGGTCTCCGTGACGGCCTCGCGGGTGGCGGCGTCGGTGGGCACGCCGTTCGGCGAGTCGAGCAGGAAGCCGACGCGCAGCCGCCGCGCCGAGGGGCCCTCGACGAGGCCGAGGGGCGGCAGCTTCGGGTTGCGCCAGTGCTCCTCGGCCGCCGCGAGGAACGCGGCGGTGTCCCGAACGGACCGGCTCACGATGCCGTCGATGACGATGTCGAGGGGCAGCTGACGGCTCTGGGCGTTCGTCACGACCCGGCCCCGGGTCGGCTTGAGGCCGACGAGTCCGCAGCAGGCGGCGGGGATCCGGATCGAGCCGCCGCCGTCGTTGGCGTGGGCGAAGGGCACCGCACCGGCGGCCACCAGCGCCGCGCTGCCGCCGGACGAACCGCCCGCCGAGTGCCCCGTGTTCCACGGGTTGCGCACGGGCTCGGCGGCCTCGTACTCCGTGCTCGGGCTGAACCCGAACTCGGGCAGCCGTGTCTTGCCGAGCACCGTGGCGCCGGTGCTCAGGAGCTGCCGGGCGAAGGGCGCGTGCCGCCGCGCGGTCCTCGGGGTGAAGGCGGAGCTGCCGTGGCCCGTGGGCAGCCCGAGGTAGTCGGTGTTGTCCTTGACGAAGGTCGGCACCCCGGCCAGTGCCCCGCCGCCGGTCCCGGCGGCCGGCGCGGGGGCGGACACGCGCACCTGCACCGCGTGCAGCCGCCCTTCGACGGCCCGGACGCGCTCGGCCGCGTCCCTGGCGGCCTCGGCGGCGCTCACCTCGCCCCGCCGTATCGCCGCGGCGAGTCCCACGGCGTCGTGCTCCCCCAGGGAGTCGTCCCTGAAGGCGTGCACCGTGGTCAGTTCCTCGAATGTGGACACCGCTGTCTCAGCCCCCGGCCTCGCGATCGATGGACGACCAGCATGCCGTACCCGCGAGTAACTCGCGAGGGTTCGCTCCCGGAACGCTTCCGTGCGCATCCGAGGGCGGAGACGGGGTGACATCACGTACGGACACGTTACGGATGCTCTCCGTAGCCACCGGTGTTTCACTGGAGCCATGCCCTTCACGAGCTACGGCGTGCTCTCGGGAACGCTGCACCGCCACTACCGCGACCAGCCGGACGACCAGGGCCGCTGGTTCCACCTCCATCTGGAGGTGGACGCTCCCGACGGGCGGTACCAGTGCGCCGTGGACGTCGACAGCCACAAGTCCAACGTGGGCGTGCAGTGGAAGACGTTCACCCTGGACGCCGCCGCCGTCGGGCCCGCCGCGGCCCTCGCCCCGGGCTTCCACACCCTCGCCCCCTCGCCGGACTCGGGTGCCCTGGACCTGCTCCGTCACCCGGAGCTGGTGGACCACAGCGGCGTCCTGTTCGAGCGCCGCCCGCCGTCCTGGCTGCGGGACCTCCTCGATCTGCTCGGCTCCCGCCCCTGGCAAGCGGGCTCGAACGCCGACGCCGCCGCCGCGCTGGAGTCCGTCCTCGTGCCCGGCGGACGCGTCCTCGTCTTCGGCGAGCCCTTCGAGCACGACACCGAGGGAGACCTCGGCGTGCACAACATCCACCAGAACCAGGGCGACCCGGCCGACTCCCAGTGGTGGCCCGAGAACGGCATCTGGCAGGACGGCGCGACGCTCAGCCTCCGCCCGGACGGCCGCTACGACGTCTTCCTGAACAAGTTCTCCAGCCAGGCCGGACACACGGACGGCGCCGGGCACCCGACCACCTGAGCACGGTGGGGGCGCCCTGCGCCCGGATCACCCCCGGAGACGCTTCAGCCGGGCGCGCCAGGGACCGTCCGCCATCTCGAACTGCACCACGAGCGGCCCCTCGGGCAGCGGCACGGTCTCGCGCCGCCTGCCGATCTCGTTGAGCACGTTCTCGTCGTCGGGCAGGGCGGTGTGGTCGTGGTGGCCGGCGAGTTCGTAGATGTTGACGATCAGGTTCTCGTCACCGCGGTAGTGCACCGTCAGGTCGGCCGCACCGCCGGTGTGCAGCAGCACGTCGGGACCGCGGTAGTCCACCTCGTCCTCCGTCAGGTGACGGGCCATGGCCAGCGGGGAGACCTCGACCCTCCACGGCCCCTCGGCCTCCAGCTTGAGGCGCAGCGGCCCCTTCTTCGGCACCTGCGCGAGCACGCGCCCCCAGAAGTCGTCCTCCGTGCTGTTGACGAGGTTGTCCGCCTCCTTGTTGCGGCGGTCGAGGACGGTGAGCCCCGTGTAGCCGTCGCCGTCGATGTCCAGCTGGACGACGACCGGCCCCGGCGGGAGACCCTCGACGGTGATCACGTCGTTGTCGCGGCCGGTCCAGGTGAGGGGCTCGAAGACGGGGCCGTACGACCACGGGGCCCCGGGCGTCCGCAGGACGGGCGGAGGCGCCCACGCGGCGGGGGCTGCGGGCACGACCGGCGGGGCCGCCCACGGGGCGGGAGCGGCCGGCGGTGGCAGCGGTGTCGGCGCCGCCGGGGGCGGCGGAAGCGGCACCGGCGCGGGCATCGGCATCGGCATCGGCATCGGTGCATTTGGGGTCTTGAACTCCGGTGCTCCGCCCACCACTTGCCTTGCCACCGGCGCCGGCTGCGCAGGCGCGACCGGGGGAACCACCGACGCCCCGGCCGGTGCCGGCCCGGCCACGTCGACGCCGTGATCCGTCGCCAGGCCCGCGAGGCCGTTCGCGTAACCCTGGCCCACCGCACGGAACTTCCAGCCGCCCGCCCGCCGGTACAGCTCCGCCAGCACCATCGCGGTCTCCCCGGCGGCGTCCGTGACGTCGTACCGCGCCACCGACGTGCCGTCGGGGGCGAAGGCCTCCACGCACAGCCCGGCCACGTCCCGCATCGACCCGTTCTCCGTCGAGGCGACGACGAGCACCCGCTCGATCCGCGCCTCCAGGGTGGCGAGGCCGATCTCCAGCCACGCCGTGCCCGTCCCGCCGCCGGTCAGCCGGACCGCCCCGGAGGGGTGCGCGGGCGCCCCGTGGAAGACGACGTCCCCGTCGCCGCCGACCGTCCCGCCGTCCGTCAACAGCATTGCCATGGCGTCCAGTCCGGCGCCCCGCACCGCGACGTTCAGCGGCACGGTGGGAACGAAGCCGTTCCCGCCCTTGGCCATCGCGCTCATGACGCCCCGCCCGGTCTCCTCGTAGCAGCCGCCCTCATGTCCCGCCCCCCACTCCTCGGACCACAGGTCCGTCGTCGTCGCTCTCCCAGCGATCTTGCAGCGGGCCGGGCTCCCGGACAAGGCCCCTATGATGGGCCGCTGTGCGGGGAGTTGCGGAATGCGCCCCAGTCGGATCGTTCGCAGGACCGTTCCCCTCCGGTTAATTCTCCTTCTGATCACCGGTCCACGTCGGTGGAGGGGTTGCCGGTCGTTCGGGGCGGGCAGGTTTGGAGAGCCGTAGGGCGGGAATCGGCCGTCCTCGGTGCCGTGGTGACGTGAATCGTCCGTTGTTCGTGTGTGTGGGGCCCGTCCGCACACCGGGACGGGCCGAAAGAGGAGGGGGTCGGTCCCCATGACCGTGCACGCCGTCGAGATCCCCGAGTTGTGGATGCCCCACCCCCTGCGGGTGAACCCCTGCCTGCCCGCTCTGCGCCAGGAGAGCGAGACGTGGGCCCGTGCGATGGGCATGCTGGGCGGCGAAGGGAGGCCGTCGGCGCACCGGCCGATCTGGACCCCGGACCGCTTCCACGCGATGACCGTCGACCAGCTCACCGCCTGGACCCTGCCGGACGCGTCACTCGCCGACCTGCGGCTGAACCACCGGTTCAACATCTGGGCGCTGGCCTGGGACGACTACTTCGCCGCCGCCTTCAAGCAGACCGGCGACCTGCCCGCCGCGCGCGCGTTCACCACGCGCCTGCACGCCTTCCTGCGACCGGAGCCCGGAGCCCGGCTGCCGGAGCCGACGAACGCCGTCGAGCGGGGCATCGCCGACCTCCAGGGCCAGCTCTTCCCGCCCCGACTCGCCCACTGGCGCCATGAGTTCAACCGGGCCCTCGTGAGGTACGTGGACGCCGGCGTCGAGGAACTGGCCAACAGCCGGGGCGGCCGTGTCCCCCATCTGATCGAGTACGCGCCGTTCCGCCGGGAGAGCTTCGCCGCGCACACCGCCCCCTACTCCGTGGAGCTGGCCACCGGCGCGCGAATACCCGAGCAGATACGGCGCAGCCGGACCGTCCGCGCCCTCCTCGACGCCTTCATGGACTACATGGGGCTCGCCAACGACATCGCCTCCTACGACCGCGAGGTCAACGAGGAGCACGACGTCAACAACCTCGTCCTGGTCCTCGGCACCTCCCTGGGCATCCCGCTCCACGACGCCGTCCCCGCCGCCCTGAACCTGGTCAACTCCCGGATGCGGGACTTCGAGCACCTCCGGCGGACCGAGCTGCCGCCGGTCGTCGAGCGCGCCGGGCTCGACGAGGCCGAGCGCGCCGAGCTGGAGACCTGGCTCCGGGGCGCGTGCGGCTTCCTTTCGGGGATCCACGCCTGGTACACCGGTGCCCCCCGGTACGCCCCCACGGACGTCCCCGCCTTCCAGGAGTGAGGACACCGCACAGCCGTACGGGAGGGTACGGCCGTGCGGTGCGGTCCTCCGGAGCACGGGATCACCCGCGGAGTCCGGTCGTACGGCGCTACCGCCACCCCAGCATCCTCAGGACGCGCGTCCACCAGCTGCCCCGGGGCGCGGTCCCCCGGGCCGGCTCGGCCTGCGGCCGCGGCGGCGCCGGCGGACCCGTGTCGGTCCGGGCGGGCGGGGGCGGCAGCGGGGCGGGCTGGTCGTGGACCTGCGGCGCCCGGGAGACGAACTGCACCGGCAGAGCCGTGAGGTGCCGTGCCCACGTGGTGGAGCGCCAGGTGAGGCTCTCCTCGGGCACCGAGAGGGCGATGTCGGGGAGCCGGGTGAGGAGGATGTCGATGCCGGTGTCGGCGATGATGCGGCCGATGTCCTGACCGGGGCACTCGTGGTTGCCGGCGCTGAAGGACAGGTGCGCGCGGTTGTGGTGCACCGGGGTCGCGGGGTTCGGCCGGATCGCCTCGTCGACGTTTCCGGCGGCGAGGCCGAGCAGGAGCATGTCCCCCGCCTTGATCTGCTGCCCGCCGAGGGTGGTGTCGCCGTTGGCCCAGCGGCCCGGACACACCATCAGCGGCGGCTCGTCCCAGAGGACCTGCTCCACGGCTTCGGGCAGGGTCATCTGACCGCCCGCCAGGGAGCCCCTGAACCGCGGGTCGGTGACGACCATGCGCAGGACGTTGGACATCAGGTTGGCGGTCGTCTCGTACCCGGCGAGCAGGATCAGGCGCAGGTGGTGCTGCACCTCCTCGTCGGAGAGGCCCGCGGGGTGGGCGAGCAGCGCGGAGGCGATGTCGTGCCCCGGACGGGAGCGCTTGGTGACGACCAGCTTCTCCAGGCTCTCCAGGACGTACGCGTTGCTGGCGAGCGAGGTCTCGGTGGCCTTGAAGAGGTCACGGGCGGCGTGCACGAGCCCGGGTCCGGCCTCGTCCGACATGCCGAGCAGATGCGTGAGCGTGAGCATGGGCAGGTGCTCGGTGAACTGCTCGACGAGCTCCGCCTCGCCGTCCTCGCAGAAGGTGTCGATCAGCTCGTGGGCGAAGCGGGTGATGTGCCGGCGGAGCCCCCGGTGGTCGAACTGGTCGAGTCCCGCGGTGACCGCGCCGCGCAGCCGCTGGTGTTCCTCGCCGTCCGCGCACACGCAGTCGGGGCGCCAGCCGATCATCGGGACCAGCGGCGAGGTCGCCGGGTCGATCTCCCCGCTCGTCCAGCCGTGCCAGACGCGCGGGTCGCGGGAGAACTGGGTGGGGCGGCTGGCCACGTCGCGGTTCTCGAGGTAGCCGAGGACGAGCCAGGCGCGGACGTCGCCGTCGAGCAGGACGGGCGCCACCGGGCCGTGGGCGGCGCGCAGTTCCTCGTACAGGCCCATGGGGTCCGTCACGGCGGCGGGGCCGTAGAGCCGGCTCGCTCCGCCGGGTCCTGTGGTGGCCACGTGGGCCGGGCAGCCCGGGGGCGGGGTCTGTCCGGGCAGCGCGGTGGTGTGTTCGGCGGGTGGGACGGTCATGCGGTCTCCTGGGCGGCTGCGAGGGTGCACAGGTAGACCATCAGCGAGAGCAGGGCGTCACGGCAGGACGCCCGGTCGCGTGCGTCACAGGTGACGATGGGCACGGAATCGCTGAGGGCCAGAGCGGTGCGCAGTTCTTCTACGGGGTACTGCGGGGCTTCCGGGAAGCTGTTGACGGCCACGACGAAGGGGACGCGGCGGTCCTCCAGGCGGGTGACCACCTCGAAACAGACCTCGACGCGCCGGGTGTCGACGAGCACCACGGCGCCGAGGGCGCCTTCGAAGATGCCGTTCCACAGGAACCAGAAGCGTTCCTGTCCCGGGGTCCCGAACAGATAGAGGATCAGCTCCTCGTTGATGCTGATCCGGCCGAAGTCCAGGGCGACGGTCGTGGTGTTCTTGCCCTGGGCGCCGGGGTTGTGGTCGATCCCGACGCCCGCCTGCGTCATGGTCTCCTCGGTGGTCAGGGGCGGGATCTCGCTCACCGTCCCGACCATGGTCGTCTTGCCGACTCCGAAGCCGCCGACGACCACGATCTTGACGCCCCGGGCGCCGTACGGCAGCAGCATGTCGGTGCCGCGCGGTCCGATGACGGCGGGCGCGTCAGAGCTTGCGTAGTCCATGGATCACCGCCTCGAGTAGGCCTCGTTCGGGGAACGCCGCGACGGGGACGGGCGCGATGGCCTCGACCCTTTCCTCGTCGACGAGTTGGGACAGGAGCACGGTGACGACGCTGAACGGCAGGCTGAGGTAGGCCGACAGCTCGGCGACCGACAGCGGGTACGTGCACATGGTGAGGATGGCCGCCTGCTCCGGCTGCATCGCGGGGTCCGGTGTGGACCTCGCCGCGATGAGGGTGACCAGGTTGAAGGTCTCGGCCGAGAAACCCCCGCCGGTGATGACGTAGAGGGGGACGGGGTTGCCTTCCTCCCAGGGGTTCCGGTTCTCTGATGTCACATCGCCTGCCCGACGTCATCCCGGGGCGGGCTGGTCATGTGCTGGCCGATCCTGACCACCAGGGTCCGCATGCGGTCCCCCAGGAGGCCGGCGTCCACCTCCTGGTCGGCGAGGACCGCGAGGTACGCCCCCGGGCCCGCGGCCATCAGGGAGAAGTAGCCGCCGTCGGCCTCGATCCCGACCATCCGGGTCGTGCCGTTCCCTTCCGGGAACATCTGGGCGATGGCCCGCGCCAGGCTCTGGATGCCGGAACAGGCGGCGGCGATGGCGTCGGCGGCGTCGGGCTCCGTGTTCGCCTGCCCGATGCACAGCCCGTCCGACGACAGGACGACCACGTGGCGCACGTACGGGACGCTGCCCACGAGCTCCTTGAGCATCCAGTCCATGTTGGGCAGTGGCTGCATGTTACTCAACCTCATCTGACGGTTCGCTGGGGGAAGTGGAGGGTTCGGCAGCCGCTCGCTTGTCGCCGTTGAAGGCCTCCCACATCAGACCCGGGGGGCGGGTCGTGCCGGAGGAGTCCCCGGCGGGCGGGGGTGTCGGACCGGCCACGACGACGGGGGTCGGGACGGGCGACTCCCTGCGGCGCTGCGGGAGTCCGTTGGGGGTCTTCCTGACCTCGCCGGATTCCGTGGAGGCCTCCACCGGCGGCACCACCCTCGGCAGGACCGGACCGCTGACCGCGCGCTTCCGGACGGGTTCCGGGAAGCGCATGACGGGCTGCGGGACCGTGGTGATCAGATTCCTGGGCACGAGGACGACGGCCCGTACGCCTCCGTAGGCGGAGGTGCGCAGGTCGACCTCGCAGCCGTGCTCGCGGGCGAGCCGGCTGACGACCGGCAGGCCGAGCTGGGTCACTTCGCCCAGGCTCGCCAGCTGGATGCCCGACATCGACTGCTTCATGACGCGTTCGATGCGGTGCCGGACCTCTTCGGTGAGTCCGACGCCGCGGTCCTCGATCTCGATCGCGATGCCGGAGGGCACCTCGCTCGCGGTGACCTCCACCGGGGTGTGGGGCGGCGAGAACGTGGTGGCGTTGTCGAGGAGTTCGGCGAGGAGGTGGATCATCGGCTCGGAGCCGGGTCCGACCACGGCCACCTCGGCCACCGAGGTCAGCTTCACGCGGGGGTAGTCCACGATGCGGGACATGGCGCCGCGGAGCACGTCGTAGAGCGGGATCGCCTTCGACCACTGCCGTCCGGGGCGGGCGTCGCCGAGGACGGCGATGCTGGCCGCGAGCCGCCCGATCAGGGCGTTGCGGTGGTCGACGTCCTGGAGGCCCCGGGAGACCACGAGGTCGTTACCGTGGACGATCTGCATGGTGTGCAGGTCCTTGGCGAGCTGGTGCACGATCGCCTGGACCCGGCGCGCGACGGCGACCAGGGTGCGCTGGGAGGCGTCGCGGGTGTGCTCCTCGGCCTCCACCGCTTCCAGGAGTGCCCCGAGGGCGCCCCGGAGCGCTTCGGCGAAGTCCTCGTCGAGGTGGCTTCCGAAGGCGGCGGACCGCAGGACCTCCGAGGCGGGCGCGCCCCTGCGGAGCCGGGCGACGGCCGCGGGCAGCAGTTCCTCGGCGAGCCACACGGTGGCGGCCTGCTGGTCGGCGAGGCGGCCGAGCAGGGCCGCCTCGCGCTGCGCGTAGTACGCGCGCTCCTCGGCTCCCGCCCGGCTGGTGCGGGCCTCGTCGGCGGTGCGCAGCCGGCGCGCGGTCTCGGCGGAGGCGGCGAGCGCGAGGAGGATCGCGCCGAGCCCGTACCAGGCCACGGCCGTACGTATGTGTGCAGGCGAGAGGAGCAACGCTGCCATCAAGGCGCCGGCCAGCACTCCGGGGGTGAGGAGCCAGACCCGAGGGGGCGCGGGCGGGCGGGCTCTGGACATCGATCCTGCACGAACCATCAAGGGGTCCCTCAGCAGACTGGGAATGAGCGGACTGGGGTGAGGCGATGCGCCGACGGGGCGCTCCGAGAGCGCGTCGATGGTCGCTTCCCGCCGCCGCGTTCCGTCCGCGAGCACACAGCGTTCATGACTCGCTGTGACCGCATCGCAACACAGAGGGGAGCATAGTCAGTTCGGGTTCCCCATGTGCCCGAGCTGGAAGGGCTACCTCCACCGGTCATTCAGGGCGCATTAAATGACCATTCACCGCACCGAACACGCCATGAACCGATCACGAATTGACGTTCGCCCGCCCTGAACCCTGGGCTTCCGAACGCACGGCCGCGCCTTCCCTCCTCAGGGTGCGGCGGGCCGCGCCGGCGACCAGGAGGGCGACGGCCACGAGCGCGGCGCTCACGACCGGCGGCGCGCGGAAGCCGAGTCCCGTGCCGAGGGCGAGACCGCCCAGGACGGGGCCCGCCACCGCGCCGACGTTCAGCGCGGCGGTGGCGAAGCCGCCGGACAGGGTGGGCGCCCCGGAGGCCGCGTAGAGGGCCCGGGCGATCAGGGTGGAGCCGACGCCGAAGGACAGCGTCCCCTGGACGAGGACGAGGAGGAGCGCGGCCACCGGGTGGCCGGCCACGAGGGCGAGCAGCAGCCAGCCCGCCGCCAGTGCCGCGCCGCCGGCCACGAGGACCGGGCCGGGCCGGCGGTCCGCCAGCCGGCCGCCCAGGTTGACGCCGACGAAGGAGCCGATGCCGAAGAGCGCCAGCGTGGCGGGAACCCACCCGGCGCTCAGGCCCGTGACCTCGGTGACGACGGGGGCGAGATACGTGAAGGAGCAGAACGTCGCGCCGTTCACCAGCGCTCCGAGAGCGAGCGTGACGATCAGCCGGGGGGTGCGCAGCGCCCGCAGTTCATGGCGGACGCCGGGCGCCCCGGGGTCGACGGGCGTCGCCGGCACGGACCGCAGGATCGCGAGGACGGCGGGCGCGGAGACGAGGGCGACGCCCCAGAAGGCGGAGCGCCAGCCCCACACCTCGCCCACGACGGCACCGAGCGGAACTCCGGCGACGCACGCCAGGGTCACTCCGCTCAACAGGACCGAGGTCGCCCGGCCCTTGGCCTCCGGTCCCGCCATGGCGGCGGCGGTGGAGAGGCCGACGGCGAGGAAGCCGGCGTTGGCGAGGGCGGCGACCACCCGCGTGACGAAGAGGACGTCGAAGCTGTGGGTGAGGGCGCCGACGACGTGGGCGAGGAGGAAGGTGAGGAGGAAGGCCAGCAGCGCCCGGCGGCGGGGCCACCGCAGGCTGAGCACGGCGACCAGCGGCGCGCCGACGACCATGCCGACGGCGAAGGCGGAGGTGAGCGAGCCGACGGCCGCGAGGGACACCCCGAAGTCGGCGGCCATGTCGTGCACGAGACCGGACAGCATGAATTCCGACGTTCCCTGGGCGAAGACCGCGAGCCCGAGAACGTAGACGGCGAAGGGCATGGAGAAGCTCCGACTACATCGCAGAAACAGGGGGACGCGACGCGCGGACGGAAGGTCCGGGGGTCGCGTGGGAGCCGCCGCGGAGGGGACTCCGGGCGCGATCCCGCGATGCGGTTGATCCATGGCGGATCCGCGACGCACTGCTCGGCGAAGGGCCGAAGGAGGCAGGGTCGTCAGAGGGTTGCGCGATCAGCCACCGATCACCGGTGGCCGGCTTCTCTCCGCCTCAGGACTGGACATGCGGCTCAACATAGCAAGGGGAGAAGGACGGTGTCCCCCTCATTCGCCCCGGTCCCCCATCGGGGCCCTGCCCGGGTGAGCGCCCCCTGCGACACCCTCCGCGGCGCCGACCGGGCGGGTGGCCGAGACCCCGTGGGTCCGATCGGGTGGATTGGCCGAACTACGCGTAGACCAGATAGGTGCCTGAGGCATGTAGTGGAGACGGCACCCACGTCAGAGTCACCGATTCGCACCTAGCGAGGCCTCCCATGACGAAAGCCGTTGCGTTTCCGCAGTCCCGGACCTGCCCCTACCACCCGCCGACCGACTACCCCCGGCCCGCCGAGGAACGCCCGCTGTCACGGGTGACGCTCTGGGACGGGCGGCAGGTGTGGCTGGTCACCGGGCACGGGGCCGCCCGCGCGCTCCTCGCGGACCCGCGCCTGTCCACCGACTCCACCCGGCCCGACTTCCCGATGCCGACCGAGCGCGCGGGAACGCTGCGGCGGCGCCGCCGTGCCGCGCTGCTCGGCTGGGACGACCCCGAGCACAACGCCCAGCGCCGGCTGCTCATCCCGAGCTTCACCCTCAAGCGCACGGAAGGTCTGCGGCCCCGCATCCAGGAGACCGTCGACCGCCTGCTGGACGCCATGGAGGCCCAGGGGCCGCCCGCCGAGCTGGTGAGCGCCTTCGCCCTGCCGGTGCCGTCGATGGTCATCTGCGACCTGCTCGGTGTGCCGTACGAGGACCACGAGTTCTTCGAGGAACAGTCGCGGCGGCTGCTGCGCGGGCCGACCGGCGCGGACACCGAGGACGCCCTGGCCCAACTGGAGGAGTACCTCGGCGACCTGATCGACCGCAAGCGGGCGAAGCCGGGCGAAGGCGTCATCGACGACCTCGTGGCCCAGGGCGCCGGGAACGGCGGCCCGGACCGGCAGGAGCTGGTGCAGCTCGCCACGATCCTGCTGATCGCCGGACACGAGACCACGGCGAACATGATCTCCCTCGGTACGTACACGCTGCTCGACCATCCCGAGCGGATGGCGGAGCTGCGGGCCGATCCCGCGCTCGTCCCCACCGCCGTCGAGGAGTTGCTGCGGTTCCTGTCGATCGCGGACGGACTGCTGCGGGTCGCGCGCGAGGACATCGACGTCTCCGGGACGGTCATCCGCGCGGGCGAGGGCGTGGCGTTCTCGACCTCGGTGATCAACCGGGACGCCGCCGCCTACAGCGATCCGGACAGCCTGGACTGGACCCGATCGGCCCGCCACCACGTGGCGTTCGGCTTCGGCATCCACCAGTGCCTGGGGCAGAACCTGGCCCGCGCCGAGCTGGAGATCGCGCTCGGGACGCTGCTGCGCCGGCTGCCGGGGCTGCGGCTCGACGCACCCGCCGAGGAGATCCCGTTCAAGCCGGGCGACACGATCCAGGGGATGCTCGCCCTCCCCGTCAACTGGTGAGAGGAGTGCCGCGGATGCGCGTCACGATCGACGGAGACCTGTGCATCGGCGCCGGACAGTGCGCCCTGACCTCACCGGGGTTCTTCACCCAGGACGACGACGGATTCGGGATGGTCGTGCCCGGCCGGGAGGACGGCGGTCCCGAGGCCGGCCCCGACGGGGACGACACGCTGCTGGACGAGGCCGCCCGCGCCTGCCCCGTACAGGCGATCACGATCCACGACCCGGCCGAAGCTTCCGGGTCCGCCTGACCCCGGCGCCGGCGCCGGCCTCGAACCCCGTCGACCCCGTCCGACGCACCGGTGCCGGCACCGGTGCGTCGCCCCCGGGGGACGTGGGCCCACAGAGGGTCAGGCCCCCTCCCCCACCCGCCACTTCGGCGCAGAACGAACAACGTCGGACTTTCTTGGGCACATAAGCGATACATGTGCCATGTAAAGAATGACGATCCGGTCGACTGAGTTCCGTATTGATCAACAACAGATCTATAGTGCCGACGTTACGACTCCCTTCCCCGTGTGCCTGTCCCGAGAGTCTGGTTGATGTCGGCGTCACCCACCCCCTTCCGCCCTGCCCTGATCGCCTCGTCGCTGACAGCCGCAGCGGGTGGCGCGGTCGCCGCCGCCGCGGCCACCGCGGCGCCGGACGGCGTCCGCACCGCGCTCGCCTGGTTCGCCGCCTGCGGCGTCCTGCTGCTCTCCGCGGCGGCCTTCGCCGTCACCTGGTACGGCCGCACCTCGCGGACGCTGAGCCGCCGGGTCGAGACCCTCTCCGCCGAGCTCGCCTCGCGGGAGACCTACGCCGCCCAGTCGCGGGCGTCCGCCGCGCGCGAGACCGCCACCCTCAAGGAGCGGTACGAGGCGCGGGCCGCGGCGGCCGAGGCCGCCCACGCGGCGCGTACCGAGGAACTCGTCAGCTCCCACACCGCCCGGACGACGGCGCTCGTCCGTGAACGGGCCGCCGACGTCGAGCGGCTCGAAGCCCGGCTGCGCCGCGCCGAATCCGGCCGCTCCGCCGCCATGGCCGCCTCGGCCAACGCGGCGGGCCGGATGCAGGCCCTCGCCACCAGCATGCTCGCGGACCTGCGCGAGATGGAGCACCGGCACGCGGACGAGGACGTCCTCACCGACCTCCTCCACCTCGACCACCGCACCGCCCAGGCGGGCAGGCTCGCCGACTCCGTCGCCGTGCTCACCGGAGCGCGCTCCGGCCGCCGCTGGGCCCGCCCGATCGGCATGGAGTCGATCCTGCGCGGCGCCATGGGCCGGATCGGCGGCTACCAGCGGGTGCGTCTGCACTCCAGCAGCGACGCGGCCGTCGCCGGCCACGCGGCCGAGGGCGTCATGCACGCCCTCGCCGAACTCATGGACAACGCCGCCAACTTCTCCCCGCCCACCGCCGAGGTCCACATCTACGTGGAAGAGGTCCCGGCCGGCATCATGATCGCCGTCGAGGACAGCGGTCTGGTGATGAGCGACGTGCAGCTGCGGCGCGCCGAGGCCGCCGTGGGCTCGGCCGCGCAGGACCTGGCCGGCCTGTCCGGCACCCGGCTGGGTCTGGCCGTCGTCGGCCGGCTGGCCCGCAAGCACGGCCTGACCGTGTCGTTCCGCCCCTCGGCGCGCGGCGGCACCGGCGCCCTGCTG
This sequence comes from Streptomyces sp. Root1304, assembly GCF_001426405.1. Lineage (GTDB taxonomy): Bacteria > Actinomycetota > Actinomycetes > Streptomycetales > Streptomycetaceae > Streptomyces. Next base: position 132,961 of record NZ_LMEP01000023.1, on the reverse strand, counting down.
ATGCTGCCCCAGGAACTGATCAGCCGTACCCCCATGGAGCCCCAGGCCGCGCCCACGCCCCCGCCGGCTCCCCCGGCCGGCCGCGGGGTGTCCGTACCCGCGCAGGCCACCGGCGAGGCACCGGACCGGACCACCGCCCCCGCGCCGGCCGTCGCTCCGGCTCCCGAGCCGGAGGCCGTGCACGACAGCGCGGCCGAAGGCACCGGCGAGCACCCGCGGTTCGGCGAGAGCGGTCTCCCGCGCCGCCGCCGCGGCCGGGCCCTGGCGGCGGCCCACCCCGAGGGGCCGGACGCCGCCGCCAAACCCCGTACCGCGAGCCCGCGCACGGGCGCCGCGGCCGGGGCGGCGAGCCGCTTCGGCACCTTCCGCCAGGCCGTCCGCGCCGCCTCCCAGACGGAAGCCCCGCTGCCCGAGCCCGCCCAGCCGGAATCCGCCCCGCTCGATTCCCCCCGGCCGGACTCCGCCCCCCAGGAGACCGCGCGCCCGGCCGTGACCGGGCCGGACGCCTCCGAGCCCCGAAACACCCCGAACTCCCCGTCCCCGGAAGGCACCCCGCAATGACCGGCACCACCACCGACGAGAAGCTCAGCTGGCTCCTTGAGGGCCTCCTGGAACGCACCCCGGGCACCCGTCACGCCCTGGTGCTCTCCCGCGACGGCCTCAAGCTCTGCCGTACCGCCGGGCTCACCGTCGACCAGGCGGACCAGCTCGCCGCCATCGCCGCGGGCATCCAGAGCCTCTCGCACGGTGCCTCCGTGGAGTTCGGTGACGGCACGGGCGGGGTCCGCTCGGCGATGGCCGAGTTCTACGGCGGCATCCTGTTCATCGTCGAGGCCGGCGAGGGCGCCCACCTCGCTCTCGTCGCCGACGAGGACGCCGACGCCGGGCTCGTCGGCCACAACATGTCGGAGCTGGTCGAGCAGTTGGGCGAGCACCTGGTAGCGAGGCCCCGGGGATGAGTCGCGGCAGGCCGGGACGGGACGACTCCCCCGACCGGCTCTACACCCTCACCGGCGGGCGCAGCCGCGCCGGTTCCGACGCCTTCGACCTGGTGACGCTCATCGTCACCGAGAGCGATCCGGTTCCGGGCATGCAGTCCGAGCACGCCGCGATCCTCCGGATGTGCCGTTTCCCCACGGCGGTGGTGGAAGTCGCCGCCGGACTCGGCCTGCCCGTGTCGATCACCCGGATCCTCCTGGCAGACCTGCACGACACGGGCCGGATCCACGTGCGGCATCCCCGCTCGTCGTACCGCCTTCCCGATCACGACATCCTGGAGCAGGTGCTCGTTGGACTCCGTAACCTCTGAACAGCGCCAGACCCTGCAGAGCACCGCCGACAACGGACTGAAGATCGTCGTCGTCGGCGGATTCGGCGTCGGCAAGACCACCCTGGTCCGCTCGGTCAGCGAGATCCGTCCGCTGAACACCGAGGAGACGATGACGCAGGCCGGCGAAGGCGTCGACGACACCGTCGGCGTCAGCTCGAAGACGGCCACCACCGTGGCCTTCGACTTCGGCCGGATCTCGCTGGACGCCCACAACATCCTGTACCTGTTCGGGGCGCCCGGACAGGAACGGTTCTGGTTCCTCTGGGACCGGCTGTTCTCCGGGACGCTGGGCGCCGTCGTGCTCGTCGACACGCGCCGGCTCGCCGATTCCTGGTACGCGATCGACCGCCTGGAACACCACGGCACGCCGTTCGTCGTCGCCTGCAACGACTTCGGCGGACCCTCCCACTCCCCCGCCCAGATCCGCGAGGCCCTCGACCTCGCCGACGAGGTCCCGCTGGTCCTCTGCGACGCCCGTTCGCGGGAGTCCAGCAAGCAGGTCCTCATCTCGCTCGTCGAACACCTGCGCACCGTCGTCGCCTCGGCCCCGCGGCCGACGTCCCAGCCGATCCCGGAGCACACCCCGTGACCCACCCCGAACCCCAGCCCGTCCCCCTGAGCGGGCCCAGGTTCCAGACCGACCCCACGGAGCTGTACCGGCAGATCCGGCGCGAACACGGGGCGGTCGCGCCGGTCGTCCTGGACGGCGGCATCCCGGCGTGGCTGGTCGTCGGCTACCGCGAGCTGCACCAGGTCACCAGCGACCCGGTGCTCTTCTCCCGCGACTCCGACCTGTGGAACCAGTGGGACGCCATCCCGGCGGACTGGCCGCTGCTGCCCATGATCGGCCGCAAGCAGCCGTCCATCCTCTACACCGTGGGCGAGCGGCACCGCGAGCGCGCCGCCGTCGTCTCCGGGGCGCTGGAGGCGATCGACCCGTTCGTGCTGCGGCAGCGGGCCGAGCGCTTCGCCGACGAACTCATCGACGCGCTGTGCGCCAAGGGCTCCTGCGACATCATCGCCGAGTACGCGATGCTCCTGCCGGTACGGGTCCTCGCCAGCGTCTACGGCTTCGCCGACGAGCAGGGCCCGGCCCTCGTCACCGCCATGAACGACATGATCAACGGCCAGGAGGGGGCCCTGGAGGGCCAGCGCCACCTGGGCGAGTCCATGTTCGCGCTGCTCGCCGCCAAGTCGGCTGAGCCCGGCGACGACGTGGCCTCCCGGATGCTCGGCAACACCGCCGGGTTCTCCCTGGAGGAGGTCGCCCAGGACCTCATGGTGATGATGGCCGCGGGCCACCAGCCCACCGCCGACTGGATCGGCAACTCGCTGCGTCTGATGCTCACCGACGACCGCTTCGCGGCCTCGCTCGCGGGCGGCCGGCACAGCGTCGGCGAGGCCATGAACGAGGTCCTGTGGGAGGACACCCCCACCCAGAACGTCGCCGGCCGTTGGGCCTCGCGCGACACCCACCTCGGCGGGCGCGTGATCGGCCAGGGCGATCTGCTGCTGCTCGGGCTGGCCGCCGCCAACTCCGACCCGCACGTGCGCACCGACTCGGGCGCGTTCACCGGCGGCAACAACGCCCACCTGTCCTTCGGGCACGGTGAGCACCGCTGCCCGTTCCCGGCCCAGGAAGTGGCCGAGACCATCGCCCGGACGGGCATCGAGGTGCTGCTCGACCGGCTGCCCGACGTGGACCTCGCCGTGACCGCGGGCGACCTCGCCCGTCGCCCCTCCCCCTGGCTGCGCGGTCTGTCCGCGCTCCCCGTGACCTACACCCCGACACCCGCACTTGGAGCCATCGGATGAGCTGCCCGTACGACCACACCGCCGCGAACGGCGCCGAGGTCATCGCCCTGGACCCGTTCGTCGGCGACCTGGACGGCGAGAGCGCCCGGCTGCGCGCCGCCGGTCCGCTCGCCCGTGTCGTGCTGCCCGGTGGGGTGCCGTGCTGGGCCGTCACGCACCACGCCGAGGCCCGGCGGCTGCTGACCGACTCCCGGCTCGTCAAGGACATCGACGTCTGGGGTGCCTGGCAGCGCGGCGAGATACCGATGGACTGGCCGCTGATCGGCCTGGCCAACCCGGGCAGGTCGATGCTGACGGTGGACGGCGAGGAGCACCGGCGGCTGCGCACCCTGGTCGCGCAGGCGCTGACCGCGCGCCGGGTGGAGCGGCTGCGCGAGGGCATCGAGGCCCTCACCGAGGGCATGCTGGACCGGCTGGCCGAGCGTCCGGCCGGTGAGGTCGTGGACCTGAAGGCCGGGTTCGCGTTCCCGCTGCCGATGAACGTGGTCTGCGAGCTGATGGGTGTCGACGCGGCCGACCAGCCCCGGCTGAAGGCGCTGTTCGACAAGTTCTTCTCGACGCAGACGCCTCCGGAGGAGGTGCCGCAGATGATGGCGGACCTGGGCGCCCTCTTCGCCGGGATCGTGGCGGCGAAGACGGAGCAGCCCGGCGACGACCTCACCAGCGCGCTGATCGAGGCCTCGGAGGGCGGCGACCGGCTCAGCACGGAGGAGATCACCAACACCCTCCAGCTGATGGTGGCGGCCGGGCACGAGACGACGATCAGCCTGATCGTCAACGCTGTCGTCGCCCTGGAGACCCACCCCGAGCAGCGCGCCCGGGTCCTCAAGGGCGAGGTGCCGTGGGAGAACGTCATCGAGGAGACGCTGCGCTGGTCGACGCCGACCTCGCACGTGCTCATCCGCTTCGCCGCCGAGGACATCGAGATCGGCGACCGCGTCCTGCCGAAGGGCGAGGCCCTCATCGTCTCCTTCGGCGCGATCGGCCGGGACGAGGCGCAGTTCGGCCCGACGGCGGGCGACTTCGACGTGACCCGTACGCCGAACCGTCACATCTCCTTCGGTCACGGCCCGCACGTCTGCCCCGGCGCGGCGCTGTCCCGTCTGGAGGCGTCGGTGGCGCTGCCCGCGCTGTACGCGAGGTTCCCTGAGCTGCGGCTCGCGGTGCCGCGCGAGGAGCTGCGCAACAAGCCGGTCGTCACGCAGAACGACCTGTTCGACCTGCCGGTCGTACTGGGCTGACGGTCCGCCGCCGGCCGGCCGGACCGAGCCGGCCGGTTGTGTGCCGTCCGGCTCCGGACGGCGGGCGGGGTCATTCCTCCGGCGCCAGGACCACGATCTCGTCGTCCTGGCGCCAGTGCCGGAGCTGTGACTTCGGCGGGTTGACGCACAGGCCGTGCGCAGGGCCGCGGGCGCGGTAGCCGATGGCGCACGCGCCCTGGCGGGCGGCGGATTCGACGACGGTCGCGAAGGAGACCTCGCGGTCCGTCTCGATGTAGCGGCCCGCCGGGTCGATCCGGAGGCTGCTCCCTCCCTCGGCGAAGAGCTCCTGGAACACCGCGGCCAGCCAAGGGTTCTGGGAGATCTGTGTCATCAGGAGCCCGATCAGCCTGCCGCTGACCACGAAGTCGGCGCCGGGGGCGTGGGGGGCGATCAGCCGGTTGCGGTCGTCGGCCATCTCGGTGACGACGGGAACGCACCGGCCGTCCGCCCGCACCCGCTCGCGGTCACGGGCCCGCAGGTGGAGGAGGGTGACGAGGGTCCGGTCGTCCGGATCCTCCTGGCCGGGCCGGGCGTCGGCGGCGAGGACGATCACGGCGTCGTGCGCGGTGGGGTCCAGCGCGTCCGTCGTCTCGCGCAGGGTCGGGTCACCGGGGTGGTGGCGTACGAACAGACGGTGTCCGACGGCGTCCGTGAGGGCCCGGATGCCGGAGACGGTGGCGGTGCGCGGCTCGGCCACGACGTCGAGCACGGATCCCGGGGGCGTACGCCGGGACAGCGCGACCGCGATCCGGTGGGCCCGCCGGTTCCAGCCCAGCAGGAGGAAGCGTTCGGGGGCCGCGGCCGGGCCGGGCGGTACGGGCCGTCCCGTACGGATCGCCGTCGGGTCGCACGGGTGCGGTGCGGCGGACCAGTGGGTGGCGTCCTCGTGCTCGGCGATCACGATCAGGCCGTCGCCCGACAGGACGGGAGTCCGGCCGGGCGGGTTGAGCGACACGGTGCCGTCCTCGTGGGCGATGCCGACGACGGCCGACACCGGGGAGAAGGCGGCGGCCTCGTGGAAGGTCAGGCCGCACAGACCGGGCTCGCGCACCGTGTAGAACTCGTGCCCCGCGAAGTCCAGCAACTCCTGGTGGACCAGGGAGAGTCCGGGCTGTCGCGCGCACTGGACGAGGAGCCGCGCGGAGAGGTCGTCCGTGTCCAGGACGGTGGCCCGGGGGCCGCCGGCCAGCCGGGCGGCGCCGAGGTAGCGGTCGCCCCGTACGGCCGCGACGACCCGCACCGGGTGTTCCTCGCCCACGGCCGCCGTGAGGGAGAGCAGCGTCTTGACGACCTCGGCGTCGTCGCCGGGGCTGTCCCTGGGCAGGACGAGCACGCACTCCGCCGTCGCCGGGCTCACCCGGGCGAGCGCGACGGGATCGGTGGGCCGGCCGGTGCGGCAGAGGAGCCGAGCGCGGCCGACCGGGCCGACGGTGCCCCGGAACTCCTCCTCCATGTCGGCCTTGCCCCGGTCGGCGAGGACGGTGACGACCCCGCGGCGCCGCTGGGCGTGGGCGGTGACGAGTTCGGCGACGACGGTGGGGATCTGTTCCGACCAGCCGAGCACGACGGTGTGGCCGCTCTCCACGACTCTGGCGTGCCCCCGGTCGAGGGCGAGCAGTTTGTCGGTGATGCCGGTGGTGATGAGGCTGACCAGGGTGGAGACGTAGAAGAGCGCGATGAGGGCGAGGAGGACCGACAGCGCGACGCGCAGCGGCGGGCCGACCTCGCCGCCGAGCCGCAGGGTCTGTCCCGTGCTCCGCCACACGGCGGCGATCCTCGCGCTGAGGGTGGCGGGGGCGCGGTGGTCGGTCCACACGAGCAGGGCGCTCACGGGCACGACGAGGGCGAGGCAGGCGAGGGCGAGCCAGCCGACGAGGGCGGGGGTCCCGCGGCTCAGGGTGGTGTCGAACCAGTAGCGGAGACGGGCCTCGACGGGCCCGCTCGGGTGGGTGGGGAGCCCTGGGGGCACGGGCGGGACCACGGCCCGGTCCGTGAGGGGTCCCGGTGTGGCGTTCCGCTGGGCGGGAACCACCTTGCTGCCTTGTCTGCGCACGTCAGAAGCGTGGCGCCCCGCTCCGTCCGAGGGAGCGCCATCGCGGCACATTCATCCCTTCGGGATCGAACGGCTCGGCTCCGGGGGCTGGAACCAAGAGATGAATGGTGGTTCACTTCTTCGTATGGCCTATCGGAAGACCCCCGCGGAACTCGAACGGCTGGAGGCCGCCCGTGAGCGCCTGGTGGACCAGGCGACCCAGGTGGTGGCCGAGGTCGGCTGGGCGAACGCCTCGGTGACCGCCGTCGCCGCCGCCGCGGGCATCGCGGCCGGCTCCGTCTACCAGCACTTCCCCTCCAAGGCCGCCCTCGCCGTGGAGGTCTTCCGCCGCGCGTCCGGCCGCGAGGCCGAGGTGCTGAGCGAGGTCCTCCACGGGGACGGCGATCCGGTCGAGCGGCTGACCGACGGCGTACGGGTCTTCGCGCGGCGCGCCCTGGAACGCCCCGGCCTGGCCTACGCCCTGCTCGCGGCGCCCGCCGAACCCGCCCTGGGGGCCGAGCGCCTGGAGTTCCGGCGCCGCTACCACGAACTGTTCGCCGAGGTCGTCCGCGAGGGCACGGCCGCCGGGCTGCTGCCCCCGCAGGACGCCCGCGTCACCGCCGCCGCGCTGACCGGCGCGGTCGGGGAGGTGCTCGTGGACCCGCTGGGCACCCCCGCGGGCGGCTCCGACGGCGCCGTCGCCGACCTGCTCGCCGAACTCACCGCGATGACCTTGCGCTGCACCGGCGCGCAGCACCCCACCACCCCAGGTGTCTGAACCGCATTCCCCCGCACTCCCCCGCACAGCACCGAACCACCCACCAGCGTCCGTCTCGCCCGCCCGCACCGCCCACCAGCGTCCGTCTCGCCCGCCCGTCCCGCCGACCAGGAGGAGCCCCGCCATGACCGCGACCGCCGGAGTGCCGCCGCTGCGCAGCAACCCCACCGCGCGCACCCACGACGTCACCAACCAGGTCCCGCCCCTCGTCGGCCACGATGTCGCCGACGACCCCGTCCTGCTGGAGGGCGTACGCCGTGAGGGCGCCGAGTGGTACCTCGGCGACCTGCACCGGATCGGTCTCCGGGCCGGCAGCGAGGAGGTCCAACGGTGGGCGGAGGCGGCCAACCGCCACGAACCCGAACTGCGGACCCACGACCGCTACGGCAACCGCGTCGACGAGGTCGACTTCCACCCGTCGTACCACTCCCTGATGGACGTCGCGATCGGCGAGGGCCTCGGCGGCGCACCCTGGGCCGACGACCGGCCCGGCGCCCATGTGGCCCGCGCCGCCGGGTTCATGGTGTGGAGCACCACGGAGGCGGGCCACGGCTGCCCGGTGTCCATGACGTACGCCGTCGTCCCGGCCCTCCGCTCCGCCCCCGCGCTCGCCAAGGAGTACGAACCCCTGCTCACCAGCCGGGTGTACGACCCGGGGCTGCGCGCCCCGGCCGGCAAGCGGGGCCTGCTCGCGGGCATGGGCATGACGGAGAAGCAGGGCGGCACGGACGTCCGTACCAACACGACCACGGCGGTGGAGGCGGCGGACGGCAGCTGGCGGCTGCGCGGCCACAAGTGGTTCACCAGCGCCCCGATGAACGACCTCTTCCTCGTCCTGGCCCAGGCCCCGGGCGGCCTGTCCTGCTTCCTGGTCCCCCGGGTGCTCCCCGACGGCAGCCGCAACACCTTCCGGATCCAGCGGCTGAAGGACAAGCTCGGCAACCGCAGCAACGCCAGCAGCGAGCCGGAGTTCGACGACACCGTCGCCTGGCTGGTCGGCGCCGAGGGGCAGGGCGTACGGACCATCATCGACATGGTCACCATGACCCGACTCGACTGCGTCCTCGGCTCGGCCTCCGGCACCCGCGCCGCGCTCGCGCAGGCCGCCCACCACATCCGGCACCGTTCGGTGCTCGGAGCGAAGCTCATCGACCAGCCGCTGATGCGCAATGTCATCGCCGACCTGGGCGTCGAGTCGGAGGCCGCGACCACCCTGGCCCTGCGGATCGCCGGCGCGGCGGACCGCGCGCAGCGGGGCGACGCCGGGGAGCGCGCGTTCCTGCGCCTGGCCACCGCCGTGGGCAAGTACTGGGTGTGCAAGCGCCAGCCCGCCGCCGTGGCCGAGGCGCTCGAATGCCTGGGCGGCAACGGGTACGACGAGGCCTCCGGCATGCCCCGCCTCTACCGCGAGGCCCCGCTGAACGGGATCTGGGAGGGCTCCGGAAACGTCAACGCCCTGGACGTCCTGCGGGCGCTGGCCCGCGAACCGGAGTCCCTGGAGGCCTTCCGTGCGGAGGTCGAGGCCGCCGCCGGCGCCGACGCCCGCTTGGACGCCGCCTGGCGCGAACTGCGGGGCGAACTCGTCCTCACCGAGGACGCCCAGCTGCGCGCCCGCCGGCTGGTGGAGCGTCTGGCGCTCGTCCTCCAGGGCTCGCTCCTCGTCCGGCACGCGCCGCACGCGGTGGCCGACGCCTTCTGCGCCTCCCGTCTGGCGGGTGACCGGGGCCTGGCCTTCGGCACGCTTCCGTCCCGTACGGACCTCGGCGGGATCATCGCCCGGCTGCCGGCGGGGACGACGACGGCCTGAACGGGTCGGGGGTGGGCGGGACCGGGGGCGCCGGGCCGCGATCTCACGGGACCTGGGTCTGCCTATGGCCCCGACCCGTCCCCGCGCAGGTCAGCCGAGCAGGTCCTCGTCGGCGTGTACGCGGGCCCCCGCACCCGCGCCGAGTGACGGCTCCGCCGCCGGGGTCGTCAGACGCCCGGCGGGCAGGCGGCCAGCACCGGGAGCAGCGGAACGGCGAGGGTGGCCGCGGCCATCGAGCCCCGCAGCGCGGGGTGCGGGGTACGGCGCGGACCGAGCAGTCGCTTCATCCGGAGGAGCGCCGTCGAGCCGCCCGCGGCGAACGCGCCCGTGGGCGTGCGGCCCGCCGCCATCTCGTACAGCGCGGTCGCGAGCGCCTGCCGCGAGTGGCTCCGCAGCGCGCGGTCGTCGGCGATCATCTCGAGGAGGACCGGCAGCTCCGCGCGCGCGTGCCGGGCGAGCGGCAGCCACGGGAAGACGGTGGAGAACGCCTCCACGGCGGCGATCAGCAGATGGTGGCGGCCGGAGACGTGCGCGCGCTCGTGCTCCAGGACGGCGCCGAGCTGCTCGGTCGTGAGGAGCCGTACCGCCGCGTCGCTGACGACGACCCGGGAGCGGAGCCCCGGCAGGGAGTACGCGACGGGGAGGCGGTGCGCGAACACCGTCGCGCGCAGGCGGGCGGAGCGTACCCCCACCTTGTCGAGGCGGTCCCGGTGGCGGGCGCGGAAGCGTCCGGCGCGGGCGAGGTGGAAGAGGAACGCGCCGGCCCAGGCGGCCAGGACGGCGAGGGGCATCGCGAGGGCGAGCCGCTCGACGGTGGTGGGACTGGGGTCCGGCCCTTGCGTCCCCGTCCCCGCGTCCGCTCCCAGGCCGCAGGAGTGCAGCAGCCGCACGATCCCCGCGTGCAGGTGCTCCGTCGGAGTGGCGAGTTGGGAGGCGGCGAGGGCGGTGGTGAGGGTGAACGACATCATGAGCGCGAGCCACAGGGCGGCGCCGAGCGCGGGTGCCCTGTAGGGGACGGCGCTGCGCGCCATCAGCCGCGGGGCGGCGACGCCCACGAGCGCTGCGCAGCCCAGGAGGGCGGGGGCGGCGTTCATTCCTTCGTCCGACGTCCGACGTCCCGAAGGGCCTTGCGGAGCGCGGCGATCTCGTCCTCGTCGAGGTTCTCGACGAAGTGGACGAGGGCCGCGGGCCGGTCCTCGCTGGCTCCGAGGCCGTCCTCCATGAGAGCGGCCGAGTAGGCCTCGCGGGTCGCGACGGCCTCGTACAACCAGACGCGGCCGTCCCTGGTGCGCGTGAGGTGGCCCTTGTGGAAGAGGATGCTGGTGACCGTGGTGACGGTGGTGTAGGCCGCGTCCCGGTTCCGGTTGAGGTCGTCGACGACCTCGCGCACGGTGGCCGGGCGGTTCCATCTCCAGAAGCGGTCCATGATCTCCGCTTCGAGCTCCCCCAGCCGACGCATGGGCTGCTTCCTCTCCACTGGGCTCGTCCTCGTCCGGCCCTCATGGTAAACGTCCAGCTCACGGAGGCACCGGCCGCTGTGCCCGCGCCGGACCGACCGGCCCAGGGAAGGTCGTCGGAGTCCCGGGAGGGAGTCGGGGGGACGAGGCCGGCGGTCAGCCGATGCGGACGCCCCACATGAAGGGCATGCCGCTGCGCGCGATCGACTCGTAACGCACGTTCGCACCGGGCTTGGGCGCGTGGAGGATCTGTCCGTTGCCGGCGTAGAAGCCGACGTGGCTCAGGTCGGTCCGCATGATGATCAGGTCACCGGGCCGGAGGTCGCCGAGGGAGTTGACGCGCGTGCCGACGTTCGCCTGGGCCTGTGAGGTACGGGGGATGGAGACGTCGGCCTGGCGGAAGGCCCAGGACGTGAGCCCGGAGCAGTCGAAGGAACTCGGGCCGCTCGCTCCCCAGACGTACGGGAGTCCGACCCTGCCCTTGGCGGCGGTGAAGGCCGCGGCGGCGCGCTGCGAGGCGCTCGCCTCGTTCCCGAGGTCCACGCGCTCACCGGCCCGGTTGGCCCGGTCCTCCGCCGCGTCGATCCGCGCCCGTTCCTTCGCGGACAGGGTGTTGAGCAGGCGGCGGGCCTCGCTCAGCTTCCCCTGGATCTCCTTCTTCCGGTCCCCCAGCTCCTTCTGTACGGCGTCGAGGTCGCGCAGCTTGCCCGACGCCTCCTGGCGCTGCTGCTGGAGTGCGCGCTGCCGGGAGAGGAACTGCTGCAGGACGGCCGTCTGCCGCTCGCCGGCCCGGTCGAGGGCGGACGCCTTCTCCAGATAGGTGTCGGGGGCCTCGGAGAGGAACAGCTGGAGGGAGGGGTCGATTCCGCCCGAGCGGTACTGACTGGCCGCCAGGCCGCCGATGCGCTGGCGGAGTTCGTTGAGTTCACCCTGCTTGCGGGCGGCCTCGTCCTGCACGCCCGCGATCTGCTTCCTGAGCTGGTCCGCCTTCTCCTTGGCGCCGTTGTACTTCTCGGTGGCCTGGGTCGCCTGCTCGTACAGGCGGTCCACCTGTGCCTCGACGCCCTTCTTGTTGGGGTCGGGCAGCGGGTCGGCCGAAGCGGCCTGCGTGCCGAACGCCACGGCCGCCGCCGTGGCCATGGTGAGGACGCCCGCGCAGCGCGGACCGGACTGCTTCGGACGGCGGTGGGAAGCCACGGTGGAGCTCCTTCTTCCTCGTCCGCCTCGCCGGGTCCGTACGGTACCCCGGGTGCGCGCGGGGACGGCGCGCACGGCGGTGCCCTCGGCGCCGCCCCGGGCGGGCGAACGGCTGAGCGAAGGCTCCGCGAATACTAATCTGCTTAGAGGATTAGAAACAACGACCCCTCCGGCAGCAAGGGCGCGAGCCGGAACGGGGGTCGGCCCGCCCAGCCGGGTGACCACACCTCCCGGACCAACCGGGTTCGCCCCGGGCCGGAGCGGCCGGACGTACGCTGCCGACTCCGACGATTCCTCATGAAAGGAGCATTCTGTGGCCTCCCGCCTCAACCCGTACATCAGCTTCACCGGTGACGCGAAGCAAGCCCTGGAGTTCTACAAGGACGTCCTCGGCGGCGACCTGACCCTCAACACCTACGGCTCGTTCGGCGCCGAGACACCGCCCGGCTACGCGGACAAGGTCATGCACGGCCTGCTGGAGACCTCGGCCGGGTTCACGCTCATGGGCGCCGACAACCCGCCGGGGATGACGAACACCCCCGGCAACAACTTCGCGGTCAGCCTCAGCGGCGACGACGCCGCCGAACTGCGCGGCTACTGGGAGAAGCTGTCCGCCGGCGGCGCCGTGTCGGTGCCGCTGGAGAAGCAGATGTGGGGCGACGTGTTCGGCATGTGCACGGACAAGTTCGGCATCACGTGGATGGTCAACATCAGCGAGCAGTAGGCGCATCGCGGAACAAGGACGCGCCGGCGCGGAGCGGTACGGCCGGCGCGTCGCCCGTGTCCGGGAGGTCGGTGACGGCCGCCGCTCCCGCCCCTACCGAACGGCGGGACACTCTCTGCCGCCGGCGGCGTGCGCTCGGCTAGCCTCGGCGCCACCCGACGTACGTCCGGCCCTGCGGACGTACGGCCACCCATCCTCGCGCGGGAGACGCCGACTCATGAACACGCCCCCATCGCCGCCCTCGTCGCCGCTTTCCTCTCCGCTTTCCTCTCCGCTTTCGTCTCCGCTTTCGTCTCCGCCCCGGACGGAGCGGACGGACGAATCCGCCGTCCTGATCGGGGCTCTGGCTCCGCTGACCCGGCCCGGCTGGGTCGCGGCGGGCCGGCATCTGCTCGCGGGGCTCGAACTGGCCGTCGCGGACGTCAACGGCTCCGGCGGGATCGGCGGGAGGCCGCTGGAGCTGGTCGTCCGGGACACGGCGGCCGATCCGGAGAAGGCCGTGGCGGCCGTCGACGAGCTGGCCGGCCTCGGGGTGGCCGCCCTTGCAGGTGAGTACCACAGCGTCGTCGCCCGTACCGCCGCCACGAGGGCCGATGCCCTCGGCCTGCCGTACCTCTGCTCGTCGGCGGTGCTCGACGCACTCACCGAACAGCCGACGGAACGGGTCGCGCGCATCGCGCCGGCACAGTCTCACGGCTGGCGGATCTACGCGGACTTCCTGCGCGGTGCGGGCCACTCCCGCATAGCCGTGGCGGCCGACCCGAGCGTCTACTGGGCGTCCGGGACCCACGTCCTGCGGGAGCGTCTCGCACCGCACGGCGGCACCGTCGCCGCACTCGACATGCGCACGCTCACACCGACGACGCTGTGCGACGCGCTCGTCGACAGCGGCGCGACCGCCCTGCTCCTCCTCGTCGGCCACCCGGATCCGGCGGTGCCGATCGTCCGGGCCGTCCGCCACGACCCCCGCCTCGCGGACATCCTGATCGGCGCTCCGGCCGGGCAGCCGGAGCTCGCCGAGTGGGCGACGCTGCTGGGCGGCGACGGCGCCGCGATCCCGTTCCTCCGCTACCTGCCCGAGCGCCTGGGCCCCCTCGGCGCGCGCGTGGAGGCGGCACTGACCGAACGGCTGGCCCAGGCCCCCTCCTTCGTGGCCTTCGAGGGCTACGACACGATCACGGTCCTCGCGGACGTCCTGCGCTCCCACGGCGTGGACCGGACCGCCGTCGCCGAGGCCTGGCCGCAGGTCGCCGTCGAAGGCACCCGAGGCGAGATCCGCTTCTCCCGCCCGCCGGGCATCGACATCCGCCAATGGGCCTGGCCGCCCGTCCAGGTCGTCGACCGTGACCCGTCGGCACCCGAGCGCTTCCGCGTCCTCCACACCGGCTGACCCGACCGACCGCTCCGGGCGCTCTTCGGGGCCCGGGCGGTCGACCCGGTCGTCGGCCGCGTCGAGGAGGACGATCCGCCCGGTGGTCGGTCCCAAACCATGTTGAGGGCTCGTTCGAAGGTGACGTATCCGGCGCGGGCGAAGGACTTCGTCATGGGGACGTTGCCGAGGTCCGTCGAGGCCCGGATCCGGTCGAGGCCGTACTCCGGCGGCCTCGTTCCTCCTGGGAGCACGGCCGCCTTCGCCGTCTCGAACAGCCGCAGGCCTATCTCGTGGCGCTCCGCCCCGGGCAGCGTGTCGTCGACGTCGAAGAAGTCGAACTGCAGCGGGACGTCACCGCCGGGCGTCGTCCTCGGCCAGCTCGCGGTCGAGGACGTAGGAGAGCCCACGGAAGAGGTCGATCTCCTCGGGACCGTTCAGAGGGCGGTAGCAGACCGCTGTCGGGTTCTAGCCAACTCCTGGGAAGGTACGGGGTGTCGGGTGGCCGGGCGCACCGCCTCGACGGCGCGCCCGGCTCCGCCACGACCGCGCGGCCGGTCCGGGGCGCTCCGCCACGACGGAGCCCCCGGTCCGGGGAGGGCTCCGTCGCTCAGGCCGATTCGAGGATCGGCCGGAGTTCGAGCGCCTCCGGGGTGGGGAAGCCGCGGGCCAGTTCGACGGCCTCGGCGTGGTCGGCCACGTCCAGGACGAACCAGCCTCCGAGGGTCTCCTCACCGGCGTGCACCGGCCCCTCGGTCACCGACACGGACCCGTCGGCCGTCCTGCGTACGGTGACGGCTCCCTGCCGTTCGGTCTCCAGGGCGTCGCCGCCCACCAGCTTCCCCGCTGCGGCGAGTTCGCCGATCCAGGTCTCGTACGCCTTGCGGTAGGCGGCCCGGTCGTCCCGGATCCGGGCGCGCGAGGCATCCGTCTCGAAGATCACGAGGGCGTATTTCATGGGGTGTTCCTCTGCTCGGTGCTCGGTGCGGTGGGTGCGGTGGGTGCGGTGGGTGCGGTGGGTGCGGTGGGTGCGACGCGGGCCAGCGCGCCCGTCTCCAGGGCCGTCCACAGGGCGCCGTCCGGGCCGACGGTGATCCCGTGCGGTTCGGACGCCGGCGTGGGCAGGTCGTGGCGGGTGAAGGTTCCTTCGGGGGTCAGGGAGCCGACGCGGTTCCCGCCCCACTCGGTGAACCACGCCGTGCCGGCGGCATCGGTGGTGACGGCGTGCGGGCGGGCGGAACGGTCGGGCAGCGGGTACTCGGTGATCCGGCCGTCCGGTGCCATCCGGCCGATCTGACCGGCCGCGATCTCGGTGAACCAGACGCTTCCGTCCGGGCCGACGGCGATCCCCACCGGCGCGGCAGCCCCGGTGGGCAGCTCATGGACGGTGATGCGGCCGTCCATGCCGATGCGTCCGACGGCGTTGGCCTGGTTCATCGTGAACCACATGGCGTCCCCGGCCGCGGCGATCGCGGAGGGGAACGCGCCGGTACCCGGCAGCGGGTACTCGGTGACCGTTCCGTCGGTGGTGATGCGGCCGACGCGGTCGGCGGCCGTCTCGGTGAACCACAGCGCGCCGTCCGGCCCCGTGGCGATGCCGAAGGGCCCGCACTCCGCGGTCGGCAGCGCGAACTCCGTCACCCGGCCGGCCGTCGTGATCCGCCCGATCCGGTGCGCCTTGTACTCGGTGAACCACAGCGCCCCGTCGGGCCCTTGGGTGATCACCGTCGGGCCGCTGTCCGGGGCGAGCCGGTGCACGACCGGTTCTTCTCCCGGGACCAGTCGGCCGATGCCGCCGCTGTGCACCAGGGTGAACCAGAGCGCGCCGTCGGGTCCGGTGGTGATCGCGTACGGGCCGCTGTCGCGGCCGGACACCACGTACTCCCGCACCGTCGTGGGCGTCATCGTCCCCGCTCCGTTCCTTCGGCGGCGGCGATGCGCTCGATGTCCTGCGGGGAGCCGGCCATGATGGTCCGGGCGTGCGCGGTCACGAGTTCGACGGGCCAGTCCCACCAGGCGGCTCGCAGCAGCCGTTCGACGTCGACGTCGTCGAAGCGCTGCCGGATCGTTCTGGCCGGGTTCCCGCCCACGACGGTGTAGGGCGGTACGTCGGCGGTGACCACGGCTCCGGCCGCGATGACCGCGCCGTCGCCGATGCGCACCCCGGGCATGACGGTGGCTCCGTAGCCGAACCACACGTCGTTGCCGACCACGGTGTCCCCGCGGCTGGGCATGCCGGTGACGACGTCGAGGGTCCGCTCGGTCCACTCCCCGCCGAACATCGTGAAGGGGAAGGTGGACACCCCCATCGAGGGGTGGTCCGCGCCCGCCATCAGGAACCGGGTCCCCGTGGCGATGGCGCAGTACTTGCCGATGACGAGCCGCTCCGGGCCGTAGGCGTACAGCACGTTGCGCCGGGCGAAGTCGGTCGCGCCGTCGGGATCGTCGTAGTAGGTGAAGTCGCCCACCACGATGTTCGTCCCGGCGACCAGGGGCCTGAGGAAGACGACCCGCTCGTGGGCGGGCAGGGGGTGGACGGTGGTGGGATCAGGTGTCACGCGAAGTACTTTCCGTGCGTTCTCCGGCGGTACGGGGGTGGTGGGCGTACGCGGTCCCGCGGTCCGGGCCGCGGGACGGAAGGTGCCGCCGGCCGGCCCCCGGCCCAGCATGCGCGCAGGGCCGAGCCGGATCAACGTCCTTTCCCGCACTGATTGTTAACCCACGGGTTCACGAAGTCGGGGTGCGGGGGCGAGCGGATAGGGGAGCCCGGACTCCGGGGTGGG
Source organism: Streptomyces sp. Root1304 (assembly GCF_001426405.1). Lineage (GTDB taxonomy): Bacteria > Actinomycetota > Actinomycetes > Streptomycetales > Streptomycetaceae > Streptomyces. Next base: position 116,407 of record NZ_LMEP01000023.1, on the reverse strand, counting down.
TCCCAGGAGTCCGGGGACGTCGACGCTCAGCCCGCCGATCCGGGCGCGCCGCTCGGCCTCGCCACCTCGGCGAAGGCGCGTATCAGAGGGGTCTCGCGGTCCGAACACCAGATCAGGGCCCACCGGACGGGCGGGGCGTCGTGGAGGGGTACGTACGCGATGCCGGGGAGCGGGTTGTAGCGCCGCCCCTCGTCGGGCACGGTGCACACCACGTCGCCCGTCGCGACGAGGGCCAGGACCTCGTGGAAGGTACTGACCTCCGCGCCGCGCCGCACGGGCCGCCCCGAGGGCGTACGTACCGGAAGCACCCCGGCCTGCCAGTCGGCGGGGGCCCCGCCTCCCAGCCGCGGTACGACGTGGTCGCCGAGCACCTCGATGCTCACGGAATCCCGTCCCGCGAGCGGATGATGCGCGGACACCATCAGGTGGAGCGGCTCCTCGCGCAGCACGACCCCGACGGTGAGGTCCGGCTCGCGGACGGGCAGCCAGGTGATCGCCGCGTCGACCGTTCCGGCGCGCAGCGCTCCGAACGGATCGCTGAAGAAGATCTCGCGGAAACGGAGCTCTGCGGACGGGTGCCGGGAGCGGAACCGGGCGAGGACCGGGGCGATCTCGTGCATCTGCGCGCCCAGGACACCCAGCGTCAGCGTGCCGGCGGCACGACGGGCGGCCTCGACCACGGCGGCCATGGCGTCCTGGACGCCCTCGTAGGCCGGCTTCATCCGCTGAAGGAGCACCTCCCCCACGGGCGTGAGCCGCACCTGCCGGCTGGTGCGCTCGAACAGTTCGGCACCGATGGCGCGTTCCTGCTTCTTGATCGCCTGGCTGACCCGCGCGGGCGACACATGCAGGCGTTCCGCGCTCCGGCCGAAATGGAGCTCCTCGGCGAGCGTCAAGAAGATCTCGATGTCCCGAAGCTCCACCGCGCCCCCACCTCCCGAGTCCGTGAGCCGCCGACGCTAACAAAGCGGCGGATGCGCTTGCTTCGAGGGTGCGGACGCGCCGACCCTCACGCGGAGTTGCCCGGCGGCCCTTCAGGTCGCAGCGCGGCCCTCAGCTCGTCCGCTGTCGGAGGCCCGGGATCACGGACGGCCCGTGCTCAGGTACGCGTGGTTCTCGCTGATCCTGGCAGCCGTTCATCGGGGTCCGCTCCCTCCTCTCAGGTCGTCCCGGGCCACGGTGGTCAGCCGGGTGCACGAAGTAGGGCCTGGACGCGGGAAGGCGAACCGCAGCACGCGCCTTCGAAGGGCAACGAGATCCGGCGACCGCGCATCGGACCTGAAGATCACGATCTACGGCTGGAGCACGAGGAGACCCGGCCGGCCCCGGCCCGCGCCGTGCGGGTTTCGGGGGCGTTCCCCGCGAGGGATCATGGGACCGGAGCGACGGAACACGAGGTCAGGAGCATCATGGCGAAGCGGGTCCACCAACCCCGTGAGGACGCGGAGTTCGCTTTCATCCTCAGGATGAGCGGAGTGCCGGTCCTGGCGTACTTCACCGGTACATGGCCCAAGGCGATCGAGAACTGCCGGGCGATGGACCTCGTCGTGGGCGGCATCGCCGACGCGTACGCGGACAGCCTGACGGTCGTCCGTGCCGACATCACGCGCTGCCCGGCCGCGACCGAACGGTACGGGGTCACCGGGGCCCCTTCCTACGTCCTGCTGAAGGAGGGAGAGGCGGTGGCGCACGGCGCGGGGGTCATGACGACCGTCGAGGTACGGGCGCTCCTGGACGGCCACCTCTGAGGTCGTACGGGTCCACCGCCGCACCACACAGCACACGCCCCGTCACGCAGCCCCGCCGGGCAGCGTCTGCTGTGACCAGACCGTCTTGCCCCTGGCCGCGTACCGCGTGCCCCAGCGGTCACTCAGACTCATCACCAGGTACAGGCCGCGCCCGCCCTCGTCGGTGTCGCGGGCGCGCCGCATGTGCGGCGAGGTGCTGCTGCCGTCGGTGACCTCGCAGGTCAGGTAACGGTCGCGGATGAGCCGGAGCCGCACCGGCCCCTTCCCGTAGCGGATGGCGTTGGTGACGAGCTCGCTGACGATCAGCTCGGTCTCGAACGCGAGGTCCCGCAGCCCCCAGGCGGCCAGCTGTCGTTCGGTGAGGGCGCGGGCGGTGGAGACCACCGAGGGGTCGGCCGGGAGGTCCCAGTGGGCGACCTGGTCCTCGGTGAGCCCGTGGGTGCGGGCGAGCAGCAGGACGGCGTCGTCCTCGGCCTGCTCGTCGGCCAGGGCGTAGGCCACCGCGTCGACCGTCTCCGGCAGCGCCCGGTCCTGGTGCGCCAGCACCCGTCGGAGCGTGTCGGGGGCGTCGTCACGGCCCGCGAGGAGTCCGTCGGTGTAGAGACAGAGGACCGCGCCGTCGTCGAGGTCGTACAGGGCCGTCTCGTACGTGCCGTGGCCCGTGCCGAGCGGTGGGCCCGCGTCGATCCCCACGGTCGTCACCTCGCCCGCCGGTGAGACGAGGAGCGGCGCGGGGTGCCCGGCGGAGGCGAGGGAGAAACGCAGCGTCACGGGGTCGTAGACCGCGTACGCGCAGGTGGCGACCGCCGTACCGGTACCCGCGTCGCTTCCGGTGCCGGTGCCCGTGCCGTCGTTGCCGTGCCCCTCGCCGTCGGCGCTCTCCCGGGCGAGCCGCGCGGCGATCTCGTCGAGGTGCGTCAGGACTTCGTCCGGCTCCAGGTCGAGATCGGCGAGTGTGCGCAGCGCGGTGCGGAGCCGTCCCATGGTGGCCACGGTCTCGATGCCGTGTCCGATGACGTCCCCGACGACGAGGCCGACCCTGGCCCCGGACAGCTCGATCACGTCGAACCAGTCCCCGCCGGCCGTCATGGGCAGGTAGAGGTGCGCCGTCTCGACGGTGGTCAGCCGGGGTGTGCGGCTCGGGAGCAGATGCCGCTGGAGGGCGGTGGCGGTGTTCCGTTCGCGCACGTAGCTGGAGGCATGGTCGATGCCGAGGGCGGCCCGTGAGGCGACCTGCGCGGCGAGGTCGAGGTCCTGTCGCGTGTACGGCTGCGGCTGCTCGGACCGGTACAGGGTGACGACGCCGAGCACGGTCTCGGGTACGGCGAGGGGGACGGTCATCACCGAGTGGACCCCGGCGGCGACCAGGGCACGGGCGTGCTCGGACACGTCGGGCGGCCAGGTGCCCGAGGAGTCGAGGCGGGCCAGCAGGCGGGGGGTGGCGTCCTCCAGGGTCCGGGTGAACGGGGTGGCGAACGGAAAGGTCTCCAGGACCGCGTCCCGTTCCCCGGCGCGTGCTCCGGGCCCGGTCAGGAAGGCCGTTCTGCGCAACGGCTGCCCGGCGTCCACCGGCCCGGGGCGACCACGCTCGCCGCGCAGGGCCGCGTCCACGATGTGCACGGTCACGGCGTCGGCGAGGGCGGGTACGAGCACCTCGGCCAGTTCACGCGCGGTGACCGACGCGTCCAGGGTCGTGCCGATCCGGCGGTGGGCGTCGTGGAGGAGGTCCAGCCTGGTCCGTGCGGCCTCGCGCTCGGTCACGTCCTCGACGGCCATCAGGACGCCGGGGCGCCCGTCGACGGCTCCTTCCACCCGGAACATCGAGACCGACACCGTCATCTCCCGCTCCGGGCTGCCGACCGGCCTGCCCTTCACGGTGTGGTGGAGCACGGCGTTGCCGATACTCAGGGTCTCCCCCGCGAGGACGGCGAGCCGGGACGTGTCGAAGCCGGTGCCGACCTCGCCGAACGTACGCCCCAGCACCTGGTCCTCCGCGATGCCTCTCAGGCCGTGCGGACCGGCGTTGTAGCGACGTACGCGCAACCGCTCGTCGAAGAGGAAGAGGCCCAGCGGCGACTGCGTGAACAGGGCCTCCAGTACGGCGGAGTCCGACCCCTCCGCACGACCGCCGACGTCGGCTCCGCCCACCGGTGTACCTCCCGTCCAGCGCCCCGCCATGAACCTCAAGCCTGCACCATGAATGCCCCGGGTGGCACGACAAGTCATCCGATCAGGGCCACCACCTGCCGATTCCCTGCAGATGACCACACGAAGCCGGTAGCGGACGGGGACGGGAGCGTCTTGTACCGGACGGGCACGGGAGGGTCTTGTACCGGACGGGCACGGGAGGGTCTTGTACCGGACGGGCACGGGAGGGTCTCGTGCCGGACGGGCACGGGAGGGTCTCGTGCCGGACGGGCACGGGAGGGTCTCGTGCCGGACGGGCAACGAGTTGTTGGTGCGGGAGGTCATTCGGAGTTGGCGGCCGATGGCCCTCCGGCTGAGCCCAGTGGCGCCCAGGTTGCGTCAAAGGTGCCACCCGACCGGCGCGCGCGAGGCCGACCGCGGCCAGCGTCGACCGCAGGTGCTCGGTCCGGCGCCCGCACGAGCGGCCCGGGCAGAGGAACCTGCGGACCCGCAGGCCGAGGACGACTCGTCTGCCTCCGCTGGGCACATCAGCAGGGAAGCGCAGGTAGGAGCTGCGAATCCGCCGTGACCAGTTCCCGCCCCCGGGACAGATGGCCCCCGGCCACCGTACTTCGGGCTTCTATGCGTACCGCTTCGTCTTTCACGTCGACCGAGAACACCGTCACGTCGGCGATCGACGGGAACAGCAACTCATCCAGCCGGAGCACCACTTCTTCCACGGTCCGAACTGTCAGCCACACGACATCCCCTACAGGTCAGTTTCCGGGCAACTTCGCCGGGTTCCGATCGCCTGACACCCGATACTCAGCGTGCATGTTCTACGGAAAGTGAGCCAGACCCCGAGAGCGGGAGGCACCTGGAGGCGGGGGTGCCTGTTCGAACAGGTCAGGTCAGACGTAGATCAGAAGGGGCCACCAGCCGTGCTCGGGCCGCGGCGCGTACCTCGGGCGTCTCCATCGGATCATCGCGCAGCAGGACGATCCGTCCCAGGGTCTCCGGGCCCGCTGGTGCAGAGGCGATTCCCAGCAGGCGCGCCGTTTCCTCGCAGTCCCAGAGTGACTCGGTGTAGACGTAGTCCAGGCCGTCCCTGTTGATGGCGGCGAGTGCCTCCAGGTAGACCGTTCGCTCATAGGAGTGCGGGGTGTGCAGCCAGAAGCGCCGCAGATAGGGCACGGCGTCGGCGGCTTCGGGCCCGAACCGGGCCAGGCGCCGGGCCGTCTGGTCGGGGCCGCACCAGGTCCGTGCCGTCCATTGCTCTGCGAGTTCTTCTACGAGTCCTGGCATTGCCTCGGCCCCGGAGTGTTCGGCCAGGATGTCGGCTCCCAGCTGGGCCAGCCAGGGGCGTTCGTCCTGCGCCCAGCCGTGGGCTGCGGGTACGGCGGCGGTGCCGAGGCGCTCAACGGTCCGCCTGAGCAGGGGCAGAGGTCGGTGGCCGTCCGGGGTGCCAAGCGAGGGGATCAGAGGGATCAGTTCTGCAGAGGCCTCTCTGCTGTTCAGCGCACGCAGTGCATCGACCTTCGTGGCGTTTCCCGTACGGGGGTCGGCGAGCAGGGGGAGGAGGTCTGCGGTCCTGAGCCCGGTCAGTGACGGTCGCGTTGAGGACGGGCGGCTCTGTACTTCGATCCCGAACCTTGTCCACGGTTCGGAGGGCCACGGAAGCTCCGCTTCTCCGCTGATCCGAGCGCGGGCGATGTCGCCGAGGTCTTCCCACCACTCAGCCGGCCAGCCGGCTGATACCGCCTCCAGTACACGGACCCAGTGCTCGCCTGTCCGGACATGATCACGAAGCCCCTCCCGGGCTTCGTCCGATCCGGCAAGAGCCAGCAGCTCCAGTACCTCACAGGCCCGCAAGCAGGACTCCTCGTCCCCCGCCAGCAGGTCCACAACCGGCGCCCGGGACAGCTCCAGGTCCCGGACCAGCCGCGCCAGGTACAAAGTCCGATCGTCGGTCCCGTCCCATCGCCAGTCACGGCGGATCCCGTCGTACACGAGCCCAGCGGCACCCTGCGGGTCCTGGAGCGCGCGTACCGCGCCCAGGCCACGCCCCCGTTGCAGCAGGCCCTCGACGGAATCGGGGTGGGCGTATGTCATCTCGTACTCATCGCTCATCACCCGGAACCCTGCCCGACTCGGTCACCGCCCCGCCAGGCGATATCGATCGGGTCCCATTGGACAGCGTTCTGGCCGGGCACGCCCAGCCCACGACGAGGCGCGGTGCTGTCGGGTCTCGGGCTCTGACTCACGTTGTGTGATGTGCCTCTGCGGCCAGTGCGTCGGCGATTCGCGCGGCTGGATCTCCGACGAACCGATGCTGTGACGGGCCGGCCGGCCAGGTAGAGATGCCATCCTCCGGCCACCGCGGAACGACGTGGAAGTGCAGGTGAGGTACCGACTGCTCCGAGCCTGGACCACTTGCGCTCAGGACGTTCACGCCGGTCGCGTTCAGCCCGGACCGCATTGCCTTGGCAAGACGCTGGACCATCGCCGTCGTCTCGGCCAGTATCTCGGCGGGTGTGTCAAAGAGGTCGGTGAAATGGGACGTCGGTACCACCAGGGTGTGCCCCGCAGCGAGCGGGTTGAGCGGGGCGAACGCGCACACCTGGGGCTCACGGGCCACCCAGTGCGCGCGGTCTTCGCGGATGAGCTGGCAGAAGATGCACGGCATGCAGACGACACTCCCACGTGTCATCGGCACGTCACGCAATGGGGTGCTGCCCGGCGGAATCACGGAAGTTGTGCCAGAACCCGAGTTTTGACGGCGCTTTGAGTCAGCGATCTCGGCCGGCGGTCCGTGCGGAGCAGTCATGTCCGTCGCCGGGCAGGCCCATGACGTTCAGCACGGGTTCCTCGCCCTCGGGGATCTCGAAGGTGAAGTTCGCTCCTGACGCGATCGCCGTGAGCGAGCACTGGTTGCCGAAGGTCAGCGGAGCATGCGGCTCCCAGGAACAGCCGGCCCTGTCCAAGGCGGAAACGACGTCCACGTACTTGAGCCCTGTCGAGAAGGTGCCCGTCCCCCCGACAACCGACGGAGGGAGTTCGACGACATCACGCCAGGTCTGGACGCAGATGAGGGAAACCTTGCGGCAGCGGCAGACACTCAGCTCAAGGTCGCCGTAGGCGAGGAGCCGCGGCCACTTTCTGTTCCGGCTCATTGCTCCGATGTCCCACGGCTCGCCGAGTGCTGCGGTCACATCGTTCCAGTCGGCTCCGCTGAACACCGGGCCCAGCCGACCGGTCCTCGCCATGCTGGTCAGGACATCGAGAATCTCCACGAGGCGGAGCCTGACAGGTGACCTGACCAGCAGTCCAGCGGTATCAGAGGGTCAGCCTGCTGCGGGTTGTTCGGCTCGGGTGCCGGCGAGGCGGTAGGAGTCGGTGCCGGTCTCGATGATGGTTCCGTTGAAGGTGATGCGGTCGACGATGGCCGCGCAGAGACGGGGGTCGGTGAACGTCTTGGTCCGGCCTCCGAACGACTCGTTCGAGGCGGTCGCGACGCTGTGCCTGTGTCAGCCCGCCCTCTCTTGCCGCCGGTCATCACCGCGGTGATCCTTCTCCTCATCCCTCACGATCCTCCGCGGCATCGCCTGGGTTCTCTCCTCCAACGATCAGTGCAGGGGGAGGAACAACGACGCGGACCACAACACGCCGGGCGAAGCGATTGCCTCCCGGCTCGCGCACATCGGTGAGGACATGTTCCGCTGGACCGGGGCAGCAGCGGCCTCGGTCTTCGCCGCCATGTGTCTGTGGGCCTTCATCGCTTTCGCAACCAGCCGCCGTGGCTGAGACTCGTTTCCGAAGGTGTTGACCGCCAACCGGGCTGGGCGGCAAGGAGCCCCATGGTGGCTCCGAACGGTACTGACAGCCCTCATGGGACCGAACGCGAGGACTGTCCCACAACCGAGGGAGCGGACGCTGCGACTGCAGGCGTCCGGGAGTACCGCACGTTTGGAATGGCGCTCCCTGCCAGCTGGTGCGAGCGTCTGGACACCTGCGCGGCGGGAGGCGTACGCCAACGACCAGGGCGCGTCCACACACAAAGCCAACTACAAGAAGATGTGGGGCTGAGCGTGAAGCACAAGAGGACCATCCTGACCGTCCTGGCCGCCGCCGCGGACCTCACCACCACCGGCGCCGCCTGGTACACCACCCTCGACACCCCCGCCGGCGACGGACCACCCGTCACCGCGCACGGCCGAGCGGGCGCTGGTGACCTTCGCCGAGGACCACCCGGGCCACGATGACCGGCAGCAGCATCGCCGATCTGATCGAGGTCGTCACGGGTGTCGACGCCATCCGTCACCGCTTTCTCCAGGTGCAGCAGGCGGCCCGTGGCAGGCCCCGTAGACGAATCCGAAGCGACCGTCGAGGTCCGCCCCCAAGGCCCGACCCGGCTCGACCGCAGAATCCTCACGCTGCTCCTGGCAGGCCTCACGGACCTGACGGCCCCGACCCAGCTCGGTCTGTCACCGCGTACGCTGCACCGCCGCCTGCGCCATCTCATGGACGTGGCCGGGGTCCGGACCCGGATACAGCTGGGCGCTCACACCACACGAACGGCTGGACGGAGCCCCTGTGAAGGCCCGTCCTGGCACTGCTTCAAGCGAGGACGTTGACGGCGCGGGCGACCACCAGGCCGAGAATGAGCAGGGAGTCGAGGGACTGGATGCCCATGGCGATCTTGGCCCACGGTGCCAGGGGCATCACGTCGGTGGGGCTGAACGCGGTGGCGTTGGTCAGCGCGAGGTAGAGGTAGTCGATGTAGCGGGGCCGCCAGTCGGCGCTTGCCAGTTCGGGGTTGAGCTGCTGGGGGAAGGCGAGCGCGGGCGTGCGGGGAATGTGGTGGGCTCGGGCGGCAGCTCCGCCGCTGTCGAGTTCGAAGTACAACAAGGAGAAGGCCAGAACGGTACCGGCCCACACGGTGCCGCCCGACTGCAGCAGGCTCGTGGCGGAGGCGGTCTCCTTGCCGCCGTGGAGGATGTCGTCGATCAGCTGGACGGTGGACCAGACGGCACTGAGCGCGAGAACACCCACCAAGGCGATCGACATGGTGCGCAGTACCGTCGAGCGCCGGTCGATCCGGCCCGGGTCGCCGGCGATGAGCGCGAGCAGAAGCAGTCCCTCGACGGCCGGGAGAACCCAGCGAGGAGCCAGACGGAGGTCGTCGGGAAGCAGGACGGTCAGCACCATCGCGGTGACGACGGCCGTGGCCATCGGCCAGCGTGCCTCACCGAAAGCCTCGTGCTGACTCGGGCTCGCGGTTGGCTCGGGGATGCGTCCGGTCACGGTGGCGGGCCCTTACGGTCGAGTGCGGAGTGGTTGTCGCCGTCCTGCACTTCGGAAGATATAGCGGGCCGGTGGGCGAGCCGCGCATGTCAGGCGTCGGCGCCACACCCCACATGGCGGCGGCGTCTCGGAGGGGTAGGCCTCACGTATCCCAGGCCTCAGACGGCCGTCGTACGACTCGAACCAGTCGCCGCGAACGGCTATCCGACCACGGAGCCGGCAGCGTCACACATCGGGTTCAACCTACGACCGACCTTGGCGCATCCGTCGAAACCGGTCTGTCGCAGATGTCGGAGTTCAACGCTGCGTAGTCAGCACCAAGTCAGCACGGGAGAGGTCGGCAGGGGCGCCGACATGGGATTTCAGTCAGCACGAAACCAGCACGGGAGTCAGCACCGCAACACCAAAACATGCCCGATCAGCACCAACCGGGCAGCCCCTCCCCCTGCCCCTCTCGGGCCTTCGGCCGGCACGCACCAGCAGGCCATGGAGGCCCGGCGCACACAGCGCACCCGAACTATGGTGTCCCACCACATACGCCCCTGACCTGGCCCTTCCTACGGTGTGGCGACACCGAAACGTCCCCGTACCTGCCTGGAAGTGGTGCACATGGCCGCCGCAACTCCCTCCCCCACCCCACCCGGTTCCCTCAAGCGGATCGTCGCCGCCAGTCTCATCGGCACCACCATCGAGTGGTACGACTTCTTCCTGTACGGGTCCGCCGCCGCGCTCGTGTTCAACAAGTTGTTCTTTCCCGACTCCGATCCGCTCGTCGGGACCCTGCTGTCCTTCCTGACGTACGCGGTCGGCTTCGCCGCGCGGCCGCTCGGGGCGCTGGTGTTCGGGCACTACGGGGACCGGCTCGGGCGGAAGAAGCTGCTGGTCCTCAGTCTGCTGATGATGGGTGGGGCGACGTTCGCCATCGGCCTGCTGCCGACGCACGCGACCGTCGGGTCCGCCGCTCCCGTGCTGTTGACCGTGCTCCGGCTGGTGCAGGGCTTCGCGCTCGGCGGTGAGTGGGGCGGGGCCGTACTGCTCGTGTCCGAGCACGGGGACGCCAAGCGGCGTGGCTTCTGGGCCTCGTGGCCGCAGACCGGCGCGCCCGCCGGGCAGCTGCTCGCGACCGGTGTGCTCTCCGCGCTGACCGCGCTGCTCTCGGACGCCGCCTTCGCCTCCTGGGGCTGGCGCGTTCCCTTCCTGCTCTCCGGCGTGCTCGTGATCGTCGGTCTCTGGATCCGGCTCTCCGTCGACGAGTCGCCCGTCTTCAAGGCGGCCCTCGCCGCGGCCGAACAGCGCACGTCCGAACAGGGCACGGCCGAGAAGATGCCGCTGGTCGCCGTCCTCAAGCACCACTGGCGCGACGTGCTGATCGCCATGGGTGCCCGTATGGCCGAGAACATCTCGTACTACGTGATCACCGCGTTCATCCTCGTGTACGCGACCACCCAGGTCGGCCTGTCCAAGCAGACCGCCCTCAACGCCGTCCTCATCGGCTCCGCCGTCCACTTCGCGGTGATCCCGCTCTGGGGCGCGCTGTCCGACCGGATCGGCCGCCGTCCCGTCTATCTGATCGGCGCGGTCGGCGTCGGCGCGTGGATGTTCCCGTTCTTCACCCTCATCGACCGGGGCACCTTCGGCAGTCTGCTGCTCGCCGTGACCGTCGGTCTCGTGCTGCACGGGGCGATGTACGCGCCGCAGGCCGCGTTCTTCTCCGAGATGTTCGCGACCCGGATGCGCTACTCCGGTGCCTCCATCGGCGCCCAGTTCTCCTCGGTGGCCGCCGGGGCTCCCGCGCCGCTGATCGCGACCGCGCTCCTCGCCGACTACGACAGTTCCACCCCGATCGCCCTGTACGTGATCGCCGCCGCGGTGCTCACCGTCGTCGCCCTCGCCTGTGCCCGCGAGACCCGCGACCGCGACCTCGGGGAGATCGAGGACCGGACCCCCTCGGACGCCAGGGTGGGCGCCGACGCCTGATCCCGGCACCCGTGACGTGCTCGGCCCCGTGCCCCGCTCGCCGACGAGCGGGGCACGGGGCCGTTCGGGGTCATCCGCCGGTGACGGCGTCCGAGAGCGCGTGGAGCCGCAGGGCCAGCTGGATCTCCAGGGCGCGGGCCGGGGACTGCCAGTCGGGGCCGAGGAGCCGGCCGACCCGTTCGAGCCGCTGGGCCACCGTGTTGACGTGGACGTGGAGTTCGTCCTTGGTACGGGCGGGGCTCATGCCGCTGGCGAAGTACGCGTCCAGGGTGCGGACCAGGTCGGTGCCCCGGCGCCGGTCGTAGGCGACGACCTGGCCCACGGTGCGGTCGACGAAGCCGTCGATGTCCCGGCTGTCGGCGAGCAGGAGTCCGAGGAAGCCCAGGTCCTCGGCGGCCGCCCCCTGGCCGGAGCGGTGCAGGAGCCGGAGCGCGTCGAGACAGCGGCGGGCCTCCTCGTACGCCCCCGCCACCTCGTCCGGGCGGTCGAGCGGGGACCGCAGCGGGGCCGAGGCGCCGACGGTGACCGGTTCACGCAGGGTGCCACCGAGGCTCCGCGCGGTCTGGCGGGCCAGGTCGGCGGCCTTCTCCCCCGGGCCGAGCGGGAGCAGCAGGACCGTTCCGCCGTCGCGCGCCGAGGCGAGTCCGTGGCGGGTGGCGGCGAGGTGGGTGGCCGCCGACCACAGGCGCTGGCGGTCCGCGCTCTCGCGTCCGCCGGTGTCGGCCGCGTCGGTGTCGGCCGCGCCGCCCGCCCGGTCGATCCGGGCGGCGAGCACGACGTGCGGGGCCGCGCTGTCGGCCCTGAGGCGGGCCGCGCGCTCGCGCAGCAGGCGGCGGTCGCGGTCGGGCGCGTCGAGGAGGTCGTCGAGCAGTTCGCCCCGTACCCGCTGTTCGGCCTCGCCCGCGGAACGGCGGGCGAGCAGCAGCAGCGAGGTGACCAGGGCGGCCCGCTCCAGGGTGCGCTGGTCGACGGGGTCGAGGTCGGGCTGCCCGTGGAGGACGAGGGCGCCCAGGGTCTCGCCGCCCGCGGAGACGGTGGCCACCCAGTCGTCGCCCTCGCGGACCGCGTGGCCGCCGGCCTGCCGTACCGCTCCCGCGCCCTGCTCGGTGAACTCGACGGTGCCGCCGAGGACTTCGGAGACGGCCTCGGCCACGTCGTGGACGCCGCCGCCGTGCAGGACCAGTTCGGAGAGCCGGTCGTGGACCTCGGAGGCCCGCTCGATGACCCCGCTGTGCTCGCGGATGATGTCGTTGGCGCGTTCCAGCTCCGCGAGGGCGGAGCGGGTCTCGGCGAGCAGGTTCGCCGTGTCGATGGCGACGGCGGCGTGCGCGGCGAAGGAGCCGAGCAGCGCGACCTGCTCGCGTTCGAAGACCCTGGCCCTGCGGTCCGCGGCGAACAGGACGCCGATCACCTGGCTGCCGAGGCTGAGGGGGACGCCGAGGATGGCGACGAGGCCCTCGTCCCGTACGGCCGTGTCGATGGTCCGGGTGTGCTGGAAGCGCGCGTCGTCGAAGTAGTCGTCGGTGACGTACGGGCGGGCGGTCTGGGCGACGAGGCCGCCGAGGCCCTCGCCCATGCCGAGCCGGAGCTGCTGGAAACGGGCGGAGACCGAGCCCTCGGTGACCCGCATGTAGGTGTCCCCGGCGGCCGGGTCGTTGAGGCTCAGATAGGCGACCTCGGTGCCGAGGAGCGCGCGGGCGCGCTGGACGATGGCACGCAGCACCGCGTCGAGGTCACGGAGTCCCGCGAGGTCGTGGGCGGTGGCGAAGAGCGCGGACAGCTCCGCCTCGCGCCGTCGCCGCCCCTCCAGCTCGGCCCGGACCCGCAGGGCGAGCTGTTTGGCCTCTTCGAGCCCGGCCAGCGCCTCGGGGCCCGCGCCGCTCGCACGGGCGAGCAGCACGGGCCGGTCGTAGGCCTCCGTCGCCGCTCCCCGTACGAGGAGTTCCAGGTAGGAGACGTGTTCGTGGGACATGGACACAGGGATACCTGCCGAACGTGTGGTCGCACCACCCCTGTGGACAACCTTCCCGGAGGCCGGGACTCCGGGGTGCCGGGACTCCCGGAGGGCGCCCGGGGCCGGGCGCTCCCCTCAGTGGGCGGTCCAGCCCCCGTCGAGGGCGAGGGAGGTGCCGGTGATGAACGAGGCCTGGGAGGTGCAGAGGTAGAGGACCGCCTCGGCGACCTCCTCCGGCTCGATGAGCCGCTTGAGCGCCGAGTCCTTGAGCATGACCTCGGAGAGGACGCGTTCCGGGGCGATGCCGTGCGCCGCCGCCTGGTCGGCGACCTGCCGTTCGACCAGCGGGGTGCGTACGTAGCCGGGGTTGACGCAGTTGGAGGTGACCCCGTGCGGGGCCCCTTCGAGGGCGGCCGTCTTGGAGAGCCCCTCCAGGCCGTGCTTGGCCGCCACGTACGCGGATTTGAAGGCGGAGGCGCGCAGCCCGTGGACGGACGAGAGGTTCACGATCCGGCCCCAGCCCTGTGCGTACATGTGCGGCAGGGCGCCCCGGATGAGCCGGAAGGGCGCTTCCAGCATCACGGTGAGGACGGTGTGGAAGACCTCCGGCGGGAACTCCTCGATGGGCCGGACCAGCTGGAGTCCGGCGTTGTTGACGAGGATGTCGGTGCCCGCCGCGGCGGCCTCCGCGGCGTCCAGGTCGGTGAGGTCGAGCAGGCGGGGTTCGAGGCTTCCCGGGAGCGCGGCGGCCTCCTCGGCCAGGGTCTCCAGTCCCCCGGCCGCCCGGTCGACGGCTCTGACCGTGGCCCCGCAGGAGGCGAGCCGCAGGGCGCAGGCGCGCCCGATGCCGCCGGCGGCGCCGGTGACGAGCGCGGTGCGGCCGGTGAGGTCGAGGACGACGGCACGGGGCAGGGGCTCGGTGGAGACGGAGCCGAGGGCGGTGTCGGGGGCGCTCATGCTCCGCACCCTATGAAGGCACCACTCGCCCACCCATGTGCGTCCCACCCATAGTTCAGTCCGTTGTTGTGGTGCGGAACCATGTGGGTTCGTCGGCCAGTGCCTTCTCGATCCGCAGATACGAGAAGCGCTTCATCTCCGGCAGGTCGTCCACGTCGAACCAGCCGACCTCGGTGGACTCCTCGTCGTTGACCCGGGCCTCGCCGCCCACCGCGCGGCAGCGGAAGGAGACGTCCATGAACTGGCACGTGTCGCCGTTGGGGTAGACGACGGGCTTGCGCAGGGTCTCGACGAGCACGATCCGCTCGACCTCGCAGCGCACCGCGGTCTCCTCGAACACCTCGCGGACCGCGCAGTCGGCGGGCTGTTCGCCGGGCTCGACGATGCCTCCGATGACCGCCCAGCGGCCGTTGTCGGACCGGCGGCCGAGCAGTACCCGGCCCCGGTCGTCGAAGACGACGGCGCTCACGCCCGGCAGGAAGAGGAGCTGCCGGCCGGCCGTCTCGCGCAGGGTCCGGATGAAGTCAGGGGTAGGCATGCACCCGACCCTAGATCATCAGTTCGCCCCGGACCTGCGGGCTCGGACCGAGCGGAGGGCCGACCAGCCGAGTCCGACCGCCGCGAGCGCCACGAGCAGGGCCTCCGGCAGGGTGCCCATGCGGGTCGCCGGGGTCAGCGAGGAGCGCAGCGGCACCTTCTCGACGAGGACGTCCGGGGTGAACATCCTGGTCTGCGCGACGATCTCGCCGTCGGGGCGGATGACCGCGCTGACCCCGCTGGTGACCGGCACGACGACCGAGCGGCTGTGCTCGACCGCCCGCACCCGGGACATGGCGAGCTGCTGGTAGGTCATCTCGCTGCGGCCGAAGGTGGCGTTGTTGCTGGGCACGGAGATGAGCTGGGCGCCGTGGGTGACGGTGTCGCGCACGGCCCAGTCGAAGGCCGCCTCGTAGCAGGTCGCCAGGCCGACCTTCGTACCGGCCAGGTCGAAGACCCCGACCTTCGTACCGGCGCCGAAGTCGCGGCTGACCCGGTCGACGTTGCTGTTGAAGAGACGGACGAAGGAGCGCATCGGGATGTACTCGCCGAAGGGCTGGACGTGCCGCTTGTCGTAGGTGGCGACCGGGCCGCGCCGCGGGTCCCACTCGATGAGGGTGTTGCGGAGCTTGCCGGTCTCCGGCGTCACGACCGCGCCGATCACGGTCGGTACGCCGATGGCGCGGACGGCGCCGTCGATGACGTCGGCCGCGTCGGCGTTCGCGTAGGGGTCGATGTCCGAGGAGTTCTCGGGCCACAGCACGAAGTCGGGCTGCGGGGCGCGGCCCGCCTTGACGTCGGCGGCGAGTTCACGGGTGCGGGCGACGTGGTTGTCCAGGACGGCCCGGCGCTGGGAGTTGAAGTCCAGGCCCAGGCGGGGCACGTTGCCCTGGACCGCGGCGACGGTCGCGGTGCCGTCCTCGGCCGAGTCGTCGACGAGCGGGAGCGCCGCGAGGGCGCCGGTGACCGGGAGGAGCACGGAGAGCGCGGCGACGGCGAGCGGGCCGCGCGGGACGGTGCCGGTGGCGCGGTAGGTCCGGATCCGGCGGTAGGCCTCGTACAGGCCGAAGCCGCAGAGGGCGACGGCGAAGCCGAGCACGGGAGTACCGCCGACGGCCGCGAGCGGCAGGAAGACGCCGTCGGCCTGGCCGAAGGCGATCTTGCCCCAGGGGAAGCCGCCGAAGGGCACGCGCGCGCGTGCCGCCTCCGCGAGGATCCACACCCCGGCGGCGAAGACCGGCCACCACGGGAGACGGGACACGGCGGCGATGCCGAGACCCGCCGCGGCCACGAACAGCGCCTCGACGGCGGCGAGCGCGAGCCAGGGGCCGGCTCCGACCTCCTCACCGGTCCAGACGAGGAGGGGGAGCAGGAAGCCGAGCCCGGCGAGGTAGCCGAGGCCGAACCCGGCGCGGAGCCGACGGCCCCGCAGGGTCCAGCCGAGCAGCGCGAAGGCGGGCAGCGCGAGCCACCACAGGGGGCGCGGCGGGAAGCTCAGGTAGAGCAGGAACCCGGACAGCAGGGCCGTCCCGGGTCGTACGAACCGCAGCAGCCGGGAACCCGGCGTGGGGGCGGTGTCGGCTCCGGACGCGTCGACGGGGGTGATGGTGGCGCTCACCTTGCGGAGTCTACGGGTCGCCCCTGTGGACACGGAGGCCGGTGCGGCCGGGGTACGGGTGCGGGGTGACCTGCCCGGACCTCGGCCCTCCGCGCCCCGGGGCGCGTCCCCCACGGTCCCGGCGCTCACACCCCGGTGGGTGTGGGCGGGCCCGGCGGGACCGGGTGGGCGAGGCGGTCCCGGATGACCCGTACCGCGGACTCGGCGTCGTCGACGGTCACCGTGAACGTACGGCCGTCGCCGAGGCGCAGGACCAGGCCCTCGCCCCTGCGGACGACGACGGCCGTACCCCTCTCGGGGCGCCAGCGGTAGCCCCAGCCGCCCCATTGGCGCGGGGTGACGCTCGGCTCGAAGTCGGCGCCGACGACATGGGAGAGGGGGATGCGGCGGCGCGGCACACCGATGTGGCCGCAGCGGACCTCCATCGCGCGGTCGTCGACCTTCACGGCGACGTGGACGAAGGCGAGTGTGCCGAAGAGGACGAGGAGTCCGGCGGCGACGCAGCCGATCACAGCCATCAGGAGGGGTGCGATGCCGGAGGTCCAGGCCGATTCGACGGCGAGGGTGATGCCGAGGGCCATGCAGGCGGCACCGGCGGCGGCCGCGACCCACTGGAAGCGGTTGGTGGCACGACCGGTCCAGACGGCGGGGGTCCGCTCGTCGGTACGCGGTTTCCGGACATGCTGCCTCATACCGGGAAGAGTACCCAGGATCGCCCGGTACAGCGCGCCGAAGCGAAGCGGTGCGATCACGCTCGGTGAGCAGGGGTGGAGGGGCGTACGGGGAGGGCGGGCGGCCCCGCGTCGCTCGGGTGACGGCCGCTCAGTGCGCGGCCGCGGCCGTCCCCAGGGTGCGGCCTTCGGCGTAGCCGAGGGCGGTGGCGGGGAGCGGCCCCGGACGCCCGCTGAGCAGGACGGACAGGGTCCCGGTGGGGTCCGCGTCGGGGGCGGGTTCGGCGCCGACGCGGCGCAGCGCCTGGGCGGCGACGGCGTCGGCGGAGCCGTGGAAGACGATCGGGGGCAGCCCGGCCCGGCGGCGGGCGTCGAGGGCGGCGACGATGCGGTCCTCGACGAGTTCGTAGTGGGTGCAGCCGAGGACGACGGCCCGCACGTCGCGGGGGGTGCGCGCGGCGGCCGCGGCGACGGCCCGGTCGACGGCGTCCGGGTCGGCGTGCTCGACGGCGTCGGCGAGGCCCGGGCAGGGCACCTCGGTGACCTCGGCGCCGTCGGCGAAGTCGCGGATGAGCCCGCGCTGATAGGCGCTGCCGGTGGTGGCGGGGGTGGCCCAGATGGCGACCTTGCCGCCGGCCGCGGCGGCGGGCTTGATCGCGGGCACGGTGCCGATGACGGGGATGTGCGGTTCGAGGGCGGCGCGCAGGGCGGGCAGCGCGTGCACGGTGGCGGTGTTGCAGGCCACGATCAGCGCCAGCGGGTGGTGCTCGGCGGCGGCGAGCGCGACGGCGAGGGCGCGCCCCGTGAGGTCCTCGGGCGTGCGGGGGCCCCACGGCATGCCGTCGGGGTCGTTGGAGAGGAGCAGATCGGCGTCGGGCCGGAGGCGCCGCACCGCGGCCGCTGCCGGGAGGAGGCCGATTCCGGAGTCCATGAGCGCGATCTTCACCCGGTCACCCTAGCTGATGAGCCTCATATCCCCCGCGATCTGGGGCAGACTGCCGCGAATGAGCACCCTCGCCTGGTTCGCGCTCGGTTCCCTGGCCGTCTGGGCCTGGCTGCTCCTCGGCCAGGGCTTCTTCTGGCGTACGGACCAACGGCTGCCGTCGACCTCATGGGGGCCGGCACGGGGATCGGCCTCGCCGGGACCCACGAAGGGATCAGCCTGGCCGGGACCCGCGAACGGAACGGCCTCGCGGAGGCCGGCGCACGGATCGGCCGAGCGCGGGGACGGGAACGGATCGGCCGAGCGCGGGGCGGTGAACGGATCCGTCACGCACGGGGCGGTGAACGGATCCGTCGCGCACGGAGCGGTGAACGGATCCGTCGCGCACGGGGACGCGGGCCGGTGGCCGCGCGTCGCCGTCGTCGTGCCGGCCAGGGACGAGGCCGGGGTGCTGCCGTTGAGCCTGCCGTCGCTGCTCGCGCAGGACTATCCGGGCGTCGCGGAGGTGGTGCTCGTGGACGACGGGAGTACGGACGGGACGGGGGCGCTCGCGGTCGAGCTGGCCCGCCGGTGCGGTGGGCTGCCGCTGACGGTGGTGTCGCCGGGCGAGCCGGAGCCGGGCTGGACGGGGAAGCTGTGGGCGCTCCGGCACGGCATGGCACGGGCACGCGCGCGTGGGCCGGAGTTCCTGCTGCTCACGGACGCGGACATCGCGCACGAGCCGGACAGTCTGCGGCTGCTCGTGGCGGCGGCGGTGGGGAACGAGCTGGACCTGGTGTCGCAGATGGCCAGGCTCCGGGTCGAGAGCCCGTGGGAGCGGCTGGTGGTCCCCGCGTTCGTCTACTTCTTCGCCCAGCTCTACCCGTTCCGCTGGATCAACCGGAAGCGTCCGCTGGCGACGGCGGCCGCGGGCGGCTGTGTCCTGCTGCGGACGGAGACGGCGGTGGCGGCGGGCCTTCCGGAGGTGATCCGGCAGGCGGTGATCGACGACGTGTCGCTGGCGCGGGCGGTGCGCCGCTCGGGCGGCCGGATCTGGCTGGGCCTCGCGGACCGGGTCGACAGCGTGCGCCCCTACCCGGGCCTCGGCGAGCTGTGGCGGATGGTGGCCCGCAGCGCGTACGCGCAGCTGCGACACAACCCGCTGCTGCTCCTGGGGACGGTGGCGGGCCTGGTGCTGGTCTATCTGGTGCCGCCGGTGGCCCTGGTGGCGGGCCTGGCGGGTGGCGACGGGCCGGCGGCGTGGGCCGGCGGCGCGGCCTGGGCGGTGATGGCGGGGACGTACCTGCCGATGCTCCGCTACTACCGGCAGCCGTGGTGGCTCGCGCCGCTGCTGCCGTTCACCGCGTTCCTCTACCTCCTGATGACGGTGGACTCGGCGGTGCGGCACTACCGGGGTGTCGGTGCGGCGTGGAAGGGGCGGACGTACGCGCGCCCCGAGGCGTCACCGGAGCGATGACCGGGCCTCCGCTCTTGCGTCCGACAGTCAGGAGGGCAGGACGTGGTCGAAGAGGGCGGGGCCTCGGGCGCGTGCGGATCCCGCACCGGCCTCGTCCGTCCCGCACCGGCGATCACCTCCGTCCACGGCGTGTCCCCCCGAGCCCACCCGTCTCCGTCTCGGCGGTCCGGGCGATGTTCCTGGCCATGCCGCCGAAGACCACGGCGTGGAACGGGGCCACGCTCCACCAGTACGCCTGCCCCGCGAGGCCCCTGGGGTGGAAGAGCGCCCTCTGCCGGTACGCCGTCCGGCCCCGCTCGTCCCGGTCGACGGCCATCTCCAGCCACGCGAGGCCCGGCAGCCGCATCTCGGCCCTGAGGCGCAGCAGGCGTCCGTGCTCGATCTCCTCGACGCGCCAGAAGTCGAGCGCGTCACCGACCCGGAGGCGTACCGCGTCGCGGCGTCCCCTGCGCAGGCCCACTCCCCCGGCGAGCCGGTCCGCCCATCCCCGGACGGCCCAGGCGAGCGGGAAGGAGTACCAGCCGTTCTCCCCGCCCACCCCCTCGATGACGCGCCACAGCGACTCCGGACTCGCGTCGACGGTGCGTGACCGCTCATCCGTGTAGAGACTGCCGCCGGCCCAGTCCGGGTCGGTGGGCAACGGGTCGCTCGGCGCCCCGGGCGGCGAGGCGGAGGACCAGCGGGTGGTGACCCGCGCCTCACGCACGCGGCGGAGCGCCAGCCTCAGCGACTCCTCGAAGGGGATGGGCTCCCCGGGGCCGTCCGGGACGTACCGGACGATGTCGTTCTCGGTACGGACCACCTCGTGCCGAAGCGATTCGGTGAGGGGGCGGGCGAGGGACGCCGGGACCGGTGTGACGAGCCCGATCCACTGGCTGGACAGCCGGGGCGTGAGGACCGGCACGGGAACGATCAGGCGCCTGCGGAGACCGGCGACCTCCGCGTACCGCGTCATCATCTCCCGGTACGTGAGCACGTCGGGGCCGCCGATGTCGAAGGTCCTGCTGACGTCGGGAGGCATGCCGGCACTCCCCACCAGATACCGGAGCACGTCGCGGACCGCGATGGGCTGGACCCGGCTGTCGACCCAGCTCGGCGTGACCATGACGGGCAGGCGTTCCGTCAGGTAGCGGAGCATCTCGAACGAGGCCGATCCGGAGCCGATGACGACGGCGGCCCGCAGCACGGTGGTGGGGACGCCCGAATCGAGGAGGATGCGGCCCACTTCGGTACGGGAGCGCAGGTGGGGCGAGAGGTCTTCCTCCGTCGCTCCGGGCGGGACGAGGCCGCCCAGGTAGACGATGCGCCGCACCCCGGCGGATCGCGCCTCGGCGGCGAAGGTACGGGCGGCGAGCCGGTCGGTGCGCTCGAAGTCCGGGGTCGAGCTCATGGAGTGGACGAGGTAGTAGGCGACGTCGATGCCGGCGAGCGCGTCGCGGAGGCTCGCGCCGTCGGTCACGTCCCCGCGTACGGTCTCCGCACGGTCCGCCCAGGGAAAGTCACGGAGCTTGTCCGGGTGCCGTGCGAGGCACCGCACACGATGGCCGGCGTCGAGCAGCTCGGGCACGAGGCGGCCCCCGATGTAGCCGCTCGCGCCCGTGACCAGGCAGCGGGCGCCCTCGGACGGGGTGGAAGTGTCCATGTGCTGATCCGTTTCACCGATGGCGGCGGCGTACACGCCCTGCACCGTTTCTTCGTCATCACGGGGGCACGCGGATGCGGGCCGGACGGTTCGGACCGGAGCCCGTTCTCTGCCGTGCGGGGACGGGCCTCGCCTTCGCATCGTTTCCGCGTCGTATGATGAACGACATGTCCGATTCGGCTCACGGGATCACGACGGGTGCCGTGGCACGTCGTCTGGGCGTCTCCCCCACCACGGTTCGGTCCTGGGACCAGCGGTACGGCATCGGCCCCGCCGTGCGCGCGGACGGACGGCACCGGCGGTGGAGCCCCGAGGACATCGCGATGCTCGACGAGATGTGCCGCCTCACGGCGTCGGGCGTCCCGCCCGCCGAGGCGGCCCGCGCGGTCCGGCGGACACGGCACGTTCCCGGGGCGGCGGCCCCGGTCGCGTCCCCGGGGAACACCGGGCGCGCCGGGCCCGGCAGCGGCCTGCCGCTGGGCGACGTACGGCAGGAGTGCCGAGGGCTCGCCCGCGCCGCCGTACGCCTCGACGGTCCTGCCATGGAGCGGATGCTCCAGGCGGTGCTGGCGGAGCACGGGCTGGTCACCGCCTGGGAGGAGATCATGGCCCCCACGCTGCACGCCGTGGGCCGGAAGTGGGAGTCGTCCGGCGACCGCTACGTCGAGGTGGAGCACCTGCTCTCCTGGCACGTCTCCACCGCGCTGCGGCGGGCCGCCGTCACCGGGCCGGCGGTCGCCTCGTCGGCCGCTCCGGTCGTGCTGGCCTGCGTCCCCGGGGAGCAGCACACGCTGCCTCTGGAGGCGTTCGCCGCGGGACTCGCCGAGCAGGGGCTGCCGACGAGGATGTTCGGCGCGGCCGTGCCCGCGGAGGCCCTCGACGCGGCGGTACGGCGGTCCGGGCCGGCCGCCGTGGCCCTCTGGTCGCAGGCGCGGTCCACCGCGAACCACGCGCTGGCCCGGCACGTCGCGGCCACGGCCTTCGGGGTGCGGGGAGCGCGCACCGCGCCCCTCGTCCTGCTCGCGGGCCCGGGCTGGCTCGGCCGGACGCCCGCTCCCGGGATGGCGCGCCCGACCGGACTGCGCGAGGCGATCGGCATGGTCTCACGGCTCTACGGCCCGCCGGCCGGGCACGCCGAAGCCTGACCCGGGCCCTCACGCGCGAGGAGGGCTCGTCTCCCGTCCCCGGGCCCCGTCGCCGCCGGAGCGTTCCCTCCCCGTCGGCCGACGGGGAGGCCGGGGGACGAAACCGCTCGTACGCGCCCGGTAGGCCGCGTACCCGGGGCGGTCGGCCATGTGGGCCTCCAGGAGCCGTTTGCCGCTGCCCCAGATGAGCAGGGCGCTCATGACGAGGGGCGAGACGAGGGTGAGCACGGCGGTCGGCCAGGTGGCGCACGCCGTCAGGTACAGGCCCCACCAGACGAGGAAGTCCCCGAAGTAGTTCGGGTGGCGGGTCCAGCTCCACAGGCCCCGGTCCATGACACGGCCCCGGTTCGCCGGATCGGCCTTGAACCGGGCGAGCTGCCGGTCCCCCACCGTTTCGAAGGCGAGCCCGGCCGCCCACACGGCGAGGCCCAGGCAGGCCGTCGCGTCCAGGGGTTCGGGAATCAGGACCGCCACCTGGACGGGGAGCGACACGAGCCAGACCAGGGCGCCCTGGAGGAGGTACACCTTCCACAGCGCGTAAAGGGTGGGGTTGCCACGGGCGCGGGCGAGCATCCGGGCGTACCTGGGGTCCTCCCCGTGGCCTCGCCCCCGGCGGGCGATGTGGGTGGCGAGCCGCAGTCCCCAGACGGAGGTGGCGAGCGCGACGACGGTCCGGCGGACGTCGTCACCCTGACCGGCCGAGAGGAACCACGCCCCAACGGCGACCGCCGTGAAGGCGACGCCCCAGGCGACGTCGACGATCCGGTGCAGGCCCTTCGCGGTGCCGATCACGAAGGTCACCAGCATGACCGTCAGGGCGATGGCCGCCGAGGCACCCAGGACGAGGCCCGAGGTACCGCTGTCGACGGCGCTCATCGGGCGGCTCCCGGGTCGTCGGCGGTGAGCCGGAACTGGCGGACGTCGAGCTGGTGGGAGCGGAATCCCGCCTCGGAGTAGGCGAGGTAGAACTCCCACATGCGCCGGAAGACGGAGTCGAAGCCGAGCGCCGCGACCGCGGCCTCCTCGCGCAGGAAGCGGGCGCGCCACTGGCGGAGGGTCTCCGCGTAGTGGTCGCCGTAGCTCGTGTCGTGCGTGACGCGCAGACCGGCCGCGGCGCTCTCGCGGGCGATGGCCTCGGAAGAGGGGATCAGGCCGCCGGGAAAGACGTACTTGCTGATCCAGGTGTGGGTGCGGGCGGTGGCCAGCATCCGTTCGTGCGGCATGGTGATGGCCTGGAGCGCGACGCGACCGCCCGGGGCGAGGAGGCGGCGGAGCGCGCCGAAGTAGTCGGACCAGTACTCGGCGCCGACGGCCTCGATCATCTCGACGCTCACGACGGCGTCGTAACGGCCCCGGACGGCACGGTAGTCGAGCAGTTCGACGGTGACGCGGTCGGTGAGGCCCGCACGCTCGACGCGTCGGCGCGCCAGGGCGAGCTGTTGCTCGGAGAGGGTGACGGTGCGGACGCGGGCACCCCTGGCGGCGGCCCGGATCGCGAGTTCGCCCCAGCCGGTGCCGATCTCCAGGAGTTCGGTGCCGGGACCCGTCCCGGCCAGGTCGAGGAGCCGGTCGATCTTGCGGTGCTGGGCGGCGGTGAGGTCCGCGTCGGAGAGGAGGGACGGCCTCGCCGGAAGGGGGTCGAAGACCGCCGAGGAGTAGCTGAGACCGGGGTCGAGGAAGAGGGCGAAGAGCTCGTTGGAGAGGTCGTAGTGGCGGTGGATGTTCTCACGTGCCCCGTCGGGGGTGTTGCGGTCGGCAGCGGGCCTGCGCCGGACCCAGGCGCCGCGGAGCCGGCGCAGCGGGGCGGGAACGAGGTCGTCGACGTGACGTGCGAGCACGGTGAGCAGACCGACGAGGTCGTCGGCATCCCATTCGCCGGCCATGTACGACTCTCCGAAGCCGATCAGCCCGTCGGCTCCGATCCGTCGGTGGAACGCGTCCGGATCGTGGAGCGTGAGGGTCGGCAGGGAGCGGTCGTCACCGGTCCGCTGGTGCCCGAGGGACGTACCCCGGTCGGTCCGTATCCGCAGCGGCAGCCCGGCGAGGGCGCGCTCCACGAGACGGCGGGCGACGGCGGTGCGCACGGCGGAGGCGCGCGGCGGCCCGGCGATGTCGGGCCAACGGTCCGGGTCCACACGGAGCCGGGCGGCGGACGGCTCTGCCGGAGGGAGCGAGAGGGTCACGGGGTGCCTTCCTGGGGGGCGGGGCGGGGGCGGGGGCGGAGCCCCTTGAGGTAGAGGCGGACGCCGTGGCGTCTGATGCCGAGGGAGACGGCGGCGGTCGGCCAGGGGTGGCGGAGCGCGGCGGCGAGCAGGGTGCTCGGGCGGGCGGGCCGGTGGGTACCCCGGACGGTGGCCGTCAGGGGGCGGGAGCCGTCCGTGCGGCGGAGCTGGACGGTCAGGTCGAGACGGTCACCGGGAAGCGGAAGCCGCATCCGGTAGGTGCCCTCGACATCGAGGAACGGCGACACGTAGAACTCCTTGGCCGTCTCCGCCCGGCCCCGTTCGTCGGGGTGCAGCAGGTAGGTGTGGCGCCCTCCGTAGGTGTTGTGCACCTCGGCGACGACGTGGGCGGGACGGCCGGCGCGGTCGTGGCACCAGTACAGGGTGAGCGGGTTGAAGACGTGCCCGAGGACGCGGGCGTGGGCGAGCATCAGCACCCGTCCGCCCGCGTCCGCCACCCCGTGGGCCGCGAGGCAGGCGTCGAGGCCGGCCCGCAGGGTGGGGGCGTCGCCGTCGAAGTGGTCCGACGGGTCGAAGCGGGCGAGGGGGCGCAGGAGCAGGGGCAGGACGGGCGGGTGGTCGAGGTCGATCAGCCACATGTACGT
The DNA here is from genome assembly GCF_001426405.1 of Streptomyces sp. Root1304. Taxonomy (GTDB): domain Bacteria; phylum Actinomycetota; class Actinomycetes; order Streptomycetales; family Streptomycetaceae; genus Streptomyces. Next base: position 91,501 of record NZ_LMEP01000023.1, on the reverse strand, counting down.
GCGGTGGCGGAGCGCGTAGCGGAACGGCGTGACGCGGGTGTGGGCGACCTCGGTCTCGTACAGGGCGGGGACGGGTGGAGCGGCGGTGCCGGTCACGGTGACTCCAGCCCCAGGTGGCGGGCGGCCTCGACACCCGACCGGCAGCCGTCCTCGTGGAAGCCCCAGCCGTGGTAGGCGCCGGCGTAGACGGTGACAGGGGTGCGGAGGGTGGGCAGGAGGCGTTGGGCAGCCACGGACTCCGGGGTGTAGACGGGGTGTTCGTACGTCATGCGGGCCAGGACGGTGGACTCGTCGACGCGGTCGCCGGGGTTGAGGGTGACGATGTGGGGCTCGCTGGTGGGGAGGCGTTGCAGCCGGTTCATGTCGTAGCTGACCTGGACGGATTCCGGGCGGGCGGCGCAGGAGGGCAGCCATTGGTTCCAGGAGGCTCTGACGTGTGGGGAGCGCGGCAGGAGGGTGGTGTCGCGGTGCAGGACGGCCGGGTTGCGGGAGTAGGTGAAGGCACCGAGGACACGCCGCTCCTCCGGGGTCGGATCGGCCAGGAGGCGCAGGGCCTGGTCGGGGTGGACGGCGATCACCACGGCGGCGTGTTCGGCCGCCTCGCCGTCGGCGGTGACGACGGTCGCGCGGTCGGCGCCGCGCACGACGGCGCGCACCGGCGTCGCGGTCCGTACGGAGGCGAGGCCCTTCGCGATCCGTTCGACGTAGGCGGCCGACCCGCCGGTGACCGTCTTCCACTGCGGAGATCCCGTCACCGCGAGGAGACCGTGGTGATCAAGGAACCGGAACAGGTAGGCGGCCGGGTAGCGCAGCGCGGTGTCGGGGGCGCACGACCAGACGGCGGAGACGAGGGGGATCGCGAAGTGACTGACGAAACGGGCGGAGAAGCGGTGGGCGCGCAGGAAGTCGCCGAGTGTCCTCGTGGTGTCGTCGCTCGCCAGGAGGCGGCGCGCGGCGCGGTGGAAGCGGGGGACGTCGGCGAGCATCCTCAGATGGCGGCCGCGGCGGGCGCCGTCGCTGCCGAGAAGTCCGCGGATCCCGCGCGCGCCGGCGTATTCGAGGCCGCATCCGTCGCAGCGGACGGACATGCTCATCTCGGAGTCCTGGGTGGTGACGCCCAGCTCGCGGAAGAGGCGCACGAGGTGGGGGTAGGTCCGCTCGTTGTGGACGATGAAGCCGGTGTCGACGTGGAGCGTCTCTCCCCCGGCGGTGGGCAGCTCGTGGGTGTGGGCGTGGCCGCCGAGCCGGTCGTCCGCCTCGTACAGCACCACGCTGTGGCCGCGGGACAGGACATGGGCGGCGGTGAGACCCGCGACCCCCGCCCCCACCACCGCGACGGTTCGTGCGTTCATCGTCTCCACCCTCCTGTGGCGGCCGTCGGCCGGTCGGCGCGGCGGCCTGGGTTCTGCTGTCGGTCGTTCGGAGCCGCCGGGCGGCCGGACTGGTGGTTCAGCAACCGGCGGGCGCCAGGCCCTGGCGCAGGCGCCGGAGGCCGCGCCGGGCGTGACTCTTGACCGTGCCCAGCGGCATGCCGGTGCGGTCCGCGATCTGTGTCTGGGTGAGGTCGGCGAAGTAGGCGAGTTCCAGGACGTCGCGCTGGACGCGGGGCAGCCTGGCCAGTTCTTCGGTGACGACCATCCGGTCGAGGACCCGTTCGGGCCGGTCGTCCGTCCGGGCCTCGTGCTCCAGGGCGGCGCCGAGGGTCGCCGCGAGCTCGGTGCGGCGGGTGCGGGCGGTCAGCGTGTCGGCGATCTTCCGGCGGGTGATGCCGGTGAGCCACGCGGGCAGGGTGCCGCGCTCGGGGCGGAAGGTCGACCGGCCGCGCCACGCGGCGACGAACACCTGCTGGGTGATGTCCTCCGCCTCGCGGGGGTCCCCCAGAGCCCGCGCCGCCAGGGTGTGGACCAGGCGCCCCCAGCGGTGGTAGGCCGCGGCCAGACAGTGTTCGTCGCCGCGGACCAGACCGCGGGCGATCCAGTCGTCGCCGTCCTGGGTCGGCGGGCGGCCGGAGTACGGCTCCGACGTGTCGGCGAGGGAGCCGGTGATCCGGTGTGCGGTCATGACGCCTCCTCCTGAGGGTGGACCTCGTACGCCCTCACGTTCCGGCCGTCGGCCTCGTCCGCACAACTCGCATCGTTTACGCGTCGAAATCGGCGCCGTACCTCCTGGCTCCCCCACGGGGAGACCGGTCAGGACGTGCCGCGGGCCTGCCGGAAGCGCGCCAGGGCGTCGGAGAGCTCGACCACCGGGTCCGGATAGTCGAAGGACGCCCGGTCGAGTCCGGTGAGCCGCCAGGGCTCGTGGACGGCCGGCCCGTCGAGGCCCGCGAGTTCCGGAACCCAGCGGCGGACGTAGCTGCCGTCGGGGTCGTACCGCCCGGCCTGCCGCACCGGGTTGAGGACGCGCTGCGGCCTGGAGTCCGTGCCCGTGCCCGCCACCCACTGCCAGTTGAGCTGGTTGTTCGCGACGTCACCGTCCACCAGCAGGGACAGGAAGTGACGCGCCCCCTCCCTCCAGTCGATGTAGAGCGTCTTCACCAGGAAGGAGGCGGTGATCAGCCTGCCGCGGTTGTGCATCCACCCCTCGTGGATCAGTTGCCGCATGGCGGCGTCGACGACGGGATAGCCGGTCCGGCCCTCCCGCCAGGCGGCGAGGTCCGCCTCGGCGTCGGCTCCCCGCCTCCAACGGTCGTGACGCGGACGGTAGTCGGCGCCCGAGGCCTCGGGCCGCGCGGCCAGGACCTGATGGTGGAAGTCGCGCCAGCACACCTGCCGTACGAAGGCTTCCGCGCCCGCACCGCCCCGCCGTACCGCCCTGAACACCGCCTCGGTCGCGGAGACGGCACCGAAGTGGAGATAGGGCGAGAGCCGGGACGTGACGTCGCCCGCCAGGTCGTCGTGACGGTCCTGGTAGGTGTCGACCCGAGCCGCCAGCCACGAATCGAGCAGCTCGCGCCCCACGCTCTCCCCACCCCTGGCGAGGGCGGGCGACACATCGGCGACATCGCTACGCGAGGGAAGGCGCTCGGACCGCACATCCGAGGGGACGCGCAGCGATCCGGGGGCGGCGAGCGGCGCCCGGAGCGGCTCGGCGGTCCAGCGCTTGTAATAGGGAGTGAACACGGCGTAGTGATCCGATCCGTACGGAAGGACCTCGCCGGGTGGAACGACGGTGACGACGCCGTCGTGCACGTACAGCCGGCAGCCGTCGGCCTCCAGCGCACGGCGCAGTCGCGCCTCCCGTGCCCTGGCGAACGCCGTCACGCCGGCGGCCATGTGCACCTCGTCGGCCCCGGTCCGCCGGACCAGGGTCCGCACCTCGGACACGGTGTCGCCCTCCCGCACCACGAGGCGGCCGCCTCGGTCACGCAGCCCCCGGTCCAGGTCCGCGAGACAGTCGGCGAGGAAGGCCAGCCGGTTGGGGGCCGCGAACCCCGCGCGGTCCACGGCAGGGTCCCGGACGAACAGCGGAAGCACCTCCTGCGCCCCTTCGAGCGCCGCCCTGAGGGGCGGATGGTCGTGGACCCTGAGGTCGGAGGTGTACAGAACGACGGAGAGGGTCATGGCGCCTTCCCTGATCGGCCACCGGTCGCGAGCGCGCCGCGCCGGGAAACTGGTTCTCGCTGTCAGGGGTTCCCCGGGACCTCGCGCCGCGGATGCATGCGGTGTGCCTCCACCGGCCGGGCCCGGGAACAACCGACCGCCCGTCGGCCACCTGTGACCGCCCGGACGACGGCCCCGCCCACCGCCGGTTCCGACAATCCCCCTCACGCGGCCCGGCAAACCGAGAGTCCGCGCCGTCCTGCCGTTGTGGCACGACGTGTATCCCGCTTCGGCCGCGCGCTATTCACGTACGCACCGGCCACATTTGAAGGAGCCGGGCCACTGCCCCGCCCTATCCGAACGCCGTGATGTTGTTCCGGTTGAAGAGGCGGGCCGGATTGCCGGCGATCTTCCATGTCACAGTGCGTTCGGAATCGAAACTGTCGTCCGGGGTGAGAGCCGCACCGCGTCGCCCCTCGTAGTCGAACCGACACTTCTCGTTAATCGACGAGCGCCGCCGGACCTCCCCCCATTAACGCGGCCTTTATCAATGTTTTGGCAGGTCAGGCCTGGAAAACCAGCGTAAAACGGATAACCCCACGATGGGGGCTCCCCAACCAGCACATCGTGGGCTTAACTTATGTGCCATGACCTCCCCCCGCTCCACCTATGGAGGCGGTTACCACACCGCGCCGTCCTTCCCGGACACCCCGATCTACGACTCCCTGGTCGCGGAGCGGGGCACGCCTCAGATCGCCCCGATCCGAGTGCCCGCCGCCTACGACACCGGCAGCAACTTCCCCGTGAGCGGTTCCTACCTGCCGGCGCTCCCCTCGGCGCTGCCCGCCCTCCCGGCGGCACCCAGCCCGCAGCCCTCCTACGGCAACGGCTACGGATACCCGCAGCCCACGCCGCAGATGGCACCCGTGCCCCTGCAGCACGCCCCCGCCCCGTACATCCCGCAGCAGCAGGTGGCCCCGCGCGGCTACCAGGGCGGTCAGTACCCGCAGCAGCCCCGCCCGGCGCCCGCGGGCTACGAGGCCATGCGTCCGGCGGCCCCCCGGCCCGCTCCGGCGCCGGTCCCGGCCCCCGCGCCGTACGACGACCCGTACAACCGCCCCTACCAGGGCGGGGGTTACTGACCCGATTCGGGTCCTGGACCGTGGCCGGTCCGGAGCTGCTGGCAGGATGCCCATATGCCGATTCCTGTGCTCCGCTCCGTCCACGTCCACCCGGTGAAGGCCATGCGCGCGCTGGCCCCCACGGCGGCCGAGGTCCAGCCCTGGGGGCTGGCCGACGACCGCCGCTGGGCGGTCGTCGACGCCGCGGGTGGGATCGTGACCCAACGCCGTCACCCCCGGATGGCGTTGGCCACGGCGGAACCCGTACCGGGCGGCGGGGTCGTCCTGTCCGCACCGGGCCACGCGCCGCTGACCGTCGAGGTGCCGCGGCCCGCCGCCACGGTCACGGTGGAGATCTTCGACGACACGGTGGAGGCGGTCCCCGCCGGTCCCGAAGCCGCCGCCTGGGTCTCGGCGTATCTGGAGGGCGACTTCCGGTTCGTCCACATGGACGCGCCCGAGCACCGGCGGCCCGTCGACCCGGAGTACGCGCTGCCCGGCGAGACGGTGAGCTTCGCGGACGGCTATCCGCTGCTCGCCACCACCACCACCTCGCTCGACGCCCTCAACTCCCTCATCGCCCAGGGCGACCACGCCGACGAGGGCCCCCTGCCGATGAACCGGTTCCGGCCGAACCTGGTGATCGAGGGGACCCCTCCGTGGGCGGAGGACGGCTGGACGCGGCTCACCGTCGGCGAGGTCACCTTCCGGGTCGCCCGACCCTGCGGGCGCTGTGTCGTCACCACGACGAACCAGCTGACCGGCGAGCGCGGCAAGGAGCCGTTGCGGACCCTCGCCCGGCACCGCAAGAACGACGGCCGGGTCATCTTCGGCCAGAACCTGGTCCCCGAGCACACCGGCACGGTCCGGGTCGGGGACGAGGTCAAGATCCTGGACTGACGCGACTGAGGCGGCTGAGGCGACCGAGGCGGTTGAGCGACCGAGGGACCCCCGTCACACTTCACCGTCCGACAGGCGGGGAACCCCTCCCCGGGGCACACTCGTTGGAGGATCGGTGAACAACGAGGGGGTCCCTGCGTGCGCGCTGCCATCGGACTCTGGCGCTGGCGGCACAATCCCCTGCGCCGGACCACGGATCTCGCCGAGGCCTGGGTGGCCTTCGTGGCGGCGGCGCTGCTCTGCGTCCTGGTGCCGCTGACCGGGTGGGCGGCCGGCGCCTCCGCCAACGGTTCGCTCCAGCGTGCCGCCCGTACCCAGCAGGAGCAGCGGGTGCCGACCACCGCCCGGGTCGTCCGGGCCGCCGACCGGCCCGCGACCGGAGGGCGAACCGCCGAGGCGGCCGGGGAGGACCGGCTGCGCCGCTCGGTGGTGGCCCAGTGGACCGCGCCGGACGGCTCGACCCGTACGGGCACGGTGTCGACGGCCCGGCGGCGCTCCGCGCCCGGCACCACGTTCGCGCTCTGGACCGACCGGTCCGGCCGGCCGGTGGCCGCGCCGATGAACGCGGACGCGGCCCGCGCGCACGCGGTCGTCGCCGGTCTGACGGCGGCTCTCCTCGCGGGCCTCCTGGTGGAGACCGTCCGCAGACTCGCCGTACGCCGGCTCGTGCTGACGCGGTACGCGCGCCTGGACCGGGCGTGGGCCGCGACGGGCCCGGACTGGGGCCGTACCGGCACGGGCAGCTGAGCCACCGTCTCCCCCGGCCCGCCCGCCGGACGGGCCCGAGCGCCTGCGGCCGGACACGGCCGAACTGCCAGGGTCGTGCGCGGCCGGAATGCCCGGGTCGTTCGCGGCCTGGGCCCCGCGTCCGGACCGGGCCGCAGCGCGACCGAGCCCGACCGACCTCGACCACCCGCGACCGCCCCCGACCGAGCCCGTCACCTGCCCGGCCGTCCGTACGGGTGCGGGTCCGTGACCCGTCAACCCCGTGGCCCCGCGCGCGCTACGGTGGGGCATCGGATCAGCGGCGAGGCATGAGGCGGGGGCAGGACACACCCATGGCACAGGGCACGGTCCAGGTGACGCACACCGGCACATCGCGGTGGCGGCGCCGCACGGGTGAGTACCCCTCCCTCGCCGCGGCCCTCGAGGCCGCCGGGGACGGGGACGTGCTGACCGTCGCCCCCGGCACGTACCGGGAGAACCTCGTGGTGCGGCGGGCGATCACGCTGCGCGGCCCCGAGGGCGGCATCGGCTCGGTCCGGATCGCACCGCCGGACGGGGTCCCGCTGACACTGCGCGCCTCCGTCACCGTGCGGGACCTGCACATCGAGGGGCAGGACGTCGCCGCGCCCGCGCTGCTCGTCGAGGACGGCACCCCCGAACTGCTCGACCTGCGGATCATGACCCGCTCGGCCGCCGGGATAGAGGTGCGGGGATCGGCCCGCCCGACGGTCCGCCGCTGCACGGTCGACAATCCCGCCGGGGTCGGCATCGCCGTCCTCGACGGCGCGGGCGGGGTGTTCGAGGAGTGCGAGGTGGTGTCCGCCGGACAGGCGGGGATCTCGGTGCGGGGCGGGGCGCATCCGCGGCTCGAACGCTGCCGGGTCCACCACGCGTCCGGCGCCGGGATCGCCGTGACCGGCGAGGGCAGCGGCCTGGAGGGCGTCGGCTGCGAGGTGTACGAGATCAAGGGCGCGGGCCTGCAGATCGCGGCCAGGGCCACCGCCCACCTCACGGACTCCTCGGTGCACCGCACCTCGGCGGACGGCATCACCCTCGACACGGACGCCGTCCTCACGCTGTCCGACTGCGACATCCACGACGTGCCGGAGAACGCGGTCGACCTGCGCTCCCGCTCGGTCCTGACGCTGACCCGCTCGACCGTCCGCCGGTTCGGCCGCAACGGCCTCTCCGTCTGGGACCCGGGGACCCGGGTGGACGCCAACCAGTGCGAGATCCACGACAGTACGGGCGACTACCCGGCGGTCTGGGTCAGCGACGGGGCGACGGCCGTCCTCGACGCCTGCCGGGTGCACGACGTACCGGACGCGCTGTTCGTCCTCGACCGGGGCTCACGGGTCGACGTCGTCGACAGCGACCTCTCACAGGTGCGGAACACGGCGGTGTCCGTGAGCGACGGGGCCACGGCCCAGCTCGACGACTGCCGGATCCGGGAGGCCTCCACGGGCGCCTGGTTCCGGGACCACGGCAGCGGCGGCACCCTCGGCGGCTGCACGATCGACTCCGTGCAGACCGGCGTCATCGTCACCAAGGGCGCCGACCCGACGATCGACCGGTGCACCGTCACCTCCCCCGCCGAAGCCGGGTTCTACGTCTCCGCGGAGGGCCGCGGCTCGTTCACCGGCTGCCGGGTCACCGGCAGCGGCGGGTACGGGTTCCACGTCACGGACGGCTGCCGGACGAGCCTGCGCAAGTGCCGTACGGAGCGCTGCGCGCGCGGCGGCTACGAGTTCCCCGAGGAGGGGGCGAGCGCCGAGGACTGCACGAGCGACGAGAGCGCGGTCCGCTCCTCCGTGCCGGACGGCGGGACGGTCCTCACGGCCACCCAGTCGGCGGGGATGCTCGGGACGGTGCCCGTGCCGCGCACCCCGGCGCCGGCCGTGCCCGCACCGGTCGCCCCGGAGCCCGCGCCGTCGGCCCGCTCCTCGCAGGACGTGCTCGGGGAACTGGACGCCCTGGTGGGCCTGGAGAGCGTGAAGCTGGAGGTGCGCACCCTCACCAACATGATCGAGGTGGGGCGCAGGCGCCAGGAGGCGGGGCTCAAGGCCGCCTCGGTCCGCCGCCATCTGGTCTTCACCGGCAACCCGGGCACCGGCAAGACCACGGTGGCCCGGCTGTACGGCGAGATCCTCGCCTCGCTCGGGGTCCTGGAGCGCGGGCATCTGGTGGAGGTCTCCCGGGTGGACCTGGTCGGCGAGCACATCGGCTCGACGGCCATCCGCACCCAGGAGGCCTTCGACCGGGCGCGCGGCGGGGTGCTGTTCGTCGACGAGGCGTACGCCCTGTCGCCGGAGGACTCGGGCCGGGACTTCGGCCGTGAGGCGATCGACACGCTGGTGAAGCTGATGGAGGACCACCGGGACGCGGTGGTGGTCATCGTCGCGGGTTACACGGCCGAGATGGAGCGCTTCCTCACCGTCAACCCCGGTGTGGCCTCCCGTTTCTCGCGGACCATCACCTTCGGGGACTACGAGCCGGACGAGCTGCTGCGGATCGTGGGCCAGCAAGCCGACGAACACGAGTACCGGCTCGCGGCGGGCACGGACGAGGCGCTGCTCGTGTACTTCGCGAAGCTGCCGAAGGGCCCGGCGTTCGGCAACGGGCGCACCGCCCGGCAGACCTTCGAGTCGATGGTGGAGCGGCACGCGGGCCGGGTCGCCGCGCTCGCCGAGCCGAGCACGGACGACCTGACACTGCTCTACCCGGACGATCTTCCCGAACTCCCCTGATCCGAGGGCTCGTTGCCGCCCCGCTGCCGTGGCAGGGCGGGCGGCAGCCGGTCGAGGAGGGCCGAGCGCCGGTCGGCGAAGGCCGGGTCGGCCTGGTAGTCGGAGTGGCCCAGGATCGGTTCGGGCAGCGGGTGTTCGCGGGTGCGGCCGTAGGCGACCGGGTCGAGCAGGACACCGGCGTCGACCGCCGGCCTGCCCTCCTCGGCAGGGACGCGGACGGGTCCGCCGATGGGGTCGGTGGCCCGGTAGAGGTTGCTCCAGCAGTGGACCGTACGGTTCAGGCCGCGCAGCGCCTCGGGGCCGAAGTAGGCGGGGAACCAGCGCCCGTAGAGGCGTTCCAGGGGCGAGCCGTAGGTGAGGAGCGCGACGCGCCGCCGGGTGTCGGGGCGCAGCTGCCAGACGGCCGCCGCGGCCAGCACGCTCCCCTGGGAGTGGCCGGAGATGACGAGCCGGCCGCCGGTGCTCCGGGTCCAGGAGCTCATCCGCCAGGTGAGGTCGGGCACCGCCCGTTCGGCGTAGCAGGGCGGGGCGAAGGGGTGGGCGGCGCGCGGCCAGAAGGTGCCGACGTCCCAGAGGATGCCGATGGTGCGGCGGGCGGAGGCGTCCTTGTAGGCGCGGCGGCCCCAGGTGACGAAGAGCAGGAAGCCGAAGCCGATCATCCAGGAGCCGAGGGCCTGGGTCGCCGAGGCGAGCGAGGCGAGGGCGGGATGGGCCCCGTCGAAGGCCCGCCCGGGGACGTTGCCGCTGGTCCAGGCGCCCGCGACGGAACCGGCCCCGAGGAGCAGGGTCGCGCCGGAGATCACACCGACGAGGACCGGCGCGGAGTCGGTGAGCGAGGCCCGCGCACGTCCGTCCGCGATCTGTCCGGTACGGACGGGGTCCCGCTCGTCGCCCGGGTAGTCGGCCTCGACCGCGGCCCGCAGCCGCCGGCCGGCCAGCACGGTCCGTACGGCGAGGAGGGCGGCGGGCGCGAGCAGCAGCAGGAGCAGCACCGGGATCACGGACGCCTGCCAGCTGAGCAGCACGGGCGGCGCTATCCGCGGGCCCGCGTCGCCCATGCCGGGGGTGGCGGGACCGTCGAGCCAGTCGGCGACGCGCTGGGCCACTCCCCCGGACATGACCCCGCCGAGGGCGCAGGCGAGCATCGCGACGGCGGGGCCGCCGAGTCCGCGCAGGGCGGTGCGGGGGTCCCGGCGGGGCCGCTGGAGAAGCAGGGCGACGACGCCGAGGGCGACGACCAGGCCGCCCTGGGCGAGGGTGAGGGCACCGAACATCGCGTCGCCGGGGAGGGTGCCGGTGGAGGTCCAGCCGGGCCGTGACCAGCAGGCGTACAGGGCGGTGAGCACCAGGAGGGCGAGCGAGGCGCCGGGAAGCCAGGTGACCAGGGCCCGTTCGACGCGCAGGTCGAGGCGGCGCTCGCTGCGGCCGCGCCGGCACACGACCCGGAGGACCACCGCGGCGAGGACGGCGACGGCGGCCTGGAGTGCCCATCCGAAGAGGGCACCGGGGCCCGGGGCCGTGGCGTCGTGCCGGGCGGTGGCGGTGGCGAGCGCGGCGGCGACGGTGAGGAACCCGGCGGCGGTGTGCGCGGCCCGTAGCCGCGCGACGAGCCGGCGGCCGTACCAGAAGCCGGGGCGGCCGAGGGCGGGACGCGGTTCGCCGGGATCGGAGGGGGGTGGGGTGGAGGGCTGGTCGGCGGAGTCCCGGGTGCCGGGTGAAGGGACGCCGGGAAGCAGGGGTCCGGGAGTCGTGGTCCCCGGAGTCGTGGTCCCGGAAGGCCCGGTGACGGAAGGCTCGGTTCCGGAAGGCTCGGTGGGCGGTGTGGCCCCCGGCCGGTCCGGCAGTGGGGCGTCGTATCCCGTGGGCGGGCGCTGGGCCTCGTACGCGCTCCACGTGCGGTTCGACAGGTACCAGAGCAGGCCGACCAGTGCCGTCGGCACCAGGGCGGCGAGCGCGAGGCGGCGGCCCGGCAGGGACCACCAGCCGCCGCGGTCGGCGGAGAGGAAACCCAGCCAGGAGTGCGCGTCGGCGCAGCCCGTCGTGGCCGCGCACTGCCAGGCCGTCAGATCGAGCGCGACCTCGCAGGCCGCGGCGGTGAGCAGCACGGTGAGGGTCAGGGCGACGAGCCGGACGAGCACCCCGTAGAGCCGGACGAGTCCCGGGCGGCGCCGGGCGGGCGGGCGCATCCAGTGCGCCAGGTTGACCACCATGAAGGGCAGGAGCAGCAGCCACAGGGCGCGGGCGCCGTCGCCCGAGGTGAGGTTGGACCAGCAGTACGCCTCCGGGACCGGGCGGGCCGCGTACCGCTCGGGGTGGTCCTCGGCGTCGAGGTCCTCGGCGCGGCGGTACACGGCGGCGGTCCGGTCGCCGGTGACCCGTACGGTCCTGGGGTCGTCGAGCATGTCCTGGGGGGTGGCTCCGCCGACTCCGTGGACGAGGAGTTCGAGCGCCGCGCCCCCGCTCTCCGGGGCGGGTGTGGCAGGGGACACTGAGGCGACTTCCTCTCAGGGTGGGAAGATGCGTCGTCGGCACCAGGATCGCGGACGGGCGTGCGCCTGCGCACCGTCCCTCACCGAATCCGACAACCATCCCCTTGTCTTCTGCGGAAGGACCGGCCCCGGCGGTGACTGACAACCAGAACCTCCTCGCGGAGCAGCGGCGCGCCCTGATCCTCGACGAGGTCCGGCGGCGCGGCGGCGTCCGGGTCAACGAGCTGACCCGTCGTCTGAGCGTCTCGGACATGACGATCCGCCGCGATCTCGACGCGCTGGCCCGGCAGGGCATGCTCGCGAAGGTGCACGGCGGGGCCGTTCCGGTGGTCGAGGCGAGTACCCACGAGCCGGGCTTCGAAGCCAAGTCGGTGCTCGAACCGAGCGCCAAGGACGACATCGCGAGGGCCGCGGCGGCCCTGGTGGCGCCGGGCACGGCCATCGCCCTCTCCGGCGGCACGACCACCTACGCCCTCGCCCGGCACCTGCTCGACGTGCCGGACCTGACGGTGGTGACCAACTCGGTCCGGGTCGCGGACGTGTTCCACGAGGCCCAACTCACCTCCGGCGGCGGCGAGTCGCGGCGCGGTGCGGCGACGGTGGTGCTGACCGGCGGCATGCGCACGCCGTCCGACGCCCTGGTGGGGCCGGTGGCGGACCGGGCGGTGCGCTCGCTCCACTTCGACCTGCTGTTCCTCGGCGTGCACGGCGTGTCGGTGGAGGCGGGTCTCTCCACGCCGAACCTGGCGGAGGCGGAGACGAACCGGTGCCTGATGCGATCCGCGCGCGAGGTGGTGGTGGTCGCGGACCACACCAAGTGGGGGACGGTGGGGCTGAGTTCCTTCGCCGACCTGACAGAGGTGGACACCTGGGTGACGGACCGGGGCCTGCCCGAGGGAGTGCGCGCGGAGGTCACGGAGCACCTGCCGGGACTGGTGGTGGCGGGCGAGGAGCCGGCGTGAGCCTCTTCCGGGTGGAGCGGACGGTGCCGTCCGCGCCGGAGGAGGTGTGGCGGCGGCTCACGGACTGGCCGGCGCACGGCCGCCAGGTGCCGCTGACCCGGACGCGGGTGCTGACCCCGGGCCCGAACCGGACCGGGACCCGTTTCACCGCCCGTACCGGAATCGGCGGTCTGTCCTTCGACGACCCGATGGAGGTCGTGCGCTGGGAACCTCCCGCGGCGGACGCCCCCGGGGTGTGCAGGCTGGAGAAGTCGGGCCGGGTGGTACGCGGTTGGGCACTGGTCGAGGTCACCGGGATGCCCGGTGGCGGGAGCCGGGTGGTGTGGACGGAGGAGCTGTCCGTGCGCGGCGTGCCGAGGGTCTTCGATCCGGTGCTCGGGCGGGCGGGGCGGTTCCTGTTCGGCCGGGCGGTGGACGGGCTGCTGCGGAACGGGTGAGCGGGGGCGGGTTGGGGCGGTGGGGCGGCTCCGGCAGCTCCAGCAGCTCCAGCAGCTCCAGCAGCTCCAGCAGCCCTAACGGCTCCGGCACCCCCGCAACTCCAGAAGCCCCGGCGGCGGGAATCCGTTCGGCCGGGCTCTCCGTAGCCCCCTCCCCCTGGGCTGTTGACAGCACGTCAGTTAGGGTGCTCTTCCGCTTCGTCCTGGGAGGTTCGGTCCATGGCACGCCGACTCACGCCGGTGGAGCTCGACTTCACCGCATCCGCGCCCGTCCGTCTGGCGTTCACGGCGGCACTCGCCGCACCGCCCCCGGCCGTCTACCGGTCGATCGCCGTGGAGACAGGGAGCCTGCCCTCCTGGTTCACCGCCGTGACCTCCGCCGTCCCGACCGGCGACGGGGCGGGCCGCACCGTCCGGCTCCGCGGCGGGATCGTCTTCGAGGAGACGATCCTGGCCGCCGAGCCCGACGTGCGGTACGCCTACCGCGTGGACTCCGCCAACGCCCCGGGCGTGACGGCCCTGGCCGAGGAGTGGACCCTCTCCCCCGACGGCCGGGGCACCCGGCTGCGGTGGACGATGGCGGCCGACGGCCCGGCGGCGTTCCGGTTCGCGATGCGGCTCGCCGGGCCGGGCGTGGGGATGTCCTTCCGGGACGCCACGCGCCGGCTCGACCGGCGGCTCACTCCGGCCAGGCCCCCGTCGCCAGGAAGCGTTCGATGACGGCGGTGTACGGGGCGATGTCGAGGCCCTGCGCGGCGAGCCAGTCGTCGGAGTAGTACTTGTCGAGGTAGCGCTCGCCGGGGTCGCAGATCAGCGTGACGACACTGCCGGTCCGTTCGTGGGCGACCATCTCCGCCACGATCTTGAAGGCGCTCCACAGTCCCGTGCCGGTGGAGCCGCCCGCCTTGCGGCCGATCGCGGTCTCCAGCGCCCGGACGGAGGCGACGCTCGCCGCGTCGGGCACCTTCATCATGCGGTCGACGGCACCGGGCACGAAGCTGGGCTCCATGCGGGGGCGGCCGATGCCCTCGATGCGCGAGCCGCAGTCGGCGGTGGCGCCCGGGTCGTGGTGCGTCCAGCCGTCGAAGAAACAGGAGTTCTCCGGGTCGGCGACACAGATCCGGGTGTCGTGCTGCATGTAGTGGACGTAGCGGGCGATGGTGGCCGAGGTGCCGCCGGTGCCCGCGGTGGCCACGATCCAGGCGGGTTCCGGGTAGCGCTCCAGCTTCAGCTGCTGGTACATCGATTCGGCGATGTTGTTGTTGCCGCGCCAGTCGGTGGCCCGCTCCGCGTAGGTGAACTGGTCCATGTAGTGGCCGCCGGTCCGCTCGGCGAGCGCGGCGGCCTCGTCGTACATCGTGCGCGAGTCGTCGACGAAGTGGCACCGCCCGCCGTGGAACTCGATCAGCCGGCACTTCTCGGGGCTGGTCGTCCGCGGCATCACGGCGATGAACGGCACACCGATGAGCTTCGCGAAGTACGCCTCGGAGACGGCGGTCGAGCCGCTGGAGGCCTCGATGACGGGCTTGCCCGGCCGGACCCAGCCGTTGCAGAGGCCGTACAGGAAGAGCGAGCGGGCGAGCCGGTGCTTGAGGCTGCCGGTGGGGTGGGTCGACTCGTCCTTGAGGTAGAGGTCGATGCCCCACTTCTCGGGGAGCGGGAAGCGCAACAGGTGGGTGTCGGCCGAGCGGTTGGCGTCCGCCTGGACCTTGCGGACGGCCTCCTTGAGCCAGCTCCGGTACGCCGGATCGCTGCGGTCGACGTCGACGGTCACCGCCGCGGCGGCGGCACCGCTCACCGCACTGTTCTCCGTGGTGCTCATCCGTGCCTCTCCTCGGTCGCTTCCCCTGCTTGCCCCGATGCCGACAATACCCCTCCCACCTGGGCAAACGTTTCCTTTGACTCTCCATAGGGATGGCTTGCGGAAGGGGTACTGGTGCGGGCGCCGAAGGCCCGGCACACTGGGAGCGACAACCGGGTGAAAGGGGCGGATCGGTATGTCGGAACCCGAGTTCACCGCCAGGGGCGTGAGGATCGCCCGCTGGCCGAGGTCACTGACGCGCGCGGGCGAGGTACGCATCGAGGACGGCCGCCTCGCGCTGCTCACGAGTTACGGCAGCGAGATCGACAGCGCGCCGGTGGACGCGGTGCGGGCGGGCCGCCCGTGGTTCGCGAAGCCCGACGAGGCGGTCGCGACCGTCAACGGCACCCGGTACCGGCTGACGCTGCACAAGGAGCGGGGCCGGGGCGCCGAAGAGGCCCGTCAGGACACGTCGGAGGAGTCGGGGCGCTTCCTCGCGGCCCTGAAACGGGCCGCGGGCCGCCGCTGAGGCCCGCAGACTGCCGGAAGCGGACGACGGGCGGCGCCGAGCCCCGTCGGCGGCCCGGGTCGGGCAGCGGGACGACACCGGCCCCCGTCGCCGTGAGTTGCGGGACGGTCACCACTGGTTCAGGCTGGAAGCACCTCACCGAGGGTTGACCGGTGGTGACGTCACGTTCAGGTCGCCACCCTGCTGTACCGCATGTGAGATCCGAATCTTCGTCTTCTTCCGGACTACTTCGGGGAGTCGCAGCCGTGATCAGCGAGCCGAGCAGGTATTACGCGGTGGAGCTTCAGGCCCTGCCGTCGCGGATCGGTCAGGTCCGCAGGATTGTCTCCGCGCATCTGCGCCACTGGCGTCTCGACGCCCTGGTCGACCCCGCCGTCCTGGGCGTCACGGAGCTTCTGACCAATGTCCACCGGCACGCGCGGCCGGACAAGCGGTGCACCGTGGAGATCGAGCTGCTGCTCGACCGTCTCACGGTCTCCGTCCGGGACCACGACCCCCGCATACCGGAGGCCGGCAGCGCGGACCCGCTCGACGCCTTCGACGTCTCCGGCGGTGCCGACGAGCTGGCCACCTCCGGCCGCGGCCTCGCCATCGTCGGTGCGGTCAGCGAGAGTTGGGGCGTTCGGCCCTGCGGGGTCGACGGCAAGGTCGTGTGGTTCACGCTCTCCGCGCCGCCGCCTCCCGTCCCGGTCAGGACGGGTTCCTACGCCGTGCACGGCTCCACCACCGAGGGCCCCTTCCTCGGGTACTCCCCCTTCCCCGGCGTCCCGCTCAGCGTCCCGGCCGACCCGGCGGCGACCCCGGACCCCACCCTCGCGCCGGCGCCCGCCGTCGCCCGGGCCCGCCGGGTGCCGGTGGGCCACGCGGGCTGACCGACGGTCCGCGAGGACCGCCGGGTGCCCGCCGGGTGCCCACCGGGCCCGGCCCCGCCCGCCGCGCTCACTCCGTGGCGATGGCCCGCAGGACCTCCAGCCGGGCCGCCCGGCGCGCCGGACGCCAGGCCGCCGCGGCTCCCGCGAGCAGCCCGACCAGCGCCACGGCCGCCAGCCGCGCCACGGGCAGGGCGAAGGTGAACGCGCTGTCGCCCGAGCCCTCCGAGGCGCGGACGAGCACCCACCCGAGGAATCCGCCGAGCGTCAGCCCGCCGAGCGTGCCGAACGCGGCCACCAGGACCGACTCCCACCGGACCATGGCCCGCAGCTGCGCTTGGGTCTGTCCGACGGCCCGCAACAGGCCGAGTTCCCGGGTGCGTTCGTGGACGGACAGGGTCAGCGTGTTGGCGATGCCGAGCAGCGCGATGAGGACGGCGAGGGCGAGGAGCGCGTAGACGAGGGTGAGCATCATGTCGATGCCGCCCGCGGAGGACGCCGCGTACTCGTCCCTGGTCTGCACCTCGGGCCGGCCGTAGCGGTCGGCGACCTCCGTCACGGCCGCCTTGCCCTGCGCGACGTTGACGCCGTCGGCGAAGGAGACGGCGACCAGCCGGTCGGCGTCCTGCGTGCGGTGCGGTGCCCACGCCTCCCGGGTGACCAGGTAGTCGCCCGCAAGGTCGGAGCGTTCGTAGACGGCCCGCACGGTGAAGGTGCGCCGGGTGCCGTCGGTGAACGTCAGCTCGGCCGTCCGGCCGGGCGCCAGACCGGACGCGGCGGCCTCGTCGGCGGCGACGGCCAGACCGTCCGCGCCCAGGCCGCCGAGGGAGCCCCGTACCGCCCCGAGATCCAGGGTGCGGGCGAGCGCGGCGGGGTCGGTGACGGTCAGGGCCCGGCCCCGGCCGTCGACGTCGGCCGCACCGCGCCCCAGGCCGACGGCCGTGTCCACCTCGGGCAGGGCGGCGACGGCGGGCGCGAGACCCGGGCTGAGCCCGGTGCCGCCGGCCCCGAACGAGGCCCCGCTGATGGCCACGTCGCCCGCGAAGGAACGGTCGATCGTGTCGTCCGTCGTCGCCTTGAGGGAGGCGGCGAAGACGGTGAAGAGGGTGACGACGGCGACGCCGATCATCAGGGCGGTGGCCGTGGCGGCCGTACGCCCGGGGCTGCGCAGCGCGTTGCGGCGGGCGAGCCCCCGGTTGGCCCCGCGCAGCGGGCGGCCGAGGACCCGGAGGGCGACCGAGGCGGCGACCGGCCCGAGGACCACGAAGGCGGCGACGGCGAGCGCGGCGCCGATGGCGGCGAGGAGCAGCGAGGGGGTGCCGAGCACTCCGGCGAGCACCGTGCCGGCCGCGACGGCGAGCAGGGCCCCGCCGGTGAGCCCGCGCGCGCGTGAGGTGCCCGAGGTGTCGACGTGTGTCTCGCGGAGCGCGGCGAGCGGTGCCGTGCGTCCGGCCCGTACGGCGGGGAGCAGCGCCGAACCGGCGCAGACCGCGAGTCCGACGGCGAGCGGCAGCAGCAGGGAGGTGCCGGAGACGACGAGGTCGCCCTCGGGGAAGGGGAATCCGACGGCCGGGAACAGCGCCTGGAGGCCGGCGGCCACGCCGACGCCGGCGAGCAGCCCGCCCAGCGAGGCGAGCAGACCGACGGTCAGCGCCTCGGCGAGGGTGCCGGTGACCACCTGGCGGCGGGCGGCGCCGAGGGCGCGCAGCAGGGCGTTCTCGCGGGTCCGCTGGGCGACGAGGACGGCGAAGGTGTTGTGGATGGTGAAGACCGAGACGAGCACCGCGACCCCGCTGAACACCAGCAGGAAGGTGGTGAACAGGCTGAGGAACCGGCCGGAGACCATCTCCGTGTTCTCCTCGGCGGCCCGCTGCCCGGTGATCGCCTCCACCCCGTCGGGCAGGGCGGGCCCGAGGGCGGCGACCAGCTCGTCCTGGGAGACGCCGGGACCCGCGCGTACGGCGATGCCGGTCGCCTCGCCGGGGCGCGCGGTCAGGTGCTTCTCCGCGTCGGCGCGGGTGAGGCCGGCCCAGGTGACCTGCCCCATGCCGTCCTCGCCGCCGAAGGTGGCGAGTCCGACGACGGTGACCTTCACCGGGTCGGGGGTGCGCAGGATGGTCGTGTCGCCCAGTCCGAGACCGGCCGTCTTCGCGGCGCCCCGGTTGACGACCACCTCACCGGGGGCGCTCGGGGCGCGGCCCTCGGCGAGCTTGTACGGGTTGAGGGCCGGGTCGTCGATCCAGTTCCCGGCGAGGGTGGGCGGGCCCTTTCCGCCGACGGGGGTGCCGTCGGCGGCCAGGAGCTGGCCCGCGCCCTCGATCCGGGGTGCGGCGGCCGCGACCCCGGGCACGCGCGCGAGGCGCTCGGCGAGGGCCGCGTCGACGGGACCCCGGGTGCCCTGGGCCTCGCCGGGTGCGGTCACGGTCACGGCGCTGCGGACGACGGCGTCGGTGCCGCGGGTGGCGCCGGTGAACAGCGAGTCGAAGCTCGCTCGCAGGGTGTCGCCCATGACGAGGGTGCCGGTGAGGAAGGCGACGCCGAGGAGCACCGCGGCGAAGGTGCCGAGGAAGCGGCGCCGGTGGGCACGGAGGGAGGACCGGGCGAGGCGGAGGGCGGCGGGGGTGCTCATGACGCGCCTCCCCCGGTCGTACGGCGCGCGGCGGCTTCGCCGGTGGGGGGAGACGGAGACGTGCCTCCGGGCGTCGCGGACGGGCGGCCGGTCGTGTGTGCCGGTCCGCCGTCGAAGGCCTTCATGCGGTCGAGGACGCGGTCGGCCGTCGGGCCCGTCATGCGCTCGATGAGCCGGCCGTCCGCGAGGAAGATCACCTCGTCGGCGTGGGCGGCGGCGACCGGGTCGTGGGTGACCATGACGACCGTACGGCCGGTCTCCCGTACCGTACGGCCGAGCAGTCGCAGGACCTCCTCGCCGGAGCGCGAGTCGAGGTTGCCGGTGGGTTCGTCGGCGAAGACGACATCGGGGTCGCCCACGAAGGCGCGGGCGACCGCCACCCGTTGCTGCTGTCCGCCGGACAGTTCGCTCGGCCGGTGGTGGAGCCGGTCGCCCAGCCCCACGGTGTCGACGAGCCGGCCGAACCGCTCGCGGTCCACGGGATGTCCCGCGAGGTCGAGCGGGAGGGTGATGTTCTCGGCGACGGTGAGCGTCGGCAGCAGGTTGAAGGCCTGGAAGACGAAGCCGATCCGGTCCCGCCGCAGCAGGGTGAGGCGGCGGTCGTCGAGTGCGGACAGGTCGGTGTCGCCGAGGAGCGCGGCGCCGGAGGTGAGGGTGTCGAGCCCGGCGGCGCAGTGCACGAGGGTGGACTTGCCGGAACCCGAGGGGCCCATGACGGCGGTGAAGCGGCCGACGGGGAAGTCGACGCTCACCCCGTCGAGGGCCCGGACCTCGGTGTCGCCGCGCCCGTAAACCTTGACGGCGTCGACGACGCGTACGGCCGGGGGCGGGGTGACGGACGGCGGGGACGGGGACGGGGTACGGAGCGTGGTCATGTCCGGCGCCCCTTGGAGTCCGTGGTGCGGCCGAACTGCTCCTCCAGGACGGTCAGCCGGCGCCAGTACTCGTCCTCGTCGATCTCGCCGGCCGCGAAGCGGTGGCCGAGCAGGGCGATGGGCGAGTTCTCGTCCGGACCACCGTCACGGCCGTGTTCCGGGTCGTGGCCGAAGCCGCCGTAGGGGCCGTGCCCGCGTCGGCCGCGCCGCCATCCGGCGCGCCGGGCGACGGTGACGATCCCGACGATCGCGACGGCCCAGACGAGGGGGAAGAGCAGGGCCCACGGGCCGGGGCCCGCGTAGGCGAGTGTGTTCATGAGGGTTCAGCTCCTCGGATGCGCTGGGGTGATGTCCTGGTTCGAGCCTCCCGCCGGGAGGGGGTCCGGGGCGTCGTACGGGCAGCGGCTTCGCGCGTACGACGGGGGGAGTACGAGGGCGCCGCAGGAGGGCCTTCACGGTTGTACCTACTGGTATGTACAGTGCGGTCATGGACGGTGCGAGCACGTCGGAGCGACTGATCGAGGCCACCCGCGAGCTGCTGTGGGAGCGCGGTTACGTGGGGACCAGCCCCAGGGCCGTGCAGCAGGCGGCGGGCGCGGGCCAGGGCAGCATGTACCACCACTTCGCGGGCAAGCCGGACCTGGCGCTCGCGGCGATCCGGCGGACCGCCGAGGAGATGGGGGCGGCGGCCGAGGCCGTGCTGGGCGGCGGGGGCTCCGCGTACGCCCGCGTCGAGGCGTATCTGCTGCGCGAGCGGGACGTCCTGCGGGGCTGCCCCGTGGGGCGGCTGACGATGGACCCCGAGGTGATCGCCGACCCCGCGCTGCGCGCGCCGGTCGACGAGGTGCTCGGCCGGCTGCGCGCCCGGCTCACCGAGGTCGTCCAGGAGGGTCTGGACAGCGGCGAGTTGGGCGGGGGCGGTGCCCTCGACGCGGGCGAGCTCGCGGCGACGGTCCTGGCGACCGTGCAGGGCGGGTACGTCCTGGCGCGTGCGACGGGGTCGCCGGCGCCGTTCGACAGCGCGGTACGGGGGCTGCTGACGCTGCTCGCGCCGCGCGGAGGCGCCGGACGGCCGCGGCAGCCGTGAACCGGCGCGCCCGGCCGGCGTTCCGCCCGTAGAACCGAGCCCCCACGAGAGAACCGGAGACCGTTCCCGTGCACGCCATGCAGTACGAGATCACCCTGCCCGCCGACTACGACATGGGGATCATCCGGGAGCGGGTGGCGACCAGGGGCCATCTGCTCGACGACTTCCCGGGTCTCGGCCTCAAGGCGTACCTGACGCGCGAGCGGGAGGCCGGAGCACCGGTGAACCAGTACGCGCCGTTCTACCTCTGGGCGGCTCCCGAGGGCATGAACGCCTTCCTCTGGGGGCCGGGCTTCCAGGGCATCGTGAACGACTTCGGCCGGCCCGTGGTGCAGCACTGGACGGGTCTGGCGTACGGGGAGGGGCCGGCGGCCGCGTCGGCACCGGGTGCCGCGACGCGGCGCAGGACCGGGCTCGGGGAGGGCGTCCCGCCGGGCGAGGCCGTGGCGGAGGCGGTCGCCCGGCACGCCCGCGAGGCGCGGCGGGACGGCGTGGTCGCCTCGGCGCTCGCGATCGATCCGCGCCACTGGGAACTGCTCGTATTCACCCTGTGGGCGGGCACGGAAGCGCCCGCCGGGGACGGCGAGCGCTTCCGGGTGCTGCACCTCTCCGCGCCGGGGCGGGCGGCGCTGGGGGCGGGGAGGCAGTGGTGAGCGGGCGCCGGGGCCGGGGGCCGGGGGCGTGACACCTGACCCGAGCGGGCGCCGGGGCCGGGGGCCGGGGGCGTGACACCTGACCCGAGCGGGCGCCGGGGCCGGGGCCGTGACGCCTGACCCGAGTGAGCGCCGGGTCGGAGGCGGGTGCCGTGCCGCCCGGCCCGAGTGGGCCGCGCCCCGCTGAGGTAGGTGATGCCGAGGACGCCCCGGTAGCCGTTGACCCAGGTCGAGCGCTGCCGGTCGACGCGCTCGCGCGTCTCGGCGGCGAGCGGGTGGTCGGGGTGGGCGGCGAGCCAGACCTCGGTGTCGTACCGGTAGCCGGACTCGAACTCCTCCCACTCGTCCGTGCTCGCCGTCTCGATCCACGCGGGCCGGAAGCCCGACTCGATCGCGAGGTCGACGAGGGCGCCCAGGCTCATGTGGTCGCTGCTGCTCGCGCCGGGCCACATCCTGGCGAGCTCGGCCTCGCTGGGGGTTTGCTCCCAGAAGCCCTCGCCGAGCACGACGCGTCCCCCGGGGCGGACGAGACGGCGCAGTTCGCGCAGGGCGGCCGCGGGGTCGTGCGGCAGATCGGGGTCGCAGAGCGCCTGGCTGGAGCCGAGGCAGAGGATCGCGTCGACGGGGCCGCGTTCGGTGCCGAGCGCGGACTCCTCGACGAACTCGACGCGGTCGGCGAGACCGCGCGCCCCGGCGAGCTTCCGGCCACGGGCCAGGTCCTCGGCGTTGATGTCGATGCCGATGCCCCTGGCGCCGGGCGCGGCGTCCAGGACGCGCAGGAGCAACTCGCCCCAGCCGCAGCCGATGTCGAGCACATCGGCGGGTCCGGTGGCGGCGACGCGCTCGATGAGGCGGGCGGCGCGGGCCTCGGAGAGCGGGCCGTGGAAGGTGAGGGTGCCGAGGCGCGGAGGAAGATCCTTTTCGATGTTCACGGAGCGGAACGGTACGGCGTCCGGGCAGACTCTCCCAGTGGTTTTCGGCCGAAGAGGCCGAAGAAGCGCGGGGCGCGCGGGCTCGCCCTAGCCTGGAAGGCGTGTACAGCACTCGCGTATCCCGACATGTCGACGCCCCACCCTCGGCCGTGTACCGGGCCCTCCTCGATCCGGAGGCCGTCGCGCGCTGGCGGGTGCCGTACGGCATGACCTGCGAGGTGCACGACTTCGACGCACGCGAGGGGGGCACCTTCCGGGTCTCCCTCACGTACGGGGCCGAGGACGGCGGAGCCGGTATGTCGGGGGCCCGCACGGACACGTACCACGGCCGCTTCGTGGAGCTGCTGCCGGACGAACGGGTGGTGGAGGTCACCGAGTTCGAGACCGAGGACCCCGGGCTGCGGGGTGCGATGACCCTCACCACCACGCTGATCCCGATGGAGGGCGGGACCGAGGTGGTCCTGGTGCACGAGGGCGTTCCCGACGCGGTGTCCGCCGCCGACAACGAGACGGGCACCCGTATGGCGCTCGACCGTCTGGCGGCGCTGGTGGAGGGGCGCGCGGAGGTGTAGCGACGGACGAGCCGGCGCGCCGCTCGGACCGGCTCGCGGCCCCGGCCGGACCACCGCCCGGCCCGGCCCGCCGCTCAGCCCGACCCGTGCCTCAGACCGCCTCGCGGGTCAGACCGCCTCGCGGCTCAGCGCGGCCAGCGGGTCGTCCAGGACCGGCTGCCAGGCCAGCTCGGCGGCGCCCACGAGGCTGTTGTGGTCCAGGGTGCAGGGGAGGATCGGTACGCCGCCGCTGCGGCCCCACAGGCTGCGGTCGGCGACGACGGCGCGGAGGCGCTCGGGGTCGGCGTCGAGGAGTTCACGGTGCAGGCCGCCGAGGATGATCCGGTCCGGGTTGAGGATGTTCACCAGACCCGCGAGGCCGAGGCCCAGACGGTCGATCAGCTCCCCGACGGCGACCCGGACGCCCGGGTCGTCGGGGCTGGTGCGCAGCAGGTCGCGGGACTGCTGGAGCAGGGAGACCTCGGGGCCGGGGGTGCGGCCCGCGACCGTGAGGAAGGCGAGCGGGTCGGTCTCGACGTCGAGGCAGCCGCGGCTGCCGCAGTGGCAGGGGCGGCCCTCCGGGTTCACCGTGAGGTGGCCGACCTCCAGGGCGAGGCCCGCGCTGCCGGTGTGCAGGCGCCCGTCGAGGACGAGCGCGCCGCCGACGCCCCGGTGGCCGGTGGCCACGCACAGCAGGTCGCGGGCGCCGCGCCCGGCGCCGTGGCGGTGCTCGGCGAGGGCGGCGAGGTTCACGTCGTTGCCGGTGAAGGCGGGCCCTTCGATGCCGGCGGCCCGTACCCTCTCGGCGAAGATCTGCCGGACCTGCGCGCCGGCGGGCCAGGCGAGGTGCAGCGGGTTGAGGGCGGTGCCCTCGGGTTCGGCGACGGCGGAGGGGGCGGCGAGCCCGGCGCCCACGCACCGGCGGCCGCTCTCGCGGAGCAGCGCGGCACCGGCGTCGACGACGGCGCCGAGGACCTGCGCGGGGTCGGCGGAGACGGTGACGCAGCCGGGGGCGGTGGCCACGATGGTGCCGCCGAGGCCGACGAGGGCGGCGCGGAAGCCGTCGGCGTGGACCTGGGCGGCTAGGGCGACGGGGCCCTTCTCGTCGACGGCGAGGCGGTGCGAGGGCCGCCCCTGGGAGCCCGCGGCGGCGCCGGGGTTGGAGTCGACCCGGATGAGACCGAGGGCCTCCAGTTCGGCGGCGACCGCGCCGGCGGTGGCACGGGTGACGCCGAGTTCGGCGGTGAGGACGGCCCGCGTCGGGGCCCTGCCGGTGTGCACCAGTTCCAGCGCGGGGCCGAGCGCGTTGCGCCCCCTGTCCAGACGTGTCCGGGTCGTCGTCGCCTTGCCGTTCATGGGGGCGAGTCTCCCATGATCGGGCGGTACGGCGGTCCCGTACCCCTGGGCGCTCACGGTCGCGGGACACCTTCCGGCCACGCCCGGTGCGGCCCGCACGGTTGATTCCGGCCGCCGCCGCCCCCTATCCTGAGTTTGTGCCGCTACTAAACAAAGTACGGACGGCCGTAACGGGGGGCCCCGGCGGAGACACCGCCACCGACTCCCTGCCCCGCCTCCGCTCCGCCCTGACCCTCTTCTTCGCCCTCGACGGCTTCCTGTTCGCCGGCTGGGTGGTCCGGATCCCCGCCGTCAAGCAGCAGACCGGCGCCTCGGCCGGTGACCTCGGCCTCGCCCTCCTCGGGGTGTCGGCGGGCGCCGTGATCACCATGACGCTGACGGGCCGGCTGTGCCGACGGTACGGCGCCCACGCCGTCACCGTCGCGACCGCCGTCCTCCTGTCGCTCTCCGTCGCCCTGCCGGCGCTCACCCGCTCCCCGCTCGCCCTCGGCCTCGTGCTGCTCGTCTTCGGCGCCGCGTACGGCGGCATCAACGTCGCCATGAACAGTGCCGCCGTCGACCTGGTGACCGCGCTGCGGCGCCCGGTGATGCCGAGCTTCCACGCCGCCTTCAGCCTCGGCGGCATGCTGGGCGCGGGGCTCGGCGGGCTGCTCGCCGGGAGTCTGTCCCCCACCGCGCACCTGCTGGGCCTCACGGGCGTCGGCCTGGTCCTGACCGCCGCCGCCGGGCCCGTACTCCTGCGGCACCCCTCCCCCGCCCCGCCGCCGGAGTCGCTCACCCCGATGGCCACCCCCGGGGCCGGCGGCGGCGCGCGGCCGTCCAGGGCCGCGCGGCGCACCGTGGTCGTCTTCGGCGTGATCGCGCTCTGCACGGCGTACGGCGAAGGCGCACTCGCCGACTGGGGTGCGCTCCATCTCGAACAGGACCTCGGCGCGCACCCCGGTGTCGCCGCCGCCGGGTACTCCGTCTTCGCCCTGACGATGACCGCCGGGCGTCTCTCCGGCACCGCCCTGCTCGAACGCCTCGGCCAGACCCGCACCCTGGTCGCGGGCGGCGCGACGGCCGCCGCCGGGATGCTGCTCGGCGCGCTCGCGCCCACCGTCTGGGCCACTCTCCTCGGCTTCGCCGTGACCGGTCTCGGCCTCGCCAACATCTTCCCCGTCGCCGTCGCCCGCGCCGGCGCGGTGGCCGGCCCCGGCGGGGTGGCGACGGCGTCCACGTTGGGCTACGGAGGGATGCTGCTCGGCCCGCCCTCCATCGGCTTCCTCGCCGACCTGTTCTCCCTGCCCGTGGCGCTCACGACGGTCGCGGTGCTCGCCGCCGGAGCGGCGGCGATGGGCTACTGGGCACGGAACGCCGGAGAATCCAGGGCGGGTTGAGCCCTCGTCGCACCTGGCCGGAACGCCTTCGTCACGGCCTCCGGGCTGCGAGAATCGGCCTCATGGACGAGAACACCGGCGGAACCATGAAGATCACGGACCACATCGACGCACTGGACCGGGCCGGCCGGGCCCTGGCGGACGCGGCGGAGAAGGCCGGGCCCGAGGCGGCGGTGCCGACCTGCCCGGAGTGGCGGATCAGGGACCTCCTCCGCCACACGACGGCGGTGCACCGCTGGGCCACCACCCTGGTGGTCGAGCGGCACGCCTCGCCCCCGCCGTTCGGCGACGGGCCGGACCTCGACGGCGACGCGCTGCTCGCGTACTACCGCGAGGGCCACACGGCCCTCGTGGCGGCGCTCCGGGCGGCGCCCGAGACGCTGGAGTGCTGGACCTTCCTGCCCTCGCCCTCGCCGCTGGCGTTCTGGGCGCGGCGCCAGGCCCACGAGACCACCGTCCACCGCGCGGACGCCGAGTCGGCGCTCGCGGCGGGTGCCGGTCCGGTGGACCCATCCGTAGCCGCCGACGGCATCGACGAACTGCTGTGCGGGTTCCACGGCCGGGACCGCAGCCGGGTCCGTTCGCCCGAACCCCGGACCCTGCGGATGCGGACCACGGACACCGGCGACACCTGGACCGTACGGCTGTCTGCGGACGAGCCGCCCCGGACGGAGCGCGGCGACGCGGCGGCAGCGACGGGGAACGCTGCGGCGGACACGCCCGACGCCGAACTGAGCGGGCCCGCCGACCGGCTGTACCTGACGCTGTGGAACCGGCTGCCCGCCGACGCGGTGACGCTCACCGGCGACGAGGGGCTGGCCCGGCTGTGGCGGGAGAACTCCGGGATCTGACGGCGGGGCCGCCACGGGCCGACTCGATCCGCTGCCGGGACCGCCCCGCGCCGGCCCGGGCTCACCCCCTGGCCACCCGGGCCGCCTCAGCCCTCAGCCCAGCCAGCCGGGCCGTACGAGCCCCGACTCGTAGGCGAGGACGACGAGTTGGGCGCGGTCCCGGGCGCCGAGCTTCACCATGGCCCGGCTGACATGGGTCTTGGCGGTGAGCGGACTGACGACGAGCCGGCGCGCGATCTCCTCGTTCGACAGGCCGATCCCCACCAGGGCCATCACCTCCCGCTCCCGCTCGGTCAGCGCACCGAGCGCGGCACCCGCCCCCGGGGCCTTGGAGCGGGCCGCGAACTCCTCGATCAGCCTGCGGGTGACGCCCGGCGAGAGCAGGGCGTCACCGTGGACGACCGCGCGGACGGCCCGCAGCAGTTCCTCCGGCTCGGTGTCCTTGACGAGGAAGCCGGAGGCCCCGGCGCGGATCGCCTCGAAGACGTACTCGTCGAGTTCGAAGGTGGTCAGCATGACGACCCGGACCTCGCCCAGCTCCGGGTCCTCCGTGATGCGCCGGGTGGCCTCCAGTCCGTCGAGCCGGGGCATGCGGATGTCCATGAGGACGACGTCGGGGCGCAGGGACCGCACCCCCTCCACCGCCTCCGCGCCGTCGGCGGTCTCGCCCGCCACCTCGATGTCCGGCTGGGCGTCGAGCAGCGCGCGGAACCCCGCCCGTACCAGCGACTGGTCGTCGGCCAGCAGCACTCGGATCACGGGGTCTCCTCGGGGCGGAGCGGAAGTACGGCGTGGACGCGGAAGCCGCCGTCCGGGCGGGCGCCCGCCTCGATGGTGCCACCGAGGGCGGCGGCCCGCTCCCGCATTCCGGCGAGCCCGTTGCCGCTGCCGCCGGCCTCGGTCCCGGTGGCGGGGCCCTCGTCGTCGACCGTCAGATCCAGTCGGCCGGAGCCGTACGCGATGCTCACCCGGGCCGTACGGGAACCGGAGTGGCGCACCACGTTGGTGAGCGCCTCCTGCACGATCCGGAAGGCGGCGAGGTCGGCGCCGGGCGGCAGGGCCGTACGCGGGCCGCTCGTCGTCACGGCGACGGTGAGGCCGGTCGCGGCGGCCTGTTCGACGAGTTCGGGGAGCCGGTCGAGCCCGGGCGCCGGGGCGCGGGGGGCGTCGCCGGGGGTTCGGAGGGTGTCGAGGACCTGGCGCACCTCGCCGAGGGCCTCCTTGCTGGCCGCCTTGATCGTGGTCAGCGCGGCGCGGGCCTGTTCCGGGTCGGAGTCGAGGAGGGCCAGGCCGACGCCCGCCTGCACGTTGATCACGGAGATCGAGTGGGCGAGCACGTCGTGGAGTTCGCGGGCGATGCGGAGCCGCTCCTCGTCGGCGCGGCGCCGCTCGGCGGCGGCACGCTCGGCCCGCAGCTGCGCCCACTGCTCGCGCCGCACCCGTACGGTCTCGGAGGCGGCCAGTACGGCGACGGCGAACGCGGCCGCCGGAAGCTCCTGCCCCCAGGGGGCGGGGCCGTCACCCGCCGGGGGCAGCCACTGATAGAGCCAGTGCGAGAGCAGCAGATGACCGGCCCAGAGGAGGCCGAGGGCCCACGCGGCGGCGGTGCGGTGGCCGCGTACGACGGCCGCGAAGCAGGCGACGGCGATCAGGACGAAGACCGGGCCGTACGGGTATCCGGCGACGAGATAGCCGAGGGTGACGGCCGCGACGCCGAACACGACGGGCACCGGCCACCGGTAACGGAACAGCAGCGGCGCCGCCCCGAGCAGCAGCAGGACGCGCGCGAGCGCGTCGACCGCCTCCCGGTCGGGCTGGTTGCGTGCGGCGAACCCGGTCCCCGCCATGACGAGCACGGCGATGAGGACGGTGGAACGCCAGGGCAGACCATGACGGCCGGAACGGCGGAGCTCACGGCCGTCGGGCCAACGGGCCCGGAAAGGTTCCCGGCCGTCGGAGCGGCGGGGGTGATGGGGCTCCCGGCCGTCGGGGCGGCGGGGCTCACGGCCGTCGGGCCTGGACTCCGCGTCGGCGTGCTCGCGCCACCCGGTCTCCCGCCACCGTCCGCGTCGGCGCCCGCGCGCGAAGGGCCCGTCCTCGTGCCGGTGCCCGCGCCCGCCGGTCCGCTCCTGGTCCATGCCCGCCACGCTAGTCGCGGGGGTGGCCCGAGGACGTCAGCCCGACGGGGTGGTCGCGCGTACTTCCACCGGAGTAGACGGCACGGCTCAGCCGACGCGGCGCTGGGCGAGCCAGTCGACCATGGCGGGGTCGTGATGGTCGAAGAAGAGGGTGCCGCCGGTGTCGAGGGTGGCGATCGAGGCCATCTGCTCGTCGGTCAGTACGAAGTCGAAGACGTCGAAGTTCTCGGCCATGCGCTCGGCGCGGACGGACTTGGGGATGGCGACGACGCCGCGCTGCGTCAGCCAGCGCAGGACGACCTGGGCGACGGACTTGCCGTACTGCTCACTGATCCCGGCCAGGAGGGGGTTGGTGAACAGGTCGTTCTTGCCCTCGGCGAAGCCGCCCCAGGACTGGATCTGGACATCGCGCTCGCGCATGAGGTCCTGGTAGTCGGCGCGCTGGAAGAAGGGGTGGGTCTCGATCTGGTTGACCTGGGGGGTGATCTCGTTGTTGAGGATCAGGTCGATCAGCCGGTCGGGGTAGAAGTTGGCGACGCCGATCGCCCGGGTCAGGCCCTCGCGGTGGAGGGCTTCCATGGCGCGCCACTGGCCGTACACGTCGCCGAAGGGCTGGTGCATCAGGTACAGGTCGAGGTGGTCCAGGCCGAGCCTGGTCAGGAAGGCCTCGAAGGCGCGGCGGGTGGTGTCCTCGGCGGGGGCGTCCTGGACCCAGAGCTTGGTGGTGACGAAGAGCTCCTCGCGCGGGATGCCGCTCTTCCTGATCGCGCGGCCCACGGCCTCCTCATTGCCGTAGGCGGCGGCGGTGTCGAGAAGGCGGTAGCCGACGGCGAGGGCGTCGGTGACGGCCCGCTCGGTCTGCTCCGCCGGGATCTGGTAGACGCCGAATCCGAGGACCGGCATCCGGACGCCGTTGTTCAGGGTGACGTACTGCATCGTTCTTCCGTTCGACGAAGGGCGAGTCGGCTGGACCGGGGCGCCTCCGACACGCTCGCGCGTCGGAACCCGGGACGGCTCCGGAAGCACGGGGCGGCCGGGGCGCTCCTCCACCTTCGCGCCGATCGCCGCCGCGTGGCAGGTCGGATCGTTCGGGGGAGTGACAGGGCCCCCCACCGCGCCGCCGGCCGGGGCGGGGCGGTGTGACACTGAACCCATGGCACACGAGCCCACCACACCGGCAGGCGACGGCGGTGGCACGGAACTGGGCCTCTTCCTGCGGGCCCGCCGCACCGGGACCCGCCCCGAGCAGGTCGGCCTCACCGTCGGCCCCGGCCTGCGCCGTACCCCGGGCCTGCGGCGCGAGGAGCTCGCCACGCTGGCGGGCATCAGCATCGACTACTACGTGCGCTTGGAGCGCGGCAAGGAGACCCGGCCCAGCCCGGCCGTCCTCGACTCACTCGCCCGCGCGCTCCGCCTCGACGACCAGGAGCACCAGCACCTGCGCGAACTCGCCGTCCACGCCGCCCGGTACGCCGAGCCGCCGCCCGCACCCGGCCGCACCGTGCACCCCCACCTGAAGGTGCTCATGGAGACGATGCGCCCGTGCCCCGCGTACGTCGTCAGCCGCAGCATGGACTTCCTCGCGTCCAACCCCGGGGGTCTCGCCCTGTAGGCGGGTCTGGCCGACTGGCCGGTCAAGCAGCGCAACCTCGCGCGCTATCTCTTCCTCCACCCCGCCTCGCGCGAGCTGTTCCCCGACTGGGACCGCCAGGTCCAGGCCTGTGTCGTCCGCCTGCGCGCCACGGCAGGCACCGCGCCCGACGCCCCCGACCTGGTCGGTCTCGTCGGCGAACTCCTCCTCAAGAGCCCCGAGTTCGCCGGGCTCTGGGAGCGTTACGAGGTCACCGGCGCCAAGCCCGCCCGCAAGACCTTCCACCATCCCCAGGTCGGCACCATGAACCTCACCGGCCAGTCCATGTTCCTCGACGGCACCCCCGGCCAACGCCTCGGCGTCTACACCGCCGAACCCGGCACCCCCGACCACGACGCCTTGGTCCTTCTCGACATGACGACGCCCCCGCCTGCTCCGTCCGCCCTGTCCGCCCCGACCGCGCGGGACGGCCGGGAGGCGCCGGACGGGCAGGACGGGCGGCGCCGGAACCCATGACCGGCCGACGGACGCTGCGGCACCCGGTCTACGACCCGGAGCAGCACGCGTCCGGAGCGTCCGTGGCCTTGGCGAGGGTGTCGGCGTCGGCCTTGACGACATACACCTCCCAGGGCTCGTTGCCCGGGGGACGTGCACCCAGACCTTGTCCTGGAGGGCGTTACAGCAGGTGGTTCCGGTGTCCGTCAGCCGCGGGGCAGGAGGCCCACGTCCTGGCCGAGGCGGCGGGCGGCCGTGGCGAAGAAGGTGTCGCGGTCCTCGACGACCCGGTGGAACTGGCCGAAGACCTCGAAGGAGATCAGGCCGAAGAGCTGCGACCAGGCCGCCACCAGGCCGACGGCGAGCGCCGGGGGCAGGTCGGGGGCGATGTCGGCGGCGAGCCGGGCGGCCTCGGGGCGGAGGGTCTCCGGGAGCGCGGGAAGGGCGACGCCCTCGCCGGTGTGGGCGCGGCGGGCGATGTCGATGAGGACGAGACCGACGCGGGCGGCGGGGGCGATGGTGTCCTGGGGGGCCGTGTAGCCGGGGACGGGGGAACCGTAGATCAGGGCGTACTCGTGCGGGTGGGCGACGGCCCAGGCGCGGACGGCCCGGCAGACGGCGGTCCAGGACTCCAGGGGGCGCTGGTCGGCGGTCTCGGCGGCGGCCCGTTCGGCGGCGGCGCCGACGGCGTCGTAGGCGTCGACGATGAGGGCGGTGAGCAGGTCGTCGCGGCTCGGGAAGTAGCGGTAGAGCGCCGAGGACACCATGCCGAGCTCGCGGGCGACGGCACGCAGGGAGAGCTTCGCGGCGCCCTCGGCGGCGAGCTGGGTGCGGGCCTCGTCCTTGATGGCGGCGGTGATCTCGATGCGGGCGCGGGCGCGGGCTCCTCGAACGGTCGTCATGGAGAGCAGTGTGCCACTTTCGGAGCACCGATACGAAATGAGAGCGGCGCTCTTGATTGTGAGCGGCGATGCGTGCACACTGATCTCAAGCGAGAGCAGTGCTCACACTTTGCTTCCGCCGCCACCCCGGCGCCCCGCCACCCCGCCACCCCGGCGCCCCGGCGCCCCGGCGCCGCACCACTTCCACAGGAGGAAGACCATGTCCGCTCGCCCCGCCGACTCCACCCCCTCCGGCTCCGACTCGACGCCCGCCGCGCACGTCATGAAGCCCGGCTGGTTCACGGTGAACGTGTTCAACCGCGCGGTCGCCTGGGCGACCCGGCGCGGCTTCAGCGTCTGGGGGTCCCGCGTCCTCGCCGTCCGGGGCCGCAAGAGCGGCGAATGGCGCCGTACCCCGGTCAACCTCCTCACGGTGGACGGCGTCCGCTACCTCGTGGCGCCCCGCGGGCACGTCCAGTGGACCCACAACATGCGGGCCGCGGGCGGCGGGCAGCTGATCCTCGGCAAGCACGTGCAGGACTTCACCGCCGTCGAGGTGTCCGACGACGACAAGCCCGCGCTGCTCCGCGCCTACCTCAAGCGCTGGAAGGCCGAGGTCGGCGCCTTCTTCGGCGGCGTCGGCGCCGACTCCTCCGACGCGGAGCTGCGGGCCATAGCCCCCAAGCACCCCGTCTTCCGCGTCACGCCGACGGGCCCCGCCACTCCGGCGGCATGAGCCGACCGGAGCGGCGGAGCCCGTCCGCCGTATTCAACGCGTCCCCGGAACCTCAGACGGCCTCGGGAGCCTCCGGAGCCTCACGGCCCTCCTGGCCACCCCGGGGCTCCTTCGCGGCCGTGCCCGCGCCGGCAGAAGTGCCCGTGCCGACGCCGGCGCTCGCGTCCACGCCGTCGCCCTCTCCCCCGCTCTCGCCGACTCCCGCGCTCGCGCCCTCCGGCGCCGACCGCTCCCGCCGGCCGACTCCCCGGCCCACCGGGCCGACTCCGGTCGAGGTGTCCATGCGCTTGTCGAGGAGCTCCAGGGCACGGCGGGCCATGCCGTTCGAGCGGACCATGCCGCCGAGGGTCGCCGAGCCGCGGGTGATGTCCGCGAAGGCGTTCCAGGCCGGCCGCAGTCCCGTTATCGTCGCGTGCAGCAGCCCCGGGCGCCGTTCGAAGACGGTGAGCATCCGTCGGCCGACCGCCATCTCGACGCCGAGCCCGGCCTTGATGGCGAAGGCGTAGTTCAGGGCCTGGCGCCGGGCGTCGACCGCGTCGTTGGCCTCGGCGACGCGTACCGCCCACTCGCCGGCGAGCCGGCCCGAGCGGAGCGCGTACGAGATGCCCTCACGCGTCCACGGCTCCAGGAGACCGGCCGCGTCGCCGCAGACGAGGACCCGGCCGCGGGAGAGCGGCGAGTCGTCGGTGCGGCAGCGCGTCAGATGCCCGGAGGAGACGGTGGGCTCGAAGCCGGACAGGCCGAGCCGGGCGACGAAGTCCTCCATGTACCGCTTGGTAGCGGCGCCTTCGCCGCGCGCCGAGATGACGCCGACGGTGAGCGTGTCGCCCTTCGGGAAGACCCAGCCGTAGCTGCCGGGCATCGGGCCCCAGTCGATGAGGACGCGGCCCTTCCAGTCCTCGGCCACGGACGGCGGGACGGGAATCTCCGCTTCGAGGCCCAGGTCGACCTGACCGAGCTTCACCCCCACGTGAGCGCCTATCCGGCTGGCACTGCCGTCGGCACCGACGACCGCGCGCGCGAGCACGGTCTCGCCGTCGGCGAGGACCACGGCGACGGTGCGCCGGTCCGGCACCGCCGGGCCGTGCTGTTCCACCCGGCTCACCGTGGCGCCGGTGCGCAGCTCGGCACCGGCCTTCTGCGCGTGCTCGACGAGCTGGGCGTCGAACTCGGGCCGGTTGATGAGCCCGAAGAGCATCTTGCGCGAGCGCCGGGTGCGGGCGAAGCGGCCGTCCAGGGAGAAGGTGACGGCGTGCACCCGGTCCTGGAGCGGCAGTTCGAAACCGGGCGGCAGGGAGTCGCGGGAGGGGCCGATGATGCCGCCGCCGCAGGTCTTGTACCGGGGCAGCTCCGACTTCTCCAGGATCAGCACCCGACGCCCGGCCACGGCCGCCGCGTAGGCCGCGGAGGCACCGGCGGGCCCGGCACCGACGACCACGACGTCCCAGACCTCGGCCGGCTCGGCCGGGTCGGTCACATCGGTGGCATCGGTCACGTCCGTCACGTCCGTCACGTCGGAAGCGTCGGCCACGTCGGACGCGTCGGCCGCCACGCGGGGCTCGGACGCCGCGCTCGCCCCGGACCTCGCGCCCGGCTCCTCCGACACATCGTCACCCGGGCCGTGCTTCCCGCCCCCGGCCTTCTCCGTGACCCCGTCCGGCATCCCGTCCTTCGCCGGTTCCGTCGCCGCTGCCTCCACACCGATGCCCTCAGGAGTCGCGCCTTCGGGCGCGGTGTTCTCCGGACCGGCGTTCTCTGCGTGCTCGCTGCTCACGATGTGCTTCTGCTCCTGATCCGACCGGTGGTCTGCTCCTGACGCATCCTACGGCGCGGTAGCCGGGCACCCGCGCCGTAGGATCGGCGGTGCGTTCGCCGTACCACGACATACGCCGATCGCCGTCCTTACGTCGTAACGTCGCACCCACCAGGAGCGTGCCCATGACCTCGAATCCGATCGCCGAGACCGTCCGGTCCCTGATGCCCCGGGCCAAGGCCGAGCTCACGGAGCTGGTGGCCTTCGAGTCGGTGGCGGACGAGGCCGTGGCGCCCCGCAGCGAGTGCGAGGGCGCCGCGAACTGGGTCGCGGACGCCCTGCGCGCCGAGGACTTCCAGGACGTGGCGCTGCTCGACACCCCTGACGGGTCGCAGGCGGTCTACGGCATCCTGCCCGGCCCGGCCGGCGCGCCGACGGTCCTCCTCTACGCGCACTACGACGTGCAGCCGAAGCTGGACGAGTCCGCCTGGCACACCCCGCCGTTCGAGCTGACCGAGCGCAACGGACGCTGGTACGGGCGTGGCGCCGCCGACTGCAAGGGCGGTGTCGTCATGCACCTGCTCGCGCTGCGCGCCCTGAAGGCGAACGGCGGCGTCCCGGTGACGGTCAAGGTGATCGTCGAGGGTTCCGAGGAGCAGGGCACCGGCGGTCTGGAGCGGTACGCCGAGCAGCACCCCGAACTCCTCGTCTCGGACGCCATCGTGATCGGCGACGCGGGCAACTTCCGGGTGGGGCTGCCGACGGTGACCGCGACCCTGCGCGGCATGACGATGATCCGGGTGGGCATCGAGACGCTGGAGGGCAATCTGCACTCGGGTCAGTTCGGCGGCGCCGCGCCGGACGCGCTGGCCGCGCTGATCCGCGTACTGGACTCGCTGCGCGGCCCCGACGGTTCCACCGTCATCGACGGGCTGCCCGGCGACAAGGCGTGGGAGGGCCTGCAGTACCCGGAGGAGGACTTCCGCCAGGACGCGAAGGTGCTCGCGGGCGTCGACCTGCCGGGCTCCGGCACGGTCGCGGACCGGATCTGGGCCCGCCCCGCCGTCACCGTGATCGGCATCGACTGCCACCCGGTGGCCGGCGCGACCCCGTCGATCCCCTCCTCGGCGCGCGCCCAGATCAGCCTGCGGGTGCCGCCCGGCCAGGACGCCGCCGAGGCGACGAAGCTGCTGTTCGCGCACATCGAGAAGCACACGCCGTGGAACGCGCGCGTGTCGCTGGAGCAGGTCGGCCAGGGGCAGGCGTTCCAGGCGGACACGTCGAGCCCCGCGTACGCGTCGATGGCGGACGCGATGCGGATCGCGTACCCCGGCCAGGAGATGCAGACGGCGGGCATGGGCGGCTCGATCCCGCTGTGCAACACGCTGGCGTCGCTGTACCCGGAGTCGGAGATCCTGCTGATCGGCCTGAGCGAGCCGGAGGCGCAGATCCACGCCCCGAACGAGTCGGTCTCGCCGGAGGAGCTGGAGCGGCTCTCGGTCGCCGAGGCGCACTTCCTCGTCAACTACGCCCGCTCGAAGCAGGGCTGACGGCCGACGGTTCGCCGCGGGACCCGGTCGGGTTCCGCGTTCGGCGAAGCTCGCCGAGAGCGTAGAAGCATACGGCGGACCTGCGCGGATGCGTAGGTTCGCCGTATGGCATCCATCGAACTGACGCGGATCACCCCTCGGTTGCACCTCCTCGACTACTCCATCGGCCAGGCGTACGTGTGGCAGGACGGGGAGGAACTGACGCTGATCGACGCCGGGTGGGCCGGCATGGCGGACGAGACGGCGGCGGCGATCCGGGCGGCCGGCCTGGACCCGGACCGGCTGCGCCGGATCGTGCTGACCCACTGCCACCGCGACCACGTGGGCTCGGCCCAGGAGCTCGCGGACCGGCACGGGGCGGAGATCCTCGCGCACCGGCTGGACGCGCCGGTGATCCGGGGCGAGGCCCCGGTCCCGGAGCCGGACCTCCTCGACTGGGAGCGTCCGATCTTCGAGCACGGGGTGACCTCGCCGGAAGCGCCGCCGACCCGGGTCGACCGGGAGGTCGAGGACGGCGAGGAGCTCGGCTTCGGCGACGGGGCCGTGGTGGTCCACGGTCCGGGCCACACCCCCGGCTCGATCGCCGTCCATCTGCCGCGCCACGGCGTGCTGTTCGCCGGGGACACGGTGGCTTCGGTGCCGGACGTGATGTTCGGCGTCCTGCACGTCGACCGTCCGCTCGCCCTGGAGTCGATGCGGCGCCTCGCGAAGCTGGCTCCGTCGGTGCTGTGCTGCGGGCACGGGGCACCGGTGACCTCGGACACGGCGGAACGGCTCGCGGCGGCGGCTGAGGCGGCCCGGGCTCAGGGCCTGTCGTAGGGGTTCTGCCGTAGGGCTCAAGCCGTAAGGGTTCCGCCGCAGGAGTCTTTCCGTAGGGGGTGACCCCTGGAGGTCGGTCTCAGAGGTCGGCCCGGGAGGTCAGCCTCACGTAGCGACCGTCGGGTGGCGGCCTCAGGGGGCACCCCTTGGGGGTCAGCCGACCGGGACGCCCGCCTCCAGGTTGAGGACCGTGCCGCGTTCGCGGGCGCGCAGGGCCCAGCGGAGGCGGCGGTAGCGGACGGGCGGCAGGAGGTCGGCGGCCTCCTCCTCGGTGACGAAGCGCCAGCCGCGGAGTTCGGCGCCGGGCAGATGGAGGCGCGCGGTGTCGGCCGCGTCGAGCCTGCCACCGTCGAAGAGCAGGCGCAGTCCTCCGTAGCCGGGGGGCTGCGGGCGTTCCCAGTCGACGAGCAGCAGGCGGGGTACGGCGTCGAGTTCGAGGCCTATCTCCTCGGCCACCTCGCGCATGCCCGCGCGGGCCGGTGGTTCGCCGGCCTCGACGACGCCGCCGGGGAACTCCCACCCCGGTTTGTAGGTGGGGTCGACGAGGAGGAAGCGGTCCTGCTCGTCGAAGAGCAGGACTCCGGCGGCGAGGGTCTCGCCCGTCGGCTCGGGGGTCTGGACGATGCCGCAGGGAGCGGCCAGGCCGGACCGGACCGCGTCGGCGACGGACCGGGCGGCCTCGGTGACGGTGAGCGCCGAGGTGTCGAGGACGTAGGCGTCGCGGGTGAGCCACTCCGCCGCGGCGCGGTAGGGCGCGAGGTGCGCGTGGCTCCACTCCCGGACGCGGGCGTCGGTCTCGGGGTCGCCGTACTCGGCCCGTCCGTCGATCCGTTGCCGCAGGATCGTTTCCTCCGGAGCGAGCAGGACGTGGCGCACCTCGATGCGGCGAGCGGCGAGCCCGCCGAAGATCTCGTCCCGGTACTCCTGGCGCAGCAGCGTCATCGGAACGATCAGGACGCCGCCGACCTCGGCGAGCAGGGCGGCGGCGGTGTCCACCACCAGGCGCCGCCAGATCGGCAGGTCCTGGTAGTCCTCGACCTCCGCGAGCCGCTTGGCCGGCAGGAGCCGGCGCAGTCCTCCTCCGGTGACCTCGGGGTCGTACAGCGTGCTGTTCGGGATCAGATCGACCAGTTCGCGTGCGGTTCCGGACTTCCCCGCGCCGAACGCACCGTTGATCCAGACGATCACGATTCCCCCTCTTGGATAGCCCACAGTGGCTTGCCCGCAACACCCTGCCACGGAAACCCACGAACACATGTCCCGGATTCTCGGCATGTGCGTGACACTTTCGGGCCGCCGTCGTTGAGTTCCGCAAGCACGAGGGGGTGCGGAGATGAGTCGTACGGTTCTCGAACGTTTTCCGGCCGGCGGCCCGCGGGGCAGCTGGCCGGCGGAGGAGTTCGCCGGGGCGCGGCGTGACGAGGGAGTGCCGGCCCGGGTCGTGATGGACCTGGAGTCGGACGCCTTCCTGGTGATCGTCGAACAGCGGGCGCCGGAGCGGTCACGGGAGGGGTGAGACGGACGCGGAGGGCACCGGCGGCCGGAAGGCGCCGCCTTCGAGCGGCCCGGTGTACCAAAAGGCCCGGCGTGCCAACAGGTAAGTCGTGCCAAGAGGTACGTCGCGCCACGAGGCCCGACCCGTCAGGAAGCCCGGCCCGCCCAAGACTCTCCGCCGTGCGCCGCGCCCGCCGCCGCTGCCGCGCCGAGCAGGCCCGCGTCCGTGCCCGTGACGGCCGCGACGACGGTCAGGTCCTTGACGAAGGAGAGCGTGGCGTAGTCGGCGAGGGCGCGCCGGAGCGGGGCGAAGAGGACCTCGCCCGCGCCCGCGACCCCGCCGCCGACCACCGCGATGTCGATCTCGACGAGGGCCGCCGTGGCGGCGATGCCCGCCGCCAGGGCCTGCGCCGCGCGTGCGAAGCCGGCGACGGCGACCGGGTCGCCGGCGTGCGCGGCGGCGGCCACCGCGGCGGCGGAGACGTCGCCGTCGGGTCCCGGCCGCCAGCCGTTGTCCAGGGCGCGGCGGGCCAGGTGCGGGCCGCTGGCGACGCGTTCGACGCAGCCGCGTCCGCCGCAGGCGCAGGGGTCTCCGTCCATGTCCACCACGATGTGGCCGATGTGACCGGCGTTGCCGGTGGGGCCGGGGTGGAGGCGGCCGCCGAGGACCAGACCGCCTCCGACGCCCGTGGAGACCACGAGGCACAGGGCGTTGTCGTGGCCCCGGGCGGCCCCGAGCCAGTGTTCGGCGGCCGTCATGGCGACGCCGTCACCGACCAGCGTGACCGGGCGCCCGCCCGTCGCCCGGTGGACCCGCTCGACCAGGGGGAAGTCGCGCCAGCCGGGGATGTTGACCGGGCTGACGGTCCCCCGGTGCGCGTCGACGGGACCGGCGCTGCCGATGCCGACGGCCCCGGCGGCCGCCCACAGAGGGGAGCCGGAGAGTTCGGTCAGTACGTCATCGACCGCCCGCATCACCGTCTCGCCGTCCCCACGCGCGGGCGTGGGCCGTTGCGCGCGGACCCGGATGCGGCCCCCGGCGTCGACCAGGGCGCCCGCGATCTTGGTGCCCCCGATGTCGAGGGCGACGACGAGACCGTCGACAGAGACCAGGCTCTGGGCGGGAGCCCGGCCGGGGTCGCCGGCGGAGACCGGACCGTCGGCGGAGCCCCCGTCCGGGACCGTGGCGGGATCGGTCTGCATGGGCGCGGGGTCTCCAGTCGGCGGCGGGCGGACGCGGGGCGATGTCCGTGTCGCGGGGGGCGTTCCGTACAGTCTCCCCCGGCATGACAACGTTGTCCACACTCTATGCTTCGGCCAGTGACACGATCGGACGACGCCCTGCTCAAGGGCGCCCGAGCCCGCCCCCGACGGAGGAACCGCGCACCGTGGCCGACATCGCCCGCCACTCCGAGCACCGCTACGGCACCCGGCCCACGATGAAGGACGTCGCCGCGCGCGCGGGTGTCGGCCTGAAGACGGTGTCCCGGGTCGTGAACGGCGAACCGGGGGTCACCCCGGACACCGAGCGCCGGGTCCGGGAGGCCATCGAGGTCCTCGGTTTCCGCCGCAACGACAGCGCGCGCGTGCTGCGCAAGGGCCGTACCGCGACCGTCGGTCTCGTCCTCGAGGACCTCGCCGACCCGTTCTACGGGCCGCTCAGCCGGGCGGTCGAGGAGGTCGCGCGGGCGCACGGGGCACTGCTCATCAACGGGTCCAGCGCCGAGGACCCGGACCGGGAGCAGGAGTTGGCGCTCGCCCTGTGCGCGCGCCGGGTCGACGGCCTGATCGTCATCCCCGCCGGTGACGACCACCGCTATCTGGAGCCGGAGATCAGGGCGGGCGTCGCCACCGTCTTCGTCGACCGCCCGGCGGGGCTGATCGAGGCCGACGCCGTCCTCTCCGACAGCTTCGGCGGGGCGCGCGACGGCGTGGCGCACCTGATCGCGCACGGCCACCGGCGGATCGGCTTCATCGGCGACCGTCCGCGCATCCACACCTCGGCCGAGCGACTGCGCGGCTACCGCGCGGCGATGGAGGACGCGGGCCTCCCGGTCCGGGAGGAGTGGGTCGCGGCGGGCTCCACCGATCCGGAGCGGGTGAGCACGGCGGTGCGGGAGTTGCTGGCGGCGCCGGAACCCGTGACGGCCCTGTTCGCGGGGAACAACCGGGTCACCGTCACGGTGGTGCGGGCGCTCGCCGGGCACCCCCGGCCGGTCGCCCTGGTCGGCTTCGACGACATCGAGCTGGCCGATCTGCTCGGCATCACGGTCGTCGCGCAGGACGCCGCCGCACTCGGCCGGACGGCGGCGGAGCGCCTGTTCCGGCGGCTCGACGGGATCGACGGGGCGCCGGAGCGGGTGGTCCTCGGCACGACGCTCCTCGCCCGTGGCTCGGGCGAGATCACACCGCGCTGAGGGCGGCGGAAGTACCGCCGCCC
The DNA here is from genome assembly GCF_001426405.1 of Streptomyces sp. Root1304. Lineage (GTDB taxonomy): Bacteria > Actinomycetota > Actinomycetes > Streptomycetales > Streptomycetaceae > Streptomyces. Next base: position 51,168 of record NZ_LMEP01000023.1, on the reverse strand, counting down.
CCCCTGCCGGCCGGGGCCTCAGCAGACGCGCAGGCCGTCCACCGGGCCGCCGCCCGCGCCGCCCGACAGGTGCAGGACGCTGAGGTAGACGTTGGTGTTGCCGCTGTCGTCGTCCGTCCTGGCGAACCAGCGGCTGGTGCGTCCGCCGTACGTCTCGCTCCGGTCCAGGTCGACCTGGCAGAAGAACGCGTGCGGGCCCGCTCCGACCGTGCCCATCTCCCCGCCGTCGTAGCGGGTGCTCGTGGCGCTCCGTACGACCTGGCAGGTGGCCGAGGAACCGGCCGGCGCGCAGCCCGTGGCGGGCGGCGGCGGCTCGGTGGTGGGCGCGGCCGTGCCGCCGCCTCCGGACGGGGCTCCCGTCGTGGGCGTACCGGTGCCAGGGGTGCGGGGCGCGGCCGTCCCGCCGCCGTGCCCGTCGGATCCGGCCACGGTTCCCGTGCCCGGGCCGCCGGTCTCCGTACCGCCGGAGTCCGGGTCCGATGCCGGGTCCGTACGGTCGGGGTCGGGGCGGCCGGTGCCGTCGGCCGAGCCGGAGGGGGCGGGCCCCGAGGGGTCCCCCGGGGAGGGCGAGGCGGCGCCGCTCGACCGTCCCGGCGACGGTACGCCGCTGGTCCCCGGGTCCAGTGCGCGGCCCTGGTCGCCCCCGGCGGCGCCCCGGTCGCTGCCGCCCGGCGTCCCGTCCGAGGCCGCGACCGCGGAGTCCCGGTCCATGAAGGCGTATGTGAGCCCGCCGCCGGCCAGCAGGACGGCGGCCACGGAGGCGGCGACCAGCACGTTCCCCCGGCGGGGCTTCGCCCCGGCCCGCCGGGTGGCACGCGCCTCCGCACGGCCGCCCGTGCCCGTGCCCGCGCCTCCGTCGGTACGCACGGGCGGCACGGGGACGGCCGGCCCGAAGGCCCCGCCGAGCGGCGCGGCGGCGGGCGCCGGGGACGCCGCCGGGCCCACGCCGACCTCGGCGTACGGATTCGGCTCCACAGAACCGCCGAAGGGGCCCGGCTCCGGGGAACTCCCGTACGGTCTCGGATTCAGGGAACCCCCGTACGGGCCCGGCGCGGCGGAACCTCCGTAGGGGCCCGGCGCAGGCGCCTCCGTAGCAGGCGCTTCCCAAGCAGGCGCCTCCGTAGCGAGCACTTCCCGAGCGGGCGCCTCCAGGTCGGGCGTCGCCGAAGCCGGCGTCGCCGGCGCGGCCCCCTCCCCCACAGGTACTCCCACCGCAGGCGCCCCCTGGGTCCCTTCCCCCTCCCCCACCGCCGCCAGCAGCCGCGCCGCCTCGCGGGCCGTCGGACGGGCGGCCGGGTCCTTGTCCAGGAGGCGGAGCAGGACCGGGGCGAGCGGTCCGGAGCGGCGGGGTTCCGGGAGGGGCTCGGTGACGATGGCCGCGAGCGTCGACCAGGTCGACGTACGCCGGAAGGGCGAGGCGCCCTCGACGGCGGCGTACAGGGTCGCGCCCAGCGCCCACACGTCGGAGGCGGGGCCCGGGTCCTGGCCCCTGGCCCGCTCGGGGGCGAGGTAGTCGAGGGAGCCGACGATCTCGCCGCTGCGGGTCAGATGGGTCGCGGAGCCGTCGCCCGGGTCCTCCATCGTGGCGATGCCGAAGTCGGTGAGGACGATCCGGCCCGACCTGTCGAGCAGGATGTTGCCCGGCTTCACGTCCCGGTGGAGCACGCCCACGTCGTGCGCGGCGGCGAGGGCTTCCAGGACGTGGGCGCCGATCCGGGCCGCCTCGGCCGGGTCGAGGGCGCCGCGGGTGCCGAGGACGTCGTCGAGGGAGGGTCCGTCGACGAGTTCCATGACGATGACGGGCCGGCCCTCGTGTTCGGTGACGTCGTGGACGGCGACGACCCCGGGGTGGCGGACGCGGGCGGCGGCGCGCGCCTCGCGGGTCATCCGCAGGCGGAGATCGGCCAGTTCGGGTGCGGCCGCGTCCGTGTAGGTGCGGAGTTCCTTGACGGCGACCTCACGGCCGAGGACCTCGTCGACGGCCTGCCAGACGACTCCCATGCCGCCGCGTCCGAGCTGGCGCACCACTCTGTACCGGCCCGCGAGCCGTTCGTTCTCCCCCGATGACACCGATGCCCCGTTCCCCTGTCGAGCACATGCGCGGACCGCGCGTGAACTCGTACAGGGTACGGGGCAGTTGGCTGGTTCGAGACCATGGTCCGATCAGCTCGGGACGGCTTTCTCCGCTACTCGGCGGAGGCGGTGAGGTCGCCTCGGCGCGGGGCGGCGAACCGGTCGAGCGCGGCGCGGTTCATCCCGGTGAGCGCGTCGACCTCGGCGGTGTCGAGGGCTCCGCAGTCGATGCCGCGCAGCAGGTAGGAGCTGAGGGCCTTGGCGGTGGCGGGCTCGTCCATGACGTCGCCGCCGGCGTGGTTGGCGTACGCGGAGAGCCGCTTGGCGGCGGCCTCGAAGCCCTCGCGGTAGAAGGCGAAGACGGCGGCGTAGCGGGTGGGGATGTGGCCGGGGTGCATGTCCCAGCCCTGGTAGTAGGCGCGGGCGAGGGCGCGGCGGGTGAGGCCGTAGTGCAGGCGCCAGGCCTCGTGGACGTGCTGGGTGGTCCCGACGGGGAGGACGTTGGTGGAGCCGTCGGAGACGCGGACGCCGGTGCCGGCGGCGGCGACCTGCATGATCGCCTTGGCGTGGTCGGCGGCGGGGTGGTCGCTGGCCTGGTAGGCGGCGGAGACGCCGAGGCAGGCGCTGTAGTCGAAGGTTCCGTAGTGCAGTCCGGTGGCGCGGCCCTCGGCGGCGCCGATCATGCGGGCGACGGCGGCGGTGCCGTCGGTGGCGAGGATGGACTGGCTGGTCTCGATCTGGATCTCGAAGCCGAGGCGGCCGGCGTCGAGGCCGTGAGCCTTCTCGAAGGCCTCCAGGAGGCGGACGAAGGCGGTGACCTGCTCGGGGTAGGTGACCTTGGGGAGGGTGAGGACGAGGCCGTCGGGGAGGCCGCCGTTCTCCAGGAGGCCGGTGAGGAAGACGTCGGTGGTGCGGATGCCCCGGTCGCGTACGGCGGACTCCATGCACTTCATCCGGATGCCCATGTACGGGGCGGCCGTGCCGTTCCGGTACGCCTCGGAGATCAGCCGGGCGGCGCGGGCCGCGTCCTGGTCCTCGTCGGCGCCCGCGTAGCCGTCCTCGAAGTCGACCCGGAGGTCCTCGACGGGCTCGCGCTCCAACTTGGCCCGCACGCGGCCGTAGACGTCCTCGGCGAGGTCGTCGGAGAGGCCGAGGACGGCGGCGAAGGAGGCGGCGTCGGGGGCGTGCTCGTCGAGGGCGGCGAGGGCCCGGTCACCCCAGGAGCGGATGGTTCCGGCGTCGAAGACGTTGCCGGGTACGTAGACGGTGTGGACGGGCTGGCGGGTGCCGGGGTCTCCCGGGTAGCGGCGGTCCAGCTCCGCGTCCACCGCTGCGAGGGAGGCACTGATGCCCTCGCTGACCGCGCCCGCGAGGCTCGTCGACACCTTCTCCTGCTGACCCATCCTGCATCCTCCTGTTTTCCGCTGCACGGAATCAACAATCCGTATAGCGAAGTTAGTAGGCCGTCGGGACCTGAGTCAATGGTTGTCCGAAACGACCGGGGGCCGCACGGCGAGTGATCACCGTGCGGCCCCCGGGCCCGACAGAACCGCAGGTCAGCCCTTGCGGGTCCGGACCTCTTCGGTCAGCTGCGGGACGACGTCGAACAGGTCGCCCACGACGCCGTAGTCGACGAGGTCGAAGATCGGCGCCTCGGCGTCCTTGTTGATCGCGACGATCGTCTTCGAGGTCTGCATGCCCGCGCGGTGCTGGATCGCGCCGGAGATGCCGGAGGCGATGTACAGCTGCGGCGAGACCGACTTGCCGGTCTGGCCGACCTGGTTGGAGTGCGGGTACCAGCCGGCGTCGACGGCGGCGCGCGAGGCGCCGACGGCGGCACCGAGCGAGTCGGCGAGCGCCTCGATGATCGCGAAGTTCTCGGCACCGTTGACACCGCGGCCACCGGAGACCACGATCGCGGCCTCGGTCAGCTCCGGGCGGCCGGTCGACTCGCGCGGGGTGCGGCCGACGACCTTGGTGCCGTGCGCCTGCTCCGAGAAGGAGACGGCCAGGGCCTCGACGGCGCCGGCGGCCGGGGCGGCCTCCACGGGGGCCGAGTTCGGCTTGACCGTGATGACCGGGGTGCCCTTGGAGACACGGGACTTGGTGGTGAAGGAGGCGGCGAACGCGGACTGCGTCGCGACCGGGCCCTCGTCACCGGCCTCCAGGTCCACGGCGTCGGTGATGATGCCGGAGCCGATGCGGACCGCGAGGCGGGCCGCGATCTCCTTGCCCTCGGCGGAGGACGGGACGAGCACGGCGGCCGGGGACACGGCCTCGTAGGCGGCCTGGAGGGCCTCGACCTTCGGGACGACGAGGTACTCGGTGAACTCGGGGGCGTCGGCGGTGAGGACCTTCACGGCACCGTGCTCGGCGAGCGCGGCGGCGGTGTCGGCGGCGCCGTTGCCGAGGGCGACGGCGACCGGGTCACCGAGGCGGCGGGCGAGGGTCAGCAGCTCCAGGGTGGGCTTGCGGACGGCTCCGTCGACGTGGTCGACGTAGACGAGAATCTCAGCCATGGGACTTCAATCTCCTGCGAACGGAAAGGGGGCGGTCTGGTGGCTCTGCGCGAGCCCGCCGGTCCCGGGGCCGCGCCCCGGGGAATCGGCTAGATGAACTTCTGGCTCGCGAGGAACCCGGCCAGCTGCTTGCCGCCCTCGCCCTCGTCCTTGACGATCGTGCCGGCGGTGCGCGCCGGACGCTCGGCGGCGGAGTCGACCGCCGTCCAGGAGCCCTCCAGGCCCACTTCCTCGGCCTCGATGCCCAGGTCGGAGAGGTCCAGGGACTCCACCGGCTTCTTCTTGGCGGCCATGATGCCCTTGAAGGAGGGGTAGCGCGCCTCGCCCGACTGGTCGGTCACGGACACGACCGCCGGGAGGGAGGCCTCCAGCTGCTCGGAGGCGGTGTCGCCGTCACGGCGGCCGGTGACCTTGCCACCTTCGATCTTGACCTCGGAGAGCAGCGTGACCTGCGGGACGCCCAGGCGCTCGGCCAGGATCGCCGGGAGGACACCCATGGTGCCGTCGGTGGAGGCCATGCCGGCGATGACGACGTCGTAGCCGGTCTTCTCGATCGCCTTGGCGAGCACCAGCGAGGTGCCCATGACGTCGGTGCCGTGCAGGTCGTCGTCCTCGACGTGGACCGCCTTGTCGGCGCCCATGGAGAGCGCCTTGCGCAGCGCGTCCTTGGCGTCCTCGGGGCCGACCGTGAGCACGGTGACCTCGGCGTCGTCGGCCTCTTCGGCGATTTGCAGGGCCTGCTCGACCGCGTACTCGTCGAGCTCCGACAGCAGGCCGTCGACGTCGTCGCGGTCGACGGTCAGGTCATCGGCGAAGTGCCGGTCGCCAGTGGCGTCGGGCACGTACTTCACACAGACAACGATCCTCAAGCTCACGCCGGCTCTCCTACTGCATCGTCATAACTGGGCTGCCTTGTTGCTCGCAGCATAGGCGCCTGAAGGGCGGGTTTCCGGTCGGGGCGCCGGACGCCCCGACCGAAATATTACTCGCCAGTACACCCAGTTTGTTACCAGTGAGCAAGCGCTCAGGCGTGTGATCTGGCCCATGCGCGGAGAGCGGCGCGCAGGGGAACTCTCAGTCGCGCAGCGCGTTGAAGCGGCCGTGGTGGTAGAGGAGCGGCCGGCCGGCGCCGTCCGGGTCCCCGGCGACCGCCTGCGCGATGACGATCCGGTGGTCCCCGGCGGGCACCCGGGCCACCACGCGGCACACCAGCCAGGCGAGCACGCCGTCGAGCACGGGTACGCCCTCGGGCCCCACGCTCCAGCGGGTCCCCTCGCCGAAGCGGTCGGCGCCGCTGCGCGCGAAGGTGGCGGCCAGGTCCTCCTGGTGCTCGCCGAGTATGTGCACGCCGATGTGCTCGGCCTCGGCGAGGACGGGCCAGCTGGAGGAGGAGGTGCCCACCCCGAAGGAGATGAGCGGGGGCTCGGCGGCGACGGAGTTGAGCGAGGTCGCGGTGAAGCCGACGGGGCGCTCGCCGTGCGCGGTGACGACCGCGACACCGGCCGCGTGGCGGCGGAAGACGGAGCGGAGCAGATCCGGAGAGGCCTGGCGGGGTGCGCCGATCGTGGGAACCGTACGGGGGCGGAGGTCCTGCGAAACCGTCATGGAGTTGTCCTTCTGCGAGGGCGGCATGGGAGAGGTCCGGGGGTCGTCAGACACCCGGACAGCGCGCGCTCGCGTTGCGGGCCAGGTCCACATGGGTCCGGCCGTAGAGAAGGAGTTCTGGGGGCACTCCGTCAGGGTGACGATCGTTGCCGCGTGCAGTCAAGTGCGTACCGGGATGTGGGAGAAGTGTCACGGCGTCAGACCGCGCGCCCCAGGGCGGCGATGACGTCGGCCCTGCGGGGCTGCCCGGACGCCCTGCGGACGACCCGGCCCGCGCGGTCCAGGACGAGGACCGTGGGGGTGCGCTCGACGCCCAGTTCACGTACGAGATCGAGCCGTTCCTCGGCGTCGATCTCCACGTGCCCGACGCCCGGCACCATGGCGGCGACCTCGGCCAGGGTGCGGCGGGTGGCCCGGCAGGGCTGGCAGAAGGCGGTGGAGAACTGGACGAGGGTGGCGCGCTCCCCCAGCGGGGCGCCGAGCACCTCGGATCCGAGCACATCGGTCACTCGTGTCACCTGCTGTCGCCGCCTTCTCTTCCCGTCGCGTCCGGACGTCCGTTCCGGCCCTGTCGTCAGGTGCAGCGTCGCACGGCGGCGTTCGATTCCCGCCACGGCCACCGCGAGTGACGAGAATCTCCCTGTACGAAGCCGCCTGGACTGGTCACGGCGGCCCACATGGGGCACGATCTGCCCAAAGCCGAAAACCTACGGCCGCGTAACTTCCGCCGGGAGAGCCCTCCCCAGGCACAGAAGAAGGGTTCCCCCCAGATGGCAGAGCTCGTGTATCGGCCGGTCATCGGCGCCGCGTTGACCTTGTTCAAGGCGCTCGACCTGAAGATCGACACGCAGGGTTCGGAGCACATCCCGCGCACCGGCGGCGCCGTGCTCGTCAGCAACCACATCAGCTATCTGGACTTCATCTTCACGGGCCTGGCCGCGCTCCCGCAGAAGCGCCTGGTGCGCTTCATGGCGAAGGACTCGGTCTTCCGGCACAAGGTCTCGGGACCGCTCATGCGCGGCATGAAGCACATCCCGGTGGACCGCGCGGCCGGCGAGCACGCCTACAAGCACGCGCTCGAATCGCTCCGGGCCGGCGAGATCATCGGCGTCTTCCCCGAGGCGACCATCTCCCAGTCGTTCACCCTCAAGGGCTTCAAGACGGGTGCCGCGCGCCTCGCGCAGGAGGCGGGCGTCCCGCTGATCCCGATGGCGCTCTGGGGCACGCAGCGCATCTGGACCAAGGGCCGGCCCCGCAACTTCAAGCGCAGCCACATCCCGGTGACGATCCGTGTCGGCGAGCCCGTGGAGGCCCCCGCCGACCAGTACGCGGGCGCCATCACGCGGCGGCTGCGCGAGCGCTGCCAGGAGCTCCTGGAGGCCGCGCAGCGCGCCTACCCGGTGCGCCCCAAGGACGCGGGTGACACGTGGTGGGTGCCCGCGCACCTCGGCGGTACGGCTCCGACGCCGGCCCAGGTCAAGGAAGCGGGCTGACGGCAGCGCGCGAGCGCGCACGCCACCGTTCGAACGAAGAACCGTTACTGCGGGCCCCCGGGCGCCCCGGAGGGCGGACCCGGCGCCGCCGGACCCTGCGACCGCCGGACCCTGCGACCGCCGGACCCTGCGACCGCCGGACCCGGCGACCTCAGGGTCCGGCGCCGCCGTCACTCCGGGTCCCGCACGGTGATCCGAGCCCCCGGGCTCAGCTCCTCCAGGGACGCGGCCAGCTCGGCCCCCGCGGCGGTCAGCTCGTCCCGGGTCATCGGGGCGAGCGCCTCCAGCAGGAAGACGGCGTCGGCCGTGTCGTCGTCGATCCGGGTGCGCGGGCCCTGACGCCAGTTCCAGCGGCGGCAGGTGACGCCCTCCTCGTCGCACCAGACGATCTCCCCCGGTTCCGGGTGCTCCACCGTCTCCACCCCGCCGGCCGTGGTGACGAAGGGCTCGTCACCGACGGCCCTGACCAGGCGCATGGCGCCCCGGATCCTGCCCAGGTCCTCGCCGCCGACCGGGATCAGATGGGCGACGCTGACCGCGTTGTAGGCGTCGACGAGGCGGTTGATGCGGGGCAGCCCGCCGTCCGCGAGCGCGCGCCTGGCCAGCGCTTCCGCCGAGTTGCGGGTACGGGAGGGCTTGGCGCCGAACGCGGTGTACGCGGCGCGCCAGGCGGCGATGTGCGGGTCCTGGTCGGGGGCCCGGCCGCCGAGGCGCTCGGCCAGCCGCCGCGCGGCCTCGTCGAGCAGGGCCGAGCTGGTCTCGTCGCTGGGCCCGTTGACCAGCCCGTGGGCCTCGATCACCAGTGAGGTGAAGCCGGGTACGAGGGTGCGCACCTCGTCGGAGACAGTCAGGGTGAGGGTCATGGTCCGCCGTTCGCCGGTGTCCGGGGTCAGAGCTCCGTGGGGAGCGTCCGCCAGAGGTACGGCCGGTCGGGTGCCGCGCGGAGCGCGTCCAGAACGGCCGGGTGTGGTTCAGTGTAGAGCACTGGATAGTCCACTTCATTGAACTTCGGACGTACGGTCCAGGCCAGCCGCTCTTCCCCCAGCGAGAACCGGGCGTCGACGCCGGGCTTGTTCCCGCGTACGTCCTGCCGGGCCCAGGACCGCTCCCCGGGCAGCAGGAGGGCCACGAGGCCGTGGATCACCGGGTTCGAGCCGTCGTCGTCCGCCAGGCGCTGATAGCAGAGGGCGGCCGGGATGCCGCGGGCCCGCAGGAGCGCGGCGTACGCGATCGACTTGGCGTAGCAGATGCCGGTGCGCAGCTCCAGGACGTCGGAGGCGCGCCAGGTGACGCGGAGGTCGCCCGAGTCCTGGGAGTGCGGGACGGTGTCGCGGACGTGGCGGTAGGCCGCCTCGGCGTATGCGTATGCGTCGAGGTGCGTGTCGGCGAGGCGGTCCACGACGGCCCGGACCACCGGGTGTTCATGGTCGACGGCTTCGCTCGCGGCCAGGTAGGCCGTGATGTCGGGGTCCCGCTGGACGAGTTCCATGCGGGTGGAGCGTACGGAAACGGCCGGACGGTAGTCAATGACTTTCCGTCCGGCCGTATATTCATGCCGCCTTGCGAGCGCTTGCGCTCAGCGGGCCAGTTCTTCCTTCAGCGCCTGGAGGAAGGCGTCGACGTCGTCCTCCGTGGTGTCGAAGGCGCACATCCAGCGGACGTCGCCGGCCTTCTCGTCCCAGAAGTAGAAGCGGAAGCGCTCCTGGAGGCGTCGGGTCACGTCGTGCGGGAGGCGGGCGAAGACCGCGTTGGCCTGCACCGGGTAGAGGATCTCCACCCCGTCGACCTCGCGCACCCCGGCCGCGAGGCGCTGGGCCATCGCGTTGGCGTGGCGGGCGTTGCGCAGCCACAGGTCCTTCGCGAGAAGGGCCTCCAGCTGCACCGACACGAAGCGCATCTTCGACGCGAGCTGCATGGACAGCTTGCGCAGGTGCTTCATGTGGCTGACCGCGTCGGGGTTGAGCACGACGACGGCCTCGCCGAAGAGCATGCCGTTCTTGGTGCCGCCGTACGAGATGACGTCGACGCCCACCGCGTTGGTGAACGCGCGCATCGGCACGTCGAGCGAGGCGGCGGCGTTGGCTATCCGGGCCCCGTCGAGGTGGACCTTCATGCCCATGGAGTGGGCGTGCTCGACGATCGCGCGGATCTCGTCCACCGTGTAGACGGTGCCCAGCTCCGTGTTCTGGGTGATCGAGACGACCTGCGGCATCGCCCGGTGCTCGTCCTCCCAGCCCCAGGCCTGCCGGTCGATCAGCTCGGGGGTGAGCTTGCCGTCCGGGGTCGGCACGGTGAGCAGCTTGAGGCCGCCCATCCGCTCCGGGGCACCGCCCTCGTCCACGTTGATGTGCGCGGACTCGGCGCAGATCACGGCGCCCCAGCGGTCGGTGAGCGCCTGGAGGGCGGTCACGTTGGCGCCGGTGCCGTTGAAGACGGGGAAGGCTTCGGCGGTGGGGCCGAAGTGGCTGTGCATGATCCGCTGGAGGTGCTCGGTGTACTGGTCCTCGCCGTAGGCGACCTGGTGGCCGTCGTTGGCGAGGGCGAGCGCAGCGAGGACCTCGGGGTGGGCGCCGGCGTAGTTGTCGCTGGCGAACCCCCGGACCGACGGGTCGTGGTGACGACGCGCGTCGGTCCGGGGTCCGAGGGCCGCTGTCACGGCTTGGGGGTCAGCCACAGACGCTGTCCATTCACTTCCTGGGCGGGCTTGTCCCAGAGCCCGGCGATCTCCACGGCCAGGTCCTTCACGTCGGTGAAGCCCGCGAACTTCGCGTTGGGGCGTTCGGCGCGCATGGCGTCGTGCACCAGTGCCTTGATCACCAGGATCGCAGCCGCCGCCTGCGGGCCGTCGTCGCCCCCCAGCTTGCGGAACGAGTCCGCCATGGCGAGGGTCCAGGCCTCCGCTGCGGCCTTGCCCGCGTTGTACGCGGCGTTGTTGGCCAGCGGCTTGTGCGCGCCGACCTGGCTGATCAGCGCGTAGCGGCCACGGCCGCCGGCACGCAGCAGTCCGTCGTGGAAGGCGAGGGAGGTGTGCTGGACGGTGCGGATGAGGAGCTTCTCCAGGAAGTCCCAGTCCCCGAGGTCCGTCTCGGTGAAGGAGGCGCTGCCGCGCCAGCCGCCGACGAGGTGGACCAGGCCGTCGATCCGGCCGAACTCCTTCTCCGTCTTGGCGGCCCAGTCGCGCGTGGCCTCCAGATCGAGGAGGTCGACGGTGTCACCGATGACCTTGGCTCCGCCGTGTGCGTAGCGGGCGGCGTCGACGGCCTCCGCGAGGCGCGCCGGGTTCGCGTCGGACGCGACCACGGTCGCGCCCGCCTCGGCGAGCCGCAGCAGGGTCGCGCGGCCCGCGGGGCCGGCCGCTCCGGCGACCGCGATGACGGCGCCGTCGAGCGGCCCGCCGTTTCCGTTGGCGTTCATGGGCGACGCCTCCTCCGTGTCCTCGGTTCGCGCGCTCACGCGGCGGCCCGCTCGGTCCGCGAGACGTCGGCGGCGGTGATCCCCTTCGTGTCGGCGATCACGCCCTTCAGCTTCTTGGCAAGGGCCTCGAAGAACATGCTGAGCGGAAACTCGTCCGGAAGCACGTCGTCGACGAGCTTGCGGGGCGGCAGGGAGAGGTCGAGGGCGTCGGGGCCCTTGGCCCACTTCGATCCCGGGTGCGGGGCGAGGTAGGTGGAGACCAGCTCGTAGGCCTTGAACCAGTGGACCAGCTTCGGGCGGTCGATGCCGTCGCGGTACAGGGTCTCGATCTCGGCGCAGAGCTGGTTGGTGACCTCGGGGGCCCGCTGCCAGTCGATCTTCAGCGTGTTGTCCGTCCAGCGCACCACGTCGTTCTTGTGGAGGTACGCGAAGAGGAGCTGGCCGCCGAGACCGTCGTAGTTGCGGTTCCGGTCGCCGGAGAGCGGGAAGCGGAACATGCGGTCGAAGAGGACGGCGTACTGCACGTCACGGCCGTGCGCGTTGCCCTCGGCCTCCAGCTTCACGGCCTCCTTGAAGGCGGTGAGGTCGCAGCGGAGCTCTTCGAGCCCGTACATCCAGAACGGCTGGCGCTGCTTGATCATGAAGGGGTCGAAGGGCAGGTCGCCGTGGCTGTGGGTGCGGTCGTGGACCATGTCCCAGAGCACGAAGGCCTGCTCGCAGCGGGTCTGGTCGCCGACCATCGCGGCGATGTCCTCGGGCAGCTCGATGCCCAGGGTGTCGACGGCGGCCTCGGTGACCTTGCGGAAGCGCGCGGCCTCGCGGTCGCAGAAGATGCCGCCCCAGGTGAAGCGCTCGGGGGCCTCGCGGACGGCGATGGTCTCCGGGAAGAGCACGGCCGAGTTGGTGTCGTACCCGGCGGTGAAGTCCTCGAAGGTGATGCCGCAGAAGAGCGGGTTGTCGTAGCGGGTGCGCTCCAGCTCGGAGAGCCACTCCGGCCACACCATGCGGAGCACGACGGCTTCGAGGTTGCGGTCCGGGTTGCCGTTCTGCGTGTACATGGGGAACAGCACGAGGTGCTGGAGCCCGTCCACGCGGTCGGCGGCCGGCTGGAAGGCGAGCAGCGAGTCCAGGAAGTCCGGGACGGCGAAGCCGCCCTCGGACCAGGCGCGCAGGTCGGAGACGAGGGCCTGGTGGTAGGGGCCGTCGTGCGGGACGAGCGGGGAGAGCTGCTCGACCGCGGCGGTCACGCGGTCGAGGGTCAGCTCGGCCAGGGAGCGGGCGGGCGCGCCCTCGCGCTCGAAGTCGATGGAGCCGTCCGCGCTCTGCCAGACGCGGATCTCCTCCACGGCATTCTTGAGCTCGGGCCAAGCGGGGTGGTCGATCACCCGGGCGTCGGTGGATATCCCCCCACCGGTCACGTCCTGCACAAGAATTTCCGTCATGCCTCTTCCTCCACAGGAGAACCTCGCGTCAAGACACCGTAACCATTCACGGTTCTTCACCACAAGGGGAGGCAAGAGAAATTATCCTGCGCGACCCCCCTGTCGACAGAAGTTTTTCCTGTCGGCCAGGGTTGAAGCCACCCTTCCGCCACACGGTCCGGCCCGGCGGGGCCCGGCCTCAGCCCAGCGGCTTGACCAGCAGCTCGAACTCCAGGTCGTCGCGCTGGGGCACCCCGAAGCGCTCGTCGCCGTACGGGAACGGGGTCGTCCGCCCGGTACGCCGGTAGCCGCGCCGCTCGTACCAGGCGATCAGCTCCTCGCGTACGGAGATCACCGTCATGTGCATCTCGCTCACGTCCCAGGCCTCGCGCACCCGGCGCTCGGCCTCCGCGATGATCAGCTTGCCGAGGCCGGCGCCCTGGAGTTCGGGACGGACCGCGAACATGCCGAAGTACGCCGCCTCGCCCCGGTGCTCCAGCTGGCAGCAGGCGACGATCCCGCCGTCGCGCTCGACGACCAGGAGGCGGCTGCCGGGCGTGGTGATGACGGCGGCCACGCCCTCGGGGTCGGTGCGCTGCCCCTGGAGGATGTCCGCCTCCGTGGTCCAGCCGCCCCGGCTCGCGTCGCCCCGGTAGGCCGACTCGACGAGCGGGACGAGGGCCGGGACGTCGTCCAGGACCGCCTCCCGGTAGCTGATCCTGCCGGTCTCGTGCGGCGTGGCGGTGTCCATGTGAACGGGGCTCCCCTCGGGCGCTGGGCGATCGTCGTGCGCGATCGTGCCGAGCCTAACGCGACCCGTTCACTCCCCTTCGTACGCCTGTGCGCGCCTGTGCGCCCGCGTGTGCACGTCCGGCGGCGGGCATGCCTCCGGGGAGGTGACGGCATCGAGGGGGAGGTGTGCCGTGCACGGACCGGCCCTGTCCGGGTGGTTGATGGTCGCGCTGTGCGTGGCGACGGGGGTGTACTGCCTGCTGCGGATGCGGGCGTGCGCCGGGGAGGAGCGGCGCGCGGCGGGCGGCGAGGCCGTCATGGGCTTCGGCATGGCGGCGATGGCGCTGCCGGCGGCGGTGCTCTCGCCGCCGGAGTGGAGCTGGGCGGTCTACGCGGCGGTGTTCGGCGGGGCGACCCTGCACGCCCTGGTGGCGGTCCGGCGCGGCCGTCACCATCTGCACCACCTGGTCGGCTCGCTCGCCATGGTCTACATGGCGGTCGCGATGGCCTCGGCCGGGACGGGGGCGCACGCGGGGCACACGGCGGGCACCGCGGGCGGCATACCCGTCCTCACGGGCGGGCTGCTCCTCTATTACGGGGTGTACGTGCTCCACGCGGGGGCGAGACTCGTGCCCGTGGTGGCGCCGACGGGAGTGGGCGGTGGGCCGGTGGCGGCGGGAGCCGGCGGAGGGCCGGGGCCCGTGGCGGCGGTGACCGTCGGCGGTCCGGGGCCGGCCTGGGCGACGCGGCCGGAGCTGACGCTCGCCTGCCGTCTGGCGATGGCCCTGGCGATGCTGGGCATGCTGCTGACCGTGTGAGGGCGTCACGGCGCCGGGCAGGCCGCGCGCCGCGCGCCCCACGGCACGGAGGCGTGCCGAGGGGTGCCGAGGGACGCCGTGCGGGCAACGAAACCGTGGCGTACGTCACTTGGCTCGCGAGGCCGTACCCCCGACCCGTATCCCGCTCATAGGGTGACGCCCATGTGGGTCTCCCTCGCGCTGTTCCTGCTCGGCCTCCTGACCGCCCTCGCGGCCCCCCGGCTGCTGTCCCGGGCCGACTGGGTGGAGCGAGAACCCGTGGTGGCCCTCTGGGTCTGGCAGTGCGTGGTCGCCGCCGTGCTGCTGAGCTTCGCGCTCTCCATGACGTTCAGCGCGTCGACCGCCTGGCAGGCCGTCCGGGGGCAGGTCTTCGCCCCCGCGCCGCGCGCGGTGGTCGACGCCTACGAGCTGGGGACGACCGGGCCGTGGTCCGCGGTGCTCGCGGTGGCCCTGGCGGCCGGCGGGGTGTGGACCGGCGCGATGCTGGGCCGGGAGATCGGAGCGGCCCGCGCCCGGCGGCGGCAGCGGCGCTGCGAACTCCTGGTCCGCGCCCCCCTGCTGCCCGGGGAACAGCCGGGCGGCGAGCGCCTCGTGGTTCTGGAGGGCGAGCGGGCGGACGTCTGGTGGATGCCGGGGACCACACCCCGGCTGGTCATCACCACGGCGGCGCTGCGGCGGCTCAAGGGGCGCCAGCTGGATGCCGTCCTGGCGCACGAGCAGGGGCACGCGCGGGCCCGGCACGACTGGCTGCTGCACTGCTCCGGGGCGCTGGCCGCCGGATTCCCGGGCATCCCGGTGTTCGCCGCCTTCCGCGGGGAGATGCACCGGCTGATCGAGCTGGCCGCCGACGACGTGGCCTCGCGCCGCTTCGGACGGCTGACGATCGCGCTCGCGCTCGTCGAACTCAACGAGGACCGGGGGGTGTTCGGGCCGGCGTCCGGCCCGCACGCGGACCTTCCGCTGCGAGTGAACCGACTGCTCACCGCCGCGCCCCGGCTCACGGCAGGACGTCGGCTCCGGCTGACGGCCGCCGCGTCCCTGGTGCCGGTGGTCCCGGTGCTCGTGGCGTTCGTGCCCGCGCTCAGCGCGCTGGGATAGCGGCCGATGGCGGCACCGGTCCCGGCCGGGCTCCGCGCCGCGGCGCGCGGGGACCGGGGGGAAGATCACCCGGGACGGAACGTCGGGCAGGATCGACCCATGCGCACCTCCGCCGCGGTCACCGGAGTCCTGGCCGTCCTCCTGCTCGTGCTCGTCGCCGTCGGCTGGGCTCCACTGCTCTCCTTCGACCGGTCGGTCGCCGAGGCGCTCCACCGGCACGCCGTGGCCCATCCCGGCTTCACCCATGTGAACCGCGTCCTCAGCGACTGGGTGTGGGACCCGTGGGCGATGCGCGCCCTGGCCGCCGTGACCGCGGCGCTGCTGTGGTGGCGGCGGGAGCGGCGCCTCGCCCTGTGGGTGGTGGGGACCAGCCTGCTGGCCGCGGGGCTCCAGCAGGCCCTGAAGGCGCTGGTGGGGCGGGACAGGCCGCACTGGGTCGATCCGATCGACTCGGCGCGGTACGCCGCGTTCCCCTCGGGGCACGCGATGACGGCCATGGTGACCTGCGGGCTGCTGCTCTGGGTCGTCTCGCTGCACTGGCGGGACGAGTGGCGCGGCTGGGGCACGCTCGCCGGCGCCGCGGTCGTGTCGGTCCTGGGGGTGGGGTGGACACGGGTCTACCTGGGCGTGCACTGGCCCTCGGACGTGCTCGGGGGCTGGCTGTTCGGCTGGTGCTGCGTGGCCGTGGCGGTCCTCACGTACCGCTGGAGCGAGCGGCGGGACGGGCACACGGATCCCGCCGACGACGGGAGCAGAATGGGAGAGGAACGATGAAGCCGCCTGTTCTGGACGATCCCCCGTGTCGCCCAGAACAGACGGCATCCCCGGCGGTATGCCACACGGGCATACCGACGGGATGCGCCGAGTATATTGGCCGGCAGCCAGTCAACGCAGGAGTCCAGCATGTCCCCGCGTAGCCCATCGGTCAATGAAGAGCTTCGCCGCAGGTCACGCGAGCGCATTCTGCAGGCCACCGTGGAGCTGGTCGACACCCGCGGCTACGAGGCGACCACCCTCGGTGACATCGCGGAGCGGGCGGGTACGGCGCGGGGTCTGATCTCGTACTACTTCCCCGGCAAGCGGCAGCTGCTGCAGGCGGCGGTGCACCGGCTGATGCACCTCACGCTGGAGGAGGCGCTGGAGCGGGAGCCGCGCACGGAGGACGGCCGGGAGCGGCTGGCCCGCGCGATCGACGCGATCCTGGGCCTGGCCGCGGCGCGCCCCACGCTGATGCGGACGCACATGGCGGGCATCCTGCAGGCCGAGGGCTTCGTGCAGTGCGAGGAGCAGCAGCGGCTCGCGTTCCTGCTGCGGGACACGGTCACGCGGTACGGCTCCGAGGACGTGGACACCGACTATCCGCTGCTGCGCGCCCTGCTGATGGGGGCGGTGGTGGCGGTGCTGCTGCCGGGCGCGGGGATGCCGATCGCGCGGCTGCGGTCGGAGCTGTTCCACCGCTACGGGCTGGACTGGGACGCGGGCGTGCCGCCGGACGGGGGTCCGCCCGACGGCAGGCCGTGGCTCAGGCCGTCAGCGGGCCTTCAGGGGCCCGGTCAGTCGTCGAAGTCGAAGTAGTCCGGCTGCGTCTGGACGTTGAGCTCGTCCATCCGGATCCGCTTCGCGGGGTCGGTCCGACGGTCGGAGAGCTTCAGGACGTCGAAGCCCTTGGCGATGTCGTTGGAGTAGATGTAGCCGTTGTAGTAGTACGCGGACCAGGAACCGCCGGTCGTCATGGTGGTGGCGGACAGCGGGCCGCGCTCGAAGTAGGCGATCTCCTTGGGCTTGGCCGAGTCGGTGAAGTCCCAGACGGAGACGCCGCCCTGGTACCAGGCCTGGACCATGAGGTCCTTGCCCTTGACCGGGATCAGCGAGCCGTTGTGGGCGACGCAGTTCTCGGTGTCGGCCTGGTGGCGCGGGATCTTGAAGTAGCTGCGGAAGACGAGCTTGCTCTTCTTGCCCTTGCCGGCGATGTCGTAGATGCCGTCGGCACCGCGGTTGGGGCCGACCTCGGCGTTGCAGGTGGCCGCGCCGCCGCCGCCGAGCTCGTCGGTGAAGACGACCTTGTTCGCCTTCTGGTTGAAGGTGGCGGAGTGCCAGAACGCGAAGTTGACGTTGTCCTGGACCTGGTCGATCACCTTCGGGTGCTCGGGGTCCTCGATGTCGAAGAGGATGCCGTCACCCATGCAGGCACCGGCGGCGAGGTTCTTCTCCGGCAGCACGGTGATGTCGTGGCAGCCCGTGGTCTTGGAGACGCCCGGGTTGGTGGGTCCGCCCGGGTTGCCGCCGCCGTCCGGGCCCTCGCCCGGGAAGAGGACGGGGAAGTTGACGATCGCGGCCTTCTCGGGCGCCTTGCGGGGCACCTTGATGACCGAGATGCCGTCGTGCGGGGGCTGGCAGTCCGGGAAGGCGGCGTTGGGCGAGTACGAGGAGACGTAGACGTACACGTCCTTGCGCTTCGGCACCAGGGTGTGGGTGTGCGAACCGCAGGCGGTCTCGACGGCGGCGACGTACTTCGGGTTGGCGATGTCGCTGATGTCGAAGATCTTCATGCCCTCCCAGGATTCCTTGACCGAGGCGGGCTGCGTGGTGCTGGCGCAGGAGTTGTCGCTCCGGGAGGAGTCCGTCGACAGGAACAGCAGGTTCCCGGAGACGGAGATGTCGTTCTGGGAGCCGGGGCAGAGGACCTGGGCGACGGTCTTCGGTGCCTTCGGGTTGCTGATGTCGTAGATCCGGAAGCCGTCGTAGTTGCCGGCGAAGGCGTACTTGCCCTGGAACGCCAGGTCCGTGTTGAGGCTCTGGAGGGCGTCCTTGGGGATGTTCGCGAGGTGCTCGATGTTCGAGCTGTGGACGATCTCGTCCACGCCGGGTATCTCGCCGCTCTGGATGGCGGAGCGCGCGTCGGCCGCCTGCTGCGAGGTGACCTTGCCCTGTACGAGGGCGTCTCCCGGGTCGGGGGTGGCGGCCGCGGGGCCGGTCGTGAGCAGTGTGGCCAGCAGCCCGGCCGCGGCGGATGCCACGCCCAGGCGTCTGATCCGAGCACGCGGGTCACGCGTGATGGATGGGGTACGCGGGGTACGCAACGAAGTCACTCCGTCCTCCCTGGTATCCGTTCATCATTGAACGGGTGTTGGACCCCGGCAGTATCTTCCTTGCCGTGCACATCTCAACAGATGGCAACACAGACGTAATGAAGGTTTTTGATCGGTCACCCCGAGAAAAGTGCTAGGAACGGTCACTGTCCCCGCAAGAACACCTGGAGGTCGCGTTGTTGATCCGCCGTCAGCGTGCCGTCGTCGCCGTGGCCCTGTCCGCCGTCGCCGTACTCGCCCTGGCCGCCTGCGAGTCGGCCCCCGACGAGGGAACCCCGCAGGCCGCGGCGTCGAAGGGGAAGACGGTGGTGGCGCCCGGGAAGCCGGGTGAACCGGCCCGGCGGATATCCCCGGAGGAGGCCGCGCGCCTGCTCCCCGACGAGAGCCCCAACGGAGCGGACTTCCGCTACGCGCAGATGATGATCGTGCACCACAGGCAGGCCCTCACCATGACGGCCCTCGCCCCGGACCGGGCGGGCTCCCTCCAGGTGAAGAAGGTCGCCGAACGGATCGCGGCGGCGCAGAAGCCGGAGATCGGCGCGATGGAAGGTTGGCTGAAAACCAACGGTGGCCCGCGCGAACAGACGGGTCACGACCACCACTCGATGCCGGGCATGGCGACCGAGGCCCAGCTGAAGGAGCTGGGTGCGGCGAAGGGCAAGGCCTTCGACGCGCTGTTCCTGAAGCTGATGATCACGCACCACGAGGGCGCGGTGACGATGGCGGCCGAGGTGCTGACCGAGGGGAACAACGTCCTCGTGGAGGAGATGGCGAACGACGTGATCGCCCAGCAGACCTCGGAGATCAACCGGATGCGGTCACTGTAGGACCGGTGCGGGCGGTCCGACCGCCCGCACCCCCTTCGCCTCAGCCGGCCGCGTCCGCCACCGCATCACCGACGCCTCCGACCCGAAGGCGACCGCTAGACCGCGCCCTCGCGGGCCGCCTGGGCGGCGACCGCCGTGAGCACCTTGTCGAGGAGGCCGGGGAAGAGGGCGTCCAGGTCCTCGCGGCGCAGGGAGTTGAGCTTCGCCGTGCCCTGGTACGTCTGCCGGATGACGCCGCCCTCGCGGAGCACGCGGAAGTGGTGGGTCGTCGTGGACTTGGTCACCGGGAGGTCGAAGTACGAGCAGCTCAGTTCGACGTCCTCGCGCGCCATCTCCCGCACGATCTGCAGGCGCACGGGATCCGCGAGCGCGTGGAGCACCGCTTCCAGGCGGATCCGGTCACGCGCGGGGTGTTCCAGCTCGCGGGGGCTGGTGGTCGTCGTCATGGCGGCGGCTCCACTTCTTCCGGGGTACCGCTCATTGTACGAGGACTCTCGTAGTTTGACAGATCTCGTACTACGAGGGTTATCGTAGTAGCGTCCTTCCAGGCACCCCGAAACGGAGTCCGTCATGAGCGTCACCCTGTTCGAGCCCTACACCCTGCGGTCCCTGACCGTGCCCAACCGGGTCTGGATGGCGCCCATGTGCCAGTACTCCGCCGAGATGACCGGCCCGAACGCGGGCGTCGCCACGGACTGGCACTTCGCCCACTACGCCTCCCGCGCCACCGGCGGCGCCGGGCTCATCCTCGTGGAGGCCACCGCCGTCGCCCCCGAGGGGCGCATCAGCCCGGCGGACCTCGGTCTCTGGAACGACACCCAGACCGAGAGCCTGCGGCGGATCGCCGGCTTCCTCAAGGAGCACGGCACCGTGCCCGGCATCCAGATCGGCCACGCCGGACGCAAGGCCTCGACCAAGCGCCCCTGGGAGGGCCGCGGTCCGGTGCCCGAGGGCGGTCCCGGCTGGCAGCCCGTCGCCCCCAGCCCCGTCGAGTTCGCCGAGGGCCACCCGGTGCCGACCGAGTTGACCGTGGAGCGGATCCGGGAGATCACCGGCCTGTTCGCGGACGCGGCCCGCCGCGCCCTCGACGCCGGCTTCCAGGTCGTCGAGGTGCACGGCGCGCACGGTTACCTCATCGGCGAGTTCCTCTCCCCGCACAGCAACCGGCGCACCGACGAGTACGGCGGGTCCTTCGAGAACCGGACCCGGTTCGCCCTCGAGGTCGTCGACGCCGTCCGGGCGGTCTGGCCCGAGGAACTCCCCGTCTTCTTCCGGATCTCGGCCACCGACTGGCTGGAGGATCAGGGCTGGACGCCCGACGAGACCGTACGGTTCGCCGCGCTGCTCCGTGAGCACGGCATCGACCTCCTCGACGTCTCCAGCGGCGGCAACGGCGGCCCCGCCCAGATCCCGCTGAGCCCCGGCTACCAGGTGCCCTTCGCCGCCCGCGTCAAGGCGGAGACCGGACTGCCGGTGGCCGCCGTCGGTCTGATCACCGAGAGCGAGCAGGCCGAGAAGATCGTCGCCAACGGCGAGGCGGACGCCGTCCTGCTCGGCCGCGAGCTGCTGCGCGACGCCTCCTGGCCCCGCCGCGCCGCCCGCGAACTCGGCGCCGAGACCCACGCCCCGTCGCAGTACGCCTGGGCCATCTGAACCCGGGCGTCCGGCGGGGGACGCGGGCCGGGGGCGGCGCGCGGGAGTGTCCGGGGGCCGTTGTCAGTGGCCGGGTGCAGACTGGCCCGTATCCGCGACAACGGCGTCCTGGAGGTCGCAGCCATGCCCGACGTACTCCTCACCGTAGGCACCCGCAAGGGGCTCTTCATCGGCCGAAGGCACGACGGCCGATGGGAGTTCGACGATCCGGCCTTCCCCGCGCAGGCGGTCTACTCCGTCGCCGTCGACACGCGCGGGACGACCCCGCGGCTGCTCGTCGGCGGGGACAGCTCCCACTGGGGACCGTCCGTCTTCCACTCCGACGACCTCGGCAGGACGTGGACCGAGCCGGAGCGGCCCGCCGTGAAGTTCCCCGAGGACACCGGCGCCTCCCTGGAGCGGGTCTGGCAGCTGCACCCGGCACCGGAGCACTCCCCCGGCGTCGTGTACGCGGGGACGGAGCCCGCGGCCCTCTTCCGGTCGGAGGACGGGGGCGAGTCCTTCGAGCTGGTCCGCCCGTTGTGGGAGCATCCGACGCGCTCCCGCTGGGTGCCCGGCGGAGGCGGCGAGGCCGTGCACACCGTGGTCACCGACCGGCGCGACCCTGCGGCGCTGACGGTCGCCGTGTCGACCGCCGGAGTGTTCCGCTCACAGGACGGCGGGGCCAGCTGGGCGCCCTCGAACGACGGGGTGTCCGCCGTGTTCCTGCCGGACCCGCACCCCGAGTTCGGGCAGTGCGTCCACAAGATCGCCCAGGACGCGGGCGACCTGGACCGGCTCTACCTCCAGAACCACTGGGGCGTCTTCCGCAGCGACGACGCGGGCGCCCACTGGTCCGACATCGGATCCGGGCTGCCCTCCGACTTCGGCTTCGCGGTCGCCGCGCACCCGCACCGCCGGGACACCGCCTATGTCTTCCCCATCACCGCGGACTCCGACCGGGTCCCGGCGGGCCGGCGGTGCCGGGTCTACCGGACGAACGACGCCGGGGCGACCTGGGAGCCGCTGGCCGAGGGGCTGCCCGGCGGCGACCACTACGGCACGGTCCTCAGGGACGCGCTCTGCACGGACGACGCGGACCCCGCGGGCGTGTACTTCGGCAACCGCAACGGCGAGGTGTACGCGAGCGCCGACGACGGCGACAGCTGGCAGCTCCTCGCCGAGCACCTGCCGGACGTGCTCTGCGTCCGGGCGGCGGTGATCTGAACGCGCCGGCCGTGTGCCGGTGGTCCGATCGCCTCGGCCGTGTGCCGGTGGACCGATCACCGGCGGCCGGCCAAGGGGAAGGGGAGAGCGGTCGGTTCGCGCCGCCGCCCCCTTCGTCAGGGCAGGCGCCAGTCCACCGGCTGCGCACCCATGCCGAGCAGCATCTCGTTGGCTCGGCTGAACGGCCGGGAGCCGAAGAAGCCCCGGTCCGCCGACATGGGGGACGGATGCGCGGACTCGACCGCCGGCAGGTTGCCGAGGAGCGGACGGGCCCTGCGGGCGTCACTGCCCCAGAGGATCGAGACCAGCGGCTTGCCCCGGGCGGCCAGCGCGCGGATGGCCTGCTCGGTCACCTCTTCCCATCCCTTGCCCCGATGGGCGCCCGCCTTGCGCGGGGCCGTGGTCAGCGCCCTGTTGAGAAGCAGGACTCCCTGCCGGGTCCACGGCGTCAGGTCGCCGTTCGACGGCCGGGGCAGACCGAGATCGGTGTGCAGCTCCCGGAAGATGTTCTCCAGGCTCGGGGGGAGCGAGCGGACCTCGGGCGCGACCGAGAAGCTGAGCCCCATCGGCATCCCCGGCGTGTGATAGGGGTCCTGACCCACGATCAGGACCCGCACCTCGTCGAAGGGCTGCTGGAACGCCCGCAGCACGTTCGGCCCGGACGGCAGGTACGTCCGGCCCGCGGCGATCTCCGCCCGCAGGAAGTCGCCCATCTCCGCCACACGCCCCGCCACGGGGGCGAGGGCCTCCGCCCAGCCGGGCTCCACCAGTTCGTTCAACGGTCGCGCTGTCACGGTCCGTCACTCTACCGGCCTACAGTGACAACGTGACCGAGCGCAGCGCGTCCTCCGCCCCCGCCGAGCCCTCCGCCCCGTCCGACGGCCTGGTCGTCGGTGTCGACTCCGGTGGTTCGGGACTCCGGATCGCCCTCGCCGAAGCGGCGACAGGAGCCGTCCTCGGCACCTTCGCCTCCCGCGAGCCGGTGCGCACCGGTCCCGGCGGGATCTCCGCCCGGCACTTCCTGGACCAGACCCTGCCCGCCGTCCGGTCCCTGACCGAGGCGCACGGCGGGCGTCCGCTCCTCGCGGTCGCGGTGGGCGCCGCCGGGATGGCGACCCTCGGGGACGAACTGCGGGCCGAGCTGCCGGGGGCGTACGCCCAGGCGTGGGGGGTGCGGCGGCTCGCCCTCGCGGCCGACGCGGTCACGGCGTACGCCGGAGCGCTCGGGCAGCGGCCCGGCGCGGTCGTCGCGGGCGGCACCGGCATGATCGCGCTCGGCACGGACCTGGGCTCCTGGCGGCGGGCCGACGGCTGGGGTCATCTCCTCGGCGACTGCGGCAGCGGCGCCTGGATCGGCCGGGCCGGTCTGGAGGCGGCGATGCGCGCGTACGACGGGCGGCGCGGCGGTTCGGCGGCGCTGCTGGCCCGCGCCGAGAAGCTGTTCGGGCCGGCGGCGGGACTGCCGGCGGCGCTCTACCCCCGTACGGACCGGCCGGCGGTGCTCGCCTCCTTCGCCCCCGAGGTCGGCGGGTGCGCCGCCGACGACCCGGTCGCGGCGGACATCCTCGCGAGGGCGGCCCGGCACATCGCCGAGGCCGCTGAGGCCGTCTGCCCGACGGGACCGGAGGCGCTGGTGGCGCTGACGGGCGGACTGTTCAAGATGGGCGAGCCCCTGCTCGTACCCCTGCGGGCGGCGCTCCGGGACCGGCTCCCGCACGCCCGGACCGCGGACGCGGCGGGCGATCCGCTGGCCGGGGCGGTGACGCTCGCCGCGGCACTCGCCACCGGGACGCCGCGCCTGCCCGAGGACGCGTCGCTGCTACGTCTCTTCGTCGACGACATGGCACGGCCCGCGCCATCCGCCCAGGTCGGAGGCGGTGCAAGCCGCCAGGTCACCGGCAAGGGGGGACATAGGGGGGCAGAAGGCGCGTGAGTGCACCTCAGCCGACGGCGCGCCGGGCGAAACCAGTAGCATGCCGGGCCATGAGCTCCCCCACTGGGCCTGCTTCCGGCCTGCCTGTACGAATGCCTCGACCCCGTCAGTCCGGGCGGCACCGTCGCCCCGAACCCGCGGCGGCGCCCGAGGGCGCTCCCGCACTGGTTCTCGCTGTGCCCGGCGCTCCGTCCGCCGCCATACGCTCGCTCGCCGAAGAGGTCGTGAGCATCGCCCGCTCCGAGCTGCCCGGCCTCGACGCCCTGATCGCCTTCCTCGACGGCGACGACACCGAGTACCCCTCGCTCACGACCATGCTGACGGCCGCCGCCGCGCTGCGCACCGAGCGGTACGAGCTGGCCGTGGCCGCCGGCCGTGAGGTCGCCGCCCCGACGGGCCCGGCCGCGGTCGTCGTCCCGCTGCTCGCCGGCCCCGACAGCGCCCAGACGCGCCAGGTGCGCCAGGCCGTCATGGACGCGGGCAACACCGCCGAGCTGACCGATGTCCTCGGCCCGCACCCGCTGCTCGCCGAGGCGCTGCACGTGCGCCTCTCCGAGGCGGGGCTCGCCCGCGCCGACCGCGCCCGGCTGTTCACGGTCGCCACGGCCGCCGACGGCATCATCCTGGCCACGGTCGGCGGCGAGGAGGCCGTCCAGGCCGCCGGGATCACCGGCATGCTGCTCGCCGCGCGCCTCGCCGTGCCGGTGATGGCCGCCGCGCTCGACCAGGAGGGCTCGATCGCCTCCGTCGCCGACCAGCTGCGTGCCGCCGGTGCGGAGCAGCTGGCGCTCGCCCCGTACCTGATCGGCCCCGAGCTGGCCGACGGCCTGCTCGACGTGGCCTCGAAGGAGGCCGGCTGCGCCGCCGCCGAGCCGCTGGGTGCCTACCCCGCGATCGGCAAGCTGGTGCTGTCGCAGTACACGGCCGCGCTGGGCATCCCGCCGCAGCAGCCGCAGGGCGCCGCCTCGCTCTGAGGTCCGCGACCTCGCCCGTACGTCGAAGGGCCCGCACCGGATGTCCGGTGCGGGCCCTTCGACGTGAGGCGGCGTACGGCGACACCCGAGGCGTACGCCGGCGCCCGGGGCCTACGGCGTCGTCAGCCGAAGACGACGCAGGAGGCGGCCGGGGCCTCGATCGCGCCCGCGCGGGCCGGGGTCCCCGTCTCCGGGTCGAGGGTGAACCAGGTGACGTCGCCGGACCGCTCGTTCGCCACGTACAGGCGGCGGCCCGACGGGTCCAGCGTCAGGTCGCGGGGCCAGGTGCCGCCGCAGGGCACGGAGGCCACGAGGGAGGCCCCGGCGCCGTCCGCGTCGAGGGCGAGCACCGCGAGGGTGTCGCCGCCGCGCACGGCCGCCCAGAGGAAGCGCCCGTCGGGGGCCACGACCACCTCGGAGGGGTGGTCGGGGCCGGTGGCGTCCTCGGGGACGACGGGAGTCTCGCCGAGCGGTTCGAGCACGCCCGCCCCGGCGTCCCAGCGGCAGACGGTGAGGGTGGGCTCCAGCTCGTTGAGGACGTACGCGTGCGTGCCGGCCGGGTGGAAGACCAGATGGCGCGGGCCGGTGCCGGGGCGCAGCGCCGTCTCGCCGTGGAGGGTGAGCGCCCCCGTCTCCGCGTC
Source organism: Streptomyces sp. Root1304 (assembly GCF_001426405.1). Lineage (GTDB taxonomy): Bacteria > Actinomycetota > Actinomycetes > Streptomycetales > Streptomycetaceae > Streptomyces. The sequence continues at coordinate 25,672 of NZ_LMEP01000023.1, read as the reverse complement.
CAGGGCACAGATCCGTACGGAGTCGGTGCCGAGGTCCACGCTCACCACCCAGCGGCCGCTGGGGTCGGGAAGCACCTGGTGGGCGTGCGGGGCGGCCTGGCGGGCGGCGACGGGGCCGCTGCCCTCGTGGCGCAGGACCGTCGTGGCGGGGAGGGCGGTGCCGTCCTCGGCCAGGGGCAGCGCGGTGACGCTGCCGGAGGTGTAGTTGGCGGTGAGGAGGTGGCCGGCGGCGAGCGCGAGGTGGGTGGGCGCGGCGCCGTCGACAGGGACGGGCGCGCCGAGCGGGCGCGGGGCGCGGCCGGTGACGTCGAAGGCCGCCACGGCCCCCGCGTCGGTCTCGGACACGGCGTGCAGCACGGGGCCCGCGAGGGCGAGAAACGAGGGGTCCGCCACGGCGTCGCTGCCGCCGGTGACGGTCAGCGCGCCCGTCACCGCGTCCACGTCGGCGGCGAGCACGCCGAGCCCGCCCGCCGAGGTGAAGGACCCGATGTACGCCCGTACGGCGCCCTGCCCCTGAACCGTCCCTGTGCCGCCCACGGTGCCTCCCCTGTCCCCGGGGCCGGTCGCGGTCGACCGGCCGTCGTCGGGCCGACGGTAGCAGGGGGTCTAGACCAGGGCGGGCGAGGTGGGGTGCGGCGCCGCCCGGTCCGGGCGGCGTGAGTGCCGCCCGGCCGGGCCCGCGTCATGCGGTACGTGCGATCAGGAGCGGACCAGCAGGGAGCCCGGTGGCGTGCGCAGGGGTTCGTCCAGGGCTGCCAGGAGCTTCTCCAGGCCGCTCACGTGGCCGAGCGCGGCCTGGTCCGCGGGCGGTCCGGCGACGGTGGCCGCCGGGGTCTCCTCCCCCGCCCCGGGGCCGCCCCGCGGCGACGTCAGGCGCTCGACGGCGGCCTCGACGCGCCAGCAGGCCGCCGCGAGCCGGGCGTCGTGGCCGGCGGCCGGGTCGGCCGCGACCGCGGCGAGCCCCCGTACCTCGTCCGCGCACTCGTCGAGGAGCGCGAGCACCTGTCGGGCCCGGGCCTTGCGGGCCCGGAAGGGGCTGAGCGGGTGGACCAGCGGTGCCAGGGACAGCCGTACGCGCCCGAGGAGCAGTTCCAGCTCGGCCGCGTGCGGGCCGGGGTCGGCGTCCGCGTCGCCGGAGAGGCGCCCCAGCGAGGCCGAGGTGGCGGCCCGTACGCCCCGCAGGGCGCGCTGGATCCACGCGTCGTTGATCGCGTGGGTGGTGACGGGGAGGATCAGGAGGACGGCGAGCGCCGCGCACACCGCGCCGACGGCGGTCTCCTCGAAGCGCAGCACCAGGAGCGCGGGGTCGAGCACGCCGAGGAGCCCGTAGAGGAGACCGGCCATCACGGTCACGGCCAGCATCATCCAGCTGTACGAGACGGGCGCCGTGTAGAAGATCCCGAAGACGCAGAGCGCCACCAGGAGGGCCGTGGGTGCCACCGCCCCGTCGAGCGGGAGGGCGACCACCATGCCGACGCCGATCCCGATCACGGTGCCGAGCACCCGGCGGAAGCCGCGTACCAGCGTCTCGCCCCGGGACACGGTGTTCACGAAGATCCACCAGGTCGTGCCGACGGCCCAGTACCAGCGGTCCTCGGACAGCACCTGTCCGATCCCGAGCGCCACGGCGCAGGCGGCCGCGGCCTGGACCGCCTGCCGGGTGGTCACCCGGGCGAGTCCGACGCCGGGCAGCGGGGCGGGCACCGCGGCGGGCGGGGTACGTCGCTCCAGCGGCCAGAGGACGAAACGCACCGCGCCCGCGGCGGCCAGGGCGATGCCCACGGCCGCGAACAGCTCGGGGAGCTGCGAGGGAACGGCGTGCAGGAACTGGGTCGTGAAGAAGTTCATGAAGGCGAAGACCCCGAGCGCGTGCCCGCGCGGACCCCAGCGCCGGGCGTAGACCCCGCAGAAGACCACCGCGAGGAAGGCGAGGTCCCGCAGCGGCGTCAGGTCGTGCAGGGCGGTCGCGACGGCGAGGACGGGGAAGCCGGCCAGCGGAAGGAGCAGGGTGGTCACGCGCTGCGCCCGCACGGTCGCGTCCGTCACGGTGAACAGCGCGAGCAGCGCGGCCAGGCCGCCGGTGATCGACGCGGTCAGCGACAGGCCCGCCAGTTCGGCGAGGGCGACCGCGAGAGCGATGCCGATGACGGCGCGGAACGCGTTCTTGAACCTGACGAGCCCCGGATCCGGCGCCACGAAGAACCTCTGCACGGTGGTGAACCGCCCCCTTGTCTTGCCTTTCGCCCCGTCGGCGGCTTCCCGGGGTGGTGGGGGCGCGCGGACACGACGAAGGCGCCGCGGTCCGGACCGGCCTCGTCGCCGACCCGGCGCTGCGCGGCGCCGAAAGTACCTGGATACGACAAGGAAAGCATCCGGGCGGCCCTTGGCTCAACTCAACGCCCGCTCGGTGGGCCATTGGCCCAGCACGTGCGCGTCGGACCGGTCCAACGGAGGGCCATCGGACCACCGGGTCGGCCGGGGCGCGGAGCCGGGCCCCCGGCCGTCGTCAGCGGGGCCCGAGGGCGTTGAGGCGGGCGGCCCGGCGGGTCAGGTGATCGCGTTCGGCCAGGTTGGAGGCCTTGTGGGCGGCCTCGGCGTACAGCCGGGCCGCCGTCGCGAGGTCCCCCGCGCGCTCGTGGAGGTACGCCGCCGCCGCGGTGTGCCGGGGCAGTCCGTCGCTCAGCTCCGCGAGCGCCGCGAGACCGGCGCGCGGCCCGTCGGCCTCCCCCACGGCCACCGCCCGGTTGAGCCGGACGACCGGGCTGTCGGTCAGCCGCGCGAGTTCGTCGTACCACTCGACGATCTGCACCCAGTCGGTCTCCTCGGCGACGGGCGCGTCGGCGTGCAGCGCGGCGATGGCCGCCTGCGCCTGGAACTCGCCCAGCCGGTCGCGGGCCAGCGCGGCCTGGAGGATCGCGACGCCCTCGGTGATGGCCTCGGTGTCCCACCGACCGCGGTCCTGCTCGGCGAGCGGCACCAGACTCCCGTCGGGGGCGGTCCGCCCGGCGCGCCGGGCGTGGTGCAGCAGCATCAGGGCGAGGAGCCCCGACACCTCGGGGTGGTCGACGGCGGCCGCGAGCCGCCGGGCGAGCCGGATGGCCTCGGCGGCGAGGTCGACGTCGCCGGAGTAGCCCTCGTTGAACACCAGGTAGAGGACCCGCAGCACGGTGGCCACGTCGCCGGGCCGGTCGAACCGGACCCCGGCGACGGTGCGCTTGGCGCGGCTCACGCGCTGCGCCATGGTCGCCTCGGGGACGAGGTAGGCCTGGGCGATCTGGCGGGTGGTGAGCCCGCCCACGGCGCGCAGCGTGAGCGCGACCGCGGACGACGGTGTCAGGGAGGGATGGGCGCACAGGAAGTAGAGCTGGAGCGTGTCGTCGGTGCCGGGTGCGGGGCCGGGCGCCGGTTCCTCGTCGACGAGGTCCTCCCGGCGGCGCCGGGCGGTGTCCGCCCGGGTCGCGTCGAGGAAGCGGCGCCAGGCCACCGTCACCAGCCAGCCCTTGGGGTCGCGGGGCGGGTCGTCCTGCCAGGTGCGGACGGCCTCGACCAGCGCGTCCTGGACGGCGTCCTCGGCCGCCGCGAAGTCGGCTCCGCGGCGGACGAGGACCCCGATCACGCTCGGTGTGAGGCTCCGGAGCAGGGCCTCGTCCAGCGGAGTGGTCACAGCGGGTCCTCGGTCGTCGGGCAGGTCACGGCGGCGCTCCGTTCCTTCATGGGTTCCCGCACGGTGTTCCTCCGCGGGGTCACTCCGTGGTGGTGGGGTGCGCCGAGAGGAAGGGGCGCAGTTCGAGCCACTCGTGGATCGGCTTCCCGCCCGCCCCGGGGGCGGCCGACAGTTCCCCGGCCAGCTCGACGGCGCGCTCGTAGCTGTCGACGTCGATCACCATCCAGCCGGCGATGAGGTCCTTGGTCTCGGCGAAGGGGCCGTCGGTGACCGGCGGGCGGCCCTCGCCGTCGTACCGGACGAAGGTTCCCTCGGGGGCGAGCGCCTGGCCGTCGACGAACTCGCCGGTCTTCTCCAGACGGGCCGCGAAGTCGTTCATGTACGCGATGTGGTCGGAGATCTCCTCCGGCGTCCACCGGTCCATGGGGACGTCGTTCACGGCGGCCGGAGCGCCGCGGTAGTGCTTCAGGAGCAGGTACTTGGCCATGATGGTTCTCCTCGGTGCCGGTACGGCCCATTGTGGGCGCGTTCACCTCGGGGACGGAGCACGGCACGGGTTCTCGACATCCTCGGACGACATTTCTCACCCGAATTCCGCGCGCGGTCGAATCCGTACCAGAATGTGGTGTTTCCGTATCGGAGAACGACATCGGAGACCGACATCGGAGGAGGACGACGGAGCATGGCGGTGGACGAGCTCGACACCCGGATCCTGCGGCTGCTCATCGAGCAGCCCCGGACGAGCGTGCGGGAGTACGCGCGCGTGCTGGGCGTGGCGCGGGGCACCGTGCAGGCCAGGATCGACCGGCTGGAGCGGGACGGGGTGATCACCGCGACCGGCCCGGTCCTCTCCCCCGCCGCGCTGGGCCACCCGGTGCTCGCGTTCGTGCACGTCGAGGTGACGCAGGGGCATCTGGACGAGGTCGGCGACGCGCTCGCCGAGGTGCCGGAGATCGTCGAGGCCTTCTCCATCACCGGCGGCGGCGATCTGCTGACCCGGGTCGTCGCCCGGGACGCGGGGCATCTGGAGGATGTCATCCAGCGGCTCATCCAGCTGCCGGGCGTGGTGCGCACCCGCACCGAGATCGCCCTGCGGGAGCGGGTGGCCCACCGGCTGCTGCCGCTGGTCGAGGCGGTCGGGCGATCCCGCAGCGCCTAGTGTGGCGCCCATGCAGTCCTACACCATCGGGCAGGCGTCGCGCCTGCTGGGCGTGAGTCCCGACACCGTACGACGCTGGGCCGACGCCGGCCGGGTCACGACCCGTCGCGACGAGAACGGCCGGCGTCTCATCGAGGGGCGCGATCTGGCCGCGTTCGCCGTCGAGGTCGGCCAGGGCGGGCCCAGCGGTCAGGGCGACGAGGACCTGACGTACACCTCGGCGCGCAACGCCTTTCCCGGGATCGTGACGGCGGTCAAGCTGGGCGACGTCGCCGCGCAGGTCGAGATCCAGGCGGGGCCGCACCGGCTCGTCTCCCTGCTCACCCGTGAGGCGGTCGAGGAACTGGGGCTGGAGGTCGGCGTGGAGGCCACCGCCCGCGTGAAGTCGACCAGCGTGCACATCGACCGGCCCTGAGCGCGCGCGGCGGCCCGTGGCGACGCGTTCGTGTCGCCGTACGTCCGTCCCCCAACCCCCGCCCTCCTGACCGCGGTTCGGGGCGGCCGGAAATCCGAAGGCGGGCGGGAGCGGCCTGTGGCACAGTACGACCGCCCTGTCCCGCTGCCCCGGAGCGTTCGATGGACCAGCCTGCCCGACTCCAGCCCCTCCTCCAGCAGTTCGACTTCGGACGGCAGCGGTTGACCGACCGCATGACCGGCCCGGTGGTGGACAGCGGGAACGGCACGGACGTCGAGGTCGGCCCGATGACCGACGCGGAGTACTTCTGGGAACCGGGTCCGGGCTGCTGGTCCGTCCGGCTCCACAGCGAGGGGCCGGGACCCGCCGCCGGCCTCCTGACCGGTGTCGGCCCCTGGGGCCGGGAGACCGCGCCGCCGCCGCACCCCGTCCCGCCGCCGTTCACGACGATCGCCTGGCGGCTGAGCCACCTCAGCGAGATGCTCGCGCTGCGCGCCGACCACACGAACGGCACCCGTTCCCTGACCCGCGACGACTACGAGATCAGCGGCGACGCCGCGACCGCCGTCGCCGCCTTCGACCGGGCGGCCGACGCCTGGCGGGAGGCGCTGCTGTCCGTGGACGACGCCGCGCTCGACACGATCGGACACTGCACGTACCCCCACGGCAGCGATCCCGAGAACCCGTTCCTGGAGATCGTGTGGTGGGTGAACCAGGAACTGCTGCACCACGGGGCGGAGATCGCGCTGCTCCGCGACCTGTTCCGGATCCAGCACCCCCTCACCTGACCGAAGCCCAGGCCCCTTTCCGCGTACGGGAGTTCAGCGGGTCGTACGGGCCAGCAGTATCGCCACGTCGTCCTGCGCGGGCCCCACGAGCAGCTGCTCCAGGACCTCGTCGCACAGCGCGTCCAGGGGACGGTCGAGGTGCCGGAGCGCCCTGCCGAGCTGCCGCATCCCCTCGTCGAGGTCCCGGTCGCGGGCCTCGATGAGCCCGTCCGTGTAGAGGACGAGCAGCCCGCCCGCGGGCAGGGCCACCTCCTGAGTGCCGAAGTCGTGGGCGCCGGTGCCCAGCGGGGTTCCCGGCGGCCCGTCGAGGAAGGTGATGGTCCCGTCCGGGGTGGCCACGGCCGGGGGCGGATGGCCGGCGCGGGCGACGGCCCAGCCTCCGGTGGCCGGGTCGTGGACCGCGTACACACAGGTCGCCATCGTGTCCTCGCCGAGGTCGGCGACGACGGCGTCGAGGGAGCTGAGCATCCGCGCCGGCGCGATGTCGTGGCGGGCCAGGGTCCGTACCGCCGTGCGGAGTTGGCCCATGACGGCCGCCGCGTGGATGCCGTGCCCCATGACGTCGCCGATGACGAGACCGGTGCGTCCGCCGGGGAGCGCGATGGCGTCGAACCAGTCGCCGCCGACGTCATGGGCGCTCGCCGGCAGATAGCGGCCGGTGAGTTCGAGCCCGGCGACGGCGGGCAGCGCGCTGTTGGTGAGGCTGCGCTGCAGGGTCAGGGCGGCCTCGCGTTGGGTGGTGTAGAGGCGGGCGTTGTCGATGTTGAGGGCGGCGCGGGCGACGACCTCGTCGATGAGGACGCAGTCCTGGGCGTCGAAGGGCTCGCGGGTCCGCAGCCGGGTCACGGTGACCGCCCCGAGCACCTGCCCCCGGGCCACCAGCGGGACGAGCCGCGCCGATCCGATGCGGGTGGCGAGATAGGTGCGGAGCGCTTCGGTGCGCGGGTCGGTGAAGAGCGCGGGGATGTCGGAGGTGTAGAGGTTCGTCGGCCGCCCGCGGGCGACGACCTGCTCGTACACCGAGTCCAGCGGGATCTGGAAGGTCTGTCCGGGCGCCAGTACGGAGGTGGGCGCCGTCGGATCGGGGAAGGCGGCCGCGAGCCGCCGCAGGACGCCGCGCGTGGACGCGGCCGGATCGTCCGGCGCGAGGACCGACTCCAGCATCTGTACGTCGGCGGAGTCGGCCAGCTGCGGTACGAGGAAGCGGACGGCCTCCTCGGCCGTCATCCGCAGGTCCAGGGTCGTACCGATCCTGGCCCCGGCCTCGGCGAGCAGTGCGAAGCGGTGCCGGGCGCGCTCGACCTCGCTGTGCGCCTCCTGGCTCTCGGTGATGTCGACGAGGGAGGCGATGATCCCGAGGGACCGCGGCTCGGCGCGGTCGACGAGCGGCGCGTAGGAGCAGGACCAGATGTGGTCGCGGTCGGGGTCGGCGGGCGTCCGGCCGACCCGCCGGGCGTCGACGACCGCGTGCCCGCTGTCGAGGACCTGGCGCATCAGGGATTCGAGCGAGGTGGCGTTGACGCCGGGCACGACCTCGGTGAGCCGTCGGCCCACGTGCCCGGCCGCCGTCACCCCGTTCATCCGGGCCAGGGCGTCGTTGACCCGCAGGAACCGCAGGTCGGGGCCGAGGAGCGCGAGACCGATCGGCGACTGGGTGAAGAGGCTCTCCATCGCCGCCAGGTTCTCCCGCATCCGCAGGACCTCGGAGGTCTCTACGGCGATGAGCATCGCCCCCGGCCGCCCCTGCGGATCGGCGGCGGGCACGATCCACATCTCCATGGCGATCGTGTGCCCGTCGCGGTGCCGGACGGGAAGGGTGCCGACCATGGTCTCGCCCGCCTGGACGCGGTCGGTGAGCCGGTCGGCGAGCTCACGGTTGGCGTCGGGGACGAGGAGCGGCGTGGCGAGCCGCCCGAGCACGTGCTCGGGCCGGTGGCCGAGGAGGTCCTGCGCGGCGAGCGACCACTCGACGATGTGACCGTCGGCGTCCTCCCGCCAGAGGGCGATCGGGAGCAGCTCCCGGAGCACACCCGCGTCCCCGACGGCCGCCCGGGGCGGCTGCGGAACCCTGCTCGACGACTGGTGAGTCTCCAACGCATCGCCCTACGCCTCGGCCTGGCCCCAGGGGGCGCAATCCCTACCGAATCACCCTATCCGAGGACCTGGCGGCGGGCCCTGCGCAGTGCGGCCGATCGGCTGGCGGCGGAGGTGTCGGCCCCGCGCGGTACGGTCGAGCCCGTCGCCGCCGGTACTGCCGCCGGCGGTGCCGGGGGGAAGGCGGTCGGCAGGGGGCGGGCCCGCCGATCCGTGGGCCCGCGGGGTGCTGTGGGACGGACGTGTACGGCGAAGTGGGCGGGGCCGAGCCGTGGGCCGCCGCTCCGGGGATCGGAGTACAGGGGTGTGCGCGTGAGCAGAGTGATCGACGGCCGTTTCGAGCTGGTGGAACGGCTGGGCGGCGGCGGCATGGGAACGGTCTGGCGCGCCCACGACCTGGCCCTCCACCGTGACGTGGCGCTGAAGGAGGTGCGCCCGCCGGATCCCGCCATGGCCGAGTACGACGTGGAGGGCGCCCGTACGCTGCGCGCCCGCGTCCTGCGCGAGGCCCGCGCCCTGGCCCGGATCGACCACCCCAACGTGGTGACCATCCACCACATCGTGGACGCGGGCGAGGGGACGTACCCGTGGCTCGTGATGGAACTGGTCACCGGCGGCTCCCTGCAGGACCGGCTCGACCGGGGTCCCATGACGCCCGCCGAGGCCGCCGCCGTCGGCCGCGGACTGCTCGCGGCGCTGCGGGCCGCCCACGCGCGGGACATCGAGCACCGTGACGTGAAGCCGGCCAACGTGCTGCTGCGCCCCGACGGGCGGCCGGTGCTCACCGACTTCGGCATCGCGGCGATCCGCGAGTCCACCGTCCTGACGGCCTCGGGCTCCATCATCGGCTCGCCGGACTACATGGCGCCCGAGCGCATCCGGGGCGGGGCCTCCGGCGGACCGGCGGGCGACCTGTGGTCGCTGGGCATGCTCCTGTACGTGGCGGTCGAGGGCAACCACCCGCTGCGCCGGGAGAACACCCTCGCGACGCTCGCGGCCGTCCTCTCGGACGACGTACCGCCCCCGCTCAGGGCCGGTGGCCTGACCGACGTGCTGACCCGCCTTCTCGTACGGGACCCGGCGGAGCGCCCGGGCGTGGAGGAACTCGCACGCGTGCTGGGCGAGGTGGCGGCGGAGGACGGGGAGGCCGTCTCCCGGGAGGGGGCCGTTGCCGTCCGGGACGCCGCCGCGCGGGAGGCGGATGGCCGGGAGGCGAATGGGCGGGAGGCGAATGGGCGGGAGCCGGCGGACGGCGGCGAAGCCACGTCGTTCCGGCTGGCGCCGCCTCCGGTTGCCGCTCCTCCCGCGACCCCTGCCGCTTCGCCGGCTCCCGCGTCCTCCTCGGCTCCGGTGACTCCCGTGCCTCCCGCACCGGCAACCGCCGCTCCCACCCCTGCGACCCCGCCCCCGGGCGACCCCCGCGCGGTCACCGTTCCCTCGGCCGCCTCCGCTCCCCCGGTCCGTGGGGCCGACGGCCGGCGGCGGGGGCGTGCCGGACGGTTCCTGGGGTCGGCCGCCGTGGTGGTGCTCGCCGTCGGCATCCCCGTCGCCGCCATGGCCTGGGACTGGCGGCCGGCCGAGCCGGGCGGCGGGCCGAGCGGCGCTCCGCCGTCCCAGCAGGGCCCGGCCGCCCAGCGCCCCCGGACGTCGACGACGCCGACACCGACGGCGGACGCCGATCCGGTGCCGCTCGACCTGCTGACGCCCGCCGGTGTCCGCGCGGCCATCGCCTCCGTCAAGGCGGCCTCCGGCGGGACGAAGGTCACCGGCTTCGTCGTGTACCCGGAGTACGCGGTCTCCGAGTCCCTGGTGAAGGGCAGCACGAAGCGCTACGACCGTTACGTCTACCGGGGCGAGGACGCGGCGGTCCGTCAGGGATCGGGTACGGCGTTCCCCGGTACGGTCCCCGCCGACCTCGTCGCGTTCAACTGGGACGCCCTGCCGGCGCTGCTCCAGCGCGCCGACAAGGATCTGGGTGTCGACAAGCCGACCAGTCGCTACGTCGTCGTCGTCCCCGCATCGACGCTGGCCGGGACCGACGCGGGGATCACCGTGTACCTGTCCGACGCGTACGGCTCCGCCTATCTGAAGGCCGACGCGAAGGGCCGGGTGACGGAGAGCCACCCACGGAACGACTGACCGCCCGCCGGCCGGGGTCAGCCGGTGGCCAGCGCCTTGAACGCGCGGGTCTGCTCCGTGATCGCCCGTTCCGTGGGCAGGCGCTCGATCGAGGAGGCGCCGAAGAAGCCGACGACCCCGGTGGTGTGTTCCAGGACGTACCGCGCGTCCTCCGGTTCGGCGATCGGCCCGCCGTGGCAGAGCACCAGGACGTCGGGGTTCACGCGCTTGGCGGCGTCGTGCATCTCCTGGACGGCGGCGGCCGCCGCGTCGAGGGTCAGGGCCGTCCCGGCGCCGATGGCCCCCTTGGTGGTGAGGCCGACGTGCGGCACCAGCACGTCGGCGCCCGCGCGGGCCATGTCGGCCGCCTGCTCGGGGTCGAAGACGTACGGGGCGGTGAGCAGGTCACGCTCGTGGGCGGCGCGGACCATGTCGACCTCCAGGCCGTACCCCATGCCGGTCTCCTCCAGGTTGACGCGGAAGGTGCCGTCGTAGAGGCCGACCGTGGGGAAGTTCTGGACGCCCGCGAAGCCCATGGCCTTGAGCTCGTCGAGGAAGAGGTCCATGCGGCGGAAGGGGTCGGTGCCGCAGACGCCCGCGAGGACGGGCGTGTCGCGGACCACGGGCAGCACTTCGCGGGCCATGTCCTTGACGATCGCGTTGGCGTCGCCGTACGGCAGGAGTCCCGCCAGCGAGCCGCGCCCGGCCATCCGGTAGCGGCCCGAGTTGTAGATGATCAGCAGGTCGACGCCACCGTCCTCGGCGCACTTGGCGGAGAGGCCGGTGCCCGCTCCGGCGCCGACGATCGGACGGCCGGCGGCGACCTGGGCGCGCAGCCGGTCGAGTACGTCCTGTCGGCTGATGGTGGTCACGGTGATCACTCCTCGGTGGTCTGCGGGGGCGCTGCGGAGGTGCTTCGGGTCTTCCCGGTCAGCGGGCGGCGACGCGCGCGCGCTCGCTGATCAGCTGGTGCAGGCGGTCGGCCATGGCGACCGCGAACGAGGGGTCGTTGACGTGGGCGTCGAGTTCGTGGACGCGGACCTCGCCGCCCCGGACGGCGGCGCGCACGGCCTCCAGGCCGGCCCGGTCGGCCTCCGGGTCCGCGAACGGACCGTCGGCCACGTCCACGGCGGAGACGCCGCGCAGGGGCCAGAAGACCTCGGCCGGGCCGCGTGCGGCGCGGAGCTTGCGGCCCATGACGGTGCCGAGTTCGGCCATCTCGTCCACGGTGGTGCGCATCAGGGTCACGGTCGCGTTGTGGACGAGCAGCCGCCGCTCCGCGAACCGCTCGGGCACGGTCGCGGCCGGTCCGAAGTTGACCATGTCGAGGGCTCCGGGGGCGACGACCTGCGGGATGCCGACCGCGCCCGCCGCGGTCAGCCGTGACGGGCCCGCGCTGAGGACGCCGCCGACGAGTTCGTCGGCGAGTTCGGTGGTGGTGAGGTCGAGGACGCCGTCGAGCATGCCGTCCCTGGCGAGCTTCTCGACGGCCCGGCCGCCCGCGCCGGTGGCGTGGAAGACGAGGACCTCGTAGCCGAGTTCGGCGAGCCGGGCGCGTGCCACGTCGACGGCCGGGGTCGTCACGCCGAACATGGTGGCCGCGACGACCGGCCGCCCCCGGCCCGCGGGCTCGTCGTGGTTGCGCTCGTAGCGGCGGGCCATCCCGGCGGCCGCGGCGGCGGCGTTGCCGAGGACCTGGCAGGAGACGGAGTTGAGGCCGGAGATGTCGACGACGCTGTACATCAGGGTGAGGTCGCTGCTGTCGACGTACGGGGAGACGTCGCCGCCGGCCATGGTGCTGACGAGCACCTTCGGTACGCCGATGGGCAGGGCGCGCATGGCCTGGGCGGCGATGGCGGAGCCGCCGCTGCCCGCGGCGGCGAGCACGGCGTGGAGCCGGCCCTTGCGGTAGAGGTCGACGACGACCCGGGTGAGGCCCTGGGCCATGGCGGCCACGGCCGCGCCGCGGTCGCCGGCCGCCCGCAGGACGGCCAGGTCGTGGCCCCCGGCGCGCGCGACGACGTCGGCGGAGACGTCCGCCACCGGCGCGTGGGCGGGCGGCGGCATGATCCCGGTGTCGACGAGGAGGACGTCGCTGCCGTACTCCCTGAGCCGCTCGCGCAGCCAGGCGTACTCCTCGCCCTTGGTGTCCAGTGTGCCGACCAGCACGACGGTCGCCATGCCCTCACCCTTCTCCGGTCCCGCCTCCCGGGCCCGTGACCCGGTCCCGCCGATGTCGATCCTCCGTCGTGTGACCTGCGGCGACAACGACCAGTCGGGCCGGATTGGCCTGCGTCGTGGCGCACTATGGGTGCCATGGCCAGGATTGCTTCGACCCGTTTGTCCCGACTGCTCACCGGCTGGTCGTCGGAGGGGCCAGGACCGCTGCCGCGCCGGCTCGCGGACGCCCTGCGCGAGCTGGCCGGGCGCGGCGACGTGGCGGGCGGCAGCATCCTGCCCTCCCAGCGCGAACTGGCCCTGGTGCTGGGCGTGAGCCGGTCCACGGTGACGGCCGCCTACGGGCTCCTGGAGAGCGAGGGATGGCTGGAGAGCGTGCGGGGCAGCGGTTCCCGGCTGCGGGGTTCGGGGGCGCTCGACGGGTACGTGACCGAGGGGCGGCTCGTGAGTTTCGACGCCCGCTCGCGGGCCGGCGGCACCGCCGACCTGTCCAGCGGCGCGCTGCCGGGACTCGGCGCGGTGGGCGAGGCCGTGGGCGCCCTCAGCGGCGAGGACCTCGGCTCGCTGCTCGGGGACGACGGCTACCACCCGTACGGGATCCCGGCCCTGCGGGAGGGCATCGCCGCGTACTACCGGGCGGCGGGGGTCCCGACGGAGGCGGCCCAGATCCTGGTGACCTCGGGTTCGCAGCAGGCCGTGTGGCTGGTGGCGCAGGCGCTGGTCGAGCCGGGCGACACGGTGGTCGTGGAGAACCCCACCTACCGGGGTGCCCTGGAGGCGCTGCGCGCGCGTGGCGCCCGCCTCGTCCCGGTGGGCGGGGACGGCCCGGGCGGAGGCCCGGCCGGGGCCGATCCGGCGGCGCTGCGGCGGCTGTGCGCCCACGGCCGGCCCAGGCTCGTGTACCTCCAGCCGACGGTGCACAACCCGACGGGCCGGAGCCTGGACGGTGCGGCGCGCAGGGAGTGGCAGCGGGTCCTGACGGACCTGGAGCTGTTCACGGTCGAGGACACCGCGTGCGCCGAACTCGCCCTGGGGGACGAGGGGAACGGGACAAAGGAGAGCGACGGCGGGAACGGGGACGCCGGTCCGGGAGCGGGTTTCCGGGACGACGCCGCTCCGGTGCCGCTCGTCGCCGAGCTGCCGATGGGGTCGACGGTGGCCGTCGGCACCCTGTCGAAGCTCTTCTGGGGCGGTCTGCGGGTGGGCTGGGTCCGGTCCTCGCCGCAGGTGGTGTCCCGGCTGGCGAAGATCAAGACCTCGGTGGACCTGTCCTGTTCGGTCGTGGACCAGCTCGTCGCCGTACGCCTGCTGGACCGGCTTCCGGAGGCACGTGCGCGGCGCCGGGCCGAACTGCGGGGGCAGCGGGACGCGGCGGAGGCGCTGCTGCGGGCGACGGCGCCGCACTGGGAGTGGACCCGGCCGGCGGGCGGTCCCGCCCTCTGGGTGCGGATCCCCGGCGCCGACACGGAGGCCCTCGCCCAGCTGGCGCGGCGTCACGGCGTATCGGTGGTGCCGGGGTCGGCCTTCTCGCCGGTGGACGGCTTCCGGGACAGACTCCGCCTGCCGTACGCGCACGGGACGGACGCCCTGGCGTCCGCGATCCCCACCCTCCTGGAGTGCGCAGCCCGCACGGTCGGCTGACGCATCCGTGGTCGGCCGGTGGGCGCGCGTGCGGCCGGGGACCCCCTACGGGGTGTCAGGGGTGCATCCGGGCGCCCTTGATCACCTTGTCGACGGCGTTGCGCGGCCCGTACACCGCGAGCCCGGCCAGATCGAGGTCCGCCGTGCCCACGGCCCGTACGGCGGCCCGGTTGTCCCGGTCGTCGCCGGTGCCGAAGAGGTCGGTCGTGAAGACCGCCCTCGGGAGGGACCGGGCGAGGACGCGCGCGTGCGCCGCCGTCAGGGTCTCCTCGGTCCCCTCGAAGACCAGGACGGGCTGCCGGAGCACCGGCAGGTAGGGGGTGTCGTCGGCGTCGGCGTACGGTTCGCCGATCACCTCGGGCAGTACGGTTCCGAGGCCGCTGACCAGGAACGCGGTCACGTTCAGCCGCTGCCAGGTCTCCAGGTCCTCGCGCAGCAGGACGGCGATCTTGGTGTCGAAGCGCACGGGCGCGTGGTCGGTGGTCGTCATGCCCCGAGACTGCCGACCGCCCCGCCACGCCGTCTTGTACATTCCTTGCATGGTGGCCCGGCAGGAGGTTTCCGCGTGGCGCCCCCGCGTCCCCGGAGTCGTGGAGGTCTTCCACGCCCACTTCACCGAGCACGCCTACCCGATGCACGTCCACGACGTGTGGACGCTGCTCATCGTCGACGACGGCGCCGTGCGCTACGACCTCGACCGGCGCGAGCACGGCACCCCTGCCGGCACGGTGTCCCTGCTGCCGCCGCACGTGCCGCACAACGGTTCGCCCGCCACCTCCCACGGCTTCCGCAAGCGGGTCCTGTACCTGGACCTGACACAGCTGGACGAGAGCCTCGTCGGCACCGCCGTGGACGGCCCCGATCTCGTCGATCCGCTGCTGCGCCGCCGGATCGGGCAGTTGCACGCGGCGCTCGCGTCCCCCGGCGACGCGTTCGAGGCGCAGAGCCGCCTCGCCCTCGTCCGTGAGCGGCTGCGCACCCATCTGCGTCCCGGGAACGCCGCACGCGCGCGTACGGCCGCGCCCGGGTTGGCCCACGCCTTGCGCGAGCTCCTCGACGAACGGCTGCTCCAGGGCGTGACCCTGGACGAGGCGGCCGGGCTGCTGCACGCCCATCCCACGCACCTGGTACGGGCGTTCAGCCGCGCCTTCGGCATCGCCCCGCACCAGTACCTGACGTCCCGCCGGCTCGACCGGGCCCGCCGTCTGCTGCTCGACGGGGTACCGCCCGGCGAGGTGGCGGCGGCGACCGGTTTCTACGACCAGTCGCACCTGAACCGCTCGTTCCGACGGCTCGTGGGCACGACGCCGGGGCGGTTCGCGGCCGGGGGGCCCACCGCAGGGCGCACCTTCCGGGCGGGCGCCGAGTCGCCCCTGCCGATCACCGGCCACGCGCCGGAGGCCGTACGGGACGAGGACAGGACCTCGGCACTCGTCCTCATTCCCGGGAACCTCTCCCACCCCTCGTGGCGTTATACCCCCGTAGGGTATACAGAGGGCATCCGGAGGAGGCTTCATGTCCACGAGAAGACTGACCGCGCTCACCCCCGACCAGGCGCCGGGCCGGGCCGGTGAGCTGCTGGCCGACATCGTCGAACGACACGGCTCGGTCGGCGAGATGGTGTCGACGATGGCGCACTCACCCGCGCTGCTCGACGGCTATCTCAGCCTGTCCCGGGCCATGAAGCGGGTGAAGATCCCGCGCGCCCTGAGCGAGAAGCTGTCGCTCGCCGTCCAGGAGTGGATCGGCTGCGGCACCTGCCGCGAGGCGCACCGTGCCGCCGGCCGGGCGGCGGGGCTCACCGAGACGGACATCGAGCTGGCCCGCCAGGGCACGTCGACCGACCCCCGCGAGGCCGCGCTGATCGGCCTCGCGCTCCGCGTCCTCGCCGAGCCGGGCGCGCTGGGCGACGAGGACGTGGCGGAGGTACGGGCCCACGGCTGGAGCGACCGGGTGATCGCGGAGGTCGTCGGCGTGGTCACCCTGAACCTCCTGACGGGCGCGTTCAACCTGCTCGCGGGCATCCAGCCGGATGCGGAGGAGTGAGGGCCCGGCGGGCGACCCGGCGGGCCTTCGACGGCGGTGGCCGTCGCCGGCCCCGGCGACCCTCGCCTCGCCGTCAGGGAAGGACGACGGGCTCACCCTCGGGAGCCGCCTCCCGGGCCGTACGGGCCCGCGGCACGGCCCGCAGGTCGGCAAGCAGTTCGGCCTGGCCCGCCAGGACGCCCGAGAGGATCGTGCGGGCGGTCCACAGCAGTTCGGCCACCTGGGGGGTCGTCAGGACGTAGTACACGGCCGTGCCCTCACGACGGGCGACGACCAGGTTCGCCCGCCGCAGCACCGCCAACTGCTGGGAGAGGTACGCCGGTTCGACTCCGGTGTCGCGCAGCATCTCCGCGACGCCGTGTTCACGCTCGCTCAACAGCTCCAGGACGCGGATGCGCACGGGATGCCCCAGCGTCTTGAAGAACTCCGCCTTCAGTTGGTAGAGCGGCGCGCTCATCCCGTCCACCCCGCGCGTCGCGTCGACCCAGCACTCTGCACCATGCCCCCCATCCTCGCGCGTACGGGGACCGGGGACGTACCGGACGGCGACTTCCGGACGTTCAGGCGCTCGGCCACGCGTCGCTGCGCCACTCCCGCTGCTCCGCACCGGCGTCGCGGTGGGCGGCGAGTGCGGCGGCCAGGTCGCGGTGGACCTGGACGGCGGGGCCGTCACCGGCGGGCACGAGGGAGCCGTCGGCCGGGATCGCGGCCAGTTCGAGGACCCGGCCCGCGGCCCGGAGCCGTACGGCCGCGTCGACGACGGCGAGCTGCCCGCCGACCGACCAGCCGCGCAGCCGGGTCAGGTCGAGCACGACCGGCCCGGTGCCGCGTGCGACCGCCCACCCCACGGCCCCGGTGAAGCGCCCCACGGCGTCGGCTCCGAGGAAACCGGCCAGGGACAGCACACCCAGGTCCTGCTGGACGGTGTAACGCCATTCGATGGTCATGTACGTCGTCGTCCCTCTCGTGCGGGCTCACAGCGGAAGCACGGAGGGCCCGGTCATCGGTTGGCCGGAACAGGATCCCATTTATTTGCAGAAAGATGCAATTCGCTGATCACGCAGATTACGGCCGGGCGCTCGGGCGGTGCGAACGGATAGGGTGTCCGTCGGCCCGGGACCGGGCCGCGGCACCGTTGCCTTCTCCAAGGAATTGAGGTACCCGGACGATGGCCGCGAGCCGCGAGCCGCGAGCCGCGAGCCGCGAGCCGCGAGCCGCGAGCCGCGAGCCGCGAGCCGCGAGCCGCGAGCCGCGCAACGGGTGAGCGGGGCGTACGTTGGCGGGGTGGCCATGCACGCTGAACGGCCCCTCCGCGTTCCCGTCGGGCCGGACGCCGAGCGGTGGCGGACCTTCCCCGGCGAGCGGACCCTCGTCGTCGCCGCGCGCACCGTCGTCTCCACCACCCGGGTCCTGGAGTGCCTCCCCGCCGTCCTCCGCGACGACACCCGGGTGAGCGTCGTCTTCGCGTACGACCCCACCTCCGCCTTCAACGACGGCGTCCTCGACCTGCTGCACGACTCCGGCTGCCGCGTGATGCCGTGGACGCAGCTCCGTGACCTCTCCCCGGACCTCGTCCTGACCGCGAGCGAGAACATCGACGTCCCCGAGGGCGCGTACCCCGTCCTCGTCCTCCCCCACGGCATCGGCTTCCAGAAGTACGTGCCGGACTCGCGCGCCGACCGGGTCCGGCTCTCCGGGCTGGTGCCCGACGCGCTTCTGGCGGCGGGCCGCGCCTGGCTGGCGACCTCCCATCCGGACCAGCGCACACAACTGCTCGCCGCGCACCCCGAGGCGGCCGGGCGGACGCTGCTCCTGGGCGACCCGTGCTTCGACGAGCTGACGGCCAGCGCGCCGCTGCGGCCCGCCTACCGTGCGGCGCTCGGCGTCGGCGCCGGGCAGCGTCTCGTGGTGGTCAGTTCGACGTGGGGACCGACCTCGCTGCTCGGCGAGGCGCCCGGCCTCCCGGCGCGGCTGCTCGGCGCGCTCCCGTACGACGACTACCGGGTGGCGGCCGTCGTCCACCCCAACGTGTGGGCGGCGCACGGCTCCTGGCAGCTCCGCCGCCACCTCGCCGCCGCACTGGACGCGGGACTGCTGCTGGTCCCGCCGGTGCACGCGTGGCGCTCCGTGCTCCTCGCCTCGGACCTCGTGGTCGGGGACCACGGCTCGGTGACCCTCTACGGCGCGGCGCTCGGCCGGCCGGTGCTGCTCTCGGCGTTCGGGAGCGACTCCGTGCCCGGTACGGCGGCGGAGGTGCTGGGCCGGCACGCGCCGCGGCTCGACCCGGGGCGGGAGCTGCGCGGACAGGTGGAGGCCGCGTTCGAGCCGGCGGCGCGGGCGGGGTACGCGGACGTGGCGGACCGGGCGTTCAGCGAACCGGGGCGGGCGCTCGGCAGGCTGCGTACGGCCCTGTACGACCTCCTGCGCCTGCCGGAGCCGTCCTCCGGGCCGCCTCCGGTGCGGGCCCTGGCCCCGGTCGGGGTACCGGCGGAGCCCGTCACGTCCTGGCGGGTACGCGCGCGCGTGGGCCGGGATGCCGGACCGTCGGCCGTGGTGGTCCGGGTGGAACGCTTCCCGTCCGCCGCGACGGAGGGCGTGCCGGACGCGGAGTCCCCCGCCGGCGGGCTGTTCTCGCTTCTCGCGTGCACGGACGCGGAACGGGACCTGGGCATCGCGGAGAGCGCGTCGGTGGTCCTGGGCGCGGCGCCGGCCGTGACCGCGACGGCCGCGCTCGGCTGGATCGGCGAGACGCTCGCCGCCCGTCCCGGCTGCCTCGCGGCGGCTGCCTCGCTCGCCGCGGGCGGCCATCTGGTGGGGCTGCGCGACGGCCGGATCATCGAGGTGACCGGGGGCGGCTCCTTCCCCGGCCCGTGCCTTCCGGCGACGGCGGTCTACGCGTGCCTGCGCGCCGGGCTCCCCCTGGAGGGCCCGGTCTCACTGCGGGGCGGACAGGCGCACGACGGCGTCGGCTCGAGGGACGTGGTCCTGCGCACCGCCACCGCACCGGGCGAGGTCCCGGATCCCGGCTGAGCGAAGACCTCGGCCCAGCCTCCGCCCCCCGCACCCGGTCACACCGTTCCCGTCCTCACTCCGCTCCGAGGGCCCTCAGGCGCTCCCGCAGGACCGGAGCCAGGGGGCTGCCGCCCGCCTCGTGGATGCCCGCCGCCCGGGTCAGCCAGTCCGGGACCTCCGCCGTGCGCAGGCCCGTGCGTTCCGCGAGGTCCGCCAGGGCCACCAGTGCCTGCGCCTCGTAGTGCGTGGCGTGCTCCGCGGCGAGGGTGGTGGCGGCGTCCTCCAGGTCGCGCATCGCCGCCCCGGTGTCGCCGAGGTGGTCGTGGACGATGCCGAGCGCGGCGGTGGCGCGGGCGGCCATGCGCCGGTCCCTGCAGTCGGTCAGCAGCCGGTGGGCGGTGCGCAGGGTCTCCAGGGCGGTCGCGGGCTCGCCCGCCGCGTCCTGGGCGCAGCCGAGGAAGTACGTGGCGATGGCCGCGCCGCGCGCCTCCCCCGCCCGGGTGTTGAGCTCCAGGGAGGCCCGGTACGAGGCGATGGCGCGAGCCGGATCGTGCCGGTCCCAGTACCGGCCGTCGAACTCGCGCACCGACGCGCTGAGCACGGCGTGCCCGGCGACCTCGGCGCAGGCGAGGGCCCGGTCCAGGGCGGCGCGTGCCCGGTCGTCCTCGCCCAGGTCGAGCAGCGGCCGGGAGAGCAGGCTGCGCAGCCGGGCCTCGGCCGCCGGTGCCACGGCCGAGGAGGCGGCCGCGGCTCCCAGTTCGAGCGATTCCCGCCAGGGGCCCAGGGCCCGCTGGTGGAGGAAGAGCACGCTGAACGCCTCGGCCAGCTGCCATACGGGGGTGTCGAGGCCGCCCGTGGCGGCGCCGGCGCGCAGCACGGCAAGGAGGTCCGCGCTGCGGCTCTCCAGCCAGCCGAGCGGTGCGGGTCCGCCGGGCGCCGCGAAGGGGTCCCGTACCCCGTCCAGGAGTACGTCGAGGTCGGCGACACGCAGCCGGTCGGCGCGGACGGCCCGGTCGGCGAGCGCCGTCAGGACGAGGAAGTGGGTGAGGACACGGGCGACGAGGGCGGACTCACCGTCGGCGGGCTCCTCGGCCTCGGCGCACGCGCGCGCGTGGAGGCGGACGAGGTCGTGCATGCGGTAGCGGCCGTCGGCGGTCCGTTCGAGCAGCCCGTCGGCGGCGAGCCTGCCGAGGAGCGGGGCGGTCTCGGCGGGTGTGGCGCCGAGCGCGGCGGCGGACGCGTCGACGTCGTGGGTGCGGCACGGGTGCCAGCCGAGGCAGCGGTAGAGGCGGGCCGCTCCGGGCGGCAGCAGGCGGTACGTCGGGTTGAGGACGGCGGACATCGAGTGGTCTCCTCCCAGCGGTCCCAGCGACAGGGCGTCGAGCCTGCGGGTCTCGTCCGCGAGTTCCCCGGCCAGGGCGGCCGTGGTGAGCGAGGGGTCGGTCAGGAGGCGGGCGGCGGCGATCCGCAGGGCGACGGGCAGACCGCCGCAGAGCGCGACGAGGTGCTCGGCGGCGGCCGGGTCGGCGGCGACGGTGTCCGCTCCGCAGCGTTCGGCGAGCAGCCGCAGGGCGCCGTCCCGGTCGAGCGGGCGGAGGGCGAGGACCCGGGCCCCGTCGAGGACGAGTTCGCCGAGCGGCGACTGGCTGGTGACGAGCACGGCGCTGCCGGGGCCCTTGGGGACGAGGGGACGGACCTGCGCGGGCTCGCCGACGTCGTCGAGGACGACGAGGAGCCGCCGGTCGGCGGTGCGGGAGCGGAAGAGCGCGGCGCGTTCCTGGAGCGATCCCGGCATGTAGGTGTCGGTGACGCCGAGGCCGCGCAGGCACATGGCGACGGCCTCGGAGACGTCGCCGCCGGTCTGTCCGCGCAGGGCGGCGAAGTCCACGTACAGCTGGCCGTCGGGGTACTGGTCCCGGACGGTGGTGGCCCAGTGCCAGGCGGTCGCCGTCTTGCCGACGCCGGGCAGTCCGTGGAGCACGCCGATGCCGACGGGGGCGGTCGCGGTCCGGGCCGGGCCGGTCGTGGCCTCCGCCGCCGCGCCGGCCGTGCCGGTGCGCGCGGCCGGCGGGCCGAACCACCGGTCCAGCTCGGAGAGGTCGGCGGTGCGGTTGACGAACGCGGCCGTCAGGGCGGGTACCTGGTCGGGACGCGGACCGGACGGGGCGGGGCCCGCGGCGGGGTCCTGATGCTGGTGCACGGTGACGTTGATATCGCCGTGGATCCGCGAACCCTGGAAGGCCGGGCCGTGGTTCACCCCGCCGAAGTGGTACGCGGTGGCGGCCGGGGGCCCGAAGGCGGCGACGAGTTCCTGGAGTTCGGCCACCGCGGCGGGGTCGTCGCGGAGCACCTGGAGGAGCCGTTCGCTCCAGTGCGCCTCGATGGCGAGGGCGGCGGTCTCGTCCCCGGCGGCCCGCGCGGCCGCCACCTCGCGACCGGCGGCCTCCAGTTCACCGGCGGCGTCACCGCCGGGCCGCTCGCCCTCCGCGCCTCCGCCCCGGCGGCGGAACAGACGCCAGTCGCGCGCCTTGGCCTGTTCCCAGACGTCCGAGACGACGAGCCCGAACACGGTCGTCACCCCCGCCATGGCAAGCGCCGCCAGCTCTTCCACCGCTCCCCCATCCTGTCGCGCGTCACCTCGCGCCGGGGCGTCGACGGGACGCCCCGGGACCACCGTAGAGAGATCGGCGAGGCTTTGAACAGCCCGCTCGCCGTCGCGCCGGGGCGTCCGGTGGCGCGTTCCGCTCGCCGGGCGCCGGGACGCCCTTCCCGGTCCGGCTCCTCCGGCTTCCCGGTCCTGCTCCTCCGCCCGCCGGCTCAGTCCGTAGCGGGAGCCGTGAACGTCACGTCGGCGGTCGCCGCGGTGACCTCCGCGTCGCTCCCCAGGGCGTAGGCCGCGACGCGGGAGACGACGGCCGCGGGGATCGCCTCGCTGATCCCGGGCGCCGCCGGAACGTCCTGGGTGGCGTGGGCGTCGTGCGGCACGACGACCCGGTAGCCGCGCGCGAGGGCGGTACGGGCGGTCGCCTGGACGCACATCTCGGACATCACGCCGCAGACGGCGAGCGCTCGTACCCCCGCGCCGGTGAGGACGTCGCCCAGCGGGGTCGCGTGGAAGCCGTCGTCGCGCGGCTTGCGGATCACCGTCTCGCGGGGGCCGGGCACGACGGGGTGGTGCAGTTCCCAGCCCGGCGTGTGGGGTTCGTCCTCCGCGCCGGGGGGACCGTCGTTCTGGAGGTGGACGACGAGCGCGCCGGCCGCGCGGGCGCGGCCGATCAGATCGGTCGTGCGGTCGACGAGGCGGGCGGCGGCGGGTACGGCTCCGGCGCCGGTGGTGAAGGCCGACTGGACGTCCACGACGATCAGGGCGTCGACGGGCGGGACGGACGGAGGGGCGGGCGGCGGCGCGTACGAGGTCATCCGGTCATCATCAGTCCCTCCGTCCCCGGCCGCCACGGGGTTTCGCCCACCGGACGGGCTGACACGCCAAGTGTGCCCCTGTTGACTGGAGTTGGCGTTGTCGCTCGTGAACAGGTCCGCCGTCCGCGAGCACGGTCACCGGGCCGTACGCCCTCTGATCACGCGCCCGATCCTCCCGCTAGGGTCTCGGGGTGACCGAACTCGACCCCCTGCGCGCCACCAGCGAGGCCTACGACGCCATCGCCTCCGTCTACGCCGAGATGTTCCACGACCCGCTCCGCGACCGGCCGCTGGAGCGCGCCCTCCTCGGCGCGTTCGCGGAGCTGGTACGGACGAACGGCGACGGCGACCGGGACAGGGACGGCGGCGGTGCGGTCGCGGACCTCGGCTGCGGCCCAGGTGACATCACGGCGCACCTCCACGGGCTGGGCCTGGACGTCTTCGGAGTCGACGCCTCCCCCGTGATGGTCGGGCTCGCACGCGAAGCCCACCCGGAGATCCGGTTCGAGGTCGGCTCGATGGCGGCGCTGGACATCGAGGACGGCGCCCTCGACGGGGTGCTCTCACGGTGGTCGCTCATCCACACCCCGCCGCAGGACGTGCCGGCGGTCCTGGCCGAGTTCGCCCGGGTACTGGCGCCGGGCGGCCATCTGCTGATCGCGTTCCCGGCCACGGACGGCCCCGCCGACGAGACGCGGTCCTACGACCACACGGTGGCGACGGCCTACCGCTGGTGGCCCGAGCACCTCGCCGCGCTCCTCCGCGCACACGGTCTGAACGAGTCGGCACGCCTCCGGTTCGAGCCGCAGCCCACGGACCGCCGCCAGTTCCACGAGATCCAGCTCCTCGCCCGCAAGGCGTAGCGGGAGCAGGAACCGCTCGTCCCCGCCGCCCGTCCTGTCCACCGGGGTCGCGACCGGCCCCGGCGTCCCGCGCTCTTCACCACCGAGGTCCGAGGAGATCCATGGCCGACACCGTCAGCTCACTGGCCGCCCGTATGCACGACCTGCTGGTGACGCTCCTGACCGAGGGTCCCGGCGCGGTGGGAGACGCGGGCCTCCACGACATCGTCACGCGCGCCGCGGCGCTCGGCCCCGACGGCGCCTGGCTCGCCGCCGGGGGCCACGCGAGCCTGGGCGAACTGGCCTGTCTGCGCGGGCAGACGGACCTCGCCGTGCTGCACTTCGACGCCGCCGTGGCGGCCGGGTACAACGACTGCGTGGCGCTCCACGTCGACCCCCTCCGTCCGCTGCACGCCGATCCCCGCTTCCGGGCGCTGTACCAGCGGATGCGCATCACCGCCGCCGACCTCGACGAACTCTTCTGGCTGCACCAGGAGATGCGGCGGATGGCCCAGGACGCCCAGGACGCGGCCGTCGACAACATCGGCCGCCTCGACCGCGGGGTGTCGCTGCTTCCCCAGGCACCCCTGCCGACCCGCGAACCGCACACCCCCGGCGTCCTGATGACCCGTATCGATCTCGCCGCGGTGCAGACCGCGCTCCGGCGGGCCGCCGTGAAGCTGGACTTCGAGCGCAGCGCCGGCAACACCAGCCTCGAACTCATCGACGGCTCGTGGGACGACGTTCGCGCGCTGCGCGACGCCCGGGACGCCGACGCGTGGGAGTCCCGGCGCCGGCGCGCGGCCGAGGACCGGGCCTTCGTCGAACGGCCCGGCGCCGGCGCCGCGCTCGTCCCCTGCCCGCCACTGGGCTCGATCGCCTACCCGGGCTGACCGGCGGTGGACACCCCCGCGCCCTCGCAGGCGGGCCTGCGAGGGCGCGGGCAGGCCCTCGTCAGCGCGTCCTCGTCGAGGCCGTCGAGCACGAAACCGTTCGCGAAGCGCACCCGGTACGCGATCCCTGTGCCCGCTCCGGCGTCATACGCTCCGTGCCGGGCGAGCTGCTCACGGATCTGCTCGACCAGTCCGGTCCCGTAGCCGTGGAACCTGCCGTCGCGGACCTGCTTCTCGAAGGCCGCGATGTCGTCCTGGAACATGCCGCCGCGTGCCTTCGCAGAGCCCGCGACCACACCGTCCAGGCCCTCGGCCAGGAACAGCGGACCGGGGGCGCCGGCCCCGGCGGCCATGCCGCTCGCGGTGATCTGCACGTCCCGGGTCAACTTCACCTTGGCGCCCGTCTCGTACGGCACGGATGTACCCCCCTCGTTCGATCCTGGTCGTGACCCCGGCAAGGGTAGCCACAAGGCCACGGCCGGAGGGGGCTTCCGGGGAGCATCGCCGGCGTCCCGGAAAGGGAACGGCCGGTTCCCAAATCCCTTGGTACGGTGGCCCGATGTCCGCGATCAGAACGTTCCAGGTCACCTTCGACTGCGCGGAGCCGGAGCGTCTCGCCCGCTTCTGGTGCGAGGTGCTGGGGTACGTCGTACCGCCGCCGCCCGAGGGCCATGCCACGTGGGACGACTACAGGCGTGCGCAGCCGCCGGAGCGGCGCGACGCCTGGTTCGCCTGTACGGATCCCTCGGGTGTGGGCCCGCGGCTGTACTTCCAGCGCGTCCCCGAGGGGAAGGCCGCCAAGAACCGGCTGCACCTCGACGTGCGGGTCGGCACCGGGCTCGTGGGTGAGGAGCGCCTGGCCGCGCTCGAGGCCGAATGCGCACGGCTGGTCCCGCTCGGCGCGGTCCACGTACGGACGCTGTACGACGGCGAGGACTCGTGCATTCCGATGCTGGACATCGAGGGCAACGAGTTCTGCGTCGACTAGCTTGATCTTTAACCTGTGCGGCGGGGTCGTGGGGTGGTCGACTTCTTGTTCCGGGACGTGGTGGTGTCGGTTTTGCGGACTGTGTGGACGTCGTGTCGTGGGGTGGGCCGGGTGTTCTTGCGGCCTGGTGGCCTGCCTGGTCCGGGGCGGGTGGGTTTCGGTGCCTCGGCCGGGCAGACGACCTTGGGGCGGATGTGCCGAAAGTCGCGGCGGACACGTGCCGGGGTCAGCCTGTCTGAGGAAACGGGCCTTTCCCAAGGGCGACGCCGGTCGGCTGCGAGTGGTCGGGCCAGTCGCAGTTGGGTGTAGGCGGCGAGGATCAGCCAGGTCCAACGGTCGGCCGCCTCGGGGGTGCGGATCTTCGGGCGGGTCCAGCCGAGGGTCTGCTTGAACAGGCGGAAGGTGTGCTCGATG
>NZ_LMEP01000022.1 GCF_001426405.1 Streptomyces sp. Root1304 | reverse complement strand
CGTGGAAGTTGTCATCGTCAAGGACGCCAAGGCGGGCGGCGAGCTCATCGCGGACGGCATCGCCGGCCTCCTGCGCCGCAAGCCCGACGCGCTGCTCGGCGTGGCCACGGGCTCGACTCCGCTGCCCATCTACGACGCCCTGATCGCCCAGGTCGAGGCCGGCTCCGTCGACGCCTCGCGGGCCCGGATCGCCCAGCTGGACGAGTACGTCGGCCTCCCCTYGGGCCACCCGGAGTCGTACCGCTCCACGGTGCTCCGTCAGGTCGTCGAGCCGCTCGGGCTCTCCCAGGAGGCGTTCATGGGGCCCGACGGCTCCGCCGAGGACGTCCTGGCGGCCTGTGAGGCCTACGACAAGGCGCTGGCCGCGGCCGGCGGTGTGGACCTGCAGATCCTCGGCATCGGCACCGACGGTCACATCGGCTTCAACGAGCCCTGCTCCTCGCTCGCCTCCCGCACCCGGATCAAGACGCTCACCGAGCAGACCCGCGTGGACAACGCCCGCTTCTTCGACRACGACATCGAGCAGGTGCCGCACCACGTCATCACCCAGGGCATCGGCACCATCCTGGAGGCCCGCCACCTGGTGCTGCTGGCCACCGGYGAGGGCAAGGCCGAGGCCGTSGCGCAGACCGTCGAGGGCCCGGTGGCGGCGCTCGTGCCGGCCTCCGCGCTCCAGCTGCACCCGCACGCCACGGTCGTGGTGGACGAGGCCGCCGCCTCCAAGCTGAAGCTCGCGGACTACTTCCGCCACACCTTGCCGGCCTCCGCGCTCCAGCTGCACCCGCACGCCACGGTCGTGGTGGACGAGGCCGCCGCCTCCAAGCTGAAGCTCGCGGACTACTTCCGCCACACCTACGCGAACAAGCCCGCCTGGCAGGGTCTATAGCCGCACTCGGAGGAGACACCCGGGCGGCGACCATGGAGCCCGGGGAGAGTTCGGGGCACCTGATCAGGAGGTACGGACGCGGGTCCTCGTGGTGGAGGACGAGCCGATGCTCGCGGAGTGGCTGGGCTTAAGGAGGCGCACGCGGTCGGCGTCGCGCAGGACGGCGCCGGTGCCCTGGAACGGGCGGCGGTTCACACGTACCACGTGGTGGTCCTGGACCGGGACCTCCCGGTCGGCCACGGCGACGCCCCCCGAAGGGGCCGTGATCCGGGACGCCAAAACGGGCCCGGTGGTGCCCGGCCACGAGATCCCGGCCTTCTTCGAGCCGTTCCGGCGACTGAACCGCGACCGGCTGGTGTCGGTCAAGGGCGCCGGGCTGGGGCCCTCCGTCGTCCGCGCGATCGCCCACGTCCACGGCGGGGAGGCGACGGCGGCACCCTGCGAGGGTGGCGGACCGACGGTGACGGTCACTCTTCCCGTCCACCGCGGGCCGATCGCCGGTTCGGGCAGGCAGATGTCCCACCTTGCGCGCTTGGATGCCGCACCCCCTTCCTCGGACGGTTACGCGACGTCCAGGGGGTTTTCAGGGAAACCAAGCTCTTCATGGCCTACCCGGGCGTCTTCTACAGCGACGACGGTCGCATCCTGCGGGCGATGCAGCGCTCCGCCGAGAACGGCGGGCTGATCATGATGCACGCCGAGAACGGCATCGCCATTGACGTCCTCGTCGAACAGGCCCTCGCCCGGGGCGAGACGGATCCCCGCTACCACGGGGAGGTCCGCAAGGCCCTCCTGGAGGCGGAGGCCACCCACCGCGCCATCCAGCTCGCCCGGGTGGCGGGGGCTCCCCGGTACGTCGTGCACGTCTCGGCCGAGGAGGCGGTCGCCGAGATCGCCGCCGCCCGGGACAAGGGCCTCCCGGTCTTCGGCGAGACCTGTCCGCAGTACCTCTTCCTGTCGACGGACAACCTCGCGGAGCCGGGTTTCGAGGGGGCGAAGTACGTGTGCTCCACCCGTTGCGTCCGCGCGAGCCCCCGGCGGCACTGTGGCGCGGCCTGCGGACCAATGACCTCCAGGTGGTGTCGACGGACCACGACCTCGGCCGAGGCGACTTCTCGAAGATCCCCAACGGTCTGCCGGGGGTGGAGAACCGCATGGACCTCCTCCACCAGGCCGTCGTGGACGGGCACATCTCGTGCCGTCGGTGGATCGAGATCGCCTGCGCGTCCCCGGCCCGGATGCGCACCGGTCTGTCGATGATCCTTGACGCGCAGCCCGAGATCGAGGTCGCCGGCCAGGCCGCCGACGGCCACGCCGCCGTCGAGCTGGCGCATCGGCTCCGCCCCGACGTGTGCCTGGTCGACATCCAGATGCCCGGGCTCGACGGCATCGAGGTGACCAGGCACACGTCGGGGCGGGGCGTCCCGGACCCGATCGCGGTAGTGGTGATCACGACATTCGACCTCGACGAGTACGTCCACGGCGCGCTCCGGGCCGGCGCCCGGGGCTTTCTGCTCAAGGACGCCGGGCCGGCGCTGCTCGTCCAGGCCGTCCATGCCGCCGCCGTCGGCGATGCCCTGATCGCGCCGAACATCACCCGGCTGCTGCTGGCCACCCTCGCCGCCAGGGAACCGTCGAGCCGACGGACCCAACCGATCGAGCCGCTCACCGAACGCGAGGAGGAGGTGCTGACGCTGGTCGCCCGTGGCCGCACCAACGCCGAGATCGCCGCCGAGCTGTTCATCGGCTTGACGACCGCCAAGACCCACGTCGCCAGCCTGCTGACCAAGATCGGCGCCCGAAACAGGGTGGAGATCGCGATGTGGGCGTACGACACCGGCCGGGTGGGGGCCTGAACCGGGCCGACCTCGGTGAGGACTTCTCCGGCCCGGCGCGTACACGCACTCTGAGTTTGCGGCCCCCGGGGCGGTCCGTGTCCGGAGGTTCCGGTGCCGTTCCGGGGGCGGGGTGTTGTCGCAGGGGCTCAGAGTGCGTGGGTCACCGGGGTGGCGGCGAGTCGCTCTTGGTGCGCGCTCGGGAGCCGGGTGGAGCCTCTGGTCAGCAGGACACCACGGCCGAGACCGTCGCGGTCGACGGGGGCCAGCCCCACTGGTTCACGGAGAAGTTGCCGTTGACCGTCGAACCGCACGGCGCGGTGGTGACGATGCTGCCGACCGAGGTCGTGCCTGCCTGTACGAGCACGGTCGGGTTGATGGGCGCGATCGGGGCGCTGCCGACGACGGTGCCGGAGACCGTGAAGCCGACCTGCTGGGGCTGCCACCCGGAGTTGGTCGTGGCTGCGACCCCGTAGAAGCGGACCTGGTTGCCGGTCACCTCGACACAGGCTCTGGTCAGGAGGATCCCGGGCGCACCGGGGGTGCCGCAGGTGACGACGGCGCCGACCGGACCGGTCGGCGCGGCGACGGCTTCCTGGCCGGTGGCCAGGGTGGCCAGGGTCGCGGCGGCGACTGCGGCAGTGGCAAGACTCTTCATGGGGTCCCTCCCTCTTCCATTGCCCTCATCCGAGAGCAATGTGAAATGTCACATACCTTGCGGTGGATCATGGCAGTGCATCGAGGTGGGCCGCGCCGGATTCCGGAGGGAAAGGTGTTCTTCTGCTGGTTCCGGCCATCGAATGGCCTGAATGCCGTGTCAGCGGCCGCGCGAGAAGCTTCCGTACTCGCACCGACCGGAGTGCCGGGCCCTGGTCGCCCGCTGCTCTCGTCCTGACTTCAGGCCGGCGGGAGGTGCGTGGTGCGGTCCTGTCGTGCTGCTGTGCGGAGCGCCGCGACGACGGCCGCGGTCGTCGGGTTGGTCGTTTCGGTGTGGCGGGTCGCGGCGAACAGGAGGCGCTGGATCGGGTGGTCCTCGATGGGGGCCGTGCGGATGCCTGGTGTGGCCGGGTCGATGGCCGTCCGGGGGACGAGCGCGGTGGCGAGGCCGGACCGGGCGAGGGTGATCTGGGCGGCTGTGTCAGCGGTGACGTAGCGCGTCGCGGGGGTGAAGCCTGCCTGCCGGCAGGCGTGCAGGATGGCCTGTCCGCAGTCCGTGGTCGCCGGTGGGACGACGAGGTTGTGGGTGGCCAGTTCGCGCAGGCCGACGGGCCGTCCGTCGGATCCGCCGGCGGCTCCGTCGTCGGCGGTGACGACGAGCAGCGGGTCGTCGAGCAGCGGCGAGACCGCGATGCCCTTGGGTGTGGTCTCCGGCAGGTGGCGATAGTGCTGCCCCAGCACCACGTCGACGGTGCCGAGCGTGAGTTCGCGCAGTTGCGCCTGGTCGGTGACGAGACAGGTCACGGCGAGCTGCGGATGGTCCACGCCCAGCGCGGTGAGCGCAGGGGCCACGATCCTGGCGACGGTCGACGGCAGCGCGGCGAGCGTGGCGGCGGCGCCGACCGTGCCCTTGACCGCCGCGACGGCGCACTCGGCTTCCTCCATGGCGGCGAGGATCCGGTCGGCGTGTTCGAGGAGGACGCGCCCCGCCTCCGTGAGCGCGACGGTTCGCCCGTCGGGACGCAGGAGATCAACCCCGACGTCGCTTCTCAGCGCGGCGAGCTGCTGGGACACGGCACCGGCGGAGAGCGCCAGGGACTGGGCGGCCGCGGTGATGGAGCCACGGGCGGCGACGGTCTTGAGCATGTGCAGACGGCGGATATCCAGCATGACCCGATAGATTACCTAAAGGGTTCCCCTAGAAAACATCCCCTTGACCTGCCGAGTCGAGGTGAGCGACCTTCAGCGCATGGAAATCTTCGACTGCATCGCCGCCGTGGCCAGGCCGGTCCACGACTTCGGCGACGAGTTCATGTCCGACGAGGCCACCGCCGCCATCGGCCTACGCGCCGGGTTCGCCCCGGGGCGCGGCTTCTACTGCCGCGGCCGGTTCGGGGTGCTCGGCGAGGCGCCCGCCTCGGTGGTCCAGGCGGTACAGGGCTTCCTCGGCCCCGACCTCGTCGCCACCGGCTGGCGGGCCGGCCGGCCCGTGATGCCGGCGCAGGTGGCCGCCGCCTGCTACGCGGAGGCCGTCCGGACATGGGGGCGCGCACACGTCCCCGCCGACGCCGACGTGGAGCACTTCAACCACCTGGCACAACAGCTGATCGACGCCGCCGACGCCGACGCGCTGCCCCTGTTCGCAGGCTGGCGCGCCCAGGCCGTGCCCGGCGACGACCCGGTCGGGGCGGCGATGCAGCGCATCCACGTCCTGCGGGAACACCGCGGCGCCTGCCATCTCGCGGCGGTACGCCTGGCCGGGCTGAGCGCCCGGGAGGCGATGGTCGTCAACCTCGGCGTCGAGCAGGCGACCCACTACGGCTGGCGCGAGCCGGGTCAGGCCGCCGCGGCGCTGATCCCCCGATGGCAGCGCGCCGAGCAACTCACCGACGAGCTGCAGGCGCCGCTCTACGCCTCGCTGACCGCCCGGCAGCGTGCCGAGTTCGCCCAGCTGGTCGACGCGTTGACCAGCACCCAGACCCCGTGAACGTACGTCGTGGACACCGGCAGGCATACGAAAGGGCGGCTGGTCGCGGCCATGCTTCTCACTCATGACGGCCGTGCGCCCTCCGTCCACCCCACGGCCTATGTCGCTCCGAACGCCACGCTGTGCGGGGACGTGCGCGTGGGGGCAGGGTGCCGGGTGCTGTTCGGTGCGGTGCTCACCGCCGAGGGCGGGCCGGTGGAGCTGGGCGAAGGCGGCATCGTGATGGAGAACGCGGTCCTGCGCGGCACCCGACGGGACCCGCTGGTCCTGGGACGGCAGGTCCTGGTGGGCCCCACCTCCTACCTGACCGGCTGCCGGGTCGAGGACGAGGTCTTCCTGGCCACCGGCAGCCGCGTCTTCAACGGAGCACGGATCGGGACCCGTTCCGAGGTGCGGATCAACGGCATCGTGCATCTGCGCACGGTGCTGCCCGCCGACTCGATGGTGCCGATCGGCTGGGTCGCCGTCGGCGACCCGGCGCGCATCCTTCCACCGGAGGACCACAACGGGATCTGGGACGTGCAGCGGGAGCTCGACTTCCCCGGCTACGTCTTCGGCCTGGACCGGCCCGGCGAAGGCCAGAGTCTGATGCCGGCCATCTCCGAACGCTTCGGCCACAGCCTCGGCCGCCACAGCGACGACCAACAGATCTGAGACCCGCTTGGAGCGAGCGGGCCCAGGGCGGGACGAGGAAGTGCCACGCTCGTGAGACTGCGCGGCCTCCCGGGCCATGCCGACCGGGCCTGTGATCGCACGTCTCCTGCGGCTGCCCGATGACGCGGACGCGGAGCTCGTACGGCGCTCCGGCGCTGATCGCTTCTGCCCGCTCGGCGAGGTCGGCTTCCGTGAATCCGAGGAGCGCGCGGTCGACGGCGTCGGCCTCCGGCGGGTCCTGGAGCCTCCGGGCGGGTGACGTTTCCGTCGGCGGCGGTGTGTGTGAGGGGTGGGGTCGGAAGCGGCGTGCGAGGGTGCTGCCAGCCCCGC
Source organism: Streptomyces sp. Root1304 (assembly GCF_001426405.1). GTDB lineage: Bacteria > Actinomycetota > Actinomycetes > Streptomycetales > Streptomycetaceae > Streptomyces. Next base: position 620,501 of record NZ_LMEP01000022.1, on the reverse strand, counting down.
CCGTCAGGAGTCCGCCCGGTGCCCGAACGCAGACAGCTCAAGGGGCGCACCCGCACCGCCCGTTCCGCCGGCAGTTCCCGGCGCCGAGGCGAAGCGACCCGGTCGCACCCCTGGGGCGGCGTGCTCTCGGTGGCTGCGGTGATGCTCGCGGTGGCGGGGTGCGGCGCCCCGGCGGCACGGCAGGACGCCGCGGCGGCGGCGGGATCGGCCTTCGAAGCCGCGGTGAGGGCAGGAGACCACGTCCGGGCCTGCGAGCTGTTGGCCCCGCAGACTCGTCGGCAGCTGGAGCAGAACGAACAGAAGGCCTGCGCGAGCGCGTTCACCTCGCAGGAGTTGCCCACGGCGCGCGGCATCCGCAACGTCGAGGTGTACGGGCGCCAGGCGATGGTGCGGATGGCGGGCGACACCCTGTTCCTGTCGCTGTTCACCGCCGGCTGGAAGGTGGTGGCCGCCGGCTGCGTACCGCGGCCCGACCAGCCCTACGACTGTCTGCTCAAGGGGGCGTGAGGGTGCGGACCCTGTTCGTCATCTGTCTGCTGGTCATCCTCGGCGGCCTCGGGTACTTCATCACGATCGGGGTGCTGCAGCGATGACCGACAGCCCTGAACCGCGCCGGGGATTCTGGCGGGAGAACAGCCTGACCCTCGCCTTCGGCATCGCCTTCCTGGTGGTGCTCGCAGGCCAGGCCGTCGCCGGGCACGCCGAGTTCAACGAAGAGATGACGGTGGACGGCCTGCAGCCGCTCAGCCTGGCCGCATACCTCACCTCCTCGGACTTCGCCGTCGACGTCACCGAGAACTGGCAGTCGGAGTTCCTGCAGTTCTTCCTCTACGTCTTCGGCACCGTCCACCTGGTCCAGCGCGGTTCCCCCGAGTCCAAGAAGCTCCACGAGGCCGGCCCGGAGAGCGAGCGGGAGCAGCGCATGGGCGAACACGCCCGCCCCGACTCGCCCCGGTGGGCAGGGACGAAGGACTGGCGACAGAAGTTCTACGCCCGCTCCCTCGGCGCCGTGATGGGCGCGTTGTTCCTGCTGTCCTGGCTGGCGCAGTCCATCACCGGCACCGCCGCCTACAACGATCAGCAGCTGCGCCGGCTCGAAGACCCGGTCAGCTGGGCCGGCTACATCGGCACGCCCGACTTCTGGAACAGGTCCCTGCAGAACTGGCAGTCGGAACTCCTCGCCGTCGCCGCCATGGTCGTCCTGTCCATCTACCTCCGCCAGCGAGGCTCCCCCGAGTCCAAGCCCGTCGGCGCCGCCCACACCGCCACGGGCGTGGAAGGCTGACCGTCCGTGCCGCCGCTCACCTTGCGGGGCGGGCCCGGGTGACGCGGGCCGCGCCGGTCTTGAAGAGCGGCTGCTTGGAGGCCGGGTCCCAGGTGGTGGGCGTGAGTTCGTTGGCCGCCCGGTGGTGGCCGGTCCCGTCCGGGGCGTCCCAGTAGCCGTAGTGGAACGGCAGGAAGACCACGCCTTCGCGTATCCCGGTGAGACGGACCCGGGCCCGGACCGTGCCGCGGCGGGTGGACACCTCGGCGAGGTCGCCTTCGGCGATGCCGGCCGCCGCCGCGTCGGCTCCGGACATCTCGATCCACATGTCCGGTGCGGCGGCGTGCAGCCGGGGAACGCGGCCGGTGCGCGTGCGGGTGTGGAACTGGTACAGGGTGCGCCCGGTGATCAGCCACAACGGGTGCGCTGCGTCGGGTTGTTCGGGTGGCGGGACGTAGGGGGCGGTACGCAGGACCGCCTTGCCGTCGGGGTTCAGGGACCGGTACGCGTCGGCGTCGTACGCAGTGCCCGTGAGGAGGTCGCGGCCGTAGGTCTCGCAGTCCTCGGGCGAGCTGCGGAAGTCACCGTCGGTGTAGAGGCGTTCGGTTCCTTCGGGGTGTTCGGCGGTGCAGGGCCACTGGACGCCTCCGCGTTCGCGCAGCAGGGCGTAGCTCAGCCCGCTGTAGTCGCAGGGGCGGCCGCGGCTGCACTCCTTCCACGCTTCGAAGACCTCCTCCGGGCGGCGCCAGGGCAGGAGCGGCGCGTCGGAGGCGTCCCGCAGGTCCATCCGGCGGGCGAAGTCCAGGAAGATGTCGAGGTCGGGGCGGGCTTCACCGGGCGGGTCGACGGCCTTGAGGGAGAGATGGACGGTGCGGTCGGCGTTGGTGAAGGTGCCGGTCTTCACGCCCCAGCCCGCGGCGGGCAGCACGACGTCGGCGTACGCGGTCGTCTCCGTCGGGAAGAGGTCCTGGACGACGAGGAACAGCCGCTCCTGGCCGAGCACGGCGCGGATGCGCGCCAATTCCGGGAGGGAGACGGCCGGGTTGGTTCCGGAGATCCACAGCATGCGCAGGGAGCCTTCCTCGGCGAGGCGGATCAGCCGCATGGCGTGGGTGGGCGGCCCGTCGTGAGGGATCCGGTCCGGCGGGACGTTCCAGATCTTCGCGAGCTCCTCGACGTGCCGGGGGTTGGCCCAGTTGCGGAATCCGGGAAGGTCTCCGTCGGCTCCGCACTCGCGGGTGTTCTGGGCGGTGGGCTGGCCGTTCATCTGCAGGACGCCGCAGCCGGGCCGTCCGAGCATGCCGCGGACCAGGTGCAGGTTGTTGACCTGGACGGCGGCGGCGGTGGCCTGGTGGGACTGGTAGAAGCCCTGCAGCACGGTGGACAGCAGCCGGTCGGCCTGGCCGAGCAGCAGGGCCGCGCTGCGGATCTGCTCGGCGGGCACGCCGGTGGCCGCGGCGGCGGCCTCGGCCGGGAAGAGGGCCACCCCCTGGGCGAGACGGTCGAAGCCGACGACGTGCGCCTCGATGTACGCCGGGTCCGTCCAGCCCCCCTCGATCACCTCGTGCAGCAGCCCGTTCATGAGCGCGAGGTTCGTCCCCGGCCTCGGCTGGAGGTGCACGGTCGCCGCTTCGGACACCGGCCCGGGGCGGGGGTCCACGCACAGCAGGACGGGCGGTTCGGGCCCGGCGAGCCGGTCCAGGATCCGGCTCCACAGCACGCTCTGCGTCTCGGCCACGTTGTGCCCGAACAGCGCGATGGTGTCGGCATGGTCGATGTCGGTGTACGAGCCGGGCTGGCCGTCGCAGCCGAACGACTCCTTGAGCGCCTCGCCGGCGGTGGCGGTGCACAGTCTGGTGTTGCCGTCGAGGTGCCTGGTCCCCAGACCGCCGCGGGCGAGGACCGCCAGGGCGTAGTACTCCTCCAGGAACAGCTGGCCGCTGGTGTAGAAGCCGATCGAGGAGGGGCCGGGGCCATCGAGGAGTGCGCGGGCGCGGTCGACGATCCGGGCCATCGCGGTGTCCCAGTCGGTCGCGCGCTGGACGCCGTCCTCCCGGACCAGCGGGCGGGTCAGGCGGTCCGGCGACCCGATGGCCTGCCATCCGTAGAGGTCCTTGGGATCGAGGCGACCGTGGTTGACGCGGTCGCGGGCGACGCCCCGGACGCCGACGAGGCGGCCGTCGCGGACGGCCAGCTCCATCGCGTCGCCGTTGGAGTGGAGGTTCGAGGCCGTCGCGACCCACCGGTCGACCCGGGTACCGCCTTCGGCGTCAGCCGTGAGGTACGTGTCGACGCGCTCGGGCCAGGTGTCCCCGCGCCCGTACGGGGTCCTACGGCCCCAGGGATCGTTGATCCGGTCGGGGGAATGCCCGGATTCTGTACCCATGCGTGGCTCCTGCCCCAGGGGCGCGGCACCATGCGCGGGGGCAGGAGCCCGGAGGGGCGGCCGGCGGCCGGGGGCGGTCGCCGTCCTGCGCGCGGAACGGCCGTGACCGGGCGAGACTGGGACGCACGGCAGGGGGCGAGAGAAGGCGGCGGACTTCATGCCCCGGACGGCGCTCATCGTGATCGACATGCTCAACGCCTACGAGCACGAGGACGCCGAGACATTGGTGCCGTCCGTCCGTGAGGCGCTGCCCGGGATCACCACGCTGCTCCGGCGTGCCCGTGCCTGCGAGTCGCCCGTCGTCTACGTGAACGACAACTTCGGAGAGTGGCGGTCCCACCATGGGGAGATCCTGCAAGCCGCCCTCTCGGGGCGCCACAGGGACCTGGTGGAACCGGTCGCTCCCGACGGGAACTCGCTCTTCGTGGTCAAGGCCCGGCACTCGATCTTCTTCGAAACCCCGCTGGCGTACCTGCTGGATCAGCTGGGGATCGAGCGCCTGGTGCTGTGCGGTCAAGTGACCGAGCAGTGCGTGCTGTACTCGGCCCTGGACGCCCACATCCGGCACTTCGAGGTCGTGGTGGCGACCGACGCAGTGGCCCACATCGACGCCGAGCTGGCTGAGGCGGCGTTGCGGATGATGAGCCGCAACATGTCCGCGACGATCCATGAGGTGGACGCCATCGTCTTCGACGCCCGGTAGGCGGGTGCGGGGTGCGGGGTGCGGGGTGCGGGGTGCGGGACCGGCCCCGGCCGTCGGCCCGGCCCGCTGCCGCGTCGCCGTGGCCAGGTGATCGCCGAGGGTGAGCGGGCCCCACCCAGCCGAGCCGTGACATGCTCGATTCATGGAGGGCGATTTCGTACTTCCCGGCGACGGTCCGAGCGCGGCACCCGAGGTGCTGGCGTTGGCGAAGATCGTGTCCAGGCTGCGTGCCGAGGTCGTGGACCTGGAGAAGCTGTCCTCCGTGACGGCCGTCGTGGAAAGAGCCAGGGGCGTGGTGATGGCCCGGGAGGACGTGACGCCGGACGCCGCCCACCAGCTGTTGCTCGACCGGGCCGCGGAGCGCGGACGCACCCTCCTGGAGGAATGCTGGATCACCCTGGGCCGGACGGGCGCGCGCCCGGTGACGCCACCGTCGCGGACCGTCCCCCGTACGGCTCCGGCAGGGGCGCGCGAGCCGGCCCCGGGGCTTGGCGACGCACGCCGCCGCGCCGCCACCGACGGTGCCCGGCCGGCGGAGCACCACGCGCTGCTCGCGGCCCTGGCGCGAGACCTGGCCGACGCCCGGACCCCGGGCGAGATCGCGCAACGGCTCCGGGCCGTCCTCTCGGACGCCGAGGACATCGAGGGCGTCATGGTCTACACCGTGGCCACTGCCGGGAGCCTGAAACTGATCGGGCACGCCGGCATCGGTGACGCCATGGCCGAGCAGTGGAACCACATCCCTCCGCTGAGCGGTATCGCGGCGATGGAGGCCATCGCGACCCGGCGGGCGGTGTGGCTGGAGGATCTGGAGTCCGACGCCACCCGCTACCTGCTGATCGGCGACCCGCCCGAGCGGTGGCCCTCGCGCGCCTGGATCCCCGTACCCGGCAACGGAGCGGTCAAGGCGGTCGTCGGACTGCTCCGCAACCGCCCGGGGGCCTTCGGTACCGGTACCCGGGCCCTGCTCAGGCGAGCGGTCAGGCTCTGCGGGGGCCCCCTGCAAGCAGACCGGGGCCCTCGGGACGACGAACCGTTCCCCGCGGACGTCGCGGCGGTCCAGACGATCTTCGACGCCCTGTCCGGCCCGGCGGTCCTGCTGACCCCGCTGCGTTCGCGGACGGGCGAGGTGGAGGACTTCCGGATCGACGCGGCCGCGCCGCAGTCGCTGGATCTGGCCGGTCGCCGCGGCAAGCAGCTGGTCGGCCGACGGGTGCTGGAGACCTACCCCACGATCGCCGGCACCGCGCTCTGGGCCGGCTACCTCGACACGCTGACCACGGGGGAGGTCTACGAGGGCGAACCGTTCGTCCATGAGGAAGTGACCGCCGGTGTTCCGCAGCGGTCGGTGTACTCGGTCCGGGCGTCCGGACTCGGCGGGCGCCTGGTCGTGTCCTGGATCCGCCACGACACGACGGAACGGGAGGCCCGCCGACTGGACGACCTGCAGCGGCTGGGCAACCTGGGCTGGGCGAACTGGAACCTCATGACGGACACGATCACCTGGTCCGACCAGGTGTACACGATCTTCGACCGGGACCCCGCTCAGGGGCCCGTGCGCCTGGAGGAACTGCCTCGGCACCTCCTGGCGGAGGACCTCCCACAGCTGGGGGAGGCGGTCCAGCGGCTCCTGGGCGGCGGTGTGGCCATCGACCAGTACTTCCGTATCGCCACGCGGCACGGCGTGAGACACCTGCGGATCGTCGCGGAGGCACAACGGGACGCGGACGGAACCCCGCTGGAGGTGCACGGCTTCTTCCAGGACCTGACCGCGCAGCGAGCCGCCGAACTGGCCCTGCGGGAGAGCGAACGTGCCAACCTCGTCCAACGAGGGGTACTGAAAGCGGAGCGCGCCCTCGGTGCCCGGCTGCAGGACACCCTGCTGCCGATTCCGGAGCAGTCGATCGAACTGGCCGGACTGCGCGTCGATGTGGCCTACGTTCCCGTCGACAGTGGACTGAACGTCGGAGGCGACTGGTACTCCGCCATCGAACTCCCCGACAAGAGCGCGTTGTTCGTCGTCGGAGACGTCGCCGGCCACGGTCTGGCGGCGGTGGGCACCATGGCGATGCTGCGCTTCACGGCCAAGGGCATGACGGTCACGGGCTCACCCCTGCCGGACGTGCTCGGCCGTCTCAACACCCTTCTGCTCCACACGGCTTCGGGCACCGCCAGTTCCACCGCCACCGTGGTCATGGCGCGCTATCAGCCCTGGGACCACCGTCTGACCTGGGTTCGGGCGGGCCACCTCCCGCCGTTGCTGATCCGTGACGGTGCGGCGACCTTCGTACCGCAGCCCGAGGGCGTCCTCCTCGGCGCGGCGTTCGAGTGCACGTACGGTCAGGACGTGATCGACCTGCTGCCCGGTGACCGACTGCTCTTCTACACGGACGGCCTGGTCGAGGAGCCCGGCGAGGACATCGAGGCCGGGCTCGCCCACCTCGCCACCACCGCCGGCCGGCTCGCGCGGCACGATCGCACCGGCACACTCGCCAAGGCCCTGGCCGACCTGCGGCCCGGTAACCGTGACGACATCTGCGTCGTGGAGATCCACGTCCCCGACGCACCGTGATCCATGCCGGCGGGTTCCCACGTCGTGGGCGAACGGGCACGCCGCCGGCCGTGCCCCTGAGCGGATGCCGCAGCCGGCGAACCGTCGTCGGCCCTCAGGCGAGGGCGAGGAAGAGTTTCTCCAGCTCGTCCTGCGTCATGGGCGGGTTCTCGGCACCGTCGGCGAGGCACTGGCGCATCCCGCTCGCCACGATCTTGAATCCGGCCCGGTCCAGGGCCTTGGAGACGGCTGCGAGCTGGGTGACGACCTGCTCGCACTCCCCGCCGGACTCGACCATCGCGATCACGGCGGCCAGCTGTCCCTGCGCCCGCTTGAGACGGTTCAGGACCGGCTTCATCGCTTCTTCGTTCACCTGCACCGGAACTCTCCTCCTCGATCCCCACCGGATACCCCCTGAGAGCGCTTCCGCAGCCGGGCGGCGAGCGCGATGATCGCCCCGGCGCCGAGGACGGCCCAGGTGGCGGGGGCGGTCCAGACGGCGGGGTCGAGCTGCTGGGCGAGGACGAAGACGCCCATGACGACGACGAACCAGCCGAACGCCTTGCGCAGCGCGTCCTGCGGGATGCGTCCGGCGAGACGGGCGCCGACGAGGCTGCCGGCCACCGCCGCCACGGTCACGATCAGGGCGATGTTCCAGTCGATGGTGACGCCGGAGAGGTGTCCGGCGAGTCCGGCGAAGGACTTCATCGCGATGACCAGGAGCGAGGTGCCGACCGCGATGCCCATCGGCAGTCCGCCGAGGATCGCGAGGGCGGGCACGACGAGGAACCCGCCGCCGGAGCCGACCAGGCCGGTCACGGCGCCGACGACCAGGCCCTCGACCGCGATGTGCTTGAGCGGCAGGTCGCTGTGCGCGGGCCGGGCCTTCTTCGCCCCGTCACGCGGCTTGCGGAGCATCGCGAAGGCTGTGGCGAGCATCATCAGCGCGAACGAGACCAGCAGGACGGTGCCGGGGACGTACTCGGCCAGTCGTCCGCCGCCGTAGGCGCCGGCCATGCTGAAGGCGCCGAAGAGCAGCCCGGTCCTCCACCGCACCCGGTGGGCCCGCGCGTGGGGGACGAGGGCGGCGAGACTGGTGACGCCGACGACGAACAGCGAGGTGGCGATGGCCTCCTTGGTGTCCTGTCCGGCGAGGTAGACCAGGATCGGGACGGTGAGGATGGAGCCGCCGCCGCCGAGGACGCCGAGGCTGACGCCGATGAGGAGGGAGGCCGCCACGACGAGGGCGGTCATGACCCGCTCCGCAGCTCCGAGACGACGGTGCGGATGTCGATGCGCGGGCCCCGGTTGTAGGGAAGCTTGGAGAGCAGCACGCCCATGGCGCAGGAGTTGCTGAGGGCGGCGTAGGTCAGACCGGCACCGACCGCCGTACCGACCAGGTGCATGCCCGGGACCAGGACGCCGACCAGGCCGGTGGCCAGGACGACCGAGCCGGCGACCAGGCGGACCTGGCGCTCCATGTCCCACCGCTCGGGGCCGCGCTTCACGGGCGCGCCCGTCGCCTCCCAGGCGTTCATGCCGCCCTCCAGGACGCGCAGGTTCGGCAGACCGGCCTCGGTCAGGGCCTGCTCGGCCTCCTTCGCCCGCTGCCCGGAACGGCAGATGAGGACGACGTCCTCATCGAGGTGGGAGCGCAGCTCCGCGCGGTGTTCGCGCAGGGTGCTCAGCGGCACGTTGTACGAGCCGGGGATGTGGGCGGTACGGAACTCGGCGGGCGTACGCACGTCGAGCAGGCGTGGCGCACGGCCTTCCTCTCCGAGGCGGCGCAGGACGGCGGGGGTGACGGACTGGACGGTGCGCTTGGCGCTCATGCGTGACTCCGAGGAAAATATACCCAGGGGGGTATATGGAAGGGTGTGAGGGGCCCCTGCGGCAGGCCCCGGACCGTGGTCTGCCCGGGGTGCGTACGGGGCCGTCGCGGGCGGGGCGGTGCGGGCCCGGCCCGCGACGGGGCGGCGGAGCGGGGGCAGTGCGGCCCCGGCTCCGCCGTGGGCCGGCGGTGCGCGGCGGGAGGATCCCGTACCGGCGACCGACCGGCGGTTCGCGGGTGGTCAGGCCTTGGAGGGTTCCGAGGCGAGGGCCCAGGCGGCCCAGCCGCCGAGGATGTCGGAGACGTCCTCGACGCCGCGGTGGCGCAGGAGGCTGGCGGCGATGGAGGAGCGGTGGCCGCCCGCGCAGTGCAGGACCAGCGGCCGTCCGGCGGGGAGTTCACCGGCCCGGGCGGGCAGTTCGCTCAGCGGGATGTGCAGGGCCTCGGGGATGAAGCCGTTGGCCTCGCGCTCGCCGCAGGTGCGCACGTCCACCACGAGCGGCGGGTTCTCCCCGGCCAGGGCGGCCTTCAGCTGCGCGGCGGTGAGGCGGCTGGCCGGGGTGACCTCGTCGGCCAGCACGCGAAGTGCGTCCTCGGGGTTGCGGACGTAGCCCACGACACGGTCGAAGCCGATCCGGGCCAGGCGGGTGACGACCTCCTCCTCCCGGTTCTGCGCGGCCATGACCACCAGTTCGTCGGCCGGGTCCAGGACCGTTCCCGCCTGCTCGGCGAACCGGCCGTCGGCCGGCACGTTCACCGCGCCGGACAGGTGCCCGGCCGCGAACTCCTGGGGGTCGCGGGCGTCGACGACGACCGCTCCGCCGGCGCGCAGTCCGGTGAACTCGGTGAGCGTCAGCGGCCGGGCCGCGACGGTCGCGTCGTACAGGGTGCGGTCCTTGCGGTTGAGGTCGGCGTCGTAGGCGAAGTACCCCGGAGCGGTGGACTGCCCCGCCGCGACCAGGGCCACGAACTCCTCCCGGCTCATCGGGGCGCAGGCGTAGTTGGTCGCCCGCTGCTCGCCGATCGTGGAGGACTTCTCCGTGGACAGGTTCTTGCCGCAGGCCGAGCCGGCGCCGTGCGCGGGGAAGACGCGGACCTCGTCCGGCAGGCCCATCAGCTTGTTCTGGACGCTGTCGTGGAGCATGGCGCCCAGTTCCTCGGCGGTCACACCGACGGAGGCCAGCAGGTCGGGGCGGCCGACGTCACCGATGAAGAGGGCGTCGCCGGTCAGTACGCCGTACGGGACGGCGTCGTCGGCGTGCTCGTACACGAGGACGCTGATCGACTCCGGGGTGTGCCCGGGGGTCTCCATGATCTGCAGAGTGACGTCACCGAGCGAGATCCGCTCGCCCTCGGCGAGGTGCCGGATCGGGTACTCCGTCTCGGCGCGCGAGCCGTAACCGATCCAGGCGCCCGTCTCGGCCGCCATCTCCAGGTGTCCGGCGACGAAGTCCGCGTGGAAGTGGGTGTTGATCACGCCGACGACGGTGAGGCCCCGGGCGCGGGCGTCGGCGAGGTACTCGGAGACGTCCCGGCGCGGGTCGACGACGACCGCCCGGCCGGTGTTCTCGTCGGCGATCATGTACGACGCCTGGGACAGGCAGTCGAGGTAGTACTGGGCGAAGAACACGGCGAACCTTTCGACGGAGAAAGCGGGCGCGGAGCGGGAGCCCCGCGAGACGGGAAGCAGTGCGGTGACGGCGGCCGGCCGGCCGTTCAGGCGGCCCGGACGCCCGAGCCGCGTACGACCGGGCGGCCGGTGCGGGCCCACCCGGAGGTGCCGCCCGCGACCGAGACCGCGTGGAAACCCACGGCCTCCAGGTGCTCGGCGGCCCAGGCGCTGCGGTTGCCGCTCGCGCAGATGACGTAGACGGGCCGGTCGGCGGGCAGCGCGGCGAGGTGGCTTCCCAGTTCGGAGAGGGGCGCGGTGCGGACGCCCGGCACGTGGCCCGCCGCGTATTCGTCCGGCTCCCGGACATCGATGGTGAAGGCGCCCCGAGCCAGCTCGGCGGCGAAGACGTCCAGATCCACTTCTCGCATGGAAGGCCAACCTTTCGAATACCCCCCGGGGTACTTACGTCATCGACTCTAGGCAGGGCCGCGAAGGGAAGTCAAATACCCCCCTGGGTATCCCATGTCACAGGGGAAACCCTTCGCGAGGAACAGGAATCCTATACCCCTAGGGGTATGGTGATCTGCGGATACGGGAACGGACGGAACGGTGACAAGATGACGCGAACGAACACGAGGCCGCGGCCCGCGCCCGCCCCCGTGCGGTTGGGGCTCCGGGAGAACCGGGCGCAGTTCGCGCTGCTCGTCCTCGTCACGGCGGCGGTCGGGGCGCTCGTCGGTCTGGAGCGGACGACGGTCCCTCTGATCGGCACCGAGGTGTTCGGGCTCGCCGGGAACCTGGCCGTGTTCTCGTTCATCGTCGCCTTCGGCCTCGCCAAGGCGCTCACGAACCTGGCCGCCGGCGTGCTCACCGCCCGCTTCCGGCGCAGACAGCTCCTGCTCGCGGGCTGGCTGATCGGCGCACCCGTGCCGTTCGTCCTCGCCTGGGCGCCGTCGTGGTGGTGGATCGTGGCCGCGAACGTCCTGCTCGGCGTCAACCAGGGGCTGACCTGGTCGATGACCGTCAACATGAAGATCGACCTCGTGGGGCCCGCCCGCCGGGGGCTCGCCACCGGCCTCAACGAGGCCGCCGGCTACGTCTCGGTCGGCGCCACCGCCCTGCTCACCGGCTATCTCGCCACCCACTACGGGCTGCGCCCCGCCCCCGAGCTCATCGGGGTGGTCTTCCTCGCCGCAGGTCTCGGACTGTCGCTCCTGGCCAAGGACACCGCCGCCCACCTGGCCCTCGAACTCTCCCGGCACCCGGCGCACCCCGGCGGCGAGAACGACAGGCCGTCCTTCAAGGAGACCTTCGCCCGTACGTCATGGCGCGACCGGTCCCTGCGCGGGGCCAGTCAGGCGGGCCTGGTCAACAACCTCAACGACGGCCTGACCTGGGGCGTCTTTCCGCTCCTCTTCGCCGACCACGGCCTCGGCATCGCCGCGATCGGCCTGATCAAGGGGCTCTACCCGCTCCTGTGGGGCATCGGCCAGATCCCGGCGGGGCATCTCGCCGACCGGGTCGGCCGCAAGCCGCTCGTCGTGACGGGCATGCTGGTCCAGGCGGCGGCGCTCCTCCTCGCGCTCGTCCTCCTCGACCGCCCCTTCCTCGCCGGAGTCCTCTCCGCCGTCGGCCTGGGCCTCGGCACCGCACTGGTCTACCCGGCGCTCATCGCCGCCGTCTCCGACCACGCCCACCCCTCCTGGCGGGCCCACGCCCTCGGCGCGTACCGCTTCTGGCGCGACATCGGCTACGCCGCCGGCGCCCTGACGGCGGGCCTCCTCGCCGACGCGCTGGGCCTGAACGCCACGGTCCTCGCCGCCGCCGTCCTCACCGCGGCCTCGGGCCTCCTGGCCGCCCGCTGGATGACCGGCCGTCCCGGGCGCTGAGCGACTCATGCGGAGCGGCGCCGGAGAGCCGGAGGGGCGGCCGGGAATCCCGGCCGCCCCTCCGTTCGCCTCGCGCCCGCCTCCGGCTACTTCGGCTTGTCCCGGATCATCCCGGCGTTCTTCAGGGCCTCGTACTTGCTCATGATCTCCGCGTGGAGGTCCTCGGGGGTCAGACCCCTGTCGCCGAACTTCTGGTACAGGCCGACACCGAACGCGATGGCGGCCATGTCGGCCTTGTAGAGCGTCTGGTTCTCCTTCAGGTCGACCAGGCCCGCGCCGGTCTGCAGCAGCCCGTGACTGAACCCGGCCGCCGTGCCCACGAAGCCGTAGTGGACGTTGGACCAGAAGTCGTCCCGGATCTGGCCGTCGGTACCGGGGATGTCGGTCCAGCCCCACACCTGGCCGGTCATCCCCTGGATCTCGTCCTTGTGGTCCCACGGGCCGCCGGTCTTGACGAGTTCCTTCCATGCCAGCAGCGCCGCCGCCTTGTCGGCGTAGCGATTCGGCTGGTACCACTTCGTGTCCGTGTTGTTGGTGTTGATGGCGTTCATCTTCTGCACCGGGCCGGAGCGGGAGTTGATCGACATCTCTCGGGCCATGAAGACGGTGAGCTGGTTGTAGGCCGCTTCGGGCGCCCGTCCCGTCGGGTCGACCAGCTTGACGGGGTTGTGGTGCGCGTACGTGTACGCGGCGAGGTTGCGGGGTTCGGCGATCCCGCCCGCGAGTTCGGTGTCGAGGTACTCCGGCAGGGCAGGGTCCGCGCTCGCCCACAGCTGGGTGCGCGGGTTGTAGTAGCGGGCGCCGTGGTAGTTGAGACCCGTCTCGCCGTCGAGTTCCTTGCCTGTGAACCGGTACGGCGTGTCCGTCTCCCCGGCCCGTTCCTCCACCCAGGTCTCCCCGGACGCGAAGTACTCCAGGTGCTCGGTCACCGCCCCCGTGCCGTCCGTGACGTACCCGGACGAGCCGAGGTGGTCGGTGTGGAAGAACGACTGGGCGTTCTCGACCCCGTCCGCCACGGTCTTGGTGGTCAGGCGGGTGTCGCCGATGAAGACGTGCTTGTAGCCGGTGCCGTCCCGCTCGCTGTAGTTCCGGTTGGGGTACAGCGAGAGGCTCTCGCCCTTCTTGACCACCCGCTCACCCGTCGCGTCGTACACATAGGACACGGTGGCGTCCGCGCAGCCCGCGGGGCCCTGTTCGACCGTCGAGGCGGTGGTGTCCTGGTTGCAGGCGAGGCGGTTCTCCTCGTCCCACACGTACTGCCGGCGCTTGCCCGCCGCGGCGGTGTTCACCGTGGCGGTGAGGTTGCCGTCGGCGTCGTAGGCGTTCGTGACCGGGCCGACCCGGCTCGGCGCGTGCGGCTTGTCACCGCCGTAGGCGTAGGCGTAGTCGTACGTGGTCCTGTCCTGCACCTCGGGCGGGTTCGACGGGTCGTCGACCGGCTCGATCGGGCCGGGGGAGCCGGTGCCGACCGGGAAGGCGGGGACGCCGCCGGTGATCTCGTGGCGCTGGGACTTGCCCGTGATGTTGTTCACGGAGTCGTATCCCAGGGTCAGGTCGTACGTGTTGACCTGATTGTTCTTGTCCGTGTACTGCCCGGACGCCGACGTCAGCCGGTTCAGGTCGTCGTAGCCGTACGTCTGGGAGCTCGGACCGCCGATCTCCGCGTTCCGCGGCGCGGAGTTCGCCAGCGACGTGACGTTGCCCGCGGCGTCGTAGGTGTAGCCCACGTCCTGGAACGTCGACGCGTCGGGCGCGGCGGACTTCAGCGTCGCCATCCTGCGGTCCTCGGCGTCGTAGGTGTAGGTCGTGCGCACCCCGTTGCCGGTCTCCTGGAGGGTCTTCTGGCCGAACTTGTCGTAGTCCAGCCGCTCCAGGTAGGTGTAGTCGGTGCCGCCCTTGGCGCCGGTCGCCCGCGCGACCTGGCCACCGGAGTCGTAGGCGTAGGTGAGCACCTCGCCGTCGGGGTAGGTCAGCTGGAGCACACGGTTGAAGCTGTCGTAGCGCCACGCGGTCGTGTACGTGCGGGGCGCGCCGGCGACGGCGCTGATCACGCGCGTCTCCCGGGTCAGCTCGCCCAGCGGCCCGTAGCCGCGGGTGGTCGTCCCGGCCGCGTCCCGGACCTCGGTGATCCGCGACGCGGCGTTCTCCGCCGCGCCGGGGGCGCCGTAGGAGTACGTGACGTCGTTGGCCGGGAACCTCGGGTACCGGACGGCCTTCAGCCGGGAGTAGTCGTACTCGTACTCGATGGTCCCGCCCGTGGCCCGCAGGTTCGCGGTGGTCTTCGACGTGATGTTGCCGGCGAGGTCGTAGCGCGTCTCGGTCCGGCCCGCGTCCGGGCTGTCGAACACCGTGCGCCGCCCGAGGCCGTCGTAGGACGCGCGGGTGACGTTGTTCTTGTCGTCGGTGACCGTCGTGATCCGGCCGAGCGGGTCGTTCGTGTAGCTGGTCCAGACGGCCGTCCGGCCGGCGAACTCCTTCACCGCCTCGGTCGTGCCGCGGACGCCGGTGTAGACGCGGCGCTGTTTGCCGTTGGCGTTGGTCGCCGTCTTCTCGAATCGTGTCGCACCCGCCCGGTCGGGCCCGAATCCGTACGCGTCGGCCGTGCTGGTCCCGTCGGGCCGCAGCGTCCTGACCGACCGGTCCAGGACGTCGAACGACTCCTTCGTCGGGGCCACCGGGTCGAACGCGGTGTTGAACGTCGTGTTCGCCTCGCCCTTGGGCTCGGTCACCGGGTAGTACTTCTCCGTCGTGCGGCCGAGGAAGTCGAACGTCAGCCGCCCGGACACCGTCAT
Organism: Streptomyces sp. Root1304; assembly: GCF_001426405.1. GTDB lineage: Bacteria > Actinomycetota > Actinomycetes > Streptomycetales > Streptomycetaceae > Streptomyces. The sequence continues at coordinate 605,473 of NZ_LMEP01000022.1, read as the reverse complement.
CACCGGCGACGCGTCGACCGACGCGTCCTTCTTGGTCTGCAGCACCCGCTTCAGACCGTCGACGAACGTGACGGTGTCGATGGTGTCCGCCCGCGGGCCGCCGGCGTCCCGGTCGAGGTGCTTCGTCGTGGCGTACGGGACCGGCGCCTCGGGGTGGTAGTCGAGGTCGACCGTGACCCGGTCGCCGCCCGCCTCGTACGGGCCGGTGACCGTGTCCAGCCGGCCGACGCTGTCGTACGACATGGTCAGCGGCCGGCCGTTCTGGTCGGTGCTCCGCTCCGGCAGGCCGTACTTCAGGTTGTGCGTCGTGGTCGACCGGTACCCGAAGCTGTCCACCACGGACTCGATGTGCACGCCGACGACGGTGTCGTAGCCGTACTCCAGCTTGTACCGCTGGCCGGACCCGTTCGGCGGACGCGTCACCGACCGCAGGGTCCCGTCCGGGTGGTACTCCAGGTCCGTGACCGCGATGTCGGTGGGCGTCGCGTACTCCCGGATCTGCCGCAGCGCCCCGGTCGCGCAGTCCACGGTGGCCTCACGGTGCCGCAGCCCGGTGTCCGTCGCGGTCGCGCGCTCGGACACGGACCTGGCCAGGCCGACCAGGTGGCGGTCCCGGCACGCCGGGTCCGACGCGGTGTACGCGAAGTCGGTCCGGACGTCGTCCCCGACGCCGTCGTCCCCGGAGTCGAAGGATTCCGTCAGGTTGCCGTAGTCGTCGTAGGTCAGCTCGGTGTGCGTGGTCTTCGCGGGGTCCGGCGCGCCCTCGTAGAACTTCCTGTCCACCCGGACCGGCTGGGGGAACACCGACGCGGTGGTGCTCGCCGGATCGGCCGTCGTACCGGTGGCGATGTCGTGGAGCCGGTAGGTGTGGACGGTCTCGGTGAACGGGCGGCCCGCGCCGTCGGTGGTGAGCGTGCGGGCGAGCAGGCCCCGGGTGTACGGGCTGTCGGTCCTGTACTCGTCGGCCACCGACCGGTAGACGGCCTGGTCCGCACCGGGATCGCGGACCTCCGAGACGACCTTGCCGAAGCCGCGGAACTCGCGCTCCAGCCGGTCGTACGCGCCGTTCTCGTACCGGTAGGTCGTGAGCTGCTCGTCGGCCCCGTCGCCGGTCCGGCCGTCGAACACGGTGGTGCGGGACAGGACCCAGCGGCTCTCGGGCATGGCCGGGGTGTTGCCGGTGCGGGTGTAGTCCAGGTCGATCCGGGCGCCCATCGGGCGCGACACCGAGCGCAGGAGGTTGGTGCGCCCGGTCTTGTTGGCGGCGACCAGCATCTCGTTGTCGCGGGTCGACCTGATGTGGTCGGCGAGTCCGTCGCCGTCGACGTCGCGCAGGATGGTCTCGGCCCGGCTGATGCCGGTGGAGGCGCTGGCGCCGGGGTTGAAGACGAAGATGCCGACGGGGGTGGGCAGGCCGACGGTGAAGTAGACGCCCGCGCCGAGACTGGCGTTCTTGTCGACGGCGATCTCGGGGAAGCTGCCGCGGAAGGGGGTGGGCGCGGTGAAGCCGGTGCCGGTGTTGACAGCGACCTTGATCGAGTTGGGCCCGTCGGTGAACACCCGGTCGGTGAGGCCGTCGCCGTTGACGTCCAGCATGCTCGCGTTGGTGAACGAGGTCCCCAGCTCGGCGGAGACGCCGCCCGCGAAGCCGTAGCGGTCGACGTTGAACCCGAGGTTGACGCCGACGTTGCGGGTGGACGCGTCGTTGATCGGTCCGGCTGCCCAGGGTTCGCGGGCGGCGAAGGAGTAGCCGAGGTTCAACTGGGCGTCGCCGTTGTCGAACACCTTGTCGGGCAGCCCGTCCCCGTTGATGTCGAGCAGTTCGACGCGGGTGTCGGACTCGCCGCCGCCGAGGCTGCCGCCGATGCCCAGCGACGGCTGGACCGAGCCGGTGGTGGCGGTGTTGGCGCTGGTGCCCGCGTCGGGCGCGGCCATGCCCAGGGCGCTGGCGATGGTGGCGGTCTCGCCGCCCGCGGAGAGCGACACGTTGCCGGAGACGTTGTCCGCCTCGCGGACGTTGCCGCCGAGGGTGCCGCGCGTGGCGCCGAGCGCGCCGGTCATGTCGGAGAACTGGATCTCCTTGGCGCCGACGACGTCGGGATAGCCGTCGCCGTTGAGGTCGAGGTAGTCCACCGAACCCGCGGTGAGCCCGCCGACCACCGTGCCGCCGAACGGGCCCGCCGCGAGGGTGGCCGACACCTGGCCGGTGACACCGCGGCGCATCACCGCCCGGTCGCCCGCCACATCGGCGTCTGTGACGATGTCGATGGTGTCCGCGCCGAGGCGGGAACTCGTCGCCATCGCGGCGGTGACCCAGGAGGACTCGTCCTGGGCGGCCCAGCCGCCCTTGGCGGGAACGGGGGCGAACACCGCGAGGCGCGGCATGGTGAGCCGGGGGTTCGCGGCGAAGGGCGCGACGTCCGCTTCCTTGGGTTCCTTGGGAAGCGCGTCCTTGAAGCTCTGGTCCAGCGTGAGTTCGGCCTGCTTGAGCGGTTGGGTGGCGCGGTCGCGGTTGCCCTGGTAGCCGATGACACCCCAGCCGCGGTAGGGCTGGGCGAAGGCGCCCTGCCCGACGGAACCGTGCATGGCGCTGGGTGCCGGGGTGAAGGTCGGCCAGGCCGAGGTCACGTCGTAGGTGACCGACGCGGACTGCCCGGTGAGCATGCTGAGGAGTCCGGGCTCCGCCGTGGAGTAGTCGATGTATAGCTCGTCCCCGGCGGTGACCGGCACGGTCAGGTCGAGGTTCTGGCCACCGAAGTAGGTGTCCTTGGCCTGGAAGATCCGTTTGCCCACCAGCTGCCCGCCGCGCTTCTTCACCGTGAACGCGATCTTGGCGTCACCGAGGAGCCCGAAGTTGAGGGAGATCTTCGGCCGCACCTTCAACTGGCCGGTCCTGGTGGCCTTGTAGGACTGCTGCGGTGCGGTGAGGGTGTCGGCCGGGTACATGGTCATGTCGTACGGCGGGGTGATCACCAGCGTGGGCTCGCCGGCGGCGTCGACCACCGACTCGACCCCCTGGGCGGCCGTGTAGTGCGCCTTCGGCGCCCAGCTCACCGCCGAGGGGTCGATCGGGGAGTCGGTCTTCAGCTTCCACGACATCTTCTCGAACGTGCTGACCGGAATGCTCAGGTCGATCGAGGTGGTGCCGGTCGACGCGGCGGGCAGGACCTTGCGGAACACCTCCGTGCCGGGGTGGACGCCGTTGCCCTTCTCGATCACGACGGTCACGTCGTCCGAGGTCGCCTCGGTCTTGACCACGTCACCGGTCAGCCGCAGCGTGCCGTTCACCGGCACGGTCACCAAGGACGGCCTGCCGCCGAAGGTGAAGTCGGCAGACGCGCGGAACACGGTGTCCGCCAAGCCGTTCGCGTCCGTGCCGGCCGGCAGGTCGGTGTAGGTGATCTCCGGGTCCCAGGCGACGGTGTCGTACTTGCCGTCCAGGATGGACTGGGTGCGGAAGTAGAGCGCGTCGCCCTTCTTCACCGGAACCGACGCCACATTGCCCGGGGTGAACTCGGTGTGGTCGTCCGGGCCGATCCGCTGCGCCCAGAGTTCGGTGTCCTTGTGCTGGATGGTGACCCGCACGCCGTCGGCCTTGGTGTAGGCCGCCCGCGCCGGGGAGGGGTCCTGGGCCAGCTGTACGCGGCCGGCCACGCGGACGTTGCCGTCGAACGGCGCGACCCAGCGGCGCACCGTGTCGAGCAGCGGTGAGTTGTCGACCTGCCGGTTGAACTGCGTTGTCTGGTCACCGACGATCTCGCCGGTCACCGCGCCGCCCCCGATCGGCACCGGGGTGCGGGTGGAGTCCGCACTGTAGGCGGGCTGACCGTTCGCGTCCAGGTAGCCGAACAGCACGCCGCCGTTGTTCACCAGGTCGGTCATGCCGTCGCCGTTGACGTCGCTGAAGAACCGGTCCGAGGTGGTCGTGGTGCCCACGAAGTCCAGCTGGGCCGAGGTGGTGAGGACGTACGACTCGATGCCGATGGTGCCGGACAGTGTGCGCTCGGTCGAGATCCCGGGGAGGCCGGTGAGCTTGACCGGCGTGTCGCCGAACTTCGGCTCACCCCCGGGCCCGGCCAGGTTGGGCCGGTAGAACACGTCGTTGTTCTTGCGGAACACCTTGTCCGGCAGGTTGTCGCCGTTCACATCGGTCAGCGTCGACAGGCCGTCGGACTGGCCCGCGCTGAACCCGACCTTCAGCCCGACGGAACCCTCCTTGGTCGGCAGCCCCTGCACGTTGTAGCCCGCGAACAGGTGCGCGCCGAAGCCGGCCGACGTGTTCGCGGAGATCGCGCTGGCCTCGCCCTCGCGGATGTTCACCCCGAGGTCGTCGTCCGGAACCGACCAACCCGCGGCGGTGGCGAAGACGTTGTAGTTGCCGGACTGGTCGCGCACGTCGTCGAAGTAGTCGAACGTGTGGGTGTTGAACAGCTCGTTGGTCTCGCTGAACTGGGACACCGAGGTGAGCAGCGTCTTGGCGAACGCGCCGGTCCGGTAGTTCAGTTCGTAGGCGCGGATCAGCTGGTCGTCCAGCTTGACCTCGACGCGCCGCAGCAGGTCGGCGGTGACCTTCTTGAACCCGTACCTGGCGTCGATCCGCACGTCCGCCCGGCGGGGCTCGCCGCGCTCGCGGTCCCGGACGAACGTCACCGAGTACCTGCCGTCGGTGTCGCCGCGGCCGGTGTAGGTGATCTTCTGCGGGTAGAGGTCGCTGTTCGGCACCGTGGACCCCGCCGTGCCGCCGTCGGTCACCTTGGCGTACCGGTAGCGCAGGACGTTGTCGTTGCCGTCGCGGACCTCCCGCGCCGCCCAGGTCGCGAGGCGACCCGCGCCGTCGGCGAGCGTGGTGTCGGCGGTGCCGCCGAAGAGCGTGCGGACACCCTGCTTGTCGGTCACCTCCCACCAGTAGTTCGTGGGGCTGTCGCCGTGGCGCACGATCCGGTCGAACCGGCCCTCGACCCGGGAGTGGAACACCTTCTCCGCGGTGCGTGCCTGCAGCTTGCTCCGGTGCGTCACCGGCGTCAGCTGGGCGCCGTTGAGCAGGTAGGTCTCGGTCTCCAGTCCGGCGTCGTAGCGCGGCACCCCCCAGCGGGTGTCGACCGTGACCACCGGGGTGCTGACGTCCCACCCGACGCCGAGCCAGCCGTTCGTCCCGGAGGAGTTGTAGGTGACGGCCAGCTTCGGCTCCAGGCCGGCGCGGCCCTTCGGCACCTCCAGCGGGTACGACAACCGCGCGTCACCGCTGTTGTTCGCCGAGGGCGCTTCGATCAGGTTCACCCCCGAGCCGGGATCGGCCGCCTTGATGTCCTTGATCCGGTTCGGGTCGAACGAGGTGCCCTCCGGATGCTCGGGGGCCTGCACCGCCGAGTCGGCACCCGACTGCGGTCCCGCGGTCGTGGCCCACTCCGGCGGCATCACCCCCAGCGCCGGTAACGTGATGACCAGGGTCACCAGCAAGCTCCTGGCACGCGCACGGGCAGACGCGAGGACGATCATGCCCCCGACCCCCTCTGGAGACTGAACTCGACCTGAAACACGGCACTTTCCGTGGAATCGCGGCCGGTAGACCCACCCCTGGCGACCGCGCATTGAACGTACACGTTCAAAAAGATCGCGGGCAAGGTGATCGGACTCACGCCCTGCGGGCGGTTCGATCGTCCTCGCGTCCCGCGAGAGCGGTCGGCCGAGGGCGTGAGGTGGTGCCCCGGGGCGTGAGGGTGGTGGCTCAGGGGAATCGTGCGGTGATCGCCTCCGCGATCCGATCCGGTGCGTCCTCCTGGACGAAGTGGCCCGCCCGGCGGAGTTCGACGACGTTCAGTTCGGTGAAGGAGGAGCGGATCCGCGGGATGCACGCCTTCGGCCGGAACACCATGTCCCGCATGCCCCAGACCGCCAGGGCCGGTTTGTCGCCGAGGCGGGCGGGGACCTCGCGGGCGAGTTCCTCCAGCAGGGGGCGTGCGGCGCGGATCTCCCCGGGTGTGACCGCGAGGCCGCGTCGGGCTTCCTTCGTGGGCTGCACGCCGCGGTAGTGGTCGGCCTCGGCCGCGGTCAGGGCGGGACCGGTGGAGCCGAGCAGGAACCGCTCCACGAGGAGGTTCTGTTCGAGGATGCGCCGTTGCATGGGGCGGGTGCTCATGATCGCGCTGAACGCCCGGTTCGCCAGCGGTTCGATCGGCCAGAACGCCGTGTTGCCCAGCACGATGCCCCGGACGCGGTCCGCCCGCGCGGTCGCCGCACCGAGGCCGATCGGGCCGCCCCAGTCCTGTCCCATCAGGACGAACCCGTCGAGGCGCAGATGGTCCATCAGTTCACCCATGACCGCCGTGTGTTCCGCGACCGTGTAGCCGAAGCCGGCCGGACGCTCGGACAGGCCGAAGCCGAGGTGGTCGACGGCGATGCAGCGGTACCGGTCGCGCAGGCCCCTCACGAGGTGGCGGTAGAGGAAGCTCCAGGTGGGGGAGCCGTGGCAGAAGACGATCGGCGGTCCCGACCCCTCGTCGATGTAGTGGACCCGGCCCGCGGACGAGTCGAACCACCGTGAGGCGAAGGGGTACAGGCCCGGATCGGGAACGAAGTCGATCATCATGCGGTGCTCTCCTTCGGGTCCGTGCGGCGCGCCCACCGGCCCGGCCCGACGGTGCCACTACAGGTGTAGAGCCTCGATGGGCCGAGACTCTACACCTGTAGCATCGAGAGGTGTCTCCGAATGTGCTGAGTGGCAGTGAGCGGCGGGAGGCGATTGCCGACAGCGGGATTCGTGTCATCGCCCGCGACGGTGTTCGCGCCCTGACCCATCGGGCCGTCGACCGCGAGGCGGGGATCCCGCAGGGGTCGACGTCGTATCACGCGAAGACACGGCTCGCGCTCGTGGAGCTCATCGTCGACGCGCTCGCCGCCCGTTCGAAGGCCGACGCCGAGGAACTCGCCGCCTCCCTGGGCGCGGCGGCGAAGGACGGGAAGCGGCTCGCCGTCGACGAGCTCGCCACGATGATCGCGGGGCTCGTCGAGACGCTCGCGCTCCGGCGCCACGACATGAGGGCCCGGTACGCCCTCATCCTCGAACTCGATGACGCGCCACACCTTCGGGCGAAGCTGACGTCGGCGTCCGAGGTCCACGCCGTCACCCGGCGGGTGACGGCCTCGGCCCTCATCCGGGCGGGACTCCCCTCCTCGGACGCGCACGTCGAGGAGTTGATCGCCCTCACGGACTCGCTGGTGTTCTACCGGACCGCCATCGACGAGACCGCCTCGCTCCGGACGATCCTGGCCGCCTACCTCCACGGCACCGTGCGGGCCCAGCCCGATCACTGACCCCTACGGGGAGGAGTGCAGGCACGACCGCGTCGCGGTCAGACGGTCCGCCAGCGCTGGATCGTGTCCTCGGCGAAGGTGAGCCAGGTGCCGTCGCCCAGGGGCAGGGTCCGGGACGTCACCGCCGCGCCCGGGGGATACGTGATCTCCGCGCGGGGGCGCAGATCGGTGGCGTCCAGGAGGAGATGGCGGCACTCCTCCTCCCAGGGATCCTCGCCTGCCGCCGTCAGGACCCGTTCCCCGTCGAGGAAGCCCGGTCGCCCCATGAAGACGAGATCGTCCGCGAGGACCTCGGCCGCCTTCGCCACCGTGCGGGGACGGTCGGGTGCGTCGTAGCGGGTGAGCTGTTCCCCGGCGACGGCGAGCGTCAGGAAGGCGCCGGAGGGGAGGGTGTCGCCGGTGAACGGCTCGTCGAAGCCGCCGACCCGGGTGAGGGCCAGGCGCTCCCGCCCGGCGGCGACCAGCAGGGAGTACGCCTCCTCCTGCCCCTGCGCCGCGTTGAGGAGGACCTCCCGGGCGGCGGCCGGACCGAGGGGCTGCTGGAACTCGTACGTCCCCCAGCGCGTCGGGAGTTCCGTCGACGCCAGGACCGCGCCGGTGACGAGGTCCAGGTTCAGGAGCACCTCGGTCGGGTCGGTGTCGAGGGCCGGCCGGACGACCGCGAGCAGTGCCGTGCCGGACGGGTCCGGGGCGCAGGCGCCGTGCGTGCCGCTCGGCCACGCGGGGTGCGGGAACGTCCACCGCACGCTTCCGTCCGCCTCGTGGAGGGCGACGGAGCCGCCGCCGCTCACCGCGAGACCGCCGCCGGGCACCGGGCTGACGTACACGCGCTCCGTGCCGGGCAGCGGCCAGTCGTACCGGGCCTCGAAGACCCTGCCCGGATCCCCGGAGACCCGGCCGGCCCCGACCCGCTCACCGTCGCGCGCCACGACCCAGTGGGACCCGTCCCTGACGAGCAGCGAGTCGAGCCGGCCGAGCGCCGAGCCGAGGCCCGGCAGCTCCTCGGTGGCGGTGAGCTCGGCTCGGACGGCTTCGTACTCCATGGTGGTTCCTACTTCTTCCTGAGGTAGTTGTCGGGCCAGTAGAACTTTAGATAGGTGCCGTTGGGCTCGTAGAGCGCCACGATCCGCCCGCCGCCCGCGGCCGCCCGGATGATCGGCGGGCAGACGTCCGGACAGACGGGCCGGGAGGCGGCGCCGTGCGTCGGCAGCCAGCTCTCCCCGCCGTTGGCGTCGTTCCTCCTGTTGAGGAAGTGGAGGATGTTCTGTTCGGCGTGTCCGCCCCGCTCGCCCGGCGGGGGTTTGGGCAGGTACTCGTCCGACGGGATCGGGATGAGGCCCATCTCCTCCGCCAGCTTCATCTGGGCCTTGGTCAGCGGCACCCTGCTCGTTCCCGCCACGAACGTGCGGGGCCCCTTCGGTGTGATCGCGTGGATGACCGCGACGGTCTGGTAGCGCCGTTTGTCCTCCGGGAAGACGTGCGCGATCTTCGTCGCCATGTCCTGGAGGGCCTGGAGGCAGGGTGCGAGACCCAGCGGGTCGGCCTCCGTGAGCGGGTCGGCGATGTAGCCCGCGGGGTTCGGCGCGGGATCGAGACCCAGGGGGTCCGGGGTGAGGTAGCGGCCGGCCTCCGGGTCGTAGTGCCGGAAGTAGTTGTAGTGGAGACCGGTCTCCGGGTCCGCGTACTGGCCGGGGAAGCGGAGTGGCGTATAGGCGTCGGCGTCCTGGTTCCAGCTGGTGACGCCCCAGTGGGTGGCACGGCTGCGCCAGGCGATGCGGCCGGTCTCGTCGACGAGTTCGGTGGGCGTGCCGATGAGGTCGGTCACGACGGCGAAGAAACGGGAGTCGAACTCGGCCTGATCGACGGCGGATTGCCCGGCGTCGGCGTCGGCCTCGGCACCGTCCCCGGCTCCGGCGTCGGCTTCGGCTCCGCCCCCGGCCTCGCCCCCCACCGTCCCCCGGTGCTCCAGCTGCGCCAGCGGCCGGTGCCCGTCGTGCTCCCAGGTCAGGGTGGTGGCGCCGACGCTGTCCGTCTGTTCCGCCAGGCGCGCGTCGTCCCAGGTGAACACCGTCCGCTCGACGACCGTGCCGTCCGGACCGTGCCGCCGCTTCGCCGTCCGGCGGCCGAACGCGTCGTACAGGTACGTCCACAGCACGCCGTCGGGCGTCGTGCAGGACACGAGCCGGTCCTCGGCGTCCCAGGTGTAGCGCCACACCTCCGGCTTGCGGGAGAGCCGCTTCCTGCGCCGCTCGACGACCCGGCCCGCCGCGTCGTGGACGTAGCTCGTCGACCCGGCGGAGCGGAGCGCGGTCCCCTCGAAACCGCGCGGGCCCCGGGACTCGGGATGCGGGGCCCGGTCCGGCCACCGGGCGTCGGTCTGGTTGCCCTCGATGTCGTACGCGTACGTCTCGGTCCAGCCGGGGGCCTCGATCCGCGAGGCGCGGCCCGCCGCGTCGCGTGCGAAGGTGCGGGTCTGCCCCGTGAGGAGGTCCGTGACGGAGCGCACCCGGTCGTCGGGCCGGTAGTCGTACGCGCGGGAGCGCAGCACACGGCCCGGCACGGCCAGCGTCTGCTCCCTGATCCTGCCCGCGCCGTCCCACTCGGTGGAGAGGGCCAGCGGAGCGTCGAGCGGTCCGAGGGAGCGGTGCACCTCCCGGCCGAGGGGATCGTGGGTGAAGCGCAGGGTGTGGCCGCCGAGGTCGAGCGCGGAGCGGTTCCCGTCCGCGTCGTACGTCAGCGTGGTGGTCACCCCGCTCGGGGTGACCCGGCCGGTGCGCCGCCCGAGCGCGTCGTGGCGGAAGCGCGTGGTGCGGCCGTCGACGGTCTCGGCGGTGACCCGGCCCCGGTCGTCCCGTTCGACGGTGAGAGTCGAGTGCGGTGACGCGGCCGAGGTCAGCCGCCCCATGACGTCGTACGTGAGGCGGGTGACGGTGCCGTCCGCCTCCTTGGCGACCAGCATGCCGTCGTCGTCGAAGCGGTGGGTGACGGTCTGTCCGAGGGCGTTGGTCCGTGCGCTCCAGCGGCCCGCCGCGTCGTACGCGTACGCGATCGTCCGGCCGTCGAAGTCGGACTCCGAGACGACACGGCCGACCGAGTCGTAGGCGTAACTCCAGCTGCGCCCGGCCGCGTTGAGGACCCGGGTGAGCCGCAGTTCGGTGTCGTAGCCGAACTCGTGGCGGGCGCCGTCCGGCGTGGTCCTGGCCGAGGGGAGGTCGAAGTGCGTGTACTCGTGGAGGGTGCGGGCCCCGGAGGCGTCGACCTCGGCGAGGCAGTTGCCCTCGCCGTCGTACTCCCAGGTGTGGGTGCTGCCGTCGGGGGCGGTCCGCCGCGCCGGCAGGCCCTCGACGGTCCATTCGAGGGTGGTGACGGCCCCGCCGGCGTCGGCGGTGACGGGGCGGCCGAACGCGTCCCGGGTGAAGGTGACGGTGTTCCCCGCCTGGTCGGCCTGCAGGAGCGGCAGCCCCGCGCGGTCCGGTACGAACGTCTCCGTGCGGCCGTCGACGTCGGTGACGGAGAGCAGGGCGCCGTGCCCGTCGTAGGTGAAGCGGACCTCCGCGCCGTCCGGGCCCACCAGCGACAGCTGGTTGCCGCGCTCGTCGTACGTCCTCGTCCAACGCGCCCCGTTCGGCGCGGTGGTGGCGACCGGCATGCCGTGCGCGTCGTACTCGGCCGTGGTCACCGCGCCGCCCGGGGTCGTCACGGCCGTGAGGTGCCCGTGCTCGTCCCAGGTCCAGGTCGCCGTCCTGCCGTGGGTGTCCGTGCGGCTCAGGAGCCGGTCGTACCGGTCCCAGTCCTGGCTGACGGTGTTGCCCAGCGGGTCGGTCTCGGCGACTGTCTGCAGCCGCTCGTTGAGCCGGTAGACCGTGGTGGCGCCCGTGGAGTCGGTGTAGCGGGTGGTCCGTCGCGCGGTGTCGTAGGCGAAGGCGGAGGAGAGGTGGCCGTCGGGGCCGACGGTCTCGACGACCCGGCCCTCCCCGTCGTACACGTAGCGGAACGTCGAGCCGTTGCGGTCGATCCACGAAGTCACGCGGTCGGCGTGGTCGTACGTGAAACGCAGCGGCAGCCCCGAGGAGTTGACGACCGAGCCGAGGTTCCCTGACGTCTCGTACCCGTAGGTCATGACGTCCACCGGCCCCCGCGGGGTGTTCACCGCCAGGGCGACGACCCGGTCGTTCTCGGTGGTGAGCCGGACCAGATAGCCGCCGCTGTGCGAGACGGCGGTGGGGGAGCCGTCCGAACGGCGGGCGAACGTCACGGAGTTGTCGTTGCGGTCGGTGATCCCGGTCAGCCAGTACGCCGTCGACGTCCGGAACGGGCTGCCCGTGAACGAGCGGGTGAGTCCGGTGCCGGGCTCCGTGACCGTGTACGTGGTCAGATCCTCGTACGTGCCTCCGTGCGCCAGCGGGACCCGCGGGCCCTCGACCGGCAGGACGGGCTCGCCGTCCGGCTGCGGGAGGCGCGGATAGACCAGCAGGGAGCCGTCCTCGCGCGCCCAGACGGCGCCGCCGCCCACCGGGTCGGGCTCGATGCGCTCGTCGAGGGTGGAGGCCCAACTCCGCCCGAACCACTGCCCGTAGCGGTAGTCGGAGAGGTGGGTGCGCTCCAGGGCGAGGGGCAGGGTGCCCGGCAGCGACAGGTCCGTCTGCGGCAGCGTCATGACACCGGTCGCCACGTCGACCGGGTCGTTCTTGCAGGTCTTCTTGTCCAGCGGGACGCTGTTGCGGCGGGGGTCGTCCTTGGCGTCCCGCAGCGGTTCGGGGCGGGAGCGGAGCGGGCCGTCGGAGCGCGTGGGGCCGCGGCCGTCCTTGCCGGGGCCGTTCCCCTTCCGCTGGTCGTCGCCGTCGCCCTTCCGCTGTCGGGCGAAGCGGTCGCGGAGGTCGTCGTCGGTGTTCTTGTGGTCGACGGAGATCTGCTTGACGACCTTGGGCAGCGTCTTGCCGACGTGGTCGCCCATGTTCTTGGCGGCCTTCGTGAGCGCGGCGAGGGCCTTGTCGGCGACCGGGTCGATGGCATCGGCGATGGAGTCCCGGCCCCGGGTGCGGCCGTGCGCGGTCTTCGCCTTCGTGAGCTTGCCCGCCGTCTTGCCATGGATGCCCACGCTGACGGAGTTGAGCTGGGTGGAGGCGTGATCGTGTTCCTGGTGCTCGATGTGCAGGTTCTTCAGGCCGCTGCCCTTCGAACCGCCGCCCCCGCCACCGGCCGAGGCCAGATTCAGGGACTCCTTGCCGGACTCCACCCCGCCCTTGAAGCCCTCGGTGCCCGCCTCCTTCGTCCGGTCGAGGTCCACCCCGTCCTGGAGGCCGATCGCCACGGCCCCCAGCTGTACGACGAGGTCGGCCGCCATGCCCTCCAGGGCCGCCACGGCCGGCTCGGTCAGCGCGGCCACGACGTAGCCGACGGCCTCCTCCACGCACTCCTTGATCAGCCGCTTGATCACCTCCTGCGTGGCCCGCATGGCGCCCGCGCCGATCAGCGCGGACAGACCGCCCGTCACCGGGATGAGGGAGATGGCGATGCCCGCCTCGGAGGCGAGGTAGCCGAGCTGGACGAGCGCGGCCAGCTTCATGGCCTCGATCGCGGCGGCCGCCGTGTCCAGGGCGGTCGCGACCGTGCGGGCCGCACCGGCGATGTCCTTGATGTGCTTGGTCTTGATCTTCGCCCAGTGCTCGTCGAGGGCGTCCATCGCCTCGCCCTGACCCGAGGAGAGCAGCCGCTCGAAGTGGTTGTTCGCGAGCTGCCCGTCGTCCTCCAGGTCCTCGGCGAACTCTCTGAGGGCGTCCGCCATGTCCCGGTAGGCGTCCTCGTCGACGTTCGGCCACGCGACCCCGATCAGATCCAGGAGCGTGTCGGCCCAGCCGGGCACCGTGACTGCCATCTCGTGATCCCCCGTCCATGCGGACATTCCGCTGTCGTTCGATCGTTCGACCGAACTGTCCTACCACAGCGGCTTCTTGAGTCTCCATCAGCTAGGACGGAGGCGCGGGCACGCATGGTTCCGGATCGCCGCCGCGCGGGTAGAGACATCCCCTGGAACGTGTCCGAAAACCAGCGCTGCCCGGCCGGCCGGGCGGACTTCCGGACACGATCCCCGGCCACTCCGTCCCACCGACCCTGATCGGGCCTCGTTCCGTCCTCCCCGCCGAACGAAGGGTTCCTCCGCATGACGGCGACCGTCCCCCCGGGAAGACCCACCGCCCCCGCCCCCTCCGACGCCCCGGTCGAACTCGCCCCCGGCGCCGCCCCCACCGACCCCCGCTTCGTCAACGACGACCTGCTCCCCGTCCCTGTCGCCCGGCGCCGCTGGACCACCTACAACTTCGCCGCCCTCTGGGTCGGCATGGCGCACAACATCCCGTCCTGGATGCTCGCCTCCGGTCTCGTCGCCCTCGGCATGGACTGGAAGCAGGCCGTCCTCACCATCGCCCTCGCCAATGTCGTCGTCCTGCTGCCGATGCTGCTCACCGGGCACGCCGGACCCAAGTACGGCATCCCGTTCCCCGTCCTCGCCCGCGCCTCCTTCGGCCTGCGCGGGGCGAACCTGCCCGCCCTCGTCCGCGCCGGGGTCGCCTGCGCCTGGTTCGGCATCCAGACCTGGATCGGCGGCCAGGGCATCTTCGTCCTGCTCGACAAGGTCTTCGGCGGTGGCTGGGCGGAGGCCTCCCGGATCGGCGGGCAGCCGTGGACGCTCTGGCTCTGCTTCGTCCTCTTCTGGGCCCTCGAACTCGCCATCATCCACCGGGGGATGGAGACCCTGCGCCGCTTCGAGAACTGGGCCGCGCCCTTCGTCGTCCTCGGCGCGCTCGCCCTCCTCGTATGGATCACCGCCAAGGCCGGCGGCCTCGGGCCGCTGCTCGACCAGCCGTCGAAACTCGGCTGGGGCGCCGACTTCTGGCCGGTCTTCTTCCCCGCCCTCATGGGCATGATCGCCTTCTGGGCGACGCTCAGCCTCAACATCCCCGACTTCACCCGCTTCGGCGCCGGCCAGCGCGCCCAGGTGTGGGGCCAGACCCTCGGCCTCCCCACCACCATGACCCTGTTCGCGCTGCTCTCGGTGCTCGTCACCTCCGGCTCGCAGGCCGTGTACGGGGCTCCCGTCTGGGACCCGGTGGCGCTCGCCGCCCGGACCGACAACGTCTTCGGGCTGCTCTTCGCCCTGGTGACCGTCCTGGTCGCGACCCTCTCGGTAAACCTCGCGGCGAACGTCGTCTCCCCGGCGTACGACCTCGCCAACCTCGCCCCGAAGCTGATCGGATTCCGTACCGGCGCGCTGATCACCGGCGTCGTCGGCGTGCTGATCATGCCGTGGAAGCTGACCGCCACCCCCGAGCTGTACATCTTCACCTGGCTCGGCCTCGTCGGCGGGCTCCTCGGCACGGTCGCCGGCATCCTCATCGCCGACTACTGGCTCGTCCGCCGGACCGTCCTCGACCTCGACGGCCTCTACCGGGCCGACGGCCCCTACTGGTACCGGGGCGGCTGGAACCCGGTGGCCGTGCTCGCCTTCGTGGTCGGCGGCGTCCTCGCGGTCGGCGGCTCGCACTCGGCGCCCGGCACCGGGCCCTTCCCCGAGGACGGCCTCATCCCCTTCCTCGAACCCCTCGCCGACTACGGCTGGGCCGTGGGGCTCGCCGCCTCGCTGCTCCTCTACACCGCGCTCATGAGGCGCGGGGGAGCCCGGTCGTCCGCTCGATCCAGCTGACGTAGGACCGGACACGGGTGTTCACGGCGGGGGTGGCGGTCGCGCACTCCTTGCCGTAGGACACCAGACCGACGACGTACGGCCGCCCCCCGACCGCGCGGACCAGGGGGCCGCCGGAGTCGTACTGACAGGTGTCGCGCCCGGGGGAGTACGTACAGATCTGCGTGGGGGCGACCTGCGCCATCCCCCGGCTCGCGCACTCCCGGTTGCTCATCGTCCCGAGCGCCACGGTCCGCAGCACGTCGGAGGTGCGGCCGCCGAAGGAGGTGGTGCCCCAGCCGGGGGCCTCGACCTGGGTGCGGTCGAAGGTGCCCGGGGCGTACGCGGCGGGCAGCGCGACCGGGCGCACGTCACGGTTGAGCGCGACCGGTTCGGACAGCCGGACCAGGGCGATGTCGTCGCGCTGGGTCTCCGGGTCGTACCCCGGGTGCGTGACGAACCGGTCCGGGGTCACCAGGACCGCGTGCGGGCTGTCGTCCCCGGTGGTCAGGTCGTGGTCGCCGAGGAGCACGCCCACCCGCGTGGTGTCGCTGTACGACCCCGTCAGACAGTGGGCGGCGGTCAGCACCCAGCGGTCGCCGATCAGTGCGCCCCCGCACATCACCCGTCGCTCCAGGACGTCCACGAGCCCCGCCATGAAGGGGTACTGGTGGGGCCGCGCCTCCTGACCCCCGACGACGGCCTGGGCCGGCGGCGCCACCCCGAGGGGGCACACCGCCAGTACGGCGCCCGCGACCGTCGCCATGAGCTTCCTCGCCCGTCCCACCTGATCTCCGTACCGTCGACTTCGTGATTCCCGGGCCGGGAGAGTGCGGAGACGTTTCAGCAGGTCCCTCGCACGCCGTTCCGGCCCGCGAGGGCTCAACGACGGGAGACGGATACGGTCACCCGATCAGGGGGCCGGACCTACGAGGGGGTGACGCGATCAGGCCTCGGCGTCGGGGGCCCAGCCGGGTACGTGCGCGGCCGCGGCCGCGTCCCAGGCGGGGGCGCCGCCCGGGAACGGCCAGGCCCGGGTGAGATCGGGGGAGTGGACGACGGCCCGGAGCTCGGAGGCCAGCCTCCGGCTCTCGTTCGCGATCCGCAGCGCGGCGAGCGGGCCGTCGAGCGCGGCGACCCGCTTCTCGTACTCGATCACCGGGCGCTCGGCGAAGAGCGCCACCCACGCGGCGTCGACGGCCCGTGAGAGGACCAGCACCTCCGGCCTGCCGCCCTCCGCGAGCGCCGCCGTCAGCCGGTCGTGACCGTCGAGCACCACGGGGGAGTTGAGACCGCTGATCCACCAGAGGAACACCGGCGGGAGCACGCCCTCCCGGTACTGACGGCGGTACGCCTTCACCCGGGGCGCCTCCGGGTGCGACAGCGCCCGCAGCGGCAGCAGATCGCGCGCGTCCTCCACCGGGTCGCCGTAGCCGAACCAGGTCAGATGGCCCCGGTCGGGGTCATGGGCCAGGAGCTTGGGCCAGTTGCCGTCCATGAACCACCGGTGGGCGTCCGGGGCGAGCAGCCACCCGCCCGTGTGGAGCGGTCCGTCGGCCGCCGTCCGGAGCTCCACCTCCGCGTACGCGGCCCAGCGCTCCGACCACTCCGCCGACCCCGGCGCCGCGAACTCCGCGACGGCACGCGCCCGTTCGGCCCGGAGCGGGGGCAGTGGGGAGGCGTACCGGCCCGTGCGCGCGTAGTGCAGCCCGCGGTGCGTGACCCGCTGCCGGGCGAAGAGCACGGGAACCGCGCCCTGCAGCAGCACGAGCCGGCGCCCGTCGGCGCTCTCCATCCGCAGACCGGGCTTCACCGGCGCCTCGACACGCATACGGCCACCCTACGCAGCACGGACGCGGGGTTCGGGGGCGGCGGTTTCGGCACCCGGATTCGGTATCCGGCTTCGGCATCCGTCGTACGACGACCCCGGCACCCGCATGCTCCTGGCGCCCCCACCCCCCGGCCTCCGCCCGCCTACGGCACCCGCCCCGTCCACTCCGTCGTGCCGAACTTCGACTCCGCCAGTACCTTCGCCCGCGTCAGTTCGTCCTCCGTGACATGGCCCTCCGACAGGCCGTACCGGCCCCGGAACGAGGCGATCATCCGGTCGATGACCGCCTCGCGCGGCAGGCCGGTCTGGCGGCGCAGCGGGTCCACGCGCTTCTTCGCGCTCTTCGTGCCCTTGTCGGAGAGCTTCTCGCGGCCGATGCGGAGCACCTCCGTCATCTTGTCCGCGTCGATGTCGTACGCCATCGTCACGTGGTGCAGGACCGCGCCCTGCCCCGTCACCATCCGCTTCTGCGCCGCGCCCGCGATCTTGCCCGCCTCCGTGGCGATGTCGTTGAGCGGCTGGTACCAGGCCCTTACGCCCATGTCACCGAGCGCGCCGAGCACCCAGTCGTCGAGGTAGGCGTAACTGTCGGTGAACGAGAGCCCCTGCACCAGGGCGTCGGGCACGGACAGCGAGTACGTGATCGTGTTGCCCGGTTCGATGAACATCGCCCCGCCGCCGCTGATCCGGCGCACCACCTGGATGCCGTGCCGCTCGGCGGCCTCCGGGTCGACCTCGTTGCGCAGGGACTGGAAGCTGCCGATGACCACGGCGGGGGCGCCCCACTCCCAGACCCGCAGGGTCGGCGGCCGGGTGCCGGCGGCCACCTCGGCCGTGATGACCTCGTCGAGCGCCATGTGCAGGGCGGGGGACTGCGGCGGCTCGTGGATCAGCTGCCAGTCGTAGTCGGTCCAGTCGGTGGCGTGGGCCAGGGCGCGGCGGACCGCGACCCCGACGCCCTCCGCGGTCAGCCCGAACATCTGCGTGCCCGGCGGCAGCGCCGCGTCGATCCGGGCCGCGAGCCCGGTCGCGTCGGTGTCGACCGGTGCGCCCTCCAGGGCGCGGTCGATCGACAGGATCGCCTCGTCGGGTTCGAGGAAGAAGTCCCCGGCGACCCGGACGTTCCGCAGGACGCCGTCCTCGGCGTCGAGGTCGACGACCACCAGCTTTCCGCCGGGGACCTTGTACTCGCCGTGGTACGCGCCGTGCACGGACCCTCCCTGCATGTAAGGGGTGAACTCGGCCAAAGGGTACTCCTCGGGGAAACGGCGGATGACGAGTGCGCCTGTCCGGCCGTCAGTCCCGCGTGCTTAGCTGGACGCATGATCGATGACTTCCTTGAGCACGTCCTCGGCGGCCGTACGACCGAGGTGGAGGAGGCGGTCCGCAAGGCGGCCGCCGCCGAGATCATGCCGCGCTTCCGGCAGCTCGCCGCGGAGGAGATAGTCGAGAAGGACGGGCCGCACGACCTGGTCACCGTCGCCGACCGGGCTGCCGAGGCCCATCTCACCGCCTCCCTGACCGCGCTGCTGCCCGGTTCCGTGGTCGTCGGCGAGGAAGCCGTCCATGCCGACCCCGCTCTCTACGAGGCGCTGCGCGGCGACGCCCCCGTGTGGATCGTGGACCCCGTCGACGGCACCCGCCAGTTCGTCCACGGCGACCCCGGCTTCTGCACCCTCGTCGCGCTCGCCCGGCACGGCGAACTCCTCGCCTCCTGGACCTTCGCGCCCGCCCTCGACGAGTTCGCCGTGGCCGTACGCGGCCGGGGCGCCACCCTCAACGGGCAGCCGCTGCACGCCGGTTCGCCCGCGCCCGGCGCCGTCCTGGAGGTCGCCACCTCGCACCCCGACTACACCACCCCGGACCAGAAGCGCGCCCTGCTCGGCCTGGTCACCGAGGGCGTCGCGCCCCGGCCCTGCGGCTCCGCCGGCCTCGAGTACCTGGCCGTCGCCCGGGGCGCGATCGACGCCACCGCCTTCTCCTGGGAGTACGCCTGGGACCACGCGGCCGGACTCCTCCTCGTCGCCGAGGCCGGCGGCGCGCAGACGACGGTCGCCGGTGAGCCGTTCCGCATCACCGGCGGGAACGCGCTGCCGTTCACGGCGGCGAGGGACGCGGCGACCGCCGAACGCGTCCGGACGCTGCTCGTCGGCGATGAGACCCCCGGGGAGGCGAGTTCCTGACGCGGCGACTCCCGGGGGCCCCTGGGGCCCGCGTCACCAGCGGCCTATCCTGGGAGCCCTGGCCATCGGCTGACGAAGGAGTCCGAAGGTGTCGAAGGTGACGTCGATGCTCGATGCCGTCGTCGTGGGGGCCGGGCCGAACGGACTGACCGCCGCCGTCGAACTGGCCCGCAGGGGCTTCTCCGTGGCCGTCTTCGAGGCCAGGTCCACCGTCGGCGGCGGCGCCAGGACCGAGGAACTCACCCTCCCCGGCTTCCGCCACGACCCCTGCTCGGCCGTGCACCCCCTCGGCATCGGGTCGCCCGTCTTCAGGACGATGCCGCTGGAGCGGTACGGACTGGACTGGCTCCACCCCGAACTGCCCATGGCCCACCCCTGGGACGACGGGACCGCGGCCGTCCTCGCCCGCTCCGTCGCCGAGACCGCCGCCTCCTTCGGGCCGCGCGACGCGGGCGCGTACCGCAGACTCGTCGCCCCCTTCCTCGGTCGCTGGGACACCCTCGCCCGGGACTTCATGCAGCTGCCGCTCACCGCGCTGCCCCGCGACCCCGTCACCCTCGCCCGCTTCGGCCTCGCCGGACTGCCGCCGTCCACCTGGCTGACGCGCCGCTTCCGGGACGAGAAGGCCCGCGCGCTGTTCGCCGGACTCGTCGGCCATGTCATCGCCCCGCTCGACGGTTTCGCCACCGGCGCCGTCGGCCTGGTCTTCGCGCTCGCCGCCCACGCCAACGGCTGGCCGATGCCCCGGGGCGGCTCCCAGTCCATCTCCGACGCCCTCACCGCCTACCTCAAGGACCTCGGCGGCGCCGTCCACACCGACTACGAGGTCAAGCGGCTCGACGACCTGCCCCCGGCCCGCGCCTACGTCTTCGACACCTCACCGACCGCCCTCGCGCGGATCGCGGGCTTCGGCGGCCACTACGACCACTACAGGTACGGCGCGAGCGCCTTCAAGATCGACTACGCGCTCGACGGACCCGTACCGTGGACCGCCGAGGAAGCCCGGCGCGCCGGAACCGTCCAGGTCGGCCCCACCGCCGGGGAGATCGGCACCGCCCTGCGCCAGGCCTCCTCCGGCACCGCCCCCGACGCCCCCTTCCTCATCACCGCGCAGCCCAGCCTCGTCGACCCGGGCCGCGCCCCCGAGGGCAAGCACGTGTTCTGGGCGTACGGCCATGTGCCGAACGGCTGGACCGGCGACCTCACCGAGGCGATCGAGCGTCAGATCGAGCGCTTCGCCCCCGGCTTCCGCGACCGCGTCCTGGCCCGCGCCACCGCCGGACCCCCCGAACTCGCCGCCCGCAACGCCAACTACGTCGGCGGCGACATCGCCTGCGGCGCCGCCCGTGGCCTCCAGCTCCTGCTGCGCCCCACCCTCTCGCTCCGGCCCTACGCCACCCCGCACCCGGCGGTCTTCCTCTGCTCCTCCGCGACCCCGCCCGGACCCGGCGTGCACGGCATGTCCGGCCACAACGCGGCGAAGGCGGTCTGGCGCCGACTGCGAAAATAGACTGTCCCCATGGCGAAGTACTTCGACGTGCACCCCGACAACCCCCAGTCGCGCACCATCGCAGCGGTGGCCGACAGCATCCGGAACGGGGCGCTCGTCGCGTACCCGACGGATTCCTGTTACGCGCTCGGCAGCCGCCTCGGCAGCCGGGACGGCATCAGCCGCATCCGGGCGATCCGCGACCTCGACGACCGGCATCACTTCACGCTCATGTGCCAGAACTTCGCCCAGCTGGGCCAGCTCGTGCACATCGACAACGACGTCTTCCGCGCGGTCAAGGCGGCGACCCCCGGCCCCTACACCTTCATCCTGCCCGCGACGAAGGAGGTGCCGCGCCAGCTCCTCCACCCCAAGAAGAAGACGGTCGGCGTCCGCATCCCCGACCACGTCGTCACCCAGGCGCTGCTGGCCGAACTCGGTGAGCCGCTGCTCTCCAGCACCCTCCTGCTGCCCGACGAGAGCGAACCGCTCACCCAGGGCTGGGAGATCAAGGAGCGGCTCGACCACCAGGTCGACGCGGTGGTCGATTCCGGCGACTGCGGAACCGAACCCACCACTGTCGTCGACTTCTCCAGCGGTGATCCCGAGATCCTGCGCCGCGGGGCCGGGGACACCACGCGGTTCGAGTAGTCCGGCGCGCCGGTGCGACCGACCGCGTGACGGCATGTGATCGTATGCCGACAAGTGATCTTGTGCCGTGGGAACGCGGCACAGCAACGGGGGAGTTCCAGCCTTGCGTGGTCTTCGTGTTCCGGTCCTTTCCACCGCCGCGCTCGTGTGCGGCCTCGCCCTGACGGGCTGCTCCGGCGCCTCGTCGGGCGGGTCGGCGAGCGGCGGTTCGGCCGCACCCGGCGCGTCCTCGGCCCCGGCGCCGTCCGCCTCCTCGTCCGCCGCGACCACCGGCGGTACGTCGGGCGGTTCGACCTCGGGCGGTTCCACCGGCGGTACGACGTCCGGCGGGGCGTCCGGTGGTTCCTCCGGTGGTACGGAGAGCCCGGGCGCCGGGACGGGTTCCGGTTCGGGCGCCTCCGGGGCGGCGAAGCGCTGCACCACCGCCGGCCTCGGCTTCGCCGTCGCGCCCGGCAGCGGCGCCCAGGCCGTCGGCGAGCAGGGCGGGGTCGTCATCGCCCTGACCAACAAGAGCGGCGCCACCTGCGTGCTCAACGGCTACCCGGGCGTCGACCTGGTCGGCGACCTCACCTGGTCGCTCACCCGGCAGACCTCCCAGAAGCCCCGGCAGGTCACCCTGGCGCCGGGGGCCGCGACCAGCTTCACCATCACCTACCTGTCCTACGACCCGGAGTCCAACAGCACCGAGTTCAAGCCGAAGAAGATCGTCATCACCCCGCCCGGCGAGACCCACTCGACCACGCTGACCTGGGACTACTCCTCGGTCCTGCTCCAGGACGCGGCCACCCGCCCCGGCACGTACGTCGGCCCGGTGGGCGGCCAGTAGGACCCCGGCGGGGGCCGGGCCACCCGTCGCCGACCGGCCCTTACCGCACGGACCGTGATCACCGTACGGTCGGACGAGCACCCGCTCGCGCGCACCGACGGAGGACCGAGTCACGTGATCGTCATCGCCCATGTCAGCGACATCCATGTCGACGGGGAACCGCGCAGCGTCGACCGGACCCGCGCGGTCCTGCGCCACCTGGAGGAGCTGCCGTACGACCTGGCGGCCGTCCTCGTCACCGGGGACCTCGCCGACCACGGCACCCCGCAGGAGTACGCGGTCGTCCGGGAGCTGCTGCGCTCCCGGCATCCGCTGCTCGCCTGCCCCGGGAACCACGACGAGCGGGCCGCCTTCCGGGCGGCCCTCCTCGCCCCGGCCACCACGGCGGAGGCCGGGGACCCGGCCGGTCCCGCAGCCCCGTCCGACCCCGCCGCCCCCGTCAACCAGGTGCTCCGCGGCGAGGGCTTCGTGATCGCCCTCTGCGACTCCTCGGTCCCAGGCAAGGACGAGGGCTTCCTGGAGGACGCGACGCTCGCGTGGCTGGACGGGGTCCTCGCCGACACCCCGCACGAGGTCCCCGTCCTCGTCGCCTTCCACCACCCGCCCGTCCCCCTGCACACCCCCTACGTGGACGGCATCCGGCAGTTCGGCGAGGAGCGGCTCGCCGCGCTCGCCGACCGCCACCCCCACCTCACCGCCTTCCTCGCGGGCCACGCCCACACGGCCGCCGCCACCACCTTCGCCGGCCGCCCGCTGCTCGTCGCCCCGGGCGTCGTCTCCTCCCTCCGGCTCCCCTGGGAGCACCCGGGCGCGAACCCGCACGTCCACCTGGACCAGCCGCCCGCGCTCGCCTTCCACGTCCTCGGCGAGGACGGCCGGCTCACCACCCACTACCGGACGGTCACCGGCTGACCCGCCCCGGCCGGGGACGGACGTCCATGTCGTTTTCTCGCCAGCCCGAGGGCCGTCCGTCCCCGATCCTTGAACCATGCACACCGACACCGAGCGCTGCGTACGGGCCGTCCAGTCGAAGGACGCCCGCTTCGACGGCGTGTTCTTCACCGCCGTCCGCACCACCCGGATCTACTGCCGACCCAGCTGCCCGGTCGTCCCGCCGAAGCCCGAGAACATGGAGTTCCACCCGAGTGCGGCGTCCTGCCAGCGCGCCGGATTCCGGGCCTGCAAGCGGTGCCGCCCCGACACGAGCCCCGGTTCGCCCGAGTGGAACGTCCGCGCCGACGCCGTCGCCCGCGCCGTACGCCTCATCCAGGACGGGGTCGTGGACCGGGAGGGCGTCCCCGGGCTGGCCCGGCGGCTCGGCTGGTCCACCCGCCAGATCGAACGCCAACTGCTCGCGGAACTCGGCGCCGGCCCCCTCGCCCTGGCCCGCGCGCAGCGTGCCCAGACCGCCCGGGTCCTCATCGAGACGACGCCCATGCCCCTCGGCGAGGTCGCCTTCGCGGCCGGCTTCTCCTCCATCCGCACCTTCAACGACACCGTCCGCGAGGTCTTCGCCCTGACCCCCGGCGAACTCCGCGCCCGCGCCGCCCGCCGGACCACCGGTGCCGCGACCGCCACCACCCCCGGGGTGATCAGCCTGCGGCTGCCGTTCCGCGCCCCGCTCGAACCCTCCAACCTCTTCGGCCACCTCGCCGCGACCGCCGTCCCCGGTGTGGAGGAGTGGCGGGACGGCGCCTACCGGCGGACCCTGAGCCTCCCCTACGGGCACGGCATCGTCGCCCTCGTGCCCCGCGCCGACCACATCGCCTGCCGGCTCTCCCTCACCGACCCGCGCGACCTCACCCAGGCGATCAGCCGCTGCCGCCGCCTCCTCGATCTCGACGCCGACCCCGTGGCCGTCGACGACCGGCTGCGCGCCGACCCGCTGCTCGCGACGATCGTGGACACGGCGCCCGGCCGGCGGGTGCCCGGAACCGTCGACCCCGCCGAGTTCGCCGTACGGGCGGTCCTCGGCCAGCAGGTGTCCACCGCCGCCGCCCGCACCCACGCCGCCCGGCTCGTCACCGCGCACGGCACCCCCGTCGACGACCCCGAGGGCGGCCTCACCCATCTCTTCCCCGGCCCCGAGGCGCTCGCCGCCCTCGACCCCGAGACCCTCGCCCTGCCCCGCAGCCGCCGCACCACCCTCCTCACCCTGGTCCGCGCCCTCGCCGACGGCTCCCTCTCCCTCGGCCCCGCCGAGGACCGCGAGGAGACCCGCGCCCGGCTGCTCGCCCTGCCCGGATTCGGCCCCTGGACCACAGAGATCATCGCCATGCGGGCCCTCGGCGACCCCGACGCCTTCCTCCCCGGCGACCTCGGCGTCCGCCGCGCCGCGGAGGGCCTGGGCCTGCCCGGCACCCCGGCCGCCCTCACCGCCCGCGCCGCGCACTGGCGCCCCTGGCGCGCCTACGCCGTCCAGTACCTGTGGGCGACCGACGACCACCCGATCAACCTGCTGCCCAGCGAAGGACACTGAACCGCCATGCCCCCCACCGTCCGGCACACCGTCGTGGACAGTCCGTACGAACCGCTGACCCTCGTCGCCGTCGACGGCGTCCTCAGCCGGGTCCACATGACCGGTCAGCGGCACCGCCCGCCCGAGGAGACCTTCGGCGAGCCAGACCCGCGCCCCTTCGGGGAGGCGATCCGCCAGCTCGACGCCTACTTCGCCGGCGAACTCACCGTGTTCGACCTGCCGTTGCACCTGATCGGCACCGCATTCCAGCTGCGCGTCTGGGAGCAGCTCCTCCGCATCCCGTACGGGGAGACCCGGACGTACGGCGAACTCGCCGAGGAACTCGGCAACCCCGGCGCCTCCCGGGCCGTGGGCCTCGCCAACGGCAAGAACCCCGTCGGCATCATCGTCCCCTGCCACCGGGTGGTCGGCGCGGGCGGCGGCCTCACCGGCTACGGCGGCGGCCTCGACCGCAAGCAGCGCCTGCTCGCCTTCGAATCGGGTACGAGGGAACCGGACGCCCTGTTCTGAGCCGGGTGCTAGGTTCGCGCCATGGCCAAGGTCAACATCGGTCTCGACGCCGAACTCGTCGTGGAAGTCATGGTTCTGGCCGGCATCGGCAACCCCCAGGACGCCGTCGAGGCGGTCGTCCGCGACTACATCGCCCGGGGGCACCGCACCGAGGCCCGGGCCGTCAGCCGGGACGAGGCGGAGCGCACCGGCGGGGTCCTCCCGCCGGAGCCCCCGCAGGGCTGACGGCGCGGCACGGGGACGGAGCGAGCCGTCCGCTCACTCCGTCCGCTCGACCAACCGCACGGTCCGTTCCGCGAGTTCGCCGATCCGGATGCCGTCGAAGCCGAGGACGGCGCTGCTCACCCGGTCCCGCAGCGGCTCCGACCACCGGGGCGGGATCGCCGCCGCACCGCACATCACCCCCGCCACCGAACCGGCCGTCGCGCCGTTGGAGTCGGTGTCCAGACCGCCCCGCACGGTCAGCGCGATCGTGCGGGTGAAGTCCCCCTCCCCGTACAGGAGTCCGGCGGTCAGCACGGCCGCGTTGGGGACGACGTGGATCCAGCCGAGCCCCGCCGTCCGCTCCGCCTGGGTGGTGAGCGTGGTCGGCCAGTCGAGCCCCGCCTCGTACAGCGCCGCCGTGTCCCGTACGGTCCTGGCGAGCCGGCTGCCCGCCGGGATCCCCTCCAGGGACGTCTCCAGGGCCGACCCGACGTCCGGCGCGGTGAAGGCCGCCGCGATCAGGGCCGCCGCCCACATCGCCCCGTACACCCCGTTCCCGGTGTGCGAGAGGACCGCGTCCCGCCGGGCCAGCGAGGCGGCCCGGCGCGGATCACCCGGACACGTCCAGCCGTACGCGTCCGCGCGGATCAGCGCGCCGATCCACTCCTGGTGCGGATTGTCGTACGTGGCCGTCAGCGGCGGCCGCAGCCCGGCGACGAGGTTCCGGTAGGCGGCCCGCTCGGCCGTGAAGGTCTGGAGGTACGGGAGCCGCAGCAGCCACTCCCGGCCCGCCTGCTCGGCCGTGAAGCCCGAGCCGTACGTCTCCAGGAGGTGCAGCCCCAGGATCGACCAGTCGATGTCGTCGTCCCGGCAGCTGCCGTCGATCCCGCCGCGCACGCACCGCTCCCACTCGGGCCGCAGCTCGAAGCCCTCGGCGCCGGGCGGCGGGGGAGGAAGGTAGTCCGTCAGCGGGAGGGCGTCGGTCAGCCGCAGGTACGCGTCGATGCGCTCCCGGGTCCAGTGCTCGCCCTGCTCCACGGGCTTGCCCAGCATGTTCCCGGCGATCCGGCCCGTCCAGCCGCCCAGGATCCGGTCGGCGAGTTCCGCGTGCGTGAGGCGCATACCTCCGGTGTACCGAAGGGGGGCGTGGAGCGCGCGGCGAGGAGGCGGGGTGTGAGGCTCAGAGCCCGTCCTCCGGCGGCTGGAAGTCCGTGCGGGCCTTCGCCGCCCTGCGGAGCCGCTGGTGGCGGTCGGTGCCCTGCTCGGTCATCGCCTCTCCGACCAGTGTCCGCACCGCGTCGCGCAGGCCGTGCAGCGCGTGGTGCCGGGCCGGGCCCGCGCCCGGGTCCTCCCGCAGTTCCTTCAGGAGGGCGAAGCACAGCAGCAGCATCACGAGGACGAACGGCAGCGCCACGAGGATCGTCGCGGTCTGGAGCGAGTTCAGCCCGCCCACCACCAGCAGCACCGCCGCCACCGCGGCCATCAGGACGCCCCAGGTGACCACGAGCCAGGTCGGCGGGTGCAGCGAGCCGCGGCTCGTCAGCGACCCCATGACCAGCGACGCCGAGTCCGCGCTCGTGACGAAGTACGTCATGACGAGCAGCATCGCGATGACCGAGGTGACCGTGCCGATCGGCAGCGCCTCCAGCATGGCGAACAGCGACGCCTCCGCCCCGTCCTCGACGGCCGTGGCGAGGTCCGCCGCGCCCGTGGACTCCAGCCGGATCGCCGTGCCGCCCATCACGCAGAACCAGATCACCGTCGCCCCGGACGGTACGAGCAGCACGCCCATCAGGAACTCCCGGATGGTCCTGCCGCGCGAGATCCGGGCGATGAAGGTGCCGACGAACGGCGCCCAGGACAGCCACCACGCCCAGTAGAAGATCGTCCACGTGCCCAGCCAGTCACGGTCGGTGAACGCGCCGGTGCGGCTGGCCATCGGGAGCAGCTGGTCCAGGTAGCCGCCGACGGAGGCGGGGATGGTGTCCAGGATGTAGACGGTCGGGCCGAGCAGGAACACGAACAGCATCAGACAGGCCGCGAGGACGATGTTGAGCGTCGAGAGCCACTTCACGCCCTTGTGGAGCCCGGAGAACGCCGAGAGCACGAAGGCCGCCGACAGCGCCACGATGATGATCAGCTGGGTGGCGGTCGAGTTCTCCACGTCCATCGTCAGGTTCAGGCCCTCGGCGACCTGGAGGGCGCCGAGTCCCAGACTCGTCGCCGTGCCGAACACCGTCGCGAAGACCGCGAGCAGGTCGATCGCCTTGCCCGGCCAGGAATCCGCCCGCCGCGCCCCCATCAACGGGACGAACGCGGAGCTCAGGCGGTTGCCGCGGCCCTTGCGGAAGCCCGCGTACGCGAGCGCGAGCCCGGCGATGCCGTAGATCGCCCACGGGGTCAGTGTCCAGTGGAAGAACGAGTACTCCATCGCCGTGAGCGCGGCGGCGCCGGTGCCCGCCGGAGCGCCGCTGGCCGGGGGAGGGCTCAGATAGTGCTGGAGCGGCTCCCCGACTCCGTAGAACATCAGACCGATGCCCATGCCGGCGCTGAACATCATCGCGATCCACGCCAGATTGGTGAACTCGGGCTCCGAGTCGTCCGGGCCCAGCCTGATCCGGCCGAACCGGCTCAGGGCGATGGCCACGCACAGCACCAGGAACGCGTCCGCGGCGACCACGAACAGCCACGCGAAATTGGCCAGGACCCACTGCAGGGCCGTGGACGAGGCGCTGTCGAAGGAGTCCTCACCCAGGGCGGCCCAGGCGACGACGGCGACGACGGCCGCTACGCCGATCCCGATGACCTTGCCGTCGGGCGTGTGCTGGTCGGGCGGGTCCACCGGTGCCCGTTCCATCGGTTCCGTACTCATGTGACCCCACTATGGTGCGAAATATCGGCCGATCCGGGGGTGGCACGCCGTCCGGCGGTACGGATAGGGTCGGCCTCGGCGCGACTGCACGTTCGAAAGCAAGGGATGCAAGGTGACGGACGGAGCAGCAACTCAGGTCGCTCACGTGCTGGTGGCGGCCGACAAGTTCAAGGGCTCGCTCACGGCCGTGCAGGTCGCGGAGCGGGTCACAGCAGGACTGCGACGGGTCGTCCCGGAGCTGACGGTGGAGACCCTGCCCGTCGCGGACGGCGGCGACGGCACCGTCGCGGCGGCCGTCGCGGCCGGTTTCGAACGGCACGAGGTGCGGGTGACGGGGCCGGTCGGCGAACCGGTCACCGCGGCGTTCGCGCTGCGCGGCACCACCGCCGTCGTCGAGATGGCGGAGGCCTCGGGCCTCCAGCTCCTCCCGGCGGGTGTGTTCGCGCCGCTCACCGCCACCACGTACGGCTCCGGCGAGCTGCTCCGCGCGGCCCTGGACGCCGGTGCGACCACCCTCGTCTTCGGCGTCGGCGGCAGCGCCACCACCGACGGCGGCGCCGGCATGCTCGCCGCGCTCGGAGCCCGGCTCCTCGACGCGGACGGTGAGCCCGTGGGCCCCGGCGGCGCGGCCCTCGCGGGTCTCGCCACCGCCGACCTCAGCGGCCTCGACCCCCGCTTCGAGACGGTCGACCTGATCCTCGCCAGCGACGTCGACAACCCGCTCACCGGCCCCAAGGGCGCCCCCGCCGTCTACGGACCGCAGAAGGGCGCCACCCCGGACGACGTCCGCACCCTGGACGCGGCCCTCGCGCACTTCGCCACCGTCCTGGAGAAGGCGGTCGGCCCCAGGGCGGCCGAGGCGGCGCTCGCCCCGGGCGCGGGCGGCGCGGGCGGCATCGGCTACGGCGCGCTCATCCTCGGCGCGAGCTTCCGGCCCGGCATCGAACTGATGCTGGACGTCCTCGGCTTCGCCCCCGCCCTGGAGCGCGCGACCCTCGTCATCACCGGCGAGGGCTCGCTCGACGAGCAGACCCTCCACGGCAAGGCCCCGGCGGGCGTCGCCGCGGCGGCCCGCGCCGCCGGCAAGGAGGTCGTGGCGGTCTGCGGCCGCCTGGCCCTCCCGCCGGAGGCCCTGGGCACGGCCGGCATCCGCCGCGCGTACGCCCTCTCGGCCCTGGAACCCGACCCGGCCACCTCGATGGCAAACGCGGGCCCGCTCCTGGAGGACGTCGCGGCGAACATCGCACGGGACTTCCTGGCGTAGGGCCCGCGGCGCGGAAGGACCGGGGGCGGGCGCTCCGAAACGGGAGAGGCCCCGGCCCCCGGGCCTTCAGACCTCCGGTCTCCGGCCCCCGGGCCTCTCACCCCAGCCCCCAGCAGGGTTTCGGGAAGGGGCGGGGCCGGGGAGTCGAACCGCCCCCACGTGCCCGCCCCCGCCCCCTCACCCCGACGCCGTCAGGCGAAACGCGTCCAGTGCCAGTGTCATCTCCGTCAGGTCCCGCGGCCGGGACAGCGACCGGGACGTCAGTTGTTCCAGGCGCCGCAGCCGGTTGAAGACCGTGTTCCGGTGGCAGTACAGCCGCCCCGCCGCCCGCCCCGCGGAACCCTCGCACTCCAGCCACGCGTCCAGCGTCTCGAGCAGCACCGCCCGGTCCGCCGGGTCCAGTTCCAGCAGGCCCCCCAGCACGTCCGACACCAGCAGGCTCGCCATCTCCGGCTGGCCCACCACCAGCGCGCCCGCCATCCGCCGGTCCAGGCGGACGATCTCCCGGCTGCCCGCCGGACACGTCCGCAGCGCCAGCTCCGCGAGCCGCCGTGCCCGGCCCAGCTCCGTCAGCCCCACCACCACCGGACTGATCCCGCCGGGCCCCGGGCACCGGCCGTCGAGCAGCTCCGACAGCGCGTCAAGACCCGTGCCCCCGGCGAGCGCCACCACCCCCAGCTCACAGTCCGCGCCCATCCGCCACAGGAACCGCACCCCCTCGCCCTGCACCTGCCGGTGGAACGGCTCCCGCTCCTCCCGCCGGTCGTAACGCAGCACCACCACCGCGTACCGCCCCTGCTCCAGCAGATCCAGCCCCGCCGCGGCCCGCGCCACCAGCTCGGGCTGACGCTGCCCCTGGAGCAGCGCGTCCAGGAGCGCCTGCAACTGTTCGTCCGTACGGCGCCGCAGTTCGAGCTCCGCCGACCGGTACGCCTCCGACGCCGTGTCCGCCTGCGCGTCCACCGCCGACCACACCGTCGTCGCCGACTGCATCAGCGCCGCCAACTGCGCCGCATCGGTCCCCGCGTCCTCGATCAGCGCGTCCCACACCAGGTGCCCGGCATGCCGGTACGCGTGCACGACCAGTTCGAGCGGCATGCCCTGCGCGGCCCGCCGCCGGCCCATCTCGTCCGCGTGCTCCAGGTCCCGCCGGGGCGAGTTCCGGGGCGCCGAGATCATCTCGATCCCGATCCGCATCGCGTCCCTGGCCTCCTGCCAGTGCTGGTCGTACGGGATGATCCGCCCGTACGCGGGCTCGTACGCGTGCAGTTCCCGCAGATGCTCGTCCACCAGCTCCGGCACCCGCTCCAGCAGCGCCGTGCACGCCAGCGCGAGCACCTTCCAGTCGTCCCCGGTCCGCCTTCTGCGCCGTCCCATGCCGGGAGGATCCACCGCCCCGGCCCGCCCGCACAGCCCTGACGCGCAGCGTTGTGCGCATGCACAGCCCTCCGGCGCGCCCGCTGGTCACCGGCAGCGATTCGGCCGCGGGCCGTGGACGCGCGGTCCGGCGCGGTGCTGGGGTGAGCGCCACTGAACGGCCGGGCGGCAACGGCGGCCGGGGAAAGGGGAACCATGGGAGGTACCGCACCCGCCCTCCAGGTGACGGAACTGACGGTCGGATACGGACCGGTACGCGCGCTGCGGCGGGTGTCGCTGACCGTACCGGCCGGCGCCGTCGTCACCGTCCTGGGAGCCAACGGAGCCGGCAAGTCCACGCTGCTGCGCGCCGTCTCGCGGACCCTGCGCTTCCACGGCGGCGCCGTGGTCGCGGGCACGGTGAGCCGGGACGGCCGGCCGCTCGACGGGCTGCCGCCCGACCGGGTCGTCGCCGCAGGCGTCTCACAGGTGCCCGAAGGCCGGCAGGTCTTCGCCCGGATGACGGTCGAGGACAACCTGCGCGCCGGCGCCCTCGGCCGGCGCGGCGGGCGTACGGCGAAGGCCGGCGCGCTCCGCCGGGTCCACGAACTCTTCCCCGTCCTCGCGGACCGCGCCCGCCAGCCCGCCGGTCTGCTCTCCGGCGGCGAACAGCAGATGCTCGCCGTAGGCCGCGCCCTGATGGCCGCGCCAGGCCTGCTCCTCCTGGACGAACCGTCCCTGGGCCTCGCACCGCTGATGGCGGCCCGGATCGCGGACGCGATCCGCGAGATCAACGCCCAGGGCACGGCGGTGCTCCTCGTCGAACAGAACGCGGCGCTCGCCCTGCGCCTCGCCACCCGCGCGTACGTCCTGGAGGTCGGCGAGGTCACCCTCTCCGGACCCGCCGCCGAGCTCGCCGCGTCGGACGAGGTGCGCCGCCGCTATCTCGGCGTGGTCGACGAGACCGCCGCCGCCGACGCGGCACGGGCCCGCACCACGCACCCGGCCCTGTCCCGCTGGGAGGACCCCCGATGACGACACCACCGAACCCGCGGACACCGCCGGACCGGCCGACACCGCCGGACCGGCCGACACCACCGAATCCGCCCGGCCCGCAGTCCGGCACCGGGACCCCGTCCCTCCCCGGGACCTCTTCCCTCCCCGCCCCCGACATCCCCGCCCTGGAAGTCCGCGGTCTCACCATCCGCTTCGCCGGCCTCACCGCCCTCGACGATGTCGGCTTCACCGTCCGCCCCGGCACCGTGCACGCCCTCATCGGACCCAACGGCGCCGGAAAGTCCACCTGCTTCAACGTCCTCTCCGGCGTCTACCGCGCCACCGAGGGCTCCGTCCGGCTCGGCCCGCACGAGCTGACGGCCCTGCCCCCGCACCGGATCGCCGCCCTCGGCGTCGGCCGGATCTTCCAGAACCTGGCCCTGCCGCCCCGCGCCACCGTCGAGGACAGCCTGATGCTCGGCCGCCACCGCCTCACCCGTACCGGCTTCGTCGCCGCCGGGCTCCGTCTCCCCTCCGCCGCCCGCGAGGAGGCGCGCCACCGCGCCAGGGTCCGGGAGATCGCCGCCTTCGTCGGTCTGGAGCGGCAGCTCGACCGGCCCGCGGGCTCCCTTCCGTACGGGCAGCAGAAGCTCGCCGAACTGGCGCGGGCCCTCTGCACGGAGCCGAGGCTCCTGCTGCTCGACGAGCCCGTCGCGGGGATGACCGCCGACGAGCGGCGCCGTACCGCCGCGGTCGTCGCGGGCGTCCGCGACAGCCTCGGCATCTCGGTCCTCCTCGTCGAGCACGACATGGGCCTGGTGATGCGGCTCGCCGACTCCGTCACGGTCCTCGACTTCGGCCGCCGGATCGCGGACGGCGCCCCCGCCGACGTCCAGAACGACCCCGCGGTCGTCCGCGCCTACCTCGGAGAGGAGTCCGCCGCGTGAGCACCTTCGCCGAGTTCCTGATCAACGGCGTCTCACTGGGCTCGATCTACGCCCTCATCGCCCTCGGCTTCGTGGTCATCTTCCGCGCCACCGAGGTCGTCAACTTCGCCCACGCCTCGCTCCTCCTGGCCGGCGGCTACGTCACCGCCGTGCTCCACGACGACATCGGCTTCTGGCCCGCCCTGCTCGCGGGCATCGCGGGCGCCGCGCTGGTCGGCGCGGCCGTGGAGTTCCTGGTGATGCGCCGGCACCGGGGCGGCGACCACAGCGTCCTCGCCATCGTCACCATAGGCGTCGACATCCTGCTCGCCACCGAGCTGACCCGCCGGATCGGCACCGACATCCTCGCCCTCGGCGACCCGTGGGGCGACGCCGTCGTCACCTTCGGCCCGGTCACGATCGCGCAGACCAGGATCGCCGCCCTGCTCGCCGCGGCGCTGCTCATCACCGCCTTCCTGCTCGCCTTCCGGTACACCTCCTGGGGCGTCGCCATGCGGGCCGCCGCCGAGAGCCAGGAGACGGCCGCCCTGATGGGCATCCGGCTCGGCCGGGTCTCGCTCGGTGCCTGGGCGGTCGCCGGGGCGCTCGCCGCCGTCGCCGCGCTCTTCCTCACCGTCTTCCCGACCCCCGGCCTGGAGCGGGCCACCTCGCTCGCCGCGCTCAAGGCCTTCCCGGCCGCCATCCTCGGCGGCCTCGACTCCACCACGGGCGCCCTCGTCGGCGGTCTCCTCGTCGGGGTCACCGAGTCCCTGGCCACCGGCTACCAGAGCGATCTGGCGTTCCTCGGCCGGGGGATCGGCGACCTGGCCCCGTACCTCGTCATGGTCGCGGTGCTCCTGATCCGCCCGGCCGGACTCTTCGGCACCAAGGAGCTCGCCCGTGTCTGAGAGCCTCGCCCGGAGCGGCCTGCGGCTCCGTACCCCCGCGGTGTACGGCTGGGCCGCCGCCGGCCTCGTCCTCGTCGTCCTCCCCTTCTACCTGGAACGGTTCTGGCTCCAGGCGGGCCTGTTCGCGATGGCCGCCGCGCTCGGCGCGATCGGCATCAACCTGCTGACCGGTGCCACCGGACAGCTCTCCATGGGCCACGCCTTCTTCATCGCCGTCGGCGCCTACGGCTACTGCGCCTTCGCCGGGGACGGCGCCGACGGGCTCGCCGGACTCGGCCTGCCCGGCTGGCTCGCCGCCGTCCTCGCGGTCGCCCTCGCGGGCCTGGCGGGCGGGGTGTTCAGCCCCATCGCGGGCCGGCTGCGGGGCGCGTACCTCGGCATCGCCACCCTCGCGCTGATCTTCATCGGCCAGCACGTGCTGTTCAACGCCCATGATCTGACGGGCGGTTACAACGGCCGCGCCGTCCCCCCGCTCTCCCTCTTCGGCCTCACCTTCGACGACAGCGAACTCCTCCTCGCCCAGGTGCCGTTCGGGGCGGTGGAGAAACTCTGGTACCTCGGTCTCGTCCTGCTCCTCGGCGGGGTCCTCTTCGCCCGGGGCGTGCTGCGGGGCCGCCCGGGCCGCGCGATGAACGCCATCCGGGACCACCGGATCGCCGCCGGGGTCATGGGCATCCCGGTGGCCCGCTACCGCGCCGCCGTCTTCGTCCTCTCCTCCATGTACGCGGGCCTCGCCGGCGTCCTGCTCGCGCTGGTCTTCCAGCGCACGGTGCCGGAGTACTTCGGCATGGCGCTCTCCCTCGAATACCTGGCCATGATCGTCATCGGCGGTCTCGGCTCGGTCGCGGGCGCGGTGGCCGGAGGCGTCTTCGTCTCCCTCCTGCCGCAGCTCCTCAACCGCTACAGCGACGCCCTCCTGCTGGTCTCCGCCCCGGGCACGGGCGGCGTCGCACCGGGGGAGGCCGCCCGCTATCTGTACGGCGCCGCCGTCGTGGCGGTGGTGCTGTTCCTGCCCGGAGGCCTGGCGCGACTGGCATCCGGAAACCCCAGAAACCCCAGCAAGCCCGGCAAGCCCGGAAGGCCGGGCAGGCCGGGCACATCCACCACGACCGACACCCCGACCCCCGACACCCCCGTCACCCCCACCACCGAACCCTCGGGAGAGGCACGATGACCCACAGACGACAGGCCGTGCGGGGCCTGGCCGCCGCGCTCGCCGCACTGGTCGCCCTCACCGCCGCCGGATGCAGCTCCAAGGCGAAGACCGGCGACGGCAGGGAGACCGGAGCGGGCGGCGTGAGGACCGGCGAGGGCGTCACCGACAAGACGATCTCGCTCGGCGCGCTCACCGACATGACCGGCGTGTACGCCACCCTCGGCAAGAGCGTCACCCAGGCCCAGCAGCTGTACGTGAAGCAGGTCAACGCCGCCGGCGGGATCTGCGGCCGGCAGCTGGAGCTCACCGTCCGCGACCACGGCTACGACCCGCAGAAGGCGCTCGCCGCCTACACCGAACTGGAGCCGAAGGTCGTCGGCTACACCCAGTTCATCGGCTCCCCGTTCGTCGCCGCCGTCAAGCCCCGGGTCGACGGCCAGGACAAGGGCCTGGTCCTCCCACAGGCCTGGTCGGCCTCGCTGCTCGGCTCCCCGTACATCCGCGTCCTCGGCGCCACGTACGACGTCGAGACGATCAACGCCGTCGACTTCCTGCTGAAGGAGAAGGGCCTGAAGGCGGGCGACAAGCTCGGCCACGTCTACTTCGAGGGCGACTACGGCGAGAACGCGCTGAAGGGCTCGAAGTACGCGGCGGAGAAGGCGGGCCTGACCGTCGTCGAGCAGAAGATCAAGCCCACCGACAACGACATGTCGGCGCAGGTCTCGGCGCTCAAGCAGGCCGGGGTCAAGGGCATCGTGATCAGCGCCGGACCGCGCCAGGCGGCCTCCCTCGTCGGCGTGGCCGCCGCGACCGGGCTCAGGGTGCCGATCGTCGGCAACAACTCGGCCTTCGCCCCGCAGCTCCTCGGCACCCAGGCCGGACCCGCCCTGGAGAAGATGTACTGGTTCGCCTCCCCGAGCCTGCCGATCGGCGCGGACACCCCGACCGCGAAGAAGCTCGTGGCCGACTACCGGGCCGCCTACCCGGACGACGCCCTCGACAACGGCATCGTGGCCGGCTGGACGGCCGCGAGCGTCTTCGGCGAGGCCCTGAAGAAGGCCTGCACGGCCAAGGACCTCACCCGCGACGGCGTCGACAAGGCGCTCCTGACGATGACCGCCCATGACGCCGGCTTCGGGATGAGCCACGACCTCGGCGACCCGAAGGCCCCGTCGTCCCGGGAGTCCGTCATCATCCAGCCCGACAAGTCGGTCCCGGGCGGGATGCGCACGGTCAGGCAGCCCTTCGTCTCGGACGCGGCGAAGACCTACACGCCCTGACGGGCCGCACCGCTCGCACCGGTCACGCCCTGGTCCGCGAACCCCGTCCGCCAGGTCGGGCGGGCCGGGGTCCAGCCCAGGGCGCGGGCCCGCGCGTTCACCGCGCCCCGCGCCCACGGCGCCCGGCCCTCGCTCCGCGCGGGGGCCGGCGCCTCCAGGGCCCGCGCCAGGACCGGCACCCAGGCATGGCCGGGGGCGGGTTCGTCGTCCACCACGTTGTACGCGCCCGAGGGCCACACCAGGGCCCGTACGGCCGCGTCGGCGGCGTCGGCGACGTGCACGAAGGAGCTGACCGAGTCGTCCGCCGCCGTGCTGCCCAGGAACCGGGCCTCCGGGTCCCCGGCCAGCGCGCCGGCGACCGCGCCACCCGGCGCGTACCAGGTCCCCGGGCCGTAGAGGATCCCGTACCGCAGGACGACGGCCTCCGGCAGCCGGGCCACCGCGGACTCCAGGGCGCGCACCCCGGCGACGATCCGCGACCGGGGCACCTCCTCGGTGGGGTCGAGCGGTACGGACTCGTCGGCGGGCCCGTCCCCGGGGGCGTACGCCCAGCTGATCGACTGCGCGACGATCCGGCCGACGCCCGCGGCGAGCGCCGCGTCCACCAGGTTCCGGGTGCCCTCGACCCGCACCCGGTTGTTCGCGGCGCCGTCGGCCGCCCCCAGGTCCGTGAGCTGGTGCACCACCGCGTCCGGTGACGCCTCGGCCACCGCCCGGCGCACCGCCCCCGCGTCCAGGACGTCCACGGGGCGCGGTCCGCGCCGGGAGAGGCCCACGACCTCATGACCGGCCGCTTCCAGCAGGGGGACGAGCCGACGGCCCACGGCGCCGGTGGCGCCCGCGACGAGTACACGCATGCCGCCAGCCTAGAAGATCGTCACCTGCCGGAAACACGGCGGTGTGAAGCTCTGTCCCATGACCGCGCGTATCGAGGAGAACCGCTCCCACCCCCGCCTTCCCGACCTGCTCACCGCCTACCACCTGGTCAACCAGGCCGAGAAGGGCACGGCCGTGGCGACGGTCGCCGAGCTCCCGGCCGTCTACCGCGCCGAGACCGAGGACCCGGCCGCCGCGTTCGCCGCCGACACGGTCCTGCTCGCCACCCCGCCCGGCGGCGACGAGCCCGTCGGCTGTGTCGTCCTCAAGGCTCCCCGTGACGGCCGCGCCCCCGAGATCAAGCGGCTCTGGGTGATGCCGGAGGCCCGGAGGAAGGGCCTCGCGAAGGCGCTCATGGCCGAGGCCGTGCGCCGGGCCGCCGCCTCCGGGGTGCCCGCCGTACGCCTCACGGTCTGGTCCTGGCGGGACGAACCGCTGGCCCTCTACCGGACCCTCGGCTTCGCCGTCGTGGACCCCTGGGACGACCGGCGGGACCTGCTCTGCCTGGAGAAGCCGCTCGACGTCGTCGAGCGGCTGACTCCCGAGGGCGTACGGGCCGCCGCCGACGGTCTCGCCGCGCTCCTCGTGGACGCCGTGGACGGCGGCGCCTCCGTCGGCTTCCTGGCGCCCCTGGACCCGGCCGTGGCGGCCGCCTGGTGGGCGGGCGTCGCCGACGAGGCCGCCAGGGGCGCCCGGGAGGTCTGGGCGGCCCACGGCCCGGACGGGAGCCCGGCCGGCGTCGTCACCCTGGTCCGTACGGCCGCGGCCAACGGCCGCCACCGCGGCGAGATCGCCCGGCTCCTCGTGCACCGCTCCGCGCGCGGCCGGGGCCTCGGACGGCGGCTGCTCGCCACGGCCGAGGCCCACGCCGGTGCCACCGGCCTCACCCTGCTGGTCCTGGACACCCAGACCGACAGCCCCGCCGAGCGCCTCTACCGGGGCGCGGGCTGGACGCCCGTCGGCACCGTCCCGGACTTCGCCGCCGACCCGTCCGGCGTCCTGCGGCCCACGACGCTCTACTACAAGCGCCTCGGATAGACCCGGGCACACGGAAGGGCCCCGGAGGCGCATCGCCTCCGGGGCCCTTCTCGTACGTCGTCCGCCTACGGCAGCTGGGCCGCCCGCGCCTCCCGGCTCTCACGCCGGTTGCCGCGGAAGGTGTTCACCCGACGGGCCGTCGCGAAGAGGGGGATCACGGCGCCCATCACTACCTGGAGCGCGCAGCCGGTCTGGAGCAGGAACTGTCCGCCCGGGGCGTCGAACGCCCAGGCCGCCAGCATGCCCATCGCGCCGACGATCCAGCTGAGCATCGCCACCGCGAGGACACCCCGCGGCTTGGGGTACTCGACCCGGCTCACCATCAGCCAGGCGACACCGATGATCGCGAGCAGCGTCGGGATGAACGGCAGCTCGAGCAGCACGATCGAGACCACCGTCAGCGCGCCGAAGGGGCTCGGCATGCCCTGGAACATGCCGTCCTTCATCGTCACGCAGGAGAATCTCGCGAGCCTCAGCACCACCGCGAGCAGCACCACGATCGCGGCGACCGCCGAGACCTTCTGCTGCGCGTCGTCCGCGACCATGCCGTACACGAGTACGAAGTAGGCCGGGGCCAGACCGAAGCTGATCAGGTCCGACAGGTTGTCGAGCTCCGCACCCATGGGCGAGGAGCGCAGCTTGCGGGCCACGATCCCGTCGAAGAGGTCGAAGATCGCGGCGGCCAGCATCAGGATCACGGCGGTGGCGGCGCTGTTGCGTGCCATGCCGGTCTCGCTGCTGCCGGTCAGGTGCGGGATGAGGATTCCGGTGGTGGTGAAGTACACCGCCATGAATCCACACGTGGCGTTACCGAGCGTGAGGGCGTCCGCTATGGACAGCCTCAACGAGAGCGGCATCTCCTCGGCCTCTTCGGCCGCTTCCGCATCGGTGCCGGCGACCCAGTCGGCGGCCCGTGTGTCGGGATCAATCACGGTCAATGCGAGTCACCCCCGCTTTGGTGGCCTGGCCGACCTCGACGGCGACCTCGACACCCTCGGGGAGGTAGATGTCGACGCGCGAGCCGAAGCGGATCAGACCGATACGGTCACCCTGCTCGACCTTCGTCCCCTGCGGGATGTACGGCACGATCCGCCGGGCGACGGCGCCCGCGATCTGGACCATCTCGATGTCACCGAGCTCGGTGTCGAAGTGCCAGACAACGCGCTCGTTGTTCTCGCTCTCCTTGTTGAACGCCGGGACGAACCCACCGGGGACGTGCTCCACGGACGTCACGGTGCCGGCCAGCGGCGCGCGGTTGACGTGGACGTTCAGCGGGCTCATGAAGATGGCGACCCGGGTGCGTCCGTCCTTCCACGGCATGATGCTCTGCACCACACCGTCGGCGGGGGAGATGACCCGGCCCTGAGCGATCTCGCGCTCGGGGTCGCGGAAGAACCACAGCATGCCGGCCGCGAGCGCGGTGGCCGGCACGGCGATGGCCGCGGCACGCCTCGACCTGCGGGCGCGCACGAGGCTGAGCGCCGCGGTGGCGACGGTCGGGAGGAGCCACGGCGATGCTCCGCGCGCGAGGCGTACGCCGGTGAGGCTGTCGCGGTGTGCAGAGGTTTGGCTGTGGGGCATGGATGACCTTCGTAGCGGATGATGCCGCACTGGCAACGGGGGACGGCGGCTTTCCCGCGATGTTATCGGTTGCGGGGCGCAACTGGGTAAGCCAGGAACCGAGTCGGCGGCCGGAAGACGAACACAGGGTGTGATCTTCTTCGCGGCCAAACCGACCCGAAACCGACAATCAACCCTGGAATCGGTACTCCTCGAGCAGCCGACGACCAATGATCATTTTCTGGATCTCGGCGGTACCTTCACCGATGAGCAGCATCGGCGCCTCGCGGTAGAGGCGCTCGATCTCGTACTCCTTCGAGAAGCCGTAGCCACCGTGAATGCGGAAGGCATCCTCGACGACCTCCTTGCAGTACTCGGAGGCGAGGTACTTCGCCATCCCTGCTTCGAGGTCGTTTCGTTCCCCGGAGTCCTTTTTGCGTGCTGCGTTCACCATCATCGCATGCGCGGCCTCGACCTTGGTAGCCATCTCGGCGAGCTTGAACTGAATCGCCTGGTGCTGGGCGATGGCCTTGCCGAAAGTGTGACGTTGCTGGGCATACGAGACACCGAGTTCGAAAGCACGCTGAGCGACACCACAGCCACGGGCCGCCACATTGACGCGGCCGACCTCGACGCCGTCCATCATTTGGTAAAACCCTCGGCCGGTGACCCCGCCGAGGACCCGATTGGCCGGAATGCGCAGTCCGTCCATGATGAGTTCGGTCGTGTCGACGCCCTTGTAACCCATCTTGTCGATCTTCCCGGGGATCGTGAGGCCGGGGCGGACCTCTCCGAAGCCGGGCTCCTTCTCGACGAGGAAGGTCGTCATCGACTTGTGGGGGGCGGTGCCCTCCGGGTGTCCTTCGTCACTTCGTACGAGAACGGCCACCAGCGAGGAGGTGCCGCCGTTCGTCAGCCACATCTTCTGGCCGTTCAGGACGTACTCCTCGCCGTCCTTCACCGCCTTCGACGTGATGGCCGACACGTCCGAGCCGAGGGCCGGCTCCGACATCGAGAACGCGCCGCGGGTCTCGCCGGCCGCCATCCGCGGAAGGAAGTAGTCCTTCTGCTCCTGCGTGCCGTGCTGCTTCAGCATGTACGCCACGATGAAGTGGGTGTTGATGATGCCGGAGACCGACATCCAGCCACGCGCGATCTCCTCCACGCACAGCGCGTAGGTGAGCAGCGACTCACCCAGGCCCCCGTACTCCTCGGGGATCATCAGGCCGAACAGACCGAGCTCCTTGAGCCCGTCGACGATCTGCTGGGGGTACTCGTCGCGGTGCTCCAGCTCGGTGGCGACCGGGATGATCTCCTTGTCGACGAACTCCCGGACGGTCTTGAGGATCTCCTGCTGGACGTCCGTGAGCCCGGCGGTCTGGGCGAGTCGGGCCATGGCTACTTCCCCTGTTCCTTCAGCTGGGGGCGGCCGGGCTGCTCGCCGCCGCGCTCCTTGATGTACGTCTCGGTGGGGACCATCACCTTGCGGCGGAAGACGCACACCAGGGTGCCGTCCTGCTTGTAGCCCTTGGTCTCGACGTAGACGATGCCGCGGTCGTTCTTCGACTTCGACGGGGTCTTGTCGAGGACCGTGGTCTCGCCGTAGATCGTGTCGCCGTGGAAGGTCGGCGCCACGTGCCGCAGCGACTCGATCTCCAGGTTGGCGATGGCCTTGCCGGAGACGTCCGGCACGGACATGCCGAGCAGCAGCGAGTAGATGTAGTTGCCGACGACGACGTTCTTGCCGAAGTCCGTCGTGTTCTCGGCGTAGTTCACATCCATGTGCAGCGGATGGTGGTTCATCGTCAGCAGACAGAAGAGGTGGTCGTCGTACTCGGTGACCGTCTTCCCGGGCCAGTGCTTGTACACGGCACCGATTTCGAACTCTTCGTAGGTGCGGCCGAACTGCATCGGGATCAGGCCTCCGGGATCTCGAACTTGGAGGTGCGCTGCATACCGGCGGCGCGGCCCTTGCCGGAGATGACCAGGGCCATCTTGCGGGAGGCCTCGTCGATCATCTCGTCGCCGAGCATCGCGGAGCCCTTCTTACCGCCGGCCTCGGACGTGTAGTAGTCGTACGCGTCGAGGATCAGCTCGGCGTGGTCGTAGTCCTCCTGCGAGGGCGAGAAGATCTCGTTCGCGGCGGCGACCTGGTCCGGGTGCAGCACCCACTTGCCGTCGAAGCCCAGGGCGGCGGCGCGCCGCGCGACGGCCTTGTAGCCCTCCTGGTTGCGGATCTGGAGGTAGGGGCCGTCGATCGCCTGGAGGTTGTTGGCGCGGGCCGCCATCAGGATGCTCATCAGGATGTGGTGGTACGCGTCCGCCGGGTAGCCGGGCGGCTGCTCGCCGACGACCAGCGACTTCATGTTGATGGAGGCCATGAAGTCGGCCGGGCCGAAGATGATCGTCTCGACGCGCTGGGAGGCCTGCGCGATGGCGTTGACGTTCGTGAGGCCCTGGGCGTTCTCGATCTGGGCCTCGATGCCGATCTTGCCGACCTCGAAGCCCATCGTCTTCTCGATCTGCGTCAGCAGCAGGTCGAGCGCCACGATCTGCTGGGCGTCCTGGACCTTCGGCAGCATGATGCAGTCGAGGTTCTGGCCGGCGCCCTCGACGACGGTGACGACGTCACGGTACGTCCAGTGGGTCGTCCAGTCGTTGACGCGGACCACGCGGGTCTTGCCGGTCCAGTCGCCCTCGTTGAGGAACTTCACGATGGTGTGCCGGGCCTCGGGCTTGGCCAGCGGGGCGCACGCGTCCTCCAGGTCGAGGAAGACCTGGTCGGCCGCGAGGCCCTGGGCCTTCTCCAGGAAGCGCGGGTTGGAGCCGGGGACCGCCAGGCAGGAGCGGCGGGGGCGGAGCCGGTTCACAGGGCTGGTCATGCGAGGACCTCCGTACTTTCAAGGGGGCTGAGCTTGTGAGCTGTCCGGATCTCGTCGACGATACGTCCGATGATCTCCGTGATACCGAAGTCCTTCGGTGTGAAGACGGCGGCCACGCCCGCACGCTTCAGTTCCGCGGCGTCGGCGTTCGGGATGATCCCGCCGACGATGACCGGTACGTCGGCCGCGCCCGCCTCACGGAGGCGGTCGAGGACGTCCGGGACCAGCTCGGCGTGCGAGCCGGAGAGGATCGACAG
This sequence comes from Streptomyces sp. Root1304, assembly GCF_001426405.1. Lineage (GTDB taxonomy): Bacteria > Actinomycetota > Actinomycetes > Streptomycetales > Streptomycetaceae > Streptomyces. The sequence continues at coordinate 562,940 of NZ_LMEP01000022.1, read as the reverse complement.
ACCCACGCAGTGCACGTCCTCGGCGAGGGCCGCGCTCACGATCTGTTCGGGGGTCAGCCGGATGCCCTGGTAGACCACCTCGAAACCGGCGTCACGCGCGCGTACGGCGATCTGCTCGGCCCCGTTGGAGTGTCCGTCGAGACCCGGCTTGCCGACCAGGAGGCGCAGCCGCCCGACACCGAGCTCGTCGGCCGTCCTGGCCACCTTCTCGCGGACCAGGGCCAGCGGGGTGCCGGCCTCGGCCGTGACCGCGACCGGGGCGGAGGAGACGCCCGTGGGGGCGCGGAACTCGCCGAACACCTCGCGCAGGGCCCCGGTCCACTCGCCGGTGGTGACACCGGCGCGGGCGCACTCCAGGGTGGCTTCCATCAGGTTGCCCGTGCCCCGCGCGGCCTCCTTCAGGCGCTCCAGCGCCTTGCAGGGGCGCGGGTGGTTGAACGGCGGCTGGTAGCGGTTGTCCCGCCAGGTGGTCAGCGAGCCGACCACCCGGGCCTCGACCGCCGGGTCCACCGTCATGATCGCGGTGTCCAGGTCGGCGGTGAGGGGGTTCTCCTCGGTCGCCTGGAAGATGTTGACGCCGATGATCTTCTCGTCGCCGGCCTCGATCCGGGCGCGCCGCTCGGCGTGCGAGGAGACGAGCTGCGACTTGAGGTAACCGGACTCGACGGCGGCCATCGCGCCGCCCATCTCCTGGATCCGCTCGATCTCGGCCAGGCACTCCTGGACGAGCGAGTCGACCTTGGCCTCGATCACGTGCGAGCCGGCGAAGATGTCCTCGTACTCCAGCAGGTCGGACTCATGGGCCAGGACCTGCTGGATGCGGAGCGACCACTGCTGGTCCCAGGGCCGGGGCAGACCGAGCGCCTCGTTCCAGGCGGGCAGCTGGACGGCCCGCGCGCGGGCGTCCTTGGAGAGGGTGACGGCCAGCATCTCCAGGACGATCCGCTGGACGTTGTTCTCCGGCTGGGCCTCGGTCAGTCCGAGCGAGTTGACCTGCACGCCGTAGCGGAACCGGCGCTGCTTGGGGTTCTCGATCCCGTACCGCTCCAGCGTGATCTTGTCCCAGATGCGGCCGAAGGCGCGCATCTTGCACATCTCCTCGATGAAGCGGACGCCCGCGTTCACGAAGAAGGAGATGCGGGCGACGACCTCGCCGAAGCGCTCCTCGGGGACCTGGCCCGAGTCGCGGACGGCGTCGAGCACGGCGATGGCGGTGGACATCGCGTACGAGATCTCCTGGACCGGAGTGGCCCCCGCCTCCTGCAGGTGGTAGCTGCAGATGTTGATCGGGTTCCACTTCGGGATGTGGTTGACCGTGTACGCGATCATGTCCGTCGTGAGGCGGAGCGAGGGGCCGGGCGGGAAGACGTGCGTCCCGCGCGACAGGTACTCCTTCACGATGTCGTTCTGGGTGGTGCCCTGGAGCTGGGTCACGTCCGCGCCCTGCTCCTCGGCGACCACCTGGTAGAGCGCCAGGAGCCACATCGCCGTGGCGTTGATGGTCATCGAGGTGTTCATCTGCTCCAGGGGGATGTCCTGGAACAGCCGCCGCATGTCACCGAGGTGCGAGACGGGGACCCCGACCCGGCCGACCTCGCCGCGGGCGAGGATGTGGTCGGGGTCGTAGCCGGTCTGCGTCGGCAGGTCGAACGCGACCGAGAGGCCGGTCTGACCCTTGGCGAGGTTGCGCCGGTACAGCTCGTTGGACGCCTCGGCGGTCGAGTGACCGGCGTACGTCCGCATGAGCCACGGCCGGTCCTTCTGACGCTCAGTCATCTATGGTCCCGGGCTCAGATGTTGCGGAAGCGGTTGATGGCGTCGATGTGACGGTCGCGCATCTCGGGGTCGCGGACACCGAGGCCCTCCTGGGGCGCCAGCGCGAGGACGCCGACCTTGCCCTGGTGGAGGTTGCGGTGGACGTCGTACGCGGCCTGGCCGGTCTCCTCCAGGGAGTAGACCTTCGACAGGGTGGGGTGGATCTTGCCCTTGGCGATCAGGCGGTTGGCCTCCCACGCCTCGCGGTAGTTGGCGAAGTGCGAGCCGACGATCTTCTTGAGGGACATCCACAGGTAGCGGTTGTCGTACTCGTGGTTGTAGCCCGAGGTGGAGGCGCAGGTGACGATGGTGCCGCCCTTGCGGGTGACGTACACGGAGGCGCCGAAGGTCTCGCGGCCCGGGTGCTCGAAGACGATGTCCACGTCCTCGCCGCCGGTCAGCTCGCGGATCTTCGAGCCGAAGCGCTTCCACTCGCGGGGGTCCTGGTTGTGGTCGTCCTTCCAGAACTTGTAGCCCTCGGCGTTGCGGTCGATGACCGCCTCGGCGCCCATGGCCCGGCAGATCGCGGCCTTCTCGGGGGAGGAGACGACACAGATCGGGTTGGCGCCGCCGGCCAGGGCGAACTGCGTGGCGTACGAGCCGAGTCCGCCGCTCGCGCCCCAGATGAGGACGTTGTCGCCCTGCTTCATGCCGGCGCCGTTGCGGGAGACCAGCTGGCGGTACGCGGTGGAGTTGACGAGGCCGGGGGCCGCCGCCTCCTCCCAGCTCAGGTGGTCGGGCTTCGGCATCAGCTGGTTCGACTTGACGAGCGCGATCTCGGCGAGGCCGCCGAAGTTGGTCTCGAAGCCCCAGATGCGCTGCTCGGGGTCGAGCATCGTGTCGTTGTGGCCGTCCGAGGACTCCAGCTCGACGGAGAGGCAGTGCGCGACGACCTCGTCGCCGGGCCGCCAGGCGTTGACGCCGGGTCCGGTGCGCAGGACGACGCCCGCGAGGTCGGAGCCGATGACGTGGTACGGCAGGTCGTGGCGCTTGGTGAGCTCGGAGAGCCGGCCGTAGCGCTCCAGGAAGCCGAAGGTCGAGACCGGCTCGAAGATCGAGGTCCAGACCGAGTTGTAGTTGACCGAGCTGGCCATGACCGCGACGAGGGCCTCGCCCGGGCCGAGCTCGGGGAGCGCGACGTCGTCGAGGTGGAGCGACTTGCGCGGGTCCTTGTCGCGGCTGGCGACCCCGGCGAACATCTCCGCCTCGTCCTTGTGGACGGTGACGGCGCGGTACGACTCGGGGAGCGCGATGTTCGCGAAGTCGGCGGACGTGGCGTCCTGCGACTGGATCGCGGCCAGGATTTCCTTCACGGGTTGCCTCCGGCGGTGAGCGTCCGAGGGGAGGACGCCTGAGGGTTACGGCGGGGAGTCTGCTGCTGTGGAGGTGTGCCGTCGGTTCGGCTGGGTGGTGCGGTGGCGCGGCGCCGGGTGAGGCGCGGGGTTGCCTGTGACGCAGGCGTCCGGGCGCACAATCACGATCGCTTGTGGGGACAGCCGGCGCACGAGGAGAACTCTGCGCGCCGGCCGCCCGGACAACATCAACGTATGGCACGCCGTGTCACCTGACAAGGCACTGCGTGCCAACAATTTCACTCAGATGCCATCTGCCGGTCACAGATGAGCGATGATCGATCGAATCAGGGGTGAAAACGGACGAAGGCCGCCCCGGAGCGGGGCGGCCTTCGTCGTGGAATGGGGGTCAGCTGGGCTTCAGAGCCTGCTGGATCGTCCGCATGACCTCGTCGAGGGATGCGTCCGTACGGGCGACCGCGACCATCACGTCACCGGTGGTGGAGGCCCGTACGGCCGGAGCCGGCTCGGCGGTCCGGGACGGCGCCAGGGGAGACGCCGACGGCGTCGCGGAGGCCGTGGAAGGGGCCGGGCGGCCCGCGCCTATGCCCGAGCCGAAGGTCTCCCGCACGATCGCGAAGGCGTGGTCGAGCTGGGTCTCCACATCGCCCTCGCCGCCCGCCCGCAGCCAGCGCCGCAGTACGTGGTTGTGGGCCGTGACGACCGCCGAGGCGGCCACCTCGGCGAGCAGCGGGTCGTCGTTGCCGTCGTGGTGGTCCCGCTCGTCGAAGTGCCCGAGGAGATAGCGGGTGAACAGCCGCTCGTAGCGGGCCACCGAGGCGATCTCCCGCTCCCTCAGGGTCGGCACCTCACGGGTGAGCCGGTAGCGCGCCACGGAGACCGAGGGCGACCCCGCGTACATCTTCATGACTTCCTTGATGCCCCGGCACACCGTGTCGAGCGGGTGCTCGTGCGGCGGGGCCGCGTTCAGCACCGCCTCCGCCCTGACCAGGGTGTCGTCGTGATCGGGGAAGATCGCCTCTTCCTTGGAGCGGAAGTGGCGGAAGAAGGTCCGCCGGGCGACCCCGGCCGTGGCCGCGATCTCGTCGACCGTCGTGGCCTCGTACCCCTTGGTCGCGAAGAGTTCCATCGCGGCGGTGGCGAGCTCCCGGCGCATCTTGAGCCGCTGCGCGGCGGCACGAGTTCCCGCCGCGCTCTCCGGAGCGTCGGACGAGGAGGTGGCACGGGGTGTCTTCGCGGCCTTGGGCATGGTCCGAACGTACTGCATCGGAGGGGGAGTGTGCCCAGGTGGGGGCGGGCGCACCCCCGGGGCACCGACGGTGCCCGGGGGGCTCAGCAGACCGCCCCAGCCGGCCGCTCCCGGCTCAGCGTCGGGCATATTCGCGGAAGCCGCGCCCCGTCTTGCGGCCCAGGCAGCCGGCCGCCACCAGGTGCTCCAGGAGCGGGGCCGGGGCGAGCCCCGGGTCGCGGAACTCGCGGTGCAGCACCTGCTCGATCGCCAGGGAGACGTCCAGGCCGACCACGTCGAGCAGCTCGAACGGGCCCATCGGGTAGCCGCCGCCCAGCTTCATCGCCGCGTCGATGTCGTCCAGGGTCGCGTAGTGGTCCTGGACCATCTTGATCGCGTTGTTCAGGTACGGGAAGAGCAGCGCGTTCACGATGAACCCGGCCCGGTCGCCGCAGTCCACCGGGTGCTTGCGGATCTTCGCCGTGACCTCGCGGACGGTGGTGTGGACGTCGTCGCCGGTCAGCACCGTACGGACGATCTCGACCAGCTTCATGGCCGGCGCCGGGTTGAAGAAGTGCATCCCGATGACGTCCTGCGGACGCGTGGTCGCCCGCGCGCAGGCGATGACCGGCAGCGAGGAGGTCGTGGTGGCGAGCACCGCGCCCGGCTTGCAGATCTTGTCGAGCCGGGCGAACAGCTCCTGCTTGATCTCCAGGTCCTCGGCGACCGCCTCGACCGCCAGGTCGACCTCGGCGAAGGCGTCGAGCGTGCCCGCCGCCGTGATCAGGGCCAGGGTGGTGTCACGGGCCTCGCCCGTCATCCTGCCCTTGTCCACCGAACGGGCCAGCGACTTGGCGATCCGGGCCTTGGCCGTGTCCGCCTTCTCCTGGGAGCGGGCCGCGAGCACGACCTCGTACCCGGCCTTGGCGAAGACCTCGGCTATGCCGGAGGCCATCGTGCCCGAGCCGGCGACGCCGACCGAGCGGACCTCGCGGCCCGCGCCGCCCTCCGCGGAGCCGAGCGGGGTGAGCGCGTCCCGCACGACCGTGCCGGAACCGGGCGCCTCGTACGTGTAGAAGCCGCGGCCCGACTTGCGGCCGGTCAGCCCGGCCTCGCTGAGCTGCTTGAGGATCGGGGCGGGGGCGTGCAGCCGGTCGTGCGAGTCCGCGTACATGGCCTCGAGGACCGTACGGGCGGTGTCGACGCCGATCAGGTCGAGCAGTTCGAGCGGGCCCATGGGCAGGCCGCAGCCCATCTTCATCGCCGCGTCGATGTCCTCGCGGGAGGCGTACTTGGCCTCGTACATGGCGGCGGCCTGGTTCAGGTACCCGAAGAGCAGCCCGTCCGCGATGAAACCGGCCCGGTCGCCGACCGCGACCGGCTCCTTGCCGAGCTCTTCGGCGAGCCGGGTCACCGCGTCAACGGCGCGCGGGTCGGTCAGCACGGAGGAGACCACCTCGACCAGCTTCATGGCCTGGACCGGGGTGAAGAAGTGCAGGCCGAGGACGCGCTCGGGGTGCGCCGAGTCGGCGGCGAGCCGGGTCACGGACAGCGCGTTGGTGCCGGTGGCCAGGATCGTCCCGGGCCGGACGATCCCGTCCAGGGCGCGGAAGACCTCCTGCTTGGCCTCGTACGACTCGGGCACGACCTCGATCACGAGATCGGCCTCGGCGGCGGCCTGGAGGTCGGAGAAGGTACGGAAGCGGGCCAGCACGTCCTGCCGCTCCTCCTCGGTGATCCGCTCGCGCGCCACGGCGCGGGCGGTGGAGGCCTCCAGGGCGGCGACGGCCTGGGCGGTGGCCACGTCGCTGATGTCGATGCCGATGACCTCGCGGCCGGCCCGCACGAGGACATCGGCGATGCCCGTGCCCATGGTGCCGAGACCGACGACGGCGATGGTGGAGAGAGGGGTGTCCATCAGGGGACTCCTGGGAGGAAGAGTGACGACTGAGGGCAGTACGCGCACGAAAGGGTGCGGGAAAGAGCGAGGGCTCTGCCCGGAGAAAGGGCGATGCCCTGGAAAAAGGGGCCGACGGACTCTGTCCCGGAGTCACATCGAAACTGCCGAACCGACGAGCGAACACAACGGCTGCGTCACCAGGCCGTTGTGCGAAGTGCGGGGGGTGACCCGCTCACCTGAGACTAACCGGCCGGTAACGAGCGCGCCAGTCCCGGCAAGTTGGGAAAGTGTGATCTGGATCGCGGATAGGGTCGGATTCATGGAAATCTCCGCGGATCCGGAATTCTGCTCGATGATCGATCGATTGCGGGACGAGATCGAGAATGACTCCGGAGAAGTCCCGGCGGCATTCACGGAACTGGCCGGAACCGAGGACCCCGAGGAACTGCACCACGTCCTCACCGCACCCGGACAGCCCCTCTGGGCCCGCGAGATCGCCGCCTACGCCCTCGGGGTCGCCCGCGACCCGCGCGCCTTCGAGGCGCTCGTCCTCCTCCTCAACCACCGCGACCCGGAGCGCTGCGTCACGGCCGCCCACGCCCTGACCCGGCTCGGCGACCCGCGCACCGCCCGCGCGGCCGCCGCCCTCGCCACCAACGAACTCCGCGTCGCCTACGCCCTGCTGCCGGTCCGGCTGCTCGCCGACCTCCGCGCCCCCGAATCCGTCCCGGCCCTGATCACCGTCCTCGAACGGCGCCTCCCGGCCGCCGACCCCCACTGGCGGGTCGGCCTCGCCTGCGTCGAGGGCCTCGGCGCCCTCGGCGACCCCCGGGCGCGTCCCGCCCTCGAAGCGGCGCTCCCGCACCCCCGGCTCGGCGCGGCGGCCGAACGGTCGCTGGCGCGACTGGGCCCCGCCGACTGATCCGTCAGCGCAGCAGACGGAGCTCCGCCCCCGCCTCACCGGGCGCCGCCGGCGCCCGCTCCGGGACGAGGGCGAACGCCTCGATCTCCAGGAGCAGTTCGGGACGGACCAGCGCCGACACCTGCACCGCCGAACTGGCGGGCAGCGGCGCCCCCGCGAAATACGCGTCCCGGGCGTCCCGCACCGCCGGCAGATGCGCCACGTCCGTGACGAAGTAGGTGAGCTTCACGACGTCCGCGAACCCGGCCCCCGCCGAGGCGAGACAGCGCTCCAGATTCGCGAAGACCTGACGGGCCTGCGCCGCCGCGTCGCCCTCGCCGACCACCGCGCCCGAGGCGTCGAACGCGCACTGGCCGGATATCGCGACGAAGCGGCCCGTCCCCCACACGACATGGCTGTACTGCGGGCTGGCGGCGACGCCCTCGGGGGCGGGGACGTGGGTGAGGTGGCTGGTCATGGCCCACATCCTCGCGCACGGCACTGACAATGCCCGCGCCTCTGGGGGCGCGGGCATCGTGGGCGGGCTTTCAGGGGTCGGTCAGAGGTCGGTCAGAGGTGTGTCGGAGGGCGGGCGGCGGTGTCAGCGCACGTGGCCGAGGAGCCCGTGCAGGACCGCGGCGGCGGGCTCGGCGGGCTCGGATGCCCCGGCGGGAACCGCGACGGACCGGCTCGCGGTGGTCCCGGCCGGCTCGCCGGTCTCCTCACCGCTCCGCTCCCCGGCCCGCTTCCCGCTCTGCTGGCCCGTCGGGGGCGTCACCGGCTCCGGCTCCGGTTCCGGGCGGGAGGCGCAGACCGCGTCGACCTCGCCGTCGTCCTTCGCGCGCGGGACCTTCCCGGTGGCGAGGTAGGTGGCCAGGTGCTCGTCGAGGCAGTCGTTGCCGCCCAGGGTCACCCCGTGGTTCTCGCCGCCCTCCTCCACGACCAGGCTGGAGCCGCGCAGCAGCCGGTGCATGGCGACCCCGCCCTCGTACGGCGTCGCCGCGTCGTCCGTGGCCTGGAGGACGAGGACCGGCGGCACCTGGTCGTTGCGGACGTCCGGCGGGGTCAGCGGGTCCACCGGCCAGAACGCGCACGGCGCGTTGTACCAGGCGTTGTTCCACGTGGAGAAGGGTGCCTTGGCGTGCACGTCCCAGCTGTCCTTGCGCCAGACGCTCCAGTCCCGGGGCCAGCCCGCGTCCCGGCACTGCACGGCCGTGTAGACCGAGTAGCCGTTGTCGGCGGAGGCGTCGGCCTCGCCGTACCGCGCGTACGCCTCCGTCAGCGGCACCGCGTTCCGGTCGTTGACGTACGCGGCGAACGCGCTCGCCAGCCGCGGCCAGTAGCCGTTGTAGTACCCGCCGGGCAGGAACGTGTCCTCCAGCTCGCCCGGTCCGACCTTCCCGCCGGCCGGGGTCGCGCGCAGCTCGTCGCGCATCCGGTACCAGGCCGCCTCCACCGCCGCCGGGTCGGTGCCCAGCCCGTACGTGGCGTCGTTTCGGGCCACCCACGCCATGAAGTCCTTGTGGCGGGCGTCGAAGGCGTAGTCCTGCGCGATGTTGTCCTCGTACCAGACGCCGTGCGGGTTGACGACGGAGTCCAGCGCCATCCGCCGCACCTTGTCCGGGTGGAGCCGGGCGTAGACGGCGCCCAGGTAGGTGCCGTACGAGTAGCCCAGGTAGTTGATCTTCGGCGCGCCGAGCGCCCGGCGGATGACGTCCAGGTCCCGGGCGGTGCTCACGGTGTCGATGTACGGCAGCACGTCGGCGTGCTTCTCGCCGCAGGCCCTGGCGAAGGCCTGCGCCCGTTCGACCGCGACCCGCTCGTCCTCGGCGCCGCGCGGCACCGAGTCCGGGCGGACCGGCTTGAAGTGGCCGGGCTTGCAGTCCAGCGCGGGCTCGCTCTTCCCGACCCCGCGCGGGTCGAAGCCGATGACGTCGTACTGGGCGGCCACCTTCGCGGGCAGCGCGGCCGCCACGTACCCGGCCATGCCCCGCCCGCTGCCGCCGGGCCCGCCGGGGTTCACGAGCAGTGGCCCCTGGAAGGTCTTCGCGGTGTGCTGGACCCGGGTCAGGGCGAGGGTGACGGTCCGGCCCGCCGGGTCGTCGTGGTTGAGGGGCGCCTTGACGGTGGCGCACTGGAGCTTCGGGTACGCCTTCGTGGCGCAGTCGGTCCAGGCGAGCGGGGGGAAGGGGCGGGGGGTCGGTTCGCCGGCGCCCGCGGGGGTGGCGGGCAGGACGGCGACCGTCCCGGCGACCAGCGCTCCAGCGGCGATCAGCATTCCTGCGCGTGGGGTCATAGGGCGTCCGTGCCCCGAACGGGCCGTGACAGGACCTGTTCCGGCCAGAGTTGACCCGAACAGAGGACGGTCCGACGGTGTGTCAGGAGACCGGTCCGATGATCGGACGTCAGAGGAGGGTCAGCTGCTCGGGGGCGGCGGGGGCGGTAGGGGCGGCGCCCTCCGATGCCCGTGACCGTGCGGGCGCCGATGCGGATCCCGTTCCCGAGGGCGTTCCCGCTCCCGATGTCCGCCGCGACGCGCCCCGGTCGGCCGGGCGCATCCCGAACTGGGCCGCGAGTTCGTGCACCTGACGGGTGATCCGGCGCTGGTACCAGGTCGGGGCGTAGGCCCCGTCCGCGTACATCCGCTCGTACCGCCCCACCAGGCCGGGGTGGTGGCGGCGCAGCCACTGCATGAACCACTCGCGGGCGCCGGGCCGCAGGTGCAGGACGAGCGGGGTGACCGAACTCGGCCCGGACTCGGCGATGGCCCGGACCGTGTCGCGCAGCTGCTCGGGCCGGTCGCCGAGGAAGGGGACCACGGGTGCCATCAGGACCCCGCAGTCGATGCCGTGCTCACCGAGCGTGCGGACGACGTCGAGCCGGCGCTGCGGGGAGGGCGTGCCGGGCTCGATCGTCCGCCACAGCTCCTGGTCGGTGAAGCCGACCGAGACGGAGATGCCGACCTCGGTGACCCGGGCCGCCTGGGTGAGGAGGTCCAGGTCGCGCAGGATCAGCGTGCCCTTGGTGAGGATCGAGAACGGGTTGGCGTGGTCGCGCAGCGCCGTGATGATGCCCGGCATCAGGCCGTACCGGCCCTCGGCCCGCTGGTAGCAGTCGACGTTGGTGCCCATCGCCACGTGCGCGCCCTGCCAGCGGGCGGAGGCGAGCTGGCGGGCCAGCACCTCCGGCGCGTTGATCTTGACGACGATCTGGGAGTCGAAGCCGAGCCCGGTGTCGAGGTCGAGATAGCTGTGGGTCTTGCGGGCGAAGCAGTACACGTACCGTACTGCTCGTTAAGACCCGCTAGGATCCCGGCACCCAGGGTAACCACGAACGGGGCGACCATGACCGGCTTTCAGCGGGGTGCGATCTACACCCGGATCAGTCGAGACGACGAACTCACCGGGGACGGTGTGACCCGACAGGACGAGGATGCCGGGACGCTCGCCCTCGCGCGAGGCATCCCGGTACAGGGCCGCTACACCGACAACGACATCTCCGCGACCACCGGCAAGCGGCTGCGCCCCGACTACGAACGACTCATGACCGCCGTACGCGCCGATCAGGTGGACGTAGTGATCGTGGCCGCCCTGAGCCGACTGTGGCGCAACCGGCGCGAGCGAGCCGAGGGCATGGAACTGTTCCGCAATCACGGGGTATCGATCCTCGCCGTCAAGGGTCCCGAGCTGGACCTGACCACAGCGAGCGGCCGGCTCCTCGCGGGGCTCCTCGGCGAGGTCGACTCGTTCGAGGTGGAGCAGATGAGCGAGCGCGAGAAACGGGAGATGCTCCAGCGGGTGGAGAAAGGCCTGCCCGCGACCGGCCCGAGGGCGTTCGGCTACAGCGCAGACGGCTGGACGATCATCCCCGAAGAGATGCCCGAGGTCGCCAAGGCGTACGAGAAGTTCGTGGTCACGAGGTCCGTGTCCGGCATCACAAGGGACCTGCGTGAGCGAGGAGTCCTCAACAAGGGTGGGGAGCCCTGGACCACCAACGGGGTGCGGTGGATGCTGAAGAACCCTCGGTACGCGGCGCTTCGGGAGTATGAGGGAGAGCTGTATCCGGGCAAGTGGCCAGCGGGCGTTCCGGAGGATCTATGGCGAGCCGCTCGGGCCATCTTCGAGGAAGAGGACCGGGCCACCTCCCCGGGACCGGCGCGGCGCCATCTCCTCTCGGGCATTGCATTGTGCGGTGTCTGCGCCGACGGGGAGACCACCGTGACCAGTGGATCCCGAGGGGTGAAGAAGAACCAGGCCGAGGGCGACGAGGAGCGCCTAGAGGACGAGGCCGAACTCCTCCTGGAAGACGGTGCGGGGACGTCGCAGCCGATCTACAAGTGTCGGCTGAGCAAGCACCTCGCCCGGAATATGGAGCCGGTGGACGCCCTCGTGGAGGAGTTCGTGATCGCCCGGCTCTCCCGCCCGGACGCGGCCGATCTGTTCCACGACGAGGCGGCCCCGGGTGCTGGGGAGTTGCGGACACAGGCGGTCGCCCTGCGGGCCCGTCTGAAGGCCCTCGCCGCCGCATTCGCGGAAGACGACGCGGCGGACGTGATGGAGTTCCGCGACGCCACGCGGCGCCTGCGCGAGCGCGTCGCCGAGGTGGAGGGCAGCATGGCCCACCCGCAGCGGGCACGCGTGCTCGCCGGACTCGTGGACGCCGACGACGTGCGCGCCGCGTGGGAGAGGCTCGGCCTGGACCGTAGGCGCGCCGTGGTGGATCTTCTCGCCTGGGTCACGATCCTGAAGGCGGGCGGCGGTGGGCGCCGGCCGTTTAACCCGGACACGGTGGTCATCCGCCCCCGCGTCTGACGCTGGACGCACGAACGCCCCCTCGGGACTGGGATCCGAGAGGGCGTTCGCATCCGCGGATTCCTCGGGGAGAACGCCCTGGGAATCCGCGGCTCAGGGGCCACCTCCGCCTCAGTGCCGAGAAACGCGGACACGGCGCTCTGAAGAGCGCCCCCCGTCCTCCTTCAGGGAGTCCAGGACGGGCGCCGCGAGGTTCGTGGCGAGGGGGTTCGCCGTGTCCGCTTCAGCGCGTTCTGGAGTCACGCGGTCACGTCCCAGCGCAGCTCGGGAAAGTTCTCCGTGAACCTCTCGTCGGCGAGTGCCATCACCCTGTCGGCGTGCTCCGCGCCGAAGTACTCGTATCCCCTGACAGGGCGGACCCCCTCCAGAGCGAGGCGGTCGAGTACGTGGCCCTCCACGCTGCGTGCCACGCCGACCGGGAGCCCGGTGACGAGACGACGCGTCCGGTCGATCCCGTGCGTTACCCGGTGGGTGTCGAGACGACCCCGCCCGTCGCCGGACGAGATGCCCGGCTTCACCATGCCTCCGCCGGTCGCCACGTAGTAGACGGTGGGCTCGGGGTGGTCTCTGCCGGAGCATCGGGCACACAAGGTCCCGCGCTTCACAGCAGCGCTGACCACGACCGAACTGAGATGACCAGCCACGCAGGCGATGTCCGCCCGAGAGGCGAGCCTGTCCGGCATCGGGCTCAGGACTAGAACGCCCTCTTCCCAGGCCCGCCGCTTGAACTCGGAGAGCCGGGGAGTCCGATCGATGTGTGAGCACGAGCGGCAAGACAGCGGGCTGCTGCCATAATCCCTGTGAGGGGTCTCGCTCGGCAAGAAGGGGGGCACGCATGTAAGTACCGTCGACTCGTGCCCCATAGACACCGGACCGCCTTGCGGCCGTTCTCCGTGTCGCCGAGGATCCGCAGTCCGGCTTCCGCTGCCCACGCGGGGAAGGCGGCTCGCGACTTCTCTTCGAGGTTCCGCCGGTTGCACGAGGAGCACCCCGTGAACGCGGTTGGGATCTCTTCGGTGAGAGCCCCGATCCGCAGGGTGAGGGTGCAGCTTCCAACCTCGGGGTGAAGAGCGGTCAGGGGCGTCACCCGGACCGTGTGTCCGCAGGCTGCGCAGCTCAGTTCCACAGGGTCAAGGATCCCGCGTACGGCGCTGCGTACGCTCCAGCCCAACTCGTAGGCCCGTGCCGAGAAGAGTGCCATGACTGCCCCCTCGGCGCGAGCGAGCAGCCTGATGGAGCGCAGTGCCTCCTCAGGTGACGACGCTGAAGCCTGGACGCCTTCGTTCGTATCGTCCCTTCTTGATGGCTAGGTCCCCGAACGGCTAGCGCCGGAGGGAGCGTTGCACGAGGCGCTGACAAGCAGGGCGGGCACTTGCCTGGTAGGTGGCCGCACAGGCGAGAGCGCCCACTCCCGGGACGTGGGGAGGGGCGCTCCGGCATGCTGGCTCAACGGACCCGGTCAGGGTCGAGTGCCCGGTAGATGGTGGCGCGTCCCACGCCGAGTTCGTCGGCGATCTCCTGCACGGTGTGCCGCGGTCGGCCGTCCTCGTTCCGCTCGTCGCGCATGAACCGGGCGTGCCGGACCTGTGCCGGGGTGAGCGCGCTCTTCCGGCCGCCCACCTTCCCCTTGGCCCGAGCGGACGCGAGTCCATCCATGGTCCGCTCCACGTTCAGGCTGCGCTCGAACTCGGCGACGGCGCCGAGGATCTGGCACATGAACCGCCCCACGGGGGTGGAGGTGTCCAAGCCCTGATCCAGCACGACGAGGTCCACGGTGCGCGCCTCCAGTTCGGCGGACACCTCCAACAGGTGCTTCAGGGAGCGTCCGAGCCGGTCGAGCTTCGTGATCACGAGGGCGTCCCCGGCGCGCAGCCGGGTCACCCTGGAAGCTCTGAGTCGTGGTCGCCACGAGCATCCGGGCGGCGAGCGCACCTGACTCGTCGGCGAATGTCGGGATGTTGTTGGGCGGGATCGCGAGCCGGCCCGGTTGAGGATCGAGCGGGCGCGTACCTCGTGGAAGGTGATGCCCCGGAACTCGGGGGTGTCGAAGGTCCTGGTGGTGACCGCGTCCGTGCCGAACAGGGCGATGTCGGCGGGAGCGGCGGGGGTGTCGCCCAGATTGTCCCAGCGCATGGACGCCTCCTCGGTGGTTCTGCTGCGGGCCTGCTTCGGTCTGCCGGGGGTCTTCGCCGGTTCTGCCCGGGCTCCGTCGCGGCCGTCCCGCGGCTCGGTCCTCGGCTCGGCTCTTGGCCGTTCGGTCAGAATAGAACACTTGTTCCCTTAATCGTTGCAACCCGGATTTCGCGCCCCGGAGCCCACGTGGTTCGCTTGGCCCACACCCCCTGAGAACCACGAGCTGGAGGAAGTCATGGCGCAGGTCGAGGCCACCACGGAACGGATCGTCGCCGCGGACGCGGAAACGGTGTTCGACGCGCTGGCGGACTACAGCGGCACGCGCGCGAAGCTGCTGCCCGAGCACTTCAGCGAGTACGAGGTGCGCGAGGGCGGTGACGGCGAGGGCACCCTCGTCCACTGGAAGCTCCAGGCCACCAGCAAGCGCGTCCGCGACTGCCTCCTGGAGGTCACGGAGCCCACCGACGGGCAGCTCGTCGAGAAGGACCGCAACTCCTCCATGGTCACCACCTGGGTCGTGACCCCCGCCGGCGAGGGCAAGTCCCGCGCCGTCGTCACCACCGTCTGGGACGGTGCGAGCGGCGTCGGCGGCTTCTTCGAGCGGACCTTCGCCCCCAAGGGCCTGGGCAGGATCTACGACGCCGTTCTCGCCAAGCTGGCGGACGAGGTCGAGAAGTAACGCCCGGAGCGTTCACCGATTCGAGTGGATCGCCCGCACCCCCGTAACGGCGCCCCGGCGCATCAGGGGGCGCGGGCCCCCTCGTAAACGCGCTGATGAGCGACCCAAGTGCGCCGGAGCGCGGGGTCGTTCGGCACCCCGGACGTCACCGGCCTCCCGTACCGCCCGACTTGCTCCCGCTTCGCGACGAATGCGAAGAATGGCGCGGCGCAGACGCCGTCACGAGGGGAGCAGGTACGTGGGTGCGATCACGATGGTGAAGTCCGCCGAGGACACGGCGGACACCGAGGGCGCGCAGCCGCCCGCCGACCTCGCACCACCGCCGCCACCTGGTCCCGGACCCGCCGCCCTCGATCCCCGCCGCGTCCGTCTCGTCTTCTGCGGCCTCATGCTCGCGCTGCTCCTCGCGGCGCTGGAGCAGATGATCGTCGCCACCGCCCTGCCGAAGATCGTTGGTGAGCTCCAGGGCCTCGACCGGATGTCCTGGGCGATCACCGCCTACCTGCTGACCTCCACCATCGGCCTCCCGGTCTACGGAAAGCTCGGCGACCTCCTCGGCCGCAAGGGCGTCTTCCTCTTCGCCATCGTCGTCTTCGTCATCGGTTCGGGACTCGCCGGCTGGTCCCGCAGCATGGACGAGCTGATCGCCTTCCGCGCGGTCCAGGGCCTCGGCGCCGGCGGCCTGATGATCGGCGTCCAGGCGATCATCGCCGACATCGTCCCCGCCCGGGAACGCGGCCGGTACATGGGTCTGATCGGCGCCGCCTTCGGCCTCGCCTCCGTCGCCGGACCCCTGCTCGGCGGCTTCTTCACCGACCACGTCTCCTGGCGCTGGTGCTTCTACTTCAACGTGCCGTTCGGGCTGGTCACCCTCGCCGTCGTCGCCGTCGTCCTCAAACTCCCCAAGCCCACCGCCCGCGCGCGCTTCGACGTCCTCGGCGCCCTGCTCCTCGCCGCCGCCTCCACCTGTCTGGTCCTGCTGACCAGCTGGGGCGGCACCGAGTACGCCTGGGACTCGCGGGTCGTCATCGCCCTCGCCTGCGGCGCCGCCGGAAGCGCCCTGCTCTTCCTGGTCGTCGAGCACTTCGCGCCCGAACCCCTCATCCCGCTCCGGCTGTTCCGCGACCCGGTCTTCGCCGTCACCGCCCTCGTCGGCGCCGTCATCGGCATCGCGCTCTTCGGCGCCGCCAGCTACCTCCCCAGCTTCCTGCAGATGGTCGAGGGCGCCAGCGCCACCGAGTCCGGCCTCATGATGCTGCCGCTCATGGGCGGCATCGTCGTCTCCTCGGTCGTCTCCGGGCAACTCATCAGCCGCACCGGCCGCTACAAGATCTACCCGGTGACCGGCGCGGCCGTCGCCGTCCTCGGCATGTGGCTGCTCTCCCGCATGGACACCGACACCCCGCGCATCCAGCACAGCCTCTGGCAGGCCGTCCTCGGCGCCGGTATCGGCCTCGTCATGCCGGTGCTGATCCTCGCCGTACAGAACTCCGTACGCCCCGGCGACCTCGGCACCGCCACCAGCGCCCACAACTACTTCCGCCAGATCGGCGGCAGCGTCGGCGCCGCCGTCTTCGGCACCCTCTTCGCCTCCCGGCTCGACGACGCCCTCGGGGACCGGCTCGCCGGGGTCCTCGCCGCCGGTACGGCCCTGCCGCCCGCCGAGTCGATCACGCCGCAGTCGGTGCACACCCTGCCGCCCGCCGTGCGCGACGCCTACATCCAGGCGTACGCCGACGCCATGCCGCGCATCTTCCTCTACCTCGTGCCGGTCCTCGCGGTCGGTCTCGTCCTCGCCTTCTTCCTCAAGGAGAAACCGCTGGTGTCCCACCACAGCCCCACCACCGAGGCCACCGAGGCCGACGACTTCGGCTCCACCCAGGCGGTGCCGCAGGCCCGCCACGCCGCCCCGCAGTACGGCGCCCCGCACCCCGCCGCGCCCGCCTCCGCCGCCCCGCCGCACTCCGGCCTGCCCGTCTGCGGCACCGTCCAGCACCACGACGGCAGCCGCGTCCCCCGGGCCGCCCTCACCCTCATCGACGTCCAGGGCCGGCAGGTCGGCCGGGGCGCCAGCGGCGAGGACGGCCGGTACGCGCTGAGCGTCCCGGGCGGCGGCGCGTACGTCCTCATCGCGGCGGCCGGCGGACACCAGCCCCAGGCCGTCTCGGTCACCGTCGGCGACCGCCCGATCGAGCTCGACGTCGTCCTCGGCGGCGCCGGGCGGCTCGCGGGCAGTGTCGTCACCGCCGACGGGACGCCGGTGCGCGACGCGTCCGTCACCCTCACCGACGTACGCGGCGAGGTCGTCGCCTCCACCCGCAGCGGCCGCGAGGGCGGCTACGAGATCACCGAACTGGTCGCGGGCGAGTACACGCTCGCCGCCAGCGCCCCCGCCTTCCGGCCCGCCGCGCTGCCGGTCAGCGTCCAGGCCGCCCGTGAGACCCGCCAGGACATCGAACTCGCCGGCGGCGCGGTCCTGCGCGGCACGGTGCGGGCCGGCGGCGGGCGCCCCGTCGAGGACGCCCGGGTCACCCTGCTCGACGCGGCGGGGAACGTCGTCGACACCCTCACCACCGGGGCCGACGGCACCTTCCGCTTCGTGGACCTGTCCTCCGGCGAGTACACGGTGATCGCCGCCGGCTACCCGCCCGTCGCCACGGTCCTCCAGATGGCCGGCGGAGGCCGCACCGAGCGCGACCTCCAGCTCGGCCACCAGGACTGAGCGACCGCTCTCAGGAGGTGGTCGACGCCTTGCGCAGCGCGCTGATGCAGGTGCCGATCGCCTCCTGGAGGGCTTCGAGGCGCTGGAGCATGTCCGCCTCGTAGATGTCCTCCTCCATGACCTCGTCGAGCGTCAGCTCCTCGAAGACCTTGGTCGCCTTCTGCAGGCTGTTGTAGAACTTCGTCCGCCGCTCCTGGACGCGCAGCTCCGGGTCCTCCTCCACCGCCTTGGCGACCAGCCCCTTCACGGTGTCGTACGCCTCACCGGCCCACTCGCCCGCCTCCTCGGAGTCGTCGAGCTCGTCGAGGAGCGAGAGGTGCCGCTCGGCCTCGGCCCGCAGCTCGGCCGGCGCGTCCACGGTCTGCCCGGCAGGGGTCTTGATCTGGCCGTTCTCGACGATCTGCCGGACGTACCCGATGCGGTCGGCGGCCTTCGCCTCGCTCGCCACCGCCTTCTTCAGGTCGTCCGTCCGCGCGATGGCGCGGGCCATCTCGGTCTGCAGCGCCGGGTCCTCCTTCATCCGGTCGAGCAGCGCGCCGCGCGCGGCCTCCGCGGTCCCCGGGTCCGCCAGGATCGCGGCCCGCAGCGCCGTCGGGTTCTCGGCGACCTCCAGGGCCTTCGTCGGCCGGATGCCCTCCGCCTCGGCCGCCGCCGTGATCGCCTGGCCGCGCACCGACGAGGCGCTGTTGCGGGAGGTGTAGTACGACAGCCAGACGTCCGCGTCCGGCAGCTCGATGTCCTCACCCGGGACGAGCACCTCGAACTGCGGGACCAGACCGTCGTCGGCCGCCATGTCCCAGGCCTTGTAGTGGCGCATCACCCGCTCCGGCGAGCAGCCCGCGAGCTCGGCGAAGGCCTTGGCCGAGATCTTCGTCCGGGCCGTCCCCTCGGCGGCCTGGCCGCCGGGCCGGACGCTCCGGGCCACCTTGAGCGCGAAGGCCCAGCCGCCGGTGCGCGCGTACACCCCGAAGTCCCGGGCGTCACGGACGACGACGGGGTCGAGGTCCTGGGCGGGCTCGTCGTCGGTCATAGGGACGTCCTGCTCGTCCTGCGTCCCCTGCGCCTGCTGGGTCTCCTGGGGCTCACGGGCCTCCTGGGGCTCGGGAGCCGACGGCACCCAGAACTCCGGCTCGGAGATCGCCGTGACGGTCTCGGGCGCGGCGGGGGACGTTTCGGACGGGGTGAAGGCGATGGTCACCGAGAGCTCTCCGGAAGGTCGACAACGACAACTGCGGCCGACAGCCTATACGCACCCGTTGACGATGTTTCGTCCGATTCGAAGCCTCGGAATATCGGTGGCGGGGCAGGCTGCCAGGAGGACAGGATGCCGCCATGACTCATGGAATCGAGCACCACCCCGCGCGATGAGCGCCCCGTCCGAGCGTCCGACGCTCGCGCCCTCCCTGTACGCGTACGCCAAGGGCCTGCGCGACAGCGACCCCGACGGACCGCCGCCCCAGGGCGGCCACCCCGTACCCGACAGCGCACGGCCCCGCCGCCGACGTCCCGGCCTCCGCCACCAGGAGGCCTGCGCCGCCGTCACCGACACCCTGCTCCCGTTCCTCGGAGCCCTCGAAGCACCTGCCGCCGGCGACCTCGCACGGGCGGCCGCCGAGGCGGATGCCGCGCTCGCCGCGACGGGCGTCGTCCGCGAGCCGACCGTCTACAGCGCCGCTGCGGCGATCGAGCCACCCGGTGCACCCGCCGCCCGGGCCCTGGCCCGATCGTTCGCCCGGCACCTCGTCCGTACCGGAACGACCCTCCCCGGCGTATCCGCCGGACTGGGACTCCTGAGCCGGCTCGCGGAACCCGAGGACGTGCCCTACCTGCGGGTCCTCGGCCTGCTCGACGGTCTCGTGCACCCCGTCGACACGGCCCTCGGGCCCCTGGATCCGGAAGCCGCCGCCCTGGTGTGGCTGATCCACCGGCCCCAGGGCGAGGAACTGCGGGCCCTCGTCGACACCCTGGCCGCCGGGGACCGCGCGGCCGTGCCCGACCGGCTCCTCGCGCTCCCCACGGAGAGACGCGGTGTGGGGCCTGAGGCCGCCCGGCGGGTCGCCGAGGCCGTCGGCCTCGCGGCTCTCCTCCGGTCGGAACCGGACCACCTCGGGCTCCTCGCGCGGGCCGTGTGGCTCCTCACCCGGATGACCAGCAGCCGGGACTACCGGGCAGAGATCCTGCGGTACGGCGAAGCCGTCGACCTGTACGAGGCGGTGGCGGCCCACGCCCACCGGCTGCCCCGCGAGGTGGAGCACCGGGCCCGGCTGCTCACCCTCGCCCAGGATCTGCGCGGCGGCGCCTCCCACCTGCTGCCGTGGCCGTCCGGCCGGCGCGAGATCCTCCACCGCAGCCTCCTGGACACGGCGGCGCGGCCGGGGGAGACCCCGGCCGACCGGGCGGAACGGCAGCGCGCCGACTGGATCGGCCGTACGGCACGTCAGCTGCGGGCCGCCCCGCAGGACCCGCCCCGGTTCCGGATCGAGGTGGCCGTCGCCGACCCCGGCGACCCGGACGTCGTCGAGACCCGCTTCCTGGTCGACGGGCGCCCGCTCGTGCCGGAGGCCTTCGGCCGCGGCCCCGGGGAGTCCCCCGAGCGGCTCCTCGACAGCGGCGCGCTGCGGGCCGTGCCCGAACCCCGCGAGGTCCGGCTCGCCGAGGCGTACTGCACCGAGGGTTGCTGCGGCGCGCTGTACGTGACCGTCCGCCGGGAGGACGAGCACGTCGTGTGGAGCGACTGGCGCCGGCCCGGCGGCCCCGCCCGGCAGCCGGACCTGCCCGCGTACCGCTTCGACGCCGCCGCGTACGACGCCGAGGTCGCGCGCGCCGAGCACGACCACGACTGGACCTGGCCGGCCCGGCGCACCTCGCGGCTGATCACCGCCGGGCTCCGCGACCGGCCGGACCTGCTCACCCGCTGGGGCCTGCGGCAGGGCTGGATCAGCACCGACTTCCGGGAACGGGACACCACCGTGGTCACCTTCGACGGGCCGCCGCTCGGGACCCCGGACCGGAACGAGGAGCAGGGCGGGACCCGCCAGTTCCTCTGGTACCTCCCGGACGACGGAAGGCCGCCCGAGGAACAGGCGGCGGCCGTCCTCCGGCGGCTGGCGGCGGAGGACCCCCGGACGTATCCGGAACTGGCCGGGTGACCCGTACCGCCGACCCGGTGACCGCCAGTGGTCCACTCCAACGGTGGTTATCCACAGGGGTGGTGGGGTCGCCGGGCGGCGCGTACGGTGCCAGACATGAAGATCCTCATCAGCGCCGACATGGAGGGCGCGACCGGTGTGACCTGGCCCGCCGACGTAATGCCCGGCACCCCCGAGTGGGAGCGGTGCCGTGCGATGTTCACCTCCGACGTGAACGCCGCCGTGCTCGGCTTCTTCGACGGCGGCGCCGACGAGGTCCTCATCAACGAAGCGCACTCGTCCATGCGGAACCTGCTCCTGGAACGGCTCGACGAACGGGCCGAGATGCTCACCGGACGGCACAAGTCCCTTTCCATGGTCGAGGGCGTCCAGCACGGGGACGTCGACGGCATCGCGTTCGTCGGCTACCACACCGGCGCCGGAGCCGAGGGCGTCCTCGCGCACACCTATCTCGCCAACTCCATCACCGGTGTCTGGCTCGACGGCGAGCGCGCGAGCGAGGGGGTGCTCAACGCACACGTGGTCGCGGAGTACGGCGTCCCCGTCGTCCTCGTCACCGGGGACGACCTCACCTGCGAGGACGCCCTCGGCTACGCCCCCGAGGCACCCAAGGTCGCCGTCAAGGACCACATCTCGCGGTACGCGGCGGTCTGCCGCACCCCGGCCAGAACCGCCGCCGACATCCGCGAGGCCGCCAAGGCCGGCGCCGCGCTCGCCGTGCGCCACGAACCGGTCCGGGGCGGGCCCTTCACCGTGGAGCTGGAGTTCGACGCCGAGCACCTGGGCGCCGCCGCCACGGTGGTTCCCGGCGTGGCACGGAGCGGCGAGCGTCGCGTCTCGTACACGAGCGGGACGATGTACGAGGCAATTCGTACGTTCAAGGCGGTCACGACCATCGTCTCGGCCGCGGTGGAGGAACAGTATGGCTGAGGAGGTCCGGGTACCGGACACGACAGCGCTCGACGAGGTGGTCACCTTCACCTCCGAGCTGATCCGCATCGACACCACCAACCGGGGCGGCGGCGACTGCCGCGAGAGGCCGGCCGCCGAGTACGTCGCCGAGCGACTGGCCGCCGCCGGCATCGAACCCACCCTGCTGGAGCGGACCCCCGGCCGCACCAACGTGGTGGCGCGCATCCCCGGCACCGACCCCACGGCCGACGCCCTCCTCGTCCACGGGCACCTCGACGTGGTGCCCGCCGACCCCGCCGAGTGGACCGTCCACCCCTTCTCCGGGGAGGTCCGCGACGGGCTCGTCTGGGGGCGCGGGGCCGTCGACATGAAGAACATGGACGCGATGGTCCTGGCCGTCGCCCGCGACTGGGCCCGGAAGGGCGTCCGGCCGCGCCGCGACATCGTCCTCGCCTACACCGCCGACGAGGAGGCCAGCGCCGAGGACGGCTCCGGCTTCCTCGCCGACCGGCACGCCGCGCTCTTCGAGGGCTGCACCGAGGGCATCAGCGAGTCCGGGGCGTTCAGCTTCCACCCGCAGCCCGGCACCGCCCTCTATCCGATCGCGGCCGGGGAGCGGGGCACCGCCTGGCTCAAGCTGACCGCCCACGGCCGGGCCGGACACGGCTCGAAGGTGAACACGGCCAACGCCGTGACCCGCCTCGCCGAGGCCGTCGCCCGGATCGGCGCGCACACCTGGCCGGTCCGGCTCACCACCACCGTCCGCGCGGCCCTCACCGAACTCGCCGCGCTGTACGGCATCGACATCGACACCGGGGCCCCCGACCTCGACGTCGACCTCCTCCTCGACAAGCTCGGACCCGCCGCCGCGCTCGTCGAGCCGACCGTCCGCAACAGCACCAACCCGACGATGCTGGATGCCGGATACAAGGTCAACGTCATCCCCGGCCAGGCCGTCGCCTACATCGACGGACGGACCCTGCCGGGCACCGAGGACGAGTTCGCCGCGACCATGGACCGGCTCACCGGACCGGACGTGCGCTGGGAGTTCCACCACCGCGAGGTGGCCCTCGAAGCACCCGTCGACTCGCCCACCTTCGCGAAGCTGCGGGCCGCCGTCGAACGCTTCGACCCGGCCGGGCACGTCGTGCCGTTCACCATGTCCGGCGGCACCGACGCCAAGCAGTTCTCCCGCCTCGGCATCACCGGCTACGGCTTCTCGCCGCTCCGGCTGCCCCCGGGCCTCGACTACGCGGCGCTCTTCCACGGCGTCGACGAACGGGTCCCGGTGGACGCCCTGCACTTCGGCGTCCGGGTGCTCGACCACTATCTGAAGACCGCGTAGAACCATGACAGGGGGAGATGGGATGGCCACGACCACGGCCGGATACGGCAGCTGGCCGTCACCCGTCGGCGCCGCGCTCGCCGCCGCGCACGACGGGCGGCCCGAGTACCTCGGCGCCGTCGGCGACGAACTGTGGTGGACCGCGCCCCGCCCGGCCGAGGGCGGCCGGCGGGCCCTCGTCCGACGGCGCGCCGACGGCACCGAGGAGAGCCTGCTGCCCGCGCCGTGGAACGTGCGCAGCCGGGTCGTCGAGTACGGCGGCCGGCCCTGGGCGGCGGTCGAGCGCCCGGCGGGCGGACCCCTCGCCGTCCTCTGCCACTTCGCCGACCAGCGGCTCTACGCGTACGAACCCGACGCCGCCCCCGGCGCCGAGCCGCGCCCCCTCACCCCCGTCTCCGGGGCCGGCGGCGGGCTGCGCTGGGTGGACCCGGTGATCCACCCGGACCGGGGCGAGGTGTGGTGCGTCCTGGAGGAGTTCACCGGACCCGCACCCACCGACGTGCGGCGCGTCCTCGCCGCCGTGCCGCTCGACGGATCGGCTGCCGAGGACCGCACCGCCGTACGGGAACTCTCCGACGGGCGCCACCGGTTCGTCACCGGGCCCCGGGTCTCCCCGGACGGGCGGCGGGCGGCGTGGATCGCCTGGGACCACCCCCGGATGCCCTGGGACGGCACCGAGGTCCAGCTCGCCGAGATCGGCCCCGACGGCACCTTCCTGGACGCGGGGACCGTCGCGGGCGGGACCGCCGAGTCGATCCCCCAGGTCGACTGGGACGCGGCCGGACGGCTCCTCCTCGTCAGCGACCGCACCGGTTGGTGGAACCTCTACCGCGCCGAGGTCGACGCCGACGGCGGACTCACCGAACCGGTCGCGCTCTGCCCCCGCGCCGAGGAGTTCGGCGGACCGCTCTGGCAGATCGGCCTCCGCTGGTTCGCCCCCCTGGAGAACGGGCTGATCGCCGTCGTCCACGGCAGGGGGACCACCACCCTCGGGATCCTCGACCCCGAGCGCCGCGCCCTCGTCGACGCCGGCGGATCCCGCACCGAGTGGGCCGCGACCCTCGCCGCCCACGGCACCCGGGTGGTCGGCGTCGCCGCCGGCCCGCACCGCTCCGCCGAACTCGTCGAACTCGACACCCGCACCGGCCGCAGCCGTGTGGTCGGCGCCGCGCACACCGACGCCGTCGACCCCGCCCTCCTCCCCGAGCCCCGCGTCCGGACCTTCACCGGACCCGGCGGAAGGGAGATCCACGCCCAGGTGTACCCGCCGCACCACCCCGGCTTCACCGGGCCCGAGGGGGAGCTGCCGCCCTATGTGATCTGGGCGCACGGCGGCCCCACCGGGCGGGCGCCGCTCGTCCTCGACCTGGAGATCGCCTACTTCACCTCGCGGGGCATCGGCGTCGCCGAGGTGAACTACGGCGGCTCGACCGGCTACGGCCGGGAGTACCGGGAGCGGCTGCGCGAACAGTGGGGCGTCGTCGACGTCGAGGACTGCGCGGCCGTCGCGGCGGCCCTCGCCGCCGAGGGCACCGCCGACCCGGCCCGGCTCGCCGTGCGCGGCGGCAGCGCGGGCGGCTGGACGACCGCCGCGTCCCTCGTCGCCACCGACGTGTACGCCTGCGGCACCATCATCTACCCCGTCCTGGACCTGCGGAACTGGGCCACCGACGAGACCCACGACTTCGAGTCCCAGTACCTCCACGGACTGATCGGCCCGCTCGACGAGGTGCCCGCCCGCTACAAGGAACGCTCACCGATCGAGCACGTCGACCGCATCACGGCCCCCTTCCTGCTGCTCCAGGGCCTCGACGACCCCATCTGTCCGCCCGCGCAGGCGGAGCGGCTCCTCGACCGGATGGCCGGCCGGGGCGTCCCGCACGCCTACCTGTCCTTCGAGGGCGAGGGGCACGGCTTCCGCAGGGCGGACACGATGGTGCGCGCCCTGGAGGCAGAACTGTCCCTGTACGTACGGGCCTTCGGCATCAGTCGGTCGGACGTGCCCGAGCTGGAGTACCGGACGTGACCGCCGAAGCCCCGCCCGCCGCCGTCGACCCCCTGGCCAGGGCCCGGCGGCTGCGGCCCGGGTCGAAGGTCGCGGTCGTCGCCCCCAGCGGACCCGTCCCCGAGGAGCGGCTGCGGGCGGGCCTGGCTGTCCTGCGCGGCTGGGACCTGGACCCGGTGGTCGCCCCGCACGTCCTGGAGGCCCATCCCGCCCTCGGGTACCTCGCGGGCGCCGACCGGGACCGGGCCCGCGATCTGACCGAGGCCTGGTGCGATCCCTCGGTCGACGCGGTGATCTGCGCCCGGGGCGGGTTCGGGGCCCAGCGCATGGTGGACCTGGTGGACTGGACGGCGGTCCGGGCGGCCGGGCCCAAGGCGTTCGTCGGCTACAGCGACGTCACCGCCCTGCACGAGGCCTTCGCGACCCGCGCCGGATACGCCACCCTGCACGGCCCGATGGTCGCCGCCGGCACCTTCCTGGCGGACCCGCGCACCCAGGAGTCGCTGCGGGCCACGCTGTTCGAGCCCGAATCGGTGCGGACGCTCGGCCTGGACACGGCGCGGCCCCTGGTGCCGGGCCGGGCCCGGGGCGTCACGCTCGGCGGCTGCGTCAGTCTTCTCGCCGCCGACCTCGGCACCCCGCACGGGCGTCCCTCGGCGCGCGGCGGGCTGCTGCTCCTGGAGGACGTGGGCGAGGAACCGTACCGGCTCGACCGCATCCTCACCCAGCTGCTGCGCTCCGGATGGCTGGACGGGGTGGCGGGCGTCGGCCTCGGCTCCTGGGTGGAGTGCGGTCCGTACGAGGAGGTGCGGGCGGTGCTGGCCGACCGGCTCGGCGGGCTCGGGGTGCCGGTCCTGGAGGAGATGGGCTTCGGGCACAGCGGGACGGCGCTGACCCTGCCCCTCGGTGTGCCCGCCGTACTCGACGCGGACACGGGCACGCTCACCCTGGACGTACCCGCCCTGCTCTGAGCCCCGTACGACGCCGACGCGTGAGGGTCGTTCTTCGGCTGAAGGCGATCGTGGTTCCTACTCGGGCGCCGTCCCGCGCTGATGGGCGGCGGCCTCGTCGCGGCTCGTCTCCAGATGGCGCAGGGCCAGCTTCTCGACGCGCTCCACGTCCCGCGCCTCGATCCCCCGGTACAGCTCCGCGTGCTCCTCGGCGACGACGGTGAAGTCGTCGTGCTGGCCGAGCATCCAGCGCATCCGGCTGCGCAGGGTCTCGTTCAGCTCGCTGAGGAGGGCGTTGTCGGCCAGCTCCGTGACGGTCTCGTGGAAGTCGGCGGCCGCCCGGCGGGCGGCCTGGCCGTCGCCCTTGGCCGCGGCGGCCAGTTCGGCGTCGAGGTCGGCGCGGAGCTTGGCGAGCCCCGCCCGGGTGCGGCGCTGCGCGGCCAGCCGGAAGCCGAGGATCTCCAGGGCGGACCTGACCTCGCCGAGGTCCGAGATGTCGGACGCGGTGAACTCGCGGACCACCGCCCAGGTACGCGGGCGCGGCGTCACGAGGCCCTCCGCGACCAGGTCCCGCAGGGCGTCGCGGACGGGCAGCCGGCTCACGTCCAGCTCCGCCGCGATCTCGCGCTCCACGAGCCTGCTGCCCGGAGCCCGGGTCCCGTCGATGATCTGATCGCGCAGGGCGCGCGTGACCCGCTCCGATTCGGGTGTGAATTCCTCAGCGCCTGTCATGCCGCCATTCTCCCATCGGGGGGAGGGGTGGTGATCCACGGGACCCGGCCGTGGAGGTTCCGCGGTGCCTGGCCGTGCGGGTTCCGCGAGACCCGGCCGTGCGGGTTCCGTGGCACCGGGGTACGCCGGTTCCGTGGCACCGGAGCACGGTGCGCTGCCCGCTCCGGTGCGCGCGCCTTCACTGAATCTCCGTCAACAACCTTGGTCGGATGCGTTGACGAGGTCTGACACGTGTCACAGCATGGGCGCTGCCCCGGGTACCTACCAGTCGGTAGGCCGGTGGGTCCCTCGGTGTCGTCCTCAGCGTGGAGGTCTCTGTGTCCCGTGCCCTGCCCCGGTCCCGCAAGGCCTCCCGTGCCGTGCCCCGAACCCGCCGGGCCCTCGCGCTGGCGGCCGGAGCGGCCGCGCTCGCCGCGCCCGTCGCCCTCGCGGCGCCCGCGAGCGGTGCCGAGAGCGCCCCGGGCGCGTACACCGTGACCCCGCTCCGCTTCACCGTCGAGGCGGGCGGCCGGAGTTGCGCGATCGACGCCGACCTCTACCGTCCGGCGGGGGTGGACGCCGCCCACCCCGCGCCCGCCGTCCTCGCGACCAACGGCTTCGGCGGCAGCAAGAGCGACGGTTCCACCGACGCCATCGGCAGGGCCTTCGCCGAACGCGGCTACGTTGGCCTCGTCTACTCGGGGCTCGGCTTCGGGAGGACCGGCTGTCTGATCTCCCTCGACGACCCGGAGATCGACGGCCGGGCCGCCGCGAGGCTCGTCGACTTCCTCGGCGGGACGGGAGCCGCCGACGACGGCACCCGCGTCGACTTCGTCACCCGCGACGGCGCCGGACCCGGCGACCCGCGCGTCGGCATGATCGGCGGCTCCTACGGCGGCGCCGTGCAGCTCGCCGCCGCCTCCGTCGACGACCGCGTCGACGCCCTCGTCCCCCTCATCACCTGGAACGACCTCGCCTACTCCCTCGCCCCCAACGCCGCCGACCGCGCCACCCCGGGCGTCTTCAAATGGCAGTGGGCCAACGGCTTCTATCTGATGGGGGAGGGGCAGCCGCTGCTCGTCCCGTCCCTCGACCCGAGCCGAATCAACTCGCTCGGCTGTCTGCACTTCGTCACCGACGCCTGCGACACCGTGCGCCTCCTCAACTCCGGGCGCTATCCGGCGGCGGAGACCGAGCGGATGCTGACGTACGCCCGCAGCGTCTCCCCGGTCTCGTACCTGGACCGGATCACCGCCCCCACGCTCGTCGTCCAGGGCCAGTCCGACAGCCTCTTCAACCTCAACGAGGCACGGGCCACCTACGACCGGCTGCGGGAGCGCGGCGTCGACACCCGGATGATCTGGCAGTCATGGGGACACAGCGGTGGCCAGAAGCCGGGTGAACTCGACCTGGGGCAGGGGAATCTGGAGACCAGTTACGTCGGGCAGCGGGTGCTCGCCTGGTTCGACCGGTACCTGCGGAAGAACCCGACGGCGGACACGGGGCCGGCGTTCGCCTGGTACCGCGACTGGGAGAGCGGCTACGGAACGGCGTCCGGTGTCCCGGCGCTGAGCCAGCGGCTGTACCTCTCCGGCGACGGCAAGCTCGTCGACAACCGTACGAAGGTGGCACGCGGCTCCCGCTCGTACGGCAACTGGCTGATCCCGACGAGCCATTCGGAGTCCTCGCTCGCCGGCATGATCGGACTGCCCGACCCGCGGCCGTACGACACTCCCGGGACCTACCTCGGCTGGAGCAGCGCCCCGCTCACCGGGCCCGTCGACCTGGTCGGCGCCCCGAAGGCCACCCTGAAGGTCGTGTCACCGGCGACCGAGCGGGTCCAGGGCTCCGGGGACGCCGCCGACAAACTGGTCCTCTTCGCCAAGCTCTACGACGTCGCCCCCGACGGCACGAAGACCCTCGTCAACCGCCTGGTCGCACCGGTCCGGGTACCGGACGTGACACGCCCCTTCACGGTCGAACTTCCCGCCGTCGTCCACCGCTACGAGACCGGCCACCGCCTGGAACTGGTGATGGCGGCAAGCGACACGGCATACGCGGGCAACCGCGGCATCAAGCCGGTCACGGTCGTCAGCGCTCCCGAGGACACGGGGACGCTGGAACTTCCGCTGGTGCGGGGGAAGGTGCGGTGAGAAGGGCGCGCGGCGCCCGGGGTGGGGCCGGGACCTGACGCGGCGACGGGGGAGGTGACGCGGCGCGGGGCGCGGGGCGCCGTGCGGGTCCGGAGGGGGTCGTGCTCCGGACCTCGCGTACCGCCTCGGCCGTCTAGAGCCTGTCGTCAGACTCCCGTCTGCCCCGCGACACCTGGCACGCGCTCTCGCCGCACCGGGCGAAAGCCCGAGTACGGTCCAGTACGAGGTCTTCCGCCCGGCACGCCGAGAGCACGCACCAGACGCCGCGGGGCCGCCCTTCGGGCAACGACAGGAGTTTGACGACAGGCCCCTAGAGCGCCGCGTACCCCGGGCGGACGACCTCGTCGATGAGGCGCCGGCGGTCCGGCAGGGGCAGGAACGCGGCCTCCAGTGCGGCGACCGTGAACTCCTCGAAGACCTCGGGGCCGTAACCGAACGCGTCCGCCATGTGCTGGAACTCCTCGCTCATGGTGGTGCCCGAGACCAGCCGGTTGTCCGTGTTCAGCGTGATCCGGAACCCGAGGCGGCGCAGCTCGTCGATCGGGTGCGAGGCGTAGTCCTTCGCCGCGCCCGTCTGGAGGTTCGACGTCGGGCAGACCTCCAGGGCGATGCGGTTGTCGCGGACGTACGAGGCCAGCCGGCCCAGCGTGCCGTCCTCGGCGATGTCGTCCGTGATCCGCACGCCGTGGCCGATCCGCTCCGTGCCGCAGACCTGCACGGCCTCATGGATCGACTCCGCGCCGACCGCCTCGCCCGCGTGGATCGTGAAGTGGCAGTTCTCCCGCTTCAGGTGCTGGAACGCGGGGAGGTGGCGGGCCGGCGGGTTGCCGATCTCGCCGCCGGCGATGTCGAAGCCGGCCACGCCCTTGTCCCGGTGCGCGACCGTGAGCTGCGCGATCTCCAGCGACCGGTCCGTGTGCCGCATCCCGGTCAGCAGCGTGCGGACGGTGATGCGACCGCCGGAACGGCGCTCGCCCTCGCGGAATCCGTCGTTCACCGCCTCCACGACCTCGTCGAGGGTGAGCCCGCCCTCCAGGTGCTGCTCCGGGGCGTAGCGGATCTCCGCGTACACCACCCCGTCCGCCGCCAGGTCCTCGGCGCACTCGGCCGCGATGCGCGTCAGCGCCTCGCGGGTCTGCATCACCGCGCAGGTGTGGGCGAAGGTCTCCAGGTAGCGCTCCAGCGAACCGGAGTCCGCGGCGTCCCGGAACCAGACCGCGAGCGCGGCCGGGTCCTCCGTCGGCAGTGCGGTGTAGCCGCACTCGCGCGCCAGCTCGACGATGGTCGCCGGGCGCAGGCCGCCGTCGAGGTGGTCGTGGAGGACGGCCTTGGGGGCCCGGCGGATCCACTCGGAGACGGTGGCGGCGGCGGGCGTGGCAGGGTTGTCAGACAAGTGCATGGCGGGGAAGTGTACGCGAAGGGCGCGCGGGGGTGGTGTGGCGGACCCGACAGAGGGAGGCCGGGGAGGTCCAGGGGCGGGGCGGGCCCGGCCGGGAGCGCCCCGTTCCAGGGGTTCGGGTCAGTGGGACTGGAGTACGGGCAGCGCCGGCGCACCCGTCGGCAGCATGTGCTTCGCCGCCATGACCGGAGTGTCCCCGACCCGTACGACCTGGGTGATCAGCACCGCGGGGGTGTCCGCCGGGCGCCGCAGCTGCTCACCGCGCCGCCGCCCGAGCAGCGTCGCCGTGATCCCGCTGTGAGCGCCGAGCGCGGTCTCCCGCGAGGCCCCGAGCAGCACCGAGAGCATCGAGACGGCGGCGGAACCGCACCTCCCCGCCCCGCCGTCCGCTGCTCCGGCTGCTCCGGCTGCTCCGGCTGCTCCGGCTGCTCCGGTGCCGCCGCCGGCGCCCGTGCCCGCGCGCGATTCCGTCTCCGCCTCCGTCGCCCGCAGCGCCCGCGCGAACTCCGGGTGCACCCGGTCGAGCAGCGCGTCGGGCGCCGCCCACTCGTGGCTCAGCGCCGCCGCCGCGCCCTCCCCGGTCAGGACCGACTCCCAGAACCGCAGCTCGGCGCGGGCCGGGGCCAGCAGGTGCTGGGTGGTGAAGTCGGTCGGCTCCTCGAAGGTCCGCACCAGGGCCCGTACCCGCAGCGGCGTCCCCGCCCCGATCAGCTCCTCCAGCGGCTGGACCTGCTCGAATCCGCGTCGGGGCGGCCGGTCGTTGACGGTCCGGCCCACCCCGCGCCGTACGCTCAGCAGCCCGTCCTCCTGGAGCAGCAGCAGCGCCTCCCGCAGGGCCGGCCGGCTGACGCCCAGCTCGGCCGCGAGCTTCGGTTCGGAGGGGAGCGTCGACCCCGGCGGGTACGTGCCGTCGTGCACGGCGTCCGCGATCCGCTCGTAGAGCGCCACGACCGGTCGCCGCCGGTGTCCGCTGACCGCCACGGCCGCTCCTCGTGTCGATTCCGGCGCTCGTTCCCGCGCCGGGTCCGTCGGTGTCCGGCACCACGGTAGTCGGCCCGCGTTGTCTGACAAGTCACCCGTACGGCGGTCCATGCCGTCACGGTGGGGTCCCACCCGCATCATTCTGGTCCCACGGCGGTGGCCGGGTACGACCGACGCCACGACGGAGGAGAGGGCCGCGCATGAGTCCCAAGGACACGTCACGGACATCGGGCGGAGGCAGGTCCCGGCTCGCCGAATCGTTCACGCCGGGCCGGATCGCGATGATCGTCGTCGCGATCCTCACCCTCGTCTTCATCTTCGAGAACACCCGCCAGGTCAGGATCCGGCTCCTGATCCCCGAGGTGTCGATGCCGCTCTACGTGGCCCTGCTGGCGACCGCGCTGCTCGGCGGCATCTGCGGGTACTACCTCGCCGCCCGGAGACGGAAGTGAGGCGGCGGGCCGTCGTGGGCGCGGGGGCCGTCCTCGCGCTCGCCGCCATGGCCGTCGGTTCGACCGAGGAGGCCGCCGCGCCGGACGGCGAGGCCGGGACCCGCCCCATGCCCGACTTCCTCGGCCGGGGCCTGTGGCGGGTCTTCACCCGGCTGGACCGCCGTACCCGGCTCGACGTGCACGACGTGAGCGGCCGGGACCGGCGGGTGCTGTGGCCGCCGAGGTGGCAGGTGTGCACGCAGTACCCGGCGGCCGGCACGGGCCTCGACCGGCGGACCACGGTGATGATCGGAGTCGTCCGCAAGGGCGAGACCTGCCCGGCACGGGTACGGACGGCCCGGCGGTGAGGCGGTCGACGGCCCCGGGCGCCGGGCCGTGGCCGGCCAACCGCCCTCGGCCCCCCGGCTCAGCCCTTCGGCTGCGGCCGGACCGTGAGGATCTGCTCCGCGCGCCCCACCGGTCCTTCGATGTCGTGCAGGACGCTGCTGGTCAGTCCCTGCCCCGTCGGGCCGAAGGTGGCCGTGGTGTCCAGGCCGGTCCACGGGCCGCGCGGCTGACGGTGCAGATGGATCGTCAGGTCGAGGTTCGGGAACATCCACTCGGCCGGGTCCTGCTGCACGGCGACGCCGTTCGCGGTGTCCACGAGCGCGATGTACGAGGCCAGGGGGCTGCTCGGTTCGCCCGCGACCAGGTCCAGGTGCGAGGAGATCCAGGCCGTCGTGCGGCCCCTGCGGGCCGGGGGCGTACGGCGGACGTCGATGGAGGAGACGTAACCGCCGCCCCACGCCGCGCCCATCGCCCACGGTTCCAGCGTCTCGGGGGCCGGGAGGGGCGCGACGGGGCTGTCCGCCACGGCGGAGGTGTCGAGGGAGGCCAGCAGCCAGGCGCGGGCGCGGACGACCGGACGGCCGTCGATGACCACGACGGCTTCGAGGAGCTCGATGGTCCGGCCCGGACGCACCGTCTCGACGGTGATCTCGCACTCGTCGAGGGCGATGCGGCCGAGGATGTCGTAGCTGATCCTCGCGAGCGTCAGGTTCCCGGGCCGCCGCGCGAGGTACCGGTCGATCTCGTGGACGACGAGCCCGGCGAGGGGGCTGAAATGCTGTTCGTCGGCGCTCCACGCGCCGCCGGCGTGGGCGGTGGGCTTGTGGCGGTTCTCGCCGGTCCGCTCGTAGTAGCTCTCGCGCGCGACGATGCCGGTGGTCACGGGATCGGTCTCCTCGAACAGGGGGCGTAGACGCGTACACCAGGAAGAAAGATGTAAGGCTCAATCATCCTAGGGAGTGCGGCTCCGGGAGGCCATCGTGATCCACGGCACAACCCGGGACGGGGACCGTAGCCGGAGCCCCACCCCGACTCCCGATTCACGGCGCAACCCGGGACCGGAGCCGGAGCCCCACCCCGACTCCGCACCCCGGCCCGCCGCCCCGGCCCCGCGCCCCGGACCCTCAGCGCTTGTAGTTGATCTTCATCGTGTCGAGGTCGGTCACCGTCGAGCGCAGCCCCTTGTACCCGTGCCCCAGCTCCCCGAGCGCCGTCTCCACCCGGTCCTCCGCGAGCGCCCCCGCCATCTCGTCGCCGTCCTCGGCGTCGGAGACGACGACCAGGCGGTACGAGAAGTGCTTCAGCGTCCGGTCGTAGGCGAGCGAGCCCTCCTCCGTGAACTGCATCGCGGTCAGCCCGTGC
This sequence comes from Streptomyces sp. Root1304, assembly GCF_001426405.1. Lineage (GTDB taxonomy): Bacteria > Actinomycetota > Actinomycetes > Streptomycetales > Streptomycetaceae > Streptomyces. Next base: position 529,692 of record NZ_LMEP01000022.1, on the reverse strand, counting down.
TGGTCGACCTCGGCGAGCAGCCGGGTCCGGCTCTCCTCCGACAGACCCTCGAACGTGCCGCGCACGATGACCCGGTAGGTGTGCTGCGTGCCCATTCCTCGTACTCCCAGTGCCATGGCTCCCCGGCCGCCGGGCGGCGCACCGACTCCACCCTAGGCGCGTCCCCGTCCCCGCGCCCGGGAATTTCCCGTCCTCCGGACCCTCTCCTTTACCGAAGCCTGACGTGGAGAACCCCTGGTCAGGACGGGCCCCGGCGTGTTCCATGGATCAATGACGACCGTACGACGTGCCGTACTGACGCTGCCCGCGGCCCCGTTGGGCCCGGACAACCCCCTTCCCGCACTGCGGGCGCCCGCCGGCGCCGGGGCCCACGCGGTCGACGCGCGGACCCTCGCGGGACTCCCGCGCGACATGGCCCGGGGCATCGGACGGGCGCCCCTGCGCAGCCTGCTGCCCGCCCCCGTGCGCGACGGCTACGGCCGTACGCGCACCCCCGCGGACATCGACACGATCGTGATCGAGAACGACCGCCTCCGGGCGACCGTGCTCCCGGGCCTCGGCGGCCGGATCCACTCCCTCCTCCACAAGCCCACCGGACGTGAACTCCTCTACCGCAACCCCGTGTTCCAGCCCGCCGCGTTCGCGCTCAACGGCGCCTGGTTCTCCGGTGGCATCGAGTGGAACATCGGCGCCACCGGCCACACCACCCTGTCCTGCTCGCCCCTGCACGCGGCGACCGTCCGCGCGCCCGACGGCGGGCCGATGCTCCGCCTCTGGGAGTGGGAGCGACTGCGCGACCTGCCGTTCCAGGTCGACCTGTGGCTCCCGGAGGGCTCGGACTTCCTGTACGTCGGGGTCCGCATCCGCAACCCGCACGAGCGCGTCGCCCCGGTCTACTGGTGGTCCAACACGGCCGTCCCCGAGGACCGCAGGGTCCTCGCGCCCGCCGAGGCCGCCTGGCACCACGGCTACGACCGGGGGCTGCACCGGGTTCCCGTACCGTCCGCCGAGGACGGCGTCGACCGCACGTATCCGCTGAACAGCCCCCACGCCGCCGACTGGTTCTACGACCTGCCCGAGGGGCGGCGCCGCTGGATCGCCGCGCTGGACGCGGACGGCACGGGCCTCGTCCAGACCTCCACCGGGGCGCTGCGCGGGCGCAAGCTCTTCGTGTGGGGCACCGAGCGGGGCGGCCGCCGCTGGCAGGAGTGGCTGACGGAACCCGGCACGCCGGGATACGCCGAGATCCAGGCCGGGCTGGCCCGGACCCAGCTGGAACACCTGGAGCTCGGGGGCGGCGAGGAGTTCAGCTGGCTGGAGGCGTACGGACCGCTCGCCGCCGACCCGGCCACGGCACTCGGCGAGGACTGGACGGCGGCCCGCGCCGACGTGGAACAGCGGCTGGCGGCCGCACTCCCGGGGGCGGCGGTCCACGCCGCGTACACGGCCTGGCGCGAGGGCGCGGCCGACACCGCGCCGGACGAGGTCCTCGCGGCCGGATCCGGCTGGGGAGCGCTCGAAGTCCTGCGGGACCGACTGGAGTTGCCCGGTACTCCGTTCCCCGCGTCCACGCTCGGACCGGAGCAGCGGCCATGGCGCGAACTCCTCCGCACCGGCGTCCTGCCGCCGCCGCCGGCGGGCCGCGCACCGGGCGCGCCGCTGGTCGCGGTGCCCTGGCGGGACATGCTGGAGACCGCCCCGGCGGACCCGTCCACCGAGTACCACCTCGGCATCGCGCAGTGGCACGCCGGGGACCGGGCCCAGGCGGTACGCAGCTGGGAGCGCGGCCTGAAGCAGGCGCGCGAACGCTGGCCGCTGCTCCACTGCCTCGCTGTGGCCGACGAGGTGGACGGGCATCCGGAGCGGGCGGCGGACCGGTTCGTGGAGGCGTTCGAGGACTACGAGGAGCGCGGGGACCGGGTGGACCCCGAGGGCGACGCGGGCGGTACGGAACCCGGCGGTGACGCCCTCACCGAAGGGCCCGAAGGCGGCGGGGGCGCGACGCGCGGGACCGCGGTGGGCGCCGCCCTCGGCCGCGAGGCAGTGACGGCGCTGCTCGCCAACGGCCGGGCGGACGGGGCCCGGAAGCTCTGGGCGCGGCTGCCGGAGGAGATCCGGGGGAGCGGGGCGTTCCGGCTCCTGGAGATCCGCATCCTGCTGGCCGAGGGCAGACCGGAGGCGGCGCGCGGGGTCTTCGACGAGGGCTTCGAGGTGGCGGACCTGCGCGAAGGCGCGGAGATCCTGGGCGAGACGTGGTCCCGGCTCACCGACGAACCACTCCCGGACGCCTACGAGTTCAGGATGCGCCCCAGCTGACGCGAGCGGGCCGTCGCGCGCACGTCCACGCGCCCGGGGCCGGGTCCCTCCGGGGGCCCGGCCGGTACCCTGGAGGTCCGCGAGGGGACGGGGGTCCGGACATGGCGGCCTGGGCGACGACGACGTGCGCGTGCGGGCATCCGCGGTTCCGGCACAGGGAGCCGCAGTTCTCGGGCCGGTGTGGCCGTTGCCTCTGCGAAGCATTCGGAATGCCACCGCCCCCGCCGGACCACGCGGACCCCGACCCGCCCCGCCCGGAGCGGAACCGCCCACCGCACCCGGACTGCCCGTACCAGGATCCGGACTGCCTGGGCTTTCACGGGGACTACTACCACAGCCCCTGATCCCGCTCCTTCGTCCATGTCCACCTCTGATTCAGGCACAGGAACTGCGCCCTTCGCGATCTTGATCCGCAGCGGAGCGGTGCCGTACCGTGCGCGGCTTCACTGTTCGCAGTTCTCAGGTGGGACGAATGAAACGAATATCGAGCCGCTGGGCGGCGCTGTGTACCGCGGTGTTCGCGGTGATCTCCCTGTCGGCCGTGCAGGCACATGCGGAAGCACGGCCCGTGCCCGTCACGGCCGGCGACAAGTACGCGCTCAGGTCCGTGGGCGGCGGCGGTCTCTACGTGTCCGCGGAAGTCACGAACACCGGTGACGTCGAAGGCATGTTGCGGGCGCGCAAGTCCGCGTCCTCCGTCGCCGAGCTCGGATCGTGGGAGAAGTTCACGCTGCACACCGACGACAAGGGATGGACCGCCACCCTGCGTTCGGAGGCGAACGGGAACTACGTCACGACCGAGCGGAACGACACCGGCAGCCACAAGAATCTGCTCCGGGCGCGGGGCACGAACGTCGGCGAGTGGGAGAAGCTCCACCTCGAAAGGCAGTCGGACGGTACGTACGCCCTGAAGGCCTGGACGAACGACGGCTACAAGTACGTGACCGCCGAGATGCAGGACGCCGGGAGCGACAACGGGCTGCTGCGGGCGCGGGCGGACACGGTGGGGTCCTGGCAGAAGTTCGAGCTCGTCTTCCTCGGCGAGGAGAACGCGAGCGACGAAGGGGGACGCCCCGCCCCCGCTTCCCCCGCCCCGGCGGACGACTTCCGCGTGATGTCGTGGAACGTCTGCGCCAACAGCAATGACAAGTGCGGGAACTTCCGGGTGGAGGGCGCGGACCTGGGGAGCCAGATCGCCGCCCGGCTGGGCACCGACGCGGAGGCGAAGCCGTACCGCGCCGTCTTCCTCCAGGAACTCTGCGAGTCGCACGTCAAGGCGATCGAGCAGGCGCTGGAGACCAAGACGGATACCGGCTGGGACGTACGCTTCGCGCCCATCAAGTACACCGTCGACGGTTCGACCGTGAAGGCCGCCAAGACCTGCCACAACGCCGGGTCGGAGGCTTCGGGCTGGAAGGACCGGGGCTCCTACGGCATCGCTCTCGCGGTGCCGGACTCCAACGTCTGGTACACGTCCTACGACCTGCCCTCGCCGGAGAACGCGACCATCGGCGGAACGTGGACGCGCAGGGAACAGCGGACCGCCCTGTGCGCCGTTCTGCCCGCCCAGGCCCTGCAGTTCTGCGCGGCCCACTTCAGCTCCGGCGTGGTGGCGGAGGACCCTGACGGGAAGAAGCGCAGGGAACAGGCAGCGAAGCTGCAGGAGATCGTCCACGCGTACACTCCGGCCGGCTATCGGACCGTCTACGGCGGCGACTTCAACTCCGTCCCGCCGGACTCCGTCCTGCCGCCCGCCGAATCGCCGGACAAGCCCCTGGACGTCATGACGTCCGCCTACGCGGCGGACACGGAATGCGACGAGGGGGAGTCGGCCCTTCAGCCGCGCGACGGCAAGGACACGAAGCCGCTGGACGGCCGGAGCATCAAGATCGACTACCTGTTCGGTCCGTCCTCCGCGACCGTCTCGGCGTGCGACGTGCAGCCGATCGCCGGGCAGTCGGACCACTACCCGATCAAGGCGCGCTTCCGGTTCTGAGAGCGGTGACGAGACCTCGGCCCGGAACGCCCGCAGGCGTTCCGGGCCGAGGTCCGACGGGCCTGCCCGGCGGGTGGTCGATTTCGGGCGTCCGAGCGAAACCCCTTGCGCAATGGTCAAGAGTTGTTGACCATTGGGGGCATGCCGACCGACGATGTACCCGACGCGTTCCACGTCACCACCGACGAGCAGCTCCGCGCCGTCTCCAATCTCACGCGCCACCGGATCATGGCCGTCCTCCGCTTCGAGCCCGCGACGATCACGCAGATCGCCGAGCGGGTGGGCCTCGCGAAGGGCAGCTCCAGCTACCACGTACGACTCCTTGAACGCGCCGGCCTGGTGAAGGTGGTGCGCACCCGGAAGGTCCGGGGGGTCACCGAGCGGTACTACGCCATGGCCGCCCGGGCGATCGTCCTGCCGGACCCGGGCGAGGGTGGACCGGATGTCCTCATGCGGCATGCGGTGGCGGACCTGGAGGCGTCCCCGGCCGACGGCGAGCGACACGTGGGAATGATGCATCTGCGGCTCACCGACGAGCAGTTCGCGGAACTGGGGGCACGGCTGGAGGCGCTGGCGACCGAGTACCGGCAGCTGTCCGATCCCTCGCTGCCGGACGCGTCACTCGTCTTCGCGCTGTTCCACCCGGCATCGCGCAACCAGGCCGAAGAGGAGACCAAGTGACCTCTGACATACGGAAGTTGCCGACCGGCTTCGGTCGGCTGTGGACCGCGCAGACGGTGTCCTCGCTCGGTGACGGCGTGTCACATGCCGCACTGCCCCTGCTCGCGCTGACGCTGACGCGGGACCCGATGGCGCTCGCCGTCGTCACGGCCGCCGGAACACTGCCGTGGGTGCTCTTCGGAGTGCTCGGCGGCGCGCTGGTGGACCGCTGGGACCGCCGCCGCACGATGTGGGTCACGGACGCGCTGCGCGCGGTACTGCTCGCGATCCCGGCGGCCGCGGCCGTGCTCGACCTGCTGAGCATTCCCCTGCTCGCGGCCGTCGCCTTCCTGCTCGGCCTCGGCGGGCTCTTCTTCGACACGGCCGCCACGGCCTACCTGCCGGACCTGCTCGGCCGCGACCCCGCACTCCTGGAACGCGCCAACTCCCGCCTGCGCGGCACCCAGACCGCCGCGTCCGGCTTCGTGGGGCCGCCCGCGGGCAGCGCCCTGCTCGCCCTCGGGCGGTCGCTCCCGCTGCTCGCCGACGCGGTGTCGTTCGCGGTCTCCGCCGCGCTCGTACGATCGCTGCCCGCCGCGCCCCGGCCCGTACCGCAGGCCCGCGAGTCGCTGCTGCGGCAGGCGCGGGCCGGGGCCTCGTACGTGTTCAAGGACCGGCTGCTGCTCGGGCTCGCGCTGCGCCCGGCGGTCGGGAACGTCGCCTTCCTCGCCGTGGAGACGGTCCTCGCCCTCTTCGCGCACGACCGTCTCGGCATCGGCGCCCTCGGCTTCGGCCTGCTCCTCACGGCGGAGGCCACCGGCGGCCTGCTCGGTGCGGGCATCGCGTCGGGCCTCGGCCGACGACTCGGCACCGGCACCGCGCTCACCTGCACGGCGGCGATCGAAGGGCTCGCCGTCCTGGGCCTGGCCCTCGCCCCGAACCCGTACGTCGCCGGCCTCGCGCTCGCCGTCTGCGGTGCGGGCATGGGCGCCACGATGGTGCTCGCCCCCTCCCTCCGGCAGGCGATCGTCCCCGCCCACCTGATGGGCCGGGTCGCCTCCACCTCACGCATGCTCGCCATGTGCGCCGCCCCGTTCGGCGCCCTCCTCGGCGGCTGGCTGGCCACCGCCTACGACGTGCGCACCCCGCTCTGCGTCGCCGGCGGGCTCCTCCTCGCCATGACCGCCGTCACGGCCACGATGACCAGCAACCGCCGGGTCGAGGCGGCCCTGCGCGCCGCCGCCCCGACCGACGCTCCGGATCACCCGGCCGCCGAGGCCCCCGCCGAGGAGACCGCCCCCGCGTCGTCGTGACGCCCGGCGGGAAGCCGGCCGCTCAGTGCACCCGGCACACGATCTCGCCGTGCGGGGTCATGAACCAGGCGTCCTCGTCGGCGCCCCACGCGCGCCAGGCCTCCGCCACGGACGCCAGTTCCTCTTTCGTGGCGTGGCCGCCGGACACGGCCAGGTCCGCGTAGCCGGAGTCGGTCGTACGGTCCGCCCACAGGCCGCTCCACCACGCACGCTCCTCGGGGGTGGCGAAGACCCAGGTGCCCGCCGTCGTCGTGATGTCGGTGAAGCCGGCCTCCCTCGCCCACGCGAACAGGCGGCGCCCGGCGTCCGGTTCGCCGCCGTTCGCGCGCGCCACCCGGTGGTAGAGGTCCAGCCAGCCGTCCAGGGCGGGCGATTCGGGGAACCACGCGAAGGCCCCGTAGTCGCTGTCGCGCGCCGCGACCACGCCACCGGGCCGGCACACCCTCCGCATCTCGCGCAGTGCCCGCACCGGGTCGCCCACGTGCTGGAGCACCTGGTGGGCGTGGACCACGTCGAAGGAGTCGTCGGGGAAGTCCAGCGCGTGGACGTCGGCGACCGCGAACTCGACGTTGTCCAGGCCGCGTTCGGCCGCAACGGCGCGCGCCTTCGTCAGGACGTCCTCGGCGGCGTCGACCCCCGTCACCCGGCCCGGCGCGACCAGCGCGGCGAGATCGGCGGTGATGGTGCCGGGGCCGCAGCCCACGTCCAGGACGTCCAGGCCCGCGCGCAGCGAAGGCAGCAGATAGGCCGCCGAGTTGGCGGCGGTGCGCCAGCTGTGCGAGCGCAGGACGGACTCGTGGTGACCGTGGGTGTACACGGCGGTCTCGTGGGCCGCGGAGGGGGTGGAGGCGTGCGATATGGAAGCGTCTCCCTCGGTGTGGGTGCGTGACCTCACCGTACCGACGGATGTCGAATGATGAGATAGGCGTCTTGCTATATGGACGTCGGGGGAGGGGTCGCCCGGTCGAACAGCTTTCGCTGGTATCGGAGTTCGTCGAGCATCACGCCTCCCGTCTCCTCCGTCACGACCGTGCCGTCCGCCCGCCAGGCCGCCGCCTCGTAGAACCGGCGCCCGCGCGCGTTCCCCGCCAGCACCCACAGCGCCGCCGTGCGGAAGCCCTCCCGCGCCAGTGCCTCCGTGGAGGCCGCGAGCAGGGCCCGTCCGACACCCCGGCCCCATGCCTCCGGCAGGGCGTACAGCGCCGCCAGCTCCGCCGCGGTCCCGGGCGGGAACCCCTCACCCCGCCACGCGCGGAAGCAGGAGAAGGCGACCACCCGCCCGTCCCCGGCGGTCGCGACCAGCACCCGGGGGCGGTCCGGCGCCGTGAGGCGCTCCCGCCAGGTCGCGGCGCGCTCCTCCGCGTCCAGGGCGTCCAGATAGGGGCCGGGGAGCAGGTCGCGGTAGGCGGCCCGCCAGGACCGGACGTGCACGGCGGCGATACCGGCCGCGTCCTCGGGGAGCGCGTCGCGGATCGGGATGGGCGGGGGAGCCGGGGTGAGTGGGGGAGCCTGAAGGAGCGGGGGAGGCGGGATGAGCGGGGGAGCCTGAAGGGGCGGGGTGGTCGGGGCGAGCGGGGGAGCCGGAGTCGACGCCTGCGTGTGTGTTCCGGGCTCTGCCCGTGTCGGTCGCTGCATGCCGCATTCTCGGACCCGGGGCGCTCCGGGCGCCTCCGTAATTCCACGGCCCGCCTGCCCGTACGGCCCCCGCCCGCCTGCCCGTACGGCTCCGCCCCCCTCACCCGCCCTTCCCGCCGACCTGACGAACCCTCGTGTGACAGCACCATGAACAGACCGTTCCCGCCGCCCCCGCGCCCCTAGGATCGGCCGCGCCGCCGCCCGGCGGTTCGTCTCTTCCCCCGCCGAGGAGTCCCGTGCCGAACCAGCCCGCGCCCGCCCGTCGCGCCCTGCTCAAGCTGCTCGCGGCGAGCCCCGCGGCCTCCGCCCTCGGCGGGCTCGCCGCCGCCCCCGCGCACGCCGCCCCCGCCGCCCCCGGCATCGTCAAAGCCCTCCCCGCCGAGTACTTCACCGTCCGCGGCACCAACGCCGAGGCCCGCTTCGACTCCTTCGCCGACACCGGGCTCCTCACCCCCAACGACCGCTTCTTCGTCCGCAACCACACGGCCACCCCCGTCCTCGACGCCGCCGACTGGCGGCTGACGCTCTGGGGTGACGGGCTCCACGGCCGCGCCCCGGTCCACTTCACCTACGGGCAGCTCCGCGACCTGCCCTCCGTCACCCGTACGGCCCTGATCGAGTGCGCGGGGAACGGCCGCAGCCTCTACGCGAGCCAGCAGGGCGAGCCCGTCGCGGGCACCCCCTGGACCCTCGGCGCCGTCGGAGCCGCCCGCTGGCGCGGCGTACGGCTCTCCGACGTGCTCCGACGCGCCGGGATCGCCCGTGACGCCGTCGCCCTCCAGCCGCGCGGCCTGGACGACCCGTACGTCTCCGGTGGCGTCGACTACGGCCGCGTGCGCCGCCCACTGCCGGTCGCCAAGGCCTTCGACGACGTGATCCTCGCGTACGAGATGAACGGCGAGCCGCTGCCGTACGACCACGGGTACCCGGTCCGGCTCGTCGTGCCCTCCTGGGTCGGGATCGCCTCGATCAAGTGGCTCGGCGACATCGAGGTGTCCACCCGCCCGCTCGGCTCGCCCTGGACCACCGACTGGTACCGGCTCTTCGGCGACGCCCACCCCGCCGGTGGCGGCGAGCCGATCACCCGCCAGACCATCAAGTCCGCCTACCAACTCCCCTTCGGCGCCGCCCTGGAGGCCGGCCGCGTCCACCGGCTCACCGGCCGCGCCTGGTCCGCCCTGGCCCCCGTGCGGTCGGTCGAGGTCTCCACCGACGGCGGCGCGCACTGGCGCCACGCCCGGCTCCTCGACACGCCCCGGCGGGACGGCTGGGTCCGCTGGTCCGTGCCGTGGCGCCCGCACGCCACCGGCCCGGTCACCCTGCTCTCCCGTACCACCGACACCGCCGGCAACACCCAGCCCGAGCGGGCCGTCCACAACACCCAGGGGTACCTCTTCAACGCGGTCGTCCGTCACCCGGTCACCGTCGTCTGAAGGGGCGGAACCTCGCGAACCTTCGTATAAAGGGCACGGGGGTGCCCGCCCGGCGCCCCCGTGCGCTCAGGAGGTACGCGACATGCGGCAGACGGCTCCGGAGGGCCGCGGCCCGGTACGCTACGGCCCTCCCGCCCCCGACACCGGCCTGCCCGTCCTCCCCGGACTCGCCGGCCTGCTCGCCGCGGCCGCCGGACGGACCGATCCCGAGCCGCCCGGCGGAGGCCCCGTCCTGCGCGAGGCCGCCGCCGGATACTGGTGGCGCCGCGGCCTGCGCACCCACTCCGAGGACGTGGTGGCCGCCCCCGGCGCCCCCGCCCTGCTGCTCGCCCTGCTCGCCGCCCACGGCGGCGACCTGTTGCTGCCCCGGCCCTGCCCCGCCTGGTGGACCCCGCAGGCCCGTCTCCTCGGCCGCCCCGCCTACCACGTGCCGACCCCCGCCGAATGCGGAGGCGTCCCCGACCCGTACGCCCTCCTGGAGACCGTCCGGCGGATCCGCGCCGAGGGCGGCACCCCGCGTGTCCTGCTGCTGTCCGTCGCCGACGACCCGACGGCCACCGTCGCCCCGCCCGAGATCGTCCGAGAGGCCTGCGAGGCCGCCGTCGCCGAGGGCCTGCACGTCATCAGCGACGAGACCTGGCGCGACACCCTCCACCACCCGGAGGACGCCGTGTTCCTGAGCCCCGCCGAGATGTGCCCGGACGACGTCACCGTCCTCGGCGACCTCGGCGGCGCCCTCACGCCCGCCGCCTGGCCCTGCGCCGTCGCCCGCTTCCCGCCGAACGACCCGTCCCGCGCCGACCGCTGGACCGACCGCAGATCCCGCGCCCTCGACGTGCTCACCGCCCTCGGCGCCGTCGTCGCCGGACCGGTGGCCCCCGCCGCCGCCCACGCCCTCGACGAACCCGAGGACGTCACCGTACGGGCCCGCCGCGCCGCCACCGTCCACGGCCGCCTGGCCGCCGCCGCGTACCGCGCCGTCCTCGCCGCCGGGGCGCTGGCCCGCCCTCCGCAGGCGGGACGCCACCTCTACGCCGACCTCGGTCCGCTGCGGGCCGGACTCGCCGCCCGCGGCGTCACCGACTCCCTGGAACTGGAGAGCCACCTCACCGCGCGGCTCGGTGCCCCGGCGGTCGGCGGCCACCGGCTCGGAGACGAACTCGGTGCGCTCCGCGTCCGGTTCGGCACCGGCATGTTCCTGGGCGCCACCGGGGAGGAACGAGCGGAGGTGCTCGCGGCGGACGACCCCCTGGAACTCCCGCACGTCGCCCGGAGGTTGGCGGAGTTCGGCGGAGCTTTGGAGGAACTCCGGTGACGATGAGGCCGAAGGGACGGGATCGGCGCCCCGCGCGCCGTACTCTGCGGCGGCGAGGACATCCGTCGGCACCGGACTCCGTGGCCGGACTCCCCACCTCGAACCGCGCCGAACCGGACCCTCACCGAGTCGACCCGGCTCCTCGCCGCACCCGCCCGGGACCACCCGTACCGCCCGCCCCGCCCTTACCGACACCGACACCGGCCGCCCCACCGCTCCTGACGGTCCACCCCGCCCCGGCCGTACGAGCCGCCCGACCTGCCCCACCGGTCCCACCCGCACGACCCGTCCGACCCGTCCGACCCGCACGAGCCGCGCAGAACGGAGCCCGCAGATGACCGAACGTACGGCGCACCCCGCGCGGGCACCACAGACCCCGCACCACCCGCCCGCCGGGCCACCCACCGCTCCCGGCGCGCCCGCCCCCGCCCCCGCCCCCCTCCTCCAGCCCGTCGGGCGGCTGCGCTGGGACTGGCCCCGGAGCTTCGCCGACCGGCTGACCGCACCCCTCCCCGGAGTCCGCGCCCTGGCCCGCCTCGCCCGGGAGGGCGCCGTACGGCCCCGCCCCGAGGGGCTCCGTGACATCCCCCTGCTCCCCTTCGAGCCGGGTCCGATGCCGGCCGCCGGGCCCGACACCCTCGCCATCACCTGGGCGGGGCATGCGAGTTGGGTGCTGCGCATCGGCGGGCTCACCGTCCTCACCGACCCGGTCTGGTCCCGTCGGATCTTCGGCACCCCCGCCCGGCTCACCCCCGTCGGCGTCCGCTGGGAGGACCTGCCGGCCGTCGACGCCGTCGTCATCAGCCACAACCACTTCGACCACCTCGACGCCCCCACCCTCAAACGGCTGCCCCGGGACACCCCGCTCTTCGTCCCGGCGGGTCTCGGCCGCTGGTTCGCCCGCCGCCGGTTCAGCCGGGTCACCGAACTCGACTGGTGGGAGGCGGCCGAACTCGACGGCGTGCGCTTCGACTTCGTCCCCGCGCACCACTGGTCCAAGCGCACCCTCCTGGACACCTGCCGTTCCCTGTGGGGCGGTTGGGTGCTCACCGACCGCGCGGGGCGCCGTGTGCACTTCGCCGGGGACACCGGGTACGGCCACTGGTTCGCCGAGATCGGCCGCCGCTACCCCGGCATCGACCTGGCGCTCCTGCCCATCGGCGCGTACGACCCCCGCTGGTGGCTCAGCGACGTCCACACCGACCCGGAGGAGGCGGTCCGGGCCCTCCAGGACCTGGGGGCCCGGCGGATGGCGCCGATGCACTGGGCCACCTTCGTCCTGTCCTCCGAGCCCGTCCTCGAACCGCTCGCCCGGGTCAGGGCCGCCTGGGAACGGGCCGGGCTGCCCCGCGAGGACCTGTGGGACCTGCCGGTGGGCGGTTCACGGGTGCTCGTGCCCTGACACCACGTCCACCTTCGGCGCGCGGACCCGACGCCACAGCGCGGGCACCGCGCTGACCAGCAGGGTCAGGCCCACCGCCGCGACGACCCCCTGCCACGGCTCGGGGAAGAGGGAACCGCCCAGGATCCCGATCAGCTGGTACGTCGCCGCCCACGCCAGACAGGCCGCGATGTCCCCGCGGACGAAACGACGCAGCGGCATCTCCGAGAGCAGGCACGCCAGCATCACCGGGATGCGCCCGCCCGGCACGAGCCGGGACAGGACGAGCACGGACACCTGATGGGTGTCGAGCCGCTCCTGCGCCTGGGCCAGCCGCTCCGGCGTGACCCGGCCGCGCAGCGCCGCGAGCCACCGCGAACCGTTGCGGGACCGGACCCCGCGCTGCCCGAGCCAGTACAGGGCCGCGTCACCGAGGCAGGCGGCGAAGGACGCCACCAGGAAGACGAAGAGCAGCGAGAGCGGCGAGGACTGGTGGAAGGCGACCACGGCCGCCGAACTGACGATCGCACCCGTCGGCACGACCGGCACCAGCGCGCCGAGCGCCACGAGCAGGAACAGCGAGGGATACCCCACGGCCTGCTGCGTCGACTCCGGCGGCAGCTCCCGCACGGAGGCCACGATCCGGGTGAACCCGTCGATCACCGGGCGACCTCCGGCCGCACCCGTTCGCCGTGGCCGAGCAGGTGGACCGCCACCTTCGGCGCGAGCCGGGCCGCGTGCCGTACGAACTCGTCGCCCGGCGAGTGGAACTCGTGCGGCCGCACCCCGTCGAGCCCGATCGGCCAGTACGTGCCGTAGTGCACCGGCACCGCCGCGGCCGGCGACAGCGCGGCGAGCGCCTGCGCGGCCCGGCCCGCGTCGAGGTGACCGTGCCCGAGATACGGGCCCCAGCCGCCGACCGGCAGCAGCGCCACGTCCACCGGGCCCACCGCCTCCGCCATGCCGTCGAAGAGCCCGGTGTCCCCGGCGAAGTACGTCCGCGCCTCGCCCTCGACGACGTACCCGAGAGCGGGCGCGCGGTGCGGCCCCACCGGCAGCCGCCGGCCGTCGTGGAGCGCCGGCACGGCCCGTACCGTCACGCCCTCCACCGTCACCGTGTCGCCCGCCTCGACCTCGGTCAGCCGCAGCCCGTTCCCGTCGAGCCTGCGCAGACCCGGTACGGCGGCCGGGGCGCCGCGCGGCACCACGACGAGCGTCCCGGGCGCGAGCCGGGCGAGCGAGGGCAGGTGCAGATGGTCGGAGTGCAGGTGCGAGACGAGGACCGCCTCGGCCACCGTCGCCTCGTGCGGCGGCGCCGCGCCGCGCCGCCGCCGCAGGTGCGCGAGCCGCCGCGCGAACAGCGGATCGGTGAGGAAGCGGACCCCGGAGTCCTCGACCGTGCAGGTCGCGTGACCCCACCAGGTGACCTCCACCGGCATGCCGCCTTCCGTTCTCCTGGGTGCCGGCCGCCGTTCGCGATGTCCGGGGCCGTTCCGTAACTCCGTAACGAGGGTAAATGTCCCGGGCGGGTGCCGGAGGATGTTCGGCCGTGCCGTACCGCAGTAGGGTCGGCCCATGGACGACGTTCGGGTGGCGGCGATCGCCAGCCTCACCCCGCTCGAAGAGCTGGACAGCGAACCCTTCCTTGTGGACACACGCGGTCAGCACGCGGTGTGCGCCCGCTGGGCCGAGGACAAGGGATACGTGGTCGCCCGCCAGCTGCTGTTCTACGGCATCCGGCCCGACCACGAGGCCCTCTGGGCGGACGTGGAGGCGGGGGCGGTCGACCTCTTCGTCGCCGCCAACGAGCGGGTGCTCGCGCGCGCGGTGACCTCCGTGCCCGGATTCCGGGCCGAATGCGAACGGCGGGGGGTGCGGGTGGAGACCGTCGCGGTCGACGAACCGGCGTACGACGCGGCGGCGAAGGCGGGGGTGCACAGACGGCTCTCCATGCCGACGGCCGGGTACGACGGGGCCTGACGCCGCGCGTCGCACCTCGCCCCTCCGTACGCGATTCTCCGTTCGACCTGACGCACCCGGGTCGACCTGACACACCCGGGCCGCTCCCCGTCACCCGTTTTCCACGCCGATCATGGGCGTTGTGCCACGCTTGAGGCAGGAAACGGGTGAAAGGTGTAGCGGGCGTGGGTGACGGGCGATGGGGTGGCGCCGACCGCTGGCGGTCCGCGGGCAGGACGCTGGCACGGGTGATCGTGGTCTGGGCGGTGTCGACGCTCACCATGCTCGTCCTCGCCGGGCTGCTCCCGGACTTCCAGCTCCAGTCCGCGGACGGTGACAGCTTCACGCGGACGGCGCTGACCGCCGCCGCCGCGGCGGGGGCCTTCGGTCTGCTGGGCGCGCTCGTCTGGCCGCTGATCGTCCGCGCGCTGCTGCTGGTCCCGGCGCTGGTGCTCGGCCTGCTCGTGTTCTTCCTCAACGGATCGCTGCTGCTCGTCGCCCTCTGGCTGATCCCCGACGGGCGCGGCGCCGCCGCCCCCGAGACCGCCGTGGTGGTCGCCGCCGTCATGTCCGCCGTCGCCTCCGCCACCTCCACCGCCCTCGCCGTCCGCGACGACGACGCGTACCGCCGCCGCCTCTACCGGCTGACCGGCCGCACCCGGCCCCGCGATGCGGGCGGGCCGGGCGGATCGTCCGAGCAGCCCCCCGGCACGGTCTTCCTCCAGCTCGACGGCGTCGGCCACCACGTGCTGCGCGGCGCCGTCGCCGACGGTCTGATGCCGACGGTCGCGGGCATGCTCGACGCGGGCCACCGGCTCACCCCCTGGCGCACGGACTGGTCGAGCCAGACCGGCGCGAGCCAGCTCGGCATCCTGCACGGCTCCAACGAGGACGTGCCCGCCTTCCGCTGGTACGAGAAGGACACCGGCCGGATCATGGTGTCCAACCGCCCCGCGAGCGCCGTGGAGCTCCAGCGCCGGGCCGTGCGCCGCACCGGGTGCGGCGGGCTCCTCACCTTCGACGGGGCCTCCCGGGGCAACCTTTTCAGCGGCGGCGCCGACCAGCTCGCGCTGGTCCTGTCGATGGCGGCCCGGCGCGGCCCGCGCAACCGCTCGCGCGCCGGCTACTTCGCGTACTTCTCCGACCCCGCCAACGCCGTCCGCACCGCGGGCTCGTTCGTCGCCGAGTGCTTCCGCGAGATGGGCCAGTCCACCCGCGCGCTGCTGCGCCGCGAGACCCCGCGGATCCCACGCGGCGGCACCTACCCCTTCGTCCGCGCCTTCGCCACGGTCCTGGAACGGGACGTCGTGGTCTCCGCCGTGATGGGGGACATGCTCGCCGGGCGGACCGCCGTCTACGCCGACCTGGTCGCCTATGACGAGGTGGCGCACCACTCGGGCCCGCACGGCCGGGACACCGACCAGGTGCTGCGCCGCCTCGACCGCTCGATCGCGCTCATCGCGACCGTCGCCGAGCACGCGCCCCGCCCGTACCGGATCGTGCTCCTCTCCGACCACGGGCAGAGCCCCGGCGAGACCTTCGAGGGGGCGTACGGGCTGACGCTCAAGGACCTCGTCAGGGCCGGGTGCGGGCTGCCCGTGTCGCGCCGGGTGCGGCGGACCCGGTGGGGACACCCGCAGACGGAGTCCGGGGGAGGGTCGGAGGCGCGGGACGCGGCCAGGGACGCCCTGCGGCTCGCGCTGCACCGGCCCGTGGACGAGAACGGCGAGTCCGCGCGGGAGCTGCCCGCCCGGCCCTCCGAACCGGTCGTCCTCGCCTCCGGGAACCTCGGCCTGATCTCCTTCCCGGACGTGCCGCACCGGATGACCCGGGAGGAGATCGACCGGCGCCACCCGGCGCTGCTGCGCACCCTCGCGCACCATCCCGGCATCGGATTCCTGCTCGTGGCGAGCGCCGAGCACGGCTCGGTGGTGCTCGGCGGGGACGGGTCGGAGGTGCCGGTCTCCGCGCTCGACGACGGGGGACCGCTGGCCGTCTTCGGGCCGGGCGCGGCGCGTGCGGTACGGCGTACCGACGGTTTCCCGCACGTCGCGGACATCATGGTCAACTCGATGTACGACCCGGCGAGCGGCGCCGTGCACGCCTTCGAGGAGCAGATCGGCTCGCACGGAGGGCTCGGCGGCGAGCAGTCGCACCCCTTCCTGCTGTCGCCGCCGGAGCTCTCGCCGCCGGTCGGGTCGGGGGAGGAGCTGGTCGGCGCGGAGCACGTGCACCAGGTGCTGCGGCGCTGGCTCGGGGAGTCCTCGGGGCCGCAGGTGCCGCTGGGGTCGGTGGGTCCACTGGAGATTTCGCCGTCCGAACACGAAGCGGAATCAATTCTTCCGGTGGAAGGGCCGGTCGCACCGGACAAAAGTCACTGATTTGGACGCCTGTTCGCCGTTACCGGACGATGGTCCGGATTTGTACGACGGAAGGCGCCCCACCGCATGAGCACGGCCACCACAACTCCACAGAGCGGGCCCGGCACAGGGAACACCGGCAACACCGGCAACGCAGCCGGCACCGAGAGCACCGGGAACACCGGCAACGCAGCCGGCACCGCCAACACCGCCGACACCGGCAAGGCCGTCGACGGCAAGCACGCCCGTCGCTTCGGGCTCCCCGTCGCGACCGCCCTGGTCATGGGCAACATCATCGGCGGCGGGATCTTCCTGCTGCCCGCCTCCGTCGCCCCCTACGGGACCGTCAGCCTCGTCGCCTTCGGCGTCCTCACCCTCGGCGCGGTCGCGCTCGCCCTCGTCTTCGGCCGGCTCGCCCACCGCCACCCGGCGACCGGCGGACCGTACGTCTACGCCCGCGAGGCCTTCGGCGACTTCGCCGGATTCCTCACGGCCTGGTCGTACTGGGCCACCACGTGGGTCTCCAACGCGGCCCTCGCCGTCGCCGCCGTCGGCTACCTCGACGTGCTGCTCCCGCTCCACGGCTCGACGGCCGCCACCCTCGCCGCCGCGCTCCTCCTCCAGTGGCTCCCGGCCCTCGCCAACCTCGCCGGCACCCGCTACGTGGGCGCCGTGCAGCTCGTCGCCACCGTGCTCAAGTTCCTGCCGCTGCTGCTCGTCGCCGTCTGCGGTCTCTTCTTCTTCGACAGCGCCAACCTCGGCCCCTTCCACGCCGGCGGCGAGAGCTCCCTCGGAGCCGTCTCGGCCTCGGCCGCGATCCTGCTCTTCAGCTACCTCGGCGTCGAGTCGGCCGCCGTCAGCGCGGGCGAGGTCCGCGACCCGCGCCGCAACGTCGGCCGTGCCACCGTCCTCGGCACCCTCGCCGCCGCCCTCCTCTACCTCCTCACCACCCTCTCCGTCTTCGGCACCGTCCCGCACGAGCGGCTGGTCGACTCCGACGCACCCTTCACGGACGCCGTCGACCTCATGCTCGGCGGCTCCTGGGGCGGCGCCGCCGTCGCCTGCATGGCCCTCGTCTCGATGGTCGGCGCCCTCAACGGCTGGACCCTGCTCAGCGCCCAGACCCCCTACGCCGCCGCACGCGACGGACTGTTCCCGAAGGCCTTCGCCCGCAAGCGGCGCGGGGTCCCCACCGTCGGCGTCGTCGTGACCGTCGTCCTCGCCTCACTGCTGACCGTCTACAACTACACGTCCGGCACCCAGCAGGTCTTCGAGACCCTCGTCCTCGTCACCACCTTCACCGCCACCGTCCCCTACCTGCTCTCCTCCGCCGCGCAGCTGTACTTCCTGCTCTCCGGACAGTCCGACCGGGTCCACCGCTCCCGCCTGGTCCGCGACACCGTCCTCGCCCTCGCCGCCTTCGGCTTCTCCCTCTGGTTGGTCGCGGGCTCCGGCTACGCCGCCGTCTACCAGGGCGTCCTGTTCCTCTTCGCCGGAGTGCTCGTGTACGCGTGGATGTCGGCCCGCCGCGTGCGCGCGGCGGCCGGGGGGCCCACGCCCGGCACCGCGACACCGACGGCCGCCGCGCCCGGCACCCGACCCTGACGGCGGGTCGGGGGCCGGAGGCGCCACCGCCGGGTCAGTGAAAGAAGGGCCCCGGCCGTAGGCCGCCCGGGCGGATCTCCCCTCCGGGGCGTCGGCCGGCGCCCCCTACGGGGCAGGCGGATCTCCGTGAGCCCCCAGCCCGTGCCGACCGTCGCGCCCGCCACCCCGGCGGGGCGTCCCCCGCGCCCGGAGCGGGGGCGGCACCGCTGGATCGCGCTGCTCCTCGTCCTCGCCGCGCTGTTCGGCAGCGGAGCCGCCACGGTCAGCGGCGGCGCCGAACTCCGGCCCGCGACAGCCGCCCCGGCATCCGACCCGGGCGGCGAGACGCACGACACCGCCGCGACCGAGGCCGGACTGCCCGGCCGCGCCCGCCGGCACCGTACGGGCCTGCGCCCGGTCCGGCCCGCGCACCTCCGCCGTGGCGGCCGCGACCACCGCGACGCCCCCGCTCCCGCTCCCGTGCCCGCTCCGCGCGGGGACGCGCTCCGGTGCGTGGTGATGCGCTGCTGAGAGGCCCCGCCTCCCGGCAGTCCCGACATCACTCACACCCCCGCACCACGAGGAGCTTCGCCATGCCCGTCGACCCGTTCGCCGTCCTCCAGGCCCTGCTGCGCGCCGAGGCCTCCCGCGCCCAGCGCACCGACCGCCGTGCGTCCGAGCCCGCCGCCCCGACCACCGCTCCCGGCTCCGCCCCGGTCCAGGACCCGGCGGTGTCCGAGCCGCGCGTGTCGCCCACGTCGCCCACCCGCCGTGAGGGCCCGGCGCGCTGACCCTTCGTGACGCCCCGACGCGGGCCGCGGCGAAATCCGATTGCGTACCGGTGGACGGGCGTACGAGGCTGTTCGGATGGCCTCGACCGACCGGAACACCAGCCCCGATCGGTCCGCCGGACCCGCGTCCGGCAGGGCGCCGGACGCCCTCGGCAGCCGGGACCCCGGGCCCGAGCCGGGTACCGGAACCGGCCCCCGCCCTCCGCTCCCGCGCCGTGCCGCGCGTCGGCTCCTCGCCTTCGCGCGCCGCCCCTATCTGGACCGCCGGGACCCCTCGTACCGCATCCGCCGGTGGCCCGACCTCGTCGCGCTCTGCTTCGCCACCGTCTTCTTCTGGTCGAGCCTCACGCCCTCCCTGGTGCCCCGCCCCTGGTACCTCCAGGGCCTCGTCGGCGGGATCACCGCCACCATCGGGTACGCCCTCGGCTCCGGCCTCGCCTGGATCGTCCGGCTCTTCGTGCGCCGGCGGCCCCCCGAGTGGCTGCGGGCCCGCTGCTGGCAGGTGTACTGGCTGCTCAGCCCGGTCCTCGCCGTCGCGTTCATCTCCGAGAGCGCCCGGATGCAGCGTGAGCTCCGGGTCCTCCAGGAGCTGCCGCCCTCCCTCACCTGGCACACGCCGATGATCGCGCTGATCGCCCTCGGCCTGCTGCTCGCCGCGCTCCTCGTCGCCCGCGCCGTACGGCTCGGCTCCGTCACCCTGATACGGCTGCTCGGCAGGCTCCTGCCCCGGCCCGTCGCGTTCGGCGTCGGCGCGGTCCTGTCCGCGCTCGTGGTCCTCGTGGGCGTCCGCGACGTGGTCTTCGACCGGGGCGTCGTCGACCTCGCCGACCGCATCGCCGAGGCCACCAACGGCGGCACCAAGGACGGCATCGAGCGCCCCGCCTCCCGGCTGGTCTCCGGCGGTCCGGGCTCGCTCGTCCCCTGGGAGGGCCTCGGTTTCCAGGGCCGCAACTTCACCGGCTCCACGCCCACCCGCGACGCCCTCACCGCCTGGAGCGGCCGGCCCGCCCGCGACCCGGTCCGCGTGTACGTGCCGTCCGCGCTGCCCGCCGCCTTCGCGGACGGACCGCCGTTCGCCGCGCAGGCCCGGCTCGCCGTCCGCGAGCTGGAGCGCACCGGGGCCTTCGACCGCGCGGTCCTCGCCGTGGCGGGAACCACGGGGACCGGCTGGGTGGACCCGAAGGTCGCCGAGGCCCTGGAGTACATGTACGGCGGCGACACCGCGATCGTCGCCGTCCAGTACTCCTACCTGCCCAGCTGGGTCTCCTTCCTGGTCGACAAGGAGAAGGCGGGGCAGGCGACCCGCGCCCTCCTCGACGCCGTACGCGACCGGCTCGACGCCCTCCCCGCCGACCGGCGGCCCCGGCTCGTCGTCACCGGCGAGAGCCTGGGTGCCTACGCCGTCGAGGCCTCCTTCGAGGGCGCCGACGACCTGCTGGCCTCCACCGACGGCGCCCTCCTCCTGGGCGCCCCGAACTTCTCCCCGATCTCCCGGGAGATCCGCCGCGACCGCGATCCGGGCAGCCCGGTCTGGCGCCCCCAGTACCGGGGCGGCGCCCACATCCGCTTCGCCCAGTTCCCCGAGACCGACCTCGCACGCCCGGCCGCCGCCTGGGAACACCCGCGCGCGGTCTATCTGCAGAACGCCTCCGACCCGGTCGTCTGGTGGTCGCCCGACCTCCTCCTCAGCCGCCCCGCCTGGCTCGACGAACCCCTCGGGCCCGACATCACGCCCGAGATCGCCTGGTTCCCCTTCGTCGCCTTCTGGCAGACCTCCGTGGACATGACGGTGTCGTACGGCGTCGACGCCCCGCACGGCCATCGCTACGGGGCCGGGGCCGTCGACGGCTGGGCGGCGGTCCTCCCGCCACCCGGCTGGACGGCGGCCGACACGACCCGTCTGCGCACCTACATCGGCCACCGCCCGGCGGCGTACTGAAGGACCGGCCCGACGCCGAGCACGCCGAGGACCGGACCCCGAGGGCATCGAGGCCTGCCCCCCTGACACCCTGAGGACCTGCCCCCGAGCACCCTTGAGCCCCACCCCGAGCACCCTCGGCCCGGACCCCGGGGACGGCCCCGTCCCGGTCCTCAGGGCAGCCCCGATCCCGAAGGCCGCTCCGGGCGCCACCGGCCCCCGCCGCCCGTCAGGGCGTCTCCCGGTCCCTCCGGGTCCCGGGGCAGCACCGTGAACGCGTGCTTCCGCAGCGCCCCTTCGAGCCGTACGCGCAGCCGCAGCGCGGTCTCGTCGAGCCGGCCGGCCTCGCTCACCGGGAGCGAGAACCCCACCGCCGAGTGGACCCCGCCCACCGTGATCGGCACGGCCGCGCAGACCGCGCCGAGGACGTACTCCTCCCGCTCGACCACCGGCGCGCCCCGGCGGACGGCGGCGAGCCGGCGCATCAGCGCCTCCTCGTCCGGGACCGTCCTCGGCGTCAGCCGGCCGACCGGCCGCCGGGCCAGGTACGCCCGGCGGTCCTCCGGGTCCAGCTGGGCGAGCAGGCACTGACCGAGCGCGTGGGCGTGGGCGGTGGTGCGGAAGTCGGTCCACTCCTCGACGGCGGGACGTAACGGGGTGTCCGCCACCGCGACGACGTCGACCTCGCCGTGGGCGAGGAGGGCGTAGTAGACGGGCGCGTCCAACTCCCCGGCGAGCGCCCGCAGCCACTGGGGCAGCCGGGCCCCGCCGCCCCGCGCGGCCCCGGAGAGTCGAGGGGCGGCGGGGCCGAGCCGGAACGCCCCGTGCTCGTGCCGCAGATGTCCGTCGTGGACGAGCGTGCGCAGCAGGTGGTACGTGGTGGCGAGCGGCAGGCCCGTCATCCGGGAGAGCCGCTTGGCCGTCAGCTGGTCGTGCTCGGCGACGAGTTCCAGCAGGGCAAGGGCGCGACGGACGGAACCTATGAGAGTGGGGCCGGTGGGAGGCATGGGGCCAGTGTGACGAGGTCGGTGGGTCGGCGCGCCCATGACGGCGGAGGGTTGTCCGATCGGCCCGGGAGCGCTACGGAAGCACGCGCGGATCCTCCAAGACGAAGATCGTTCGGGGCGGGCGGCCGAGGCCCCGTACCGCCGCTCCGAACCTCTCCGTACCCTTCCGCCGCGCTCAGGCCGTCTCCGCCGCCGCCGTCTCCGTCTCCGCCGCCGTGCGCGGCGCCCCCACCGTCCCCGCCGTCTCCTGGGGGAGCCCCGCCGGCTCCCCGTGTTCCGGTCCTTCGGACCGCCGCCCGTGCAGCCGTACCAGGCCCGCCGTCACCGTCGCGAGGACCGCGAGCGCGACCAGGGCCGGGACCAGACCGACGAGCGGCCCCGCCGCCAGGCAGCAGACGCCGCCCGTGGCCAGGGCGGTCGGCCGCCGGCCGGAGGTGCGCCGTACGATCGCCGCCGCACCGAGCAGGTACACGCCGACGCCACCGGTCAACGACCAGGCCACCACCCCGTGCAGGGGCTCGGCGAGGCCGTAGTGGCCGGTGTCGGCGACCTGCTGGAGGACCTTCTTCATGCCGAGCGCGCAGAGCACGACCCCCGCGACCAGCGGAAGGTGCAGGAAGGTGTACACATCGCTGGCGAACCGGGTCCGCTCGTCGCCGTCGAGCGCGGTGAGCCGGTGCTCGGCCGCCTCGCCGAGCTGCCGGAAGTACAGCCGCCACAGCCCCGCCGACAGCAGCAGTCCGGCGGCCGAGGCGCCCAGCACGGCGACGGTCAGGGGAAGTCCGGAGACGCCGACGCCCATCGCGACGATGGACTCGCCGAGCGCGATGATGACGATCAGACCGTGCCGTTCGGCGAAGTGCCCGGGGGAGTTGACCCGCCAGCCGGACGAGCCGTTGACCCAGATGCCGCCGTAGTCGACGACCACCGCCCCCAGCCACAGCAGGAGTTGGACCCGCCCGCTGTACGCGCTGCCGATCAGGAGCAGGACCAGCGGCGGCAGGACGGACATCAGGGCCGTACGCCGCAGGGTGGCGCGCAGGGCGTGGTCCCCGGGGCTGGAGATCCAGTACGAGGCCAGGTGCAGGACGCGCACGGCGCCGTAGCAGAGCACGAACAGCAGCGGCGCGGGCAGTCCGGCGGTCGTGGCCGAGAACACCTCAGGCACGGCGAGCGACACGATCAGGACGACGGCCATCACCGTGACGAGGACCCCGAACAGAGCGCCGGAATCGGCCCGTACGACGTTTCCCAGCCAGGCGAAGCAGCACCAGCACCACCACAGCAGCGCGAGCACGACCATCGCGCCGACCACCCGGAACGGCGACGGCGCGGCCGCCATCAGCGCGGTGACCTGCGTGATCGCATACACGAACACCAGGTCGAAGAAGAGCTCCGCGGGCGTCACCCGGTGATCGTCCGCGGTGGCCACCATCCGGGCCCGTTCCCTGTTCCACACCATCACTGTCTCCCCCTCCGGGGGACCGGTACCGGCCACCCCGGCGCGAACGATACCCACGCCCGGGGCCCGGAGGGACGGCGTCCGGAACACGGACCCGCCCACCCGGCCGGCCACCCCGCGCGCACCGCATTACCTCCCACGTAATCGACCCCCTCCGCCCCGCCCGGCATGCTCGTGACCACCGGAACCCGGGCGGCGCACTCCGCTCGGGCTCCGGGCCCGGCACCGCACCTACGTGCGTCGCGAACCTCCCCTTGAACGTCCCCTTTGGAGGGTGATCCGTCATGTCCCAGGCCCTGCTGTCCGGTCTCGCCCGTACCCCCCGGCCCCAGGCCGCGGTGCGTCGCTTCCTGGCCCTCGACGCCGTCGTCACCGGCGCCAACGGCATCGCCTACGCCGCCGCCTCGGGACCGCTCGGCGAGTTCCTCGGCGTCGACGCCGGACTCCTCCTCGAACTCGGCGTCTTCCTCACCCTGTTCGCCGCCGGGGTCGCCTGGCTCGCGAGCCGCCCGCAGCCCCCGGCGCTCGCCGTGAAGCTCGTCGTCGACGCCAACGTCCTCTGGGCCGTCCTGAGCGTCGTCGCCCTGGTCGCCTGGCTGGAGCCGACCACCGCGGGCCTGGTGTGGACCCCGATGCAGGCCACCACCGTCGCCGGCTTCGCCGCGCTCCAGTGGGCGGCGCTCCCAAGTAGCTCCGCTACGAGGGCGCCCCGGCCGCACGCCGATCGCACGCACCGAACGGCCCGGCCTGATCCGACGCGAATTGTCAGACAGGCCCTAGCCGCTGACCGGCGGCAGCGACCGGAGGTACGCGACCGTCTCCGGGTCGGCCGGGAGGAACGTCTCGATGGCCAGCTCGGCGACGGTCACGTCCAGCGGCGTGTTGAACGTCGAGATCGACGACACGAACGACAGCACCCGCCCGTCGTGCTCGATCCGCAGCGGCAGCGCGAAGTACGGGTACGGCTCCTCCTCCGCGGCCCCGCCCCCGGCGTCGTCGTCCGCGCCCGGCGGCAGCGGGTACGCCGCCACCTCCGCGTACAGCGCGCGCAGCGACTCCGAGCGCGCCAGACCGATCTGACGCTCCATCTGGGCCAGCAGGTGCCCCCGCCACTCCCGCAGGTTCCGGATGCGGGGCGCGAGGCCCTCCGGGTGCAGCGTGATCCGCATCGTGTTCAGCGGCGGGGCCAGCAGGTGCTCCGGCAGCCCTTCGAGCAGCAGCCCGATGCCCCGGTTGGCCGCCACCACGGTGTACGAACCGTCCACCACGAGCGCCGGATAGGGCTCGTACCCCTGCAGCAGCCGCTCGATGCCCTCCCGGAGCGTCTCCAGACGCGGGGCGTCGAGCGGCGACTCCGTATACCGGGGCGCGTACCCGGCGGCGAGCAGCAGCGCGTTCCGCTCGCGCACCGGCACCTCCAGGTGCTCGGCGAGCCTCAGCACCATCTCCTCGCTCGGCCGCGACCGGCCCGTCTCCACGAACGAGATGTGCCGCGCCGAGGAGTCCGCGCGCAGCGCCAGCTCCAGCTGGCTCAGCCGCCGCTGCTCGCGCCAGCCGCGCAGCAGCGGCCCCACCCCCGTGTCGCTCACGACTGTCGTCATGGCCAGACGGTATCCCAGAGGTGGACCCGGGTACGTTCCCCGGGGACGTACGTCCGTCACCCGCGCCACCCCTCCGGAGGGAGCACCGCCGTGCCCACACAGCCGCTGTCGCAGAAGGAGATCGAGGACCGACTGCGGGAGCTCCCCGGCTGGGCGGTCGAGGAGGACCGCCTCACCCGCGCCTACCGGCTCGACGACCACTTCGCCGCGACCGCGCTCGTCGTCCATGTGGCCAGCATCCAGCAGGAGCTGGGCCACCACTCCGACCTGACCCTGGGATACGACACGGTGTCCCTGTCCGTGAACACCCACTCCGCGGGCGGCGCCGTGACCGGGAAGGACTTCGAACTCGCCGAGCGCGTCGAAGGCATCGCGCCCGGCCACGGCGCCCGCTGACCCCCACCGGGTCACCGCCCCCCCCCTCGTAGGATCACGGGCATGGGGGAGACCGTGCTCGACTACGAGACCGAGGCAGCGCACTACGACCGGACCCGGGGCGGGGTGCCCCGGGCCGAGGCGGCGGCCGAGGCCGTCCTCCGGCTCGTCCCGCCCGGCGCCCGCACGCTGCTCGACCTGGCCTGCGGCACCGGCCTCGTCACCGAACGGCTCACCAGGCCCGGACTGCGCGTCCACGGCGCCGACGCCGCCCACGCCATGCTGCGGGTCGCCGCCGGACGCGTACCGGGCCGGGTCGTACGCGCCGACGCCCGGCGGCTGCCGCTCCCCGGAGCCGCCGTGGACGCGGTCAGCGCCGTCTGGCTGCTGCACCTCGTGCCGTTCGCGGCGGACGTGGTCGCCGAGGCGGCCCGCGTCCTGCGTCCCGGCGGTGTCCTCGTCGCCACCGTCGACAAGGACGCCGCCCATGACGTCGGCAGCGACATCGACGCGATCCTGCGCCCCCACCGTTCGGCGGAAGCAGCC
Source organism: Streptomyces sp. Root1304 (assembly GCF_001426405.1). Taxonomy (GTDB): domain Bacteria; phylum Actinomycetota; class Actinomycetes; order Streptomycetales; family Streptomycetaceae; genus Streptomyces. Next base: position 504,040 of record NZ_LMEP01000022.1, on the reverse strand, counting down.
TCCGACCGCGCCGGCCTGATCGCCCGTCACGCGGAGGCCCACGGCCTCGAACCGGCCCCCGGCACCCGCTTCAGGGGCCACGGGCAGGGCGCCACCCCGCGCGACACCGTACGGAAACTGCGGGCCGGCTACTTCGCCTCCTGGTTCACCGGGGCCGACCCGGCGACGGTCGAGGAACTCGCTGCCGCCCTCGCGGCGCTGCCGGACCAGGACCGCCCCCGTGACGACCCCCACTACCGGCTCGCGTGCTTCGTCAGGCGCGGCTGAACTCCCTCACCCAGTTCGTCACCCAGCCGCCGACGAGCGCGCTCGCGTCCCCCTCGTCCCTGCCGTCCGCCGGTGCGAACGCCTGCTCCCAGCGGGCCGTCTCCGGTCCGATCCCGACCACCGTCCGTCGAGGAAGCCGAAGCCGCAGCGCGTCACGCGCCCACCCCCGTCGTGCCGGACGGCAGCGCGTCCGCCAGGTACCCGGCCAGGTCCGGCGACTCCGGGGTCAGCACGTGCCGCACCCAGGCGTTCCGCTCGTGCCCCAGCGGCGGCAGCTCCCACACACAGCCGATCCACGAACGGTCGACACGGACGAAGTGCGCCGGATCGGTGTCGGGGCAGTCGAGGGCGGGCTGACCGGCGGCCGCGCCGCCGAAGTGGAGGACGTTGTCCCAGACCCAGCTGTACGCGTTGAGGTACGCGCCCGTGTCACCGCCCCGGTGCAGCACCACGAAACCCGCCGCCGGGGTGCCGTCGAGCGGCGGCAGGAGCTCCGGCAGCAGCGCGTACGCCGCCTTCTCCACCTCCGGATCGATGCCCGCCGGATCGGCCGTGACGTGGTAGCGCTTGAGGTGCCGTCCGCCGATCACGACCGGCGGCAGCACCAGGAGGTTCTTCTCTGCGAAAGCCATGGCTGGACTGTAGGAACCCTTCACTGACACCTTGTGTCAGTGAAGTCCAGCCGACTCGTCTCGATCCTCCTGCTGCTCCAGACCCGGGGGCGGATGACGGCCGACGGGCTCGCCGAGGAACTGGGCGTCTCGGTCCGCACCGTCTACCGCGACGTCGAGGCGCTGCACGCCGCCGGCGTCCCGCTGTACGGCGAGGCCGGGCACCGCGGCGGCTACCGGCTGCTCCCCGGCCACCGCTCCCGTCTCACCGGCCTGTTCGCCCCCGAGGCCGAGGCGCTCGTCCTCGCCGGGATGCCCGGCGCCGCCGACGGCCTCGGGCTCGGCCCGCACTTCGCCGACGCCCAGCTGAAGCTGCGCGCCGCCCTCCCCGAGCCGCTGCGCGAACACGTCGACCGGCTGCGGCGCCGCTTCCACATCGACGCCCCCGGCTGGTACGACGAGGGCGACGAGACGCCGTTCCTGCCCGAGGTGGCCGACGCGGTGCGCACCGGACGGGTCCTGGAGGTCCGGTACCGGCGCTGGAAGGAACCCACCGACGTGGACCGCCGCCTGGAGCCGTACGGCCTGGTGCTCAAGGCCGGCCGCTGGTACCTGGTCGCGGGCCCCGGGCCGCGCACCTACCGCGTCGACCAGATCCTCGGCCTCACCGTCACCGACGAGGAGGCCGGGATCCCGGACGGATTCGACCTCGCCGCCCACTGGCGGGCCAGTCAGGCCGACTTCCACTCCCGGCTCCACCGGGACGAGGCGACCGTGCGGATCTCCGCCCGGGGGGCCGCCCGCCTCACCGGGGCCGCCGCACGCGCGCTCGCCGCCACCGGCGTCCCGGAGCCCGACGGCTGGACCCGCGCCACCCTCCCGGTCGAGTCGCCGGAACAGGCCCACGACATGCTCCTCGGGCTCGGCACGGAGGTGGAGGTCCTCGCGCCGGAGGACCTCCGCGCCCGCCTCGCGGCGACCGTACGGACGCTCGCGGAGCGGTACGCCTGAGCCCCGGGCCGTACGGACCCCGGCGGAGCGGTACGCCGGCCCGTCGGCCGGAGCCGCGCTCAGGACGCGGACGCCGGACCGTCCCACGCCTCCGTCGCGAAGTCCGCGAACGCGCGCGGGTCGCGGCCCAGGACCCGCTTCACCCCGTCCGTCACCGAGGCGTTGTGGCCGTCGAGCAGCGTCGCGAAGAGGTTCGCCAGCCACTCGGCCTCCGGGACCGGGAGCCCGAAGCCCGCGAGCATCCCGGCGTACTCCGCCTCGGACACCGGCGCGTAGACCACCGGACGGCCCGAGGCGCGGGCGATCTCCGCCGCCACCTCCGCGAAACCCACCGGCCGGGGCCCCGTCAGCTCGTGCGTCCGGCCCGCGTGACGGTCGTCCGACAGGGTCTCCACGACCACGTCCGCGAGGTCGTCGGCGTCGATGAACGGCTCCGCCGTGTCCCCGGCGGGGAAGACGACCGCGCCCTCCGCGACGCCCTCCGCGAGCAGCCCCTCGTTGAAGTTCTGCGCGAAGAACGAGGCCCGTACGACGGCCAGTTCCACCCCGTCGGCCGCCTCCCGCAGAGCCTCCTCCGCCGCGACCGCCTCCGGCTCCCCGCGCCCGGACAGCAGGGTCAGCCGCCCCACCCCGGCCTCCGCCGCCAGCCGGCCGAAGGTCCGCATCGCCTCGGCCGCGCCGGGGGCGGCGAGGTCCGGGTAGTAGGCCACGTACGCGGAGTCGGCGCCGCGCAGCGCCGGGGCCCAGGTCTCCGGGGCCTCCCAGTCGAAGGGGGTGGCGCCGGTACGGGACCCGGCGCGGACCGTCGCCCCGCGCGCCGCGAGCCGCTCGGCGACGCGCCGCCCGGTCTTGCCGGTGGCGCTGGTGACGAGCACGGTCGGCGCGGTCCCGCCGTCCTGGGTGCCCGGGGTCTTCTCGGTGCTCGGGGCGTCGTGAGTGCCGTGGTTGTTCTGCGAGTTGTTCGTCTGCGTCGTCATGGTTCAAGACTCCCGCCCGCGGCCCCCGGCGCCCATGCTCCGCAGTCTCACGTCCCTGTGTCTGCGTCTCACCCGGCCGCCTACCCTTGGACCCCATGGACGCACTCGCCGGACTCCTCGACGGACCCCGCGCCAGGGGCGCCTTCCTGCTCCGCATGATCATGGAGCCCCCGTGGTCCGTGCGCATCGAGGACGGCGCACCGATCTGTCTGATGTGCGTCACCTCGGGCGAGGCCTGGATCGTCCCCGGCAGCGACGACCCCGTCCTGCTGCGGCCCGGAGACATCGCCATCGCCCGGGGGCCGGAGCCGTACACCGTCGCTGACGCCCCCGACGCGCCGCCCCGGGCCCGTATCGGACCCGACGGCACCTGCTCCACCCTCTCCGGGGAGCCGCTCGCCCAGACCATGCGGCTCGGCGTCCGCACCTGGGGCAACGCCCCCGACGGCGGCACCACGGTCCTCGTCGGCACCTATCTGATGGACGGCGAGGTCGGCCGGCGGCTGCTCGACGCCCTCCCGGACCTGCTGCACCTGCCCGCGGACGTGTGGAACTGCCCCCTCATGCCCTTCCTCGACGAGGAGATCGCCCGCGACGAACCCGGCCAGAGCGTCGTCCTCGACCGGGTCCTCGACCTGCTGCTCATCGCCGCCGTCCGCGCCTGGTTCTCCCGGCCCGGAGCCGAGGCGCCCGCCTGGTACCGGGCCATGGGCGACCCGGTGGTCGGCCGGGCGCTGCGGCTGCTCCAGGACGACCCCGCCCACCCCTGGACCGTCGCGTCGCTCGCCGCCAAGGCGGGCGTGTCGCGGGCCTCGCTGGCCCGCCGCTTCACCGAGCTCGTCGGCGAGCCCCCGATGGCGTACCTCACCGACTGGCGGCTCGCGCTCGCCGCCGACCTGCTGCGCGAGACGGACGCCACCGTCGAGTCCGTCGCCCGGCAGGTCGGCTACAGCGGGGCCTTCGCCCTGAGCGCCGCGTTCAAGCGGGTCCGGGGCGTCAGCCCGCAGGAACACCGCACCGGGGGGTGACGGCCAGGGTGCGGCCCCTGCGGCGAAGGGGACGGATTCGTTGCCGGACCGGCAAGTTTTCTCGCGCTCCGGGCCGTCTCCCCGCACGCTGGGACCATGACTCAGCAGATCGCGTCCCACGACGGACACGCCCACGGCGAGGGCCGGGGCCACCAGCACTCCGCCGGCCACGCGGCGGCACCGGGCCACAAGCACGGTCACGGCCACCGGCACGGCCACGACACCCACCTGGACTGGAACGAGATCGCCCCGCTCCTGGAGCGGCAGGCCGAGGTCGCGAGCCCCGCCTACGCGGACGCCGCCGCCTGGATCGGCACGCTCGCCCCGGTGCCGGGAGTCCGCCGGGTCCTCGACATCGGCAGCGGCCCCGGGGTCATCACCAGCCTGCTCGCACAGGCCTTCCCGGCCGCCGAGACGGTCGCCGTCGACGGCACCCCCGAACTCCTCGTCCGCGCCACGGCCCACGCCGAGTCCCGCGGTCTCGGCGCCCGCGTCTCCACCCTGCACGCCGAACTCCCCGAGGGCATCGCGGGCCTGGGGCGCGCCGACCTGATCTGGGCCGGGAACTCGATGCACCACATGGGCGACCAGCGGGCCGCGCTCGCGGAGTTCGCCGGGCTGCTCAACCCCGGCGGTCTGATGGCCCTCGTCGAGGGCGGGCTGCCCACCCGTCATCTGCCCTGGCACATCGGCTTCGGCCGGCCCGGCTTCGAGGCCCGTGTCGACGCGGCCCAGGCCGACTGGTTCGGCGAGATGCGCGCCGACCTGCCCGGCTCCAAGGACGAGCCGGACGACTGGCGCGCGCTCCTCGCCGCCGCCGGTCTCACCCCCGCCGGCACCAGGACCTTCCTCACCGACCTCCCCGCGCCGGTGTCCCCGCTCGTACGGGACCTGGTCGTCGCCCACTACACGCGGCTCCAGGAGAGCTGGGGCAGCCGTTTCGACGCGGACGACGCGGCGACCCTCGACCGCCTCCTCGACCCGTCCGACGAGCTGTCCCTGCACCACCGCACGGACCTGTACTACCTCACGGCCCGCACGGTCCACACCGCCCGCAAGGGCTGACGGACCGCCGCACCGGGACCCGTCAGGACACCGGCTCCAGCCGCCACCACTGGAACGGGGAGTCGGTGTCCTCCCACTGCCGTACGTTGCCCCCGTCGTCCTCCGAGGCGTCGGCGACCTCCAGGAACAGGCCGCTGACGAAGCTCACGAGCGCGACCGTCCCCGGCGACTGCAGGTCCTGCTCGATGATCCACTCCTGCGCGCCGAAGTTGTTCGCCTTCCACTGCTGGATGTTGGCGCCGTTCTCCGTGGACGCGCCCGCGACGTCGAGCCGCTTGCCGCTGGCCGCGTTGACCAGGTGGTAGACCCCGCCGCCGTTGGGCACGGAGCTGATGTGCCAGTGCTGCCCCGGGGTTCCGCGCTCGGTGCCCTGCTGCACGTTGGCACCGCTGCGGGCCGACCCCTCGTACACCTCCAGGAGCAGCCCGCTGGCCACGTTCCGCACCCGGTAGAGGCCCTCCTCGACGGGCACCGGAGAACCACTCACGTACCGACTCCTTCTTCACGCACCGCTGTTGGACCCGACACTACGTCCCGGGTACGACAACGGCGGGTACGGCCGAGGCGCCGCCCACGGCCGCCCGCCGCCCGGCGGCCACCGCACCGCCGATGTCCGAGGCGCCTGTCACCATGATCCGGTGACCGCACGCGAACCCGTTCTCCCCGCCCCGCCCGCAGCCGCCGACCCGCTGGACGCCGCCGCCCTCGTCGACGACCCCGCCCGGGTCCTGCGCCACGACCGCGCCGAGCTCCGCGCCCGCCTCGCCGCCCTGCCCGACCACCGCGGCGGGGTGGGACGGGAGGTGTTCACCCAGGCCGAGGCCGTCTTCGGGACCGGCCCGGTGACGACGGCCGAGTTCGCGTCCAGGCTGCACTTCGCCGCGACCGTCCTCGGCCACCGGGAGTACGCCGAGCAGGTGGCCGCCGCCGAACCGGGCCTCCCGTGGCGGACGGTCTGGGCCTGGTGGCGGCCGGTCGGCGTGTACGAGGCGGAGCCGAACCTCAGCGGCGACGGCTCCGCCGAGGTGTACGAGGCCGACGGCCGGCCGCTGCTCAAGGTGACGGCCCTGTGGTGCGCGGACACCTGGTTCGACCTGGCCACCGGCGTGCGGCTGGACGCCCCGCCCGAGGGCGCGGCCGTGCCGTACGAGGAGACGGAGCCGGACGGCCCCTGGCTCTTCGAACCGGACGACGAGTCCTGGGCACCGCGCGCCCCGGACGGCTGGGAGGAACCCTTCGCGCTGGACGGCGGGCGCTACGTCTTCCAGGACGCGCGCGGGGTCGCCGTCGTCGAACAGAACGAGAAGGCGCTCGCCGGCCGGCCGAGCGGCGACGCCGACGACGGCGGTGCGACGGACGACGATCCGACGGACGGCGAACCCTGGTTCCGGCCGGGGACGAGGAACGCCCGAGCCGACGAACCCCTCACCGCCGCCCGCCTCGACCGGGTCTTCGGCCCCTCCGGTGTCCTCCGCGTACCGGCCGCCGAGCTCCCGGACGCCCTCACCCACGAACCGACCCGGGCCCTGCTCGCCGGGGCCGGCCTGCCCCGCCGCTGGGCCGCCGGCGTCACGTCCTTCGCGGCGGCCGCGCCGCCGCTGGGGCCCGGCCCCGAGGGAATGCTGCGCGTCGGCGCCTTCGACCTCGGATACTGCGACCCGGGCGAGGTGTTCGTCCACCCCGCGACGGGTGCGGTGGGCATGCGCCAGCCCGACGGCAGCCACGGCCCGGGCGGCGACGCCGTCTTCCCGCTCGCCCGCGACCTGGACGCCTTCGTCCGTCTCCTGGAGGGCGTACGCCGTCACATGGGCGCCTGCTGGGACCCCTACCCGGGGGAGGAGGGCGTGTCGGCCTTCCTCCGTGCGATGGACGCCGTCGACGCCGGAGCGCTGGCCGAGGGCGCGCCCGGCGCCGGGGTCTGGGAGCACCTCTTCGCGTCCGTCACCGAGCTCAGTGTGTACGGCTACTGAGGCCGGGCGCGCAGCCGGCGCCGCACCGCCGAGACGGCGCGGCGCCGGAGCGAAGCGCGCCTTCAGGCGCCGACGTTGAACTCCGCCGGGTCCGGGCCCAGCCGGCGGTTCTCGTCGAGCGCGGCGATGGCGGCCAGGTCCTCGGCGTCCAGCTCGAAGTCGAAGACGTCGATGTTCTCCCGGATGCGGGAGGGGGTGACGGACTTCGGGATGACCACGTTCCCCAGCTGGAGGTGCCAGCGCAGCACGACCTGGGCCGGGGTCCGCCCGTGCTTGCGGCCGATCGCGACGATCGCGGGGACGTCCAGGAGGCCCTTGCCGGAGCCGAGCGGGGACCACGCCTCGGTCGCGATCCCGTGCCGGGCGTGCAGCTCGCGCGAGGCCTGCTGGGTGAGCTGCGGGTGGAGCTCGATCTGGTTGACGGCGGGGACGACCGAGGTCTCGCCGATCAGCCGCTCCAGGTGCTCGGGAAGGAAGTTCGAGACGCCGATCGCCTTGGCGCGCCCGTCCGCGTAGATCTTCTCGAACGCCCGGTACGTGTCGACGTACGCGTCCTTCGCGGGCACCGGCCAGTGGATCAGGTACAGGTCGACGTGGTCGAGGCCGAGCTTGTCGAGGGACTCGTCGAAGGCCTTCAGGGTCGCGTCGTAGCCCTGCTCGCTGTTCCACAGCTTGGTGGTGACGAAGAGGTCCTCGCGGGCGATCCCGGAGGCGGCGAGGGCCCGGCCGGTGCCCTCCTCGTTCCCGTAGATCGCGGCGGTGTCGATCGAGCGGTAGCCGGCCTCCAGAGCCGTCGCCACGGCGTCCGCGGCCTCGTCGTCCGGCACCTGCCAGACACCGAAGCCCAGCTGCGGCATCCGGACGCCGTTGTTCAGGGTGACGGAGGGAACCTTGCTGTCCGTGCTCACGTGGGAGGGGTCCTTACCTTGTCGCGGTTCGTGACGGTCGCGCACCCGCTCCAGCTCGTACGGGGGCACTCCCAGCGTCAACGATCACGGGGCGTCCCGCATTCCGTGCCCGGCACGGGAACCGGCCCGCCCGACGCGGGCGCGACCCGGCCCGACGCGCCTTCTCAGCCGTACAGCGCCGCGACCTCCGCCGCGTACGCCCGCTCGATCGCCTTCCGCTTCAGCTTCAGCGAGGGGGTGAGCAGCCCGTGCTCCTCGCTGAACGGGTGCGCCAGTATGCGGAAGGTGCGGATCGACTCGGCCTGCGACACGAGCGTGTTCGCCGCCACCACCCCCCGCCGGATCTCGGTCTCCAGCGACGGGTCGCGCACCAGCTCCGACGGCGCGAGCGGCGGGCGCCCCTGCATCGCGAGCCAGTGCTCCACCGCCTCCTGGTCGAGCGTCACCAGCGCGGCGATGTACGGCCGGTCGTTGCCGACGACGATGCACTGGGAGATCAGCGGATGCGCCCGCACCCGCTCCTCCAGACCCGTCGGCGCGACGCTCTTGCCGCCCGAGGTCACCAGGATCTCCTTCTTGCGCCCGGTGATCGTCAGATAGCCGTCCTCGTCGAGCGCGCCCAGGTCCCCGGTGGCCAGCCAGCCGTCGTTGAGCACGGCGGCCGTCGCCTCCGGGGCGTTCAGGTAGCCGGAGAAGACCTGACCGCCGTGCAGCCACACCTCGCCGTCCTCCGCGATGTGCACCGTCGTCCCCGGCACCGGCTGCCCGACCGTGCCGTACTTCGTCCGCTCCGGCGGGTTCGCGGTGGCGGCGGCCGACGACTCCGTCAGCCCGTACCCCTCGTACACGGTGACGCCCGCGCCCGCGAAGAACAGACCCTGCCGGCGGTCCATCGCCGAACCGCCCGACATCGCGTGCCGCAGCCGCCCGCCCAGGGCCGCCCGGACCTTCACGTACACCGTCTTCTCGAAGAACTGGTGCTGTACGCGCAGCGCCGCCGAGGGCCCCGGGCCGGTGCCGAACGCCTTCTGCTCCAGCGCCTCCGCGTACGCGACCGCCACCTCGACGGCCTTGTCGAACGGGCCGGTCTTCCCGTCCCGCTCCGCCTTGCGCCGGGCCGCGTGGAAGACCTTCTCGAAGACGTACGGCACCGCCAGGACGAAGCTCGGCCGGAACGCCGCCAGGTCCGGCAGCAGTTCCCCCGCCGCCATCACCGGCTGGTGCCCCAGCTTCACCCCGCTGCGGACCGCCGCGACCTCCACCATCCGCCCGAAGACGTGCGAGAGCGGCAGGAACAGCAGCGTCGAGGCCTGCTCGCCCGGCCGGGAGCGGAACACCGGCTCCCAGCGGCCCACCAGCATGTCCGTCTCGAACATGAAGTTGGCATGGGTGATCACACAGCCCTTCGGGCGGCCGGTCGTCCCCGAGGTGTAGATGACCGTCGCCACCGTCTCCGGGGTCACCGCCTTGCGGTGCCGGTGCACGACGTCCTCGTCGATGTCGGCCCCCGCCGCCGTCAGCTCGTCCACCGCGCCCGCGTCCAGCTGCCACAGCCGCTGGAGCCGGGGCAGCCGGTCGATCACCGAACCGATCGTCATCGCGTGGTCCTCGTGCTCCACCACGCACGCCGTGACCTCGGAGTCGTACAGCATCCAGAAGACCTGCTCGGCGGAGGAGGTCGGATAGACGGGCACGGGCTGCGCGCCCACCGTCCACAGCGCGAAGTCGAACAGCGTCCACTCGTAGCGGGTACGGGCCATGATCGCGACCCGGTCGCCGAACCGCACGCCCTCCGCGATCAGGCCCTTCGCGAGACCCAGGACCTCGTCCCGGAACCGCGCCGCCGACACGTCCCGCCACTCCCCGTCCGGACCCTTCCGGCCGAAGGCCACCCGGTCCGGCTCGGCCTGGGCACGGTCGAACACGGCGTCCGCCAGACCGCCGACCTGAGGCGCCGCCTCGACGGGCGGCACGGTGAACTCGCGCACTGACCTGCTCCTCGACGGCTCGGTGGCTGGAAAAGCCCGTTGTCGCGCTCCGAAACGGCGGGGTGACCGTATCCCACCCGACTCCCCGGCGGGAGGGCCTTCACCAAGCCGGGACATTCCGTGTTCGCACAGGTCAGGATGGGTGGGGGAGCCAAGTCACGGGTCCGGCGGGGCCGTTACCGACCGCGCGGTACGCCCCTCGGGGTCGAATCTCCACGGAATCTGTACGGACCGCTCACCGGAGCGCCGTGGGAGGGGGAGCGTGCGGCGGGGGAGGGGGTATCGGCGGGCGCGGGCCCGCACCTCGAGCCCGCGCCCGCCGAAGGCCCGCACGGCCCCCGCGCACGCCCCTCACCCCGGCCGGTGCAGCCGGTCGCCGCCCGCCAGGATCGCTTCCGCCAGTGCGTCCGCCGCCTCCTGCACCGCCCCGCCCCGGCGCCCCGCGCGCAGGACGAAGCCCACGTCGCCCAGCTCCGGGAGCCCGGCGCGGGCCGGGAGCGGCACCAGGCCCGGTGGCACCATGCCCCGGGTGTGCGCCATCACGCCGAGCCCCGCGCGGGCCGCCGCCACGTTCGCGCTCAGGCTGGAACTCGTGCACGCGATCCGCCAGGCCCGGCCCTGCGCCTCCAGGGCCTCGAGGGCCCGCGCCCGGGTGATCCCCGGCGGCGGATACAGGATGAGCGGGACCGGCCGGTCCGGATCGAGCCGCAGCCCCGGCGCCCCGATCCAGACCAGGGTGTCCTCCCACACGAGCCGGCCCTCGCTCTCCCCGCCGCGCTGCTTCGCCAGGATCAGATCGAGCCGCCCGGCGGCCAGCCGGGCCTGGAGCGTCCCGGACAGCTCGACCGTCAGCTCCAGGTCGACCTCGGGGTGCTCGCGCCGGAAGGACTCCAGGATCTCCGGCAGCCGGGTCGTCACGAAGTCCTCGGACGCGCCGAACCGCAGCCGCCCGCGCAGCCGGGTCCCGCCGAAGAACGCCGCCGCCCGCTCGTGCGCCTGGAGGATCGTGCGCGCGAACCCGAGCATCGCCTCGCCGTCCTCCGTCAGCGCCACCCGGTGGGTGTCCCGGGTGAAGAGCGGCCGGCCGGTGGCCTCCTCAAGACGCCGCACGTGCTGGCTGACGGTCGACTGCCGCAGCCCGAGCCGGCCGGCGGCCCGGGTGAAGCTCAGGGTCTGGGCCACGGCGAGGAAGGTGCGCAACTGGGTGGGCTCGTACACGGGACGACCGTACCCCGCTCATCGCGGACCGTGATGACAGTCAGAGCGCTGTACGGGATTCCCGATGACCGACCCGTGGAGCAGGATGGGGAGGCGCGACCAGCCGCCCCAGCGCACGAAGCCGTGGAGCCTCATGACCGTCCGTACGCCCGCCGGCGCCCCACGCCGCGCCCTCCTCCTGCCGTCCTGGCTGCCCGTCGACGGCTACGTCCTCGCCCTGCTCGGCACGGTCGGCCTCGCCGCGCTCCTGCCCGCCTCGGGCACCGCCGCCGACATCGCGGAAGGCACGACCACCGGCGCCGTCGCCCTCCTCTTCTTCCTCTACGGCGCCCGGCTCTCCACCCGCGAGGCCCTCGACGGCCTCCGGCACTGGCGGTTCCACCTCACCGTCCTCGGCAGCACCTTCCTGGTCTTCCCGCTGCTCGGACTCGCCGCGCGCGGCCTCGTCCCCACCGTGCTCACCCCCCAGCTCTACACCGGCCTCCTCTTCCTCTGTCTGGTGCCGTCGACCATCCAGTCGTCCATCGCCTTCACCTCGATCGCGCGCGGCAACGTGCCCGCCGCGATCTGCGCCGGCTCCTTCTCCTCGCTCGCGGGCATCCTGCTGACCCCGCTGCTCGCGGGCCTGCTCCTCGGCGACAGCGGCGGCGGCCTCTCCGCCGACGGGCTGCTCAGGATCGTGCTCCAGCTGCTCGTGCCGTTCCTCGCCGGACAGTTCCTGCGCCGCTGGATCGGCGGCTTCGTCGTCCGCCACAAGAAGGTCCTGGGACACGTCGACCGGGGATCGATCCTCCTCGTCGTCTACACCGCCTTCAGCCAGGGCATGGTCGCCGGCATCTGGCACCTGGTCACCCCGGCCCGGCTCGGGCTGCTGCTCGCCGTCGAGGCCGTGCTGCTCGCCGCGATGCTGGCCCTGACCTGGTACGGGGCCGGCCGCCTCGGCTTCGGCCGGGCCGACCGGATCGCGATCCAGTTCGCCGGCTCGAAGAAGAGCCTGGCGGCCGGACTGCCGATGGCCAGCGTCCTCTTCGGCCCCGAGGCCGCCCTCGCCGTGCTCCCGCTGATGCTCTTCCACCAGATGCAGCTGATGGTCTGCGCGGTCATCGCGAAGCGTCGCGCCAACGACCCGGAGCAGGGGGAGGCGGCGGAACCGGGGGCGCCCCTCCCGGAACAGCGTGGGACCCCGCCGGCCCCCGCCCCCGTAGGCCGGATCACACCCACGACCGCCCCGAGATGATCAACAGGGCCGCTACGGTGCTCCCATGCCCGCACTCGATCCCGGTCGCACCGCGCTCGTCCTCGTCGACCTCATGGAACGCATCGTCGCGCTGCCGCTCGCGCCCCGCCCCGGCACCGACGTGCTCACCGCCGCCGCCCGGCTCGCCGACACCTTCCGGGCGGCCGGCGCCCCCGTCGTCCACATCCGCGTCGAGCGGCCGAACGTCGACGCCCAGCCGCCCGGCAGCGCGCTCGTCGCGGACCTCGTCCACGAGGGCGAACCCGTCGTCGTGAAGCGCACCATCGGCGGCTTCCACGACACCGGACTCCACGAACTGCTCTCCGGCCTCGGCGCCACCACCCTCGTCCTCGCCGGCATCGCCACCAACCTCGGCGTCGAGTCCACCGCCCGCGCCGCCGGCGACCTCGGCTACGACCTGGTCTTCGCCGAGGACGCCATGACGGCGCTCACCGCCGCGGAGCACCACGCCTCCGTCGAACTCGACTTCCCCCGCCTCGGCACCGTCGCCCCGGTCTCCGCGATCACCCTGGACGGCCCCGAGTGACCCGGGTCCCGATACGGTACGGGGCCCGCCCCTGCTCCCTCGTCGTCTGCCGCGGCTGCTGCTGCGGCGACGCCCGCAAGAACCCCGGCACCGACCACAGCGGGCAGCTCGCCCGCCTCAGGGCGGCCGCCGCGGCCTCCGGCGGCCGGCTCGCCGTCCGTACCAGCGACTGCCTCGGGCCCTGCGCCCAGGCCAACATCGTGGTCGTCCAGCCCTCCACCGAGGGCCGGCGGCGCGGCGGCAAGGCCGCCTGGATCGCCTTCACCCTCGACGAGGACGCCCTCGACGACATCCTCGCCTGGACGGCGGCCGGCGGCCCCGGTCTCGCCCCGCCCCCGGCGACCCTCGCGCTCCAGATGATCGACCCGCCGAAGAACTGACCCCGCCGACGGGGGCGGCCCGGGGCGCGGGGGCCGTGCCCCACACGGGTCCTTGTCACGGTCGGCCAAGCGGTACGGGGGAATCTTGGTGGTTTACGTCACCGGTTACCCATGAGTCGCTGGCAAGACTGGGGAATCCTGCCGGACGATCGAACCACCTAGGGGGTCCCGGGTATGACGGGCACTCGCATTGCCGCGCTCGGGCACTACCAGCCCGCCAAGGTGCTGACCAACCACGACCTCGCGGAGTTGGTCGACACCGACGACGCGTGGATCACGAGCAGGGTCGGCATCCGCACCCGGCACATCGCCGGACCCGACGAACCCGTCGACGAACTCGCCGCCCACGCGGCGGGCAAGGCCCTGGCCACCGCGGGGCTCACCCCGGACGACATCGACCTCGTCCTCGTGGCCACCTCCACGGCCATCGACCGCTCGCCCAACACGGCCGCCCGCGTCGCCGCCCGCCTCGGCATGACCTCGCCCGCGACCATGGACCTCAACGTGGTCTGCGCCGGCTTCACCCACGCTCTGGCCACCGCCGACCACGCGGTACGGGCGGGCGGCGCGCGCCGCGTCCTGGTGATCGGCGCCGACAAGATGTCCGACGTGGCCGACTGGACGGACCGCACCACCTGCGTCCTCGTCGGCGACGGCGCGGGCGCCGCGATCGTCGAGGCCGTGGACGAGGAGCAGACCGTGCCCGGCATCGGCCCGGTGCTGTGGGGCTCCGTCCCGGAGATGGGCAACGCCGTCCGGATCGAGGGCACCCCGCCCCGCTTCGCCCAGGAGGGCCAGAGCGTCTACCGCTGGGCCACCCAGCAGCTCCCGGCCCTCGCCCGCAAGGCCTGCGAGCGCTCCGGCATCGCCCCCGAGGAACTCGCGGGCGTGGTCCTGCACCAGGCCAACCTGCGGATCATCGAGCCGCTCGCCGCGAAGATCGGCGCCGTGAACGCGATCGTCGCCCGCGACGTCGTCGACTCCGGCAACACGTCGGCCGCCTCCATCCCGCTCGCCCTGGCCAAGCTCGTCGAGCGCGGCGAACTCCCCACCGGAGCGCCGGTCCTGCTCTTCGGCTTCGGCGGAAACCTCTCCTACGCGGGACAGGTCGTCCGCGTTCCGTAGCGGGCGCGGGCATGCCCCGTTCGGCGGAGCCCGGTGGCGGCGCACCGGGGGCGGACCTAGCTTCGATCGCGGTGAGGGTCATCGTCTTCCGGCCCCGGAATCGCTCCGCGGCCGAGCCCTCGCGTGATCTGGAGGACCGCCATGCGCGCGATACGTGCCGCTTCCGCCGCCCTGCTGAGCGCCGCCGCCGTGGTCGCGGTCGCGCCGACGGCCCTGGCGGACGAGGGCAATCACAACATCACGTCGTTCGGCTTCTCGGTCACCCCCGCGACGGTCGCCCCCGGCGGCACCGTCACCCTCACCTCGGACGGCTGCGAGGTCCCGTCGGTGACGGTCACCTCCGGGGTGTTCGACACCGTCACCCTCAACGAGGGCCGCGCGGGCACGGCGACCGTCGACTTCGACGCCAAGGCCGGCACCCAGTACGAGATCACCTTCGACTGCAAGGGCGAGCGCGGCACCACCAAACTCACCATCGCCCAGGGCGACCAGGGAGGGACCCGGCCCGAGCACGACAACGGCATGACCACCGGCGCGCACAAGGGCGTGAAGGCCGGCTACGGCACCGCCGCGGCCTCCGGCGCCGACTCCGAGGGCCTGGGCGCCACCGAGGTCGTCACGGGTGTCCTGCTCATCGCCGGCGCGCTCGGCGCCGCCGTCGTTCTGACCCGCCGCCGCGCCGCCGACGGCCGCGCCTGACGGCCGGTGCCAGGGGGACCTGAAACGGCCCCTCCGCCCCGGTGTGACGAGGTCCGGGACGGAGGGGCGCCACCCCGTGCAGGGGCGGCCGGCGTGCAGGGCGACGAGGAGGACGACGGACGTGCGGCGGTCGGACGACGACACGGCCGGGCCGAACGGCGCGGGCCGACCAGCGGGCGCGGCCCGCGCAGCCGGTGCGGCCCGCCCGGACGGTACGGGCCGGCACGGCGCCTGGGGTGTCATCGCGGTCGTCCTCCTGATCGGCGTCCACCTCGTACGCGGCGGTACGGAGGAGATCAGCGCCGAAGGCCCCCCGCAGCCCCTCGCCGCGGCGGCGCCCGACGGTGCCCGGGCGGCGGCGGTGGGCCTCCCCGCCTCCGTACCCGATCCGCTTCCCCCGTCGACGCCGGTCGGGGTCCGCGTCCCGGCCGTCCGGATCGACGCCCCCGTCACCGAGGTCGGCCTCGACGCCGACGGCTGGATCGAGGCGCCGCCGCCCGAGGACGACCGGCTCGCGGGCTGGTTCTCCGGAGCGGTCACCCCCGGGGAACGCGGCACCGCCGTGGTCGTCGGCCATGTCGACACCCCCGACGGCCGCGCCGTCTTCTACGACCTCGGTGCCGTCGGCAAGGGACACCGGGTGGAGATCGCCCGCCGCGACGGCCGGACGGCCGTGTTCACCGTGTACGGCGTCGAGGTCGTCCCCAAGGACGCCTTCCCCGCCGAACGGGTCTACGGGGACGCGGGCGCCCCCGAGCTGCGTCTGATCACCTGCGGCGGCACGTTCACCGAGGCGAACGGCTACGAGGGGAACGTCGTGGTCTCCGCCCGCCTGACCGAGGTCCGCTGACCTGACGGACTCGGGCCGGGGGATTGGCCTGGACCGCGAGGTTCTCGCCAGGGTGGCGTGCACGGAGCCGGCGTCGGGGGGCGCCTGGCTCCCACCACCCCGAAGTCACCCGGCGCACCCGTCCGGTGACTCTGGGTACGCACCTCGGGCCCCGGCGAGTGGATCAAGGCCCGTGAGGCCGCCGCGCCGCACTGACCACGGGAAATGCTGGTGAAGGGCACCTCAAACCCCTGGTAGAGTTACATCTGTCGCCCAGACACCTTGTCCGGGTGGCGGAATGGCAGACGCGCTAGCTTGAGGTGCTAGTGCCCTTTATCGGGCGTGGGGGTTCAAGTCCCCCCTCGGACACCAGAGGAAAGTGCCGGTCGATCTCGAATCGACCGGCACTTTTCGTCTGTCCGCACCCGCGCCGATCGGCCGGAGCCTGGCCGGGGGGCAGCACCTATCCTGGAACCGTGATCGAGAACATTCCCCCCTGCCCCCAGTGCTCCAGCGAGTACACCTACGAGATGAACAACCTGGTCGTGTGCCCCGAGTGCGGCCACGAGTGGGTCCCGGGCGCCGAGGGCGCGCCGGAGGCCGGCGGGGAGCGCGTGATCAAGGACGCCGTCGGCAACGTGCTGAACGACGGCGACACGGTGACCGTCGTCAAGGCCCTCAAGGTGAAGGGCAACCCGTCCGGCATCAAGGCGGGCACGAAGGTGCGCAACATCCGCCTGGTCGACGGCGTCGACGGCCACGACATCGACTGCAGGATCGACGGCTTCGGCGCCATGCAGCTCAAGTCCAGCGTGGTCAAGAAGGCCTGAACCCGTACGGCGGCCGAAGCCGTCGTACGAGCGGCGGAGGCACGCCATGGCCGAGGGAAGAACCTCCGGACCGAACGCCACCGACGGCGGCAGCGGTGGCCGCCCGCCGGACGGGCCGCCCTCCGGCCCGCTGAGCCCCCCGCCGTCGGAGCCCCTGCCACCCCGGAGACGGGGACTGCTCATCGCCCTGATGAGCGGGCTCGTCCTCGTCGTCGGCGTCGTGGGCGTCCTGATCGGCGCGGGAGGCTTCGGCGGGGACGGGCGCGCCGGGGGAGTGGCGACCGCGCCGCCCACCGCCTCTCCGCCGAAGTCCGCCCCGCCCACCACCGCCTCCTCCTCCTCCTCCCCGGCTTCCGCCACCCCCGGGCGTTCTTCCGGTGAGGTGCTCGCCTTCGGCAGGACGCAGCGGTACGAGGACGGCGTGGAGGTGACCGTGTCCGCGCCGGTCGCCTTCACACCGTCATCGGGCTCGGCCGGTCACACGGCGGGCAACCAGGCCGTGACCGTCGAGATCACGGTGCGCAACGGCACGGACGAGCGGATGGACCTGTCCCTCGTACGCGTGACGGCCCGGGACGGGCAGGGACGTGAACTCGCGCGGGTCTTCGACGTACCGCCCTCCGGTGGGAAGCCCGTCCTCGACGTCGAGGTGAAGGTCGGCGTCGACCGTCCCTCCGACTTCTGGAGCGGCGCCCTCGGGTAGCGGGGGCCCGCTCAGCCCTTCCGTGCCACCACCAGCCGGCACCGTGGGCTGCCGTCCTCCCTGTGTCCCAGGGATTCCACGGGGGTCAGGGTGACCTCGAAGCCCGCCTCCGTCAGCCGGTCGCGGACGTCCGCGAGGCGGAAGGTCCGGTAGTACATGACGAACGGGGGGTGCAGGACGGCGTTGCGGACGCGCATCGTCGCGTCGAAGCCCCACAGCATCCAGTAGAGGCGTGAGCCCACCCGGGGCGGGGCCGGGAGGGGGAAGGCGAAGGTGCCGCCGGGCTTGAGCGAGGCGTGGACCTGGGCGAACAGGGTGCGCTGGGCCTCCGGCAGGAAGTGGCCGAAGGCGCCGAAGCTGACCGCCAGGTCGAAGACCGGGCCGAAGGGCAGCGCCAGGGCGTCGGCGCGGACCAGGGCGGCGCCCGGGTGGGCGAGGCGGGCCCGGTCCAGCATGCCCGCGCTGAAGTCGACTCCGGTGACCGGCCCCGCGCAGACCGAGCGGAGGACACCGAGCCCGGCCCCCGTACCGCAGCAGACGTCGAGCCCCGAACCGAAGGGGCCGAGGGCCTCCAGCGACTCGGTGACCGCGGTCAGCAGCCGGTCGGAGGTACGGAACGGGGTCGCGTCGAACTTGTCCGCGAGCAGGTCGTAGCCGTGCTCCACCGAGGAGAGCGCCTGGGCGGTCAGTTCGCGGAGGGTCGGACCCTGCGGGGAGAACATGTCCCCGACCCTATGCCGTCACCGGCCGTCCGCGTCAGAGTGCGCTGCGCACCGGGGGCACCGCTCCCCAGGAGGGCGCGATCCCCGTCAGCTGGCAGACCAGCAGGTACAGCGGGATCGGCGGTGTGTAGGGGGAGGTGCCGTCGGGGTGGTGGATGAGCCGGGGGCGGCGGTCCGGGATCTCCGCGCCGGGGGCGTAGCAGGCGGGCAGCGGCCAGGTGAGGTCCAGGTCGGAGCCGGCCGGGACCAGCCACCACCACCAGTCGGAGTCGGCGTAGACGCAGCCCTTGGCGGGAAGGCGGGAGAGGATCTTGAAGCCGAACCGGGCCGGGACACCGACGGCGTCGCAGCCGAGGCCGGTGTGCAGGCCGACGGGGACGGCGAGGCGGGTGGCGCCCAGATCGCGGGGGCGGGCCGTGCCCGCGGGGCCGCGGCCGGTGGTGAGCCCGGGGGTGCGGGGGAGCTGCTCCGGCACGCGTGCGCCGTGTGCCCTGCGGGCTCCGGGGAGCAGCGGGATCATGCGGGTGGCCATCGACCTCAGCACGGTTCCCCCATGCCATGGGCCAGTTCCGCCCAGACGACCTGCGCGGTGCCGTGTCCGGTGCGGTCGGCGCCCCAGGCGGTGCACAGCGCGTCGACGATGAGGAGGCCGCGGCCGCGCTCGTCCTCACCGCAGTCGCGTATCCGAGGTCCCGCGGGCCCGCCCTCGTCCCGTACGGCTATCCGCAGTGTCTCCTCGCCCTCGCGGAGCTCGCAGATCACCCGGCCGCTGGCGGTGTGCACCACGGCGTTGGTGACGAGCTCGGAGACGACCAGGGCGACCGTGTCACGTATGCCGGGGCCGCAGCCCCAGAGGATCAGCCGCTCCTCCGCGAGCCTGCGGGCCCGCGCCACCGACGCGGTGAGGGCCGGCAGCTCGAAGGCGAAACGGCGGACGGGATCGGTGTGCTGCTGCGGGCGCTGGGCCATGACCCGAGGGGCTCGAGGGCTCATGAGACCTGAAGGCTGCGCGTTACCAGAAGCCACGACCGGTTCCTCACAACAGTGGGCAGGACTGCCGTACGGCGCTGTCGCCGTGGCGCGGTGGCGCACGGCGGCAGCGTGTACTGGTTCACCGGAACACTGTCCTCCTGACTCGGACACTTGGCAAGTGGCACTCTGAAAATTGCAGAGTGCTGTGTTCTCTCTGGCCCGGCTTCGTGGCACACTCGTCGAAACAGTGCGTCGGGGAGGTCTGAGAGTGAGCGAGCCGCGGTCCGCCCCCACGGTGGGACAGGTCGTTCTCGGCAGGCGCCTGCAGGATCTGCGGGAGCGTGCCGGCCTGAAGAGGGAAGAGGCCGCGAAGGTCCTCCGGGTGGCCCCGGCCACCGTCCGGCGC
The DNA here is from genome assembly GCF_001426405.1 of Streptomyces sp. Root1304. Taxonomy (GTDB): domain Bacteria; phylum Actinomycetota; class Actinomycetes; order Streptomycetales; family Streptomycetaceae; genus Streptomyces. The sequence goes on along the minus strand of NZ_LMEP01000022.1, from coordinate 484,547 downwards.
ATGGAGACCGCCGAGGTCGCGCTGAAAGTCCCGTACGTGCAGCTCCTCCTGAAGGAGTATGGGATCACGGACTCCGAGGCGGAGGGCTTCGTCGCCCTCACGGAGGAGGCGAACCTCCCCGGCTGGTGGCAGCGGTTCCACGACGTGCTGCCCGGCTGGTTCTCCATGTACGTGAGCCTGGAAGGGGCCGCGAGCCTCATCCGGGCCTACGAACCGCAGTTCGTCCCCGGTCTGCTCCAGACCGATGAGTACGCCCGTGCCATTCTGCGCAGCGGGGCGGTCGGTGGCGGCAGCGATGCCGACAAGGACGAGGACACCGAACGCCATGTAGCCCTACGGATGGAGCGTCAGTCCCTGCTGACCAGGGAGGACGCCCCCAAGTTCTGGGTGATCATGGACGAGACGGTGTTCCGCCGACCGGTCGGTGCCGGGCCCGAAGTGATGCGCGACCAGCTCGACCGGCTGCTCGAAGCGTCCGAGCTGCCGAACGTCACCCTGCAGATCGCGGAGTTCGCCTCCGGCCATCACCCGGGGACGTACGGACCGTTCGTCCTCTTCCGCTTCGCCATGCCCGAACTTCCGGACATGGTCTACAGCGAGTACCTGACCGGCGCCGTCTATCTCGACGCGCGCCCCGAGGTGGCGTCCCACCTGGAGGTCATGGACCGCATGGCGGCTCAGGCCGCGACTGCACAACGCACGAAGGAGATTCTCCGGAATCTCCGCAAGGAGCTGTGAATGGATCGCATATACAACGGCATGCCCGCCGCTGAGCTCGGTGCCGAGGGTTGGCACAAGCCCTGGAGCGGCGGGAACGGGGGCAACTGCGTGGAGGCCATGAAGCTGGCCGACGGCAGAGTCGCCGTGCGACAGTCCGCAGACCCTGAAGGACCCGCGCTCATCTACACCCACGGGGAGATCGCCGCTTTCATTCAGGGGGCCAAATCCGGTCAGGCTGACTTTCTCCTCACCTGACCCCTTCCGCCCCGCCCGTAGCGTCGCGTAACTCTTGTTGTAGCGCCACTCGTTCATCCCGACCAGGAGAGCCGATGACCCAGGACCCCGCAGCCCCACACGGCGGAATTCACATCGACACCAGCACGCCGCATCCCGCGCGCATGTACGACTGGTTCCTGGGTGGCAAGGACAACTATCCCGTCGACGAGGCGATGGCACGCCAGCTGCTCACCGTCGACGCCCGCGGCCGGGACATGGCCCGCGTCAACCGGGCCTTCATGCACCGGGCCATCCGCTGGCTCAGCGCCCACGGCGTCCGCCAGTACCTGGACGTCGGCACGGGCATCCCGACCGAGCCCAACCTGCACCAGATCGCGCAGGAGGCCGCGCCGGACTCCCGCATCGTCTACTGCGACAACGACCCGATCGTGCTCGCGCACGCGGCCGCCCTGCTGCGCTCGACCCCGCAGGGGGCCACCGAGTACATCCAGGCGGACGCCCGCGACCCCGAGGTCATCCTCGAAAGGGCCGGAAAGGTCCTTGACTTCGACCAGCCCATCGCGCTGTCGATGCTCGCCCTGCTGCACTTCGTCGGGGACGAGGACGGCGCGTACGAACTGGTCCGCAAGCTCGTGGACCAGCTCGCGCCGGGCAGCTACCTGGTCCTCTCCCACGTCACCGGGGACTTCAACCCCGAGGGCGCGGCGCAGGCCGCCGCCATGTACAAGGCGCGCGGGCTGACCCTGCGGCCCCGCTCGCGCGACGAACTGGCCGCGTTCTTCGACGGCATGGAGTTCGTCGAGCCGGGCGTGGCGCTCACCGCCGAGTGGCACCCGGAACTGGGCGAGCCCGTCCCGGTCCAGGGCGACGACCCCATCCCGGGATGGGCCGGCGTGGCCCGCAAGCTCTGACCGACAGGAACAGTGCGGACGAGGGCCCGTGGACCGTCCGGTCCACGGGCCCTCGCGTGTGTCTCTCCTGACGGCCGCCGGACGTCACCCCTCGGCCGTCAGCGGCCCGGCGGGTTCAGCGTCACCAGGAAGCTCCGCGCCGCGCTCACGTTCCCGGCCGCGTCGATCGTGCGGTACTCGACGGTGTGCCTGCCGTAGTCCGGCGTCGCGTCGTCCCACGGGACGGCCCTGCTCCGGCCCAGCTTCCCGTACACGAGGTCGTCGATCACCGTGCCGCCCGGCGTGAAGCGGAAGGGCGCGTCCGCGTCCGTCGGCCAGCCGTAGTACGTGTACCAGCCGTCGCCGTCCACCCGGAACTGGCTCACCACGGCCCCCTCCCGGTCGTCCCGCGCGGTCAGCCGCATGGTGAAGGGGCCGTCGTACACATACTCCACGGGGAGCCCGGGCCGCCGTACCGTACGCAGCGGCTCCGACAGTTCGTACGCGGCGGTGGCCGGCCGGGCGTCCACCGCCCACGTCAACGTCTCGGCGGTGCCGGCGAGACGAGCCGTCAGGGTGTGGGTGCCCGGCGCCATCCGCAGCGAACGCAGGTCCAGGTCACGGTCGTTGGCTCCGGTCGCGACGGGGCGGCCGTCGAGCCGCCAGCGGACGACGGGGGTGCGGCCCACCGGATGGGTGGTGTCCGCGTGGACGACCGTCCGGCCGCCGACCGGGGAGCCGGTCGGGGTGTGCCCGGTGAACGCGGCGGCGGTGCCGTCCGGCGCGGTGGTGAGCGAGGGGTCCACCGTCCAGCTCACGGTCCGGGTGAGTGCGGGGGAGGAGCGGACCGCCGGGTCACGGACGAAGGGCGTCGGGTCGGTGACCGTGGCCGTCAGCGTGTGCGGGCCGGGTGCGAGCCGCAGCCTCCGCAGGTCGACGCTCCGGGCGCCGCCCGTGGGAAGCGTCCGTCCGTCCAGCCGCCAGGTCACGGAGAGCGCGCCGCCCACCGGGTGCAGGGTGTCGACCCAGACCGTCCGGTCCGCGCCGACCGGCGCCGTGTCCGGGGTGTGGTCCTGGACCAGGTCCACCTTCGCGGAGATCGCCCGGACCATCACCTCGCGCTCCACCTGGTCGAAGGCGTAGCCGAGGGTCTTCATCAGCGAGTGACGGCTCGGGCGCCAGACGCCCTTCGTGCTGTACATGCCGCCCTCGTGGCGGCCTATGAGCCCGCCCGCCTCGCTCTCCTCACCCAGCCAGCGCCACCACTTGGCCCGCCCGTCCAGCATCTGCCGCTCCGTCAGGAGCGTGTGGTGGGCGGAGGAGGGCTCGGGGCCGGAGTACGCCTCGCCCGGCACGCCCCGCCCGTAGTAGTCGTACTCGTCCTGGAGACCGCCGAGCGAATGGCCTATCTCGTGCGGGGTGATGAGGGAGGACAGCGCGTTGCCGCCGGACGCGGTGGCGTAACCGCCGCCCGCGCCACCGTAGGTGGAGCTGTGCGCGAGGGCGACGATCTGCCGGTTGGCGCCCTTGGTGCCGGGGACGAGATCGGCGAGCGCGGCGGCCTTCCGGCCGTCGACGGTCAGCAGCCGCTGCACGCTGCCCGGATTGCAGCCGCCCCAGAAGCCCATGTCGAGCACGGTGTCGCGGGCGGGCGCGTCGAGCCCCGGGTCGCAGTCCACCCCGGACTCGGCCGAAGGGGACTCCACCGCCCAGACGTTGACGTAGGAACGGTAGGAGGCGAAGGGCTCGATGCTCCACAGGGTGTTCAGATGCCGTTCCAGATCGGCCCGGAACGCCGGCATCTCGGCGGCGGTGTAACCGTCGCCCAGGAACACCAGGTTGAACCGCCGGTCGGCGGGGCCGGTCGTCTGTACGGGGACGACCACCGGGCCGTCACCCGTCGGCGTCTCGGCGGCCGCCGGCACGGTTCCCACCAGGCCGGCGGCCAGCAGACAGACCGCGAGGACGCGGGCCACCCCTCGTCGAACTCCACTGCGCTGTGAGGTCATGGGGCGCGAGCCTAGGACGCGCCCCCGACCTCGTAAAGATGTTCGTCGGCCGTACGACCGGGCGACGGCTCAGTGTCGTAGGTACGCCAGGCCCGCGTGCTCCGCCGCGTACCCCTCCAGGAGGCGCCGGGCGACCGCCACCGAGTCGACCAGCGGATGGAGCGCGAAGGCCTTCACCGCCGTCGCCCGCGAACCGCTCTCCGCGGCCGCGAGGACCTCCCGCTCCACCGCCTTCACCGCCGTCACCAGGCCCACCGCGTGGTACGGCAGCGGGGACACCTCCACCGGATGGGCGCCGTTCGCGTCGACGAAGCAGGGCACCTCGATCACCGCGTCCGCGTCGAGCGCGGCGAGCGTCGTGCCGTTGCGGACGTTGAGGATCAGGGTGGCCCGCTCGCCCCGGGCGATGGCCCGCATGAGGGCGAGCGCCACCTTCTCGTAGCCGCCGGACTCCAGGTCCTCCTCGTCGCGGTCCCCGATCCCGGCGGACTCCCGGTTCGCCGCCATGTAGGTGGCCTCCCGGTCGGCGAGCGTCCGGTGCCAGGCGGCCAGCGCCGGCGTTTCGGGCTTGCCCATCTCCTCGTAGAAACCGGCCTGTTGGTCGCGGAGGTACGCGCCGCGGGTGCGCTCGGCGGTCCGGTAGGCCTGCACGGCCTCCCGGTTGAAGTAGTAGTAGTGCAGGTACTCGTTGGGGATCGCGCCGAGCGAGCGCAGCCACTCCGGGCCGAACAGCCGGCCCTCCTCGAAGGAGCCGAGCGCCTCCTCGTCGGCGAGCAGCCGGGGCAGCTCGTCCCGGCCGCCGACCCTCAACCCTCGCAGCCAGCCGAGGTGGTTGAGGCCCACGTAGTCGATCCAGGCCTCGTCCGGGTCCGCGCCCAGGACGCGGGCGACCCGGCGTCCCAGACCCACGGGGGAGTCGCAGATGCCGACGACCCGGTCGCCCAGGATCCGGGACATCGCCTCCGTCACCAGGCCGGCGGGGTTGGTGAAGTTGATGATCCAGGCGTCCGGGGCGAGGGCGGCGACCCTGCGGGCGATGTGGACGGCGACGGGCACCGTCCGCAGCCCGTACGCGATCCCGCCCGCCCCCACGGTCTCCTGGCCGAGCACCCCCTCGGCCAGCGCGATCCGCTCGTCGGCCGCCCTGCCCTCCAGACCGCCCACCCGGATCGCCGAGAACACGAAGTCGGCCCCGCGCAGGGCCTCGTCGAGATCCGTCGTCGCCGTGACCACCGGCGCGTCCGGCACGCCCTCGCCCTGCTCGGCGAGGACCCTGGCGATGGCGGAGAGCCGCCCCTCGTCGAGGTCGTACAGGGTGACATGGGTGACCCGCCCCTCGGCGTGGTCCCCGAGGAGGGCGCCGTACACCAGCGGCACCCGGAACCCGCCGCCTCCGAGAATCGTCAGTTTCATGCTCGTACGCTACTCGGGAGCACCCTCCGGACAGCGGGACGACGGCCCGGCGTCCACGGGACCGTCCACATGCCGGGCGCCGCCGCGCGCCGCCCGTGGGGGAGAATGACGGCATGTCCCGACGCAAGACCCGCCCCCGCACCTCCCCTGCCGCCGCGAGCCGCACCGCGCCCGCCGTGACCGCGGACTCGCCGTGCCCCTGCGGGCTCGACGCCGCCTACGGTGCCTGCTGCGGCCGCTTCCACACCGGGACGGGCGGCACCGCGCCCACCGCCGAACTGCTCATGCGCTCCCGCTACAGCGCCTTCGTGGTCCGCGACGAGGCCTATCTGCTCCGTACCTGGGCGCCGGCGACCCGCCCGGGGGAGGTCGACTTCGACCCGGGGCTGCGCTGGACCGGACTGGAGATCGAGGGCGCCACCGAGGGCACGGCCTTCCACCAGCACGGCACCGTCACCTTCACGGCGCGGTACGTCCACGGCGGCGAACCGGGCGCGCTGAGCGAACGGAGCCGCTTCGCGCGCCACGAGGGGGCGTGGGTGTACGTGGACGGCGACATCGGCGAGTAGGGGCGAGGAGCGGGGAGGCCGGTCGGTCCCCCCGCTGTGCCCGACGGCCTCAGCGGACCCCCGCCGAGACCGTCGTCCGGCCGACCGGGATGCCCGTCGCGAGGTCCTCGGCGACGACCTTCTTGGCGATGGCGTCCGTCGCCACCCGCAGTTCCGGCCCGCTGGGCCGGCCCTGCTCCTGCTCGACCCGCTCGGACAGCCAGTCGCCCCAGGCCCGCGCGATGACGTTCGCCTCGCGCTCGCCCGCCGGGGTGTGGGACAGCAGGTTCCCGTCGCGGGTCAGGAATCCCTCGTCGACCATCCGGTCGAAGACCGGCAGGAGCACCTCGGGCGGCACCCGCCGCCCCGCCGAGATCAGGCCGAGGCTCGCGTGCCCGACCGTCCGTGTGAACAGCTCGACCTGCATCACCGCCCAGGCACCCGCCGTGTCCAGGCGGGTGTCGGAGGCGGCGACGATCCGCCGGGCCGTGTCGAGGTCGATACGGCTCAGGAGGCGGCCGACGGAGAGTTCGAGGAGTTTCGCCGAGTCGCCGGAGGTGGTGGGGGAGGCGAAGCCCTCGCCCATGTCGGGTGCGGCGGCGCGCGCGGAGTCGCGGAGCGTGACCTGCTTCAGGAAGAGCGCGACGACGAAGCCGACGGCGGCGACCGGCACCGTCCAGAGGAAGACGGTGTGGAGGGTGTCGGCGTAGGCGTCGACGATCGGCCGAGCGATCTGGTCGGGCAGCCCGTGGACGCCGGCCGGGCTCTGCGCGGCCTGCGCGATGCCGGTCGGGTCCACGCCGAGGCTCCCGGCGACGGCGGCGGCCTCGCCGACTCCGGCGGCCAGGTTGGGCTTGAGGGAGTTGGCGTAGATGGTGCCGAAGACGGCGGTGCCGAAGGAGCTGCCGAGCGTACGGAAGAAGGTGACGCCGGAGGTGGCGGTGCCGAGGTCGGCGTAGTCGACGGTGTTCTGCACGGCGATGGTGAGGACCTGCATGCACAGGCCGATGCCGACGCCCAGCACGAACATGTACAGCGACGCCAGCCAGGTGCTGGTGTCCGGGTTCATGAGGGAGAGCAGGTAGAGCCCGAGGCCCATCACGAGGCAGCCGACGATCGGGAAGGTCCGGTAGTGGCCGGTCTTGCTGACGACGTTGCCGCTGAAGATGGAGGCGATGAGCAGGCCGACCACCATGGGCAGGGTGCGGATGCCGGAGACGGTCGCGGAGTCCCCGTCGACGTACTGGAGGTACGTCGGCAGGAAGGTCATCGCGCCGAGCATGGCGAAGCCGACGACGAAGCTCAGCACGGAGCAGACGGTGAAGACCGGGTTGCTGAACAGCCGCATCGGCAGCATGGGTTCCGCCGCGCGGGTCTCCACCCAGCAGAACAGGCCGAGGGCGACGATCCCCAGGGCGAAGAGACCGAGGATGACACCGGAGGTCCAGGCGTACTCGTTGCCGCCCCAACTGGTGGCCAGGATCAGGGCGCTGGCGCCGGCGGCGACGAGCGCGATACCGGCGTAGTCGATGACGGGGCGGCTCGCCGAGCGCACGGAGGGGATCGTGCGGGCGGCGGCGATGACGACCAGGATGGCGATGGGGACGTTGACGTAGAACGCCCAGCGCCAGGTGAGGTGGTCGGTGAACAGCCCGCCGAGGAGCGGGCCGATGACCGTCGAGACGCCGAACACGGCGCCGATCGCGCCCTGGTACTTGCCGCGTTCGCGCAGCGGGATCACATCGGCGATGAGCGCCATCGAGGTGACCATGAGCCCGCCGGCGCCGATGCCCTGGAGTCCGCGCCAGACGATCAGCAGCGTCATGTTGGTGGCGAGTCCGCAGAGGAACGAGCCGGTGATGAAGACGACCGCCGAGATCTGGAAGATCACCTTGCGGCCGAAGAGGTCGCCGAACTTGCCGACGAGGACGGTCGCGACCGTCTCGGCGAGCAGGTACGCGGTGACCACCCACGACATGTGGGCGGCGCCGCCGAGGTCCGAGACGATCGTGGGCAGGGCGGTGCCGACGATCGTCTGGTCCAGGGCGGCGAGGAGGACACCCAGCATGATCGTGCCGAAGACGATGTTGCGGCGGCGGCTGTCGAGCACGGGTGGCTCGGTGGCGGCCGAGGGCGCGGGCGCTGCGTCGCTGGTCGTGGTCACTCTCGCAGCGTCACACCGGCCCCGGCCGCGTGCATGCGGGGGACGGCCGAACGGGCGGACCCGGAGCGGCGGATGCGGGAGGGCGGCCCGTCGGGGCCGGCGGGGCCGTCAGGGCATGACCGGCAGCTGGGGGTGGTGCTTCGCGAGGATCTTGTTGGCGCGGGCGAGCGCGGCGAGGGCGTGCTCGCGGTCCGCACGGTCCTCCGCGCAGAGCGGCCCCCGGAACCGGTACACCTCACGGGCCGCGGAGTCCGCGTCGACCTCGGCCTGGAGGACGTGCAGCGGCAGACAGGAACCGATCAGCGCGGCCACGCGGTCGGGGATCGGGACGGGTACGAGGCGCGAGGGCGAGGTGATCACGGGTCAGTCCTAGTCGGTCCGGGGAGGGTACGGAAGGGTCTCCACTCCATACGTACCGGATCGCCGTACGGGTTCCGGCACGGCGATGTCCCGGCGGGGCAACGACGGGACGCCCCTCGGGCGGGCCGCGCGGGGGACGGGCCGGGGGAGCGGGCCGGGGCACCCCGGGCCGCGGGGAGCGTTCTCGCAGGTACGGGGGTGGGCGGCCGCGACGGAATTGCGCACCGTCCCTGCGTATCGACCGTACGTTCGTCGAACGGGCTGTCGGATCGGGCTGGTTGGGATAAACCGACCGACGGGAGAATGTGAAGCATCTCACTCGGCGGATCGATGGGGAGGGAGGGCACCGGTGGGGTCGGAGGGGGCGGGGTGGCCAGTGTGGCGGGAGCTGTCGGCGGGGCCGGAGCGACCGGGGTGACCGGACCGGGCGGGTGGGGCCACGGTCGCCTCGGACTCGCTCAGGTCAGGATCTCCGACAGGTCGTACGACACCGGCTCGTCCAGCTGCCCGTACCCGCAGGACTCCGGTGTACGGTCCGGGCGCCAGCGCTTGAACTGCGCGGTGTGACGGAAGCGGTCGCCCTCCATGTGGTCGTATCCGACCTCGCAGACCCGCTCGGGCCGCAGCGCCACCCACGACAGGTCCTTCTTGCCCGACCAGCGGCTCGGCGCTCCGGGGAGTCGCGCCCCCTCGTGGGCGGCCTCGTTCGCCCACGCCGCCCACGGGTGCCCGTCCGGCGGGTCCATCCGGAGGGGTTCCAGTTCCCCGATCAGCTCGGCGCGCCGGACGGCGGTGAACGCCGCGCAGACGCCGACGTGCTGGAGGACGCCACCGTCGTCGTACAGGCCGAGCAGGAGCGAGCCGACCACGGGGCCGCTCTTGTGGAAGCGGTAGCCGGCCACGACGACATCGGCCGTCCGATCGTGCTTGATCTTGTACATCAGGCGGGCGTCGGGCCGGTACGGCAGGTCGAGCGGCTTGGCGATCACGCCGTCGAGCCCCGCTCCCTCGTACTGCTCGAACCAGCGGGCGGCGAGTTCCGCGTCCCGGGTCGCGGGGGCCAGGTGCACGGGTGCGTCGACGCCGGCGAGCATCGCCTCCAGGGCCTCCCGCCGTTCGCCGAGCGGGGTGTCGAGGAGCGACGCGTCGCCGAGGGCCAGCAGGTCGAAGGCGATGAACCGGGCGGGGGTGGTCTCGGCCAGCATCCGGACCCGGGAGTCGGCAGGGTGGATCCGCTCGCTGAGCCGGTCGAAGTCGAGATGGCCGTCGTGCTCGATGACGATCTCGCCGTCGACCACACAGCGTTCCGGCAGCCGGGCCGCGAGCGCCTCGACCAGTTCGGGGAAGTAGCGGGTCAGGGGCTTGCCGGTACGGCTGCCGATGACCAGCTCGGCCGCGTCCCGGTGCACGATCGCACGGAATCCGTCCCACTTGGCCTCGTACTGCATGCCCGGCGGAATCTTCTTCACGGACTTGGCGAGCATCGGCTTCACGGGCGGCATCACCGGCAGATCCATGAGGCGATTGTCCGGTATGCGGGAGTTGTCGGCGAGATCTAGGCTGACCCGCATGGCAGGCAAGGCGGCAGCGGTGGAACTGGAAGTCGGCGACCGGACCGTACGCGTGTCCAATCCGGACAAGGTGTACTTCCCCGAACCCGGCTACACCAAGCTCGACATGGTCAGCTACTACCTGGCCGTGGGGGACGGGATCACCCGCGCGCTGCGGAACCGCCCCACCACCCTGGAGCGCTACCCCGACGGGGTGACCGGCGAGTCCTTCTTCCAGAAGCGGGCCCCGAAGTACCTGCCCGACTGGATCCCGACGGCCCACATCACCTTTCCCAGCGGCCGGTCGGCCGACGAGATGTGCCCGACCGAACCGGCGGCCGTGCTCTGGGCCGCCAACCTCGGCGCCGTCACCTTCCATCCCTGGCCGGTACGAAGGGGCGACACCGACCACCCCGACGAGCTGCGCATCGACCTCGACCCGCAGCCCGGCACCGACTACTCCGACGCGGTCCGCGCGGCCCACGAGCTGCGCTCCGTCCTCGACGAGCACGGGCTGCGCGGCTGGCCGAAGACCTCCGGCGGGCGAGGGCTCCACGTCTTCGTGCCGATCACGCCCGAATGGACCTTCACGCAGGTCAGGCGCGCCGCCATCGCCTGCGGTAGGGAGCTGGAGCGCCGGATGCCGGAGCGGGTCACCATCAAGTGGTGGAAGGAGGAGCGCGGCGAGCGGATCTTCGTCGACTACAACCAGACCGCCCGGGACCGCACGATCGCCTCCGCCTACTCCGTACGCCCCCGCCCGCACGCGCCGGTGTCGGCCCCGCTGCGGTGGGAGGAGATCGACGACGCCGTGCCGCAGGACTTCGACATCAGGACGATGCCGGTCAGGTACGCCGAAGTCGGCGACGTCCACGCCGACATGGACGACGAGCGCTTCGGCCTGGAGTCCCTGCTGGAGCTGGCCCGGCGGGACGAGGCGGAACACGGCCTCGGGGACCTGCCGTATCCGCCGGAGTACCCGAAGATGCCGGGCGAACCGAAGCGGGTGCAGCCGAGCAGGGCGAAGAAGAAGGACGGGGCGGCGGACGGGGACGAGTGAGCGGCCTGTCGGTGGGGCGACGGCCGGATCGATCGGTGGATGGCGAGGGTGAGGGGGCGGGCCGGTGTCCCCGGGTGGGCGCCGGCCCGCCTTCTTCTTCACTCTAAAACAAGACGAACGGTCGTGCTGGCATTTTTTCACCCCAGGACGACCGAGGAGATTCCGGCATGTACCCGATGGCTCCGCTCATCCGCCCCGCCCTGAACACCGCCGCCCGGGTCGCCCCCGGACCGGCCGGCCGACTGGCCTTCCACCTCTTCGTCCGCCCCCTCGGCCGGGGGAAGGTGAAGCCCGGGGAGCAGGCGCTCCTCGCCGCCGCGCGCACCGGACGCCTCCGCGTCGGCGACAAGGACGTCGTCACCTACGTGTGGGGCGACGGCGCCCGGCCCGTCCTGCTCGTCCACGGCTGGTCCTCACGCGCCTCGCGGCTGTCGGCCTTCGCCGAGGCCCTGCTCGCACGCGGTCACAGCGTCGTCGCCTTCGACGCACCCGGCCACGGGGAATCCTCCGGACGGGCCGGCAACATCCTCGAATACCGGGAGATCATCCGGGAGTTGCACGCGCGGCACGGCGACTTCGACGCCGTCGTCGCCCACAGCCTGGGGGTCCTCGCCGCCCTCTTCGCCCTCCGCGACGGCGTCCGTACGAGCCGCTTCGTCGGACTCGGCGGCGTCGGCTCCTTCGAGATGCTCACCGAGAGCTTCCGGACCGGCTTCGGGCTCGACGAGCGGGTGATCCGGTGCATGCGGGCGTACGTCGAAGGGCGCCTCGCGCCCGACGAGCCCGGCATCTGGGACCGTTTCGACGCGGACCCCGGCGCGCTCGGCGCGCCCGTCCTGCTGTTCCACGACGAGGGTGACGACATGGTGCCCCTCGCCCAGGCGCGCCGGCTGGCGGGGGCGCACGGCGACCGCGCCCGGCTCGTCGTCACGAAGGGGCTCGGGCACCGTCGCATCCTGACGGACGCGGAGGTCGTGGCCGAGGCGGTGGAGTTCCTGACGGCACCGGTCGGCGACCGCTCGGGGGAGGGTGTGGCGGCGGGCTGAGCCCGCTACCCCTGGGTGGGGGTGGCGGCGGGGTCGGTGGCGTCGGGGGTGCCCGGGTCGTCGAGCGCGTCCCGGCCCCGGTCCGTGGCCGAGGCGCGCAGCCGGGCCGTGATTCCGCGCTCGGCACGGGCGTACACCCCGGGGTCGCCGAACAGGACGGACTGCGCGTTGGCCGCCTCCATCAGGGCGATCACCTCGAAGGCCACCTGCTCCACGTCCAGGTCCCCGGCGAGGTCGCCCACCGCCCGGGCCTCGCTCAGGGCGCCCTCCACGTAGGCGGTCCAGTCGTGTCGGGTACGGGCGACGGCATCGTGGACGGGCCCCGTGCGGGCGTCGAACTCCGCGGAGACGGCGTAGAAGAAGCAGCCGCCCGCGAAGACCCGCTCCGAGGAGTACGCCAGCCATTTCCGGCACAGGTCGCGCACCCTGCGGGCGCCGGGCGGCACGTCCGCGAGGGGGGTGACGACCCGCTCGGCGAAGACCGCGACGGCGGCCCGGACCGTGGCGAGCTGGAGCTCCTCCTTCGAGCCGAAGAGGGCGAAGACGCCGCTCTTGCTCAGCTGGAGTTCGGTCGCGATCCGGCCCAGGGACAGCCCTTCGAGGCCCTCGACCGAGGCGATGTCCATCGTCCGGCCGAGCACGAGGCGCCGGGTCTGGTTCCCGCGCTCGACCCGCCCGTCCGTCTTGGACTTGGTGCCGCTTCCGGTGCTGCCGCTCATCCGCCCATGGTACTGAACGCACGACCGTGCGGACATATCCGGGCGAGCGCCGCGTATGCCGGGTGGGCGCGTCCCCGGTGGGGTTCGGCCGTCGCCCGGTGGCGGTCCGTCGGTCGGGTGGCGGCCGCCGGGGTCGCCGGGGTTGGCCGGGGTGGCGGAGCGGCGCCGTGGCCGGGGCGTCCAGGGTGATCGGGACCGGTCCGGGTCTCGCCCGGGGGCGCGTGCCTACCCGGCCCGTTCGCCGGGATCCCGGCGCTCCGCCGGGGCGAGCAGCAGGACCTCAAGGGCGCGGGCGCAGGCGCGTGCCTGCGCCAGGTGCCAGTCGAGCCGCGCGTCGGTGATCAGCTCGGGGGTCGCGCGGACCGCGAGCGCGAAGCGCGCGTGCCCCGTCCGCTCCAGCACGGGCACGGCCACCGTCCGCACCCCGAGGGCCGACTCGCCGTCGTTGAGCGCGTACCCCGCCTCCCGTACGCGAGCCAACTCGGCGGCCAGAGCCGGTGGTTCGACGATAGTGCGCTCGGTGAACGCGTACAGCGGCGGCAGCGAGCGCGGTCCGGCCTCGCCCGCCCTGGGCCACGCGAGGAGCACCTTCCCGAGCGCCGTCGAGTGCAACGGGCGGCGCAGACCCACCTTCGGGGTCACCGAACCGCCCGCCACGATGACCACGTGCGGACCGCTGCGGAGCGCCAAGTCCGCGGTGGCGCCGGTCCGTTCCGCCAGATCGGACAGCTCGGGCGCGGCCAGGTGCAGTCCCCGCTGGTGGTACGAGAGGCGGCCCAGCTCCGTCATCGCCGGGCCCAGCCGGTAGCGGGCCGTCCGGGCGTCCTGCTCCAGGAAGCCCGCACCCAGCAGGGTCCGGGCGAGCCGGTGCGCCGTGGACGTGGAGAGCCCCAGCCGCCGTGCGAGGTCGGAGGCGCTCAGGTCGGGCCCGTTGTCGTGGAAACAGTGCAGCACGTCGAGTGCGCGGCGGACCGCCTGGGCGCCCGCCGGGGGTCGGGCGATGCCGGCCTCGGTCGTCATAGGGTTCGCTCCCCGTGGGTGATCGGGCTCCCACGCTGCCACATGGCGGGAGCCGAATCGGGCGCCCTGCGAGGTCGGAAACACTGCGTTCATACGCAATCCCGCATCGTGGGAGTCGAGTTGTCGGCGGCGGAACATTCGTGGCAGGGTTCCGGCCAAGCCACCACAGCGACACCGAGCCGGAGGGAGCCGGGCCAGCCATGAACGGACGACGCGCCGCACGCCGCACGCCCACCACGACTCCCGCGCCGCTCGGGCTCACCCGGCGCCGTCACATCGACCTGGCGCGGGTCGCGGGAGCCGGCTGTCGCTGACGACGCGGTTCGCCGGGCGCCAAGGCCGGCGTCGTCGTATCCGAGGGTCGTCGTATCCGGGGGTGTCGTCGTCGGACGACACACACCGTCCGCCGAGGTCGCACGCCGCTGACGGCGCTGGTCACTGATGTTGCCGGCGCGTCGGCGCGGCTCGGCCTTGACCCTCCGGCCGTCGGCACCTTCCGCTCCCAGGTGAGCCGCTAGCCGTACGCCAACTCCTTTGCCAGGGAAGGAAGTTCCGGTCGGCGGGTTCTGGAGCCCCTCCCGTGCCCGGACTCTCTCTCAAGGCCCTGTCGCGTCCGCACCCGGCCGCCGTTGCCTCGCCCTCCTCCTCTCGCCACCCCACCCCGGGAAGTCCTCCATGACGCATGCCCGCGTTCCCGAAACGCTCTGGTTCACCCGTTGCCCCGTTCCCACCGCCACCGGCGTCGCCGCCGACCGCGGCTGGCTGGCCGGGGAGTTCGCAGCCGACGGCATCGCCGTCCGCTCGCTCCAGGACGCCGACCCCGGCGCCGACCGCGCCACCCACTTCACCCACGCGCTCCCCGGGCTGTTCCGGGAGGGAGGCAACGTACCCGCCCTGTGGGCCCGTTCCCGCGGCGAGCGCACCCGGCTCGTCGGACTCACCTGGATCGAGGAGCGACAGGCCGTGCTCGTCGCCCCCGGCTCCCCGGTGCGCGGCGCCGCCGCTCTGCGGGGCCTCCGGCTCGCCCTGCCCCGGCACTCCGTGCCCATCGACTTCTGGCGGGCCATGGCCCTGCGCGGCTTCGAGGGCGTCCTCGCCTCGGCGGGGTACGGGCTCGACGACGCCGTCCTCGTCGACGTACCCGCCGACGGTCATCAGGGCCAGTGGGCCGCGGAACTGGACGCGCTGCGCCGGGGCGAGGTCGACGCGGTGTACGTGAAGGGCGCCCTGGCCGTCGAGGCGGCCCGGCGCGCGGGGGCGGAGGTGGCGGTGGAGCTCGACGACCTCCCCGACCCCGCGCACCGTGTCAACAACGGGACCCCGCGCCCCCTCACCGTCCACCAGGACCTGCTGGACGAGCACCCCGAGCTGGTCGCCCGCTTCCTCGCCGTCCTGCTGCGCGCCGCCGACTGGGCCGCCGAGGAGCCGGCCGAGGTCGCCAGGATCCTCGGTGCCGAGACCGGCGCGGGCGCCGAGGGGGTCGCGGGCGCCTACCGGCCCGGGACGCACCGCACCCTGCACCCGGACCTGTCGGACACCCGGCTCGACCTGCTCGCCCGGCAGGAGGCGGCCCTCCGCGCGCACGGATTCCTGCCGGAGGCCGTGGACGTACGCGCCTGGGCCGCCCCGGAACCGCTCCGACTGGCCCGCGGCCTGGCGGCCACGGCCGGGCGGGAGCCGTCGCCGCACTCGGTGCCGTAACGGCGAGAGAACCCCAGCGCCGCCGACAGATCCGGCTCGCACCGGCCCGTACCGGTCCGCGGCCCGGTGCGCACCGCGCCGCGTCGGCCCGCGCCGTGCATCCGGCCGCATCCGCCACCCCGACTCGTCCCACCTCGCCTCACCTCACCCCGCCCCGCCCACCCCGCTCCCGAAGGACAACCGCCATGCGCCCCACCACCCCGCTCGCCGCCCTGGCGGCCCTCGCGGCTGTCGCCGCTCTCTCCACCCTCACCGCCTGCGGAAGCGGTTCGGCCGCCGCCGAGGGCGGTGCCGGGGCGAAGGGCGGGAAGGGGACGGTCACCATCCGCATCCCGGACCCCGGCAACGCCGGAGTCCTCGCCCGGGGCAAGAAGGACGGCAGCCTCGACAGGGCACTCGCCGCCGTCGGCGCCAAGGTGGCGTGGACCGGCAGCGCCGGCCCCTTCGCGCCCGCCGCCCAGGCGATGAACGCCGACCAGCTCGACATCGCCACCGGCTCCATCACCTCCGGCATCACCTCCCTCTCCCAGAGCCCCGGCTTCGCGTTCTTCACCGCCACGGACCCCGACCCCGTCGGCGAGGGCATCCTCGTCCGTGAAGGCTCGGACATCGCCTCCGTCCGGGACCTCGTCGGCCGCAAGGTCGCCGTCAACAAGGGCGGCACCGGCGAGTACCTGCTCCTGAAGGCCCTCGCCAAGGCCGGGGTGCCGGCCGACAAGGTCGAGCGGGTCTATCTGCGGCCCGACCAGACGGCCGCCGTGTTCAACGCCGGGCAGGTCGACGCCTGGGCCGTCTGGTCGACCTACGCCGTCGCCGAGATCGGCGCGGGCAAGGCCCGTTTCGTCGCCGACGGAACCGCGATCGGATCGGACAACTACAGCCTGAACGCGGTCCGGTCGGGCTTCGCGAAGGACCACCCGGAGGTCGTCAAGGCGCTCTACGCCTATCTCCACGACAACAGCGCCAAGGAGAAGAAGGACCCGGCCGCCTACCTGAACGTCTTCACCGACGCAGGCCCCACCGCCGTGAACGGCAAGGCCAAGGAGGTGCAGATCTCCTTCACCGCCAAGGCCGGCACCGTCGACCCGATCGGACCGGAGGACATCAGGCGCTTCGAGACCGTCGCCCGGTTCTACGCCGACCAGAAGGTCACGCCGAACAAGGTCGACATCGCCGGACACCTCCTCGACATCGAGAAGCTGTCATGACGGCCACGACCACGGCCACCGCCGCACCCTCCGTACCCGCCGCACCCAAGAGCGGGGCACCGGTCGAGGACGGCACCGCCGGACTCGTCAGGCCACGCCCCCAGGTCGGTCGCCCCCGCCGCCGCGCGTACGCGCTGACCGTCCGTGCCCTCGGACCCGTCGCCCTCCTCGCACTCTGGTGGGGTTCCTCCGTCACCGGTCTCCTCACCCCCGACGTACTCGCGTCGCCCGCCCAAGTCGTGGACGCAGTAGGCGAGTTGTGGGGAAACGGTCAGCTGCCCGACGCGCTCGCCACCTCCCTGACCCGTTCCGGTACCGGACTCGTCATCGGCCTCGCCGCCGGTCTCACCCTCGGCATCACCACCGGCTTCACCCGGCTCGGCGACGAACTCCTCGACTCCTCCCTCCAGACCCTCCGCACCATCCCCTTCCTCTCCCTCGTCCCCCTCTTCATGGTCTGGTTCGGCATCAACGAGACCGCGAAGATCCTGCTCATCGCGGTCGCCACGACCTTCCCGATGTACGTCTCCACCACCGGCGGCGTCCGGAACACCGACCGCAAGCTCGTCGAGGCCATGCGCAGCTTCGGTCTCGGCAGGGTCGCCATCGTCCGCCAGGTCGTCCTGCCCGGCGCGCTGCCCTCGCTCCTGGCCGGTCTCCGGCTCTCGATGACGCTGAGCGTCATCGCGCTCATCGCCGCCGAGGAGATCAACGCCACCGAGGGCATCGGCTACCTGATGTCCCAGGCCCAGAGCTACGCCCGCACCGACATCCTCGCCGTCTGCATCCTCGTCTACGGTCTGCTCGGCCTCACCGCCGACATCCTCGTCCGTGGTCTGGAACGGGCCCTCATGCCCTGGCGCACGGCCGGTCCGGGGGGAGGATCCCGATGACCGCGATCACCACCGCTTCCACCCCGTCCACCGAGCCCACACCTTCCACGCCCTCCACCGCCGTACGCGTACGCGGCCTGCGCCGGGTCTTCGGCGCCCGGCCCGTGCTCGACGGCCTGGACCTCACGCTCGCGCGCGGCGAGTTCCTCGCCCTCCTCGGTGCGAGCGGCAGCGGCAAGACCACCCTCCTCCGCATCCTCGGCGCGCTCGACGGCGCCGACGGGGGAGAGGCCCTCGTCCCCGCCGCCCGCACGATCGTCTTCCAGGAACCCCGGCTCGTCCCCTCCAAGAAGGTCCTCGCCAATGTGACGGTCGGGCTGCCGCGCGGCGCCGCCACCAGGGCGACCGGCCTGCGGGCCCTGGCCGAGGTCGGGCTCGAACGTCACGCCGACGCCTGGCCCGCCACCCTCTCCGGCGGCGAGGCGCAGCGCGTGGCGCTCGCCCGCGCGCTGGTCCGCGAGCCGGAACTCCTGCTCCTGGACGAGCCGTTCGCCGCACTCGACGCGCTGACCCGGCTCCGCATGCAGGACCTGGTGGGCGAACTGCGCCGGATCCACCGGCCCGCCGTCCTCCTCGTCACCCACGACGTCGACGAGGCGGTACGCCTGGCCGACCGGGTCGCCGTGCTGCGCGACGGCCGGCTCGTCACCGACGAACCCGTCACCGTGGCCCGCCCCCGCGAC
This sequence comes from Streptomyces sp. Root1304, assembly GCF_001426405.1. Lineage (GTDB taxonomy): Bacteria > Actinomycetota > Actinomycetes > Streptomycetales > Streptomycetaceae > Streptomyces. The sequence continues at coordinate 466,326 of NZ_LMEP01000022.1, read as the reverse complement.
CCCGGCGACCCGGCGTTCGTGGCCCTGCGCCGCCGCCTCCTCTCCGACCTGGGCGTCGACACGCCCGAGGAGACGTCGACTCCCGACCAGGCACCCACGCCCGACCAGGCACCCACGCCCGACCAGGCACCCGCGCCCGAGTAGGCGCCCACGCCCGACCCCACCCCCGTACCCGCCCCCTCGAAGGAGTGTCCACATGACCGTCGTCATCGGTGTCCACCGCAGCAACCCCTCCCTCTACCACCTCTCCCGCCTCGGCTACGCGGAGGAGGAGCTCGCCGCGCTCGGCGAGACCGTGACCTGGCACCCGTACACCGACGGGGTCCGCACCGGGGCCCATCTCGCCGACGGGACCATCGACTTCGGCGGCACCGGATCCACCCCGCCGGTCACCGCGCAGGCCGCCGGTCACGACATCGTCTACACCGCAGTCTCGGCGCCCCGCCCCGGCCACGGCGCCCTCCTCGTCCCCGAGGACAGCCGGGTCCGCACCGTCGCCGACCTCAAGGGCGGCACCGTCCACCTCGCCGTCGGCTCCTGGCAGACCCATCTCGTCGCCAAGGCCCTGGACGACACGGGCCTCTCGTACGCCACCGACATCACCCCCGTCCGGGCCGGCGCCGACAGCGAGGAGAAGCTCCGCTCCGGCGCGATCACCGCCTGGGTCGCGCAGGGCGCCGAACTCGCCGCCGCCCGCCGCGCCGGCGGGCTGCGCACCCTGGTCCGCACCGGCGAGGTCATCACCGACCGGTCCGTCTTCTTCACCCGCCGCGACCTGGCCGAACAGCGGCCCGAGGTGGTCGAGGCGCTCACCCGGGCGCTGCGGCGGGCCGACGACTGGGCCGCCGCGCATCCGCGCGAGGCCGCCGAGATCGCCGCCGCCGACCAGGGCGGCACGGTCGAGGACTGGGAGACCGCGCTGCGCGCGCTGCCGTGGACGATCGAGGCGGTGACCGAGGAGTTCGTCGCCGAGCAGCAGGAGGCGGCCGACATCTTCCACCGCACCGGATTCATCGACCGCGCGGTGACCGTCGCCGACGCCCTGCCCCGGAAGGCCTGAACCCGTGACCGCATCGCCCCCCGAAGTCCTCTGGTACATCATCCCGCGTGAGGGCGCCTACCCGTGGGAGCCGGCCGGACGCCGCCCGGTCGACCTCGGCTATCTGACACAGCTCGCCGGAACGGTCGAACGCCTCGGCTACACCGGCGCGTTGCTCGCCACCGACCTGTACGACGTGTGGCCGCTCGGCTCGGCGCTCGCGGCCTCCACCAGCACCCGCTTCAAGCCGCTGCTCGCCGTGCATCCGGGTCTGATCGCGCCGACCCTGCTCGCGAAGATGGCGCTGAGCTTCGACAACCTCTTCGGCGGGCGGCTCCGCTTCAACGTGGTCAACGGATCCACGACCGCGCTGCGCGAGTACGGGCTGCACGTCGAGCACGACGAGCGGTACGAACTGAGCGCCGAGTACTGGTCGATCGTGAAGCGGCTCACGGCCGGCGAGGTCTTCGACCACAAGGGCCGGTTCTACGAACTCAAGGACGCGGGCGCCTCGTTCCGCGACCTGCGGCCGGTCCAGGAACCGCACGTACCGCTCTGGTTCGGGGGTTCCTCGGCGCCGGGCATCGAGATGGCCGCCGAGCACGTCGACGTGTACCTGACCTGGGGCGAGCCCCCGGAGCTGCTGAAGGGGAAGCTCGACCACGTGCGGGCGCGGGCCGCCGCGTACGGCCGCACCCTCCGCATCGGTCTGCGCCTGCACCTCATCGTCCGCGACACCGAGGACGAGGCCTGGGCCGCCGCCGACCGGCTCCTGGACGTCACCAGCGAGGCGACGTACGCACGGCAGCTCGGCGGGCGCGCGGGCGAGGACGGGGTGGGCTGGCAGCGCCAGTTCCGCCAGCACGGCGGCAAGGTCCCGGCGCGGGCCCGCGAACTGGAGACCCACCCGAACCTGTGGCCCGGCATGAGCCTGTTCCGCCCCGGCCCGGGAACGGCGGTCGTCGGCTCCACGGCCCAGGTGCTGGAACGCCTCAAGGAGTACCAGGCCCTGGGCGTGGACACCTTCATCCTGTCCGGCAACCCTCTCCTGGAGGAGGCCTACAGAGTCTCGGAAACGATCCTCCCGGCACTGGGCGTCAGGCGCTGAGGTCGAACACGCACCACTCGGTGAAGGGCTCGGCCTGGACGTAGATCCTGCTCCCCCGGCAGACGCTCCGCCGGCGGCCGAGGGGACCGCCGTCGGGCAGGGTGAGCAGGCCGATGTCCGCGAGCTCGAAGGACGACGCGGTGAGGTCGCCGAGGGCGATCCGGTCCCGGTCCTTGTCGTAGCCGCCGAAGAAGGCGACCCGGCCCGCGTGTACGGCCAGGGCGTGGGCGCCCCGCACGGTGTTGGCCCGCACCTTCATCGAGCCGTCGGGCCGGATCTCCAGAAGCGGGAAGTCGGTGTACGGGCAGGCCCAGGCGACGGAGCCGGAGACGTTCATGGCGTAGCAGTCCATGATCCACCCGTAGCCGGGGATCTCGCCGGACTCCCATCGGATCCCACCCGTGGCGCCCCAGCGGCGGATGCCGAGGGGGTTCTCGTCGAAATGTCCGACCCAGAGGTCGCCGGTGGTGCCGACGAGCAGGTGCTCGATCGCGTCCCCGACGGAGAAGGACCAGGTCTCGCGGCCGAGGGCGTCGAAGACCTGCACCTGGTTCCCGTCCTCGTACCGGCGGGCGCGGGACGAGGCGACGACGAAGCCGCCGTCGGGGAGCCGGTCGAGGTGCGGCCACCGGGCCCGTACGGCGCCGAGTTCGGTGACCTCGACACCGCCGTCCTCATGGACGGAGACGACCGGCGCGTCGAAGGGCGGTGAGTCGGTGCCCGGCTCCGGAGCGCGGTCGACGAGCAGCCAATGGGCGGTGCCGAAGGCGTCGACGGTGCTGCTCAGGACATGACGGGAGTGGTACGCGCGGGGCAGCCGGGCGTAGGGGACGAGGGCGGTCTTCTGCACGGGCGGGCTCTCCTGGGTGGGCGGTCGCGGCGGGTTCGGGCGCTGGGCGGCGGAACCCGGTGGTGCGCGACCTGCGGAGAGCGGGGCGGGGCGCCTAGTCGGCATGGCCCTTTCTGGTCGTCATACGGTGATCTTCACGCATGTTCGACGAGGTGACAATCTCTTTCGGCGCGCCGTGTTGATCGAACCCGGCGCGCCGCATTGAGCGAACGTTGATGGCTCGTTTACGACCCTCCGGCAGCGTGTACCGCATGCAGACCTACACGACCGTACTGACCGCACCGGAGCCCGACATGTCCTGGCAGGAGAACGCCCTGTGCGCCCAGGCCGGGCCGGAGTTCTTCTTTCCCGCACCCGGGTCCTCGACGCGCGAGGCGAAGCAGCTGTGCGGGGCGTGCGAAGGGCGCCTGGCGTGCCTGGAGTACGCGCTGACGCACGACGAGCGGTTCGGCGTGTGGGGCGGGCTCTCGGAGAAGGAGCGGGGGCGGCTCAAGCGGCAGAGCCGCTGAGCCACCCCCGGGGGACGCCTGATCAGCCGGCCGCGCGGGCGGCCATCCGGGCCTTGCGGGCCGCGAGCTTCTCGTCGAACTTGCTCGCCTCGGAGTCCAGGCCGTTCATGTACAGGCCCAGTTCCTCCTGGGCGCGCAGCCCCTCCGGGCCGAGGCCGTCGATCTGGAGGACCTTCAGGAAGCGGAGGACGGGCTGCAGCACGTCGTCGTGGTGGATGCGCATGTTGTAGATCTCGCCGATCGCCATCTGCGCCGCCGCCCGCTCGAAGCCCGGCATGCCGTGTCCGGGCATCCGGAAGTTGACCACGACGTCCCGCACGGCCTGCATCGTCAGGTCGGGGGCGATCTCGAAGGCCGCGCCCAGCAGGTTGCGGTAGAAGACCATGTGCAGGTTCTCGTCGGTGGCGATGCGCGAGAGCATCCGGTCGCAGACCGGGTCGCCGGACTGGTGGCCGGTGTTGCGGTGCGAGATGCGGGTGGCGAGCTCCTGGAAGGCGACGTACGCCACGGAGTGCAGCATCGAATGCCGGTTGTCGGACTCGAAGCCCTCGCTCATGTGCGACATCCGGAACTGCTCCAGCTTGTCCGGGTCGACGGCGCGCGAGGCGAGCAGGTAGTCGCGCATCACGATGCCGTGACGGCCCTCCTCGGCGGTCCAGCGGTGCACCCAGGTGCCCCAGGCGCCGTCGCGGCCGAAGAGGCTGGCGATCTCGTGGTGGTAGCTCGGGAGGTTGTCCTCGGTGAGCAGGTTGACCACGAGGGCGATCTTGCCGATCTCCGTCACCTTGGACTGCGACGGATCCCAGGCCTCGCCGTCCTCGAAGAAGCCGGGGAAGTTCCGGCCGTCGGACCACGGCACGTACTCGTGCGGCATCCAGTCCTTGGTGACCTTGAGGTGCCGGTTGAGCTCCTTCTCCACGACCTCTTCGAGCGCGTAGAGCAGGCGCGCGTCGGTCCACTCCGCCGAGCTGCCGAGAGGGGGAGAGGTGAGCGTCACGGGGACTCCTGGGGACGGAGAAGAGCATACGGGCATACCTACGAATCCGTAGGTTACGAGACCGTAGGTTAAGGCTCCGTAAGGCGTCGGCCAAGCCCGTCCCGGCGATGTTCGGTTACGTTCCGTTATGTGCGCTGCTCAGTCGTGTCGCCGGAGACGCAGGTCACGTCCGGGTCGGCGTCGGGCGGACCGGTGAGCGACTACACAGCGCAGGCGTTCGGCGGCTCAGAGCAGATGGTCGGCGGCGCCGGCCTTCACCGCGCAGATCAGTGCCCGCAGCGCCTCCACCGAGTCGCTGACGTACGCGCCGGGGGTCAGCGTCGAGCCGATGTAGGCCCGGCCGGTGTCGTCGAGGCCGAAGCGGAAACAGTTGGCGCCCTCGCTGCAGAAGGCCTCGCTCCAGTCGATCTCGACAGCGGGCCGGCCGGTCGGGTCGAGGGTGTCGGTGACAGTGGGGGCGTCGGTGGTGACGTTCATGGTCGGGGTCCTTCACAGATCCTGGGCGATGGTGCGGATGAACGCGCGCGACTCGTCCGCGGACAGCGAGAGTCCGCGCAGGCGGTCCAACAGGCCACGGTATCGGCGGAGTTGCATGTCTGTGTCGAGAAGCAGTGAGCCGTGGGAGGAGTCCAGCTGCACGGTGTCGAGCTGTGGAACGGGCGCGCCCACATAGGTGAACGACTGGCCCGCCCCCGGGAAACCCCCCGCGGCGAAGGGGATGACGCGCACGGAGACGGTCTCCCGCTCCGACCGGGCGAGGATGTGCTCCAGCTGCTCCCGGGCGACCTTCGGCCCGCCGAACTGCATGCGCAGCGCCGCCTCGTGGATGACGGCCTCGTAGCGGACCGGGCGGTCGCGGTCCAGCACCTGCCGGCGGCGCAGGCGCAGGGAGAGTCGGGCCTCCAGATCGGGTCCGGGCAGCGAGGGGACGGCGGTGTCGAAGACGGCCCGCGCGTGTTCCTCCGTCTGCAGCAGGCCGGGGATGTGAGTGGTGACGGCGGTGTGCAACTCGGCTGCGTGGTACTCCAGTTCGGCGATGTCGAGCAGTGCGGGCGGCAGCAGCCCGCGGTGCTCCTCCCACCATCCCCGGTCCCTCTCCTGGGCCATCGCGGCGAGCAGGTCGACGAGCACCGCGTCCGGGCAGCCGTAGTTGAAGGCGAGGGTCCGGACGCGCTCGGCGCTGATCCCGAACCGGCCTGACTCGACGTTCGGAATACGGGTGCGGTCGACGCCCAGCAGGGCGGCGGCCTGCTGGGCCGACATCCCCGACTGCTCGCGCAGTGTGCGCAGCTCGCTCCCGAGCCGCTGCTGACGTGCGGTCGGACTGCTCCTGGGTGGCACGCTCGGTCTCCCCTTCGCCGATATGGCCGGAATGGCATAAGTGCCCGCAAGTAGTAGCACTGTGCTCCGGCGGTGCGCTACGGTCGGTAGCGCAAGTCTCACACGGGGCTACCGACCGTGTGGAGCTACCCCCCAGCACAGGAAATGTGAGCAACCCGATGAAGGGCGCACTGCGTTGCCTCCCGTCCGTCACGGCGGCCGGGCCCATACCTCCCGCCACGGAGAACCTCAGCTACTCGATGCTCCTGCCCGGCGGGGCCTACTGCGCCGGACTCGCCCGGCAGTCGATCGCGTCGCTCCTCGACAGACACGGCCTCTCCGACCTCTGTGACACCGCCTCCCTCGCCGCCTCCGAACTGGTCTCCGCCGCCTATCGGTTCACCCCCGACCGCGAGATGCTCCTCCGCGTCCGATGGCAGTTCGAGGCGCTGCGGATCGTCCTCTACGACCAGCACCCGGCGCACGGCACACCCGCCGCGGCCGAGGAATGCCGCGACCGCCGCAGCGGCAGCATGTGGCTGCTGGCGGCGGCGGTCGACGAGCATGGAGGGGACTGGGGACTCGCCCCGGTCCTCACCCCGGGCGGCGGCACCAAGTCGTGGGCCTTACTCCACCACTAGCTCCTCTGCGCCGGACCGACCACCACGGGGAGCCGGGGCCGTCCCCCTGACCTCCTCCTCCGTCGTCGGACGCAACGCTCCGTCGAGCAGCAGCCACCGGGTGATGCCGATCGACTCCAGGAACGTCACGTCGTGGCTCGCCACGATCAGCGCCCCCTCGTAGGCGTCGAGCGCCGCCGTCAGCTTCCGTACCGACGCCATGTCCAGGTTGTTCGTCGGCTCGTCCAGCATCAGCAGCTGCGGAGCCGGCTCGGCGAGCAGCAGCGCCGCGAGCGTCGCCCGGAACCGCTCCCCGCCCGACAGGGTGCCCAGGGGCTGATCAGCCCGCGCGCCCCGGAACAGGAATCGCGCCAGCCGGGCCCGGATCGTGTTCCCCGTCGCCGTGGGCGCGAACCGGGCCACGTTCTCCACGATGCTCAGCCCGTCGTCGAGGACGTCGAGCCGCTGCGGCAGGAAGCGCAGCGGCACCCGCGCGTCCGTCTCGCCCGCGACCGGTTCGAGCTCTCCCGCGATCGTCCGCAGCAGCGTCGTCTTCCCCGCTCCGTTCCGGCCGACCAGCGCGATCCGCTCGGGTCCGTGCAGCTCGAACTCGCCGTCCACGCGGGCCCCGTACCGCAGTTCCAGGTCCTTCAGGCGCAGCACCTCGCGGCCCGGCGGCACCGAGGTACGGGGCAGCTCGACGCGGATCTCGTCGTCGTCCCGCACCGCCTCCACCGCCGCGTCGAGCCGCTCCCGCGCCTCGGAGAGACGCTCCGTGTGCAGGGCGCGATGCTTGCCGGCCGAGACCTGGGCCTCGCTCCTGCGGTTGTTCGCCACGATCTTCGGGACGACCTTGTTCTCGTAGCTCTTCTGCCCGAACCGCTTCCGGCGGGCCAACTTCATCTGGGCGTCGGACAGTTCCCGCTTCTGGCGCTGTACGTCGGCCTCGGCGACCCGCACCATCCGCTCCGCCGCGTCCTGTTCGGCCGCGAGCGCCGCCTCGTAGTCGGACCAGGCGCCGCCGTACCAGGCGACGGACCCGTCGCGCAGATCGGCGATCTGGTCGACGCGCTCCAGGAGTTCACGGTCGTGACTGACCACGACCAGGACACCGGACCAGTTCTCCACGGCCTCGTGGAGCCGGGCCCGGGCCTGCCGGTCCAGGTTGTTCGTGGGCTCGTCGAGCAGCAGGACGTCGGGACGGGCGAGCAGCAGCGCGGCCAGGCGGAGGAGTACCGACTCGCCGCCCGAGACCTCGCCGACGGTCCGGTCGAGACCGACGGCCCCCAGCCCGAGCTGGTCGAGGGTGGCGCGGGCCCGTTCCTCCACGTCCCAGTCGTCGCCGAGGACGGTGAAGTGCTCCTCCGCCGGGTCGCCCGACTCGATGGCGTGCAGGGCGGCCCGTTTCGCGTCGATGCCGAGGATCTCGTCCACCCGGAGGCTCGTGTCGAGCACCAGGTTCTGCGGGAGGTAGCCGAGTTCGCCCGTGACCCGGACGGTGCCGGAGGACGGGGTCAGCTCACCGGCGATCAGCCTGAGGAGCGTGGACTTGCCGGAGCCGTTCAGACCGACGAGACCGGTGCGGCCGGGTCCGACCGCGAGCCGGAAGTCGTCGAGCACCGTGGTGCCGTCCGGCCAGGAGAAGGAGAGCGAGTGACAGGTGATGAACGTGGGGTGATGCGCCATGGGGGCCTCCCGGGTGCGTGAGCGCGAGCGTGATGTGATGCGACGCGTGGAGACACCGGGGCGCGGGCTGTCGAAAGAACGGCTCGTACGCCGAGGTCGAGAACGGCACACGCGGCACAAGGGGCACGCGCGGCACGGTGTCTCGCAACCTCAGACGAGCAACGTCCTTCTCCGATCAGGTGACGACTAGGTCAGTGAAGACGGTACGCCGGGGCCCGGGAGAGCCGCAAACGAATTACGGCGCCCGGCGGCGGGGGACACCCGGCCACCCGCTACGGGCGGTCGCGCAGCAGCGCCGCCAGGTCCTGGTCCCAGTCCAGGTACTGGTGCTCGCGGCCGGCCGGCACCAGATGCTCCGAGCGCTCCAGGAAACGGCGCAGCTCGGAGGTCCGTACGTGGACCATCGCGACTCCCTCCGGGGCGTGGAACTCGACCACGGTGCGGTCGTACCCGTACGGGCGCAGCCGTACGTCCCCGTCCCCGGCCGGGCGCTCGACGCCCTGCACCAGGAGGTCACGTGCGAACGCCCACGACACCTCGACCCCCTCCAGGGTCGCCGGGGGCGGGAAGGCCATGCTCACGGCGTACGGATCCCCGCGGTCGTACCGCAGTGTGGCGGGGACGGTCTCCATGCGGGGAGCGGATGCGACCAGTCGGGCCTGGACGGCCTGCTCGATGACGGCGGACAAGACCGGCTCCTCTCACGCGGGCTTCGGATCCTGTGCGTCTCCCCGACACCAGGGCACCTGACACCAGAAAGGACGAGCGGAACGGCCGGAACGTGCACTGCGGACCTACGTGAGCTGCGTCACCGTGGGAGGGTCAGCGCTGCTCGGGCACGTCGTCGTCCGGTTCGGCGCAGGGTCCGGAGTGGTCGCAGTACGGCTGGTTTCCCGAGGCTCCGCAGCCGCACAGCATCACCCGCGTCTCGCGACGCTCGCCGGTCCCACCGCTCACGAGGAGGTCGCCGCGCATGATCAGCTGACCGGACGGGGTGCGGCGCACGGTGGTGGGGGAGTCGGGGTGCTCGGCGGGGCCCTGCGCCGGGTGGTACTGGAGCGCTCCGGAGGGGCAGCGGCGCACGACCTCCGCGACGAGACCGGCCTCGGCGGCGTCGGGCAGCACCCAGGGGCGCCGGGAGAGGTCGAAGACCTCGGGCAGCCCGTGGACGCACTCGGCGGCGTGCAGACAGCGGCGCGGCTCGAACGTGACGGTGATGCCCTCACCCTCGTACTCCTTGAGCTTCGGCTGCTCGTCCGGCGGGCGCTCGCTCGTGCCATCGCTTGTGCGGTCGGTCATGCGGTCGGTCATGCCACCAGCCTAGGAACGCCCGGCGGGGCACGCACCCTGGACGGGGAGCGGCTCGGGGCACTAGCTTCCGGCGCCATGACGTCCATGGGGAAGACGAGACGAATGATGTCGGTGGGACTGACCGGGGCGGCGCTCGCGCTGACCCTGGCGGGCCCGGCGCAGGCCGGGGAGACCCCCACGGCGGCGACCGTCACCGACACGACGAGGACCGAGGGGCGGGCGGGTGTCGGCGGTGCCGACGTGACCGCGGCCGAGGGGCGGGCGGGCGCCGCCGACGCCACGGCCGACAGGCAGGACGGTGCCGGTGCGACCGCGCCCGGCTGGCGGCTCACGCCGACCGGGACCGACGCCCGCTTCCGGGGCCTCGCGGCGGTCGACCGGGCGACCGCCTGGGCCGCCGGGTCCAAGGGCACGGTGCTGCGGACCACCGACGGCGGCCGGAGCTGGCGAAACGTCTCACCGCCGGGTGCGGGCGAGCTGGAGTTCCGTGACGTGGAGGCCTTCGACGCCCGCCGGGCCGTCGTCCTCGCCATCGGCGAGGGCGAGGCCTCGCGCGTCCTGCGCACCGAGGACGGCGGCACGACCTGGACCGAGTCCTTCCGCAACACCGACCCGCGCGCCTTCTACGACTGCATGACCTTCTTCGACCCCCGCCACGGACTCGCGATGAGCGACCCCGTCGACGGGAAGTACCGCATCCTCTCCACCCGCGACGGAGGCCGCTCCTGGCAGGTGCTGCCGAGCGCCGGCATGCCGGACGCGCTCCCCGGCGAAGCGGGCTTCGCCGCGAGCGGCCAGTGCCTGGTCTCGGCCGGCCCCCGCGACGTCTGGCTCGCGACGGGCGGCGGGGCCACCGGGCGCGTCCTGCACTCCGCCGACCGGGGCATGACCTGGCGGGCCACCGCCACCACGATCCCGGCGGGCGACCCGGCCAGGGGCGTCTTCGGGCTCGCCTTCCGCGACCGCGCGCACGGCATCGCCGTCGGCGGCGACTACCGCAAGGACCAGCCGTCGCCGCAGGCCGCGGCGGTGACCGGGGACGGCGGCCGCGGCTGGCGCGCCTCGGTCACGCCCCCGCCCGCGTACCGCTCCGGCGTCGCCTGGCTCCCGCACAGCAGGGCGGCGGCGCTGGCCGTCGGCCCGACGGGTACGGACCTGACGACCGACGGCGGCCGCACCTGGCGCACCGTCGACACCGGCTCGTACGACACGGTGGACTGCACGCGCGACGGGGCGTGCTGGGCCTCCGGCGAACAGGGCCGCATCGCCCGGCTCGCGCCGAACCGACCGGGCGGGGCGCTCGGCTAGGACGGGACACGGAGGACGGGCGGGGGTACGGGGTACGGGCTCGGGCAACCGCCCAGCCCTCTCGCCCCTCGTCCCCCGCGCCCTCCCGTCCCCCTCGCCGCCCCGCTACGAAGGCAGCTGCTCCCGCATCGACGCCAGCGCGTCCGCCGTCTTCGTCGCGTAGAACTCCGTGATCCGGTACGCGCACACGCCCTCGACCGCGAACGGGTCGTCCGCCGCGATCTTCTCGATCTCCGCGCGGTCGACCCCGGCGGCCAGGATCACCCCGCCGTCGCGCGGGTTCTTCCGCCCGGACGCGAGGAACACGCCCGCAGTGTACTGCGCGTCGAGCCACTCGATGTGCGCGTCGAGCAGTGCGTCGACCCGCTCGATGGGCGCGGTGTAGGTCAATTCCAGTACGAACATGATCGCCAGGCTACCGGGCCCGACGCACGCGGAAGCGGGCCGTACCAGCCCTCGGACCTCCCCGGGATCGCCTCCCGCATAGGGTGGCCCGCACCATGACGATCATCGAGATTCCGGCGGGCTGGCCCGCAGACGAGACCTCCGCCCGAGTCGTCCAGCGGGAGCTGCGCGGGCGCCTCGTGCACGACGAGGAGGGTCCGGCGGTCGGCGAGGGCCACGTCACCGGTCTCGACGTGGCCTACGACGACGAGCGGGACCTCGTCGCGGCCGCGGCAGTCGTCCTCGACGCCCGGACCCTGGAGGTCGTCGAGGAGACCACGGCCGTCGGCCGGGTCTCCTTCCCGTACGTCCCCGGGCTGCTCGCCTTCCGGGAGATCCCGACCGTGCTCGCCGCGCTCGACCGGCTGGCCACCGACCCCGGCCTCCTCGTCTGCGACGGCTACGGCCTCGCCCACCCCCGCCGCTTCGGTCTCGCCAGCCACCTCGGGGTGCTCACCGGCCTGCCGTCCCTCGGCGTCGCGAAGAACCCGTTCACCTTCACCTACGAGCAACCGGGCTCGGACCGCGGCGACTTCTCCCCGCTCCTCGCCGACGGCGAGGAGGTCGGCAGGGCGCTGCGCACCCAGGCGGGGGTGAAGCCCGTGTACGTCTCCGTCGGCCACCGGATCTCCCTCGCCAACGCCTGCGCCCACACGCTCCGTCTCACCCCGCGCTACCGCATCCCGGAGACCACCCGCCACGCCGACTCGCTCTGCCGCCGGGCCCTGAAGGAGGCGCTCGGGGAGGTCTGAGCGCCGGCGCCGAGTGCCTGGTGGGACCACGTGCGAGGAACGCTTGGTACGACTGAGTACCTGTACGGATACCGGCTCGTGACCAGATCCCGGCAGAGTGGGGGCCATGACAACTTCCCTTCCCGCTCCGCCGCGTTCCGTCGGACGCGGCCTGAACCTGGTCCTCGCCGGTGCCGCCCTGGTCGCCGCGGCGTGGGTCTGTGCCATGGTGTACGTGCTCTTCGCCTGGGCCGTGACGTGATCGGGCGCCTCCGGTGCCTCGTGCTCGACTGCCCCGACGCCGAGGAACTCGCCTGGTTCTACGGGCAGTTGGTCGGCGGTCGGATCGACAGTCCCGATCCCCGGTGGGCCGTGGGCGAGGGTTCGGTCGTGCTGCGCGGCGAGGGCGGCCCGGTGCTCGCCTTCCAGAGCGTGGCCGACCACCGGCCGCCCGTCTGGGGTGCGCCCGAGCAGCAGTTCCTCCTCGACGTCCTGGTCGACGACCTGGCCGTCGCCCACGAGTCCGTGCTCGCGCTCGGGGCGATTCCGCTGGACGGCGGGGGCGGCGACCCGGCCCGACGCGTCTACGCCGACCCGGCGGGCCACCCCTTCCGCCTGGTACGCCTCTGACCAGCGCGGGCGTATGTCTCCGCCCGGTGCGGGCGTGAGCCTCTGAAGGGGGCGGGCGGGCCTACGCCTCCGCGTGCCCCGTCCGCCGCCCCGCGTCACCCCCGGTGTGCCACCCGGAAGCGGATGCCCGCCGCGCGGAGCCGTTCGATCAGCGCGTCGCCCATCGCGACCGCCGTGGTCACCTGGCCCGCAGTCTTCGGCAGGGGGTCGAAGGCCAGGCAGAGGGCCGACTCGGCGAGCATCTTCGCCGTCTCGTCGTAACCCGGGTCGCCGCCCGAGACCTCGGTGAAGACCCGGCGTCCGCCGCCCTCGCCGACGAACCGGACGGTGAACCAGCTGCGGGCGCGCCGCTCGGCGGACGGCCCCTGGCCCGCCTGGTAACGGTTCATCAGCCACTCGCGTACCGGCGGGAGTTGGGCGGCGAGGACGCCCGTGCCGATGGCCGCCGAGCCGCCGATGGCGACCGGGAGCGTCTTCACGGAGGCGTAGTGCCGGTAGCGGAAGTCCGGTCCGTACCGGTCGAGCGCCCTGGCCGAGCGGGCCACGACCTGCGGGTCGAGCGTCGGAAGCGGCAGCGCCCAGGTGCCGGTCTCCCGGCTGAAGCGCGGCCCGCCGATCGGCGCCCGGGCCCGGCGCCCGACCAACCGCGGTTCGTGCAGGTGCCGTTCGTGCGCGGCCCGCAGGATCTCCCGGCCCCGGCCGAACGCGGTGAGGGCGGAGGCGAAGGTACCGCCGGAGAAGGTGGCCCCGGCCCGGACGAAGCCGTCCACGCGCAGCGGTACGTCCTCCGGGAGCTGCCGCACGGTGAAGTAGACGCCCAGGTCGTGCGGGACGGAGTCGAAGCCGCAGGCGTGCACGATGCGGGCGCCGGTCTCCCGGGCGCGGGCGTCGTGCCGTACGTAGGTCAGGTCGACGAACTCGGCCTCGCCGGTGAGGTCCACACAGTCCGTGCCGGCCTCCGCGCAGGCGGCGACGAGCCCGTCGCCGTACCAGACGTACGGTCCGACGGTGGTCGCCACCACCCGGGTGGACTCGGCGAGTTCGCGCAGCGAGTCCGGGTCGGCGGAGTCCGCGACGAGCAGCGGCAGCTCCGCGAGGTGCGGCCGGCCCTCGGCGAGCCGGTCCCGCAGGGCCTCCAGCTTGCCGGCGCTGCGCCCGGCCAGCGCCCAGCGGCAGTCCGCCGGGGCGTGGTCGGCCAGGTACTCGGCGGTGAGTTCGCCCACGAATCCGGTCGCCCCGAAGAGGACCACGTCGTACGGCCGTGCTCCGGTGTCGCGTCCCACGTCCACGCCCGCCCCTGTGTCCATCCAGCCCCTCGTCTCGGCCGTGCCGCGCCGCCCGGCGCGATGCTCGTCGGCGGAGGATAGCGGACCCCTGCTGTCTCCCCACCCGGGCCCCTGCCGCCTCCCCACCCGGGCCCCTGCCGCCTCCCGGCCCGGACCCCCGCCGTCTCTCCGCCCGGACCCCTGCCGCCGTCCCGCACCGGCCCCGCCCGCACCCCTGCCGCCCGCAATTTCCAAGCGCTTGCTCGGCCGGGGGGCTTGTGCCGAGTGGAACACGTTCCTAGCATCTCCGGTGTTACATCATTGGTGTCACACACGATGGGGGCTCGATGAGGACGACGCACACCGCCGGGAACGGCCCGCTGTCCGGGGTGCGGGTGGTCGAACTCGCGGGCATCGGCCCCGGCCCCTTCGCCGCGATGCTCCTCGCCGACCTCGGCGCCGACGTCGTCCGCGTCGACCGCCCCGGCGGCGCCGGCCTCGGCATCGACCCGGCCCGCGACCTCACCAACCGCAACAAGCGCTCCGTCGTCGTCGACCTCAAGGCGGAGAGCGGCGCGGCCACCGTCCTCGACCTGGTCGAACGCGCCGACGTCCTCATCGAGGGCTACCGGCCGGGCGTCGCCGAACGCCTCGGCGTCGGCCCCGACGCCTGCCTCGCCCGGAACCCACGCCTTGTCTACGGCCGGATGACCGGCTGGGGCCAGGACGGGCCGCTCGCCCCGACCGCCGGGCACGACATCGGCTACATCGCGATCACCGGCGCCCTCGGCATGGTCGGCCCCGACCCCGACGGCCCGCCCGTCATCCCCGCCAACCTCGTCGGCGACTACGCGGGCGGCTCGCTCTACCTCGTCATCGGGGTCCTCGCCGCCCTCCAGCACGCCCGCGCGCACGGCGAGGGCCAGGTCGTCGACGCGGCCATCGTCGACGGCACCGCCCACCTCACCACCATGATCCACGGCATGCTCGCGGCCGGCGGCTGGCAGGACCGCCGGGGCGTCAACCTCCTCGACGGCGGCTGCCCCTTCTACGGCGTCTACGAGACCTCCGACGGCGGCCACATGGCGGTCGGCGCCCTGGAGGAGCAGTTCTACGCGGAGTTCGTCCGCCTCCTCGACATCGAGGAGATCGCACCCGCCCGCCGGGACTTCGGCCGCTGGGCCGAGCTGCGCGAGGCCGTCGCCGCGCGCTTCCGGAGCCGTACCCGGGAGGAGTGGACCGCCGTCTTCGACGGCAGCGACGCCTGTGTCGCCCCGGTCCTCTCGCTGCGCGAGGCCCCGTCCCACCCGCACCTGGTCGCCCGGGGCACCTTCACCGAGCGGGACGGCATCGCGCAGCCGGCCCCCGCGCCCCGCTTCTCCGCCACCCCCGGCACCCTCCGTACGGGCCCCGCCCTGCCCGGCGCCGACACCGCGGCCGTCGCCCGCGACTGGTCCGTACCCGCCCTCGAAAGCCCCGCCGGGACCAGCCCCGCCGGGACGACGCCCACCCGGACCAGCCCCACCCGGACCCAGGAGACCGAAGCATGAAGCGCCAGCTGTACACCGAGGACCACGAGGCCTTCCGCGGAGTCGTCCGCACCTTCCTGGAGAAGGAGGTGCTGCCCCACTACGAGCAGTGGGAGAAGGACGGCATCGTCTCCCGCGAGGTCTGGCTCGCCGCCGGCCGGAAGGGCCTCCTCGGCATCGCCGTCGACGAGGAGTACGGCGGCGGCGGCAACCCCGACTTCCGGTACGCCTCCGTCCTGGCCGAGGAGTTCACCCGGGCCGGCACCCCCGGGCTCGCCATCGGCCTGCACAACGACATCATCGGCCCGTACCTGACCTCGCTCGGCACCGAGGAGCAGAAGCGGCGCTGGCTCCCCGGCTTCTGCTCGGGCGAGACGATCACCGCCATCGCCATGACGGAACCCGGCGCGGGATCGGACCTCCAGGGCATCCGCACCACCGCCGAGGACCACGGGGACCACTGGGTCCTCAACGGTTCCAAGACCTTCATCTCCAACGGCATCCTCGCGGACCTGGTGGTCGTCGTCGCCCGTACGACCCCGGAGGGCGGCGCGCACGGCCTCTCCCTGCTGGTCGTCGAGCGCGGGGCCGAGGGCTTCGAGCGCGGCCGGAACCTCGACAAGATCGGGCAGAAGTCCCAGGACACCGCCGAGCTGTTCTTCCACGACGTCCGCGTCCCCAAGGAGAACCTGCTCGGCGAGCTGAACGGCGCGTTCATCCATCTGATGACCAACCTCGCCCAGGAGCGGATGGCCATCGCCGTCGCCGGCATCGCCGCCGCCGAGCACCTGCTGGAGATCACCACCACCTACGTCAAGGAGCGCGAGGCCTTCGGGCGCCCGCTCTCCCGGCTCCAGCACATCCGCTTCGAGATCGCGGAGATGGCCACCGAGTGCGCCGTCACCCGGTCCTTCCTGGACCGCTGCATCGAGGAACACGCCGCGGGGACGCTGGACGCCGTCCACGCCTCCATGGCCAAGTGGTGGGCCACCGAACTCCAGAAGCGGGTCGCCGACCGCTGTCTGCAACTGCACGGCGGATACGGCTACATGAGCGAATTCCCGGTCGCCCGCGCCTACACCGACGGCCGGATCCAGACCATCTACGGCGGCACCACCGAGATCATGAAGGAGATCATCGGCCGTTCCCTCCTCGGCTGACCTCCCCCTCGACCTCCCCGCGGAACCACCACCCAACCCTCGCGAAAGGCTTTCCGTGAGCACCGAAGCGTACGTGTACGACGCGATCCGCACCCCGCGCGGACGCGGCAAGGCCAACGGCTCCCTGCACGGCACCAAGCCCATCGACCTGGTCGTCGGCCTCATCCGGGAGATCCAGACCCGCAACCCCGGTCTCGACCCCGGCACGATCGACGACATCGTCCTCGGCGTGGTCGGACCCGTCGGCGACCAGGGCTCCGACATCGCCCGGATCGCCGCCATCGCCGCCGGCCTCCCCGACACCGTCGCCGGCGTCCAGGAGAACCGCTTCTGTGCCTCCGGCCTCGAAGCGGTCAACATGGCCGCCATGAAGGTCCGCTCCGGCTGGGAGGACCTCGTCCTCGCCGGTGGCGTCGAGTCCATGTCCCGGGTGCCGATGGCCTCCGACGGTGGTGCCTGGTTCTCCGACCCGATGACCAACCTGGAGACCAACTTCGTCCCCCAGGGCATCGGCGCCGACCTCATCGCCACCATCGAGGGCTTCAGCCGCCGCGCCGTCGACGAGTACGCCGCCCTCTCCCAGGAGCGCGCCGCCGCCGCCGTCAAGGACGGCCGCTTCGCCCGCTCCGTCGTCCCCGTCAGGGACCGCGCCGGACTCACCGTCCTCGACCACGACGAGTTCCTGCGCCCCGGCACCACCGCCGACTCCCTGGCCCGCCTCAAGCCCTCCTTCGCGGACATCGGCGAACTCGGCGGCTTCGACGCGGTCGCGCTGCAGAAGTACCACTGGGTCGAGGCGATCGACCACGTCCACCACGCGGGCAACTCCTCCGGCATCGTCGACGGCGCCTCCCTCGTCGCCATCGGCTCCAAGGAGGCGGGCGAGCGCAACGGCCTGACCCCGCGCGCCCGGATCGTGTCCGCCGCCGTCTCCGGCTCCGAGCCGACCATCATGCTGACCGGCCCCGCCCCGGCCACCCGCAAGGCCCTCGCCAAGGCCGGACTCACCATCGACGACATCGACCTGGTCGAGATCAACGAGGCCTTCGCGGCCGTCGTCCTGCGCTTCGTCAAGGACATGGGCCTCTCCCTGGACAAGGTCAACGTCAACGGCGGCGCCATCGCGCTCGGCCACCCGCTGGGCGCCACCGGCGCGATGATCCTCGGCACCCTCGTCGACGAGCTGGAGCGGCAGGACAAGCGCTACGGCCTGGCCACCCTCTGCGTCGGCGGCGGCATGGGCATCGCCACCGTCGTCGAGCGCGTCTGACCGTCCCGTCCGCACCCCTCAAACGGAGAAGCAGAGTCATGAGCGAGAGCACCACCATCCGCTGGGAGCAGGACGAGACCGGGATCGTCACCCTCGTCCTCGACGACCCCAACCAGTCCGCCAACACCATGAACCAGGCCTTCCGGGCCTCCATCAAGGCGACCGCCGACCGGGTCGAGGCCGAGAAGGACTCCATCCGCGGCATCATCTACACCTCCGCGAAGAAGACCTTCTTCGCGGGCGGCGACCTCAAGGACATGATCCAGGCGGGCCCCGAGCACGCCCAGGACATCTTCGACAGCGCCATCGAGATCAAGAACGCGCTGCGCCGGATCGAGACCCTCGGCAAGCCCGTGGTCGCCGCGATCAACGGCGCCGCGCTCGGCGGCGGCTACGAGATCGCCCTGGCCTCGCACCACCGCGTCGCGCTCGACGCCCCCGGCTCCAAGATCGGCCTGCCCGAGGTCACCCTCGGTCTGCTGCCGGGCGGCGGCGGCGTCGCCCGTACCGTACGGCTCATGGGCATCACCGACGCCCTGCTCAAGGTGCTGCTCCAGGGCACCCAGTACGCCCCGAAGCGCGCCCTCGACAACGGCCTCGTCCACGAGGTGGCCGCCACCGCCGAGGAGATGATGGACAAGGCCATCGCCTTCATCGACGCGCACCCCGAGTCCCACCAGCCCTGGGACGTCCCCGGGTACCGCATCCCCGGCGGCACCCCGTCGAACCCGAAGTTCGCCGCCAACCTGCCCGCCTTCCCGGCGAACCTGCGCAAGCAGACGGCCGGCGCGCCCTACCCGGCGCCCGCCGCGATCATGGCCGCCGCCGTCGAGGGCTCCCAGGTCGACTTCGAGACCGCGATCACCATCGAGAGCCGCTACTTCACCGAGCTGGTCATCGGCCGGACGGCGAAGAACATGATCCAGGCGTTCTTCTTCGACCTCCAGGCCGTCAACTCGGGCGCCAGCCGCCCGAAGGGCGTGGAGAAGCGGCCGGTCCGCAAGGTCGCCGTCCTCGGCGCCGGCATGATGGGCGCCGGCATCGCGTACTCCTGCGCCCGCGCCGGCATCGAGGTCGTCCTCAAGGACGTCTCCGCCGAGTCCGCCGCCAAGGGCAAGGCCTACTCGGAGGCGCTCTGCGCCAAGGCCGTGAGCCGCGGCCGCACCACCCAGGAGAAGGCGGACGCCCTCCTCGCCCGGATCACCCCGACCGCCGAGGTCCGGGACCTGGCGGGCTGCGACGCCGTCATCGAGGCGGTGTTCGAGGACACGGCGCTCAAGCACAAGGTCTTCCAGGAGATCCAGTCCGTCGTCGCGCCCGACGCGCTGCTCTGCTCCAACACCTCGACCCTGCCGATCTCCGAACTCGCCGAGGGCGTCGAGCGCCAGGCCGACTTCATCGGCCTGCACTTCTTCTCGCCCGTCGACAAGATGCCGCTGGTCGAGATCATCAAGGGCGAGCGGACCGGGGACGAGGCGCTCGCCCGCGCCTTCGACCTGGTCCGGCAGATCAACAAGACGCCGATCGTCGTCAACGACTCGCGCGGCTTCTTCACCTCCCGGGTGATCGGCCACTTCATCAACGAGGGCGTCGCCATGGTCGGCGAGGGCATCGAGCCCGCCTCCGTCGAGCAGGCCGCCGCGCAGGCCGGCTACCCGGCCAAGGTCCTCTCCCTGATGGACGAGCTGACCCTGACGCTGCCGCGCAAGATCCGCAACGAGACGAAGCGGGCGATCGAGGAGGCCGGCGGCACCTGGGCGACCCACCCGGGCGAGGCCGTGATCGACCGGATGGTCGACGAGTTCGGGCGGCCCGGCCGGAGCGGCGGTGCGGGCTTCTACGAGTACGGCGAGGACGGCAAGCGCGGTCGCCTCTGGCCCGGCCTGCGCGAGCACTTCGCCAAGCCCGGATACGAGATCCCCTTCCGCGACATGCAGGAGCGGATGCTCTTCTCGGAGGCCCTGGACACCGTCCGGCTCGTGGAGGAGGGCGTCCTGGCCTCGGTCGCCGACGCCAACATCGGCTCCATCATGGGCATCGGCTTCCCGGCCTGGACCGGCGGCGTGCTCCAGTACATCAACGGCTACGAGGGCGGCGTCGTGGGCTTCGTGGCCCGCGCGCGCGAGCTGGCGGAGACGTACGGCGAGCGCTTCACCCCGCCCGCCCTCCTGATCGAGAAGGCCGAGCGGGGCGAGGTCTTCACCGACGCCTGAGCGGCGACGGGTGCCGAGCGCGGACAGGCGTTCAGCGACGCCTGAACGCCGTGCTCAGTTCCTCGCTCAGTGAGCGCTGGAACGCCGTGAGAAGGGCCTGGACCACCATCGGCTGCATGTGCGCCGAGAGCGACTTCATCGCGCTCAGGTGGTCCGGGTCCTCCCCGCTCTCCCGGTACGGGCTCCACACCTCGTCCCGGAACAGCCGGGAGAGTTCCTGGGCGGCGGCCCGCGCGTGCGCCAGGAGCACGGTGCGGGAGGCGAGGATCGTCTCGTGCTCGATCGGCACGTCGAGCAGCTCGACGCCCAGCCGCAGCAGCGACCCGTCCAGCCGGAAGGTGTCGTCCTCGGAGGTCCGGTCGAGCACCCCCATCGCGGCCAGCCGGTCCACGTCCTCCTCGGTCAGCGCCCGCCCGGCCCGCCGCTCCAGCTCGCGCCGGGTGATGGTCTCGGCGGACTCGGGCGCCCAGGAGGCCACGAGCGCCCGGTGGACCGCCAGGTCCTGCGCGCTGAGGTCGGCCGGCAGCTGCTCCAGATAGCGTTCGATCGCGGCCAGCGTCATCCCCTGCCGCTGGAGCTCCTCGATGAGCGCGAGCCGGGAGAGGTGCCCCTGCCCGTAGTGGCCGACCCTGCGGGCTCCGATGACGGGCGGGGGGAGCAGCCCCCGCGTCCCGTAGAACCGCACGGTCCGCACCGTGACCCCGGCCCGCGCGGCGAGCTCGTCGACGGTGTAGCTGGGCCCGTCCTCCTGGTCCGTCCCGACGCCCATCCGAGGTGCCTCGCTTCCCGTGCCGACGACCCGCCGGTCCGGGTCACTTGAACAGTATTGCTGTCTCACCGGCACTGTAGAAGAGGGCGGGACGGCACCGTCCGGTGTCTTCGTTAGGAAGCTTTACTTACTGTTCCCGCTCCGGCACGATGAAGCGCACCTGGCAACCTCCCATCAGGGGTGACACATGAAGCGCAGGCGCACCTTTCCCGTCGTCCTGGCCGCGTTCGTCCTGGCCGTGCTCGGGCTCGCACTCCCCTCCGGACCCGCCGCCGCGGCTCCGACGTGGACGCTCCGCTGGGCGCCCGATCCCGCCGCGGTCGGGCTCGGCGGCTTCGAGACCGTGGAGGACGACCGCGCCGACTCGCATCCCGGGGGCGCGCCCCACATCAAGGTCGCCGGGGACGCCTATCGATTTGACATGCACATGGTCGACCGCGACACCTCCACCGACCGGCAGCGCCAGGAGGTCACCGGCAACCGGACCTCGCCCTCCGAATACCTCCAGTGGCGGCTCGGCGAGACCTGGCGCGTCACCTACTCGATGTACATCCCCAGCTCGCTGATGGCCACGACGAGCTTCACCCACATCATGCAGACCAAGCAGCCCGGCACCGGCACCTCACCGATCACCGTCACCTCGCTGCGCCGGGTCAACGGTGTCCAGACCATCGAGCACAAGGTCATCGAGGGCGACGTCCTGGTCGGCCGGACGAACCTGGAGCCGCTGCAGAACAAGTGGATCGACATCGAGTACGAGATCAGGATCGGCGACGGCACGGACGGCTCCGTGCGCTGGGTCGTGAAGAGCGGCGGCACCACCGTCGTCGACGCGACGAAGACCGGCGTCGACACCTTCCTCGCCGACCGGGTGCGGCCCAAGTGGGGCATCTACCGCTCCCTCGGAGACACCTCCGGCTCGCTGCGCGACACCTATCTGCTCCTCCGCGACCTGCGCGCCTACCAGCTCACCGCCGGCACCCCGGGCACCGAGGCCCTGCTGTCCCAGGGCAGGCCGGCCAGCGCCTCCTCCACGGAGGCCGCGGGGTACGAACCCGGCAAGGCGGTGGACGGACAGACCGGCACCCGCTGGGCCTCCGCCGAGGGCGTCGACCCGCAGTGGCTCCGCGTCGACCTCGGCGCCCCCGTGGCCCTCTCACGGGTCCGGCTGGACTGGGAGGCCGCGTACGCCACGGCGTACCGGATCCAGGGCTCCACCGACGGCACGACCTGGACGGACCTCGCCTCCGTGACGGCCGGCGACGGCGGCACCGACGAGGTCACGGTGAACGGGACGGCCCGCTACGTCCGGGTGTACGGCACTCGACGGGCCACCGCCTACGGCTACTCGCTGTGGGAGTTCAAGGTCTACGGCACGGGCGCGGCCTGAGGCACGGGGTGGTCCGCGCCCGGGGGTGCGGGGGTTGGCCTGCGGCTGGAGTACGGGGTGGTCCGCGCCTGGAGTACGGGGTGGTCCGCGTCGCCGCTCAGGCGCGGGCCGCCGCCCCGTCGGGTTTCCGCCCCCAGGCGGTGAGCATGCCGGCGGACAGCCCGGCGCAGTCCTCGGAGTCCAGGTACCGGACCGCCGCGTCGATGCCCGCGTCGTCGATGAGGCCGGAGGCGCGCATCGCCTCCCGGCCGCGCTCCCAGGTGTCCGCCCAGAAGCGGCTGAGGGGGCTCCCCGGTACCAGCGGCGGTACGTGGATCTCGGCGGCGACGGGCACCAGCCCGGCCCCGCGCAGCAGCTGCGGGTAGGAGGTCACCTCGGAGACATCGGTGCCGATGGTGGCCCGCAGCCCCTGCCACATCGCCCCCATCGCCGCGGTGTACGGGGTGCCCGGCGTCCGGTCGCTCGTCAGGTCGACGGCGTCGCTGACGACGAGCACGCCGCCGGGCGCGACGAGCCCGGCCAGGGTGCCGACCAGCCGCTCCCGCTCGGCCAGGTGCATCAGGACGAAGCGCGCGTGGACGAGCCGGAACCGGCCTGGCGCGAAGTCCGGGGCGGTGACGTCGGCCTCCAGCAGACGGAGCCCCGGGACGGGCCGCGCGGCGAGGAAGCGGACGTCGCGGTCCACGGCGAGGACGCTCGCCACCCCGGCCTCTTCGAGCAGACGACGGGAGAGGGTGCCCGTCCCGGCGCCCACGTCGAGGCAGTCCCAGCCGGGCCCGGCGCCCAGCGCCGTCAGCCGGGCGAAGCTGATGTCGTCGTAGGCGAGGGCGCCGAAGTCGATGCGCTCGCCCTCGCCCGCCTGCTCGGGCCGGAAGACGGACTCGCCGTACCGGCCGTCACCCGGAGCGTCCCCGGGGCTGTCGTCGAACGTGCTCATGGCCGGACCTCTTCACGGGCTGGGACGGTGCCGGGCGGCCCGCCGCGGGACCGCCGCGCCACCGATCCTGCCCCGGCGCCCGTCCGAACCGCCGAGGCGCGCCGGACCCGCGCGCCGATCGGCACGGAGGGAGTGTCAGTGGCGGCCCGTAGCGTGATCGACATGAACGGCATCACGAGCGGCACGGGGACCGGGACGGGGCACGGCGGGGCGAGCGGGACCGGGCACGGGGAGGTGAGCGGGACCGGGCACGGCGCGGCGAGCGGGATCAGGTACGTGCAGGGGGACGCGACCGCCCCTCGCGGCGAGGGCGTCCGGATCGTCGCCCATGTGTGCAACGACATCGGAGGTTGGGGCAAGGGCTTCGTCCGGGCGGTCTCCCGGCGCTGGCCCGAGCCCGAGGCGGCCTACCGCCGGTGGCACGCCGAGCGCGGGGAGAACGACTTCGGCCTCGGCGCCGCCCGGTTCGTCCGGGTCGGGCCGGAGCTCTGGGTGGCCAATCTGGTGGGCCAGCGGGGGATACGCACGGCGCGGAGCACGGACGTGCCCGTGCGGTACGAGGCGATCGACGCGGCGCTCGGGCTGCTCGCCGACCGGGCTGCCGCTCTCGGGGCCTCCGTGCACATGCCGCGGATCGGCTGCGGGCTCGCGGGCGGTTCCTGGGACCGGGTCGAGCCCCTGGTCGTCCGGCGCCTCGTCGACCGGGGGATACCGGTCACCGTGTACGACTTCACCGCGTAGCGGGCGGGCCCCGGACGTACGGACGGGTGTTCGGGCGGGGTGCGGCGGGGGCACCGGTCGTCGGGAGCTAGAGTCGGCGCCTGTTCGAACTGGGGGAACGGGAACAGGGGATTCGCATGTACACGCAACTCAGGGAGACGGCGCAGGAATTGGCCGGAGTCCTGTGGCGGGAGCACACCGTCTACCGGGAGCGGGGCGGCGGGGTGGTGATCCGGGGCGAGCACGTCGACCGCTGGATCAGTCTGGGCCCGACCGGGGGCAAGGACCAGGCACTGCTGCGCGCCGGCCGGCTCCTCGACGGCGGGACCACGGCCCCGGCCCGTACCGAGGTCGTCGTCGACCTGACGGCGGGGACGGCGGAGCTGGCGACGGTCTGCCGGCGGCTGCTCGCCGAGGTCGCCGCGGCGGCCGGACCGGCCCCGGGCGGGACGGCGGGCGGGGAGAAGCGAGGGAGGGGAGCGAAGCGCGAGAAGGGGCCGAAGCGCGAGAAGCCGGGTCGCGCGGCGCGTGCCGCCCGACCCGGCCGGCCCCGTAAGGAGCGGCACACGAGCCTGGGTTCCCTGATCGTGCTGCTCTGTGTCGCCGGGGTGTTCGGGGCGTGGCTCTACAGCCTCTTCGGCGGGTACGGGCCCGGGTACTGAGCCGCACCCGCCGCGCGGCGCCCGCCGGGCCGGATCAGAACCCGGTGACCGGGTAGTGGTCGGAGAGGTTGGTGTAGCTGTACTGGGTGCCCCAGCTGGAGACGGTCCACGGGGCGCTCTTCTCCAGCACCACGTTGTTGGTCCAGCCGGCGGGGCGGGCGTTCCCGGCGCGGTAGAGGACGTAGTCGAGGTCCTCGCGCGGGTCGTCCGGGTAGCGCTCCGAGGCGATCGAGTTCAGCTCGGTGTCGAAGGAGTACGGGTGCCCGGTGCGGGCGTCCGCGCCCACCAGACCGGCGTCGGAGAGCATGGTGCCGTACTCGGGCGTGTGCGAGTCGACGTTCATGTCACCGGCGACGACGACCTGCTCGTTCGCCGGGATGTTCTTGGCGTCGAGGAAGGCGTCGATCGTCTTGAACTGGCGGCTGCGCATCTGCGCCGCCTCGCCGGCCGAGCAGCCCGGGTCGGTGGACTGGGCGTGGGTGCCGACGACGTGGACGCGGCTGCCGTTCACGTCGAGGACGGCGTAGGCGAAGCCCTTGTTCGACCACCAGTCGGCGCCGCAGGCGTCCTTGTAGACGTGCTGCTCCTTGCGGATGATCGGCCACTTGCTGAGGATCGTCACCCCGCCGTCCTCCGGGGTGGTGGCGGAGTAGGACCCGCCGGTGGCGTCCCAGCCGCTCTTGCTGCGGCCGACGACCGGGGTCTGGTACGGGTACTGGGAGGCGGCGTTCGCCTTGAGGGCGTCCGAGGCGGAGTTGTCGAAGGCCTCCTGGAGCACGACGACGTCCTGGCCCTGGAAGAAGGGGGCCGCCGGGATCGCCGCGGCCCGGTGGTCCTGGCCCCAGTTCGGGTAGAGCGACTTGCTGAAAATGAACGTGTTGTACGTGAGCACCTTCAGCCGCGGGGCCTCGGCGGCCGTCGTGGCGGAGGCTGCGGTCGCGCCCGGTGCGGTCGCGGCCAGGGCGGCGGCGGCGAGCGCGAGGGAAAGAGCGGCGCCGGGGGCGCGGCGGAGCGCGGCGAACGACACGTGAACTCCCATGAGGGTGTGGGGGGTTGAGCTGGCGTCGCACATACAATCAGCCGTGGTTACCTTCCGGTAGCCTTTGGATGCCGGGAATCTGGACGGGCTCGCACGAACTCGCCAACTCTCGGGCCAGTGTCTGATTTGCACCCTTTTGAACCAGGTAGAATGCGCCCATGACCCTCGCGAACTCGACGATCTTCAAGATGGACCTCGGTCCGCTCAACCCTGTCTGGGCAGAGCTCATCCTCGGCCTGGTGGTGTTCGGATTCACCTTCCTCGTCCTGGCGAAGGGCATCCTGCCGAAGATCAAGCGCACCCTCGAGGAGCGCGAAGACGCCATCGACGGTGGCACCGAGCGCGCCGACGACCTCCGCTCCGAGGCCACGCAGATCCGTGAGCAGTACGAGGCCGAGCTGGCCGAGGCCCGCCACGAGGCCGCCCGCATCCGTTCCAAGGCCGTCGAGGAGGGCTCGGAGGCCATCGCCGCCGCCCGCGCCGAGGGCAACGCCGAGCGGGACAGCATCATCGCGGCCGGTTCCGCGAAGATCGCCGCCGAGCGCGCCGCCGCCGAGCGCGAGCTCACCGCGGACGTCGACGCCTGGGCCCACGCCCTCGCCGCCCGTATCGTCGGCGAGCCGGTCGGCGCCGACCGCGCCTGATCCGTACTTCCCGCAAGGGGCCGTCACCGGAGGCCGCAGCGCCCGGGTGACGGCCCCTTCGTCATGGGTGCAGCCTGGTACATGTGAGGAGAGGCTCCGTGGAACGAGTCAAGCGCGTCGGCCGGGCCCCGGCGGCCGGCCGGCCGGGCGACCCGGTGCCGCCACCCGTCGGCGGGGTGCTGTGGAGCGTCGCCGGTGACGTCCGGGCGCTGCTCATGCTGCCCGCCGCCCTGACCATGCAGGTCGCGCACCCCGCGATCGGCGCGGGCGTCGACGCGCACTCGGTCTTCCGCACCGACCCCTGGGGCCGCGGCGAGCGCTCCCTGCGCTCGCTCCAGCTGTGGATCTACGGCGGCGAGGAGGCCGCCGAGGAGGGGCGCCGCCTGCGGGAACTGCACCGGACCATCCAGGGCACCGACGCCCACGGACGCCGCTACCACGCCCTCACCCCCGCCTACTACTCCTGGGTGCACGCCACGGGCTTTCCCATCTACACCTGGGGGCTGCGCCTCCTCGCCCGCCCCCTCACCCCGGCGCAGGAGCGGCAGCTGTACGCCGAGTGGCTCCAGGTCGGCCGCATCCTCGGCATCCACGACCGGGACATGCCGCAGACGATCGAGGAGTTCTGGCCGTACTACCGGAAGGTCCTCGCCGAGGAGCTGGAGGCGACCGTCGTCGTCCGGGAGCTCCTCGACACCGACCAGCCGGTGCCCGCCCCCGACCGGGGCCCGCTGCCGGTCCGGCTGCTCCTCCGGCTGCTCTGGCCCGTGCTGCGCCGGCCGTTCCTGCGCCTGCGGGCCTTCCTCACCGTCGGCCTGATGCCGCCGGACGCCCGGCAGGCCATCGGCCTGGAGTGGACGGACGCCCAGGAACGGACACTGCGCCGGTTCGCCCGGGTCGTCCGGGCCGTCGTCCCCGTCCTGCCGGAGCGACTGCGCTATCTGCCCCTCGCCCGGAAGGCCCGCGGGGCCGCCCGTCGCGCCGGGCGCTGACGGACGGCCCCACAGGTCCGGCGGCTCAGCGCCCGCCGTGCTCCCCGGTCTCGTGGACCGTGTTCGTCGCCGCGATCTTCTTCCATGACTTCGGCTGGGCCGGCTTCGGGGCCGTCGTCCGCGCGGCCGGACCACCGGACGCCGGTGCCGCCGCCGGGACCGACAGACCGACGGCCGCCGCCGTCGACGCGGACGGCTTCGACGGCTGGTACAGCCAGGTGTCGAACAGCTCGGCCAGCGGCTTCCCGGAGACGCGCTCCGCGTACCGTACGAAATCGGCCACGCCGGCGTTCCCGTAGGCGAACTGCTGCGGCCAGCCCTTCAGGATCGCGAAGAAGTCCTCGTCGCCGATCTCGTTGCGCAGCGCCTGGAGGGCCAGCGCGCCCCGGTCGTACACGGCGATGTGGAACTGGTCGTCCGCACCCGGGTCACCCGGCTTCACCGTCCAGAACGGGTCCTCGGCCGTCCGCGTGGCGTACACGTAGTCCGCCAGCTCCTGGGCCGTGCCCTCGCCCTCCTTCTCCGACCACAGCCACTGGCTGTAGCGGGCGAAGCCCTCGTTGACCCAGATGTCCTTCCAGCCGCGGACGGACACGCTGTCGCCGTACCACTGGTGCGCCAGCTCGTGGACGACCACCGACACGTTCGCGCCGTTGGCGAACTGGCGCGGGCTGTAGAACGGACGGGTCTGCGTCTCCAGGGCGAAGCCGCTGGTCACATTGGGTACGTAACCGCCGAGCGCGTTGAACGGGTACGGCCCGAAGACCCCCTCCAGCCACTCCGCGACCTCGGTCGTGCGCTCGATCGAGGCGCGCGCGGCGCCGTCGTTGTCCCCGAGGTCCTTGCTGTACGCGTTGAGGACCGGCAGCCCGTTCGCGGTCCGGTCCGTCGTGATGTCGAACTTCCCGACGGCGAGAGTGGCCAGATACGTCGCCTGCGGCTTGTTGGAGCGCCAGTTGAAACGCGTCCAGCCGAGGCGCGAGGACTGCGACTGGAGCACACCGTTGCTGATGGCCTGGGTGCCGTCCGGCACCTGGACGGAGACGTCGAAGGTGGCCTTGTCCAGCGGATGGTCGTTGGAGGGGAACCACCAGACGGCCGAATCCGGCTCCTGCGCCGCCACCCCGCCGTCCGGGGTGCGGGCCCAGGCCGACCAGCCGTCGATCTTCACCTCGGAGGGCTTGCCCGCGTAGCGCACGACCACCGAGATCGCCTTGTTCTTCTCCAGCGGGCTCGCCGGGGTGACCTCCAGCTCGTGGGCGCCCGAGGCGGCGAACGTCGCCGGGCGGCCGTTGACCCGCACCTCGCTGACCCGCAGGCCGATGTCGAGGTCGAACCGGGACAGGTTCTGCGTGGTCGTGGCGAGGATCGTCGCCGTGCCCTCCAGGAGGTCCGTGGCGGGCTGGTACTTCAGGCGCAGGTCGTAGTGGGAGACGTCGTAGCCGCCGTTGCCACTGGTGGGGTAGTAGGAGTCGCCGATGCCCGGGGCCCCAGGACTGAAGTCGGCCGCCGATGCCGGGATCGCCAGCAGCAGGGAGGCCGCGAGGGCGCTCGGAACGATGATTCTGCGGTGCACAGGTGCTCCCCAAGTCATAAGAAACGTAAGACGCGCGTGTGGTCGTCGGTCCTTAGTCCGGACACTATTCAGCCCCCCGACGCACCGTCACGTCCAGAGCACCTCCTGTCACACGATCGCCATTCGGCCGACACGAATCACATCGAAGGGCCCTGAGACGGGGTCACCGTCGGCACACGGGTCTCTCCGGCACTCTTTTGCACGGGAGTTGACCGGGGTACGTTCCCGCCCATGCCGATGCGAAAGCGGAGAACCCGCGGAGCCCGACTGCCGTACGGAACCCTCGTGGTCGCGGCCACCGCCGCCCTGCTCGCGACCCTGGTGACCCCCGCCGACGCGGGACCGGGGCCCGCCCCGCGCGAGTCCCGGCCCGTCCACTCCTACGCCGACGCGATCCGCGAGTCCGTCTGGGTCGACACCGGACTCGACGGCGACGGCGACGGCCGGACCGACCGGGTCGCCGTCGACATCGTCCGCCCCCGGGAACCCGCCGCGGCCGGCCGGAAGATCCCGGTCATCATGGACGCCAGCCCGTACTACGCCTGCTGCGGACGCGGCAACGAGGGGCAGAAGAAGACCTACGACGCCGACGGCAACCCCGTCCGGTTCCCGCTGTTCTACGACAACTTCTTCGTCCCGCGCGGCTACGCCTTCGTCGCCGTCGACCTGGCGGGCACCAGCCGCTCCGACGGCTGCGACGACGTCGGCGGCCGCTCCGACGTCCAGTCGGCCAAGGCCGTCGTCGACTGGCTGAACGGCCGCGCCCGCGGCTACACCTCCCGTACGGGGGAGACCGGAGCCCGCGCCACCACCTGGTCCACCGGGAACGTCGGCATGATCGGCAAGAGCTGGGACGGCACCATCGCCAACGGCGTCGCCGCCACCGGCGTCGAGGGGCTGAAGACGATCGTGCCGATCGGCGCGATCTCCTCCTGGTACGACTACTTCCACTCCCAGGGCGCCCCGCTCTACAACGCCAACCCGAGCTGGCTCTCCGAGTACGTGAACAGCCCCGAGGCGCAGGCCCGTTGCGGCGCCGTCCAGGACCGCGTCGCCGCCGGCACCCCGTACAGCGGCGACCGGACCGCGGCCTGGGCCGAGCGCGACCACGTCCGGAACGCGGGCAAGGTGAAGGCGAGCGTCTTCGTCGTCCACGGACAGCAGGACCTCAACGTCCGTGCCCAGCAGTTCGGTCAGTGGTGGGACGCGCTCGCCGCGCACGGCGTCGAGCGGAAGATCTGGCTCTCCCAGACCGGCCACGTCGACCCCTTCGACTACCGTCGCGCCGACTGGGTCCGCACCCTCCACCGTTGGTTCGACCACTACCTCCTCGGCTACGACAACGGCATCGACCGCGAGCCGGCCGCCGACATCGAGCGCGCCCCGGACCGCTGGACCACCGACCGGCAGTGGCCGCCGCGCACCACCGGCACCACCACCCTGCGCCCCGCCCCCGGCACCGAGGCCGGCCCCGGCGTCCTCGGCCGCACGGCCGCCGCCCCCGGCTCCACCGCGACCTTCACCGACGACCCCGGTCTCGGCGAACTCGACTGGGCCGCCGGGATCGACCGCGCCACCCCCGAGAAGGCCGGGTTCGTCACCCGACCCCTCTCCCGCGACCTGCGGATCTCCGGTTCCTCGAAGGTGACGGTCACCGCCACCCCGACCACCGCCACGGCGCACCTCTCCGCCGTCCTCGTCGACCTCGGACCCGACACGATCCGCGACTACGGCGCGCCCGGCGAGGGCATCACCACCCTCACCGACCGCACCTGCTGGGGGGCGAGCACCCCCGGTGACAGCGCCTGCTTCCTGGAGACCGAGGCGCGTACGGCGGACGTCGGGTACACCGTCGTCAGCCGGGGCTGGGCCGACCTCGGGACCTGGGCCGACCCGGGCGAGGAGCGCCCGCTGACCCCCGGCAGGGCGTACACGATGACGCTGGACCTCGCCGCCACCGACCACGTCGTCCCGGCCGGCCACCGGCTCGCCCTGATCGTCGGCGGCACGGACAAGGACCTGCTCGACCCTCCGTCGACCACCCCCACCCTGACCCTCGACCTGGCCCGCAGCTGGGCGAAGGTGCCGCTGGTCGGCGGCGCCGAGGCGTTCCGCCGGGCCACCTCGGGACCGCACCCCGCCGTGACGCCGCCCACCGCCGTACCGTCGCTGAGCGCCGCCGTACCGCCGGCCGGGGTCAGCGGTCCGCGCCTGCCCGGAGCCGCTCGATGAACCCCAGTACCGCACAGCGGAGTTCGCGTCGCACCCTCGCCCTCGTGGCGGGGGCCGCCGCCCTCGCGCTGCCGCTCGTCACCGTCCCCGTGAAGGCGGCGGACAGCGCGCCCGTGCAGCCGCTCCCGCGCACCGGATTCGAGGAGAGCCGGGGCGCCCGGTGGACCACCGAGGCCGAGGAGGGCGACTTCCTCGCGGCCGTCGCCCGGAGGGGCGAGCGGGTCTCGGCGCGAGTGATCGGCACCACCGCGCAGGGCCGCCCGCTCCGCCTCGTCGGCCTCGGTACGGGCCGCACCACCGTCCTGCTGGTCTGCAGCCAGCACGGGGACGAACCCGCGGGCCGCGAGGCGTGTCTGAGCACCGTGCGCGACCTGGCCTTCGCCCGGGACCCGGAGACCCGCCGCCTCCTCGCCCGTACCACCGTCCTCGTCGTCCCCACCGCCAACCCCGACGGACGCGAGGCCGACACCCGGGGCAACGGCGACGGGGTCGACGTCAACCGGGACCACATCGCCCTGCGGACCGCCGAGGCGCGGGCGGTCGCCGCCGTCATCCGCGACCGCAGGCCCGAACTCGTCTACGACCTGCACGAGTACGGAGCCACCCCCCGCTACTACGACAAGGACCTGCTCGCCCTCTGGCCGCGCAGCCTCGACGCCGATCCGCACGTGCACGACGAGTCGCGGACCCTCTCCGAGTCCTACGTGCGGCCCGCCGCCGGGGCCGCCGGATACAGCAGCGGCATCTACGGCATCTGGACCGACCCCCTCACCGGCAAGCCCCTCAAGCAGGTCGCGGGCGACGGGCAGGAGCGGATCCTGCGGAACACCGTCGGCATCAAGAACGCCGCCGGACTGCTCGTCGAGACCCGGGTGGACGCGCTCGACGAGGCCGAGCGGAACGACCCGGCACGCAACCACCGGCGTCGCGTCGCCTCCCATCTCGCGGCCCTGGAAGGCGCCTTCGCCTACGTGGAGGAGCGGCGCGTCCCCCTGGCCCTCGCCACCGCGACCGCCCGGCGCGCCGGACTCGCCGACCGGGGCCCGGTCTATCTCGGCGGCGCCGACAACGACCCGCCGGAGCCCTCGGAGATCCTCGCGGACCCGCCGTGCGGCTACCGGCTCGACGCCGCGCAGTACGCGGAGGCGGGCGACGAACTCGCCCTGCACGGAGTCACGGTCCGCGCCGAGGGTGCGGGGGCCTTCGTCCCGATGCGGCAGTCCCGGCGCGCGCTCGTCCCGCTGCTGCTCGACGGCCGCGCCACCTATCACCTCGTCAGTGGGAGTCCTGTGGAGGAGTGTTGACGATCGGGTGCCGTCGGCGCTCCCTGGCGTGGATCCGGCGTTTGCCGAGGTAAAGTTACCGGCTGGTACTGACCATACCTCGAACAGGTCCCCACGGCCTGGAAGTTGGAGACACGCCATGAGCCACACCACCACCGCACGCCGGTTCCTGCCGGCCCTGCTCGCCACGACGCTGCTCGCCGGGGGCGTGCTGCTCGGCCAGACGGTGACCGCCGCGCCCGCCTCGGCCGGCACCATCACCTGCAACATCAGCAAGCTGCGGGCGGACGCCCGCAAGGAGCGCGACCGCGCCGCGAAGCTCAAGCGCCTCGGCGCCACGACGGAGGCCCGCAAGGCCCTCGCCAAGGCCGACGCCCTGGAGCGGCGCGCCCGCCAGTGCGCCGACGCGGACAACAACAGCAAGCCCCCGCTCTGGAAGTAACGGGCGGTCACGCGGGGCGGGTACGGTCCGAAGGGGCCGCACCCGCCCCGCGGCCGTTCCCCCGGCGGTCCGAAGGAGCCAGGCCGGCGCCGCGGTCGAAGGAACGGCGAACGGCCCCGCCCCGCGGCCGTTCGCGGACCGAAATCGCTCCGCCGCCCGCCCTTCGCCACCCGTGACGATCACCCCGCGCCGCCCACCGGGACCGTTCCGGGACCGGGACATTTCCAAGACCCCCCGGCCACGGAAGCGCGGAAGACTCGAAGGCATGCCCGGCGCCTACACGACTCTCGACCTCGTCACCGACCACACCTCCGGTTCCGCCCCCGCCACCCCCGCGAGCGGTCTCCCCGCCGGGGGCTTCACCGCCCCCCGCCGAGACCCCGTCGACCTCCTCGTCGACGGCAGGCCCCTGCTCCGGCTGCTCGACGAGGCCGACGGCATCGACGCGGTCCCGCCCCTCGCGTCCGACCTCCCGCCCGTCCTCCGCGCCGACCACCTCCGCCGGCTCCTCGACCCCGAGCCCGCGTCCGCCGACGGCCGCCAGGTGATCTACGCCTGCCCCGACTGCGACGACCCCGGCTGCGGAGCCGTCACGGCCGTCGTCGCACGCGAAGTCGGCGAGGATGCGTACGACGAGGGCGACGGCGACGTCGTCGTATGGCGCGACTTCGCCTGGCAGACCGGCCCCACCGTCGACCCGGTCCGCGACGGCTACCCGGGCGTCGGCCCGTACCGCTTCCCCGGTGCCACCTACCGCTCCGTGCTGCTCCGCCTCCTCGGCTCCCCGGCGTGCCGCTCCGTCGCCTGAGGCCCCGCTGCCAAAGCCCCGCCAGGGGCCGCGGCCCCTGCCCTCCGGGCGGACGACGCCACGGTGACGACAGGGCCTAGGATTCATACCCTGATGACTGCAACCCTCGTCGCCAAGGACCTCGCCGCCGGCCACGGCGAACGCACCCTCTTCGCCGCGCTCGACCTCGTCGTCGCCCCCGGCGACGTGATCGGCCTCGTCGGCGTCAACGGCGCCGGCAAGTCGACCCTGCTGCGGCTGCTCGCCGGGATCGACACGCCCGAGGAGGGCGAGCTGCGGCTCTCCCCGCCCACCGCCGCCGTCGGCCACCTCCCGCAGGAGCCGGAGCGCCGCGAAGGCGAGACCGTGCGCGAGTTCCTCGCCCGCCGCACCGGCGTCGCCGCCGCCCAGACGGCCATGGACGAGGCCACCCAGGGCCTCGTCGACGGCACGCCCGGCGCCGACGACGCCTACGCGACCACCCTGGAACGCTGGCTGAACCTCGGCGGCGCCGACCTCGACGAGCGCGCCGAGGAGGTCGCCGACTCCCTCGGCCTGACCGTCGGCCTCGACCAGCCGATGACCTCCCTCTCCGGCGGCCAGGCCGCCCGCGCCGGCCTCGCCTCCCTGCTGCTCTCCCGCTACGACGTCTTCCTGCTCGACGAGCCCACCAACGACCTGGACCTCGACGGTCTGGAGCGCCTGGAGGCCTTCGTGAAGGGGCTGCGCGCCGGGACGGTCGTCATCAGCCACGACCGCGAGTTCCTCACCCGTACCGTCACCAAGGTCCTGGAACTCGATCTCGCCCAGCAGCAGATCACCCTCTACGGCGGCGGCTACGAGGCCTACCTGGAGGAGCGGGACCGGGCGAGGCGGCACGCCCGCGAGGACTTCGAGGAGTACGCGGGCAAGAAGGCCGCCCTCGAAGCCCGCGGCCACATGCAGCGGTCCTGGATGGACAAGGGCGTCAAGAACGCCCGCCGCAAGGCCACCGACGGCGACAAGCTCGGCCGCAACGCGCGCAGCGAGGCCAGCGAGAAGCAGGCCGCCAAGGCCCGCCAGACCCAGCGCATGATCGAACGCCTCGACGTCGTCGACGAGCCCCGCAAGGAGTGGGAGCTGCGGATGGAGATCGCCGCCGCGCCCCGCTCCGGCTCGGTCGTCGCGACCCTGCGCGAGGCCGAGGTGCGCCGGGGCGACTTCTCCTTCGGCCCCGTCACCCTCCAGATCGACTGGGCCGACCGGGTCGCCGTCACCGGCGCCAACGGTGCCGGGAAGTCGACCCTGCTCGCCGCCCTGCTCGGCCGGCTGCCGCTGGACTCCGGCGACGCGGTGCTCGGCTCGGGCGTCGTGGTCGGCGAGGTCGACCAGGCCCGCAAGCTGTTCCACGGCACGGAGACGCTCCTGGAGGCCTTCTGCGCCGCCGTGCCGGACACGGAGCCCGCCGAGGTCCGTACCCTGCTCGCCAAGTTCGGCCTCAAGGCCGTCCACGTGATGCGGCCCGCCACCACGCTCTCCCCGGGCGAGCGGACCCGCGCCGCGCTGGCCCTGCTCCAGGGCCGCGGCGTGAACCTGCTCGTCCTCGACGAGCCGACCAACCACCTCGACCTGCCGGCCATCGAGCAGCTGGAGTCCGCGCTCGACTCGTACACCGGCACGCTCCTCCTCGTCACCCACGACCGGCGCATGCTCGACGCGGTCCGCACCAACCGGCGCATCGAGGTCGCCGACGGCAAGGTGACCGAGCTCTGATGGTGCTCCGGCGCGGATCGGGTCCGCGCTCCGTCCCCTTCGGGCCGGGCCGGTGATGACCGTCTCCTTCGGCTGGGGGCCCGTGGAAGCACGGGTCCTCGCCCCGGCGGCCGCCTGTGTGGTCGTCGTCGACGTGCTGTCCTTCACCACCTCCGTGGGCGTCGCCGTCGAGGGCGGCACCGCCGTCCTGCCGTACCGCTGGCGGGACGCGACCGCCGCGGCGTACGCGCGGGAGAAGGACGCCGTGCTCGCCGTCGGCCGGAGCGAGGCCACCGCGGCCCACCCGTGGACGCTCTCCCCGGCCGCCCTGCGCGCCGCCCCCGGGCCGCCCCGGCTGGTCCTGCCGTCCCCGAACGGCTCCACCATCGCGGCGGAGGCCGCCTCGGGGGGCGCGGCGGTCGTCGCCGCCTCCCTGCGCAATCCCACGGCCGTCGCGCGCTGGCTCACCGACCGGGGCTACGGCACGGCGGACCGCCCGCTCGCGGTCGTCGCCTCCGGCGAGCGGTGGCCCGACGGCTCGCTGCGCCCGGCGCTCGAAGACCTGCTGGGCGCGGGAGCGGTGCTCGCCGCCCTCACGGGCCCGCGCACCCTGACCCCGGAGGCGACCGCGGCGGCCACGCTGTGGTCCGCGACCGAGGACCCGGCCGCCGCCTTGCACGGCTGCGACTCGGGCCGTGAACTGTACGAGTACGGCTTTCCGCAGGACGTGGCCGTGGCCGCCGAGACCGACGGCTCGACGACCGTTCCCGTCCTCGTGGACGGCGCTTTCCAGGAGGCAGCACCATGACCGACCTACTGACCCGGCTGACCGCGATGCTGGACGATCTGGACGCGGACGTCGACGAGACGATCGACCTCGCCGACGAGGTCGCGGCCTCGGGCGACGCGGGTCTCCTGCCCCGCCTCCAGGCGGAACTGGACCGCGCGCTCACCGAGCGGAACGCCTACGCCCGTGAGCTCCTCGGCGGTGTCCTCGCCGCCATCGGCGGCCCGGACGCCCTGCCGACGCTGATCCGCGCCTCGGCCGTCGACCTGGGCGACGACCAGGACGGCCTGGCCGCCGAGATCGTCGATCTGGTGCAGGCCGACCCGAAGACCGCGGGGAGCCTGCTGAGGCCCCTGACGGAGGACGAGGACCTCGCCGTCGCCAACCGCGCCGAGTGGGCCCTGCGCTTCCTTCCGTAACGGCGAGGATCCACGCGAGAACGCGGCTTCTCACGCGAGGAGGCCACGGCCCGACGGGCCGTGGCCTCCTTCGCTTCAGTGACAGCCCGAGGGCGGACGGTCAGCGGCGCTTGCCGCCGCCCTCGCCCAGGAGGCCCGCCTTGCGGAGGGCGTCGGCCATCGCGCTGTTCGCGGGCGCGGGAGCGGAGGACCGGTCCCGGCCGCCCTGCCCGCCGCGTCCGGCACGCTCGCCCTGGCCGCCCCCGGCGCCACCCCGGCCGCCGCGGTCGTTCTGCCCGCCGCGCTCGGTCCGGCGGCCACCACCGCCGCCACCGGCTGCTCCGCCGCCGCCCTGCCGCTGCTGCGGCGGCCGGCCGGAACGCTCGCCGCGTTCCCGGCGGGGCGCGCCCTCGGACGCCTCGGCGCCCGCCTGGTCATCGAGCCGCAGCGTCAGCGAGATCCGCTTGCGCGGGATGTCCACGTCCAGGACCTTCACCTTGACCACGTCACCGGGCTTCACGACCTCGCGCGGGTCCTTGACGAAGTTCTTCGACATCGCCGACACGTGCACCAGGCCGTCCTGGTGCACGCCGACGTCCACGAAGGCGCCGAACGCGGCCACATTGGTGACGACGCCCTCCAGGACCATCCCGGACTCCAGGTCGCCGATCTTCTCGACGCCGTCCTTGAAGGTCGCGGTCCTGAACGCCGGGCGCGGGTCGCGCCCCGGCTTCTCCAGCTCGCGCAGGATGTCCGTCACCGTCGGCAGACCGAAGGTCTCGTCGACGAAGTCGTCCGCCCGCAGCGAGCGCAGCCGGCCCGTGTCGCCGATGAGCGACGCGACCTCGCCGCCCGTCGCCTTCACCATCCGGCGCACCACCGGGTACGCCTCCGGGTGCACCGAGGAGGAGTCGAGCGGGTCGTCGCCGCCCCGGATGCGGAGGAAGCCCGCGCACTGCTCGTACGCCTTCGGGCCGAGCCGGGCGACGTCCTTCAGCGCCCGCCGGGAGCGGAAGGGGCCGTTGGCGTCCCGGTGCGCGACGATGTTCTCGGCGAGGCCGCCGCTGATGCCCGAGACCCGCGAAAGCAGCGGCGCGGAGGCGGTGTTGACGTCCACGCCGACGCCGTTCACACAGTCCTCGACGACCGCGTCGAGGGAGCGGGAGAGCTTCACCTCGGCCAGGTCGTGCTGGTACTGGCCGACGCCGATGGACTTCGGGTCGATCTTCACCAGCTCGGCCAGCGGGTCCTGGAGCCGCCGGGCGATGGAGACGGCCCCGCGCAACGACACGTCCAGGTCGGGGAGTTCCTGCGAGGCGAAGGCGGAGGCCGAGTAGACCGAGGCGCCCGCCTCCGAGACCATCACCTTGGTCAGGTTCAACTCGGGGTGCTTGGCCAGGAGTTCGGCCGCCAGCTTGTCGGTCTCGCGGGAGGCGGTGCCGTTGCCGATCGCGACCAGGTCGACGGCGTGCTCCTTCGCGAGCCGCGCCAGCTTCTCCAGCGCCTGGTCCCACTTGTTGGCGGGCACGTGCGGGTAGATCGTGTCGGTGGCCACGACCTTGCCGGTCGCGTCGACGACGGCGACCTTCACGCCGGTGCGGAAACCGGGGTCGAGGCCGAGCGTCGCCCGGGTGCCGGCCGGCGCGGCGAGCAGCAGGTCGCGCAGGTTCGCCGCGAAGACCCGTACCGCCTCGTCCTCGGCGGCCGTCCGCAGCCGCAGCCGCAGGTCGATTCCCAGGTGGACGAGGATGCGGGTCCGCCAGGCCCAACGGACCGTGTCCTGGAGCCACTTGTCGCCGGGGCGTCCCCGGTCGGCGACGCCGAAGCGGCCCGCGACGATTCCCTCGTACGAGGAGGGCCCGGGGGTCTCGGAGGGCTCCTCCGGCTCCAGGTCCAGGCTGAGCACGTCCTCCTTCTCGCCGCGCAGCATGGCGAGCACCCGGTGCGAGGGCAGGGCCGTGAACGGCTCGGTGAAGTCGAAGTAGTCGGCGAACTTCGACCCCGCCTCCTCCTGCCCGCCCCGGACCTTCGCCACCAGCCGGCCCCGGCCCCACATGCGCTCGCGCAGCTCGCCGATGAGGTCGGCGTCCTCGGAGAACTTCTCCGCGAGGATCGCCCGCGCGCCCTCCAGGGCCGCGGCGGCGTCCGCCACGCCCTTGTCCGCGTCCACGAAGGCCGCGGCGGCGGCCGCGGGCTCCACCGAGGGATCGGAGAGCAGGCCCTCCGCCAGCGGTTCGAGACCGGCCTCGCGGGCGATCTGGGCCTTCGTCCGCCGCTTGGGCTTGAAGGGCAGGTAGATGTCCTCGAGCCGCGCCTTGGTGTCGGCGGCCCGGATGCGTGCCTCCAGCTCCTCGGTCAGCTTGCCCTGCTCGCGTACCGAGTCGAGGACCGCCGACCGGCGGTCCTCCAGCTCGCGAAGATAGCGCAGACGCTCTTCGAGCGTGCGCAGCTGCGCGTCGTCGAGCATCTCCGTCGCTTCCTTGCGGTAGCGCGCGATGAACGGCACGGTGGAACCGCCGTCGAGCAGCTCGACGGCTGCCTTCACCTGTCGCTCGCGTACGCCGAGCTCCTCGGCGATCCTTGCTTCGATGGACGTCGTCACGGTGTCCCGACTCGCCTTCTCGTGCCTCAAGCTTGCGAGTGCATTGTGCCGGGTCGCTCACCCGTACGCGGTAACCGACCCTTCCCGCGCGCGTCCCGGGCGCCTTTCCGGCGCCCCCGGGTCACCCCTTGCCGACGAGATCCGCCGGGAAGGCGCCCGCGACGGCCGCCGTGACCAGGAAGCCGCGCCCCAGTTCGGTGAGCCGCTCGACGCCGGCCGCGCCGAGGTGCTCGTACGGGGCGGCGTCCAGCCGGTCGGTGTGCTCCTCGAGCTCGTCCCGCAGGGCCGTCCCCGAATCCGTCAGCTCGCCCTCGGCGTCGAGGAGTCCCCGCCCGCGCAGCCGCTCCGTCGCCGCGTCCCAGTCGGCGCGCCGCCAGCCCCGGGAGCCGAGCACCCAGCGCGGGCTCATGCCCTTGCCGGTGGCGGTGTGGGAGACGAGCGCCTCGACCGGGTCGAGTCCGGCGGACAGCAGGGCCGCGAGGTGCCCGTCGCCCCGGTGCTCGCGCAGCAGGGTGGCGGCGTACCAGTACGCGAGGTGGGGCTCCTCGGGTACGGGGAGGTCCGCGTTGGCCGAGTACAGCGGCCGGGCGTGCCGGGTGCAGGCCTCGGTGGCGCGCAGCGCGAGCCCGGCCGCCTCGGCCATCTCCGGGGAGGTGACGGTCTCCTCGCCGAGCAGCCGGCGCAGGGTCGCGTCGGCGGTCCGCAGCCGGGCGTCCAGCACCTCGGCGGGGGAGGCGGTCTCCCAGACGGCCGGGAGGTGGCCGGCGAGGAGGGCGTGGCTGTAGTTGTAGAAGGTCGCGGCGACGGTTCCGGCGCCCACCGCGCCGAGCGGGGCGCTGCGCGCGGCGAGCCGCATGGCGCTCAGGTCGGTGAAGCCGAGCGCACCGAACTCGCGGTCCATGTCGGGCGAGAAGTAGAGCGTGGAGTGGAGCGGGTTGAGGGCGTTGTGGCAGCGGCGTCCGGCACGCGGCGGCAGGGCAGTCGTCATGCACCGAAGGTTACCGACTGGTCGGTACGACGGGAACCGTCCGGAGCCCGCCGTACCCGGAGGACTGCGGGAACGGGGGATGGCAGAAAAGGTGGGCTCGGCGTCATTGCGGTCGCCGCCGCCCCGCTCCGAGGATGGAGCCATGACGCAGCGACCCGTCCTCGTCGTCCTCTTCGACGGCGTCCAGAGCCTCGACGTCACCGGCCCCTTCGAGGTGTTCGCCGGTGCCGCCCGCGCCGCCGGGGACCCGTCCGCGTACCCGGTCCGCACCGCCTCCCTGGACGGCGGACCCGTCCGTACGCACAGCGGTCTGCGGCTGCTCCCCGACACCACGCTCGCCGAGGCGGTCGCCGACGGCGCCCCGCACACCCTCGTCGTCCCCGGCGGCGACGGTACCCGCGCGCCGGACCCGGCCCTGATCGACTGGCTGCGCGCCCACGCCCCGGACGCCCGGCGCCTCGTCTCGGTCTGCACCGGCGCGCTGCTCCTCGCCGAGGCCGGACTCCTCGACGGACACCGGGCGACGACCCACTGGACGGCCTGTGACCACCTCGCCTGCCGCTACCCGGAGGTCGAGGTGGACCCGGACCCGATCTTCGTACGGGACGGGCGGCTCGCCACCTCCGCCGGGGTCACGGCCGGCATCGACCTGGCGCTCGCCCTCGTCGAGGAGGACCTCGGCCGGGACGTCGCCCTCACCGTCGCCCGCCACCTGGTCGTCTTCCTGCGCCGCCCCGGCAACCAGGCCCAGTTCAGCGTCCAGCTGGCCGCCCAGACCGCCCGCCGGGAGCCGCTGCGCGACCTCCAGCAGTGGATCACCGAGCACCCCGACGGGGACCTCTCCGTGGAGTCGCTCGCCGCCCGCGCCCGGCTCTCGCCCCGCCACTTCGCGCGCGCCTTCCACGCGGAGACCGGGGCGACCCCCGGCCGGTACGTCGACCGGGTACGCCTCGAACACGCCCGGCGCCTCCTGGAGGAGACCTCGCGCGGCGTGGAGGAGGTCGCCCGCGCCTCGGGCTACGGCACTCCGGAGGGGATGCGCCGCGCCTTCACCAGGACGCTCGGGACGCCCCCGGCCGAGTACCGCCGCCGCTTCCACGCCCCCGGCACCTGAACGCCCGCCGGCCGGGTGCGCACGCACCCCGCCGGACCGACGCCCACCGCACCGAAAGGGATCAGCATGCAGATCGCCGTCCTCCTCTACCCGGGCTTCACCACGCTCGACGCCGTCGGCCCGTACGAGCTCCTCGCCCGCCTCCCCGGCGCCGAGACCGTCTTCGTGGCCAAGGAGACCGGCCCCGTCCGCAACGACCAGGGCAGCCTCGCCCTGGTCGCCGACCGGACCCTCGCCGAGGTGCCGGCCCCGGACATCGTCCTCGTCCCCGGCGGCCCCGACGCGCGGACGGCCATGAACGACCCGGAGATCGGGACCTGGCTCCGTACCGCCGACGAGACCAGCACCTGGACCACCTCGGTCTGCACCGGCTCCCTGATCCTGGCCGCCGCCGGGCTCCTCGACGGCCGCCGCGCCACCACCCACTGGCTCGCCCACGAGGAGCTCAAGGCACTGGGCGTCGAGCCCACCGGCGAGCGGGTCGTCTTCGACGGCAAGTACGTCACCGCCGCCGGCGTCTCCTCCGGCATCGACATGGCCCTGCACCTGCTCGGCCGGATCGCCGGGGACGAGACCGCCCAGACGATCCAGCTGCTCACCGAGTACGACCCCCAGCCGCCGTACGACGCGGGCTCGCCGGAGAAGGCTCCGGCCGCGATCGTGGCGCACTGGCGGGGCGAGCGGGCCGAGGGCCCCGGCAGCGAGGGCTGACCCTCAGCCGCCGTACGTGAACCGGGGCGCGCGGCGTTCCAGGAAGGCGGCGACACCCTCCGCGGTGTCGCCGCTGCCGCGCGCCTGCTCCGCCCAGTGGGCGTCCCGGTCGAGCCGCCCGTCGGCGAACTCCTTGGCC
Organism: Streptomyces sp. Root1304; assembly: GCF_001426405.1. Lineage (GTDB taxonomy): Bacteria > Actinomycetota > Actinomycetes > Streptomycetales > Streptomycetaceae > Streptomyces. Next base: position 424,393 of record NZ_LMEP01000022.1, on the reverse strand, counting down.
GCAGCCTGGGTCAGCAGCGAGCGGGAGGCGAGCACCCGGGTGAACGCGGCCACCCGCTCGTCCAGCTCGCCCGCCGGGTGGAGCTCGTCCACGAGCCCGGTCCGCAGCGCCCGGTCCGCGTCGATCAGCTCACCGGAGAAGAGCAGGTACTTCGCGGCAGACGGGCCCACGAGCGCGGCGAGGCGGCGGGTGGACGAGGACGGGTAGACGATGCCCAGCTTCGACGGGGTGATCCCGAAGCGGGCGCCCTCCTCGGCGAAGCGCAGATCGCAGGCGGCAGCGAGCTGGCTGCCCCCGCCGACGCAGAAGCCCCGGACGGCCGCCAGGGTCGGCCGGGGAAAGGCGGCGAGCGCCTCCTCGGCCCGTACCGCGAGCGCCTGCTGCTCGTCCCCGGGCTCCCGGAGCGCCGCGATGTCGGCCCCGGCGCAGAAGGTGTCGCCCTCGCCGGTCAGGACCAGGACCCGTACGGCCGGGTCGGCGGCGAGCCGGTCGAGGAGGCCGGGCAGGGCGCGCCACATGCCGGCGCTCATCGCGTTGCGCTTGGCGGGGTTGGCGATGACGACGGTGGCGATCCCGTCCGTGACGCTGGCCTTCAGCTGCGGCTCCATGGGCCGGATGCTATCCGGCGGGCCTGATCGTACGATCAGGAAGGGGTCGTCCCGAGGAGGCACCGCATGGCCAAGGACGCCCGCGAGCGGCACGGGGAACCGGACCCCGTCCGCGAGATGACCCGCAAGGGGAAGCGGCTCAGCCGCAGCTTCAGCTGGCTCGCCGTGCTCGGTGCCCTGCTGGTGCTCGGCGGGATTGTCGGCCTGATCTACACCGGGGTCGCCACCCTGACCTCGATGCTGCTCTTCGGCTGGCTGCTGCTCATCGGCGGTGTGGTGGGCCTGCTCCAGGCCATCCAGTCGCGCGGGACCAACTACTTCTGGCTCGCCGCGGTGGTGGCCGCCCTGAACATCGCGGCAGGCGTCGTGGTGATCCGGCACCCGCAGGGTTCGGCGGAGGCCCTGACGATGTTCGCCGCCCTGCTTTTCCTGACCGGCGGCCTCTTCCGGCTGGTCGGCAGCGTCGTGGTGCGCGGACCGCAGTTCGGCTGGACGCTGCTCCAGGGTGCGTTCGGGCTGCTGCTCGGTCTGCTGGTCCTGTTCGACTGGCCGCACAGCAGCCTGTACGTTCTCGGGGTCTTCTTCTCGCTCGCGCTGCTCTTCGACGGCCTCGGCCTCATCGCGATCGGGGTGGGCGGCCGGAGGATCGTCAGCATGGTGACCCCGCACCCGGCGAAGGGCCCCGTCGGCACCCCCTCGGACGGCTCCCCGGCCGAGGTCCCTCCGGAGCGGTCGGAAAGCGCGCCCGATCAGTCGAACAACTGACATCGGCATACTCACCCGATCAGAACGCGGCCGATAAGTGTCGACTTCTGGTCAGTAGGCCGGTACGCCCACGCGGATTGCCAAGACTCGATCCGTGGCGAGAATCGAGCACGAGGGCGGGAACCGGACCGTGGAGCATCACGGGGACGTCCCCGTCCGGCAACCGTCCTACGAAGGAGTCTGGCGCTTCACCGCTGCCGCGGTCGACGTCTCCGTCCCGCAGGCCCGGCACGCCGTACGCGACCTGTTGGTCCGCCAGGGCGTGCCGCTCCATGAGGAGATCATGGACGGCCTGCTGCTGATCGTCTCCGAGCTGGTGACCAACGCCGTACGGCACGCGGCGCTGCTGTCCCCGGAGATAGCGGTCGAGGTGGCCATCGGACCCGAGTGGGTCCGGGTGTCCGTTGAGGACAACCACCCCTACCGGCCCAAGGCCCTGGAGGCGGACTACGGGCAGACCGGCGGTCGCGGTCTGCTCCTGGTCCGGGAGATCGCCCAGGAGTCCGGCGGCGCCTGCGACGTCGAGCACACCGCGAGCGGCGGGAAGATCATCTGGGCGGCGCTGCCCCTGGCCCCGATGGCACCGGGGCCGGGAGGCATGCCTCGCACTCCGACGGTCACCAGCCCCCGGACGGACCCGTCAGTTCCCTGACGGCCGGCCGCGCCGCGTCGAGCACCGTCATGAACCAGGCGGAGAACGGCGCGGCGGCGTGGCGCTCGGCGAGCTCCTCGGGGGTCACGAAGACGGTGTCCTCGATCTCCTCGGGGTCCGGCTTCGGCTCGGCCTGCACGAGGCCGACGAAGAGGTGGTTGAACTCCTGCTCCACCAGGCCCGAGGCCGGGTCCGGGTGGTTGTAGCGGACGGTACCGGCCTCCGCGAGCAGCGAGGGCGAGACGCCCAGCTCCTCGAAGGTGCGCCGGGCCGCCGCCGCGAAGGGGGCCTCGCCCGGGTAGGGGTGGCCGCAGCAGGTGTTCGACCAGACGCCGGGGGAGTGGTACTTGCCGAGCGCGCGGCGCTGGAGCAGCAGCCGGCCGGACTCGTCGAAGAGGAAGACGGAGAAGGCACGGTGCAGCAGGCCGGGCGCCTGGTGCGCGGCGAGCTTCTCCGCCGTGCCGATCGTCGTCCCGTCCTCGTCGACCAGTTCGAGCATGATCGACGCCGGGGCTCCGGACGGTTGGACACCGTTCGACGCGATCTCCGGCGAGATCTGAGCCGCGGTGGCTGGTGTGGTCGGCATACCCATCCTTCGCTTCGGTCCTCGGCCCCGGTGGGGGAACCTCAGTCTGCCGTACAAAAGCGGCTTGTCCGTACTTCGTCGGCCGGACGTGGCCGCTCCCGCCGCGCCGGAACGGGACCGGCGCGGCGGGAGCACAAGGGGCGAAGTCGGTCTTACACCCCGAAAGCCTCCGGATAGACGAGCGTGCCGGACGGAACGGGCGCGGAACCGTCGAGGACGAGCGCCATCATCGCCTCGTCCGGTACCTCGAAACCTGGCTTGATTCCGTACTCAGACGCACGTACGAACCCGAACCGCGGGTAGTACGTCGGATGGCCCAGGACGAGGACGTGCGGCTCCCCGCGCAGCCGCGCCGCGTCCAGCACCGCCCGCACGACGGCCTGTCCGGCCCCCGAGCGCTGGTGCTCCGGCGCCACCGAGACCGGCGCGAGCGCCGCGGAGGGCACGCCGCCCACCAGGCAGCGGGTGATCAGGGCGTGCGCCGCGACCGAGCCGTCCGGGGCCTCGGCCACGAACGACAGACCGGGCAGCCAGGCGTCGGCGTCCCGGCGGAGCGCGTCGACCAGATCGGCCTCCGCCTCCGACCCGAAGGCCGCCCGCACGACCCGCCACACGGCCCCGGCCTCCCCGTCCCGCTCCGGACGGACGGTCCAGCGCGGATCGGCGGGCCGCAGGACGAAACCGGCGTACCCGTAGTCGGAGCCGTGCTCGCGCCGCAGCGCGATCTCGGCGCGTGCCCCGGCCACCGCCTCGGCCGTGCCCGGCACGGTGAGGTCGGCGGCGTCGGCGTGCGCCGCGAGCGGGACGTAGTACTCGTCCCAGTCGCTCTCCGGCTGGAGGAGCGTCGCCACCACGTGGTAGCCGGCCCCGACCGCCGCCGCAGTGTTCGCGGTGACGCCACGGAGCGTGTAGTGCTCCTCCCAGAAGGCGCGTGCCGTCGGACCCGGCTCGTCGGTGGTCCACACGCACTCGGTGAGGACGAGGACGCCCCCGGGCGCCAGGAGCCTGCGCCATTCGGTCAGCGCCCGGTCGAAGCCGAGGACGAAGACCGAGCTCTCGGCCCAGACCAGGTCGAAGGAGCCGTCGGGGAACGGCAGCGCGCCCATGTCGGCGCGGAGGGTGTCGATCGAGCCGTCGAGCCCGCGGGCGGCGGCGGCCTCCCGCAGTTCGGCGAGGAACGGCTCGTGGGTGTCGACGGCGGTCACTTCTGCGCCCGCCTCGGCCGCCAGGAGCAGCGCGGAACGGCCGGGGCCGCAGCCCAGGTCGAGCACGCGGGGACGCTCGGGAAGCCGTCCCGCCAGTGTGAGGAGCCGGCGGGTGGTGGTGTCGGAGCCGGGGCCCTGCCGCGGAAGACCGTGGTGCAGGGCGAAGAAGGCATCGTGCAGTGCGTTGTCGGACAACGTGGGAAACCCTTGTGTGAGAGGGCCCCGGCCGACGACGTGACGTACCGGTGTGTGGACCGGGATCAGGTCAGCCGGAGACCCGGAGGCTGAGGGACGACCGGGCGCTGCCGCTGCGGGCAGCCTCCATCGCGACGGTCATCAACCTCAGCTCCTCTCTTCACGCGTTCGTACGAAGAGACTAACAGCCGGCCGTGGTCAGAGACAGAGCTTGGCCTCGTGCTCCGCGTGCCCGACCGGCTCCAGCTGGAAGGTGCAGTGCTCCACGTCGAAGTGGGACCCCAGGCACCCCTGGAGGGAGTGCAGCATCTTCTCGTGCCCGACCGAGTCCAGCGCGCCCTGGTCCACGACCACGTGCGCGGAGAGCACCGGCATGCCCGAGGTGATCGTCCAGGCGTGCAGGTCGTGCACGTCCTCGACGCCCGGCAGGGCCAGGATGTGCGCCCGTACCTCCGCCATGTCGACGCCCTTAGGCGCCGCCTCCAGGAGCACGTCCAGCGTCTCGCGCAGCAGCTTGAACGTACGGGGGACGATCATCAGGCCGATCACGATCGAGGCGATCGGGTCCGCGTACTGCCAGCCCGTGGTCAGGATGACCGTGGCCGCGACGATCACGGTGACCGAGCCCAGGGCGTCCGCGAGCACCTCCAGGTAGGCCCCCCGCACATTGAGGCTCTCCTTCTGGCCGCGCATCAGCAGCGACAGCGAGATCACGTTCGCGACCAGACCGATCACCGCGAAGGCGATGGCGAGCCCGCCCTTGGTCTCGGCCGGCTCGATGAACCGCTGGATCGCCTCGTACAGCACGTACCCGCCGACGACGAGGAGCAGCAGACAGTTGGCGAGTGCCGCCAGGATCTCGGCCCGCGCGAACCCGAAGGTGCGGTTCCCGGACGGCGGCCGGTTCGCGAAGTGGATGGCGAGCAGCGCCATCGCCAGGCCGACCGCGTCGGTCGCCATGTGCGCCGCGTCCGCGATCAGCGCGAGGGAGTCGGCGGCCAGACCGCCGATGATCTCGATCACCATCACGGAGAGCGTGATGCCGAGCGCGATCCGCAACCGGCTCTTGTACGCGGCGCCCGCGGTCCCCGTCGGCGGCGGGCCGCCGTGGCTGTGCCCGTGGTCGTGTCCAGCCCCCATCGCGTGGCCTCCAGATCGTGTCGTCTCGTGTGCCCCGGTTCGCAAGTGAACTACGGGTGGGGGGTATGTGCAACACGGTACTGAACACCGTTGTCATATGCTCTGACCTGCGGCGATGCAGGCAGGACCGGCCATGGCGGGAAGGCGTCGCCGAGGGCCCTCGCGCGGGCCCGCGACGGTGGTTTGTGAGCCGGGCCGCCGATCGCCCATGATGATCTCCGCAGGGCGCGGCGCACCCGTACGGACACGGTTGGGCCCGGGGGAGTCCTGCCCGCGAAGCCTCGGTGAACTCGTGTTCCGTTCATCCGATAGCCTCAGCCGACGTGTCGCCGCCCGGTGCCGGGCCGCACCGCCGCGCCCGGGGCCGCCATGGCCCCGCCGGCCCCTCGTCAGCTCCAAGGAGTGAGTTCGTCTGTCGACCGCCATCCTCACCGGCCCCCCGGCACCCGGCTCCTCGCTCGACGGAGACCTGCGGTTGCTCGGCTTCGACGTGAAGGCCGCCTCCGGCGCCGAGGAGGCAGGCGCCCTGCTGGCCGCCGTCCCCGCGGGTGAGCGCGTCGCGCTCGTCGACCCCCGGTTCGTCGGCCACCTGCACGCGCTGCGCCTCGCCCTCACCGACCCCCGGTTCCCCGCCGCCGCCGCACCCGGCGCGCTCACCGCGCAGAGCGGGGCCCGCCCCGCGCTGACCCGCGCCCTGGGCGCGGCCTCGGCGACCGCCGGTGACGGGGACGACCTCACCGGCACCGTCGCCGACGCCCTCGACGCCGACGGCGTCGCCGTGCACCGGCCCCAGCTCGGCACCCTCGTCGCCACCGTCCCCACCGACGCCGAGGCCCGCCACGAGGCCCGCGCCGCCGTCGCCGCCGTGGACGACGAGGCCGTACGCCTCCGCTCGGCCGTCAAGGCCCACGACGGCTTCTTCACCACCTTCTTCATCAGCCCGTACTCGCGCTACATCGCCCGCTGGTGCGCGCGCCGCGGACTGACCCCCAACCAGGTCACCACCGCCTCGCTGCTCACCGCGCTCGTCGCGGCCGCCTGCGCGGCGACCGGCGAGCGCGGCGGCTACATCGCCGCCGGCGTCCTGCTCCTGGTCTCCTTCGTCCTCGACTGCACCGACGGGCAGCTCGCCCGCTACGCGCTGAAGTACTCGACGATGGGCGCCTGGCTCGACGCCACCTTCGACCGCGCCAAGGAGTACGCCTTCTACGCGGGCCTCGCCCTCGGCGCCGCCCGCAACGGCGACGACGTCTGGGCCCTGGCCCTCGGCGCGATGATCCTGATGACCTGCCGGCACGTGGTGGACTTCTCGTTCAACGAGGCCAACCACGACGCCACCGCCAACACCAGCCCCACCGCGGCCCTCTCCGACCGGCTCGACAGCCTCGGCTGGACCGTCTGGGCCCGCCGCATGATCATCCTGCCGATCGGCGAGCGCTGGGCGATGATCGCGGTCCTCACCGCCTTCACCAACCCCCGGATCGTCTTCTGGGCGCTGATCATCGGCTGCGCCTTCGGCGCCTGCTACACGACGGCCGGCCGCGTCCTGCGCTCCCTGACCCGCAAGGCGAAGCGCACCGACCGGGCCGCCCAGGCCCTGGCCGACCTCGCGGACTCCGGGCCGCTGGCCGGAATGTTCGCCCGCATCGGACGCCGCGGTCCGCGCTCCGCCTTCACGGCGCCGATCCTGGCGGCCATCGCCGCGGCGATGGTGCTCGTCAACTCGTACGTCATCGGCCCGGGCGCGTCGAACGTGGCCGCCGCTGTCGGCTACGCCTGTTTCGCCGGCTTCGCTGTCGCCGCGCCCCTCAAGGGCCCCCTCGACTGGCTGCTGCCCCCGCTCTTCCGCGCCGCCGAGTACGGCACGATCCTGCTCCTCGCGGCGAAGTCGGACGCGCCTCACGCGCTCCCCGCCGCATTCGGGCTGGTCGCGGCGGTCGCCTACCATCACTACGACACGGTGTACCGCATCCGCGGCGGCACCGGCGCACCGCCCGCCTGGCTGGTGCGCGTCACCGGCGGACACGAGGGGCGCACGCTCCTGGTGACCGTCCTCGCCGCCCTGCTGGCGGACCGCGGCGACGACTTCACCCTGGCACTGACCGCCCTCGCGGTCGCCGTCGCCCTCGTGGTGCTCGTGGAGTCCATCCGCTTCTGGGTCTCCTCCGGAGCACCCGCCGTTCACGACGAAGGAGAAACAGCATGATCGGTCTCGTACTGGCAGCCGGTGCCGGACGGCGTCTGCGCCCCTACACCGACACCCTTCCGAAGGCCCTCGTGCCCGTCGACGGCGAGATCACGATCCTCGACGGGACGCTGAAGAACTTCGCCGAGATCGGCCTCACCGAGGTCGCGATCGTCGTCGGCTACCGCAAGGAGGCCGTCTACGACCGCAAGGAGGCCCTGGAGGCGAAGTACGGCCTCAAGATCACCCTGGTCGACAACGACAAGGCCGAGGAGTGGAACAACGCCTACTCCCTGTGGTGCGCGCGTGACGTCCTCAAGCGCGGTGTGATCCTCGCCAACGGCGACACCGTCCACCCGGTCTCCGTCGAGAAGACCCTGCTCGCCGCCCGCGGCGAGGGCAAGAAGATCATCCTCGCCCTCGACACGGTGAAGCACCTCGCCGACGAGGAGATGAAGGTCATCACCGCCGAGGGCAAGGGCGTCCAGCGCATCACCAAGCTGATGGACCCGGCCACCGCCACCGGCGAGTACATCGGTGTCACCCTCATCGAGGCCGAGGCCGCCGAGGAGCTCGCCGACGCCCTCAAGGCCACCTTCGAGCGCGACCCCGACCTGTACTACGAGGACGGCTACCAGGAGCTCGTCAACCGCGGCTTCACCGTCGACGTCGAGCCCATCGGCGACGTCACGTGGGTCGAGATCGACAACCACGACGACCTCGCGAAGGGCCGTGAGATCGCGTGCCAGTACTGACCCGGCTGATCCCTTCGCCGGTCGTCGTCGACATCCGCAGGGGAGCGCTGGACGACCTGTCCGCGCTCCTCGCGGACCAGCGGATCTCCAGCAACGGCAAGATCGCCGTCGCCATCAGCGGCGGTTCGGGCCTCAAGCTGCGTGACCACTTCGCCCCCGAGCTGCCCGGCGCCGACTGGTACCCGGTCTCCGGCGGCACCATCGACGAGGCCGTGAAGCTCGCCGACGCCATGCGCGGCAAGCGGTACGACGCCGTGGTGGCCCTCGGCGGCGGCAAGATCATCGACGTGACCAAGTACGCGGCGGCCCGGGTCGGGCTGCCGCTGGTGGCCATCGCGACCAATCTGTCGCACGACGGGATCTGCTCGCCGATCTCCACCCTGGACAACGACAACGGGCGCGGCTCCTACGGTGTGCCGACCCCGATCGCGCTGGTCATCGACCTCGACGTGATCCGGGACGCCCCGGTGCGCTACGTCCGCTCCGGCATCGGCGACGCGATCTCCAACCTCTCCGCCATCGCGGACTGGGAGCTGTCGCACCAGGTGACCGGGGAGCCCGTCGACGGCCTCGCGGCCGCCATGGCGCGCAGCGCCGGCGAGGCCGTGCTCCGGCACCCCGGCGGCGTCGGCGACGACGACTTCCTCGTCACCCTCTCCGAGGGCCTGGTGATGTCCGGCATCGCCATGTCGATCAGCGGGGACAGCCGCCCCTCCTCGGGCGCCTGCCACGAGATCAGCCACGCCTTCGACCTGCTCTTCCCGGCCCGCGCCGCCAGCCACGGCGAGCAGTGCGGCCTCGGAGCGGCCTTCGCCATGCACCTGCGCGGCGCCCGCGACGGCTCCGCGCTGATGGTCGAGACCCTGCGCCGGCACGGACTTCCCGTCCTGCCGGAGGAGATGGGCTTCACCGTGGACGAGTTCGTCCAGGCGGTGTCCTTCGCCCCGCAGACCCGGCCGGGCCGCTTCACCATCCTCGAACACCTCGACCTGTCCGACGACGAGATCAGGGACGCGTACGCCGACTATGCCAAAGCCATCCGTAGCTGAGCTCCGCCCGGTCGTCCACCCTCCGGGTGTGAAGGACCGGCGCAGTGGAGAGCACTGGGGCGGCCGCATGTACATGCGGGAGATCTCGCTCCGGATCACCCGCGTGCTCGTCGGCACCAAGGTCACGCCGAACCAGCTCACGTACGTCATGACCCTCGCGGGTGTCCTCGCGGCCCCGGCCCTGCTCGTCCCCGGCATCCCCGGGGCGCTGCTCGGCGCGCTCATGGTCCAGCTCTACCTGCTGCTCGACTGCGTCGACGGCGAGGTGGCCCGCTGGAAGAAGCAGTTCTCGCTGGCCGGTGTCTACCTGGACCGGGTCGGCGCCTACCTGTGCGACGCTGCGGTGCTCGTCGGCTTCGGCCTGCGCGCCGCCGACCTGTGGGGCTCGGGCCGGATCGACTGGCTGTGGGCCTTCCTCGGCACGCTCGCCGCGCTCGGCGCCATCCTGATCAAGGCCGAGACCGACCTCGTCGGTGTCGCCCGGCACCAGGGCGGACTGCCGCCGGTCAAGGAGTCGGCCTCCGAGCCGCGCTCCTCCGGCATGGCGCTGGCCCGCAGGGCCGCCGGGGCGCTGAAGTTCCACCGGCTCGTCCTCGGCATCGAGGCCTCGCTGCTCATCGTGGTCCTGGCGATCGCGGACCAGGTCCGCGGCGACCTGTTCTTCACCCGGCTCGGCGTCGCCGTCCTCGCCGGCATCGCCCTGCTCCAGACCGTGCTGCACCTGGTGTCGATCATGGTCTCCAGCAGGCTGAAGTGAGGCCGGCCGTGAGTGCACCGCTCAAGGTGGGCGCCGTCGTCATCACGATGGGCAACCGCCCCGACGACCTGCGCGCGCTGATCGACTCGGTCGCCAAGCAGGAGGGCGACCCCGTCGAGGTCGTCGTCGTCGGCCAGGGCACCCCGGTCACCGGGGTGCCCGACTGGGTACGGACCGTCGACCTGCCGGAGAACGTCGGCATCCCCGCCGGCCGGAACGTCGGCATCGAGGCCTTCGGCCCCGGCGGCACCGACGTCGACGTCCTGCTCTTCCTCGACGACGACGGCCTCCTCGCCCACGCCGACACCGCCGAACTGGTCCGGCAGGCCTTCACCGCCGACCCGCGCCTGGGCATCATCACCTTCCGGATCGCCGACCCGGAGACCGGGGCCACCCAGCGCCGGCACGTGCCGCGGCTGCGCGCCTCCGACCCGATGCGCTCCTCGCGGGTGACCACCTTCCTCGGTGGCGCCAACGCCGTCCGCACCAAGGTGTTCGCCGAAGTCGGCGGCCTGCCGGACGAGTTCTTCTACGCGCACGAGGAGACCGACCTCGCCTGGCGCGCGCTCGACGCCGACTGGATGATCGACTACCGTTCCGACATGGTGCTGTTGCACCCCACCACAGCACCCTCCCGCCACGCCTCGTACCACTTCAACGTGGCCCGCAACCGAGTCTGGCTGGCACGCCGCAATCTGCCCGCGCCCCTGGTGCCGGTGTATCTCGGCGTCTGGCTCCTGCTCACCCTGGCCCGTCGGCCCTCGCCCTCCGCGCTCAAGGCATGGTTCGGCGGATTCCGTGCGGGCTGGACGACCCCCTGCGGACCGCGCCGCCCCATGAGGTGGCGTACGGTGTGGCGGCTGACCCGGCTGGGTCGCCCCCCGGTCGTCTGACATCGTGGTACCGACGTGCCGCGCATCTTGAACACGAAAGTTTCGACTTGTGAGTGACACACACCAGGGCGGGGCGGTCGCGACGAGCGCGCCCCCGTCCGTCGACGAGGGCCTGACCCCCGCCGCGCTGGCCTCGAAGTACGGTCTCTCGGTCAGTGGCGCCCGGCCCGGACTGTTCGAGTACGTACGCGAGCTGTGGAGCCGCCGCCACTTCATCCTGGCGTTCTCCTCGGCGAAGCTGACCGCCCAGTACAGCCAGGCGAAGCTGGGGCAGGTGTGGCAGGTCGCGACCCCGCTGCTCAACGCCCTGGTCTACTACCTGATCTTCGGGCTCATCCTGGACGCCGGACGCGGCATGTCCAAGGGGGTCTACATCCCCTTCCTCGTCACCGGCATCTTCGTGTTCACCTTCACCCAGAACTCGGTCATGGCCGGCGTCCGGGCGATCTCCGGGAACCTCGGCCTGGTCCGGGCCCTGCACTTCCCCCGGGCCACGCTGCCGATCTCGTTCTCCCTGCAGCAGCTCCAGCAGCTGCTGTTCTCGATGGTCGTGCTCGTCGCGGTCGCGATCTCCTTCGGCAGCTACCCCTCGCTGCGCTGGCTGCTGCTGATCCCGGCCCTGCTGCTGCAGTTCGTGTTCAACATCGGACTCGCCATGATCGTGGCCCGGATGGGCGCGAAGACGCCCGACCTGGCCCAGCTGATGCCGTTCATCATGCGCACCTGGATGTACGCGTCCGGCGTCATGTTCTCGATCACCACGATGCTCGCCGACAAGCCCGCGTGGATCGCCGACGTCCTCATGTACAACCCGGCGGCGGTCTACATGGACCTGATCCGCTACTCCCTCATCGAGGGATACGGCGCCGAGAACCTGCCCTCGCACGTCTGGCTGACCGCGCTCGGCTGGGCGGTGGCCTTCGGCATCGGCGGCTTCGTCTACTTCTGGAAGGCCGAGGAGAGGTACGGCCGTGGCTGACACCAACCGGTCCAACGTTCCCACCGTCATCTGCGACGACGTCCACATCGTCTACCGGGTCAACGCCGGTGGCGGCGGCAAGGGCAGCGCCACGGCGGCGCTCAGCCGCATCGTCGGCCGCGGCAAGGCCGAGGTCAGCCGGGGCGTCCGCAAGGTGCACGCGGTGCGCGGTGTCACCTTCACCGCCTACCGGGGCGAGGCCATCGGCCTCATCGGCTCCAACGGCTCCGGCAAGTCCACGCTGCTCCGCGCCGTCGCGGGACTCCTGCCCACCGAGAGCGGCAAGGTCTACACCGACGGCCAGCCCTCGCTGCTCGGCGTCAACGCGGCCCTCATGAACGACCTCACCGGCGAGCGCAACGTGATCCTCGGCGGCCTCGCCATGGGCATGAGCCGCGAGGAGGTGCGCTCGCGGTACGAGGGGATCGTCGACTTCTCCGGCATCAACGAGAAGGGCGACTTCATCAGCCTGCCGATGCGGACGTACTCCTCCGGCATGGGCGCCCGGCTCCGCTTCGCCATCGCGGCCGCCAAGAACCACGACGTCCTCCTCATCGACGAGGCGCTGGCGACCGGTGACCGCAAGTTCCAGATCCGCTCCGAGGAGCGCATCAGGGAGCTCCGCAAGGAGGCCGGCACGGTCTTCCTGGTGAGCCACAGCAACAAGTCCATCCGGGACACCTGCGACCGGGTGCTCTGGCTGGAGAAGGGCCAGCTCCTCATGGACGGTCCCACGGACGAGGTGCTCAAGGCGTACGAGCGGGAGACCGCCCGCTGACCTCGCTCCCCGAGCCGCCCCCACCTCTTCCGGTGGGGGCGCTTCCGATTTTCGCGCGTCATGCCCCGCCTGGAATGTGCATGCGGTCAACATCGGGCAGGATGAGCCCATGCCAGCGATCTCGGGGGGAAAGACCTACCACCACGGCGACCTGCGCAACGCGCTGATCTGCGCCGCCGTCGACCTCGCGACCGAGGGCGGACCCGAGCGGGTCGTCCTCCGGGAGGCGGCCCGCCGGGTCGGCGTCTCGCCCACCGCCGCCTACCGGCACTTCGAGGGGCGCGGCGAACTCCTCCGTACGGTCAAGGCCCACGCCCAGCGGCTCCTCGCCGACGCCATGGAGCGGGCCGCGGCCCGCGAGCCCGGCGCCGACGACCCCGCCCTCGCGGCCGAGCGGCGGCTCGCCGCCCTCTGCCGGGGATACGTCGGCTTCGCCGTGGAACACCCCGGCCTCTACCGGGCCGCGTTCTGTGTCCCCCGGCCGGCCGGGGCGGACCGCCCGGAACCGGCCGGACGGCAGGCGCCCGAGCCCGAGATCCGCGCCTTCACCCTGCTCCGGGAGACCCTCGAAGCCCTCGTCGGAACCCCCCGGCCCGGCGTCCGCGCCGCCGGTGGTGCCGCAGCGTGGTCGGCCGTTCACGGACTGTCACTTCTCCTGCTCGACGGGCCTCTTCGCCGCCTTCCGGCCCAGCGCAGGAACGCCGTCGTCGAGACCACCCTCGCCATGGTCGTCTCCGGAACCCGCACCCCCTGAGCCCCGCTCGGGGCCGAACTCCCTTGCGGGGGCGCCGGGTTGACGACTCGTTCGGGTGAGGGCCGGAGCGCCCGGCACCCCGGAACGGCGACGGTCGTCGTACAACGTAAGCTGGAGCGGTCTGTTTCGCGGCAAGTAGGGCGATACCCCGCGGCCATCGGGCCTCCGGGCGGCGGCTCTACGGGCAGGGGTCGGCGGCGTGTCCGAAATAGGATGGATTGGATCGGCAGTGTAGAACGGGAGACGTGACGGCCATGACGCAGAATCTCCAGCTCCACGAGGGTGTCGCCGTCCCTCCGTCGGGCAGTGACCTGTGACGGATACCAGCCAGGCGCGCACCGACGCCGCCTCGCGCGCCACACTCGGCAAGGCCGCGGACGAGAACTTCCCCGTGGCCCCCTTCTTCCTGCCCCGGGCCTGGCGCGACGACCTCATGGCCGTCTACGGCTTCGCCCGCCTCGTCGACGACATCGGCGACGGCGACCTCGCCCCCGGCGGCGCCGACGCCCGCCACCTCGGCCTCGCCCCCGAGACCGCCCGCGACCGCCTCGCCTTCCTCGACGCCTTCGAGACCGACCTCCGCCGCGTCTTCGACGGCACCCCCCGGCACCCCCTGCTGCGCGGCCTCCAGCCGACGGTCCGGCGCTGCGGGCTCACCCCCGAGCCCTTCCTCGGCCTCGTCGCCGCCAACCGCCAGGACCAGCAGGTCGGCCGCTACGAGACCTACGACGACCTCCTCGCGTACTGCGAGCTCTCGGCCAACCCCGTCGGCCGGCTCGTCCTCGGGATCACCGGCACCGACACCCCCGAACGGATCAGGCGCTCCGACGAGATCTGCACCGCCCTGCAGATCGTCGAGCACCTCCAGGACGTCGCCGAGGACCTCGCCCGGGACCGGATCTACCTCCCCGCCGAGGACCTCAAGCGCTTCCACGTCACCGAGAGCGACCTCGCCCGGCCCACCGCCGGTGCCTCCGTGCGCGCCCTGATCGCCTTCGAGGCCGAGCGGGCCCGCGCCCTGCTCGACGCGGGCGCCCCCCTCGTCAGCAGCGTCCACGGCCGGCTGCGGCTCCTCCTCGCCGGATTCACCGCAGGGGGCCTCGCCGCGCTCGACGCGATCACCGACGCCGGATTCGACGTGCTGACCGGGCCACCGAAGGCCACCAAGCCGAGCCTGATGCGCCAGGCGGGAGCGGTTCTGCTCCGGGCGCGGAAAGAGGGGTGAGCGCGACCGTGGAGGCACAGCCCCAGCCGTCCGCACCCGTACAGGCCGCCTACAGCTACTGCGAGGCGGTCACCGGACAGCAGGCGCGGAACTTCGCCTACGGAATCCGGCTGCTGCCGACCGAGAAGCGGCAGGCGATGTCCGCGCTGTACGCCTTCTCCCGGCGCGTCGACGACATCGGCGACGGCACGCTCCCGCCCGAGGCCAAGCAGGAGCGCCTGGAGGCCACCCGCGCCCTGCTCGACCGCGTCCGGGCCGACGAGATCGACGAGGACGACACCGACCCCGTCGCCGTCGCCCTGGCCGACTCGGCCCGCCGTTTCCCGATCCCGCTCGGCGGCCTCGACGAACTCATCGACGGCGTCCTCATGGACGTGCACGGCGCGACCTACGAGACCTGGGACGACCTCAAGGTCTACTGCCGCTGCGTCGCCGGAGCCATCGGCCGGCTCTCCCTCGGCGTCTTCGGCACCCAGCCCGGCGCCCAGGGCGCCGAGCGCGCCGCCGAGTACGCCGACACCCTGGGCCTCGCGCTCCAACTCACCAACATCCTCAGGGACGTACGCGAGGACGCCGGGAACGGGCGCACCTACCTGCCCTCCGACGACCTCGCCAAGTTCGGCTGCGGTGACGGCTTCGACAGCGACACCCCGCCCGCCGGCGCCGACTTCGCCGGCCTCGTCCACTTCGAAGTCCGGCGCGCCCGCGCCCTGTTCGCCGAGGGCTACGGACTCCTGCCCATGCTCGACCGGCGCAGCGGCGCCTGCGTCGCCGCCATGGCCGGGATCTACCGGCGCCTCCTCGACCGGATCGAGCGCGACCCCGAGGCCGTGCTCCGCGGCCGCGTCTCGCTGCCCGGACGCGAGAAGGCCTACGTGGCGGTGCGCGGGCTCTCCGGCCTCGACACCCGCCACATCGCCCGGCGCGCCGTCAGGAGGCGTGTCTGATGCGCCCGTACGCCCCCGGCCGCGGGGCAACCCCGGGCGCCGCCACGGCGTCCCTGACCGAGGTGCCCCACCCGCCCACGACGAACCGAACGGAGGCAGCGTGACCCACGAAGGAACCGAGCGGCACGCCTCGCCGGACGCTCCCGGCTCCGGCGCCCCGACCGGCGGCGGCCGGCGGCCCCGCGCCGTCGTCGTCGGCGGCGGGCTCGCCGGGGTCACCGCCGCGCTCCAGCTCGCCGAGAGCGGCCTCCACGTCACCCTCCTCGAAGGCCGGCCCCGGCTCGGCGGCCTGGCGTTCTCCTTCCGCCGCGGCGACCTCACCGTCGACAACGGCCAGCACGTCTACCTGCGCTGCTGCACCGCCTACCGCTGGTTCCTCGACCGGATCGACGGAGCCCGGCTCGCCCCGCTCCAGGACCGCCTCGACGTGCCCGTGCTCGACGTCGCCCACCCGCGCGGCCCGCGCCTCGGCCGGATCCGCCGCGACGCCCTCCCCGTACCGCTGCACCTCGCGCGCAGCCTCGCCACGTACCCCCATCTCTCGCTCGCCGAGCGGGCCTCCGTCGGCCGGGCCGCGCTCGCCCTGAAGAAGCTCGACCCCGCCGATCCGGCGCTCGACGGCATCGACTTCGCCACCTGGCTCGGCCGGCACGGGCAGTCCCCGCGGACCGTCGAGGCGCTGTGGGACCTCGTCGGCATCCCCACCCTCAACGCCCCCGCCCCGCAGGCCTCCATGGGGCTCGCCGCGATGGTCTTCAAGACCGGTCTGCTCTCCGAGCCCGGCGCCGCCGACATCGGCTGGGCCCACGTCCCGCTCGGTGAACTCCACGACACCCGGGCGGCGAAGGAACTCGACGCGCTCGGCGTCCGCACCGCGCTCCGGACCAAGGCCGAACGGATCTCGCGTACCGGCGACGGGCGTTGGGCCGTCGACGTACCCGGCGAGACCCTGGAGGCGGACGTCGTCGTCCTCGCCGTACCGCAGCAGGAGACCCACGGCCTGCTGCCCGAGGGCGCCCTCGACGACCCCGACCGGCTGCTCGACATCGCCAACGCCCCCATCCTCAACCTCCACGTCGTCTACGACCGCAAGGTGCTGAAGCGCCCCTTCTTCACCGCGCTCGGCTCGCCCGTGCAGTGGGTCTTCGACCGCACCGACTCCTCCGGGCTCACCGGCGGCGGCCAGTACCTCGCCGTCTCCCAGTCGGCCGCCGAGGACGAGATCGACGTACCCGTCGCCGCCCTGCGCGCGAAGTACCTCCCCGAGCTGGAGCGGCTGCTGCCCGCCGCCCGGGGAGCGGGCATCCGCGACTTCTTCGTCACCAGGGAGCGGACGGCCACGTTCGCCCCGACCCCGGGCGTCGGCAGGCTCCGCCCCGGCGCCCGTACCCGGGCGCCCGGGCTGTACCTGGCCGGGGCCTGGACCGCCACCGGCTGGCCCGCGACCATGGAGGGGGCGGTGCGCAGCGGCTTCAGCGCCGCGGGCGCCGCGCTCTCCGCCCTCGGCCGCCGCCATGACCATCCGCTGCAGGAGGCGGCATGAGTGTGAGTACCGGAACAAGAGGAGAGACCGTGCCGACTGTGCCGCCGGGTAATCCGGCCGTCGACACCGCGGACGTGTCCGCACTGCTGGAGCGGGGGCGGACCCTGTCCACCCCCGTACTGCGGGCGGCCGTCGACCGCCTCGCGCCGCCCATGGACACCGTGGCCGCCTACCACTTCGGCTGGATCGACGCGCAGGGCAACCCCGCGGACGGGGACGGCGGCAAGGCCGTCCGCCCCGCGCTCGCCCTGCTGTCGGCCGAGGCCGCGGGCGCCGCGCCCGAGGTCGGCATCCCCGGCGCCGTCGCCGTGGAACTCGTCCACAACTTCTCGCTGCTGCACGACGACCTGATGGACGGCGACGAGCAGCGTCGCCACCGCGACACCGTGTGGAAGGTGCACGGACCCGCGCAGGCCATCCTCGTCGGCGACGCCCTGTTCGCGCTCGCCAACGAGATCCTGCTGGAGCTGGGCACCGTGGAGGCCGGCCGGGCGACCCGCAGGCTCACCACCGCCAGCCGCAAGCTGATCGACGGCCAGGCCCAGGACATCTCCTACGAGCACCGCGAGCGGGTCACCGTCGAGGAGTGCCTGGAGATGGAGGGCAACAAGACGGGCGCCCTGCTCGCCTGCGCCGTCTCCATCGGCGCCGTCCTCGGCGGCGCCGACGACCGCACCGCCGACAAGCTGGAGGAGTACGGCTACCACCTCGGCCTCGCCTTCCAGGCCGTGGACGACCTGCTCGGCATCTGGGGCGACCCGGAGGCCACCGGCAAGCAGACCTGGAGCGACCTGCGCCAGCGCAAGAAGTCCCTGCCGGTCGTCGCCGCCCTCGCCGCCGGCGGCGAGGCCTCCGAGCGCCTCGGCGAACTCCTCGCCGCGGACGCCAAGTCCAATGACTTCGACACCTTCTCCGAGGAGGAGTTCGCCACCCGCGCGGCCCTCATCGAGGAGGCCGGAGGACGCGAGTGGACCTCCCAGGAGGCCCGCCGCCAGCACGCCGTCGCGATCGAGGCCCTGAACGAGGTGGACATGCCCGCGCGGGTGCGGGACCAGCTCGTCGCACTCGCCGACTTCGTCGTCGTACGGAAGAGATGATCACCATCACCCTGATATGAGTTCGCGGTCGCCGGCCGGTGCCCTCCGGCGCCGGCCGACGGCAGACCCGTGGAAGCAGAAGAAACCGACTGCGCAAAGGGGAAGCCATGACAGCGACGACCGACGGAAGCGCCGGGGCCGTGGGCCCCCGGGCAGCCGCGGCCAGCAAGACGAACGAGCCCCGACCTGATGGTGCCACCGCGCCGGACCTGGACGGCGCCGCCGCCCTGGCCACGGAACGGGCCGTCGAACACCTCCTCGCCCGACAGGACCCCGAGGGCTGGTGGAAGGGCGACCTGGAGACCAACGTCACCATGGACGCCGAGGACCTCCTGCTCCGCCAGTTCCTGGGCATCCTCGACGCGGACACCACCCGCGCCGCGGCCCTCCACATCCGCCGCCTGCAGCGCGAGGACGGCGCCTGGGCCACCTTCCACGGCGGACCCGGAGACCTCTCCGCCACCATCGAGGGCTATGTGGCCCTGCGGCTCGCCGGAGACCTGCCCGACGCCCCGCACATGGCCCGCGCCTCCGCCTGGGTCCGCGCCGGGGGAGGGATCGCCGCCGCCCGGGTCTTCACCCGGATCTGGCTCGCCCTCTTCGGCTGGTGGCGCTGGGACGACCTGCCCGAGCTGCCCCCGGAACTGCTCTTCCTGCCCAAGTGGTTCCCGCTGAACATCTACGACTTCGGCTGCTGGGCCCGGCAGACCATCGTGCCGCTCACCGTGGTCTCCGCGAAGCGACCCGTACGCCCCGCGCCCTTCCCCCTCGACGAGCTGCACACCGATCCGGCGCGCCCGAACCCGCCCCGGCCGCTCGCCCCCGCCACCGGCTGGGACGGGATCTTCCAGCGGCTCGACAAGGCCCTGCACGTCTACCACCGGCTCGCGCCGCGCTCCGTGCGCGGGACCGCGATGAACCTCGCGGCCCGCTGGATCGTCGAGCGCCAGGAGAACGACGGCTGCTGGGGCGGCATCCAGCCCCCCGCCGTCTACTCCGTGATCGCCCTCCACCTCCTCGGGTACGACCTGGGGCACCCCGTCATGCGGGCCGGCCTCGAATCCCTCGACCGGTTCGCCGTGTGGCGGGAGGACGGCTCACGGATGATCGAGGCCTGTCAGTCGCCCGTCTGGGACACCTGCCTCGCCACCATCGCACTCGCCGACGCGGGACTCCGCCCCGACCACCCGGCGCTGGTGAAGGCCGTCGACTGGATGCTCGACGAGGAGATCACCCGGACCGGGGACTGGGCGGTACGCCGGCCCGGACTGCCCCCGGGCGGCTGGGCGTTCGAGTTCCACAACGACACCTACCCCGACATCGACGACACCGCCGAGGTGCTGCTCGCGCTGCGCCGGGTCGACCACCCCGACCCCGCCCGGGTGTCGGCGGCCGTCGACCGGGGAGCCCGCTGGACGCTCGGCATGCAGTCGCAGGACGGCGGCTGGGGCGCCTTCGACGCCGACAACACCAGCGTCCTCCCCAACAAGCTCCCCTTCTGCGACTTCGGCGAGGTCATCGACCCGCCCTCCGCCGACGTCACCGCCCACGTGGTGGAGATGCTCGCCTACGAGGGAATGGCCCAGGACCCCCGCACCCGCAGGGGAATCGAGTGGCTGCTCGCCGAACAGGAGCCGAACGGCGCCTGGTTCGGCCGCTGGGGCGTCAACTACGTCTACGGCACCGGCTCGGTGCTCCCCGCGCTCACCGCGGCCGGCCTCCCCGTCTCCCACTCGGCGGTCCGCCGGGCCGTCGGCTGGCTCGGCTCCGTACAGAACGAGGACGGCGGCTGGGGCGAGGACCTCCGCTCGTACCACGAGAAGGAGTGGACCGGGCGAGGCGCCTCCACCGCCTCCCAGACCGCCTGGGCGCTCATCGCCCTGCTCGCCGCGGGCGAGCGGGACTCCGAGCCCGTCCGGCGGGGCGTCGCCTGGCTCGCCGAGACCCAGCGGGAGGACGGTTCCTGGGACGAGCCGTACTTCACCGGCACCGGCTTCCCCTGGGACTTCTCCATCAACTACCACCTCTACCGTCAGGTCTTCCCCCTCACGGCGCTCGGCCGCTACGTGCACGGGGAACCCTCGCTCGGCAAGGCACGGTGATGGGACGCGAGCCGGGCCCCGGCGCCCCGCCGCCGCTGCTGATCGCCTGCGCGCTCGGCATCGAGCAGCTCGCCCTGCGCAGCGGCGACCGGGGCGGAGCCCCCGGGCCCGTCACCGTGCTGCGCACCGGCATGGGGCCCGACCGTGCCCGTACGGCGGTCTCCCGCGCCCTCGCCGAGGAAGGCTGGCGGGACGCCGCCGTCATCGCCTCCGGGTTCTGCGCGGGGCTCGCCCCCGGCATGCACCCCGGGGACCTGGTCGTCGCCGACGAGACCCGCGGCCCCGACGGCACGACCCTCTGCTCCGGCACCGAGCTGCTGGTGAAGGCGCTGGTCAGAGCCGTACCCGGGCGGGCCGTGCACACCGGGCCGCTGACCGGCTCCGACCATGTGGTGCGCGGGCCCGAGCGGGCCGCGCTGCGGTCCACCGGCGCCATCGCCGTCGACATGGAGTCCGCCGCGACCCTGGGGACGGCCCAGGGCACCGAGGTGCCCGGCGGCGGTCCGGAGGCCCGCCCGGTTGCGGCCGTCCGGGTGGTCGTGGACGCTCCAGAACATGAGCTGGTCCGGATCGGCACGGTGCGCGGGGGAATATCGGCCTTCCGTGTCCTTCGTGCCGTCCTTCCCGCATTCTTCGAATGGCACCGTTCTTTGCTGCTCCCCAGGAGGTGAACGAGTTATGGCCATGCCGCTCCGTCAGTCCATCCGGGTCGGGACCTACCTCTTCGAACAGAAGCTCCGCAAGCGCGAGAAGTTTCCGCTCATCGTCGAACTCGAACCGCTCTTCGCCTGCAACCTCAAGTGCGAGGGCTGCGGGAAGATCCAGCACCCGGCCGGCGTCCTCAAGCAGCGCATGCCCGTCGCCCAGGCCGTCGGCGCGGTCCTGGAGTCCGGTGCCCCCATGGTGTCCATCGCGGGCGGCGAGCCCCTGATGCACCCTCAGATCGATGAGATCGTGCGGCAGTTGGTGGCCAAGAGGAAGTACGTCTTCCTCTGCACCAACGCGATGCTGCTCCGCAAGAAGCTGGAGAACTTCACCCCTTCCCCGTACTTCGCCTTCGCCGTGCACATCGACGGCCTGCGCGAGCGGCACGACGAGTCGGTCGCCAAGGAAGGCGTGTTCGACGAGGCGGTGGCGGCGATCAAGGAGGCCAAGCGGCGCGGCTTCCGGGTCACCACCAATTCGACCTTCTTCAACACCGACACCCCGCAGACCATCATCGAGGTCCTCAATTTCCTCAACGACGACCTCCAGGTCGACGAAATGATGATCTCGCCCGCCTACGCGTACGAGAAGGCGCCCGACCAGGAGCACTTCCTCGGCGTCGAGCAGACCCGCGAACTCTTCAAGAAGGCGTTCTCCGGAGGGAACAGGCGCCGCTGGCGCCTCAACCACTCGCCGCTCTTCCTGGACTTCCTGGAAGGAAAGGCGGACTTCCCCTGCACCGCCTGGGCCATTCCCAACTACTCGCTCTTCGGCTGGCAGCGCCCCTGCTATCTCATGAGCGACGGCTACGTCCCCACGTACCGCGAACTCATCGAGGACACCGACTGGGACAAGTACGGCCGCGGCAAGGACCCGCGCTGCGCCAACTGCATGGCGCACTGCGGCTACGAGCCCACCGCCGTCCTGGCCACCATGGGCTCGCTCAAGGAGTCCCTGCGCGCGGTCAGGGAGACCGTCTCCGGGAACAACGCGTGAGGCGGGGCGTCCCGGCGAGGGAGAAGGAGAGGAAGGGGCCGCGATGAGCGGGGAGTTCGACCTGCGGGCGCTGCTCGCCGAGCGCGGCGGCGAACGGTACGAGCTGCACGCCAAGTACCTCAACCACCAGCTGCCGCGCATGCTCCACACCATCGGCTTCGACAAGGTGTACGAGCGGGCCGAGGGCGCCCACTTCTGGGACGCGGACGGGGTCGACCACCTCGACATGCTCGCCGGCTTCGGCGTGATGGGCCTCGGACGGCACCACCCCGTCGTCCGCAAGGCCCTCCACGACGTCCTCGACGCCCAGCTGGCCGACCTCACCCGCTTCGACTGCCAGCCGCTGCCCGGACTCCTCGCCGAGCGGCTGCTCGCCCACAGCCCCCACCTCGACCGCGTCTTCTTCGGGAACAGCGGCACGGAGGC
The DNA here is from genome assembly GCF_001426405.1 of Streptomyces sp. Root1304. GTDB lineage: Bacteria > Actinomycetota > Actinomycetes > Streptomycetales > Streptomycetaceae > Streptomyces. The sequence goes on along the minus strand of NZ_LMEP01000022.1, from coordinate 402,051 downwards.
GGTCGAGACCGCCCTCAAGTTCGCCCGGTACGCCACCGGGCGGCCGAGGGTCCTCTACTGCTCCCACGCCTTCCACGGGCTCACCACCGGCTCCCTCTCCGTCAACGGCGAGAACGGCTTCCGCGACGGCTTCGCGCCGCTGCTGCCCGACACGGCGATCGGGCTCGGGGACCTCGACGCCCTGGAGCGGGAGCTGCGCGCGGGCGACGTGGCCGCCTTCGTCGTCGAGCCCATCCAGGGGAAGGGCGTCCACGCGTCCCCGCCCGGCTTCCTGCGGGCGGCCCAGGAACTGCTGCACCGGCACGGCGCCCTGCTCATCGCCGACGAGGTGCAGACCGGCCTCGGCAGGACCGGCGACTTCTACGCCTACCAGCACGAGGAGGGCGTCGAACCGGACCTGGTCTGCGTCGCCAAGGCACTCTCCGGCGGCTACGTGCCGGTCGGCGCCACCCTCGGCAAGGACTGGATCTTCAAGAAGGTCTACTCGTCGATGGACCGGGTCCTGGTCCACTCGGCGAGCTTCGGATCGAACGCCCAGGCCATGGCCGCCGGACTCGCCGTCCTCTCGGTCATGGAGGACGAGGGGACGGTCGCGCACGCCCGCCGGATCGGGGACCTGCTCTCCGGACGCCTCAAGGAGCTCGTGCCCCGGTACGAACTGCTCCACGAGATCCGCGGGCGCGGTCTGATGATCGGGATCGAGTTCGGCCGGCCGTCCTCGCTGGGGCTGCGCGGCCGCTGGACGATGCTCCAGGCGGCCCGCAAGGGTCTCTTCGCCCAGATGGTCGTGGTGCCGCTGCTCCAGCGGCACCACATCCTCACCCAGGTCTCCGGGGACCACCTGGAGGTGATCAAGCTGATCCCGCCGCTGGTCATCGACGAGGCGGACGTGGACCGGTTCGTCACCGCCTTCACCGCCGTCATGGACGACGCCCACGGCGGCGGCGGGCTGATGTGGGACTTCGGGAAGACACTGGTCAAGCAGGCGGTCGCACAGCGCTGAACCGCGCCGTGGCCGGGTCCGCCCCGGGCTTTTGCCTCTGAGGCAAGAAACTTGCCTCAGAGGCACGATCCTGGCGGAATAGAGGCATGGACCACGTCCCCGGGGACATTCCCCCGGACCCCGCCGTTCCCGGCGTCCTGCCCGACGTCGCCCCGCAGCTGCGGGCCCTGCGCCGCCGCCGGGGACTCACCCTGGAGACCGCCGCCCAGCGGGCCGGTCTCTCACCGGCCCACCTCTCGCGCCTGGAGACGGGGAACCGGCAGCCCTCGCTCCCGATGCTGCTCGGCCTCGCTCGTATCTACGGTACGACGGTCTCCGAGCTTCTGGGCGAGGCGCCCCCCGAGCGCGACCCCGTCGTGCGCGCCGGGCGCTCCGAACCCGTCGAGGCGGACGGCTGGATCTACCGCCAGGCGGGCGGCGCCGGACGCGCCCTGCAGTGCCTGCGGGTCCACGTGCCGTACGCCACCCGGGCCGACATCGTGCGCGTCCACCCGGGCGAGGAGTGGATCCACGTCCTGGAGGGCCGGGTGCGGCTCGCGCTCGGTGAGGCCGTCCACGTCCTCGATCCGGGGGACAGCGCGCACTTCGACTCGCTCACCCCGCACCGGATCGGCGCCGCCACGCCCGGCGGGGCCGAGCTGCTCTTCGTCCACACCCTGCTGCAGAGTCCCGCCGCCGAGCTGTGCCTCGGCGACGGGACGCCGCACCGGCGCTGATCCCGCGCGCCTCCCGAGAGGCGCGCCCCTTCGTCAGAAAAGGACCGAGATGTCCGAGAAGTCACGACCTGTCACCGGCGAGGAGCGCGGCGAGGGCAAGTTCCCCAAAGGGCTCGTCCTCCGTCTCTTCGCGTACCTGATCGCCGGACACCTCTTCGCCGGATTCCTCTACCTGCTCTTCATGCTGGGCGGGCAGAACCAGTAGCCGGAACCCGGCTCGGGGCGGGCCCACGCCCGGGGCGTGGGCTCGTGCCTCGGGCGGGGCTCACGCTCGGGCCGGGCTCTCGCCTCCGGCCGGCTCACGCCTCCGTGAGCAGGCGCTCCCGCAGGCGCTCGCGGGTCTCCGGGGAGAGCTTCAGGCCCTCGGAGAGATACGTGTCCACCGAGCCCCAGGTCGCCTCGATGGTCTCGAAGGCGCCCCGCAGATACTCCACCCGCGCGTCGAACAGCGGGCTCAGCAGCTCCATCACCTCGGGCGACATGGCGTCGGGGGCGGTGGAGCTGCGGCGCACCTTGTAGCGGCGGTGCGGGTCGTTCGACTTCACGTAGTCGGCCTCGATGGCCTCCCGCTCGACCCCGAGGGCGAGCAGGGTGATCGCGATGGAGAGTCCGGCACGGTCCTTGCCCGCGGCGCAGTGCATCAGGGCCGGGACGCTGTCCTCCGCGAGCGCGTGCAGGACGCGGCTGTGCTCGGCGGTCCGCTCGACCACCATCTTCCGGTACGAGTCGGACATCCGGCCCGCGGCCTTGCCGTCGCCGAGGATCTCCCGCAGCTGGGCGAGGTCCCCGTCGTGCACCAGCTTCCAGAACTCCTTGCCGTCGGCGGGGTCGTTGAGCGGTATGTTCACGTTCCGCGTGCCGGGCAGCTCGACGTCGGGCCCCTCGACCTTCCGGTCGGCCAGGTTCCGGAAGTCGAAGACGGTGTGCAGCCCCAGCGAGGCGAGGTAGGCCGTGTCCGCCTCGGTCGCGTGGGCGAGGTGGCCGCTGCGGAACAGGCGGCCGGGGCGCACCGCGCGCCCGTCCGTCGTCGGCAGGCCGCCCACGTCCCGGAAGTTGCGGACCTCGGCCAGCTCGGGCTCGTTCGCTTCGGTGGGCGGGACCTGCGGCAGCTGCTGCGTCACGGCTGCTCCTGTTCTCTCGATCGATTCCTGGGGCAATCATCTCGGGTGGAGGTGCGGGAGCGCACCCCCTCGCTCGGGAATGGGTGATCTGTCCGTATTGAGGAGTTCGCCATAACCCGCCCCGGTTGCAGGGGAGATGGGGATCGGCGCGTGAGCAGCGTCATAACCGTGACGGACCGTGCCTGATCGTCTTTTCCAAATACCCCCCGGGAAAAGGAGATCGAGGGGCCGTCATCCACGGAGGGTGACCGGAATTCCGGCCGAATATCAAGGAATCCCGGAGCAATGGAAATCCGTGGCTTGTTCACGCCGACCCCACTCGTCTAGCGTCGCGCTCAATCCGGACGGACCGCCGAATCCTGCCACCGACCGGAATCCGCACTCACCCGTACCAAGGCAGGAGCGGGGGACCCAGGTAAGTCGCCGACCCCTCGAAGAAGGACGGCTCGGGGTGAAGCCGCGTGAGAACGCGGCCGGACATCTCCAGTCCGAACCCGACAGCTCACCTCGCAGGCGCCGGAGAGGAATTCGCCATGCCCGCACAGGGTAAGCACCGCCGCACCAAGCCCAACCGCCTGGCCCGTGGCATCGCCGCGGCCGGCACCGGAGGCGCCGTCGTCGCCCTCCCGCTCCTCGGAGCCACCGGCGCCCACGCCGCCGAGCAGGCCGCCCCGGCCGCCGCCCCCGCCCAGGCCGTCACCGCCGCCGCCCACGTGAAGGCCGCCGCCGTCCAGGCCGCGCCCACCGCGGCGAAGGCCGCGCCGAAGACGTACGCCGTCGTCCGCGGCGACTACCTCTCGAAGATCGCCGCCGAGCACCACCTCACCGGCGGCTGGCAGAAGCTGTACGAGGACAACCGCCAGGTCGTCGGCGAGAACCCCTCGCTCATCCTGCCCGGCATGAAGCTCACCCTCGGCGCCAAGAGCACCGCCCCCGCCGCCGCCCCGAAGAGCACCGCCAAGGCCGCTCCGAAGGCCGAGCGCAAGGACTCCGAGAAGAGCTCCGGCGACACCACGCGCGCCTCCCGCGGCTCCGAGCGCGCGGCCGCCCCGGCCGCCGCCACCTCGGACTCCGCCTCCACCTCGCAGTCCTCCGGCTCCTCGGACTCCGGCGCCCAGGCCTCCGCCTCCGGCTGGGTCACGCCCGTCAGCGGCGGCGGCTTCTCCACCCCGTACCACGCCTCCGGCTCCATGTGGTCCTCCGGCTACCACACCGGTGTCGACTTCATCGCCTCCTCCGGCACCACCGTCCGCGCCGTCGGCGCCGGCACGGTCGTCTCCGCCGGCTGGAGCGGCGCCTACGGCAACGAGATCGTCATCCAGCACGCCGACGGCAACTACTCGCAGTACGCCCACCTCTCCTCCCTCTCCGTCTCCGCCGGCCAGTCCGTCAGCGGCGGCCAGCAGATCGGCCTCTCCGGCTCCACCGGCAACTCCACCGGGCCGCACCTGCACTTCGAGATCCGCACCTCGCCGAACTACGGCTCCGACGTCGACCCGCTGGCCTACCTCCGCCAGCAGCCCGGCACGTATGTGCCGGGCCGCCGAGGTATTCCGTCTTGGTGAATTCTTTATCGGTGGCATATGTCACCCGGCGTCAACCCCTCCTTACGGTCGCGTAGGTCACATCCGAAAGGGAAGGATGTGCTCCCGTGGCAGACGATTCGAGATCAACAGACGAGAACGCATTCGGGTCGTACGCGGCGATCGGTGACAGCTTCACCGAGGGCGTCGGAGACCCCGGGCCCGACGGGACCTACGTCGGCTGGGCGGACCGCTTCGCGGTGCTGCTCGCCGACCAGCTGCCGGAGCACGACGCCTTCCGCTACGCCAACCTGGCCGTACGCGGGCGCCTCCTCGACCAGATCGTGGCGGAACAGGTCCCCCGGGCGAAGGAACTCGCCCCCGACCTGGTGACCTTCTGCGCCGGCGGGAACGACATCATCCGCCCCGGCACGGACCCCGACGAGGTCGCCGAGCGCTTCGAGCGCGCCGTCGCCGACCTGACCTCCGCCGTCGGCACCGTCATGGTGACGACCGGCTTCGACACCCGCGACGTGATCCTCCTCAAGCACCTGCGCGGCAAGATCGCCACCTACAACGGACACGTCCGGGCCATCGCCGACCGCTACGGCTGTCCCGTCCTCGACCTCTGGTCGCTGAAGTCCGTCCAGGACCGGCGCGCCTGGGACGACGACCGGCTGCACCTCTCGCCCGACGGCCACACCCGGGTCGCGCTCCGCGCCGCCCAGGTCCTCGGCATGCCGGTCCCCGCCGACCCGGACCAGGCGTGGCCGCCGGTTCCCCCGCGCGGCACGCTCGAAGTGCGCCGCGACGACATCCACTGGGCGAAGGAGTACCTCGTGCCGTGGATCGGGCGCCGACTGCGCGGTGAGAGCTCCGGCGACCACGTCGAGGCCAAGCGCCCGGACCTCATGCCCCTGTAGTCAGGGGCACGACCGACGGCCGTACGCCGGCGGGGATCCTCTCCAGGACCCCGCCGGCGAACACGTCGTACAGCGGCAGCGTCTCCAGATGCACGTAGCCGATGTGACAGTCGCAGACGGCGAGCGGACAGGCGCGCGGGCGCAGGGCGGCGCGGTACGAACCGTCGTACAGGTTCCCCAGCTCCGCCTTCACGAAGTGGCAGCGGCGAACCGTTCCCTCGCCGTCCACCGAGATCACCGACTCCCCGGTCCGGCAGGGCAGCCCGCCCGAGCGGTGCGGATGACGGCTGTACGGGAAGAGCGGGTCGATCCGCGTCCACTCGGCCGCCTCCGCGTCGGTGTACGTGTGCCCCTCCGCCGCGTTCACCCAGAGGTAGACGTGCGCCGGAAGCGCCGCCCGCAGCCGGCGGGCGTCCTCCGCGTGCTCGGGCAGGCCCACCACGCCGACGCTGAACCGGATGCCCCGGTCGGCCAGCTCACCGCACTTGCCGAGGAAGCGCTCGTACGGCGTCTGCCCCGGGTGGTACGTGCACCAGAGCGCCACGCTCTCCGGGTCCGCCTCCGCCAGCCAGTCGGTCCGGCAGCTCAGATTGGTCTGGATGGCCACCCGCTCGACGTGCGGAAGACGCGACAGCTCCACGAGTGCCCGCCGGTACCAGGAGCGGACGAGGCCCTCGCCCCACGGGGTGAAGAGGATCCGCAGCCGGTCGCCGGTCTGCCCGGCGGCCCACCCGGTGAACCGGTCGAGCGCGGCCCGGTCCGCGCGCAGCTGCTCCCGGCTGTCCCGGCGCTTGGCGAAGGGACAGTAGGGGCAGTCGAAGTCGCAGGAGGAGAGCGGGCCGCGGTAGAGCAGCGTCAGGTCCATGCCGGGGGCCGGGGCGGGGCCCGGGGGCGGTGTCAGGTCCACGGTCGCGCCTACTTCGTCTCGTACGCGGCCATCGCGGCCCGTACGGCGGGGGAGAAGAGCTCGGGGCCGAGCCCGTCGGAGTGCGCGAGGCCCTCCGGGGACAACCGCAGCAGCCCCGCCGGGGCCGCCGTGTCCAGCCAGCCGTAGCCCTCGAACCGGGCCAGCTCCGGGCCGAAGTCGGTGAAGGGGGAGGAGCCGAACCGCTCCGCGTACCCGTCGACGGGCATCCCCTCCGCCTGGAGCAGGGACTGGAGGAGATGACGGCGCCGGGCCTCGGCCCCGGTCGTCCCGTACCCGTGCCGGGCGCGTGAGAAGTCCTCCGTCTCCGTGTAGCTGTCGATGATCGTGCGGATCCTCCGCATGTCGACGGCGTAGTCGAAGGAGTAGTGCAGGGCGGAGGTGTACGAGCGGGCCCCGCAGCCCAGGCCGATCATGCCGTCCGTCTGGCAGGCGTAGTCGTCCGGACCGGAGGGGCCGGCGTCCGCACGCCGGAACATCCGCATCGACACCTGTTCGTAGCCGCGGGCGAGGAGATGGTCCCTGCCGTACCGGTAGAGCCGGAGGCGCTGCTCGTCCCAGGCGCGGTCGGCGGCCGCGGGGTCCTGGATCCGGCCGAGGCCGGTGAGCGGGCGTACGTACAGCGGGTAGAGGTACAGCTCCTCGGGCCGCCAGGCGAGGGCCGCGTCCAGCGAAAGCCGCCAGGAGCGCTCCGTCTGGCCGTCGATCCCGTAGATCAGGTCGATGTTCAGCACGGGGACGCCGGTCTCCCGGATACGGCCGAGCGCCGCCTCGACCTCGGACCGGCGCTGCGGCCGGACCGCCGCCCGTGCCTCGGCCTCCACGAAGCTCTGTACGCCGATGCTGAGCCGGGTCGCACCCCGCTCGGCGAGGACCGCGAGGCGGTCGGCGGTCGCCGTCGAGGGCGAGGTCTCCACGGAGAGCGGCACCGCCCGCAGATCCGCCCCCATCCGCTTCTCGGCGATGTCGCAGAGCCGCTCCAGCTCGGCGGCGGTGAGGAAGGTGGGCGTGCCGCCGCCGAACGCGGCCGTCGCGAACCGCACCGGCGCGCCGTCCCCGAGGGCCTCGCGCACGGCGGTGGCCTGACGGTCGAGGGCGTCGAGATAGCGGGCCGTCAGCTCGTCCGGGGCGCCGATGCGGGTGAAGAGGTTGCAGAAGCCGCAGCGGACCTCGCAGAACGGTATGTGCGCGTAGAGGGAGAGGGCGTCCTTCGGCTCGTCCCGCCAGAGCTCGGCCAGGGACGGCCCGGGGGCGGGCAGCGGCCGGTAGGCCGTCTTGTGCGGGTACGCGTAGACGTAGCTCCGGTACGGGCGCGGGGTGACGAGCTCGCTCATGCCCCGGCCTCCGGCTGCGGGCCCGCCAGCTCGAACTGCGCGTACGGGACGGTCCAGACGACCTCGTGGCCGAGCCGGTGGCCGGTGTGGCCGTCCTCCCCGTAGGCGGTGCCGTGGTCGGAGCAGACGATCGCGAAACAGGGGCGGCGGCTGCTCATCGCGGCGAAGAGCCGCCCGATGTGCCGGTCGACGTGGACGAGGGCGGCCGCGTGGGTGGCCCGGGAGTCACCGGCCTCGCGGGTCGCGCCCGGCAGGTGGAACCAGTTGGGCTGGTGCAGCGCGGACACGTTGACGAAGAGGAACAGCCGCCGGTCATGGGGAAGCCCGGCGACGACCTCCTCGGCGCGCGCGACCTGCGACTCGATGGAGGTCGGGGAGGCCACGCCGAAGGAGGGCTCCCAGTGGCTCTCCTGGAAGAGGTCGGGGAGCACGGAGCCGAGCGGCGGCTGCTTGTTGAAGAAGCCGACGCCGCCGACGCACACCGTCCGGTAGCCCGCGCCCGCGAGGGCGGAGACGAAGTCCGGGGTGTCGTGGACGAAGGTGCCGTCGGCGGTCGACTCGCTGCCCGCGAAACGGGCCGCGAACAGGCGGGGGTGCGGGCCCGGGGCGGCCGGTGTCGGCAGGAACCCGGCGAAGATCGCCTGGTGGGAGGCGTACGTGAAGCTGCCCGGCGCGTGCCGCCGCTCCCAGGTCCCGCCGGGGAGATGGCGGGCCAGGTTCGGGATGCGGCCCTCGGCCGCCAGCTCCACCGCCACGTCGTACCGGAGCGTGTCGAGGGTGACGAGGAGCAGATCGTGGCTTCCGACGATCGTGTTCATGTCGGGCTGGTTCACGCGGTGCTCGTTCCTGTGGTGCTGGTGCTGGTGCTGGTGCTGGTGTTGGTGTTGGTGCCAGGAGTTGTGGTCGGCGCGGTGGCGGTGTGCTTCGTGAGAGGGGCGGGGAACTGCGCCGCGACCTGGGCCGCGTATGTGTCGAGGCCCTCCGCCCCGCTGCCGGGCAGGCCCGTGAGGCCCGGGAGCAGATCCCCGAAGGCGTTGACCTCGCCCACGGCGAAGCGGCGCCAGCCCGTCGAGGGCAGCAGGTCCACGCCCACGCACCGGGTACCGGGGAAGACGGCCGCGGCCCGCTCGCACACCGCGAGCGCGTCCGCCCACCGCCCGCCGGCCGCGCCAATCGCGGCGCGCGCCGCGTCCAGATCGCCCCGGGCGCCGCCCAGATGCAGATTGGTCATGGGGGAGCGGCTGGTACGGAGCACCGCATGGGTGGCCCGCCCGTCGACGACGACCACCCGCAGGTCGGCGGCCCGGCCGTCCTGGGTGGCCTTGGGCAGCCAGCGCTCGACGTGCAGACCGTCGGGGGCGAGGGCGTCCACGATCGCCGCGACCTCGCTCTCGCTCGTGTAGCGGCGCACCCGCAGGGAGTTGTACAGCTGTCCGCCGGGCCCGCGCTCCACCGAGGTGGTCGCCTCGATCCGCCCCGCGCCGTTCGTCCCGACCGCCAGGACGCCCGAGGCGGAGGACCCGTGCGCGAGCTTCACGAACACCCGGCGCATGCCGGCCGCGGCGGTCAGGGCCTTCACGTCGGCCCAGCCGCGTACGGCGGGGGCGGCCGGCCCGGAGGTCGGGGACTCGGGCACCGGGACTCCGGCGGCGCTCAGCAGACCGTGGCTCAGCCGCTTGTCGAACAGGGCCGCCAGGTCGGCCGGGTCGTCGACGAGGACGGCGCCCGAACCCGCGACCACCCCGGCCAGCTCCGCGGTCGCGGCGACGAACCGCGCGTACCAGCGGCCCGTGCCCTCGACCCGCGACGGCTCCGCGACCCCCCGGAGCAGCCGGTCGGCCTCCGGGTCCTCGCCCGGCGAGTCCAGACGCACGGTCTCGCCCGCGGCGAACCGCGCCGTGCCGCGCAGCACTTCGGGCCAGGACACCGCCCGCGCCTCGGGCAGCCCGGCGGACCGCAGCGCGTCCTGGAAGAACGCGACGCGACGGCCCGCCGGATCGCCGACGACCACGAGGCACGGGCGGGCGGTCATTCGGCGACCGCGACGTACCGGTAGACCTCGTCGCCGTCGTCGTCCGGGTCCTGCGGGTCGTCGATGACGACGGTCACGCCGTGCGGTTCGAGGGCGGCGCGGAGCCGGTCCGCCATGGCCTCCGAGAGGTAGTGGTGGGTGAGGTCGAGACGGCTGAGATGGGTCAGCGGCTGACCGTCGAGCAGGGCCGCCGCGCCCTCGTCGGTGAGCACGCCCATGGACAGGTCGAGCTGTTCGATCCGGGCGAGGACCGGGGCGCCCGCCACGGCGCCGACGACGGCGTCCTGGATCACGCTGTTGCACAGGCCGAGGGAGCGCAGGGCCGGGAACGACGAGCCCGAGAGCAGCGGCGCCAGGTCCTCGACCGTGCTGTCACCGCCGTACTCGTCGGTGCCGAGCCACAGTTCCAGCCTCTTCAAGGCGGGCAGGTCGCTGCCCACGATCCCGCGCACGACGTCGGCGCCCAGGCCGCCCGACTCCACGGTCAGGGACTCCAGGCCGGTGTGCCGCACCGAAGGGAAGACCAGGCTCGTGCCGCCGCGGACCGCAAGCTCCCGCAGGGCCGGGTAGGCGGCCAGCAGCGGGGTCACGTCGGACTGCACGATCCACGAGATCTCGCAGTCCTCGGCCTCCATGTCCCCGAGGAACACGGCCTCCAGACCGGTGAGCCGGTTGTTGGCGGCCATGAGCGCGGTGACGATGGCGGCGGACGAGGTGTCGTACGCCTCGTCCCAGCCGCCGACGACCACGGCCCGCACCCGACCCGGGTCCACCGCCTTCAGGAACCGCTCGAAACGCGGCCCCCACTCCTCGTCCTCGGGGTCGCGGTACGTGGGCGTGGAGATCCGCCAGGCCACGTCCGCCGCACCGGGCAGCTCGCCCCGCGCGTCCTCGTCGGGGAACTCGAACACGGGAAGTCCGTGGAATTCCTTCAGGTGGTGGTCAATGGTCATGACGGCGCTCCCGGCAACGGACGGCGTGGATCGGCGGATGCCAAGAGTTCTACCAAGCGGCACCGACAACGCCCTCCGCCGGGTCCGTTCGACGGGGGCGGGAACTCCTTCGGGGCCCGTTGTCAGACCCGCCCTCTAGCGTCTTCACCAGGTTCGGCCGCACCGGCCGGACGGGGAGGGAGAGCCATGTACCGGCAGGGAGACGTGCTGATCGCGCCCGTCGAGGAGACCGCCGTGCCCGAACGCGCCAGGACGGCGGCGGGGGAGCCCAGGGACGCCAGGGGACGGCTGGTCCTCGCGCTCGGCGAGGTCACCCGGCACGCCCACGCGATCCCCGGCCCCGGCCGGCTCGTCCGGGATCCGGGGCCCTACGGTCCGCTCCTGCTCGAACTCCCCGAGGGCGGCCGGGTGGTGCACGAGGAGCACGCGCCGATCGCGCTGCCCAAGGGCTGGTACCGGGTCGTCCGCCAGCGGGAGTACGTGCCCGGCGCGTACCGGATCGTCGCCGACTGACCGCACGAGCACGCGCATCCGACCGCACGAGAACCTGGGGGACACCGACATGAACCGCACCACCGCACAGGACAAGTGGCGCTCCGTCGCCGCGGCCACCGGGCCCGCCGACCGGGCCGCCGCCGAGGCCGGCGTACGGCTCGCCTACCGCACGGCCGGACTCGCCGAACCGGACCGCGTCCTCTGGGCGGACTCGCCCGTCGAGGCCGTCGCGCTCCTGAACCGCCTCGCCGACCCGGGCCGTTCGGTACGCGACGAGGTGCGCACCCGGCCGTGGGCCGAGGAGCGCCGCCGCCTCCACGACACCCTGGGGCCCGCCGGCTGGGCGGCGCACTGGCAGTCGACCGGAGCGGTGCTCTGGGACCTCACACGGGCCCTCGCCGACCGGATACGGGCGGGGGTCACCGAGGCCGTCGAGGCGGAGGAGGAAGGGGACGAAGGGCCGGGCGACGTCCGTCTCGTCCTGCTCGACGCGGTGCTCGGCCAGCACGACGCCGCCTGGCTCGCCGCGTTCGACGGGCACGGTGAGCGCCTCGCGGGCCTCGCCGCCGTCGCCGAGAACGCCGGCTGGTGGTGGCCGTACGAGCACGCCGCCGTGATCTGCGAGCGTCCCGTCGAACTCCACCGCGACGAGGCCGGCCGGCTCGACCGGGGCGACGGCCCCGCACTCGCCTACCCCGACGGATTCGCCCTGCACGCCTGGCGGGGCATGACCGTGCCCGCGGAGTTCCTGGCCGCGCTCCCCGGACTCACCCCCGAGCGGATACGGCAGGAGGAGAACGCCGAACTGCGGCGCGTGATGCTGGAGTACTACGGCTACGACCGCTACCTCGCCGCCTCCGGCGCCCGGCACGAGCACCAGGACGAGACGGGTGTCCTCTGGCGGATCGGACTGCCCGACGACGAGGACGTGGTGATGGTCGAGGTCGTCAACTCCACGCCCGAACCCGACGGGAGCCACCGCACCTACTGGCTGCGGGTGCCGCCGACCACCCGGACCGCGCGCCAGGGGGTCGCCTGGACCTTCGGTCTGCACGCCGACGCGTACGCACCGCTCGTCCAGACCTGAGGACACGTCAGGGGCGAGGACGGGGCGGGCCCGGCTGGTACGAAAGAGGTGAAGCGAGCCGCCGTCAGGAGTGGCGTACGGGTGGTGGCGGCGCCGGGTGCTGGGATGTGCCCGCCGGAGCCCCGGCACCCATCCTCGAAGGGACCGCCCGTGACGATCCGTCGGCCCAGCGCCGCCCGTACCGCCCGACTGCTCGCCGCCACCGCCGTGCTCGGCGGCCTCCTCGTCGGGACCGCCGCCCCCGCCCTGGCCGCCGCGCCCGAGCGGACGGCACTCCGCGGCGCGGCACGCGCGGAGACGCCCGCGACGGTCACCGTCACCGGCAACGGCCACGCCGCCGCGGCCCCCGACCTGGCGATCGTGTCCATCGGCGTCGAGGCCACCCGCAAGACCGCGAAGGAGGCGATGGCCGCGCAGAAGACCGCCGCCGAGACCCTCCTCGACGTCCTGCACAAGCAGGGCATCGCCGACCGGGACATCCGTACCGACAGCCTCTCGCTGTCCCCGGTCTACACCCAGACCGCCGAGGGCGAGAGCAAGGTGACCGGCTACCAGGCCGGCCAGTCCTTCTCCGTGAAGGTCCGGGACATCGACAGGACGGGCCAGGTCATCGGGGCGGTCAACGACGCCACCGGCGACGCGGGCCGGATCAACGGCGTCGTCTTCGACGTCGCCGACCCCTCGGCCCTGCGGGTGAGGGCGCGGGAGGCGGCCTACAAGGACGCCTACGACAAGGCGGCGCAGCACGCCCGGCTCAGCGGTCACCGGCTCGGCCGGCTCGTCTCGCTGAGCGAGGGCGAGTCGGTGCGCCCCGGCCCCGGAGCGGCGCCCAACATCTCGGCCGACGAGCCGAGCGTGCCGCTCGCGCCGGGCGAGATCGAGGAGCACGTCACGGTGTCGGCGGTGTACGAGCTGATCTGACGGGTGCGGGGCGGACGCTAACCCTCTCCGTCGCAGATCTCCCCGCTCGCGGACTCCTCGGCCCCGGATTCCTCCGCCCCCGTTCCCTCCGCCCCGGACTCCTCACTCCCGGACGCCTCGCCGTCCTCGTCCGGGAGGTGGAGTTCCCTGACGAGGGCCTCGTCCGCCCAGCGCAGCATCGCGGTGCGGGAGAGGGAGCCGGCGTACGCGGTGGTCTGTACGGCGAGGCCGTCGAGGAAGGCGGTGAGCCGCCAGGCCGCGGCCTCCGGGTCCGCGCAGCGGAACTCCCCGGCGGCGGCGCCCTCCGTGATCACCGCGGCCAGCGCCGCCTTCCACTCCTGGTCGAGGGAGGCGGCGACCCGCCGGAGCTCCGGGTCGCGCAGCGAGGCCGCCCAGCCCTCGATCCACAGCCGCCAGCCCTTGGCCTGGCCGGTCGGGGCGTACCAGCGGACGGCGGCCCGCAGCCGTCGCACCGCACTGGTACGGCGCCCGAGCAGCCGGCGCAGCTGGGCGAGGTCGGCCTCGGCGGCGTGCGTGAAGGCGGCGCCGACCAGCTGTTCCTTGGAGGAGAAGTGGTAGAGCACCAGGGCGTTGCTCACCCCGAGGGCGGAGGCCACGTCGGAGATCCGGACGGCGGCGACGCCCCGCGCCTCGATCTGTCCGACGGCGGCCCGCAGCAGCTCGTCCCGCCGCTCGGCCACGCTCAACCGCACTCTCGCCACGCCGGTCAGCCTACACAGCACATGACAAGGGCATGATCATCAACGGCTCCGCCGCGCGGCCGGCCTAGGAGCACCGGATCAGTACCAGCCGTAACGTTCGGCGATCACCGGCAGACGTTCCGCCACCAGCGCGTGCGCCGCGGCGCGCGGGCTCGTGCCGTCCGCCGCCGCGCGGTCGAGCATCCCGCCGACGAGGGTCCGCATCGACCGGCGCACCCGGTCGAAGGCCTGGTCGGCGTCGGCCTCGATGTCTCCGAAGAGGGTCCACCACCACCAGGCGTTGGTGCACGAGTTCACGACCACGTCCGGCAGCACGGTCACCCCGCGCGCGGCGAGCGCCTCCTCGGCCTCCGGAAGCACCGGCATGTTGGCCGCCTCCGCGATCCAGCGGGCCGTGATCCGGTCCTGGTTCCCGGCGTCGACGGCGTACGAGACGGCCGCCGGGACCAGGACCTCCGCGTCAGCGGTCAGCCAGGCGTCCCCGGCCTCCTCGCGGTCACCGGGCCGCAGCACGGCCCGGTCGACGGTGCCGTGGGCGTCGCGGGCCGCGAGCAGCGCCTCGACGTCGAGACCGTCGGGGTTGACGATCGTGCCCCGGACATCGGCGACGGCCACCACCCGCAGCCCCTCCCGTGCCAGGAAGCGGGCGGTCGCCCCGCCCATCGTGCCGAGCCCCTGCAGGGACACCCGGGTCCCCGCGTACTCCCGGCCGGCCCGGTCGAGGGCGACGAGCACGGACTCGGCGACCCCGAGGCCGCCGACCAGCTCGTCGAGGCCGATGCCGTCGACGTCGATCGCGAAGGCGTCGGCGAGCCGCCGCCGGGCGGCCGCCTCGTCGTCCAGGAGCGGGTACACGGCCTGCACCGAGGAGACCAGCCCCGCCTCGGCCACGGCACGGTCGACCAGGTCCTGGGTGAGCCCCAGGTCCTCCCCGGTGGTCCAGAACCGCTCGACGTACGGCCGCATCGCCCGCAGATAGCGCACCAGGACGCCGTAGGCCTCGGGGGAGCGGGGGTCGCAGTCGATGCCGCCCTTCGCGCCGCCCAGCGGGACGTACCGGGCCTTCTCGTCGTAGTGCAGGGCCTCCTTCATGGTCATGCCGCGGGCGAGCCCCGCGACCTCCTCCGCCGTGCACCCCGCCCGCATCCGCAGGCCCCCGCTGGCCACTCCGCGCACCAGCCGGTCGACCACCAGGTACCCGCTGCGGCCGGTCACGTGGTCGGTCCAGTCGACGGACATCAAGGGGGCG
Organism: Streptomyces sp. Root1304; assembly: GCF_001426405.1. Classification (GTDB taxonomy): domain Bacteria; phylum Actinomycetota; class Actinomycetes; order Streptomycetales; family Streptomycetaceae; genus Streptomyces. The sequence continues at coordinate 387,047 of NZ_LMEP01000022.1, read as the reverse complement.
GAACTCATGGCGGATCTCCTCGGGAGGGGCGGGCCGGCGGGTGGGTCGTACTGAACAGCGGTTCAGTATGCAGGACCGTGCGGACCGCCGCCCCCGCCACCCGTGACGGGGCGGCGTGGTTCCGCCCCGACCGTTCGCCGCGCGGGCCGCCCATAATGGAACGACCCCCAGAGATCAGGAGGTCCTGTGACCGGTACCGGCTCCGACCGTTCGCCGCGGGCGCGGCTGCGCGCGCTGCGCCCCGAGTCCTTCGGCGCGGACCCCGCGGGCGAGCGCCTCGCCCGTATCCACCGCTCGCCGAACTTCGCGGACGGGATCTTCCAGAACCCGGAAGCGGCCCGACGCGGGCCCTCCGGCTCCGGCGTCGAGTTCGCCAAGATCTACTTCGACAAGGAAGGACGCTCGCGCCGCGCCCCCACCGGCACGATCCCCGTCCACCCCACCACCGTCGCCGACCTGGCCAAGGCACCGGCGACCGGCCTGCGGCTGACCTGGATGGGGCACTCCGGCGTCCTCGCCGAGATCGACGGCCACCGGGTCCTCTTCGACCCGGTCTGGGGCGAGCGCTGCTCCCCGTTCCCCTTCGCGGGGCCCAAGCGCCTCCACCCGGTGCCCGCGCCGCTGGCCGCGCTCGGGCCGGTCGACGTCGTCGTGATCTCGCACGACCACTACGACCACCTCGATCTGCCGACGATCAAGGAGCTGGCCGCCACCGACACCGTCTTCGCGGTGCCGCTGGGCGTCGGCGCGCACCTGGAGCGCTGGGGCGTGCCCGCCTCCCGGCTGCGCGAGCTGGACTGGAACGAGTCCACCGAGATCGGCGACCTGCGACTCACGGCCACCCCGGCCCGGCACTTCTGCGGGCGCGGGCTGCGCAACCGCCAGATGACCCTCTGGGCGTCCTGGGTGGTGGCGGGCCCGAGCATCCGGATCTTCCACAGCGGGGACACGGGCTACTTCTCCGGCTTCAAGGACATCGGAGCGGCACCTGGACCTCCAGGGCGGCGGCCCCGCCGGGGTCCTGCTGCCGATCCACTGGGGCACGTTCAACCTCGCCCCGCACCCGTGGGCCGAGCCGGGGGAATGGACGAGGGACTCCGCCGACGAGGCCGGCCAGGCGGTGGCGTTCCCGCGCCCCGGCGAGCCCTTCGAGCCTGCGGGGAAGTTGCCGTCTGACGCCTGGTGGCGCGGGGTGTCCCATCCGATCGTTCATCCGTGGCGCCGGCCTCAGCCGGTCGAGGCTCCTGCCGAGGTACCCAAGCCTGATCTCGACCTTGCGGGTGAGAGGTGACGTTGGGCGAGGACGACCTCGGCCGGGTTGTGCGCCTGTTGACTCGTCTTTCGAATGAGGAGCGCGGTCGCATGGTGAGCGCGTTGGACGGCCCGCCCCGGCGGGTGCTCGGTGAGTGCCCAGCAGTTCAGACCCTTGCCGACCAGAACGGGATCTTCCTCGGTTGTTGTCCGCACGCGCATCGTGGAGTGCTGAACATGCAGGCTGGCTGAAGGGCTGATCTGGTGAGCTGCGCGGGATGCTACGTGGCTGGATGTCAAAGCAGCTGCGTTTGTCCTGTCCGGGTCCGCTGGGGCTGGGTGCGGTTGGCGCGGATGGCGGGGCTGACGGTCACCGACAAGACGCCGGGCCTGTTCGCGCAGATCACCGCGCAGAAGGACGGTCCTGCCCCGCGCCTCGGGTGCTGACTCCCCGGATCAAGGTGAAGTCGGATCAGTTCGGGGTGATCGTGCGGGCCAAGACCCTGCCGAGGGTCGGGCTGGAGGAGTATCAGAAGGCGGCGCGGTTCCTGGCGGATGCCTGGCGGTGCACGCGGGTCTCCGTCCTGCCAGACGGGCCCGGCCCGGTGGTGATCCGGGGCGTGCGCTCCGACCCGTTGACCACGCCGACCGAGCACCGACCCACCGGCCGCCCGCAGGAGGACGTGGCGCGCTGGGAACTGGGAGTGGACGAGTACGCCGCGCAGGTTTCGTGTCCCTGGCTAACGTTCCCGGCGTGACCGTGGCCGGCACCCCCGGCGCGGGCAAGACCTCAACGATCAACAAGTTCGTCTGTGACTTCGCGCCCTCCCCGGCGGTGCAGTTCGTGGGCGTGGACGGGAAGGTGTCGCGGGCATCGGAGGGCGACTACGCCGACCTGGATAAGCGGATGTTCGCGTTCTGCGGTGACGACCTGGACGAAGCGAACGCGCTGTTCAGGCGGCTGGTGGAGCTGCGCAAGCGGCGCTCCTCGCTGATCCGCGAGGTGCTGTATTGCGCTCCTACTCCTCCTCCGACGAACCCACGGGAAGCCTGCTCACCGCATGCGGCAACCGGCGGTCCTCACGCTGCGCGGCCTGCTCCCGCATCTACGCCGTTGACACCTACCACCTCATCCGCGCCGGCCTGACCGGCGGCAAGACCGTCCCCGATACCGTCCGCACCCACTCCCGCGTCTTCGCCACCCTCACCGCCCCCTCCTTCGGCCCCGTCCACAACCGCCCCACCAACACGGACGGCGGTGCCCGGCCCTGTCGCTGCCGCAAGCTCCACGAGCCCACGGACGCCCTGCTCGGCACCCCGCTGAACCCGGCGGCGTACGACTACGCGGGCGCGGTCCTGTTCAATGCCCATGCCTCCGCGCTGTGGGCTCGGTTCACGATCTACCTGCGCCGTGAGATCGCCGCTCGCCTCGGGCTCACCCAGAAGGACGCCCCCGCCGTCCTGCGGGTCTCCTTCGCCAAGGTCGCCGAGTACCAGAAGTGTGGCCTGGTCCGCTTCCACGCCGTGATCCGGCTCGACGGCCCGGGCGGCAGCACTCAGCCCCCACCGCGCTCCGCCACCGTCACCTTGCTCGCCGATGCCATCCGGGCTGCTGCCGCCCGCGTCCGCGTAACCGTCGTGTCGGATGCGGTCGGGGAACGGGAACTTGCCTGGGGCGAGCAGCTCGGCGTACGCGAGATCGCAGCCTTCGGCACCGACGCCGAATTGACCGACTAGCCTGTCGCCGCCTACGTGGCCAAGTGCGCCCCTAAGAACTCCTATCGCAATGACTTCAGGCGTCGCCAGCAGATGAGTGCGCATCCGAGGGTGAGGAAGGCTTCGTGGATGTCGTCGCGTATCTCCCAGCGGATCCGCAGGCGACGGAACCAGTGCAGATGGGCGAACGCGCGCTCCACGACCCAGCGCTGGGTGCCGAGTCCGGAGCCGTGTTCGGTGCCGCGGCGGGCGATCAGCGGTTTCACGCCGAGGTCCCGGACCAGGCGGCGGTACTTGTCGTGGTCGTAGCCACGGTCGCCCAGCACTACGTCCGGGCGGCGCCGGGGCCGGCCGCGATTGCCCCGCACGGGCGGCACGGCCTGGAGAAGTGGGATCAGCTGGGTGACGTCGTTGCGGTTGCCGCCGGTCAGGGTGGCGGCGAGCGGGATGCCGGTGGCGTCGGTGATCAGGTGATGCTTGCTGCCCGACCTGCCCCGGTCGACGGGGCTTCGTCCGGTCTTGGATCCCCCTTTAACGCCCGGATGTGGGATCCGTCGACCGCCGCCAAGGAGAAGTCCAGGGCGTCCGCACCGCGGAGTTCGGCCAGCAGCACCGCGTGCAGCCGAGGCCACACCCCTGCCTTGGTGCCCTGGAACACCAGCCGGTCTGGATGCCGTTTGCGTCCCGGATGCCGGGCCCGCCGCTCAACCTTAGGCAGCAGCGGCTCGATCACCGCCCACAGCTCGTCATCGACATCCCAAGGCTTCCGCCGAGCCACCCCGCACCCCCAGATCAACGGTCCCGGAGCGATCCAACCACCCCGAAGATCATTTCGTTAGGAGTTCTAAGAGGGCCTAACACAATGAGATGGCCGACTACATACAGGCGATGCAGCGGGTGAGGTCTTCGGTGAGGAAGACGATGAACCGCTGTTGTGACCCGATGATTTTGGCCGAGTAGATCCGGTCTGTTCCCTCGGCATGGAGTCTGCCGACGGCTTCGGCCAGTCCGGGCCAAGGGGCGGCTCCATCGTCGAGCAAGTTCTGGTGCCGGCCAGACCAGATGGCCCAGAGGAGGCGCGCAGAGGAGCTTTGGCTTCGGAGAACTCAAAGTCCACGCCTCCCTGGAGTTCGGCCAGGGCGGCACGCGCCAAAGTGCTGCCGTCTCGATCGAGTACGGCCTCCAGGTCGTCGCGGTTCATGCGATCAGTTTGCCGGGCCCGCCTTCTGACATGGGCGGAGGCCTGTCAGGTAAGCGACAGTGTTTGGCGGTGGGCGATCAGGCAGCAGGCGAGCTTGAGGAAGGCTTCGTCGTGTCCGCTCGGCGTTCCCAGCGGACACGAAGTCGTTTGAAGCCGTGGAGCCAGGCGAACGTGCGCTCGACGACCCATCGGTAGACGCCCAGGCCGCTGCCGTGGGGTGTGCCGCGTCGGGCGATGACGGGGATGATCCGGCGGGCCCGGACCTGGTCGCGGTAGATGCCGTAGCCGCGGTCGGCGAAGACGGCCTGGGACTTGCGGCGTGGCCGACCGGGCCTGCCCCGGACGGCTGGGATGGCATCGAGGAGGGCCATGAGCTGGGTGACGTCGTTGCGGTTGCCGCCGGTGAGGATGACCGCGAGGGGTGTGCCGTGTCCGTAGGTGAGCAGGTGATGCTTGGAGCCGGCCCGACCCGGTCGACTGGGGCGGGCCCGTCTGGAGCCCCTTTTTAGGGCCCTGACGTGGCTGGAATCGACGACCGCCCACGACCAGTCGAGCCGGGCCGCGGCGTTCAGTTCGGCCAACAGCACTTCGTGGAGTCGCTGCCAGACTCCGGCCTCGTGCCAGTCTCGCAGCCGCCTCCAGCACGTCATGCCCGAGCCGAAGCCGAGCTCCTGAGGCAAGTATTCCCACTGGATGCCGGTGTGTAGGACGAAGAGGATCCCGCACAGCACCTGCCGGTCCGGTACCGGCTTGCGGCCCGGGTACCTGAACCGTCGCTCCTTCTTCGGCAACAGCGGCTCGATCCGTTCCCACAGGTGATCCGACACGATCCACGGTGAAGCCCCATGGCCTGGACAACACCCAACCCGCAGAACGGGCACGGCTTCCAGGACCGATCCACCTCATTGTGTTAGGCGTTCTTAAAGTAGCCCCTTTAGTGAGCTGTCTGAAATTCTGACGGCGAGCTCGCCGTCACGGCGGTCGGTAATACCTCCCACCTCGCGGTCAATCACGCTACCAACCCGCTTAAGCTCACCCAAACCAACAAGTGGAAACGCCCACCGCATCCATTCAATGATTTGCCGGACTCTAGAAGAACGGCGCACAGCGGCACGCGGAGAGGCATCCGCCACCCACTCATGGATCACCAGATCCATGGCATTTACCAGGCGTGCTTTAGGGTGGTCGAAATCCGAGAGGATTAGATTCAAGATATCAGCAGGCGCGAGGGGAGTGGAAACTCCTGAAACGGCTGGCAGGGGGTAGGCGTCAATCCTGGAAAGTTCCATCCGATTTTCCCCACCATCCAGCACCAGATCAACTCTAGACGCCTCACCCACGTCATCCACGCGGACAGTCAGGCGATGACTACCGGGAGCGCCGCACTTGCGAGAAAACATCGTCAGTCGTTCAACATCGAGAACGAACAGCGACCCGTCAGGCAGATAGGCGGGTCCGTCAAAGGCGACTGTTCCTAGATCCGGATGGGGGCCATGCCAGACCTGGATCAGTACGGGTGCCACCTGCGCACGCGTCCGAGCGGCAAGGTGGCCGCCTTTAACGAGACTCGCTTCAGGAGACGGGATTTCAATAAAGTCCTCCACTACCCCTGCCGAGCCAAAAATCACATGCGGGTTGTTGACCGGCATCTGAACAGCCGCGATCCGCATTTCCTGCTCCCTTGAGTGCACGGAACGGGGGCCGCCTCACTGAGGCGTCCCCCGCCAGCTCTTCTGAACTACCCGCCGGTATGGCTGTCCAGAATCGACATTAGTCTCGAATAGTAGCCAGGCGCCCTAGGGTCCGGCATATTGAAGTGGTCGCGCATCAGCTTTTGCGATCTCGTGACTGCCCTCGACTGCACGCTGGGCACTGCGGAAAAAGATTCTGTGAGGCGTCAGGAGCGAGCCCTGTAGGTGGCTGATGATCTCCGACCATCGTAGCGCCTTCGGGAGTCTCACCACAGGAATGGCAGCGCAGTCCTTGCATAGCTTCAGACTGAGCCGAAGTCACTTCTGCACCGGTTGCGGGTACTGACGCATCCGCGTGTGGTCCCTCCCTAATGAGACTCACCTGACGAGGCGTGATGGTGGTGTTGCAATTGTGCACGAGTACGGGCGTGGCGCCTGCGAGTACATAGTACGTGTGCTACGCGGCACCCCTCCAGCTGCTTCTTCGCTGGTCAGCGTGGGTTTTGCGTTCCGCTGGTGTCCGTGGTTGTGCGGGGAAATCCGTGGGTGTTGCCGTCGCTACTGCCGTCAGGGGGCGCGGGCGGCGGGCGCGGCGGGAGGGCCTGTTACTGCCATGCGTTGGGTTCGGCTCGGAGGGTGGCGCGGGTGGTGCGGTGGTAGAAGTCGTGGCCGGTCTGGGCGCAGTGTTCGGCGATCCAGCGGGTGAGTTCGTCCTCAGCGTGGAGTTCGCCGGAGGTGGCGCCGCAGTCGTGGTCTTCGCCGGTGACGCAGACGGCCGCGAAGGTGGGCAGGGTCATGGGGTCCACGACGGCGGTCACGTGGTATTCGCGGAAGCGGTAGCGCTTCCGGGCCGGCGTGCCCGTGGTTGCGGTGTCAGGCATGCTCGGCCGCCTCTTCCTGCGGGTCCGGGATGCGCTGTCCGCGCGATTCGGCCACCCGGAGAGCGTCGGTAAGGGCCTCGGCCGGCCGTGAGGCGAGCCAGCGGTACTCGGTGGCCGACAGCGCTCGCGCACCGGGGGTCAGGACTTCGCGGGCGTGTTCCAGCAACTCTTCGCCCATGCCGAGTTGGACGGCTTCGATGCTATCGGCGAGCGTGGACAGGTAGCCCTTGCCGTCGGTGCTCAGGTAGCAGGGGTTCCCGTCCGGGGTGGTCCAGGGAAGTAAGCGGGGGCCCGCCAGCCCCGTTGCCGCGTCGTACAGTTCCCTGCGCCGCATGCGGTCCGCGTCGCTTCTGGGCCTGTTCACCGTGTACCCCCGGTCGGGTCGCTGATAGGGACACGGTGACCGTAGATGCCTGACTGTCCGTCACTCCATGTGAGTGGCACGGCAGTTTGCGACACTGGGTCTGCGAACTACCACGCTTCGTGGCAGCTATCCGACAACGTCGAGGTAGGCGGCCATGTCCCGCATCTCCGTCGTCAGGGTGCGCTTCCGCTTGTTCAAGATCTCCTGCATGGTTTCGGCGGCCGAGTTCTGGTGCCTGAGCCACTCGGGGGCGGTGGCTCGGACACGGGTCAGTTCGTCCATCGCCGCCGACAGGTCTCCGGTGCGCGTGTAGGCCCGCGCGACGTCGAGGGTGAAGCGGTTGCCGTCGTTTGTGCTGGGCCTGCCCAGGCGCTTCCACGCCCTGGGCGACAGCGCTTCTTCCTCGTCGGCTTTCCGCACGACCGCGCGGGCGTCCCCGATGACCATGGAGTCTTCGAGTGCTTTCAGGGCCGCGGTGACGGGCCCGAATACGGACCAGTGGCGAGAGAGGTTGCGGTGCGCGGTGCCGACGGCGGTTGCCGCCACCCGCGCTGCCTTGCGGTACTCCTTGGCTTCGTCCGGGCGGTTGTTCCGGGCGGCAGCGGCTGCGGCCTCCATGGCCAGACCGCCCCACACCGCGTAGTGGTCCGGCTCGGCCCCGGTGATCTTCGGCTCAACCGCGTCCATGCTCTCGGCTGCGATCCGCTCCGCCTCGTCCAGTCGGCCCTGACGCACCAGCAGCCAGCACATGCCGCCGACGCCGGAGCCTGCCGCGAGCATGTCTCCGCTCTGCTTGGCGTCCTCGATGGCACCGCTCAGGGCCGCGTACGCGATGTCGTACTGCCTCACCTGCGTGAGGTACGTGCCGGCCAGACGCAGCGCCTCGGCCCGGGCAAGCAGGGCTTGCCTGTGTTCGTCTCCGCTGTCGTAGTAGGCCACGGCCAGGGAGGCATCGCGCAGCAGGCCGGGAAGCTGGGCGGCGACGCTCTTGTAGCTGTCGGAGAAGTACAGCTCCCGCGCGTCTCGCACCGTACGGCTGAAGGTACGCAGGTTCGGTTCCTCGCCTGCGACTTCGGCGTCCTGGTCCACGAGCCCGACGGCTGGAGTGAGCACGGCGCGAAGCTGGATCAGGTTGAACCGGTTCGGCTCCTCGGCCCGCCCTATGGGCTCAGGCGCGTCCGACGCCATCAGCGCGGCGGTGGTCACCCCCAGTGCGCGTGCGAGGGCGTGCAGCGTCTCCATGCGGACCGTTCCGCCCTGCTCCACCTTGCGCACCGTGCCCGGTGACACGCCTGCGGCGTGGGCCAGTTCCTCCTGGCTCATCCCGGCGCGACGCCGGTACTTACGGACGTTGTCGGCCAGTTCCGTAGTCATCCCGTTCACCACCTCCAGCGCCACGGTACGCCGGACGGGCGCGTCAACCGGTGGCTATCCGGCAGATACCCGCCAGGGAGCAATCGCCCACCCAACACGACGCGGCGGTCAGTGCGGGGCCGGGCCTCCGGCAGAGCTGGCCTGAGCGGGAGGGGTCCCTCGTCGGTCGGGCAGCTTCGCCGGACCAGGGTTCCCCGGGGGCCGCCAAGGCTCACCCCGTGACGCGTGCGCTCGGCCTTGGCGGCCCCCGGGGGTTCCTGGTACGCCTCCGGTGACCGAGCGACGAGGGACCCCTCCCGCGCCACCGACCGCACACCACGACGACGCCGCACCCGCACTCGGCCCCCTCCCCCTCGGAGAGAGGGCCGGGGCCTGGGGCAGAGCCTCAGAAGGCTTCGCTGCACGAGCTGTTGCGCGGCCGGACCGGCGGGGCCGTCGCCAGCGGGGCGGAGACAGGAGCGGGCGGCGGCCCCGCAGGGCCGGAGCGCGCGCGGCCCGCGCCAGCGGGCCGCCTTGATCAAGTAAAGAAACTCTGAACAGCTCTCCAGAGGTCGTCGCCTGCTGCTGCGACATGGCGCGGTTCGGCGTCAGCGTCGGCGTCGGCCTTCGGTAAGTCTGTCGCGCAGAAGTTGGGCCTTGGCGGCCTTTTCCTCAGGGGTGTAGTCGCCGCTGAGGCGCTTGCGTTGCTCCATGACGGCTCGCATCGCGTCGCGGTGGGCTGTGGCGGCTTCGAATTCGGTGCTGGCCTTCGCGAAGCGTTCCTCGGCGGCCTCCAGTTCGGCGGCGACCTCGTCATCGGTCTTGCCGCTGAGGCGTACGGCCTCTTCGTCTGCGCGGCGCCGGGCCAGGGACTGGTCAAGCATCTCGTGGTAGCGCTTGAGGAACTGGTCGTGCGGGCTGAGTTGGCGGACGAACACTCCCCTGCCCTGGACCGAGTAGATCAGTCCCTCGTCCTTGAGGAGCCTCAGGGCGTTCTGCGCCGTGGAGTTGGCGATGCCGAACTGCTCTTGCAGCTCGCGGGCGGAGGGAAGCTTGGCGCCCGGTGCGAGCCGGCCGTCTTGGATCTGCTTGCGGAGCGCGTCCGCGGTCTGCACGTACGGGGGACGGGGGTCGTCGCTGGGTGCGACCTGCCATCCCCGCCGAAGGTCACCGAGCCCGACGTACGCGGGGTCCGACTCGCCTGCGGCGGACTCTTTCTCTTCCGGCTCGGTCTCGCTGTCCTGGGCGCGCACGTAGCTGCCCCGCCCCAGGACGGAGTAGATCAGCCCCTCCTCTTTGAGCAGGCGCAGGGCGTTCTGGACCGTCGAACTCGCGATTCCGAAACGCCGTTGCAGCTCGCGTGCGGAGGGCAGTCGCTCGCCCGGACGTAGCTCGCCGTCGCGGATGGCGGCGCGTAGGACGTCGGCGGCCTGCACGTAGGGCGGCCGGGGGTCCTGATCCAGGGGCAGCGTCATGACACGAGGGTAGCGGCGGACCGGCACCCACGGCATACCCGGCCGCCCCTGCGTCCGAGACGCACAGGTGTATCGATACGAATCGAGTGTTGCGAGTGTAGCGGGCGTGCGGTTATGGTCGTGCCGAGTCGATCAAGCGGCTCCATCGATCAAGGGGTGTGATGGCATGGCCATGTCTCGAATCCGTGTTGCTCTGCTGCCGTCGGCGGTGTGCATCGCGGGCACCGAGCCGGTGCTGAAGATCAAGGACCAGCAGACCGGGGAGGTCGCCACCGACCGGGAGACCGGCGCGTCGCTGTACACCGTGACCGTGATGCTCATGGAGGACGGCCGGGCCGAGGTCCTGAAGATCACGGTCCCGGAGACGGGCCTGGCGGCCGGGCTGAAGCCGGGCGCGATGGTGCGGCCGGTGGAGCTGTTCGCCACCCCGTGGGCGCGGATCTTCAACGGTCAGCTCTCCGACGGCGTCGCCTACCGCGCCGCCCGCCTGGAACTGGTCGCGGCGGAGGCGGCGCAGTGACCGGCTTCGGCAGCCGGGGGCCGCAGCGTGAGCTGCATGTGCTGCGGCCTCTGCCGGGCACCGAGGGCAAGGCGACGTTCTCCGCATCCGGTGCAGTGCTCGATCTGCTCGGCCTGGCCCCGGCGGACGCGGCCGGGCTGGACCTGGCCGACGTGCTGCACCTGATACGCGCGACCGAGGGGGACTGACGTGGAGAACCTGACCGATCACGCACCGCAGGTGCTGCTGGTCGTTGCCATGCTGGCGGGCGTCTGGCTGTGCTGGGGCGTCGTGCGCTACGTCCGCGCCGACCGGGGCACGAGGGTCAGCATGCGGCAGGCCGTTCGGGTCCGCTGGGGCTGGGTGCGCCTGGCGCGGATGGCCGGGCTGACGGTCACCGACAAGACGCCGGGCCTGCTCTCGCAGCTCACCGCCCAGAAGGACGGTCCCGCCCCCGCGCCTCGGGTGCTGACTCCCAGGATCAAGGTCAAGCCGGACCAGTTTGGCGTGATCGTCCGGGCCGGGACCCTGCCGCAGGTCGGGCTGGAAGAGTACCAGAAGGCGGCGCGGTTCCTGGCGGATGCCTGGCGGTGCACGCGGGTCTCCGTGCTGCCGGACGGGCCCGGCCGGGTGGTGATCCGTGGCGTGCGCTCCGACCCGTTGACCACGCCGGCCAAGCACCGGCCCACCGGCCGCCCGCAGGAGGACGTGGCGCGCTGGGAACTGGGAGTGGACGAGTACGCCGCACCAGTGTGCGTGTCCCTGGCGAACGTGCCCGGGGTGACCGTGGCTGGCACGCCCGGTGCGGGCAAGACCTCGGGTATCAACAAGTTCGTCTGTGACCTCGCGCCGTCGGCGACCGTGCAGTTCGTGGGCTTCGACGGGAAGGTGTCGCGGGCCGAGGAAGGCGACTACGCGGACCTGGTCAAGCGGATGTTCGCGTTCTGCGGTGACGACCTGGACGAGGCCAACGCGCTGTTCAAGCGCCTGGTTCAGCTGCGTCGGCGGCGGTCGTCGGTCATCCGGGACGTGCTGGGCGTGAAGAACATGTGGCACGTCGGACCCTCGCGGCTGTGGCCGCTCACGGTGGTGCTTATCGATGAGGCGCACACGTTCTTCCGCGAGTACAAGGGCAGCGACGCCGAGACGAAACGTCTGGCCGCGCTGACGGCGGAGAACGCCCGGCTGGTGGAGGACCTGGTCAAGAAGGGCCGCAGCGTCGGCGTGCTGGTGATCCTGATCAGCCAGAAGACCACGGGCGATGCCATCCCGACGTTCATCCGTGACGTGTGCCCGGTGGGGCTGTCGTTCGCGCAGAAGACGGTGGAAGCCGCGGTGGCTGCGCTGGGCGACGACATCCGCAACTGGCCCGATGCCAGCCCGGTCACCTTGCAGGACCCCGCCTACGTCGGGGTTGCGGTGATGGCGATGCAGGGCCGCCCTGGCTTCACCCGTATCCGCACCCCCTACGTCTCGGACGCCGACGCCGCCCGTATCGCGGAAGCCACCTCTCACCTGACCGCCGACCCTGCCCTGTGCCTGGACGCCCTCCTCGACACCACCGGCCACACGGACCCCGGCGACGACGGCCCGGACGGTCCGGCCGTCTCCCTGGCCAAGCCCTGAACAACCCCGACCCGCACGTCCTGAGAGAGGAGGTTCCCCGCATGGCAGAGGAGCGGTTCACCCGGCGCACCGTGACCGTGGTGATGGCCGTAATCGCGGCCCTGGCCTTCGTCTTCTCCTTCGGCAACGTCTGGGCACTCGCCCTGCGGCTCGGCGTCCCCCGCCCGATCGCGCCGCTGATCGCGCCCATGGTGGACCTGTCCGTCGTCGGACTCCTGGTCGCCCTGCGCTTCCTGGCCCTGCGCGGCGTCCCCGAGCACGACCTGAAGGCCGGCACGCGACTGCTGCACCTGTGCGGGCTGCTCACCCTCGCCCTGAATACCGCCGAGCCGCTGCTGACCGGACGCTACGGACGGGCCTGCCTGGATACCGTCGCCCCGCTCCTGCTCCTGGGCTGGGGCCACGTCGGTCCCGCCTTCCTGGCCCACTTCCACACCGCCGCACACCTGGAGGACGCCACCACCGCTACCCCAGCCCCCGCGCCCATCGCTGAGCCGGTGCCCACCTCGGTGCCCGCTCCCGATATGGCGGCCCCGGCCCCTGAGCCGGTCCCCGCCGCGACACCTACGCCGCCTCCGGCCGAAGTGCCTACCGTGATCGAGGTACCCGGCTCCGCCACAGTCCCGGCCGTCGCCAAGGCGCCTGCCTCCGGCTCCCGCCCGGCCCTGCCCGCCGCACTGCTGAGTGCGGCCCGGCGCATCGCGGACACCCACCACGCCGAGCACGGAACACCGGTCACCGCCGCCCAGCTCGCGACCCGCATGGGCGTCGCCCTGCCGGTGGCCACCGCCGCCCTCGCTCAGCTCTGAGCCACCCCGGCCACCTGCCGGATCGCCCCTCCCTCGAAATCCATGCCCACCCGTTGGGCCTGGTTCGTCATGCCCCGAGCAGCACCAACACGCCCACAACCATGGCCGGTTGCTGCTCGGGGTTCCCATCCCGACAGAAGGGACACGCCCCGAATGGTCACCCTGGACCTGCGCCACGTGGCAAGCCCCGCCGTGCGGGACCTGCTCCACCTCGTCAACCACCCCGACTTCGACCGAGCACAGCAGCAGATCGAACGCCTCGGCGGCTGCACCGAACCCGTCCGCCTGACCGGCCGCACCGCCACCGTCGACACCACGACCGGCGAGGTCCTGCGCTCCTACACCTCCTCCGCCGAGCCCACGGGCAGTCTGCTCACCGCGTGCGGCAACCGCCGTGCCTCACGCTGCCCGGCCTGCTCCCGCCTCTACGCCGCCGACACCTACCACCTCATCCGCGCCGGCCTTTCCGGCGGCAAGACCGTGCCCGACACCGTCCGCACCCACCCCCGCGTCTTCGTCACCCTCACCCCGCCGTCCTTCGGCCCCGTCCACAACCGCCCCACCACGCCCGGCGGCGGCATCCGGCTCTGCCGCTGCCGCAAGCTCCACGAACCCACGGACGTCCTGCTCGGAACGCCGCTGAATCCGGCGAGCTACGACTACACGGGCGCGGTCCTTTTCAACGCCCACGCCGGAGCCTTGTGGGCCCGCTTCACCACCTACCTACGCCGCGAGATCGCCGCCCGGCTCGGCATGACCCAGAAGGCCGCGCACGCGGTCCTGCGGGTCTCGTTCGCCAAGGTCGCCGAGTACCAGCAGCGCGGCCTGGTCCACTTCCACGCCGTCATCCGGCTCGACGGCCCGGACGGCACCAGTCAGCCCCCGCCGCCGTACGCCACCGTCGCCGTGCTCACCGACGCCGTACGCGCCGCCGCCGCACGGGTCCGCGTCACGGTCGAGTCGGACGCGGTCGGGGAACGCGAACTCTCCTGGGGCGAACAGCTCGACATACGCGAGATCGCCGCCTTCGGCGCCGACGCCGAATTCACCGACCAGGCGGTGGCCGCCTACGTGGCGAAGTACGCCACCAAGTCGGCCGACGCCTCCGGCACCCTCGACCGCGCCCTGTTCTGCCGCCCCTGCCAGGGGCGCGGCGCCACCCTCCTGCCCCACGGAACCCCGCTCCCTTGCACCACGTGCGACGGCACCGGACAGTCCCGCCCGCTGCCCCGCCTCGCGGTCGCCCGGCACGTGCGGCAGATGATCCGCACCTGCTGGGAGCTGGGCAAGCTGCCGGAGCTCGCCGAACTGAAGCTCTGGAAGTGGGCGCACATGCTCGGCTTCCGGGGCCACTTCTCCACCAAGTCCCGCCGCTACTCCACCACTCTCGGCGCGCTGCGCACCGCCCGCCGCGCCTGGCGCACCGAACAGGCCCGGTCCCACGCCGGCCTGCCCGAGCCCGGCCCGGACACCACCCTCGTCGTCGGCCACTGGGCTTACCAGGGCTCGGGCTACACCCCCGGCGGCGCGCTCCTCGCAGCCGCCGTCTGGCACCGCCGGGAACTGGAACGCCGGTTCATCGCCGAAGGGGGCTGCGGATGAACGCGCAGGAACCAGCCCCGACCCGGCGGGGACTGAGTACGCCGGAAGAGCTGCTGACCGTGCCCCAGGTCATGGCCCGCCTCCAGCTCGGCCGCTCCGCCGTCTACGACCTGCTCCGCACCCGCCAGCTCGCCTCCATCACCCTCGGCCGCGCCCGCCGCATCCCCACCCACGCCCTCACCGACTTCATCCGCACCCGACTCGACCAGGAAGCCGCCGCCTGATGACCACGCCCCACTACACCCCCACCTCCCGCCGCGTGCGGGCCAACGGCGACGGGACCGTCTATCAACGCAAGGACGGCCGGTGGGAGGCTGCCGGATACGTCCTCGCCCCCGGCAACACCCGTCGCCGTGTTCGCGTCTACGGCACCACCCGGAAGGAGGCCCTGGCCAAGCTCACCGAGAAGATCGCCGCCAGCAACCGCGGCCTTCCCGTGCCCTCCGCGCAGGGCAGCGTCGGCGCGTACCTGACGTACTGGCTGGAGAACGTCGCCGTCCACCACCTCCGCGAGAACACCCACACCCGCTACACCACCTGCGTGAACCGGTACCTGATCCCCGGCCTGGGCAAGAAGAAGCTGGCCAAGCTCACCGCCAAGGACGTCCGTACCTGGCTCAACCAGCTCCGCACCACCTGTCAGTGCTGCACGCGCGGCATCGACGCCCGGCGCGACCAGCACCGCTGCTGCGCCGCTGGCCGGTGCTGCTCCAAGCTGCTCTCTCCGCTGACGCTCACCTACCTCCATTCCGTGCTCAAGTCCGCCTTGGAGCACGCCGTCCGGGAGGAAGAGATCCCGCGCAACGTCGCCCGTAACGTCCGCACCGGCACCCCACGGCCCCGCCGCTTCGAACCCCTCACCGCCGACGAAGCCCGCCAACTCCTCACCGTCGCCCAGGGCCACCGGCTGCACGCGCTGTTCGAACTCGCCCTCCACACCGGACTCCGCAAGGGCGAACTCCTCGGCCTGCGCTGGGAAGACCTCGACCTCGACGCCGGCACCGCCGCCATCCGCCGAACCTTGCAGCGCACCAGCGCAGGCGGGCTCACCACGCTGCCCACCAAAACGCGGGCCTCCGAGCGCCGCATCGCCCTCCCCACCCGCTGCGTCCAGTCGCTGAAGCTCCACCACGAGCAGCAGAAGCGCGAACGTGAGACCGCGGGCACCACATGGCAGGACGACGGGCAGGTGTTCACGACCGTGCAGGGCCGACCGATCGACCCGACCAACCTCACCCGCGCCTTCATCACGCTCCTCCGCAAGGCCGGCCTCCGCCGCATTCGCTTCCACGACCTGCGGCACTCGACCGCCACCCTGCTCCTTGAACAGGGCGTCGAACTCGTCGTGATCAAGGAACTCCTCGGCCACGCCCACATCGGCGTCACCGCCACCGTCTATGCCCACGTAAGGCTCCGCCTTCAACGCGACGCCATCGACACCCTCAGTACCGCGCTCGGCAGCCCGGCGATCACCACGGGCAACGGTGACAACGACGAACCGCCGCCCTGCGCCATCGTCCGCTGACGTTGCCGTCATTTACTGCCGTCACCCCACGCAGAAGCCCCGCCAGGACGCACCCGGCGGGGCTTCGTTTCGCTATCACGAACGGCTTCAGCAAAGGAAGCCTTCAGAAGTGGGTGTAGGTATAGCCTGCCAGTGATCAGTCCAGGATCTCGGCAAGCTCAATCCAGCCTGCCACTTCCCTCTCCCAATGGGAAGGATCAGCAACCTCAAGGAAGCCTGCCGCCGACCAACGATCCCACAACCCTTCGGGCGCAAGAAGATCTTGCGAAAGCCGTACGCCCAAACGCCTCTCGATATGCAGCAGCGCACCAAGGCACCACGGCTGGTTTCCCCGATTTTGCAGCTCGCTCAGACTGCGCTCCAGATGACGCTTCAAGGCATACGCATCAGAGGGTTGACAGAACCGAGCCAGCGCGAAGGCAACGCCTTTTTCCGTGCGTCTGGCGCCCCCCTCCTCGATAAGCCTGTGCAGCTCGTCTCGAAATTCAGATCTCTGCGCAAACCCGATGAGCCAACACGCCGTAAGAGCCTCCCGCCAGTCGCCGCCCAGGAGCTGCTCCAGCTCACTCGCCGACGCCTGCCGACCGTCGTCCATCAAGGCCGCACCAAACTCAAGGGCCTGCTCATGGCCAGCCCTCATGAAGCTCCCGGAGAGGAGTTTCTTATACCTGTTCCCGGGCAAGCAATAGCGCGCAAACAGATCACCCGCACTGGTTCCAGACACTTGAAACTCCTCTCCCGGACACGACTACTTCGATTCCGTCACCTAAATGGCCCCCATTCACAGCTCACCTGGCAGCCTGTGACGCGACCCTCAATGAGGACTTCCAGCTCTTCAAGTCCCCGCTGTCCGGCAACTCTCATGCGGCTTGGATCGATTGCACTGCGCGGAATCCTGAGAACCAGAGCCCCCGAACTACCGAACTCCTCTGAAAATTCTCGCGCTGTCTCCAGGTCAGGTGACCACGATGTGAAAACACTCTCCGTGTTATCACCCGAGTGCGCAACAGGATCGCTGTGGCCGCCGCGGGGTTCCGCAATACCTGCCCTCGCTTCCGCGAGCTTGTAGTGATTGTTGGTGACTCCTCGATAGAGGTATTCACCACTGGAGTCGCCGAGCTCGGCGGCCCGCGCAAACACATCGTCGACCGACGGGTTGCAGTTGTGAACGAGTACCGGCGTGGCCCCCGCCAGCACATAGTACGCGTGGATGTCCTCGATGGTGAGGTCGTGCGTGCGCTGGCGCTTTGCGTAGTGGTCGAGTGCTGTGATCTGGACCAGCGTGCCCGCACTCGTGCGGAGCCAATGGCCAATCTTCAGGTTGCCGGCCGGGACCCACTCCTTCAGGGCGGGAACCCAGAAGGGATGGGTGTCGGTGGCAATGATGCTTGACAGGGTTTCACCCGTCGCGACAGTGATCTCGGTGAAATCCTTGTCGTCCTCGGTCCGGATGGTTTCGAGGACCTTCTTCTCTGCCTTCTTGCCCGTTTCGACGTCGGTTGTGGCGACAGTGTCGCCGACCTCTACATCCTCGATCTTCTTGCGGGTGCCGTCAGCCATGAGAACTTCGGTTCCCGGGAGGAAGGAGTGGCAGAGGGATTTTGCCGCTGCCTTTGCGCCTGCCTTGGCGGCGCCGACTCCCATGAACATGATGCCGGCCGCGTCCCCTAGGAACTCGCCATCTTCGTATCCGGGGTCGCTGGTGTCGACGCCAATCGATTCCATGGTTTTGTCGTAGAGGCTTGTCGGAGAATACCCCGGCAGCAGTGAGAGTGGGGACGCCGCCAGATATCCGGAAAAGGCGCGCCCCACACCGGCGACGGTGTTCCAGTTGTACACGATCTTGCGGGGTGTCACGTCGACGACAGTGCCCCAGTTTACGCCGGCGACCTGCTTGAAATCGCGCTTTCCATTCCACTCTTGGTAGGCGGAGAACTTCCACCCGTTTCCGGTTGGCTGCCAGGTCTCGTGATAGTTGACCGACATCTCGGTCGGGCCATCCGGTCGGCACGTGCTGGAGTTGCCCCCGCAGAGGCCGTCAGGGCGGAGCCCTGTGGGGTCACTCTTCGACACCGGGTTGGCGTTGGCGTAGGTGTACCCGTTCATTTGGAGCGGGTCGGTGAGGTCGATGATGGGGTCGGCAGAGAGGAACCGGCCGGTGTTCTGGTCGTATTCGCGGGCGCCGATATGGGTGAGGCCGGAGGTGGTGTCGTCGATCCCGACGCCGAGGTAGCCGCGCTTGTTGGGCCAGTTCGCGGGTTTGGGGCCGCGGAGTTCGCCGTAGGGCTTCAGCGAGCGGCGAGTGACCTTCTGGCCGGTGGCGAGTTCGACGGTGGTGTTGGCGGTTCCGAGATGGTCGGCGATCAGGGCGTTGAGCACGTGACCCGTGTTGGTGCCGTTCGTGGTCCGCACGACGGTGGGTGCGCCGGCCTGGGCGTAGGCGCGGGAGGCCTGCGTGATGGCTGTGCCGTTGGTGGTGACCTCGGCTTCGCCCAGGTAGAGGGTGCTGCCGACTCCGGAGGTGTTTTCCAGGAGGCGGTTGCCCTCGGCGTCGTACACGTAGGTGGTTTTGGTCGTGCCGACGGTGTTGGAGGCGAGTTTGTGCTCGTTGGTCCACTCGAGGGTCTGGTCCTGGTCGGTGCCGGGCAGGTCTCGGGTGCGGGTGGTGCCGGTGGGGTTGTAGGTGTAGCTGCTGCCCTTGCCTGCCGGGGCGGTGGCGACGGAGGTCAGCGTGTGCGGCTGGCTGGGGTTGTAGGTGTAGCCGTAGCTGGTGTTCTTGGTGGTGTCGCCGGCCGGGTCGTGCTCGGTCATCGTGGCGCGGTTGCCGAGCCGGTCGAAGGTGAAGGACTGGCGGTAGGCGGTCGCGCCGGTGGCGACGGTGCTGGCGGCGGGAGCTGTCGTGGCGAGGTTGGTGGGCTGGGTACCGGCCTGGGGAACAGCGTCCGCGACCGGACCGTTGGAGGGAGCACCGTCATTGCGGTAGCCCCATGTGGCGCCGCTTTCGGCCTTGCACCCGGTGCCGCCCGCGGTCTTGATGTCCGCGGGGGTGATATTCGACGTCCAGGCGTTGACCAGCTCGCCCATGACGTCGTAGGTGAAGCACTGGTTGTCCCAGGCCGCCCCCGCCGCTTCGAAGAGCTTTCGGGCGCTGGCGGTGATCATGCCGGCGGTGTCGTAGGAGTAGCGGGCGTCCGTGATTTCGTGCGGGCCGGCGGTCTCCCTGTCGGTGACCGTGCGCTGGAGCCGACCAGTGTGTTCGTCGATGAAGTTGGTGGTCCAGACCCGGTAGGGCTGGGCGCCGGAGACGGTGCGCAGTACCTCGCCGTACGGGGAGTAGCTGGCGTCGGTGGTGTACCAGTTGTGGCCCGAGGTGGACTCGGGCAGGCCGTCCTCGTTGTATCGGGTGATGACCTTCTCGTCGGCCAGCCCGCCGACCTTGGGCAGGGTGACTGAGAGAGGCGCACCCATGGGCGTGTACGTGTAGGTGTACGCGTACACGCCCGACATGCCCGTCGTCATGCTGTTGCTGGGGATGACGGTTTCACGCTTGGTGGGCCGGTACTCGGTGTCGTAGCTGGTGACGCGGTTGATGTAGTCACCGTCGGCGGTGTGACGCGTCGACTCGTGGAGAAGGCCGAGCGCGCCGGCCTTGTCGTAGGTGAATGACTTCATCAGGGCGCCGCTTGCCGAGCCTTCGTGGACCTCGGTGACCCGGCTGAGTTCGTCGTACTTGGTGTACGTGGACTTCAGGGAGGCGTCTGTGACGAGGGTCGGGCGGTCGGCGTTGTCGTACTCCGTTTTGGTGGTGCCCGTGTCGGGGTCCTTCGCAGCTGTCACTCGGCCTCGTGCGTCATAGGCGTACGTCCAGGTGTTGCCGGCCGAATCGGTGACCGCGGTGCGGTTGCCGCGCTTGTCGTAGCCGTACGTGGTCGCACGGTAGGGGCCGTTGCTGCCGAGGGCGGTGTAGTGGCGGATCGACGTGACGCGACCGAGGGCGTCGGAGTACGTCGTCGTCTTCGGGACGGTGGAACCGGGCGGGTCCACCGTGACGCTGTCATCGCCGTATCCGGTGTACGAGGAGTACTTGGCGATCGCACCGTGGAACGTGGTCTGTCGTGCGGCGCGGCCGAGGCCGTCGTAAAAGGTCTTGGCGCGACTGGGTATGAGGGTGGCGGACTTGACTTCGAACGGCTTGGTTTCGGGCTCGCCCTTGGCGAGGTAGCTGCCTGTCTGCTCGGCTACCAAACCTTCGGAGTTGTACTCGGTATCGCTGATGATCCTGCCCGGTCCGACGGCCTCGGACTGGGTCTGGACCTGGCGCAGCAGGCCGTCGTAGAGCGTGATCTGACGGGCGTAGGTGCCGTCGTCCTTGAGGGTCTTGACGGTGACGGCCGCCGGGCGGGTCTCGTTCGGTGTGGCGATGGCCTGCTGGTACTCGACCTCGACGTTGGGGAGTTGGCTCCCGGAGGAGCGGGAAGCGGACCAGCTCTTGATGAGGCGGCCAAGCGCGTCGTACTCGGTCCTGGTGACATGGCCGTTGGGGTCGGTGGCGGTCAGGGGCAGAGCCCGACCCGGGTCGAAGGTGGTGGTGGACTCGTGGACTATTTCGGTGAGGCCGGGCTTGAGCTTCCTGATGGTTTTGACCGCGGTGACTGGTCCGCCCTGGTCGCCGGGGGTGTATTGCGTCTCGATCGCGCCTGTCCCGGGTGCGGTGACGGTGCGGATGCGGCCGAGGGGGTCGTACGTCGTGGAGGTGGTGACGGAGTGAGTGGTACCGGCGCCGTCGATCTCGGAGACGGACGTGGTCAGGCCCCGGGTGGGTGCGGCAGCGTCGTTGTCGTATGTGATCTGCACCGAACCCTTCAGCTCGGTGGCGGGGTCGGCCGTGTCGGAATTGGTGCAGGTGGTCGTGGTGGTGCGCTTCGACGTGGGCAGCCCGATAAGCCAGGCCGATTCGTTGTGGACGTACCCGGTCTTGGTGCAGGACTGCTCGGAGAGAGTCTCGCCCCCGGTACCGTTCCGTTTGACGACGGCGGTCTCGACGGCAGTTGGGAGGCCGTACGAGTTACGGCCCACGGTCGTTGTGCGTACTCCTTGCCAACTGGTGCCGACTGTCTGAATGGTGTCGGTCTGCTTGACGCTGGTCCGACGGGCGAGAAGCGGGTCGAGGGCTGTGCCGTCCTCTGCCTTACGGCTGCGGGACGCGGTCGTGGTGGACTCCGGAACGCTGAGTGTTCTGCTGACGACCTTGGGCCTGCCGTTGGCCAGCTTGTTGGAGTTGAGATAGGTGACCGTCTCGGCAGTCATGCCGGCGTACTGCGGCTCGTCCGTCACCTTCGTGCCGTCCGACCCGGCCAGGGCCACGTTCTCAGAGTCGAGCACCTCCCCGCCGACGCCCTGGAAGTAGCGCGTCTCCGAGAACGACTGGGACTGCGGCGTATCCCACAGCGGCGTGATGCTGGCGCCCTTGGTAGCCGTGACCTTCCGGTAGCCTCGCCAGTCGCTGTACGTCCGCAGCGAGGGCCGGGTGAACTCGTCCTCGCTCTTTGCCCAAGCCGGTCCGTAGTAGCGGTACTGGGTGTAGACCGGCTTGGTGAAGAGCGAGGTGACCTTGTCGGTCTCGGTGACCGACGCGACCACGTACTTGTTGAACCACGCCTTGGCGGGCGTCTTTTCGTCGCCGTCAGGTGACCAGCGCACGGGGTAGCAGTACGTGTTGGCCTTGCCCAGGTCCTGGGCTGGTTCAGCCGCGCATCCGCCGGCGTATTCGACCTCGATGCTGCCGCCGGCTTCCGTTGCCACGGTGCCGATGCGGGGTCGAGTGAACGGGGGGCGCTTGTCCGTAGCCAGCCCGGTCGGCACCAGGTTGCGGAGCTGCTTGTCCTTGAGCCGGTTTCGTAGCGGGGACGTGGTTCCGACGGTGTAGTGGGCGAAACTGACGCCGTCCTTGGACTGGATGGTGCCGGTCGTGTCACCGGGCTTGAAACCGGTGCGGGTGATGGAGTTGAGCCAGAGTCCCGGTGAGGTGTCGTACCAGTCCTCGGGGAAGGACTGGTGCAGCGTGTAGCTGTCGACCTTGCCCAGCTCCGTCTGGCCGGCACGGGCAGCCCACGTGGTCACCGTTGCCAGGCGCAGTTGCGTCCAGAACGAGGGAAAGGAAGGACAGAGGTCGGAGGTTGCCTTGCAGTTCAGCGCACCAGGGGTGTCCCACCAGGCGCGATAGGCGCCAGGGTCGCCGGTCTTGTCGAAGTTCGCGGCCGCGCATGCCGTGGCGTCCTTGAGGCAGCGCTGCTGCGTTCCGAAGACGACCTTCGCCGCAGGATTGGTGAGGCTGCCCGCGCGCATGCCGTATTCGATGCTCGTCGGGTACGCGTACCGGTCGTACTGTTCCGGATCCTTCCGCTTCTCGCGGACCGCGTAGTAGTTCTTCTCCTGAGACCAGTTGACAACCATCACGTTGCCGTGGACGTCAACGATCTTGTCGAGACCCCAGCGCCACGCCTGCTGCTTGTCCGTGCAGCGGGAGGCGGCGAAGGAGGAGCCGTGGCACGGCTCGTCAGGGTGGTTGCCGAAGACCGGCACAGTCGAGACGGAGTTGGTGTCGGCGTGACCGTCACCCACCTGGTTCAGGCCGAAGAAATACTTGGTGCCATCGGCGGTGGTGACGACCCAGTACTCACCGTTGTTGTCACGGTTCGTACCACCCGTCATCCGCTGGATTCTGCTGCCGTCGTCGACCTGAGGCCGGTAGATCTCCGTATCGTTCTCGGCGTCGGTGGTCGCCGCGTCGTCCCGGACCAACTCGGTCGTCTTGCCGCCGAGCGACATCACCGCGTTGTACGACACCCAGCAGAGGTCGCTGGTCTTGTCGGCCCTGGCCGTGTTGTTGGCCGCGTTCGAGCCCAGAGGCTTCGTGTCGTCCTTGCACGTTCGGTAGCGGCGCTCGATGTGACCGGGGTCGTACTCCCAGCCCTCGCCGACCCAGGACGTCTGCGGGGAAGAGACGGCCGTCTTGCCGTCCACCGTCTGCGAGCTGTAGTCGAACGACACGTTCGGCGCGGGACCGGCAGGCGAGGGAGGAATCGTCAGAGGGTAGCTCCAGGTGAAGGCTCCGGAGGAGCCTCCGGCCGACCACTTCCCACTGGAGGCGAGCGGCGTCGCCTTGAACGAGCCTCCGGCGCCGGCACCGGAGTCCACCGTGCCGATGACGGCCTTGTCGCCGCCCGTGGCCACGGGAGTGGCGGTGGTGTAGGAGGCCTGCATCACCGCGGGTCCGGAGTACGGGGCGCTGCCCGTGGTGACAGCGGGTGTGGTCGTGCCGTCCGCGGCGGTGTCGACCGTCGCGGTGATCGACTTGGTGCCCGTGTCGTTGACGGTCTCCAGTTCCTCGTACTCCTGGCACGCCTCTTCGAGCGGCGTGGTCAGGTAGCACTCGGGGAACTGGACGAGGCGCAGACGGCTGGACCAGTCGGCACCGTATAGGTTCTCGAACTTGCTGTAGTCGACCTGTACCGAGACCGGCACGGATCCCGTGGCGGGAGCCTGAACGGTCACCAGAGTGCCGACCGTCAGCGCGCCTTCGACCTTGCTGATCTCGTCGGCCCGGTTCACGACGGTGGTCTGCCAGGTGCCAGTGGGGGCGGGCTGGCCGACAGCCTGACCGAGGCTGACCGGGACGCTGTTCGTGGCCGGCTGGAGGCCCACTTGATCGGCCGTCGTGCTGGTGGCCGAGGTCTGGCTGACGCCGGACCCGAAGGTCACGGTGCCGGTGTTCGCCGGCGGCGGGGTCGTGGTACCGGCGGGGGCCGCCTGCTGGTCGTCGGGGACCTCGACCTTCAAGGTCTCGAGATCCTCCTCGAACGTCTGGCCCTCGACCGGCTTTTCCTCCACAAGAGGTTCGAGAGCGAGCGGCTCCGCTTCGAGGGTTTCTCGGCCCGTCTCCGCAGCGGTCGGGTCGGGCGGCAGAGCCATCGACTGGGCGGGCAGCAAACCGACGAGGAGCGCCGCCCCCAAGGCGGGAAGGAAGAGGCGCCGTCTGCGACGACGGGCAGGCGAAAGACGACCAGACAAGACGGGGTCCCCCCGGACCACTCGGAGCGGGACCGGAACGGACCGCGTGTGATTGCACTTCAGGCTTGCGCAGATTCTGCGGTCATGACGTGAAGGAATGCCAGAGAACGCCGGGCAGGCGTGATCATCGTCACGGAACGTAATGGCATGGTGTGGCATCAATGCGGTTCATCGGAACCATTCCGATGAACTGGATCAGTGCACTCGGCTGGGGTAATCAGGCATTCCCGCGCCCACTTGCGGATGAATAGGTTGACACCTTGCAGGATTTGCGCATGTTTAGCGCCATGTGCCGGGGCGCCGACCCCTTGATGCCGCGGAGCAACTCCTTCTCGCTGCTTCCGGAATCCTGCTTCTGCCCCGCGGTGGTCCCGTTCCGACGGTCCGGTTGCGGCGTGACGGGGCGGATGCCGTAGGCCATCATCAGCTGGCCCAGCCGTGACCTCCCCGAGGGTGTGCTACCCAGGTCGCCCTCTTAGACGTCATGGCTGGCTTCGTAGTTCCAGCCGGTGCGCGAGAGCCCCGGATTCTGGGGGGAAGGGGACCTCGCACATGAGTCAAGAAGGATGGCGCAACCCCGGTCGGCGCGTTGGCGCGGCAGTAGTTGCCGTCGCAATCGCCGCTGGAGGAATCGCTTATGCCAACTTGCGGCCTGTTGGTGCATCAGGTGGCCTGAATTCATCGCTTCCCGGCAACGGTTCCGAGAAGCACGGCGAGAGCCGGGTGGTAGCTCAGGACACCGCGTTCAATCTGGCCCGCAAGACCGGCAAGCCGGTCGAGATCACCGCCCAGCGCACGGCGCGCTCGACAACATGGGCACGCCCCGACGGACTGACGCAGAAGAAGCTCTACGCTTCCCCGATCTGGGCGAAGTCCGGCGGTGACTGGAAGCCCGTCGACACCACGCTCCACCGTACGAATGACGGCTGGGAGCCGAAGGCGACGAACACGCGCATCGTGTTCTCCGCCGGTGGCTCCGTTGACCGTGCTTCCCGTAAGAGTGTCAGGCGTGTCTCCCTCGTTCGAGGTGTCTCCGAGGAACCTGCCGCCAGTACTCCTCTGATCACGATGACGGTCGCCGGGACCTATGACATCCAGCTCACCTGGCCAGGGCCCGTACCGACCCCGATCATCGACGGGTCGCGTGCGCTCTACCCCGAGATCTTCCCCGGCGCGGACCTGGTCCTCA
Organism: Streptomyces sp. Root1304; assembly: GCF_001426405.1. GTDB lineage: Bacteria > Actinomycetota > Actinomycetes > Streptomycetales > Streptomycetaceae > Streptomyces. The sequence goes on along the minus strand of NZ_LMEP01000022.1, from coordinate 361,795 downwards.
CCGCGGAGGACACCGGCTTCGCGCAGCTCATCGTTCTCAAGAACCGTGCGGCGGCGGCGGATCCTCATATCGCGCAGCTGTCGTACGGGCTGATGTCGTCCAACCTCGTCTTCCGGCTTGACCCGGCCTCCGGTGTCGTCGCGGCGCAGACCACCGACGGAGACGAGGTCGCCATGTCCGCGACCCCGATGATGTGGGACAGCAGCGGCACCCCGGCAGTCACCGACGGATCGGTGGGCGCCACCGCCCAGCCTTCCGCGTCCGAGACGCCGGCCCCGTCCACGAGCACCACGACCTCCGCCGCACCGAGCCCCACGGCCAGTGCCGAAGAGCTGGCCAACGACGTGACCGACCCACTCGCCGAGGTCCTGCCCACGGCGACCGACGGGCCCCAGCCCACGCTGACCGAGTCACCGCTCCCTTCGGCACCGCCCGAGCCGACCCCCGCACCCTCCCAGTCCGGCTCCGCCGCGACTCTGGGACTGGCGCTCCTCAACGGACCCTCGCCCGAATCGCGGGGTGACCTGGTGGAGGCCGAGCTGTCCGAGTCGAACTGGCTGCTGACCCCGAACCAGGACTTCCTCAACGACTCCACCACGACCTACCCGGTCTTCATCGACCCCTCGGTCACGAAGCACACGCAGGACTGGACCACCGCCTACAGCCGCTTCCCCAACGCCACCTTCTTCAACGGCAAGGACTTCAACAAGGGAGGCAGCCACGAGGCCCGGGTCGGATTCGAGTCCGACACGTGGGGCACGTCCCGCTCGTACTTCAACATCGCGTTCGACAAGACCCTCAAGGGCGCGAAGATCATGAGCGCAAAGCTCAGCCTGCTGGAGACCTACTCGTGGTCGTGCAGCCCCAGGTCAATGAGCGTCCACGTCACCGGTGCGATCAGCGGCCGGACGAACTGGAAGAACGCCCCCCGACTGCACGACGGCAACAAGGTCGCCTCCGGGACTTTCGCGCACGGCTACAAGACCGGGTGCCGCGACGCCTATGAGACCTTCGACGTGAGGGCGGCGGCGCAGAGCGCGGCGGATCAGGGCAAGAGCTCCGTCACGTTCGGCATGCGCGCACGGGACGAGGACTCCCAGTACGCATGGAAGAAGTTCCAGGCGAACGGCGAGAACGCCCCCGCGCTCACCCTCGTCTACAACCGCCCTCCGACCGCGCCGACCAATCTCGACCTCGGCCCCGACGCCAAGTGCACCACCACCGCGCCGTACGTTCGCGTGGGCGCCGAAGCGCTGACCTTCACTGCCCGGTCGACCGACGCGGACAAGAACCTCGACCGGATCGACTTCGACCTGTGGCCGGTCGGCAAGTGGGCCACCACAGGAGACATGCTGAAGGCCACCGGCACGGTCTCCGTCGGCGGCGACACCGCAGCCGCCCTCCGTACAACCTCCGGCTTCGCCACCAGCGGCCTCGTCAACGGCACCACCTACTCCTGGCAGGTACGGGCCATCGACGACGCCGGCACCACCTCGACCTACGCCCCTGCCGGCATTCCTTGCCGATTCGTCTTCGACAGTGCCGCACCCCGGCCGCCGAAGGTCACCTCCGTCGACTTCCCCGACGCCGACAGCAATGAGAACGCCTTCGGAAACGAGGCAGAGGACGCCAAGTGGTCGAAGAAGAAGTTCGGGACCCCGGGCTCCTTCACCTTCCGGGCGCTGGACACTGACGTCGTCCGGTACGAGTACGGGTTCAACTCCTCCGGTTATCCCTTCTCCCTCACTCGGACCGCCGGGACCCCGATCACCACCACGGCGCTGCTCAGCAGCGCCAAGCCGCCCACCGCCGGCCCCAACGTGCTCTTCGTCAGGACCATCGACGGCGCGGGCCACGTCTCGGAACCCACGAAGTACTTCTTCTACGTCACCCCGCGCGACCAGGCCGACATGCCCGGAGACTTCACCGGGGACAAACTCCCCGACCTCCTGGCGATCACCTCCGCCGGTAACCTCCGCCTCTACCCGTCCCACGCCACCGCGGACCTCCTCAAGGGCACCGGCGACGTCGACTACTCCATGTCCGGCGCCTACCGCTACAACCCCGACAAGGACCCCAACGGCGACGACCTTCCCGCCTTCATCGCCCCCGCCAGCGCCCACTTCAAGGGCGCGCTGATCACCCACAACGGCGACTTCTACGGCGGCGACGGCCTCCAGGACATGATCGCCCGCGTCGGCGGCAAGCTGTGGGTCTACCCAGGAGACGGCTACGGCGCCGTCAACATCGACAAGCGCCGTGAAATCCTGCTCCCCAGCAACGCTCCTGCTCCCAGCAGCCTCACCCAGATCGTCGCGACGAGCGACATCACCGGGGACAAACTCCCCGACATGCTCGTCAAGGCCGGCCCCCAGCTCTGGGCCTTCGTCGGCTACACCGGCGGCGCCTTCCATGAAGCCCGCCTGCTTCTCGACACCGCCTGGGACCAGAGAGACATCGTCATGGTCACCGACATCGGCGGCGACGGCGTCCCCGACCTCCTGTGGCGAAGCGAGGACCCTGCACGCGGCCTTCTCCTCCGGCACGGCAAGGCCCTCGCCGGAGGCGGCCTCGACCTCAACTCGATCGCTCTCGCGTCGACCTCGGCCACGGGCAAGGACGAGATCTACGGAAGCTCCGGCTGGGGATCCTCCGCCATCCCGATGATCATCGGTACGCCTGATCTCAACGGCGACAGCATCCCCGACCTCTGGACCGCCATGAGCGACGGAAAGCTCTACTTCTACGCCGGCACGCGCACCACCCACGGCGCCCGAGTCCTCGTCGGCGCCAGCGGCTGGCTCAGCCACAGCGCACTCGGCTAGGACTCGTTCGGTCGATCGTGTTCGAAGTCAACTGGCCGTCCGTCGCGTGAGCCTTTGCGCAGGCGGACGGCCTGACTGTCGGTCTTCTCCGGGATCGTGTGCCGGATGCCCCGGCGTCGCAGGTACTCACGGCAGGGGCTGTTGCTACAGGCGTTGTCGGCTGTGACGCTGCACCTGGACCTCCAGGGCGGCGGCCCCGCCGGGGTCCTGCTGCCGATCCACTGGGGCACGTTCAACCTCGCCCCGCACCCGTGGGCCGAGCCGGGGGAGTGGACGAAGGACTCCGCCGACGAGGCCGGCCAGGCGGTGGCGTTCCCGCGCCCCGGCGAGCCCTTCGAACCGGGCGGGAAGCTGCCCGGGGAGTCGTGGTGGCAGGCGGTGTCGCACCCGATCGCGCACCCGTGGCGCGGCCCCCGGCCCACCGAGGTGGCGGCCGGGGCGCGCAGCGACGACCTGGACCTGGCCGGCGACCGATGACCTCGGGGGTGCCGCTGCCGATGCGCGGGGGGACCCCTGGCCCGGCTCCGCACCCCCGGCCCGGCACCGCACGCGTGGGCGGAGCCGCCGACACCGTCGGCGGCTCCGGTCGCGAGAGGGGGAGCGGGAAGGTCAGTCCGTGGTCTTCTTGACGCCCTTGCACTCGTCGGACGTGTCCGCGGTGCCGGGGAAGGCCGCGGCCTTCACCGCGGTGAAGTTGGCGACGTAGGCGTCGTGGTAGGCGGAGTTGTCCACCTTGAGGAGCGCCTCGTCGTTCTCGCGGAGGGCGGGGCCGGAGTAGTTGTGGCTGCCGGTCCAGAGCACCTTGTTGACGGTGCCGTCGTACATGCCGTCGATCAGCAGGTACTTGGAGTGGACGACCGAGTTGGTGGTGTCCGGGTTGTTGTCCTCGTCCCAGTTGTAGCAGCGCACGGTGGGGCCGCCCGTGGCGTGCAGTGCCTCCCACGTGCCGGCCGTGCCGCTGCTCGCGAGGCTGTCGGTCTCCGCGTACACGACGTCGACGGAGCAGCCGGCGCGCTGGAGGGCCGTCAGCTTCTCCGCGACGCCCTGCCGGGTGAGCCGCAGGACCGCGACCCGGACCTTGGTCTGCTTGCTGACGCCGCCGGAGGTGTACGCGCAGGTCACGTTGTCGAGGACGTTCCAGATGGTGTCCTGTGAGTTCCCCGCGCCGGGGTACGGGAAGAAGTACGCCTTGAACGGGCTCGACGTGGTGGTGCTGTAGTCCCAGCTCTGCCAGTCCATGCCCTTGAGCTTGGCGAAGTAGTTCGAGTACGCCGTGTACATCGGGACGTTGAACGGCAGCACGAAGGCGTTGTTCCACATGCGGCTGTAGCCCGACGGGGTCATGTTCGAGGAGCTCTGCACCACGAGGTCGGAGGCGCCGTCGACCTGGGAGAAGAGCCAGAACTTGTTGTGGTTGATCCCGTTGCCGCTCAGCGCGGCGGGGTCACCGAGGCAGGACTGCTTCGCGGGGCAGGTGCCGACGAACGAGCTCTTCGTGCGGTCGGTGCCGAGGGCGTTCGCCAGGATCGCGTACGAGGTGTCCGTCGTGGACGCGGCGCTCGTGGAGTCCAGCATCGTCTGGACGTTCACCCCGCGGACGGTGTGCGCGTCGGCGAGCGCCTGGGCGACCCCCTCGTCCCACAGGTGGTACATCGCCACCTTGATGTCGGAGCCCGGAGCGGCCGTGCCGATGTACCCGAGGAGCTGGGTGCGGATCGCTTGCTGCTCGGCCACCGTGCCGGTCGGCTTGTTGAAGACCGGGCCTTCGGCCACGACCGCGGCGGCGGTCGACGCGCCCGTCAACTGAAGCCCCGCGGCGAGGAGGACGGTGCTGAGGACGACGGCGATCCTGCGTGATCTGAACCGGGATGCGAGGCGCATCGAGATTCCTCCCTCTGCGGTCCGGATGCTCCGTGACCTGGGCATGTGTCCATGTGCTCGCGCTCTGGACGGCTGACAGGGAGGGATCTTGTCAGAAGTGTTGCACCTGCAACAGACCGTTGGGTCATAGGCGTTGATTGTCGCATTTGTTGAACTGGACATGGCAATCCGGCGGAGTCTAGGGTCCGTGCCCTGTGTCCTGATCCGTGCACAGTGAACCCATAGCCGAGGTGTCCCGGCCGCGAGGAGGCGCGCCGCCGGGCGTGCGAGTGGCCGAGATGCGGCGGCCCTCCAGAGAGTTGAGCGAAACCTTGAGACGATTGCGCTCGCGCGGCATGGCCGCGCTGGTCAGCAAGGGGTTGATGGCGGGTCTGCTCTCCGCCTTGGTGGTCGCACCGACCGCGACGGCGGTGGCGCTGCCCCGGGCGGATGAGCCCAGTGTGCGGGCGCGGGCGCTGGACGCGCCGGTTCCGCAGGCCGCTGAGCCGACCCTGACGCAGGCGCCGAAGGTGTCCTGGCCGGCCCCCTCGGTGGCCACGGTCGAGCTCGGAACGACGGCCAAGTCCGTGGGAACGCCCTCCGTTTCGGTACGCCGGGCGAAGTCGGGCCCGGAAGCGAAAGCAAAGTCCGCGGGCCTGAGCGCCGACCTTCCGCCGTCAAAGGTCGACGTTCAGGTACTGGACCACGGGCAGGCCGAGGCAGCCGGCGGGCTCGGCCTCGCCCTGCGGGTGTCCCGCAAGGACGGTGGCCGTACGGCGGGTCCGGTCGAGGTGTCGATCGACTACTCCGGGTTCGCCACGGCCTACGGCGGCGACTTCGCCTCCCGGCTGCGCATGGTCCGGCTGCCCGCGTGTGCCGCGACCACCCCCGAGGTCGCGGCGTGTCAGCGGACCCAGTACGTCACGGCGAAGAACGACACCGGCCGGAAGAGCCTGACGGCGGTCGTCGAAGCGGCGCCGGAGACGCGCCGGATCTCGGGCATGGCGGCCCTCGCCGAGCCGTCGGTGTACGCGCTGGCCTCGGGTTCGTCCTCCGACAAGGGTGACTACCGGGCGAGTACGCTCTCGCCGACCGGCAAGTGGGACGTGTCGCTCGGATCGGGCGCCTTCACCTACTCGGTTCCGATCGAGGTGCCGGAACCCCCGATGGGCAAGGCGCCGGAGCTGTCCCTCGACTACAACTCCCAGTCCATCGACGGCCGCACGTCGGGGTCGAACAACCAGGCCTCCTGGGTCGGCATGGGCTGGGACCTCAACGTCGGCTTCATCGAGCGGCGTTACAAGAACTGCACCCAGGACGGCCACCCCACGTTCGGCGACCTGTGCTGGGACTCCCCGAACTCGGGCCAGGACCCGAACGGCGCCAACTACGTGATCAATCTCGGCGGCACCACGTCGGAGCTGATCCAGGACGGCACCGGCACGGGCTCCTTCCACCTGCTCGACGACCCCGGCTGGCGGGTCCAGAAGCTCAACGGCGGTTACGGCAGCGACAACACGGACGAGTTCTGGGTGATCACCCACCAGGACGGCACCCGCTACTACTTCGGCTGGGGACGCACCGAGCGGCTCAACTCGCAGAGCGCGTACGAGAAGACGAACTCCGTCCTCACCGTCCCCGTCGTCGGCGACGACGCCGGCGAGCCGTGCCACGCCTCCTACCCGAACCCCTGCAAGCAGGCCTACCGGTGGAACCTCGACCGGGTGGTGACGCCCAACGAGGTGGAGAACACCTACTTCTACACGAAGGAGCAGAACTTCTACCGCTCGGTGGCGGCGGCGGACAAGGCGCGCTCGTACGACTCCGCCTCCTACCTGGAGCGGATCGACTACGGCTGGTCCTCCCAGATCCCCGGCGCCCAACTGCCGGGCCAGGTCGACTTCCAGCACGTCAACCGGTGCGTGGAGCGGATGGCGGAGAAGGACCCGCTGAACCACACGACCCCGGACTGCCCCACGATCGACGCCAAGCCGGAGTCCTATCCGGACGTGCCCGTCGACCTCATCTGCGACGGGCCCGAGGACGGGGAGTCCTGCGTCGGCAAGACCTACTTCCCGACCTTCTTCCAGCGGGGCATGCTGTGGGACATCGTGATCAAGGTCCGCGACGACAACGCCGCGGCCTGGGACACCGTCCGCCAGTACCAGATGAAGTACGCGCTGATGGATCCGGCCGGAGCGGTCGGTGACCAGCTGTGGCTGGACTACATCCAGCGGCGCGGCTACTCCGGCGACGACATCACGCTGCCCACGATCAACTTCAACGGTGAGTGGCAGGACAACAAGGTCGGCGCCGGGGAGCTGAACTTCCGGCGGATGAACAAGGTGTTCACCGACACCGGAGCCACCATCACCGCCACCTACGGGCACGCCACCGACGACGCCGGCGCCATCGACCGCCAGTGCGACGAGAACAACCTGCCCTCGCAGTCGTCCAACGCCTACGAGTGCTTCTGGCAGAAGTGGACCCCGGAAGGCTCGGAGACCGAGCGGAGCGGCTGGTTCAAGAAGTTCGTGGTGACCAGGGTCGTCGCCGATCCCGGAGACGCGGGTGACGGCGATCCGGCGATGACGACGGAGTACGAGTACGACGGCGCACCCGGCTGGCGGTTCACCGCCGATCCCATCGCGAAGGACGAGGACGAGTCCTGGTCGGAGTGGCGCGGCTACGGCAAGGTGCTCGTCACCACCGGAGCCGGCTCCAACAAGCACTCCACCTACTACTGGCTGTACCGCGGTCTCGACGGCGACCGGACGGTGAAGACGGATCCGGCGCAGACGCGCTCGGTGAAGGTCACCGACTCCGACGGCGCGGAGTGGACCGACTCGCCCTGGCTGGCGGGCAAGACGCTGGAGACGTCGAGCCGCGACCACGAGGACAAGGCGCAGTCGCGGCAGTGGCACGAGTACTGGACGCACAACACCGCGCAGTACGTGGGTCTGCCCGACGCGAGGTTCGTCCGCGAGAAGAAGACGCGGAGCCTGGAGAAGCTGGCGACGTCCTCCGACGCCTCCGCCACCTGGCGTGAGCACATCGTCGAGAACGAGTACGACGACAACGAGGCGGCCTCCACGACGTTCGGCCTGCCGATGCGGATCGACGAGTGGGGCGCGACCGGCGTCTCGGACAACAGCTGCACCGAGTACGGCCGGGCCTACAACACCGACGTCCTCGACGGGACCGGAACCAAGCGCTGGATGGTCTACCAGGACGACGACCGGCACTACAACGTCTCCTGCACCACCGTGGCCGCGGACCAGGCGGCGGGCAACGACACCCTCCACCAGGACAAGCGGACCATCACGTTCTACGACGGGGCCACCTCGTTCTCGGAGAACGACACCAAGCTCACCGACGGCAACGCCACGGAGGTGCGGGTCCACACCGACGCCACCGCCTACCGTGCCGCGCGGAGCGAGTACGACGGGGCCGGACGCCGGACCAAGGCGTGGGACGGCAGGAACAACCTGACCACGACGACGTACAACCCGGCGACCTCGTGGCCCAACGACGGGATCACGACCACGACCCCGGACCCGGACGGCACCGGCCCGGGCACGCCGATGGCGACCACGGAGTACTACTCCCGCTTCTTCGGCCGGCCCTGGAAGTCCGTGGACGCCAACGGGAACACCACCCGGGTCGTCTACGACGCGGTCGGCCGCGTCTCGCAGGTCTTCAAACCGGCCGAGTCCGCGAACTACCCCGCCGGAAACCCGACGCTGAGGTTCAGCTACGGCGTGCCGGTCGCCGACTCCCCGACGGGCGTGCCCGACGTGGCCACCGGCGCCGGCCTCAAGACCACCTCGGAGGCGCTGCAGTCCGGCTCGACGTACGCGCAGAGCATCGTCTACAGCGACGGCCTGGGCCGTGAGAGGGAGAAGCACGAGACCGCACCCTCGGGTGCGGGGCGCATCGTGACCGTCACCCGGTACGACTCCTCCGGGAACGTGGCCGGCACCTCGGCACCGTTCTACAACTCGGGCGCGATGGGCTCCGCACCCGTCAACCCGGCCGTCGCCGACCTCCCGTCGTACACGGACGCCGTGGTCGACTGGGCCGGCCGCACCACCCTGACGCAGATCCAGGTCAACGGCGTGGTCCAGCCGGTGAACAAGACGGTCACCCGTTACGGCGGCGCCGACCTGACCACCGTCTTCCCGCCCACCGGCGGGCCCGTCGACACCTACACGGACGTCTTCGGACGGACCGAGAAGGTGGTCGAGCACATCGGCGCCGAGTCACTGACGACGTCGTACGAGTACACGCGCAGCGGCGATCTGAAGTACATCCACGACTCGCGCGGCAACACCACCCACTACACCTACAACTGGGCGGGCGACCGCGTCACCACCGAGGATCCCGACGCCGGGGCCAGCTCGACGACGTACGACGGCAACGGCCAGGTGGCGACCACCCAGGACGCCAACGGCACCGTGCTCAGCTACGAGTACGACAACCTGCTGCGGGGCACCAGGACGAAGCAGGGCACCACCGTCCTGACCAGCCAGGCCTACGACACCGCCACCGGCGGCAAGGGCCTGCCGGCGGCGGGCACCACGTACGCCGGCGCGCTCGCGTACACGACCAGGGTCAACGCCTACGACGCCAACGGGCGGCCGACCTCCAAGTCGGTCACCGTCCCCGACGACGGAGCAGGCCTCGCGGGCTCGTACACGTTCGGGTTCGGCTACGACTCCGCCGACCACGTCACCTCGGTGGCCTACCCGGCGATCGGCGGCCTGCCCGCCGAGACCGTCACCACGGCCTACACGCCCCAGGGCAGGCTCTCCAAGGTCTCCAGCGGCCTGGCCACCTACCTGTCCGGCACCGGGTACGACAACTACGGCCGGCTCACCTCCCGCAGCTTCGGCACCGTGGGCACCGACACGTCCCTCACCCGGACCTTCGGCTACGACGACGCCAACGGCACCGGCTGGCTCAAGAACGTCGTCACCAACACCCTCAGGAACGGCACCAGCACCAAGGTGCAGGACGACACCTACACCCACGACAACGGTGGTTCGGTGTCCTCCCTGCGCGCCTCGACCGACAACCAGCAGGAGTGCTACCGCTACGACGACCTGAACCGGCTCACCGACGCCTGGACCACCGCGGCGACGAGCTGCGGCACCACGCCCGGCTCCGACTTCGCCGGACCCGCGCCCTACCAGACGCAGTACGGCTACGACGGGATGGGCAACATCCAGTCCGTCACCGACACCCGTCAGGGCGGGGCGACGACCAAGAAGGACTACGCCTACGCCGGCTACAGCGCCGACGAGTCCACGTACACCCCGGACCAGCCGCGCCCGCACGCCGTCGCCTCGGTGACCTCGCCCTCGGGCAAGGACACCTACGACTACGACGCCTCGGGCCAGCTGAAGAACCGCACCGTCGCGGGCGTCGCCTCCTCGCTGGCCTGGACCCCCCAGCGCAGGCTCGCCTCCATCACCCAGAAGAAGGCGACCGGCGACGAAACCACCCGGTACGTCCGCGACGCCGAGGGCAACGTCCTGCTGCGCACCACGCCGCAGGAGAACGTCCTCTACGTCGACGGTCACGAGGTGCGCAAGGTCGGCACCGCGGCCGCCAAGGCGACCCGCTACTACACCGCCGGTGACGCGAGCGTCGCGATGCGCACCGCGGACGGCAGCGCCAACGGCGTGCTGACGTGGCTGCTCGGCGACGGCCAGGCCTCCGCCCAGCTGGCGATCACCGTGGCGGGGCTCGTCACCCGGCGCCGCTACACGCCCTTCGGAGCACAGCGCGGTTCCACCGGCCCGGCGCCGGGGAGCGACCGCGGCTTCGTCGGCATGGCGGAGGACGACTCGACCGGCTTCTCCCTCCTCGGGGCCCGTGTCTACGATCCGAACCTGGGACGGTTCCTCTCCACGGACCCGCTCCAGTCGCCCTACGAGCCGCAGAAGCTGAGCTCCTACAGCTACTCGGCCAACGACCCGGTCAACTTCAGCGACCCGACCGGCCTCGACCGGGCGTGCCGCTGCGGTTCCCGTCCGCCGCTGGTCGTGAACGGCAAGCCGACCGGGCAGCACACGAGCGGCGGCATCCCCAACACCCCGCGCGGCCCGGCCACGGCTCCCGCCCCGGGGTGCGACCAGGCGTGCAGGAACGCGCTCAACTCCCTCGTCAACGCCCAGGAGAAGTTCAACAAGAGGCTCGCGAAGGAACTCCGCAAGTACGTGTACGTCCTCGGCGGCAACATGAAGCCGTGCGTCGACGGCGCCGAGGTCAGTTCGGGCGTCGCGGCGGGCTGCGCGGACTTCCAGGGCCAGACCTCGAACGTCGTCTGGCAGGACGTGCTGCAGCGGTGGCTCGACGGGAAGGGCGGCGCCCTCTCCTTCGGTGCCGGCGCCAAGATCACCCAGCAGCTGGCGACCGGGCCGCACAACCGCGAGATGCTGAAGTACCTGTTCCAGGTCGCCGACGCCGCGGACTGGGACCTGCCGCCGTCCATGGTCGGCGGTGACGCCTCGCACGCGGATCCCAAGACGAACATCGCCAAGGACATCTGGGGCATGAAGACGGACGGGCAGGGCGGCAACGAGACGCCGGACGCCTTCCTGGGATCCTTCAACGAGGTCTACCAGGTGGTGAACGTCGACAAGAAGAAGCGCCAGCTCACCGTGGCCTTCGCCGCCTTCAACAACACGGGCACCAAGTCCATGTTCCACCTTCCGGACTGGACGGGCATCGGCATGGAACGCGGCCAGGGCAAGCAACTGGGAAGCGTGCACCAGACGTACTTCTGGACCATGACGATCCGCGAGTAGAGGGAGGGAAGAAGAAAGCGGACACGACACCCCCGCCGAGCCACACGGCCCGGCGGCCACGGCCCGCGCGACCGCGAGCGCCCTCGTGGTCCTGCGGGCGGGGGTGCTCGGCGGGGTGTCGCGTCCACCTGCTGCGTCTCGAAGATCCGCGCTGATCCGGGGCCCTCAGCCCGCGCCGGCGACCAGTGCCTCGCCGAGTGGGGTGCGTCGGTAGAGCACCGAGCGGCCTGAGCGGGCGCGGACCAGCAGTCCCGCGTCTCGCAGGATGGCGAGGTGGTCTCCTACCGCGCCGGGTGCCATGGTGAGGCTTCGGGCGAGGTGGCTCGTACTGGCCGGGGCGTCCAGCGCCACCAACAGCCGGGCTCGGGCCCGGCCGACCAGAGCGGTCAGCGCGTCCGGTCGCGGGACGGCCTCCTGCTCGCCCCAGAGCGCGGCGGTGCCGCGGGCAGGGTAGATCAGGGTCCTCGGCCAGGGGTCTTCGTAGTGGGCGGCGACATGCCCGACGAAGACCGAAGGGATCAGCAGGAGGCCGTCGCCGGAGAGGCGCACCGTTCCGCCCCGGAAGAAGCCGATCTCGATGCCGCCGGCACGCGACGCGATGCCCGGGTGCAGGCTCTCGATGGTCGTGGCCCATCCGTGTTCGCCGATCAGCCCCACCCGGTGCACGACGTCGCGCTCACAGATCGCGCGCAGTTGCGGCCAGTCCGCGGCGAGCAGCTCGTGCCACGCCCGGTCCAACGCCTCGGCGATCCTGGCGACGGCGTCCGTCGAGTCCAGCACCGCGCGCACGCGGGGATCTCGGGCGGACGGGCCGGTCGCGGTGGCGGCGATCTCGCGGCGGGCCGCTTCCAGCGGCGTGGCCCGGATCGAGGCCAGGTCGTCCGCCCAGGTCTGGTTGAGGCCGCGCGGCGGCGGGGCGACGAAGTCCGGTCCGCCCTGCGCGGTCTGCAGAGCGAGGGCGGCGTCCAGTTCGGTCTCGCGGCGAAGCCGCTCGAACACCGGCAGGAGCCGGGTGGCCCAGGCTCGCGTCAGTGGCCGACCGTGGCCGGTGAGCGAGCGCAGCAGCAAGCAGAGGTCCATGGCGGGCGACAGTGCGAAGCGGCTGCGCAGCAGGTCCTCGACGGAGACTTCGAAGCGCAGCACCCTGGCATGCTACCGCCGGGCCGCCCGCTCCGATTCGTCCAGCGACGAATCAATGGCGGGTGGGGCGGGCGCACGGCGAGGCTGCGCGTCATGACCCCAACCGCCGAACCCGTGCCGGGCGAGCCCCGCGTCACCTACCGGGAGGTCCTCGCCGAGCCGCGATTCCGGCTGCTCTTCTCGACCCGCACCGTCGCGATCACCGCGGACGCGCTGCGGATCACCACGTTCTCGGTACTGGTCTTCGCGGCCACCGGCTCCGCGCTGCTGAGCGCACTGGCCTTCGGTATCGGCTTCCTCCCGCAGCTGTTCGGCTCCCTGCTGCTGGGCTCGCTGGCCGACCGGCTGCCGCCCCGCGCGCTCCTCGCCGGCGGCTACGCCCTGGAGTGCGCCGCCGCCCTGCTGCTCGCCCTGGTCCGGATGCCGATCGCGGCGAGCCTCGGTGTCGTGGCGCTGGTCGCCCTCGCCACACCGGTGTTCAGCGGTGCGTCGAGTCGGCTGGTCGCGCAGTGGCTGGAGGGCGACGCCTATGTGCTGGGCCGGTCGCTGAACAACATCGCCGCCTCCGGCGCGCAACTGTTCGGTCTGGCTCTGGGAGGTGCGACCGTCGCGGTACTCGGCCCGCGTCGGGCGCTCGCGGTGAGCGCCGTCCTCTACCTCGGCTGCGCGCTCGCCATCCGGATCCGGTTGCCCCGACTGCAGCCGGGAGAGCCCGGCGGCGCATCCGAGGACAGGGGCGAGGGCGGGGCCGTCCGGACGAGCCTGTACGGTGCCGTCCGACTGCTGCGCGCACACCCGGTGCGACGGCTGATGCTGGCCCAGTGGCTCCCGCCCGCGTTCGTAGCGGGCGCGGAAGGCCTGATCGTCGCCTACGCGGGAGGCCACCGCTTCGCACCCGGCTGGTACGCGGTGCTGATGGGTTGTCTGCCGGTCGGCATGCTTGTCGGTGACCTGCTGGTGGGCCGACTGCTCCGGCCACCCGCCCGGGAGCGACTGGTGGTCCCTTTGACCGTGCTGATGGGACTGCCGCTGGTCGGCTTCGCCGCCGAGCCCGGAGTGGGCGTCTCGTCCTGCCTGCTGCTGCTCTGCGGCTTCGGATTCGCCTACGGTCTCGGCCTGCAACGGCCGTTCCTGGACGCCCTGCCCCAGGAGGGCCGGGGCCAGGCCTTCGGCCTGCTCGGCTCCGGCGGCATGACGCTGCAGGGCGTCGGGCCGGCCTGCTTCGGCTCGGTGGCCGCGGGCATCGGAACGGGCGGCGCCATCGCCCTGGCGGGCGGTGCGGTGGCGCTCACCGCCGGCTGGATCCTCACCTGGCAGCCGCCCACTTCCCCGGCCTCCGTACCGAACCGCTCGACGGGATCAGGGAACCACGCCGAACAGATTGCGCGTAGTTCTCCTGCACGGTGACCCTCGCGGGTCGGTTCGGCCGCGAGCCGTTCCCGGCCTCCGGCCCGTACAGCGTCTTGAGGCCACGACCAGTCCATGAAAGCCACGAACAGCCCAGGAAAGGCTCATCCCGCATGATCGACGAATTCGCGAAGGACAACCTGCACGGAAGACTGCGGCGGGACCGCGAGGCACTGCTCTGGAAACTCGACGGATTGTCCGAGTACGACGTCCGCCGGCCGCTGACGGCGACCGGGACCAATCTCCTCGGCCTGGTCAAGCACGTGGCCAACGTCGAGGCCAGGTACTTCGGCGAGGTCTTCAACCGTCCGTCCCCGGAACCGCTGCCCCGGTGGCAGGACTCCGACGGCAGCGACCAGTGGGCGACCGAGGACGAGACCCGCGAGGAGATCATCGCGTTCTACCGGCGCACGTGGGAACACTCGGACGCGACGATCGACGCGCTTCCCCTCGACGCCCCCGGCCACGTCCCGTGGTGGCCCGAGCCCTTTCCCCACACGAACCTCTTCGCCATCCTGACCCACGTCCTCAGCGAAACCGTCCGGCACGCCGGGCACGCCGACATCCTCCGCGAGGGCCTCGACGGCCGGACCGGGTTGCGCGCCGAACACGAGAGGAAGATCGACGAGGAAGCCCGTGCGGCCCACCGCGCGAAGATCGAACAGGCCGCCAGGTCGGCTGCGGAGCCCCGCACCCGCTGAGCGGCGCGGACCGGTCCGAGTGCCCTGATCTCCGGTGAGATGTCCTGGCGGCCACGGCCTTTGGCGGCCCCGCCCTCGCGCCGAGGACCGGGCCCGGCGTCGTCGCGGATGCGCGAACCCCTACCCTGGTGGCCCTGACAGGTGGCGGATTTCGAACAGTGCGACGAACGGGATGTGACAGGTGACGGGGGCGAACGGCGCGGATCTGGTCGGCGAGGTCCTGGGCGGGCGCTACCGGGTGACCGCGATGATCGGTCGCGGTGGCATGGGCGTGGTCGCCCGGGCGGTGGACCAGCTGCTGAACCGCGAGGTCGCCGTCAAGGTCCTGCGGGCCTACACCGACGCCTCCCCGGCAGACCTGACCGATCTCCGGGTCCGGATGCAGCGGGAGGCGCAGGCCGCCGCCCGTATCCGGCACAGCGGTGTCGTCACCGTGCACGACGTCGTCGAGGAGCG
This sequence comes from Streptomyces sp. Root1304, assembly GCF_001426405.1. Lineage (GTDB taxonomy): Bacteria > Actinomycetota > Actinomycetes > Streptomycetales > Streptomycetaceae > Streptomyces. The sequence continues at coordinate 346,591 of NZ_LMEP01000022.1, read as the reverse complement.
CGGGCTCCCCGTCATCGTCATGGAGCTGGTCGAAGGGCCCTCCCTCGACGACGTGCTGGCGGAGCGCGGATCGCTGGATCCGCGCGAGGTGGCCGCGATCGGCGCCAAGCTGATGGACGCGCTCGACGCGGCGCACCGGGCCGGCGTGCTCCACCGGGACGTCAAGCCCGGCAACGTACTCCTCGAACGCGGGAGTGCCTCCGCCGCCGAAGGCTTCGGGGGAGGCCGGGTCGTGCTCACCGACTTCGGCATCGCCAGCATGGAGACCCCCGGCGACGAGGCCCTGGCCAAGCTGACCCAGAGCGGGCAGATCGTCGGCTCCCTCGACTATCTGCCACCGGAGCGCGCCCAGGGACAGGTACCGGGTGCCGCGTCGGACATCTGGGCGCTCGGCATGACCCTGTACGCGGCCGTGGAGGGCGCCGCGCCCTTCCGCCGTACGTCGGTGTGGTCCACCCTCGCCGCGATCGTCGGCGAACCGCTGCCCGAGCCCCGGCGCGCCGGACCGCTCGCCCCGGTGCTGCGGGCGCTGATGGCCAAGGACCCGCTCCAGCGGCCCGACGCCGGGCAGGCGCGCGAGATGCTGCAGGCGGTCGCCGAGGGCGCGGACCCCGCGGTCGCACAGGCACAGGCACCGGCACCGGCACCGGCGCCCCAGCCCGTCACTCCGCCTCCGCCGGGCTTCGGTCCCGGCTTCGGCCCTGCCTTCGGCTCGACGCCCCCTCCGTCCGCCACTCCGCCGGGCTTCGGTCCCGCGGTCGACGCGCCGCTCTCCCCGCCCGCGCCCCAGCACCACGCCCCCTCGATGGCGGCCGGAGGGTACGCCGCCCCTCCGTCGGCGTACGCCGCGCCGCAGGGCGTGCCGTCCGGCATGCCCGCCGAGCACCACGGCCCTTCCGACACCCGGGCCACGAGCGTCCGGGCCCGGCGCCGTCGCACCCGCACCGTCGTCGCGGTGGCCGCCGCCACCGTCCTCACCTGCGGCGGAGTCGCCTACGCCCTGATGGGTACGCGGGACGCCGAGGGCGGCGGCCCGGACCGGGCGCTTCCCGGGGCGAGCGCCACCACCGCCGGGGAGGGGTCCGAGGCGGGCGGCGGTCCGACCGACCGCCCGACGCCCCCCGGGGACCTGACGTCCTTCGGCCCCGGCGGGAGCCCGTCCGGAAGCCCCCGGGCGACCCCGTCCCGCACCCCCCGCGCGACGCTGTCCGGCACCGCTCCGGCGAAGGGCGGAGACCATGAACCGGGTGTCACGCCGACGCCCGGCGACGGGTCCGCCGAGCCGACCGGGGCCCCGTCGACCTCTCCGAAGGCAACACCCAGTGCCACGGTGAAGGAGCCCACCCCGGTGTCCCGGTCGTGCACCGGCTGGGCCCATTCGAACCGCAGTGACGGCGCGGGCCGCGCGGCCCAGAACACCCATCTCTACACCGGGCCGTACGCGAAGTGCTCCTACGTGACCGCGATCGACTCCGGCACGAAGATCTACTACCACTGCTACGTCACCAACGCCGACGCCAACAAGTGGATCTACGCCCGTATCGCGGGCACGGACACCGAGGGCTGGGTGTACGGGGAGAAGTCCACCCTCGACAGCGGCTCGCTCGCCCGCTGCTGAGACCGGCCCGCGACGCGCGGGAGGTGAGCCGGGGCGGCCGCCACCGAGGCGAGGTGACCGCCACCGAGGCGAGATGACGCCACGGGCGTCCACCGGACCGCCCGCGCCGAGGTGGCCGCCGGGCATCTCCCGTCACCGAGTGTCACCGGTCCGTTGCGGATGCGATCGGTGTCCACGCCGATCCGGCGGCCGGAGCGAGGCCCGACGTGCCCATCGCGGCCGCAGGCCGGGACCCTCCGGAGGCCGCGTACAGCATCCGGAGAGCGGACGGACAGAACGTTTCACGCCACCTCCAGAGGATTCCGGTCGAGGGTGGTTTCCGCAGAGAGCGGAGGCGCGAGGGCGCCTCCGCCCTCCTCCGTTCCCGCCTGCCGAAGACCCCTCGGGGCCGCGAGATCGACTTTCGGCCGATCATTCTCGGCCGGTCGTACGAGGGGCGATACCAGAGCGGCCCGGTCTACGGGTAAGTTTGCCAACTGCGCACCGCACATGAACGGTTGACGACTACAGTGTGTGGTTGATGATCATCGGTAGGCTCATCGAACGTCTGTAGAACACCTCCCCCGTAGACCCCCTGCAGAACACCCCGCAGTACGCCGAATCCTGGGCACGTACCAAGGACACTCATGTCTCAACTTCGCGCACCCGCCTCGCGGCCAGATCGACGCGAGGGCGGGCGGCACGGCCGGTCAGGCGCCCGCTCCGCCCCCGGCACTCCCAGCACCCCGCCGGCGCAGCCCCCCGCGCCGCACACGACGGAAGCCCGCATACGCCCCCAACTCCTGCGCACCTCCGTGCTCCCCGCCGTCGCGGTGGCACTGGGCGGGGCGGCGGCCGTCCTCTTCACCATCCGTTCCACCGGCGCCAGTCCCACGCCCGGCCTGTGGGCCGCGCTCGCCGGAGCCGCCGCCCTCACCGTGGCCTCCGTGGCCGCCGCCGCGCTCGGTGCGGACCGCGCCGCCAAGGCGGTGCTCGACCGCTGCAACAGCCTGCGCCGCTCCAGCGCGCTCGGCCAGGGCGAACTGCGCACCGTGCTCGAACAGTTGCGCAAGGGTGAGGGCATCGCGCCCCGTCCCGCGCTGCCGACGAGCTCCGGCGGCGACGAGTTCGACCTGCTCTCGCAGGAGCTGACGCGCTCTCACGAGGCTGCCGTGGCCGCCGTCGTGCAGGCGTCGAAGCTCTCCAGCAGCGTCGGAAACGAACAGAAGGTCGAGGTCTTCGTGAACCTCGCCCGGCGCCTGCAGTCGCTCGTCCACCGTGAGATCCAGCTCCTCGACGAGCTGGAGAACGAGGTCGAGGACCCCGACCTGCTCAAGGGCCTGTTCACCGTCGACCACCTGGCCACCCGCATCCGCCGGCACGCCGAGAACCTCGCCGTCCTCGGTGGCGCCATCTCGCGACGCCAGTGGTCGAACCCGGTCACCATGACCGAGGTGCTCCGCTCCTCGATCGCCGAGGTCGAGCAGTACCCGCGCGTGAAGCTCGTCCCGCCGATCGACGGCACGCTCCGCGGCCATGCCGTGGCCGACGTCATCCACCTGCTCGCCGAACTCGTCGAGAACGCCACGCTGTTCTCCGCGCCGCACACCACGGTGCTGCTCCGCGCGCAGTACGTCACGGCCGGCCTCGCGATCGAGGTCGAGGACCGCGGTCTCGGCATGCCCGTCACCGAGCAGAACAAGATGAACGCCCTGCTCGCCGACCCCGACCAGGTCAACGTCGCGCACCTGCTCCAGGACGGCCGCATCGGACTCTTCGTCGTCTCGGCGCTGGCCCGCAGGCACGGCATCGCCGTACGCCTCCAGTCCAACATCTACGGCGGGGTCCAGGCCGTCCTCGTCCTCCCGCAGGGCCTCCTCGGCGCCGACCCGGAGGGACTGGCACAGCACGAGCGCCAGGCCGCCGCGACCGCCGGTTCCTCGGCGGTCCCGCCGAACCAGGTGCAGATGCAGCCCCCGTCGGCTCCGTCCCAGCCCGCGCCCGTCGCCCCCGCGACGGCCCCGGCGCACCCCCAGGCGCCCGCGCCCCTCGCGATGGGCGGCACGGCACCCGTACCGCCCTCCGCCCCCTCCCCGGAGCGGGCCGCCGCCCGCCACGAGGAGACCGCCGGACCGGCCCCGCTCGCGTACCCGGGTACGGGCGCGGGAACCGGCGCGCAGCCGGGCGTGTACGGCGACCCGACCCGCACCACGGGCGGTTACGGGGACCCCGAGCGCACCAGCGGCGGTTACGGGGACCCCGAGCGCACCTCCGCCGCGAGCGGGTACGCCGGCGCGGACCGTACGTCCGGCACCGGCGGCTACGGGGACCTGGACCGCACCACCGCCCCCACCGGCTACGGGGAGCACGACCACGCCCCCGCGGCCCACGGCTACGGCGAATCCGGCCGCACCCTCGCGACCGACGCCTACGGCGAGTCCGGCCACCCGTCCGCGACCGACGGGTACCGGGAGTCCGGCCACGCCCCCGTCGTCCCGGCACAGCCGGCCGGCGGCGACCGCACGGGCCCGCCCGCCTCACTGCTCTCGCCGCTGCCCCCGGCGCCCGAGACCAACGGCCGGCCCCTGCTCCCCAAGCGACGCGCCCAGGAGCACATCGTGCCGCAGCTGCGCGACGAGCCCGTGGCCCGCAAGCCCGAGGAGCACGCCCTGCACGACCCCGGCTTGATGGCCGCGTTCCAACGCGGCATCGGTCTCGCCGAGTCCCAGCCCGCCCCCCATGAATCGCTGCGTCCAGACGACGCGCACAAGGAGTAGATCACCATGGCGAGCAATGTGCCGACCGGCCATTCCTCGGATCTCGACTGGCTGCTCAGCGGCTTGGTCCAGCGGGTCCCGTACACCCGCAACGCGGTTCTGCTCTCCTCCGACGGCCTCGTGAAGTCCGTCCACGGACTCGACCCCGACGCCGCCGACCACATGGCGGCGCTCGCCTCCGGGCTGTACTCGCTCGGGCGCAGCGCGGGTGCCCGGTTCGGCGACGGCGGCGAGGTGCGACAGGTGGTCGTGGAACTGGACTCCACCCTGCTGTTCGTCTCCACGGCGGGCTCCGGCACCTGCCTCGCGGTCCTCGCGGGGCGCGAGGCGGACGCGGCCGTCCTCGGATACGAGATGGCGATGCTCGTCAAGAGCGTCCGGCCGTATCTGGTCACCCCGGCGCGGCAGGCGGCCGGCGCGGTCGGTGGCCGCGGACGGTGAAGGTGACGTCCGCACAGGAGGGGCCCTGGCTCGACGACGCGGCCGGCCGGCTGATCCGCCCGTACACGGTCAGTGGCGGCCGGACCCAGCCCACCACCGCCCTGGACCTGCTGTCCATGGTGATGGCGACCGGCTCGTCCCCCCAGGCCCACATGGGTCCCGAGCACAGCCTGGCCCTCGGGCTGTGCGGCGGGCCCACCTCGGTGGCTGAGATCGCGGCGCACTTACGGCTCCCGGCCGTGGTCACCAAGGTCCTGCTCTCCGACCTCGTGGACTGCGGGGCGCTCACCGCCCGCGCCCCCCGGTTCCACGCCAACCCAACCGACCGTTCCTTGCTGGAGGCAGTGCTCGATGGCCTACGACAACGGCTCTGAGCGCCACGACAGTTCCACGACCGACGCCTTCCCCACCGCGCTCAAGATCCTGGTGGCCGGCGGATTCGGCGTGGGCAAGACGACCCTGGTGGGTGCGGTCAGCGAGATCGAACCGCTGAGCACCGAGGAGCTGCTGACCTCGGTCAGCGCCGCCACCGACAGCCTGGAGGGCGTGGAGTCCAAGACCACGACGACCGTGGCGATGGACTTCGGCCGCATCACGCTCGACGACCGCCATGTCCTGTACCTCTTCGGCACCCCGGGCCAGGAGCGCTTCTGGTTCATGTGGGACGAACTCTCCGAGGGAGCGCTCGGAGCGGTCGTCCTCGCCGACACCCGGCGGCTCCAGGAGTGCTTCTCCGCCGTGGACTTCTTCGAGCGGCGGGGCATCCAGTTCGTCGTCGCGGTCAACGAGTTCGACGGCTCCTACCGCTACGAACCGGACGAGATCCGGTCCGCCCTCGACCTCAAGCCGGAGGTGCCGGTCGTCCTCTGCGACGCCCGGATCTCCAGCTCCGGCATCCGCACCCTGCTGACCCTCGTCCAGCATCTGCTCACCACCCTCCCGGCCGCCGCGCCGAGCTACGGAGCCACGCCATGACGTACGACCCGACCGGTCACCTCCTGCTGACGCCCATCGACAAGGACGCGCCGGCCCGTGTGCAGCGGCTGCGCGAGCTGGGTCTCGGGGAGCGGCCGGAGCCGGCGTTCGACGAGTTCGCCCACCGCCTCGCCGAGGTGACCGGGGCCCCGTTCTCGATGGTCAACTTCATCGACGAGAACCGGCAGTTCTTCGCCGGCCTGCACACCCCGGAGGGCACCCACTCGGGCAGCGACCTGGGTGCGGCCGCCGCGGGCTCCGGTGGCGTCGGGCGCTTCATGGCCCGTGACCACGGCTACTGCCCGCACGTGGTCGTGCGCCGGAAGGCGCTGGTCCTGGAGGACGTGTGCGACTACCCGCGCTTCGCGGGGAACCCGGTCGTGGACGAGATCGGCATCCGCTCGTACATGGGGGCGCCGCTGATAGACCGTACGGGGGTCGCCCTCGGCACCATCTGCGTGGTCGACACGGACGTACGGCCGTGGGGGCGCGCCGGTCTGGAGACGATCAAGACGATGGCGGCGGAGCTGATGGAGCAGATCAACCGCCGTGAGGACGGCATGTTCTGACCGTCGGCGTCCGGACACGCCCGGGACGCGTGGAGCCCCGGTACGGCATCGGCCGTACCGGGGCTTCCGGCATGTCGAGGCGCGACGCGCGGAGTTCGGGCGCGTCGAGGGGCCGCGGTTCCGGTGGACGGAGGCCGGGCGCCGACGGGCCGCGGTTCCGGCGGTCCGCGGGTCAGGCGTGGACGGGCTCCGGGGCAGGGGTGCGGACCAGCTCGGACAGTCGCTCCGACCAGCTGCCCTTGTCCTGGCCGAGGGCGACCTCGGCCAGCCTCAGGAGCTGGATGTCGGAGGTGCCGGCCGGGGCGAAGATGTGGTGGGCGTCCCGGAGGTAGCGCTCGATGGCACGGTCGGTGAAGAGGCCGGCGGCGGCGTGGATCTCCATGGCGTTGCGGCCGGAGTCGATCGCCGACTCGACGTTGACGAGCTTGGCGTTCATCAGCTCGGCGTCGCAGGAGAGCCCCTGGTCGAGCAGGTGCACGGCGTGGTACGCGGCGAGCCGGGCGGTCATGAGGCGGGACTGCATCTGACCCAGCTTCAGCTTGACCGTCGGGAGGTCGTGGAGCGGCTTTCCGTACCGGATGCGCTCGGAGGCGAAGCGGGTGGTCTCGTCCAGGATCGCCTGGTGGATGCCGAGCGAGACGGCGGTGAGGTTGGCCCGTCCGTACAGGACGCTGGAGGAGTACGCGACGGACAGGCCGTCGCCCTCGTCGCCCAGGCGGTTGGCGGCCGGAATCCGGCAGTTCTCGAAGATCAGCTCGCCGAAGCTGAACCCGTGGAGACCCATGGCCTGCTGCTGCGGACCGGTCCTGAAACCGGGGCGATCGGATTCGACCAGGAAAGCGGTCAGTCCCTTCGAACCGGGACCGGTCCTGACCACCACGCCGTGGAGGTCGCCGACGTGACTGTTGCCGACGAAGACCTTGCTGCCGTTCAGGATGTAGTCGTCGCCGTCCCGTACCGCGCTGGCGCTCATGCCGAGGACATGGCCACCGGACTCGGGCTCGGTGACCGCGATGGTCGGCAGGCACTCGCCCGCGGCGATGGCCGGGAGCCAGGTCTTGCGCTGCTCGTCGCTGCCGAAGTGGACGATCTTGGCGGTGCCCAGCTGGGAGGCCTGGACCATGGCGCCCATGGCGCCGCTGACCCGGGACAGCTCCTCGATGATGATGGTCTTCGCCAGGTGGCCGGCGCCCATGCCGCCGTACTCCTGGTTGATGGTCGCGCCCAGCCAGCCCTGCTCGGCGATCAGCCGGGACAGCTCGTGGTGGACCGTCCGGGACTCCTCCATCTCGGGTATCCGCGGCCGCACCTCACGCTCCGCGAAGTCGCGGACCGTCTCCCTGAGCTGATGATGCAGCCGACTGCTGAAGTAGCCGTCCATCCGAGTTCCTCCCCTGCGAGACGCCTGGTCGGTTCTCCGCCCAGGTGGTGCATCGGCAGTGGTCCCGTCCCGAACAGGCCGACACTTCATGGTGTTGATCTTTCCGGGACGGATCAATATCGCCACGAGTTTTGTCCGAAACCCGAACGGTTGACGATCGGTTCCGACTGTGTTTTCGGTGGTCCCGCCCTGCTCGGGCCCATGAGCAGCGGATTCCGCTTGGGCATTTTTCTGCCACATGCCAACGGCAACGATCCGACCGGCATATGCGTACGAACCACTCTGTTCGCCACATGGGCACCTTCCGTACCCAAGACGGCTCATCCCGGAACTCGCCCCGTCGCCCCCCGCCCCGCACGCGAAGCCCCCAAGGCGCTACGGAGCGTGACCGTCACCCCCTCTCGCCTCCCCGTGCCCGAGGCGCCCGGAAAGGGGTTCGTGACCACCGGGGAAAGTGCGGTATTGTTCTCATGCGCGTTCAGCCAGGGGAAACCCCAGGTCAGACGGGCAACGGGACGTGGCGCAGCTTGGTAGCGCACTTGACTGGGGGTCAAGGGGTCGCAGGTTCAAATCCTGTCGTCCCGACTTGAGAAAGTCGGATTCCGAGGGGCCGTTTCAGAGCGATCTGAAACGGCCCCTCGGGCGTTTCCGGGGGCGGCGCAGTGCGCTCCGGTCGTGCGCCGCCGCGCGCCCCGGTGTGCGTTCGGTGCACCGGGGCGCGCGGAATCGAAACGGGCGCCACCGCCCCGGCGGGGTGCTCTGCTGTGCTCATGACGCACGGCTCGAACACCGAGGAACGCGTGCCGTTCCTCCACACCCTGTCGCCCTCGGCGCGTGAGGCCTTCGACCGGCTCGGCAGCCGGCGCCGCTACGTCGTGGGGGACGTACTGATCAACGAGGGCGACCACGCCCGGGAGTTGGTGGTCCTCCACGAAGGGGTGGTGAAGGTGACGGCCCGACTGGACGGCGAACGGGTCTCGCTCATGGACATCAGGCTCGCCGGGGACGTCGTGGGCGAGGTGGCCGTCATGGACCACGGGCCGCGGTCCGCCACGGTCACCGCCTGCGGCGACGTGCTCGCCACCGTCGTCCCCGGGCACGCGCTGCAGCCCTTCCTCGGGGCGCACCCCGAAGTGGCGCTCGCCCTCGGCCAGGTGCTCTGCGGCCGGCTGCGCCGCTCCGACCGCCTGCGGCTCGAACTCGGCGGATACCCGGTCCTGGTGAGGCTGGCCCGGGTCCTCGTCGAACTCGCGGAGTCGTACGGCGAGCCGGGGTGGAAGCAGTCGGTACGCATCGACGTGAACCTCTCCCAGGCCGAGTTCGCCGCCCTCACCGGGTCCACCACGCACACCGTGCACAAGGCCCTGGCCCAGCTGCGCGAGGACGGGCTCATCACCACCGGGCACCGGCGGACCTTCGTACGGGACATGGCGCGGCTGCGGACGGCCGCCCGGCTGAGTGTGCCCGCCGTGCCCGGGCCGGGGCCACGGAGTCGCACAAATACGGGTTGATCGACGGCTCGGAACCTTCCTCGCAGAGTGGGCGTGCACCGCACCCGACAAGCCATGGAAGGTGGCGATCCACCATGAACGAACCCTCCCTCCGGCAGCCCGACCCCGTACCGCACCGTCGGCTGTGCCTCGCGGCCGACGTGGAGCGGTACAGCCTCCTCGACACCCGGGCCCAGTCGGCGGTCCAGGCCGATCTGGTCCGGCTCCTCGACCGGGCCGCGAGGCTGACCGGACTCGACCGCGCCGGCTGGGCGCGCCAGCCGCAGGGCGACCAGGAGTTCGCCGTACTCCCCGAGTCCACCCCCGAGGCCGTGGTGCCCGGGGCCTTCGTGACCGAGCTCGCCGCCGGCCTCGGGGCCCTCAACTCCCGTCCGGGGGCCCCGCGAGTCAGGCTCCGCCTCGCCCTCGACGCCGGTGTCGTCGCCGACGCCGCACTCGGCCACGCCGGACCCGCGCCGGTCGCCGTGGCCCGCTTCGTGAACGCGCCGCCGCTGAGGGCCGCGCTGGCCGGCCTCACCTCGGCGGACCTGGCCGTCATCGTCTCGGACCGGCTGTTCCAGGACGTGGTGCGCTTCGGGCACCCCGGGCTCGACCCGGCCGACTACGTGCGGGTGGACGTGCGGGTGAAGGAGTTCGGGGGCTACGGCTGGATCCGCGTACCCGGCCACGGCCCGGACGACGTACGGCCGTGGGTGGAGGGGACGCGGGGAGAGGGGACGCGGGGGGTGAGGCACGAGCCGTCCGGGTCGGCCGCGCCGTCCTCGCGGCCCGCGCCGTCCGGGTCGTCCTCGCCGTCCTCGCCGGACGGTTCGGGGCCGGGCCGGCCGGCCCTCTCCCAGTACGTCCAGCAGGGTGCCGCCGTCGGGCGGGACGTCAACGGTGGCCTGCGGATCGGCCTGCCCGTCGTCCCTCCGCCGGCCGGTCCCCGGCGCGCCGGGTGACGGCCCCGTACGACACCGGGGAGCAGTACGAAGGCGGCGTCGCGGGCGGCGGTGGCCAGTGGGCGGACTTCGGGGTGAACGTCGGCCACGCCGTGTACGGCGACATCCACATCCATCCCGCCGCCCCGGCGGACCTCCCGGCCAGGACCCGGACCGCACCGCCGGGTCGGCGTGCGGAACCGGGCCACGCATCCGTGCGCGCGGCGGTCGTCGACCTCGTGCGCGCCTGCGAGAGAGCCGTCGCCGCGCTGTCCTCAGCGGCCCTGACGAGGTGGGAAGGAAGAGACGATGACATCGACTGAACCCGGGGGCGCGTTCGCCCTGATCGACGGGGCGCTGCTCGGAGTGCCGCAGCGCGCACGGCCGTCGCTCACTGTGCGTGTCGGCCGCACCCCCGTACGACTGTCCCCCGAGGAGAGCCGGAACGCCCTGTACGGACCGCGGCGCGACCCCGCTCTGGGGGCGGAGGTCTGGCGGCAGGCGGTCGCCGCCGCCCTGCGGGAGCCGCGGGGCGGCGAGGGCAGGGGACGGCTGTTCGTCGTGTGGCTGGCCATACCCGGTCTGTACCGGAACCTCTACCGCATTCTGCGCCACTTGCGCGTCGAACGGGCCGACCTGGAATCGGAGGCCGTCCTCGGCGTCCTCGCGGCCCTCGACAAGGCGGAACCGGACGAAACGACCCCGGACGGCGCGGACTTCGACGGCCGGGACTCCGACGGACCGGGCTCCGACGGACCGGAACCCGAGCGATCCGCCCCGGAGCGCCCCGATCCCGGTGGCCTGATCGTGAAGGAGGCGGTGAACCGCATGTGGGCCTACGCCGGCCGCTTCCGGTGGGAGGTGCCCGTCGTGGACGTCGCGGCCTTTGCCGCCGCCCGCGCCGCCGCCGTACCGCCGGAAGGGCCGCCCCCGCCGGACGAGGCCTGGGAACTGCACGTCACGCCCCCGTCCCGCCCCGACGGGCTGGCCGCGACCCTCTGCTTCGCCGAGTCGCGCACCCGGCGCGAAGGGGAGCGGATCGGCGCGCTCGCGCACCACGCGGGCCTGCGCGACCTGGTGTTCCGGGCCCGCCGTCACGAGGACGCCGAACTCCTCGGCACCCTCGTGCTGCGCCCCGCCGGAGGCCGGCGGTGAGCCCCCGGTCCGGGCCGCCGCTGGGCTTCGCCGAGGCCTTCGACCTGCCCCTGAGCGTCGACCTGCGCACGGCCGCCCGCGCCTTCGGCGTCTGCCCCGCGACGGCGTACAAGCTGATCCGCCTCGGCACCTTCCCCTGCCCGGTGCTGCGCGTCGGCGGACGCTACCGCATCCCGACCGCGTACCTGCTGCGCTCCCTCGGCATCGAGGAACGGCCCCTGTACGCCGTCGACCTGGAAGCCGGCGCCGCGCACGCCGCCCGGTTCGACACCACCGACCCCCACGAAACGGAGGACCCCGCATGATGGCGTCACAGGCTGCCCGGCCCGAGCCCGACCGGCCCCGGACGTGTTTCGTCGTCGGCCCCATCGGTGATCCGTACGCCGCGCACGGCAGCCCCGAGCGCGAGGCGTACGAGCACCACCTCGGGGTCTACGAGCAGGTGATCGCCCCCGCCTGCGCGAAGTACGACATCGAGGCCGTGCGTGCCGACGGCATCCCGCAGGCCGGTGACATCAACGCGCAGATCTGCTCGCACGTCATCGAGTCCGACCTCGTCATCGCGGATGTCAGCGGCGGCAACCCCAACGTGATGTACGAGCTGGGGCTGCGTCACATCACCGGCAAGCCGACGATCCACATCGGGGAGGCCGGGCAACTGCCCTTCGACATCGCGTCCATCAGGACGATCCGGTACCAGCGGTCGCGCAGCCGGCTGGCCGACGCGCGCAAGGAGATCGAGAGCGCCTTGGAGGCCGGGCTCAGGGACGGCTTCGAACTCCTCACCCCCGCACGGGTCCTGCGCGGAATCCAGGAGGGGGACGGGCCGTCGTCCGTACCCGGAGAGAAGGGCGAGGGCCCGGGCGCGGACGACGAGAGCCGGTGGGACGACGACTCGCCCGGTCTGCTCGACGACTTCGCCGCGATCGAGGAGGGACTGGACGAGATGGTCGCGGACATGGAGGCGATGACCCGGACGATCGAGACGATCGGCGCGCTCACCGAGCGGTCCAACGTCGAGATGTCCGGTCTCACCCAGGCGAGCGCGCCCGCGAGCGCCCGGCTCGCGGCCGTGGCCCGCTTCGCGGAGGCGCTCGGCGCCCCGGCCGCGGAGCTGAACACGGTCGCGGGCGGGTTCGCCGAGCGCATGCCGACCCTCGACAGCGGAGTACGGGCGGCGCTCGGCTTCATCGAGACGGCACCGGCCGAGGAACGCGACGAGGGGACCACGGAGTTCCTGGAGCAACTCATGTCCCTGGACGAGGCCGCCCAGGAGGGGCTGGCGCAGATGGGTCTGCTCGGCGCGTCCGCGGGCGAGATGGTCCGGTTCAGCCGGCACTTCCGCAAGCCGGCGAAGGACATCTCCGCCGCCGTGAAGCGGACCGCCTCGGCCATCGCGTGCATGGGGGAGTGGGCGGGCAAGGCGCGGGCCCTGGCCGCCCACGGCGCCACCCTCTGACAGACGGTGCCGCGGGACCCGGACCTTCGAGGTCCGGGTCCCGCGGTGCGACGTGCATCCCGGCGGCCGTACCCGGACGGCTGTCGCTCCGGCCCCACCCCGGCTGCCGGCCGCCGGCCGCGCTCCGGCCTCCGGCTTCGGGCCTCTGCCTGTGCCCCGGTCTCCGGCTTCGGGCTCTGTCCGGGCTCCGGCCTCCGGCTACGGCCTTCTGCCCGCCCCCCGGCACCTGTCGCTCTGGCCGTCCCCCGGCCCCCGGTGCCATGATGATCCCCGTGATCAGGAGCGCCGAGTGAACCCCCGCCCCGACCTGCCGTCCTGGCTGACCTGGTGGGAGCGGCCGTTCCCGAACGCCCACACCCTTCTCCTGCACGGACGCCAACCGGCCCTGATCGACAGTGGGTTCGTCGGCCACGCCGAGGAGACCGCCGCCTGGGCCCGCGCACGGGCGGGCCGGATCGACCTGGTCGTGAACACCCACTGGCACTCCGACCACGTCGGCGGCAACGCCCTCCTCCAGGCCGGCGGAGCCGCCGTCGCCGCCGGCGCGCCCGAGGCGGAGGCCATCACCCGCCGGGACGCGGGCTGTTGCGCCGCCGAGTACCTGGACCAGCCCGTTCCCCCGTACACGGTCGACGTGTCGCTCGACGACGGTCAGGTCCTCCGGCTCGGCGACACCGACTGGGAGGTCGTCCGCACCCCGGGGCACACCCCGGGCCATCTCGCCCTGTGGCAGCCGGAGGAGCGGCTCCTCGTGGTCGGGGACGCGCTCTCGGACTACGACGTGGGCTGGGTCAACCTCGCTCTCGACGGACCCGACGCGGCCACCACCGCACTCGCCTCCCTCCAGCGGCTCGCCGACCTCGCGCCCCGCGTGATCCTGCCGTCGCACGGCCCGGTGCCCGCCGACCCGGCCGCGGCCCTCGCCGCCGCGCTGCGGCGGGGACGGCGCCTCGTCGACGACCCCGAGGGCGCGGTCCTGTACGGGGCCCGGCGGATCTTCGCGTTCGCCCTGATGATCCGGGGCGGCATCCCGGCCGACGAGGTGGAGCCGTATCTGCACGCCCGCGCCTGGCTGAAGGACGCGGCGCGGCTCCTCGGCCTCACTCCCGAGGTGCTCGCCTCCGACCTGGTCACGGGCATGCTCGCCGGCGGTGCGACCGTCCTGCGCGACGGCCGGTTCCACGCCGCGGCCCAGCACACCCCGGTGCCGCCCGAGAAGCTGCGGGTGCCGTACCCCGGGGCCTGGCCGCTGCCCGAGCCGCACGGGGTCAGGCGACGGTGAGGACGTCCTCGGGGGCCTCGTCGAGCACGAACCCGTTGCCGAAGCGGACGCGGACGGTCACCCGGGTCCGTTCCCGCTGGTAGGCGGTCCACTCGGGTTCCAGGGCGACGATCTTCTCCTCCAGCCGGCTCCGGCTCCCCGGCGGCATCTGGTGTCCGAAGTCGTCCAGCAGGGACTTGAGGCGTTCGTACTCGCGGGCGGCGTCGTTCGGCCGCTTCTCGTGGGTGTCCACGCGCTCGACGACGCCTTCGAGGCCGGCCGCCAGCGCCAGGAACCCGGCGAAGGCGGCCTCCGCGGCACCCGCGTCCGCCTCCGGCTCGTCGGAGGTGACGGGCCCGTCGGCCCGCGTGACCGCACCGGTCAGCCTGAGGTCCGTCGCCAGCCTCACCCGCTGACCCTCTTCGAGTGCCATCGCTCCCTCGCCCGTCCCCTCGGATCAGCCGGGCCGTGACCCCGTGTGTCCGGGAAGCCCGAGGGAGCCCATTATCCGGGTCCCCCGTACGACGCCGCCGGGGCGGGGCGGGAGCCGGGGCTCCCGCCCCGGCCGGGTCAGCGGGCCAGGCGGGCCTCCAGCCACTGGAGGATCTCGGGGGTCACCGGGTCCGTGATGTCCGCGAACTCCTCGTGCTTCTTCAGGAACTTCGCCACGTAGGGGCAGACGGGCACGATCCGCATCCCGGAGGCGCGTACGTCCGTGAGGGCCTGTTCGACGAGGATCGAGGCGAGGCCCTGGCCGGCGTACGCGTCGTCGATCTCGGTGTGGAAGAAGACGCGCCGGTCGTCGCGGTCCCGGTACGCGGTGAGGCCGGCGCGCTGCTCGTCGACCAGGATCTCGTAGCGGTGCCGGGGCTCGACGTTCCGGACGACGGGGGCGTTCCCGGGGGTGGTGGTCTCCTGCTCGGTCATGGCGTGCCTTTCGTTGCTGCGTCGGGGTGGGGGAGAGAGTGGGGGAGAGAGTGGGGGCTGCGCGATCAGCCGCGGGGCGGGTTGCCGCGTGGTGTGAGGGCCGCGTTCGGGAGGGCCGGGGCGGGGAGGCGGTCGCCCGGGTAGCCGTCGACGTGGCCGAAGCGTTCGGAGGCACGTTCCCACGCGTCCCTGGCCTCCACGATGTCCTGGTGGCTGCGTCCGATGAAGTTCCACCACATGACGATCCGCTCCTCGAAGGGCGTGCCGCCGAGGAGGACGGCCCGCGCGCGGTGGCCGGACTCGTTGGTGAGGGTCAGGGTCGTGTGCCCGGTGCCGACGTAGCCCAGTTCGGCGGGACTCACCCGGGTGTCGCCCAGGAGGACGGATCCCTCGTCGACGAGCAGGCCGTGCTCGAAGGAGGGGTCGACGGTGAGGGTGACGGTGGCACCGGCGTCGAGGAGCAGTTCGGCGCCCAGGAGCGGGGTGAACGTGGGCACCGGGGAGGTGTCGCCGGCCAGCGTGCCGAGGAACACCCGGAGTTCGGCGCCGTCGAGGCGCACGGGCCGCGGCGCGTGGTGCCGGAAGTCGCGGTCGGTGTGGCGGTGTTCCTCGGGCAGCGCCACCCAGAGCTGTACGCCGTGCAGGACGGTGGTGCCGGGGGTGGAGACCTCGGTGTGGCTGATGCCGTGGCCGCCGGTCATGAGGTTCAGCTCTCCGGGCCGTACGATCGCATGGCTGCCCAGGCTGTCGCGGTGCTCGATCTCGCCGCTGAACAGCCAGCTGACCGTCTGCAGACCGGTGTGCGGGTGCGGGGCGACGTCCATTCCGCCGGACTCGGCGACCTCGTCGGGGCCGTAGTGATCGGCGAAGCACCAGGCTCCGATCAGCGTGCGGGACCGCTGGGGCAGGGTGCGTCGTACGGTCATGGCGCGCGGTCCGCCCAGCGGTACGTCCCGGGCGGTGAGGATCTCGACCTCGGTGTCGTGCATGACCGGCCCTTCTCGCACAAGGCGATGTAGTTTCGTTTTCAACAATTATGAGTGATCATAGCCCCAGAACCCGTGACGTGCACGGGTTCGCCGAAGGAGCGCATCGTGAGTGACGTGACACAGGCCGCCGGCGGCCCGCGGGTGTACCTCGACAAGCAGAGCCCGGCGGCCTACCAGGCCCTGGTCAGGACGGCCGACGCCGTGCGCGCGACGGCCTCGGAGGCCGGCCTCGACCGCATCCTGGTGGAACTCGTCAACCTGCGGGTGTCGCAGATCAACGGCTGTGCCTACTGCCTCGACGTGCACACCAGGGCCGCGCTGCGGGCGGGCGAGACGACCCGGCGCCTCGGCGTACTGCCCGCGTGGCGGGACGCCGATCTGTTCACCGCCCGGGAGCGCGCGGCGCTCGCCCTGGCGGAGGCCACCACCCACCCCGCCGACGCCCTGGCGCAGGAGCGGGCCTACGACGCGGCCCGCGAGGTGCTGAACGACGACGAGGTGTCGGCGGTGATCTGGGTGGCGATCACCATCAACGCGTTCAACCGCGTCTCGATCCTGAGCAAGCACCCCGTACGGGAGGCGTGAGGTTCCCTCCGGGTGGGCGAGTGGCCGTGTCCGTCGGCGGGGCGGGCCGTTGTGAGGGTGTGACTTCTACCCGACGCATCACCTCACTCCTGGCCGTGGCCGCCGCCTTCTCCTGCCTCGGCGCCTCCGCGGCCCAGGCCGTCGCCGCCACCGGCCCGCTCGGCCCGCCGATCAACCCCGTCAGCGAGCTCGACGCCCTCTCCACCACCGGCATCCCGGCGGAGTCCCGCGCGCAGTTCCCCGGGATCGCCGGTCAGCTGGGCGGGCTCAACCGTGTGAACGACCTGAACCAGCTCCGCCAGCTCACCGACCTGGCCGCGCCGGTCGCCGGGGTGCTTCCCGAGATCTCCTGACCGGTCCGCGGTCCCGGGCTCCGGGGCGGCGCGGAGCCGGGTGTATCCCGGCGCGCGTGACGGTCATCGGCGGGGCGGTACCGCGTCACAGCGCGCGGTGCCGCCCCGTCGGCCGTGCGGCGGGCCGGGTCACCAGCCGAAGCGGCGGTTCACCAGGCCCGCGAACTCCTCGAAGCTCAGCACGCGGTCGCCGTTCAGGTCGGCCTCGTCGAAGAGCGCCGAGGCGTCGTCCGCGGTCCCCACGCCCCAGAGCGGGATCACGCCCTGCGCCGCGAGCGTCGGGCCCTTGGCCTGGAGCGCGAGGATGACCTCGGTACGCGTCAGGGTGCCGTCCCGGTCGAGGTCGAGCGCGTCGAAGAGGGTGCGGGCCTTCTCGCTCATCGTGTGTCCTGTCCTGTGTCCCCCGGCCGGGTCGGTCCCGGTCGCCGGTCGTGTCGGTCGTGGCGGCCGTCGCGGCCCGGTGGTGCCGTACTGCCCGGTGGTGCGTACTGCCCGTGGTGCCGTACCGCCGGTGGTGCGGTACTGCCCGGTGGTGCCGCTCTGTAGGACGTCGTCCGCGTCCCGGGCGTTGCCTCGGAGGTTGTCCACAGGTTGCGGCGGGCCCGGCCGGGGTGTCCGTCCCGGCCTATAGGCTTGACGAATGGTTCTCACCGACGAATCCGCCGAGATCTCCGACGCAGCGCGGGTGCTCCACCGCGTCTTCGGTTACAGCTCCTTCCGAGGGGAGCAGCAGGAGATCATCGAGCAGGTCGTCGACGGCGGCGACGCCCTCGTCCTGATGCCTACCGGTGGCGGCAAGTCGCTCTGCTACCAGATCCCGGCCCTGGTCAGGGACGGCACCGGTGTGGTGATCTCGCCGCTCATCGCCCTCATGCAGGACCAGGTGGACGCGCTCAAGGCCCTCGGGGTGCGGGCCGGATTCCTGAACTCGACGCAGGACCCGTACGAGCGGCAGGCCGTCGAGCAGGCCTTCCTCGCCGACGAGCTCGACCTCCTCTACCTGGCCCCCGAGCGGCTGCGGACCGAGGGCACGCAGAGGCTGCTCGACCGCGGCAAGGTGTCGCTGTTCGCGATCGACGAGGCGCACTGCGTCGCCCAGTGGGGCCACGACTTCCGGCCCGACTACCTCGCCCTCTCGATGCTGCACGAGCGCTGGCCGAAGGTGCCCCGCATCGCGCTGACCGCGACGGCCACCGAGGCCACGCACAAGGAGATCGCCGCGCGGCTCGGCCTGGAGGACGCCCGGCACTTCGTCGCCGGATTCGACCGGCCGAACATCCAGTACCGGATCGTCCCGAAGAGCACCCCGCACAAGCAGCTGCTCGAACTCATCCGGAACGAGCACCAGGGCGACGCCGGAGTCGTGTACTGCCTCTCCCGGTCCTCGGTGGAGAAGACCGCCGCGCTCCTCGTGGAGAACGGCATCGACGCCGTGCCGTACCACGCGGGCATGGACTCCCGTACGCGCGCGGCGAACCAGGCCCGCTTCCTGCGGGAGGACGGGGTCGTCGTGGTCGCGACGATCGCCTTCGGCATGGGCATCGACAAGCCCGACGTGCGCTTCGTGGCCCACCTCGACCTGCCGAAGTCCGTCGAGGGCTACTACCAGGAGACCGGCCGCGCCGGCCGTGACGGAGAGCCCGCGACGGCCTGGCTGGCGTACGGCCTCCAGGACGTGGTCCAGCAGCGCAAGCTCATCGACGGTTCCGAGGGCGACGAACAGCACCGGCGGGCCCTGGGCATGCACCTCGACGCGATGCTCGCGCTCTGCGAGACCGTCGACTGCCGCCGCGTACGGCTGCTCGCCTACTTCGGCCAGGCGGGCGAGCCCTGCGGCAACTGCGACACCTGTCTCACCCCGGCCGAGTCCTGGGACGGCACGGTCGCGGCGCAGAAGCTGCTGTCCACGGTGTGGCGGCTGGCCAAGGAACGACGCCAGAAGTTCGGTGCCGGTCAGATCATCGACATCCTCCAGGGCAAGAAGACCGCCAAGGTCATCCAGTTCGACCACGACGGGCTCTCGGTGTTCGGCGTGGGCGCGGACCTGGGGACGGCCGAGTGGCGGGGTGTCGTCCGGCAGCTGCTCGCGCTCGGCCTCCTCACGGTGGAGGGCGACTACGGCACGCTCGTCCTCACGGAGGGCAGCGGCGAGGTGCTCGGCGGGCGCCGCACCGTCACGATGCGGAAGGAGAAGGCCCCGGCCGCCACCCGCAAGGAGTCCGGCGCGCGCTCGGGCAAGGGCTCCCGCGTACCCGTCGACCTGCCCGCCGCCGCGGCGCCGGTCTTCGAGGCCCTCCGCGCCTGGCGGGCCGCGACCGCCCGCGAGCAGGGCGTCCCCGCGTACGTGGTCTTCCACGACGCGACGCTGCGGGAGATCGCGACGCTGCTCCCGAGCACCGTCGAGGAGCTGGGCACCGTCGGGGGCGTGGGCGAGGCCAAGCTCACGAAGTACGCCGAGGGCGTCCTGGAGGCGCTGGCCGAGCACGGCGCCGGGGCGGGTGCGGGGAGCGCGTCCGCCGGGACGGGGGCCGGCACCGGGGCCCCGAGCACGGGTACCGGCGCCCCGAGCACCGGCACCAGTGCCCCGAGCGCCGGTCCCGGGGCCGACTCCTTCTCGTACGACGAGGAACCGCCCTACGACATGGACGAGTCGGAGGAGCCGCCGTGGGACGACTGGCGGTAGCCGGACCCGGCTGATGCGGGGCCGGGTCAGGCCGGCTGCGGTGTGAGGCGGCGCAGGCCCCTGCGGTCGTAGTAGTGGGTCATGGCGAGGCCGAAGGCCAGCGCCAGGACGACGCCGACGGCGATCATGATCCAGCCGCGTGCCAGGCCCGCGTCCGCGCGGGCGTCGAAGTAGAGGATGGACCGCACCCCGGCGCTCAGCTGGTGCATCGGCTCGAAGACGCTCAGGAAGCGGAAGAAGCCCGGGGTGGCCTCCAGGGGCACCGTCGCCCCGGAGGAGGGGAGGGCCAGGGCGATGAAGACGAACATGGACACGAGCTGGCCGATGCCGCCGAAAGCGGCGTTGATGGCCTGGACGCCCAGACCGACGGCGGTCGTCGCGCAGTAGGAGAAGAGCCACAGCATCGGCAGGTGGGACGCGTCCATGCCGAGGACCGCGATCGTGGCCACCATCACGAGCGTGGTGGTGAGGACGGAGATCCCGGCCGTCATGAGCATCTTGAGGACGAGCGTCTGGGTGCGGCTGATCGGCACCGTGGGGTGACGGGAGTGCCAGGGGCCGATCTCGCTGTCCGCGTAGCCGAGTGCGGTGTCGACGCCGCTGTTGACGAGGTTGCCGCCGATGAAGCCGCCGAGGACGAGCAGCAGGGTGTAGTAGAAGGCCGACAGGCCCAGGCCGCTGTGCCGTCCGATCGGATGCCCGACGCGGGTGGTGACGCTCACCGGGTCGGTCAGCAGCAGCCGGGTCGTGGAGTCGGCGGAGGCGGTGGTGGGCGAGGCGGTGAGTTGCTTGCCGAGGGTCAGCGAGGTCTGGTGGGCCGCCGCCTGGCTGATCTGGGACGCCATCGACGAGCCCAGGCTGCCGAGCCCCGGGTTGGTGAGCACGGTGAGCGTCGGCCGGGTCTTCGCCCGTTCCGTGGTCAGGGCCGCGACGGAGGCGGTGAAGTCCTCCGGGACGACGAGGGCTCCGTAGACCTTCCCGGAGGCCAGCGCGTCCTGGGCCTCCGAGGGGTCGAGCCGCTGCCACTCCACATGGGTCCCCGAAGCGCCGGTGGCGGCGATGGAGTCGGTGATCCGGCGGCCCAGGTTCTGGCTCTGGCCCGGCAGCGGTTGTCCGCTGTCGGCGTCGACGAGGGCGATGGGCAGTCGGTGGAGGCTGTCGTTCGGGTTGAGGATGCCGCCCATGTAGAGGAATGCGAGGCCCAGGGCGACCAGGGAGCTCAGGACGGTGGGGACGAGCCACAGCTTGGGGCGCCGGACGAGGCTGCCGGCCCGGACCTGCGGGCCGGGGGTGTGCGGGGGGTTCTCGGACGTCATGGTGCCATCGTCGACGGGCGCGCGCCGGAGCCCGGGATTGCGGGCCGTACGGGGTGGGCGGGCGTGTCGGCGGGGCGGGGTGGCCGTGAGTCGGCCGGGGCCCTTCGCGGGGCTCGCCGGGATGCCGTCGGTGCCGGGGTCGGCCTCCCGGGGGCTCCGTGACGGACCTGACTCCAGCCCCGCCGCAGCCCCTGCCGCGCCCTCACCGCAGCCCCGCCGGGTCCCCGCCACGTACCCGCCACGGCCCCGGATCCCGGGGAATCCGTTCCGGTTGCGCGGCCCGGAACGTCACGTTTGAGTGGGTTCGACCCCCCATGCGTCCCTGGAGCTGAGATGTCGATGGCGTTCGGTTCACCCTTCGGTTCGTCCGACCCGTTCAGTGACATGCTGAACCGGTTCTTCGGAATGTCGCCGGCGTCGTCGCCGCCCGCCGTGCAACGCGTTCCGATCGGGCGACTGCTGACCGAGTCCTCGCACGAACTCCTCAACCTGGCCGCCCGCAAGGCCGTCGAGGACGGCACCTCCGACCTCGACACCGAGCACCTGCTGTGGGCGGCGACCCGCGTCGACCCCTCGCGCAGGCTGCTGGCCCAGGTCGGGGTGGACCCCGAGGCGCTCGCCGCCCAGCTCGACCAGGTGCTGCCCCGGGAGTCGGGCGAGCCCTCCTCGGAACCCGGACTCACCCCGGCCGCCAAGCGCACCCTCGCCGCCGCCTACGCGCGCTCGCAGCAGGCGGGCGTGTCGTACATCGGCCCCGAGCACATCCTCGCCGCCCTCCTCGACGACGCCGACTCGGGGGCCACCCGGATGCTCGGCGCCGACGACCACGACGTGAAGAAGCTGCGCGGCCTCACGGACCGGGCGGCCGGCTCCGACGGCGGCGCCCCGGCGGCCGCGAAGGAGCCGGCGACGACCCTGGACGAGTACGGCAGGGACCTCACGGAGGAGGCGAAGGCCGGAAAGCTCGACCCGGTGGTCGGCCGCGCCGAGGAGATCGAGCAGACCATCGAGATCCTCTCCCGGCGCTCCAAGAACAACCCGGTGCTCATCGGTGAGCCCGGCGTCGGCAAGACCGCCATCGTGGAGGGCCTCGCCCAGCGGATCGTCGCCGGCGAGGTGCCCGACACCCTCAAGGACAAGCGGGTCGTGTCCCTCGACCTGTCCGGCATGGTGGCCGGCGCGCAGTACCGCGGCCAGTTCGAGGAACGCCTGAAGAAGGTCATCGAGGACGTCCAGAACGCCGGCGGCGAGATCATCGTCTTCATCGACGAACTCCACACCGTCGTCGGCGCGGGCGCGACCGGCGAGGGCTCGATGGACGCGGGCAACATGCTCAAGCCCGCCCTCGCGCGCGGCGAGCTGCACGTCGTCGGCGCGACCACCATCGACGAGTACCGCAAGCACATCGAGAAGGACGCCGCCCTGGAACGCCGCTTCCAGCCCGTCCTCATCCCCGAGCCCTCCGTCGAGGAGACCGTGCAGATCCTCGAAGGGCTCCGGGACGCCTACGAGGCCCACCACCAGGTCCGGTTCGCCGACGGCGCCCTCGCGGCGGCGGCCGAACTCTCCGACCGCTACATCAGCGACCGCTTCCTGCCCGACAAGGCCATCGACCTGATGGACCAGGCGGGCGCCCGCGTACGGCTGCGCAGCGCGGGCCGCTCCACCGAGGTCGTCAGCCGCGAGGACCGCCTCGCCAAACTGCGCCGCGAGAAGGACCAGGCCGTCGCCGCCGAGCAGTTCGACAAGGCCTCCGACCTCAAGCGCCGGATCGCCGAGGTCGAGGGCGAACTCGCGGGCATCGAGGAACGCCGCGAGGGCGTCGTCTCCGTCACCGCCGCCGACATCGCCGACATCGTGTCCCGCCGTACCGGCATCCCCGTGTCCCAGCTGACCGCCAGCGAGAAGGAGAAGCTGCTCAAGCTGGAGGAGGAGATGCACGCCAGGATCGTCGGCCAGGACGAGGCCGTCACCGCGGTCTCCGAGGCGGTGCGCCGCAGCCGCGCCGGCATGGGCGACCCGAACCGTCCCGTCGGCTCGTTCCTCTTCCTCGGACCGACCGGCGTCGGCAAGACCGAACTCGCCAAGACCCTCGCCGGCCTGCTCTTCGGCGACGAGGACCGCATGATCCGCTTCGACATGAGCGAGTTCCAGGAGAAGCACACCGTGGCCCGGCTCGTCGGCGCGCCGCCCGGATACGTCGGTTACGAGGAGGCCGGCCAGCTCACCGAGAAGGTCCGCCGCAACCCGTACAGCGTCGTCCTGTTCGACGAGGTGGAGAAGGCGCACCCCGACGTCTTCAACACGCTGCTCCAGATCCTCGACGACGGACGGCTCACCGACGGACAGGGCCGCACGGTCGACTTCCGGCACTGCGTCGTCATCATGACGTCCAACATCGGCGCCCACCGCATCCTCGCCCACGAGGGCGACGCCGCCGAGCTGAAGGACGAGCTGATGGAGGACCTGCGCGGGCGCTTCCTGCCCGAGTTCCTCAACCGGATCGACGACATCATCGTCTTCCACAGCCTCACCGAGGCGGACCTGTCGGAGATCGTCGGCCACCTCCTGGACCGCAGCAAGCACCGGGTGCACGCGCAGGGCATGACCCTGGAGGTCACCGAGGCGGCGAAGAAGCTCCTCGTCGCCCACGGCTACCAGCCGGAGTTCGGCGCGCGCCCGCTGCGCCGCACGATCCAGACGGAACTGGACAACCGCGTCGCCTCGCTGCTCCTCGGCGGGGAGGCCGACCCCGGCGACACGATCGTCGCCGACGTGATCGACGACTCGCTGCACTGCACGGTACGCAAGCACGAGGCCGGGACCGGGGCGAAGGCGGAGCCGGCGGAGAGCGGCGCGGTCGCCGCGTAGGCGTCCCCCGCCGCTCCCGGGCGACGGTCACGAGCCCGACCGGTACCGACCGGTCGGGCTCGTCCGTACGGCCCCCGCGCGGCACCGGTCGCGCGGAACGGCACCCCACGGCTCGGACGGCCTCCCACGACGTCGATCGCCGCAGGTCAGGCCACGGGCAGCGGATCGAGCCGCTCGTCTCCCGTGTAGACGTTCATCGACGCACCGCGCAGGAAGCCGACCAGGGTGAGACCGCTCTCCGCCGCGAGGTCCACCGCGAGCGAGGACGGCGCGGAGACCGCCGCCAGCAGCGGGATCCCGGCCATGACCGCCTTCTGCACCAGCTCGAACGACGCCCGGCCGCTCACCATCAGGACCGACCCGCGCAACGGAAGCAGGCCCTCCCGCAGGGCGTGGCCCACGACCTTGTCCACGGCGTTGTGCCGGCCGACGTCCTCCCGCAGGCACAGCAGCTCGCCCTCGGCGGTGAACAGCCCGGCGGCATGCAGCCCGCCGGTGGTGTCGAACACCCGCTGCGCCGCCCGCAGCCGGTCCGGGAGCGCCGCCAGCACGTCCGTACCGATGCGCAGCGGGTCCTCGGCCACCGACCAGGCGGCCGTGGTGCGCACCGCGTCCAGACTGGCCTTGCCGCACAGCCCGCACGACGAGGTCGTGTAGAAGTTCCGCTCCAGGGACGCGTCGGGGGCGGCCACACCGGGGGCGAGCCCGACGTCGACCACGTTGTACGTGTTGCCGCCGTCGGCGGTGGCGCCCGCGCAGTACCGGATGCCGGCCACGTCCGCCGCCGTGTGCACCACGCCCTCGCTCACCAGGAACCCGGCCGCCAGGTCGAAGTCGTCACCCGGGGTGCGCATCGTCACCGTCAGCGGCCGTCCGCCGACGCGGATCTCCATCGGCTCCTCGGCGGCCAGGGTGTCCGGGCGGTAGGAGGCGTCCCCCTCCCGCACGCGCAGGACGCGCCGCCGTACGGTCACTCGGCCCATGGTTCGCTCCTGTCCCCGGAGCGCCGCTCCGACGGTGTGTGTGGTGGTCGTGCCTGTTCGGGCGGCCCGGTACGACTCTGTCACGGGGCCGCGGCCGGCGCCGACCCCGGTACCGGTGTCAGGGGACAGTGGCGGGGAGGACGGATCGGTGGCGCCGATCACACAAGGAGAGAGGCTCTTGCGGTACTGCCCAGCGGGGCAGAGGGAGCAGGGGAGCGGGGGCGATCAGGCCGCCGGATCGATGGTCACCTTGACGTGCTTCATGATCGGCTGGTCGCTCTGGGTGCTGTAGTCGACGAGCGCGCACAGCACGTTCATCTCCGGCATGTACCCGGCCGCGCAGCCCCGGGGGATGTCGTACGGGACCGCCAGGTACCCCTTCAGGTGCCGCTTGCTCCCGTCCTTCGCGGTGCTCGTGATGTCCACGGGGCCCATGTCCGCGATCCCGCGCTCGCGCATGTCCGCGCGGTTCATGAAGACGAGCGTGCGCAGGTTCTTGATGCCGCGGTAGCGGTCGTCGTCGGAGTAGATGGTGGTGTTCCACTGGTCGTGGGACCGCATCGTGCCGAGCGCCAGGGTGCCCGCTTCGGGCACGACGTCGGGCAGCGGGGCACTGGAGAACTCGGCGAGGCCCGACGGGGTGAGGAAGACCAGCTCGCGGGCCGGCTGCCGGATGCGGAAGCCGAGCGGCAGACGGACCCGCCGGTTGAAGTCCTCGAAGCCGTCGAGGGCCCGGGCCATGGTGTCCCGGATGCGGTCGTAGTCCTCGATGTACCACTCCCAGGGGGTGGCGCTGTCGGGGAGCGCGGCCCGCGCCATCCCGGCGACGATGGCCGGTTCGGACAGCAGGTGCGGCGACGCCGGGCGTTTCATGCCGAGGGACAGATGGACCATGCTCATCGAGTCCTCGACGGACGTGCTCTGCACGCCCTTGCGCTGGTGGTCCTTCTCGGTGCGGCCGAGGCAGGGCAGGATGAGGGCCTGCTTGCCGTGGACGATGTGGCTGCGGTTGAGCTTGGTGCTGACCTGGACGGTGAGCCCGCAGTTCCGCAGCGCCGCGTAGGTGACCGGGGTGTCGGGGGCGGCCAGGGCGAAGTTGCCGCCCATGCCGACGAACACCTCGATCTCGCCGCGTCCCATCGCCTGGATCGTACGGACGGTGTCCATGCCGTGCTCGCGCGGCGGCTCGATCCCGCAGACCTCGCCGAGCCGGTCGAGGAAGGCGTCGCCGGGGCGGTGGTCGATGCCGCAGGTCCGGTTGCCCTGGACGTTGCTGTGACCGCGTACGGGCGAGGGGCCCGCGCCCTCCCGTCCCAGGTTGCCCCGGAGCAGCAGCAGGTTGACGATCTCCCGGACCGTGTCGACGCCGTGCTCGTGCTGCGTCAGTCCCAGGCACCAGCTGATGATGCTGCGGTCGGCGTCGCCGTACACCCGGGCCGCGTCGAGCACGTCGGCCCGGCTCAGCCCGGACTGCCGCTCGATCTCCTCCCACGGCGTGGCCTCGCACACCGCGCGGTACTCCTCGAAGCCCGAGGTGTGACGGTCGATGAACTCCCGGTCGAGCGCCCGGGGATCGGTCGCGGAGAGCTCCAGAATCGCCTTGGCCATGCCGCGGATCAGCGCCATGTCGCCGCCGATGCGCGGCTGGAGGTTCAGGGTGCTCGTCTTCGTCGCCTTGAAGAGCGCCATGTCCGTGAAGTCGTGCGGGACGATCGTGCGGGTCGCCGCCGCCTCCACGAGCGGGTTGACGTGCACGATCCGCGCGCCGCGGTCGTGGGCCTCGGCGAGCGCGGTCAGCATCCGGGGCGCGTTGGAGGCGGCGTTCACCCCGAAGACGAACAGCGCGTCGGCGCTCTCCCAGTCCTTGAGGTCGACCGTGCCCTTGCCCGTGCCGAGGGAGGCCTGAAGGGCACGGCCGCTCGCCTCGTGACACATGTTGGAGCAGTCGGGCAGGTTGTTCGTGCCCAGCTCACGGGCCATCAGCTGGTACAGGAAGGTGGCCTCGTTGCCGAGTCGCCCCGAGGTGTAGAACGACGCCCGGTTCGGGTCGTCGAGGCCGCGCAGCGCCCGGCCCACCACCTCGAACGCGTCCTTCCAGGTGATCGGCACATAGTGGTCCGAGGCCGGGTCGTAGACCATCGGCTCGGTCAGCCGGCCCTCGTTCTCCAGGTCGTAGTCGCTCCACTCGGCGAGCTCGGACACCGTGTGGGCGGCGAAGAACTCACGGCCGACCCGCTTGCGGGTCATCTCCCAGGTGACGTGCTTGATGCCGTTCTCGCAGATGTCCAGGTGGAGGCCCTTGGTGTCGTCGGGCCACGCGCAGCCGGGACAGTCGAAGCCGGACTTCTCGTGGTTCATCCTCATGATCGCGCGCGGCCCGTCGACCAGGGCCCCTTCGCGTACCAGGAACCCGGTCACGCTCTTCGCGGCGCCCCAGCCGGCGGCGGGGTGGTGGTAGGGGTGGAACTCGGGGTCCCCCTCGGGGGCGGGACCCACCCTGGGCTCCAGGGGCTCCGGCGCCTCCGCGGCGTTCTGCGCTTCCTGGTCGGTGCTCAAGGCGCTCCACCCTTTCACCATGGGGAAAACGGGCAAACAGGGGCATGGCGGAGGAATCGCCATCCTTCGGCAGGCTATGGCCGGGGGTGGGGGCGTGCCACTCGGGTGGGGGCGTGCCGCCCTTCGGTGTATCCCCGTGCGTGCGGCGCCCGCCTTCGGCGTATCCCCGTAGGTGCCCCGCCTCGCGCCCCCGTCGGGCTGCGGCTCCGATCGTGCGCCCCTACGCTGACGCTGTCCCTATTCTTCCCTCTTGTTGATCCTTGCTGATCACCTTCCGGCCGGGAGCGCCATGGTCGTCGTCCAGCCCGTCGTCACGTCGCCCACCCGGGCCGCCGTCTTCCTGGTGGCCACCGTCAACCCGGGCGGCGAGGCCACGGTGAGGGACGGGCTCCAGGAGCTGTCGTCCCTGACCCGCTCCGTCTCGTTCCGGCTGCGCGACGCCGGTCTCGCCTGCGTCGCGGGCATCGGGTCCGACGGCTGGGACCGGCTCGTCGGCGGCCCCCGCCCCCGCGAACTCCACCCCTTCACGCCGCTGGCCGGACCCCGGCACCGCGCCCCGGCCACCCCGGGCGACCTGCTCTTCCATCTGCGCGCCCGGCGCATGGACCTCTGCTTCGAGCTGGCCAGGCTGATCACGGACCGGCTGGGCGGCGCGGTGACCGTCGTCGACGAGGTCCACGGATTCACCTACTTCGACGAACGCGACCTCCTCGGCTTCGTCGACGGCAGCGAGAACCCCTCGGGCGCGGTGGCGGCCGGAGCCGTCCACATCGGCGACGAGGACCCCGGCTTCCGCGGCGGCAGCTATGTCGTGGTGCAGAAGTACCTCCACGACATGGGCGCCTGGGACGCGCTCACCGTGGAGGAACAGGAACGGGTCATCGGGCGGGCCAAGGCGTCCAACGTCGAGATGCCCGACGACGTCAAACCGGCGAACTCGCACGTCGCGCTGAACACGATCGTCGACGAGGACGGCGTGACCCGGCAGATCCTCCGCGCGAACATGCCGTTCGGGCGGGTCGGCGGCGGCGAGTTCGGCACGTACTTCATCGGGTACGCGCGGACCCCCTCCGTCACCGAACGGATGCTCCGCAACATGTTCCTCGGCGACCCGCCGGGCACCACCGACCGCATCCTCGACTTCTCCCGGGCCGTCACCGGCGGCCTCTTTTTCGTGCCGAGCGCCGACTTCCTCGACGACCTGCCGGCCGCGCCGCCGGACGCCGCCCGCCGGGGGGAGACCCTCGGCATCGGCGGCCTGAAAGGAGCCTGAGCACCCATGACGACCCCCGACACCACACCCGCCGCGCCGCACGGACTCACCACGAACAACCTGCACCGCGAACTCGCCCCGATCACCCCGGCGGCCTGGGCCGAGATCGAGGAGGAGGCCCGCCGCACCTTCCGGCGGAACGTCGCGGGACGCCGGGTCGTCGACGTGCCCGACCCCGGCGGTCCGGAACTCTCCGCCGTCGGCACCGGGCACCTCACGGAGATGAGCCCGCCCGCCCCCGGCGTCACGGCGCACCTGCGCGAGTCGAAGCCGCTCGTCGAGCTCAGGGTGCCGTTCACCGTGTCGCGGGCCGCCGTGGACGACGTCGAGCGCGGGGCCAAGGACTCCGACTGGCAGCCCGTCAAGGACGCGGCCCGCGCGATGGCGTTCGTCGAGGACCGGGCGATCTTCGACGGGTACGGGGCAGCCGGCGTCGACGGTCTCCGCGCCCGCTCCTCGAACCCGGTGGTACGGCTGCCCGCCGAGCCTCGTGACTACCCGGACGCGGTGAGCCGGGCGCTGACGGCGCTGCGCCTCGCCGGCGTGGACGGCCCGTACGCCCTGCTCCTCGGCCCCGACGAGTACCGCGCGGTCAGCGAGACCTCCGACCACGGCTACCCGATCGCCGCGCACCTCGGGCGGATGCTGGACGGCTCCCCGATCTGGGCCCCGGCCCTCAGCGGCGGTTTCGTCCTGTCCACGCGGGGCGGCGACTTCGAGCTGGTCATCGGCCAGGACCTGGCGATCGGCTACACGGGGCACGACGCGACCAGCGTCCAGCTTTACTTCCAGGAGACGCTGACGTTCCGGACCTACACGGACGAGGCCGTCGTCGTCCTGGAAGGCTGACGGCCCCGGTCCGGGCCCGCGCCTCGGCCCCACCCCGCCCCCACCCCAGCCCGGAGCCCGGGAGCCGCGCCATGATCCCTCGGTTGCTGTTCGCCGCCGTACCCCGGCTCGCCGCGTCCATGGTCGTCGGTGCGGCGGCCGGCTGGCTCGTCGCCGCGCTCACCCACGTCCCCCTCGGCATCCTCACGGGGATCGCCGTGGCGGAGACGCTGTTCGTCGTCGCCGGGTGGATCGCCCTGTGGCCGATGGACGCGCTGACCACCCACCGCAACGTACGCCGCGAGGAGTTCCGGCCCGTCGTCGAGGAACTCGCCGTCGTGGGCACGGCGGTGAGCGGTCTCGTGGGCATCGTCGCCCTGCTCCTGGTCGGCAGGTCCGACCTGAGCCACGCCGCCGCCGCGACGGCGCTCGCCGGCGTGTTCATGGCCTGGGCGGCCCTGCACCTGATGTACGCCACCCGATACGCGTACCTCTACTACCGGAAGCCGGGAGGCGGCATCGACTTCAACGCCCCCCGGTCCCCGCGTTACAGCGACTTCCTCTACTTCAGCTACAACCTCGGCATGACCTACCAGGTCTCCGACACCAACGTCTCCGACACGACGATCCGCTCGGTCGCCCTGCGCCACTGCCTGCTGTCGTACGTCTTCGGCGCGAGCATCCTGGCGACCACGATCAACCTGGTCACGGGCATCGTGACGGGCTGAGGCGGCGGACCGCCCGGAGCGGTGGACCGCCGGGGGCGGTGGACCGCCGGGCGCGGGCGAGCGGGAGGCCCGACCGGGCGGTGCGGGCATCCGGGGCGCCCGTCGGACCGGTCAGCCGCGCCACCACGGTTCGCGTACGTAGAGGCTCTCGACGCCCACACAACCCAGGCCGTTGGAGACCTCGTCCGTCGCGAGGTTCCAGCCGACGACGCCGTTGCCCTTGCGGCCCAGCTCGATCAGCCGGTCGCTCGTCGTCCGGGTGCCGTCCGTGACCTGGCACTCGACGATCGAGGTCCACGCCCGGCCGTCGAGCGCCGACGCGAAGGCCAGGAACGGCAGGACGACCACGGTCAGTCCGAGTGCCACCCACTGCTCCACACCGGCGGCCCGGCGCAGCCAGGCGGGCGGCCGGTACGCGCTGTCCGCGCCCGGACGGCTCCGGTGGTGGTGGGAGCGCCGCCGCCCCGTGCGGTACTCCACGACGACGCCCTGGCGGAGCGCGTACGCGGCGAGTCCCGTGCCGAGTCCCCACCACGGGCCGAAGAGACAGGCGTCGATCACGCCGACGGCGACCGGGTTCACGATCGTGAGGGCGGCGCGCCGGGCCGCGCCGACGAAGCCACCGCCGAGCGGGACGGCGCCGCGCGCCGCGAACAGGGCGAAGACCACCCGCGAGATGACGACGGCGAGGACCGAGCCGAGCAGCGGGTCGGTGATCATCATGCCGATCAGGACGTCGGGCCAGTTCGCGAGCTCCATGCCGACGAACACGTCGCGGACGGCCTCTCCGCCGCCGACGGTGTACGCCACCTTGGTGACCGGCACCGCGAGCGCCAGGGCGAGCAGGACCGTGTGCCCCGGACCGCCCCTGCGATCGGCCTCCTTGACCTGCTCCTGATCACGGGCCTCGGCCTCGGCCCCCGAGTGGTCCCCGTCGGGTCGTGGGTCCGGCACCGGTCAGTCGCCGAGCGACAGGACGAGAACGGTGGCCGGCCCGTCCGGCGTCACGTATCCGACGGTGTCGCCCGCGCGGTGGCCGAGCAGGGCGCTGCCGAGCGGGCTGTCGGCGGTGACCATCGTCCGGTCGAGGACGGCGGCGACCTCACCGATCTGGACGGTGGTGTCCGTGCCGTCCTGGAACCGTACGGTCACCGTGCTGCCCACGCCGATCGCGTCCGTACGGGGTGCTCCGGCGGCCTTCGCCTCGCTCAGCCGTCCGTGGATCTCCTCGATGCGGCGGTCCAGGCGGTCGAGTTCCGTGGCGCGTTCGAGCTCGTCGGCCTGGTCGGCGCGGTCACCGGTCTGGTCGCCGCCCCCGCCCCGCAGGGTGACGGCGACGGCCTCGCGTTCGGTGCGCAGATCGTCGAGTTCCCGCTCCAGTGCCTCGCGGGCGACGTCGCTGATGGGCTCGGGTCCACCGGTCATTCCTGCTCCCGTTGTACGGCGGCACGGCTGCGTGCCACAGGTCAAATGCGGCATTTCCGACATTATCAGCAGGGTTGTCGCGCGGCGGGGGAGGGAACCCCGCGACGGTCACTCCGCGCCCGGGTCCTCGGTCACTCCGCGCCCGGCCGGTCGCTCACTCCGCGCCCGGGTCCTCGCTCGGCGGAGCCGCCGGGACCGGGATGTCGTAGACGTGGTCCGGCGTCACGATCTGGGTGACGGCCTTGCCGAAGAGGGTGCTGGGGGCGCTGCCCTCGTGCGTGACGTCCGTGTTGAGCAGGATGACCAGGGTGGCCTTGGCCTCCGGCAGATAGACCGTCAGGGACTGGTAGCCGGGGAGGGAGCCGTTGTGGCCGATCCAGCCCTGGATGTCGAAGATGCCCAGCCCGTATCCGGAGCCGGGGGTGTCCCCCGGATAGACCCTGAGGCGCTCGGCCTGGGTCTTCGGGGTGAGCAGCGTCCCCGTCGCCACGACCCGGGCCCAGGTCCGCAGGTCCTGGAGGTCGGAGATCATCGCGCCGGCCGCCC
Source organism: Streptomyces sp. Root1304 (assembly GCF_001426405.1). Lineage (GTDB taxonomy): Bacteria > Actinomycetota > Actinomycetes > Streptomycetales > Streptomycetaceae > Streptomyces. Next base: position 314,482 of record NZ_LMEP01000022.1, on the reverse strand, counting down.
AGCCCCAGGACGGGTTCCAGTCGGTGGCGTCCTCCAGCTGCCCCGAGGCGGTCTGCTCGGTGTAGCCGTGGGTGTGCGGGCTGGGGAAGGCGGCGTCCGTCGGGAAGGACGTGCGGGACATGCCCGTCGGGCCGACGATGTTCTTCCGGATGAAGTCCTGCAGCGGCATGCCGCCGACCTTCTCCACGACGAGGCCGAGGACGACCGTGTTCGTGTTGGAGTACTCGAACCCGGCGCCGGGCTGGAACTGGACCGGGTGCTCGAACGCGTAGTCGAGCAGTTCCTGTGGCGTGAACGAGCGCTCGGGGTTCGTGGTCAGCGCCTTGAAGAAGTCCTCGTCCGCCGTGTAGTTGAAGAGGCCGCTGCGCATGGCGGCGAGTTGGCGGAGGGTGATCTTGTCGCCGTTCGGGACGCCGTCGACGTACCGGGAGATCGGGTCGTCCAGACCCACCTTGCCCCGGTCGACGAGCTGGAGCAGCGCGGTCACCGTGAAGGTCTTGGTCTCGCTGCCGATCCGCATGTACAGACCGGATTCCATCGGCCGGTGGGTCTCCGTGTCCGCGACGCCGAAGGACCGGATGTACGTGCCCTTCCCCGGGGCCGAGAGGGCGACGGTCACGCCGGGAACCCCGGCTTCCTTCTGCACGTCCTGGATCGCCTGGTCGAGGCGGGCGGCGACGGCCGGGGTGAGTTCGGGGAAGTCCGACCGGGCCGACGCGGAGGCGGAGGGCGCGGCCGGCGCGGCGAAGGGGGCGGGGACGGGTGGGTCGGCGGCGAACGCAGTCCCCGCGCCGGCCGGCGCGGCGAAGATCCCGAGAGCCGCGATCCCCGCGACTCCCGCGCAGACGCGCCTGCGGCATGTGCGTGAGCACCTCACGGCGGGCCTCCCGCCTGCCGGGGACAACTCCACCTCCAGGCTAGGCCGGGTCGAACGGGCCCGCTCGGTGACCTCGCGTCATGGTCTGTTACGTTGCGGATCCCCGGGGCGCGGAGGGCGGCCGGGGCACGAAGGCGAGGGAGACCGCACGATGGCCGTCATCCACCACACCACCCTGCGTCCGACGAAGCTGGAGCTGCTCACCGAGTGGCTCCCGACCCGGGAGTGGTACGCCGGTACGGAGCCGCGGCCCGCGAAGGCGGGGGGCTTCCGGCTGGACGACCCGGCGGGCGAGGTCGGCATCGAGTTCATGGTGGTGACGGACGGCGACGGCTCCGCGTACCTCGTCCCCATGACGTACCGCGCGGGCCCCCTGGAAGGCGCCGAGCACGCCCTCATCGGCACCTGCGAGCACGGGGTCCTGGGCACGCGCTGGATCTACGACGGAGCCCACGACCCGGTGCTCGTCACCCAGTTGTACGCGCTGCTCACCGGCCGCACGCAGGCGCAGGCGCAGTCGGAGACCGACACCCCCGACCGCACGGTCACGGTCGCGCCCGTCGCACCGGCGACCGGGTCGGAAGCGGAACTCGTACGGGCGGAGGACGGCCCCGCCGCCACCGACGTACGGGTACGGACCTCGGGAACCCCTCTCACCCTGCGGCTCCACCGCACCCTGACCCCGGCCACGGACGCGCCCCCGGCCGAGGCCCCCAGGCTCACGGCGGAATGGCACCTCCCCGAGGGAACGACGGCGCGGGGCACGTATGTGACCGTGCTCGGCGCCGACGGGTAGGTCAGCCCTACGGCCGCCCCCCCACGGGCGGAGTAATTCGGTGGCATGCGGTGGGGGATTCGGGAAGGGTCGCGCGCATGGTTTCTGTGGTGCAGAACGTGGCGATCGACTGTGTGAATGCTCATGAGCTGGCCCGGTTCTGGAGTGGTGTGACCGGCGCTCCGTCGGACCCCGAATGCCCGCCGGGGCACCCGGAGGCTCAAGTGCTGCCGGCGGAGGGGCCGGTGCTGTACTTCCACCAGGTGCCCGAGGCCAAGACGATCAAGAACCGGATCCATCTCTGCCTGCGCCCGGAGACCACGCGCGAGCAGGAGGTGCAACGGCTGCTGGGCCTCGGCGCCACCTTCGTCACCGACCACCGGAATCCCGACGGCACCGGGTGGGCGGTCCTCGCCGACCCGGAGGGCAACGAATTCTGCGTGCTGCGCAGCGCCTCCGACCGCGCCGCCACGACCTCCTGACGCTTCGCCGAGACGAGCGAGGTCGTTCCCTCCCTGGTCACGGGCGTGTGTCCCCGTGATCGAGGGAGGAGCGGTGTCATGGGTCGCCGACAGGGCGTTCAGCCCCCGAGGGGGTCCGGGGTGAGGGTGAGTTCCCAGTGGTGGCGGCTCTTGTCGATGACGATCAGGAGTGGCCCCTCGGGGATCCGGACCTTCTCCTTCACCCGGCGGCCGTTCCACGCGTGGACCAGCTCCTCGGCCGGGCGTCGCAGGTCGGAGGGGGTCTCGCCCTGGTGGTGGTTCAGCTGGAACCAGCCGTTGTGGCGGTCCGTCGCCCGGACCTTGAGCTGGGCCGCCGGGCCCGTGTGGAGGAACACCTCGCGGCCGCTTCCCTCGACCGTTCCGGCGCCGATCGGGCGGGCCGCCGACAGGGGCAGGACGGTGAGTTCCCACGTCCCGGAGTGACCCACCTTCAGCTTCACGGGGCCGCCCTTGCGCGGCGGAACGAGCAGCGCGCGGCCGTAGAAGTCGGGCAGCTCGGAGCAGAAGATGTCGTCGGAACGGCCCGGGATCTCGACGTGGAGGAACTGGTACTCCTCGACGCGCGCCTCCAGGAGCACCGGCGGGGAGTCCGGGGGGAACGGCAGGTCGACGGTGACCGTCTTGCCGCCCTTGCCACGGAACTCCACCGGCTCGAATTCGAGGAATCCGGGTCCCCAGTAGGGGGTGGAGGCGGGCGAGAAGGGGGTCGGTGAGGTCGAGGTCGGCTCGGACGGCGGCGGGGTGGCCAGGAAGGCGGGCGCGGGTGCCGGTGCGGTGGTGGGTGCGAAGGGCGGCGTCAGCGTCGCGGTCGGCGGATGCGGGTGAAGGGATGCCGAGCCCGTCTTGGCCACGCCCTGGAGCGGTACCGGCCCGGCCGTCGCCAGCGGCACCGGCCCGGCTGCCGGAGCGGTCACCGGTGCGGCCGTCGGCTCAGTCCCCGGCGCGAGCGTCGGTGCGGCAGCCCCCGCCACGACGACGCCGAAGTCCGTCGCCAGCCCCGCCAGCCCCGAGTCGTATCCCTGACCCACCGCACGGAACTTCCACGCGCCCTCGCGCCGGTAGAGCTCCCCGAGCACGAAGGCCGTCTCGGTCGACGCGTCGGTCACGTCGTAGTGCGCGACGACCGCGCCGTCGGCCACCACCTGCGCGCAGAGCCCGGGCACCTGCCCGAACGTTCCGCCGTCGCAGGACCCGACGACCAGCACCCGCTGGACGGCCGGTTCGACCCGCGGCAGGTCGACCTCCAGCCACTCGGCGAGCTGCCCGCCGCCCTCGCCGCCGCCCAAGTGCCGTACGGCACCGGACGGGTGAGCGGGCTGCCGGTGGAAGACGATGTCGGCGTCACCGCGTACGACGCCGTTCGCGTCGAGCAGCAGGGCGGCGGCGTCCACGACCGGAATCCCGGGCACCCGGTGCCGCCCTACGGCGATCCGCAACGGGGCGACGGGGACGGGGACGTTGGCCCCCTTGGCGATGTGCGTCATAGGTCACATGGTGACAGTGAAGACGGTGTGAAGAAAAGATCGTCGGCGGAGCGAGGGGCCGCCGTGCCCGTACCGGGACACGGAACCGGCGGCTCGACGCGAACGTCCCAACGCCATGACTCGGAGACCTGGACAGATCGTTCTCGCCCTCGCCCTGGCGGCCGGGGCACTCACGGGCTGCGCCCGCGCCGACAGCGGCGCGGGCGCGGACCGGACCCCAACGGCCGGCCGGACGATCGCCTTCGACCTCTACACGCATTGCGGCATCGAAGGGACCTACATCGGCTCGACGTGGTTCGCGGCGGACATCCCGCTCTCCGACGGCGAGGGGAACGCGGGGTGGGGCAACCCCTACCAGCACGGCACGATGACCCTGAAGTCCGAGACGGAGGCCGTCTTCACGGACGACGCCGGGCACGAGATCGTCTTCCACGCCCGACCGGAAAGCGCCCCCAAGCGCCTCTGCGCCTAGATCGTGTCCACAACGCGTTTCCTCCTAGCCCTCCACGCCGTGTTCCCTCAGGAAGGCGCCCGCGTAGGCTGCGGCCTCCTCCTTCGTCGGGTGGGAAGGGGTGGGGGTGGTCGGACCCAGGGTGCCGTTGGCGGACCGGGCCCGCCAGGTCCAGGTGCCCGATGTCCGGTCCTCCGTCAGTTCCGCTGTGCCGCCGAACAGTTCCAGGATCGTCGGGGGCGTCGCGGGTCGGCTGCCCACCGCGTCCGGCCATTTCTTCCGGGCGCCCTGGCGGGTGATGCCCCAGGCCGCTCCCAGTTGTTCGTAGCTTGCGCCGTACGCTCCGGCGGTGCCCGCGGCTGTCGCGGTGAGGTGTTTGACCCGTGCGTCCAGCACCTTCCAGGTGGCCAGGACCGACAGGGTCACTTCCACGGGATCCGCGTCCCACATGCGGTGTTCCGGCAGGCCCGTGGCGCGCGAGCGCAGGGCCGAAGCCAGGGGGTTGAGGGCGTCCAGGAGGGCCTTGTCGAGCGCGCCGCGCTCTTCCGGGGTGATCTCGGGCGACACTGTCATGTGACAACTGTAGTTTACGGATGCCGGGCGATGCAACTTTGGTTGTCGGATGTGCCGGGTGGCTTCAGACCCAGTTCACCTCCGCCGCCGCCAGCAGCGGGTCGTCCAGCAGTTCCCACAGGGGGACCGCGAAGTTCCCCGTGCGGTAGCGGCCGCCGAAGTGGAGACCCAGGACGCGGTGGTCGGTGAGGTCGAAGACCGGGGAACCGCTGTTGCCGCCCAGGGTCGAGCAGTCGTGCTTCATCACCAGGCCGCCCGGCGTGAAGTCCGTCGCCGTGCCCGGCTGCAGCCGCTTCACGTTGTAGACGTCCATGAAGATCCGGCGCATCGACTCCGGCTCGTTGCGCCGCCCGTCCCAGGCCGGATAGCCGATCACGTACACCGGGCGGCCCGGCACGCTCGCCGGCGGGTCCGCCGCGACCGCAAGCGGCGTGGGCAGACCGCCCTCCGCCGAGGGCTCGACCCGGAGCAGGGCCATGTCGACATCGGGGTGGATGCCGATGATCTCCGTGATCTCGTACGGGGCGGACGCCCCGGCCGTCGCGTCGCCGTCCACCGGCAGCTCCTCCGCGGGATCGACCCGCGCCGACATCCCGTACGCGAAGTTCCAGCGCCCCCCGTCACCCCCGTTCTCGTCCAACCGGCTGAACTCAGACGCCACGTGACGATTCGTCATCACCGTGCGTGGGCCGACGAGGAAGGCCGTTCCGATCCAGTCCAGGCTGGGGTGCCCGGTGACCTCGACCCGGCCCACCCGCGCCAGGGACTCCCGGATCGCCGGCCGGTGACCGTCCAGGATCGCCCACTCGTCCCGCTGCGGGGCGAAGTCCTGGCGCTGCACCAGGATCGCCGGGCGGCCCTCGAGGAGGACGATCGCCTCCACACCGAAGGTCTCGTCCCCGTCGAGCTCGTCCTCGCGGTGCGCGGCCAGCTTCTCCAGGCCGCTGACCCCGGCCTCAAGGACCCGGGCCCGCTCCTCGCGGGCGAACCGGGAGATCTCCGCCGCCGGTGCCGCCGCGGCGGGGAGTTCGTACGTGGACTCGGCGATCTCCGCCTCCAGTTCACCGCGCACCCGCGCGGCGACCTCCCGCAGATCGCCGAAGACCCGCTCGGCGGCGGTCGCGACCGGCGACACGTTCCGTGATCCGTTCGGCATGGTCACTCACCTCGGCTTCCCGTTGCTCCCGTCCCCCGGTGCCGGCCGCCCCGACTGGGCCGCCATGATCTCCTCGTACAACTCGGGCCGGAACTCACCGAGATGGGCGAGGATGCCGCTCATCTGGGTTCCGACGTTCACGAACCGTGTCCTGGCGCCCTGGAACTCGACGTCGTCGACCTTCTTGGTGCCCCGGTGCAGCCCCACGACCGTCCAGTCGTCGAGGCAGACCGGCGAGCCGGACGAACCGCCACGGGTGTCGGTGAAGTACAGGATGTCGTGCTCGTCGGCCCGGTACACCAGGTTGTTGCGCAGCGCGACGCGCTTCGGCAGGCCGCCCGGGTGCTGGATGATGTTGACCGGCACGCGCTGCCGCTCCCGTACCAGCAGCGGCCGGGTCGCGACCCGGAGCGTCGGCCGCGGCTCCTGGCCCGGCGCGAGCCGTACCACGGCGTAGTCCAACGCCGCGTCCCAGGCCGCCAGTTCACCGGCCGTCGCCTCCGGAGCGGCCGCCGCGTTCTCGACGAAGTCGAACCGTGAGCGCGACATCTGCACCTGGAGCCGCAGGTCCTCGTCGCTCACGTACGGCCGCACGCCCGCCTCCCGCGAACGGGCCATCACCACATGGTGGTTGGTGATCAACAGTCCCGGAGCGATCATCCAGCCCGTACCCCCGTGCGGATACGAGGGCAGCAGCGGCGCGCCCGACTCGTACGGCGGGATCCTGAGCAGCGCCACGGAGGCGCCCGCCCGGATGCCGCCGTGCAGGAACTCGTACGGCACGGTGTCGTCCTGGAGGACGATCTCCTCCTTCATCTCCCCGGGCATCATCTCCGCGGGAAGCTCCGCCTCACCGGTGATCGCGCGGGACACCGTGTCCAGCGCGCCCTGGAGGACCGCGCGCGGGCCCGGCTCCCGGCTGCCCTCGATGGCGTTGTGCAGCCAGATCTCCAGCGGCACGAGTCCGTCGATGAGCCGCTCGACCTGGTTCATCGCGTTCAGGTCGGCGTGGATCTGGTCGCGGGGGTCGGCCAGCGGCTCCAGGGTGGCCGTGAACGAGCCGGGGATCCCCTTGAGCAGGGCCGGGCGGAGGTCGCGGTCCGCCAGTCCCGCCTCCGTCGCGGCGTTGCGGACCCGGACGAGTTCGCTCTGCGGCAGGAACGGTTCCTTGCGGAGCGCGGCCCCGGCGGCGGTCGGCGGGGGACGCGCCCAGAGGCCGGCGCCGGCGCGTACGTACGTGGCCGTGGTGCCGCGGACCGCGCTGCCCCGCGTCGTCGCGGGACCCGCGAACGGGCCGGTGACGGCGGCGTCCCTGGCCTGGCGTGGGGTCGTCCCGCCGCCACCCGGACCTTCACCGCCCCCACTTTCGCCGCCACCGCCGCCGTACGCCGTCGGCCCGGCGTCCATCGCGGACGCGACCCCGAGGAGCAGGTCTCCGCTCTCGTCCCGGAGGGTCAGCACCTGCCGGGCGACGCTGTCCAGCGTGCCGCGCCGCCGTGCCTCCCGCAGGTCCCGCTCGATGCGGTCGACGTCCAGGTCGGCATCGGGGCCGGCGTCCAGGCCGGAGGAGTCGAGAACCACACCGGGACCGGCGTCGGCTCCGATGCCCGGGACGGTTCCCGCCCGGCCCTGCGGAGACGCCGCGCTGCCTCCCGCCGCCTCCAGAATGCGGGAGAGCGGCTCCCGGAGCGTCGGTTCGGCGGGGACGGTGGTGGCGATCCAGCGGGCCAGCTCGGTCACGACCGCCTCCTCGTCCGCCGGAAGCCCGACGAGACGCAGGGTGTGCTCCAGGAGGCGGGGGTCGGCCGGGCAGGCCGTGGCCGCCGCCGCACGGGCCAGCGAGGGCTGGCGGGCCAGTTCGGCGTCGGGCATCGCGCGCAGGGTCCTCGCGAGGCGTTCCCGCGCCGGGGAGGCGTCCAGGTCCGCCAGCGACGCGAGCCGGGACCGGGCGACCAGCACGCCGAGCGACTCGTACCGCAGCCCGAGGCCCGCCGCGATCTCCTCCGCCTCCTGCAGGTCCCGGTCCGCTCCCGCGAAGTCCCCGGCGTCCTGGGCGAGCCGCGCCGACAACTGGAGCAGTTCGAGCTGCGTCTCGGCACAGCCCGCCTCCGCGGCACCGTCCACCGCCCGCTCGACCCCCGCGCGCGCCTCCGGCGTCCGCCCGGAGCGGGCGAGGGTCTCCGCGAGCAGCGCGTGCAGCCTGCTGCACGGCGTCCACGGGCACCGCTCGGCGAGCCGCTGGGCCGCGGCGTCCACGTACCCCTGGGTGAGCAGGTCCTCGACCTCGCGGACGGCGATCCGCTCCCAGTCCTCCTGGTCGGCCTCCGTCATGATCTGGTCGGGTACGTGCCCGCCGATCCGGCCGAGGAGGAAGGCGGCGGAGCGGTGCGGCATCTCCTGGTGGGCGGTCCCCCCGAGGTACGGGACGACGTCCGGTTCCCAACGGGCCTCGACCGTACGGGGGTTCTCGCCGAGGCGCAGCCGGTGGTAGATCTCCTCCGCGCGGTCCCTGGCCCCCTCGCGGGCCGCGTAGTACGCGACGGCGCTGCGGTCCACCGCCCGCATCAGGTCTGTCCGGGCGCTGTCCGAGAGGCGCAGCATGATGGTCCGGAGGTCGGCCCGGTGGCGGATGGCCTGGGGGCCCGCCGGTTCCATCAGATCGACCCGTGAGGTCAGCAGCCCGTACAGGCGGCGGGCCTCCGCCGGGGTGCCGACCCGCAGCCCCGCCGGCCCGGCGAGCACCTCCTGGACCAGCGCGGGGGTGATGAACCGCAGGGCGAGGCCCGCCTGGACGAGGGCCCGGACGTCGTCCTCCGGGATGTGCTTGAGGATGCGGTCGTACAGCGTGCCCTGGATGAGCATCTGGTCGACCTGGCGGTCGAAGTAGCGGCGCCTGGACGGGAGTCCGCGCAGCAGGCCGCCGATGTCGGGTGCGTCGGAACCCACGGCGACCGCCGTGCGGGCCGCGAGCTTGAGGCTCAGCGGGTGGCCGCCGATCCGCTCCGCGAGGTCCTCGGCGAGCGACTCGTCGAGGACTCCGGACGACATCAGGAGGTCCACCGAGGCCTCGTGGTCGAGTTCGGTGAGCTCCATGGTGCGCGGGGTGAGGACCCGGGCCGGGTGGTCGATCGGCGCCCGCCCCGAGACGATGAACCGCAGCCGCGGGTATCCCGCCCGCAGGGCCGTCCAGATCGCCCACATCCGCGCGATGACGGGGGAGCCCCGGTACTGGGCCTCCTCGAAGGAGTCGACGACGACGAGGAACGGCGGCGCCGTCCCGCCGGGTGCGGAGCGGACCGCTTCGTGGACCGACGAGGCGACGCGGTGGGCGAGTTCCTGCTCGCGGGCGCTGGCGCGGGCGTGGAAGTCCGAGGAGTAGTCGCGGCCGATCGTGGCCCGGGTGCCGGCCAGCTGGTACAGCCCGTCGAGCTCGTTGCGTTCGGCGCGCTGCACGGCGGCGGTCCGCTCCGCGTCGTCCGCGAGCGCCTCGAAGACGGCGTGCTGCGCGGGGTACTGGACGCCGAGCTGCCGGGCGGTCTCCGCGATCACGGTGGCGGGTTCGTGGACGGACAGCGTCGGGCGCGCGAAGTCGATGTACGCGAAGGGGAATCCGGCGGGGGAGGCGGCGGCGAGCGCGTCGACGAGGAACCTGGCGAGCAGGGTGCTCTTGCCGATGCCGCCGATGCCGTGCAGCAGGACCGGAGGCTCCGCCGGCTCCTCGGGCAGGGCGAGATAGGCGTGCAGGGCGTCGAGTTCGGCGGTGCGGCCGTGGAAGGTGCCCCGGACGAGGCGGTGCATCGGCTGGAGCAGCCGGGCCTTCTCCAGCCGGTGCTGGACGTCGTCGACGGCGGGCAGCCCGCTCACGCCGGGCACGCGGCCGAGCCAGAGGACGGCTTGGAGGGTGTCGGAGAGGGCGTCGACGTCCGCGGCTGTACGCGGATCCGTAGCCGTTCCGACGACGGCTCCCGTACCCGCATCCGCACCGGCATCCGTACCCGCGCCCGTGAGCAGCATCAAGGCCGTACGTTCCGGCCCCGGCCCTTCAGGTCGCAGGCCGAGATTCGTCCGCAGGGCCCTGAGGGCGGACGCGGGGCCCGCGAACCCCGTCAGTGCCGCGTCCCGGACCTCCGGCTTCAGGGTCCATACCGTGGCGCCGGGGGAGGGGAGCGCCGTGCAGTCGTCGACGAGCTCCAGGACGGCCCGTCCGGTCGGGCGCTCCTCGCCGGGCAGGCGGAGCAGCGCGGGGTCGAACTCCTGGAGCAGGCAGGCGGCCTCACGGTAGGAACGGCGGGGTTCGAGGACGGTGCCGGCGGGCGTGGCGAGGGTCGCGCGCAGGGTGTCGCGCAGCAGGTGACCGGCATCGCCGGGCGGCGGTGACGCCGGGGGCAGGGACCGGTGGAACCGTACGACGTCCTCCACCGCCGTACACAGGCGGCGCATGTAACTGTCTCTGCCGGAAGGGGAGTCGGCGGCACGGAGCACTTCGGCGACGGAGGTCTCGACGAGTTCGTGGACGGCTCTCTCCTGTCCCTCTCCGCCGGTGTCGGCGAAGAACTCGGTGAAGAAGGACCTGAGATCGGCCTCGTTGGCGACGCGCGTGGTGTCGCGGCACTCGTTCTTGCGTATCTCGTAGGGGAGTTGGCGCATCGTCGTCGCGTAGCCGAGCAGGACGAGGCGGGGCACGGTGTCCGCGCGTACCGGCGTGTGCTCGTAGATGGCGCGCGCCAGGACGCCGATGGCGTCCCACACGTCCGCGTGCGGGTCGAGCCGGTCGCAGTCGTCGAGGACCAGCCAGAAGCGTTCCTCGGCGGCGGTCGCGCGGGCGACGATCCGATGGGCGGCGTCCTCGAACGAGGGCAGTGGATCGTTCAACCGTGTGGGATTCAAAGGGAATCCGTCGGACTCCGGCCCCGCCACGAAGGCCGAGAGCCGCTCCAGCAGACGCGTCGCCGTGGAGGTGCGCGACAGGGTGACCCGTACCGGACGGAAGTCGAGGTGCTGGCCGAGATGGCGGATCAGCTCGTACGTGTAGGACCGGCCGCTGTCCGGGGGGCCGTCGACGACGAGCACCGTCTGCTCCGGGTCGGCCAGGAAGCCCCGGAGCTTCTCGCGCAGTTCGCTCCGGTCGAGGAAGACCTCGGTGCCGTGCTTCAGGAGCAGGCTGTCGAAGGGGTCCCGGGGCGAGCGCCGCAGCCGTTCGTCCTCCCGCAGCCGGGTGAGCAGGTTCCGGGCCTCGGCACCCTGCTCGAAGGCGCGCGGATCGTCGATGGCGGCCAGCGCGTCGAGTCCGGCGAGGACGGAGAGCAGCCGGCGCTGGTGGGCGATGTCACGGCGGGCGGCGGCGACCACGAGGAGGGCGTTGCGGCCCGGGTCGGGGGTGAGCGGCAGATCCGCGACGAAGTCGGCGGGGAGACCGGCGCGGAGCAGCCGTTCGCGTGGCTCGGGGGTGTCGAGGAGATGGTCCCGCACCCAACTGGCGACGAGCCCCCACTCGGTCTCCGTGAGCGGCATACCGCACCTGCCCGGCGCTCTTCGCGCAGCGCCGGTCGCTCCGGCGCCGGGACGTGAAGGACCGGCCGTGCGCACCCCGAGCGGGTCGTGGCGACCACCCCGGGCGATCGTGGCGGCCGATCCCTTCATCGCTCTGTCGATTTCATCGTTTCACCGGGCCGGGAAGCCCGCAATCGCTGCCCGGTGGCTTCGTCGCCGCAGGTCAGGGGTGCAGTACGAGGTCCTCGTACGTACGCAGGCGCCGCCAGCGGTCCTCGGGCGCCCGGGTCGGCGGCATGACGTCCACGTCCGGCAGCGGCCCGAACTCCAGCTCGGTGATCTCGGCGACGTCCGCGACGGGCACCTGATAGGTGCGGAACGGCCCGAGGGGCGGCGGCGCCCCGGCCTTCGCCCCCGCCAGGGCCCGTTCCGCGTCCCGGCTGAGATCGGGACTCTGGTCGAGGACGTACGCGGCGGCGGCGAGCGCCCCGTCCTGCATGAACGCGGCCACCTTCCAGAAGCGCATCGGCACCTGGATGCCCCGGTAGGGCGGGTCGGAGTCCTGGAGCACCGGGCCGGTGAGGACCGTCAGCCGGCGGTCGAAGGCGGCGGCGTGGTCGAGGAGGTAGTTCTCCAGCCCCTGCCAGAGCTGTTTGCCCTGGTTGAAGACATCGGCCTGGGGAGCGGCGTTGGTGAAGTGGAAGGTGTCCGTATTGGCGCGGCCGGCGACGGCGGCGGCGCCCCAGACCGGGTCGAGCCGCCGGACCAGATGGCCCCGGTCGAGGCTGTTGTTCCGGTAGACGTCGTCGCCCGCCTGCTGCTCCTCGGGCAGCCGGGGGTCGTACGACCAGACGTCGTCACGCGGTACGTCCTCCAGGAGTTCGCCGCCCTCGATGCACACGGCCGTGGAGGCGGCGAGCCGCCGGTCGGGCCGGAACACCACGGTGAAATGGGTGTACGGCAGGATCACCGTCGTGACCGCCTCCCGGGCCGGGAGCGGCAGCGGGACGACCGGGCCGAGGAAGGTCTCGTCGTATCCGGTGCGGTCGGCGAGCGCGTGGCGGGGGTCGGCGCCCGCGCGGCGGGGAGCACCGCCCGCGTCTGCGGGGGACAGCGGCTCGGAAGGGTTCATACGATGTAAGTACCGCGTGGAGAGGGCCGCGCTCGGCACCGGACCACAGGCCACTCGAACAGACGCCCCCGGTGGCACCACCACCGGACGCACCCGGTGACCTGATCGGCAGCCGCCCCGGCCACCCCTCCGCTTCCCCACCAGGAGGCACCCCATGGCCACCGGACTCGCCCTGCACGTCGGACTCAACCGGGTCGACCCCGCCCGCTACGAGGGCTGGGACGGCACCCTCGTCGCCTGCGAGAACGACGCCCACGACATGGCACGGCTCGCCCGCACCGCGGGATTCGAGACCACTACGCTGCTCACCCGCGACGGCACGGTCGCCAACGTCACGGGGGTGCTCGCCGAGGCCGCCGCCCGGCTCGTCCCCGGCGACATCATGCTCCTCACCTACTCGGGCCACGGCGGACAGGTGCCGGACGCCCCCGGCCCCGACCGCGAACCGGACGCGCTCGACGAGACCCTCGTGTTCTACGACCGCCAGTTCCTCGACGACGAGGTCCAGGCGGCCTTCCGCGCCTTCGCCGACGACGTACGGATCGTGGCCCTCTTCGACTGCTGCCACAGCGGCAGCGGCATCGAGCTGCCCGGCGGTGCGGAGGCCGAGGGCCGCTTCATGCCCGAGCCCCGGCAGCGGCAGCTCTACGACCGCGACCGGGCCTTCTTCACGGAGCTGCGGCGCTCGCTCGCCGAGGACGCCCCCGCCGGCGCGGCTGGCCCCGACGCGCTCCTCGTGTCGGGCTGCCAGGACAACCAGGTCGCCGCCGACGGCGACGTCAACGGGGCCTTCACCGAGGCGCTGCTCAAGGTCTGGGACTCCGGCGCCTTCCAGGGCGGCTACCGCGACTTCCACCGGGCGATCCAGCGCGAACTGCCCCCGACCCAGAGCCCGAACCTCTATCTGACGGGCACACCGGACCCGAGCTTCCTCGACCAGAAGCCGTTCACGATCTGAGGAGGGCGACCGGCACTGCCAGACGCCGCGGGGCCGCCCTCCGGACGGCGACGGGAGTGTGACGACAGGCCCTACGGCCGCAGCGCCATGGCCAGCTGCGCCCGGGAGCGGACGTCGAGCTTCTGGTAGATCCGGGTGAGCCGCGCCTCCACCGTCTTCACGCTCAGATACAGCTTCGCCGCCGCCTCCTGATTGCTCGCCCCCTGCCCCACGAGCCGGGCGAGCCGCAGCTCGGCCTCGGTCAGCGAGGACAGCGCCGGCAGGGCGTCCTCGCCGCCGGAGCCGCTCCCGGGCCCCTCGCCCGCCGCGCCCGCCGGGGCCTCGCTCGCGAGCGCGAGCCACGGGGCCGCTCCCGCCCGCTCGAACAAGGACGCCGCCTCGTGCAGCGCGCTCTGCGCCGCCGACCTGCGCCGTCTGCGCCGCTCCACCCGGGCCAGTGCGATCAGCGCCCGCCCCTGCTCCAGCGGAAGCCCGGCCTCGTCGAAGCGCCCGGCCGTGCGGGTGAGCAGGACCGCCGCTTCGTCGGTCCGCCCGTCCGCCGCGAGACAGAGGGCGTACGCGCGGTCGCAGCCGAGCAGGACCGTGGACCGGCCGAGCCGGGCGGCCACCGGACGCACCTCGTCGAGAACGGCCAGGGCCTCGTCGACCGCGTCGTTGGCGAGCAGCGCCTCGGCGAGTTCCTCGTGCCAGCGCAGCATGGAGGGGTCCACGGTCGACTGGGCGCGCTCGTCGGCCTGGACGCGGCGGAGCGTCTCCAGGGCCGCGGCGACGTCACCGTTGACGAGCTGGACCCGCCCGAGCGCGTACCGGCTGCGGGAGAGGAAGACCCGGTCGCCCTCCTCCTCAGAGGCCTGGACGCTCCGCCGGGCGTAGCTCGCGGCCCGCGCGAAGCTGCCGCCCGCGGTCTCGGCGAGCGCGAGCGCGTACCAGGCGGGGCCGGGGGAGAGACCCGCCTCCAGGGTGAGGGCGAGGGACTGCCCGGCGTGCGCGAGGGCTGCGGAGCAGGGGCCGATCCGGGACTCGATCTCGGCGAGCGTACGGAACAGCTCGATGGCGTCCTCGACGGCACCGCGCCGCTGCACCAGCGGGAGCAGCGCGCCGAGTTCGTCGCGGGCGTCGGCGAGCCGGTCGTCGAAGAGTGCGTGACGGATCGTCAGGATCTGGGCGGCGTTGCGGATTCCGAGCGGACGCTCGGCCAGCTCCAGGCCGCGGGCCTGCGCGAGGACCGCCTCGGCGTCCGGCGACCCGAGGGCTCGCTCCATCCGCGCCTGCACGGTCAGGGCCTGCGCGGCGAGACGCGGATCGCCCATGGAGGCGGCGAGCGCGGCCGATTCGACGGCGGCGGTCCGCGAGCGCTGCGGATCGCCGTCCGCCAGGACGTACTTGACGGCGAGCCGCAGCTGTACGGCGGCCCGCAGCGCGGTGTCCCCCTCCGAGTCCTCCATGGCGTGGACGTACATCTCGTCGAGTCCGGTGAGTCCCTGGCCGGCCGTGTCGAGCACGGCGAGCCGGGCCCTGACCCGGTCGGAGGGGTCCGCGTCCCGGGCGAGGAGGTCGGTGGCGGCGCGCATCGCGAGGTCGGCGCGGGCCGCGCGGGCGGCCTCCTCGGCGGCGTGGACGAGCCGGGTGATCCGCCGCGTGCCGTTCCTGCCGGGGGTGGACTCGGCGGCGAGCAGGGCGAGTTCGGCGGCGAGGGCGCTGTTCCCGCGCCGCCGGGCCAGGTCGGCGGCGGCGGCGACCTCGGCGGCGAGGTCCTCGTCCGGGCTGTCGGTGGCGAGCGCCCGGTGCCGTACCGCTTCCACGGTGTCGTCCACGACCTCCGCGAGGGCCGCGTGCCCGGCGCTCCGCTCCGCCCAGCAGGCGTCGTGCACCAGCGTGGAGGGCAGCAGCCCGGCGGTGAAGGTGACCGAACCGTCCTCGGCGAGCGAGACCAGGCCGGCCCGCTCGGCCGCCGACAGGTCCGCCTCGGCGTTGGGCCGGCCGGCCCGCCGCACCAGCGTCGCCGAGGGGCGCAGCGCGAGCGCCGCGAGCAGCAGCGTCTGGCGTACGGCGAGGGGTGCGGCGCCCAGCAGTTGGCGGGCGAGGTCGCGGGCGCGGCCGGAGAGCGTCAGTGCCTCCGCGTGGTGCACGGGCGTCCGCGCGTCGGCCAGGGACCGGCCGACGGCGAGCGCGAGGCGCGGATTGCCGCCGCTGGCACGGTGGATGCGGCCCGCCATCCGGGAGGGCAGCCGGTGGTGGATGAGGAGTTCGGCGATCTCGTCGGCGTGCAGCGGGGGGACGAGCAGCACGTCGGCCTCGGACGGCACCCACAGGTGGGAGGCGTGCGGGTCCTCGGGGCGGTGGGGCTCGCGATACGGCTCGCCCGCCTCGGCGTACGGCTCGGGGGTCTCGACGGCCACCACCCGCAGGGAGGGCGGCGCCAGGTGGAGGGCGAACCGCAGCAGGTCCGCGCTGTCCGGGTCGACGTGCTGCACGCCGTCGACGACGAGGAGGACGGGACCCCGGCGGGTCAGCGTGCGCAGGATCTGGGCGATGCCGAGCCGGAGCGCGATCGGGTCCCAGCCGCCTGCGGCGATCGGCGCCTCGCGGCAGAGCATGGCGACGGCGGTGCGCTGCGGACCGGGCAGTTCGTCGAAGACCCCGGAGGACTCGAAGACCCCGCAAGTGGCGGAAGCCGCAGGAGCCTGCGAGGCCCCGGAGGCCCCTGAAGCCCCGGCGACCGCATGGGTGGCATGGGCCGCGGAGCCTTCCGCCCCGGGTGCGCCCGGGCCGCCCGGCCAGACCACCGTCGACGCGACCGAGGCGACGAGCGCGGCGGCCGAAGCCCCGGGTATCTCGCGGTCGGACGGCAGGGTCGCGAGCCAGAGCACGGTCTCGCCGCGCGCCTCCGCGCGGGTCGCCTCTGCGAGCGCGAGTTCGGTCTTGCCGACGCCGGCGGGTCCGGTGAGCAGGGCGCGGCCCCGGGTGTGGAGGGCGCGTTCGAGGCGGGCGAGGAGTTCCTCGCGGCCGACCGGCGCCGGGGTGCCTCCCGCGCCGGTGGGGCGCAGGGTGAGGTACGGAGCCGCTGTCGCCACTGTCCCCCACCTCCGCCGCACTCGGGCCCTGCCCATGGGCCCCGTGGGCAGAGAATACGGAGCCCGCGCGCGGAGTCCAGGCCCCTTGTCCGGCATACGGACACGGCGCCCTGTCCGTACCCCCTCGCGAGACGCCAGGACGCGCCCGTGGTGTAGACCACGGGCGCGTCGCTGACCAGCAAGAATGCTGATGTGGGGGGTGGTTCAGTGGTGGAGCGGTGGTGCGTCAGAAGGTGAGGCTCCAGGAGTCGATGTAGCCGGTGTCACCCGTGGCCACATCGCGGACCTGGAGCTTCCAGGTGCCGTTGGCGACCTCGCTCGACGCGTCGACCGTGTACGTGGTCAGGACGTTGTCGGTGCTGTCCGAGGAGGAGGACGCCTTGAGGTTGCGCACCGTGCCGTCGGGGGCGACCAGGTCGATGACCAGGTCCCCGCGCCAGGTGTGCTTGATGTCCACGCCGACCTTGAGGGCGGCGGGGGCGTTGCCGGTGCGGCCGGTGACGGCGATCGAGGACGACACCGTGGTGTTGTCGGGGATCGACACGTCCGTCGCGTTGGTGAAGACGGAGCCGGTCGGCGGGGTGGTGCCCAGGACCGCGTCCACGGACTTCACGGAGTCGGCGATGCCGGTGCCGCAGCCGCCGGTGCAGGTGCCGGGCAGCGGACGGGCGTTGGTCTTGATCGCGGACTCGATCTCGGCCGGGGTGAGGGTGCTCTTGGCCGACTTGAGGAGCGCGGCGAGGCCGGCGATGTGCGGCGCGGCCATCGAGGTGCCCTGGTAGGGCTTGTAGGTCTCGGTCGACTGGGTCGTCGCGCCCGAGTTCAGCGTGGAGTAGATCGCGTTCTCGGGGGTGGTGACGGTGCCGGGCGTGTCGGTGGCGTTGCGGGTCTCGCCGCCGGGCGCCGCCACGTCCACGATGGTGCCGTAGTTGGAGTAGTACGACCGGGAGCCGGCGCGGTTGGTCGACGCCACGGTGATGACGTTCGAGCAGTTCGCGGGGGTGAACCCGGAGGCGTTGGCGTTGCTGTTGCCCGCGGCGACGACGACGGTGGTACCGCGCGACACGGCGCCGTTGATGGCGGTCTGGTAGACGCTCGGGCAGGTGGAGCTCGCGCCGCCCAGGCTCATGTTGATGACCTTGGCCGGGTTCGGGTTGGCCGGGACGCCCGGCACGGTGCCGCCGGAGGCCCAGGTGATGGCGTCGGCGATGTCGGAGGACGAGCCGCCGCACTTGCCGAGCACGCGCACGGGCTGGATCTTCGCGTTGTACGCGATGCCCGCGATGCCCTTGGTGTTGTTCGTGACCGCGGCGATGGTGCCGGCCACGTGGGTGCCGTGCCAGGAGGAGCTGGAGGCCGTGGAGCCCGTACCGCACTCACCGGCGGTGGCGTTCCAGTCGCCCTCGTCCTTCGGGTCCGCGTCGCGGCCGTTGCCGTCGCGAGCGTCGGCGGAGGTGGAGATGAAGTCGTAACCGGAGACGATGTTGGTCGCCAGGTCCGAGTGCGCGGCGTAGCCGGTGTCGATGACGGCGACGGTGACACCGGAGCCGGTCGTCTTGTCCCAGGCCGCAGGAACGTTCATGCCACCGGTGGGCTCGAAGAGGTCCCACTGCTTGGCGTAGTCGGTGTCGTTCGGGGTGACCGCCATCGCGTACGCGCGGATGTCGGGCTCGACCGAGGCGACGGACGGGTCGGCGCGGAAGGCGTTCATGACCTCCGTGACGTCCTGCTGGGTGGCGCTGTCGCCCAGGTCGACCAGGGCGCCACCGCCGGCGAGGCGGCGCTCGAAGGCGAGCTTCTCGCCCGTCTTCGCGGCCTTCTCGGCCGTGTCGCTCTTCGCGGCGGTGTTGGAACCGGCCTCGGCGGCCTGGTTCTTGTAGGTCACGATGACCTTCTCGACGGGGGCGCTGGGAAGCGCCCGCATCGTCTGCGAAGCCGGAGCCGGCTTCGGGGTGACAGCGCCCGGGGCGGCGGCGATGGCCCCGGTCGTGGCAGCGGCACCGAGGATCGCGGCGCTCGCGACCACGGATATGACTCTCCGCCTGGAACCGTTCAAGGTGTGGCCCTTTCGAGTACGACGTAACTGCGGAGCAGTGGCGGCGGCGCGGGACACACGGGGCGAAGTGGGGTCGCGGTCCGAGGTTCCCTGGGCTTGGGGGGCCCGTGCGCCGCCACCGGCGCGACGGCCCGGGTCAAGGCCGTCACCGGCGGACACCACCCTCCGCATGCACCTGTCAGGGTGCGGTCGGGGGATGATATCTGCCGGTGCGGAGGACAGTAGGGAACGGGGGGGTGAACCCGATACGGGGAAAACCCTTGTCACCCCTCGGACGGCGGCGGGGGGTCGGCGAGGGGGAGCGGGCGGGGGTGCGCCGAGAGCGGGCGGAGGAGTACGGCGTACGCCGAGGGCGGGTGGAGGTCTACGGGCGCGGGGGAGAGGTGTCCGGAAGGGTCGTCCGCCGAGCGCCCAAGGCACGTGAATCCAGGTGAATGCGTATCAAACCGGGCGAAAGTGGCCCGCAGGTCAGCCGAGTTCGAGCGTCGTCACACCGAAGACCCGCTCGTGCGCCACCGGACGGACCGGGCCCGTGTACATCCGGGCCGTCTCGAAGGTCGGTTCGAGGCCCCGCTCCTCGGCCAGCCGGGCCGCCGCCGGATTCGACTCCGGCATGTCGACCGCGATCCGGGCCGCGCCGAAGGCCCGCGCCTCGGCGGCGAGCGCGTCGAGCAGCACGGCCGCGTCGGCCGGCGTGTCCGCGAACAACGGCCCGATCCGTGCCTCGTCCTGCGCCGGGCGGACCACCCCGTACCCGGTCGGACGCCCGTCGGCCACCCGTACCAGCGCACGGTGCCCCGGCGTCGTCAGCCAGGCGCCGAGGAAGCGCGGCCGGTCGGCGTGGTGGCAGGCGCTGTCGTACGCGGCGAGGGTGGCCGGATCGACCCGGTCAGCGGCCACCACCCCGGTCGCGGGACCGTCGGAAGCGGGGATCTCACCCACGTAGCGCGCCGTCCGGTACGCGGTGGCGAAACCGGATCGCCGGTAGTTGTCCTGCTGCGCGGGGACCCCGTCGAGGCCCACGGACCGGGCGCCCGCGTGGGCGAGGGCCGCGCGCCAGGTGGCCAGGCCGTGACCGAGCCCCCGGAGTTCGGGGCGGACCAGGTAGAAGCCGAGGAACGCGTACGCGTCGTCGTAGGTGACGACCGAGATCGCCGAGACCGGCTCCCCGTCGAGCCGGCCGAGGAAGAAGCCCCCGGGGTCCTGCGCGAAGAACGCCGGGGCGTCGGAGAGCCCCGGGTTCCACCCCTCCTCGGCCGCCCAGGAACGGACGAGTTCCCAGTCCCGCGCCGAGGCGGGGGAGACGGACAACGAGCCGGAGGTGGCGGAGGCCATGGGGTTCCTTCGACAGCCGGGAGCGGGCGGGCGGTTGCCCGGCCGGACGGAAAACCGGACAAAGCGCGCCGAGCATAGCGCCGCGGGGGAGGGCTCCCGCCCACGGCCGGTGGATTTCGGCCGCGGTCGGGGGAGGGAGCGCGGGAGGGTGCACGGGAGGGTGCACGGGAGGGGGGTATGCGGCGGTCGGAGGCGTACGGCGGCGGAAGCGCGTACGGGCGGTCGAGGGTGCGCCGGTGTCGGAAGGGGCGTACGGCGGTTGGGGCGTACGGGAAGGCGCAGGCGCACGGGCCGGCGGGGGGCGTACAGCGGCCGAAGGCGTACGGCGGCGGAAGCGGCGTACAACGGCCGAAGGCGTACGGTCGGCGGAAGCGGCGTACAACGGCCGAAGGCGTACGGTCGGCGGGAGCGGCGTGCCGGCCGGGGCTTGTTCCGGCGTCGGTCTCAGTGCACGAGCCGCAGGCGCGTCCCCGCGACGGTGAGGCGGACGGTCTGACCCCAGGTCAGTTCCAGCGCGTCCGATTCCACCCCGTCGCCGAACGCGACCAGCCGGTCCGACTCGACCGTGAGGCGCAGCCCCTGCTCCCGGTCGAGCAGCCCCTCGACCCGGCTGGTGCCGGTCGTCGGCGACGGCCAGGCCTCGCGGACGAACCAGGCGAGCCGGGAGTCCGCCGGCGCGGGCAGCGCCAGCGCGCTGGAGCGCTGCTCCCACAGCGAGCGGAGCCAGCCCGTCGCGCCCGTGCCGGTGCCGACGAGCACACCGGACGAGGCCTGGGCCTCGGGCTCCGCCGCGTCCGCCTCCAGCGTGTAGCGCGCCGTCTGGTGGCCGCGCGGGCCCACGTAGATCTCGTTGAGCGCGAGGAGCCGCTGCGCGTCGTCGGTCACGGCCTCCACCATCGTCAGCTCGTCGACCGTCGCGCCGGCCGCGACCGCGTACGGCAGCAGCCGGCGCGCCCGGTCCGCGCGGTGCCGGACCAGGACGCCCGGATTCCGCCCGGGGTCGGCGTCGATCCCGATGACGGGCTGCCCGGTCAGGTACTTCGCCGCGTTGGCGACCAGGCCGTCCTGTCCGACCACGACGACCACGTCCTCGGGGCCGAACAGGAACCGGTCCAGGTCGGCGCGTTCCACCCGGGTCTGCCGCCAGGTCAGCGGCACCGCGCCCGCCACCTCGGCCAGCGCCCGGTGGCCGCGCTCGTGCCGCTCGCGCACGGCGTCGATCGAGCGGCCGCGCGCGGCGAGGAAGAACGCGGCCTGGCCGTGCGTGCCATGCCGGGCGAGCAGCTCCTCGTACTCCGTGGTCCGGTGCACGAGGACCGCGCGCGGTGCCAGGCTCACGGCCGCGCCCCGCCCTCGCCCAGCCTGGCGAGCAGACCGGTCAGCACGTCGGGCGAGAGCGTCAGGTGCTCGATCCGGGGCAGGTTCTCCGCGGCGCTGTTGACGGCGAGGGCGTGCAGGGTGGCGGGGTCGACCTCGGCGTGCGCCCGCAGCCACTCGGACTGCGCTCCGGCGCGCGCCTCGCCGACCTCGCGCGCCGCCTCCGCCTCGGCCCGCGCGAGGCGGACCTTCCGTACGGCCTCGGCCTCGGCGCGCACCGCGTCGGCGGCGGCGTTCTCCTCGGCCTCGCGGCGCGCGTTGGTGCCGCGCTGCTCGACGAGCCGTTCCTCCTGCCGGGCCAGCTCGATCTTGCTGGCCAGCTCGTTCTCGGCGATGGCGCGTTCGCGTTCGACCGCGACGGCACGGCGCTCGTACGTGGCCCGGTCGGCCTCCTGCTGGATCTGCTCGCGGGCGGGGGTGCGCAGGGCGCGCTCCACCTCGGGTTCGGGGCGGATCGCGACGACCCGGACGGCGACGACCTCGATGCCGGTGGACGGCAGCCGGGGCTCGGCCCCGAGCCCGGCCGTCACGCGGTCCCGTACGGCCGCGACGCCGTCGACCAGCGCCTCGGCGAGCGTCGTGCGGGCGAGGACGTCGAGCGCGTGCTGCTGGGCGGTCTCGGTGAGGAGGGTGGCGATCTGTTCCAGCGGGGTGCCGCGCCACGCGCCCGTGTCGGGGTCGATGGAGAAGTCGAGCCGGGTGGCGGCGGCCGCCGGGTCGCCGATCCGGTACGTGACGGTGGACTGGACGCTGACGTCCTGGAAGTCGGCGGTACGGGCGTGGAAGGCCATCGCCAGTTCGCGGTCGTTGACCGGGACCTCGGAGAGGGCGGCGGTGCGCGGCCGGAACCAGAAGCTCAGGCCTTCGCCGTCGTGCACGAGCCGGCCGCGTCGCTGGTGGCGGATGTGGGCGGTGGGCGCGGAACGCAGATGGCGCCAGCCGGCCCGCCGGGTGATGTCGGCCATGGAAGGACCCCCTTGTCGTCATGTTGACGATAGGGGGTGGGGTTGGTTTTCGTCAAGGTGACGAATTCAAGGTGCGGGGCGGCGGCCTGTCCTCAGCCCGCGACGGGTGCGGGGGCGGGCCCGGCGTCCGGCCGGGCGAGTCCGGTCCCGGGGCGGGCGGTGACGGCGAGGTCGCCGGAGAGGCGGTCGCCGCCCGGCCGGTCTCCGGCTGGTCGGTCGATGACGCTCTGGTTGATGACGGTACGGCCGGGGGCGGGCCGGCCGGTGAGCGCGGGATCGGCGGTGCGGGCGGCCGTGCGGGCGGTGGGCACCGGTCGGGTCGCCCAAGGAGTACGCGCGCGCGTGGAGCCGGATTTCGCGGCGGCGGGCGCGGGTGCGGGCGTGGGCGCGGGTACGGACGCGGGCGCGCGCACCGGCACCGGAACCGCCCCGACGGTCGACGCCGTACCCGATCCGGACGCCGTGGCAGTGGCCGACAGGGATGCGGCCGGCGACGCGACCTCCGCCGCCCCGGCCGCGACCTCCGCCGCCCCGGTGGGTGCGCCCTTCGTCAGCAGGACCACGCCGCGGGCCGCGACCAGCGAGGCGGTGGCCGCGACGGCCCAGCCCCACGCGCCCGCGCGGAAGGTCTCGCCGAGCAGGGCCACGCCGATCACGGCCGCCGCCGCCGGGTTGGAGAGGTTGACCACGGCGAGGGGCGCCGCGAGCCCGCCCCGGTAGGCGGCCTGCGAGAGCAGCAGGCCGCCCGTCGCGAAGCCCGAGATCAGGACCGCGAGCAGCGCGGTCTGCCACCAGGTGGGCTCGCTGCCCGGGAGTTCGAGGGCGAGCGCGGCCGTCAGGGTCTGGGTGAGCGCGGACGCGACGCCGGAGGCTATGCCGGAGGCCGTGGCGTGCCCGAGCCCGCGCCGGGGCCGGTCCGTGGTGGTGCCGTGCCGGCCGGAGGCGAGTGCGGCGATCAGGAGGGCCGTCGCGGCGGCGACCACGAGCGCCTCGGTGAGGGTGAGCGCCTCGCCCGGAGCCGTCGGCCCGGTCACCGCGACGAGCCCGACCAGGCCGCCGAGGGTCCACAGCGCCCCGCGCCACTCGGTACGGGTCACCCGCCGCCGCGCGGCGTACGCGCCGAGGGGCAGCGCCGCCACCAGGGTCAGCGCGCCGAGCGGCTGGACCAGGGTCAGCGGCCCGTAGTGCAGGGCGACGACGTGGGCGACGGCTCCGGCGGCGTTGAGGCCGACGGCCGCCCACCACTGGCCGCGGGCGAGCAGCGCGCGCAGGGCGCCCCGCCCGTCCTGGACGGGGGAGGCGGCGGCGAGCCGGGACTGCGCGACGGCGGCGAGCGCGTATCCGGCGGCGGAGACGAGCGACAGGAGCACCGCGAGAACGGTGCCGGCGGCGGGGTTCATCGGAGGGCTCCGACCGGGAGAGGGGCCGTACCGAGGGCGCGGGGTACGGGGGGTGGCGCCGTGCGGCGACCGGGGGCGCGTACGGCGAGCAGGGCGAGGCCGAGCAGCGCGGCGGCGGCGAGCGCGTCGAACCAGTAGTGGTTGGCGGTGCCGACGATGACGAACAGGGTGAGCAGCGGGTGCAGCAGCCACAGGACGCGCCAGCGCGAGCGGGTGGCGGCGATGAGGCCGATCGCGACCATCAGGGCCCAGCCGAAGTGCAGCGAGGGCATGGCGGCGAACTGGTTCGCCATCGAGTCGGTCTCCGGCGTCGCCCCGTAGACCGAGGGGCCGTACACGCGGGCGGTGTCGACGAGTCCGTCGGCGGCGAGCATCCGGGGCGGCGCGAGCGGCATCAGCAGGTGCAGGGCGAGCGCGGCGCCGGTGACGACGGTGAGCACGCGGCGCGACCACACGTAGTGGGCGGGGCGGCGCAGGTAGAGCCAGACGAGGAAGGCGATGGTGGCCGGGAAGTGCACGGCCGCGTAGTAGGTGTTCGCGACCCGGACGAGGGACTCGCCGTGCAGCAGGAGCTGCTGGACCGTGGCCTCGCTGGGCAGGTGGAGCGCGCGCTCGGCGTCCCAGACGCGGTCGGCGTTCCGGAAGGCCAGGGCCTCGTGGCCGTTGGCGAAGAGCCGGCCGAACTTGTAGACGAGGAAGAGCGCGGTGACGAGGAGCAGCTCGCGCAGGAGGGGCGGCCGGGCGGTCCCGCCGCGGTCCTCTTCGCCGGGTCCGGGGGTAGGCGTCAGCCCCGGTCGTGCAGGACGTGGTCCTCGTATCCCGCGTATCCCGACAGCCATCGTGCGGCCCTCTAATCCGTCAAATCGCCAGCAAACGGAGTGAGCCTAGATCCGAATTCATCGAGACGCAAGCGTCTCGATACGTTTGCGTCTCGATTGTGCACCCCCTACTCTCGTATGTGCAGAGACAGAGGTGTCCGGGAGGGATCGATGTCCACAGAGGCCGCTACCGCCGCAGCCCGCCGCAGCAAGATCACGCCGGAGCGCGAGACGGAGCTGTACGACGCCGTGCTCTGCCTCCTGCGCGAGGGCGGCTACGACTCGGTGACCATGGAGGGCGTCGCCGCGAAGACCAAGTGCGGCAAGGCCACCCTCTACCGGCAGTGGGGCACCAAACCCCAGCTCGTCACCGCCGCGCTCGCCCAGCGGCGCTGCACCGTCTTCGCCGGGATCGACACCGGCACGCTCGCCGGTGACCTGCGCGAGGCGGGCCGCATCGCCGCCTCCCACCGCGAACGGGACGCCGAACTCATGGAGGCGGTCGCCCAGGCCTTCATCCAGCACCCCGACCTGCGGGCCGCGCTCCGCGAGACCGTCATCGCCCCCGAGGTCGCCGCGATCGACGCGGTCATCGCGCGTGCGGTGGAGCGCGGCGAGGTCGCCGCGGACAACCCCGCCATCGGCTTCGTCGCCCCCTGTTTCATGGGCATGCTCCGCATCGAACGGCTCTTCGAGGAGCGTTTCGCGGACGTCTCGACCATGCGGACCTTCGTCGACGCCGTCCTCCTTCCGGCACTGCGCGTCGAAGGGTGAGCGCGGGCGCCGTCCCGCACCCTGGGACCATGCCCGCACACAGCCACGACGTCCGCGTCCGCCGCATCTACGAGACCCCGTCGCCCGACGACGGTGTACGGGTCCTCGTCGACCGGCTCTGGCCGCGCGGACTCGCCAGGACCGACGCCCACATCGACGAGTGGCCGAAGGCGCTCACGCCCTCCACGGAACTGCGCCGCTGGTACCACGGACCGGAGGGCGCGTACGAGGAGTTCTGCCGTAGGTACGAGGCCGAGCTCACGGCCCCGGACGCGGCGGCGGCTCTCGAACGGCTCCGGGAACGCGCGGCGAAGGAGACGATCACGCTCCTGACGGCCGCGAAGGACCCGTCGGTCAGCCACACGTCGGTACTGCGACGCGAGCTGGAGGGGCCGGGGGAGTAGCGGTACGGGGGGTGGCGCGTCGGGCGTGGGGCGTGGGGGTGCGGAGGCGCGGCCGTCAGCGGAGTCCGGGGCGCAGGAGGGGTGCTTCGGCGATGGCGTCGACGGCGTCGACGGGGGAGGCCGGGGCGGCGTCGCGAGCCTTGGAGACTGCTTCGGGTGCTTCGGGTGCTTCGGGTGCTTCGGCGGCCCCGAGGTGAGCTGTCCCCGAGTCGACCGCCCCCGACTCGCCCGTCTCCGTACGTGCCGCCAGCGCGCGTGCCCAGGTGACGAGTCCGGCGGTGTCGATCCCGTACGGCAAGGCCGCCGTGCTCCCCGGGCCGCTCGCGAGACGGTCGGCGCCCCGGCGCAACAACCGTCCCCCGCCCGGCCCGTTGCCGCGGGCGGCGTGCGTCAGGCCCACGGCGAGCTGCGCGAGGCCCTGCCACAGGTCCCGTTCCGTCGCGGGACCGGACTTCCAGGCGTCCTCGAAGACCTCGTGCGCGTGGAACGGCATCCCGGCGTCGAGCAGCCGCTGCGCCTCCCGCAGCGTCTCGTCGGGGGCGCGCACCACGCCTTCGGGCTGCCGGGGCACACCCTCGGCCCCGTACGGCAACGGCCGCCCGAGACCGTCGCGGGGCCGCGCGCTCCGCGCCCGCCCCTCCTCGTCGCGGTCCCTGCCACGGTCACTCGGTGAGCTGTTCACCCGCCCATTGTCGCCCCCGAGACGATCAGGACGGCTAGGCTCGTCGGTCCGGCGATGCCCTGATCCGCGGGGGTGGCGGGGGTCGCTTTCATGCCGGTCGCTCGTGTGGGGGAGTGGGACGCCGTTGCCGTCGGATGCCGAGAAGCCGTCGCCGGAAGGACTGCCGGCGGGACTGCCGGAGGGACTGTCGGAAGGACCGTCGGAGGGGCCGCCGGAAGGGTCGTCTGCAGAGCCGTCGGAACCGTTCGGAGCCCCGGGGCGGAGGGTCCTGCTGGAACGCGCTCCGGAACTCGCCGCCGCCCACGCCGTGGACGGACTCGTCACCGGGGCGGCGGAGGGAGGCCCGGCGCGCGGCGGCGTCCTCGTCTACCGGGGCGAGCCCGGCCTGGGCAAGACGACCCTCCTCGCGGAGATCCGCGCCGCCGCCGAGGACCGGTGCACCGTGCTGACCGGGCGCGGCGGCGAGACCCTCACCTCGGTCCCGTTCCACGTCACCCGCCAGCTCCTCCAGCCCGCCCTCGACCTCCTCGGCGAGGACGACGTACGCGCCCTCCTCGGTGACCACCACGACCTCCTCGCCCCCGCGCTCGGGATCGCGTCGCCACCCCTGCCGTCGGCCGCGCCGGCGGACCCGCAGGGCGTACGGGACGGCCTCGCGCGCCTCATGGAAGCCCTCGCGGAGCACCTGCGCGACCGGCCGCCGGTGCTGCTGGTGGACGACGCGCACTGGGCGGACGCCGAGACACTGGCCTGGCTCGACACGTTCAGCCGCGCCCGTCGGACCGGGGGCGCGCCCGTCCTCGTCGTACTCGCCCACCGCCCCCTGCGGACGGACCCGCGCGGCGCGGGCGCACCCGCCACCCTGACGGCGCTCGCCGCCCGCGCCGTCCTGACGCTCGGGCTGAGCGCCCTGACCCGCGAGGCCACCGCCGTCCTCGCGCGCGAGACCCTCGGCGGGCACGCGGACGAAGCGTTCTGCGACGAACTGTGGGCGGTGACCTCGGGCAACCCGTACGAGACGGTCGAACTGCTCGCCAAGGCCCGCGACCGGATGCTCGAACCCGTCGCGGGCTCCGCCGCCCTCCTCCGCGACCTCGGCGCGGGCGCGCGCGGCGGCGGCCTGGTGGCCCGCCTGGAAGCCCTGGGGGTGGGCCCGACGCGCCTGGCATGGGCGACGGCGGTCCTCGGCACGGACAGCACGCCGCAACTCCTGGCGGCGGTCACCGGCCTGGAACGGGAGGAGATCGAGGAGCACACGGGGAGCCTGCGCCGCACGAGGATCATGCGGGAGGGAAGGGAGCGCCGGGACAGCAGGGACAACGGGGACGGCGGAGAGAGCGGAGACGGCCGCGACGGCAGAGACAGCAGCGAAAGCGGCGGCAACAGTGACGGCGGTGGTGGTGGCGACGACGGCCGGTCCCGGCAGCCCCAGCCCCCCGACCCCCTGGAGTTCGCGCACCCGCTCATAGCGACCGCCGTGTACGCCTCCGTCCCCGCGGCCGTCCGGACCGCCCTGCACGGGCGGGCCGCCTGGGCGCTCGCCGAGGCGGGGCACGGGCCGGCCGCCGCGTCCCGGCACCTGCTCGAAGTGCACCCGGACGACGACGAGGACGTGGTCGTCCGGCTGCGGGCCGCCGCCGTCGAGCACCTCGCCGTAGGGGCCCCGGAGGCGGCCCGCCGCTGCCTGGCGAGGGCCCTCGCGGAGCCGCCGGGCCCGGAGACGTACGCGAGGGTCCTGTACGAGCTCGGCTGCGCGTCCCTGCTGACCGCGCCGGGCGCGACCGTACGGCACCTGCGCTCCGCGCTCGACCTGCCCGGCCTCGACGACGAGCTGCGCATCGATGCTACGTACCGGCTCGCCGAGGTCCTCGCCCACAGCAACCAGCTCCAGGAGGCCGTGCGCACCGTCGCCGCCGAGGTCGGCCGTACCCCGCCGGGCACCGGCCGCCGACGGCTCCAGGCGGCGCACTTCATGTACGAGGGATTCCAGGCGGCCGAGGCGGACGGGCCCCGGCGCTCGCGCAGGCTCGCCGAACTCACCGCGGGCTTCACCGGCGCGGACGACTCGGAGCGGGCCCTCGTCTCCGTCCGTGCCTTCGACGCGATGCTCAGGGGCGAACCGGCCGACGAGATCGTCCGGCTCTGCGACCTGGCGCTGGTCGACGGCCTGCCGGCCCGGGGACTGGGCTGGACCGACCCCACCTGGGGCTTCGAGATCCCGGCGCTCACGGGCATCGCCTATGTGTTCGCGGACCGCCCCGACCGGGGCGAGGCCCTCTTCGGGGAGGCGGTCAGGGCCTTCGAGATCTCGGGCTGGAGCGGCGCCCACCTCGCCTTCGGGCACACGCTCCTGGGCCTGGTCCAGCGGAGGCGAGGGAACCTGCCGGGGGCGCAGCGGCACCTGGAGGAGGGGCTCGGACTGGCCGACCGCGTCGGCAGCGGCCTGCCGGTCCACTGGGACACGGCGTGCCTGCTGGTCGACACGCTGCTCGCCCGGGGGAGGGTCGCCGAAGCGAGAGCGGTGGCCGACCGGTACGCCTTCGGCCCGCCCTGGCCCGGCGCGATCGTGCTGCCCGACGGCCCGAGCGTGCTGGGCAGGCTGCTGCTGGCCGAGGGACGGCACGAGGAGGGCGTGGGGACCCTCGAAGCGGCGGCGGAGGCGCTGACCGTACGGGGCCGCCACCACGGCCTCTGGGCCCCCTGGCCCTTCGACCTCGCGCGCGCCCTGGCGGCGACGGACCCCGGCCGCGCGGCCGGGATCGCGGCGGAGGCCCACGCGCACGCGGAACGCCACGGCACCCCGACCGTCCTGGGGGAATCCCTCCGCTGCCTGGCCCTCTTCGCGGAGCCGGCGGAGGCCAGGGACCTCCTCACGCGCGCGGTCGCCCACCTGTCGGCGTCCCCGTCCCGCTACGAGGAGGCCCGCGCCCGCCTGGACCTCGCCCGCGCGACAGGCTCCGCCGAGACCCTGGCGGAGGCGAAGGCCCTGGCCACCGCGTGCGGCGCGAATCTCCTCCCCACGGACCCGGTGACAGCCCGTGCGTCAATCCACCCCCCGCGGTGAGGTAATGTTTCCCCTGCACGCCACCGAGGGAGCAACCCCACGGAGACGCGCATCGGGACGTGGCGCAGCTTGGTAGCGCACTTGACTGGGGGTCAAGGGGTCGCAGGTTCAAATCCTGTCGTCCCGACTCGAAAGAGTCGTAGATCGAGGGGCCGTTTCAGAGCAATCTGAAACGGCCCCTTGATCGTTTTTGGGGACCACCAGGGGACCCCGCGGGGCGAAGCCACTTCTCCGGCACGGTGACGCAGGGCCGTACGGACACGACCTCGTCCCCGCCCCTTCATGAGCGTCTCGCCGGCGGAGGTGCTGCCCTTCACTCGCGTCCGTCTATTGGCTCAACCGCAACGGCAGAGCCGCCGCGTCCTTCCGCACCGCCAGCTGCGCCGAGTCCACCGGCCTCATCTCGCCCTGGAACAGCTGCGCGTGACCATCCCTCGACGCGTCCGTCCAGGCATTGGTCGCGAACACGTACGTGCTGCCCTCCTCCAACCGCACAGCTGTCCCCTCGTCCAGGCCGTAGGTCACCCGGACCGCCCCCCTGACATTCCCCCGCAGCACCGAGCCGACCTCGACCCGGTAGACGTCCTGCGTCCACCCCTCGATGTCCCGCTGCTCCTCGAACGCCGTCACCCGCCCCGTGAACACGTTCTCGCTGTGCTGCGCGGTGCTCACCGGACTCGTCGCGTCATAGCCCCGCAGCACATGGCCCTCCAGCGGCTCCGACCACTCCTGATAGCCGAACCAGCCGCCCAGTGCCAGCACCCCGGCGGCCACCATGCCCGCCACCACGGCCGTCGTCTTGTTGATCATGATCATCCCCACAGTGCGTGATACGCCTTGATGTCTTTCGCGGTCGGCCCGTTCAGCCTCTGCTCCGCGATCTGGCCGTAGTCGGCCCACAGCAGAGACCGGCCCTCGTCGTACGACTTGTGACAGAACCCCAGCGCGTGCCCCAACTCGTGCGCGGCGACCCGCCTGCGGTGCTCGTCCGTACCCCGCCGCTTCCCGTCGTCCAGGTAGGCGCGGTTCATCAGGAGATGGTCCGTGCCGTGCTGCGGGGGCCACTTGCCGTACACGTCACGCCACTGCCCGGAGACGCTGCTGACGCCCCGGAACTCCAGATCCGCACGTCGCAGCTCCGTCGGCCACGATCTTCACCTGCTTGAGCGAGCCCGCCCCCCCCATACCCTGACCGCGTACATACGCGCGTCATCGAACTTCGACTCGTCGTCCCACGCGATCTCCGTGCCGTCCACGGAGGACCGGCCGCGCGAGTCGACCAGCCCGTCAACGCACGCATACGGCCGGGCGGCGCCCGGGGCCGCGTGCGCCGGGGCCGGAACGGCCAGCAGCGCGGCGGCTGCCGAAGCAGCCACGAAGCCTGAGGTGTTCGTCCTCATGTCACCGGACGATAGCGTTCCGTGACCACCCGGGAGAGCGGCAACCACCCTGCCAGGTGCTCCACACCACCATGCCGGCCAACGTGCTCCCCCTCACCTCCCCCGCGCGCCGGTTCACGCCCCGCGCCGGCCGAGGCCGCCCCCCAGCCCTCGTCGACCAGCTCTTGAACGTCCGTTCGTCGTTCGGCTGTTCCGTGCGAGGAAATTTCTCGTGCGGGTGGAGTGGTGGGTGAAAGGCCCGTCACGGGCCCCATGCCGCGCCGTCACTCGCGATCATGCCGGAGTGATCAATTCCGTACCCCCACAGGACCTCAACCGCCCCGCCCCGCACCGCACTTCGCACCGCACCTCGCGCCGCCGTGCGCTGGTCGTCGCCGCGCTCTGCCTGCTGCCGGCGGCACTCGCCGCCCCGGTGAGCCAGGCGAGCGCCGCGCCCGGCGCACCCGGCGGGCCCGCGGCCGCGCCGCGGCCGACGCCGACGGCGGGGGAGGCGGTGGCCTCCGCGCGGCTCGCCTCGATCCGCAATGACCCGGCCGCGCTCCAGGCCTTCTTCCGCGCCCTGCCCAAGGGCGGCGAGCTGCACAACCACCTGTCCGGCGCGGTCACCACCGAGTATCTGATCGAGCTCGCCGCCGAGGACGGGCTCTGCATCGACACCAAGACCATGACGGCGGTCGCGCCGCCATGCGGACCGGGCACCCGCCCCGCCGCCGACGCGCGTACCGACGGTGCCTTCCGCGACGCGCTCGTACGCGAGTGGTCGATGCAGGACTTCCCGGCCGACGGCAACGGGCACGACCACTTCTTCGACACCTTCGGCAAGTTCGGCGAGGTGACCTGGCGGCACCGCGGCAAGCTGCTCGCCGAGTTCGCCGACACCGTGGCCGAGCAGAACCAGTTCTATCTGGAGACCATGGTCACCCCGGCCTCCGACAGCGCGAAGAAGCTCGCGGGCGAGGTCGGCTGGGACGCCGACCTGGCCCGGATGCACAGCAGGCTGGTCGCCGGCGGCAAGCTCGACAAGGTCGTCGCCGAGGCGCGCAAGGAGGCCGACGACAGCGACGCCGAGTTCCGCACCGAGGCCCGCTGCGCCACCGACACGCCCCGCCCCGGCTGCGGGCTGACCGTCCGCTGGATCTCCCAGGTCTCGCGCGGCAGCACCAACGAGCGGGTCTTCACGCAGATGGCGGTCGGCATGCGGCTCGCCGAGGCCGACCCGCGCTTCGTCGCGGTCAACCTGGTGCAGCCTGAGGACTGGGACACCTCCCTGGCCAACTACCGCACCCAGATGCGGATGCTGCAGTACCTGCGCGGCGTGTACCCGAAGGCCCATGTCACCCTGCACGCGGGCGAGCTCTGGCCCGGGCTCGTCAAGCCGGAGCACCTCACCTTCCACATCGGCGAGGCCGTGAACACGGCCGGCGCCGAGCGCATCGGGCACGGCGTCGACCTCGTCCACGAGGACGACTGGCAGAAGGTCGCCGACACGATGGCCGCGCGGCGGATCGCCGTCGAGGTGCCGTTCAGCAGCAACGCCCAGATCCTCGGTGTCAAGGGCGCCGACCACCCCTTCGAGGCGTACCGCGCGCACGGCGTCCCGATCGTCCTCGCCACCGACGACCCGGGCATCTCGCGGATCGACATCACCCACGAGTACCGCTACGCCGCAGCGACGTACGACCTCGGCTACCGCGAGCTGAAGGACCTGGCCCGCGCCTCCCTGGAGTACGCCTTCCTGCCCGGCGCGAGCATCTGGCAGGGCAACCCGACCCGTGACGGCTACCGCCTCGCCGGCGCCTGCCGCCACGACGAGCCGGGCTCCGAGCGGCTGCGCCCCGCCTGCCGCCGGCTCCTCGACGCCAGCCCCAAGGCCGCCGTCGAGTGGCGTCAGGAGGCCGCGTTCGGCGCCTTCGAGCACCGCGTCGCGAGGGGCCCCGTGGGCGGCTGATCCCCTGATCCGTCCGCTCCGTGCGCCCCGCCGTCCGCCACTCCAGGGCGGGCGGCGGGGCCGCGTCATGCCGGGCGACGTGCCATACCGGGGGCCGGGCGGCGCCGAGCGGGATCGCGGCGGACAGGATCGTGCCCTCGCCCGGCGCGGACCCGACCATCGGGGTGCCGCCGAGCTGGGCGGCGCGGGATCTGCTCGCGCCACCTGTCACCTTCGACAGCTGAGTGGCTTTCTTGTCGCCCGGCTCTGCGGGGACGACATCGGTGAGGACTTCTCCGGCCCGGCCCGTACACGCACTCTGAGTCGACCACCCAGTGGCCGACGCGCGTCAACGACCGGAGCGCACCTCGACTCGGTCCAGGTGCGCTCCGGCGGTCCATCGCGACGGCGAGGCCCGCCGTCGGGTGGCGTCAGGGCTTCGGGACGGTGTTGATGTAGTCGGTGCCCGCGCTGTGGAAGCCGTCCACCGTCTTCTGGACGTTCGCCGGGGACACGGCCTCGTCCGCCTTGTAGTAGACCCAGTCGACCTTCATGTCCCAGCTGCGCGGACCGCCGGTGAAGGGGAGGTCGATGAGCCAGTTGCTGAAGTGGATGTCCATCTGCTCGCGCGGGACGTACTTGCCGGAGCTGGTGAAGAGCTCCTTGCCGTCCAGGGAGTAGGTGACCTTTCCGTCCATGGCGGTGATCATCATGGTGTGCCAGCCCCCGAGGCGTCGCTTGAGGCTGTTGTGGACCCGGTCCGGCGGATCGGCCTTGTACCAGCTGACGTTGTCGAGCTGCGGACCCACGGAACCCCAGCCGCCGTTCGGCAGGTACTCGAAGTCGAGTTCGCTGTAGTTCTCCGAGGAGTCCGAGGAGGAGATCGGGAAGAAGGTCTGGACGACGTGGTCCCCGTCGCGTCCGCTCGTGGGCTCGTCGCTGAGATGGACCCGGGCCGCGAAGGTTCCCGTGAAGAAGTTCCGGCTCGTGGTCTGCACCTCGACCTGCGTGGTGCCCTGCGCGGTGCCGTCGGTGGAGGAGCGCAGCCGGAGGACCTTGCCCCCCTTGGCCGTCGGGTCGGAGAGGAACGCGGCGCCGTCGGCGCTCCAGGTGTCCTTGATCCCCGGGCCGCCCCCGCCGGTACGGATCTCCCAGCCGTGCGCGGCGAGGGAAGGGTCGTCGGCGCCGGTGTAGTCGAAACTGTCGAACAGCGTTCCCGGCGGTCCGGTGGGCGTCGGCGAGGCATCCCGCGTCGCGGGCCCGGCGGCGTCGGAGCCCCCGCCGGTCGCGGGGTCGGCGGAACACGCGGCGAGCACGCACAGGAGGGCGGGCAGCGTGAGCGCGGTCCACGCTCGGCGACGAGAGGTGCGGCGGGGCTGGCTCACACTGGCTCCTTGGGGCGTAGAGGCGGTGACTGGACACGCCCGTTGCATGCGGATCAATCGCTGATCGCATGAATCGAGCGGTCATCCTAGCGAAGGATTCAAGTCATCCCGCCGCGTGTTCGCGACCCGGTCACCCAAGGGCCGGGAGGCGCCCGTCGACATACCGATCCGGTTACGGCACCCGATCAGGGCATGCCAAATGCGTACATCACACGCCAATCGATTCAGGCCATGCGCTACCGTCCGCTCTACGCTTCAGCGGTCCCCACACCCTGCACAAAAAGGCCACAAGTCATGCGCCACTCCGCCACATACCCCGGGCGCGGATCGGTCCACTCGGCACAGCCCGGACTGGCCGAATCACGTCAGGAGGAGCCTGCACCGGTCTTCGTCGACCAGTCGGGTCTGCGCAGCCGTCATCTGCGGCGCTTCGGCTGGCCGGTCTCCGTGGTCGGCGCGGTCCTGGCGGCCGCCATGGCCGGCAGCCTCATCGGCATGCAGTCCGACGCCCCGGCCATGGGGATACCGCCGAAGCCCTCGTACCTGCCCGCCAAGGGGCCCTTGCTGCCCTCCTTGCGCTAGGGGACGTCTCGCCGGTCGGGCCGCGCTCGCGGGTTCCGGCAGGCAGGACACCCCCGAAGGGCGCGGTCGGCGACACCTCACCCGAGGAGTGTGGCGACCACCCCGAATGTCATGACATTCCCTGACATGACGTGGTCATCGTGCCGCCCGGAGCGACGCCGACGGGCCGCCCGAGCGTGCCTGATCGTCCGCACCACCCATCTCCAGGAGCGCCCTTGTCCCGCCACCAGCGTCGCCGGCAGTCCCTGCTGAGACCGCGCCGACTGGCTGCGCCACCGCTGCGCTTCTTCATGCCGCTGTCCCTGCTGGCCTGCCTGCTCGCGCTTCTCGTCCTGCGCGGCCTCGCCACCAACGAGGCCTTCCACGACACCCGGATCGCGACCTCGGTCGACAAGACGACCGTGCCGGAGAACCTGCTCAAGGGCGGCCCGCTCATCGACGCGCGCGGCAGCAAGAACGAGCGCCCGGTGAGCTATCGGATCCCCGACCACACCGTGGTCCTCAGCTTCGACGACGGCCCCTCGCCGGAGTGGACCCCGAAGATCCTGGACGTGCTCGCGGCCCACGACGTCCGCGCGGACTTCTTCGTGACCGGCGCGATGACCACGCGGCACCCGGAGCTGATCCGGCAGATCGTCGCGGGCGGACACGAGATCGGCGTGCACACCTTCACCCACCCCGATCTCGCGTACCAGTCGAAGACCAGGATCAGCTGGGAACTGGCACAGACGCAGCTGGCGCTGGCCGGCGTCGCGGGCGTCCACAGCGCGCTGTTCCGACCGCCGTACTCCTCCGACGCGTCGGCGCTCGACGACTGGAACTACCCGGTGATCAAGTACGTGGGCGCCCACGGCTACCTCACCGCCTTCATCGACCGCGACACCGACGACTGGAAGCGCCCCGGCGTCGACGAGATCGTCAAGGCGGCGATGCCGCGCAAGCCCGGTGCGGGCGAACTGATCCTGCTGCACGACGCGGGCGGCGACCGTACCGAGACCCTCGCCGCGCTCGAGCAGATCATCGTGAAGCTGCAGGGCGAGGGGTACCGCTTCGCCACCATCTCCGAGGCGATCGGCGCCACCAGCGCCACGGTGCCGGTGCACGGATACCAGCTGTGGGCGGGCAAGTGTTTCATCTGGGCCACCCAGGCCGCCGTGCTCACCCTGCCGGTGCTGGTCGCCCTGCTGGCCGTCGTCGGCTTCCTCAACTTCGGCCGGTTCGCGCTGATGCTCGTACTCGCGCCGCTCCACGCCCGGCGTTCCCGGCGGCGGGACGCGTGGGGACCGCCCGTCACCGAGCCGGTCACCGTCCTCGTCCCGGCCTACAACGAGCGCGAGTGCATCGCGAACACCCTGAACTCCCTCGCCGCCAGCGACTACCCGATCGAGGTCATCGTCATCGACGACGGCTCGACGGACGGCACCGCGGACATCGTCGAGGAGATGCGTCTGCCGTTCGTCCGGCTGATCCGCAAGCCCAACGGCGGCAAGTCCAGCGCGCTCAACACCGGCATCGCGGCCGCGTCGCACGAGATCATCGTGATGATGGACGGCGACACCGTCTTCGAGCCGTCCACCGTGCGCGAGCTGGTCCAGCCGTTCGGCGACCGGGGGATCGGCGCGGTCGCGGGCAACGCGAAGGTCGGCAACCGCGACAGCCTGATCGGCGCCTGGCAGCACATCGAGTACGTCCTCGGCCACAATCTGGACCGCCGGATGTACGACATGCTCAACGTCATCCCGACCATCCCCGGCGCGGTCGGCGCCTTCCGCAAGGAGGCCCTGCGGCGGGTCGGCGGGATGAGCGACGACACCCTTGCCGAGGACACCGACATCACCATGGCGGTGCTCGGCGACGGCTGGCGGATCGTCTACGCCGAGCGCGCCCGCGCCTGGACCGAGGCCCCCGCCAGCATCCAGCAGCTCTGGTCGCAGCGGTACCGCTGGAGCTACGGCTCCATGCAGGCGATGTGGAAGCACCGCCGCGCCGTGATCGCGCGCGGCCCGGCCGGGCGCTTCGGCCGGATCGGGCTGCCGCTTGTCGTGATGTTCGGCGTGGTGGCTCCGCTGCTTGCGCCGCTGGTCGACCTGTTCCTGCTGTACGGCGTGCTCTTCGCGGACGCCCCGATCACCCTTGCCAGCTGGGGCGGCTTCATCCTGCTCCAGGCCGCGCTGTCCTGGTACGCCTTCCGGCTCGACGGCGAGAAGCCCCTGCATCTGATCAGCCTGCCGATCCAGCAAGTGGTCTACCGGCAGCTGATGTACATCGTCCTGTTGCAGTCCACGATCACGGCGCTGACCGGTGGCCGACTGCGCTGGCAGAAGCTCCGGCGCACCGGCGAGGTCGCGGCACCGGTGGAGGCCTGACCATGACCGCATCCTTCGAGTTCGGAGGATCCCAGGACACCGTCCGTCTGAGGATCCCCGCCGCTCTGCGACGGGAGTCCCAGCCGGAGCCGGAGCCGTCGGCACCGTCCCCGCGCAAGGGCGGCCGGGACCGCTACCTCGACATGCTGCGCGCGCTGGCGCTGGTCCGTGTCGTGCTCTACCACAACTTCGGCTGGTTCTGGCTGCCCATCGTCTTCCCGTCGATGGGTGTGATGTTCGCGCTGGCCGGCTCGCTGATGGCGCGCTCCCTCAGCCGTCCCGCCCTGGGCGTCATCCGGAGCCGTCTGCGCCGGCTGCTGCCGCCGATGTGGCTGTTCGGCGCGATCATGGTCACCGCCCAGGTCCTCGACGGCGGAGGGCCCGACGCCGAGGGGCACCCGGACTGGTGGTGGGGCAAGCTGCTGTTCTGGATCGTGCCGCTGAGCACTCCGCCGTACGCCGAGTCGCTGAACGGTTTCGACCATCTCGTGGGGCAGGGTTGGGCGACACAGGTCATCGTCCCGCTCTGGTACCTCCGCGCGTACCTCTGGTTCGTCCTGCTGTCGCCGTTGATGCTGTGGGCGCTGCGGAAGATGCCGGTGGTGACGCTGTTCGTGCCGATCGCGCTGGCGATCGTCATGAACACGTTCCTCATCGACCAGGAGTTCATCTACAGCCGCGTCTGGGAGACCGTCAGCGACTTCGCCACCTTCGGCTCCTGCTGGATCCTCGGCATGGCCCACCAGGAGGGCCTGCTCAAGAAGATCCCGCAGTACGTCGTGCCGTCCGTCGCACCGTTGATCATGGTGGCCGGCTGGTGGTACCTGCAGACCCGGCCGGTCGATCCGACCGTGCCCACCGACATCGAGAGCTGGCCGATAGCCCAGGCCCTGTGGTCCTTCGGCTTCGTCGCCATCCTGCTCCACGTCAGTCCCTCCTGGGAGGAGTGGCCCCGGCCGCTGGAGCGCTGGAACGGCCTGATCAGTCTGCTCAACTCACGCGCTGTCAGCGTCTACCTCTGGCACGAGACCGCGCTGGTGGCCGCGATCCCGCTGATCGACCCCCTCTGGTCCGTCGGCTTCTTCTACGAGCACTTCCAGTGGCTGCTGACCAGCCAGTGGTTCCCGCTGCTGGTGGCGATCCCGCTGATCGGACTGCTGGTGCTGACCTTCGGCTGGGTCGAGGACGTGGCCGCGAAGCGCTCGCCGCGGCTCTTCCCGTACCCGCGCCGGGTGCGGGGCAGGCGCAGGGCCGGCGCCTGACGCGTGGCCGTCAGGTCGCGTCGGTACGAGTGAGGGTGTCGGCGCGGTGGTCGCGGGAGGGTGATGTCGACGGCGGCGCGGAAGGTGCGGCTGAGGGCGGTCGTGCGGGTGAGGCCCTGGTGGTGCGAGGGCGGAGTGGTCAGTTCGTACGGCCGAGGACATCACCGGCTGCCGTGCGGAAGCCCTTCACGGCCTGGTAGAGGGCGTGTTCCCGCTCGGCGGCGAGAGCGGTGTCCTCCGCCTTCCGGGAGGAGTCTCCGGAGTGGGCGTCCTTCACCATCCGCCGCATCACGGTGGAGAGGTCGCCGGATGTGTGAGCCACACGGTCGGCCGCTTCCACGATCGAAGGCGGGCCTTCGAGACTGACGACTTCAACGGCACGATGGAC
Organism: Streptomyces sp. Root1304; assembly: GCF_001426405.1. Taxonomy (GTDB): domain Bacteria; phylum Actinomycetota; class Actinomycetes; order Streptomycetales; family Streptomycetaceae; genus Streptomyces. The sequence continues at coordinate 275,824 of NZ_LMEP01000022.1, read as the reverse complement.
GTTTCGCGCCAGCGCGACGAAACGGTGGACCTTCTCGTCCACGTCCCGCAGGTCGGGAGTCTCTGGCCGGAGCGCGTCCAGCACCGCGTCCATGGCGACGTCGCGATTGTGAAGTGCGTCGAGGTAGTTCACGTAGGCGTCCCTGCGGTGCTGCCTGCGCGACTGGCGGAACTGCGAGCGTGCGGTAGCGCGCCCGGTCACCATCGCCGCGCCGATGGTGGCCAAAGAACCCACGGCGGCGCCGAGCAGCGCGGCAAGTCCAGCGTCCATGATCCATTTTGCCTTTTCCTCTGGGACGACGAGGGCAGACGACTGCGTTCCGCTCCTTCGGCGTGAGGGTGGGGACGGAGTGGTGAGGTCCGGGGGTTCTGTCCTGGGTGGTCGGTCGGCGCTGTGCGGTAGAGGTGTGGCGGCGCGCTATGTCAACACCGTTGACCCGGCTTGGCGTGGCCTGCCTAGGATCTGCCGTTGCGTCCATGCCAGCCCCGCAGCCCTACGGAGTGCCGTGATCGCCCCAGAGTCGCAGACCCTCGTCGGGTCCGGTTTCACCCCCGCCCTGGACTTCGCCTTCGAGGTCCGTGTCTTCCTCGCTCCCTCCCTGCACATCGGGCACGGTGCCGGCGAAGTCACCGAGTACGTCCCCATCACCGGCGGCACGGTCGAGGGTCCCCGCCTGCGCGGCACCGTCCTGTCCGGCGGCGGCGACTGGTGCGACCGGCGCAGCGGGGTCTACCAGCTCGACGCCCGGTACCTCCTCCGAGCCGATGACGGCGCCGTCATCGACATCACCAACCGCGGCTACTACCACGAGGACGACCCCACCGCCCCCGCCCAGCACGACGGCGCCCTTCAGGTGTCCGAGGCGGGTGTGTACTACAGAACCTCCCCCGTCTTCCGCACCGACGCCCCCGCCCATCTCTGGCTCGCCCGCACCGTCTTCGTCGGCCTCGCCCGCGGCGACGACTCCGAAGTCACCATCCGCTTCTACTCCGTGAGCTGACCGCCCTCGCAACAAGCCGCAGAGGAAGGGCTCTCGGGCGCGTCCAGCCGTTCGACGCCTCGAAGCCGACGGCCGACCGCATCGGCAGACCGATGTCGACGAACCGGGTGCGGAGCGCAGTCCGCCCGCCCCCTGTCGGGAGCGGGCGGCAGGCTGCGTGGACGGCGCGGCGAGGGCCGTCGAGCTCGTTCCGTGGTCAGCTCGGGCGGGGGCCGTCGGAGCTGCCGGGCGGCATCGGCCGGGGCTGCTGCGCTCCCGGAGACGTGCTCGTCGGACCGGGCGTGCCCATCGCCCCCGGAGCCTCCCGGACCGGCGCGTCGGACGGCGTCGGCGAGACGGCGCCGGTCGGACCGCCGGCGGTGTCCGAGGGCTGCACGCGACCGCGCCACGCGCCGGTCTCGTGACCGTGCTCCTCGATGAAGCCCTTGAACCGCTTCAGGTCACCCTTGACCCGCCGGTCCAGGATGCCGAGCGCGTCGGCCGCCTTCTCGGCCATGCCTTCCGGCTCCACGTCCATCGCCAGACTCACCCGGGTGTGACCTTCGTCGAGTCCCTGGAAGGTGACGACGCCCTTCTGCTTCACGTCGCCGCCGACGGTCCGCCACGAGATGCGCTCGTCGGCCAGCTGGTCGACGATCTCCGTGTCGAACTCGCGGCGGACGCCCGCGATCCTGGTCTGCCAGTGGCAGTGTCGATCGTCGACCTGGGTGACGTCCTCGACGCCCTCCATGAAGCTCGGGAACTCCTCGAACTGTGTCCACTGGTTGTAGGCGTTCCGCACGGGAACGTCCACGTCGATGGTCTGCTTCACCATGCTCATGTCGTGCCTCCTGCATGTGTCGCGAACAATTCGGTGCCATTCCGCGCGTACCCGGCGATCTCGGGTCCAATCACCGGCGCCGCCGGTCCGGTGGAGTTCCCGCTCCGGTTCCCGTCCGCCGTCCGTCCCCGTGCCCTTCAGGGGCGTGTCGCTCTCAACCCCGCAGCGCCCGGACCGCGTTGTCCGTTGCCTCGGATGCCCGGACCGCCCCGCCGGGCGGCAGGCGGACGAGCGTCGGGCGACCGGGGGAGACGACAATCTTCGCTCTCTCTCTCACGACGGACGTGTGACGCCGTGGAGAACGGGCAACCGCCAGGAACGGAGGCCGCCTCGGCAAGAACGGCCCGAGGGCCCCCGGTGGCATTCGGAGGTGGCGTCATGGTTCCCCTGCTTCTCGTCCTGTTGGTGATTCTGATTCTCTTCGGCGCGGGCTTCGCGGTCGACGTGCTGTGGTGGGTGGCCATCGCCCTCCTCGTGCTGTGGGTGCTGGGGTTCTTCATGCGGAGTGGCAGCGGCCGCTGGTACCGGTGGTGACCCGGAACCGTGGGTGAGGCCCGGACGGCCCGGAAGCGTCGGCGGACCGACAGCGTCGGGGAGTACGCGTCATCGCTCGATGTGTGCGCCACTCACTCGGGGCCCGGCGTGACGGCGTCTCCCGTTCGTACCGGACCGTGCCGAGCCCGACACGTTCCGTCCCGCTCGCGCCCGCGCGGAGGAGCGGACAACCGATAAGGTGCAAAAATGGCAAAATGCCCTGGAAGGCTGGTGCGCCCATGGCGGACGAAGAGCCGGTGTCCGGAAGGGGCACGGCCACGCCTGACCGGTTCACGGTCGAGGTCCGATCCGTGCCGGGCGCGGACACCGCCGTCCTGTCGCTCGCGGGCGAACTCGATTGCGACACGATGCCCCCGCTGAGCGCGGCCCTGGAGGAACACGTCGGAGCCGGGAGGGTCCTCGTCGACTGCTCGGCTCTGGCGTTCTGCGACTCGTCCGGCCTCAACGCCCTGCTGCGGGCACGCCTGCGGGCGCTGGAGGACGGGGGAACGGTGGAGCTCGCCGGGCTGCGCCCGCCGGTGGACCGGATGTTCGACGTCACCGGCGTCCGCACCATCTTCCAGGTGTACGAGACGCTGGACGAGGCGCTCGACCGGAGCGCCCCCTGAGGCGGCCGAAACCGTGACCGAGGCCCTCGACGCCGCCCGGGGTGGCAGCGAGGACAGGGAAACGAGGAGCGACGGGTCGAAACAGCCCGACGCCCGGCAGGGGCAGGGAGGCACCGTGTCACTCGACGGCAAGAACGTACTGATCCTCACGACGAACTACGGCACGGAGCAGGACGAGTTGCTCGGGCCGGCCTCCGTACTGCGGAAGGCCGGCGCCCATGTCACCGTCGCCGCGCAGAAGGACGAGGCCGTCCACACCCTCGTCTCGGACCGCCGGCCCGGAGCCGACGTCACACCGGACACGACCATGGCGAAGGCGACGGCGGACGGGTTCGCCGTGGTGGTCGTGCCCGGCGGCACGGTCAACGCCGACCGGTTGCGGACGGACGCGGACGCACGTCGTCTCCTCTCGGCCTTCGCCGAGGCCGGCAAGCCGATCGCCGCCATCTGTCACGGACCCTGGCTCCTCGTGGACAGCGGGCTGGCCGGGGGCCGCGACCTCACGTCGTACCCCTCGCTCCGCCCCGACCTCGAGAACGCGGGCGCCACCTGGCTCGACCGGGAGGTCGTCGTGGACACCACCGGACGCCATCCGCTCATCACCTCCCGCAGGCCCGGGGACATCGACGCGTTCGCTTCGGCGATCGTCGACATCCTCGACGCCGACGGAGACCGGGACTGACCCCGACCGACACCCAGGCGGGGTGGGGCCCCCTTCGGCGGCGGGCTCCCTTCGGCGGCGGTCCCGTCACGGCGGAAACGCCGTGACGGGACCGNGCCTGCCCCCGCCCGACCCCCGGGCGGGGTGGGGCCCCCTTCGGCGGCGGGCCCCCTTCGGCGGCGGCCCCGTCACGGCGGAAACGCCGTGACGGGACCGCCGCCGAAGATGCCCGGCACTACCAGCGGTACCAGCGGCTGCCGCCGCCCCTCGGCCTGGCCACGAAGCCGATCAGCCACAGGACCAGGACGACGATGGCGACCCACCAGAGCACCTTCAGCGCGAATCCCGCGCCGAAGAGAAGCAGGACCAGAAGCAGGACGAGAAGCAGGGGAACCATGGATATCAACCTCCGAGAATGCGCGTGCCCCCGCTCTCGTCGTGTACACGCACCATCACGGATTCATCGGACAGCCGACGTCCGAGGGCCGTCCGGCCCGGGCGGGCCACACAGTGCGGGCGGGCCGCCCGGTGCGGGCCTCGCGGCAGAAGATCCCCGCTCCGCCCGTAGGCGTCCGTCCGTCGCCGTACGGCCGTGCGCTGTCGCTGTGTCATGGCGGCGGGTTCGTCTCCCCGCGGCCCGCCTCAGCTCAGCTCTTCGGCGAGGAGGTCCATCAGCAGGCCGTCGTGCCAGGTGCCGTCGGCACCGCGCTCGTACTGCCGCATGACGCCCACCGGCCGGAAGCCGACCTTGGCGTAGCAGCGGATGGCGGCCGCGTTGTCGGCCGCCGGGTCGATGACGAGTCGGTGGAAACCCGCATCCTGGACGAGGTGCCGGGCGAGGGTTCTGACGGCGTCGGTGCCCAGGCCTCGGCCGTGCACGGCGGGGTCCAGGAAGAGGTCGATGCCGGCGTGCCGGTAGTCGGCGTCCTCCTCGGCGTACCACTGGATCATGCCGATGATCCGCTCGTTCCGGACGATCGTCATGCAGTGGGTGTCGGGATCCGCCAGGGCCTCCGCGACCTCGGCTCCGAGGTCGGGCCCGCCGCGCCAGCGGGCCCGCACCTCGTCGGTGGCGCGGATCGCGGTCAGCGCGGGGACGTCGTGGGGCTCGGAAGGCCGGAGTTCGAGGGCTTCGCCGCACAGCACAGTCATGCCTCGGAGCCTACGGAGATACGGGTGCCGGGGCCACGGTGTTTGCGGGCGCGGCGCTGCCCGGGCGGTCCCGTCGGCCACGTCCATGCGATCCGGCTGCCCGCTTGCGCTCGGGCGGCCTCATCGAGGAGTCCTCTGCGCTCGGGCCGCCTCATCGAGGATTCCTCGCACCCCGCGAGGCCGTGCCCCACGCGATCCACACCGCCGTCCCGGGCGCCCGTGGTGCACGACAAGTGATCCGCCCCGGCATGAGGTGCCCTCCTCGGGGCAGTCGCAGGCTGAAGCCCGTGAAAGCCGATCGGACGGGCGCCGCGCCCGGACCTGGAGGTACACGATGGTCAGCATGGTCCCGGCCTCGGGGGTCCTCCCCGGCGGCCTGGTCGTCCTGCCGAGCGTCTACCGGCCACAGGCGGACACCCGCCTGCTCGCCGCCGCCCTCGCCCACGAGGAGCTCGGCCCCCGCACGGACGTCCTGGAGATCGGCACCGGGACCGGTGCGCTCGCCCTCAACGCCGCCGGCAGGGGCGCCGCGGTCACGGCGGTCGACGTGTCCTGGCCGGCGGTGGCGACGGCCCGGGTGAACGCCCTGGCCCACCGACTGCCCCTGAGCGTCCTCCACGGGGACTTCGTGGCGCGTACGAAGGGGCGGCTCTTCGACCTGGTCGTCACGAATCCCCCGTACGTACCGGCGCCCAGGGCGCGCCTGCCCTCCCGGGGCGCCGAGCGGGCCTGGGACGCGGGCCCCGACGGACGCCTGGTGATCGACCGGATCTGCGCGGCGACTCCGGCGCTGCTGCGCCCCGGCGGCGTTCTGCTGATGGTGCACTCGGGCATGTGCGGGGCGGAGACGACCGTGGACCGGCTGACCGGCACGGGCCTCTCCGCCGAGGTCACGGCGCGAGCCTCGGTCCCCTGGGGGCCGGTCCTGCGCTCGCGACGGGCCTGGCTGGAGCGGCAGGGCCTCGCACGCGAGGCCGAGCAGCGGGAAGAGCTGGTGGTCATCCGTGCCCGGAAAGCCTGACGACACGCCGCGCCCCGCGCCCGCCCGCCGGGTGTCGGTGGATCCGCAGGGCCCGGTCCTCGTGGAGGGCCCGGTCGAGATCGTTCTGGACGACGGGACGGTCGCCCGGTCCGACCGCTTCGCCGTCGCCGTGTGCACCTGCCGGCGGAGCCGTACGTACCCCTGGTGCGACACCAGCCACCGCCGCCGCGAGCGAACCGCCCGGCCGGCCCGAGGCGAGACATCCGGGGAGAGGTCCCCGTGACGACCCCGCCCCGCCCCGGCCCGCCGGCCGCGCCCCCTGCCGCCCCCCGCCTCGTGGAGGGGCGTGGCGAGCTGTCCCACGCCGTGACGGAAGCCCTGCGTTCCGGGGGCCCGCCGCGTCACGGTCCCGGGGCTGTGACGAGCGCCGACGTCTGGGGCGAGGACCTCCAGCTCGCCCTCTACCTCCTGTACGAACTGCACTACAGGGGCTTCGAAGGAGTGGACGACGCACGTGAGTGGGACCCCGAGCTGCTGAGGCTGCGCCGGGACATGGAGGCCCGTTTCCTCGACGCCCTGCGCGGCCGGCTGCCCGATGTGCCCCGGACGGCCGAGGAAGCCTTCGCACCGCTCCTGGTCGAGCCCCTCGACCTCGCCGACAGCCTCAGCCACCGCCTCGCGACCGACGGGGAACCGTGGCAGCTGCGCGAGTACGCGGCCCTGCGCTCCCTCTACCACCTCAAGGAAGCCGACCCGCACCTCTGGGTGGTGCCCCGTCTCACCGGCCGGGCCAAAGCCGCCATGGTCGCCATCGAGTACGACGAGTTCGGCGCCGGCCGCGCCGAACGTGTCCACGCGAGGCTCTTCGCGGACCTCATGGACGACCTCGGCCTCGACCACACCTACGGCCGGTACCTCGACCACGCGCCCGCGCCGCTCCTGGCGACCGTCAACCTGATGTCGCTGTTCGGGCTCCACCGCGCCCTGCGCGGCGCCCTCGTCGGCCACTTCGCCTGCGTCGAGATCACGTCGTCACCCGGCTCCAGGCGCCTGGCCAAGGCGATGCGGCGCTGCGGGGCGGGAGCCGCCGCCGAACACTTCTACGCCGAGCACGTGGAGGCCGACGCCGTCCACGAACAGGTCGTCCGCCACGGCGTCGTCGGCGGACTCCTGACCGACGAGCCCGCCCTGGAGCCCGACATCGCCTTCGGCTGCGCCGCGACCGTCCTCCTGGAGGACCGGCTCGCGGACCACATCCGCGGCGCGTGGGACCGGGGGCGCAGCGCACTGCGCCACCCGCTCGCGTAGAGGCCCGGGGATGCGGGCCTTCACCGGCTGCCTTCACCGGCCCCCGGGCCGGGCCTTCTTCCGCCGTCCTCAGCCGCTCAGTGCGGGCAGCACCTTCTCGCGGTAGGCGGTGAAGAACTCCTCCTGCCGCTGTCCGATCTGGCCCACGTACACCTCGTCGAATCCGGCGTCCACGTACGCGCGGACGGCTTCGACGTGCTCCTCGACGTCCGAGCCGCACGGTACGGAGTCGGCCACCCGCTGTCGCGTGACGAGCTGCGTGGCCTGCTCGAAGTGCGCGGGGGTGGGGAGGATCTGGTTGAGTTCGCCGGGCAGCCGTTCGGTCGGCCACATGCGGTGCGCCGTGTCGACGGCCACCTCCCGGTCCTGGTCCCAGCAGACCTTCAGGCCGCCGACGACGGGCTTGCCGGCCCCGCCGGCCTCGCGGAACGACGCGAGGGAGTCCTCGTCCGGGCTCATGGTGACGAGGCCGTCCCCGATGCGCCCCGCGAGTGCGGCGGCCTTGGGGCCGAAGCCCGAGACCAGAATCGCGGGCGGCGCCTCCGGAACGGTGTAGAGACGGGCGTTGTCGACCGTGTAGCGCCGGCCCCGATGAGTGACGTCGCGGCCGGTGAACAGCTCCCGCATCACCTCCACCGCCTCTTCCAGCATGTCCGCCCGCTCGTCGAACGCGGGCCACCGGTCACCGAGCACGTGCTCGTTGAGAGCCTCGCCGGTGCCCACGCCCAGCGTGAACCGACCGCCCAGCAGCACGCTGGAGGTCGCCGCCGCCTGAGCGGTCACCGCGGGGTGCAACCGCACGGTGGGGCAGGTCACGAGCGTGGTGACGGGCAGTTCCACCGTCCGGGACAGCGCGCCGATCATCGACCACACGAACGGGCTGCTGCCCTGGGTGTCGGTCCACGGATGGAAGTGGTCGGAGATGGCCAGGCGGGTGAAACCCGCGTCCGCCGCCAGGTGCGCCTGGCTCAGCAGCTGGGCCGGGGTGAACTCCTCGCTGGACAGGAAGTAGCCGAAGGACGTCATGCCGTGTTCCCTTCACGTCGGCCCCCTCGGTGACCCCCTCGGTCCGGCTACCCGGGCAGAGCCTCCCGAAGCACCGCGCGGCGCCCGGAGTCCTCGAACTTTCCTTCGAACGCGCCGCCCTGGACGTCACCGCGGCCCGTGCTCTTCCTGACCTGACCTGACCTGACCTGACCTGACCTGACCTGACCTGACCGGACCGTCGCCGGGCCGCATGGATGTCGGTGTCCGGGGAAGGCGCCACGACGCGTCTCGTTGCGGGGCGCGGGAGGGACGAGTACGGGAAGGTGAGAGGAATGGCCGGAGGCAAGAAGGCCAAGAACGCGGCGAAGACCGCCAAGGGCAAGGTGAAGGAGACCACGGGCAAGGCCGTGGGCAACGAGAGCCTGACGATGAAGGGCCGTGCCGAGCAGGCCGAAGGCGACGTGAAGCAGGCGAAGGAGAAGGTCAGGGACGCGTTCAAGCGCTGACCCGGCGGTCCTCGCCGTCCGGGACGCGTTCAGGCGTTGGCCTGTCGGCCCTTGCCCGTCCGGGACGCGTTCAGGCGTCGGCCTGTCGGTCCTCGCCCGTAAGCGACGCGATGACCCGTTGGAAGTGCGGGCAGTTCGCGATGTCCTCGTGTGCGCATTTCAGTGCGCCCTCTACCAACGCCAGCCGGGACTGCGCCTGTTCGACCGTGGCGCGGAGCGCCGCGCGGTGGGCCGAGAGGACCGCCTTGCGGTGTTCGGCGTCCTGGACCGTCAGCACGGTCCGGATCTCCTGCAGGCCGAGTCCGGCCTCCTTGGCCCGCAGGATCACCGCCGTGCGGACCAACTCGTCGTGGCCGTAACGGCGATGTCCGTTCGTGCCGCGCTCGGGGGCGAGGAGTCCCATCGACTCCCAGTGCCGCAGTACGTGGGGGGCCAGCCCGAAGCGCCCGGCGAGGGCCCCGATGCTCATCGACGCGACGGGCGGGTCGTTCTCGCTTGACTTCACGTCGACATTAAGCGCCAGCCTGACGGTCATGTCCAACACACACGTACATGGTGATTCGGCCGGTCGGGCAGCGCAGCTCATCGCTCTGCTGGACACGCTGGACGTACGCCCCGACGCCCGTCGACTCCGCGAGCGCTCCTACGCGTTGCTGGAGATCAGGCCCGGGGTCTCCGTCGTCGATGTCGGCTGTGGAGCGGGCCGGGCGGTGGCGGAGATGGCGGACCTCGGCGCGCGGGCGACCGGTGTGGACGTCAGCGCGGTGATGCTCGCCGAGGCCGGCAGGCGCAGGCCGGACGGCGACTTCCGGCGGGCCGGTGCCGACCGGCTCCCGTTCGCGGACGGTGAGCTGGACGCGTACCGGGCCGACAAGCTCCTCCACGAACTCGACGACCCCGCCCGCGCCGTCGCGGAGGCGCGCAGGGTCCTCGCGCCCGGCGGCCGTGCCGTCCTGGTCGGCCAGGACTGGGACTCCTTCGTGCTCGACTCCGACGCCGCCGCGTTGACCCGGGCAGTCGTGCACGCCCGCGCCGACGCCGTGCCGGGACCCCGGGCGGTACGGCGCTACCGGAGCCTCCTCCTGGACGCGGGTTTCCGCGATGTCGAGGTGGAGGTGCACACGGGCGTCTTCACCACGCCGGCCGCGCTGCCGATGCTCGACGGGCTCGCCCAGGGGGCGTACGCCGCCGGAGCGATCACACGGAGGCAGGCCGACGACTGGATGGCCGAGCAGCGGGCACGCGCCGATGCCGACCGGCTGTTCCTGGCCATGCCCTTCTTCGTCGCCTCCGCGACCCGGGCCTGACGCGAGGACTCGGACCGGGACCTGACCCGAGGACTCGAACCCGGACCTGACCCGAGGGCCCGGTCCCGGGTCCGACCCGAGGACCCGGACCTGACCCGAGTCACATACCCCCACCCCGTATCATCGTTCCTCGGCCCCCTCCCCTCGGGCCGAGGACGGAGAGCGACGTGACCGGGAGCCGGAAGGCCGCGACATGGTGGGGCCGCTTCCTGCTCGCCGTCGTGGTTCTCTGCGGCATCGTGCTCATGCACTCCCTCGGTCACCCCGGCGAACACACCGCCCCGGGCCCCGGCGACACCCACACGAGGACAGCGGCGCACGCCCCGGTCCCCTCCGCGGAACGAGCGGCTGCCGTCGGGAGCGTTCACTCGACCCACCCCGCGCCCGCCCATGGCGCGGGCGTCGCCGCGATGTGCCTCGCCGTGCTCGGCGCGGGCACCGGACTGCTCCTTCTGGCCCGGGCCGCGCGCCGACGCCCGCCCCTCCGTGACGTGCCCCCGGCGACGGCGCGGACGGCGTACGCGCTCCTGGATCCCGCCGCCCGCCCCGCACGGGTCCCTCCTGACGCGTCTGTCCCTGTTGCGCATATAAGGGCGCCCGGCCGCTTCGCGACGCGAGCGGCACGCCGCCCTCCTCACGCAACGACCACGTCAAGGGGTTCCTTCGTCACGACCCGACCCACCCGCCGCACCGTCCTCGGCGCCGGACTCGCCGCCGCCGGCGCTGGTCTGACCGCCTGCTCCGGCACGACGAGCGGCATGGAGCAGTCCTCCGGCGGCGGTTCCGGCACGCAGCCGGCCGCCGACTACCTCACTCCCGATAGCAAGGAGATCGGAGCGACCGAAGCTCTGCGCAAGCCCGGCCCGGAACGGAAGGTGAAGCTCACCGCCGTCGAGACCCCGCTCGACCTCGGCGGCGGACGCACCGTCCGCAGCTGGGCGTACGGGGACCGGCTCCCCGGCAAGGAGGTGCGGGTCACCGCCGGTGAGACCCTCGTGCTCACCCTGGCCAACCACCTTCCCGAGGCCACCAGCGTCCACTGGCACGGCCTCGCCCTGCGCAACGACATGGATGGGTGATCGTCCTCGACGACTGGGTCGACGGCGTCGACGGCTCCACCCCGGACGCCGTCCTCGCCGAACTCGGCAAGGGCATGAGCGGCATGGACCACGGCGGCATGGACATGGGCGCGGGCACGGACGGTGGCGGAGGGGCGGGCCACGACATGTCCCGCATGTCGATGACCGCCCCGAAGTCTCCTTCCCCGACGCCGGCCGGGCCCTCTCGCATGCTCATGGGCGCGACCAGCGACCTCCTGGGCGGCGACGCGGGCGACGTCGGCTACCCGTACTACCTGATCAACGGGCGTACGCCGGAGCCCCGCAGACCTTCACCGCCAGGCCGGGCGACCGGATCCGGCTCCGGATCATCAACGCCGGCGGCGACACCGCCTTCCGGGTCGCGCTCGGCGGCCACACGTTCACCGTCACCCACACCGACGGCTTCCCCGTGGAACACGCGCGGGCCGACGCCCTGCTGCTCGGCATGGGCGAGCGCGTCGACGCCCTCGTCACCGCCGGCAGCGGCGCCTTCCCGCTGACCGCGCTCGCCGAGGGCAAGAACCGCACCGCCCTCGCCGTCCTGCGCACCGGCGGCGGCGCCGCGCCCACCGCGTCCGTACGCCCGAGGGAACTCGACGGCAAGGTCGTCCACGGCGGGCAGCTCAAGGCCGCGGAATCGGTGCGCCTGGCAGCACGCCGGCCCGACCGCACCGTCGAGCTCGAGCTCACCGGCTCGATGGCGAAGTACGACTGGGCCATCAACGGCAAGAAGTACGACCCCGCCCAGCGCTACCCCGTCCGCGCGGGCGAGCGCGTCCGCCTCGCCTTCGTGAACGCCACGACGATGTGGCACCCCGTGCACCTGCACGGCCACACCTACGCGCACCCCGACGGCGGCGCCCGCAAGGACACGTCCATTCTGCTGCCGGGCCGACGGCTGGAGGTCGACTTCGACGCCGACAACCCGGGCCTGTGGATGGTCCATTGCCACACAACGTCTACCACGCGGAGTCCGGCATGATGACGGTCCTCGGCTACCTGAGGTAGAGAGCGCGACGGGACGGGTGCGGCCCGGCGGGGACGAACCGCCGGACCGCACCCTCGCCTCTGCGTCCGCCCCCGTCAGACGCGGCCCGCGCCCCCGAGCACCGCCGGCCCGCACCCCTCCGGGAGGTTCGCGACGACCAGGGCGAACGCCTCCTCCAGGGTCTCCGCCCGGCCGAGGGTCCCCACCCCCTTGGGGCCGGCCACCCGGAACCGTCCGTCGGCACCCCGCGGATGGACCTGCCCCCCGACATGAGCGGCAGGCATTCCGGTGCAGCCGCTGAAGTACATGACCCCGTGGCTCACCAGCGGGAAGAGCTGCCGCAGCAGCGGCTGCGCATGAGCGGCGCGGACGGTCTCCGCGTCGACCAGGTCCTGGCTCCCGGCGAGGAGGGAACGCCATTCCCCGGCCACGGCTTCCGCGGCACTCCGCGTGTCGGTGTCGTCCGTCATCTCTCTGCTCTCACCTCATGTGCTTCGGAAGCTTCGAAAGGTCCGGTTTGATCTCCGGGATGTCCGGCTTGGGAACGTCGATCTTCTCATTGTTCGAGTACCAGTCGATCTCCTCCCAGGGGCGGCCGAGGCGCTCCTCGTCCGGCTCTCCCCAGGCCGCGTCGCCGTCGTACTGCCGCACGGCGCGGGCGACCAGGCTCATCTCCCACGCGGTTCCGCCGACACCGGCGGGCGGGTAGTTGTCCTCGTGGCTCATGTTGAACTGGGAGCCGAACGCCGCCGCCTTCTGGAAGGCCTCGACGATGGTCTCCGGGGTGTTCCAATTGCCCACTTCGTCCCGGCTGTTCGGCATGCCGTCGAGCGTGATGGACAGCCTCGTGCTCCGGTCGCCGACGGCACCCGAGACGTTGGTCATCCAGTCCGGCGGGGTGCCGTGCGCGTAGGCGTCGCCGTTGTACGTGTGCGCGCCTGGATCCCTCTCGCGGTTCGGGTCGTGATCCGGGTCGTCGGGGTCGTTGCGCAGGTACCGGGCCAGCTCGTTCGACGCGTGGGTCGGCGGCCGGTTCGGCCCGAGGACGACACTGTGCCGGGGCTTGTCCGCGCCCCGGTGCGGGCAGCCCGCCAGCCCCAGCGGGTCGATCCACCGGGTCGGATTCTCCACGTACGCCACCGAGTTGGGCGCCGGTGCGAGGCCCAGGGGGTCGGGGGAGACGTAACGGCCGGAGGCGGGGTCGTAGTGGCGGTGGCGGTTGTAGTGGAGCTGGGACTCGGGGTCGAAGTACTGGCCGGGAAAGCGCAGCGGGGTGTACGCCGTCGCGTCGCGGTTCCAGGTGGTGGTTCCCCACAGGGTGGCGCGGGTGCGCCAGGCGATCTCGCCCGTCTCGTCGACGAGTTCGCGCGGGGCGCCGACCAGGTCCGTGACGATCGCGAAGAAACGGCGGTCGACCTCCGCGCCGTCCAGGAACCGGCGCTCCACCTGGGTCACCGGCTTGGAGCCGTCGTGGTCCCAGGTGAGCGCGACGCTCTCCGGAGCGCCCGGAGCGCGGGTCGACTGCTCGCAGAGGGTGTCGCCGTCCCAGGTGAACAGCGTCTCCTCGACGACCGTGACCCCGTCGTCCGCGAGGCGCCGCTTGGCGGTCCGGCGGCCCAGCGCGTCGTACAGATACCGCCAGCGGGTGCCGTCCGGGGTGGTGACGGCGATCAGCCGGTCCTCGGCGTCCCAGTCGTAGCGCCAGGTGTCCGGCTTGCGGGAGAGCCGGGCCTTCTGCCGCAGCACCACGCGGCCCTGGGCGTCGTGCTCGTAGCGGATCCCACCGGCGCGGGTGATGCGGGTGCCGTCGTACGCGCGGGCGCCCTCGGCCGTGCCCGCGCCCGGCCACGAGGCGTGCGTCTGGTTGCCGGCCTCGTCGTAGGCGTACCGCTCCGTCCACTTCCCGGCCCTGAGGCCGGTGACCCGGCCCTCGCCGGACAGTTCGAGCCGGCGGTGACCGGTCAGGTGGTCGTCGACGGCGGTCAGGTGACCGTCCGGGCGGTAGGTGTACGCACGCTCCTGGACGAGCCCGGATCCCGCCGCCCGGACGTGCTGGCCGGTGAGACGACCCACGGCGTCGTAGGCGTGGTCGATGGTGAGCGTGGTGCCGAAGCGCCGCGTGGTCTCCAGGCCCGAGGCGTCGAACTCGAAGTCGACCCGGTGGCCCGAGGTGTCCAGGCGTGCGGTGGAGCCGGCCGCGAAGGACCAGGAGCTGACCGCCCCGGACGGGGTGGTGCGCCGGACGCGGTGCCCCGCCTCGTCGTACGTGCGGGTCAGCGTCCGGCCGTCGACCGTCTCCCGGAGCACCCGGCCCGATACGTCGCGGACGTAGGACAGTTCGGAGTCGGGGCCGACAGCGCCGATGAGGTGGCCCCGGGCGTCGTAGCCGAAGCGCGTGACGGCCCCGTCGGCGTCCTTCAGGAGGAGCCGGCCGTCGGCGTCCCGCTCGTAACGGACCGTCTGCCCCGCCCCGTTGGTGCGCGAGGCGAGCCGTCCGAACGCGTCGTACGTGTAGCCGATGCCGCGTCCGTCGAAGTCGGTCTCGGCGATCAGCAGACCGGCCCGGTCGTAGGTGTAGGACCAGACGAGCCCCTGCGGGTTCGTGACGTGCGTCAGGCGCAGTTCGGTGTCGTGCGCGAACTCGTGGCGTGCCCCGTCCGGTGTCGTCCGGGCGCTGACCAGGTCGAAGTGGGTGTACTCGAAGCGGGTCTCGCCGCCCATGGCGTCGGTGTGCAGGACGCAGTTGCCCTCGCCGTCGTATGCCCAGGACCGGGTGGCCCCGTCCGGATCGGTCCGCCGGGCGAGCCTGCCCTCGACGGTCCACTCCAGCTCGGTGCTGCCGCCCTGCGGATCGGTGATCCGCACGGGCCGGCCGAAGGCGTCGCGGACGTAGCGGGTGACCCCGCCGTGCCGGCCGCGCACCGCGAGCGGGAGGCCGGCCGGGTCGTTCTCCACCCGGTCGACGGCGCCCAGCGCGTCGTCGACCCCGGTGAGACGGCCTCGGGCGTCGTAGCTGAGCCTGGTCATCGTCCCGTTGGGGCGGGTGAAGAGGGACGGGTTGCCGTCCTCGTCGTACTCCTGCCGGGACACCGAACCGTCCGGGCCGGTGACGACCGTGATCTGGTTCAGCTCGTTGTACTCGACACGGGCCGAGCTGCCGTCCGGGTGCGCGATGCCGGTGAGGTTGCCGCGCTCGTCGTAGGTGTACGCCGTGGTCCGCCCGGCGGGATCGGTGCGGGTCGCGAGCCGGTCGTGACGGTCCCACGTCTGGCGGACGGTGTTGCCCAACGGGTCGGTCACGGCGAGGACATGCAGCCGGTCGTCGAGGACGTAGACCTTGGAGGCGCCGGTGGAGTCCGTGAAACGGGTGATCCGGTCGCCGGTGGCGGGGTGGACGTCGTACGCGAACGTCGAGGACAGGCGGCCGTCCGGGCCGATCGTACGGGCGACCCTGCCCTCGGCGTCGTACACGTACCGGAAGGTGGAGCCGTTCCGGTCGGTCCACGAGGTGATGCGGCCGTCCGGGTCGTAGGTGAACCGCAGTGGCAGGTCGGAGGAGTTGACGACCTGGGTGAGCCGGCCCGACTCGTCGTAGCCGTAGCGCATCACCGTCCGCGGGCCCTCGGGCGTACGGAGGGCGAGCTCGCGCACCCTGCCGTCCTCGGAGGCGAGCGTCGCCAGATATCCGCCGGAGTGGGACACGGCGGTGGGTGCGCCGTCGCCCCGCCGGCTGATGCTGATCCGGTTGCCGCCGCGGTCCTCGATCGTCGTGAGCCAGTACGCCGAGGACTCGTGGTACGGGCTGCCGGCGAAGGTGCGGACCACGCCGGTGCGCGGGTCGGTGACGCGGTACGTGGTCACCGCCTCGTCCTGCTCGCCGTGGCGGAGCGCCAGACGGGGGCCCTCCACGGGGAGCACCGGGTCCGCGGCGCCGGGCGCGGGGAGCGCCGGGAACCACAGCACCGATCCGTCCTCGCGGGCCCAGAAGGCGCCCTGGCCGGAGGGGGCCGGTTCGATCCGCTCGTCGAGGGTCGACGCCCAACTGGGCCCGAACCAGTGCCCGTAGCGATAGGTCGACAGATGGGTGCGCCGCAGGACCAGCGGCAGGACGCCCGCCAGGGA
This sequence comes from Streptomyces sp. Root1304, assembly GCF_001426405.1. Classification (GTDB taxonomy): domain Bacteria; phylum Actinomycetota; class Actinomycetes; order Streptomycetales; family Streptomycetaceae; genus Streptomyces. The sequence goes on along the minus strand of NZ_LMEP01000022.1, from coordinate 259,728 downwards.
CAGGTCGACCTGCTCCATCGTCATCTCGCCGGAGGCGATGTCGACGGGGTCGCCCTCGCAGGTGCGGTCGCCGATCTCGACGCTCTTGCCGCGGGGGTCGGACTTGCTGTCCTTGAGGGGCTCCGGCTTGGCGCGCGTGTCGGAGCCGGGCCCCTTCTTGCCGCCCGGCCCGCGGCCGTCGGAGTCCTTGCCCTTGCCGTCGTCGTCCTTGCGTTCACGGGCGAGGCGGTCGCGGATGTTGTCGTCGTTGGTCTTGTGGTCCTTGGAGATCCGCTTGACGGCCCGGGGGAGTGTCTCGCCGACGTGGTCGCCCATGGTCTTGGCCGACTTCACCAGCGCGCCCATGGCCTTCTCGATGACGGGGTCGAGGGCGTCGGCGATGTCGTCGCGGCCCTTGTTGCGGCGCTGGGCGCCCTTCGCCTTGGTGAGCTTGCCGGCGGTCTTGCCGTGGATGCCGACGCTCACGCCGTTCAGCTTCGTACCGGCGTTGTCGTGCTCGTCGTGCTCGATGTGGAAGCCCTTGCCGCCGCCACGGCCTCCTCCGCCACCGCCGCCTCCGGCCGATGCGAGGTTCAGGCCGTCCTTCGCTCCCTGCACGCCCTCGTCGAAGCCGTCCTTGCCGGCCTGCTTCGTCTGGTTGAGGTCCACACCGTCCTGGACGCCGAGGGCGTCCATGCTGACCTGGACCACCAGGTCGGCCGCCATGTTCTCCAGGGCGGCCACGACCGGTTCGGTCATGACCGCGACGATATGACCGACGGCCTCTTCCATCGCGGCCGTGATGAGCTTCAGCAACTGCTTCTTCGTGAGCGCGATGGCTCCGGCACCGAGCAGCGCGGACAGACCTCCGGTCACCGGGATCAGCGCCATCGCCAGACCCGTCTGGCCGGCCAGCACCCCGAGCTCCGCGACGGCCTTCCACTTCATGCCCTCGATCGCGCCCGCCGCGAGGTCGAGCGCGTCCGCGATCGTGCGGGCCGCGGAGACCATGTCCTTGAGGTGTTTGCCCTTGACCTTGGTCCAGTGCGCGTTGAGCGCGTCCATCGCCTCGCCGTGACCCGACGACAGCAGGCGTTCCATGTGGTTGTTGGCGAGCTGACCGTCGTCGGCGAGGTCGTCCGCGAACTCCCGGAGCGCGTCCGCCATCTCGCGGTACGCGTCCTCGTCGACGTTGGGCCAGTTGACCCCCACCAGGTCGAGCAGTGTGTCCGCCCAGTCCGGCACCGTGACAGCCATGACCTCAGATCCCCCCGTACGCACGCATGTTCGCAGAATGCGAGTGCGAATACTGTGTCATGGGAGGTCGCAGTCGATCAACGTGACTTCTTCCCCGTCGGCATCCTCCGCTGCCTCACCCGCACGCGGTGAGGGGCCGTTTCGGAGTGATCCGAAACGGCCCCCGGTCGTCCTCGGGAAGCAGGGGAAGGGGGTCAGGCCCCGTCGCTCACCTCATGGGCGTCGCCCCTCCCGGCCGCCTCGGTCCTGAGGCGGTCGACCGTGACCGCGAGGTCCGCGATCGTGCGGGAGGTGAACACCTCACGCAGGCCGATCGTGAGACTGAACCCCTTGCGGATCCGGGCGATCAGCCGCGTCGCGGCCAGCGAATCGCCCCCGAGCTCGAAGAAGTTGTCGCGGACGTCCACGTGGGGGAGCCCCAGGACCTCGCACCAGAGCGCGGCGAGCCGCTCCTCGGTCGGTGTGCGCGGCGCGGCGGAACCGGCCGCGTCGTCGGCCTGCCGGGGGGCGGGCAGCGCGCGGCGGTCGACCTTGCCGTTCGCGCTGAGCGGCCAGCTCTCCAGGGTCAGCACGTGCGGGGGGACCATGTGCGCCGGCAACCGTTCCCCCAGCCATGCCCGGAGGTCTCCGAGCGGCGCCGCCCGTTCGACGGCCCCGGCCGACCGGACGGGGGCGGTACGGTCCACCCGCCCGCCGAGCAGCGAGTGCACCGGCAGATGGCGCTCACCCAGCGCGAGCAGCGGCCTGACCGGGGCGAAGTCGAACGCGCCGATCGGGCAGAGCCCGACGTCGGTACGCGACACCCGGTCCATCAGGAGCTGGCCCATGTACCCGGCCTCCAGCAGACAGAGGTCACGGGCGAGCCGGCCGTACATGGGCTCGATCGCGTCCGGGTCCGCGACGAGGAAGAGACAGAAACCGGCGGCGTCGAAGAGCGCACGGTTGTGCGCCGCGTGGATCCCGGCATCGAGCGTCGCCCCCTCGTCGAGGGTCACCAGCGCGTGGTCCGACGGGTCGAGGTAGTACGTGCCGCCCGCCAGACCGGACACCGCACCGGCCTTCACGTACAGGTACGTCTGGACCGGGTAGAGCCCCCCGCCCGACGGGTAACGGCACTTGGCGAGCCCGTCCACCTCGTCCTGCCGCAGAACGCCCAGGCAGGCGGCCAGTTCCGCGAGGTCCAGCGGCTCGGGGAGGAACGCCCGGTCGCTGCGCCGCCCCGACGGCTCGTCCGTCACCGGCGGCAGGGCGACCCGGGGCCGGTCCGCTTCCCGGCGCAGGCCGCGCCGGGCGAGCTTGAAGGCGGCCCGGTTCACGGGGTCGAGCACGGTGACGCCGGTGCGGCGGGCTTCTTGGAGGCCGGTGGCGATGTCGGAGGTGTCGTGCGGGGCGTCGCCCGTCGGCTGACCACCCAGGACCGGCGCTCGTACGCCGTCACCCCTCCGCTCGGGAATCACGTACGCGACCAGCCCGTCGTGGCCCGGCCGGTCCGTACGCGCGGTGGCGGTGACGACCGCCGAGGCGACCTCGGGGTGCGCGAGCAGCGCCGCCTCGATCTCGCCGAGCTCGATGCGCTGACCCCGGATCTTGACCTGGAAGTCGGCGCGTCCCATGAACTCGACGGTGCCGTCCGGCCGCCACCTGCCGAGGTCCCCGGTGCGGTACATCCGCTCCCCGCTGCGGGGGTGGGTGATGAACACCGCGTCGGTGCGCTCGGGCTCGCGCCAGTACCCGTCCGCCAGGCAGACGCCGGAGACGTACATCTCCCCGGTGACCCACTCCGGGCACTCGTCGAGGCGCTCGTCGAGCAGGTGGTAGCCGACGTTGGCGAGGGGCGTGCCGTACGGAACGCTGCGCCAGGACGGGTCGACCTCCGCGATCCGGTGCCAGATGCTCCACAGGGTCGTCTCGGTCGGGCCACCCGCGGAGACCACCTCGACGCCCGGTGCCGCGTCCGCCAGTCGGCGCGGGACCGCGAGGGGGATCCAGTCGCCGCCGAGGAACGCCAGCCGGAGCGACTCCAGCGGCGCGACCGCGTCGCCCGAACCGGTCGCCGGGTCCCCGCCGACCGCCTCCAGGAGCATTTCCATCATGGCCGGGACCGAGTTCCACACGGTGACCCCGTGGGCGGCGATCAGCCGCGCCCAGTGCGCCGGGTCACGGCGGTCGGCGGCGGCCGGGACGACCATCGTTCCGCCCGCGCCGAGGACCCCGAAGAGGTCGAAGACCGACAGGTCGTGATGGAGCGCGGACACCGCGAGGCAACGGTCGCCCGCCGTGATCCGGAACGCCGCGACGGTCTCCACCAGGCAGTTGACGAGCGCCCGGTGGTTCACCGACACACCCTTCGGCTCGCCCGTCGACCCCGAGGTGAACATCGTGTACACGAGGTCGGCCGGGCCGCCGTCGACGGGCGGCGGCGTATCGGTGACGGCGGGCAGCGGCCCGTCCAGGCTGAGCCGCAGGGGTCCCGTCGGCCAGTCCAGGGACGCGTCCAGCCGTGACTGGGTGAGGACGAGTTCGACCTCGCCCTTGGCGAGCAGAGCGCGGACGCGTCCCCCGGGCAGATCCGGGTCGATCGGCAGGTACGCGGCTCCCGAGAACAGCACCGCGTAGGCGGCGACGGCCTGCTCCCAGCCCTTCTCCATGACGACGCCGACCAGCCGGCCGGGCCGTGCGCCGTGCGTACGCAGCCAGTCGGCCACCTGCCGTGCGGCGGCGTCGAGTTCCGCGTACGACAAGGACCGGTCGGGGGCGATCACGGCGGGGGCGTCCGGGCGTGCGGCCACCTGTCGTTCGAAGAAGTGCTGCACCTGCACGTCGGGGATCGCACGGGTCGGACCGGTGCTCGACCGGCGCCGTTTCGCCTGCGCGGGCGGCAGGGCGAGCGGAGCACGCAGGTCCCAGGTGCGCTCGTCGGTCGCGAGCGCGCGCAGCAGGGCCGTGTGCGCGGCGAACATGTCGTCGACGAGCCCGGCGGGGAAGAGCTCGTCGACCGCGTCCCAGTTGAGGAGCAGCGCACCCTCCTCCTCCTGCACCTGCTCGTCGAGGGAGACCTGCGGGGTCTGCGAGACGGCGAAGACGGGGGTGAGCAGCTTTTCGAGGGGGGTCCTCCCCTCGGTGGCGAAGGTGAGGTTGCTGGTCATGACCACCGGCATCAGCGCCTGGTCGAATCCGCCCTGGAGGCGCATCAGTTCGCGCAGCACCTCCACACCGGTGACGTCCTGGTGCCGCAGGTCGGAGCGGAGCTGCCGCTGCAGTCCGCGCGCCCGGTCGAGGAAGGTGGAGCCCGTCCGGAAGTCGACCTCCAGGAGGGTGAAGGACGCGAACTGGCCGATCACCTCCCCATAAGCCGGGTCGTGGACCGGCCGGTTGAGGCGTGGCACGTTCAGCGTGAAGTGGCGTCCGGCGCTCCAGGTGGCCAGGACCTCGGCGTACGCGGCGAGCAGCAGCCCGGTCGGGGTGAGTCCGGCCCGGCCGGCCCGCTCCTTGAGTCCCTGCCACAGCTCGGCGGGCAGCGTGGTCTCCCGCCGGGTGAACCGGGGCCGCTCGATCGCACCGGCGCGGGCGGCCCCGGGCAGCTGCGGAGCGGGGGGAAGTTGGGGCAGCCTGCTCCACCAGTGGTCGCGCGAGCGCCGGTACGCGGCACCCTCCTTGCGCTCCCCTTCGGCGCGCACGTGATCGCGGAACGACTTCTCCGGCGCCGGGGGCTGTGCGTCCGGCTCCTCGTAGAAGCGCGACAGGTCGTCGAACAGGAGCCGTCCTGAGGAGAAGTCGGCGATGAGCGAGTCCACGCTGAGGTGGACCCGCAGGCCGTCGTCGAGCCGGGTGGCGGCGACCTCGAACAGCGGCCACTGGTCGGCCGGACGCACCTCGTGGGACAGCCGCTCCCGGACGGACGCCAACTCGGCCTCCACCTCCTGGTGTTCGCGGCCTCGGAGATCGGTCACCCGGATCTCGTACGGGGGCACCTCGGGGAGGATCCGCTGCTCGTTGGTCTCGGGCAGCATCACGGCGCGCAGCATCTCGTGCCGGTCGATCACCCGCCGCCAGGCGTGCTCGAAGCGGGGCAGGTCGAGAGTGGGGGCGTCGAACTCCAGATAGACGTGGGTGGAGACGTTCCCCAGCTCGAAGGCGCCCGTGCGGCCGAGGCAGTAGGCCTGCTGGGTGTCGGTCTGGGGGAAGGGCGCGTCCGGCAGGACGGCCGGGTCCGCCGCGGTGGCGCCCGCGGGGGTGTCCGGGGCGGCGTCGGCGGTGACCTGCGGCGAAGCGGGCATCGTGCCGAGGGCGGCCGGGGTCTCGGCCCGAAGCAGCCGGCCCGCCTCGTCGAGGGGGAGTCGACCCCGGTGCCGTTCGGCGACGACGGCCGCCAGCGTGGCGATCGTCGGATCGCCGTCGAACACGTCCTCGGACACGTCCACGCCGAGGTCGCGCTCGACCCGGCCGACGAGGCGCAGCGTCGCGAGCGAGTCCAACCCGAGGTCGAGCAGCGGGCGTTCGCGATCCGGTCCGTCCGATCGATCCGTCATCAGGGTCGCCACCAGGTCGCCGAGATAGGCCTCGACGGCGCCGGTCCGGCGGTCGTCGTCGACGGTCCGGTCGGGTCCCCGGTCGGAACCGGCGGTCCACTCGCCGACGACGGTGAGGCCGCCGTCGAGGAGGGCCTGCCGGGTGGCCCTGCGCTGGATCTTGCCGCTGGAGGTCTTGGGGATGGTGCCGGTGCGGACGAGGACCAGCCGGTGGAGCCGTACGTCGAACTCCGCGGCGATCGCCCGGCTTAGCCGCTGGGCGACCTCTGCGGCGGGTGGCAGGTCCGCCCCGCGCCGGACCTCGGCGACGAGCGACAGCTGTTCCGTTCCGTCGTCGTCGACGGCCACGGCGGCCGAGGAGTTGGCCTGCAGGGCGGGATGGGCGCGCTCCGCGCAGCGTTCGATGTCCTGCGGGTAGAGGTTGCGGCCCCGGACGATGATCAGGTCCTTGCTGCGGCCGGTCACGAACAGCTCGCCGTCGCGCAGGAACCCCAGGTCGCCCGTCCGGAGGAACGGTCCCTCTCCGGTGGGGAGTTCGGCCTCGAAGGCCGCCTCGCTCTCGTCCGAGCGCCCCCAGTAGCCGCGGGCGACGCTCGGGCCGCCCACCCAGATCTCGCCGACCCGGTCGGGTCCGCAGAGGTTCCCGGTGGCCGGATCGACGACGACCAGCCGCTGCCCGTCGACGGTGGAACCGCACCCGACGATGTCCCGGCTCCGGGCGGGCCCGTCGCCCACGGCCCCGGGGTCGTCGTCGCCGCCCGGGACGACGCGGTGCGCCTCCAGGGTGGGCGCGTCGACCGTGACGGAGGTCGAACGGGTCAGGTGCGTCCCGCAGGACACCATCAGGGTGGCCTCGGCGAGTCCGAAGCTGGGCCGCAGGGCGTCCCGGCGCAGCCCCCAGGGGGCGAAGTGCCCGGCGAACCGGTCCAGCGCCGACGCCCGTACGGGCTCCGCGCCGATGATGACGCTCTCCAGGCGGCTCAGGTCCAGGGGCTCGTGGACGGCGGGGTCGACCCGCTCGACGCAGAGGTCCAGGCCGAACGGCGGCGTCGGGGAGTTCGTCGCCCCGTAGGTGGAGAGCGCGCGCAGCCACTGGACGGGGTCCAGGACGAAGGTGCCCGGCGCCATCAGGACCGCGGGGAAGCCGGCGACGAGGGGCTGCAGGATCCCGCCGATGAGTCCCATGTCGTGGTACGGAGGGAGCCAGCTCACACTGACGGAGTCCTCGGACGTCCGGATGCGCCGCTGGATCTGAGCGGAGTTGTGCAGGAGGTTGCCGTGCGAGACCATCACGCCCTTCGGCGCGGCGGTGCTGCCCGAGGTGTACTGCAGGAACGCGAGGCTGTCGGTGCCGACGAGCGGGTCGGTCCACTGCTCGGCGTCGGCGGTGAGGGCGTCGTTCGGGAGTAAGGTGACGGCCCGCAGCTCGGGTGCGTCGAGGAGCTGCCGGCGGGCCCCGGGCGTGATGCGGTCGCCCAGCAGGGCGGCGGCGGGCGCCGCGTCCGCGGCGACGGCCCGCAGCCGGGTGAGGCTCCGGGCGTGCGGCGGATAGCACGGTACGGCGACGGCCCCGGCATAGAGGCAGCCGAAGTACGCGCTCAGGTAGCCGGCGCCGGGCGTGTGCAGGATCAGGACCCGGTCCCCGGTCTTGACCTCCTCCTGCAGCGTCGCCGCCACCACGCGGGCGCGGTGGTCGAGTTGGGCGTAGGTGAGTCGGGTGTCCTCCGCGCCGTGGCTGTCGAGCAGGACGTACGCGAGCCGGTCGGGCTGCCGCTCGGCCCGCGACCTCAGCAGGTCGACGAGACTGCCCGGCCGTCGGCCGTACGCCTCGGGGAAGGGGGCGGAAGGGTTCATGCCTGCGGCTCCCCGTCGCGCGCTCCGGCGCCTTCGCTGTCGTGGTCGCCCTCGTCCACGTCCGGCTTCTCCGCGCTCACCAGCTGGGTCCGGACCCAAGGACCGCTCCACCACATCCGCGGGCCGGCGTCGGTGCGGGTGGCGTTCACCGCGCCCGCCGCACGCAGCACGTCGAGGTAGCGCGGGGCGTGGAAGATGTCGGCGACGAGCAGCCGCCCGCCCGGCCTGAGGACGCGGTAGGCCTCCCGTACGGCCTCCTCGCGGCCCTCTGCGCCCACGATGTTGTGGATCGCCATGCTGGACACCACCAGATCGAACTGATCGTCCAGGAAGGGAAGGCTCCTCATGTCGGCGGTGACCAGTTCGACCCGGTCGGCGACCCGCTCGCGCCGGGCGTTGTCCGCCGTGGCGCTCTCGGTGTTGCCGGACTGGTCGACCGAACGCCAGAGGTCGACGCCGGTGACCCGGCCCTTCGGCACCCGGTGCGCCACCGCCGTCAGGACCGCTCCGCGCCCGCAGCCCAGGTCCAGGACCTGTTCGTCACCCCGCAGGCCGAGCGCGTCCAACTGCTCCTCCCAGACGAGGAACTTGCCCCGCGCGGTCGCGTGCAGATACAGCCCGGCCGGGACGGCCAGCAGTGGGGGGATCCGCAGCAGCCAACGGGGCGCGCCCGCGGCGACCGCCGCGAGCGGCGCCAGGACACCGCCGCCGAGGGCTGCCATCCAGCCCGGTCCGTCGATGCCGTAACGGCCTTGTCGTACAGCCTTGTTGCTCACGTTGAACATTCCTTGACTCACCCGGCGAAGGGAGCGGGTGGGGGGACGAGTGGGGGCGCTGGTACCGGCACGGGGGAGGGTGCCGGTCAACGGGAAGGGCAGGCGTCCGACACGAGGGCGAGGACCTCGGCGGTCGACTCGAAGGGGAAGAAGTGGGCGCCGGGGAAGATCCGTACGGTCACCTCGGTCCCCAGCTCGCGCCACCGCTCCACGTCGGCGGGCGGTGCCGCCGGGTCGTCGGCGCCGCCGAGCGCGATCAGCCGTACGGCGGGGGAGAGCGCGTTCCCGGTGCGGTAGGTCTCGGCTGCCTCGAAGTCGGCGCGCAGCACGGGCAGGAAGAGCTCCAGCCACTCCTCCTCCGCGAGGAGCTCCGGCGGGATTCCGCCCAGGGCACCGAGCCTGTCCAGGAACTCGCCGTCCGGGAGGAGGTGCATGGTCTCGGTGCGACGGGTCACGTGCGGCGGGACGGCGCCGGACACGATCACGGCGGCCGGCGGGCGGGGGCCGTCCTGGAGGGCGAGGCCGAGCTCGTAGGCGAGCAGCGCTCCCATGCTGTGGCCGAACAGCACGTAGGGAAGGTCGTCGGCGCGGCGGGCGACCGGGCCGGTGAGACGCTCGCCGAGTCGGGTCAACGAGCTCTCGGGGGGCTCCGCCATGCGCATTCCGCGCCCCGGCAGGTGTACGGGCACGACCTCGATCCCGGGGTCCACCATGGCCTGCCAGGACCGGAAGACCGACCCGTCCGCCCCGCCGTGCGGAAGGCAGAAGAGCCGGGTGTGGTGACGGGCTGCCACGGGACGGTCGGGGGAGAACCACAGGTCTTCGGTGGTGAGGCTCACTGAAGGCACATACTTTCGACTCGCTGGTGACGCGTTGTCACCCCAATGGATCTTTGGGTGCAACGACCACCCGGGTCGAAGGAAACGGTGATCTCCGTCCGGCCCCCGGCGAGTGGCGGGAACAAGACACGAGACGCGGCACACGACGACCGGGGGCCGGGGATCAGAGGTGTTCCCCTGATGCCCGGCCCCCGATCGCCCGGTCATGCGATCACGCGTTCACGTGTTCACCCGGGCAGCCTCACTTGCCGAACCACGCGTTGTGGATCGTCAGCGTCGACGTGTTGCCCTGCTTGTCCGTGATCACGGCGGAGAGCGAGAGGGCGCTGTCCTTCGCCGGGTTCTTCACGGAGATGCCGCCGTTGCGGACCTGGACGGCCTTCCACGTCTTCCCGTCGTCGTAACTCACCTTCACGGAGAGCGACTTGAGGTTCCGGCCGGCCGCCGAGCCCTGCACGGTCACCGGGACCAGGACCGTCGCGTGCTCAGGAGCGCGCGTGGCGAGGTCGACGGGGGCCGCGAAGCGGACCGTGGACACGGGCAGCGCCGTGGTCTCCGCGACCTGCTTCGAGCGGAACGTGAAGCCGGTCTCGATCCGGGTGGAGACGGTGGAGACGCCCGACGGGCGTTCCACGGACGTGACGAGGCGGTACTCGGCGTCGGCGCCGTCGACCGAGAAGGGCGCGGAACCGCTCAGCGGGTCGTCGTTCGAGCCGACCTTCACACCGTCGCGGTAGAGCGTCGACGTGACGGAGGAGTACGGAACGGTGCCCACGTTGCCCTTGCCGTCGGCGACCAGCGGCACGGCGCCGACGAGCTGCTGCTGGCCGGTCGCCGGGTCCGGAGCCGTACGGAAGACGCCCATGCGCTCACCGAGGAGCGGGCCGAAGACACCGGTGTTGAAGGTCTCCCGGTACGTCCGGCCGGTCTCGTAGCGCTTCGGGCGGAGCATCTCGTAGGCACCCTCGAAGGCCGGGTAGCCCCACTGGTCGGGCTCGCCCAGCTGGTTGAGCCGGGTGAGCCAGGAGACGCCGTCCGCGGTGGAGACGTAGAAGGTGCGCGTCCCCGGCGCCGCCTGCGGTGCGGAGTAGCCGTTGCCCTCCGGCGCGCCCGGCAGATGGGCGTACGGGGAGGCCAGGACGGACTTCCCGGGCACGGAGGAGCCGAGACCGACCTTGAGCGTGGCCAGCTCGTTCGCCTTCACGTGCTTGGTGTAGCCGGTCGTCACCTTGCTGGTCCTGCCGCCGAAGGCCACCGAGTACTGGCTCGTGGCGTCCTTGATGAAGTGGGCGTCCCAGGTCTGGAGGAGGGTGCCGTCGGTGACCGCCGGACCGAGGTGCGCGGTGCGGAAGCCCGTGAAACCCCTGAGGACCCAGCCGTTGCCGACGCGGCCGATGTCGGTGTCGACCTCGTAGTACGTGCCGCCGTAGTCGGCCCGGTCGATGCCGGGCACCGTCAGGTCCACCGGCTTGGTGGTGCGGGCGTCGGCGACGACCGAGGTGTCGCCGGTGACGTCCAGCTTCGGCTGGGCGATCCAGTCGGTGCCCGCGGTGTAGTCCGACGGGTCCTGGTAGACGGCCGAGTTGAAGGTGTACGTGCCCTTGGGCACACGGATCGTGTGGATGCCCGGCTCGTTGTCGACGCGCGCCTGGAAGCCCGCGGCGGGACCGCTGACGCCCGTCAGGGTGCTGGAGAAGTTCTGCGCGTCGGCGCCGTCACGGCCGACCGTCCGCAGCGTCAGCTCGTACGACTCGGCCTCGCGCACGGCCACCGCGGCCGTACGCACCGACTGGCCCGCCGAGGAGGCGGTGACGTAGCCCGAGTACGTGCCGTCGGCCTCACCGATCCGGGTGTCCGCGACGAGGTCGACCTCGGCCGTGCCGCCCGCGGGCACGGTCACCTTCGAGGAGCCGAGGGCGAAGAAGCCCGCAGGGGCCGGCTTGCCCGCCGGGTCGAGGGTCGACACCGACAGGTCGAGGGTGACGTCGGCGGTCCCGAGGTTGCGGTAGGCGAGCTTCTTGGTGACGGGCTTGTCGTCGGTGTGCGGCCAGAGCGCCGTGCCGTAGTTCAGCGACACCGGCTCGGCGATCACGCTCTGGTCGAGCGCCTTGTCGACCTGGATCCGGCCCGTGCCCTGCTCGAAGGCGGTGTAGTCGCCGCCCTTGGTGGAACCGGTGAGCGCGCCCTTGAGTTCGACGGACTTCCAGTCCGGGTGCTTCTGCTTCAGGATCGCGGCCGCGCCGGCGACGTGCGGCGTCGCCATGGAGGTGCCGTCGATCTGCAGGTACCCGGGTGCGGGGTGCGGGGTGCCGGGGCGCAGGTCGATCAGGCTGCCGGAGGCGGCGGCCGCGGCGATGGCCACGCCCGGCGCGGTCACGTCCGGCTTGACCGCGCCGTCACCGACGCGCGGGCCGGTGCTGGAGAACGGTGCCAGCCGGTCGTCCTTGTCGACGGCGCCGACGGTGAGCGCGGCGTCCGCGCTGCCCGGCGAGCCGACCGACGACGCGCCGGTCTCGCCGTCGTTGCCGGCCGCGATGGCGAAGAGGATGCCCTTCTCGGCGGAGAGCTTGTCGACCATGGCCTCCAGCGGGTCGACGCCGGGGGAGTCCGGACCGCCGAGGCTGAGGTTGACCACGTCCGCGCCCTCGGCGGCGGCCCACTCCATGCCCGCGATGACGGCGGAGTCGTCCCCGTAGCCCTCGTCGTCGAGGACCTTTCCGCTGATCACCTTGGCGCCGGGGGCGACGCCCTTGAACCGGCCGCCGGACTTGGCGCCGGTGCCGACGGCGATGGACGCGACATGGGTGCCGTGCCCGACGCGGTCCACCGCGTCGGCCGCGGCGGAGAAGTTCTTCTCGCCGACGACCTGGGTCCTGAGGTCGTCGTGGGTCTTGTCGACACCGGTGTCGAGGACGGCGATCTTCACGCCCGCGCCGTCGTACCCGGACTGCCAGGCCCGGTCGGCGCCGATCTGCGGGACACTGCGGTCCAGGCGCGCGCCGCGCACCCCGTCCAGCCACACCTTGGCGATGCCGGAGGCGACGGCGCGCGCGCCGGTCCGCTCCCGGTCGGTGAGGGCGTCCCAGACCCGGGCCACGTCGTCCTGCGAGGTGCGGATGGCGTCGGCGTTGATGCTCGGGAACGTCCGCCGCAGCTGGGTGTCACCGGCCGTACGCACCTCGGCGCGGGCGGCGGCGGCACCCCCTTCGTACTGCACGATCAGCTTGAGGCCCGCGCTGTGGCTCTTGCGCAGCCGCGGGTCGCCGAGCACATCGAGGTCGAAGAGCCGCTGGTCCAGTACGCCCGAGGCGATGAGGCGCTGCGCGTCGGCGGGGACCACCAGCGTGTGGCCCGCCGTGCGCTGCACCTGCACGGGTATGTGTTCACGGCCGGGGGCGGACTCGAAGCCCACCATCCGGCCGGTGCCGTCCACCACGACGCGGTCGCCGGTGATGAGCGGGATCCGCCGGCTGCCGTCGAGGCGCGGGGTGTCCGGTGCGGCCGTCGTGTTCGCGGCGATGGCCGCCGTCGGGCCGGTCATGCCTGCCACGAGCGCCACCGAAGTGGCCGCCGCGATGGTGAAGGCGCGTGCTCTGTGCACGTGTGCGCGCAAGTCTCCCCCAGGAGCTTGGGATGAGGTCGAGTGGTCGGTTCCGGACCGGGGGCGCGATGGCGCCCGTCGCCGGTCAGCGCAGTATGTGAGGCGCGGCGGACGTGATCAACGACGGGACGGGCGCGGGGGATCGAGTGTCATGGATTCAGGCCAACCTGCGTCCGCCGAGTGCGATGGGGCGACGACGGCTCTGTGACGGCACCGTGACACCCGGACGATCCTTGTGCGACAGCGGCCACCGCCGAGCCCGCCGGATCGCAGACGCCGCACGGCTTTTCCGGGCCGCGCGCTGTGACGTCCCGGCCGTGTCCGGGCTGTTGGCTGTATCCGGGTGGGGAGGGAACGGTGTTTCGTCGGGGTGCGGGTGCGGGTGCGGGTGCGGGTGCCCGTGAGGGTGCGTGGGCGGGCCTGGGTTGGGGTGGGTGCCGCTGGCCGGTCCCGTACGGGTGTCGGTGTCGGCGCCGGTGTCCGCCTCGCGACCGGTCGGCCGCGTCCGGACCACCATGCCTGGCCGCGGTCCGGCGGCCCGCTCGCGCCCGGCCCGGATGCGAGACCCCGTCAGACCCCTTTCACTGGGGGGACGACGACCGTTCGGCTTTCCCGGGAGGGTGCGGTGCTGTTCGACCGGACAGAGCGGCGGAGGCCCGCACGGCCCGCCGCGGCGGCGGCGTCGGCCTGCGCGGGACCCGTCCTGCCTCCGGGCGGCCGACCCGAAGGCACGGCGTGAGCGAGGAGACGCGGGGAACGACCGCGCCCGACGCGGAGGGCGTACGGAACCTCCTGCTCAGCCGCTCCTACCAGAAGCTGCTGCTGGTCTCCGTACTCCTCGGCGTACCGATCGCCGTGGCCTGCTTCTTCTTCGTCGGCCTCCAGCACACCCTCCAGCACGCCGTCTGGGAGAGCCTTCCCCGGGCCCTGGGCCACGACCGGGCGCCCTGGTGGTGGCCCCTGCCCGCGCTCCTCCTCGCCGGACTGATCCTGGCCCCGATCGTCACCCGCATGCGCGGTCACGGCGGACACCTGCCGGTCAACGGCCTCGGCGGCCCGCCGGTCGGCCCGGCCGAGCTGCCCGGCGCCGCCCTCGCCGCGCTCGCGACCCTGCCGCTCGGCGTCGTACTGGGCCCGGAGGCGCCCCTGATGGCGGTGGGCAGCGGCCTGGCCCTCCTCGCCCTTCGGGCCGCCCGCACCGCCGTCGACCCGCGGTCGGCCCTGGTCATCGGCACCACCGGCTCCACCGCCGCCATCGCCACCATCCTCGGCGGCCCCCTCGTCGCCGCCGTCCTCGTCGTCGAGGCGGCGGGACTGGCCGGCGGACAGCTCGTCCTGCTCCTCCTGCCCTGTCTCGTGGCCAGCGCCGTCGGCGCGCTCGTCTTCACCGGCTTCGGAACGTGGACGGGGCTCTCCATCGGGGGCCTCGCGCTCCCCACGCTGCCCCCCGACGTCAATCCCGACGCCGGCGACTTCCTGTGGGGCCTGCCCCTCGCCGTGATCGTCGCCGTGATCGTCGGCGCCGGGCACCAGCTCGGCCGGATCACCGCCGTCTGGACCGCCCGCAGCACCGCCACACGCACGGTGGCCTGCGCGTTCGCCGCCGGAATCTGCCTCACCGCCTACGCGGTGCTGACGGGCCGCTCACCGGAGGAGGCGGCCCTCTCGGGCCAGGCGACCCTCGGCGAACTCGCCGCGCACCCGCACGACTGGTCCGTCGCGGCCCTCGTCGCCCTCGTCGCGTGCAAGGGGCTCGCCTGGGGCATCAGCCTCGGCAGCCTGCGCGGCGGCCCCATCTTCCCCGCCCTGCTGATCGGGGCGTCCGCCGCCATGGCCTGCTCGGCCCTGCCCGGATTCGGTGTCACCCCCGCGCTCGCGCTCGGTCTCGCCGCCGCCGCGGCCACGGTCTCCGGCCTCCCGCTGACGAGCGCGGTCCTGGCCGTCCTGCTGCTCGGCGAGGACGCGTACAACCAGATGCCGTTGATCGTGCTCGCCGCCGTCATCGCCCACCTGACCACACAGTTCGTCGACCGCCGCACCCGTGATCAGCCTTCGGCGGCCTGAACAGGCCGGGGGAGCGGAGACGTGAGGGCATGGGTGGCCCGGATGCGGGGCGTGTGGACGGGGGCCGAGCGCCGGTTCCCCGTCCTCACCGAGCTGGTCGGCAGGCTGGCCTCGGGCAACCTGCTGGACGCGGGCACCCGGCTGGCCGCGCAGGCGTTCCTGGCCGCAGTGCCGCTCCTGTTCGCCGTGGCCGCGTTCGCGCCGCACGGCGTACGCGACCAGCTCCTGGCCTCCCTGCGGGCCATCTTCGGACTGAGCGGCCCCTCGGACCAGGAACTGCAGCGCGTCCTGGACAGCACGGCCGGCGGCACCCTGCGCGACACCAGCGGCGCGGTGGGGGTGGTCCTGGCACTGGTGTCGGCGACCAGCTTCAGCAGAGCCATGGCGAGGGTCTGCGAACGGGCCTGGCAGCTGCCCAAGTCGAAGACGCGGATCGCGGCCTGGCGATGGCTGGTCTGGCTGCTCGCCCTGCTCATGGTGGTCCTCCTCCAGGGCCCCGTCCGGGACGGATTCGGCGCGGGAGGCTGGGTGGGGTTTCCGCTGTACTTCCTGGTCAGCGCGGGAGTCTGGCTCTGGACGCAGCACCTGCTGCTCGCCAAACGGGTGGCCTGGCTGCCGCTGCTCCCCGGCGCCCTGCTGGCGGCCGCCGCCACCACCGCGCTCGGGCTGACGGCCCCCCTCTACGTACCGAACGCGCTGAACAGGGCGCTGGAGGCGTACGGGTCCCTGGGACTCGTGTTCACGCTGCTGTCCTGGCTGATCGTGATGTGCGCGGCGCTCACGTTCGCGTTCACGATCGGAGCGGTCCTGGCGCGGGAGCCGACGCTGAGCCGGTATTTGGGGACGGAGGCGGGTCTTGCGTCAGGCCCGGAGGCGGGGCCGGGGTCAGGTCCCGGGGCAGGGACGGGGGCGGGGCCGGATCCGGGACCCGGCCCGGTACCGGTACCGGATCCGGGACCAGGCCCCGGGCCGGGCGCGCCCCCGTAGCTGGCGGATGCCACGACCCCGGGCCCGGCGGACCCGGGGGCGTGCCGGTCAGCGCAGTTCCGCCGCGCCCGCCGGAGTGTCGTCCGTGGGCGTCTCGTCGAGGAAGCCGCCCGACTGGTGCTGCCACAGCTTCGCGTACGAACCCTCGGCGTCGAGCAGCTCCTGATGCGTTCCCTGCTCGACGATCCGGCCGCGGTCGAGGACGACCAGCCGGTCCATCGACGCCACCGTGCTCAGCCGGTGGGCCACCACGAGCGCCGTCCGGCCGTCCATCAGCCGCCACAGCGCGTCCTGGACGAGGATCTCGCTCTCGGAGTCCAGCGCGCTGGTCGCCTCGTCGAGCAGCAGGATCGGCGCGTCGCGCAGGATCGCCCGGGCGAGGGCGACCCGCTGGCGCTGCCCGCCGGACAGCTTCACCCCGCGCTCGCCCACCATGGTGTCGAAGCCGTCGGGGAGCGCGTCGGCGAACTCCGTCACGTGGGCAGCCTCGGCCGCCCGGCGCACCTCGGCCTCGGAGGCGTCCGGCCGGGCGAACGCGATGTTCTCCCGCAGGGTCCGGTGGAACATCACCGGGTCCTGGGGGACGTAGGCGATCAGGCCGCGCAGGTCGGTCTGGCGCATTCTGCTGATGTCCTGCCCGCCGATCAGGATGCGGCCGCCGTCCACGTCCGTCATCCGGAGCAACAGCCGGCTCAGTGTCGTCTTGCCGCCGCCGGACCGGCCGACGAGCCCGATCCTGGCCCCGCTCGGCACGTCCAGGTCGAGGCCGTCGAAGAGCGGGTTCCCGCCGCCGTGCGCGAAGGTCACGCCCTCGAAGCGGACGTCGGCCTCCTTGCCCAGGAGCGGTTCCGGCGACACCGGGTCGAGCACGGTGGGCGGATCGAGCAGCAGCTCGGTGAACTGCGCCGCCTCCGTCATCGAGCTCTCCAGACGCCGGTAGATCTGGTTGAACTCGAACATGATCCGGGTGGCGTTGGCGTAGTACGTGAACGCCACGATGACCACTTCCACCCCGTGGTCCGCCGCGCCCAGACCGAGGGCGAGGACGAGACCGAGCACGTTGGTCAGCACCGACATCGGGGCGACCAGCGTGTCGATCTTCAGGTTGCCGTAGTCCCAGGAACGCAGCGTGAGGCGACGGGACTCCGCGACCCGGGAGCGGTGTTCGGCGGCCTCCCGTTCCTCTGCGGCGAAGGCCCGCACCGTGTCCATGTTCATCAGGCTGTCGGCGACATGGCCCGAGACCCGGGCGATGGCCTTCTCGCGCTGGGCCACGAGCCGCTGGCGGCGACGGATCAGGGGTGTCACCAGTACCCCGGTGAAGGTGATCAGCACGAGCAGCCCGGCCACGAGCAGCGGGTCGTACTGCCACAGCACCACCGACGCGAACAGCAGCGGTACGAAGCTGCCCATGACGGAGAACGTGAGCGTGTCGACGACGTCCTCGAAGCGGGAGGCGAAGCTGAGGACCCGTTTGGTCAGCGATCCGGCGAAGTTGTCGTGGAAGAAGGCGGCGTCCTTGGCGAAGAGTTCGTCCATCCCGATCACGTAGAGGTTCTCGATGCCGCGTGCGTCGAGGCGGTTGAGGCAGTGCAGACCGACCCGCCACAGAGCCTCGGAGAGGAGCAGGACGCCGGCGAAGCCGAGGACGTACGGCAGCATCGGGCCGATCGCCGAGGAAGCCCCGCCCCCGGCGATCCGGCCGACGAGCTTGGCGACGATCAGCGGGGCGATGTAGTTGATGCCGATGTTGCCGAGCGCGGGCAGCAGCAGTGCCGGGGCGGTCAGCAGCCGGAGCCGGAGCAGTTCCCGCCCGTAGCAGCGGAGGGCGAGGGTCACCGAGCCCTTGCTCGGCAACCCCTCGGGTTTTTCCGGTGATTCAGATGATTCGCATGATTCAGGGGATTCCATGCCCAACCCTGTGTTGTCGGACCGTCAGATGAAGACGGAGTCTCCCGCGAGCGGCGCCGCCCGGTCCAAGCGTTTTCGGGCGCGAAGGGCCGGGAACGCGGCGGTGCCCCACCACACCGGCGGGAACTCGCCAATCGCTCCCGAACGGGTTTGCGGAGGAGGGCTCCACACGTTCGGGTGGAGTGGCGGATCAACCGTGGCCGCCATCCGCTTCGCCTGATTCCATGGGTGTTTCAGAGGCCGACGGGGGGAGGCTGACGTGCCTGGACCGGTGCGACAGAGCGGGACGAAGGACGAGTTCGTGGAGCTGTCCGTGGAGTTGACGGGCTTCGACACGAGGGAGTTACGGGCCACCGGAATGGTGGACGCCTACCGGGACGTCCTGCGGACGCACGCGACAGCCGAGGAGTACGAGCGGCTCGTCGCGGCGGCGGCCGAGGGGGCGTTCGCTTCCGAGCCGGTGGGGGAGTCCGCGGGTGAGAGCCCGGGTGACCCCGTCCCGCCCGACGTGGCGGAGCTGGCCGAGGCGATCACCCGCCTCTGGTACACCGGCGTGTGGCCGGGGCTCGCGGGCGAGGCCGCCTTCCTGGTCTCCGCACGGGCGTACGCCGAGGGGCTCGTGTGGCGGACCTTCGGCGGCCGGGCGCCCGGCGCGGCGCCCCAGGGCTTCGGGAGCTGGGCGGAGAAACCGGGCGGGGCCGCGGGGTCGGAGGTGTTCCGATGACCTCCTCCGGACCGATCCCCCCGCACTACGACGTGATCGTCGTCGGCGGCGGCTTCGCGGGGACGCTCGTGGCGCACAGCCTCGGCGCGGCAGGACGGCGCGTGCTCGTCCTGGAGGCCGGGGCGAGCGCCCGGGACGCCGAGCGCGGTCACACCGACGCGGTGGACACCTATCTGGCGGCGACGGCGAAGGTGCCCGGCTCGCCTTATGTGCCGCACCCCGCGGCCGCCTGGCCGGAGGTCACCGACCTCGGTGCCGGAGCGGGCGGGGACGGCCATCTGATCCAGCGCGGCCCGCTGCCGTACTCCAGCACGTACATCAGGGTGAACGGCGGCACCGGGAACGTCTGGACGGGGCTGACACCCCGGATGCACCCGGAGGACTTCCGTACCGACCTGTTCGGCTACGGCCGGGGCTGGCCCCTCGGCTACGGGGACCTGGAGCCGTACTACCGGGCGGCGGAGCGGGAGATCGGCGTCGCCGCCGATGTCGCCGAACAGCGCGAGCACGTGGGACTGCCGTTCCCCGAGGAGTACGTCTTCCCGATGCACGCCCTGCCGCCGAGCCACCTCGACACGGTGATCGCGGGCCGCCTGGACGGCCGGTCGGTCACGGACCCGGTGGCCGGGGAACGGGTCGCGTTACGGGTGGTGGGGACACCGCACGGCCGCAACGGCACCGTCAACGCCGCCTACGAGCGCGGGCCGGGCACCCGCCACGACGGTGGGGCGGGAGCCCGCCACGACGGTGGGCACCGCCCCTGTGAAGGGCATGCCAGCTGCATCCCCGTCTGTCCCGCGCGGGCCAAGTACACCCCGCTGCGCACCCAGGCGCGCTGGGGCCCGTCGGTGACGCTCGTCGACCGAGCCGTCGTGAGCCGGGTGCTGGTCGACGGCACCGGACGCGCCACCGGCGTCGAGTACCTCTCGTACACGCGGGGGACCACCCGCCACCGCGTGGACGCGGACGTCGTGGTGCTCGCCGCCCACGCCGTCGAGAACGCCCGACTGCTGTTGCTCTCCGGCCTCGCCGACCGCAGCGGCCAGGTCGGCCGCAACCTGATGGACCACCCGGTGCTGCTGACCTGGGGGCTGATGCCGGAACAGGTCGGCCCCTACCGGGGGCCGGGCTCCACCTCGGGCCTCGAAGGGTTCCGCTTCGGTCCCTCCCGCGCACGGCACGCCCCGTTCCGCGTCGAGATCGGGAACTGGGGTTGGGTGTGGGCGACCGGAGGCACCGGCGCGGACGTGGCGGCCCTGGTGTGCGGCGGCGCGGACGGCCGCCGGCTGTACGGGCCCGCGCTGCGGACGGCCCTGCGCGACCGGGTGGGCCGCCAGTTCGCCCTGCAGTTCGAGATCGAACAGGAGGCGGACCCCGCCAACCGGGTCACCCTCGACCCGGAGCGCCGTGACGCGCTGGGGCTGCCGCGCCCCGTCGTGTCGTACGACCTCTCCGACCACGTCAAGGAGGGCTTCGCGGCGGCGCGGGAGGTGTCCGACCAGATCTTCGCGCTGCTGGGCGCGGAGGACCACACCGACCACGCCCCCGGCCGGCCCGGGAGCTTCACCCACCGGGGCCGGTCGTACGCGTTCCGGGGCGCGGGCCACGCCGGAGGTACCCACCTCATGGGAGACAGCCCCGACACCTCGGTCGTCGACCACTGGCAGCGCTGCTGGGACCATCCCGGGCTCTACGCGGTCGGCTGCGGCAGCATGCCCTCGCTCGCCACCTCCAACCCCACCCTGACCATGGCCGCCCTGGCCCTGCGCACCGCCGAACGCATCGAGACCGACCTGACCGCGCGGCACACGCCCGCCGTTCTGACGGCCACCGCCTCGCCCGCCGCCGGTGGCCCGGGCACGGGGCCGTCCGACGGTCAGGAGACCATCCGCCGGAGCCCCCGGCCCGCCGACCCTTCCGGAGCCGCGTCATGAGCCCGCTTCCCCTGCCGCCGGTGGCGGCGCCGTACCAACTGCCCTTCCACTACGGCGCCCTGCACAACATCGGCCTGGACTTCCTCGTCGACCCCGAACCCGCCCGCGAGATCCTCGCCAAGCACCACCCGGCGCTCAGCGCCGCCGACTTCGGCGGACGGGCCCTGCTCTCGGTCAACTTCCAGCTCTACTTCGCCCAGTACCGGTCCGGCGCCGGAGTCACCCAGGAGATCGAGGTCAACCTCGTCGCCTACCCGTCCGCCGCCGCCGGGCGACTGCCCGAGGTGTCCTACGCCGACTACGCGCAGGGCCACGACCAGACCAAACTGCTCGGCATCGCCCGCATCCACGTGCTGTGCGACAACCCGCTCGCCA
This sequence comes from Streptomyces sp. Root1304, assembly GCF_001426405.1. Taxonomy (GTDB): domain Bacteria; phylum Actinomycetota; class Actinomycetes; order Streptomycetales; family Streptomycetaceae; genus Streptomyces. The sequence continues at coordinate 238,898 of NZ_LMEP01000022.1, read as the reverse complement.
TCGACGCCGGCCGCCGGCTCTACGCCGAACCCAAGTACCCCGCCTGGTTCGAGGCGACGATGCCCTCCCTCAACGGCCCCGAGGCCCAGGACTGGCAGGTGACCTGCCGGAGCGCCGAACTCAGCCCCCAGGGCGAACTCCGGCGCGGCAGCACCGCGCTCTTCTCCCTCGAAGCCGACCTCACGAACCTCTGGGGCGCGCCGGTGAACAACACGCCCATCACGGGATACGGCACGGACGAGGAAGGACGGGCGCTGGCCGGCCCCATGAACGTCTACGCCCCCTACACCTGGCACTCCCTCGCCGACGGAGCGCCCGACCCAGCATCCGAGCCGGCGCACGACCGGGCGTCCGGCCGAGAGCGACACAGGGCATCCGATCGCGCCCGGCTGACCGTCCTCGACGCGGGCGCCGACGTCGGCCGGGACCTGGAGCGGCTGCTCGGCGGCGCTCCGGCCGTGGGTGCGTGGAGCTACCAGTCGCCGCCCGTCGCCGCGCACAACCGGCCCTACTACCTGGGTGGCTGACCGGCCGTGTGGCGTGTCACGGGGGTCTTCGGCGTTCGGGTGCGGCATGTTCTCCTCGGCGGGGGACATCCGATGAGGCCGGTACGTGCGGAGGTTTCCCGTGGCTGCGAGCGACGACGGCGAGCGCGAGGAGACGGGAGACGCGGCACCGTCCGGGGACGGGCGGCCGGGGCCACGGCGGTGGCGCATCGTGCTGGAGTCCGTGGTGCCGACGGGGCCTCCGCCCGGTCCTTCCCGGCCGGAGTTCTGGCGGAGCCCGCTGCGGGGGCCGTGGCTGACCGCCGTGTTCGGACTGGTCCTGCTCGTCGGCGTGACGGTCCTGTTCGTGACGGGACTCCTGTCGTACGCCGCGTACAACCCGGATCTCGCGGCGGTGAACGACCAGACGCCCGACAAGGGGTGGCTCGGCTTCTACCTGTTCTCCTGGCCGACCTCGCCGTACTGGCTGTACCGGCTCACCCAGGGCGTGCACGTCGTCCTCGGCATCGTGCTGGTGCCCGTGCTCCTCGCGAAGCTGTGGTCCGTCATCCCGAAGCTCTTCGCGTGGCCGCCGGTGCGGTCGCCGGGCCACGCGCTGGAACGGCTGTCGCTGCTGCTCCTGGTGGGCGGGGCCGGCTTCGAGTTCGTCACCGGCATCCTCAACATCCAGCTGCACTACATCTTCCCGGGCTCCTTCTACGTCCTGCACTTCTACGGTGCCTGGGTGTTCATCGGGGCGTTCGTGGTGCATGTGACACTGAGGCTGCCGCGCGCGCTCCGGGCCGTGCGGGCCGGACACGCGGCGCGGCCCGCCGCCGGGAGCGAGGAGGCCGCCGGGCTCGTGTCGCCCCGGCCGGCCGAACCGACGATCTCCCGCCGGGGCGCGGTCGGCATGGTCGGTCTGGGGTCGCTGGCGCTGTTCGCGGTGACGGCCGGGCAGAGCATGGGCGGCTGGTGGCGGAGGACCGCGCTGTTCGCCCCGCACGGCGGGAAGGAACCCGGTTCGGGGCCGAACGGCTTCCAGATCAACAAGACCGCGGGCTCGGTAGGCATCCGGGCGAGCGACGTCGGAGCGGCGTGGCGGCTCACCGTACGCGGCGCGGGGCGGCAGGCCGTCCTGACCAGGGAGGCGCTGCTGGCGATGCCGCAGCACGAGGCGTCGCTGCCGATCGCCTGTGTGGAGGGGTGGTCCACCCCGGACCAGCTGTGGAGCGGGGTCCGGCTCGTCGACCTCGCCGCGCTGGTCGGCCTCGACGACGATCCGCCGGACGTACGGGTGGAGTCGGTCCAGCGCGGGGGCCCGTTCAGCGTGGCGGCGCTGCGTGACAACCAGGTGCGGGACCACCGCTCGCTGCTCGCCGTACGGGTCAACGGCGCCGACCTCTCCCAGGACCACGGCTACCCGGCCCGGGTCGTCGTCCCCGGCGCCCCGGGCGTCCTCAACACCAAGTGGGTCGCCCGTCTCACCTTCGGGGAGCAGCCGTGAGCGCGCTCCGCCGACGGGAGGAGGACACGCCGCTCCCTCTGCTGCTCGTACTCGCCTCCTTCGCCCTGGCCGGCTACGCGGGCCTGCGGCTTCTGCAGGGCGACCCGTGGGGGGTGACCCTCTGGTTCGTCGGCGCGGCCCTCCTGCACGACCTGGTCCTGCTGCCGCTGTACGCGATGACCGACCGTGCCGTGCAGCTCCTGTTCCCGCCCCGGGAAGGGGCGGACGGCACGACGAGCGGGGCGCGGCGGGCGCGGTTCGGCGTCAACCACGTGCGGGTTCCGGCCTTCCTCTCGGGCCTGGTGCTGCTCGTCTACTGGCCGCTCGTCTTCCGCCGGGTCGGCCACTACACAGCGGCGACGGGTCTCCCCGCGGACGTGTTCCTGGGGCGCTGGCTGCTCTTCACGGCGGCGCTGTTCATCGCCTCGGCGGCGGTCCTGCTGGTTCCCCGGATTCCCCGGCCCCGGTGGCCCCGACGGCTCCGATTCCGGCGACCAGCGCGTCGAGCCCGCGCTTGATCCGGTCCACGTCCCAGCCCCGGTCGGTGCGCTGGAAGTCGAACAGGCCGGGTGTGTACGCCATGAGGAGCAGGTCGGCCAGATAGGCAGCGTCCGCGTCCGGCGCGAGTTCCGCGACCATGCCCACGACCTGTTCGTGGTGCCGCCGGAACGGGGCGCTGCGATAGCGCCCGGCCGGGACGCTCGCCTCCGCGAGGAGCAGCAGGGCGCGGTTGTTCTCGACGAGGTCGGCCATGCCGTGCAGGAAGGCCCGCAGCCGTTCGCGCGCCGGCGGGGACCCGTCCTCCGCCCGGCGGGCGAACTCCTCCTGGAAGCGGCTCTCGTTGTCCTCGATGAGCGCGTAGACGAGCCCCGCCCTGTTGTGGAAGCGGCGGTAGACCGTGCCGACGCCCACTCCGGCGTCCTTCGCGACGGCGTCCAGGGAGAGTTCGGCGGAGCCGTCCGCCGTGAGCCGGCGCCGGGCGGCGTCGAGGATGCGGAGGCGATTGCGGGCGGCGTCGGCGCGTTCGGCGGGGGCGGTCATGCGGAGCAGCGTAACGGACGTAGCGGAGGGATCTCCGGTTACGCCTTGAAAATCGGAGAGCCCTCCGTTTATGGTGGCGACACGTCAACCGGAGAGATCTCCGCTTATTGGTTCGGAGCTTCCCGAGAGCACCGCACCGCATCGGACCGGACCGGACGCATCGCACCGCATCGCACACCGCACACCGCAACCAAGGAGATCCACGCCATGACCGTCACCGTCACCTCCGCCACCACCACCGCTCCCGCGCCCCTGCTCAACGGCCAGCTGATCGGCATCGCCTACCACGCCGTCGCCGCCGTCCGGGACCGGATCCTCATCGGCTCCGGCCTGACCTTCCCCCAGTCCGTCGCCCTCAAGGCCGTCGTCGACGGGCTCGGCCGCGACGGTGCCGTCGACCGGCTGACCTCGACGCTCAAGATCACCGGGCCGGAGGTCCACGCCCTGCTCGCCGCACTCGCCGAAGCCGGGCTGATCGACGCCGCCCGCACCACCCCCACGGAGAAGGGGGAGGCGCTGCACCGAGGGTTCACGGACGAGGTGGCCGCGCTGGCCGAGCGGCTCTACGGCGGCCTTCCGGCCGCCGACCGCGAGATCGCCGCCCGCGCCCTCGCCCACGTCACGGAGAGGGCGAACGCTGAACTCGCCACCCGGTAGCCGAGGTCTGCCACCACCGGACCGCCGGGCCCAGCACCACCACGAGCGCGGCGATGCCGTACGCGGTCGCGCTCAGCGCGGATCCGTAGCCGTGGTCGGGCCCGAGGACGTACACCGCCTCGCCCGCGAGCGCGACACCCAGCCACTCCCGTCGCCCGTCCAGCGCGACCAGCGCCACCAGGAGCAGCGCGTACCAGGAGTAGCCGGGCGTGAGGAGCACGAAGGCCCAGCCCGTGACCAGGAGTGCCCCGCTCCACGGGCGCCGCGGATCGCCGCGCCACATCACGGAGAGGGACACCGCGGCCATCACGGCGAGCAGCACCGGGAACGCCCAGCTGTCGGGCAGGACGAGACGCAGCAGCGCGTAGCGGGAGCCGGCCGAGGGATCGTCGTAGCCCTCCTCGTCCACGTACCCGCCGAGGTAGCCGAAGACGGAGTCGTGCGAGAGGAGGACGTAGGGGACGTACGCGAGAGCGGTGAAGACCGCGGCCGGCACCAGGACGGCCGCCGCGTCGCGCGCCCGGCGCACCCCGGACAGCGCCCCGGGCAGCACGACGGCGGGCATGAGCTTGGCGGCGACGGCGGCCCCGAGGACGAGACCTCCGGCGACGAGCCGACGGATGCCGTGCGACGCTCCGACGGGCACACCACCCCCGAGCGGCAGGCCTCTCTCACGGCTCACCTCCCCGGCCGCTCGACGGCCAGTCGTGCGGCCGGTCGTGCGGCCGGTCGTGCGGGCGGCGGCCACGAGGCCGAGGCCGAGCACGGCGAGGAGCGCGCCGAGGACGTCCACGTGCGCGTTGTTCACGGCCTCGATCGGGACCAGCGGACACCACGCCCAGGCCGCGGCCCGTCGTGGGTCCGTGCCCCGGCGGCGCAGGATCAGCAGCAGCGCCCAGGTCGTGGCGAGCGCGACCAGCCCGGCGGCGATCTGGAGCGGCTTGTGCCGGGCTCCGTCCGGGGACAGCCCGTCGACGGCCACGAAGTACACCTCGGCGACGGGCGGGTAGATCGTGTGCACCGAAGGCCGGTTGATCCGTGTGCAGTGGGGTTCGGGGCCGGGGGCGGGGATCGTGACCAGGTCCCGGCCGGAGCACGCGGACCCCGTGGGGAAGAGCCACGGGTCGCGCAGCCCGCCCAGCTCCGGATCCCGTGGGGCGTGGTCGTACGGGGAGATCCCGGCGGACTGGACGCGGCCGTCCCAGGCGTACCGGTACGAGTCCGTGCTCGTCCGGGGCGGCGCCACGAGCCCGGTCACCGACACCGCGACCGCACCGGCCACGAGCAGCGGCACGACGTGCGCGGCCGGAACCCTGCGCAGCCCGAGCAGCGCGACTACGAACAGGGCCCAGCAGGCCGCGTACCGGCCGAACAGCCCGGAAGGGTCGGTGACATGACCGTCGTACCGGACGGTGACGACGAGGGCGGTGGTGAGGGCGGCGAGGACGGCGGCGGTGAGGACCGTGGCGGTACGGCCGGTGCGCTGGTTCACCTCGGCAGCGTTCCAGTCGCGGGCCCCGAACCGCGGACCCCGGAGCCGCATGTCCGCATTCCGTAAGGTGTTCCACGCGCCCGCGCGGGTGCTTCCGGGGGTGTGATGGGCTCATGCGCCCCACCCCGCCCCACGGCCCGCCGATCACGTTCAGGGCCCGGCTCCACGACGCCCGCACCGCGACCGCGCTGGGCCGGTGGCTCGGACTCGCCGTCGTCGTCTGCTTCGTGACCGGTGTGCTGAGCCACTGCCTCCAGCACCCGCCCGGCCCGCTCGTCGACCGGCTGCCGAGCCGCCCCTCCTGGGGCTACCGGTTCACCCAGGGCCTCCACGTGGCCTCCGGCACGGCGGCGATCCCGCTGCTCCTGGCCAAGCTGTGGGCGGTCTACCCCCGCCTGTTCGCATGGCCGCCGGTGCGGTCCGTCCGGCACGCGGCCGAGCGCCTCTCGGTCGCCGTGCTCGTCGCCGCCGGGATCTTCGAACTGGCCACCGGACTCCTCAACACCTTCCAGTGGTACCCCTGGCCGTTCTCGTTCGTCCCCGCGCACTACGCCGTCGCCTGGCTCCTGCTGGGCGCGCTCCTGCTCCACATCGCCGTCCAGTGGCCGCGGATCCGCGACCACCTCACCCGCCGCTCGCCCGGCACCCTCGCCCTCCCCGCCGCAGACGAACCCGACCGCCGCCGGTTCCTCGCGGCCGTCGCCGCGGGCGTCGGCGCCGTCACGCTCACCACGGTCGGCCAGTCCGTCACCGCGCTCGGCCCCCTCAACCTGTTCGCCCCGCGCAGCCCCGCCCCCGGCCCCCGGGGGCTGCCCGTGAACCGCACGGCCGAGGCGGCCCGCGTCACCGGGGAGACGCTCGCCGACTGGCGGCTCGTCGTCGCCGGACCACGCCCGTACACCCTCACCCTGGAGGAACTGCGCGCCCTGCCGCAGCACGAGGAGACCCTGCCGCTCGCGTGCGTCGAGGGCTGGAGCCGGTCGGCCCGCTGGACCGGAGTACGGGTGCGGGACCTGCTGGACCTGGCCGGAGCGGGCCCGAACGCGCGCTGCCGGGTGGTGTCGCTCGAAGCGGCCGGCGCGTACCGGGTCATGGAGATGGGCCGCCGGTACGCCCGGGACCCGCTCACCCTGCTGGCGCTGCGCCTCGACGGCGAGGTGCTCTCCCCCGACCACGGCTACCCGGCGCGGATCATCGCCCCGAACCGGCCGGGCGTGCTCCAGACCAAGTGGGTCGGCCGACTGGAGGTCGTGTGAGGACGGTCCGATACGGGGTGGGGGCGGCCGGGATCGCCCTGATGACCTTCGGCGGCGCACTGCTGTGGGACGGGCCCCGGCCCTGGTCGACCGCGCTGTGGCTCGCCGGGGGAGTCCTCGTGCACGACGGGCTGCTCGCACCCCTGGTGCTCGCGGTCGGCGCCGTCGCCGGGATCCTCGCAGGGAGGCCCCCGCGCGGCGTCCCGCGCGCGGCGCTGATCGTCGCCGGTTCCCTGACGGCGGTCGCCCTGCCGGCCCTCCTCCGCCCCGACGGCGTGGCCAACGCGACGGTGCTGCCGCTGGACTACTCCCGGAACTGGCTGCTGGCGATGGCGGCGGTCGCGGTGACGACGACCGGATACGCGGGGGCACGTGCGGGCGCGAGGTGGGCGAGGCGGTCGGGTGGCGCGGGGCGGGGGAGAAAGGGGCCGGGGGTGGCTGGGCGACGCCCTTGAGGGGGCGTGAGTTGCGGGCGGGCGGTTGGGTGGGCGGCGGCGCCGGGAGGCGGTGGGGCGGGACAGCTCGGCCGCCGCTTTCCCGTTCGGACAGCCCTGCTGAGTCCGCCCCGCTCAAACAGCCCCGGCCAGCTCACCCGCAGAGTCCCCCTCCCCCCGCCCGTCCCTCAGCGCCGCAAGCCCACGAAGGCGCGGCCCGCCGACTGCCAGGTCAGGGAACGGGTCCAGCCCGCCTCGGCGGCCCCGGCGCACAGGGCCCGGGTGCCGAGCCGCGCCCAGCGGAAGGGCGCGCCCCGGCCGCCCCGGCCGTCGTCCACGTGGACCTCGACGCGTTCGTCGACATCCTCCGGGGCCACCTCCACCAGCAGGGAGCCGTCCGGCGCGGCGAGCCGCGTCGCGCGGCGGAGGAGCGCGGCCGGGTCGCCCCCGATGCCGATGTTCCCGTCGATGAGCAGCACGGTGCCCCAGCGGCCCTCACGCGGCAGCGGGTCGAACACCGAGCGGCACAGGGCGCTGCCCCCGGCCCGTACCGTACGGTCCACCGCCTCGGGGGTGACGTCCACACCCAGCGCCCGGTGCCCCCGGGCGGCGAGCGCGGCGACCAGCCGGCCCGGTCCGCAGCCGACGTCCAGCACCGGCCCCGTGCAACGGTCCAGGACGGTGACGTCCGCCGCGTCGGGTTCGCCGCACCACCGCTCGACCTCCAGTGGCAGCAGCCAGCCGTCCTCCCGCCGCAGATAGAGCGGCCCCCGGCCGGTGCGGAGCGCCGCCGTGTACGGATCGGCCCGCCAGGCGACGGCGGGCTCGGCCAGCTGGGCGGTCACCTAGCCACCGCGCACATGTCGTCGTACAGGGCGGCGAAGCGGGTGCCCGGCGAGGCGGCGGCGACCCGCGCCGCGTCGGCCGGCTCGTCCACGTCGCACAGCTCGGGCAGGTCCCGTACGAGGCGCCCCGACGCGGTGAGCCGCCGGCGCTGCTCCCTCCCGGTATGGCCCACGGACATGGGGACGCCGAGGAGCAGCGCCGGGTCGGGTTCGGCCAGTCCGAGCGCCCAGAACCCGCCGTCGTCGGCGGGGCCGAACCAGGCGTCGGTCCCGCCGAAGTCGAGCCCCTGGGCGAGGAGACCGGGGGTGACCTGCGGCGTGTCCATGCCGATGAGCAGGGCCGGTCCCTCGGCGTGCGCGAAGGCTGCGGCGAGCCGGACGTCGAGGGCACCCGCGCACTGCGGTACGACCTCGATGCCCTCGGGCACCCATGGCCCGGGCCGTCCGTCGAGAACGAGCACCCGGCGTCCGGCCGGGGTGGCGAGCACGGCCGCGAGGGTGTCCTCCAGAGCCGCGCGCGCCAGCTCGGCGGCCTGCTTCGGTGCGAAGTGCGGGGTGAGACGCGTCTTGACCCGCCCGGCGACGGGCGCCTTGGCGATGACGAGGAGCGTGCTCGCGGGGAAGGCGCGCGGGGAGCCCACGGGGGAGGCACTCCTGCGGACGGTGCTCATACGGAGACCTCCCCGACGGTGAGGGACTGCGCGGCCGGCGGTTCGGCGAGCACCCGGCGCATGTCCCGCACGGCGTGCCAGGTGCCCCGCCACGTGCCGGTGACCTTGGACTTCCCCGTGCGCGGCAGATACGGCACGTCCGTCTCGGCGACCCGCCAGCCCGCGTCCGAGGCCCGGACGACCATCTGGAGCGGGTAGCCGCTGCGCCGGTCCGTCAGACCGAGGCCGAGCAGGGCCTCGCGCCGGGCCACCCGCATCGGGCCGAGGTCGTGGAGCCGTAGGCCGGTGCGGCGGCGCAGCAGGTGCGCGAGGGCGATGTTCCCGGCGCGGGCGTGCGCCGGCCACGCGCCCCGTCCCTGCGGGCGGCGGCGGCCGAGGAGCAGATCGGCCTCGCCGGCCTCGACGCGCGCGGCCATCGGGGCGAGCAGCCCGGGGTCCATGGAGGCGTCGCAGTCGCAGAAGCAGACCAGGTCGGCGCGGGCCGCGAGCAGCCCGGCGTGGCAGGCCGCGCCGAAACCACGCCGGCTCTCGTGGACGACCGTCGCACCGAGAGCGCGGGCGATCTCGGCGGAGCCGTCGGTCGAGCCGTTGTCGACGACGATGGCGCGCCACCCGGCGGGCACCCGCGCCAGCACCCAGGGGAGTGCCTCGGCCTCGTCGAGGCACGGCAGTACGAGGTCCGCGCGGGGCGGTGCGCAAGCAGAAGAAGTCACCCTCCACACCGTAGGAATCCGGAACCGGGAAAAGGGGATCCGAGACCTTACGAAACGCGGACGCCCACCGGGCGGGTGGCAGAGTCCGCGGCAGGTGGGCCCGGACGGGTGACACGCTGGGGCCATGGCAGTGAGTGATGTGGAGAGCGGGCGGCGGGGGCACGACCCGGTGGGCGCGACCGGCGCCGTCGCGAGCGACGGGACGGTGACAGCGGTGGTCGCGGAGGGTGCCCACGAGACGGCGGGAGCAGCCGCACCCCTCGACGCCGCCGTGACCGACGCCCCGGCTCGGGTGCTGGTCGTCGACGACGATCCGACCGTCTCGGAGGTCGTGGCGGGGTACCTGGGCCGCGCCGGGTTCGTCGTACGGCTCGCGGCCGACGGCCCGGCCGCCTTGCGCGCCGCCGAGGACGCGCGGCCCGACCTCGTGGTCCTGGACCTGATGCTGCCCGGCATGGACGGTCTGGAGGTCTGCCGGCGGCTGCGCGCACGGGAGGACGGCGGCCGCCCCGTCCCGGTCATCATGCTCACGGCGCGCGGCGACGAGGACGACCGCATCCTGGGCCTGGAGGTCGGCGCGGACGACTACGTGACCAAGCCGTTCAGCCCCCGGGAGCTGGTCCTCCGGGTGCGTTCGGTCCTGCGCAGGGCGAGCGCCCCTGCCCCGGCCGGCGGCCCGCACCTCACGGCGGCGGGTCTGTCCCTGGACCCGAGGGCCCGGCGGGTCACCAAGAACGGCACGGAACTCGCTCTCACCCTGAGGGAGTTCGACCTGCTCGCCTACTTCCTGCGCCACCCGGGACAGGTCTGCGGCCGGGAGCGGCTGATGCGCGAGGTCTGGGGCTGGGACTTCGGCGACCTGTCGACCGTGACCGTCCACGTCCGCCGCCTGCGCGGAAAGATCGAGGACGACGCGGCGAGCCCCCGGCTCATCCAGACGGTCTGGGGCGCGGGGTACCGCTTCGACGCGGCCCCGGGGGGCGGGGACGTGTCCGCTGCGGCCCGCGCCGAGGCCGTCGGGCCGGCCGACCCCCGTACGAGCGACGCCACACCCGTACCCGTACCCGAATCCGAGCCCACCACCCCCCGCCACCCGGAGGCCGACCGTGGGTGACCTCCTCCTCATCGCCCTGTACGCGCTCCTCGGCGCGGGCGCCGCCGGGCTGCTGGGCGCCGTGGCCCTGCGGCTGCTGCGCCGCCGGAGCCTCGCCGTGTCGCTCGCCGTCGTCGCGGCCGTGGCCGTGACGGCGATGCTCGCCGGGACGCTCGCGGTGGCCTGGGCGATGTTCCTGTCCTCCCACGACCTCGGCGTGGTCACCCTGGTCGTCGCGATGGCGGCCGCCGTGTCGCTGGCCACCGCGCTGCTCCTCGGCCGCCAGGTCGTACGGCGCTGCCGCGAACTCGTGGGCGCGGCCCGGGGTTTCGGGGAGGAGGGGACGTTCACGGCGCCGCTGGTGCCCGCCCCCGCGGAGTTCGCGGACCTCAGCCGTGAGCTGGCGCTGACCAGCGAACGGCTGGCCGCCTCGCGTGAACGCGAACGGGCCCTGGAGACCTCCCGGCGCGAACTCGTGGCCTGGATCTCGCACGACCTGCGCACCCCGCTGGCGGGCCTGCGCGCGATGTCGGAGGCGCTGGAGGACGGCGTGGCGGCCGATCCCGCCCGCTACCACCGCCAGATGCGGACGGAGGTCGACCGTCTGAACACGATGGTCGGGGACCTCTTCGAACTCTCCCGCATCCACGCGGGGGCACTCGCGCTCAGCCCCACCCGGATGTCCCTCTACGACCTGGTCGGCGACGCGCTGGCCGGTGCCGACGCGCTCGCCCGCGAGCACGGCGTCCACCTGGCGGGGGAGGACATCGCACCGCTCCCGGTGGAGGTGGACGGCAAGGAGATGACGCGGGTGCTCTCCAACCTCCTCGTGAACGCCATCCGGCACACCCCGGCGGACGGCACGGTCGCCGTCGCCGCCGAGCACCGGGCGGGCGCGGTGGTGCTGTCGGTGACGGACGCCTGTGGCGGCATTCCCGAGGACGACCTGCCGCGCGTGTTCGACACGGGATGGCGGGGGACCGAGGCCCGTACCCCTCCCTCGGGCGCGGGACTCGGCCTGGCGATCGTCCGGGGCATCGTCGAGGCCCACGCGGGCCGGGCGGACGTGCGCAACGTCTCGGGAGGCTGCCGCTTCGAACTGACCCTGCCCGCCTCGACGTGACCGGAGGGCGCGGTGCGCCGCGCCCTCCGGTCACGCTTGGGCCCTGAGGGGACCTGCGGACGCCCGGCCGGCGCGGTGTTGGGCCTTACGGACGCCCGGCCGGCGCGGCGGGCGAAAGGGCCCCTTCGGTCGTACCGCCGGCGAGTTCGGCCATCCCGTCGGCGAAGGTGACCTCCGGGCGCCACCCCAGCTCCCGGCGCAGCCGTGCCGAGTCGGCGGTGATGTGCCGGACGTCGCCGAGCCGGTACTCGCCCGTGACGACCGGCTCCGGGCCGCCGTACGCGGCGGCCAGCGCGCTCGCCATGTCGCCGACGGTCCGGGGGTCGCCGCTGCCGACGTTGTACGCGGCGAAGCCCGGCGCCTCCGGCAGGGCGTCCAGCGCGACCGCGTTCGCCCCGGCCACGTCCCGGACGTGGACGAAGTCGCGGCGCTGCCCGCCGTCCTCGAAGACGCGGGGGGCCTCGCCGCGCGCGAGCGAGGAACGGAAGAGGGCGGCGACTCCGGCGTACGGGGTGTCGCGGGGCATCCCCGGCCCGTAGACGTTGTGGTAGCGCAGCGAGACCACGCGCCCGCCGGTGGCCCGGGACCACGAGGACGCGAGGTGTTCCTGGGCGACCTTGGTGGTGGCGTACACGTTCCGGGGGTCCAGCGGGGCGTCCTCCGCGACCAGGCCGGGGGAGAGGGCGGCGCCGCAGTCCGGGCAGCGCGGCTCGAACCGTCCGGCGGCGAGGTCCTGCTCGGCGCGCGGGCCGGGCCGGACCGCACCGTGCGCGGGGCACGCGTAGCGCCCCTCGCCGTAGACGACCATCGAGCCGGCGAGCACGAGACGCCGGACGCCCGCGGCCGTCATCGCGGCCAGCAGGACGGCGGTGCCGAGCTCGTTGGCCGACACATAGGCGGGGGCGTCGCCGAAGTCCTTGCCGAGGCCGACCTTGGCGGCCTGGTGGCACACGGCGTCGATCCCGCGCAGGGCCTCCCGCACGGCCTCGGGATCACGGACGTCCCGCCCGTCCCGTGCCAGGTCGAAGACCACCGGTTCGTGTCCGCGGGAGGCCAGTGCGGCGACGATGTGCGAGCCGATGAAGCCCGCGCCTCCAGTCACAAGTACACGCATCCTCCGACGCTATGCCGCCCGGTCCGCGCATCCCCGCCCGCCGTTCCGCATGTCACGGATCCGTAAGAGAAACGGGGCGCGCGACCGGCGCATTCGCCGCCGTCCGGGCCGCCCGGGTCAGCCCCGGCCGTCCGCCGCCTCGTCCAGCGCCGAGCCGATCCGGCCGACGACCATCGGTGTGCGCGGCGGCCGACGGGCGGGTCTCCGCGTCCGGTGCCAGGCTGAGGGCCCACCCCCGGAGACGCGAAAGGCAGCACCATGATCACTACCGACTTCGTACCCGGCTCCCCCTGCTGGCTCGACCTCGGCGCCCCCGACGTCCCGGCCGCCGCGGCCTTCTACGGCGCCGTGCTCGGCTGGGAGTACGAGTCCATGGGGGACGGCGAGGACATGGAAGGGGGGATGTTCCGGAAGGACGGGAAGATCGTCGGCGGGCTCGGCAGGCTCACCGAGGAGGGCGCCCGGTCCGCCTGGATGATCTACTACAGCGTCGCCGACGCGGACGCCACCACCCGGGCGGTGGAGGAGGCGGGCGGCACGGTCCGGGTCGCCCCGACGGACCTCGACGAGTGGGGCCGGATGGCCCAGTACAGCGACCCGCTCGGCGGACAGTTCGCCGTCTGGCAGCCCGGCACGAACAAGGGCGTCGACCTCGTGGACGCGCCGGGCTCCCTGTCCTGGACCGAGCTGTACACGACGGACGCCGCCGCCGCGAAGACGTTCTACGGCAGTGTCTTCGGCTGGCGGTTCAGCGACATGGAACTGCCGGGCGGCGGGGGGACGTACACCCTGATCACCCCCGCCGGACTCCCCGAGGAGCGGATGCACGGCGGCCTCATGCAGCTGTCCGAGGCCGATCTCGCCCTCGCGCACGGCCGTCCCTACTGGCACCCCGTCTTCGCCGTCGCCGACTGCGACGAAGCGGTGGCCAGGGTCACGGCGAACGGCGGCAACGTCCAGATGGGCCCGGCGGACGCGGAGGGCGTGGGCCGACTCGCCGTCTGCCTCGACCCCTCGAACGCCGACTTCGTCGTCCTCACCCCGCCCGCCGGCTGACATCCGTCCGACCGCCGACCGCCGACCGCCGACCGCCGACCGCCGACCGCCGACCGTCGACCGCCGACTGCCGACCGCCGTGCGCCGTGGTCGCGCTCGGCCGTACCTCGTGGTCGTGCTCAGCCGATCGTCCACTGCTGGAGGGCGCCGCCGTTGTCCGGCTGCTGGGTGACCGGCGCGCCGTTCGTCGCGGAGGCGGCCGTCAGGAGCAGACCGCTCGCCGCGGAGGCGACGGTGTGGGTGCCGTTCGCCTGCCGGGTGATCGTCCAGCGCTGGTTCGCGCCGGTGGTGCACGTCCACTGGATGATCTTCGCGCCGACGGACGCGGAGCCGCCTTCGACGTCGGCGCACAGCCCCGACTCGCTGTTCCTGAGGACGTAACCACCGTCGGCCTGACGGGTGAACAGCCACTTCTGGTTGGCGCCGCCGTTCGCCGTCCAGGTGATCAGCTGGGTGCCCGCCGTGGTGCTGTGGTTGGGGTTGTCGAGCGCCCTGCCGCCGGTGGTGAGGGTGTGGAACCCGTCGAGGGCGGCCGTGACCGACCAGGTGAAGGTGGCCGTGCCGGTCGCGGTGCCCGAGCCGGCGGTGACCGTCACGGTCGAGCTGCCCGCGGTGGTCGGCGTACCGGTGATCAGGCCGGCGGAGCTGATCGTCAGCCCGGCGGGAAGCCCGGTCGCCGTGAACGTCAGGGCCTTGCCGAGCGAGTCGGTGGCCTCGATCCTCAGGGAGACGGACGTGTTCGGGACGGTGGACTGCGGGCCCGGACCGAGGACCGTCACCGTCTCGGGCGCCTGCGCGGTCGGGACCAGGCTCAGGGTCTGCTCGGCGGCCGTGCGGGCGCCGCCGACGGCGCTGCCGGTGGTGTTGGTCCAGCTGCGGGCGGGAGTGGTCTCGGCCGGGCGGCCGGAGTCGGCGGAGAGGCCGATGACGAGCCCGCTGTACCGGTTGACGATCTTGTACGTGCCGGTCGCGGAACCGTCGGCGGGCGAGGTAGCGCGGAGCACGAACCACTGCTGGCCGACCGTGGGTCCACCGGCCCCGGCCGGGGTGACGGTGGGCCGGGTGCCCCAGGCGCGGGTGGCGGCGGAGGTGGCGCCGACGCCGAGGAGGCCGCCGGTCGCGGAGTTCGCGATGCGGTAGGAGCCGTCGCCGTTCGAGGCGAAGGCCCAGGACTCCGCGCCGGAGCCGGTGGCGGCGGCGAGCGAGGTCGTGGCCGAGGTGTCGGCGACCTGGGCGAGGACGCGGCCGCCCGCGGTGGCGATGCGGTACGCCTTCGAGGTGTCGACCGGGGCGGCCGGCGCGGTCGTGTCGACCGTCAGGTTCACGTACTCGCCACTGGCTCCGCCGGAGCAGCCGAAGGAGCAGTACGAGCGGAAGTCCCTGCCGACGATCGAGGAGCTCGTCCTGTTGCCGCTGTCGAGGAACCAGCGGTACCAGGAGGCGTTCCGGTAGCTCCCGGTGTCGCCGAGGCGGAACCACTTCTGGGTGGTCAGGTCGGCGGTGGCGTAGATCTCCTGGGACGCGTTGCCGCTCTGGTCGACGGCCTGGGGCTGGCCGATGTACAGCCCCAGATGGGCGTTGTACGTGATGTCCATGACGAACAGCGGCGAGGTCGCCGGCATCAGCCCGGCGGCCACCTGCTGGCTCACGCTGCCCGCGTTGGCGGGGTCGTACTCCTTCGAGACCGGGGTGTACCCCGTCGTGCTGCCGGAGCCGACGGGCACCATGGTGCTCTCGCGGCCGCCGACGCCGGGTTCGGACCAGGCCCCGCCGTACCACTTCTGCCAGGAGCCCGGTGCCATCTTCGAGGCGATCGGGGCGCGGGCCACATGCCCGTAGAACGCGGCCCAGCCGCCGCCCTTGTTCACGATCCGGGAGCCGTAGAAGGCGTAGAAGTACCCGGACGCCGTGTCGACGAAGAGCCGCTGGTCACCGGTGCCGTAGTGGTACGTCTGCTGCGGGAAGGCGGCGGTGTCGCCGCGCTTCGTGCCGTAGCGCGAGGTGATGACGTGGTCCTTGATGCTCCACGTCCGCCCCTGGTCCTTGGAGACGGCGTAGTCGATGCCGTCGTAGTGGACGCCGTCGCCGAAGGGCTGCGGGGTGAACTCGTTGTGCACGAGCCCGTACCAGTCGCCGGTGTCCGGGTCGACCCAGACGCCCGCCAGGTCGCAGTAGTTGCGGTGGGCGTAGCCCGAGCCCGCCGGGGCGGCCGTCGCCTCGACCCCGGTCGGGCTGTTGTTGCAGCGCCAGGTCGTGTCGTTGTTGCGGTCGTCGGAGTTCGCCGGGTTCACCGCGTCGCTGAGCGCGCCCGACCGGGTCGCGGTGTCGAGGTTCGTGCCGGTGAAGAACGTCCACCTGCGCGGGTCGTTCGCGCCGTAGAGCGCGTGGGCCTGCTGGAAGTAGAAGGTGCCGTCCTTGTCGATGTACGGGCCGGCGGGGGTGTCGTCCGGGTGGGTCCAGGAGCCCTTGGCCCCGACGGCGACGGTGTAGGAGGCGGCGGAAGACGCGGCGGGAGCGGTGGGGGCGGTCGGTGCCGCCGCCGCCGTGGGCGCCGTCAGCGCGCCGCCGCCGGTGAAGACCAGCACGGCGGCGGCGAGCGCTCCGGCCAGTCTGCTGCGAGGAGTGGTCACGAGTGTCCCCTGATCGGAGGAGCCGGGTGGGGCGGCTCCATGAACGGTCCGGCGCCCTTCGGGACGGCGGTCGTGCGGGATCGCGGTGGTACGGGATAACGGTGGTACGGGATCGCGGTCGTGCGGGTGCACGGTGGTGCGGGTCGTGCGGGAGCGGGGTCGTACGGGATCGCTGGGTGCGGCGTCCGGGGTCCGGCCGCCGCGGTGTCCGGTCACGGCCCGGCCGCGGCGCGACCGTACGGCTCATTTGACCGGTAAAACAAGAGTCGCGGACCGAAAAACTTCCGCGCCCCGCAAGGGAGTTGCCCGCTCCCCGCGTCCCGCCGGCCCCTGCTCCGGGGCGTTGACCACGGCATTCCCCCGCGATACGTTGCACCCGCCGTCCGACCGGTCGATCGAGGTAGTCATGGTGACGATGCAGGACGTGGCGGAGCGCGCCGGCGTCACCAAGCAGACGGTCTCCAACGTGCTCTCCGGCCGCGTCGCCGTACGCCCCGGCACCGAGGCCCGGGTCCGCGCCGCGATAGCCGAACTCGGTTACGTCCCCAATCTGGTGGCCCGCTCGCTCGCCACCGGAAGCACCCGCACGGTCGGCCTCTTCGTGCCCACCGTGTCCACCGCCTTCTACGCGGAGGTCGTGGAGGAGGCCGAGGACGCCCTCGACGCGCACGGCTACCACCTCCTCCTGTGCACCACGCGCCGGGACGGCGAGCGCGCCCGGGGGCACCTCGCGGGTCTCACCAGCCGGTCCGTCGACGCCCTCCTCATCGCGGGCGACCAGGGCCTGACCGACCATCTGCCGCTGCTGTCCCGGGCCCGCTTCCCGGTGGTCCTGTGCGCCTGGGAGACACGGGCCCCGGCCGGGTTCCCCGTCGTCACCATCGACTACGAGCACGGCGGCCACCTCGCCGGACGCCATCTGCGCTCCCTGGGCCACGAGAACGTGGCCGTGCTCGCCAGCCCCGCCCACACCCGGCGCGTGGACGGCTTCCGCCGCGCGTTCGCCGAGGACGGACTGCACGTCCCGGAGGGCGCGGTGCACCTGGCGCCCGAGCCGTCGTTCAAGGGCGGTGTCGCCGCCGCCGGGGCGGCCCTCGCCGCCCATCCGACGGCCACGGCGCTGTTCGCCACCCATGACGTGCTCGCGGTCGGCGCGCTCCAGGCGGCGCGCGACGCCGGGCGTTCGATCCCGCACGACCTGTCCGTCGTGGCCCACGACGACACCCCGGAGGGGCTGCTCGCCCGCCCCACCCTCACCAGCGTCGCCCTGCCCACCCGCGAGATGACCCGCGAGGCCATCGAACTGCTCCTGAAGGCGATCGAGGGTGCCCCGCCCACCGCGCCGGAGCGCCGTCTGCTGCTGCCCCGCCTCATCGCCCGCGACAGCACGGCGCGCCTCGGCTGACGTCAGGCCCCAGGGGCCGCGAGGCGGCGGGCAGCGTACCAGCGGGGCCGTCTCCCCAGCAGGATATTCACGTACTCTCCGCGCCCGCCCGTGTTCATAAGGTAGTCATGGCGTCGGGAGGGAACACATTGATCTTCAGTCGAAGCCGCAGCCGCCGGAAGTCCGTCACCGGTGCCACCGGGACCTGCCCCTACGCCCACGGGGACCTCGCGTCCGCCCCAGGGGACCGCGCCGTCCCCGCGTCCTGTCCCGTGGACCGGGCGGAGGCGGAACGATTCATCCGTCAGTTCCACCACGAGCAGCCCGCCGCGGGGGACGCCGCCGCGCGGGTGCGCGCGGTGCTGGCCGAGATCGGCCGTACCGGCACCTACGAACACACCGCCGAGGAGCTGGCGTTCGGCGCGCGGGTCGCCTGGCGCAACTCCGCCCGCTGCATCGGCCGGCTCTACTGGCGCAGTCTCGTGGTGCGCGACCTGCGGCACGTCACCGCCGCCGACGACATCGCCGCCCACTGCTTCGAGCACCTGCGGCAGGCCGGCAACGGCGGCCGGATCAGACCGGTGATCTCGGTCTTCGCACCCGACCGGCCGGGCCGCGCGGGCCCCCGGATCGTCAACGACCAGCTGGTGCGCTACGCCGGACACCGTACGCCGGACGGGAGCTGGAGCGGCGACCCGCGCGGCGGACCGCTCACCGCCCGCGCCGTCGACCTCGGCTGGAAGCGGGACCAAGAACCCTTCCAGGTCCTGCCGTTGATGGTGCGGGAACAGCCCGGAGCGCGGCCCGAGTGGTACGAGCTGCCCGACGACTCCGTCCTCGAAGTGCCGCTGAGCCACCCCGACCACGCCTGGTTCGCGGCACTCGGACTGCGCTGGTACGCGGTGCCGGCGATCAGCGACATGACGCTGGAGATCGGCGGCGTACGGTACGCGGCGGCGCCCTTCAACGGCTGGTACATGGGCACCGAGATAGGCGCCCGCAACCTCGCCGACGGCGAACGGTACGACCTCCTCCCGCTGGTCGCCGACCGGCTCGGACTCGACCGCTCGGCCGAGCGGACCCTGTGGCGGGACCGCGCCCTGGTGGAACTCAACGTGGCGGTGCTGCACTCCTTCCAGGAGGCCGGGGTGACCATGGCCGACCACCACACCGAGTCGCAGCGGTTCCTCCGGCACATCGAGAAGGAGAGCCGCCACGGGCGCGAGACGCCCGCCGACTGGAGCTGGATCGTCCCGCCGGTCTCCGGGTCCGCCACCCCGGTGTTCCACCGGTACTACGACCCGGTGGACCCGCACCTCCGCCCGGCCTTCCTCGCGAGGACGTGACCCCGGTCCGGGGAAGGCTCCGTGATCCCGTACGTGACCGGGGCCGACCGGTCGGCCCCACCCGGCCGCGAGGGATCAGCCGCCCGCCCCCGGAACCCAGTGGTTGTGCACCTTCAGGACCTCGGGCCTGTCCATGTCCGCGGGCCAGCCCAGTTCCACCGAGAGCGGCATCAAGCGCTCGGCGAACGCCTCCATCTGCCCTTCCGTCTCCCAGACGTCGAAGATCTCCAGACCGTCGTCCGTCGTGACGCACGTGTGCGACACACAGCCGTCGAAGATCTCCGGCGTCTCCTGGAGCCTGGCGTTGAGGGCGTCGTACTGATCCGTGGTGATGCCCGGAAGGATGGCGTGCACGAAGATCGCCATGAGGGATCCTCCTCGTGAGAGGGGACGGCGCCTCCCGCCGCCGCCCGGCCGGCGGCGTCCGCCCCTACAAGCCAGCACATCACGGCCCGCCGCCGACGGCATCCGAGGGAGCGACCCCCGCCTCCCCGGGTGCCGGGCGGCCCGGTCAGCGGCGGCCCAGGACCTCGGCGACCCGTGTGAACCCCTCGGCGCCGTGGCCGAGCTCCACCGTCCGCCGGGCCAGGGCCTCGGCGGCGCGCATCACGCTCGCGTCGATGCCGTGCCCCTCGGCTGCGTGCACGACGTGCGTCATCGTCGACACCGCCGAGGTCAGCGGGTTCCCCTCGCCGGAGAACCCGTCGCTCTCCACGTCCTCGGCCCACTCCTGGAACAGCGGGGGCAGGATCGCGCCGATGCCCCGCGCGAACGGCGCCAGCTCGGTCGGGGAGACCCCTTCGGCCCGTGCGAGCGCCAGGGCGTGCACATAGCCCGTCATCGACGTCCAGAAGATGTCGAGCAGCGCGATGTCGTACGCGGCCGCCCGGCCGATCTCCTCCCCGAGGTGCGTGTGGGTGCCGCCCAGGGCGTCGAGCACCGGCCGGTGCTCACGGTGCAGCGGCTCGGGGCCGCTGTGCAGGAACACGGCCGACGGCGTCCCGATGCTCGGCGTCGGCGTCATGATCGCGCCGTCCAGATAGCCGATGCCGTGCTCCCCGGCCCAGCGCTCGGTGTCCCTGGCGCGCTCGGCGGTGTCGGCGCTGAGATTCACGACCGTCCGCCCCTTGAGGGCGCGCGTCACGGCCTCCGTCCGCAGCACGGAGTCGGTGGCGTCGTAGTTGACCAGGCAGACCACGGTCAGCGGGCTCGCCGCGACCGCCTCCGCCGCGCTCGCGGCCGGGACGGCGCCCCGGGCGACCAGCTCCCCGTCCCGGCCGGGCGTACGGTTCCACACCGTGGTCCGCACGCCCGCCGCCAGGAACGCGCCGGCCAGCGCCCGCCCCATGGGCCCGAGGCCGACGACCGTGACCGCGAGCCCGTCCCGGGTGGGCGAAGGGGAAGAAGACATGGGTGAACTCCCTTGTAGACATGGAGACAGACGAAGGAAAGAGATCCCGGAGGAAGGGGAAGGACGCGGATGACACGCGCCAGGGCCCAGGACACGAACGTGTGCGGAGTGAGCGCCGCGATCGTGGTGATCGAGGGCAAATGGAAGACGACGCTGCTGTGGCTGCTGGAGGCCGGCCCGCACCGCCCCGGCGAACTGCGCCGGAAGGTCCCCGAGATCAGCGAGAAGGTGCTGACCCAGGCGTTGCGGGAGATGGAGGAGGACGGCCTCGTCCACCGTGAGGTGTACGACGTCCTGCCCCCGAAGACCGTCTACTCGCTCAGCGCGTTCGGGCGCGAACTCGCCGAGGCGCTCGGCCCGTTGTCGGACTGGGGCCACCGTCGTCTGGACCTGCTCACGGCCGCACCCACCGCCGTGTCCTGAGGCCCCTGTTCCCTTCCTCCCGGGCCTCGTTCAGCTTCGCCCGGGGCGCCGCACCCCGACAAGTACCCACAAAAAAGTGGGTGTGCGGGGTGCGGCCCGGGGACCCGTCAGTCGCGCCGGTCGCCGAACGCGCCGAGGATGCGCTCGGCGGCCGTCGTCGCCGTCAGCGCTCCGGCGCGGACCCGCTCTTCGAGCTCGGGCGCGAGGCCGCGGACCGCCGGGTCCGTGTGGAGGCGGCGGAGGAGTTCGTCGCGGACCATCGTCCAGGTCCAGTCGACCTGCTGGTCCTGGCGCTTGGCCGTGAGACGGCCGGTGGAGTCGAGCAGGGCGCGGTGCTGCCGCAGCCGGTCCCAGACCTCGTCGAGGCCGGCCGACTCGCGGGCGCTGCAGCTCAGCACCGGTGGTGTCCAGAAGGCGTCGGCGCCGTGCATCAGCCGCAGCGCGCCCGCGAGTTCGCGGGCCGCGGCGCGGGCGTCGCGCTCGTGGGGGCCGTCGGCCTTGTTCACGGCGACCACGTCCGCGAGTTCCAGGACGCCCTTCTTGATGCCCTGGAGCTGGTCGCCGGTGCGGGCCAGGGTGAGCAGCAGGAAGGAGTCGACCATGTCGGCGACGGCGGTCTCGGACTGGCCGACGCCCACGGTCTCGACGAGGACGACGTCGTAGCCGGCGGCCTCCATCACGACGATCGACTCGCGGGTCGCCTTCGCCACCCCGCCGAGCGTCCCGGCGGTGGGGGAGGGGCGGACGAAGGCCGCCGGGTCGACCGCGAGCCGCTCCATCCGGGTCTTGTCGCCGAGGATGGAGCCGCCCGTCCGGCTCGACGAGGGGTCGACGGCGAGCACCGCGACCCGGTGGCCGAGCCCGGTCAGCATCGTGCCGAACGCGTCGATGAACGTCGACTTGCCGACACCGGGCACTCCGCTGATCCCGATCCGCACGGCGTCGCCGCTGTACGGGAGGAGTTCCGTCAGGAGGTCCTGGGCGAGTGCCCGGTGCTGGGGGCGGGTCGACTCGACGAGGGTGATCGCGCGGGCGACGAGCGCCCGCTTCCCCTCGCGGACGCCCCGGACGTACGTGTCGAGACCGATCACCGCTCGTGCCCGAGGTCGGCCGCCAGCCGCGTCACCAGGTCGTGGGCCGCGTCGGGGATCACCGTCCCCGGCGGGAAGACGGCCGCCGCGCCCATCTCCAGGAGCGTCGCCACGTCCTGCGGGGGGATCACCCCGCCGACCACGATCATGATGTCCTCGCGGCCCTCCGCCGCGAGTTCCTCCCGCAGCGCCGGGACGAGCGTGAGGTGGCCGGCGGCGAGCGAGGAGACCCCGACGATGTGCACGTCCGCCTCGACGGCCTGGCGGGCCACCTCGGCCGGGGTCTGGAACAGCGGGCCGACGTCGACGTCGAAGCCCAGGTCGGCGAAGGCGGTGGCGATCACCTTCTGGCCGCGGTCGTGGCCGTCCTGGCCCATCTTGGCGACCAGGATGCGCGGCCGGCGCCCCTCGTCCTCCGCGAAGGCGTCGACCAGGGTCCGGGTGCGGTCCACGGCGGGGGACTCGCCGGCTTCGTTGCGGTACACGCCGGAGATCGTACGGATCTGGCCGGCGTGCCGTCCGTAGACCTTCTCCAGGGCGTCGGAGATCTCGCCGACGGTCGCCATCGCGCGGGCCGCGTCCACCGCGAGTTCGAGCAGGTTGCCCTCGCCGCCGGCGGCCCGGGTGAGCGCGGCCAGCGCGTCCTGGCAGGCCCGCTCGTCGCGCTCCTCGCGGAGCCGCTTCAGCTTGGCGATCTGCTGGGCGCGCACCGAGGAGTTGTCGACCTTGAGGACGTCGATCTGCTCGTCGGTCGCCACCCGGTACTTGTTGACGCCGATCACCGGCTGCCGTCCGGAGTCGATCCGGGCCTGGGTGCGGGCCGCGGCCTCCTCCACGCGCAGCTTGGGGATGCCCGCGTCGATGGCCTTGGCCATGCCGCCCGCCCGCTCGACCTCCTGGATGTGCTTCCAGGCGCGCCGGGCGAGGTCGTGGGTGAGCTTCTCGACGTACGCGCTGCCGCCCCACGGGTCGATGGTCCGGCAGGTGCCCGACTCCTGCTGGATGAGCAGCTGGGTGTTGCGGGCGATGCGGGCGGAGAAGTCGGTCGGCAGGGCGAGCGCCTCGTCGAGGGCGTTGGTGTGCAGCGACTGGGTGTGGCCCTGGGTGGCGGCCATCGCCTCGACGCAGGTGCGGGTGACGTTGTTGAAGACGTCCTGCGCGGTGAGCGACCAGCCCGAGGTCTGCGAATGGGTGCGCAGGGAGAGGGACTTGGCGTTCTGCGGGTCGAACTGCTTGACCAGCTTGGCCCACAGGAGCCGGGCGGCGCGCAGCTTCGCGATCTCCATGAAGAAGTTCATGCCGATCGCCCAGAAGAACGACAGGCGCGGCGCGAACGCGTCCACGTCGAGACCGGCCTCGCGGCCCGCGCGGATGTACTCCACCCCGTCGGCGAGCGTGTACGCCAGCTCCAGGTCGGCCGTCGCCCCCGCCTCCTGGATGTGGTACCCGGAGATGGAGATGGAGTTGTAGCGCGGCATCCGCTGCGAGGTGTAGGCGAAGATGTCGGAGATGATCCGCATCGAGGGCCCCGGCGGATAGATGTACGTGTTGCGGACCATGAACTCCTTGAGGATGTCGTTCTGGATGGTCCCGGCCAGCTTCTCGGGCGGTACGCCCTGCTCCTCGGCCGCCACGATGTACAGCGCGAGGACGGGCAGCACGGCGCCGTTCATCGTCATCGACACCGTCATCCGGTCCAGCGGGATGCCGTCGAACAGCTGCCGCATGTCGTAGATCGAGTCGATGGCCACGCCGGCCATGCCGACGTCACCGGTGACGCGCGGGTGGTCGCTGTCGTAGCCGCGGTGGGTCGGCAGGTCGAAGGCGACCGAGAGGCCCTTCTGCCCGGCGGCGAGGTTGCGCCGGTAGAAGGCGTTCGACTCCTCGGCGGTGGAGAAGCCGGCGTACTGCCGGATCGTCCAGGGCTGGTTGACGTACATCGTCGGGTACGGGCCCCGGAGGTACGGCGCGACGCCCGGGTAGGTGCCCAGGAAGTCCAGGCCCTCCAGGTCCTGCCCGGTGTAGAGCGGCTTGACGCCGATGCCCTCCGGGGTCTCCCACAGCAGGTCGCCGCCGTCCGTGGCCTTCTCGACGGCCGTGCGCCAGGCGTCGGTGCCGGGACCGCCATCGGCGGCCGGCGTCCCGAGCTCGATCCCGGTGAAGTCGGGGATGGACATCAGGACACTCCCATGCGGTCGAGGGCGGTGGAGAGCAGGGCGACGGCGTCACAGCCCGCGAAGAGGTACGTGTCGACACCGGGGTGCGCCCCCGGGCGGCCGGCGAGGAGGACGTGCCCGGCGCCCGCCGCGCGCAGCTCCGCCGCCGCGGTTCCGGCTCGCTCCTCGTACACGGCGTCGCTGGAGCAGAGGCAGGCCTCGCGGGCGCCGCTCTCCTCGAACGTGCCCTCGGTGACGGCCTCGATGCCGCCGGCCCGGAAGAGGTTCGCGGCGAAGGCGACCCGGGCCGAGTGGGCGGCGGCCGGGCCGAGCGCGGCGAGGAAGACCCGGGGCCGGGCCCCGGTCGCCGCCAGGTGGGCGTCGGAGCGGGCGCGCAACGCTTCGAAGGCCTCGTCGCGGCGGACCCGGGGGAGACCGCCGGCCGGCTGCTCGGGGGCGGGCGCCCGGTGGACGGGCTTCTCCGTGAGGTCGGGGAACTCGCTGACCCCGGTGACGGGTTCGCGGCGGGTCGCGAGCTTCGCGCTCCGCGCGGCCCACGTCGTGGCCAGCCGCTCGCCGACCGTCCCGGCGCGCAGCGCGGCCTCCTGGCCGCCCGCCCGCTCGATCTCCTGGAAGAACTCCCATGCGGCTTGGGCTAGTTCGTCGGTCAGCCGCTCCACGTACCAGGAGCCGCCCGCCGGGTCGATCACCCGGGACAGGTGCGACTCCTCGATGAGGACGGTGGAGGTGTTGCGGGCGATCCGGCGCGCGAAGGCGTCCGGCAGGCCGAGCGCCTCGTCGAAGGGCAGCACGGTGACGCTGTCGGCGCCGCCGACCCCGGCCGCGAGCGTGGCCACCGTGGTCCGCAGCATGTTCACCCACGGGTCGCGGCGGGTCATCATCACCGGCGAGGTCACCGCGTGCTGCCGCTGGGCGCCCGCCTCCGGGGCGCCGCAGGCCTCGGCCACCCGGGCCCAGAGCCGGCGCGCCGCGCGGAGCTTGGCGATCGTCAGGAACTGGTCGGCGGTGGCCGCGTACCGGAACTCCAGCTGTCCGCACGCCTCGGCGACGCTCAGCCCGGACCCGGTCAGTCCCCGCAGATAGGCCACGCCGGTCGCGAGCGAGCAGCCCAGCTCCTGCGCGGCCGAACCGCCGGCCTCGTGGTACGGCAGGGCGTCCACGGTGAGGGCCCGCAGCGCCGGGTGCCGGTCGGCGCAGCGGCGCGCGAGACCGGTGACGGACGCCAGGTCGTAGGAGAGGCGTCCGGTGCGGGCGAGGTGGCCGAGAGGGTCGGCGCCCAGGGTGCCGCGGGCCGCGTCGTCGGCGACGCCGCGCTCCTCGTACAGCCGGAACAGCCGCTCCGCCGCCGCCTGCGTCTCGTCGCCCGCGTCGAGGGCGACGGGGGCCAGGTCGAGGTAGACCCCGTCGAGGACCTTGTCGAGGGAGGAGACCGGGATGCCGGTGCCGCCGACGCCCAGCCAGAGCGAGGTGACGCCGTTCTCGAGGTCGGTGAGGACGGCCTCGCCGTCGGCCACGAGGTGCCGTTGGCGCACGTCCCAGCCGCCGACGGTGTTGCCCTCGGGGCGACCGCCGCGGACGAAGGGGGCGAAGCCGGGGAGCCCGGCGTCGGGGGCGGCCTCGCGCGCCGTGTACAGCGGACGGACGTCGAGGCCGTCCTCCAGGAGCGTGGACAGGGCGTCCTCGGCGGCGTCGCCGGAGACGTCCTTGCCGGACTTGCGCAGGACACCCGCCACGAGGTGTTGCCATTGTTCGTGTGGTGCGTCGGGGAATTCGGACGCCAGGGAGAGCCCGTCGTCAGGCAGGACCGTCATGCTCGGATGCTAGGGGAGATCGACAAAGGAGCAGGAGGGCGTACGACTGTGACCTTCTTCTCTTGGACCTGGGGCGTTCCGTGTGGTGGGCGCGGTGCGGGGCGTTGTCAGTGGCGGCTGGGACGCTGGATCGCATGGACAGGGACGAGGAGCTGCTGAGGGGCCGGGTCTACGGCCAGGACCACGACGACCCCCACCGGGGGCCGAGACCGGGCCGGGTCTACGTCGAGCTGACCGGGGGTCCGCTGGACGGCCTCCTCCTGGACGTCACGGACCGGACGGCGGAGGAGCGGGCCGAAGGCGCGGCGCTGGAGACGGAGCTCGGGCGGTACGGGGCGGACGGGCGCTCGCTGTACGACCCGCGTCCCGGCGATCCGGGCCGCTTCGACTGGTCGGGCGACGCGCCCTGACCCCGGGTGAGGGAGGCGCCGGGGGGCAGCGGTTCGTGTCGGCGCGGCCCTTCCGTCCTCCCGGCAGAGTGAGTTAGCTTAGGCTTACCTAAGTAATAGTGTCTCCGTCACCTGTCCCGGGAGAACTCGGATGCGTCCCTTCAGTCCCCGCACCCCGCTGCCCACCCCCGCCGAACGCGTACGGTCGATCCTCGCCGCCGCCCACTCGATGACGGTCGTCTCCGACGGGCTGCACCAGGAGGTCCACCTGCTCGACGGGACCGGACCGATGGGCCACATCCACCTGCACGACCCCTCCGAGGAGAGCCACACCGGAGCGCCCGCGCGGATCCCCGTACGCCTGGAGTTCACGGACATCGCCCCCACCCCCGTACGCGAGCGGCTGCGGGCGCGCGTCACCCTCACTGGACTCCTCGCCGCGCCCTACGCCCCCGAAGGCGCCGCCGGCCTGTGCATGGAGTTCGGCCAGGCCCTCGTCGAGGACGCCGAAGGACGGAACTACATCACCCTGGAGGAACTCCAGGCCGCCGAGATCGACCCACTGGCCTCCTCCGAGGCAGCCCTGCTCACCCATCTCGTCGACCGCCACGGTGAACTCGTCCCCCTCCTGATGCGGCTCGTCCGGCCACGCCCCGAACGGGACACCGTCCGCGCCCTCCCCGTCGCCCTCGACCGCTACGGCATCACCCTGCGCCTCGAACGTCCCACCGGCCACCACGACGTCCGGCTGCCCTTCCCCACCCCCGTCACCGACATCGACCAGGCCGGACCCCGCGTCCACGCCCTCCTCGCCGCCGCCCGCCGCTTCTCCCACCCCAACCGGCTGCTCACCTGACCGAACGGGCCTCCGTACCGGCCGAGATGCCGGAGCGCCCCGGCAGGCGAACAATGGAGCGGGTAGGCGCGCACAGCCGGCGCCGGGACCGCTCGGGGACCTCCCAACCGGACACGGCCACGCCATGAACGCTGGAAGCCCGGCCGAGGGCCGAGGAACACCCACGAAAGGCGCCCTCTACCGACTGGGGCACTGGTGCGCCCGCCACTTCCTCGTCGTCATCGCCCTCTGGGTGGCCGCGGTCGTCGGGCTCCAGATCACCGACCGGGCCGTGGGCGGCCAGTTCTCCGACGACTTCGCCCTCCCCGGGGTCCAGTCCGCCGAGGGCCTGGACGTCCTCAAGGCGCACGACCCCGCCGCCGGGGGCTACGGCGCCCAGATCGTCCTGAACCGGCCCTCCGGACCGCTCACCGACGAGGCCTCCGCCGTCAACTCGACCGTCGCCGCCCTGCAGAAACTGCCCGACGTCCTCAGCGCGCAGAACCCGCTGCCGCCCCCGGGCACCACCCCGCCCGCGCTCCCCGCCGGGGTCCCGAACACGGGCCCGCTCTCCACCGACGGAAAGACGGCGTACATCACCGTCCGCTTCAGCGTGCCGCCCTCCACCCTCGGCACCGGCTACCTGACCGGCGTCGACGCCGCCGTACAGCCGGTCCGCGACGCCGGGGTCACCGTCGAGTACGGCGGCCCGCTCGGCGAACTCGCCCGGCCGCAGCCCGACGACCGCACCAGCGAGGCGATCGGCTTCGCCGTCGCGATCCTCGTCCTCCTCATCGGCTTCGGCAGCGCCATCGCCGCCGTCCTGCCCCTGGTCACGGCCCTCCTCGGGGCGGTCTGCGGCCTCGCCCTCCTCGGCCTGACGGCGGCCGCCTTCACCTTCGGCACCGTCTCGCCCACCCTGGCCACCATGATCGGCCTCGGCGTCGGCATCGACTACGCGCTCTTCCTCATCACCCGGCACCGCCAGAACCTGATGAACGGGCACGCCCCCGCCGAAGCCGCCGCCCTCTCCACCACCACCAGCGGCCGCGCCGTGCTGGTCTCCGGCTGCACCGTCATCATCGCCCTGTCCGGCCTGTGGGTCTCCGGCGTCACCTTCATCGGGAAACTGGGCCTGGCGGCCGCCTTCACGGTCGTCACCGCCGTCCTCGCCGCGCTCACCCTGGTCCCGGCGATGCTCGGTCTGGTCGGCCGCCGGATCGACCGCTACCACGTGCGCAAGCCGGTGGCGGAGGCCGACGAGACGCCCGGCGCGGTGGCGCACGGCACCTGGCACCGGTACGCGCAGCGCGTCGAGAAGCGCCCCCTGTGGTTCCTCGGCGGCGGCGTCGTGGCGCTCGTGATCCTGGCGATCCCGCTGTTCTTCATCCAGCTCGGCCACATCGGCGACGGCGCGGACCCCGAGTCGTTCACGGACCGGCGGGCCTACGACCTGATCTCCACCGCCTTCGGCCCCGGCGCGAACGGGCCGCTGACCGTCGTCGTCGACCAGACGGCCGTGCCCGCCGCCGACCGGGCGGACCTCGCGGACAAGCTCAAGCAGGCCCTGACCGGCGTCCCCGACGCCGCCTCCATCACCCCGCTCCAGGCCACCTCCGACGGGGACGTGCTGGTCGGCACCGCCTACTCGGTGGCCTCCCCGCAGGACGAGCGCACCACCGAGCTGACCGACCACCTCGTCGACGACGTACTGCCCCAGGCGGTGGCCGGCACCGACGCGCAGACCTACGTCACCGGCACCACGGCGGCCCAGGTCGACTTCCTCGACCTCGTCTCCAGCCGCCTCCCGCTCATCATCGCCGTGGTGGTGGCCCTCGCCTTCCTCGTCATCCTCACGGTCTTCCGCGGCCTGCTCGTCGCGGTGAAGGCGGCCGTGCTCAACGTGCTGTCCATCGCCGCCTCCTACGGCGTGGTCGTGGCCGTCTTCCAGTGGGGCTGGGGCGGCCCCGCGCTCGGCGTCTCCGGCAAGGTGCCCATCGAGAGCTACGTACCGATGATGATGTTCGCGATCGTCTTCGGGCTGAGCATGGACTACGAGATCTTCCTGCTGTCCCGGGTCCGCGAGGCCTGGCTGCGCACAGGCGACCCGAAGGCCTCCGTGGCCCACGCCCTGGAGATCACCGCCCGGGTGATCACCTGCGCCGCGCTGATCATGGTGAGCGTCTTCGCGGCGTTCATCGTCTCGGACAACATCGTGGTGAAGATGCTCGGCCTCGGCCTCGCCGCCAGCGTCCTCATCGACGCCACCGTGGTGCGGCTGCTCCTCGTGCCCGCGGTGATGACCCTCCTCGGCGAGCACGCCTGGTGGACCCCCGGATGGCTGGACCGGATCCTGCCGCACCTGGACACGGAGGGCGAAGGGGAACCGGAGCGGGCCGCGGCGCCCGGGCCAGGGACCTGATCCCGGCCCCGGGCCCGGCACGATCCGGAAGACGGCCCGCGCCCTCACCGGGACGGCGGGCCGCCGTTCAGCCGCGCGACAGTTCGCCCAGCAGCTTCCAGGTGCGGCGGCGGTCGTCCTCGCCGCCCAGCTCCGTCGCGGTGAAGACCACCTCCGTCGCCCCCGCCTCCCGGTAGCGTCGCACCTCGGCCGCGACGGTCTCCTCGTCACCGATCACGGCGAGGTCCACCGCCCGCGTCACACCGGACAGCTCCAGGACCCGCCGGTACGAGGGAATCGTCTCGTACAGCGCGAGCGCCTCGGCCGCCGCGTCCCGCACGGCCTCCGCGTCGGCCGTGACCACACCCGGGACGAGCGCCACGATCCGGGGCGCGGGACGGCCCGCCGCCGTCGCGGCCGCCGTGACGGCCGGCACGATGTGCTCGGCGAGCGCCCGCGGCCCCGCCAGGAACGGCAGGATCCCGTCCGCCAGTTCACCCGAGACCCGCAGGGCCTGCGGACCCATCGCCGCCACGAGCACCGGCACCGTGGGCTGTGCGCCCGGCACCGCCGCCGAGTAGGGCGTCGTCGCCGTCAGGAGCTCCCCGTGGAAGTCGGCACTGCCGGTCTCCAGCAACGGGCGCAGCGCCGTCAGGAACTCCCTGAGCAGACCGATGGGCCGCTCGTACGGGATGCCGAAACCGGTCTCCGTGAGGTGCCGGGTGCCGAGGGCGAGCCCCAGGTGGTAGCGGCCGCCGGTCGCCGCCTGGGCCGTCTGCGCCTGGCTGGAGACCAGCAGCGGATGACGGCCGAAGACCGGGATCGCGGACGTCCCGACATGGAGACCCGGCACCTCCCGGCCGACGATCGCGGCGAGCGAGGGCGAGTCGTACGCGAAGGTCTGGCCGAACCAGGCCGAGTGCAGGCCGGCCTCGCGCGCCTCCCGCGCGAGTTCCACCGTGCTGTCGATCGTGCGCTGGACGGCGGTCGAGCCGAGCGTTACTCCGAGAGTCATGCAATCGGCAACAGGCCTGTCCGCGAAGGGCATTCCCGCCGAACGTGAACACCGTGTGGCGTCCGCGACGGCGCCCCGCCCGGGACGCGCGAGCGCGCCCCGCGATGATGGGGCGATGATGACTCTCGCCGAGGTGGACGCGCTCGCCGGCCGGGCGCACGCCGGACAGACCGACAAGGCCGGTGTCCCGTACGTCGAACACGTACGCGCGGTCGCCGCGGGCCTCGCGCCGCTCGGCCCGCACCTGGCCATGGCCGGGCTGCTCCACGACGTCATCGAGGACACCCCGTGGACGGCGGAGCGGCTTCGCGCCGCAGGCGTCCCCGACCGGGTCGTCGCCCTCGTCGAAGCCGTCACCAACCGGCCCGGCATCCCGTACGAGGAGAAGATCCGCCGCATCACGCAGGACCCCGGGGCCACCCTCCTGAAGATCGCCGACAACGCGCACAACAGCCGCTCCGACCGGGCCGCCGCGCTCGACCCCGCCCAGCGGGAGCGGCTCGCCGCCAAGTACCGCACGGCCAGGGAGCTGCTGTGGGCGGCGGCCGACCCCCGGCAGGTCGCGACCGTCCTGCGGGTGGTCAACCCCGAACTCCTGGAGGAGTTCGACAGCTGGTGTGACCCGCGTCACGGGAACCCGTCCCGGGGGCCGGACAGACGAGAGACGTGAACAACGACCTGCGCGCCCGCGTCCGGGACGGAGACCCCTCGGCCTACGCCGAACTCTTCGACTCCTTCGCCCGGAGCGTCTACAACCACGCCTTCCGGCTGACCGGGGACTGGTCCGTCGCCGAGGACGTGATGGCGGCGACCTTCCTCGAAGCATGGCGGCTCCGGGGGAAGGTGGACCCCGAAGGGGGCTCGCTCCGGCCCTGGCTGCTCGGCGTCGCCACCAACGTCGCCCGCAACCACTGCCGGGGCAACCGCCGCTACCGGGCCGCCGCCGTCGCCTACGCCGCGGCCGGACCGTCCGAGGCCTCGGTGCCCGACCACGCCTCCGAGGTCGCCGGACGCCTCGATGACCGCCGCCGCATCGCCGCCACCCTCCGCGCGCTCGGCACCCTCAGACGCACCGAACGCGAAGTCCTCGTGCTCTGCCTCTGGGAAGGCCTCGCCTACACCGAGGCCGCCGAAGCCCTCGGCCTGCCCGTCGGCACCGTCCGCTCCCGGCTCTCCCGCGCCCGCGCCAAGCTCCGTACCGGCGCCGAGAAGGAACTCGACAAGGAACGACGGGAAAGACTCGACGCGGAAAAACGGGAACCCGCCCCCCGCCCCCGACAGACAACAGGTGATCGCGCGAACGCGGTCCGGCCCGCGCAGGAAGGAATCCGATGAACCCCGACCCGAACCAGCCCCGTACGGCGAACCGGTACGAGACCGGAGACCTCCCGGCGATCGAGGAGCACGACCTTCCTCCGGGCCGCCACCAGTTCCACAAGGAGCGCCTGATGAACCGGATCCACGACGACCGCCTCGTAGCCGCCGCCGCGCCGCCCGCCCCGCGCAACCCCTTCCTGCGGAAGGCGATCCTCCTGCCGGCCGCCGCCGTCCTCGCCGGCGCGCTCGCCGTCGGCGCCCTCGCGCTCACCCCCGGCGGAGCCCAGGCCCCCGACGACCGTGCCTCGGGACCCGTGCTGACCACCAGCATCGGCACCGTCGACGCCCACGGCGCACCCCGGCTCCTCGACCGGATCTCGCTCGCCGCGGCCGGAACGGACGCCCCCGGCGGGCGGGCCGGCCAGTACGTCTACATCGAGTCGCGGATCGCCGCCACCGACGTGAAGACCGTGAACGGCGAGAGCAGCCTCGTCAGTCGGCCGCTGCACACCCGGCAGTCCTGGAAGTCGCCCGACGGCCGCAAGGGCTGGCTGATCGAACCCGGCAACACCGGCCCCGAGGGCATCACCCTGGAAGGACCCGACGAGAACGGCGACGTACCGAAGCCACACCTCGGCGCGCCCTCGCACGACTATCTGGCCGCCCTCCCCACCGACCCCGACGCGCTGCTGGACAAGATCTACCGGGAGACCGAGGGGCAGGGCAGGAACAAGGACCAGCAGGCCTTCACCACCATCGGGGACCTGCTCGTCGAGAGCTGGCCGTCCCCCCGGCTCACGGCGGCGCTCTTCCGTACCGCCGCGAAGATCCCCGGGGTCGTCACGGTCGACAGCGCCACCGACGCCGTCGGCCGCGAGGGCGTCGCCGTCGCCCGGTTCGACGAGACCAGCGGACAGCGCACCGAGTGGATCTTCGACAGCAAGACCCTCGCCTTCCTCGGGGAGCGGACCGTCCAGGTCAGCGGGACGAGCGCCGACGGCCTCATCGGGCCCGGCACCGTCGTCTACACCCAGGCGGTCATGGTCCGGGCCTTCGTCGACGGGGTGAAGGTCACCCCGTAGCGGACCGGCCCTCCCGGCCGGACGACCAACCGCCCAGCTCCGTGGGGCGGTTGGTGATGATCCCGTCGACCCCCAGCGCGTCCAGGGCCTTCCAGCGGGCCGGGGTGTCGACCGTCCACACGTTCACGGCGACGCCCGCCGCGTGCAGCTCGCCGACGAGCCCCGGCCGGGTCGCGAGGGCGGCGTCCGCCACGTTGTACGCGGAGAGCCCCAGCTCCCCGGCGAGCGCGACCGGGTCGGCGTCGAGGGTGCCGCGCAGCAGGCCGAGCGGCAGCTCGGGCGCCAGCTCGTGGACGAACCGCAGCGACGGGATGTCGAAGCTCTGGACGAAGACCCGGCCGGTCATGTCCTGCGCGCGGACCTCCCGGACGATCCGGGCCACCTCGGCGTGGCTGTGCCGGCCCTTGATCTCCAGGAGCAGTTTCCCGCCGCGCTCCCGGAGGTCCGCCAGCTGCGCGGCGAGGGTCGGGACCCGGGTCCCGGCGTAGGCCGGGGCGAACCAGGAACCGGCGTCCAGGGCGTCCAGCTGGGCGGCGGTCAGCGAGCGGACCGGGCCCGTGCCGTCGGTCGTCCGGTCGACGGTCGTGTCGTGCAGGATGTACGGCACGCCGTCCTTGCTGGGCTGGACGTCGTTCTCGATCCAGACGGCCCCGCCCCGCCGGGCCACCTCGTCGGAGACCAGGGTGTTCTCGGGGGCCGCCGAGGGGGCGCCCCGGTGGGCGATCACCGTCAGGGGCGCCCCGTCCGCGCGCAGCCAGGGACTCGCCGGCGCGGTGGCCCGCGCCACCGGGCGGGGCGCGGAATCCGGCTGCGGGGCGGCGACGGCGAACGCGGTCGCGAGCCCCGCCACGGCGGTGGCCCCGGCGACCAGGCCGAGGGTCCGGCGCCGGCGGAACCGGGGGGCGGGCGGGTGAGCGTCTCTCATTCCCGACACTTTAGAGGGCGCGCCCCCGATCGGGCCGGAGCGCCGGGGCGGACACCTTTCGCGCCGATCGCTCCGATCGCGCCGGCGTGGCGGGTCGGGCACATTCCCGGCGATCCGCGTGAAACGAAATTCGAAGGATCCGCCCGGTTCCCCGCACCGGTCCCCACGGGGACCTTCACCCACCCCTCACCGTTCGGCGCCCGACCCCGCCCGAGCGGTCGCGAAATGCCCGCCTTGTCGACAACTGCCGCTCCGGGAGCGGCAGTTGTCGACGGCGGGCAGTTGTTTGCGTTCGCGCAGGTGCTCTGGAAACCTCCGTTCGGTCGATCGGACACCCGAGCAGACGGAGGCAACCCCCATGCCCACAAGGCGCATTCGCCGCGCTTGGCTCACGGCCGCCGCCGCGGCCTCGCTCGCGTTCACCGCCGTCGCGGGGCCGGCCCGGGCGGAGGGCCTTCCGCCGGACGTCCCGCAGAGCTGGATCCAGGAACCCCGTACGACCGAGGGTGCCGCCCCGCCCTTCTCGGCCGGCGCCTGGACCGAGCCCGGCGGCGCGGCCTCGCCCGGCGACTTCACCCTCTCGCCCGGCGCGCTGAACGGCGAGACCACCCGACGGGTCGCCCGCCTGGACGCGGTCCTGCCCAAGTCCGGTGTGCAGAACCTGCTGGCCGGGGCGAACCGCACCGCCGTACCGTGGTGTTCCCGCGACCCGTTCGGCACCGCCCCGGACCCCGACATCAAGTACTGCCTGCGGGACGACGACTCCGTCTCGCGGGAATGGGTCCCCCAGGGCATGACCGGTGTCTCCGACGCCAAGGACAACGAACTGTGGGGCGAGGCCGGGAACATCCAGCTGTACGCCTCCTACGACGGCTACGACCCGGGACGGGAGAACGACCCGCTCCCCACGGCCGGCGACTGCACCGAGGCCGAGCTGGAGGCGGACGACGCCTGCAACCAGAAGGGCGTCCGGATCACCTTCGTGCAGAGCCGGATCAACCCGGCCACCGGCAGCCCCGAGATCAAGTACCGGCACGTCCTGCTCGGCTGGACCTACGTGAACTCCGCCGACCACATCTCCTTCGACGGGCTGCACGCCTCCGAGTACCCGATCCAGCGGGGCGTGCACGCCGGCGGGATCGTCTGGTACGGCAACTACCTCTACGTCGCCGACACCCGCAACGGCATGCGCGTCTTCGACATGCGCACCATCATGGACCTGGACCCGGACGGAGATCCCGCCACGCACGACGCCATGGGCACCGACACCGACGGCGTGAAGACCACCGCCAATGTGCAGGACAAGACGAAGGTCGGCCGCCACGACAACGTCTGGTACAGCTTCGGCTACCGCTACGTGATGCCCCAGGTGGCCGCCTGGAAGTTCAAGGCCACCCGGAACAACCCCCAGGGCTCCTACGCCTGCGTCTCCACCGGCGCCCCCAAGGCCTCCTACATCTCGCTGGACCGCAGCACCACCCCGGACCGGCTGCTCATGGGCGAGTACTGCAGGCCGAAGAGCGGCTACCCCTCCACCGGCCGCATCGCCTCCTACCCGATCGCGGACCTGGAGGGACGCTCCGCCGACGTGCCCGCGCAGGGCTGGGCCAACTACCTGCCGCTGACCGGCGGCGGCGCGCAGGGCGCCGCCGCGTACGACGGCACGCTGTACGTCAACGAGTCCAAGGGCACGGACGAGCCCGGCAACCTCTGGCGCTACACATGGGCCGGCGGCCGGCTCGCCCAGACCGGCCAGGCCGTCAAGACCGCGCGGGGCGCCGAGGACCTCTACGTCGAGCGCGGCACCGGCCGCCTCTGGTCCCTGTCCGAACACCGCCCGGGGACCGCGGACGACTGCACGGCGGGCCATGACGCCGGCGACCCGGACGGGAAGGACTACTGCCAGCGCGTGCTCTACGGACACAAGCTGAGCTGGATCGACGGCCGGCCGTAGACCGAGCCGGAAGGAGTTCCCCGGGGGCGACACCGCCCCCGGGGACCTTCGCGACACGACGGGCGGGCCGAGCCCTTCGCCGGAATCGTCCCCTCTGCGGCATGGTGGACGCCGGCCCGGAGCGTGCCATCGGGGGACCGCGGCCGGGCGTGCGGAGTCAGGGGGACTCATGGACACCGGTACAGGACGTGAACCGCACAGAGCCGGGCCCGGCGGCACGGGCGACGGAGGCATCGGAGCGGGAGGCGGAGGTGACGGCGCCGCCCGGACGGATGCCGGCGGCGCCGCCGTCCCCGCGCGGGGCCGGGGCGTCCTCGAAGGGGCCTTCGCCCTGCTCGACGCCCTGCGCCGGAGCGGCGACGAGGCCGGGGTGACCGAACTGGCCCTCCTCTGCGGGGTGCCCAAGGGCAGCGTCCACCGGCTGCTCGACCAGCTGGTCACGCTCGGCGCCGTCGAACGCAGGGGCAACCGCTACCGCGTCGGCCCGCAGCTCTACCGCCTCGGCCAGTCCTGGGAACCGCACCCGGGCCTGCGGCCCGCCGCCCGGCTGCCGCTCCAGCGGCTCCGGGCCGCCACCGGCGCGAGCGTGGTCCTCACCGTGCTGCGCGAGGACATGGCGATCACGGTCGGCTCGGTCCCCGGGGACCTCGAACCCCTGCTCCCCGTACGGGACGGCATCGCGTTCCGGCTGGACACCGCCGCGGGCAAGGCCCTGCGCGGGCCCCTGCGAGGCGGCGCCGTCCTCGACCGCGAGGACGTGATGGACGGCGTGTGCTGCGCCGCGGTGCCCGTCCGCACCCCGGACGGGCGTACGGTCGCGGCGCTCGCCGGCCTCGTCCCGGCGGGCCGCCCGCTCGACGGGCTCGCCCGCGCCGTCGCCGAGGCCGGCGCCGCGATCACTCGCACGCTCGGGCGGAGCGGACCCCGCAGGACGCTCCCGCACGCCGCTCTGGTGCTCTGAAACCACACCCGTGCGGGGCCGTTCCGCCCAGTGGAACGCGCGTAGAACCGGACGGGGGAAGCCGGGCACGGTAGGTGTCGTGCCGAGGGGAACGGCACACCGGCCCCGCCGTCAGGAGGCGGGCCGGGACCACCGTCACGTACGTGACCCGAATGTGGGGGGACCACATGCGCAAGAACCGACTCGTCCGCACGGCCGTCACCGCCCTGCTGGCGCTCGGGAGCGTCGGCGCCTTCGCCGGCGCCGCCCAGGCCGAGCCGATCGACTACGTCCGCATCGAACTCGTCGAACTGCACTGCCAGGTCAACAGCGAGGGCGACCACGACGAGGCCTACCTCAAGATCACCGACGCCAACGGCAACGCCGTCAAGGTCTGGCCCGGAAACGGCGTCAAGTACCAGACCATGGGAAGCGGCTACGTCCGCTCCATGGCCGACGGCAACGGCAACGCGGCCCTGATCCTCGGCAAGGAGCAGGCCCGCACCCTGACCCTCTGGGACTACGACTCGACCAGCGGCGACGACAAGCTCGGCGCCACCCTGGTCACCGGCAGCGAGGTCGGCGCCGAGACGCAGTGGCGCTCCGTGGAGGGCTCCGGCGGCGTCTACGTCATCGGCTACCGCGTGGTCGACATCTGACCGTCGCCCACACCGTGAAGCAGGGCCGCGCCGGTTCGTCCGGCGCGGCCCTCCCGCGTGTGCGCGGCGCGGTCCCCCTTCGCGGGTGCGGCGGTCAGCCGCCGTCGGGGGCGTGCAGCTCGCCCGACCGCGCCACCCGCGCGTACCAGCGGGCACTGGACTTCGGGGTCCGCTCCAGGGTGTCGTAGTCCACCCGCACGGCGCCGAACCGCTTCGCGTAGCCGTACGCCCACTCGAAGTTGTCGAGCAGCGACCACAGGAAGTAGCCGCGCACGTCGACCCCGTCCGAGAGCGCCCGGTGGACGGCCTCCAGATGCGCGTGCACGTACGCGGCGCGTTCCGGGTCGTGCACCGAGCCGTCCGGGCCGACCACGTCCTCGTACGCCGCCCCGTTCTCGCTGATCACCAGCGGGAGTTCGGGATGTGCCGCCGACACCCGGGTCAGCAGGTCGTACAGCGCGCTCGCGTCGACCGGCCAGCCCATCGCCGTCCGCTCGCCCGGCGCCCGGTGGAAGGCGACGTCGTCCGCGCCGGGCCACGGCGAGTGGTCGCTGTTCCCGTGCCCGTCGTCCTGCGGCTTCTCCGCCCCCTCGGGCACCCGGGAGACGAGGGTCGGCGTGTAGTAGTTGATCGCCAGCAGGTCCAGCGGCTGCCCGGCGGTGGCGGTGTCGCCGTCCTTGACGAAGGACCAGTCCGTCACCCGCGCCGTGTCCCGGATCAGGTCCTCGGGGTAGGCGCCCTCCAGCATCGGCCCCAGCCAGATCCGGTTGCCGACGGCGTCGATCCGGCGGGCCGCGTCCCGGTCCTCGGCGGAGCCCGTCAGCGGGCGGACCTCGTGGAGGTTGAGCGAGACCGAGAGCTGCCGGTCGGCGGGCAGCGCGGACCGCAGGGCCCGGACCGCGAGACCGTGCCCGAGGTTGAGGTGGTGCGCGGCCCGCAGCGAGGCCACCGGGTCGGTGCGGCCGGGGGCGTGCACCCCGGAGCCGTAGCCGAGGAAGGCGCTGCACCAGGGCTCGTTGAGGGTGGTCCAGCGGGTCACCCGGTCACCGAGGGCGTCGGCGACGATCCCCGCGTACTCGGCGAACCGCTCGGCCGTCGACCGCTCCGGCCAGCCGCCGGCGTCCTCCAGCTCCTGCGGCAGGTCCCAGTGGTAGAGGGTGAGGGCGGGCTCGATCCCGGCGGCGAGCAGCTCGTCCACGAGCGACCGGTAGAAGTCCAGGCCCTTCTGCACGGCGGGACCGCGCCCGGTGGGCTGGACCCGGGACCAGGAGACGGAGAACCGGTAGGCGTTCAGGCCGAGTTCGGACATGATGCGGACGTCCTCGCGGAACCGGTGGTAGTGGTCCACGGCCACGTCACCGGTGTGGCCCTCGAAGACCTTGCCGGGGGTGTGCGAGAAGGTGTCCCAGATGGACGGGGTACGGCCGTCCTCCGCCGCGGCTCCCTCGATCTGGTACGCGGCGGTGGCGGCGCCCCAGAGGAAGTCGGACGGGAACGAACGGGTGGCGGTGAGCGGCCGGGTTTCGGACGCGGTCATAGGAGAGCGCTCCCAACGCGGGTACGGGGTAGGGACGTTCGGTACGGGGAAGGCATCGGCGCGGCCGGTCAGCTCTTGACGGCGCCTGCCGTGATGCCGCCGACGATGTGCTTGCCGAGGAAGGCGAAGACGAGCAGCAGCGGAACGGTGGACAGCAGCGCGCCGGTCAGTACGACGGCGTGGTCCACGGTGTGGTTTCCCGCGCCCAGCCCGGCCAGTGCCACCTGAAGAGTGGGGTTGCCGTCCGGGGTGAGCGCGATGAAGGGCCAGAAGAAGTCGTTCCACGCCTGGACGAAGACCAGCATGCCGAGCACGGCCATGGCGGGCCGTGCCACCGGGAACACCACGTGCCAGATGATCCGGAGACTGTGCGCCCCGTCCATCCGGGCCGCCTCGACCAGTTCGACGGGAAGCGCCTCGACGAGGAACTGCCGCATGAAGAACACACCGAAGGCGGCGACCAGCGAGGGCAGCACGACCGACTGGAGCTGGTCGACCCAGCCGAGGTCGGTGACGATCTGGTAGAGCGGGATGACGCTCAGCTGGGGCGGGATCGTCATGGTGGCGACCACCAGCGAGAGCAGCAGGCCCCGGCCCCGGAACGGCAGCTTGGCGAAGGCGAACCCGGCGAGCGTGGAGAAGAGGACGGTGGACGCGGCCACCAGGCTCGCCACGATCGTCGTGTTGACCAGCGCCGCGCCCATGTCGACCTGGTTCCAGGCGAACGTGAGGTTGTCCAGGAGACGGGAGCCCGGCAGCAGCGGCGCCGGCGCCTCCACGACCCGTTCGCCGGTGTGCGAGGCCGCGACGACGTTCCAGTACAGCGGGAAGAGCGAGACCACGGCGGCGACGATCAGCAGGACGTACGTCAGGGGTCCGGCGTGGTGCTGCCGGCCGGCCGACTGGCGGAGGCGGGGTCCGGGCGACCGCCGGGAGCGCCGGCCGGGTGCGGCGCTCCCGGGCGCCGGGCGCGCCGGACTCGGGGTGGCGAGTGTGCGGGCCATGAGGTCAGCCCCCCAGCTTCTTGCGTTGGTGACGGGAGACGAGCGCCTGGACGCCGCCGACGACCAGCAGGAGCAGCAGCATGACCCAGGCGATGGCCGAGGCCTGGCCCAGCGCGCCGGTCACCCAGCCCTTCTCGTACATGAGCAGGCTCAGCGTCTGGAACTGGTTGCCGCTGCCGCCGCTGATGCCGACGCTGCCGCCGTACAACATCGGCTCGCCGAAGAGCTGGGTGGCGCCGATGGTGGAGACGACGATCGTGAAGAGGACGGTGGGCCGGATCGACGGGATCGTGACGCTGAGGAACTGGCGCCAGCGCGAGGCCCCGTCGAGCGAGGCCGCCTCGTACAGGTCCTGCGGGACGGCCTGCATGGCGGCCAGGTAGATCAGCGCGTTGTAGCCGGTCCAGCGCCAGGTGACGATCGTGGAGATCGCGATCTGCGCCGGCCACCGGGAGGCCTCCCAGTCGACCGGACCGAGCCCGACCACGTCGAGGAAGGTGTTGATGAGCCCGTAGTCGGTGTTGAACAGCTGGGCGAAGACCAGGGTCGCCGCCGCGATCGAGGTGGCGTACGGGGCGAGGATCGCGACCCGGAAGAAACCGCGGCCGCGGAGCTTGTAGTTGAGGAGGTGCGCGAGTCCCAGCGCCATCAGCAGCTGCGGGACGGTCGAGATGACCCCGATGGTGAAGGTGTTGAACAGCGCGTTCCAGAAGAACTCGCTGGTCGCGAGGTCGGTGTAGTTCTCCAGGCCCTTCCACTGCGCCTCGCCGCCGAGTTCGACCCGGTGGAGGGAGAGCCAGCCGGTGTAGATCAGCGGGAAGAGGCCGAAGGCGGCGAAGGTGAGGAAGAAGGGGGTGACGAAGACGTACGGGACGGCCTTGAGGTCCCAGCGGTAGAGGGTGCTGCGCAGGCCGCCCGAGGGGGCGCGGCGGCGCGGGCCGGGGGAGGAGGGCGGTGCGGGCGGCGGGGAGCCTTCCGGCCGCGCCCGAACGGAGGTGGCCACGGGGGCGTCCTTCCAGGTCGATGCGTGCGGTGGTGCGGACGGTGCCGGTCCGCCGCCGCGGGCGGCGGACCGGCAGGCGCCCCCGCTACTGGTCGATCTTGTCGTCGACCAGCTTCTTGACGTTCTCCCAGGCCTTGGCCGGGTCGGTGCCCCGCTGCTCGATGTCGAGGATGCCGTTGTCCGTGAGGAAGGTCTTCACCTGGCCGTCGTAGCGGCTGATCGTGGCGGGCGTGATGCGGGCCGCCGCGCCGGAGAAGATCCGGCCGACCGGGGTGTCGCCGAAGTACGGCAGCTTGGCGTCCTGGACCGCGGACGAGGTGAGGGTGTCCTTGGACGAGGGGATGTTGCCGTTGACCGCGAACACCTTGGCGTGCTGCGCGGGGGCGGTCAGCCAGGCGGCGAGCTCGGCGGCCTCCTTGGCGTGCTTGCCGGACTTCGGTACGGCGAGGAAGGCGCCGCCCCAGTTGCCGGCCACCGGCGGAGCGGCGATGTCCCACTTGCCCTGGTTGGCGGGGCCCGCCTGGTCCTTGATGATGCCGGTCATCCAGCTGGGGCAGGCGACGGTGGCGAACTTCGAGTTCTTGAAGGCCGCGTTCCAGGTGCCCTTCTCGTCGAACTGGCGGAGCTTGGCGGTGAGTCCGCCCTGCGCCGCCGCGACGGCGGTCTCCCAGGCCTTCTTCACGCCGGGGCTGTTCTCCCAGTCCAGCTTGCCGTTCGCGTCGGCGTACTGCACCGGGTCGCTGGAGACGACGGCGTTGAACAGTCCGCTCGCCGAGTCGTGGAAGGAGGTGCCGGCGGGCGCGTTCTTCTGGTACGTCTTCCCGGTCTCCAGGAACCTGCCCCAGTCGCCCGCCCACAGCTTGGCGACGGCCTCGCGCTCGGTGGGCAGCTTGGCCTTGGCGAAGAGGTCCTTGTTGTAGCAGATGGCCATCGGGCCGATGTCGGTGCCGAGACCGATGACCTTGCCGTCGGCGGTGGTCGCCTGCTTCACCTTCCAGTCGAGGAAGGCGCCGATGTCCGCACCGCCCTCCTTGCTCAGGTCGACCCACTTGTCCGCCATGGTGGGACCGGTCGCCTCGGCGATGAAGCCGACCTCGACGGCCTGGATATCCGCGAGGCCGCTGTTGCGGGAGAGGCGCAGCTTCAGCGTGTCCCAGTACTTCTGGCCGTCGGCGACGTTCGACTCTTCGATCTTGATGTTGGGGTGGGTCTTCTCGTACTCGGCGTAGAGCTTGGCGCCGGTCTTGTCGTCGTAGCCGAAGGAACCGAAGGTCCCGACCCGCAGCGTGATCTTGCCGCCGCCCGGGGCGGCGTCGTCGCTGTCGCTGCCGCAACCGGTGAGCAGGGCCGTGCCGGTCACGACGACGGCGACCGCCGCGACCGCCGCACGGCGTCCGCGTCTGCTGCTGGAAGTGCGCATTCCACTCTCCTCGTCCAAAGGTGGTGCTCGTTGTGCGCCAAGAGGCCCGGCCGGCTGATCGCGGCTCGGCGGCGCCCGCCAGGACCTGATGCAAGGCTGTGCGCGTCCCGGATGGGAGCGCTCCCACGTCGTTGCCGGAAGGTTGCTGCCTGGCGGGTGTGGGTGTCAAGACATGAACGCGGATTCGTTACCGGAAGGTTTTCCCGGGGTTTCGCGGCGCCGTGCGGGGGTGGGGCCGTCATCTCCTGAACACATGCTCGTGGCGCGGTCGCGCCCGGTGAACTAGTGTGGGAGCGCTCCCATCGCTGATGGCGGTCCTGGTGAGCGGCACGTTGTCCTACGAGGGGAGCTCGGCGGTTGTGAACGGACGGCAGAACGCCAGACCGACCCTGGAGCAGGTCGCGGCCAGGGCCGGGGTCGGCCGGGGCACGGTCTCCCGGGTGATCAACGGCTCTCCCCGGGTGAGCGAACAGACCAGAACGGCCGTCGCCCGAGCCGTCGCCGAACTCGGCTACGTCCCCAACCAGGCCGCCCGCGCCCTCGCCGGCAGTCGCACCGACGCCATCGCGCTGGTCATCCCCGAGGCCGAGGCACGGCTTTTCGCGGAGCCGTACTTCCTCGACCTCATCCGCGGGGTGAGCGCCGAACTCGCCGACGCGGACAAGCAGCTGCTGCTCACCCTGGTCCGCAGCGAGCAGGAGCGCCAGCGCTTCGAGCAGTACCTCGCCGCTCAGCGCGTCGACGGCGTGCTGCTCGCCTCCGTGCACGGCGACGACCCGCTGCCCGACCGGATCAGGGAACTGGGCCTCCCGGTCGTCATGAACGGCCGCCGCTCGGAGGCCGAGCCCGTGGCCTATGTCGACTCCGACAACATCGGCGCCGGGCGGGCGGCCGTCGCCCACCTCGTGGCCCGCGGCCGGAGCCGTATCGCCACCGTCACAGGGCCGCCCGACATGTACGTCGCACGGGCCCGGCTCGGCGGCTACCGGGCCGGCCTCGCCGAGGCCGGACTCGCGCCCGACGAGGCGCTCGTCTCGGTCGGCGACTTCACCGAGGAGGGCGGGCGGCGGGCGATGCGGCTGCTGCTCGACCGCAGCCCGGACCTGGACGCGGTGTTCGCCGCGTCCGACGTGATGGCGGCGGGCGCGCGGGGGGTCCTCCGGGAGGCCGGACGGCGGGTCCCCGAGGACGTGGCGCTCGTGGGGGTCGACGACTCGGCGGTGGCCCGGCTGATGGACCCGCCGCTGACGAGCGTGCGGCAGCCCATCGAGGAGATGGGCCGCACGATGGCCCGGATGCTGATCCAGGAGATCCACGCGAGCACGGAGGCGCCGGAGGAACCGCGCCGGCGCGTGCTGCCGACGGAACTGATCGTGCGCGAGTCCTGCTGAGGGCGGGCGCGGGCGTACGGAGGCGGCGGGGTGCGCGTACGGCCCCGGGCATTCGTATGCCTGCGGGTGCGCGTACTCCTCCGGTCGGTGGGCGCACCCTCGCCTGCGGTGCGTCCTCGTCCGTGGGTGCGCCGACGACCCCACGGGAGCCGGGTCCCGTGGGGTCTCGCGCGCGGGGGCGGGGTTACAGCGCCGGGTGGGCGTTCTTCATGAGCTCCTGGAACTGGGCCGAGAACCACTGGCCAGAGACCGGGGCGTCCGGCAGCGCGCCCGACATGCTGTTCCCGTTACGGGCGTTGCCCGTGTACGTCGGGTCGCACATCCGGTCGAAGCCCTTGCCCTCGTTGTTCGGGATCTCCTTGCTGGCGCCGTCGGACTCGCCCGGGGGCTTCATCCAGACGTACGCGTCGATGCCCGCGGCCGGTGCCGC
The DNA here is from genome assembly GCF_001426405.1 of Streptomyces sp. Root1304. Taxonomy (GTDB): domain Bacteria; phylum Actinomycetota; class Actinomycetes; order Streptomycetales; family Streptomycetaceae; genus Streptomyces. The sequence goes on along the minus strand of NZ_LMEP01000022.1, from coordinate 194,836 downwards.
CTGCGGCCTCTCGCCGAGGCCCGCGCCGGACTGGTTGCACCAGTTGCCGAGGTGGATGCGACGGTCGTAGCGGCCGCCGTTGACGTAGGTGTCGACACTGGTGGTCGCGCCCGCCGCGGTCGGCCGGGCGGTGCCGCCCCAGCCGTTGCGGGAGGTGTCGATCAGCATGCCGAGGTTGCTGTCGAAGCCGAGCGAGACGAGCTTGGCGCGCATCGCCTGGGCGTACGACAGTTCGTCGGTGTACCGGTTCCAGTCGACCCACTTCGACTGGCGCACGGACACCCCGTTGACGCTGTCGTTGATCGTGAAGTGGTCCTCCTTCAGGGCGCTGTAGTTGGCGGTGTTGACGATGAAGCCGTGGACGTTGGACAGCGTGGAGCCCTCGGCCGTGGCGGCCTGCCTGAACAGCTCGGCGGAGGGGCCGAAGTTGTCGTCCCAGCCCAGCCAGCCGTGGTGGCCGGCGTCGATGTAGTTGTAGACGTTGCCGATCGCGCCGAGCTTCTTGAGCGCGTAGCCGACGCCGGTGATGTAGTTGCCGTTGGCCTTCATGACGTCACAGTTGGGCGTCGCCGTCGGGCGGCCCGAGACGTTGGTGACCAGGTTGGGCAGCGAGTCGATCTCGACCGTGGTGACGATCCGCAGGCCCGCGTACTTGGAGTCGGCGAGGATCGCGGCGATCGGGTCGATGTACTCGGTCTTGTAGCGGCCGATCTCCGTCGGGCCCAGCTCGCCGTTGGAGGCGAGAGCGGCGCAGTCGCGGCCCGGCAGGTTGTAGACGACCAGCTGGACGACGAGCTCGCCGGAGCCCTTCTGCTTGAGGGCCTCGTCGAGGTGGGCGCGCAGGCCCATGGAGGTGGCGGAGCCGTTGATGGCGGCGATCCGGTCCAGCCAGACGCCGGTGGGCTGGCTGGAGATCCGGCTGCCGCCGGGCTCGGCCGCGGCCTTGGCGGACCACTCCGGGTTCACGTACACCTTGGCGCCGGCGTACGGGTTGTCCGCCCTGCTGCCGGCCGGAGGCGTGGTGGGCGGAGTGGTCGGCGGGGTCGTCGGGGGAGTGGTGGGGGGTGTGGTCGGGGGAGTCGTCGGCTCGGTGGCGCCGTTGCAGACGACGCCGTTCAGCTTGAAGGTGGCCGGTACGGCGTTGGTGCCGCTGTACGAGCCGTTGAAGCCGAAGGAGGCCGAACCGCCGGTGGCCAGGCTCCCGTTGTAGGAGAGGCTCTTCGCGGTGACGGCGGCGCCGGACTGGGTGATCGTGGCGTTCCAGCCCTGGGTGACCTGCTGGTTGCCCGCGTAGGACCATTCGAGGGTCCAGGAGGCGACCGGGTCACCGGTGTTGGTGACGGTCACGTTGGTGCCGAAGCCGGTGCTCCACTGGTTGGTGATCTGGTAGTCGACCTTGCAGCCGGGGGCGGCGGCGCCGGCCGTGGCGGTGCCGAGGACGGTCGCCGTGGCGCCGGTGGCCGTGATGAGGCCGAGGGCCGCCAGGAGGGCGGTGCGGCTGGTGTTCCGGGTGCGGCTCATGCGGGTGGGGATTCCTTTCGGAGGGACCTCGGGGTCCTCAGGGGGTGAGGCCGCGCAGGTGGTCGCGCAGCCCGATGCCGAATGCGGTGGGAGTGCCGTCGTACGAACTGATCAGCGCGGGACCGGAGTTGCAGTTCCAGGTGTTCCAGGTCCAGCCCAGGTACGAGAGGCCGCGGTCGTCGAACCACTTCATGACGCGGTCGACGAAGGCGTGTCCGCAGGTGTTCTCGCCGATCTCGCCCGCGAGGAGGGGTACCTCGGCGGCCACCGGGGCGAGGGTGTTGTTCCAGCACGTCTCGTCGGAACAGGTGTTGAAGTTGTAGACGTGCCAGGCGGCGGCCAGATTGTCCGCCGGGTCCGTGGGGCGGTACGTGAGCCACTGGCTCAGGTCGTTGGAGTACGCGAGGCCCGGGACGAGGAGGAGGTTCCTCGACCCCGTGGCGCGGACCGCGTCCACCAGGTCCTGCATGCCGGCGACCTCGTAGCCGATGCCCGGACAGGTTCCGCCGTCGCGCCAGCAGGACCAGGCCTGGGTCGCGGTGGAGGTCGCCCGGTCCGGATAGGGCTCGTTGAACAGGTCGAAGACGACCCGCCTGTCGTTCTTGAAGGTGTTCGCCACCGAGGTCCAGAACGCCGGGGTGTACCGGGCGTCCGGCATCGGCTTCTGGCAGGTGGCGTGCACGTCGGAGCAGCCCGCCGAGTTGCCGGTGTACTGGCCGTACGTCCAGTGCAGTTCGACCACGGGGGTCATTCCGTGGGCGAGGACCTTGGTCACCAGGTCCTTGACGGCGCTGATGTACGGGGTGCCCCGGTACTCGGGCTTGATGTTGTCCAGGCCGAGCCAGCACTCCTCGTTGAGGGGGATGCGGACCGTGTTGGCCTTCCAGTCGGCGATGGCCTTCACCGAGGCGTCGTCGGCGGGGCCGTCCCAGATGCCGTAGCCCTGGACGCACATGAACTCGCCGCCGGAGCGGTTGACGCCGAGCAGACGGCGGGTCGCGCCGTTCTGATCGGTGAACCTGTTGCCGGACACGCCGAGTTCGGGCGCGCCGGTGACGGGGGCGGGGGTCGTGGGGGGAGTGGTGGGAGGGGTGGTCGGGGGTGTGGTGGGTGGTGTGGTCGACTCGGTGGGTGTGGGTGTGGGTGTGGGTGTGGGTGTGGGTGTGGGTGTGGGTGTGGGAGTCGGCGTCGGGGGCGTGCCGGTGGCGCACGGTGTGCCGTTGAGCGTGAACGCGGTGGGTGCCGTGTTGGCCCCCGACCACGAGGCGACGAAGCCGCCCGTGATCTTCGCGCCCGTGCCGAGTGCCGCGTTCCAGCTCTCGTTCACGACCGTGACGGCGGCCCCGGTCTGGGACCACGTGCCGCCCCAGCCCTGACTGACGACCTGGCCGGCCGGGAAGCCGAAGCCGAGGCTCCAGCCGTTCAGCGCGGCGCCGCCGTTGGTGACGGTGACGGCGCCCTGGTAGCCGCCGGCCCACTGGCCGACGACCGAGTACTCCACCGTGCAGACGGGTGCGGCCGCGGCTCCTGAGGCCGTACCCATGAGGGCGAGCGCGGTGCTCGCCATCGTGAGCGCCGCTCCGGAGAGCAGCGCGAACAGACGTGGGGGATGTCGCATGAGCGAGTCCTCGCAGCGAGGGCACACCCCTGACGGTGTGCCGACCGGACGGATTCGCTCCCACTGGTCGGGGCAGACCGTAGCGTCAACTGACGCCAAGCAAAAGAGGTGTTGGGTAAATTCCCCGCCGATTGCCTTCGACTCTTCACGCACCTTGACGCCGCCGCGCCCCAACTGCACAGTGGGAGCGCTCCCACTGGTTCAGAGCTTGTCTCCGTACAGGTTCCGCTCTTCGCTCCCCCCGACCTCCAGAGCCGCGAGGAGAACCACCCCCATGCCACGCCTCCGACCGAGAACGCGCCCCCGTCGGCAGCTGACCGCGCCGGCCGCGGCGCACCCCCCTCCCCCTCGGCCTCACCGCCGTCGCCACCACCGGTGCCCAGTTCACCTACAGCGGCGCCAACGCCGCCCCACCTCCTTCGCGGTCAACGGCACCCCCTGCACGGGCGCCCACCAGGCCCCGATGACCGTCCTCACCAGCCCCGCCCCCGGAGCCGTGTACAGCCAGGGCGACCCGGTGCCGCTCGTCGCCACCGTCGGCAAGGTGGCGTTCTACAGCGACACCACCCTCCTCGGTACGGACACGACCGCGCCCTTCACCTTCGGCGCGGCCGGCCTCGCCACCGGCCCCACTCCCTCTACGACAAGGCCTACGACAGCCTCGGCGCCTCCGCCGAGTCCGCGCCCGTCGGCATCACCGTCGCCGCCGCGGCCACCGGCACCGGCTCGGCCGTCTTCGCCGCGACCGCCCCCGGCCGCGCGAAGGCCGAGGTCGACGTCGGCGTCGCCGCCGCGTACGCCAAGACCCTCACCTACTACGCGGCCAGCTCCGGCCACGCCGAGGCGAAGCGCGTCGCCAAGGCCCTTCTCGACGGCATGTGGGACCACCACCGGGACCCGCTGGGCATCGCCGTCCCGGAGACCCGCGCCGACTACAGCCGCTTCGACGACCCCGTGCACGTGCCGAACGCCTGGACCGGCACCATGCCGAACGGCGCCCCGGTGAGCACCTCCTCCGCCTTCGCCTCGATCCGCACCTTCTACCAGGACGACCCGGCCCGGCCGAAGATCGAGGCCTACCTCGCGGGCGGCGCCGCGCCCGTCTTCACGTACCACCGGTTCTGGGCCCAGGCGGACATCGCCCTGGCCATGGGCTCGTACGCGGAACTGCTCGAATAGGCCGCCGGGGTACGCGGCGGGAAAGGGTGGCTCAGCCGGCGCGCGGGGTCCAGTCCGGCGGCGTCCACAACCGGGCAGTGGCGCCGCCGACCTGGATCAGCGTTCCGGTATGCCGATCCTGACGCGCCGGGCGGAACCCGTCGATCGCGAACACCTGCTGTCCGCTGGTGATGTCGACGCCCCGCAGACCGGCCTCGTCGGCGATCAGCAGATGCTCCCCGTCGGTGAAGAAGCCGAGATCGCCGACCGGCCAGGGGAACGTCGCGAGCGCCCTGATCCACCGGACGCCCGGCGAGTGCGGTGCGATCGAGGTGGGGTCGAGGACGTGGACGGTACCGCTGCCGGCCTCGTCCCGGTCGTACACCGCGATCCGTTCGTCGTCGATCCACACCACCGGCCCGTTCCACTCCGAGACCTCGGGATACACCGCACGGCTGGGCCCGTCCTCGGACTCGTACGGGTTGCCGTGCAGCCAGGCGGTCAGGCTCCACACCGCCGGCATCGCCCACGGCTGCCACACCCACCCGCCGTCGTAGACACGAGTCCCGTCGGGACTCAGCGACAGCGCGCCGTGGAAGTAGTCGAGGTCGTACTCCGCGTCTTCCTCCTCTCCATCCGGGCTGTCCCGCGCCGTAAGCACCTCCCCGGACGCGAGATCGGTGACGTCCAAGCGGTTCCAGTCGGTGCGATGGACGACAACCGGCCGGCCGCCGTGCTCGGCGAACGCCAACGCGAACGGGACGGTTTCACAGCAGTAGTCCCCGCCGTCGAACGTCACCACCGGCGAACCGCTGGTGAGATCGACGACGGTGCCGTACCGGCCACGGTCCTGAACCACCGCCGCCCAACGGCCGCATCGAGACGCGTGAACCCGCAGCCGAACGCCGCCACCGGCTGCGGACGCCGGCCTCTCCTCCCGATACCGGGCCACGTCCCGCACCTCGCCGGTCGTCGGCGTCCACCGCGCCAGCCGTCCGCCCTCGGACAGCACCAGCCACGCCGGCCCCGCGTCACCGAGGGCCGCCGGCAACGCCGCCACATCCACGACCGGCCGCAGCGCGTCGGGAACCGCCACGTCCACCGTGATCGTCGCCATACTGATCCCCTCGATGCGCCCGCCCCGCAGCAACGTCAACAGCAGGTGATGCGGCACCGTATCGGGCGGGGGTGAACGGGTGCTCCCCGGGGGCTCAGCGGAGGCGGCCGGCGCCCGCGTGGTGGTCGACGAGGGCGGGGACGGCCCTCGGGAGGTCGACCCGGGTGCGCAGGACGGGGGTCCAGCCGGCGTCCGCGCGGAGCTGCTCGGCGGGGTACCGCGCGTTGTGCGCGGCGAGCAGGTCGACCGGGACGCCGTTGACGTAGTTGCCGGAGGTGGTGACCGGGGCGTCCTTCCACTTCTTCAGGATCTGTCCGGCGGGGACGCCCGCGGCGAGCGTGAACGCGTTCTTCTCCGCGACCAGTCGGGACTCCTGGCCGATGCCGAAGCTGTACACGTACGCGGAACCCGGCACCACGAAGTGGTTGTTGTACGCGTCGACCTGCCCGAACCGGACCCGGGGCGCGCGTTCCACCACGTTGTCGAAGAGGTTGTGGTGGAGGGTGACCCGCAGTCTGCCCCGGTCGGTGGCGCCCGCGCTGTCGCTGTTGCCGATCATCAGGGTCTTGTCGTGGTCGGTGAAGACGTTCCAGGAGACCGTGACGAGGTCCGCGCCCCGCACGACGTCCAGCTCGCCGTCGTGCTGCTGGTACACCTCCCCGTAGTACGAGGGCAGCGAACCGTCCGGGTGGGCCCCGTCGGTGAAGGTGTTGTGGTCGATCCAGACATGGGTGGAGCCGTACACGACGAGGCTGTCGTACTCGGAGTTCCAGGCGCCGGTCGCACCGTCCGTGGGATCCCACTGCGGGAAGCAGTCGAGCGGGGACTCCATGGTCAGGTTGCGGACTACGACGTTGTCCACGCCCGTGACCTGGAGGCTGCCGCCGGTGATCCCCGCGTGCCTCCCGACTCCGACGATCGTGGTGTTCGCGGGGACCTTCGCCTTGATCGCCTCGCCCTGTGCCGCGGCCGAGGCCGCCCGCAGGTCCTCCTGGGGGCCGCTGACCTCGTTCTCGTACCCCCAGACGGCGGGGTCGTAGTCGGCGAGGTAGCGGGCGAAGTCGTAGCCGGGGGCCTCGAAGGCGGCGCAGCCGGCGGCGGTGGCGTTCAGCGTGCCCACCACCCGGACGAGCCGGGGCTCGGTGCCGGGCACGGCGAGCGCGGCCCGGAACTCCTCCCAGGTGGTGACGGTGAAGACCCGGGAGGCGACGGCGGCCGATCCGCCCGTGGTGCCCGTACCGGCGGACGCCCAGCCGTCACCGGCAGGGAGGGTCGCGCGGGCCGGGTCCCCGCCCGGCCGGGGGACGGCCCGGGCGCCGGCCGCGGGGGTGACGACCGTCAGGAGGAGGGCGGCCGCGGCCACCGCTCCCAGGCGCGCGCTCCGGTTCGTGCCGCGGTTCGTGGTCCGGTCGGTGCTCCGGTTCCCGCTCCGGTTCGTGGTCCGGTTCATGGTCGGTTCTCCTCGGGTTCGGGCCAGGTGATCCAGCGGGTGGGTATCGCGTCGTCCAGGCGGCGCGTCTCGCGCGGCGTCAGGACATGGGTGCGGAGCAGCTCGGCGGCGACCAGCCGGGCCACCTCGATCGCGCCCGGCGGGTTGAAGTGGGTGTTGTCCTGCTCGGTCGCCGTCCAGTTGAAGTACGTCTTGGTGGCCTCCGGGCCCAGCCGCTGCCACAGCGCGAGCGACAGCGCCTCGATGTCCAGGAGCGGGACGTCCGCCTCGCGGGCGGTCTCCCGCATCGCCGCCGGATACGCGCCGAGCGTGCGCAGGGCGGTCCCGTCGACGTCGAACCGGCGCCGCTCGACGGAGGTGGCGAGCACCGGGAGGGCGCCCCGGGAACGCGCGCCCTCGACGAAGACGCGCAGGTTGTCCCGGTAGGAGGTCCACGGCTCGGTGTACCGGGTCGGGTCGGCGACCTTCTGGTCGTTGTGGCCGAACTGGACCAGGAGCAGGTCACCGGGGCGGAGCGCCGCCAGGATCGGTTCGAGCCGCCCCTCGTCGAGGAAGCTCTTGGTGCTGCGCCCGTTCACGGCGTGGTCGGCGACCGTCACGTCCGGGTGGAGGAAGAAGGGGAGGGCCATGCCCCAGCCGGTCTCGGGCGCGGCGTCGGCGTACTTGAGGGCGGCCGTGGAGTCGCCCGCGACGAAGAGGGTGCGCATACGGGGGTGTCCTTGGGAACGGGCCGGGGGAGCCCCGGCCAGGGGGAGCGCGAGGCCCGCCCCGGCCGTGACCACCGCGCGGCGGCCGACGCTCACGGGTTCTGCTGCTTCCACTCGGCCTGCGCCGCGTTCAGCCGCTCGGCCAGGTGGTCGAGGAACTCCCGGGCCGTGGACGTGCCGAGCAGGACCTTCTGGAAGGCGGGCTCGTTCTCCGCCTTGGAGAGGGTGTTCCAGTCGGGCAGGTAGTACGGCAGCTCCACGATCGTGGCCTTGCCGCTGAACAGGACCTCGGCGCCGAGCTTCGTCGGCTCCGCCTCCTGGAGCCACGGGTCCCGCGCCGCCTCCGTGTTGGCGGGGATGGCGCCGGCCGACCTGTTCCACTTGCTGTTGGAGGCGTGCGAGGCCGCGAACTCGATGAACTTCCAGGCGGCGGCCTTGTTCCTGCTGGACGAGAAGAGCCCGAGGCCGTCGACCGGGTTGGAGACCTGCACCCGGGTGCCGTCGTCCAGTGTCGGGTTGGGGATGCCCCGGAACTTCCCGGGGCCCAGTGCCTTCACATGGTCCTGGTAGGAGCCCAGGTTGTGGCTGAGCATGCCGATCTGGCCGCTGTCCCACTGGGCGACCATCTTGGTGAAGTCGTTGTTGACGTCGGCGGCGGGCGTCGTCCGCTTGAACAGGCCGGCGTACTTCTCCAGCGCGGCCACGTTCTTCGGGTCGTTGACGGTGGTCCTGTCGCCGTTCCAGAAGCTCGTGATGCCGCTCTGGCCGTACATCGCGTCCAGGGCCTGCGCGATCGAGCCCGCGCCGCCGCGGATCGTGTATCCGAACCGGTTCCTGTCGGCGGCGGTCAGCTTCTCCGCCGCCGCGTAGAACGTCGACCAGGTACGGGGCTCCGGCAGCCCGGCCGCCCTGAACAGGTCGGTGCGGTAGTAGAGGACGCCGTTGCTGGCGGAGGTGGGGACGGTGAACAGCTTGTCCCGGCCGCCCGCCGACTTCACGCTCGCGAGCATGCCGGCGTTGAGCTTCCCCTTGAGCGCGCTGCCCTCGATCCGGGCGTCCAGCGGCTCCAGGGCGTTCTGCGCGGCGATCCCGGCGAGCATCGCCGCGCCGACCCCGCCGACGTCCGGCAGCGCGCCGCCCTGGATCGCGGTGTCGTACTTCGACTGGACCTCCTTGGAGGCGACCCCGACGTACTCGACGTCGATGCCGGGGTTCGCCTTCTCGAAGTCCGCGATGATCTCCTTCCACACATCGGTGCGGACACCGCCGTTGTTGTCCCAGAAGGTGATCTTTCCCTGGCCCGATCCCTCGGCGCCCTTGTCGCCGGCCGCGCCGCTGCCGTCGTCGCCGCAGGCGGTGGCGGTCAGGGCGAGGACGCCGGACAGGGCGAGGGCGAGGGCGGCTCTGCGCCCTCCACGGGTGAAGACGGTCATCGTCGGCTCTCTTCTGTGGGGTTGGTACGGGGGTGGGGTGGGGTTGTGCTCGGTGGACAGCGGGGCCCTCAGCCGGGGGTGACGCGGAAGTCGGTGAACACGCCCGCCCCGGCGTGCCCCGCGTCACCGGGCGCCGCGGCGAACAGGCCGAGCAGCGCGCCGACCCAGCGCCACGGCGTGGCGGCGAACTCGGGCCCGACCGGGACCGGGCCCTCGCCGGTGTCGTACGAGAAGTGGCAGCGGGCGTCCGCCGTGACCGCGATCCGCAGCAGCACCCGGCCGGCGGGGACCGCCCGAGGCCTCGCCGCGTCCCGTTCCCGGGCGGCGCCGGGCGGGGTGAAGCGGTGCACGAGCCGCGCCGTGCCGTCCGGGGAACGCTCCAGGCCGATCCACGCGTACGCGTCCCCGAGGACGACGAGCCCGGCACGCGCCCCGGCGGCCTCCGCGTCGAGCCGCAGCCCGACCTCGACCAGGCCCGCCCCGGCGGGCAGCCGCTGCGTCAGGACGTGCGGCACCCCGCGCAGGTCGTCCACGCGCTCCGTCCGCACACAGGCCAGGCGGAGGCCGTCGCCCGAGTGCCGGCAGGACCAGCCCTCGTCGGGGTTGGCGGTCCACTGCCACTGCCGGCCGAACCGGCCGCCGGGGAAGGCGTCGTCCACCGCCGGCCGCGCGCGCGGCTGCTCCGGCAGGTCCGGCTTGCGGTGGACGCGCACCGGGGCGCCGTGGTCGCCGAGCACGGGCCAGCCGTCCGCGTCCCAGCGCATCGGCTGGAGATGGACGAGCCGCCCGAACGCCCCCGACGCCTGGAAGTGCAGGAACCAGTCCTCGCCGCGCTGGGTGCGGACCCAGCCGCCCTGATGCGGGCCGTTGACGTCGGTGTCGCCCTGCGCCAGGACGATCCGCTCCTCGTACGGGCCGAAGAACGACCGCGACCGGAACGCCCCCTGCCAGCCGGTGGCCACGCCCCCGGCCGGGGCGAGAATCCAGAACCAGCCGCCGTGCCGGTACAGCTTCGGCCCCTCCAGGGTGAACCAGCCCGGAAGCAGATCGGCGTCGACGAGGACCCGGCCCCCGTCGAGGACCCTGCTGCCGTCCGGGCTCATCCGGTGCCCGATCAGCCGGTTGTTGACCCCCGCGCGGGACTTCGCCAGGGCGTGCACGAGGTACGCCTCGCCCGACTCCTCGTCCCACAGCGGGCAGGCGTCGATCAGACCCCGGCCCGCCTTCACCAGGTGCGGGGGCGTCCACGGGCCGCGTACGGAAGGGGCGTTGACCTGGAACACCCCCTGGTCGGGGTCGCCCCAGAAGATCCAGAACCGCCCGTCGTGATGCCGCAGCGAGGGCGCCCACACCCCCCGGTCGTGCCGGGGCTCACCGAACGCGGCGGCCGGCTCCAGCCGTTCCAGGGCGTGGCCGACGAGCGTCCAGTTGACCAGGTCCCGGGAGTGCAGCAGCGGCAGCCCGGGGGAGCGGCCGAAGCTCGACGCGGTGAGGTGGTAGTCCTCCCCGACCCGCAGCACGTCCGGATCGGACCAGTCGGCGGCGAGGACCGGATTGCGGTAGGTGCCGTCACCGAGGTCCCCGGCCGCCGCACGGCCCGCGTACGCCCCGGGCGTCGCCGTACCGCCGTACGCTCCGAGCGCCGCCGCACGGCCGTGCGCTCCGTGCGTCGCCCTACCGCCGTGGCCCCCCGTCATGACGCCACCGCCCCGCGTACCAGGGCCGCGGCCCCGGCCCGGTCCAGGCGGCCGTCGGCGACGACGGTCACCACCCGCCGCACGACGGTCTCCCCGGCGCCCAGCGGAAGCGGGGTCTCGTGGGCGAGGGAGGAGCCGACCCCCGGGTACTCGGCCGCGCGGACGAACCACGGGTCCTCACGGGTCCGAGCCGTCGCCCCGGCGAACACCAGGGTCCAGTCCTCGCCGGCGAGCGCCACCCAGTCCGCGCGCACCCCGTGCACCGCCTCCTCGCCCACGGCGCAGGCCGCGAACACCGCCGGGGGCCTCGCCTCCTTCGGCGCGCGCCAGAAGAAGCCCCCGTACCCGGCGCCCGGCCGGCCGTTCGTCGCGGGGCTGCCGACCGACAGCTCACGGCCGGAGACGTTGGTGAGCGAGAAGGCCAGGTCGAGCGCCCAGGCGGTGTCGGTGAGCGCGGTGACCGCCACCGTGCGGCGCTCCCCGAGCAGCCGCTCGCCGCCCGCCGTCCAGCTCAGCTCCGCCACGAACCCGTCCGGCCCGCACCGAGTGAACCGCTCGTGCCGCTGCACCCCGTGGTTGTCGAGCGCGACCGGGCCACGGCCGCGCACGAAGGTGCGCCCGCCCCAGAAGTCGTACCCGGCGACATCGGCCACGGCCACGCCCGCCCCGAGGTGGTGCGGGTGGTCCGCGGGCACGCTCTCGGTGACCGGCCGCCCCGCGAGTGTGGTGACGGGGTGGAGGTACGGACGGGGGGAGTGGTCCGGGGCGAGCCGGGGCCGGATCGTGTAGCGGGCGACGGTACGGCCCCGGCAGCGCAGGACCGTCGCCGGCCCGGCGGTCATCGGACGCCCGCCCGGGGCGACGGAGCCCAGGGGGCGCCGAGTTCGGAGAACAGCTTCAGTCCGTCGGCGGCCGCGCCCACCAGGGCGTCGACCCCGTGGACGACCCGGCGCGGTCCGCCGTCGCCCGGCTCGCCGTGCCAGTGCGCGGCGGGGATCTCCCGGGGCTCGGGGGCCGTCCGTACCGCCTCGACCACCCGCATGAACCCACCCGTCTCCGCCGGCGGCACCCACAGCGGGGCGCCGTCCGTGACGTGGGCGACGAGGTTCTCCAGGAGGTCGGTGCGGCCGTACTCGGTCTCCACCGGCCCGTGCCCGCCGCGCTGCACGAGGACCCGGTCCTGCCGGTACCAGAAGGTGATCCGGCCCCGGCTGCCGTGCACGACCACGTACGGCTCCGCGGACTTCTCGGCGCACAGCGTCGCCGCGACCGCGACCCGGACGCCGGCCGAGGTCACGACCCGTACCCCTGAGGTGTCGTCGGACTCGATCGCGTGCGCCCGCAGCAGCTCGGTCTCGACCAGCTCGACGTCCTCGGCCCGGGAGGCGCCCGCCAGCGCGAGCGCCGTCGCGACCGCGTGCGCCAGGGGGTTGGTGAGCACCCCGTCGACGACGTCGACCCCGTCGAGGCGGCGGCGGCCCGCCCAGGGCGCGCGCCGGAAGTAGGCCTCGTCGCGGACCCAGGCCCCCGCCCCGCCGACGCCGAGGAGTGCGCCGATCGCGCCCTCCTCGACCATCCGGAGGATCGCGGGCACCGCGTGCGAACCGAGCGACTGGAAGCCGATCTGACAGGCGACCCCGGCCGCCGCGACCCCGTCGGCCATCCGGCGGAACTCCGCGTACGACGGGGCGGGCGGCTTCTCCAGGAGGAGGTGCGCCCCGTGCCGGGCGGCGACGAGGGCCAGGTCGGCATGGGTCTGGATGGGGGTGCTGAGCACGGCGATCCGGGCGCCGGTGGCGGCGAGCAGCGCGTCGAGGTCGGCGGACTGCGCCGGGGCGCCGAAGCCGTCGAGCTCGGCCGCGTCGAGGGGACGCAGCTCGCAGACCCCGGCGAGGCGGACGAGCCCGGCCTCTTCGAGGCGGCGGATGTTGAGGAGGTGGCTGCGGCCGTGGCCTCGGGCGCCCGCGAGGACGACGGGCAGCGGGGTGCGTGCGGTGTCCGGTCCCTCCGCCTCGGTGTGGAGGATGCTCATCCCTTCACCGCCCCGGCGCTGAATCCGGTGACCAGCCACTTCTGGATGAAGGCGAAGACGAGGACCACGGGGACGGCGGCGACGACCCCGCCCGCGGCGAGCGCCCCTAGGTCGACGCTGTCGGCGCCCATGAGGGTGTTCAGGCCGACGGGGATCGTCTGCTTGTCCTGGCTGCTGAGGAACATCAGGGCGAAGAGGAAGTGGTTCCAGGCGTGGACGAAGGCGAAGGAGCCGACGGCGACCAGACCGGGCCGGAGCAGCGGGAGGACGACGATCCGGAAGGCGTGGAACCGGTTGCAGCCGTCCACCCAGGCCGCCTCCTCCAGGGAGGAGGGCACGTTCCTGATGAAGCCGCTGATGAGGATCATCGACAGCGGGAGCTGGAAGACCGTCTCGGCGATGATCACGCTGCCGAGCGAGTTGATCATCCGCAGCTCGGCGAAGATCTGGAAGAGCGGCACGAGGAGCAGCGCCCCCGGCACGAACTGGGAGCAGAGCAGGGCCAGCAGGAAGCCCTTCTTGATCCGGAAGTCGAAACGGGCCAGCGCGTACCCGCCGGCCAGGGCGACGACGGTGGTGCTGACCAGCACCGCCACCCCGATGAGCAGGCTGTTCTGGAAGAAGACGCCGAAGCTGCGCTCGTTCCACACCTTCTCGAAGTGCGCGGTCGTCATCGGCCAGGGCAGCAGGGAGGTGGAGCCGGCGGGGCGCACGGCGAAGAGGAGGATCCAGTAGAAGGGGATGAGGGTGAAGAGGAGGTAGATCCCGAGGGGCAGATAGATCTGCCATCGGGGTACCTCGTCCCACGCCCTGTGCCGGGCGGCTTTCACTTGCCGTCGCCTCCGAACTTGCTCAGGCGCAGATAGACCATCGAGCAGAAGAGAAGGATCACGAACGCCACCGTCGTGAGGGCGGAGGCGTATCCGAAGTCATGGGCGTCGACGCTGGTGTGGGCGATGTACAGCGGCAGGGTCGTCGTCTCGCCCGCGGGGCCGCCGCCGGTCAGCGTGTACAGCAGGTCGACGTTGTTGAACTCCCAGACCGCGCGCAGCAGCGTGGACAGGACGATCGCGTCCCGGATGTGCGGCAGGGTGATGTGGACGAACTGCCGTATCCGGCCCGCCCCGTCGACCTCGGCCGCCTCGTACAGGTCCTTCGGTACGGACTGGAGGTCGGCCAGGATGAGGATGGCGAAGAAGGGGACCCCACGCCAGAGGTCGGCGACGATCGCCGCCGGGAACACGGTCGCGGTGTCGGAGAGCCAGGACGTGCCGTACGTGCCGAGGCCCAGGTCCGCCAGGTAACGGCTGATGCCCGTCTGGGAGTTGTAGAGCAGGACCCAGATCGCGGAGGTCAGGACGCCCGAGACCGCCCACGGCGAGAAGACCAGGGCGCGGCCCAGGGCGCGGCCGACGAACGTCTGGTTCACGATCAGGGCGAGCGCCAGACCGAAGAGCAGCTGGAGCGTCACCTCGACGACGACCCATTTGAGGCTGAAGGTCAGCGTCCCCCAGAACGCGGGGTCGTCCGTGAAGATCCGGGCGAAGTTGTCCAGACCCGCGAAGCCGTTCCGCCAGGGCTTCGTGGGGTTGTAGTGCTGGAGGCTGTAGTAGAAGACGCTGAGCACGGGATAGGCGATGAAGCCCAGCATCAGCAGTCCGGCGGGGGCGATCAGGAGGTACGGCAGTCGGCGGGGGGTCGCTCCCGTGCGATGGCGCGGCCGAGCCCTGAGGGCTCGGGGCGATGGGGTCACAGCTGAGGCCATGACGGCGGCTCCGTTCTCGGTGAAGCGCTGCGCGAACGTCGTGCGAGAGGTCGGGCGGGGGTGGGGGCGGGCCGAGCGTGAGGGGGGCGCGGGCAGGTGCCGCGGCCCGGGCGGTACCCGGGAGGCTCAGCCGGCGTACGGATCCGGGGTGGCGCCCGGCCGGGCCAGGAACGCGAAGTCGCAGCCGGTGTCGGCCTGGGAGATCTGCTCCATGTACAGCGCGCCGTAGCCGCGCTCGTAACGGACCGGCGGCGGCGTCCACGCCTCCCGGCGTTCCGCCAACTCCTCGTCCGGGACGTGCAGATGGAGGGAACGAGCCGCCACGTCGAGGGTGATCGTGTCACCCGTGCGGACGAGCGCGAGCGGGCCGCCGACATGGGACTCGGGCGCCACGTGCAGCACGCACGCCCCGTAACTCGTCCCGCTCATCCGGGCGTCGGAGATCCGCACCATGTCCCGCACCCCCTGCTCCAGCAGGTACCGGGGGATCGGCAGCATCCCGTACTCCGGCATCCCCGGCCCGCCCTTGGGGCCCGCTCCGCGCAGCACCAGCACATGGTCCGGGGTGATGCCGAGCGCCGGGTCGTCGATGGTCCGCTGCATCGTCCGGTAGTCGTCGAAGACGACCGCGGGACCGGTGTGCTTCAGCAGCCGGGGCTCGGCCGCGATGTGCTTGATCACCGAACCGTCCGGGCAGAGGTTGCCCCGCAGCACCGCCACCCCGCCCTCCGGGGCCAGCGGCCTGGAACGGTCGCGGATCACCTCCTCGTCATGGACGAGGGCGCCGTCGAGCTGCTCCCGCAGGGTGGCGTGGGAGACGGTCGGCCGGTCCAGGTGCAGCACGTCGGTGAGCCGCGACAGGAAGCCGGGCATCCCGCCGGCGAAGTGGAAGTCCTCCATCAGGAACCGGCCGCCCGGCCGCAGGTTCGCCAGCACCGGCACCGTCCTCGCGATCCGGTCGAAGTCGTCGAGCGTCAGCTTCACCCCGGAGCGCCCGGCCATCGCGATCAGATGGATCACCGCGTTGGTGGAGCCGCCGAGCGCGAGCACGGCGGCCACCGCGTCCTCGTACGCCTCCCTCGTCAGGATCCGCGAGAGCCGCAGGTCCCGCCGTACGAGCTCCACGATCCGCAGCCCCGAGGCCGCCGCCATCCGGTCGTGCCCCGAGTCCACCGCCGGCACCGAGGAGGCGCCCGGCACCGTCACCCCCAGGGTCTCGGCGGCGGCGGTCAGCGTCGACGCCGTCCCCATCGTCATGCAGTGACCGGGGGAGCGGGCCAGACCGCTCTCCAGCTCCGCCATCTCGCAGTCGCCGATGCGCCCGGCCCGCTTCTCGTCCCAGTACTTCCACATGTCCGTGCCCGAACCGAGGACCTCGCCCCGCCAGTGCCCCGGCAGCATCGGCCCCGCCGGGACGAACACCGTCGGCAGGTCGACCGAGGCCGCCCCCATCAGCAGCGCCGGGGTCGTCTTGTCGCAGCCGCCCATCAGCACCGCCCCGTCCACCGGGTACGAGCGCAGCAGCTCCTCGGTCTCCAGCGCCAGCAGGTTGCGGTACAGCATGGGAGTCGGCTTCTGGAAGGTCTCCGAGAGGGTGGAGACCGGGAACTCCAGCGGGAAGCCGCCGGCCTGCCACACCCCGCGCTTCACGGCCTGGGCCCGGTCGCGGAGGTGGACGTGGCAGGGGTTGATGTCGGACCAGGTGTTGAGGATCGCGATCACCGGCTTGCCGAGGTGCTCCTCGGGCAGATAGCCGAGCTGCCGGGTGCGGGCGCGGTGACTGAAGGAACGGACCCCGTCGGTGCCGTACCACTGGTGACTGCGCAGCTCCTCGGGGCGGCGGGGGGCCTCCGCGGCGGCCGTGTCCGGGGCCGTCCCGCCCGCGCCGGCGGTGTCCGCTTCCGGTGTGCCCGTGCCGGCCGTGTCCGGACCCTCGTTCATATCGGCCACCCGGCGGCGATCTCCGCGACCTCGGGCCGCTCGCTCTCGGGGAGTGCGCGGCTCGGCGGGCGGACGTCGCGGCGGCACAGGCCGAGGGAGGCGAGGGCCTCCTTGACGACGGTCACGTTGTCCGCGTTGCCGTTCGCCGCGCGCAGCTCCTCGAAGCGGCGGATCCGCTCCCAGACCTTCATGGCGGCCGGGTAGTCACCGGCGCGCAGCGCTCCCAGCATCTCCAGGGGGAGCGCGGGGGAGACGTTGACCAGGCCGGAGGTGAACCCGGTGGCGCCGCCCGCGAAGTAGGAGGGGGCGTACGGCTCGGCGAGACCCGCGACCCACACGAAGCGGTCGAGGCCCGCGTCCCGGGCGAAGCCGGCGAACCGGGCCGCGTCGGGGACCGCGTACTTCACGCCGACGACGTTCGGGCACGCGGCGCCCAGCTCGGCGACCCGCGCCCCGCCGAGCAGCGGGTTGCGGACGTAGGGGACGACGCCCAGCTCGGGGACGGCCTCGGCGATGGCCCGGTGGTAGTCGACCCAGCCGCTCTCGGAGACGTACGGGTGCACGGGCTGATGGACCATCACCATCTGGGCGCCACAGGCGCGGGCGTGCCGGGCGGCGTCGACGGCGGTCGGCACGTCGTGGCCGACGCCGACGAGGATCGCGGCGCGGTCCCCGGCCTCCTCGACGGTCACCTCGGCGAGATGGCGGCGCTCCCCGGGAGTGAGGGCGTAGAACTCGCCGGTGTTGCCGTTGGGGGTGAGGGTGCGGACGCCCCCGTCGAGGAGGCGGCGGAGCAGCGCGCGGTGGGCGGCGGTGTCCACGGAGCCGTCCTCGGCGAACGGGGTGACCGGGATGGCCACGACGTCGGCGAGCGCGGCCCGCATCGTCTCGACTGCCCCGGGCGCCGGTCGCGCGCTCATTCGCTGTCCAGGGAGGAGTGGGGGAAGGCGCGCTCGACGAACGAGGCGATGTGGTCGTGCACGGCCCGCCCCGCCCCGTCGGCGTCTCCCGCGAGGGCCAGCCGCAGGATCTCCTCGTGCTCGGCGGCCTCGCGCTCCCAGGAGGGGACGGCGGCCCAGGCGACCGTGGAGACCAGGGCCGCCTGGTCGCGGACCTCGTCGAGCATCCGGCCGAGCAGCGGGTTGCCGCAGGGCAGGTAGAGCGCGCGGTGGAACTCCCGGTTGGCCAGGGACCGTTCGGCCGGGTCGTCGGCACCCGCGGCGCGCAGCAGGGCGTCGTGCGCCGCGTCGAGCGGGGCCCGGGAGGTGACGGCGCGGCGGACCGCCTCGGGCTCCAGGAGGAGTCGTACGTCGTAGACGGCGCGGGCCATCTCCGCGTCGACGGTGCGGACGGTGACGCCCTTGTACTGGCTCATCACCACGAGCCCGCTGCCCGCGAGGGTCTTCAGGGCCTCGCGGACCGGGGTCTTCGACACCCCGAAACGCGCGGCGAGTTCGGTCTCGACCAGCGCCTGTCCCGGTCTGAGACCGCCGGTGAGGATGTCGTGCTTGATCGCTTCCAGGACGTACTGGGTGCGGGAGGGGATGGGGCTGGGGGCGAAGGTCATGACGCACTCTCAGATCTCATGTATCGCGTCTCATATATGACGTACGAAGTGCAACGGGCAAGAAGCTAAAGGGGCGTTGGTGTTTCGTCAATGCTTCGCGCAAGCGTTCTCCGCGTTCCCCGTGGCCGGCCGGTGTCCGGCCACGGGGAACGGGGGTCGTCGGTGCGGCGGGGTGATGTCGTCGGGCCGGACCGCTGTCTGCCATCGGTGAACACCACCCCGAGTGGGCGCGCCGACGATTACCGTCGAGTCGCATGACGACGGTCACCACCCGTACGGTCGAATACCCGGCCGACAACCTGACGATGATCGGACACCTCGCGCTCCCGGCCGGTGCCGAGCGCCGGCCCGCGGTCCTGATCGGACCCGAGGGGGTGGGACTCAGCGACGTCGAGCGCCGTCGGGCCGAGGCTCTCGCCGAGCTGGGGTACGTGGCGCTGGCCTTCGACCTCCACGGCGGACGCTACTTGGAGGAACCCGAGGACATGCTGGCCCGCTGCATGCCGCTGCTCGCCGATCCCGACCGTATGCGAGGAATCGGTCACGCAGCGCTCGACGTGTTGCGTGCCGAACCCCGGGCCGACCCCGACCGGATCGCCGCCGTCGGCTACGGCACCGGGGGCGCGGTCGTACTGGAACTCGGCCGTGACGGCGTCGACCTGCGTGCGATCGGGACGGTCAACGCACTGACCACGGGCCGACCGGGCGAGGCGGCGCGCATTCGCTGCCCGGTATGGGCCGGGGTCGGGGCGGAAGACCCGATCATGCCGCCCGCGCAACGGGAGGCGTTCACCGCGGAGATGCAGGCCGCGGGAGTCGACTGGCGTCTCGTGGTCTACGGAGGAGCCCTTCACGCCTTCCACCACCCGACGGTCGGCCACACCGTGCGCCCCGGCGTCGGCCACCACCCGCGGCACGCCCAGCGGGCCTGGCAGGACATCGTCGCCCTCCTCGCCGAGTGCCTGCCCGTCACGGACTGACCCGGCACGAGCGGCGCCGCGACCCGCACACGACGGCGGCCCGTCCCGCCCCCGGGAAGGGGCGGAACGGGCCGTCGTCCCGTGCGTCGCTGGTTACTCGACGATCTTCAGGAGCTTGTTGGCGGTGCCGGGGCTCGCGTTGCCTATCTTGTCGGAGGTGGCTCCGCCGACGAGGGCGTCCGCGACCTGGGCGGGGGTGGCGTCCGGGTGGCCGGCGAGGTAGACGGCGGCGGCGCCGACCACGTGCGGGGTGGCCATGGAGGTGCCGGAGATGGTCTTGGTGCCGGTGTCGCTGTCGTTCCAGGCGGAGGTGATCTCCGAGCCGGGGGCGTAGAGGTCCACGACCGAGCCGAAGTTGGAGAAGCTCGACTGCTGGTCGTCCTTGGTGGAGGAGGCGACGGTGATCGCCTCGGTCACGCGGGACGGGGAGCCCTGCCCGGCGTCGGAGGACTCGTTTCCGGCGGCGACACCGAAGGTGACGCCGGAGGCGATGGCCTTCTTGACGGCCTCGTCGAGGGCGGGGTCGGCGCCGCCGCCGAGACTCATGTTGGCGACGGACGGGCCCTGGTGGTTCTTGGTGACCCAGTCGATGCCCGCGATGACCTGCTCGGTGGTGCCCGAGCCGTTGTCGTCGAGGACGCGGACGGCGACGATCTTCGCCTTCTTGGCGATGCCGTGACCGGTTCCCGCGATCGTGCCGGCGACGTGGGTGCCGTGGCCGTTGCCGTCCTGCGCCGTCTCGTCGTTGTCGACCGCGTCGAAGCCGTCCGAGGCGCGGCCGCCGAAGTCCTGGTGGCTGACGCGGACTCCGGTGTCGATGACGTAGGCGGTGACGCCCTCGCCGGCGGCGTCGGGGTAGGTGTACTTCTGGTCCCCGGCGGTGTCGGTCTGGTCGACGCGGTCGAGGCCCCAGGACGGCGGGTCCTCCTGGGTGGCGCTGATGGAGAACGTGCGGTTCTGGACCACCTTCGCGACCGAGGGGTCGGCGGCGAGCCGCTTGGCCTCGGTCTCGGTGAGGTTGTTGACCGAGAACCCGTTGACGCTGGAGTCGTAGCTGCGGCGCAGGGTGCCGCCGTACTCCTTGGCCAGCTCGGACTTCCCGGCCTTGTCGGTCTTTCCGTCGAGCAGGACGACGTAGCTGCCCGCCACGGCGTTCTGGGCGCCGAGGCCGTAGACGGTCCCCTCGGCGGGAGCCGGGCTCGCGCCGGCGAACGGGCCGACGGCGACGGTCACGCCCGCCGCTGCGACGATCGCAGTCGCGACGGCGAGGGAGTTCCTGAGGGTGCGGGCACGCTTGTGAGTTGCCACGAAATGGCCTCTTCTCGTCAGGATTTGTGGGGGGTTGGGCCGCCGACAGGAAACTCTCCGGCGGCCCGCTCGAAACCCTGACCGATTGACGAGTGCAAATCAAAGGGCCTTCACAGATCCATGACCTTCTCACCAAGGTTTCTTGGAAAGAAAACGGACGCTTCCGCGCAACTCGCCCTCAGGGAAAGCGGCCTGGTCGGGCAACGGGAAGCGTCCGGTCGCACGGGCGCACGGTGTACGCGCCCGTCACGCTTCACCGCACCAGGATCACTTCCAGGGTGCGGGGACCGTGCACGCCCTCGACCCGGTCGAGTTCGATGTCGCTCGTCGCGGACGGCCCCGAGATCCAGGTCAGCGGGCGCGACGGGTCGAGCCGGGGGAGCGCCTCGGGAACGGAGGCCACCACCTGCTCCGGCGCACGGACCACACAGATGTGGAGATCGGGTACGAGGGTGAGGGCGCGGCGGCCCTGCCCCGGGCCGCCGTCGAGGACGATCGTGCCCGTCTCCGCGACCGCGAGCGCGCAGCCGGTCACCACGGCGTCGATCCCGTCGAGCGCGGACGGCGTGAGCCGGGGCTCGTCGCCGCACCGGTCGGCCCCGGTCGCGGCGAGCCACTCCTCGGGCAGTCCGGGCGGAACGACGACACTGCGGGCGCCGCGCTCCGCGAGGAGCCGGGCGACCAGCGCGGGGACGCCGTCCGGGGTGGCGCGGTGGACGTGGGCTCGGTAGTCGACGAGGTTCTCGTGCAGGAGGTCGAGCAGCCCGTCGGGGCCGGCGGGAGTGTGACTCGTCCGGTAGGCGCGGGTGACGTCCGGGGCTTCGGGGGCGTCGGCGACAGCGGCACGGATCCGGGCGAGGACCTGCGCGCGGGAGCCGCCGGGGGCGGGGTCCGCACCGGGGCCGGTGGTGGGGCCGGGGATGCCTCCGGCGCTGGGGCCGGTGGTGGGGTCGGGGGTGCCTCCGGCGCTGGGGACGAGGCTGTCTCCGGTGGTGTCGTCGGTCATGGGCGAGTCCTCCGTCACGTGCGGTTCTTCTTCCACCAGTCGCGGAACGGCTCGGCCGGCAGTTCGGGCAGGTTCCGGTGCTCGGACCACTGGCGCGCCCCGGGCCCCGGCAGCCGCTTCGGGTGCAACGCACGCGTGGCGGAGGCGAGGCGCTCGCCCGTCACCAGGGCGGCCGGATGGTCGAGCACCCAGGAGGCGGCCCTGATCGCGGCCCGTTCGAGGCGGTGCCCCTTCCCGCCCTCCCCGGCCACCCGCTCGCGCAGGTGCACCAGGACCTCGGGGATGTCGATGGCGACCGGGCACACCTCGTAACAGGCACCGCACAGCGAGGAGGCGTACGGCAGGGAGGCGTCGATCTCGCTCACGGTGCCCCGGAGCTGCGGGGTGAGGATCGCGCCGATGGGCCCGGGGTAGACGGAGCCGTACGCGTGTCCGCCGGCTCGCTCGTACACCGGGCAGACGTTGAGGCAGGCCGAGCAGCGGATGCAGCGCAGCGCCTGCCGTCCCACCTCGTCGGCGAGGGCGTCGGTGCGCCCGTTGTCGAGGAGCACGAGGTGGAAGGTGCCCGGACCGTCGTCGTCGGTGGTGCCGGTCCAGGTGCTGGTGTACGGGTTCATCCGCTCGGCCGTCGACGAACGCGGCAGCGTCTGGAGGAACACCTCCAGGTCCCGCCAGGTCGGCACCACCTTCTCGATGCCGACGACGGAGATCAGGGTCTCCGGCAGGGTCAGGCACATGCGCCCGTTGCCCTCGGACTCGACGACGACGAGGGTGCCGGTCTCGGCCACCATGAAGTTGGCGCCCGAGATCCCGACCTCGGCCCGCAGGAACTTCTCGCGCAGGTGCAGCCGGGCCGCCTCCGCGAGTTCGGCCGGGGAGTCACTGAGACCCTCCGGCGCCGGGCGGCCCCAACTCCCCATTCTCTCGCGGAAGATGTCCCGGATCTCGCCCCGGTTGCGGTGGATCGCCGGGACCAGGATATGCGAGGGGCGGTCCTCGCCGAGCTGCACGATCAGCTCGGCGAGGTCCGTCTCGTAGGCGGCGATGCCCTCCGCCTCCAGGTGCTCGTTGAGCCCGATCTCCTGCGTGGCCATCGACTTGACCTTGACGACCTCCGTCTCGCCGGTGGCCTTCACGAGCGCGGTGACGATCCGGTTGGCCTCCGCCGCGTCGGCCGCCCAGTGCACGGTCCCGCCGGCCGCCGTCACCGACTCCTCCAACTGGAGTAGATGCGTGTCCAGGTGACGGAGCGTCCGGTCCTTGATCTGTTTCCCGGCCTCCCGCAGCTCCGCCCAGTCGTCGAGCTCCGCGACCGCGCGCGCCCGCTTGTCCCGGATGGTGTGGGTGGCGTGCCGCAGGTTGGCGCGCAGGGTGGCGTCCCCGACCGCCGTCCGCGCCGCCTCGGGGAACGCCGGCATGCCGACGAAGGTTCCGCTCACCGCCAGGGCTCCTCTTCCGTGCTCGCCAGGATGTCCGCCAGGTGCACCGCGCGCAGCGGCGCACCCTGCCGGTCCAGCATGCCGCCCACGTGCAGCAGACAGGAGTTGTCGGCGCCGCACAGCACCTCGGCACCGGTGGACAGCGCGTTCGTGATCTTGTCGGCGCCCATCGCCGCCGACACGTCCGGGTTCTTCACCGCGAAGGTGCCGCCGAAGCCGCAGCACTCCTCCGCACCCGGCAGCTCCACCAGCTCAAGGCCCTTCACCGCCTCCAGGAGCCGCCGGGGCCGCTCCCCGAGCCCGAGCAGCCGCAGGCCGTGGCAGGACGGGTGGTACGTCACCCGGTGCGGGAAGTACGCGCCCACGTCCGTGACGCCCAGCACGTCCACCAGGAACTCCGTCAGCTCGTACACCCGCGGGGCCAGGCCCGCCGCCTCCGCGCCGAACGAGGCGTAGTGGTGGCGGACCATCGCCGCGCACGAGCCCGAGGGGGTGACCACGTACGCGTACCCCTCGAAGGCCCGCACCGTGCGCCGCACCAGCGGCGCGGTCTCGGTGCGGTACCCGGTGTTGAACTGCGGCTGCCCGCAGCAGGTCTGCGCGGCGGGGAAGTCGACGGTCACGCCCAGGCGTTCGAGGACCCGGACGGTGGCCACCCCCGTCGCGGGGAAGACGGCGTCGTTGACGCAGGTGACGAAGAGGGCGACACGCATCACGGGTCCTCGGGGACGGTTCCGGCGGGGCGGTCCGTAGTCTCGCAGGGGGCGGCCCCGAACACCCGCCTCAGCGAACGCCGAGGAGGTGCTCCAGGGCCAGTTGGTCGAGGTGTTCGAAGGCCATCGAACGAGCCGCCGCCGCGTCCACGTCGAAGGTCTCGTACGCCGTCGGGTCGGCGAGCAGCCCCGCGAGCCCGTCAGCGGCCGTGGGGGCGGAGAGTTCGGGCAGCCGGGAGGCGGACAGGGCGTCGCGGACGTCCGGGTCCGCGCGGAAGGCAGCCGTGCGCTCCTTGAGGACGAGGTAGTTGCGCATGCAGTTCTTCGCGGACTCCCAGACCCCGTCGGCGCCGTCCGTGCGCACCGGCTTGAAGTCGAAGTGGCGCGGACCCTCGTAGCCGGCCGACTCCAGCAGGTCGACCAGCCAGAACGCCTGGCGCAGGTCCCCCGCCCCGAAGCGGAGGTCCTGGTCGTACTTGATGCCCGACTGGCCGTTCAGGTCGATGTGGAAGAGCTTGCCCGCCCACAGCGCCTGCGCGATGCCGTGCGGGAAGTTCAGTCCCGCCATCTGTTCGTGGCCGGTCTCCGGGTTCACCCCGACGAGCTCGGGGCGCTCCAGGCGCTCGATGAAGGCGAGCGCGTGGCCGATCGTGGGCAGCAGGATGTCGCCGCGCGGCTCGTTGGGCTTGGGCTCGATCGCGAACCGCAGGTCGTAGCCCTGCTCGGTGACGTACTGGCCGAGCAGGTCGAAGGCCTCCTTCAGCCGGTCGAGGGCGACCCGGACGTCCTTCGCCGCACCGGACTCGGCGCCCTCCCGGCCGCCCCAGGCCACGTACACGTTCGCCCCGAGTTCGACGGCGAGGTCGATGTTGCGGAGGGTCTTGCGCAGGGCGAAGCGGCGTACGTCCCGGTCGTTGGAGGTGAAGGCGCCGTCCTTGAAGACGGGATGGGTGAAGAGGTTCGTGGTGGCCATCGGCACCGCCAGCCCGGTGCGGTCGAGGGCGGCGCGGAACCGCTTCACGGCCGCGTCGCGCTCGCCGTCCGCGGCGCCGAAGGGGATGAGGTCGTCGTCGTGGAAGGTGACGCCGTACGCGCCGAGGGCGGCGAGCCGTTCCACGGTCTCGACGGGGTCGAGGGCCGGGCGGGTGGCGTCGCCGAAGGGGTCGCGGCCCTGCCAGCCCACGGTCCACAGACCGAACGTGAAACGGTCCTCGGGGGTGGGTGAGAAGCGCTCGGTCATGGTGTCTCCCTGCTACTGGCGGGCGGATTTGTTTTCTGAGATAACTAATACGGGAAGGGGGCCGCCGGGCGCCAGACCCGATCGAGCGATCGAAGGGACGGCTTCGCGGCCGAG
Organism: Streptomyces sp. Root1304; assembly: GCF_001426405.1. Lineage (GTDB taxonomy): Bacteria > Actinomycetota > Actinomycetes > Streptomycetales > Streptomycetaceae > Streptomyces. Next base: position 170,030 of record NZ_LMEP01000022.1, on the reverse strand, counting down.
CGGCTTTACGGGCGGCTTCGCGGCCCGATGCCCGTCGCGCGTCGCGCGTCGAGCTGTCGCACCGATGCCCGATGCCCGATGCCTGCTGTCCGATGACCGATGAACGATGTCCGACGTACGGCGCCCGATCCGCATCGGGCCGCGAGCCGAGAGAAGAGGTGACGGGTGCCCACCAGCCGCTCCGTCGTGATCGGTGTGGACAGCTCCACGCAGTCCACCAAGGCCGTCGCCGTCGACGCCGACACCGGCGAACTCCTCGCCCTCGGCCGAGCCCCGCACACCGTGACCGGCACCTCGGGCGCGCGCGAGAGCGACCCCGAGCAGTGGTGGACCGCCCTCGTCACGGCCGTCCGCGCCGCGCTCGACGGCACCGGTCTCCCGGCCGGGTCCGTCACCGGCATCGCCGTGGCCGGACAACAGCACGGCCTCGTCGCCCTCGGCGCAGACGCCCGCCCCCTGCGCCCCGCGCTGCTCTGGAACGACACCCGCTCCGCCCCCCAGGCCGCCGCCCTCGCCACCCGGCTCGGCGGCCCCGGGGCCTGGCTCGAACGCACCGGCTCCGTCCCCGTCGCCTCCGTGACCGCCGCCAAATGGCAGTGGCTGCGCGAGCACGAACCCCACCACGCGGAGGCCGCCACCGGGGTCCGCCTCCCGCACGACTTCCTCACCGAACGCCTCACCGGACTCGCCGTGACCGACCCCGGGGACGCCTCGGGAACCTGCTGGTACGGGACCGCCACCGGCACGTACGACCCCGGCGTCCTCGACCTCCTCGGCCTCGACCCGGCCCTGTTGCCCGCCGTGGCCCCCGGCGGCGCCACCCGCGTCGGCACCCTCGCCCCGGCCGCCGCGGAGGCCCTCGGGCTGCCCCGTACGGTCGCCGTGGCCGCCGGAACCGGCGACAACATGGCCGCCGCCGTCGGCCTCGGCCTCGGCGGCGCCGGGCTCCTCGACCACCCGGTCGTCAGCCTCGGCACCTCCGGCACCGTCTTCGCCGCCACCCGCGCCCGCCCGGCCGACCCCGGACTTGCCGGCTTCGCCGCCACGGACGGTACGTACCTGCCGCTCGGCTGCACCCTCAACTGCACCGTCGCCGTCGACCGGTTCGCCGGGCTGCTCGGCCTGGACCGGGAGGACGCGGCGCCCGGCGGAGAGGTCGTCGTCCTTCCGTACCTCGATGGGGAACGCACCCCCGACCTCCCCCATGCCGCCGGGCTGGTCACCGGCCTCCGGCACGGCACGGACCCCCGGGCCGTCCTCGGCGCCGCCTACGAGGGAGCCGCCTTCACGGTGTTGCGGGCCCTCGACCAACTCCTCGCCGCCTGTGGACTCGACCCCGCCGAACCCTCCGTACGGGACCGGCCGCTGCGCCTGATCGGCGGCGGCGCGCGGGGCCGGACATGGACCGAGACCGTCCGGCGCCTGTCCGGCCGACCGCTGGTCGTCCCGGCCGCGGACGAACTGGTCGCCCTCGGCGCGGCGGCCCTCGCGGCCGGGGCGGCGACGGGCGCCGACCCGGTGGCGCTGGCGACGTCCTGGGGTACGGGAACGGGCCGGGACCTGCCCCCGGTCACCCGCGACTCCGCGACCTGGGACCGGATCGAGGCCGTCCTGTCGGCCGCCGCGCCGACGCTGCTGGGCGGGTGAGGTGCGTCAGTCGGGTCGGGGGCAGGCGGGGCAGCCGGGGCAGGTGGGTCAGGCAGGTCAGGCGGGTCAGGCGGGGCGTAGGGGCGTTCCCGGGCTGTCTGTCGGTGGCTGGTGACAGGATCGTGGGGTGCTGATCAAGGGATATGACGTCGGCCCGTTGGTGGCAGGCGAGTCACTGCTGGTCCAGCCGGGCTTCTGGTCGAACTACCTTCTGGCGATGTGCAGCGACGGGGGGTGTGCTGAGCGGCCGGTTCCGGAGTGGTTCGGTGAGGACGGCGCCGATGTCGATGCCCTGTCCGAGGTCCTCTTCGATCCCGAACGCTGGCCGGTGTTCAGAGTGCCGACGGGAGACGGCCCCGGAGCCGTGCTGGTCTACCGCAACCTGGATGGCGACTACGGCACCGACTACCTCCTCAGCCCTCCAGGCGGAAGCCGCGTCGAGCAGATCGCCTGCTGGGACGGAGACTTCTCCGGCACCGGGCTGACATGGCGCGAACTGATCCGGATGGCCGACAACCCGTCCTTTGCGGCCGAAGGAGTCCAGGACCCGACCATCCGCTTCCTGCTGCTGCTTCCCCTCCTCACCGACCCGGAGGTACCGGAATCAGCATCGGCACGGCTCATGGCGGCCCTGGCCGCAGTAGGTGCGCCGCAGGACACCGCCTCCCTCACGGCGGAGCACCTGCTGGCCCACCTCACGCGGAGATCCCGACACGACCCGACGTGGGCGTCGCCGCTGAGCGGCAGCTGAGAGGCGGGACGGTCGCAGGCCACCCCGTGGAACGATCTCGGTGTGGCTGGTGTGGCTGGTTCGGCATTGCCCGGATGCACAACCTCGCCCTCGCCGAAACCATGCTCGACCGGTGCACGTCCGACGGGGTGAGGACTCGGTTGGCGCAGCCAGCCGCGATCGACAAGTCTGACCAGCTTGGTGCGCAGTCGGTTCCAGCTTGGCCTTCACGCTGACGTCTACCCCGACCGTCTCGCCGACCTCACGGGGCCATGACCGGCCCGGGGGCCTGCCGCACGGCGGCAATGATGTGTGCTGGTAGTCCCACGGCAGCGCGCCCGCTCCACGCCCGGCTCGCGGTGCGGGATCAACATCACTGCCCGGCCACCGGCCTTCCCCGGCATCGGCCGGGCCGAGGCGGCTCGTGGTCAGTGTGCCCAGGGCAGGCGAACCGCCTCGATCTCAGAGTCGGCCAGCAAGGCGTTGATGAGGGCCGGGGAACCGACGATCTTGGTGGCCCACAGGTCGTAGTCGGTGCACAGGACCCAGGAGCGGTCATCGGCCCAGAGGTTGGACGGGCTGAAGTCGGCTTCGGACTGGTCGTAGAGGAGTTCGGCGGCGCCGAGTCGACCCGCACGCACGTGGAGGTTGTCGAAGTCGGTGGCTCCGAGCATCAGAGGGTTGTAGTAGGCCAGGCAGCGGGTGTTCAGGCCTGCGGGGCTGTACTGGATGAGGAGGCTGATGAGCCGGTTCCAGGTATCACGGTCCAGGCTCCCCTCGGTCGGCGGGATCATGCCCAGCGGCCAGCTGCCCTCCTTCTTCGCTGAGGGAAAGCAACGGTAGGAAGGCATCAGCCCGTCGGGCACGGCCGGGTCGCCGGTCCTCCGGGCGAGTTCGGCCCAGCGCAGCCGTCGCCAGCCGGGGCCTGGGTGCTGGGCGCGGCCCAGTCCTCCTCCTGTGGCGACGCCGACGGCGTCAAGGTCGATGCCCGCGACGATGTGGGGCAGGGTGCTCCCGTCGGCAAGACGTGCCTGGTGGTACTCGTGGTACGACACATCGGCCGATCCTTGATCGTGCTCGTACATGGCGTTGAGCACCCACACCGCGTCAGGCATCGCCGGAGGCATGAACCCGGTCAGGCCGTCACCGCACAGCTCCAGCAGCCAGTCGGTGGCCTCGGACGACGCGAGCGGCCACAGACTGGACATCGGGTCTGGTTCCTCGGACATGCGTCCATGGTCCCAGGCGCGAATCCGCCCTGTAGGAACTCCTGACGGAATGAGGCGGGGACAACCTGCTTGTGCCCGTTGATCTGGTTCGGAGACCCTGAGCTCTGACAGATGTGAGCGGGCAGGGCAGAGGGTGCAGGGTGGAACTGATCAGCCTCTCGGATGGCGACAACAGCTTTCGGGTGCGTGTGCTGGGGCGTAGGTCGCCGGGCGTGCTGCATCTTCACGACCAGCTCGACGCAGAGGTCATGGTGACCAGCAGCTTCGTCGATGGTCGGCTGGCCATGTCCCTGTTCCCTTCGGACCTGGAGGAGTGGTCCCGTGCTCTGGACCTGCTTGATGCCGGTCAGGACATCTGTTGGAGGGATGACGACCGCAGCCCCGAGATCAAGATCCAGCCGCACAACGAGGAGCATGGGACTGTCGCTGTCCGTGTAGAAGATCTGGGCAGTTCGTGCGTCTCCGTGTTCCTTCCCATGAGTCTTGAAGAGGGCTGGATAGACGAGCAGCGGAAGCTACTCAGGAAGGTGCTGCAGGAGTGGCCGAGCGAAGTGCTGGAGTCTTCACCGGGTGCCTATGAGTGGCGGCGCTGAACTGCGGCCAGGCGCCGCCGGCAGATGACTGCGAGACGACGGTACTTGTCGTGGTCGTAGCCGCGGTCACCGAGCACGACGTCGGGGAGGCGCCGGGGGCCGGCCACGCTTGCCCCGAACGGACGGCACTGCCTGAAGCAGTGGGATCAGCTGGGTGACGTCGTTGCGGTTGCCGCCGGTCAGGGTGACGGCGAGCGGGATGCCGGTGGCGTCGGTGATCAGGTGGTGCTTGCTGCCCGTCCTGCCCAGGTCGACAGGACTTCGTCCCGTCTTGGATCCCCCTTCAGCGCCCGGATGCGAGAGCCGTCGACCGCCGCCCGGGAGAAATCCAGAGCGTTTGCGCCGCAGAGCTCGGCGAGGAGAGCCTCGTGCAGTCGCGGCCATACCTCGGCCTCGGCCCACTCGGCGCCAGCAGGTCGTGCCCGAACCGAAGCCGTCCCGGAGCGATCCAACCATCTCGAAGATCATTTCGTTAGGAGTCCTGAGGGGCCGTCACGACGCCGCCCCGAACCCCGCCGCCCAAGCCCGCTTCCAGGTACCTGGCTGGGATGACGAGACGTACCGCAAGAACCGACAAGCCGAGCGCTGACTGACGATCTGCACCCCAGGCCATCGCCCACGACCAGCGTGAGCAACCCGAGATCGGGTCGCACCTGCCCTTTGACCTGCGAGTTCAAGTTGGCGGAGGTTCGCGGCGGCCCACTCTCGCGGCGGCTCGGAGAGCATCCACGGGACATCCCTCAGGGGACCGTCTACCCTGAGGGAAACGAGGGGGGAGTCCCAAATGGTCTCTGTAATGGTCCTGTTCGGGATCTTCGGTGCCTTGGGGGTGCTCATGATCGTCACGCTGCTGCGAAGGAACGGCGCGCGCACGGAATCGGCCGAGGGCCTCCTCCTGGAGCAGCAGGCCGCCCGCCAGGCCCAGCAGGACCGCGTGTCCTTCGGCGCCGCCGCCGTCCACAACTCGATGCCCACGGCGAGTGACACGTACAGCCGGAGGGAGACCCGGCCCTGAAGCCGTGACCGCATGGGTTCGCCGGGTCGGTGGCGGGGCGTCGCGGCCGGTGCGAGGCCACGAGCTCCGCGAGCGGCGGCCGTGGCCACGGCTTCGCGAGGCCGAAGCCGTGGCAGGATGCCGAGATGATCTCCAGCTCAGGCATACCAGCAGTTGTTCCTGCGGGCCGGATGGCCGCGATGGCTCAGCCGATTCTCGGCCTTCCGGGCGGTCTGGAACTGCGTCCCTGGCGTATCGCCGACGCTGACGTCCTGGTGACGGCCGGTCAGGATCCCGGGATTCGCCAGTGGAACCGCCTGTTCGTGGAGACACGGGACGACGCGCGGCGGAGGATCGAGCGCATGCATGAGCGTTGGCGGGCCGAGCTGAGCGCGATCTGGGCCATCGCGCGACCGGGCGGGGAGGCCGTGGGACTGATCGGGTGGGGCGACATCGACCTCGGCGCCGGCAGCGCCGAGGTCGTCTACTGGATCCTTCCCTCGGCTCGCGGCGGTGGCGTGGTGGCCGAGGCCACGCAACGCGTCAGCGGGTGGGCTCTGAACGACCTCGGCCTCCACCGCCTGCGCCTGTGTCACTCGGTGGCCAACCCGGCGTCCTGCCGTGTGGCGGAGAAGGCCGGATACTCCCTCGAAGGAACCATGCGCAGCGCGCTGCTGCACGCGGACGGATGGCACGACGAGCACCTGCACGCCCTCGTCCAGGGCGACATCTGACCCTGGGGCAGACGATCGGGGGTCCGGCGAGGCGGTTCCGCGGACACGGGAGGGATGGCGTTACGGGGTCTCACCCGCGCCGCCGCAGGGTTCCTTCGGGTGAGCGATGCGCGTGAGCAGGTCGATGAGCTGGTCACGCTCCAGGGGCGTGAGCGCCGCAGTCAGTTCGTCGTTGGCCTCATCGCCCAGGCGTTCTGTGCGTCGCAGACGCTCCTTGCCGCTCGCCGAGACGGTGATGGCGTTCTTGCGCCGGTCCGCGGGGTCGGGCGTACGGCTGACCAAGCCGCCGCTCTGGAGGTCATTGACGATCGCGACCATGTCCTCGGACGGTCCCGCGGCGTACTGACCACGAAGATCCACCTTGCCGCAGACACGGCACTCTCACACGGCCCCCTCACCACGGCCGCCATCAGCCCCTGGCTCCGGCAGGGGACCCCTCCCGACAGGACCCCGGACCGCAGACCAGGGCCGACACAACTGCCTCCACGTCGATCGAGCCCGGCTCTGATTCTGGTTTGACCTCCTGATCGGTCGGATGGTCGGGTCACGGCATGGAAACCCGCGCGTCTGGCGATCGGATACCTGCGGAAGCGGTCCGGCTTCTCGAAGCTCTCCTGAGCAGCGACGAGCCCAGCCATCGGGCCCTGCTCGCGCAGATCCCCTTCCTGCACGTCATCGGCCGCTGCAGTTGTTCCTGCGCCAGCCTCGTCTTCGACCTGGACAGGTCACTGGTGGCGGCCGCGCCGGTCAGCGGCACTCCGATGGCCGACGCAACGGTGGTCGACGCCGATGGAGAGCCGGTTGGCGGAGCGTTGGTCTTCGCCCATGACGGCTACCTGTCCAGCCTGGAGGTGTACGCGTGGGGCGATGACCAGATCCGTCGGCTTCCGGCGCCGGACCGACTCCGCTGACTCCCTGAACAGAGGCCCACCGCGACCAGGGAGGGCTTCCGTACGATCCGCCGGGCAGGTCCTTGGGAGCGGTTGAAGGCGTCGGACGGTTGTCAGTGCCCCTTCCTATGCTGACGTCATGAAGATCACCGAGGGGACACTTGCGGAGGGCTGGCGGCGGAAGGCCGCCGGTCATGTCCTGCTCCACGAGGTCGGGCTGCCGCCCGTGGCGTTCTCGCGCGCGGAGCTGGAGCGGTGGGCCGGGGACGGGGAGGAGGACGGTCTGCGGCTGCTGCTGGACGAGGACGGCACCGTGCACGGCCACCACGGACCGCACCTGGAGTCCTTCGCCACCCGCGATCTCGATCTGGTCCTGTACCTGATCGCCGAGGACGCGATGGGCCGGCGCGGCGGCAGCGTCGAAGAGGCGGCCCACGCGCTGGAGCGGATCGATCCGGTGTGGGGCAGAAGGTTCCGCAGTGGTGGCCTGGACGAGGCGGGGACGGTCGAGGCCTGTGGGCGCGACCCCCTGGACGGGCTCGCCTGGATAGCTGGTTCCTGGCGTGGTCAGGAGCCGTACACCACCCTGGCCTTCTTCCGCGCGGCGCCCGGAGAGTCCGTCGACGCCGAGCGGCTGGCCCTGCTGTACGGGGCCGATCCCGCACAGGTCGCGGCCGGCACGCGCCTGAAGGATCTGAAGGCCGTCGACAACGGCAGGGTCCACTGGGACCGCGAGTGGGAGAGCTGCTGTTTCGGCCGGGTGGGCGAGTGGACGTTCCTGCTGCATCACGACAGCCCACCGGGGTCCTTCGCCGACAAGGAGGCGTACGCGGCGCTCGGGATCCGGGAGAGCGTGTGGCTGACCGCCACCTCCGCGAAGGCCATCTACACCCTCGACTACCTGAGGGACGGCCGCCGCGTCGACGACGACTGGGGCATGCTGGAGCTGATCTGGTACGAGCGCGGGCGCGCCCCCTACCGGCGCGGCGGCGAGCTGGACTTCCTCAACAGAGCCGTACGCCGTGCCGAGCTGGACCACCCCGAACTGACCAGCACGTTCGAGCTGTACTTCCACGCCTTGGAGCAGTCCCTCGGCCTCGGTCTGCCGCGCCGCGACTTCGCGGAGGGGGAGGTGCGGGCGGCGTACTGGGCCGGGGGCGAGCGGTGAGCCCGGAGGGGCGGCGCGCCCGGGATCCGGTCCGGGCTGCTGCTGCCTCGGGTGCGCCTTGGAACCCGGCCGGCGACGGCGACGGCCGGCCGGGCTCCATGCGCCCCTCAGGCCTCGCCGGCCGTAGCCACTGCGGTCGCGGTCGCGGTCGCGGTCGACGTCGGGCTCGCCGTCACCCGCCTCTGGTGGACCCGCAGATGCAGGGTCGCCAGGTCGAGCAGCGGGGTCGCCACGCCCAGCGTGCGGGCCCGGGCCGTGAGGTCGCCGAAGAGGTGCTCGACCTCCGTGGGACGGCCGGCCGTCAGATCGCGGTAGAGGGACGGCACCATCGGCGACCCGGACGCGGACACCACGGCGAGCGTGGCCGCCCGCTCGGAATCCGGTACGGGATGTCCGGCCGCCGCCGCCACCGCCGCAGCCTCGTCGAGCAGCGCCGGGCCCAGGGCCGGACCGCCCGGCACGTCGTACACGTCGCCGACCGTGCCGCGCATCAGGCTCGTCACGGCGCCCAGGGTGGTGATGAACACCCACTTGTGCCACATCGCCGTCACGATGTGCCCCGGCACGGGGGACGCGATCCCCGCCGTGTCCAGCGCCGCGCGGACCGCCGCCGCGCGCGCGGACTCCGTACCGTCCTGCTCGCCGAGCGCCAGGTGGGCCAGCGGGGCGAACCGGCGGATGTCACCGTCCTCGTCGAGCGCGGTGACGACCTTGGCCACGCCCCCGAGGACGACCGAGTTACCGAACCGGGCGTTGAGGGCGTCGAGATGGGCGATGCCGTTGAGCAGGGGCACGACCGCCGTGTCCGGACCGACGGCCGGCGCCACGTCCTCGATCGCCCCGTCCAGACCGGTGGACTTCACCGACAGGAGGACGACGTCGTACGGCGCGTCGAGCGCGTCGGCCGTCACCAGGCGGGGTGTCAGGGCCCATTGCTCGTCGCGGGCGACGACCCGGAGCCCGCGCTCGCGCAGCACCGCCGCGCGCCCCGGACGGACCAGGAAGGTCACGTCCTGTCCGGAGCGGGCGAGCAGGGCACCGAAGTAGCCACCGGTGGCACCGGCGCCGACGACCAGGATCCTCATGACTGTGAACCTCTCGTGGAGCGCCCCGCGGGCGCGTGGGTGAGCAGGGGAAGGAGCAGCCGGTGCGGCCGGGCGAGCGCGGCCGTCACCGGGTCGTCGTCCGGGGCCGAGGGGGCGAGCCCGGGGCCGGGGGCGACCAGGACGTCGGCGACGGGCACGGCCGCGCCGCATCCCGTGCACCTGCCGTCCGGCCCGAGCGCCGCCTCGTCGCCGGCGTGCAGGAAGACCCGGCGCGGGCCGCCGCCGTCCGGCGCGTAGAACTCCTCGCCCCAGGCGGTGAGCGCGCGGACGGCCGGCCAGAGGGCGACGCCCTTCGGCGTGAGCACGTAGACCTCGCGGCGGCCGGTACCCGTCTCGGGGCGGCGCTCCAGGACCCCGGCCCCGGTGAGGGTGGAGAGCCGGTCGGTGAGCACGGCCCGGGGCACGTTCAGATGCGCGGCGAACTCGCCGAACCTGCGGACCCCGTAGAAGGCGTCACGCAGGATCAGCAGCGTCCACCGCTCGCCGACGATCTCCATCGAGCGGGCGAGGGCACAGGTCTGACCGCGGTAGTCGCGCGGAAGCGTCATGGAGGGAGGCTAGCGCAGAAGAGTTCGGTGACTGAACTATTTTAACGGGCGGGGCTGTTACCGGGGGGAGCGGCCTGGCGGTCAGCGGGCGACCACCCCGACCAGCCAGGGTTGACCATCCCGACCACCCAGGGTTGACCACCGCGACCACCCAGGGGGTGCCCCCCGACCATCCCGGGGCGACCGCCCCACCGTCTCCAGGCGACAGCCCCGCCGTTTCAGGGTGAGCGAAACGGCCGACTAGGCTCTCGCTCACCATGAACCAGCCCACGGAGCCCAAGGCCGACAAGTCGGGAGTGCGCAGGCACAACCTGAGCCTCGTCCTGCGGACCGTCCACGACGCGGGGGAGACGACGCGCGCGGCCGTCGCCGCCCGTGTCGGCCTCACCCGGCCCGCCGTCTCCTCCCTCGTCGAGCAGCTCCTCGACCTCGGGTTCCTCGTGGAGTCGGGCAAGACGTTCAGCGGGCAGGCCGGACGGCCCGGAACCGTTCTCAAGCCCGCCGACACCGGCCCCGCCGGTCTCGGCGTCGAGATCAACGTCGACTACGTCACCGTGTGCGTCGTCGACCTGACGGGGGCCGACCGCGTCCGCCGCACCGAGCGCCTCGACAACCGTGCGGCCGAAGCCCCCGAGGTCCTCGCCCGCGCCGCCCGCATCGCCGCCGAGGCCCTGGAGGTAGCCGCCGGTCGGGGCCTCGTACCGGCGGGAGCGGGACTCGCCCTCCCCGGCCTGGTCTCCGGCGGAACCGTCCGCCAGGCCCCCAACCTCGGCTGGCACGGGGTCGCCGCCGAGCGCCTCTTCGGTACGGCCCTCACCGCGCTGCGCCCCGCCACCGAAGGCCTCCCTCTGACCTCCGACAACGAGGCCAACATGGCGGCCCTCGCCGAGCTGTGGTTCGGCACGCTCGGCGACCTCCGCACCTTCCTGCACCTCACGGGCGAGATCGGCGTCGGCGGCGCGATCGTCGTCCACGGCGAGCTCCTGCGCGGCGCGCACGGCTTCGCCGGCGAGATCGGACACCTCGTCGTCGACGCCGAGGGACCGCGCTGCCGCTGCGGCTCGCGCGGCTGCCTGGAGCAGTACGCCGGCCAGGCGGCCCTCCTGGGAGCGGCCGGAACCACCGGGGTCCCCGAACTCGCGGAGCGGGCCGAGGCGGAGGACCCGCGCGCGCTCTCCGCCCTCGCGGAGGCGGGCCGCATGCTCGGCCGCGCCCTGTCCGGCGCGGTGAACCTCCTCGACCCCGAGGCGGTCGTCCTCGGCGGCATCTACCCGCGACTGATGCCGTGGCTGGCCCCGGCGCTGACGAAGGAGCTGTCCGCCCGCGTGGTCTCCGGCCTCTGGACCCCGACCACGGCCCGCCTACGCCCCGCCTCCACCACCACGGACGCCTCCCGAGGCGCGGCGGCACTCGTCCTCCACGACGTACTGGCGGACCCGCTGGCGTACGCGCCGGGCACGGGGGCCTGACGGAGACTCAATTTGCTTGTGAATTAACGTGAGTTGGTGCAAGCGCGCGACTCGGCAAGCGGCAGGTGCGTCGTCAAGGGCCAACGTCGTGGGAGGCGTTACCCCATGACTGCGCGGGCCGCGTCCAGGAACGCCAGCCGGTTGTCCTCCAGGTAGTCCCGGACGCTCTCGCCATCCGGCAAGCCCTCCCACACTGTGCGGTTGAGGTCGAGGAAGTACGCGCGTGCTGCGTCGTGCACGGGTAGGGGGAACTGGATACGGATGAGCCGTTCCGCGACCCACAGCCTGTTCATGACGTCTCGGGTCATCAGGAACCAGTCGTGAGTGTCGTCCCACTCCGCAGGTCGGCTGAAGGCGGAGCGTTCGGCCTCGGCACCCACCTCGATGAACCGCTCCAGCAATGTCAACCGTTCCGCTCGCCGGGCCTCGGACAAGGAGATCTGCTGCCGTTGTTGTTCCGCGCGTTCCGCCGAGCGTTGAGTCCTGTGCTGGACGAGGTAGGACAACGAGCCGCCGAGGACAACGCCGCCCAACGATATGAGTGACACCCAGACCTGACCTGACATGGCCGTCATCGTCCCACGCCGTGAATCGTCGCGGGCCGCAGTCCCCAGCACCGCCGGTGGCGTAGGCGATCCCGCTCACGACTCGCCGCCCCGGAGGTCGCTCCCGCAGCGTGCTTGAATCACCGGATGATCGACTGGTCCGCACTTCACGACGCCTACGGCCCGGCACGCGCGATACCCGGGCTGCTGGATCGTGCCGTCGGTCGAGACCAGGAGGCCATCGACCGGCTCTGGGGGCGCTTGTGCCATCAGGGGACGATCACCCCGGCGAGTATCGCCGCACTGCCGCAGCTGGCGGACATCGCGAAGACCGAGGGCGCCGGGGACTGGGCGCTCGATCTGGCCGGAGCCATAGCGGGTGGCCTCCTTCAACCTCACGGCGCCGACGAAGAAGTCGCCCGCTGTGCGGAGACCTTGGCCGAGCTTCGCGCCACGGCCGCCGCCCGGCTGCGGTCTGGCCTGGACGGGAAGATCTACCTGAGCCGGCTGCGGGCCATGCTCGCGTTCGACGGCCAGATCTTGTGGTTCGAGGCCCTGGACGACTTCACCGATTCCTTCATCACTGTCGCTTGTCCGCACTGCGACGCATCGGTGACGATCGCGGTCGGCGCATACGGTTGCTACTCCTCGATCCGGGACTGGAATCTGGGGGATGCCCACCAGGTCCCGCTCCGGCCGGCCGTCCCGCACGAGCTGACCGGCACCGGGAGGATGCTGCACGAGTCGGCCGTACGGGATGGCCGGCAACGGCTCGCCTGGGGCCTCACGCACCTGTTCGGCCAGGCGGAATGCCCAGGATGCGGGAGCGTGTTCGGCATCGCGGACGAGTACGCGGCCGCCCATGCACCCGCCCCGTGGGACTTCGCCCGAGGCCACACCGAGGACGCTCTCTGATGACCACGGGCAGGGCCCGCGAAATCGAACAGTTGGCTCGTGCCCGCTGTCCCGACTTGACGGCTTGGCGCCGTGAGGTGTCTGGACAGTGGCTTTGGCGCTCGCTGTGTCTACGCCTTGCCGGACAGGGGACGGTCTCGCGCAGCATCGTAGAGATGTGCTCGCCATCGACCTCGTACAGCTGTCTGGAGGCCTCCGCGCGCTCGACGGCGTACCGCGCGCGGGGGAAGCACGGCTGCCCGGAGCCGTGCCCGGCCGGCCGGGACCGTGCCCGACCCGCCCCCGCCCTGGCTCACACCGGCACGCCGTGCTCCCGTAGGTAGGTCAGCGGGTTGACGTCCGAGCCGAAGTACGGCGTGGTGCGGACCTCGAAGTGCAGATGCGGGCCCGTCACCCGCCCCGTCGCCCCCGAGCGGGCGATGCGTTGGCCGCCGGAGACGCTCTGGCCGGGGGACACCTCGATGCGGGACAGGTGGGCGTACTGGGTGTAGCGGCCGTCCGGGTGGCGGATCACCACCTCGTAGCCGTACGAGCGGCCGTACCCGGCGGTGACCACCCGGCCGGGGCCGACGGCGCGGACCGTCGTTCCCGTCGGCACCGCGAAGTCCTGGCCCGTGTGGTAGCCCTTCGACCAGGAGCCGGGCTGGCCGTAGTACCCGGTGTAGACGTGCGAGGAGACCGGCGAGGTCCAGCCCCGCGAGGAACCGGTCGATCCGGTCTGGCCGGCCGGTTTCGTGGGCTTCGCCGCGCCGGCGGGCAGGCCGGTGCGCTGCTCGTACTTCCAGGCGTGGCCGGTCCAGTACCAGTGGCCCCCGGACTTGTACCAGTAGACGCGATCCTTGGCGTCCCAGCCCTGCCGCCCCCGGAACACCGGCTCGCCGGACCCGCCGCTCCTGGCCGGTGCGGCGGCGGAGGCACCGGTGCGCCGCTCGTACGTGCTCGCGTGGCTGGTCCAGCGCCACTCGCCCGCCGCGTTCCGGAACCAGTACTTCGAGCCGTCCCAGCCGGCGTGCGCCGGGGCGGGCTCGGCGGCGGCCGTTCCCGCGCCCGCCCCGGCCAGGGCGACCGCCCCGACCGTCGCGACGACCGCGCGGCGCACCCCGTGCAGGGCCGTCCCGCGCGGCGCGCCCGACGACGCGTCACGGGCGGCGCCGGCGCAGCCCGCACAGCGGCAGTCCAGGGGTATCTCCTCGGTGAATACGGGGGTGTCCACGATCCTCTTCACTCCTGATTCGGGTCGGCCGGGCCGCCACTCCGGGTGTAGAAGGCCACGGTCAAGTCCTTGACCAGGGCCTGGCGTTCGAAGTCGTCGAGCTCGACGAGACCTCGTGTGGTCAGCCGCGTGACGGTGTCGTCCACGGCGTCGATCACCCCGGTGAGCACCGAGTCGCGGTGCTTGGCGTCCAGGGCGGCGATCTGCCGCCGTCGCATGGCGGCGGCGACCTCGGGGGCGTATTCGATCCGGGTCGGCTGGGCGGAGAAGACGGCGATGCCGACCGGCCGGCACTCGGCCGCGAGCATGCGGGTGAGCGCGTCACCGACGGCCTCGGCGTTCCGCAGCGTCGGCGCGTCGCCCCGGAACGCGTCGGCGGGCAGCTGCGAGAGGACCCGCGCGGTCGCGGCCTCCACCTGCTCGCGCAGATAGCCGAGATGGTCGTCCACGGAGAACAGCGCGCGGGCGGTGTCCCGTACCGACCACACCACCAGTACCACCACGCGCAGCGCCGAACCTTCCGCGTCCACGACGGAGATGGGCTCGCTGCGCCAGTGCCGCAGCCGCACGTCCATGCGGCGGCGCAGGACGAACGGGCTGATCCAGACGAGACCGGTGCGCCGCACGCTGCCCCGGTAGCGGCCGAACAGCGAAAGGACCCAGGCGGAGCCGGTACGCCCACGGGTGAGGCCGCCGAAGGAGACGACGGCGACGACCGCGCAGCCGGCGAGGGCGGCCCACTGCCACGGCAGCAGTTCGACGTGATGCAGCGGGCGGGCCCGCCAGAGGGCCGAGGCGGCGCCCGCGAGGGCGGTCAGGCCGGTGAGGACGGCGACCCAGCCGGGGAGGGCGGGGCCGGGCCGCTCGACGAGGTCGGGATCGCCGGGTGGCGGTCGCCGGAGGTGGGTCTCCGGGGTGGCGATGCGGGTGGAGGTGAAGGAGGGGGCGGGAGTGGGGGAGGGCCCTGAGCGGGTGGTGGGCCTTCCTGGTGTGGTTGTGACGGTCGTGGGGGTCGTGAGGGTGGGTCCGGGCGCGGTCGCGAGCGCGGATGCCGACACGGTCGCGGTGAGCGACGTGGTGAGGGGTTCGGTCGCGATGTCGGTCGGGGTGACGTTCTCGGACCGGAAGAGGTCGTTCATGGGTATGCCGTCCGCGTGCCGGCGGGTGCGGACGGGCAGGGGCCGCTTCTGTGGCTCGGTCATGAGGCCCTTCCGGCCGTACGGGAGGTGACGGCGCGTCGAATGATCTTCACGCACCATCGTTACAGGGGTGAATGTCCGGATTGCCGCGACAAAGGTCCTGAATGTCCAGGACTTTGGTCCCTTGGCCATGGCTTCACGGAAGGGCGTTGTCAGTGGGGGTCCGTACTGTTCTCACCATGACGACGACGACCTATCTGGAGCTGTCGCAGGACGGCGGCGGTGCCCACAAGTTCTACGAAGTGACCGTCGCGGACCTGACGGTGACGGTCCGGTACGGCCGCATCGGCACGGCCGGGCAGACCCAGTGCTCCGCGTTCCCCACGGCGGCGAAGGCCCAGGCGGCCGCCGCGAAGAAAATAGGGGAGAAGGTCCGCAAGGGGTACGCCCCGGCGGTCCGGGGGCAGCGGGCCGCGCGGTCCGTGACGCGCCGTGAGGTGACCTCCGCGCCCTCCACCGCGCGCGCCGTCGCCCCCGTCCTGTGGCGTTTCCGGACCGGTTCGTCCGCCTTCGGCATCCACATCGACGAGGAGCACTGCTGGGTGGGCAACCAGGCGGGAGACGTGTTCACCCTCGACCGCTCCGGCGAGGTGCGGGCCCGCTTCAGCCTCCCCGACGGCGTCAAGTGCCTGGTGGCCGACGACTTCTGGATCTACGCCGGCTGCGACGACGGCAAGGTCTACGACCTGTCGTCCAAGCTGCCCTTCGCCGCGTACGACATCGCCACCGACGTCGACATCTTCTGGCTCGACATCCACGAGGGCGTCCTGCACGTGGCCGACCGCTCGGGCCGGCTCACCGTCATCGACCACGAGGACGAGCACCAGTGGGCGCGTAGCGGCCAGGGCGAGCACGCCTGGATGGTCCGCGCCGACGGCGACGCCGTCTACTACGGGGACACGCGGGGCGTCGCGGCCCACGCGCCGGACGGCGGCGGCGAGCTGTGGCACACGGCCACCGAGGGCGGCGTCCTCTTCGGCTGGCAGGAGGACACCGCGGTCTACGCGGGCACGGCCCGCAAGAAGGTCCAGAGGATCGCGAAGAAGGACGGGCGGGTCGAGGCGGTGTACGCCTGCGACAGCCCGGTGTACTCCTGCGCCACCTCGCCCGGCGGTCGGTTCGTCTTCGCGGCCGACGGGGCCTCCTCCGTCTACTGCTTCGCGGAGGACGGCACCCGGCTCTGGAAGCTCGGTACGGGCGGTGGTTCGGCGCTCTCCATGCAGTACCGCGACGAGCGCCTCTATCTGGTGACCACGGACGGCTCGCTGGTCTGCGTGGACGCCGGCGAGGCGGCGATCGAGGCCGCCCAGGAGGGCACCGTCCCGGTCGCCAAGGACATCAAGCTCGCCGCCGCCCTGCCGGTGTACGAACCGGCGACGACCGCCACGGCCGTCAGCGCGGTCAGTGACGTGCCCAGCGGATCGGTCGTCGTGGAGTGCGTCACCGAGTCGGGCAGGACCCGGGTGCGGGTCCTCTCCGAGGGTTACGACTCCGCGTGGAACGTGCAGTTCCCCAGGGCGATCCGGGAGCCCGGCGCGCGATACGTGGTCGACGCGCTGCACGCCGCCGCGGGCGGCTTCTACCGCGTCCGCGGCGACATCCGGCGACTGCTGTGACCGGACCCGCCGAGGGCGCGGGCACCTTCGAGGCCGCCACCGGCGACGGGCCGCCGGTGCTCCCGGCGGACGTCGAGCAGCGGTCGAGGGAGCTGCGGACGGCCCTCGAAGGGCTGCTCCAGATCAGACGGCTGACCGGGTCACGGGAGGGCGATCCGAAGACCGCGCCCGCCGACTGGGAGCGCCGGCAACCGGTCCGTGCGGTGGCGCTCGCCCTGGAGTCCGGCGGGCTCACGCCCTCGGCCGTGGACGCCTCCGGGGCGCGGGCCGCCACGGGGTACCGGGTCAGGGCGGGGGACCGGCCGGGGACCGCCGTGGTGGAGTGGCTCGGGCCGCCGGGCTCGGGCGCCGCCCAGGAGGAGACGGCGGCGCTGGGCGAGGGCGTACGCGCCCTGGCACGGCTCGGCTGGGACGCCCTGCTCTACCGGGGCCCGCGCGGACGACGGTTCCTGGAGGTGGAGCCGACGGGGGGCTGAGTGCGCGCCGACAGGTATCTGCCGACGGGGCTCCCGCGTCCGGTGGCTGGCCTTCGGTCGCGTCAGGCGATCGAGGCGGAGACGATCGCCGAGACCGCGATGTTGCAGGAGGCGGTCACCCAGACCGCCGGGTGCGGCTCGGGGTCGACCAGCGTCGCGCCCAGCTTCCCGGGCGTGACCAGGTCCACGACCAGGAACGCCACCGCCATCATCACCAGGCCCAGCAGACCGAACGCGGCGGTCGAGACGAGGCCCTTGCCGAAGTTGTCGTACGTCGTCCAGATCGAGGTGAAGACGATGCCGCCGATGCCGAGGAGGGCCGAGCTGAGCAGGATCGCGGCGTTGCGGTTGCGGTCCTCCCAGATCTGGCGCCCGAGCTTCCCGGGGGTCAGCAGGTCCACGAGAACGATGCCGAGGATCAGCAGGACCACGCCGAGGGCGCCGTAGGCGCCGGCCCGGCCGAGACCGTTGACGATGTCGCTCATGGGGTGCCGGCTCCGGAAGGTCGCGATCACGGGGGATCGGTGGTCAAGGACCGGCAAAATGTAGCGCACGCGTCAACACCGCCCGTCGCCCACCCGGGAATCGGGCGGACGACGGGCGGTGCGGGGAGCGACGGACCGGGGCGTCAGACGCCCGGCGGCAGGGTCTTGGCGCGGGAGCGCACCTGGAACGCGGTGACGATCTCGATGACGCCCAGGACCACCAGCCAGATGCCGCCGAGAAGCATCAGCACCGCGGCCGACTCCAGCGGGGACACGATGAGGACGACACCGGCGAGCGCGTTGACGATGCCGAGGAAGATCTGCCAGCCGCGCGCCGGCATCCCGGCGTCGGAGACCGCGGCCACGGTCTGGGTGATGCCCCGGAACAGCCAGCCGATGCCGATCCAGAGGGCGAGCAGCAGGATCGACTGCATCGCACCCCGGAAGCACAGCAGGCCGAGCAGGATGGAGAGTGCGCCGCTGATGAACGCCATGACGCGCAGAGCCGTGCTGACATGCGTACCGAAGGCGGCGATCAGCTGCATCACGCCGCTGAACAGCAGGTACAGACCGAAGAGCACACCGGCCACCAGCAGCGAGGTGCCGGGCCACACCAGGACCAGGACGCCGAGGACCATCGCGGCGAGTCCGGCGACGAGCAGCGCCTGCCAGGCGGCACCCGCGAGCGCGCCCAGCGGGCCGAGCGGTATGTCCTGGCGCTGCGGGCGGTCATGAGTCTGTGTCATGAACGGTTCCCGTCCTTTCGTGGAGCGGTGGGAGCGGTGGGAGGGGTGAAGGGGCGGCGGGGAAGAGAGGCGGGGAGCGAGCGGTGGTGACCCGATCAGAGCGGCGTCGCGTAGGTGCTGAGGAACAGCGCCTCCGCGAGCGCCATGTGCTCGATCTCCGAGGGGTCCACGCTCTCGTTGGGCGCGTGGATGAGGCAGCCGGGTTCCTCGACGCCGATCAGGGCGATCTCCGCGTCGGGGAAGTGGGCGCCGAGGACGTTGCACAGGGGGATCGACCCGCCCTGCCCCGACTGGACCATGTCCTTGCCGTACGCCTCGCGGAGCGCCGTCGCGAGGGCCCGGTAGGCGGGGCCGTCGGTGCGGGCACTGAAGGGCTGGCCCGCGCTCTCCGCCTCGACCTCCACCCGGGCGCCCCACGGGGCGGCCGAGGTCAGGTGGTCGGTGAGGGCGCGCAGGGCCGTGTCGGCGTCGATGCCGGGCGGGATCCGCAGGCTGACCCGCGCCCGTACCTTCGCCTGCACGGCGGCCGAGGACCCCACCACCGGAGGGCAGTCGATGCCGAGGACGGTGACGGCCGGCCGCGCCCACAGCTCGTCGGCGACCGAACCCGTACCGACGAGGGCCACGCCGTCGAGCACCCCCGCGTCGGTACGGAACTGTTCGGCCGGATAGTCCACCCCGTCCCAGACGCCGTCGCCCTGCAGGCCCTTGACGGCCGTGTTGCCGTGCTCGTCGCGGAGGCTGTCGAGGATGCGGACGAGAGCGGCGAGCGCGTCCGGGGCCGGGCCGCCGAACATGCCCGAGTGCATGGCGCCCTTGAGGGTCGAGACGGTGACCACGACGTTGGTGAGCCCGCGCAGGGAGGTGGTCGTCGTGGGCAGGCCGCGCGCGAAGTTGCCGGTGTCGCAGATCAACAGGGTGTCGGCGGCGAAGAGTTCGGGCTGCAGGGGCACCAGCTGCTCCAGACCGCCCGTCCCCTGCTCCTCCGAGCCCTCCGCCACGAACTTGATGTGTACGGGGAAGCCGCGGCCGTCGGGACCGCCGAGCGCGCGCAGGGCCGTCAGATGCATGGCGATGTTGCCCTTGCAGTCGGCGGCGCCCCGCCCGTACCAGCGGCCGTCGCGTTCGGTGAGCGTGAACGGCGGGGTCTCCCAGGCGTCGTCGTCCAGCGGCGGCTGCACGTCGTAATGGCAGTACAGGAGGACGGTCGGCGCCCCCTCGGGCCCCGGTGCGTGGCCGACGACGGCGTCCGTGCCGTCGGGGGTGGTGACGCGTCGCATGTCGCGGAGCCCCGCCTCGGTGAAGGCCCGGACCAGGAAGTCGGCCGTCTTCGCACACTCCTCGGGCGGGAACTGGCGCGGGTCGGCGACCGAACGCATCGCGACGAGTTCGGTCAGGTCCTCCTTCGCCCGGGGCATCAGTGCCCGGACCTTCTCGCGCAGGGCTGCGGTCTCGGTGGACTCGGCGGTCATGCGTACCCACTTCCCTCGGGCCGCCGGCCGGGCGCGGCTCATGACGCCCCGGGACGGCTACGGCCCTCCCACCCAAGCACCGGCGGACAACTGCCGCAAAAGGTGACTCGAACGGCGTATCGGAAGGGTCTCCCGGACGGCGGGGGGTGCGGCGGGCGGCGACAGTGGACGGCGTACGCGTCCGCCCCCGCCTCCCGCACCTGGAGAACCCCATGGCACACCAGGCCCACCCCAACCGACGCGATCTCGGACTCCTCGTCCTGCGGGTCGGCACCGGCGCGGTGCTCGCCGCGCACGGCACGCAGAAGCTCTTCGGCTGGTTCGGCGGGGGCGGCATCGAGGGCACCAGCAAGGGGATGGAGGCCATGGGCTTCCGGCCGGGCCGCGAGAGCGCCATCGCCGCCGGACTCGGCGAGGCGGGCGGTGGCGCCCTGCTCGCCCTCGGTCTCGCCACGCCGGCCGCCGGCGCCGCGGCGGCCGGGGCGATGACGGGAGCCGTCGCCGTCCACGCCCCGGCCGGCTTCTTCGCCCAGGGCGGCGGCTACGAGTACCCCGCGTTCCTCGGGTTCGTCGCCGCCGCGATCGGCGTCACGGGCGCCGGACGCTACTCCCTCGACCACGCGACGGGGCACGTCCTCGACCGCCCCTGGGTCGTCGCCACCGCCTTCATCGGCACCGCGCTCGCGGCGGCGGCCGTGGTCGGACGCCGCGCCGAGGAACAGGCCGCGGCGCGGGACTCCGGGCCGGAAGCGGAATCCGCCTGACGGCGACGGACGGGCGTGAGGGTCCCGCCGCTCCGGCGACGGGGGCCCCGCACGCGTGGGCAGCCGGGGAGCGTTAGGCTCGCCGCAGAGGAAGGGACGGCCGCCGCGCATGAAGATCGATCTGACGGACACCGACTCCAGCAAGATCAACAAGGCGATCCTGCAAGGCCGCAGGGCCGTCGGCACCCCCGCCGTCGGGGCCGTGCTCACGCTCGTCGTCGTCACGGACGAGGAGAACGCCTACGACGCGGTCAAGGCCGCCAACGACGCCTCCCGGGAACACCCCTCCCGCACCCTCGTACTCATCAAGCGGCACGCCCGCACGCCCCGAGAGCGGCACGAGACCCGGCTCGACGCCGAGGTCCGCCTCGGCACCGACGCCGGATCGGGCGAGACGGTCCTGCTCCGGCTGCACGGCGAACTGAGCGCCCGCGCCGACTCCGTCGTCCTTCCGCTGCTCCTGCCCGACGCGCCCGTCGTGGTCTGGTGGCCTGTCGACGCCCCCGCGGTGCCGTCCCTCGACCCCCTCGGCTCGCTCGCCCAGCGACGGATCACCGACATGTACGCGGTCGAGGACCCGCTTGCCGCGCTGGAGAGCCGCGCCGCCTCGTACGCCCCCGGC
The DNA here is from genome assembly GCF_001426405.1 of Streptomyces sp. Root1304. Lineage (GTDB taxonomy): Bacteria > Actinomycetota > Actinomycetes > Streptomycetales > Streptomycetaceae > Streptomyces. The sequence goes on along the minus strand of NZ_LMEP01000022.1, from coordinate 148,869 downwards.
GACACGGACCTCGCCTGGACCCGGCTCACCCCCTGGCGCTCGATGCTGGCCGCCGCGCTCGACCAGGCACCGCTGGCCGTGACCTCCGCCACCGTCGAGAGCGAGGCGGAGAACCCCAGCGCCGAACTCCTCGCCCGCTGGTTCGAGGTCCGGCTCGGCGTCCCCGTCGACCGGGTCGTCACGGACGGCCCCGTCGTCACGGCCGTCCGCATGGGCACCGCGGACGGCGAGATCCGCATCGACCGCCCCGAGGGCCCGGTGGCACGGCTGTCGATCCCCGGCCAGCCCAGCCGCGTGCTCGCCCTCAAGGTCCGCACCACCGCCGAACTGATCGCCGAGGAACTGCGCCGACTGGACCCGGACGAGGCCTACGCGGCGGCGCTGCGCGGGCGGGGCTGACGGTCCTCCGCCGAAGCGGAGCGACAGGACACCGGAGTTACGCGCCCGGGGCCGGGCCGGAGCCGAGTTACGCCGCGCAAGGGCGGGGGCCTGACAGGCTCCGCTGGGCCTGAGTTGCACGCCCGGTTCTGGGGTACGGAGTTGGGCCGAGGGCCTGACGGCGCACGGCCGCCTCGGGCGTACGCCATCGGGCCGGGTACTACGGCGTACGCAGGCCCCGGCTCTCACGGCCCGTCCCACGAGCCGCGCCGACGTACGCCCCCCGGCGCCGCCCCGCCCCCTGCCCCCGACGCTCCTCCTCAGGGCTTCGCGAACACCATGACGTAGTCCGCCATCTCCCGGACCCGCTCCCCGTCCGGGTCCGGGAGCGCGAGGAGGCGCTCCCGCGTCTCCTCCACGAGCCGGCCCGCCTCCGTGCCCCTGACCGCCCACGCCCCGGTGAACAGCCCGCGCGACAGCGAACGTGCCATGTCCCGGGGTGACAGCCGGAAGGTCGTGGGCCGTTCGGACGCCCGGCCCTCGTAGACCAGACCCCGGGCCTCGGCGATCGGGGCCAGTGCCCACGGGCCGTCCTGACGGGTCCGGCCGGGATCCAGCCGTTCCTCCAGCGCCCCGACGACGAGCCCGATGTCGTCCGTGGGGCGGGTGCCCCCGGCCGGGATCACCAGATAGCGGCCGCCGGGCCGCAGCACCCTGGCGACCTCGTCGAAGACCCGGCCGTGGTCGGGCCCGGCGTGCAGCAGCCAGGTGGACACCGCCTGGCTCACCGACCCCGTCCGCACCGGGAGGCGGCAGGCGTCGGCCACCGCCACCCGCGCCCCCAGCCGCTCCCGGGCCAGGGCGAGCATGCCGGGGGAAAAGTCGAGCCCGTGCACGGTGTGTCCGCGCGCCGCCAGTTCGGCCGCGACGATCCCGGTGCCCACACCGATGTCGAGCACCGGGCGGGCCGGGTCGAGCAGCGGCGCGAGCATCCCGGCGAAGCCGGCCGCGCGTTCCCTACCGCCGCGCGAGGCGTCGTACCCCGGGGCGATCTCGTCGAACTCCGCGACGACCTCGGAGGTCGATCCCATCCCTGTGTCCTTCCCTTCGTCCGCGCCGCCGCTCAGGCCTCGGGAGCGTCAGGGGAGGCGGACGCGCCAGGGGCACCGGGAGCGCCGGGCGCTTCAGGGGTGAAGACCACGGGCAGCGTCGCCATCCCGCGCAGGATGCCCTCGCGCCGGCTCAGGTCCGCGTCCGGGTCGGCCAGACGGAGATCGGGGAAGCGGCGCAGCAGGGTGCCGATGGCGATCCGGGCCTCGGCACGCGCGAGCGGAGCGCCCAGGCAGAAGTGCACACCGTGGCCGAAAGCGAGCTGTTGCGGAACCTCGCGGCGTGCGATGTCGAGGATGTCCGCACGGTCGTAGCGGGCCGGGTCGCGGTTGGCCGCGGCGAGCCCGATGATGATCATCTCGCCGGGCGGGACGGTGACCCCGCCGATCTCGTACGCGTCGACGGTGAAGCGGGCGACACCCCGGCTCACCGGGCCCTCGTAGCGCAGGAGTTCCTCGATCGCGCCGGGCAGCAGCGAGGGGTCGTCGCGGAGCGCGGCGAACTGGTCGGGGTGGCGCAGGAGGGCGTGGACGCCGTTGGCGATGAGGCTCGCCGTCGTCTCGTGGCCGGCGAGGGTGAGCAGGATGGTCATCGCCGTCAGCTCGCGGTCGCTGATCCGGGCCTCGGCCTGCGCCGCGCACAGCGCGCTCAGCAGGTCGTCCTTGGGGTCGGCCTTGCGCTGTGCGATCAACGGCTCGAAGAACTCGCTGAGTTCGGCGCGTGCCTGCGCACCCTTGGCAAGTCGTTCCGGTGTGTTGGGCGGCATGATGAGGCCGACGGCGAGCCGCGCGAAGTCGGGCTGCCCCTCCGCGGGGATGCCGATGAGTTCGCTGAGGACCGCCATCGGCAGCGGCAGGGCGAACTCGGAGACCAGATCGGCGGTTCCGCGCGCCGCGACCGCGTCGAGCAGGGCGTCGGTGTGGGCCTGGACGCGGGGTGCCATCTGCTCGACCCGGCGGGCGGTGAAGGCCTTCGAGGCGAGGGTGCGCAGCCGGGTGTGGTCCTCGCCGTTGGCGACGAGCATGCTGGCCATCAGGACGTTGGTGCGTTCCTGGTGGGCCATCTCCTCCTCAAGTCCGTTGACCCCGACGGGACTACTGCTGAGCCGGGGGTCGGTGAGTGCCGCGACCGCCTCGTCGTAGCCGGTGACCATCCAGACTTCAAGAGTGGGATTCAGTCGTACGCGCTGAACGACCCCGTGCTCGCGGATGCGCTCGAAGAGCGGGTAGGGGTTGGGCTGTTGGGCGACGTTTACCGGGACATCGTGAACGATTGTCTGGTCTTGACCGGTCATCTTCCGTAACTCCCCGACGCTTTGTGAAAGATCTCTGGCAGGTAGTCATACCAGCCACCCCAGTTGCGTGGTAGCGTCACCGGCGCTCGGCTCGGATGATGTACGGCGAAGGACCGGCGAACCGTCGGTGACGTACCGGCGAGACCCTCCACCCACCGGTGGTACGGCGTCTCGCCACCGCTCAACTTGGAAGCAGTCAAGGCCTCAATCAGGCCCTATGCGCAGGGGGAGACGTTTCGTGGAGCAAGCGGCAGCCGTGGACCCGATTCTGGATCTGGCCCGTCCGTCGATCCTGCGGAACCCCTACCCGGCGTACGCCCGGATGCGGGAGACCGCCCCGGTCTTCTGGCACGAACTGCTCGGTTCCTGGGTGCTGACCCGGCACGCCGACTGCCTCGCCGTGCTCACCGACAGCAACCGGTTCGCCTCCGACTGGCGCCGCGCCGGGGAGGACATCCCGGCTCCGCTGCTGAGCGTCCAGACCCTCGACCCGCCCGAGCACACGGCCATCCGGCACCTCCTGCTCGACGGCTTCCGCGCCCAGGACCGCCGGGCGCTCCACGAGGAGCTGGACCGGTGGATCGCGGAGCTCCTCGCCGAACTGGCCGAGCGCCCCTCCTTCGACCTCGTCGGGGAGCTGGCCGAGCCGGTCGCCCTCCGTTTCGTCACCGCCTTCCTCGGCGTGCCCGCACCCGACCTCGGCTGGTTCGTGCCCATGTCCCGTACCGTCGTGGACGGCATGGACGCCGGGCTCTGGCCGGAGAAGCACGAGCCGGCCGTCGTCGCGCGGGCCCGGCTCGCGGAGTACGCGGGCGGGTGGCTCGAGGATCCGCCCAAGGACGGCCTCATCGCCCACGTCGCGGAACACGCGGCGGACAGTGGCGTCGCAGAAACGGTTCTTCGGAACAGTCTGCGCGCCGTGCTCCACGCCGGCTACGAATCGGCCTCCCGCCTCCTCGGCAACGCCGCGGCCGCCCTCCTCACCACCCCCGGCGCGCTCGCCGCGTTCCGGGCGAGCCCGGCCACGGCCGTCGACGAACTCATCCGGTACGACGCACCCGTCCAGGCGGACGCCCGGGTCTGCGTCACCGACACCGAACTGGGTGGCGTCACGATGAAGGCGGGTGACCCGGTCACGCTCTTCCTCGGCGCGGCCAACCACGACCCGCTCCGTTTCGACCACCCCACAGAGCTGCGACTCGACCGCGCACCGAACCCGCACCTCGGGTTCGGCCGCGGGGCCCATGCCTGTCTGGGCGCGTCCATGGCGATCCGGCTCACCGGATCGGTCCTCGGGACCCTGGCCACGGACCACCCCCACGCACGGGCGGTCGCGGAACCCGAACACCGGCGCAATCTGACCCTTCGCGGTCTCGACCGCTTCGAGGTCACGCTGCGTCCAGACACGGGGGAGGAGGTCACACCATGAAGTACTGGCACTGAAAACACTGAGCGCGCGCCCGCCCGCGAGGCGGGGCGACGCGCCGGTGCACGGCACACGTGCACCCGCCGGAGCCCGAGTCGGCTGCACGACCGGGCTCCGGCCCCCTTTCACGGCCCTGCCGGCCCCACCGCCGAGGGCCGTTCATCCGACACTTCGCGTCGTCCGCGTCACGAGAGCGTCGCCGGGCCGGTCCCCGTGGCATCCTCGGACGAACCGCCCACGCCGTATCAAGTCGTGGGCCTTCGTCGTCCTGCGCGGAGGGGCACCATGCTCATCAGCCACACCCTGCGTCACCACGTCCTGCACGTGACCCTCCACCGCGACCTGGACGTCACCAACCGGGCCGCCGCGGCCCTCCAGATCCAGGCCCTCGTCCAGGCCCACCGCCCCACCCGGGTGGTCCTCGCCGTCCCCAGCGCGGACCCGACCCCCGCCACCCTCAGCGCCCTGGCCCGCGCCCACCGCATGTGCGCGAGCCTGAACATCCCCCTCGCCCTCACCGGCGCGAGCACCCGCACCCGCCGCCTCCTGGACGTCACGGGCGAGTGACCGGGATCAGGCCCACCGCCGCGCGGTGGCGGGGCTCGGCCGACGGGGCGAGGATGGCGCGGGCGGGCAGTCCCCACGAAGGCGGTGCGCGCATGGCGGAAGATCTCGGGCGGCCGGCGACCGAGGCGCGCGCTTCCCCGTCCTGAACCGGAGAGACGAGACGGGGAGAGTCTTCCCGAGGCGGGCTGACCATGCGTCGATGGGCGAGTGTCCGGGGCGTCCTGCCCCGATGGGGCGCGCCGAAGCCGTCCGACGCGGCTTCGGGGCTGGTCACGGGACTGTTCTCGATCCCGGAGGGCATGGCGTACGTGGCGATCGCCGGGTTCAATCCGGTCGCGGGCCTGTACGCGGGCGTCGTCCCCGCCGTCGTCGGCTCGCTGACCTCCCGTACGGTCCTCATGGTCACCACCCTGACCAGCGCCCTCGCGCTCACCTCGCAGAGTGTCCTGTCCGACGCGGGCCTCGACCCCAAGGACCCGGGGAACGTGGCGACGCTGACCCTCATGGTCGGCGTGGTCATGCTGCTGATGGCGGTGCTGCGGCTGGGCGGTGGCGAGCCTGGCCGTCGCCGTACTCGGCACGGACGTCGAACTCGTCCGGGACATCGCCCACATCCCGGCCTCACTGCCCGGCTTCTCGGCCCCCGACCTCTCCGCCGTGCCCCACCTCCTCGGTGGCGCGGTCGCCGTGGCCCTCGTCGGCCTCGCCCAGGCCGCCGGCATCGGACCCTCCGTACCCAACCCGGACGGCTCCCGCTCCTCCGTCAACGGCGACTTCGCCGCCCAGGGCCTGGCCAACGCCGCAGGCGGACTCTTCCAGTCCCTGCCCTCGGGTGGCTCGCTCTCCCGCACCGGCGTCGCCGTCGACGCGGGCGCCCGCACCCGCTGGGCAGGCGTCTTCTCCGGCGTCCTGCTCGCCCTCATCGTCCTGGTGTGCGGCTCGCTCGCCGAGCACATCCCCATGCCCGTCATCGGCGGCCTCATCCTCGTCGTCGGCGGCGAACTGATCTGGGGCAAGCGCCACGACATCCGCCTCGTCCTGCGCACCTCCCGGATGCCGGCCGGCGCGATGATCCTCACCTTCCTCGCCACGACCCAGCTCCCGCTCCAGCAGGCGATCGTCCTCGGCGCCGTCCTCTCCCTCCTCCTGTACTGCGCCCAGGCCGCCCGGCGCGCCCGGCTCCTCGCCCTCGTCCGGGACGCCGACGGCCGCTGGCGGACGAGCGACGTCCCGGAGCGGCTGCCGCCGGGCGAGGTCACCGTCCTGTACTACGAGGGCGTCAGCTTCTTCGCGGAACTCCCGGGCATCGAGGACGAGCTGCCCCGCCCCGACGGCGCGCGGGGCGCGGTCCTGGTCCTCGTGATGCGGGGAGTCCCGGACGTGCCGTCCTCCTCCATGGCCAAGGTCCTGCGACGGTACGTCCGTGCGGTGAACGAGGCCGACGGCCGGCTGATCCTCGCGGGCGTCGAGCCGGGCCTCGTACGACTCCTCCGGGCGACGGGCCTGGACCGTGACTTCGGCCCCGACGGCATCGTGCCCGCGGAGCGGACGATCCTGGCCCCGCTGGAACGCGCGATGGAGGTCGGCCGGCGGTGGTCGGCGGAACACGGCCCACCCGACCGCGACGAAGGGTGAGTCAGGACGCCGGGGTCTTCCACAGGTACACGACGCCGTCGGAGCTCGTCGTGGCGACCTGTGTGCCGTCGGGGTTGAACGCCAGCCTCTGGACGTTCCAGTTGTTGCCGACCAGCCGGTACCTCAGCTTGTTCGCGGCCACGTCCCAGAGCTTGACCACATCGCCGTTGAACACGGCGAGGGTGGAGCCGCGAGGGGAGTACTCGACGCTCTGGACGGGTACGACCATCGACTCGTTCACGGAGCCCGCGGCACGGCCGTCGGAGGCGTTCCACAGCTCGATGTTCCGGTCCTTGGCGGCGGTGGCGATGGTCGTGCCGTCGGCGCTGTAGGCGACGCCGAAGGCCTCCTCGGCACGCATGAGTTCCTTGCGCACCTTGTGCCGGGCCACGTCCCACAGCTGCACGGACCACTGGGAACCGGAGTCCTGGTCGTACGGGTATCCCACGGTGGCCAGAGTCGCGCCGTCCCGGCTGAACGCCACCTGCCGCGCCCACATGTTCTCGGAGAGAACGGCGACCCGCTTGCCCAGACCCGGGCCGGTCCTCGCGTTCCACAGCTGCGCGCCGCCCTCGCTCGCGGTGGCCAGCAGCCGCCCGTCGGGGCTGAACGCCACGCTGTCGAGGGAGTCCGAGTCTTCGTCGGTCGTGGTGATGGAGGCGATCTGCCGCCGCTGGGCCACGTCCCACAGGGCCACGACGCTGCTGCCCGTACCCGCGGCGAGCAGTCGCCCGTCGGGGCTGAAGGCGACGGCCGTCACCGACACCGTGGTGTTGCCGGGCGCGGGACGCAGGGCCAGGGTCGCGCGGATCTTGCGGCGGGCCACGTCCCAGATCCGCACCTTGCCGTCCCTGCTCCCCGTCGCGAGGGTCTTCCCGTCGGGGCTGAACACCACGCCCTCCGGCCCCTTGCCCTTGGGGTAACCCCCGAGCGTGGCCGCCGGCGTCAGCTCGACGGGGGCGTCGTCGGGGGAGTTGTCGGGCAGCAGTACGGCGACCAGGACGGCGACCACGGCCAGCAGCGCCACCCCGGCCACCAGCGCGGGACCGGACGTCGGCGGCGTGTCGACGGGCCGCGCGGGCTCGGGTTCGGTCACCGCGCCCGGCGCCGGATTCCGCCCCTGCGGAGCCGCGGGCGCGGTGGCGGCGGCGTGGAAGGCGGCCGCGGGGTCCACGACGGTCCGCTGCGAGGGCACGGCGGAAGCCGGGGCTCCGGCGTGTCCGGTACGGCAGAGCCGGATGACCTCGGCCAGACCCGGCCGGTCACGCGGGTCCTTCTCCAGACAGCGGGCGGCGATGGTCCGTACGGGTTCGGGGCAGCCGTCGAGGTCCGGGGTCTGTTCGAGGATGCGGTACAGCACGCTGTGCCCAGTGCCGCCGAACGCGGGCCGGGCCGTGGCGGCGAACGCGGCGATGGCACCGAGCGCGAAGACGTCGACGGCCTCGGTGAGGCTCTCGCCCCTGATGTACTCGGGCGCCATGTACCCGGGCGTCCCGGCCAGCATGCCCGTGCTCGTCACGGACGTGACGTCGGCGGCCCGGGCGATCCCGAAGTCGATGACCTTGGGGCCGTCGGCGGTGAGGAGGATGTTGGAGGGCTTCAGGTCGCGGTGGATCACGCCGACGGCGTGGATGGACTGCAGTGCCTCGGCCACCTGGGCCGTCAGCGCCACGACCGCTGCGGCGGACAGCGGGCCGCGCCCGGCGACCGCGTCGTGCAGGGCGGGCCCGGGGACGTACGCCGTGGCCAGCCACGGTTCGTCGGCGCCCAGATCCGCGTCGACGACCGGCACGGTGTAGAGCCCCTGCACCCGCCGGGCCGCGGACACCTCCTGCTCGAACCGCTTGCGGAACGACGCGTCGGCCGCGTACTCACGGTGCACGACCTTGACCGCCACCGCGCTGCCGGCCGGGGTGCGCGCCAGGTAGACCCGGCCCATGCCGCCCGAACCGAGCAGACCCTCCAGACGGTACGGGCCCGCGGTGACCGGATCACCGGATCCCAGCGGACGGACCGGCGGCGGCTCGGCCGGCCAATCCGGGGTGCCGACCGGACGCGGAACCGCGCGCGGACCATGGTCCGGTTGGGACATCCCGACTGTCACCCCTAGCTGATCGTGCCCGCGCCACGCGGGCAGCCACTCGGTACGAGGACCCGCCACCACGCGCCCCCACCGACGGACGGACCCCGGCACTCCGTCGAGGCCGACGCCGGTTCGAGCGCCAGAGTAGTGGAGCCGGGACCAGGGAGCCCGTCCCGGTCCTGTCACGGTCGGGAGCCCGACGGCGACGGAGGCCGGGCCGCCTGGAACCGTACCAACTTTCCTCCTGATAAGGGCAGTTGAATGTCCGTCAGGTGAGGCGACCGGTCGCGGTCGCTGACGCGGTTCGGGTACGCGCACGCGTCGGGGCCCGCGTCGGTCCCGCGTTGCCGTCAGGGCCCGCGATCTTCGTACGACTGCGGCGCCTTCTGCGGCGCTGTTAGCCTGCGGTCCATGATCAAGGGCGGTGTGGCGGGACGGATAGGCCGGATGGCGGGGGACAGCGGGCCGGAGCGCGTGCTGGTCGCCGCCAGTTTCGTCAACCGGGTCGGCAACGGTCTGTTCAACGCGGCGTCGGCGCTCTACTTCACCCTGGTCGTGGGCCTGCCCGCGGTGCAGGTCGGCGCCGCGCTCACCATCGCCGGAGTGGTCGGCTTGTGCGCGGGGATACCCGGAGGTCATCTCGCCGACCGGCGCGGCGCACGCGTGATCATGATGCTGGCCCTCGCGGTCCAGGCGGTGTCGATGGCGGCCCTCGTCCTCGTCGAGAGCTGGGCCGCGCTCACGATCATCGCGACGGTCGACCAGATCGCCGCGGCGGTCGGAGGGGCGGCGTGGGGGGCGCTGGTGGCCCGGGTCGGGGGTGAGCGACCGGCCAGATTCCGGGCGAAGCTGCGCACCTTCGTCAACCTGGGCGTCGTCCTGGGGACGCTGGGCGCCGGGCTGGCGCTGGCCGCGGGCACCCGCGGCGCCTATGTCACGCTGATTCTCGGCAACGCGGCGAGCTTCGCCCTGTGCGCGGTGCTTCTGCTTCTGCTGCCCCGCTATCCGGTGCTGCCGGCGCCGCCGCAGCAGCGGCGCTGGCTCGTCTTCGCGGACCGTCCGTTCCTGGCTTTCGCCGCCTTCTACGGGGCCATGGGACTGCAGTACCCGGTGGTCTCCCTGCTCCTGCCGATCTGGATCTCCGAGCACACGGAAGTGCCGCGTTGGACGGTGGCGGCGCTGTTCGCGGTCAATTCCGCCTTCTGCGTACTGATGCAGACCAGGATCGGCTCCCGTATCGAGACCCCGTACGACGGCGGCAGGGCGTTTCGCACGGCGGGGCTGCTCTTCCTCGTCAGCTGTCCGATGATGGCGCTGGCGGCGTACGCCCCCGTCTGGGCGGCAGTGGGACTGGTCCTGGTGGCGATCTTCGTCCACAGCCTGGGCGAGGTCTGGGAGTCCTCGGCGTGCTTCGCCCTGGGATTCGGTCTGGCCCCGAGCCATGCCCAGGGCCAGTACCAAGGTGTCCTAGGCCTCGGCTTCAACGGGGGTCAGGCTCTCGCCCCTGCGATCCTCACCACGGTGGTGCTGGGCCTCGGCATGACGGGCTGGCTGCTGCTGGCGTCGTTCTTCGCCGTGCTGGGTGCCACCGGTCCGGCTCTCGCCCGCTGGGGCATGCGGACCCGGCCGCAGCCGGGGGTTGCCGCGGAAGCGACGACATGACCAGGGGGACCGACCGCGAAGGGGCGACAGCCGCCGCCCGCGCCCAGCAGGTCCGGAACGCCTGACCTGCGACTTCATGATGCCAGGACCCTCGACCACCGGTTGCCTGCTGGGTGATGGCGAACTGCTGGTCCGACGAGCCGTCGCACGTCCAGATGCCCAGCGCCCTGTAGTCCTCGTCGAACGAGAGGCAGTCGTCGCCGGAGATCCGGATCTGGAACGCTACCGAGCTGTTGGGGGCGATCTGCCACTGCTGGGTCGAACTCACCTTCCACGGCCGGAGGTTGGCTAGCCAGGTCGTCGTGTTCTCCGCCAGTGCCAGGCCCAGACCGTTGTCGATCCGGTAGCGGCCGTTGGACAGCGGCGTCACCGACCACAGCGCACCCGGCGTGCCGCACTTGCCGGCCACCACCTGGACGGAGTGCCCGCGCGTCGCCTTGGCCGGCGCCTCGTCCGGCAGGACCGCGAGCGCGGCGACCAGCGCTGCGCGGGCGGTTCTTCCGGGCATGACGCGCGCGTACGCGCCCACTCCCCAGGCCCTGTCTCCGTCCGGAGGTGCCCATCGCTCCGACGCGGGGAGCGGACGCCGCGCGGCCCCGCTCCCGCCCTCGGGGAACGGGGCCGCCCTCCTCGGCGATCCGTCCCAGGAGGGTGTGCAGATACGTTCCTGCTCGTCCGTCGTCACGTGCTCCAGTCGTGGCGGACCGTCACGCCGCCACCTGGAGGGACATTAGAAGCGGAACGTTTCTGCATGACGTGGACGCTCAGAGCGGGAGGTGTGGTGAGCCGAGGCGAACGATGACTGCTCGGAGGTCTCGGAGGTTCCGTGTACGGTTCCCCGGGCATCGGTCCAGATGGCTTCAAGGCCGAGCTGGCGCCGGATCTTCTCGAACTCGCCCGACTCCGAGGCGAAGCCGCCTCGAGAGCGAGTGCCCTTCGCAGTCGGCGGCACCTGATCCTCGATGTGGCTCAGTTTCCGGCGAAAGTCCGCCTGCAGGTCATCCATCGCACCGAGAAAGTCCTCCAACAGGACGTCACGCATTCATTCCTCCTGCGCTGCCGTTGTCGTCGCAGCGGTCGATCGTGATCAGAATCGGAAATCCACACTCCTCAACGAGACTCCCGCCCAAGCGGAACGAGTCATTCGGGTGATCTCCCTCGGCCGGGAAGCCCGCGCCGACCGGTGCGGCTGGTGCCTTCATAAGTGCGGGGAAGGTACAGCAATTTGCCTGACCGTACGTCAAAATGGTTGCCCCCGAGGCAGATTGGCCTTGGGGTCTTCAAGGGCATTACGGGGGTGGCCATGCACGAGCCGGAAAAAGGTCTGGGGCCCGACGATCCGCGTACGGTCGGCGGGTACGAGATCACCGGAAGGCTCGGCGAGGGCGGCATGGGCCGGGTCTACCAGGGCCGCTCGCCCGGCGGCCGGCTGGTCGCCGTCAAGGTGGCCCGCGCCGAACTCGCGGCAGACGAGGGCTTCCGCGCCCGCTTCCGCAGCGAGATCGCCGCCGCCCGGCAGGTCGGCGGCTTCCACACCGCGCAGATCGTGGACGCCGACCCGGACGCCACCCCGCCCTGGATGGTGGCCGCCTTCGTGTCGGGCCGTGACCTCGGCCGCACGATCGCCGAGGACGGGCCGTTCGGCGAGGGTGCGCTGTACGCCCTGGGTGCGGGGCTCGCCGAGGCGCTGATGGCGATCCACGCCTGCGGGGTGGTGCACCGCGACCTGAAGCCGGGCAACGTCATCATGTCCGACGACGGGCCCCGGGTCCTCGACTTCGGCATCGCCCGCGCCCTCCACGACACCCGTCTCACCCACACCGGCAGCGTCATCGGCACGGCCGGCTTCCTCGCGCCCGAACAGATCGAGCAGGCCGCCGTGGGACCCGCCTGCGACGTGTTCGCCCTCGGCGCGCTGCTGGTGCACGCGGCGGGTGGCAGCGCCTTCGGCGAAGGGCCGGCCATGAGCCTGCTCTACCGGGCCGTGCACAGCGAGCCGGACCTGTCTGCGGTGCCGGAAGCGCTGCGTACGCTGGTCGGATCCTGCCTCGCCAAGAACCCGGCGGACCGACCCACCGCGCCCGGCCTCCTCGCCGAACTGGGCGCCCGCGCACCCGCACCCGTACCCGCACCGGTCCCGGTGCCACCCCCAGGCCCCGCCCCCGATCCCGCTGTGATCGCGTCGCCGAAGGCCCTCGCACCACCGGCCACCGACCCGAGGCCGTCACCGGTGCCGTCCACCGCCGTGGCCCCGCCCGAGGCCACGGTCTTCGCCGCCGACTTCGGGCGCAAACTCACCAGGCTCTTCCGGCCGTTGACCGGCGCACTGTTCGCGGCCCTGGTCACCCTGGTGGCCTGGCAGCCCGACTCCGATGTGTACAACAGCGTCCAGCTCTTCCGGCTCGGGGCACCGATGGCGCTGGCGGCGTGCGTGGTCCGTGTCGTGACAACCCTGGCCCGCCCCCATACCGTCACCGTCGAGATGTCCGGCCTCACCGTCCGCAGCCGGCGCGCCGCCCACAAGGACGACGCTTTCGTCACCATCCCGTGGGCGGACGTCATCACCGCCGGCCGCCCACCGGTCCCCAAGGGACCGAACGTGCAACTGCTCCTCCGGATGCGCTGGGGCGCCCCGCTCCCGCTTCCCCGCGAGGGCGTCGAGCCCCGGTACCCGGACTGGGTCACCGTCACCGTGCCCCGCCCGATCGGCACCACGACCACCACGCTACGGGGACAGCTGCGCCAAGCCATCGTCCGCTGCGCCCCGCACGTCCACGTCGGCTACCTCTGACACGGGGGACCCGAAGGCACGGCACCACGAAGGACGCCTCCCCACGCCGGGCCGGCAGGGCCCCCGCCGAGCGCCGTGCCGCGCTGCTGACACCAGCCGCGTGGGAGTCGCCGCCGGCAGCCCGATCCTGGTCCGTTCACGGGAACCCCGTTCGGATGAAGACGCCGCGTTCGTGGCACGGCGCCTCGATCGCTGCTGATCATGGCGATGGACTGCAACCGCACGAGGTCGCCGACCCGTGCGGTGAATCCACCGTCGAGAGGGGAAAAGCATGTCGATGATTCCGGACAACCTGCGATTCGCGGAGTCCCACGAGTGGGCCCGTCTGGAGGGCGACGGCAGTGTGACCGTCGGGATCAGCGATCACGCCCAGCAAGCGCTGGGCGACGTGGTGTTCGTGGAGTTCCCCGAGGTGGGCCGGGTCTTCGGCGCCGGCGACGCCGCAGGCGTGGTCGAGTCGGTCAAGGCCGCGTCCGACATCTACTCCCCGGTGAGCGGGGAAGTCCTAGAGGTCAACGAGGAGCTCTCGGCCAGCCCCGAACTGATCAACGAAGATCCCTACGGGTCGTGGATCCTCAGGCTGAAGCCCGCCGACAGGAGAGACCTCGACAGGCTCCAGGACGCTGCCGGCTACAAGGCCCTGATCGGCGAATGACCGGACTTTCCGGGGACGCCGTGGGCCACCCCCGAAGGGCGCGTTCCATCCCCCGGACTCCTCCGCCCGGGGACGGCTCCTGGCGGGGTTTCGGCTGGGGAGATGACAGCGGTCGGCACCCGTTCCCCACGTACCCCCAGCCGGCCGTCCCCACCGTGACCGATGCGCTCGAGCACCACCCCTGACGGTGCGCGGCAGCGTCGTCGCCCTGCGGCGGGTGGCTCTCGTACGGCTGCGTCCGGCGCCCGGATCGGGCGCGTCGCCGCAGGAGTCGGACCGCCGGGCGGTTCGGTTCCGGCGGACGGAGGTGGGAGCCCGGCAGCGCCGGGATCCCACCCCTTCGTCCGCTCGACTCGGGGATCAGGCGAGGGCGAGTGCCCTCGTGAAGCGCCCAGGTGCCGGCGCCGTCCCCCCTGGGACCGACGTGTTGGCCGCTGCCGTGCCGGATTCTCCGTCACCTCGCAGGAGACAGATCAGGGACATCCGGGCGCGGGCGACCCGTGAGCGGACCGTACCGACCGGGCAGCCGATGGCCTCGGCCGCCTCGGCGTAGGGCAGACCGAGGAGTTGGGTCAGGACGAAGGCGTCGCGCCGTTCGGCCGGGATCGAGGCAAGGAGTTCGGCGAGGGCGATGCCGTCCTCGAAGCCGGGCAGGCCCAGTGGCTGGGTGTGCTCGGCCTCCGCCTGCCAGTCGTCGCTGTCGGACAGCCGGGGGCGTGCGGCGGCGTGCCGCAGGCTGTCGGCCACGGTCCGCCGGGCGATCGAGAGGAGCCAGGTGCGGGCCGAGGACCGCCCCTGGAAGCGGGGCAACGCGGCGATCGCCCGGAGGAAGACCTCCTGCGTGAGGTCGTCGGCCGCCTGGTGGTCGGCACTCAGGTACGCCACGTAGCGCCGCACGTCGCGGTGCAGAGCCCGGACGAAGAGGTCGGCCTTGGCGGGGTCGCCGTCGCGCGCGGAAAGCGCGAGCAGGGTCGTCGCCGCGTCGGTTTCGACATCCGGTGTGGACGGGGAACGAGAGGGTTTTCTCGGTCCCCGGTGGAAGGTGTCATGGGCAGGAGTCATCGCCACAAGTCCTTACGAGGCAAGAGGATCCGACGGCGTGCGCGGGCGCACGGCGGTGCCGGTGAAAGGGTCGCGGCCTGCCGTGGCGGCATGGCCGATGCCCGAGCGACGGCGGTGGGAGTCGTGTGCCGTGGGGCTCGGGGAGCCGGCTGTCAGAAGACAGCGAGTGCTCGTGGAGGACCCCGGGAGATGACGGAATAGGAGAAGGGAGGCTGCCGGGGAGCACGCGCGTCACCGGCGCGAACGGACCGGATCCGAGGACGCCGCGGAGGTAGGGGGACGACGGCGACGAGCAGGAGCCGCAACGGCCGCAGCAGGGAACGGAAGCGCCACAAGGGCAGGGACCGTACGAGACGGAAGGCGGCCCGCTCGCCGTACGCCATCCACAGGCCGCTCAGGAGCGCGGCGAGGAGGTGCGCGGACAGCATCCCGAGGGACGAGGACATGTCCGTCATGTCGTGGGGGAAGCTCGCGGAACCCGGGAGCGCGTGTCCCATGGCTTCGTGCGCCATGTCCGCGTGGCCCATGCCCATGTGGCCCATGGCCGCGTGAGCCGTCGCCGTCTGATCCGACGCGGGCTGACCCGGCGGGAGGGCCTCCTGTCGCTGCGACCACGAGAACACTGCGTGCAGCGCGCTCTGGACGGCCACGGTCGCCGCCGTCACTGCGAGCAGGCCGCGCTCGCGTCGTGCGAGGATCCAGGCGACGGCGAGGGTTCCCGCGAGCGCGAGTCCGAGCGCGGGCACGGACAGGTCCCGTCCCGACATCAGGACATGGCCGGTGGCCGCGAGCAGCACGCAGACGGCCGCGAACATCGCGGTCCTCACTCCTCGCGAACATCGGCCCGGTGTCATGGCGCGCCCATCCTCGCACTCCTCTCCGGAGGCATGGGGGCGGGTACGGCGATCACAGCCACCCCCTCGGCCTGCCGTGTCATGAGTACGCGCCTGTCGCGCGCCCCACAAGTACGCCCCGGAACTCCCCGCCCATGCGCGACGACTTCCCGATGGCGACGACGGGCGTCCCGGCCGTCGCGCGGCAGGGGGACCACGTGAAGTCGGCGCGTACGACAGCGGTCACAGGCGCGGCGGTCGCGGAATCCGAGCACGTCGTGCCGCGCGGGCCGACCGCGTTGCCGACGACGGCCATGGCCTTCTCGATGATGCGGCTCCTCCTCCTCGGGGCCCTCGGGCCGCGCCTCGTGGACGGTCTCGGCGTGTCCCAGACGCTGCTCGGACTGACGACCACGGTCGGATGCGGTACGGCCGCCGCGCTCTCGCCGACCGGGGGCCGGATCGTGGACCGGGTGGGCCCCATGGGGCACCGTTGCGGTGGGTGTCTTCGCCGTGTCCGGCCTCCCGGTCGGCGCCGCGCGCTCGCCTGCCGCGATCTCCGGGTCGACATCGGCGACCGCCTTGTCGCGGCCGTGTCGGCAGACGACTCCCCGCATCCGTATGTCCAGCCCGCCCCTTGCGTGTTCCTCGCTGCCGCTGCGCCCGTGTGGTGGAGGAGCGGACGGGCGGGGCGTCGGGTTCCCGGGAGTCGTCGGGAACCGGAGGATGCCGCGGCCCGACCTCTGTCATGTCGTCACTCGAGGAACCTCCGGCCACTCACGGCCGGTCCGACAACAGGAGCACCGCATGAACCGCAGGCAGTTACTCCGCGCCACCACGGCCTTCGGCGCCACGGGCGCGATGTCCGCCACGTCCGCCGCTCCCGCGTCCTCGGCCACTCCCGGTCCGAGCCGCCCCCTCCGCGCCCATGTCGTCATGTTCGACGGCGTCGAGGAACTCGACTTCGCCGCCCCGTACGAGGTCCTCTCCGCCTCCGGGTTCTTCACCACGCGCCCGGTCGACGTCCGCTACGTCTCCGCCACCGGCGCCCGCACAGTCACCGCGGCCTATGGCACGGCCGTCCGAGGCATCCGCCCCTGGGCCCCCGACGAGGCCGACCTCCTCGTCGTCCCGGGCGGCGGCTATGCCCGTCGCGACAGCCCCGGAGTCTGGGCGGAGATCGACCGCGGCACCCTGCCCCGCGCCTTGGCGGCCGTGCCCCGCCCCGGCCTGACCGTCGCAGCCCTCTGCACGGGCGTCATGCTCCTCTCGGCCGCCGATCTCACCAAGGGCCGCCCGTGCACCACCCACCACAAGGCCAAGCCCGACCTCGCGCAGCAGGGCGGCCTGGTGAAGGACGCCCGTGTCGTCGACGACGGTGACCTCGTCACCGCCGGCGGCGTCACCTCCGGCCTCGACCTCGCGCTCTGGCTGGTCCGCCGAGAACTCGGCGCGGAACAGGCGACGAACCTGGAGGCGATGCTGGAGTACGAGGCACGCGGCACCGTCTGGACGTCCCGCTCGCCCCGCTGAAGCCGTTGTGCCGAGGCATGCCTCGCTCAGTCGCGAGGGAACGCCGTGCCGAGGAAGCGGATGTGGGGGCGGCCGGCGGGTCCGGGGCGGGACACGGAGGCGCGGACGCCGTAGACGTCCGCGACGAGCTGCTCCGTGAGGACATCCGCGACCGGACCGGTGGTCACCACCTGTCCCTCGTGCAGGACCACCACGTGATCGCAGTACATCGCCGCGAGGTTGAGGTCGTGCAGCGCCATGACGCACGTGAGGCGCAGGCTCGATATCAGGGTCAGGAGGTCCAGTTGATGCTGGATGTCGAGGTGGTTCGTCGGTTCGTCGAGGAGGAGCTCGCGCGGTTCCTGGGCGAGGGCGCGGGCGATCTGGACCCGCTGGCGTTCGCCGCCGGAGAGCGTGCGCCAGGTGCGGTGGGCGCGGTCGGTCAGTCCGGTGCGGGCGAGCGCGGACCGGACGGCCTCCTCGTCGGCGGCCGTTGCCGGTGACCAGGCTCGGCGGTGCGGGACGCGGCCGAGCCGGACGGCGTGGGCCACGGTGAGGTCGACCTGGGTGTCGGCGTGCTGTTCGACGACCGCGAGTCGCCGGGCGAGGGCGCGGCGCGGGACGGTGCTCAGGAGGTCGCCGTCCAGGGTCACGACCCCGGCGTCCGGGGCGAGAACCCCGGCCGGCACCCTCAGGAGAGTGGACTTTCCCGAACCGTTCGGGCCCAGAAGGCCGGTGAGCGTGCCGGGGCGCGGCGCGATGGTCACGCCGTCCAGGACGAGGGCGCCGCCGGCGGTGTGGGAGACGCGCTCCGCGTGCAGCCCCGTACGGCAGCCGGGGTGTCCCGCCGAGTCGGTCATCGGGTGCTCCTGGTGCGGTACAGGACGAGGACGAACGCGGGGACGCCGACGAGCGACGTCACCACGCCCACCGGCACTTCCTGCGGGTCGAGCACGGTTCGGGCGAGGGTCCAGCTCGTGGAGATCGGCGCGCTCGTGCGTCTCGACGTGAAGTGACAGGCAGGAGGCCGGCCTGATTCCTCAACCGGGCGTTCTCAACGAGGCCACTGATCGGGGGAGGTCGGCGAGAACGGGGTGAGGACCGCACCACGCTCCTGGACGGCGCCCTCGAGCCGCCCGCGAACCGCGTCGCATGCCCGGCCGGAGCCGTCAGAGCCGGACCGTCCAGCTGACCGTGGACCTCATCGTCCGGGCGATGGCGCGGTCCCGCACCGAGGGCGTGCGGTCCTCGGCGGTGAGGGAGAGTGTGTGGGGCCGACGGTCGAGCAGCCGCCGCAGGGCCGGGTCGGACACGCGTACGTCGGTGCGGCCCGCGAGGGACTTCATCTCCCGACCGTCCAGGTACCAGCGGATCGTGAGCTGACGCCCGTCCGCCCCCGTCAGCCGGGGCACGAGGGCTTGGGCGGTGTCGCCCCCGCGGAGGGTGCGATCGGTGGGCGTGACGGGGGAGGCGATGCGCGCCTCGCGGTAGAAGCCGGCGATCATCGCCTCCACTCCGGGCAGATTGAAGGGCTTGCCGAGGGAACGCATCATGGAGTTCTCGGTGGGACGCCGCAGTCCGGTGACGTAGTAGCCGCCGCCCTCGTACGCGCCGACGGCGCCACCGTCGGGAGACTGCTCGCCGAGCCAGCGGTGCCACTTGGTGTCCCGGTCGGCCAGTTCGTCGGCGGTGAACGTCGTGATGTTGGAGTCGGCGGGCTCGGGGCCCACATAGCGCTCGTAGCCGGGGTAGTCGGGGTAGAAGTACTCGTCGGCGAGCTTGCCGAGGGAGTGGCCGGTCTCGTGGATCGCGACCTGGCCGGATTTCTCGTTGCCCGCCGAGGCCGTCGATATGCCCGCGTAGCCGAGGGTCTCGCTGGGCTCGTTGTAACCCGCGCCGCCGTACTTGGTGCTGTTGGCGAGGACGAGCACCAGGTCGGCCTCGGGGGCCTTCGCCACGTATCCGTCGACCTTGTCCTGGTCGACGCAGAGCAGCCGCTCGATGCCGTCGCACCAGAAGTACGAGCCGAGAGCCGTGTCCCGGAGGGTGTCGGGAGAGGGGTCGCCGGAGACGCCGGACTGGTTCGAGACGGCGTCGACGGTCCAGACGTTGAAGAGGTTGCGGTAGGTGGTGTACGGCTCGACCGCCGTCAACTCGGCCCATTTCTGCTGCGCGTCGGCGTGGAAGCGGGGCAGTTCGGCGGCGGTGTAGCCGTCTCCGACGACGACGATGTCGAGCCGGTCGGCGAGGGGGCCGTTGTCGACGACCTCGGCCACCCCGCCGTCGGCGGCCGCCTCGGTCGCCGTCAGGTGGGAGGCCGGCCGGTTCCGGCCCTCCGACGGCACCTGCGTGTGGCCGGATCCGGCGAGCGTCCCGTGTTCCGGCCCGGGTATCTCGACCTCGACTCCGGCCGCGGGAGGTGCCGTCGGGTCCGCGGCGGCGCTGCCGGGTGCGGCGGCGAGGACCGCCGCGAGGGCGACGGCCACTCCGGCCGCCACGGCTCCGCGTCGTGCTGAACGCATGAAATCAGCCCCTTGTCAGGCGAGTTAACCGTCTCAGTAAATGCGCTGAACAAGTTGCTTAACCTAGGGGCAGTGCGAGGGGTGCGCAATGCCTGCCGCGGCTGGATACTGGGGAGTTCACGAACCAGGGGGTCCGCATGGACGATCCGGCCACGATCGGTCACCGAGTACAGCGCCTGCGCACTCAACGCGGTCTGACGCAGCGGCAGTTGGCCGAGCCTTCGTACACCCCCGCGTACGTCTCGACGCTGGAGTCGGGCAAGGTCAGGCCTTCGGAGACCGCGCTGCGCTTCCTTGCGGAACGGCTCGGTACGTCGTACGAAGAACTGGCCACCGGCCGCCCCGCGCACCTCGCCACCGAGCTGCGGCTCGCTCTCTCCGACGCCCACCAGCAGCTGGCCACCGGGACGGCGGACGAGGCCGCCGTGCGCTACCGCCGGCTCCTCACCGACGCGGAGCACCTCGGACTCGTTCCCGAGCAGACCGAGGCGCTGCTCGGGCTCGGCGACTGCGCCCTGGAGACCGGTGAACTGGTCGACGCGGGCCATCACTTCCAGGCCGCCGAGCGGCTCCTCGCCGAGGAGCCGCTGCCCCGCCGCGCACGCGCGATCCGGGGCCGTGCCGTCGCGCACCTCCTGGCGGGGGAACTGCGTTACGCCTGCTACCTGCTCGAATCCACCATCGACGAGCTCGGTGCGAGCGGCCTGGCCGACCCCGAGGCGCTGGTCATCCTGTACGCAGCCGTGATCGGCCCGTACATCGACATGGGTGCGCACGCCCGTGCCGCGCATGCCGCCGAGCTCGCCCTGGCGCTGGCTCCGCAGGTCGACGATCCGGCGCTGGTGGCGGGCATGCACCGGCAGGTGGCTCGCACCTTCCTCGCCGAGGGACGCACGGCCGACGCCGACGCCTCACTGGCCAAGGCGCAGGCGATCTACCAGCAGCTGAGCCTGTGTACCGATCTCGCGCACTGCCATTGGATGCGCGGCTACGTTCAGGCTCAGAAGGGCGAACTCGCCTCGGCCGAGAAGGAGTTGCGAGCCGCCCGGGACATGCTGAATGCCAAGCGTGCGGCTCTGTTCGCCGCGCAGGTGGAGGTGGAGTTGGCCGATGTCCTCCGGCGGCTCGGACGGCACGACGAGGCGTCGGGTCTGCTCTCTGCGTTTCTCGAGCTGGGTGACCGGCACGGCGCGGTGCACGCCGGGGGTGCGCACAGGCTGCTCGGACTGATCGCCGAGGAGCGGGGGGACAGCGAGACCGCCGAGGAGCACTACGTCATGGCGCTCGGACTGCTGGAGCGCAGCGGAGCGAGCGGCGACCTCGCCGATCTGTGCCGTCTGCTGGGCGACCTCCTGCGCCGCGGCGGCCGCACCGAGGCCGCACTGGACGCGTACCGTACGGGGCTGGGCCATCGCTCGCCCCCCGGCACGACGACGCTGGGGCCGGCTCCGACGGCACCGGCGTTCCCGAGGCGCTGAACGAGCAGCCGACAGGTTCCTTCCCCCGTGGTCCGGATCTCGGTTTCGCGGCGCCGCCCATGGTGCCGGTCGAACCTCACCCCGCGCGACCGGACCTGTCGGCCCGGGACCCGGCGTACATCTCGCTGGGGAGTCGTCGACAGCCGCGTAGCACTTGAGGACGACGCCGCGTCCGTAGGGAGGCGGACTTCTCGGCCGAGAGGGAACCCCGGCCCGCGGTCGCCGTCTTGGTCCTCGTGTCGACTTGATCGTCGAGTCGACACGAGGAGGGGTGTGATGGCAGGTCAGGTGCGTGGGACGAGGCGGGCGAAGGCATCGGCGCCGGAGTACCAGGGTGCTCTCGAATCGTTGTCGGTGAACGCCTCACTGCCCGAGGTGCTGGCGCGGGGCATGGAGGAGCTGCGGTCGGCGGAACGGGCCGGGGACCGGCGGGAGGAGGCGCGCTGCGGGCTGGCCGTGGCGGAGGCCTGCCGCAGGCTCGGGCGCGTCGAGGAGGCCGACCGGGCGTGGAAGGCGAGCTACCGGGCGGCGCGTTCGGCCGGTCACGAGGGGGCCATGGCGTGGGCTCTGTGGAGCGGCGGCACGCTGGCCCGACAGCGCGGTGCGTTCAGGCTGGCGTACCGGTTGCTGAGGCTGGCCGCCGAGACGGGCGAGCGGGGCGGTGACGTCGTCGTGCGCGGCTACTCGCTGGCGGGGCTCGCCGAGACTGGGCGCATCCAGGGCGACTACGCGGCGGTGCGGAGGCTGCACGAGCAGCTGCTTGCCGAGGCCCGCCGCCGAGGCGAGGCCCGGCACACGGTGTGGGCGCTGGAGGGCATCGCGCAGATGCACCGCAACACCGGCGAATACGACGAGGCCCTGGCCCTGTTCGAGGAGGCGGCCGAGACGGCGTCCCGAGCCGAGGACCGGCGCGGGTGGGCCTGGGCGCTGCGCGGCATCGCGGACGTGGTGTCCGTGCGCGACGCCGACGTGGAGCGCGCGCTGTCGCTGCTGTCCCGGGCGGAGGAGGCCTGCCGGGAGATGCGGCTGTCCAGTGCGCTCGCCTACAACCACAAGATGCGCGGCAACGTGCTGTACCGGGCGGGCCGCTACGAGCAGGCCCGTGAGATGTACGCGCTGGCCCTTGAGGAGTTCCACGAGATGGACGAGCCGCGCGGGACGGCGCTGTCGCGACTGGGGCTGGTCAAGGCCTCCGCCCACCTGGGCCGCGACGCCGCGCACACTGCCGTGGACCTGGCCGAACTGCGTTCCGCGCTGGACCGTATCGGGCTGCGGCATGCCCGGGACATGGTGGACAAGGCAGCGGCCGAACTGGGGGTGGGGCCGCTGCCGGACCACGACGGCCGAGAGCGGGGCGCCGTGAGGCCCGTGCTGCCGGCGGTCGGGGCCGAGGCGCTTCAGGCCGCCGATGCGGAGGGCCTGCGGTGAGCGCCGTCCCGACACCGTTCTCGCCGGTGTGCTCGCCGGGCGCCGCACTCGTGGCCGCGGTGCGTTCCTCGCGTGTCCACGACGTCGATCACGATGTCGAGCGCGAGACCGAGCGCGATACGGGTCACGACGCAGCGCCGGCCCGTGTCCTGGAGCGTTGTCGTGAACTCGTCCGACCCGCGCTGGTGGAGGCGGTGGGCGGCCTGCATCCGTGGACCGGTGAGATGGCGGCGTACGCGCTGGGCTGGTCCGACCTGTCCGGTACTCCGGATTCCGGCGGGTCCGAGGGCAAGGGAGTGCGCCAGGCGCTCGCCGTGCTCGGGGCGGAGGCGGTCGGGGCTGATGGCGCGGAGGCCGTTCCCGGCGCCGTGGCCGTCGAACTCGTGCACACGTTCTCGCTCCTCCACGACGACATCATGGACGGCGACGCCCTGCGCCGGCAGCGGCCGGCGGTGTGGAAGGCGTACGGGACCGGCCCGGCCGTTCTCGCCGGCGACGCGCTTCTCGCCCAGGCCGTGACCACCCTGGCCGAGACCCCGGGCCGGCACGCGGCGGCCGCGGTCCGCTGCCTCTGCCGGACCCTGAACGCGCTGGTGTCCGGCCAGGCACAGGACCTGCGCTTCGAACACCGTCCGTGGTACGGCCCCGGCGCGGTCGGACCTGAGCAGTACCGGTCGATGGCCGAACACAAGACGGGCGCCCTGCTGGGGTGCGCCGTCGCGCTCGGCGCGGTCCTCGGCGGAGCCCCCGACCGGACCGTGACCACGCTCGAACGGGCGGGCCGCCATCTCGGCCTCGCCTTCCAGGCGGTGGACGACATCCTCGGCATCTGGGGCGACCCCGCCGTGACCGGCAAACCCGTTCACGCCGACCTGCGCAGGGGCAAGAAGACCTACCCGATGCTCGCCGCACTGGCAGGCGGGGGCAGGGCCGCGCGTGAACTGGCGGCGCTGCTCGACCCTGCCCAGCCGCTCGACCACGAGGCCGCCGCACACATCGCGGCACTCGTGGAGGAGCTGGGCGGGCGGACCGCGGCCCGCGACGAAGCGCGCCGGCACCTGGACACCGCCCGCCGCGCGCTGCGCGACGCGCCCCTCACGCACATGGCCGCACAGCACCTGGACAGGTTGTTCACGTACGTGCTCGACCGGACCAGGTGATCACCGTTCCGCCTCGGTGACCACCCCGTCGGTGACGGCTCGACGACGGGGACCCGCCGCGGAGCACGCGATCACGCACCAGCTCGGTGACGACGGACGGTTCCCATGCCTTCCGGTCGTTGTACGGCTCCTGATCCCCGCGTCGGCTCCGGCGCGGGGGGTCACGGATCCCGGTGGCCGCCGGGTGGGGCTGCCCGGCTCTCGGTGGTGCCGGGTGGACCCGGCTTGGGCTCGCCCGCCGCGAGGTGCTCCAGGACCTCCGCCAGTTCCTGGCAGGCGCGGCGCACCGACCGGCGGGTCGCACGCTGCTCGGTGATGACGGAGCCGAGAAGCAGGGCGGTCAGGGCGGCGGAACCGTTGAACGCCTGGAGCTTGGCCATGATCTCGACGTCCGTCAGGTGGAGGAACGCGCCCTGCCCGGAGGTCGCCTGGATGGTGGTGAGCACGGAGGCGAAGAGCGCGCACAGCATGCTTCCGGCGAGCTGGAAGCGGAGCGCCGCCCAGATCAGCAGGGGGAAGACGAGGAAGAGCATGCTCATCGGGCTGAGCACGGCCATGGGCATGAGAACCAGGGTCGTCAGCCCCAGAAAGGCCGCCTCCTTCCAGCGCCGTACCCGGAACCGTCCGGCAGGCCCCGCGAGGACGAGCAGGAGCGGGGCGACGAGCAGCACCCCCATCGTGTCGCCCACCCACCAGGCCAGCCAGACGGGCCAGAACTCGCCCCTTTCCAGGGAACCCTTCGCCACCTGCAGCCCGACCCCCGCGGTCGCACTGATCAGCATGGCGCCGAACCCGCCGAGGAAGACCAGGGAGAGTCCGTCCCGCAGCCGCGCCATGTCGCGCCGGAAGCCGGCCCGTCTCAGCAGCAGGAAGGCACAGAGCGGCGCGACGGTGTTGCTCACCACGGTGACCACGGTGGTGGGCCCCGGAGTGGTGAGGGAGGCGATGACGAGGAAGGAGCCGAGGGCGATCCCGGGCCAGACCCGCGCGCCGAGCAGCAGCAGGGCGGCGACGGCGACGCCGGTGGGCGGCCAGATGGGGGTGACCACCGCGCCTTCGACGACGAGGCGGCCCATCAGGCCGAGTCGTGCGGCCGCGTAGTAGCAAACCGCCACGGCCAGCGACATCAGAGCCGCCTCCGTAGCGGGCCGGAACTGCCGAATATCCAACACGTCAGCCATCAGACACCGGCCGGGCCGCCACGACGGGGCAAGGACCCCTGCGTGTCGGACGCCGCCGTACGGCACGGGGCCGGCCCGAGGCCCGACCCGGCCGGAGGCCCGACCCGGCCGGAGGCCCGACCCGGCCGGAGGACCGACCCGGCCCGAGGAGCGACCCGGCCCGGCCCGGCCCCGCCCGAGGCCCGGCCCGGCCCCGCCCGAGGCCCGGCCCGGCCCCGCCCGAGGCCCGACCCGACCCGGCCCGGCCCGAGGCGAGCCTCCTCCCCTCACTCCTCGGCCGCCGCCCGGACCGGAGCGCCGTCATGGCCGACGACCAGGACGGCCGCGTCGTCCTCGTGCCCCACCGTGGCCGCCAGCTTCATGACGGCGGTGGCGAGCGCCTCGACGTCCAGCCCGGCGACGGCGGTGATCCCGGCGAGCCGCGTCACCCGGTCCAGACCCTCGTCGACGTGGAGCGAGGGCCCCTCCACCACCCCGTCGGTCAGGAGGACGAAGACACCGTCGGCGGTGAGCCGGTGGCACGTGGACGGGTAGTCGACGCCCCGGAGCACACCGAGCGGAGGCCCGCCCTCGCTGTCGTCGATGCCGGAGCGGCCGTCGGTGGTGGCCCAGATGTGGGGGATGTGACCGGCCCGGGCGCACTCCAGGGTGCCGGCCGTGGGGTCGAGCCGCAGGAAGGTGCAGGTGGCGAAGAGGTCGGCGTCCAGAGAGATGAGCAGGTCGTTGGTACGACCGAGCAGCTCGCCCGGGTCTGCGGTGACGGAGGCCAGCGCGCGCAGTGCCACGCGGACCTGTCCCATGAAGGCGGCGGCCTCGATGTTGTGCCCCTGCACGTCACCGATGGACATCCCGATCTGCCCGCCGGGCAGGGAGAAGGCGTCGTACCAGTCACCGCCGACGTTGAGCCCGTGGTTGGCGGGCTCATAGCGGACGGCCAGCCGGGCGCCCGGAAGACTGGGCAGGTCCGAGGGCAGCATGTCGCGCTGCAGGGCCACGGCGAGCTCGACACGGGAACGCTGCGTCTCGGCCAACTGCCGCGCCCGGGCGGTCAGCGATCCGAGCCGGACCAGAAGGTCCTCGCTGTTGTCGGCCGGCCGTCTGCGGAACATCGATCACTCCGACGTCACGACAATCCTCGCATCGGTCCGTCCCGTCTCCAGTACGCGGGACCACAGGGACCACCTCGGTACGAACAGGTCCTTCCCCACTCTGCCCGGAGGGGACGGCGTCCGCATCTCATCGGCGGAGAACGCGGCGCACCGGTGACCTTCCCTTCGCCGCCCCAGGTCGGGTCAGGGGCGTTCGTAGTGCTGGAGGATCCCGCCGGCGGAGAAGCAGAGGGCACCGGTGAGGGTGCCCCAGTTGGCAATGTCGGCGTTGATCAGGCTGCCGGTGGCGGGTCGGGTGTAGGCGGCGAGTGCCGAGACCATGAAGAGGACGGAGCCCAGCTGGTTCACGGCGACGATCCACCAGCCGAGGTCGCGCTGTCGGATGCGCGGTCGGCCGTGGCAGATCTCGACGAACGCGAGGTGGCCGGAGATCAGGAAGAGCACGCAGCCGATCACGTCGGGTGCCCAGATGAGTCGGTTGACCTGCTGTGCGGTCAGGCCCTGGAGGAAGGAATCGAGCAGGTCGACGGCGAACACCAGGGTGCCGGCGAACAGGACGAAGGCGCTCAGCCAGTCGACCCGCATCGGTTCGTAGCTCCACCACCGCCACCGTCGGGCGATCAGGGTGCCTTCCGCTCCGGGCACGTGGCGCGGGGCGTTGATGACCTGGAGCAGGGACACGTAACCGCCGGTGTTGAAGAACAGACCGCCGGCGAAGTAGATCGAGGCGCAGGTGGTGGCGTCGCCGGAGCCGAACTGGGCGACGGCGGCGCCGGCCGCGAAGAGCGCTCCGCCGATGACGAAGGCGGTGGCGGCCATGGCGTTGAGCCTGCGAAGCCGGGCGAGGACGGTGTCGTCGGCGCCGGCATGACGGGCGTCGGCCGCGCCGGGCGGACGGACCGTGATGAGGCCTCGGCGCCGGGCGGGTCGGGATTCCCAGACGGCCGTGCCGCCGCCGGGCGGCTGCCAGGTCAGACGGGTCGTGAACGGTCCCGCGCCTTCGGCGCGCTGATCGGGCTGTCCCACGCGCCGAGACTAGACGTCCCGCCGGCCGTCGGCAGGGCGCAACGCCGTCGGCGGAACGGGTTGGGCTTCGGTCCGGCGTGCCCGGTCGGCGCCCAAGGCGACGCCGACCGGGTACGTCGCGGTCACCGTGATCGGCTCGATTCCGGTCTCGGACTGCAGGACGACGCGATCGAACGGCTCACCCAGCTGTATGCGGAGAAGAAGACCACGGCACCACGCGGGACGGCTACCTGCTGCGCGGCCCGGGCGGCTACTTCACTGAGGGCATGGAGCGGCGCCGGGTGAGGAAGCTCTTCGCGGATCTCCCGCCGGAGGAGGGGGTGGGGATGTACGGCTTCCGGCACTACTTCGCCTCGAACGCCCTCGGGAACGGGATCCCGATCACCGACGTGGCGGAGTGGATGGGGCACAAGTCCATCGAGGAGACGTACCGCACCTACCGGCACCTGATGCCGGGCAGCATCACCAAGGCCGCCCGGATCCTGGACGCCCGCCTCTGGGAAGCCGCCTGATTCGTCACAGGAGCGCCATCGGTTGGCACTCTGGCTGGGTACTCGACGGAGGCACCGTCCGTGTGCGGGATCTGGGCGGACCCTCCGCGACCAACACGGCCCGGCCGGTGGAGCCGCCGACATCCCGATCATGCGCCTGGGCCCGCCGTCGCGCTTTCGTCGCGAGGGCGGGCCCAGGTTCCACCGGTCCGGCGGGGTGGACGAGCGTTCAGACCGCCGCTGCGGAAGGTTCGCAGGTGTTCGGCAGGTCGATGCGGACCGTCCGGTCGCAGAGTCGCTCCACCTGTGCGGGATCGTGGGAGACGAGCAGGACCGTCCGGTTGCCCCGCAGGGCTGCCACGGACTCCTCGACGGTGTCGCGGCTCCGCTCGTCCAGGGCGCTGGTCGGCTCGTCGAGCAGGAGAGCCGCCGGTTCGAGGGCCAGGGCGCGGGCCAGGCACAGTCGTTGGCGCTGGCCGTTGGACAGGGTCTGGGCCGGCGTGTCCAGCCGGTCGGCGACCTCGCTCCACAGGCCCGCCTCGCGCAGTGCCTGCTCGACGCGGTCGCGCAGCTCCGTACGGGACGCCCGCACCAGGTGCCGGAGGCCGAACAGGGCGTTGTCCAGGATGCTGCCGCCGAAGACCACGGGGGTCTGCGGCACCAGGACGACCGTGCTGCGCAGGCCGGCGTCGCCCTTGCCGTACCGGACGGGACGGCCGAGGACCTGCACCTCGCCCTGGCGGCGGAGTCCGTGGGGCAGCAGGTCGACCAGGGCGCGCAGCACCGTGGACTTGCCCGCGCCCGACGGGCCGCACAGGCCGGTGGTGGATCCGGTGGCCAGCTCGAAGGTGACCGGACCGACCAGGCGCTTCGTGCCGTCGGAGATCTGCAGGTCGCGGACCGCGATGACAGTCTTGTCGACCGTGTCGTCCAGCGGCGCGAGACCGGTTGTCACGTCGTCCATCGTCGGGCTCCTTCGAAGCGGTTGCGCAGGAAGACCGCGAGGCTGAGCAGGCCCGCGGTGATCAGGACCAGGACGAGGGCGCTGCCCCATGCCTGGGCGATCGCCTCGGGAGCGCCCGAGTCCTGCGACAGGGTGAAGATGTGCGTGGGCAGGGCCTGGATCGGAGCGTTGACGATGCCGGTCGGGAGAGCGGGTGCCCCGAAGAACACCGTGGCGGTGAAGATCAGGGGAGCCGTCTCTCCTGCCGCGCGGGCCAGGCCGAGCAGCAGGCCGGTGAGCGTGGCCGGCCAGGTGTACGGAATGACCACGGAGCGGACGTACTGGGAGCTGGTGAGGCCCAGTGCGAGCGCGGCCTCGGTGATTTCCGTCGGCATGCTCCGGATCCGGCCTGCGGTGGTGAGGGCGACCACCGGGATCACCACGGGCACCAGGACCACGGCGCCGGCCAGCCAGGAGCGGCCCCAGCCCATGGTCGTGCAGAAGAGGACGTATCCGGCGAGTCCCAGAAGGATGGTGGGCGTTCCGCCGACCGCCACGGTCAGGGTCTCGAGCACGCGGGCGGCTTTCGCGGAGGCGCGCGTGCCGATCACGATGCCCGCTCCGTAGCCGAGCGGCAGCGCGATCAGCGCCGTGGTCGCGAGGAGCAGGAGGGTGCCGAGGATCTGGTCGCGTATGCCGCCCCCCGCCGCTCCTTCGGAGGGCGTGAACCAGAAGACCGGGTTGAGCGCCTCGCCGCCGCGGACCAGCAGGATGCCGAGCATGCCGACGAGGAGAGCCCCCGGAAGCAGCAGGGCCCCGAGCCGAACGAAGGTGGTGAGCCGGTCCTTCGGAGTGCGCAGCCACGCGGATGACCGCCGGGCACGTGGAGCGCGTGTGACCCTTCCCGTGGAGCCGCGGGTGCCCCAGACGGTGGCGACGGCGACCAGGGCCAGCAGGATGATGCCCAGCCCGCACAGGGCCGCGAAGTACGGGCCCGAGGTGCCCGCGAGCATCGGCTCGGGACCGGCCAGTTTGGTGGTGAGCGTCTGGCCCGGGCGCACGAGGAAGGAGAACACGTCCCCGAGTGACTCGGGGAGCCGGTCGTCGGCGCGGCCGATGACCATGAAGACCGCGATGGCCTCACCCAGTGCCCGGGCCAGGCCGAGGAGGACGCCGGCCCGCATGCCAGGGCGGGCCTGGGGGAGGACGGCCGACCGGACGACCTCGCGGCGGGTGAGGCCGAGGGAATACGCGGCCTCCCGATACCGGCCGGGTACGGCGGCCAGCGCGTCCACGCTGACCGCCACGATCGTCGGCATGATCATCACGGCGAGGACGATGCCGGCGGCGAGCAGGCTGTCTCCGCCCGGCACGTCACCGAGATTCGCCACGAACGGCCGGATCACCATGATGCCGATCAGGCCGTAGACGATGGAGGGGACCGCTGCCAGGAGTTCGATGCTCAGGCGCAGTGGCTTGGCGAGGCGAGGCGGAAGGTACTCGGACAGGGCGACGGCCGCCGCCCAGCCCACGGGGACGGCGAGAACCAGTGCCAGGACGCAGACGACCGCCGATCCGTAGATCATGGCCAGGCCGCCGAACGCGAGGTTCCCCGGACTCCAGGTGGACGAGGTGAGCAGTGCCGTCCAGTCGATGGTTCCACTCGCGATGCCCGTGACCAGGTAGCCGAGCAGGACCGTGAGGGTGAGCAGCACGGACAGGATGCCGCTGTAGGCCCAGCCCCAGACCCATCTCGCCCGGCTGCCGCGGCCGCTCCCGGGGGAGGGCCGCGGCACGGCGGGTCCGGGCGCCTGGGTGGGGCGCTCCAGAGTGAGACCCATGGTCAGAGGCCCATCTGCTCGCGCGTGAGGTAGCCGTGCTTGGGCAGCAGCTTCTGGCCCTCGGGCGAGAGGATGTAGTCGATGTACTGCTTGACGGTGCCCTTCGGCTTGCCGTTGGTGATCATGTACAGGGGGCGGGTCATCGGGTACTTGCCGGAGGCCACGTTCGCCAGGGTGGGGGCGACGCCTTCCAGAGGCACGGCGACCAGCTCGGGGTGACCGTCGATGAAGCCGGTGGACAGCGGGGCGACGGAACCGCGGGTGGACTTGAGCTTGTTGCGGGTCTCCAGGTTGCCGCCGACGATGGCGTAGTTCGCCGACTTGGGCGGGGCCGGCGGCTCGCCCTTGCCGTAGATGAACTTGTCGAGCACCTCACGGGTGCCACGGCCGGGCTCCTTGTCGTACACGAAGACCTGGAGGTCGGGGCCGCCGACCTCCTTCCAGTTCGTGATCCTGCCCTCGAACAGGCCCGCGACCTGGTCCTTGGTCAGGCCCTTGACACCGCCGTCGGCCACTTCCTTCGTGATGATCACGCCGACGGCGTCCGCGCCGATCTGCGTGGTCACGAAGTCCGTGTCGGGGTAGGCCTTCTGGTCCTTCTCCGACAGAGGCTTGGAGCTCAGCGCGATGTTGATCTGGCCGGTGCCGAGCTGGGAGATGCCGCCGGCGGAGCCGCCCTGGGTGGCGACGGTGATGTTCAGGCCCTTGGCCTTCAGCGCCTCGGCCGCATCGGATGCCACCGGGGCGACAGTGGTGGAGCCGCTGGCCTGGATGGCGTCCGATCCGGCCATCGCGGAGCCGGCGCAGCCGGTCAGGGCGGCGGAGAGGAGGAGGGCGGCGGAGGTGACGGAGGCGCCCTGGCGGACACGTCGTCCGGTGAGGCGCGCTGCTCTGTTGCGGGTTTCGGTGGGCATGAAAGACATGGCGGTGCCTTTGCGGTGATGGAAGGGACGGGAATCGGGGACACCGGTGGTGGATCGTCACCCGTATGGCCTGCAGGTCTGGGGGCGGGTCGCGGAAGTGCTGTGGTCGTGACCGCCGTTCGCGCCCCTGCCGCGTGGACGAGGCGGGACGCCGGGTGAGCCTGCAGGTGCTCCGGGAGGGCGGCGCGGTGGATACCGGGGGTGCGGATGATGGCTGCTCAGGGCCTGCAACCGGATGTCCCGGAGATCCTCCCGCGTGCCCGTTGAACTCGCTCAGGCCCGTAGGGGCTGCCGTGGGGCGCTCCCGCGCCCGGACGATCGGTGTTCAGCCCACTCCCCTTTGAAGGGCCTGAAGCGTCAAGGCGTCGGTAGCCGTTCACCCGCTGACCCCGGGTGCGGACCGCGATGCCGTGGCCGAACGCTACCGCCTCAGAGCCATCCTGGCGAGATCTGGTGGGGCGAAACCATCGATGATCGGCGATTGAATTTGAGTCATGCGCCGAGGCGGTGGGTGCGCTGCCTGTGGGTGGCCACGAATTCCGAAGCCCCAGTGGTCGCCGGTCGACGCGCCCGCCCGGACGGCTTCAAGCTGTGTGAACTAAAGAATTCAAGCAAGTAGCCTCTCTTCGCAACCAGCCACAGAGGAGGGCGAATCAGGGCATCGGTGCCCCGTGGCGACGGGGGTCACGAGGGTGGGCTTTCAGTCATTCATCGATCTATTGACATACATCGCTCAACGCTGGCAGGGTTCCGGCCGTCGGTCGACAGCGTCGTTACCGACCTCGGCTCTGACCCGGCCCCATCTCGATCCGTCACGCTCCTTGATCACTCCCTGGGGGGAAGTGTGAGTAGTCCCCGTGTTCTGGTCGCCTCCGCGTTCGAAGCGGAGCTCCAGCCCCTGACGTCCGCGTGTGCGGCTGCCGCTCTGCAGCACCACGGCGCCGACGTCGTCGGCTGGGACGCGCACCTGCTTCCCGACGCCATTCCGGAAGGCCCCTTCGACCTCACGCTCGTCTCGGTCCAGCAGTTCGAGGGCCTCGAGCGCGGAATCGCCCTGGCGCGCAGGGTCTCGGAGGCGTACGGCACCACGGTCGTGACCTTCGGTCAGTACGCGCAGATGAACCACCGGGAGTTCCTGGAGGTCGCCGACGGCATCATCATGGAGGAGCCCGAGCTCATCAGCGAGGAGCTGGCCCAGCTCGCCGCCGGCACCCTCGCGCTCGACGAGGTGCCCGCCCTGATGACCCGCGCGGGCATGCGGCCCAAGCCCCCGCGCCGGCGCATCTCGGTCACCAAGCCCGCGCGGGATCTGTTCCCCTCGCTCGTGCACTACCCGGCGCACCACTCGCCGTTCGGCCTGATGGGCAACATCGAGGCCTCCCGCGGCTGCCACCACAAGTGCACCTACTGCTCCGTGTACGGTGCGTACGACGGTGGCGTCGCCGCCTACGACGCCGACAGCGTCCTGGCCGACGCACTGCAGCTGGCGGAGGAGGGCGTCCGGCACTTCTGCTTCATCGACGCCGAGTTCTTCAACTCCCGCACCATCGGCATCGGTGTCGTCGAGCGGCTCGTCGAGGCCATCGGCCCGATCACGTTCGAGTTCACGACGCGTGTCGACCACGTCCTGGACTACACGAAGGAGCTGGAGAAGCTCGTCTCGCTCGGACTGCGCCGCGTCACCTGCGCCCTGGAGTTCCCCTCCAACCGCATCCTGCGCATCTTCGACAAGCACATCGACGTCGACCACATGCGCGAGGCGGTCGACGAGGCCGAGCGGATCGGCTTCGAGCTCTACCCGACGTTCATCCCCTTCACCCCGTGGATCGAGTACGAGGAGCTCCTCGGTTTCGAGGACTGGCTGGTCGAGACGGGACTCGCCCGCGTCACCGACCCCACCGCCCTGCAGACCCGACTGCTGCTGTTCAAGGGCTCCCCGCTGCTCTCCTCACCGTGGATGGAGGACATCGCCACCGTCGACCGCGGCTTCTGGGTCGAGTGGACCCACCCCGACAAGCGCGTCGAGGAGCTCTGGCAGGAGCGTCGGACCGACGCCGAGGACGCGGGCAAGATCCGCTGCTGCGTGAAGTGCTGACCCACCCGCTCACACGAAAAGGACACTGACATGGGTGGATCACCCCGCGTCGTCATCTCCACCGGCCAGGCCCTCCCGGACATGGACTGGACCGGCGAGCTCGCCGGCCTCACCGACTCGTGGCCGTACCTCGGCCCCAGCTGGCTGCGGGCCACGGAGAAGGTGCTCCCCGACGTCCAGCCCTGGCACACCCTCGCCCACCGCGCCCGCGGCGAACTGGCCCTCCTCCCCGGCTACATCCTCACCACCCCGCCGGTCGTCGACCACGAGCCGCGCACCTACCTGGGATGGCAGGCGCCCTCCGGTGAAGAGGTGTGCTGCGGCGCCGAGACCGACGCCACGCGCAGCGCCGAGGTCGACGCCCTGGGAACCGAGCCCTTCTTCCCGACGCTCCTCCTCGGCTCCCCGCTGGGCTACCGCACCGAGGTCGCCTACAACTTCTGGACTCCCACGCTGATGGGGTCCATCGTCGACAAGCTCGTGCCCGCCGCCTTCGAGGCCGGCATCCGCTGCATCGTCGCCCCCTGGATCCCCAGCAGGCGCGGCAACGACGCCCTCGTCGACGCGCTCAACGCGGCCGGTGCGTCCAGCACCTTCTGGGGCTACGAGGACTTCATGAGCCTCGACGCGCCGAACTGGGAAGGGCACCTCGCCGCCCTGCCGCTGAAGAAGCGCCAGCGCATCAAGGGCGACGTCCGCCGCGCTGAGGCGGCCGGTGTGACGATCGAGCGCGTCGACGGAACCGACATCCGCCCCTACGTCGCGCGCATCGCCGAACTCACCTGTCTCAACAGGGAGAAGAACGGCGCCGGCGAGGAGCCCGAGCACATCGTGGGCATCCTCTCCGCCCTGATCGACGAGGGCGCGGACGTGCGTGCGTACCTCGGTTACAAGGACGGCGCGCTGGTCGCCACCTGCGTCACCATCCGCAAGAACCACCGCCTCTTCCCGAAGTGGGCAGGCTTCGACTACGCCGCGATCGGCGAGCGCAGCGGCATCTACTTCGCCCTCGTCCTCGACGCGCCCGTCCGCGATGCCTACGCCGAGGGGCTGCGCACCGTCGAGTTCGGCGCCGGCGCCCACCAGGCGAAGGCCCTGCGCGGCTGCACCCCGCGCGAAGTCACCACCTCGATGCTGCTCTCCGACCCGGCGCTGCGGCCGCAGGCGAACGCCTGGCTCGACGCCTTCGGAAACAGCAGGCGCGTCGCGTTCGGCGCTGCGTCCCCCGCCCCGGCCCAGCCCGCGAACCTGCCCCTCCTGGGCGGCTCCGGCGACAGCTGCTGCGGCTGACCCGCCCGACTCCACGACAAGGACGAGAAGGACCACATGATCACCTTCATCCCCCTGACCGGATTCCTCGGGGCGGGCAAAACCACGACCATGACCGCCGCCGCGCTCGCGCTCCAGGAGCAGGGCCGCAAGGTCGCCGTCATCACCAACGACCAGGGCGTCGAGCTGGTCGACACCAAGCTCGTACGGAGCAAGCTCGACAGCGTCGCCGAGGTCACCGGCGGTTGTTTCTGCTGCAAGTTCGAGGACCTCGTCGAGGCGATCGTCGCACTCGTCGCCTCCGACAGCGTCGACACCGTGATAGCCGAGGCCGTCGGCAGCTGCACGGACCTCCAGGCCACCGTCGTGCGACCGCTGCGCCAGTACTACGGCGACGACATGGTCGTCGCACCGCTGACCACCGTGGTCGACCCGCTGCGTCACCTGGCCTTCGCCCGCGCCGCCGAGCGGGGCGAGCCGGAGTCGGACCTTTCGTACCTCTTCCGCCAGCAGGTCACCGAGGCCGACGTCATCGCCGTGAACAAGCTGGACACCATCGAGCCGGACCGGGCCGAGGAACTCCTCGCCTCGCTCCGTACGAGCAACCCGAAGGCGACCGTCGTCGGCTATTCGGCCACCACGGGTGCCCACCTGGAGACGCTCCTCGACGCCTGGCAGGCACCGGCGACGAACGAGGACGTCGTCCTCGACATCGACTACGACCGCTACGCGGCCGCCGAGGCCCAGCTCGCCTGGATGAACCAGGAGCTCGACCTCACCGCCGCCGGGGACGGTTTCGACGCGACCGCGTGGGCCCGCACCGTCCTCCAGGAGCTGTCCGTCTGGGCCGCGGAGCACGACGCCGTGATCGGCCACGCCAAGATCACCGTGGAGACGGCCGACGGCGACTTCGCGAAGCTCAGCCTCACCGAGTCCGGCGCGCAGCCCACCCTCGACCGCGCCGCCGAAGCGGACGCGCCGGTCGGCCGGGCCGTCGTCAACGCCCGGGTCGCCTGCGAGCCCGACGCCCTGGACGCGGCCGTCACCGAAGCCGTCAAGGCCGCCGACCTGGCCACCGCCGTCACCTCCTCGGCGACCACCCCGGTGTCGTTCAAGCCCTCCTACCCGCGCCCCGTGCACCGCCTCGCCCCCGTCGGCGCCTGACCGAGAAGGACCACCCGTCATGAGCGACATCACCACTGCCGGCAGCCTGCAGGAAGAGGTCCGGGAGTACTACCGGGCCAAGGCCGCCGAAGCCGAGACGAGCGGCGCCTGCTGCTCGCCCGACCCGCAGACCTTCGGTCCCGCCGCGTACGACGAGATCGGCCCCGGCACCGCCCCGGACGCCGCCCTCCTCGCCAGTCTCGGCTGCGGCAACCCGAGCGCCGTCGCCGAACTCCGCGAGGGCGAGACGGTCCTGGACCTCGGCTCCGGCGGCGGACTGGACGTCATCCTCAGCGCCCGGCGCGTCGGCCCCGACGGCCGCGTCTTCGGCCTGGACTTCCTGGAGGAGATGCTCGCCCTCGCCGCCCGCAACGTCGCCGACGCCGAGATCGACAACGTCGTCCTCCTCAAGGGAACGATCGAGTCCATCCCGCTGCCCGCCGACACCGTCGACGTGATCATCTCCAACTGCGTGATCAACCTGTCGCTGAACAAGCCCGCCGTCTTCGCCGAGATGGCGCGCGTCCTCACCCCCGGCGGCCGCCTCGGCATCAGCGACGTCGTCGCCGAGGACCGGCTCAGCCCCGAGGAGCGAGCGGAGCGCGGCGGGCACAGCCAGTGCATCGCGGGTGCCCTGTCGGTCGCCGAGTACAAGGAACTCCTCGACGCGGTCGGCCTGAAGGACGCGGAGGTCGTGTTCACCCAGGAGGCCGCCGACGGCCTCCACGCCGCCCTCATCCGCGCCCGCAAGCCGGCCGACAGCACCGCCGACGCGCAGGAGTGCGAGCCGGGCGGCACCTGCTGCTGAGCACGTCATCGCACGCGAACCGTGGCCGGAGCTCAGAGCTCCGGCCACGGTTCGCACCGTTGTACTCGCCGGCGTCCCCTCGTGACCGTGGGCGGACGACCACGCTCCCGATGGCTCGACCGGTCCGCACTTCGCTGCTGCCGACGGCGCGGAGGCGATCCCCGTGGCCGCTAAGGATTCCCATGTCCGAAACGTCACTCGACCGGGAGACCGTCGAGGAGTACGCCCGCTGGTTCCGAGCCCTGGCAGACCCCACACGTATCCGCATCATGCGGTTCCTGAGCGGTCGACCGGAGCCCGTGCCGGTGGGTGAGATCGTCGACCACCTTCGACTCAACCAGTCGACCGTTTCGCACCACCTGAAGATCCTCCACACCGCCCGCTTCCTGACCAGGCGCCGGGCCGGTGCCAGCATCCGGTACGCCGTCAACCCCCGCTGCGTCACCGAGTTCCCCAGCGCCGCCGACATCCTCGTCGGCGCACCGGTCCACTCGTGCGGGGAGCCGGAATCCAGCTGAAGGCCCTTCGCCCGTAGCCGTGCCGCAGGGGTCTACCGAGCAGGTCCGAACCGTGAGCGGAGCAGATGAGCCGGCAGCGAGTTTCGTTGCCGGCTTCTTGTGCTCACGTGCGGCCGCACGAAGACCGAAGACCGGCTGCGGTACGACTCGTCGTGCCGACCTGGGGAATGTGCCAGCTCCTGCCCGGCAGGTCCGCCAACGCGACGGGCAGGAGCTGGTGTTCATGGGGAGGGCCGACAGCGTGGGCTTCGATGGTGCCTCAGGCTGTGACGGTGACGCTCGCGGCGGTCTTGCGCTTGTCGGCGAGGGCGGCGAGGTACCGCTCCGCGTCGAGTGCGGCCTGGCAGCCGGAGCCCGCGGCCGTGATGGCCTGGCGGTAGGTGTGGTCGACGACGTCGCCGGCGGCGAAGACTCCCGGCAGGTTCGTGCGGGTGGAGGGCGCCTCCACCTTGATGTAGCCCTCGTCGTCGAGGTCGACCTGGCCGGTGAAGAGTTCGGTGCGCGGGTCGTGGCCGATGGCGATGAACAGGCCGGCGGAAGCGAGATCGCGGGTCCTGCCCGTGAAGGTGTCGCGCAGGACGACGTCGGCGAGCGTGTTCTCGACCTCGGTCGTCGTGGTCAGGGACCCTCCGACGAAGATCGAGCTGCCGAAGAGCAGGGGCCTGAGCTGGGCGCGGGCCGTGTAGAGGGCTGCGGTGTATCCGGCGGGTCCGGAGCCTATGACGATGACCTCACGGACGTCGCCCACGGTCTCTGTGCTCGAGTCGGTCAAGGGAGTCACGTTTCCTGCTGCACGTCGATCTCGGAGATGAGGCCCTCGATCAGGACCTTGATCTCGTCACGGATCGGGCGGACGGCCTCGACACCCTGGCCGGCCGGATCCTCCAGGGCCCAGTCGAGGTACTTCTTGCCGGGGAAGACCGGGCAGGCGTCGCCGCAGCCCATGGTGATGACGTAGTCGGACGCCTGGACGGCCACGGTGGTCAGCACCTTGGGCTGCTGGTCGGAGATGTCGACGCCGACCTCGGCCATGGCCTCGACGGCGGCCGGGTTGATCTGGTCGCCGGGAATCGAACCGGCGGAGCGGACCTCGACGCGGTCGCCGGCCAGGTGGCGCAGGAATCCGGCGGCCATCTGGGAGCGGCCCGCGTTGTGGACGCAGACGAAGAGCACGGAGGCGAGCGGAGCGGTGGTCATCGGGTCTTCCTTGGCGGCAAGAGGTCAGCCCCGGCTGGTATCAGCAGCGAGTGATGTGACAGTATCAGTCCATGATGACGTCAGTCGATACTGATCTGATCCGGGTTCTGGCCGATCCGCTCAGGCTCCAGATCGTGACTCTGCTCGCCCGCGAGACCCTCTGCACCACCCATCTCGTGGAGGAGACGGGCGCCAAGCAGACCAACCTCTCCAACCACCTGCGCGTGCTGCGCGAGGCCGGTGTGGTGGAGACGGAGCCCTGCGGTCGCTTCACGTACTACCGCCTGAAGCCGGACGTCATCGCCCAGCTGGCCGGCCAGTTCGCCGACCTGGCCGCATCCGCCCGTACCGCTGCCGAGAACAAGAGGGCCTGTCCGTGACCCCCACCCAAGCCCCTTCTCGGGCTGTGGATTCCTCAGTCGTCGCGAAGCTGTCGACGCTGGACCGCTTCCTCGCCGTCTGGATCCTCCTCGCCATGGGCCTCGGCCTCGGGCTCGGGCGGCTGATCCCCGGCCTGAACGACGCTTTGGCCAAGGTCGAGATCGGCGGCATCTCGCTGCCCATCGCCGTGGGCCTGCTGATCATGATGTACCCGGTCCTCGCCAAGGTCCGGTACGACAGGCTCGACGCCGTCACCGGC
Organism: Streptomyces sp. Root1304; assembly: GCF_001426405.1. Lineage (GTDB taxonomy): Bacteria > Actinomycetota > Actinomycetes > Streptomycetales > Streptomycetaceae > Streptomyces. Next base: position 110,068 of record NZ_LMEP01000022.1, on the reverse strand, counting down.
GACAAGAAGCTCATGGTCTCGTCGCTCGTCATCAACTGGATCCTCGGCCCGGCACTCATGTTCGCCCTCGCCTGGATCTTCCTGCCGGACCTGCCGGAGTACCGCACCGGCCTGATCATCGTCGGCCTTGCCCGCTGCATCGCCATGGTGATCATCTGGAACGACCTGGCCTGCGGTGACCGCGAGGCCGCCGCGGTCCTCGTCGCGCTGAACTCGGTCTTCCAGGTCGTAGCCTTCGGTGCCCTTGGCTGGTTCTACCTCGACCTGCTGCCCGGCTGGCTCGGCCTCGGCGAGGGCGAGACGCTCGACATCTCGATGGGGAAGATCGCCCTGAACGTCGTCATCTTCCTCGGCGTTCCGTTGGTAGCCGGATTCCTCACCCGCCGGATCGGTGAGAGGAGGATGGGCCGCGAGCAGTACGAGACGAAGTTCCTGCCGAAGATCGGGCCGTGGGCGCTCTACGGGTTGCTTTTCACGATCGTCATCCTCTTCGCCCTTCAGGGGAAGACGATCACCTCGCAGCCGCTGGACGTGGCGAGGATCGCCCTCCCGCTCCTCGTCTACTTCGCGGTGATGTGGTTCGGCACCTTCGCCCTCGGCAAGGCCATCGGCCTCACCTACGACCGCACCGCGACGCTCGCCTTCACCGCCGCCGGCAACAACTTCGAACTCGCCATCGCCGTCGCCATCGCCACCTTCGGCGTCACCTCCGGTCAGGCCCTCTCCGGAGTCGTCGGCCCCCTCATCGAGGTCCCGGTCCTGGTCGCGCTCGTGTACGTGTCGCTGGCCTGGCGCGAGAGGTTCGCCCCCGCCCGGCCGTAGCCCCGCAGTGTCGCTACTCTGCGCCTCGCCCCTCCACCGGGGCGAGGCGCAGCCGGATGAAGGGAAGCCGAGGGGATGAGCAAGGCGCTCGACGTCGTCGTGATCGGTGGTGGCCAGGCGGGACTCGCCGCCGGATATCACCTGCGCCGCCTCGGCGGCCTCGACTTCACTGTCCTCGACGCTCAGACCGCGCCGGGCGGGGCCTGGCAGCACACGTGGGACTCGTTGCACCTCTTCTCGCCGGCGGCGTACTCGTCCCTGCCCGGTCGCCTCATGCCGCCGCAGCAGGGGGAGACGTACCCCGGGGCCGCCCACGTCGTCGACTACCTGACCGACTACGAGCAGCGGTACGAACTCCCCGTACAACGGCCCGTTCGCGTCGAGGCGGTCCGCCGTGACGGCGAGCACCTGCGCGTCGAGACCGACTCCGGTGTCTGGCGCGCCCGCGCCGTCGTCAGCGCCACGGGAACGTGGTCACGGCCCTTCCTTCCCTCCGTCCCGGGCCGCGGTTCCTTTCAGGGGCGGCAGCTCCACACCGTCGAGTACCGCACTCCCGGTGAGTTCGCCGGAATGCGGGTCATCGTCGTCGGCGGCGGGAACTCCGGAGCACAGATCGCCGCCGATCTCGCGTACGACACCGATCTCACCTGGGCCACCCAGCGGCCCGCGCGGTTCCTCGCCGACGACATCGACGGCCGCGCCCTCTTCGACCACGCCACCGCCCGCCGGCGTGCCCTCGATGAAGGCCGTGCCGACGGCGGGGGAGTCGCTTCGCTCGGTGACATCGTCGCCGCCCCACCCGTACGCGAAGCCCGCGATGCGGGCCTCCTCAAGGCGCAACCGATGTTCACGCGTGTGACGGAGACCGGTGTCGAGTGGGCCGACGGTACGCGGGCCGAGGCCGACGCGATCATCTGGTGCACCGGCTTCCGTCCCGCTCTCGCCCACCTCGCCCCGCTCGGGCTCCGCGGTCATCGGGGACACACCCCCACCCGGGGAACGGAGGCTCTCGGAGAGCCACGACTCCATCTGCTCGGGTACGGCGACTGGACCGGGCCCGCCTCGGCCACCCTTGTCGGCGTCGGCCGCCCCGCGCGCGAAGCCGCGCGGGCGATCACCGCCCTTCTGCGCCGAGACGGTGCGAGTGAACGGATGGTGAACTCCTGACGGATATCGATCATCGGATTGGTCGTGGGATCTTGTCGACTCGTATGGTGTCAGGATGGCAATTCCTGCGGTGGGTATACCGATCGAGGACGTGAGTGCGGAGCGCTGTGTTCCGTGCTCCCCGAGACCGCTGATCGACCGCGGCGAAGTCGAGCTGCTGACAGCCCAGTTGAAGGCGATGGCCGACCAGACCCGCCTCCAGATCGTCCACCTCATCGACCAGTCGCCGACCGGAGAGCTCTGCGTCTGCGACCTGACCGAGTCGCTCGACCTGGCGCAGCCCACGGTGAGCCGTCACCTGAAGATCCTCACCACGGCAGGGTTGCTGCGCCGTGAACAGCGAGGAACCTGGGCCTGGTTCTCGATCCGCTGGGATGCTCTTCGGGAGCTCAGGAAGCGTGCCTTCCCCCAGAGCGTCGACTGCGCGTCGTTCTGACCGTTCTGGTTCAACGCGCCCGCGCCGCGTCCATCTCCGCGATGAGATTCTCGACGAGGCCCCTGATGGCGTCGCGGATGGGGCGCACCGCCTCCACCCCTTGCCCGGCCGGGTCGTCGAGCTTCCAGTCGAGGTAGCGCTTGCCGGGGAAGACCTCGCAGGTGTCCCCACAGCCCATCGTGACGCACACGTCCGACTCGCTGACGGCTTCCGTGGTGAGGATCCTGGGGACCTCCGCGGACATGTCGATACCGACTTCGCGCATCGCTTCGACCGCTGCCGGGTTCACCGCCGAGGCCGGTGCGGAGCCCGCCGAACGGACTTCGATCCGGTCGCCGGCCAGGTGGCGAAGCCACGCGGCGGCCATCTGGGACCGGCCGGCGTTGTGAATGCAGACGAACAGAACAGAGGGCATCCGGGGCACCCATGTCTCCTCAAACGGGTTGCAGTGCAACGGTGTTGGAAAATCCTGCGGTTGGCACCGGTTGTGCTCGGTGTGTCACGATCAGGCCATGCTGACGTCGGTGAACGCGGAACTGCTGAGGGCCCTGGCGGACCCTCTGCGGCTTCGCATCGTGTGCCTGCTCGACCGTGAGTCGCTGTGTACGACTCACCTCGTCGAGGAGACGGGCGCGCGGCAGACGAACCTGTCGAACCATCTCCGGGTTCTCCGGGAAGCGGGCGTCGTGGAGACCGAGCCCTGCGGGCGTTTCACCTACTACCGGCTGCGCCCCGAGGCGCTGACCGATCTGGCCTCGTTCTTCGGCGGTCTGGCCGACGGAGGGCGTGAAGCTCCTGTGGCCCGACGGCCTTGCGGATGAGGCCCGGCCGCTTCTCCTTCGGAGCGCCCGCGCCGTCCCGGCGTCCACCGGCTCGTGGCCCCGCGCGTTGCGGGGCACGATCCGTGCGGGAACGCTACTCCTTCCCAGCCTTTCTGGCGACCCGGTGTGGGTGGTTCGGCCGTGTCGGACAGGTTGCCCCGGAGCCATCCGCCGCGTCTGAATCATCGATGGCCGCCGATCGAATTTCGCCGCCCGTCGCACGTCGCAGGAGTCGCAAGGCGTGCGGACGCTCTTCCCTCCTATCGATCTCATCTGCGTGAACGCCCACACTGGGTAACCTGAACAGCCTCCGCAGGCACCCGCAGAGGCGGGCGAACCGGGGCAGGGGTGCCATGTGGCCGTGACGCCTGGAGAGGGGTGCCCCTTCGGCCATTCATCGATCTATTGACATACATCGCTTGATCCTGGCATGGTTCCGGCCGTCGGCCGACAGTGCCGTTGCCGATCTGGCCCCTGCCCCGTTCCGTCGGCCGGCCCCGGCCCCGACCACACGTCGACGCAAAGGTTCCCGCCATGGCCGCCACGCCCCACCCGCACTCGCCCACCACCGAGGCACCGGTCCTGCTCCTCATAGGCAGCGGTGACCGCCGCTACCGGGAGTACATCGTGGCGGCCGTGTCGCGCCACTTCCGCCTGTGGCTCCTCGACGCCTACGAGCCGAGCTGGCAACTGCCGTACGTGCAGGGGACCTCGCTCCTCGACACCAAGGACCTCGACGCACTCCTCACCGAGGCGAAGAAGGTCATGCAACAGCTTCCCGTCGCTGGAGTCTTCACCTACGACGAGTCCCTCGTGCACGCCGCCGCCCGCCTTGCCGAAGCCCTCGGCCTGCCCGGAAGCGCGCCCGACGCGGTGCTCTCCTGCCGGGACAAGGCGACCACGCGGGCGCGGCTGACGGCCGCCGGCGTCCCGCAGCCGGCCTGCACCCCGGTCTCCACGGCGGCCGAGGCGCGCCGCGCGGCCGACGCGACCGGCTACCCCGTGGTGGTCAAGGCCCGTGGACTCGCCGGCAGCCTCGGTGTCGTCCGGGCCGACCACGGCGACGCCGTCGAAGCGGCCTTCGAGGCGGCCAGCTCCGCCAACTGGCCCGGAGTGCCCCGTTACGAGGCCGACGTCCTGGTCGAGGAGTACCTCACCGGTCCCGAGATCAGCATCGACGCGGTCGTCGTCGACGGCGTATGCACCCCGATGATCGTGGCGCGCAAGCAGACCGGCATGGACCCGTACTTCGAAGAGACCGGGCACACCGTCGACGCCGCCGACCCCCTCCTCCAGGACGCCGAACTCCTGGACCAGCTGGACCGCATCCACAAGGCGCTCGGCTTCGAACACGGTGCCACGCACACCGAGTTCAAGCTCACCCCCAAGGGGCCGCGCCTCGTCGAGATCAACGCGCGCCTCGGCGGCGACTTCATCCCCCTCATCGGGATGCTCGCCACCGGCACCGACCCGGCGGTCGCGGCCGCCCACGTGGCGGCGGGGCTCACCCCCGACACCGCGCCGAAGGCACAGAGGACCGCGGCCATCAGGTTCCTCTACCCGGAGGCCGACTGCGAGGCGGTCGAGGTGACCGTCCGCACCGACCTCTTCGGGACCACGGTGCACAGCGCGGTCGCGACGGCAGGCCCCGGCACCCGGCTGGCACTCCCGCCCCGGGCGTACATGAACCGGTACGGCTACGTCATCGCCGTCGGCGAGGACCCCGAGCAGGTGACCGCCGACCTGGAGGCCGCGCCCGCCCTGGTCGAACTGCGGTCGCGCCCCCTGACCGACTGACCGGTTCCACCTTTCAGGCCCCAAGGAGCCGCCGCCCGTGAGCATGCCCTCCGGCCAGCCGTCATTGCGCTGGGAAGACAACGCGATCGTCACCCTCGACCAGCGCGCGCTGCCCCACGAGAGGCGGCTTCTGCGCCTGGACACCGTGGACGACGTCGTCACCGCCATCACGACGCTCGCGGTACGGGGCGCCCCCTCCATCGGACTCGCGGGCGCCCTGGGCGTCGCGCTCTCGGCGTACGCCCACTGCTCGCCGGGCATCAGCGGCGGTGGGCAGCAGGCCGTGCGCGCCGACGCCCGGCGGCTCGCCGCCGCCCGCCCGACGGCCGTCAACCTGGCATGGGCCGTCGACCGGGCTCTCGGAAGGCTCGCCGACGGCCCGGACGCGGTCCTGGTCGAGGCCACCGCCATGATCGCCGAGGACCGGGCGGTCAACCGGCAGATGGTCGCCCATGCGGTCCAGGCCGTACTGGACCGCTGCCCGCAGCGATCCCTGCGACTCCTGACCCACTGCAACACCGGCCGACTCGCCACCGCGGCCGTGGGCACCGCCCTCGGCACGATCCTCGCCCTCGCCGACGCCGGAAAGGTCACCGAGGTCCTCGTCGACGAGACCCGGCCACTCCTGCAGGGAGCCCGGCTGACGGCCTGGGAACTGGCTGAGGCCGGCGTGCCGCACCGCGTGTGCGTCGACAGCGCGGCCGCCGCTGCCATGAGCCAGGGGCTCGTCGACTGCGTCCTCGTCGGAGCCGACCGGATCACCGCGCGCGGGGACGTGGCCAACAAGATCGGCACCTACGGACTGGCGATCGCCGCCGCCCACCACGGCATCCCCTTCGTCGTCGTCGCCCCCGAGTCGTCGTGGGACAGGTCTCTTGTCGACGGCCGGGACATCGTCATCGAGGAACGTGCCGCGGACGAGGTGACCTCCTACGGCGAGGTCCGCACCGCGCCACGCGGCACACGCGCGTACAACCCCGCCTTCGACGTCACCCCGGCTTCCCTGATCACCGCGATCGTCTCCGAGCACGGTGTCCACCACGCATCCGAGGTAAGGGCATGAGCTACGCGCCGTCCACCGCCGCCGGCAAGCAGACCGCCCAGCAGTTGGCCGACATCTCCCGCATCCTGTACGAGCGCGGGTGGATGCCGGGCACGTCCGGCAACATCTCCCTGCGTCTGCCCGACGATCCCGGCCGGGCTCTGATCACGGCGAGCGGCCGGGACAAGGGCGAACTGACCGCCCGGGACGTGGTGGAGGTCGACGCCCTCACCGGCCGGGCGTCCCCTCCCGGCCAGGACCGCCCCTCGGCGGAGACCTCCATCCACGCGGCGGTCTACCGAGTCACCGGAGCCCGCGCCGTCATCCATGTCCACTCCCCGTACGCCACCGTCGTCGCCCACCGTGCCGCTGCTCCGGACGCCGTCTCCTCGGTACGAGTGGATCGCTTCGAGCTGCTCAAGGGGCTGGGGCTGAAGGACCCGACCTCCACGGACCTGCCGGTGTTCCCCAACTGGCCCCAGGTCGACCGGATCGCCGACGACGTCGCCGCCCATCTCGCGGTCGACCGGGAAGGTCCGCCCGGCCTGCTTCTGGCCGATCACGGCATCACCACGTGGGGCGACTCGCTGGGCCAGGCGAAGAACCGGCTCGAATGCCTCGAGTCGCTCTGCCAGCTGCTCGTGCTGTCCCGGTCCGAGCTGCGCGTCTTCCGTGCCTGAAGAACCCGACGACAGGACCACACCATGACCTTGCTGCAGATCATGCCGGACGACGCACCGGACACCGTGCTGCTCCGCACACGGGACGAGGAGACCATCGCGCAAGCCCTGCGCGAGAGGTCGGTCTCCTTCACCCGCTGGCCGCTGCGTGCACAGGTGACCCCGCAGACGTCGTCCGAGGAACTGCTCGACGCCTACCGGGCCGAGGTCGACGAACTGTGCGCCGGCCAAGGACTGCGCCTCGTCGACGTCGCCCGTCTGCACCCCGAGGAGGGAGCGGAGTGGCAGGAGCGCGCGGCCAAGGCCCGGTCGACCTTCCTCGACGAACACCGGCACGCCGAGGACGAGGTCCGGTTCTTCGCCCAGGGCACCGGCTGCTTCTACCTGCACCTGGACGACCGCGTGTACGCCGTGGTGTGCGAGGCCGGTGACCTGCTGTCGGTCCCGGCCGGCACCCGGCACTGGTTCGACATGGGACCCGTACCGGACTTCTGCGCCATCCGGTTCTTCGAGAAGGAGGACGGCTGGGTGGGCGACTTCACCCAGGAGCCCATCGCCGAAGGCTTCCCCCGCCTCGACGTGCTGCTGCGGGAAGGCTGATGCCGGGCAGCCGACAGGCCCGAGTTCCCGACAACGGGCCGCCGCGGGCCGTCGTCCTCGACATCGAGGGAACCACCGGCTCCCTCAGCCACGTACGTGACGTCCTCTTCCCCTACGCGCGTGAGCGGTTCGCCCCCTGGTTCGCCGCACACCGCGGCACCGCACCCTGGCGGCAGATCCTCGACGCGGTCACCGCCCACACCGGGACGGCCCACGACGAGGCGAGCGCTCTGGTGCTCCTGGAGCAGTGGGCCGACGCCGATGTGAAGGCGGCGCCGCTGAAGACGCTGCAGGGCCTGATCTGGGCCGGCGGCTACGCGGCGGGCGAGCTGCACGGTCACGTGTACCCGGACGTGCCGCCCGCACTGGAGCACTGGAAGGCGCAGGGCGCAGGCCGCTTCATCTACTCCTCCGGCTCCGTGGCCGCCCAGCGGGACTGGTTCGGCCACACTGCCCACGGCGACCTGCGCCCGCTGCTCGACGGCTACTTCGACCTGACGACAGCCGGCCCCAAGGCGGACGCCGACTCCTACCGTGCGATCGCGGTGGACCTGGGGCACGCCCCCGCCGACCTGCTGTTCGTCAGCGACGTCGGAGCCGAGCTCGACGCCGCGGCCGAGGCCGGCTGGCAGACGGTCGCCGTGCGCCGCCCCGACGACGAACGCGCGGCGGTGACCGGCCATGAGGCCGTCGCCTCTCTCACCCCACTCGTTTCCCGGCCCGGCCCGGGTGGGCCGGCGGCGCCGGTCGACACGCACACGCAGGAGGACCCGAGCGATGAGTGATCCGTCCGACACGGCGCCGAAGGCCGACATCGCGGTCATCGGCGGCAGCGGCTTCTACGAACTCCTGGAGTCGGTACAGCGCGTCGAGGTCACCACCCCCTACGGCTCACCCTCCGACGCGGTGTCCATCGGCACCGTCGGCGACCGCAGAGTGGCCTTCCTGCCCCGGCACGGCAGCCACCACGAACTCCCGCCGCACCGCATCAACTACCGCGCCAACATGTGGGCACTGCGCTCGCTGGGGGTGAGGCAGGTCCTCGCACCCTGCGCCGTGGGTTCGCTGCGCGGGTCTCTCGGCCCCGGAAGCGTCGTCCTCCCCGACCAGCTCGTCGACCGGACCGCCGTCCGCGTCCAGACGTACTACGAGCACGGTGCCACCCACGTGTCGTTCGCCGACCCGTACTGCGCGTCGGGACGGGCGGCCGTGCTCAAGGCCGCGGGAGAAGCGGGCGCGGACGTCCATGACCGGGGAGTGATGGTGGTCGTCGAAGGGCCACGGTTCTCCACCCGGGCCGAGTCCCAGTGGTACGCCGCGGCAGGCTGGTCCCTGATCAACATGACCGGGCACCCCGAAGCCGTACTCGCCCGTGAACTCGCCCTCTGCTAGACCTCCATAGCTCTGGTCACGGACTACGACGCCGGTGTGGAGCGCGGAGAGGGCGTCTCGCAGGACGAGGTGTTCCGGGTGTTCGCGGCGAACGTGGAACGCCTGAAGAGCCTGGTCCTGAAGACCGTCCACGTCCTGGACCGCGAGCGGGACTGCGCGTGCGCCACGGCGCTGGACGGAATGGACCTGCCGTTCGAGCTCCCCTGACACGGCGGTCGGTACGGGCCGGAGCCGTACCGGCCAGGAACACCCGGGCTGATGCCGGTCACCGTGGTGACCGGCATCGGTCAATCGACCACCTGGCTGCGGCGCTCCACGAGCAGGACGTCGCGCCAGACGCCGTGGTGTCGGGCCACGCGCTCCCGTCGGCCCAGTACGCGGAACCCGACGGACTCGTGCAGAGCCAGGCTCGCCGTGTTCTCGGGGAAGATGCCCGCCTGGATCGTCCAGATCCCCGCCTTCTCCGTGGAGACGATCAACGCTTCGAGAAGCGTGCGGCCGACGCCGGCTCCGCGTGCCGTGGGACCGACGTACACGGAATGCTCGACGACCCCCGCGTAGGCGGGACGAGCCGAGACGCGGGACACGGCCGTCCAGCCGACTACCCGCCGTTGCCGGTCGAGCGCCACGAACCGGTGCGCCGCCAGCTTGGCGGTGTCGAACGCACTCCACGGCGGCGCGGTGGTCTCGAACGTGGCGTTGCCCTCGTCGATGCCCTGCTGGTAGATCGCCATCACGGCGGGCGCGTGGTCGTCGGTCATCGGGGCCAGGGTGATGTCCGGGCGCGGTGATGCGGTCATACGTGTTCCTTGCCTCGGTGCGCTCCCGTAGGCGGGGTCCGCACGGTATTCGTCAGCGGGTACGGCGACGCTCCTGCGGCGTCGGGGGTCGCCGCAGGAGCGTGGGTGGGGGGTGAGGAGGAGTACCGGGTCAGAGCAGGGGCAGCGTGACGAGACCGATGCCCACGCTGCCGAGGAGGCCCACGCCGAGGTAGAAGACGAAGACCTTCGTCTTGACGACGCTCTTGACGGCCACCATGGCCGGGATCGTCGTGAGGGCACCGCCGAGGAGGAAGGTGACGCCCGCCGCCGCGACCATGCCCTGGTCCAGGAGGCCCTCGACGACCGGGATGGCGCCGACGCCGTTGAGGTAGAGCGGGACGCTGATGAGCCCGGCGACCAGGACGGAGAGGACGCCGTCCGTGCCGAGGATGCCCGAGACGACATCGGTGGGCACGTAGCGGACGATCAGGGCCTCGAGGACGATGGCCAGGAGCAGCCACTTGCCCAGGATCAGCGAGTCGCTGACGATCTCCTTCAGGATCTCGCCGGCGCGGAGGTTCTTGATGTCCCGCCGCACGAGTACGCGCCACGGGGTGCCGTCGTCCTCCACGTCGTTCCGTGCTGCGGTGGAGCAGCCACCGGCCGCGGGCTCGGTCTCCCGCGCGGCGCTTCCGCAGCCGCCCTCGGACGTCCCGCCGCCCGCGCTGCCACCGCCGACGGTCACGGGCTCGGGGACGGTCGCCTTCGCCGTCGAGCACGCGGATTCGGGAACGGTCACCGTCTCCTGCGAACAGGTCTGGGCGGGCGTCTTCTCCTCGGTGGAGTCGAGCAGCGGGTCGGCGAACCGCCCGCGCCGTTCGAGCGCCAGGACGATGAGACCCGCGCCGAAGCTGAGTACCAGGGCGCCGACGAGGCGGGCGGTGGCGATGGGGATCCCGAGCTGGGCGGCGGAGAGCGCGTAGATCTCCGGGTCCATGGAGGGGGAGGCGATCCAGAACGACATGACCGCCGAGAGCGGAACGCCGGCTATCAGGAAGCGGCGGATCAGCGGGATCACGGTGAAGGAGCAGAAGGGGCTGAACGCTCCGATGGCCGTGACGATGGCGATGCCGAGGACGCCCCTGCGCCCGTGGGCGAAGCTGCGGCGCGCGACCACGTCGATCGACAGACGCTGTACGGCGATCCCCAGGACGATGGCGACCAGGAACCACGGGAGATAGTGCAGCACCTCGAACAGGATGAACCGGCCAAGGGCCAGCAATTCGTCCACAGGTGAACCTCTCTGAGACGGTGACACATGAGGGAAGCGGCGCCGTGAAGGTACGTACGGGGGACGTGCCGAGACGCATGGGGAGGCTCGATCGGCACCCCCTTTATCGAATATCGATGATAGACGATTAAAGGGAGGTCCGGCAATGGGGATCCTGCGTCCCTCGTCGCACCGAAGGGGCCCCTCCTGTGGTTTCGGTGACCGCTGGCGGAAGGCGGGGCTTGTTCCCAGGTCGCGCTGGCGCAGCTGCCTTCCATGCGAGGCTTACGCGGTCGCTGGCGCTAGCGGATTCGGGCGCAAGCGAGATCCCGGTGGCCCTCCGTGAGTCCTCTATGAGGCCTCTCTGTACGGAGTGAACCTTGCCGTCGCGGGTGGTCATCGAATAACATCGATGGATCATGAGCGGTACGATGAATGCCCAGCTGATCGACCGGACCACGGCCGAGTCCTACGCGACCTGGTTCAAGGCCCTCTCCGATCCCACCCGCGTACAGATCCTCAATCTCCTCGCCCTGGCGACGGGGCCGATGAGTGTCGGAGAGATCGTCGACCGGATGGGCGTCGGACAGTCGACGGTGTCCCACCACCTGAAGCTGCTCGCCGACGTGCGGTTCGTCCTGCGCGAGCGCCAGGGGACCTCCATGCTCTACTCCATCAACGTCGCCTGCGTGGCCTGCTTCCCCAGTGCCGCCGACGCCGTCATGGGCCGCCCCGCGGCCTCGGCGTGAGGACCGGCCCCTTGGCCGAGTCGACCCCGCGCATATCCGGTCCGACCGCTCCTGCCTGCTGCCCGCCCATCGTGACCGCCGCGCTGTCCGAAGGGGACGCCGAGATCATGGCGGCGATGTTCAAGGCACTGTCCGACCCCGTCCGGCTCCGCCTCCTGTCCAGAGTGGCATCGCACCCCAACGGCGAGGCGTGCGTCTGCGACATAGCCGACGTGGGCGTCTCCCAGCCCACGGTCAGCCACCATCTGAAGAAGCTCCGGGAAGCGGGCCTCCTCACTTCGGAGCGGCGCGGCACCTGGGTGTACTACCGCCCTGCATCGGGCGTCCTGGCTGCGCTCGGCGAGTTTCTCGCCGACACCGAGAAGGCCGGCAAGGAAGAGATCGCTCCGGCCGTCCAGGTCTCCTGACGTCCGGCGTCGCTGTCCCTGAGCCTGGGGAGGGGCGCCGGTTCCGTCGTGGCGCGGCTGTCTGTGCGTCGGCGCGCTTCGCGCCGCGCTCCGGAACCTCTCATGCCGAGGCGGCCTTGGTGAGGAGGGCTCCCATGGCCGCGAGGACGGCGGGCTCGACGCGGTAGTACACCCAGGTGCCCCGCCGTTCCGAGGTGAGGAGCCCGGCTTCCTTCAGCTTCTTCAGGTGGTGGGAGACCGTGGGCTGGGAGACGCCGACATCGGAGATGTCGCAGACGCAGGCCTCTCCGCCTTCGTGTGAGGCGACGGAGGAGAAGAGTCGCAGCCGGACCGGGTCGCCCAGCGCCTTGAACATGACGGCGGTTCGCTCGGCCTCTTCGGCGGTCAGCGGCCGCTCGTGCAGAGGCGGGCAGCAGGGCTCTGTATCGGGCTCCAGCACCGGCAGCATCTTCACGTTCGACATATGTCTATGTTGACACACGTCGAACCAACAGTCCGAGGATCCAGGGGGGCGGGACGGCTCGGGGTCGCTATGACGCGTAGCGCCACGGACCGTCTTCGCAGTCGACGCGAACCCCGTTCTCGTAGAAGCAGAACTTGACCCGCAGTACGTCCTCGGTGTGCGTCACGGCCTTGCCGGAGTTGCCGGATCCGTTGTCGTCGATCTGGTCGGAGTAGGTCAGGCTGCTCTTCCACTGGATGTACGCCCCGATCGCGGAGCCGTCGGCGTTTCCGTCGTACACCCATACCCATGACTGGTTGCCGGCCTGGTTGGGGCCGTTGTCGACTTCGATCCGGTTGTTGTAGAAGGTCCACTCGCACCGCCACCCGCTACAGCCGTCCGCGGCGGCGGGGCCGGCAGACAGCGCTACCAGCCCGGTGGCGGCCATCGCGATTCCGAGGAGGCGCGAGCGCCTCGATGTCCGAGTCATGGCAAGCGAGCGTACTTCTGCAACCTGGGCCGCACCCAGTCTCGTTCCAGCCGTACTGACGTGGTCGTCGCAGGCTTCGGCCGGAGCTCGCGCGGCTGTGCCACCCGGCGCCCGCCCTGTGCGGTCGGGAGGTCTTGCTCGGCCGGCGGGTGGCCCGGAGCGGTGAATTCGATGAGTGTCTATGTTGACGCTTGTCGAATCAAGTGCCAAGCTGAAGGTGCAAGAGATCGACGAATGTCGAATCAAAGGGGAAGAGTCGTGAACGTCACCGCCACCGACCGGCTGCCTGTCGTGGTCATCGGAGCCGGACCCGCCGGCCTGGCCGCTGCCGTGCACCTCGTCGACCGGGGGCTGGAAGCCTTGGTGCTCGAGGCCGGCGCCCAAGCGGGAGCGGCGGTTCGGGAGTGGTCCCACGTGCGGCTCTTCTCAGCATGGGGCGAGGTCATCGATCCGGTCGCCGAGAAGCTCCTGGCCCCGACCGGCTGGGTGAAGCCCGACGCGGACACCTACCCGACCGGCGGAGAATGGGCCGCCGCCTATCTCCAGCCGCTCGCGGACGTCCTCGGCGACAGGGTCCGGCTCGACGCGCGGGTCACCGGAGTATCCCGCACGGGCCGCGACCGTGTGGTCGACGTCGACCGTGACAAGCAGCCCTTCACCGTGCACATCCAACACGGCGACGGCCGCGAAGAGCGCGTCCTCGCCCGGGCCGTGATCGACGCCTCCGGTACATGGTCCACTCCGAGCCCGGCAGGCGGCGACGGACTCCCGGCCCTCGGCGAACGTGCAGCGGCGGAGCGGATCTCCTACCGGGTTCCCGACCTCAAGGACCCCGCTGTGCACGCCCGTTACGCGGGCAGGCGCACCGCCGTCATCGGCTCCGGAGCCTCGGCCTTCACGGCGCTCGCCTCGCTCGCCGCCCTCGCGAAGTCCCGGGACGGCGCGGACACCCGTGCGACCTGGATCCTGCGGCGCAGTATCTCGGGCAGCACTTTCGGCGGAGGGAGCGCCGACCAGCTCCCGGCCCGTGGCGCCCTCGGCCTCGCGGCGAAGGCCGCGGTCGACGAGGGGTACGCGGACGCCGTCACCGGCTTCCGTACGGACGCGATCGAGCGCGACGGCGAGCGCCTGGTGCTGGTCGCCGAGGACGGCCGTCGGCTCGACCCCGTCGACGAGGTCATCGTCCTGACCGGCTTCCGCCCCGACCTGACGTTCCTCGACGAACTGCGTCTGGGACTCGACGAGCGGCTCCAGGCCCCCGTCGGGCTCGCCCCGCTCATCGACCCGAACCAGCACTCCTGCGGCACCGTCTACCCGCACGGCGTGAAGGAGCTGGCGCATCCGGAGGAGGGTGTGTACCTCGTGGGGATGAAGTCCTACGGCCGTGCTCCGTCCTTCCTGGCTCTCACCGGCTACGAGCAGGTCCGCTCTGTCGTCGCCGCCATCGCCGGCGACCGGCAGTCCGCCGAGCGCGTCGAACTCGTACTTCCCGAGACCGGCGTCTGCGGCGGCGCCGGCCTCTTCGACCAGCCCACCGACACCTCGACCGACGGCGGTGGCTGCTGCGCGAGCCCGGCGGCGCTCCAGATCGGTGTCGGATCCCCGGCTGCCTCCGGCGGCTGCTGACCCTGCCTGTCCAACCCATTTGCCCGCCCACAACTGGAGGATCACGATGTCCCGCGTACAGCTCGCCCTGCGCGTTCCCGACCTGGCGGCATCCGTCGCCTTCTACACGAAGCTCTTCGGTACGGAACCGGCCAAGCTCCGTGAGGGCTACGCCAACTTCGCCATCGCGGAACCGCCGCTCAAGCTCGTCCTCGTCGAAGGTGAAGAGAACGAGGACACCCGTCTGGACCACCTCGGCGTGGAAGTCGGCACCACCGAGGCGGTTCACGCGGCCACCGCCCGGCTGGGCGAGGAGGGTCTGGCGACGACGGAGGAGAACGACACCACCTGTTGCTACGCCGTCCAGGACAAGGTGTGGGTCCACGGCCCCGGCCGTGAACCGTGGGAGGTGTACGTCGTCAAGGCCGACGCCGACACCCTGCCCAAGCAGCAGGGCAGCACGTGCTGCGCCGGCACCGCCACCACCGACAGCGATGCGAGTGAACCGGTCGCCGCCGGCGGATGCTGCTGATCCCTCGATGGCCGACCTTCATGCCCGCGGGGCCGCGACCGGAGCAGGGGACCGATCGCGGCCCCGCGCCGTCCTGCCCGCGCTCTGCGCCACCCAGATCACCAGTTGGGGCATCCTCTATTACGCCTTCCCGGTCCTGAACCCGCAGATCACCGCCGACAGCGGCTGGTCCACCGGCGCCACCATGGCCGCGTTCTCACTTGCCCTGGTCGTCTCCGGCCTCACGGGAATCCGGGTCGGCCGGATCATCGATCGCCGCGGCCCACGCACAGTCATGACGGCAGGCTCCACGGCCGGGGCCCTGAGTCTGGTGATCGTGGCCCTGGCCCCGAACCTGCCGGTGTTCTTCGCCGGGTGGCTGCTGGGCGGGTTCGCCATGGCGGCCACCTTCTACCAGCCCGCGTTCGCCGCACTCACCCGCTGGTGGGCCCCGGATCACGTCCGAGCCCTCACGGTCGTCACCCTCGCCGGCGGCCTCGCCTCCACCGTCTTCGCCCCGCTCACCGCGGCGCTGTCCGACCACCTGTCGTGGCGCGAGACCTACCTCGTGCTGGCGGCGATCCTCGCCACCGTCACGATCCCGGCCCATGCGATCGCCCTCAAGGGTCCCTGGCCCCCGGCAGCACCGTCACCCGTCGATACCGCCGAGAGCCCGAGCGCCGTAGCCCGAAGCCGACCGTTGCTGCCGAGGCTCTCGGGCGCGGCAGGCAGCGAGCCGACTTCTGGAGCGGTCGAGCGTCGACTGGCTGATGGGCAGAGGGGCCGTGTTCCGTAAACCGGGTCGAGGACAGTCCCCGGCAGGTCGGTGGTGCATGGGCGCACGAGGTCCGGATGCACGGCCTGCGCATGCCTGATGGGTCATCAGGCAAGTCGGCGTTCGGTCAGCCTGAGTCCCCGCGCGTTCCGGGGTGGTCGTCCCAACAGGCGCCGCTGCTAAGGGAAACCCAAGACAGGAAGCTGTCCAGCTCGACCGGAGCGATGTTCCTCACAAACATCGCTCGGCGCGTCCCGGTGTAGGGTCGAGACCGCCCTTGACCTGCAGAAAGCAGGCAGGGAGCCGTCTTCGAGGAGTCCACAGTGCTGCGCACTCTGTTCAAGTCCAAGATCCACCGTGCGACCGTGACCCAGGCGGATCTGCACTACGTCGGATCCGTCACCGTCGACGCCGCGCTCATGGAGGCCGCCGACCTGCTGCCCGGTGAGCTCGTGCACATCGTCGACATCGACAACGGGGCCCGGCTGGAGACCTACGTCATCGAGGGCGAGCGTGGGTCCGGTGTCATCGGGATCAACGGCGCCGCCGCGCATCTCGTGCACCCCGGTGACCTCGTGATCCTCATCAGTTACGCGCAGGTCGAGGACGCCGAGGCCCGGACGTTCGTCCCGCGCGTCGTGCACGTCGACGGCGACAACCGCATCGTGGAACTCGGGGCCGACGCGTCCGCGCCCGTCCCCGGGAGCGACACCGTGCGGGCTCCGCACGCCGTGCCCGCGCCCGCCGCGGAGCCCGGCACCCCGGAATCCGTACCCGTACGGGTCTGAGGGCGGGCCACGTACCGGTCCCGTCCGACCGAACCCAGGGAGCAGCCTCACATGGCCGAGCTGAAGATCCGCGACGACCGCCCCGCCGGGCGCCTGGAAGCCTTCGACGGCGACACCTTCGTCGGTGTCGTCATCTACTCCGTCCTCGACGACGAACCCCACGCGCTCGTCGCGGTGCACACCATCGTCGAGGAGGCACACGAGGGGAAGGGGATCGCCGCCGCGCTCGTACGCGAGTTCTACGCGATCGCCGCGGGCGAGGACGTCCCCGTCGTACCGCTCTGCCCGTACGCCGCCGCCTGGGCCGAGCGCCACCCGGACGAGGCCCCGGTCGCCCCGGCCGACGTGGTCCGTGCGGCGAAGCGCCGGCTGAAGGCAACCCCGGACCTGTGGTGACTCCGATCGGCACCCTCGCCCTGCTCCACACCTCACCGGTCCACGTCCCCGTCTTCGACGGGCTGCGCGACCGGCACCACCCCGGGCTCGTCCTGCGTCACCTCGTCGACGAGGAACTGCTGGAACGAGCCCGGTCGGCGGGGCCCGACGCGGTCGCCGAGCCGGTGGCCGCCGCGCTCGCGGCGGCCGTCGCGGACGGCGCCGACGCCGTGCTCTGCACCTGCTCCACGATCGGCGGGACCGCCGAACGCCAGGCGGCCCCGCTCGGCGTACCCGTGCTGCGCGTCGACCGCCCGATGGCCGCCGAGGCCGCCCGGTACCGCCGGATCATCGTCGTGGCCGCCCTGCGCTCCACCCTGGAGCCCACCATCGACCTCATCGCCGAGGAGTCGGGACGGTCCGGACCCGAGACCTCGTTCATCAGCACCGTCGTGGTCGAGGGCGCGTGGGAGCTGTTCGAGGCGGGGGACAGGGACGGCTACCTCGACGCCGTGGCGGCCTCCGTGGACCGCGCGCCCCTGACGGAAGGCAGCGTCGTCGTCCTCGCCCAGGCCTCCATGGCCGACGCCGTCGAGCGGATGTCCACCCGGCGGCCCGTTCTGGCGAGTCCACGCCTCGGGCTCGCGGCGGCCGCCGACGCCGCCGCCGCGTCGGCCGCGGCCCGCGCACGACGCGACTGACCCCGTTCCGACACGGCGATGCGACGCGACCGCCTCCGGTCCGACACGGCGACCGCCGCGGAACCGACCCCCCTTCCGACCCGAAGGGCGCGGCCCGGCGGGCGCCGTTCGGTCCGGCGGGCCACCCTGGAGGAAGACGGAACCCGTCGACCGAGAGGTCCCGCCATGACGCACCCCTACCCCGACCCGCTGCCGCCCTCGCCCATCCCCCCGCCGGTGCCCACCCCGCCGCCGGTACCCCCGCCGAACCCCGTCCCGGTCCCTCCCGACCCCGATCCCTCCCCGGCTCCCCAGCCCGGCGGACCCGTACCGGAGCCCGAGCCTCAGCCCCAGCCGGGTCCGGCCGGCGACGGCCCCGCGTCAACGCCGAGATGACGTACGACGCTTGACGTTTTCGCGTATCGCTTGTCACGGAGCGTGCGCCACCCCTAACTTGGACGGCTGTCGCTGTGTTCAAGGGGGGCCCATGGCCGTACGCGGACGTCACCGCCGCCACCAGCCGAGCCGGATCAACCGTGCCTCGCTCACCGTCACCGCGGGAGGCGCCGGCATGGCGCTGCCGCTGATCGGCGCGGGCACCGTCCACGCCGCCTCGCTCGACGTCTGGGAGAAGGTCGCGGCCTGCGAGTCGACCTCCCAGTGGCAGATCAACACGGGCAACGGCTACTTCGGCGGCCTCCAGTTCAGCCAGTCCACCTGGGAGCGGTACGGCGGCACCCATTACGCCCCGCGCGCCGATCTCGCCTCCAAGGACCAGCAGATCGTGATCGCCGAGCGCGTCCTGAAGGGCCAGGGGCCCGGCGCCTGGCCCGCGTGCGGCCCCCGCGCGGGGCTCGCCCGGGGCGGGCAGGCACCCGAGGTCACCCCCGACGGGAGGACGGCGACGAAGCCGTCCGGCGGTGGTGGGAACACGATGAAGACCGCCTCCCTTCCGGGGCAGCGGGTCTTATCGACCGAATCCGCACACCAGGCCAGGAACGTCGGCCCCACCGCCGTGCCCACCGTCCGTGAGATGTACACGGTGACGCCCGGGGACTCGCTGTCGAAGATCGCCCTCGAAGAACGGGTCCAGGGCGGCTGGCAGGGGCTCTACGACACCAACCGGCCCGTCGTCGGCGACGACCCCGACCTGATCCTCCCCGGCCAGCGCCTGACCCTGCGCATCGCCGCACCGAAGAAGCCCGCGCAGGCAGGGAAGTCCGCGCAGGCAGGGAAGTCCGCGCAGGCGGAGAAGCCGGGGGAGGCGAGGGAGGCAGGCAAGGCGCCCGAGGCGAAGACCGTCGCCGCCCCGAGGACCGGTTCACCCGAGGCGCCCTCCGCCACGGCCCCGGCCGTACGGCCCACCGCTCAGCAGCCCGCCGTGCCCCGCACCCGCCCCGCCGCCGCGCACCCGGCGACGAAGCCCGCCGTGCGGCCCGTGACCAAGCCCGCCGCGAAGCCGGTGACCCGGCCCACGAGGCCGGCCGCGGGCCCCGCCGCCGAACCGGCGGTCAAGCCGCCCGTCGAACCCGCCGCCGGGCCCCGGACCAAGCCGCCCGCCAAACCGGCCGCCAAGCCCACCACGAAGCCCGCCCCCCGCCCCGCCGCCAAGCCCAGGCCCAAGCCCGCCACCACCGACGAGGACCGCTACTCCGCCCCCGTCTCCGCGGGCATCGGCACCCGGTACGGCAAGCCCGGCTCCTCCTGGTCCAGCGGCTACCACACCGGCGTCGACTTCCCCGTGCCCACCGGCACCTCCGTCAAGGCGGTGTCCGGCGGCCGGATCGTCTCCGCAGGCTGGGGCGGCGCGTACGGCTACCAGATCGTCCTCCGCCACGACGACGGCCGCTACAGCCAGTACGCGCACCTCTCCGCGCTCGCCGTCCGCGAGGGCCAGCGGGTCCAGGCGGGCCAGCGGATCGGTCGCTCAGGGTCGACCGGCAACAGCTCGGGACCGCACCTCCACTTCGAGGTGCGCACGGGTCCCGGGTACGGGTCCGACATCGACCCCCTGGCCTACCTCAGGGCCCGCGGAGTCACCTTCTGACGCCGTGGGGGGTGTCCCGTCGATCCGGCTCGGACCCGTCCCCGGGCTCCGTGCCGGATCCGACGCCGAGGGCGACGCGGCCGGGTCCGACGCCGAGGGCGACGCGGCCGGGTCCGTCATCCGGTCGAGCGTCAGCTGCACCAGGCCGCCGGCGGCCACGGCGCCGCAGATCAGCGCCGCGACCGTGCCCGCCGTGCCGTAGCGGAAGCTCTCGCCGAACAGGGTCAGGCCCACGGCGGCGGCGACGACCGGGTTGACCACGGTGACGGTGGCCAGCGGGGCGGCGAGACCGGCGCCCCGGTACGAGGCCTGGGAGAGGAACAGGCCCGTGACGGCCAGGGCCGAGAGCACCAGAAGTCCGGTCCACTCGGCGAACGGCGCCTCGGGCGTCCACTCCTCGGCCACCGCCTTCGTGAAGACCGACGCGATGCCGAAGGAGACGCCCGCCGCGGCCGCGAGGACGATGCTCCGGAGCACCGACCTGCCCACCAGGTGCGCCGCCGTGAACAGTCCGGCCACCACGCCGAAGGTGCAGGCGGTGAGCAGCCACCGGTCCCCGTCGGCCAGGGACCGCCCCTCGGCGCCGCTCGTGAGGCTCAGGAGTCCGGCCAGTCCCGCCGTGGCCATGACGGCCCCGCGCCAGGCCCGCCGCCCGGCCCTGCGGCCGACCAACAGGGCCGCCATGGGCAGCGCGAACACGATCGTGAGGGCGCCCAGCGGCTGCACCAGGCTCAGGGGGCCGTACGCGAGGGCCGCGACGTGCAGGGTCGCGCCGACGCCGTTGAGCAGGACGGACCCCCACCAGGCCGGATTGCGCAGCGGTGCGTAGCGGGGGCCGCCTACGGAGGCGGCGACCCGCTCCTGCACGATCGCCGCGCCCGCGTAGGCGACCGCCGAGACCAGGGCCAGGAGGACGGACAGCACGAGGGGACTCATACCTTCCACGATCTCTCTTCCCGGCCGATCGCGTCGTCGTCCCAGGGGACGTCTTCGCGGATACCACCGACGGAGTACGCGGCCTCCGCGTACGCCCGGAGATGTACACCCGCGCAGGTCAGAACGGGTGCAAAGGGTCATTTTCGAGCCGTTTCGGGAGCGGGGGAGGGCGAGCTACGGTGGCGGAAATTCCGGCACGGCCGGAGACGGACGGCAGCGACAGGAGGGACCGCCGATGGATCTCGTCGAGAGCGGATCGGTGGGCGGGTTCTTCGTCCTCAGGACCACACCGCCGGGGCCGGGGCCGGAGCGGGAGTGGGAGCGGGGGCGGGGGCCGGAGCGAGGGCCAGGGCCGGAGCCGGGGCAGGCCGGGGCGCACCGCCCCCTCGCCCTCCTCTACGCGGGGGAGGGCGGCCCCCTCCACGCGCGTGTGGACCGGGTCGCCGCCCGCCTCGGCGCCCCCGAGCGGCGCGTGGGCGCCTCGGTGGCCCACCTCGGGCTCGCGGCCCGCCTCTGGTCGACGGCGCTCGGCCCGGCCGCCCTGCACGGCCGCTTCCCCGACCTCGACCCCGCCGAGCTGCACTGGGACGGGGCGCTGTCCTCGCCCGACGATCTGTGGTGGTCCGGCTCCGCGACCCGCCCGGCGACCGTGGACGCGCTCCGCGCGGCCGTCCAGGAGGCCCATCTCGTGCCGCTCCACGCGGCCCTCGGCCGCGACGGCCGGATCTCCCCCCGCCTGCTCTGGGGGAACGCGGGCTCCGCCCTCGCCGGCGCCCTGCGCGAACTGACCCGCTGGTCGCGCGCCCACGGGCGCCCGGAGGTGGCCGAACGGGCCGCCGCCCTGGTGACCGGACTGCTGGACCATCCCGACCTCGCCGGCACCGTACGAGGGCCCCGGCTGCGCCGTGCCAGCTGCTGCCTCTACTACCGCTGCCCCGGTGCCGGACTCTGCGGCGACTGTGTCTTCGACCACGCCCCCCGAACGGGTTTGGAGGCGCGGCCCCCCGCTCCGTAAAGTTGCACTTTCGAAAGCCCGCGAACGGCGACCCGCCCACGAACGGCGTACGAGCGAACGAGGAACCCGAAGGCCATGACGGTGACCGAAGAAAACCAGGACTACGGGCCGGGCGTCGACCCCGAACGCCTGGCCGTCTGTCTCGGCGTCCTCGACGAGCTCGACAAGCTGGACGTCGACCACCCGGACGCGATCCGCGTCCGGCGCGCCACCGCCGGCATCTACCGGACGGTGAAGCAGCGCCGCCGCCAGGAGCGCCGGGCCGCGAAGACCGCCAACGACAAGGCGGTCACCGAGGCCACGGCCACCGGCTCCGCGCAGCGCATCGACGACGAGACCGAGGGCATCCTGCCCAGCTCCGTCACCGAGGAGGGCCGGATCGCGGGGATACTCCAGCGCCCCCGGTCCTGCTACGTCTGCAAGACGCGGTTCGTCGAGGTCGACTACTTCTACCACCAGCTCTGCCAGAACTGCGCGGCCGTGAACCGCTCCAAGCGCGAGGCCCGCACCGACCTCACCGGCAAGCGCGCCCTGCTCACCGGTGGCCGGGCGAAGATCGGCATGTACATCGCGCTGCGGCTGCTGCGCGACGGCGCCCACACCACCATCACCACCCGCTTCCCCAAGGACGCCATCCGCCGCTTCAAGGCGATGGAGGACTCCGGGGACTGGATGCACCGCCTGGAGGTCGTCGGCATCGACCTGCGCGACCCCGCCCAGGCCGTGGCGCTCGCCGACCAGATGACCGAGGCGGGCCCGCTCGACATCCTCATCAACAACGCGACGCAGACCGTGCGCCGGCTGCCCTCGGCGTACGCCGCCCTCGTCGACGGCGAGAGCGCGCCGCTGCCCGCCGGGGAGCTGCCCGCCCACCACGTCATCGGCGCGTTCAACTCGGGCGCGGTCGGCGAGCTCGTCGGCTCGTCCGAGCTGCCCGCGGGCGTGCGCGACCTGGAGGCGCAGCAGGTCGCCGACCTGGCCCTGGTCGCGGGCAACGCCAGCATCGCCCGGCACCTCGACGGCACCGCCATCGACGCGGGCGGCCTCGTGCCGGACGTCGTCGAGTCCAACACCTGGGTGCAGAGCATCGAGCAGATCTCCCCGGTGGAGCTGCTGGAGACCCAGCTGTGCAACTACACGGCGCCGTTCATCCTGATCAGCAAGCTGCGTCCGGCGATGGCCGAGGCGGCGCGCAGGGCGTCCAGCGGGCGTTCGTACGTCGTGAACGTCTCCGCGATGGAAGGCGTCTTCAGCCGCGGCTACAAGGGCGCCGGGCACCCGAACACCAACGCCGCCAAGGCCGCCATGAACATGGTGACGCGGACCAGCGGTGAGGAGATGTTCACGACCGACGGCATCCTCATGACCTCGGTCGACACCGGCTGGATCACCGACGAGCGTCCGCACTTCGACAAGCTGCGGCTGGCCGAGGCCGGTTTCCACGCCCCGCTCGACCTGGTCGACGGCGCGGCCCGCGTCTACGACCCGATCGTGCGCGGCGAGGACGGCGAGGACCTGTACGGCTGCTTCCTGAAGGACTACGCCCCCGCCAACTGGTAGCCCCCGTGCAGGGGCCCTGGACGGGCCCCTGCACGCGACGGCTCCCGGAGCCGTCACCAGAGCGCCCCACCGGTCCGGTGGGGCGCTCTTTCGGTTCGCTTCACCCGATCGCGTCACACTTTTGAGCCCGGTAGAGCGCGGACGCGCTCATTTGGTTACTCTGATGTTCACGGTCGGCCACCGAGGAGACACACCGTCCTCACGGCCTTCCAGGGACAGGCCTTTCACCGAGGCCGCGGTCCCGCCCGACGAACGGCGCCACCGCGACCGACCGGCAATGTCCTACAGGTACGCGACACGAAGGAGTGCGCGGTGACACCCGAACTGACGAAGCAGGAACCGAGACCGGCCGAACGCAAGGAACGGCCGCGACGGAACGGCGAGCTGGGGAGCCTCGAAGTGTGGGCCCACGCGGCCCCGATCCGGCTCGCGGGCTACGAGGAGGACCTCGCAGAGCCCCACATCCTGCCCGGCATCGACTGAGTCCTCTCACGTCACCCCGGTGCCCCCGGCCGCTCGCGGCGCGGGGGCACCGGCGCGTTCAGCGGGGCCCGCGCGCTACCTGCCGCAGCCGGGTCGGCGGCAGGTACTCCCG
Source organism: Streptomyces sp. Root1304 (assembly GCF_001426405.1). Classification (GTDB taxonomy): domain Bacteria; phylum Actinomycetota; class Actinomycetes; order Streptomycetales; family Streptomycetaceae; genus Streptomyces. Next base: position 86,305 of record NZ_LMEP01000022.1, on the reverse strand, counting down.
TACGGGCGTCCGGTGCCACCAGGCCCCGGTCGCGCGGAGCTCGCGCCAGGTCGTGTAGCGGTACCGGTACAGCCGGGCGCGGACGAAGACCGGCGGAGCCTCCGGGAACGGGTTGTGGGCCAGGAGCCGCAGGGTGTCCCGGTCGCCGTCGAGCAGCCGCTCGACGAACGGCCCGAACCACGCGCGCGCGTACCCGGGGCTGAGCGCCGCGAACCACATCAGCCAGTCGAGCCGCAGATGGTACGGGGCGAACTGCCGGGGCAGCCGGCGCGGATCCCCGGGCTTGCCCTTGAAGCCGTACTCCCGCCACACCGTGCCCGCGTGCGGCACCGGGTCGTCGGTGCCCTCGATCACGATCTCGTCCCTGATCCGGCCGACCGTGCCGAACGCCCCGTACGTGTTGACCAGGTGGTACGGGTCGTACGAGCGGTTCATCGCCTGGTTGCGGGAGAGCAGATTGCGCACCGGGCGGTAGCTCCGTACCAGCACGAACACGGTCAGCGCGACGACCACGACCACGTACCGGAGCGGCGGGTCCGGCCGTGGATGCGCGCCGGTGAGGGACGAGGCGTCCACGACGGACAGCGCGAGCACGATGGTGATCCAGTTCAGCCAGGCGAAGTTGCCCGAGAGCACCAGCCACAGCTGTGTCGCGACCATCAGCCCGGCCGCGACCGTCGCCACCGGCTGCGGGGTGAACAGCAGGAACGGCACGAACAGCTGGACGACGTGGTTGGCGGCCGCCTCCACCCGGTGCAGCGGGCGCGGGAGGTGGTGGAAGAACCAGCTCAGCGGGCCGGGCATCGGCTGCGTCTCGTGGTGGTGGTAGAGGCAGGTCAGGTCGCGCCAGCACCGGTCGCCGCGGATCTTGATGAGCCCGGCGCCGAACTCGACCCGGAAGAGCAGCCAGCGCAGCAGGAAGAGCACCAGGACGGGCGGGCCCGTGTCGTCGTTGCCGAGGAAGACAGCCAGGAACCCGGTCTCCAGGAGCAGCGACTCCCAGCCGAAGGAGTACCAGGTCTGGCCCACGTTCACGATCGACAGGTACAGCCCCCACAGCACCAGCCACAGCAGCATCGAGACCGGCAGCGGCACCGCGTCCCCGGCGCCCGCCACCAGCGCGAGCGCCCCCGCCGCACCCGACCAGGAGACCGTGGCGAACAGCCGGTCGGAGTAGCGCCAGTGGAACAGCGAGGGCGTGTGCCGCGCCCGGGTCCCCCGGACGTACTCCGGTACGGGAAGCATCCCGCGCTCGCCGATCAGCGCCCGGAACTGGAGGGCGGCCGACAGGAACGCCACGCAGTACAGCGCGGCGAGGCCCCGCTGGAAGACGATCCGGGCCAGCCACAGGTCCGGCGCCGTGAACCACTCCATCGCTTCCAGTATCGGTCCGGGATCAGCTCCTGACGAGACGCCGGAGAGTGCGGCCGAGATGGCGGGCGTAGGCGCGCTGGAGCACCGGGATCACGGGCCCGCCGAGCCGGGTGTACCAGGCGGCGGGGCGGCTGAACGCGGTGACCGTGAACCGGACCGTGCCGTCGGCTTCGAGGTCGATGACGAAGGACTCCTCGCCGCACTCAGGGTGGCCCGTGAGGGTGCCGTAGGCGAAGCCGGTGCGCCGCTCCTCGTACGCCGTCCAGATCACCGAGCAGGGCACGCCGAGCCGGAGCCGGCCGAGGCCCGCCGAGACCTCCAGGGTCACGCCGGGGGCGGCGCGGTCGGCCTCGGCGCTGACGGCCGCCCCGGAGGTGCGGTGCATCCGCCAGGTGGTGACGGCCGCGCCGGCGGCCTCGAAGGCGGCCCGGCCGTGGCCGACGACCGCGCTGTGCCGGAGGTGGTGATAGCCCTCGGGGAGCTCGGCGGGGGTCCGGGTGGCGCCGACCTCGCGGTAGCTGAGGGACGGGCGGGGACGGGCGGGGCGGGACAGGCTGCTGAGGAAGCGGGTCATGCCGGGAGCTCCGTTCGGGGGTGGGCCGTGGGGGAGGGGGCAGGGGCGGAGGTGGCGGGGGCTTCGCGTGCCGCGGCGAGGCGGCGGTGGGCGAGGAGGGCGCAGACGGTGAAGCCGAGGGCGTTGCCCAGGCCGTGGGTAGCCGCCGTCCAGGTCAGGCTGAGGTGCGGAAGGCCGGTCGCCTCGCCGAGGGCCCAGCTCAGCGCGAGGAGCATCGTGACGAAGAGGACCGTCGCCGAGACGGCGAGCAGTGCGCGGGTGATCCGGTCGGTGGCCCGGTCCCGGCGTTCGCGCAGGGTGAGGACGGCGACGGTGGTCATGCCGGCGGTGAGGACGACCGCCCCGGCGAGTTCGGCCCAGTCGTCGACGAAGTAGCCGAGCAGGACGAGCAGGGTCCCCGCGGGGACGCTCAGCGCCGCGAAGCGGGCGGCGCGGCCGTCGGTGAGGCGGCAGAGCAGCCCGGCGACCAGGGCGGCCGAGAACCCGGCGAAGTGGAAGTGCGGGACGGTCAGCGCGAGGATGTCCAGGTCGAAGCCGAACAGCGGGTACGAGGCCCGTTCGGCGACGAGGGCGAGTCCGGCCACCGAGGGCGCGACCAGGGCGGTGAGCACGGCCGCCTCCGCAGGGCGCAGCGAGCGGGTGAGGAAGAGCCTGGCCGGGGCCTGGACGGCGAGCGCCAGGGTGGCGAGGGCGTAGACCGCGGCGAGTGCGGTCGAGAGTCCGGAGCGCGGCAGCCACAGGGCCGCCGCGCCGGGGACGGCGAACAGCGGCCAGGCGCGCCGCAGCAGGTCGGCGCCCGGCGGCCGGGGGCCGTCCAGGAGCGCGAGCCCCGTCGGGACCACCCAGAACATGCCGATCGTGACCACCGAGGCGACGAGGACCGACAGTGCGGTCATGGTGCCCCTCCCCCTACTTGAACGCGTTCAACTTGGCGGCTCCGAGCCTAGGGGGTTTGTTGAACACGTTCAAGTCCTTGTTTCCGGTCGCTTACCCGGTCGGCCGCCCTCCGCTTGCGGTGCCCCGCGTGCTGCGACAGATATGAGGGACCGGCCGGAAGGACTGGCCGGAGGACCGGCCGGGACCCGGGCCCGGGAAGAGAAAGCGGGAGACATCAGGTGCGCTCAGCCCTCCGCCGGACGCGGCGAAACCCCACCGACGCCCGGGCACAGACGGGCGCCGGGGCACCGGCGCGCGCCTCCGCCCCGAGCCTCGCCGGCGTGTCCACCCGTACCGCCGCACGCTCCGCCGCCGCTCTGGCCGCCGCCCTGCTGCTGGCCGGCTGCTCCTCCGTCTGGGAGGGCTCGCGCGGCGGGGCCCAGCCCGCCGCGGCGGGTGGCGGTGGCGAGGACGTGTTCCTCCAGCCGCTCGCGGCGCAGGGGCCCGACCCGTTCACCGCCTCCACCGTCCGCAACGCCGTGCGGCCGCCCGCACCCGAACGCGATCCGAGAGAAACCGCCGAGCAGGTCCGCGAGGTCACCGGCTCCACCCCGGGGCTCTACGGAGGCACCCGGTCGGTCGGCAGCTGCGACGTCGAACGTCAGGCCGCGTTCCTCGGGGCCGACCAGGGCAAGACCCGCGCCTTCGCGGAGGCCGCGGGCATCCCCGAGAGCAACGTCGCCGGCTGGCTGCGCGGGCTGACCCCGGTGGTCCTGCGCGCGGACGTCAGGGTCACCAACCACGGCTACCGCGAGGGCCGGGCCAACGCCTTCCAGTCCGTCCTGCAGTCCGGTACGGCCGTCCTCGTCGACCAGTACGGCTCGCCACGTGTCCGCTGCGCCTGCGGCAACCCCCTGCGCACCCCGGCGGCGACCCCGTCCGGGGTCCACCGGGGCGACCCCTGGGACGATTTCGACCCCGACCGCGTGATCGTCGTCCGGCCCACGACCACCGTCGTCACGAGCCTGGTCATCGTGAACGCCACCGACCGCAGCTGGATCGAACGGCGGACCGGCAGCGATGGCCGCGAGGACCGCGAGCCCGCCGTGAAACCGGCCTGCGACCCCGACAGCTGCGCCCTCGCCGGGACCGGTACGCCCGACCCCGCCACGCCGGACACCGGCACCCCCGACACCACCGCCCCGGACCGCCGTACGTCCCCGGACCCCGCCTCCCCGATCTCGCCCGCGCCCGTGCCGTCCGCCCCCCTCCCGGTGAGCCCCGACGCCTCCGGGACCGGTGGCACCGGCACCGAACCGGCCCCCACGAACCCGGACCCGTACCCCGTCCCCGACACCCCGCCGACCCCGGACGGCAACCCGGACCGGAACCCCGACGGGAACCACGATCCCTCGGCGGACCCCTCTGCCGACCCTTACGCCGACCCCCGTACGGAACCCTTCCCCGACCCCTTCTCCATGCCGCCCACCGTCCCCGACGGCGAGCTGCCGCCGGACCAGCTCTTCCCGGCCGGACCGGTGCCGGACCGGCCGGAGACCTTCGAGGGGTGAAACGGATCTTCATGGTGCGCGCGGGCGGGGCTCCGCCTAGCGTGGCCCCATGAACGTGGGCAGTGGGGGCGGGGAGCCGGGCGAGCGGCCGGACGGTGCGGGGCCGGACGGCGCACGGCCGGGGCCGGTGACCGGCGCGGCCGGAATCCTGGCCGCCCACGGCTCCGTCTTCCGCATGGGCGGCTTCGACTGGGACCTGGTCGCCGGCACGATGATCATGGACGAGGCCTCGCTCGACGTCTTCGACATGGACCGGGCCGACTACGACGACCGGCCCGAGTCCCTCGGCTCGCGGGTGCTGCCCGACGAGGGCCGCCGCCTCGACACCCTGGTCGCCCAGGCGCTCAAGGACGGCAGCGAGGAGTACGGCGCCTACTTCCGCATCCGGCGCAGAGACGGCAGCCACCAGTGGACCCACACCCAGGGGCTCGTCCACCGCGACGGCACCGGCCGCCCGGTGCGCATCGTCGGCGTCGTCCGCGACGCCACGCACGAACTCACCGAGTCCGCCGCCCGGCTCGGCCTCGACGAGGGGCGCCGCAAGCGCGCCGGGGTCGTCGAGGGCACCACCGCGGCCCTCGCATACGCCCGGACCGTGCAGGACGTCATCGACCTGCTCAACGACTCGCACGCCCTCGAACACTTCGGCGCCGCGAGCCTCGTCATGGGTCTCCTCGACGCCGGCCGGATCCATCTGGTCGCCGAGGGCCCCGCCGGCGCCTTCGTGCCGGGCACCCGGTTCACCCGGGTGGACGAGCCGTACCCGATGAGCGAGGTGATCCGTACCCTGCGCCCCCGGTTCATCGACTCGGCGCGGGACTTCTCCGACTCCTTCCCCGTGCTCTGGCCGCACATCAGCGGACTCGGCATCACCGCCGCCGCCTATCTGCCGCTCATCGCCCAGGCCCGGCCCATCGGCGCGCTCGGGCTGCTCTACAGCGACAAGACGGGGTTCAGCGAGGACGAGCGGACGCTGCTCGTCGCCCTCGGCAGCAGCATCGCCCAGAGCCTCCAGCGCGCCATGCTGTACGAGCAGGAGCACGACCTGGCCGAGGGGCTCCAGCAGGCGATGCTGCCGCGCCGCATCCCCGAGGTGCCCGGCGCGCAGACCGCCGTCCGCTACCGCTCGGCCCGCCTCGGCAGGGACATCGGCGGCGACTGGTACGACATCATCCCGCTGCCCGGCGGGCGGGTCGGCGCCGTCATCGGGGACGTCCAGGGGCACGACACCCACGCCGCGGCCGTCATGGGACAGCTGCGGATCGTGCTGCGGGCCTACGCCGCCGAGGGGCACACCCCCGCCACCGTGATGGCACGCGCCTCCGTCTTCCTCCACGAACTCGACACCGAACGCTTCGCCACCTGCACCTACGCGGAGGCCGACCTCGGCACCGGCGTCGTCCAGGTGGTCCGCGCCGGCCATGTCGACCCCCTGATCAGGGAGCCGGACGGCTCGTGCCGGCGCGTTCCGGTGGAGGGCGGGCTGCCGCTCGGGCTCTCTGCCGAGTTCGGCCGGCTGGACTACCCGGTGACGACCCTGGAACTCGACCCCGGCCAGACCCTGATGCTCTACACCGACGGACTGGTGGAGAAGCCGGGCTCCGACCTCGACGAGGGCCTCCAGTGGCTCTCCGCCCTCGTCAGGCGAGGACCGGCCGACCTCCAGGAGCTCGCCGACCACCTGTGCGACGTGGTCGCCGACCGGGGCGGGGAGGACGACGTCGCGATCCTCCTCCTGCGCCGCCAGGGCGCGCCCGGGAGCCAGGGGGCGGGCCGGTTCCAGCAGCACGTGGCGCAGAGCGACCCCGAGGCGCTCAGCTCGGCCCGGCACATGATCAGGGCGGCGGTACGCGCCTGGGGCGCGGGGGAGCGCGCCGACGAGATCGAACTCGTCGCCGACGAGCTGATGACCAACGCCCTGATGCACACCGACGGCGGGGCGATCGTGACCCTGCGCGTGCTGGGCGGGCCCCGACGCCGGCTCCGGGTGGAGGTGGAGGACCGTTCCAGCGCCCTGCCCCGGCGGCGGGAGGCTGGGGAGGCCGGAGTGTCGGGCCGGGGGCTGCTGCTCGTCGACCAGCTCTCCGACGCGTGGGGCGTGGAGTCGCGGGGCGGTGGCAAGTGCGTGTGGTGCGAATTCACCGTGGAGCACTGAAGCTGTTAACCGAGTGTGAACTGATCGTACTTGACCGTAACTGACGGTACGCGATTGACTTCGCTCACCCGGCTCTCCGCGCAGGACAAGCGCAGGACAAGAGGACACCGTGAGCAGTGAGCTACTGGCACCCCTGGACCTGGCCTTCTGGCACCTGGAATCCCCCGCCCACCCCCTGCACCTCGGGGCCCTGGCCCACTTCGGCCCGCTGCCCGCGACCGCCGGGCAGGAGCCGGCGGACGTCCTGGGCCTGCTCGCCCGCCGCGCCGCCGCCGTCCCCCGGCTCCGCATGCGTGTCCGCGACGTCCTGCTCCCCGTCGGCGGCTCCGCCTGGGCCGCCGACCCGGACTTCGACGTACGCCGCCACGTCCACGAGGTCGCCCTCCCCGGCGCCGACTTCCCGGCCGAGGCCGCCCGGCTCGCCGCCGAACTCATGGAACGCCCCGTCGCCCGAGGCCTGCCGCCCTGGGAGATGTACCTGCTGAGCGGCGCCCCCGACGGCTCCTTCGCCGTCCTCGTCAAGCTCCACCACGCCCTCGCCGACGGCATGCGGGCGGTCGCCATCGGCGCCGGGATCTTCGACGAGATCGCCGCGGGACGCCGCCCCGCGAGCCGCCAGCGGCCGGTCCCGCCGCGCTCCTGGCTCCCCGGCCCCGGACGGCTCCTCGGCATGGCCCGCGACCGGATCGGCGACCTCGGCCGGGCCGTCGAGGTCGGTGCCTCCGTGGTCGGCGCCTCCGTCGTCCGCGCCGGACGCCTCGACGGGCGCCCCGCCCTCGCCGCCGAGTCGAGCGGCACCCGCAGGATCGCCACCGTCACGCTGCCCCTCGACCGCGTCCACCGCATCCGCCGCGCCACCGGCGGAACCGCCAACGACGTCCTTCTCGCCCTCGTCGCCGGAGCGCTCCGCCGCTGGTTCGACGGGCGCGGGCTGCCCTTCCCCGGCGCCGACCCGCGCGCCCTCGTCCCCGTCTCACGGCGCCGCCCGGGCACCCCGCCCGGCCCCGGCAACAGCCTCTCCGGCTACCTCCTCGACCTGCCCGTCACCGAGCCCGAACCGGCCGCCCGGCTCGCCGCCGTCCGTGCCGCCATGGACCGCAACAAGGCCGCGGGACCCTTCCGGGGCGCCGGAGCCGTCGCCCTCCTCGCCGACCGGCTGCCCCCGCTCGCCCACCGCTTCGGCGCGCCCCTCGCCTCCGGCGCCGCCCGGCTCCTCTTCGACCTGCTCGTCACCCAGGTCCCGCTGCCCCGCTCCGCGCTCTCCCTGGGTGGGGCCCCGCTCCGCGCGCTGTTCCCCATGGCCCCGCTCGCCCGGGGCCAGTCCCTGGCCGTCGCGATGTCCCCGTACGGCGGCCAGGTCCACATCGGCCTCGTCGCCGACGGCGAGGCCGTCCCCGACCTCGACGCCCTGGCCACCGCCCTCACGGCCGAACTCGACCTGCTCGACCCGCCGACGAGCTAGGTCGTGACGCGCTGCGCGCGCGGCCCCGCCGCCGGTGCGGCAGGGTGGAGGCATGCCCGAACTCCCCGAGGTGGAAGCGCTGCGCGCGTTCCTCGACACCCACCTGGTGGGCAAGGAGATCGCCCGTGTGCTGCCCGTCGCGATCAGCGTCCTCAAGACGTACGACCCGCCCCTGAGCGCCGTCGAGGGCGCCCAGGTCACCGCCGTCGGGCGGCACGGGAAGTTCCTCGACCTCGTCACCGCGGGACCCGCCGGCGAACTCCACCTCCTCGTCCACCTCGCCCGCGCGGGCTGGCTCCGCTGGCAGGACCCGCTGCCCTCGGGGCCGCCCAAGCCCGGCAAGGGCCCGCTGGCCCTGCGCACCGCGCTCACCGGCGGCGACGGCTTCGACCTCACCGAGGCGGGGACCACCAAACGCCTCGCCGTGTACGTGGTCCGTGACCCGCGGGAGGTGCCGGGTGTCGCCCGCCTCGGCCCCGACCCGCTCGCCGAGGACTTCGGGCCCGAGGACTTCGCCGCCCTGCTCGCCGGTGAACGCCGCCGGATCAAGGGCGCCCTGCGCGACCAGAGCCTCATCGCCGGGATCGGCAACGCGTACAGCGACGAGATCCTGCACGCCGCGAAGACCTCCCCCTTCAAACCGACCGCGAACCTCACCCCGGAGGAGACGGCCGCCCTCTACACGGCGATGCGCACGACCCTCCACGAGGCCGTCGAACGCTCCCACGGCCTCGCCGCGGGCAGGCTCAAGGCGGAGAAGAAGAGCGGCCTCCGCGTCCACGGCCGCACCGGCGAACCCTGCCCGGTCTGCGGGGACACCATCCGCGAGGTCTCCTTCAGCGACTCCTCGCTCCAGTACTGCCCCACCTGCCAGACCGACGGGAAGATCCTCGCCGACAGAAGGCTTTCCCGGCTTCTCAAGTAGCCGGGGCCCACCCCTCGTGCGCGGCGGCCAGTTCGGTGTTGAGCGTGCGAAGGAAGGAGGCGATCGTCGCGAGCTCCGCGGGCGTGAAGCCGCTGCGCGCGCTCTCGGTGGCGCGCGCCAGGGGGCTGAAGTAGTCGCGGGCCAGTTCGCGGGCCTCGGCGTTGTAGACGAGGTGGACGACTCTGCGGTCCGCGCTGTCGCGTACACGGCTGATGTGCCCTGAGCGTTCCAGCCGGTCGAGGCATGCCGTGACGGCCCCGGACGTCAGGCGCAGCTCTTCCTTGAGTCGCGTGGGAGTCGCGGGCTCGTCCGAGTCGGCGGCGGAATCCATGATCACGGACAGCGCGTGGATGTCCGTCGCGTGGAGGCCGCTCCGGTGGGCGAAGTCCAGCGTGCTCCGGTTCAGCTCACGGTTGAGCGTGCGGAGCAGGACGGCGTACGCGAACAGGTCGCTGGGCCCGTCGGTGGCGTCCGGTGAGGGTGACTGCATACGTCAATCATAATATTGCTCGATCATTGAGATACTCTCTCCTTGAGATACCTCTATTGGCCTGCCCCGTTAGGGAGTCGATGAACAGCGCGCGCGGACCCGTCCGATGGCTGGTCCCCCTCGTACTCGTGGTTGTCTGGCTCGGCCTGGGAGGAGCCTTCGGCTCCTACGCGGGCAAGCTCGGCGAGGTCTCCACGAACGACCAGGCGGCCTTCCTGCCGCAGAACGCCGAATCCACCCGGGTGATCGCCCAGCAGAAGGCCTTCCACCAACAGGAGACCCTCCCCGTCGTCGTCGTATGGACCGCCGACGGGGACGCCGACGTCTCGGAAGCCCAGCAGAAGGCGGCCACCGCCGCGCTGCGTGCGCTGGCGAACACCGAAGGGGTCGACGGGGCGCCGTCGCCCGCATTCCGCTCCGAGGACGGAAAGGCCCTGCAGGGCGTCGTACCCCTCTCACCCGGCCTCGGGGACCGGCTCGGCGAGGTGCTGGACGAGGTCGAGCGCGCGGCGGCCGGCGTGCCGGGCACGCGGGCCCAGCTCGCCGGGCCCGCGGCGACCCAAGGGGATCTGGGCGAGGCGTTCGCGGGAATCGACGGACTTCTGCTCGGCGTGGCGCTGGCCGCCGTCCTGCTCATCCTGCTGCTCGTCTACCGCAGCGTCCTGCTCCCCTTCCTGATCATCATCAGCGCGGTCTTCGCCCTCGGGGTCGCCGGCGCGATCGTGTACGTCCTCGCCGACCACGACATCGTCCGCGTCGACGGCCAGGTCCAGGGCATTCTGTCCATCCTGGTGATCGGCGCGGCCACCGACTACGCGCTCCTCCTCACCGCCCGCTTCCGCGAGGAGACCGCCGCCGGCCATGACCGCTTCACCGCCGCCCGGGCCGCCACCCGAGGATCCTTCGGTGCCATCACCGCCAGCGCCGCGACCGTCGCGCTCGGCCTCCTGGCCCTCCTCCTCAGCGACCTCACGAACAACAGGGCCCTCGGGCCGGTCGGCGCGATCGGCATCGTCTGCGCCGTGCTCACGACGCTCACGTTCCTCCCCGCCGTCCTCGCCCTGACGGGCAGGGCCGCCTTCTGGCCGGCGAAGCCGAAGTCGGCCGACGCCGAGACGGGCGGCCACGGCATCTGGCGGCGCGTCGCCCACCGGGTCGACGCCCGCCCCCGACAGCTGTGGATCATCACCACGGGCTTCCTGCTCGCCGGTGCGGCGTTCTTCCCCGCCCTCCAGTCCAAGGGCGTTCCCCTGGACGAACTGTTCGTCAACGACGCCCCGTCCGTCGCCGCTCAGCAGACACTGGGCCGGCACTTCCCCGGCGGCTCCGGCCAGCCCGCGGTCATCATCACCGAAGCCGGATCGCAGGCCGCGGTGCGCGAAGCGGCGGCCGCCACACCCGGAGTCGCCGACGTGCGGGTGACCACCGGCACCCCCGGCGGGCAGCCCCTGGTCGTCGACGGCAGGGTCCGCCTCGACGCCACGCTGGCCGACGCCCCCGACAGCGACGCCGCCAAGCGGACCGTCCAGAACCTGCGCGAACGCGTGCACGCCGCCGAAGCGAACACCCTGGTGGGCGGCTACACGGCGCAGCAGTTCGACACACAGCGCACCGCGGAACACGACAAGAACCTGATCATTCCCGTCGTCCTGGCCATCATCCTCGTCATCCTGATCGTCCTCCTCCGGTCCCTGCTCCTGCCCGTCCTCCTGGTCGCCACCGTCGGCCTGAACTACCTGGCGACGCTCGGCATCGCGGGACTGGTCTTCGAGCACGGCTTCGGATTCTCCGGAACGGACGCCTCCGTCCCCCTGTACGGATTCGTCTTCCTCGTGGCCCTCGGAGTCGACTACAACATCTTCCTCATGTCCCGCGTCCGCGAGGAGACCCTGCGGCTGGGCACCCGGCAGGGCATGCTGCGCGGGCTCATCGCCACCGGCGGGGTGATCACGTCGGCGGGAGTGGTCCTCGCCGCGACCTTCGCGGCCCTCATCGTCATCCCGCTCGCCTTCCTGGCCCAGATCGCCTTCATCGTCGCCTTCGGCGTCCTCCTCGACACGATCGTGGTGCGGTCGCTCCTGGTACCCGCTCTGGTCCGCGACATCGGCCCGACGGTCTGGTGGCCCGGCCGACTCGTCCACGAAGGCCCCGACAAGGACCCGGACCCGGCCACGACCGGTACGAGGACCGCCGGCCAGGAGGGGAACCTCGCCCGCTAGGAACACCCCAATCCGCGACGGCACCCGGCCCGTCGGGCTCAAATAGACTGCGGCGCATGCTGCGCGTACTGGCCGTCGACGACGAGGAACCCGCCCTCGGGGAGCTGCTCTACCTGCTGCGCGCCGACCCCCGCGTCCGTACCGCCGAAGGCGCGGGCGACGCCACCGCCGCCCTCCGCAGGATCGGACGCGCGCTGGAGACCGGCCCCGAGGGCGAGGAGGCGATCGACGTCGTCTTCCTCGACATCCACATGCCCGGCCTCACCGGACTCGATGTCGCCCGGCTGCTCGCCGGCTTCGCCAGGCCGCCGCTCGTCGTCTTCGTCACCGCCCACGAGGGCTTCGCCCTCCAGGCCTTCGACCTGAAGGCGGTCGACTACGTCCTCAAGCCCGTCCGCCGCGAACGCCTCGCCGAAGCCGTCCGCCGCGTCCACGACCTCGTCCACGCCACCGCGCTCCCCGCCCCCGCCGCCGCGTCCGAGCAGATCCCCGTCGAACTCGGCGGGATCACCCGCTTCGTCGCCGTCGACGACATCGCCTACGTGGAGGCCCACGGCGACTACGCCCGCCTCCACACCGACCACGGCAGCCATCTCGTCCGCATCCCCCTCTCCACCCTCGAAGAACGCTGGGCCACCCGCGGCTTCGTCCGCATCCACCGCAGCCACCTCGTGGCCCTCGCCCGGATCGACGAGCTCCGGCTCGACGGCGGCGCCACCTCCGTACGGGTCGGCGACACCGATCTGGCGGTCAGCCGCCGGCACGCCCGCCCGCTGCGGGACCTCCTGATGCGCCGGGCCGGCGGCTGACCGCGCCCCCGCTCCACCCCCTACCGCGGGTGCTCCCACCTGCGTAGACTCCACGCGTCCCGGGCCCCCGGGCCAGGAGGGACACTCCGGAAACTGCCCAGGGCCGCCACCGCCGACGGAAGCGGACGCCGATGCCCGAGCAGCACCCGCCCCCGTCCTCCGGCCGGGGAGAACCCCCGCGCAGACCCCGCCGCGAGACCGTCACCTACGCCTCCGCCCACGGCGGCGGCCCCGGCCCCGCGCGGCGACGTCCGGTCCACCCGCCCGCCCGCTCCGAGATCGACGAGCAGACCACCCTCGGCCACACCTACGTCCGCTCCCTGATGCGCAGCCAGCTGCGGGCCGCCCTCACCGCCCTCGGCGCGCTCGCCCTGCTCGTCGGCTCCCTGCCGCTGGTCCTCGCCGTCCCCGCCCCCGAGGCGTTCGTCTGGATCGTCCTCGGCGTCGGGGTGTACCCGGTCGTCTGGGCCATCGCCCACTGGTACGTGCGCCGCGCCGAACGCAACGAGCGCGACTTCACCCGCCTCGTCGAACGCTGAACCGCCACCCGTGAACCAGACCTACGCCGTCGCGGCCGTCACCGCCGTCGTCCTCGCCACCGTCCTCATCGGCGCCCTCGGCCTGCGCGTCTCCCGCACCACCTCCGACTTCTACGTCGCCTCCCGCACCGTCCGGCCCGCGCTCAACGCCGCCGCGATCAGCGGCGAGTACCTGTCCGCCGCCTCCTTCCTCGGCATCGCCGGACTCGTCCTCGTCCAGGGCCCCGCCATGCTCTGGTACCCGGTCGGCTACACCGCCGGATACCTCGTCCTCCTCGTCCTCGTCGCCGCCCCGCTGCGCCGCTCGGGGGCGTACACCCTCTCCGACTTCGCCGAGGCCCGCCTCGAGTCCCCGCAGGCCCGCAGGCTCGCCAGCCTCTTCGTCGTCGGCATCGGCTGGCTGTACCTGCTGCCGCAACTCCAGGGCGCGGGCCTCACCCTGGAGATCCTCACCGGAGCCCCCGACTGGGTCGGCGGGCTGCTCGTGGCGCTCGTCGTCACGGGCACGGTCGCCGCCGGAGGGATGCGGAGCATCACCTTCGTCCAGGCCTTCCAGTACTGGCTGAAACTCACCGCCCTGCTCGTCCCCGCGCTCTTCCTGCTCGCCGCCTGGTACGGCGACGGGGCGCCCAGGGCCCGCTTCGACGCCCCGGCCGTGCTGCGCGGCCACACCGTCGTCACGGTCGCCGACACCGTACGCATCGGGCTGGACGAACCGCTCACCCTCACCGTCACCGGCAGCGTCGACTCCGTCCCCTACGCACACCGGACCCTGACGCTCGCCCCCGGCACCCACCACGTCCTCGCCGGCACCTCGCTCGCCTTCGCCCCCGGTACGCCGCTCCCCGAGCGGGCCGTGAGCGGCACGGATCCGCTCGGCTGGTCCCAGCCGCTGGCCGGCGGACGCGACGGCCACCAGCTGTACGCCACCTACGGGCTGATCCTGGCGACCTTCCTCGGCACCATGGGCCTCCCGCACGTCGCCGTCCGCTTCTACACCAGCCCGCACGGCCGCGCCGCCCGCCGCACCACCCTCGTCGTCCTCGGCCTGGTCGGCGCCTTCTACCTGCTGCCCCCGCTCTACGGCGCCCTCGGCCGGATCTACGCCCCCGAACTCGCCCTCACCGGCTCCGCCGACGCGGCCGTGCTCGTCCTGCCCGACCGCATCCTCGGCGGCCTCCTCGGCGACCTGCTCGGCGCGCTCCTCGCGGGGGGCGCCTTCGCGGCCTTCCTCTCCACCGCCTCCGGGCTCACCATGTCCGTCGCCGGCGTCCTCACCCAGGACGTGCTGCCCTCCCGGGGCGTACGGCACTTCCGCCTCGCGACCCTCCTCGCCACCGCCGTCCCGCTCGCGGTGGGCGTGGCCGCCTCGAAGGTGCCGGTCGCCGACGCCGTGGGCCTCGCCTTCGCCGTGTCCGCCTCCTCCTTCTGCCCGTTGCTCGTCCTCGGCATCTGGTGGCGGCGGCTGACCCCGCCCGGTGCCATGGCCGGACTGCTGCTCGGCGGCGGCTCCGCCCTCGCGGCCGTGATGGCGACCAGGGCCGGGCTCGCGCCCGAAGGGTGGCCGCACACCCTGATGGCCTGGCCGGCCGTCTGGTCGGTGCCGCTCGGATTCCTCACCATGGTCCTCGTCTCGCTCGCCACCCCCCGCCGGATCCCACCCGGCACACCGGCCCTCCTCGCCCGCCTCCACCTGCCGGAGGAGATCACCGGACGGGCGGGCGAGGCCGCCGGCCTCCTTCCCGCCCAGGACCCACGGGCCCCCGCCCCGGGCGGTCCTCCGGAGGTGCGCCGGTGAACGGCATCGTCCTCGCCGCCGCGACCGCCGCCGGGGCGGTGCTGCTCGCCGTCGGCTTCGTCCTCGGCCGGTACGCCGCCCGGCGCGGCGGACGCGCCGCCGACCCCGACCTCGGCACTCCCGTCGAGCGGGCCACCTTCCACACCCTGCACACCGCCTCGCTCGCCGCCCCGCCGCTCCGGGCCGGACTCACCGAGGAGACCGCCCGCAAGGCCGCGGGGACCCTTCGCTCGCTGCTCGGCACGGAGGCGCTCTGCCTCACCGACCGGGGCGCGGTCCTCGCCTGGGACGGGCCCGGCGAGGAACACCACCGGGCGCACGTCCCTCAACAGGCGGCCGACACCCTGGAGTCGGGACGCAGCCGGTCCGCGCCCACCGGCTGCGCCGACCCGGCCTGCCCGCTGCGCTGGGCGGTGATCGCCCCGCTCACCGGGGAGGACGGGGTGCTCGGCGCGCTCGTCGCCTACGGCTCGCGGGAGTCGGCCGTCCTGGTGCGGGCCGCCACCGAAGTCGCCCGCTGGGCCTCCGTGCAGCTGGAACTGGCCGAGCTGGACCGCTCGCGGACCCGGATCGTCGAGGCCGAGATCCGTGCACTGCGCGCCCAGATCTCCCCGCACTTCATCTTCAACTCCCTCGCGGCCATCGCCTCGTTCGTCCGCACCGACCCCGAGCAGGCCCGGGAACTCCTCCTGGAGTTCGCCGACTTCACCCGCTACTCCTTCCGCAGGCACGGCGAGTTCGCCCAGCTGGCCGACGAACTGCGCTCGGTTGAGCAGTACTTGGCGCTGGCGGGGGCGCGCTTCGGCGACCGGCTCAAGGTGACGCTCCAGATCGCCCCCGAGGTGCTTCCGGTGGCGCTGCCCTTCCTCTGCCTCCAGCCCCTGGTGGAGAACGCGGTGAAGCACGGCCTCCAGGACCGGGAGCGGGGCTGCCGGGTCACCATCGCCGCCCGGGACGCGGGCGCGGAGGCCGTGGTGACCGTCGAGGACGACGGCATCGGCATGGACCCGGAACTGCTGCGGGCGGTCCTGCGCGGGGAGCATCCGGCGGGCTCGGGCATCGGCCTCTCCAACGTGGACGAGAGGCTGCGCCAGGTGTACGGGGCGGAGTACGGGCTCGTCATCGAGACGGGTGTCGGGGCGGGCATGAAGGTGACCGTGCGCGTCCCCAAGTACCGTCCGGGCGTGCACCGTTCGGTACCCTGACCGGCCCGGGCCCTGCTCCGGAGGCCGCTCAGCGCAGATGCAGCGAGAGATGCGCGAGCGGCAGGCCGAGCTTCCAGGCGGGAAGCCAGATCTGCTCGTCCTCGTCGACGGGGGACTCGGGGTCGGCCCTGCCGTCGAGGTCGGCGGCGCGCACCCAGGTGTCCCGCAGGCTCCGCCAGGCGGTCTCGGCGAGCGCCAGGTCGGGGGTGCCGCCACCGGCCGTACGCCGGGCGGCGAGCCGCTCCTCGACCCAGGGCGGCCAGGGCCGGTCGTACGCCGTGTGGCGCAGCCACTCGTCGGTCCGCCCGTCGGCCCGGCCGCCCCTCGGCCCATCGGGCTCCTCCACGAGGTGGACGGTGAGGGCGAGCGCCTGGAGTCCCGCCCGGTACTCCAGCGAGCCGGGCGCCACGAGCGCGGCGGCCCGCAGCACCTCGTCGGCCAGGTACTCGGCGCACAGCCAGGCCATCGGTACGGCGAGACCGCCACCGCTCGTGCCGCCGGCGCCGTTCGTACTCTCGGGCAGCAACGCTCCCACCTTCTCCCGGAGATCGGGGACCCGGATGTGCGGGACCCGGGGAGAGCTTCCTCCGAGAAGGGCGCCCGCGTGTCCCGCTTTGCTCAACTCGCCCGTGTGGTTTCGGATACGTTTCCCGGCCGGATCGGTACCGGTGGTGCGGATGAGGTGTACGGGTCCCGGAGCGGCGTCCGAGGTCCGGCCGGGCCGGTCGGCGCCGCTACGAAGGGACCTCGGCGGTGTGCCGCTCGATCCAGGCCAGGGCCGCCGCCCGCTCGGCCCCGGTCGGCGCGGGGGCCAGCGCTTCCGGGCTGCGGACCAACTGGTGTGCGCGGGCGGCCCGCAGGCCGATCGCACGGGCCTCGGGGGAGAGGTCCGGGTGCTCGGCGACCTCCACGGCGCGCTGCCACCAGCCGCGGGTGCGGGAGCAGACGCTGTAGTGCCAGAGCGGCTGGCGCGGGTCGGCCACCCCGATCAGCACCCGGTGCAGGACGTGGTCGGGCGCGTGGCCGGTGCCGAGCAGCCGGTCGGCCACGAGCAGCGGATGCTCGCCGTCGAGGCGGGCCCGGACCAGTACCCAGGTCATCAGCTGGCCCACGTCGTGCGCCTGCGCGGTGACGAGCTTCCACAGCTCGGCGGCCTTGGCCTCGTCCGGGGCGCCGAGGTGGGTGAGGGGGCGCAGCTCGTCCTTCCAGAGCGGCCGGGCCCTGTTCCACCAGGAGACCAGCTTCGCCGCCGCCGGATGGTCCAGGTCGAGGGCGAGACAGGTGAGGGTGACGAGGGGGTGGCGCCAGTCGGTGTACGTGGTCCGGTACTTCTTGGTGAGGTCCTTCATCCGGCGGGGCACCAGGGCCTCGACCTCGGCCGGCCCGGCTTCGCCGTGGGAGACCAGGAGTTCGAGGCAGAAACCGAGCCCCTGCAGGTCGGTCGCCGGGTCGGCCACGCGCTCCCGCAGCCAGCGGATGTCGGCGTCGGTGAGCGTCCGGTACCGCGGCAACGCGTCCCTCAACCTGCCCTCGTAGGCGGTGAGATCGGGGCCGGTGCCGGCGAGGAGTTCCTCCCGGGCGGCGTCGTGGCGGTCCAGGAGGGCCAGCGCCTCGGCGACGGCGACGCCGGCGAGCTCGGAGCGGTCCGGCCGGAGCGCCTCCTCCCGCAGGACCCCCACCTGGTCGCGGGCCGCGTCGGCGGCGAGCACGCGCAGGGCGCGCGGAAGCCGTTCGTCGGTGCTGAAGCGGACCGAGGCGAGGGCGGAGTGGGTCCGGCCCTCGCGGTACTTCGCGCCTGTCTCCCGTCGCCAGTCGGCCGTGACGTTCGAGACCAGCGCCTGGTGCAGCGCGCGCAGGGAGTCCTCCGGCGCGTCGTGCGCGGCCAGTTCGGCGGCGAGGGCGACCGCGGCCCGTACCGCGTCGGGCTCGTGGAGCGACCGGTGCAGCACCAGCCAGGCGCGGACCGCGCCCCGGTCGCCGCCGAGCGCGGTGTCCCGTACGAAGGCGAGACCGCGCGCGGACGGCACCCGGGACAGCACATCCGACGTCCGGGACCCGAGGGCGGCGGCCAGCTCCCACGCCTGCTCGTCGCCGTGGCGCAGCAGTGCGTGGAGCACCTCCTTCCAGCCCTCCCACTCGCGGAGCCGCCCGTCGCACTCCTCCCGCCAGGCGTGCAGCAGCCGTGCGGTCTCGTCGGGCGTCAGCGCGTCCCGACGCTCCAGGGAGACCGCGAACCGGGTCGCGGCGGAGAGGTCCAGGGGGTCGCGCAGCCGCTCGTGGAGCCACTCGGCCTCGGCCGGGGACAGCGGCCGGTACCGGAAGTCGGGGGTGCTGCGGTCCACCGGCTCGTCGAGCGCTCCGAGGAACTGGCGGACGCCGTCGTGGTCCAGGGGGTCGGGCAGGCCCGCCTCGTCCCGGTGGGTGATCCGGTCGAGCGAGAACGCGCCCTGCGGCCCGCGGTCGACGACCCGGAACCCGGCCGGTCCCTCGCCCAGCCCGGCGGCGACCGTGGCGTGGTCGCCGCCCCAGTGCAGCAGCAGCTCGCCGGTGAGCGCGCCGGTGCGGTCGAAGGCCCGCCCGTGGGACTGCCAGTGCCAGTACGCGAAGGAGGTGGGGTCGGTGAGCCCCCGGGTCGCCCGCAGTTCGGCGGCGTCCTCGTGCCCGTCGGACTGGGTGTAGCGGCTCCGGCCCGGCGGCGGCAGCACGAGGAAGCCCTCGCCGCCGAGCCCCCGCCACCAGGCCGTGACGGCGGCGAGGTCCGAGTGCGCCGTCGGCGTACGGCCACCGGCCGGGGCGGTGTCGGGGCTGTTCACGTGCTGCTCCCTGGGAGTTCCGGGGCTTCGTCGCGGACGGGATCTCCCGTCCGCGGTTCACCCTGCCACAGGGGTACGACAGCCCGGCGGCCGTCGGTTCGTCAGCCGAGCAGCGCGTACACGGCGGTCGCGTGGGCGGCCGTCTCCTCGGTTCCCTCGGCGGTCATGGTGATGTCGGCGAAGGCCATCCGCTTCCCCGTCTTGGTGAGCCGGGCCCGCACCAGCACATCGGCGCCGACGACCGCCCGCTGGAAGCTGATGGACTGCTGGACGGTGGTCATCGGTACGAAACCGCCCCGGGACGCGGCGACCGCGACGACCGTGGCGGTGTCGGCGGCGGCCATCAGCGCCTGTCCCGAGAGCCCGCCGCCCTCCCGGGCGAGCCGGTCCGACCAGGGGAGCCGCAGCACGGCCTCCTGGCCGTCGACGGCGGCGACCGTGAGGCCGAGATCGAGCACCCAGGGGGCGAAGTTGTCGGCGAGCAGCTGTTCCGCGGCGGCGATCGTCAGAGTCACGCGGTCATTGTGCGGCCCCGGCGTGGGGCCGGGCAACGGGTGCGCGGCGCGGCCGGTAGCCCGGCAGCGACCGGCCGAGCTGGCGCAGCGCGTAGTGGGACCGGGACTTCACCGTGCCCGCGGGGATGCCGAGTTCGACGGCGGCCTCGTTGACGGTGAGGCCGTGGAAGTAGAGCCGGACGAGGACCGCGCGGTGCTCGGGGCTCAGCTCGCGGACCGCCGCCCGCACGTCGAGGGCCGCCTCGGCGGAGGCGGTGGCGTCGGCGGGGTCGGGGGTGACGGCGAGGACGCCGTCGCCGATCTCGGCGGGCCGGGCGAGGCGTGAGCGCCGGGCGTCGATGGCGAGGCGCCGGGCCACGGTGAAGAGCCAGGGGCGCATCGACCCGTAGGGGCCGTCGAAGGCCTCGGGGTGGAGCCAGGCCCGTACCAGGGTCTCCTGGGCGAGGTCCTCGGCCCGCTGGCGGTCCCCGTAGGTGAGCCCGAGCAGGAAGGAGAGCAGTGCGGGGCCGTGGTCCCGCTGGAGCTCCTCGAGGGTCCGTTCGTCGGTGGTCGCCGTCGTCATGCTTCCCGCCTCTCCCGCGCTCGTCGTCCGGGGCGTATACGAGCGCATCCGGAAGAGCCGGCGACAGAGAACGGACACCGGTCTGCGACGAACGGTCGCACCGAGCGGCGAACGGCACGGCGAGCGGTCAGCCGGAGTCACTGCGTCCGTTTCAGCGGGGTTCGTGGGCTTGTGCGGCCTTGACCCTTGACTGGGGCTTTCCCGAGAGATCAATTCGTGTGAACACATGTTCATCCCACGAATCGGGGGAGTGCCGCACATGACCTCACGTTCGAGACCCGCGGCGGTGGCGGCCCTCGCCGCCGTCCTGCTCGCGGCGGCGACCGGCTGCGCCGGGGGGCCCGCTCCGACCGGCGGCGCCCCCACCTCCCAAGCCGCGCGGACGGGCCCCGCCGCCCCGACCGCGGCCCCCGGCGGCGCCTCCGCGCCCACCGGGTTCACCCTCGTCGCCTCCGGAGACGTCCTCCCGCACGACTCGATCATCCGCCGGGCCGCGGAGGACTCCGAGGGCGACGGCTACGACTTCGCCCCCATGTTCGCCGGGGTGAAGTCCGTCGTCTCCGGCGCCGACCTGGCCATCTGCCACATGGAGACCGTGTACGGGAAGGACGGCGGGCCCTACACCGGATACCCCGCGTTCAAGTCGCCCCCCGAGGTCGCCGCCGCGCTCAAGGCCACCGGCTACGACTCCTGCTCCACCGCCTCCAACCACACCCTGGACGACGGCGCGGACGGCCTCGGCCGCACCCTGGACGCCCTCGACCGGGCCGGCGTACGGCACGCCGGATCGGCCCGTACGGCGGCGGAGGCGGCGAAGCCCACCCTGCTCAAGGCCGGCGGTGCCACCGTGGCCCAGCTCGCCTACACGTACGACACCAACGGCTATCCGCTGCCCGAGGGGCAGCCCTGGGCGGTCCAGCTGCTCGACGAGCGGAAGGTGATCGCCGACGCGCGCGCCGCCCGCGCGGCCGGCGCCGACGTGGTCGTGGTCAGCGTCCACTGGGGCACCGAGTGGCAGACCGAACCCGACGAGCGGCAGCTCTCCCTGGGCCGCGCGCTCACCGCCTCGCAGAGCGGTGGACGCCCCGACATCGACCTGATCATCGGCACCCACGCCCATGTCCCGCAGGCGTACGAGAAGGTCAACGGGACCTGGGTCGTCTACGGGATGGGGGACCAGATCGCCGGGGACATGATCAACCACGAGGGCGCGTTCGACCCGCGCGGCAACCAGGGCAGCATCGGCCGCTTCACCTTCGCCCCGCCCCGGACCCCCGGCGCGCGCTGGGAGGTCACCCGGGCCGAGTTCGTGCCCCAGTGGTTCGACACCGGCCGCGGCCGGGTGGTGAACCTCGGCGCCGACGACGGGACCTCGCAGAACCGGTCGGACATCCGCGACACGATCCGGCAGGTGGTGCTCAGCAGGGGCGCGGCCGGGGACGGGCTGGTGATGGGCAAGTAGCCCTGCCACGCCCCGCGGCAGGGCGGCCGGTCACGGTACGACGGTGACCGGCCAGCGGCCCGCCTTCACCAGCCGGACCGCCACCGAGCCCATGAACCGGTGTCCCGCCGACTCGGAGGCGCCCACCACCACGGCGTCCGCCTTCAGCTCCCCGGCCGCCTGGACCAGGCCCGCGTAGGCGTCGCCCCGGAAGGTGTGGAACTCCCACCGGATCCGCCAGAGGTCCTTCACCCGCTCGGCGGAGGTCCGGATCTCCGCCACGAGCCCTTCCGCGATCTCCTCCGTGGTCCCGCTCAGGGCCACGCCCATCGCCGCCCCCGCCGCGATCACCGGCTGGACGTACACGAGCGCGAGCAGCGCGTTCTGGCGCCGGGCGAGCCCCGCCGCGTACGCCGTCGCGCGCAGGGAGGAGGCGGAGCCGTCGACCCCCGCCATGATCACTTTCGGGCCGTCGGTACCGCGTTCGAACCGGCCGGGCTGCTGTTCGGTCACCCCGGGAGGCTATCGGCTCATCGAGTGCTTTCGGACGGGTGGCCGGTGTCGGTGAGCTGCGCGGACCCCCATCCGTACGAACCATTGGTCATGAAAAACGATCAGATGCCTCAGGGGCGTCGGGCGGTGCTGCGGCTCGCCGCCGCCCTCGGGGCCACCGTCACCGTCGGAGCCCTCGCGGTGGACCGGCTCTCCGGCCCCGAACCCGCGGCCCCCGGCGCCGCGCCCCCGTCCCGCGGCGGAGGCTCCGGAGCGGGTCCGGCCGCCGGACCCCAGGCGCAGGCCGCGCGGCTGCGCCCCAGCTCGTACCGGCTCCAGCCGATGACCGCGTACGCGCCCCCGGCCTTCCGGCGCGCGGTCCCGCCGGTGCGGCAGCGGCCCTTCCTCAGCATGTCCGGCGTCGGCCGGTCCATGGTGCTGACCTTCGACGACGGGCCGGACCCGCGCTACACCCCGGCCATCCTGGAGACCCTGCGCCGGCACGACTGCCGGGCGATGTTCTTCGTCTGCGGGGAGATGGCCGTCGACAACCAGGACCTGCTGCGGGAGATGGCCGCGGACGGGCACGTCGTCGGCAACCACTCCTGGTCCCACCCCCTGATCCCCAAGCTGCGGCCCTCCCGCATCCGCGACGAACTCGGCTCCACCAGCGAGGTCGTCGAACGGGCCCTGGGGGCGGCGCCGCTCTGGTACCGCGCCCCCTACGGGGCGTGGAACCGGCACTCCTTCGAGATCGGCGCCGAACTCGGCATGGAGCCGCTGGCCTGGACCGTCGACACCCTGGACTGGACGGAGCCCGGCACCGACACCATCGTCCGCCGCGCCGTCGACGGCGCCGCCCCCGGCGCGGTCGTCCTCTCCCACGACGCCGGCGGCAACCGCTCGCAGAGCGTCGCGGCCCTCCGCCGCTATCTGCCCGAACTCCTCGACGCGGGCTACCAGATCACCGTTCCCCGACGCTGAGGAAGGGGCGCGTACGGGAGGCCCCGCGCGTACGGGAGGCCCCGCGCTCACGGGAGGCCCTGCGCGTACGGAAGGCCCGGCGACGCGGGTACGGCAAGGGCCCCGGCACCCTGAGGTGGCGGGGCCCTTGCCGTCGTGGCCGGACTAGCGGGAGGCCACCATGCGGGCGTACACGACGACGTTGCCGTCGTAGCCACGCGCGCGCGTGTAGCCGCCGCCGCAGGTGATGACGCGCAGCTCGGGCTGGCCGGTGTCGGCGTAGACCTGTACGCCGGGGAAGTCGTTCTTCGAGTAGACCTCGACCCCGTAGATCTCGAAGACGGCGATCCGGCCGTCGTACCGTTCGACCTCGATGTGCTGGCCCTTCTCCACGGAACCCAGGCCGTAGAAGACCGCCGGACCCTTGGCGTTGTCGACATGGCCGACGATTACCGAAGTGCCGCGCTGGCCGGGGGAGATGCCGTTCTGGTACCAGCCGGCGAGGTTGGTGTCCTCGGGCGGCGGGGCGGCCACCCAGCCGTCCGCGTCCAGGCCCACGTCCATGATCGGCGCGGCGACCTGGATCGCCGGGATCCTGATCCGGGAGGCCGGCGCGAAGGTCAGCGGCTCCAGGCCGTCGCTCGCGCCGGGCGGGGGCGGGGTGACGGGCCGGGCCACCGGGCGGGCGGCCGCGGCGGGCTGCGGGGGGCCGAGCGCGACATCCACGCCGTTGCGCATCATCGCGAGCCCGGACAGCATGGCGAGGGCCAGGACGCCCCAGGGTTGGCGTCTCCTGCGCTCGAAGACGCGGAAGTCCTTCGCGGGCATGGTTCTCCCTTCATGGCGTCGTCAGAACGGTAGATCCGGGCTGACGGACCGTCACCCCGGGCGGTCCGAACGGGTGGGGGAGGCCACCGGACGGGTGCGGGAGGCCGCCGGGCGGGACCCGGGGACCCCGCGTGGCGGCCCTGTCGGCGGAGGCCTTCCGGGTGCGGGCCGGACCGGCCCGCCGACTCACTGGCCGTGACAGGTGGGTGACAGGGCGCTGACCCATCCGAGTAATCGTCAGATAAGCAGCCCAGATGGCCCTGACCTGCGGTTCCGTCCACTTCAGGGGGGCGATTCCGGGCGTGTCGCCTCACCGGGGTGGACCAGTGCCGACATGCACAGCTCGCCCCGGCTTGTGATGGTTCGTCATGGAAGGCGTACTCGTCGAAACTCCCGGAGCACCGCTTTGGGGCGTCTTCCACTGGAGGTTCAACCATGCGTGCTGCACGCACTCTGGCGGTGACCGCCACCGCAATCGCGGCGGTCGGGCTCGCGGCCCCCCTCGCCGTCGCCACCAACGGTCCGAGCAACGTCACCGTCAACCCCTTCGACGTCCACGCGGGGTCGACGATCACGATCACCGCCAAGGGGTGCGGTCACGGTGGCACGGTGACGTCCAACGCCTTCCCCGAGACCAGCCTCTCGGTCAACTCCAACGGGCTCTCCAGCGCCATCGCCCGTGTCCACAACAACGCCACGCCGGGCAGCTACAACCTCGCCGTGAAGTGCAGTGACAACTCCGCGGTGGTCACCCACCCGTTCCGCGTCCTCCCGGGCCGCGGTGCACAGGGCGGTCTCGGCGGTTCGCTCGCCCCCAGCTCCACCGAGATGGCCGTCGGCGGCAGCCTGGTCGCCGCCGCCGCGCTCGGCGGGGGGCTCTTCATCGCCCGTCGTCGTCGTATGACCGGTGTGGTCTGACCGGCCGAACCTCCCGGTCGGCCCGCAACGCCCGTCGCCCCCGAGTCCCCGCAGGGACCCGGGGGCGACGGGCGTCCGGGTTCCCTGGGGGACCCGGACGGGACACCCGTCGCTCCGGTCCGGCGCACGCCGTCGCCTCAGTGGCGGCGGGTGCGGGCGGAGCGGCGGCGCAGCACGTACGCGCCACCGGTGGCCGCGGCCAGGACGAGCGCCGCACCGGCGGCCAGCTCGACCGGGTCGAGCCCGTCGCCCATCGAGCCGCCGAGACCGCCCCGCACCCCGCGCGGGGGAGTGAGCACGGTGGAGCTGATCGTCGGCGTGGCCGTGGGGATGCCGCTGACCGTCAGGGCGACGGTGTCCTGCTCGCCGCCCGTGCAGTTGAAGGACACCGTGTACACGGCCCCGCGCCGGGCGTCCTGGTCCACGGTGGCGGTCACCGCAGAGCCGGGGGCGATGGTGACGGTGTCGAAGATGCCGGCCGACGCCGTGGCCGTACTGGCGCAGCCGGGCGCGCTCAGCGTCACCCGGCCGCCCGGGGCCACCAGCGAGGGCGACACGACGAAATCGCCCGGTGCCTTGGCCCGTGCCATCCGCGGGTTCGGTGCGGGGGCACCGTCCGCCGCGAAGGCGGCGGGGGCGGCCAGGGCGAGGGCGGCCGCCCCCAGCAGGGCAGTGGACGCGGCACGTATCGCGCGCATGGTGAATCCTCCGGGTCCCGAGGGGCAGCCGCGGAAGGGGGTTTCCGCCAAAGACCGTGCGTACACCTCGATGCCCGAAACGCTAGGAGCGCACTACCACAGCCGCGATCCCAGACGTGCGAATGGGGCACCGTTGTCCCCCGTGCGGCCCACTCCGTGCGGCTCGCGTCACCCGGTGACCTGCGGGAACAGGTCGACGAACGGCGCGGCGGTGGCCGAGATGCCCCGGCCGAACGGCGCGTCGAAGTCCCAGATGAGGAACAGCAGGAACGCGATCAGCACACTGAAGAGCCCGGCGAGCAGCAACTCCCGCCCGGTCCTGCGGATCTGCAGGGTGAAGATCAGGCCGACCGTCACCAGGGCGCCGACGATCAGGCCGAACCACACCACCCCCGGCATGGTCTCCCCGGCGTTCTGTCCGCGGGCCCCCCGGGCGTCGTCGGCCAGCGTGACCTGGTCGACCAGCGGCTGGTAGGCCTGCCCCTCGAAGTCATTGGCCGGCTGGTAGTCGGTGACGCTGCGCCGCACCCGTTCGAGCAGCGCGGTGCCCTCGTCGCTCAGCTCGCCGTGCTCGCTCATGTAGGTCCACTCGTCGTTGACCACGTACGAGACGTACGCGTCGACGTCGGCGCGGATGCGGGCGCGGACGTCCTGCGGGTAGACCTCCACGCGGGCGGAGATCTCGTGCATCGCCTGGGCCTCCTGCCGCACGGTCTCCTGGGCGGCCCCGCGGGCCTCCCAGACGCCGGCGATGGCCAGACCGAGGACGATCGCGTAGATCACGCCGATCATCATCGTCATGTACTCGATGACGTCGGGGGTCTCGCTGGGGTCGTCGTCCTCGGGGATGCGGCGGTTGTTGATGACGACGATGGCGAGGACGACGGCGCACGCGGCGGCCATCGCAAGGGTGAGAACGAGCCATTCAGACATGGAGATCCTTCAGCGGGATACGGCGGGACGAGGGGACGTCGGGACGGCGCATCGGTGGGGCGGCGAACCGGTGTGCGGAGGAGCGGTCGGGCGGCGGGTCGGTGGGGCGGCCGGCCGGTGAAGGAGAGGGTCCCGGAGGGCGGCGGGACGGTGTGGGGGCCGTGCGGTCGGGTCACTTGGACCGGGGGCGCAGGATCGCCGTCGCGAGCACGGCCGGGGCGGTGATCATCAGCGTCGCGGTGACGACGGACGTGCCGCCCTTGGGCTTGCTGTGCGTGGCCGGGCGGTAGTGGGGGAGCGCCACGGGGGCCGGGGGCCGGGGCCGTACGGTCGGCGGCGGCGTGGGGGACGGCGGTGCGGGCGGCGCGGGCGCGGGCTCCGGCGGCCTCGTGGTCGGAGGCGCGGGGGACGGCGGCACCGGTCGGGGCGCGGGCCTGATGACCGGCGGCTTCGGTGTCGGCCGGGGCGGGCGCGGCGGGGGAGTGGGGGACGGCGGCTCCGGTTTAGGGGTGGGCTTCGGGGTCGGGGTCGGGGAGGGGGTCGGCGGCTCGGGCGTCGGCGTCGGGGAAGGCGTGGGGGTGGGGGTGGGCGACGGGCACGGCGGGGGCGGTTCGGGGTGGCAGGGGTTCGGGTGGTGGTGATGCCCGTGCCCCTTGCCCTTGCCGTTCCCGTGGTGGTCGTGGCCCTTGCCGTTTCCGTGGCCGTCGTTCCCCCGGCCCTCGTTCCCTTGGCCGTCGTCGTTCCCGTCGCCGCCGTCGTGGCGGTCGCCGGCGACCGCCACCGCGACGTGGGAACCGCCCTGGTCGGTCTGGGCATAGGCGCAGGCGTCGGCGGCGGCCGGCACGGGGGTGGCGATGAGCCACACCAGTGCGAGGGCCGCCAGCGGCCGCGCGAGGAGTGATCCGTACAGAGACACGCCGACGAGCTTGATCAGTGCCGTGGCGCGCCGGGGCGGAAACGGCCCGGATTCGCCGGATGGAGGGGTTCTCCGGATGCACCGGTTTGACGTTTCGCCACTCCGGAGGCGGATTCGCCGCAATGCCCGGGTATCGGCGGACGGCATGATTTCCGACAGCTGTCGAGTCGGCCCGTTCCGGCCCCCGGAACGATATCTGTCCGGTTGTCGCCCTGTCGGACAGGGCGGTCAACGGGGCATCCTGCACCGGCGACCGGGCCCCGTCGGCGGCAACAACCGAGGTACGGGCGGGAGCTGGGCGTCCATCGGGCCGGCCGGAGGTCCGCCGAAGAGCCGACGCACGATCAGATGCACGTGAATGTGCACAGCCTGAAGGCGTGAACCGTTCGTTCCGAGAGCACGTGCCAATGGCGTGTGACCAAGAACGGACCGCGAATTTCCGTTTCTACTCGCTCTCTCGGCGGGCGATCAGTAGCCTCACCTCGAACACCGGCCGTGAACACAGGGCCGCGTCCCCCATGGCGACTTGTTGGAGACATTGATGGAGCGTCCCGCCTGGGCTCCGCCTGGTATCGACATTTCGGTGCCGAGCGTGTCCCGTATGTACGACTTCTATCTGGGCGGCTCGCACAATTTCGAAGTGGACCGGGAAGCGGCCCGCAAGGCCATGGAGTTCATGCCTGGTCTGCCCAAGATCATGCAGGCCAACCGCGCCTTCATGCGACGGGCCGTCCGGCACGCCGTTGACAACGACGTCACCCAGTTCCTGGACATCGGCTCCGGCATACCGACCTTCGGCAACGTGCACGAGGTCGCCCGGGCCGCCGACCCGGCGGCCCGCGTCGTCTACGTCGACCACGACCCGGTCGCCGTCGCCCACAGCCGCGCCGTCCTGGACGGCGACGAGGGCGCCGCCGTCGTCGCCGCCGACCTGCGCAAGCCGGCCGAGGTCCTGCGCAGCCCCGAGGTCACCCGGCTCCTCGACCTGGACCGGCCGGTGGCGCTGCTCCTCGTCGCCGTCCTGCACTTCCTGGAGGACGAGGACCGGCCGTACGAGGCGGTCGCCGAACTGGTCGACGCGCTCGCGCCCGGCAGCCTCCTCGTGCTCACCCACGCCTCGTACGAGGGCATCCCGCTCAGCGAGGAGCAGGCGGGCGGCACCGTCGGGGTCTACCGGAACATCCGCAACCCGCTCGTCATGCGGTCGGGCGAGGAGATCAGCCGCTTCTTCGCGGGCACCGAACTGGTCGAGCCCGGTCTCGTCACGATGCCCGCCTGGCGACCGGAGAGCCCGGTCGAGGAGGAGGACCCGTACGCCTTCTCCGGTTTCGCAGGGGTGGGGCGCAAGGCGTGAAGGTCCCGTCGCAGCCGTCCGGCGCCGCCGCCGAAGCGGACGGTCCGGAGGACAGACTCAGGCGGTTCGTCACCATCTGGAGCCGCGCGATCTTCCCGGTGACCGCCACCTCGCTGACCCGCGCAGAGTTCGAGGGGCATCTGCTGCCGCTGGCCCGCACCCTGTGCGACGCCCTGCACGCGCGGCCCTTCGACACCGCCCCGGCCCAGCGCACCGGCGCGGCGCTCATCGCCGCCCACTGCACCGACCCGGACGCCCTCGGCCGCAGCCTCGGCGTCGTCGACTCGTACCTGGTGCTCTACTGCGGTGCGGAGTCGGACCTGCCCGCCGAGGAGCTCAGGGCCCGCTGCGCCCGCCTCCAGCACGCCATGGCCACCGGCTACGCGCAGGCCCTCCGCGAGCGGACCCGCGCCGAGCAGGAGGCCATCGCGCGCTCAGCGCTCAGCGCCCGCAGCGCCGCCGAGATCGCCCTGCACGCCACCGAGAGCCGCTTCCGCGCGGTCTTCGACGGGGCCGCCATAGGGATCGGCATCGCCGACCTCGACGGCAACGTCCTGGAGGTCAACGAGACCCTCACCCGGATGTTCGGCGGCATGGAGAGCCCCCTCCGCAGCCGCAAGGTGAGCGAGTGGGTCCACCCCGAGGACGGCCCGCACGTCTGGAAGCTGTACGAGGAACTCGTCCGCGGCGAGCGCGAGCACTACCGGGTCGAGAAGCCCTACTACCGGGGCGACGGAACGGTTCTGTGGACCAACCTCACCGTCTCGCTGCTCCGCGACGCCGAGGGCACGCCCCAGTACCAGCTGGCGCTCATGGAGGACACCACCGAGCGGCGTCTGCTCCATCTGCGCCTGCGGTACGAGGCCACCCACGACGCGCTCACCGGGCTGCCCAACCGGACCCTGTTCTTCGAGCGCCTGGAGAAGGCCCTCGCGCCCGGCGACAACGCCCGGTTCGGCCTCTGCTACCTGGACCTCGACGGGTTCAAGGTCATCAACGACAGCCTCGGCCATTCCACCGGCGACCGGCTTCTCGTGGAGGTCGCCGACCGGCTGCAGACCTGTGTCACCGGCTCGGGCGAGATGGTGGCCCGGCTCGGCGGCGACGAGTTCGTCGCCCTCACCACCGCCCCCGGCGGCGAGCAGGACGTCACGGAACTCGCCGACCGCATCCTCGCCGCGCTCGCCACCCCCCTCCGCATCGACGGCCGCGAACTCACCGTGCGCGGCAGCCTCGGCGTGGTCGAGGGCCCTGCGGGGGAGCGGACCCCGGCCGAGGTGCTGCGGAGCGCCGACATCACCATGTACCGGGCCAAGTCCGCGGGCGGCAACCGCTTCGAACTCGCCGACCCGGAGGCCGACGCCCGCGCCATCACCCGGCACGGGCTCACCACGGCCCTGCCGACCGCCCTGGAACGCGGTGAGTTCTTCATCGAGTACCAGCCGCTCGTCCACCTCGACGACGGCAGCGTGCACGGCGCGGAGGCGCTCGTCCGCTGGTGCCACCCGCAGCACGGCGTGCTCGGCCCGGACCGCTTCATCCCGCTCGCCGAGGACACCGGCCTCATCGTGCCGCTCGGCCGCTGGGTGCTCCAGGAAGCCGTCCGCCAGGCCCGCTTCTGGCAGACCCGGCACTCCGACGGCGGTCCGCTGAGGATCAACGTCAACCTCTCCCCGACCCAGCTCCACCACCCGCGCCTGGTCGCCGACACCGTCGACGTCCTGGAGCGGTCGGGGCTCGAACCGGGCGCGCTCTGCCTCGAAGTCACCGAATCGGCGCTCATCGGCGCCGACGAGGACCTCCTGAAGCCGCTGCGGCAGCTCGCCGAGATGGGCGTGGACATCGCGCTCGACGACTTCGGCACCGGCTACTCGAACCTGGCCAACCTCCGCCGGCTGCCGGTCAGCGTCCTCAAGCTCGACCGTTCCTTCACCCGGGGGATGCAGCAGCACCCGGTGGACCCGGTCGACCTCAAGATCGTCGAGGGGATCGTCTCGCTCGCCCACAGCCTCGAACTCGCCGTCACCGTCGAGGGCGTGGAGACCGGAGCGCAGGCCCGGCAGCTGCGGGACCTCGGCTGCGACACCGCGCAGGGCTGGTACTACGCCCGCCCCGGCGCTCCGGACCGGATCCACTCGCTGCTGCTGGCGGACGCGGTCTGAGACCCGGGCGTACGCGTACGGGACCGGCCTCCCCCCACGAAGCCGGGCCCAAGAGAACCGGCCTCCCCGCGCGAAGCGGGGAGGCCGGGAAGAGGTACGGGGGAGGAAAGCGGAGAGGCTAATTCAGGGAGTGTGAGAAGGAAGCCTCTCCATGGCCTCGCCCCGGAACGACCGTAACACTCAGGCGGGCAGCAGGTCGCGCAGATTTTCCGGGGTGAGCACGCGCGAGCCCGGAGCCAGCCCGTCCGGACGCTCCAGTCCGATGTACGTGACCGGGGTGTCCGGCAGCGTCCGGCCGTCCCACAGCGTCGTCGGCGCCCCCGACTCGCCCATCAGCTCCACCAGGTGACGTACCGTCAGCGGCGTCCGCCCGAACAGACCGCGCAGCAGGACCGCGATCGACACCCGGTGCTCCTCGACCCGGTTCGCCGACGGGGTGCCCCGCAGGTACAGATGCAGCCAGTGCGCGTTCCAGCGGCCCTCGTCGTCCCGCCGGAACGCGAGCGGCAGCGCCACCCGGCCCGGTCCCCGCAGATCCGACTTCATCCGGACGGTCCGCGGCTCGAACGGCCGGCCCTGCTGCGCGGAACCGCGCAGCATGAAACCGAAGAAGCACTCCGCCGCCTCGTCGAAGCCCTCGCCCGAGAAGACGTGCACCTGCGGAACGACGAAGGTGCCGCGCACCGCGCCGAGCCGCAGGTCGATGAACTCGGAAGCCCCGTCCGGCGCCGAGGTGATGTCGCCGGAGTGAGCGCCCTCGACGTCGGTGAGCGCCGTGTACGAGAGCCAGGTGACCGTCGCGAAGTCCTCGTCCAGGACGAGCGCCGACAGATCGTGGTCGGTGGTGCGCGCCGCCTCCCTCCAGTACGTGAAGAAGCGCAGCAGTTCGCCCTCGACCGGTGAGACCGAGCCGCGCGGCAGCACACCGAACCCCGCCGACGCCGCTCGGCCGCTCAAAGGCAGGGCGACATCGAGGACTTCGGGATCGATCAGGAGGTGACCGGGGTCCGGAAGCCGGCGCCGGGTCTCCGCGTCGAGCACCTCGATGAGCCGCTCGCGGTCGCCGTCCTCCAGCGGCCGACGCGTGTCGGCGGTGACCCAGGCCCTGCCCTCCCGGTTCACGAACACCCGGCGCTCCCCGCCGTTCCCGCCCGCGCGGTTCTGCAGGTGCTCGCGCACCGACAGGACGACCCGGCCCGACACCTCCGGCGCGGCCCGCTCGACGGCCGCCAGGACCGCCTTGCGCTCCTCGGCCTCCGTCGCGTCGCGAAGCAGCCGGTCCAGGGCGCGGAACAGCCGGCCCGGGGCCGCCGAGGCCAGCAGCCCGGCCGCGGCCGTGACGTCACCGCGCCCGAGGATCTCCTCCACGCGGCTGTCGAGCGACGGCACCTTCCGCTCGCCCCGGGCGACGGCGAACACCTCGGCGGCGTGCGGCCAGTGAGGGTACTCGTGGGGGTGCAGCCGCTCCCCGAGCCGCTTCCACGCCCCCGCGTGCGCGGACACGTCCGCCAGCTTGGCCGCGGACGCGGCCACCACCGCGTCGAGCCCCGCGAGCAGAGCACGCCGGTACGGGCGGGACAGCGCGCGGAAGCGGGTCGGCTCGCGCAGGGCGACATCGCCCTCGGCGAGGGCGCAGGCCAGCCGCAGGACGTCGGTCACGGTGTCGAGCAGCGGGGCGGCGCCCACCCGCAGCCGGGCGCGGTTGACCACGGCGCGGTTCTCCCGGACGGTGATCGTCTCCGGCTGGGGGCCGTCCGCGCAGTGCTCGGCGAGCACGGCCAGATCGTGCAGGTGCTCCTCGCCGAGCGGGGTCGTACTGTCGGCCAGGGCCAGATAGAGCCCCGTCACCTCGTCCTCCGCGGCCGCGCCGAGGTGCAGCACCGTCAGCCGGTCACCGGCCGCCGCGATCAGCTCCTCGTGGACGGCGAGCATCTCCTCGTACGTGTGCCCGTAGCGGCCGTACGAGGGGAGGGTCAGCAGGTCGAGAACGCCCGTGCGCAGCCGGTCGAGCGCACCGGAGTCGACGGAGCCGTCGTCGATCGCCTCGGTCACGCAGGTCATCCAGAAGTCGAGCGTGTCCGGCACGTCGGCCGGGAAGTCGATGAAGCGGACGTTGTGCCGCACATGGTCGCCGAGGAGTTCGCGGACCGTGGCGAGGGTGCGGACGGCGGTCTCGACGACGGTCGGCTCCGCCAGGCCCGAGAGGCGCTCCAGCAGCTCGGTGGAGAGCTTGAACCCGGCGGTCATGAGGGCCGCGTCGAACCGGCGCGCGACGGCGGTCCCGTCCCCGGCGGGGCCGGTGGGGCAGGGGAGACGGAGGGTGTGCCGGACGACCAGGTGTTCGAGAGGGTGGACCATGCGGGCATGCTCGCAGCCGCCGGCCGTCGGCCGCACGCGGATTTCGCGACCGGGGCCGTACGCACGAGGCCGAGGGCTCAGCCCGCCGCCGGCCCCTCCGGGGCCGCGCGTCGCGAGGCCAGCAGGATCCGCTGGAGCTCCCGCGCCGCCCTCGGCGGGGCCACGTCGCTCCGGTGCGCCAGGGCGATGGTCCGGCGCAGGCCCGGCCGGGCCAGCGCGGTCACCCGGAGGTCCCGGCCGCCGCGCGCCGCCACCATGGCGGGGACGACCGCGAGCCCGAGGCCGGCCCGTACGAAACCGAGGACCGCGTCCAGCTCGCCGCCCTCGACCGTGAACGTCGGCTCGAAGCCCTCCGCCCGGCACGCCGCCACGGTCAGTTCCCGCAGGTCGTAGCCGTGCCGGAACATCACGAGCGGCTGGTCCCGCAGGTCCTTGATCCGCACCGGGCGGCGGGGAGCGGGCGCCGACGCGGCGGAGACCACCACCAGGTCCTCCCGCAGCAGCTCCACCGTCGTCAGCGCCGGGGACGGGGTCGGCAGCGGGAGCACCACCAGCGCCAGGTCGAGGGCGCCGCGCGCCAGCTCCCGCACGAGGTCGTGCGAGCCGCCCTCCTCGATGAGCAGCTCGATCCCCGGGTGGAGGTCGTGGAAGGCCCGCAGGACGTCCGGGAGGAGGCCCGTGCACAGGCTCGGGGTCGCGCCGAGCCGCACCCGCCCCCGTTTCAGCTGGGCCAGCTCCTGCACCTCGATCCGGGCCGTCTCGGTGTCCGCGAGGATCCGGCGCGCGAGCGGCAGCAGGGCCTCGCCCGCGTCGGTCAGCGTGATGTTGCCCCGGGCGCGGCTGAACAGCTCGGCGCCCAGCTCTTGTTCGAGCGCCTTGATCTGCTGCGAGAGGGAGGGCTGCGAGACGTGGACGCGCTCGGCGGCCCGGGTGAAGTGACGGGTCTCGGCCACGGCGACGAAGTAGAGGAGCTGCTGGAACTGCATGGTCCCAGGGTAGAGGACATGAATAGGTGCTGCCTATCGAGATCAGCCGGACCATGTCTTGGACCTCTCGGGGCCTTCGGCCCTACCGTCATGAGCATGGCTCTGGCACCCACGAGGGACCGGACGACGGGCCGCCCGCCGTCCCCCACACCGTCACGCGGATTCCTGTCATCGACCCTCGGCAAGAAGACGGTCATGGCCGTCAGCGGGCTGATCATGCTCGGCTACCTCGTCGCCCATGTCGCCGGCAATCTGAAGGTCTTCTTCGGCCCCGAGGAGTTCAACGCCTACGGCCACTGGCTGCGGGTCATGGGCGCCCCCGTCCTCCACCACGCGTGGGCCCTCTGGATCGTCCGGATCGTGCTC
Organism: Streptomyces sp. Root1304; assembly: GCF_001426405.1. Lineage (GTDB taxonomy): Bacteria > Actinomycetota > Actinomycetes > Streptomycetales > Streptomycetaceae > Streptomyces. The sequence goes on along the minus strand of NZ_LMEP01000022.1, from coordinate 52,003 downwards.
CTCGCCGCCGTCGTCGGCCACGCCGTCTCCGCTTACCAGCTCAGCCGCCGCGACGTGAGGGCCCGCCCGACCGCGTACGTCCACCGCCGCAAGGGCGCGTCCTACGCGACCCGCACCATGCGCTGGGGCGGGATCATCCTCGCCCTCTTCATCGTCTGGCACGTCCTCGACCTCACCACCGGCACCGTCCACCCCGGCGGTTTCGAGGAGGGCAAGCCCTACCAGAACGTCGTCGACACCTTCTCCACCTGGTACGGCAACGTCATCTACATCGTCGCCATGCTCGCCGTCGGCCTCCACGTCCGCCACGGCTTCTGGAGCGCCGCCCAGACCCTCGGCGTCGGCAACGCCCGCCGCGAACGCCTCCTCAGGGCCACCGCCAACACCCTCGCGCTCGTCCTGACCGCGGGCTTCGTCTCCGTCCCCGTCGCCGTCATGACCGGAGTGGTGAGCTGACATGAGCTATTCCGACTACCGCACCGGCGAGCCGGTGGCCGACACCAAGGCCCCCGCGGGACCCGTCGCCGAACGCTGGGACACCCGCCGCTTCCAGGCCAGACTGGTCAACCCCGCCAACCGCCGCAAGCACCGGATCATCGTCGTCGGCACCGGCCTCGCCGGCGGCTCCGCCGGCGCCACCCTCGCCGAACAGGGCTACCACGTCGTCCAGTTCTGCTTCCAGGACTCCCCGCGCCGCGCCCACTCCATCGCCGCGCAGGGCGGCATCAACGCCGCCAAGAACTACCGCAACGACGGCGACTCCATCCACCGCCTGTTCTACGACACCGTCAAGGGCGGCGACTTCCGCGCCCGCGAGTCCAACGTCCACCGCCTCGCCCAGATCTCCGTCGAGATCATCGACCAGTGCGTCGCCCAGGGCGTCCCCTTCGCCCGTGAGTACGGCGGACTCCTCGACACCCGATCGTTCGGCGGGGTCCAGGTCTCCCGCACCTTCTACGCGCGAGGCCAGACCGGACAGCAGCTCCTCCTCGGCGCCTACCAGGCGCTGTCGCGGCAGATCGCCGCAGGGAACGTCGAGATGCACGCCCGTACGGAGATGCTGGACCTGGTCGTCGTCGACGGCCGGGCCCGTGGCATCGTCGCCCGCGACCTGATCACGGGCGAGATCTCCACCCACTACGCCGACGCCGTCGTTCTCGCCAGCGGCGGCTACGGGAACGTCTTCTACCTCTCCACCAACGCGATGAACTCCAACGCCACCGCCGTCTGGCGGGCCCACCGGCGCGGCGCGTACTTCGCCAACCCCTGCTTCACCCAGATCCACCCCACCTGCATCCCGCGCACCGGCGACCACCAGTCCAAGCTGACCCTGATGAGCGAGTCGCTGCGCAACGACGGCCGCATCTGGGTGCCCCGGGCGAAGGGCGACACCCGGGCCGCCGCCGACATCCCCGAGGACGAGCGCGACTACTACCTGGAGCGGATCTACCCCTCCTTCGGCAACCTCGTCCCCCGCGACATCGCCTCCCGCGCGGCGAAGAACGTCTGCGACGAGGGCCGCGGCGTCGGCCCCGGCGGCCAGGGCGTCTACCTCGACTTCGCCGACGCGATCCGCCGGATGGGCCGGGCCGCCGTCGAGGAGAAGTACGGCAACCTCTTCGACATGTACGAGCGGATCACCGCCGAGAACCCGTACGAGGTCCCGATGCGGATCTACCCCGCCGTCCACTACACGATGGGCGGACTCTGGGTCGACTACGACCTCCAGACCACCGTCCCCGGCCTGTTCGCCGTCGGCGAGGCCAACTTCTCCGACCACGGGGCCAACCGGCTCGGCGCCTCCGCCCTCATGCAGGGCCTCGCCGACGGCTACTTCGTCCTCCCCGCCACCATCAACGACTACCTGGCCCGCCACCCCCACACCGAACCCGTCACGGACGAGCACCCCGCCGTCCAGGAGGTGCTCGCGGAGACCGAGGACCGGCTCCACCTCCTCCTCTCCGTCGACGGCGACCGCACCCCCGACTCCTTCCACCGCGAGCTCGGCGAACTCATGTGGGAGTACTGCGGGATGGCCCGCACCGAGAGCGGCCTGCGGACCGCCCTCGACCGGATCCCGAAGATCCGCGAGGAGTTCTGGAGCCGCATCAGGGTCCCCGGCACCGGCCAGGAGTTCAACCAGTCCCTGGAGAAGGCCAACCGGATCGTCGACTACCTGGAACTCGCCGAGCTGATGTGCCTCGACGCGCTCCACCGCGCCGAGTCCTGCGGCGGCCACTTCCGCGAGGAGTCCCAGACCCCCGACGGCGAAGCCGCCCGCCGCGACGAGGAGTTCGCCTACGCGGCGGCCTGGGAGTTCGGCGGAACCGGCACGGCTCCCGTCCTCCACAAGGAGGACCTGACCTTCGAGTACGTCCACCCCACCCAGCGGAGCTACGCATGAGGCTCACCCTGCGCGTCTGGCGCCAGAAGAACGCCGACGCCCCCGGCGCCATGTCCACCTACGACGTGGACGGCGTCTCCGACGACATGTCCTTCCTGGAGATGCTCGACACGCTCAACGAGGACCTCATCCTGCGCGGCGAGGACCCCGTGGCCTTCGACCACGACTGCCGCGAGGGCATCTGCGGCGCGTGCAGCCTCGTCATCAACGGCGACGCCCACGGGCCGGAGCGGACCACGACCTGCCAGCTCCACATGCGGTCCTTCCGCGACGGCGACACCATCGACGTCGAACCCTGGCGGGCGTCCGCCTTCCCCGTCGTCAAGGACCTCGTCGTCGACCGCTCCGCCTTCGACCGCGTCATCCAGGCCGGCGGCTACGTCTCCGCCCCCACCGGCTCGGCCCCCGAGGCGCACGCGACCCCGGTGCCCAAGGCCGACGCCGACTTCGCCTTCGAGCACGCCGAGTGCATCGGCTGCGGGGCCTGCGTCGCGGCCTGCCCCAACGGCTCCGCGATGCTCTTCACCTCGGCCAAGGTCAACCACCTCAACGTGCTGCCCCAGGGATCCCCGGAACGCGAGACCCGGGTCCTCGACATGGTCGCCCAGATGGACGCGGAGGGCTTCGGCGGCTGCACCCTGACCGGCGAGTGCGCGACGGCCTGCCCCAAGGGCATCCCGCTGCCGTCGATCTCCGCGATGAACAAGGAGTGGCTGCGGGCGCGGAGGAAGGCCAAGGGGTAGGAGCGGGGCGGCCGCCCGCCGGGAGCCGCCCGGACCCGGGCCGGTCAGCCGCCTGCGAGCGCCCGCGCCAGGTACGGAGCCGTCCGGCTCACGGGAGAGGCGGCCACCTCGGACGGCGGCCCGGCCGCCACCACCCGGCCGCCCTCGTCGCCGCCGCCCGGACCGAGGTCGACGACCCAGTCGGCGGTGGCGACCACGTCCATGTCGTGCTCGACGACGACCACCGAGTGGCCCGCGTCCACCAGACCGTGGAGCTGCCGCATCAGGACCTCGACGTCCGCCGGGTGCAGCCCGGTCGTCGGCTCGTCGAGTACGTACAGGGTGGGGGAGCGGCGCGGACGCTGGAGCTCGGAGGCGAGCTTGATGCGCTGCGCCTCGCCGCCGGACAGTTCCGTCGCCGGCTGCCCGAGCCGCAGATAGCCGAGGCCCACCTCGAGGAGGGTCCGCAGGCTGCGGGCGGCGGCGGGGGTGTCCTGGAAGAACTCCGCCGCCGACTCGACGGTGAGGTCCAGGACTTCGGCGATCGTCAGTCCGCCCAGCCGCACCTGGAGCGTCTCGGGGTTGTACCGGGCGCCGCGGCAGTCGGGGCAGGGCGCGTAGGTGCTCGGGAGGAAGAGGAGCTCCACCGAGACGAATCCCTCGCCCTGACAGGTCTCGCAGCGCCCGCCGGGCACGTTGAAGGAGAAGCGGCCCACCTTGTAGCCGCGCTCCCGCGCCTCCGCCGTCTCCGCGAACAGCTTGCGCACGACGTCGAAGAGCCCCGTGTACGTGGCCAGGTTGGAGCGCGGGGTACGACCGATCGGCCGCTGATCCACCGTCACCATCCGCTCCACCTCGGCGAGTTCGTCGGTCAGCGCGCCGACGAGTGTCGACTTCCCGGAGCCGGACACGCCCGTGACGGCGGTCAGTACGCCGACCGGGAAGGCGGCGTCGACCGCCCGCAGGTTGTGGCGGGTCACCGGACCCGTCCGCAGCCACCCGGCCGGGGCGCGTACCTCCCGCGCGGGTACGGGCGCCCGGTCGAAGAGGAAGCGCCGGGTCGCGGACGCCTGTACGGCTGCCAGCTCGCGCGGCGGCCCGCTGTGGAGCACCCGGCCGCCGTGCACCCCGGCACCCGGGCCGACGTCCACGAGCCAGTCGGCGTGCCGGACCACGTCGAGGTGGTGCTCGACGACGAAGACCGAGTTCCCCGCCGCCTTCAGCCGGTCGAGGACCACGAGCAGCGCCTCGGTGTCGGCCGGGTGCAGGCCGGCGGACGGCTCGTCGAGCACGTACACGACACCGAAGAGCCCCGAGCGCAGCTGGGTGGCGAGCCGCAGCCGCTGGAGCTCGCCGTTGGAGAGCGTGGGCGTGGCCCGGTCCAGACCGAGGTAGCCGAGACCCAGCTCGGTGACCGTCCCGATCCGGGCGACGAGATCCTCGGTGAGGACCCGCGCGGTCTCCGAACCGTCCGTCGGCGTCGCGGAGAGGAGCCCGGCCAGGACCGTCAGCGGAAGCGACCCCAGCTCGGCGATCGTCCGCCCCGCGAAGGTCACCGCCAGCGCCTCGGGCCGCAGCCGGCTGCCGCCGCACACCGGACAGGGCGCACTCGTCAGGAACCGCTCCGCCTTCGCCCGCAGCGTCGTGCTCTTCGAGTCCGCGAACGTCCGCATCACATACCGCCGGGCGCTCATGTACGTCCCCTGGTAGGGGCGTTGGATGCGGCCCGCCTCCCGTACCGGATGCACCGTGACGACCGGCTGCTCCTCCGTGAACAGGATCCACTCCCGGTCCTTCGCGGCCAGCTCGCGCCACGGCCGGTCGACGTCGTACCCGAGGGTGTCCAGGACGTCCCGCAGGTTCTTCCCCTGCCAGGCGCCCGGCCAGGCGGCGATGGCCCCCTGGCGGATCGACAGCTCCGCGTCGGGGACGAGGAGTTCCTCGCTGGTCTCGTGGATCCGGCCGATGCCGTGGCACGAAGGGCAGGCGCCCGCAGCCGTGTTGGGGGAGAAGGCGTCGGAGTCGAGCCGCTCCGCCCCCTCCGGGTAGCGGCCGGCCCGCGAGAACAGCATCCGCAGCGAGTTGGAGAGCGTCGTCACCGTACCGACCGACGAGCGGGCGTTCGGCGAGGACCGGCGCTGCTCCAGGGAGACCGCCGGCGGCAGCCCGCTGATCTCGCCGACGGCGGGCGCCCCCACCTGGTGGATCAGCCGCCGGGCGTACGGGGCCACCGACTCGAAGTAGCGGCGCTGGGCCTCGGCGTAGATCGTGCCGAAGGCCAGCGACGACTTGCCGGACCCGGAGACCCCGGTGAAGGCGACGAGCGCGTCGCGCGGGATGTCGACGTCGACCCCCGCGAGATTGTGCTCGCGGGCGCCGCGGACGCGGACGTAGGGATCACGAGGGTTGTCGTACACAGGGCGATTTTATCCATTGATCCCCCGGTGTCCTGTTCGGGGGCGGCAGGCCTCCGGCGGTGCCGGGCCCACCGCGTGTCGGCACCCCGCCGGGCGGCTACTCGTACCGGTACTTCAGCGAATCCGCCTCCGCCTGCTCGACGTCCGCGAGCGTCAGCTCCGGCATCCGCAGCTGCGCCAGCGTCACCTCGGCCGAGGTCGGCTGGGCATCCGCCGGCAGCCACTCCTCCGGCTTCCAGGCCCCGCTGCGCAGGAGCGACTTGGGGCAGTGCGGGTAGACCTCCTCGATCCCCACCACCAGCGCACTCGCCGGCGGCTTGCCCACGGCGGTCAGCCGCGAGAGCAGCTCCGGGCGGGTGGAGACGCAGGCCCGGCCGTTCACCCTGAGCGTCGTGGTGCGCCCGGGGATCATGAACAGCAGCCCGGCCCGCCCGGTGGCGATCACGTTCCGCAGGGTGTCCAGGCGCTTGTTGCCGGTCGCGTCCGGTATCGCCACCGTCCGCGCGTCCAGGACGGAGACGAACCCGGCGGGACCGCCGCGCGGGGTGACGTCGCAATTGCCCTCGGCGTCCGCGCTGGCGACCATGACCAGCGACGAGCAGCCGATCAACGCGCGTGTCCGGTCAGTGAGTTCGGTCATCTGCTTGCGCACGGCCGCGTCGCTGGGCAGTGCGTAGACCCGACGCAGGGCCTCCTGGTCACGCACGGCGTCGAGACGGAGGGAGTCGAAGGTGCCGAGGGTGAGGGGTGTGGTCATGGCTCCGAACCTTGAGAGGGCCGACCGTGAGGGATCCCGGTCGGCGGTGACGTGACGTGGAGGCGGTCGCGCCCGCTGATGCCGCGGGTCCCGGCCGCCCGGCCGTCATATTCCGATGAAGCTCACTGTCTCCGGCATCTTCGCCCGCCCGGTGCGCGGCCGTGGCGCGCCCTCCTTCTCGAATCCCACCGAGACACCGCAGAACAGCACGAGCCCGTCCTCGGCCCCGACCGCCCGGGCGACGGTCCTGTGGTACATCGTCCACATCACCTGGGGGCAGCTGTGCAGCCCTTCCGCCCGCAGCAGCAGCATGACCGTCTGCAGATACATCCCCGCGTCCGCCCACTGCCCCGGGCCCATCGTCCGGTCGAGGTAGCAGAAGAGTACGACCGGCGCCCCGAACGCCTCCGCGTTCAGGGCGGCGATCTTCCGGGGCCGGTCGGGGTCGTCGCGCTCGATGCCGAGGGCCTCGTACCGCTGGGCTGCCGCGGCCGCGAAGCGGTCCGTGTACGGGGAGGCCAGGTCGGCCGGGTACATCGGATACTCCCGCTCGTCGCCCGGGTCGCCCGCCCGCGCCCTGGCCGTGGCGCGCCTCTTCAGCTCGGCCAGGGGCTCACCGGCCACGACATAGGCGTGCCACGGCTGGAGGTTCCCGCTCGACGGGGCCCGCGTCGCCGCGCTGAGCACCCGGTCGAGAACCTCCCGGGGCACCGGCTGGTCGCTGAACGCCCGTACGGCCCGACGACCGTCCACGGCTTCGTACACATCCACGTGGTTCCTGTCCTCTCGCTCGACGTAGTGCCGCCTGCTGGTCGGCAGATGACCCGTACCGGTCCCGGATCGCCGCGGTACAGCTCCTGCCGGTCGGTGGGGAAGGCGGTCACGGGACCGTGGACCGGCTCGCGGGCACGGTGTCCTTCGCCGCCAGAGTGCCGCCCGACCAGCAGAGCCGGTAGAGGTCGACCTCGGTCAGGAGGTCGCGGCCGGACCGGTAGAACTCGCAGCGGGTGCCCGGCGGTGGCGGTGCGGAACGGGTGTCGTCGGGCGGGTAGGGGTAGGTGTGGTCCGGCAGCAGGGCAGCGAGTTCGGCGCGCGGCCGGCCGAGGGTCAGCTCGTCGAACCGGGACGGCGGCAGCACGCTGGTCGTCAACTGCCAAGCCAGGTAGACGGCCGCGGGTACGAAGAAGGCGGCCGCGACGACAGGAGCCGCGAACGCGGCGACCGAGCGGCGGCGGGCGGCGTTCCGTACCGAGGTGAGCCGGGTGACGGACTCCGGTGCGGTGGGCGTCCCGGTGGTCGTCCCGGTGGCCGGGTGAGCGGCTCCCGCGTCCGGCCCGTCGGGTGCGGGCACCGCGCCCGGCAGGGGTGTCCCCGGGGCGGCGGCGACCTGGTGCGGAAGGACCGCGGTGACACGGAATCCGCCCTGGTGCGGGCCGGTCCACAGGGAGCCGCCGAGCACCGTCACCCGCTCCCTGAGCCCCGTCAGACCTCGGCCACCGGCGCCGGTCGCCGGGCCCTCGGCCGCGGCATCCGAGCGGTCGGCGGGCGGAGCGTCGTTCACGACGCTCACGCGGGTACGGTCGGCCCCGTGCGAGATCCGGACCCGGATCTCACCGTCGGGTGCGTGCTTCACCGCGTTGGTGAGGGCCTCCTGGACCGCCCGGTACAGCCCCCGCCGGACCAGGGGCGACAGCACGGGCGCCGCCCCCTGCCGCTCCCAGCGCACCGGCACCCCGGAGGCCACCGCCCGCCCGAGGAGGTCCTCGACGGTGTCGGTGACGGGCAGGCCCGCGCCCGGTTCCGTCCCGGCCGGGTCGTGCAGGACCGCGACCGTCTCGCGCAGCTGCTCCACGGCGTCCGCGATCGTCCCGCGCAGCTCGGCGAGATCGGTGCGGTCGCGGTCGGTGAGGTCGGGGGAGAGTTCCAGGGCGCCGGCCCGCAGCGCGACCAGGCTGAGCGCGTGCCCGAGGGAGTCGTGCATGTCGGCCGCGATGTCCGCGCGTTCGGTCAGCCGCGCCCGCTCCGCGACCAGGTGCTGCCGCTCCTCCAGGCTCCGGGCCAGCCGCCAGCCCTCCCGCACCAGCTCGCGCCGGCCGCGCCAGTGCCGTCCGGCCAGCCAGGGCAGCAGGAGGGCGGCGGGCAGCACGGCCAGCGCGTAGAACCACCACACGGCCGGCGTCCGCAGCACCGCGCAGGTCGCGAGATCGACGGCCAGGCAGCCGGCCAGGACCAGGAGCGGGCGCCCTGCTGCGGCGACCCGGGCTCCCAGCAGACAGCTCAGGGCGGCCAGCGAGAGGACATGGGCGTTGGCGGGCGTCGCCGGATCGGCCATGCCCAGCGCGCAGAGTCCGTTGACCAGGGCGACGGCGGTCCCGGGACGGCGGCGGGACAGCGGCACGGCCACCGCCAGGACGGCCAGCGGGAGGAACAGGTCCCCGACCGGCGAGGCCGCCGCACCCGCGTCCCGGAACCCGTAGGCGGTGGCGGCGGCGAGCACGCACCACAGGGCCACATCACCCCACGCGAGTCCGACCCGGGGCCCGGGCGCGTGCGGCAGGGTGCGCCGACCGTCCTTCTGGTGCATGTCCTCACCTCTCCGGGTCGATTCTGGGGGACGGGCCGGGACGCCCGGTGCGGGAGGGGTCCGGCGCGAGGGGCGGGTGGGCCCGGAGCGATCGTGGGGCCCGCCTGGGGCCTGCCGTCGGCGCCGGACTCAGGCGTCCCTTCGGCGCAGCACGTACAGACCGATCAGGTGGGCCGCCGCTGCCCACGCCGCCACGATCAGGAGCGCCGTCACCGGACCGTACGGTCCCTCGGCGGCGGGGCGCATGAAGTGGTCGCCCGCACCGTGCGGCAGCTTGTCGTTGAGGTCCGCGAGCGTGGGGCCTCCCAGGCCCAGGAGGATGCTGGGCAGCGCCCACAGGAGGGTGACGAGGATCGAGAGCGCGCCGGCCGGATGACGCGTGGCGAACGCCACCCCCACGCTCAGCACGGCGATCAGCGCCTCGTAGAGACCGACCGCGAGGACCTGGCGGAGGGTCGCGCCGGCGGCGAAGGTGGCCCGTCCGTCGAAGCCCACCCAGGCCACCGCCGTGCCCACGACGGCGAACGCGGTACCGGCGACGAACGCCACCGCGGCCGCCACCAGGGCCTTCGCGGCGTGGACCCGGTGCCGCCGGGGAACCGCGAGGAGCGAAGCGCGCACGCTGCCCGTCGCGTACTCGGAGGTGACCGCGATCGTGGCGAGGACGACGACGGTGAACTGGACGAGGACGGCGGAGGAGGCCGCCGCGTTCCCGACGGGTTGCACCGGATGCTCGTTGATACGGGCGATCGAGGCGTAGTAGTAGGTGAAGACACCGGTGATCGCGAGGCCCGCCAGAAGACAGAGCCAGGCGGCTCGCACGGACCACAGCTTCGTCCACTCGGCGGCGACGGCCCCGGCGAAACCGCCGGGAGCGCCCCGCCCGGGAGTCTCGGGGCCGGTGTGCGGCCGGTCGGGGTGCGCCTGGTCCGCGTGCCTGGCGGGTGTCGTCGGGATGGTCACGGTCGTCCCCCTTCGCCCGGTGCCGCGAGCGCGGCGGCCGTGTCCTCGCTGCTGCTGCCTGTCGTGCCTGTCGTGCCTGTGCCCGCCGTTTCCGTGGTGCCGCCGCCCGTCGTGTACTCCAGGCTGCGCGCGGTCAGGTCCATGTACGCCTGCTCCAGCGAGACCCGGACGTCGCTCAACTGGTGCAACCGGACCCGGCAGTGGTGGGCCAGGTCCCCGATCTCGGCGGCGGTGCGGCCCTCGACGGTGAGTTCGCCGGACCCGGAGGTCTCGACGCTCACCCCGTCGGCCGCCCTCAGCCGCCGTACCAACGTCGCCCCCTCCTCGGCGTCGGGCACGAGCGCCCGCGCCGACGCGGGGGAGGCGGCGGCCAGGAACGCGGTCATGGAGGTGTCGCTCAGCAGCCGCCCGCGTCCGATGACGACGAGATGGTCGGCCGTCAGCTGCATCTCGCTCATCAGATGGCTGGAGAGGAACACCGTGCGTCCCTCCGCCGCCTGGTCCCGTACGAGCCCGCGGATCCACCGCACGCCGTCCGGGTCGAGGCCGTTGACCGGCTCGTCCAGGACGAGCACCGACGGATCGCCGAGCAGGGCGCCCGCCACCCCGAGCCGCCCGCTCATGCCGAGCGAGTACGTGCCCGCCGGCCGACGGGCCGCCTTGGCGAGGCCCACCCGCTCCAGCACCTCGTCCACGCGGCGCGGGGGGATGCCGTTCGACCGGGCCTGGGCGATCAGATGCGTACGGCCGGAACGCGCCGGGTGGATGGCCCGGGCGTCGAGCATCGCGCCGACCGCGCGGAGCGGCCTGCGCAGGTCCGCGTAGGGGCGCCCGGCGATCAGGGCCCGCCCGCGCGTGGGATGGTCGAGGCCCAGGATCATGCGCATGGTGGTGGACTTCCCGGCCCCGTTGGGGCCGAGGAAGCCGGTCACACGACCGGCTTGGACGTCGAACGTCAGCTCGTCCACGGCGAGGGTGTCGCCGTAACGTTTGGTCAGTCCTCGGAGGGTGATCACGGAATTCCTTCGTGTCGGTACCGGGCCGCGCCACGGACCGCGGAACACAGCCTCGCGAGAGGCGAAGGCGGCGGGTGACGGGTGCACACGGGCGTACGGCCGGCCCGGAGCGGCTGCCCCGTCTCCCGTACGGAAGCGACGCTAGGCGTCCGCCGCGCCCGCTCCCATGGGCCGATCGGCAGCGGCGTCCTGCCTTTCGTCAGGGGTGCCCTCCACCCACGGGCGGATCTGCGGCACTCGACGCCCGCACGGCGGCGCACCCGGCCGTAGGCTCGCCGTGTGGAAGAGACGACACCCGGCAGTCGGCCGGTCCGGGTCCTCGTGGCCGACGACGAGGCGATGGTCCGGGCCGGGGTGCTGGCCGTCCTGGCCAGGGACCCGCAGGTCGAGGTGGTCGCCGAGGCGGGCAACGGTCACGAGGCCCTCGCACTCACCCGCCTGCACCGGCCGGACGTGGTGCTGCTGGACATTCAGATGCCCGGCATGGACGGGCTGACGGCGGTCTCGCGGCTCCACCGGGAGCAGGCCGGGGTCGGCGTGATCATCCTGACGACCTTCGGCCAGGACGAGTACATCACCCGCGCCCTGGAGGAGGGCGCCGACGGCTTCCTGCTGAAGGCCGACGACCCGAGGGAACTCCTCAACGGGGTACGGGCGGTGGGCGCGGGCGGCGCCTATCTGTCCCCCAGAGTGGCCGGCCGCGTCATCACCGGGATGCGCGCCCACCGGGCGGCCCACCCCCACCGCTCACTGGACCGCCTCACGGAGAGGGAGCGCCAGGTACTGGCCGGACTCGGGTCCGGGCAGTCCAACGCGGAGATCGCGAACAGCCTGCACCTGGTCGAAGGCACGGTGAAGGCCCACGTGAGCGCGGTGCTCTCGAAACTGGGCGCGCGCAACCGGGTGGAGGCGGCGATCGTGGCGTACGAGGCGGGACTGGCACCGTCACGGCGGGCGTGAGGCGGTGCCGGAGTCCCCGCTGCCGAAACATCCGGGTCGGGCAGGGGTGGGCGTGGTACGAACACTCATGACCCACCTCGCGACGGAAGGGACTCGGGATGGACCACGACGAGACGGACGTGCCGCCGGTGTCGGCGGCTGAGTTGTTCGATGGGCTGGGGATCGACTACGAGCACGCCTTCGTTCGTCTGCCGGCCCAGTGGGAGGCGATCGAGTGGCTCACCGCACGGCTGGGCGCGGGGGCGAAGGTGCTCGACGTGGGCAGTGGGACCGGGCGGCCGGTGGCCGAGCTGCTCGTGCGGGCCGGCTGTGAGGTGACCGGGATCGACGTGTCCGGCGAGATGGTCGCCCTCGCGGGCGCCCAGGTGCCCGGGGCGGCCTTCGAGCAGTGCGACGTGCGGGCGTTCGACGCGCCGGAGGGGCACTTCGACGCGGTGTGCGCGTTCTTCCCCCTTCTGATGATGAGCAGGGCGGAGGCGGCCGAGTCCCTCAAGCGGATGGCCGGCTGGCTGGCGCCCGGCGGCTTCCTGGTGACGGCGACCGTGCCCGCGGACGTGGAGGACGTCGAGATCGTCTGGATGGAGAACAAGGTCAGGGTCTCCAGCTTCTCGGCGGAGGAGTACCTGCGGCTCCAGCGCGAGGACTGCGGCCTCGACGTCCTCCACCACACGGTGTCGCTCTTCGCCCCCGACGACGACCGCGCGGCCCCCGAGGAGCACCTCTTCACCTACGCCCGCCGCCCGGTCTGACGGGAAGCGCGGCGGCCGGGCGATGTCTGACGCATCGTCAATTGACGTTGCATCAGTTATTGACGGTTCATCAGTTCGGTCACAGAATGCGGGCACCCGACGGAGGGATCGCCCGTGCCTCGACCGTTGCGCGTCATCGCCGCCGCGTTCGCCCTGCTCCTCGTCACCGGCTGCAACTCCGCCTCCAGCGGCGGAAGCCCCTCGACCACCACCACCGTACGCGGAGTCACCGCCGACACGATCAAGGTCGGCGGCATCGTCTCCATGACGACCGCCAGCGGATACTCCAAGAAGGACACCGACCTCGGCGCCCGGGCCCGCTACGACCGGGCCAACGCCGAGGGCGGGATCAACGGGCGGAAGATCGCGTACCTGGGGGCCGAGGACGACGGCCAGGACCCGGCCAGGAACCTGGCCGCGGCCCGCAAACTCGTCCAGCAGGACAAGGTCTTCGCCGTCTCCCCGATGAGCTCGGTCTCCTTCGCCGGGGCCGACTTCCTCGACGCCCGGAAGGTCCCGACGGTGGGCTGGGGCACCCTCCCCTCGTTCTGCGGGCCCGCGCACCTCTACGGCTTCAACGGCTGCCTCGTCCCGACACCGGGCGGCACGCTCAACCAGACCTGGCCCGAGAGCCTCGCGGCCGTCCTCGGCGGGTCCGGTGGCAAGTCGGTCGCGCTGATCGCCGGCGACAACGACGCAGGCAAGTTCGGCATCCGCACCTTCACCCAGGGCTTCAAGGCGGCCGGCTTCCAGGTCCCGTACGCCAAGGCCGTGGTGCCGGCGACCTCGATGCCCAGCGACTGGTCCGCGTACACCAAGGAGATCCTCCGCTCCGGCCCCGGCGGCCGCGCGCCCGACGCCGTGATCTCCGTGATGCAGACGCCGTACAACATCGGCCTTTTCACCGCGCTCAAGCGGTCCGGCTACAAGGGCGTCATCTCCGACCCGACGGACTACGATCCCGGGCTGCTCGCGAAGGACGCGACGAAGCAGGCCCTCGACGGGGTGCACGTACTCCTCCAGTTCCAGCCCTTCGAGTCGGACACCCCCGCGATGCGGCAGTTCAAGGCCGACATCAGGAAGGCCGCCGGCGGCAAGGACATCCCCCTCAACATGCACATGATGACGGGGTACATGAGCGCCGACCTCTTCCTCTCGATCGCCGCGAAGGCCGGCAAGGACCTCACCGTGGAGTCCTTCCAGACGGCCGCCGCGGGCTTCTCCGACACCGGCACGCTCGTGGGCGACCGCGCCGAGCCGAAGGGGAAGAAGGAGAGCTTCGGCTGCGGGGCGCTCGTCCGCCTGAAGAACGGGCGGTACGAAGTGGCGGTCCCCTTCAAGTGCTACCCGCCGATCCCCTTCGGCTGAGGGGCGCGTCACGTGGGTGACCTGCTGGGCTTCGTCCTGAGCGGACTGGTCTCGGGCGCGCTGTACGCGCTGCTCGCGACCGGTCTCGTGCTGTCCTACTCCGCCTCCGGCCTCTTCAACTTCGCGCACGGCGCCACCGCCTATCTGTGCGCGCTGGCCTTCTACGAGCTCCGCTCCGGCTTCGGCTGGCCGGCCGTCCCCACCGCACTGTTCCTGGTGTTCGTGGTGGCGCCCGGCCTCGGCTGGGCCCTGGACCGGCTGATGTTCAGAAAGCTCGCGAAGGTCGGCGAGACGGCGCAGATCGTGGCCACCATCGGTCTGCTCGTCGCGCTGCCCGCCGCCGGACGATGGGCGGTCGAACTCCTGGAGCGGGCGGGCGCCCCCGTCCAGCCCGCCGACAACCAGTTCGGACTGCCCGGTGTCGGGCCGAGCCCGGCGGTGTCCTGGCAGCCCTTCGACGGGGTGGGCATCGACTCCGACCAGCTGATCACCTGGATCGCCACGGCCCTCGCGGCGGCCGGCCTCTGGGTCCTGATGCGGCACACCCGGCTCGGCCTGCGGCTGCGGGCGGCGGTCGACGACCGCACGCTGACCGAGCTGCGGGGCATCGGCGCGGACCGGCTGTCCTCGATCGCGTGGATGCTGTCGTCCGGTCTCGCGGGCCTCGCCGGTGTCCTCGCGACCCCGCTCCTCGGACTCTCCGCGCACGACTACACCCTGTTCCTGTTCGTCTCGGCCACCGCCGCGGTCCTCGGGCGCTTCGTGTCCGTCCCCCTCGCCTTCGCGGGCGGACTCGGGCTCGGCGTACTCCAGAACCTGGTGGCGGGATACGCCTCGTTCACCGACGACATCACCGGCTTCCGCACCGCCGTGCCGTTCCTCATCCTCTTCGCCGGCCTCGTCGTCCTGGTACGGCGGCAACGCGCGGCGGGCACGGCGGCCGCGGACCCACCGCCCGTCGACTACCTCGCCGGGAAGGCGTGGGGCCGCCGCTGGGGCGCCTGGGCGGTGGCCGGCGTGCTGCTCGGGACGGCGTTCTACACCGTCACCACGCCCTTCTGGAGCGGGATCCTGGCCCAAGGTCTCGCGATCGGGCTCGTGTTCATGTCCTTCACGGTCGTCACCGGCCTCGGCGCGATGGTGTCACTGGCCCAGGCGACGTTCGTGACCGGCGCGGCCCTGGTCGCCGGGCTGCTGATGAGCCACGGCTGGCCCTTCGTCGCCGCGGCGGCCGTCGGCACGGTGGCGGCGGCCCTGCTCGGGGCGGTGGTCGCACTGCCCGCGCTGCGGCTCGGGGGCAGATCACTCGCCCTGGCCACCCTCGCGCTCGCCTTCCTGGCGGACCAGGTCCTCTTCCAGCTCGGCGGGCTGCGCAACGGCGACACCGGCTGGGAGATACCGCGCCCGGTGGCCGGTCCGGTGGACCTGGGCGACGACCGGGCGCTGGGCCTCGCGCTGGTCCTGCTGAGCGGGGTGCTCGTCGCCCTGCTGACCTGGCTGCGCGGCTCCCGCTGGGGCCGGGCCATGCTCGCGGTCCGATCCGCCCCCGAGGCCGCCGCGGCGTCGGGCGTCTCGGTGGTACGGACGAAACTCCTGCTGTTCACGGTGTCTGCGGGCCTCGCGGGCTTCGGCGGAGTGCTCTACGCCTCGTACAACACCCGGATCACGGCCACGGACTTCACGGCGATGACGGGCCTGGTGTGGCTGGCGGTCGTGGTCGCGGCGGGGGTGCGGAGGCCGCAGTTCGCGGTCGTGGCGGGGCTGGTCTACGCGGTGGCCCCGCATCTGATGTCGGAGTACGTGACGGACTCCGCCCATCTGCCGGTGATCCTCTTCGGCCTGGCGGGGCTCGCGCTGGCGAACGACCCGGACGGTTACTGCGCGGCGCTGCCGGCGAGGAGAGCGGCGCGGCGCGCGGCGAGAGGGGCGGAGGGGACGCGGGCGGCGCTGCCTGTGCCTGTTCCTCCGGCTCGCGCCCCGGATCGGGCGATGTCGGCGGACACCCGCGCCCCGGATCGGGTGGTCTCGGAGCGCAACGGCTCCCGGGATCGGCCGGCACCGGGGGAGACCCGCTCCCCGGATCCCGAACCGAGCCCCTCCGGCCCCGGGAAGGGCGAGCGGAGCGAGGCGCCGGCCGCCCTCGAACTGAGCGGCGTGCACGCCGGGTACGGCGGTGCGCCCGTGCTCCACGGTGTGGATCTCGTGGTGCGCGGTGGCGAGGCCCTGGTGCTGCTCGGGCCCAACGGGGCCGGGAAGTCCACCCTCTGCCGGGTGGCGGCGGGACTGCTGCGGCCCGCCGACGGAGTCGTACGGGTACGGGGCGAGGACGCCACCCGCGACGCGGCGGTTGCCCGGGCGCGGCGCGGGCTGCGGCTCGCCCCCGAGGGGCGGGGGATCTTCGCCGGGCTCTCGATCGAGGAGAACCTGGCCCTCCAGCTGACGGAGGCCGAGGACCGCGACGCCGTGTACGCGCGCTTCCCCGCGCTCGCCGCTCGCCGCGCCGTCCTCGCCGGTTCCCTGTCGGGCGGCGAGCAGCAGCTCCTCGCCCTCGCCCCGCTCCTCCAGCGACCGCCGGCCGTCCTCGTCGCCGACGAGCCGTCCCTCGGTCTCGCGCCGCGCGTCGTGGACGAGGTCTTCCAGCTCCTGACCGAACTCCGGGGCCGCGGCGCCGCGCTGCTCCTGGTCGAGGAGAAGGCGGCCGAGGTGCTCGGCATCGCCGACACCGTCGCGTACCTCGCGCAGGGCGAGATCGTCTGGTCCGGGCCGAGGTCCGAGGTGGACCGGGACCGGCTCGCCGAGGCCTACCTGGGGACGGGAGCCCGCCGATGAGTCACCCTCTGCTCCACGCGAGCGGGATCGACGTCCGGTTCGGCGGCGTCCGCGCGCTGACGGGCGTGTCCCTCTCCGTACGCCCGGGAGAGATCTGCGGTGTCATCGGCCCGAACGGGGCGGGGAAGACGACGCTTTTCGACGTGCTGTCGGGGATGCGGCGACCGGACGCGGGGGCCATCGCGTACGACGGTACGGACATCACCCGCCGGTCCCCGGTCTGGCGGGCCCGGCACGGCATCCGCCGTACCTTCCAACGCCAGCAGCTCTTCGGACAGTTGACCGTGGCGGACAATCTCGTCGTGGCGCAGGACTGGCGGGGCGGGATGCGGCCCGCGGCCCGGCGGCACCGGGAACGGGCCGCCGCCGTGCTCCAGGAATGCGGGCTCGACGCGCTCGCCGGGTCGTACGCGGGCGGTCTGCCCGTCGGCCGGGCGCGCATGGTCGAGCTGGCCCGCGCGCTCGCGGACCCGCCCCGGATCCTGCTCCTCGACGAGCCCGCGTCCGGGACGACCGCCGAGGAACGCCACCGACTCGCCTCCGTCATACGCCGGATGGCCGAGGAGGAGAACTGCGCGGTGCTGCTCGTCGAGCACAACGTGGCGTTCGTGATGGAGCTGTGCTCCCGCGTGGTGGTACTCGACCTCGGCCGGGTCCTCACCGAAGGGACCCCGGCGGAGGTCCACGCGGACCCGGCGGTACGGGAGGCGTACCTCGGCACCGGCTGAGGCGCGGGCAGGGACGGCGGCGGCGGCGACTGCGGTGACGGCGGGGCACGCGGGCACGGGGGCACCGGGGACCGGGAGCGCCGCCCCGCGCACCCGCCCCGCCTCCTAGGCTGACCCCGTGACCGACGACATCCGGCCCCTGGCCGTCTTCGACCTCGACAACACGCTGGCCGCCACCTCCCACCGTCAGCACTTCCTGGAGGGCCGGCCCAAGGACTGGGACGGCTTCTTCGCGGCGGCGCCCGACGATCCGCCGTTGGCGGAGGGTGTCGCGCTGTGCGCGGAGGCCGCCGAGGAGTGCGACATCGTCTACCTCACCGGGCGCCCGGAGCGCTGCCGCCGCGACACCCTGGAGTGGCTGGCCGCCCAGGGGCTGCCGGACGGGCCGGTCCACATGCGGCGCAACCGGGATTTCCGGCCGGCCCGGGTGACCAAGGTGGAGATCCTGCGCCGGCTCGCCGCCGAGCGGCCGGTGCGGATGCTCGTCGACGACGACCTGCTGGTCTGCGACGCCGCGGAGGAGGCCGGCTTCACCGTCGTACGGGCCGGGTGGGCCACCCCGTCGCACGCCCTGAGCGACGCCCAGGAGAAGGAGGGCCGGACCTGACGGTGCCGCGGAGCGGCACCCGAGGGTGCGGAAGCGGAGACCCGCCGTGACCCGGGGGCGTACCGGACCATCAGGGCCTGTCCACCGGACAGGCCCTGACCGCGTTCACCGGCCCACGGGCGTGGTCGCCCGCCGCCCCGCCGGGCGGAAGGTTCCGTTCCCGCTTCGATCGCCCTAGCTCGACTCCTCCAGCCGGAATCCGACCTTCATGCCCACCTGGTAGTGCGCGACCTGGCCGTTCTCGACGTGGCCGCGGATCTCCGTGACCTCGAACCAGTCCACTGCCCGGAGCGTTTCGCACGCCCGCGTGATCCCGTTCCGGATGGCGGTGTCCACGCCGTCCGGGGACGATCCGACGATTTCCGTGACTCGGTAGACGTGGTCTCCCATGGCGGGCCTCTCCTTCGTTCCGATTCCATCCCACCCTGCCCGGAAGCGGGTGCAGCCGCGAGTCGGGACGGGGGGTACGGGCGCCGGTCGGCCGAATGCCCCTGGTCGGCGAGCAATTACCGACGGTAAGGGGACGGAGGGTGTATTCGGTGCGCGGGACGGGATGGTCAAGGACTTGACCATCCCGTTGGTCCAGACCAGAATCCAGGCCACATACCCGCGCGAACACCCCGTTCGGTCCCCCCATGTCGGGTCAGCCCCCCATGCCGCACGACCCCGTGCTGAACCGCAGAAGGTGACCCACGTGAAGAATCGCCATCTCGCCTGCCCCCTGGCAGCCGCCACCGCGCTCGCCCTCGCCGGCTGCGGGATGCTGCCGGGCGGGGGCAGCCAGACGAAGACCGTCAACATCTGGCTCATGCGGGACAGCGTCAGCGAGGACTTCCTCAACCGCTTCACCGAGGCGTACGAGGAGGAGCACGACGGCGTCGAGCTCAAGGTCACCGTCCAGGAGTGGACCGGCATCGGGAAGAAGGTCACCGAGGCCATCCAGGGCTCCGGCGGACCGGACGTCATCGAGGTCGGCAACACCCAGGTCGCCCAGTACGCCGACACCGAGAAGCTCTTCGACCTCACCCTGGAGTCGGTCCGCGACCTCGGCAGCGAGGACTGGCTGCCCGGTCTCGCCGAACCCGGCAGCATCGGCGGCTCGCAGTACGGCATCCCCTGGTACGCGGCCAACCGCATCGTCATCTACAACAAGGACCTCTTCGAGGACGCCGGGATCGACAAGCCCCCGGCCACCCGCGCGGAATGGCTCTCCGACACCGAGAAGCTCAACAGCAACGGCTCCCAGGGCATCTACCTCGCCGGACAGGACTGGTACACCCTGGCCGGGTTCATCTGGGACGAGGGCGGCGAACTCGCCGTCGACAAGGGCGGGGAGTGGACCGGCGCGCTCGACAGCGAGGCGGCCCGGCGCGGCATGAACTTCTACAAGGACCTGCAGTCCCTCGGCTCCGGGCCCAAGGACGCCGACGAGCAGAACCCGCCCCAGGCCGATGTCTTCGCCAAGGGCGACGTGGCCCAGCTCATTGCCACCCCCAGCGCCGTCGCCGCGATCCTCAAGGCCAACCCGGCCCTCAAGGACAAGCTGGGCTACTTCCCGATACCCGGCACCAAGGCGGGCCAGCCCTGCGCCGTCTTCACCGGCGGCTCCGACCTGATCATCCCGGAGAACGCGCCCCAGCGCGGCGCCGCCATCGATGTCGTCAAGGCCCTGGCCGGCGAGAAGTGGCAGTCCGAACTGGCCCGCGCCATGGGCTACGTGCCCAACAAGAAGGGACTCGCCTCCGTCGTCGCCGCCCAGGAGGCCACCGCCGTCATGGCGAAGGGCGCCGCACGCGGCCGGGCCACCCCCAACTCCCCGCAGTGGGCCGATGTCGAGGGCGACAACCCCATCAAGCCCTACATGACGGCCGTCCTCCAGGGCGAGGACCCGATGAAGGCCGCGAAGCTGGCCTCGGCCGAGATCACGGAAACCCTCGCCGAATAGCATTCAGCGCCTCCACACCCGCGATCCCCCGGACGGCCATGTCGAATCAAGCCGGTCACGGAAGAAGTAAGGAGCCGGGCCACCGCTCGCACGGCCCGGCTCCGCCCCTTCCCCTTCCGTACGCCGGAGGAGTCCGACATGGCCGCACCGACCCCCACGATCGCCGTCCCCGCGCAGCCGCTCGCCGGTCCCGCGCAGCCCCTGGCCCCCGCCCAGCCCGCGCCGCAGGCCCCCGACGCGCCGCCCGCCCCCCGGTACGTCGTCGGTCTCGCCCGCGACCAGGAGGACGTACGGGCCGCGCAGCGACTGCGCCACCAGGTCTTCGCCGGAGAGCTCGGCGCCCAGCTCGACGGTCCCGAGCCCGGCCTCGACTCCGACGCCTTCGACGCGTACTGCGACCACCTCCTCGTACGCGAGGAGACCACCGGCGAGGTCGTCGGCACCTACCGCATCCTGCCGCCCGACCGCGCCGCCGTCGCCGGGCGCCTCTACTCCGAGAGCGAGTTCGACCTCGCCCGGCTCGCGCCCATCCGCCACGACCTGGTCGAGGTCGGCCGCTCCTGTGTCCACCCCGCCCACCGCAACGGCGCCGTCATCGCCCTCATCTGGGCCGGGCTCGCCCGCTACATGACGACCACCGGCCACAACTGGCTCGCCGGCTGCTGTTCCCTCCCGCTCGCCGACGGCGGCACGCTCGCCGCCGCCACCTGGGACACCGTCAAGGCCAAGCACCTCGCCCCCGAGGAGTACTGGGTCACCCCGCACAAGCTCTGGAGCCCCGACGGCATCACCCGCCCCGAGGGCCGCACCGAGCTCCCGCCGCTGCTGCGCGGCTACCTCCGGCTCGGCGCCTGGGTCTGCGGCGCCCCCGCGCACGACCCCGACTTCGGCGTCGCCGACCTCTACGTCCTGCTCTCGCTGCGCCGCACCAACCCGCGCTACCTCAACCACTTCCTGTCGCTCGCCCCGGCACGGTGAACGGGACCACGGCCCTCTCGCCGTGGCTCCCCACGGCGCCCTGCACCCCGGGCCACTGCGCCGCCCACCCCGACGAGCACGGTCCATCCGAAGCGCACGGCCGGCCCGACGAGCACGGTGGCCGACAGCCCGACAGACACGGCCCCGACAGGCACGCCCACCCCGAGGACCACGGCCGGCACCCCGACGAGGACCCGGCGGGGGTCGTCCGGGCCGTGGCCCGGCTGACCGCCGGGCTCGGCACCGTCCTCCTCGGCCTCCTGCTCGCCCCGGCGACCGGTCTCCTCCCGGCCGCCACCCGGCTCGCCCTCTGCCGGTTCTGGTCGCGCGCCGTGGTCCGCGCCTTCGGCATCCGCGTCCGGTACGAGGGAGCGGGCGTCGCGACCGGCCCGCTCCTCGTCGTCGCCAACCACGTCTCCTGGCTCGACATACCGCTGCTCGCGGCCGTCCTGCCCGGCCGGATGGTCGCCAAGGCCGAGGTGCGCCACTGGCCCGTCCTCGGCACCCTCGCCGCCCTGGGCGGCACCCTCTTCATCGACCGCGACCGGATCAGGGCCCTGCCCGGCACCGTGCGGACGATGGCGGAGGTGCTCGCCACCGGCGGCCGGGTGGTCGTCTTCCCCGAGGGCTCCACCTGGTGCGGCCGGGCCCAGGGACGCTTCCGGCCCGCCGCGTTCCAGGCGGCCCTGGACGCCGGCTGCCCCGTACAGCCGGTACGTGTCGACTACCGGCCCACCGACGCCGCCGCCTACGTCGGTGACGATCCCCTGGGGGCCTCGCTGTGGCGGGTCGTCACGACCCGGCGGCTCACCGCGGTCGTCCGGCCGGGCGAGCCGCTCCCCGCCCGCCGCCACCCGGACCGCCGCGCCCTGGCGGCGGCCGCTCAGCGGGCCGTCGCCAGCGACAGGGCGAACCTGCCCTCGCTCTCGGTCCACCAGCGGTCCAGGTCGAGGCCCGCCTCGGCCAGTTCCGCCCGGACCCCGGCCTGACGGAACTTCGCGGACACCTCCGTCCGCATCTCCTCGCCCGCCGCGAACGGCACCACGAGATCCAGCTCCGGGATCTTCACGGTGAGCGCGCGGCGGGCCCGCAGCCGCATCTCGATCCACTCCCGCTCGCGGTCCCACACCGCCACGTGCTCGAAGTCCGCCGGATCGAAGTCCGCGCCCAGCTCCCGGTCGATCACGGACAGCACGTTCCTGTTGAACGCGGCCGTCACCCCCGCCGCGTCGTCATAGGCGGCGACGAGGGTCTCCTCGTCCTTGACCAGGTCCGTGCCGAGCAGCAGGGCGTCGCCCGGCGTCAGCATGGACCGGACCGAACGCAGGAAGGTCCGCCGCTCCTCGGGCAGCAGATTGCCGATGGTGCCGCCGAGGAAGGCCACCAGACGCGGACCGGGCGTCCCCGGCAGGCCGAGGCCCCGGGTGAAGTCCGCGACGAGGGCGTGCACCCGCAGCTCCGGCCGCTCGGCGAGCAGCGACTCGGCCGCCCCCGTCAGCGCCGTCTCGCTCACGTCCACGGGCACGTAGCTGTCGAGCCCCGGCAGTAGCGCGTCGATCAGGAACCGGGTCTTCTCCGACGAGCCGGAGCCCAGCTCCACCAGGGTCCTGGCCCCGGTGGCGGCGGCGATCTCCCCCGCCCGCTCCTTCAGGATCTCCCGTTCCGCCCGGGTCGGGTAGTACTCGGGCAGCCGGGTGATCTCCTCGAACAGCTCGCTGCCCCGGGCGTCGTAGAACCACTTCGGCGGCAGTTCCTTGGGGGAGCGGGACAGACCGTGCAGGACGTCGGCACGCAGATCGGCGCCCGCGGCGTCCGCTGCGAGGGTACGGGTCAGCTGGAACGGGCTCACGCGGACGGCTCCTTGAGCGGGGTGAGGGTGACATCGGTGCGGTCGGCGGTCACGAGTGTGTGCTCGGGGACCGCCCGCCATCGGGGATCGTCGTCGTACGGTTCGGAGGCCACGACCACCCGGCCGGGACCCTTCAGGTACCAGAGGCTGTTCCCCCAGGCGGTCGCGGCGATCCGCGTCCCGTCGGTGAGCAGCAGGTTCAGCCCCGCGCCGGGAGCCGCCTCGGCGGCCTCCCGCACGGTGTCGGCCAGCGCGGGACCCGGCGCGTCCCCGGCACGCAGCCGGTGCAGCACCAGCGCCCAGAGCAGCGCCGAGTCGGTCCGGGCCTCGACCCGGAGCAGTTCACCGGCCGGCAGCGTCGCGGCGAGGGGCACCAGCGGTTCGGGCCACCCCGGGACGGCGCCGTTGTGACTGAACAGCCAGGGACCGGCCGCGAACGGAGCCGCCGCGGCCTCCCCGTCGGCGCCCGGCAGGGTCGCGCCCCGGACCGCCCCGAGCAGCGCCCCTGAGCGCACCACCCGGGCAAGGTCCGCGAAGGACAGGTCGCCCCAGATCGGAACCGCCCGCCGGTACCGCGCGGGCACCGGATCGCCCTCCGCGTACCAGCCCACGCCGAACCCGTCGGCGTTCACCACACCGCTGGTCTGCGTACGGGGTTCCCAGGACTGGCGCAGCAGGGCGTGCGGCGGCCGGACGAGCAGCTCGCCGAGCGCCACCGGATCGCCCACGAAGGCGATGTGACGGCACATCAGTCGAGCTCCGCGTTCCGCGCCGTACGGAAGCCGGAGAAGATCTGGCGCCGGACCGGCAGGTCCCAGTTGCGGAAGGTGCCCCGGCAGGCCACCGCGTCCACCGCGAACGAACCGCCCCGCAGCACCTTGTGCTCCGGCCCGAAGAACACCTCCGAGTACTCCTTGTACGGGAAGGCCCGGAAGCCCGGGTACGGCAGGAAGTCGCTCGCCGTCCACTCCCACACGTCGCCGATCAACTGCCGTACGCCGAGCGGCGACGCGCCCTCCGGGTAGCTGCCGGCCGCGGCGGGCCGCAGATGCCGCTGCCCCAGGTTGGCGTGCTCGGGACCGGGGTCGGCGTCGCCCCACGGGAAGCGGCGCGAGCGCCCGGACTCCGGGTCGTACCGGGCGGCCTTCTCCCACTCGGCCTCCGTCGGCAGCCGCCGTCCCGCCCAGCGCGCGTAGGCGTCCGCCTCGTACCAGCTCACGTGCAGGACCGGCTCCTCCTCGGGCACCGGCTCCGTCACCCCGAAGCGGCGACGCAGCCACTGCCCGCCGTCCCGCCGCCAGAACAGCGGCGCGGCGATGCCGTGCTCCCTGATCTGCGCCCAGCCCTGCGGCCGCCACCAGCGGGGATCGGTGTAGCCGCCGTCCGCCATGAAGGCCAGATAGGCGCCGTTGGTGACCGGAGTGGTGTCGAGGTGGAAGGCGGGCACGATCCGGGCGTGCGCCGGACGCTCGTTGTCCAGCGCCCAGGCCTCCTCGGAGGTCCCCATGGTGAACGGCCCTGCCGGGACGAGGACTTCGGCGGGCAGCGGGCCGCCCCGGAACGACGGCGGCGGGGGAGCGGTCAGCGCCGCCGGGCCCTTCCGCAGCTGATGGGTGATCAACATCGTCTCGTCGTGCTGCTGTTCGTGCTGGGCGATCATCCCGAAGGCGAAGGCCGCGTCGAGCAGCGGACGCCCCTCGAACCGGGTCGTCCCCAGTACGTCGAGCACCCGGAGCCGGACGTCCGCCGCGTAGGCGCGGGCCTCGCCGGGGGCGAGCAGCGGCAGCGAGGGCCGGCTGGCGCGCGGGTGCTCGAAGGCGTCGTACAGCGAGTCGATCTCGGGCCGCAGCGCCTCCTGCCCGGCCACCGCCCGCCACAGCCACTGCTCCTCCTGGTTGCCGATGTGCGCCAGGTCCCAGACCAGCGGCGACATCAAGGGGGAGTGCTGGGCGGTGAGTTCACCGTCCTCGACACAGGAGGTGAGCAGCGCCGTACGCGCCCGCGCCGCGGTCAGGGCGTCCAGGGCCCGCCGGCGCAGGACCTCCGCACCGGAATCCGCCTCGGTCGCCGTCATGACGTCACCACCTCCAGGTCGTCGGCCGGGCAGCTCCCGGGGATCACGTACCGCTCGTGGAAGGCCGCCACCGCCCGCCGCACCTCCTGGCCCGCCCCGATCCGGGGCAGCGCCTCCAGCGCCGCGGCGAACACCGTGCGGGCCGCCGCGTGCAGCTCGGGGTCGGCGAGGCCGTCACGGGCCGCCGCACGCCAGAGCGGATTGCGGGGCGCGGGACCGGGACCGGACCGCTCCACGAGCGGCTTCAGCGCCCGGTACACCGTCTCCGCCGCCTCGGGGTCCTCGAACACCGCCGTCGTCACCGCCACCGGCACCATCCAGCCGTCCGGGCCGGGCTGCGCGTCGACCATCCGCAGCTCCAGATGGCCGCGCGGCCGCACCGGCGGGAACAACGTCGTCATGTGGTAGCGCAGGTCGTCGGCGTCGACCGGCCGGGGCAGGCCCGAGCGCAGCCAGTCGCGGAACGTCAGCCCCTCCGGCACCGCCCACGGACCCTCGTCGGCCCGTACGCACATCACCGGGGTGTCCAGCACGTGCGCCGCCCACTCCGCGCGCGGCTCGCCGTCCGGCGACGGCGCGAGCGCCCGCAGCGGATCGAGATCCGTCCACAGCGCCTGCCGGGTCGAGCGCCAGCCCGTACGACGGCCGCCGTGCACCGGCGAGTTGGCGAACGCCGCCACCAGGACCGCGCCCAGCAGATGCGCCAGCCGCCAACGGCGGTGATAGCCCAGCGGGCCCGGCTCCTCCAGGCCCGCGTCGAGACAGATCTGCACCGAGGCCGAGTCGCACATCATCGCCCGGCCCGACGGGCCCGTACGGTCGAGCGCCGCCTCCATCGCGTCGTACCGCGGCTCGTGGAGCACCCGGCCGCGCGGCGCGTGCCACGGGTCCACCCCGTAACCGGTGAGGGTCAGGCCGAGCGGCCCGAGCGCCGCCCGCACCGCGCCGAGGTCCGCGGCGAGCGAGTCGAGACACTCCATGAGCGATCCGGCCGGGCGCGAGCTGAGCTCCAGCTGCCCACCGGGTTCGAAGGTCAGGGACGACACCAGCGGCAGCGACCGCACGGTGTCGAGGGCCGCCGCGAGCCTCGGCGGACGGACCGGCAGCCGGGGGTCGCGCAACTCGTGCACGAACCACTCCAGCTCCACCCCGACGGTGCGGGGCGGTCCGGTCTTGAAGCAGATACATCGCAGCAGATCCTCCGCCTCTCCCTCGGTGAGAGGGGGGCCGCCGCGCGGTATGCCGCTGGACGACATCCGTACACCTCCTGGTCATCGGGACGGGTCCCGGGGAGTTGCTGCTTCCACCTAAAGCCACCACCGACCGGCGTGCAAGAGCGCCCCGAGCCCCCGGGACGCGCCCCTCGTGCCCCCGGCGGGCCGAAACCCCACGCCCGCCGTCCGGCCGGACGCGGCACCGCCCCCGGGGAAAATCCGTTGTCCCCGGCGGGCGCGAAAGATCAAGCTGGGGCCATGAGTGCACGACTGCGCGCCCTCGCGCGTCAGACCGAGGAGATCGTCGCCGCGGGCCACTACCGCGCCCCCGACGGCCGGACCGTCTCCCTCGCCGAGGACCTGGCCGCCGCGCTGGCCGGAACCCGACTCCACGGCCCCGGGCCCGTCCCCGTCACCCCGGACACCGACCGCGTCCCCACCCTCCACGTCACCCCCGAGAGCAGCCTCCAGGCCGCCCGCCGGATGACCGGAGCCGACGCCGCCCGCCCGGTCGCCGTCCTGAACTTCGCCTCCGCCCGCAACCCCGGCGGCGGCTACCTCAACGGCGCCCAGGCCCAGGAAGAGGCGCTCTGCCGCTCCTCCGCCCTCCACGCCACCCTGCTCCGCGCCCCCGCCTACTACGCCCACCACCGGGAGGAGAGGGACGCCTTCTACACCGACCGGGTCATCCACTCGCCCCGGGTCCCCGTCTTCCGCGACGACCGGGGCGCCCTCCTCGACGCCCCCTTCACCGTCGGCTTCCTCACCTCACCCGCGCCCAACGCCGGTGTCGTCCGCCGCACCACCCCCGAGCGCGCCGGCCTGCTGCCCGCCGCCCTCGCCGCCCGAGCCGAACGCGTCCTGGAGACCGCGGCCGCCTCCGGCTACCGGCGGCTCGTCCTCGGCGCCTGGGGCTGCGGCGTCTTCCAGAACGCCCCGGAGGACGTGGCAGGCGCCTTCAAGGCCCTCCTCACCGGTGAGGGCCGCTTCGCCGGCCACTTCGAGGAGATCGTCTTCGCCGTCCTGGACCGCACCCGGAACACGCCCACCCTGGCCGCCTTCACCCGGGTCCTCGCCCCGGACTCCTGACATGCGGCTCCGGGGGCTCCGTGCCAGGCTGAGGGGATACGGACCACCGTCCGACACCCGTCACGGGAGGCACGATCGTGGGCAAGAAACAGACCCGGACGAACCGGGGAGCCCGTACCGGCGGCCATGAGCACCGTACCGAGGCAGCCGCGAAGGAACAGACCTCGACGGCTCCCAAGAGCGAGACCTCGATGCCACTCGTCGAGCACGCGTCCCACCGCAAGGAACGGAAGTTCGGCCACAACTGAGCCGGAACGAGAAGCCCGACGGGGGTACGCGAGAGGGGCCCGGCGCCATGACGGCACCGGGCCCCCGCGCGTGTCACCGGCTCCGGGGACGGACCCGGTGCCGGTGACAGAGCCGCTGCCACGGAGCGCGGCCCCGGCTCTTGGACCCTCGCGGACCCGTTGAGCCGCTTCCGGCGTCCCGTCGGCTACTCCCCGTCGCCGACCGTGATCTCCACGCTCTCCTCCGACGCCCGGGGCGCCGGCGGCGCGGCGACGCCCAGCCGCTCCGGTGCGCCCGGGTTCATCGTGGCGAGCAGCTGCCGGGCCAGACCGAGCCCGGTCCCGCCCATGGTCAGCGCCTTGGCGAAGACGTCCGCCATGCCGTCGGCGCCGTTCAGCAGCACCATCTGGTCGACGTTCCCGAACGCGGAAGCGCCCGCCTGGACGATCTCGGGCCACTTCTCCGCCAGCTGCTGCGCGACCACGGCCTCCTGGTTCTCCGCGAGCGCCGCCGCCCGCGCCTTGATCGCCTCGGCCTCCGCCAGACCCTTCGCCCGGGTCGCCTCGGCGACCGCGAGCCCCCTGGCGTGCTGCGCCGCGGCCTCGGCCTCACCCGTGAGCCGGGTCGCCGTCGCCGCGGCCGCGCTCGCCAGCTCGGTCTCCTTCGCCTCGGCCTCGGCCGCCGAGATCCGGGCGTCACGCTCGGCCGCGGCCAGCGTGCGGGTCTCGTACGCCATCGCGTCGGCCGGCTTGCGGACCTCCGCCTGGAGCTGCTGCTCCTTGCGGAGGCCCTCCAGCTCGGCGACCCGGGTCTCCTGGACGACGACCTCCTGGCGGGAGGCCGCGTCGGCCAGCGGACCGGCCTGCCGGGCCCGCGCGGAGGCCTGGTCCCGCTCGGCCTGGTAGCCCGCCTGGAGGATCTCGCTGTCGCGGGTCGCCTCCGACATCCGGGCGGCGGCCTGCTGCTCGGCCTCGGTGGCGCGCCGGTTCGCCTCGGCCTGCGCGATCCGGGCGTCCCGTGTGACGGCGGCCGCGTGCGGGGCGGCCAGGTTCTTGATGTACCCGGTCGGGTCCTCGATCTCGTGGATCTGGAGCGAGTCGACGATCAGACCGAGCTTCTCCATCTCCGTGCCACAGGCCGAACGGGCCTGCCCGGTCAGCTTCTCCCGGTCACGGATCATGTCCTCCACGGTCAACCCGCCGACGATGGCGCGGAGATGACCGGCGAAGACGATGTGCACCCGCTCCGACATCAGCTTCTGCTGGTCGAGGAACCGGCGGGCGGCGTTGGCGATCGACACGAAGTCGTCACCGACCTTGAAGATCACCACACCGCGGACCTTGAGCGGGATGCCCTGGTGGGTGACGCACTCCACGGACAGCTGGGTCTCGTTGAGGTCGAGCGAGAGTTTGCGCACCGCCTGCACCCCGGGCAGTACCAGCGTGCCGCGACCGGTGACGATGCGGAAGCCCATGCCCGCGCCGAGGCCTTCGTTCTTGTGGTTGGAACCGGAGATGATCAGCGCCTCGTTGGGTTCCGCGACGCGCCACATCATTTTGAACACGATGATGAGAACGGCGAGGGCGCCGCCGACGACGCCCGCCAGAATGCCGAAACTCATGGGCAAGGTCCCCCTTCACCGGATCCGGTGCGGATCCGGTGAAGGGAGTGTGCGCCCGCGGCGCCCGCGGCTCAACGGTTCCGTCAACTGTCGTACGCGGCTGTGACATAGACGGTGCGCGGAGGGAGATGTTCCATGACCATCACCACCGTCCCGACCTCGATCCGCTCCTTGGCCGAGGCCGGATGGGCGAGGAAGTGCTCGGCGCCGCCCCGGATCCGGACGATCACCTCGCCGACGAGGCCGGGCCCGACGGTGCCGGTCACCCGGCCGAGCAGTCCCACCATCGCGGAGTCCATCGACGCGTCGTCCATGACTGAACGGTACGTCAGATCCAGTCGTCCAGCGCGGACATGAATCCGTCGAAGTCGTCCCGGTGGATCGTGTGACCCGCTTTCGCCACCGTACGGACGGTGAAGCCGCGGCCCTCCAGCATCCGGGCCGCCGCGGGGGAGACCAGCAGGCTCGGATCGGCGAGGGTGACCAGGGAGGGGACGCTCGCGCGGGACGGCCACAGATCGGCGCCCACGCATCCCGTCAGACCGTGGGCCGTCCGCTCGTCCCAGTCGCGTACGGACGCCATCTCGGTCTCGACGTCCTCGTCCGGCCAGTGCGGGTTGAAGCCCTTGATCTGCGCCCGGGTCATCGTCTTGCCCCGGACGAAGAGGCCGGCCCGGTAGCCGCCGAGGTGCCAGGCCGGGTCGGAGAAGACCGCGCGGGCCGGTGCGAGCCGGTCGAGCGCGCCGGCCAGCACGAGCCCGCCGAGCGAGTGGCCGAGGGCCAACGCGGCGCCGGCCGGAAGGGTTTCGACGAGGTCGTCGGCGTGGTCCTCCGGCCGGTACGCCTCCGGGCCCGCCGCCCGCCCGCTCGCCCCGTGCCCCCGCAGGTCCACCGCGATCACCCGGTAGCCGCGCTCCGCGAGCGCCGGTCCGACCCGCCGCCAGGTGCGGTGGTCGGCCATGAGGCCGTGGACGAGCAGGGCGATCCGGTCACCGGATCCCCAGGTGGTGGTGTGCAGGCGCACGGTGCCGCCTCTCTGACGGTGTTCTACGGGCGCCGACGCGGATCAGCGCACGCTGCGGATGGGGCGCACGGCGAGCGCGCCGAGCACCGACAGTACGGCGGCGATCAGGAAGAGCGCCGTGTACCCGCCACTGAGCGAGACGATCAGCGAGGCCACGAAGGGGGCGACGATCTGCGGGCCGGCGTTGGCGACGTTGAGGACGCCCATGTCCCGCGCGGCGTCCTCGGCCTTCGGCAGCACCATGGTCACCAGGGCGGTGTCGACGGCCATGTAGCAGCCGAAGCCCAGCCCGTTGACGACGGAGAAGGCGAGCATCGCGGTCCAGCTCGCCGACAGGGCCGGGATGAGCAGGGCGACGGCGGCGAGCGCGGCGGAGGCGCCGACGAAGAGCTTGCGCCGGTCGTAGCGGTCCGAGAGCCAGCCGCCGAGCACGGTGGAGACCGCCATGGCGACCGCGTTGAGCGGCATGAGGATCGCCACCGCCTCCTCGGCGCCGAGCCCGGCGGGCAGCTCGGTGTGGTCCTTGAGGATGTACAGCTGGAATCCGGCCACCGAGAAGTAGCCCAGGATGAGCAGGGCGCGGCCGATGAAGGCCCAGCGGAAGTCGTGGTTCCGCAGGGCGCTGCCGAAGGCCGCGAGCTGCTCCTTGACGGGCGTCGGTGCCTTGGCGGGCATCCGCTGCTCGCGGGCGCAGGTGGTGAAGAGGACGGCGGTGGCCGCGATGATCGCGCCGAAGACGAGATAGCCGGTGCGGTAGTGCTCGGAGAAGGCCGCGCCGACGAGGGCGCCGATCGTCGAGCCGATGGGGAGGCCCAGGCCGACGGCGGCGGAGGCCTTGCCGCGGGCGGCGACCGGGACCCGGTCGGGGACCACGGAGGTGAGGGCCGCCTGGTAGACGTTCATGACCGCCTGGCCGAGACACCAGACGATGGTCACGAGCAGGATCGTGTGGACGCTGCCGAGCAGGAACATCACCGGGAGGGCGAGCAGACCGCCGGCGAGGATCCACGGGTTGCGGCGGCCCGAACGGTCGGACAGGGCGCCCGCCACCGGGTTGAACACGGTGGCGAAGATCGCGGAGATCCCGGAGACGAGGCCGAAGTTCGCCACCTTGTCGACGGGATCGATCTCCTCGACCTGGAGGGCGAGGAGCATGCCGGGGACGCCGATGTACAGGGCGTACATGGCCGTGTTCCCGGCGAGGAGCAGCGGCATCAGGCCCCGCGTCGGCCGTGCGGCCGCGGGGGAGTCGGAGCCTTGGGTCGTAGAAAGGGCCACGTTGCCCTCCTGGGGAGATCGCCCGACGAACGGGCGAGGAACGGATCGAACGAGAGGTTTACTCGTGTCACTGACACGTGTAAACACTGTGTAGCACTCGTTTCCGGCCATCCGCCAGCCCCTGTGCCGGATTGTTCTGGAAAGATGCCGGAGCGATGAGCCAGCCAACCGAACACTCCCCCGAACGTCCCGCCGGACGGGCGGTCCCGACCAGCGCCGATGTCGCCCGCCTCGCGGGCGTGTCCCGGGCCACCGTCTCGTACGTCCTGAACAACACCTCGGCCGTCCGCATCAGCGAGCCCACCCGCCGACGGGTGCGCGAGGCGGCCGAGGAGCTGGGGTACGTGCCGCACGCCGGCGCCCGGAGCCTGCGCGCCGGGCACAGCCGCATGGTGCTGCTGCCCAGCTCCCACGTCCCGGTCGGACCGCTGTACAGCCAGCTGTTCAACGAGTTCCAGTGGGCCCTGCGGCGCCTCGACTACACCGTGGTCCAGTACGGCAGCGTCGGCCTCGAAGCCGACGAGGCCGCCCGTGCCTGGGCCGAGCTGCGGCCGGTGGCCGTGGTCTCGCTCGGCGAGATCCAGCTGACCGAGCAGGGCGTCGAGATCCTCAAGCGGTCCGGTGCGAGAGCCGTGATCACCCTCGGCACCGGCAGCGTCGAGGGCGCGCACGCCCTGGTGTCGGACCAGACGCGGGTCGGCGAGGTGGCCACCGCCCATCTGATCGAGGGCGGCCGGCGCCGGATCGGGGTCGTGGTCCCCGAGGAACCGGGGCTCGCGATGTTCTCCGGCCCCCGCCTCGAAGGCGCCCGGCGTGCCGCCGAGGGTACCGACGCCACCGTCGTACCCCTGCCGCTGCGGTACGACGAGGAGTCGGCCGACGCACTCGCCGGACGCTGGCGCGAGCTCGGGCTCGACGCCGTCTTCACGTACAACGACGAGTACGCGATGCTCCTGATGAGGTCGCTCCAGGACGCGGGCATCGCCGTGCCCGAGGACACCGCCGTCATCGGCGCCGACGACCTCCTCCTCGGCCGTCTCCTGCGGCCCCGGCTCAGCACCGTACGGTTCGACATGGTGCTCGGCCGCGAGCTGGCGGAGCTGGTCGACCGGGCCGTACGGGAGCCGGAGGTGCCGCCGCACACCCGCGCCATGCTCGACTCGCGGGTCATCCGGCGGGAGTCCAGCTGAACGCTTAGCGTCGGTGCATGAGCACTGTTCCGAAGCGTTTCGAGATCCTGCTGGTGCCCGCGCACGTCGAGGACCGGGGCGACGCGTCCGTGACGGACAGCGCGGTCCGCTCCGCCGTCGTCGAGGTCACCGGACGGCACGGCGAGTCGGGCTACCCGATCTACGAGGGGCACGGCCTCAGGGCCGACATCGACCCCGAGACGCGGACGGTGGAGGCCCTGCTCGTCGACGGGCGCGAGCTCGACTACGGTCTGACGGCCCTGGTGCGGCCGGCCGCGGGCGGCTGACCTGGGTGCTTCACCGCGCTTCGGTCGGCCGGGCCGCCTGTCGCCCGCCCGGCGCGTCGGTCCGTCGGGTCGGCCGTCGTGTCGGCCGTCGTGTCGGGAAAGGGCCCGTTGACACGGCGGGCCTCCGGGCAGAGACTCTGCGCGCGCGCCGGGGCGAAAATCCTTTCACCAGGCGAACAGAGTCGTTCCGAAGGCCACGTGGGAGAGAACCGATGAGCATCCGCGACGTCTACATCGTCGACGCCGTCCGCACCCCGATCGGGAAGTTCGGCGGCGCCCTCGCCTCCGTACGTCCCGACGACCTCGCGGCCCACGTCGTCCGGGCGCTCGTCGACCGCTCCCCGGCGCTCGACCCGGCGCTCGTCGACGACGTCTACTTCGGTGACGCCAACGGCGCGGGCGAGGACAACCGCGACGTGGCGCGGATGGCCGTCCTCCTCGCCGGGCTGCCGGTCTCCGTCCCCGGCGTCACCGTCAACCGGCTCTGCGGCTCCGGCCTCGAAGCCGTCATCCAGGCGGCCCGCGCCATCGCCCTCGGCGACGCCTCCGTCGCCATCGCCGGCGGCGTCGAGTCGATGTCCCGCGCCCCCTGGGTCCTGCAGAAGCCCGAGCGGGCCTTCCCCGCCGGCCACCAGCAGCTCCACTCGACCACCCTCGGCTGGCGCATGACCAACCCGCGCATGCCCGCCGAGTGGACGGTCGCGCTCGGCGAGGGCGCCGAGCAGATCGCGGACCGGCACGGCCTCACCCGCGAGCAGCAGGACGCCTTCGCCCTGGACAGCCACCGCAAGGCCGCCGAGGCCTGGGCGAAGGGCCTCTACGACGACGAGGTCGTGCCCTACCCGGGCGTGGACCTCCAGCGCGACGAGTGCATCCGCGAGGGCTCCACCATGGAGACCCTCGCCAAGCTGAAGCCCGCCTTCCGCCCCGAGGGCGGCACCGTCACCGCGGGCAACTCCTCACCGCTCAACGACGGCGCGGCGGCCCTGCTCCTCGTCGACGAGGACGGCCTGCGCGAGACCGGGCGGGAGCCGCTGGCCCGCATCCGGGCCTCGGCGGTCACCGGCATCGAGCCGCAGCTCTTCGGGCTCGGCCCGGTCGCGGCCGTCCGCCGGGCCCTGGAGAAGTCCGGTCGCTCCTTCGCCGACCTGCGGACCTTCGAGCTCAACGAGGCCTTCGCCGCCCAGGCGCTCGGCTGCCTCTCCGAATGGCCGGAACTCGACCCCGAGATCGTGAATCCCCGCGGCGGGGCCGTCGCCCTCGGCCACCCGCTCGGCGCCTCCGGTGCCCGGCTCGCCGGATCGGTGGCCCACCAGCTGGCGGCGGCCGGCTCGGGCACCGGCCTCGCGGCCCTCTGCATCGGCGTCGGCCAGGGCCTCGCCCTGGTCCTGGAGCGCTGAGCCCTCAGGGCCCGCACACGCGGCACGCACGGCTGCGTCGCACACGGCGCGAGGGGGGTACGGGAGCGTCTCCCGTACCCCCCCCGCCGTGGGTCACTTCTGCTCGGCCGCCGCAGCCGCCACGGACTTGCGGACCTCGTCCATGTCCAGCTTCCGCGCCTGGCCGATCACGTCCTCCAGCGCCGCCTCGGGCAGGGCGCCCGGCTGCGCGAAGACCGCCACGTTGTCCCGCACGATCATCAGCGTCGGGATCGAACGGATCTCGAACGCCGCCGCGAGCTCCTGCTGCGCCTCGGTGTCGACCTTGGCGAAGACGAGGTCCTGGTGGCGCTCGGACGCGGCCTCGAAGACCGGTGCGAACTGGCGGCAGGGACCGCACCAGGAAGCCCAGAAGTCGATCAGGACGAACCCGTTGCCGCTCACGATCTCGTCGAAGTTGTCCTTGGTGAGCTCTACGGTGCTCATGCTGCCTACCTTTCGGGGGTCTCCTGGCGGTGTCCTCACGGTCCCCTGGGGACTCGACCGGCACAACGGCGTATCGAGCCGTGCTATTCCGCCCCCCTGGAGCAGACTGGCCCCATGACGCGATCGGTCGAAGAAGAGCACGAGTACGCCTACGACGTGGTGGTCCTGGGCGCGGGCCCGGTGGGGGAGAACGTCGTCGACCGGGTGCGGGCCGCCGGCCTCAGCGCCGCGATCGTCGAGAGCGAACTGCTCGGCGGCGAGTGCTCGTACTGGGCCTGCATGCCCAGCAAGGCACTCCTCCGGCCCGTACTGGCCCGCTCCGACGCCCGTAAGGTCGCGGGGCTGCGCGAGTCGGTCTACGGCCCGCTGGACGCCCTGGAGGTCTTCGCCCACCGGGACGAGGTGGTCGGCCACTGGAAGGACGACGGCCAGGTGGACTGGCTGGACTCGATCGGCGTACGGGTCTTCCGGGGGCACGGCCGCCTCCACGGGCCCCGCCGGGTCGAGGTCACCGGTCCCGAGGGCGAGCGGCACGTCCTCACCGCCCGGCACGCGGTCGCCGTCTGCACGGGCACCCGCGCCGTCCTCCCCGACCTGCCCGGACTGGCCGGGGCGCGGCCCTGGACAAGCCGCGAGGCCACCAGCTCCGGCCGGGTGCCCGGGCGCCTCGCCGTGGTCGGCGGGGGAGTCGTCGGCGTGGAGATGGCCACGGCCTGGCAGGCCCTCGGGGCCCAGGTGACGATGCTCGTCCGGGGCGGGGGCCTGCTCCCGAGGATGGAGCCCTTCGTCGGCGAGCACGTGGCCGAGGCGCTCACCACGCGCGGCGCCGACATCCGCACCGGCGTCACGGTCAGCGCGGTCGTGCGCGACGGGGGCACGGGGCCCGTCACCGTGGTCCTGGAGGGCGGCGACCACGTCGAGGCCGACGAGGTGCTCTTCGCGACCGGCCGGTCCCCGCGCACCGAGGACATCGGCCTGGACACGGTGGGCCTGGAGCCGGGCTCCTGGTTCGACGTCGACGACAGCCTCCGGGTCACCGGCAGCGACTGGCTGTACGCGGTCGGGGACGTCAACCACCGCGCGCTCCTCACGCACCAGGGCAAGTACCAGGCGCGGATCGCCGGCGCGGCCATCGCCGCCCGCGCGCGGGACGGGAAGGCCTTCGACGCGGAGAGCTGGGGCCCGCACGCGGCGACCGCCGACCACGCGGCCGTCCCGCAGGTGGTGTTCAGCGACCCCGAGGCGGGTGCCGTCGGACTGTCGCTCGCGGAGGCCGAGCGGGCCGGGCACCGGGTGCGCGCGGTGGACCTCGACATGCGGCAGGTCGCGGGCGCCGGGCTGTACGCCCAGGGCTACCGGGGGCACGCCCGGATGGTCGTCGACCTCGACCGCGAGGTGCTCCTCGGCGTCTCCTTCGTCGGCCCCGGCATCGGGGAACTCGTCCACGCGGCGACGGTCGCGGTCGTCGCCGAGGTCCCGATCGCCCGTCTGTGGCACGCGGTCCCGTCGTACCCGACGCTGAGCGAGGTGTGGCTGCGGCTCCTGGAGGCGTACCGGGGCTGATGCTTCCTCAGTCCGCCGCGCCCGAAAAGGAGTTGCCGCCCTCCGGCGCGTACGGGGTGATCAGTGCCCGGGTCGCCGAGCGGGCCACCTCCAGGGCGGACCGTTCGTCCCGGCCGGACTTCTGGCCCAGGACCACACGGGTGCTCAACCCGTCGAGCAGGGCCAGGAGTTCGGAGGCGCGGGCGGCGGTGTCGAGGGGCGCGAAGCGCCGGCGCGCCACCCCGGCCGCGAGCAGCGCCTCCAGGTCCTCCCGCTGGGCGCGGTCCAGCTCTTCCTGGGCCTCCCGGAGCGCGCTGTTCCCGGGGGATCGACGTCGCCACCGCCGTCGAGGGCTACATGATGGGCTCGGCGTACGCCAACTTCCTTGAGGGCGAGCGGGGTTCGCTCACCGTCGGCAAGCTCGCCGACTTCGTCGTCCTCTCCCGCGACATCCTCCGCGTCGCGCCGGATGAGATCCCCGGCACGGTCGCGGAGACCGTCGTGGTGGGCGGAGAGGTCGTCGTGGAACGCTGACCCGCCCCCGTCAGTGGCCCTCCTTCCCGGTGGTCACCGCGACGCGCCGCTCGAAGCGGGCGCCCGCGTCCCGTGACTCGTACACCCCGTCCTGGGTGGCGACGAGCAGCCGCCGCGCATCGACGACGGTGAGCGCCTGCGGGGCGCCGCCCGGGACGGTGGACACCCGGGTCCAGACGGTGCCCCCGGCCGTCCCCCGGAAGAGGACGCCGTCGGTGTCGACGCCGAACAGGGCGTCGGGGGCGCCCCAGGAGAGGTACGCCAGGACCCGGCCCGCTCCCGGCGCGAACGTCCTGCCGCCGTCCGTGCTGCGGGCCACGCCGGACTCGGTGGTGGCGAGGACGGTGCCGGGCGCGGTGGGGGAGACGGCGATGTCGAGGGCGCGCAGGGAGGCCCGGTCCTCCCAGGTGACCCCGTCGGGGCTGGCCCTCAGGAGCCCGTTCGCGCTGTCGTACCCGTAGACGGTGGAGTCGGACGCGGTGTCGAGGGCGTGGAAGTCGACCTCGCCCGCGAGCGACTTCTCCCGCCAGGTGATCCCGGCGTCCGCCGACGCGACGAGGCCGAGGTCGGAGGGTCCGGCGGCGCCCGGCGCGGGGTGCCCGCTCGCCAGGAAGGTGCCGTCGGGGGCGACCGTGAAGCCCATGAAGTCGTCCCGGCGGTCACCGACCGGCATCGGCCGGCCGTCGGCGTCGGGGGTGTGGATCCCCTGGTGGGTCGCGATGTAGAGGGTGTCGCCGCGGAGGCCGAGCCCGTGGATGTGGCTGAGGGCGGCGCCGGGGTCCGCGGCGGTGTCCGTGCCGTCGGCGGCCGAGCAGGCGGTGAGGCCCAGGGTGAGGGCGAGGGACACGGAGATGAGGGCGGCGGCGCGGCCGGAGAAGTACGTCGTCATGGTTCTTTCGCCTGAGGGCCCGGAAGTCCGAGGGCCCGGGGATCCGAGGAGCGTGGGTACGGCTGCGGGGCGGCCCGCCCCCGAGGGGGACGGGCCGCGAGTCGCGTGCGTGGGTGCACGGGGGAAGGGGATCCGGGCCGGTCAGAGCCGGTCGAGGATCTTCCGCAGCGCGGCGACCTCTTCGGACTGGGTCCGCACCACGTCGTCGGCGAGCGCCTTCGCCGTCGCGTTGCCGCCGTTCTTCTGCTCCTCCTTCGCCATGTCGACGGCGCCGTTGTGGTGGGCGATCATCAACTCGGCGAACTTGCGGTCGAAGGCCTTGCCCTTGACGGCGGCGAGGTCCTTCATGTCCTGCTCGGACATCATCCCGGCCATGCCGTGCCCACCGGAGCCGTGGCCCGCGGACTCGGGCTTGCCCCAGCCCTTGAGCCAGGCCTTCATCTTCTGGATCTCCGGGTCCTGCGCCTGCTCGATCGCGGCGACCAGCTTCTTGACCTCGGAGTCCTCGGCCCGCCCGTCGGCGAGCTCCGCCATCTCCAGGGCCTGCTGGTGGTGGGGGATCATCATCTGCGCGAACATGACGTCCGCGTCGTTGAAGGCGCCCGGGGCGGGGGCGCCGGCGCCGGCGGCGGACGGGGACGGGGACGCGCCGGTGGTCGCGGAGGCGGAGGCGGACGTACCGCCGTGGTCCATTCCGCTCATGCCGTCGTCGGTGCCGCAGGCGGCGAGCAGGAGACCGGTCGCGGTGACGGCGCCGACCAGGGCGAGCTTCCGGGCGGTGCGGTTCGTGAAGGTACGCATGTGGGTGAGACCTCGTGTGCTGTTCGTACGGACGGAAAGGGGCAGGCCGAAGCGTTCACGGGCAGCGCGAGGCGCCCGCGGTGGCGGTACGGCCTAGATCCGCAGGACGGACAGCAGGGAGAGGTCGGGGGGTCGGGGCGGCGGGGCGTGCGGCCCGAGCGCGGGGGTGAGCCGCGCGAGGAGAAGGGCGAGCCACTCGGGCCGCCGCGCGAGCGCGGCGCGGACGAGCCCGGCGAACAGCCAGCCGGCGAGGACGGCCACGCAGAGCGTGGTCATGTCCATCCCGGAGCCCGGCCCGTGCCGGGCGTCGGAACTGTCGTCGCCACCGGGAGGGACGGCGGAGTGGCCGTTCACGGCGGCGGAGGAGGCCGCGTGAGCGGACTGACCGGTGCCGGGTGAGGAGGGCACGGCAGCCGACGACGAGGCGGCCATCGATGCGGAGGAAGCGGCCGTCGACGACGAGGACGTGTGAGCGCTCGCCGTATCGCCGCCGGCCCCCTCGGGGTGTCCGACGGCGTGCATCAGGAACACGCCGAGCGCGAGCACGACGACGAGCAGAAGGTGCGCGAGGGCACCTTCCGCTCGTCTGCCGCGTTCCGCTCGGTGTGTCCGCACAGCCAGGCCTCCTGGCTGCCGAATATACCGCGCCGGGGTATCAGACCCGCGTCAGGACGACGGCGTCTCACCCGACATGGCGGCGGCCATCCGCAGATGCGGAGCGGCCTCGTCCGGCCGGCCCTGGCGCTCCAGGGCGCGCCCGAGCATCAGCCGGGCGTAGTGCTCGACCGGGTCGCGCTCCAGGACGGCGCGCAGCTCGGTCTCGGCCCGCGAGAGCTGGGCGGAGTGGTAGTAGGCACGGGCGAGGAGCAGCCGCTGGGCCGTCTGGTCCGGGTGCTCGGCGACCAGGCCGCGAAGGATGCGGACGGCGGTTCCGTACTCCTTCGCGTCGAAGAAGAACCGGGCGCGGTCCCAGCGTTCCGAGGCCGTTCCGAACTCGTAGTACGTGTCGCTCACTTGCTCTTCCTCTCCAGCGGCCCGCATCTGCCACCCTGTGTGGCGGTCGACCAGGTCAACAAGCCTGGATGGTTGAACATTCCACAATGATGGGTTGAGCGTCATGAGCAATCTTGATCGTCAGGCCGCCCTGACCGTGTGCGGTGGCCGCGGCTTCGTCGCAGCCGAGCCGGTACGGGAACTCCTCAGCCCCCGGCACGTGCGGCTCGGCGAGTCGACCGAGGTCCGCCGGCTGCTCCCGAACCTCGGCCGGCGGATGGTCGGCGCCTGGGTCTTCGTCGACCACTACGGCCCCGACGACATCGCCGACGAACCGGGGATGCAGGTCCCGCCGCACCCGCACATGGGGCTCCAGACCGTCAGCTGGCTCCACGAGGGGGAGGTGCTGCACCGCGACTCCACCGGCAGCCTCCAGGCGATCCGCCCGCGCGAACTGGGCCTCATGACCTCGGGCCGTGCCATCTCCCACTCGGAGGAGAGCCCTCGGCCGCACGCCCGCTACCTGCACGGCGCCCAGCTCTGGGTCGCCCTCCCCGACGCCCACCGCCAGGTCGAACCGCATTTCCAGCACCACGCCGAGCTGCCCCGGGTCACCGCGCCCGGCCTCACGGCCACGGTGATCCTGGGCGCCCTCGACGGCGCCGCCTCGCCCGGCACCACGTACACCCCGCTCGTCGGCGCCGACCTCGCGCTGACCGCGGGCGCCGAGACGCGCCTCCCGCTGGACCCGGACTTCGAGTACGCGGTCCTGGCGATGTCCGGCGAGGTCCACGTGGACGGCGTGCCCGTCCTGCCCGGCTCCATGCTCTACCTGGGCTGCGGCCGCACGGAGCTCCCCCTGCGCGCGACCTCGGACGCGGGCCTGATGCTCCTGGGCGGGGAGCCCTTCGAGGAGGAGATCGTCATGTGGTGGAACTTCGTCGGCCGCACGGACGAGGAGATCCGCGTGGCGCGGGAGGACTGGATGGCGGGCGACCGCTTCGGCGAGGTGAAGGGCTACGACGGTGACCGGCTGGCCGCACCGGAGGTGCCGGCGACGCAGCTGAAGGCGCGAGGAAGGGTGCGCTGACCTGCTCTTTTCTTTGCCGATTCGATGTGGGGTCAGGGGTGCTCGATACCCCCTGCAGCTGTCGTAGCTGGGTTGGCCGGTCGGCCGGTAGA
The DNA here is from genome assembly GCF_001426405.1 of Streptomyces sp. Root1304. Classification (GTDB taxonomy): domain Bacteria; phylum Actinomycetota; class Actinomycetes; order Streptomycetales; family Streptomycetaceae; genus Streptomyces. Next base: position 11,316 of record NZ_LMEP01000022.1, on the reverse strand, counting down.
CACCGACCACGGTGCCGCCCTTCGTCGTCGAGACGTGAACGGGTTGTCGGGATCGGCCGTCGGCCAGTACGACGCGAAGATCTCGTACGTCTCGCGTCCGAGCAACATCGCGTCGGAGCGCTCGTACCCAGCGGCGACGGCCGCGCCGACCTCGTCGTCCACCGGCCTTTGCCGGCCGCCGTGCTGGAACCCGCTCTCCGCGTCCTCGTCCGGACCGCCCGGTGTCTGCATGACGCCGTCGAGCGTCAGGAACGTGCAGATGATGATCTTGCGCATGGTGTGTTCCCTTCGTCTACGGGCAGACCACACAACCGCCGGAACTCATCGCGCCGCTTCCGCGGCACAGCACTACGGGGTCGCACCGCGACACCGGATCCGGTATCCGTGCGACACCGACCGTGACCTTCGGGCGCGACATCCGAGACCTTGCAACTCGTGGGTACGCCCTCGCGGTGTCGTGCGCCATCACAGTGACCTGGATGTTCCTCGTGGATCCCGTGCCCTGTCGCCCGCCGGCCCGGAGCGGCTCGGCGAATGCTGGACATGTGCCGGCCCGGACCGACGGCGGCGCGTTCCCGGGGTCCGCGACAGGGCACCGTCGTTCCCCTCACTCGCGGGGTGTTCCGCGTTGCCGTCGATTCGGTACGGACCCCAGCGGTCCCGGCAAGGCCAAGGACGTGTCGCCCGAGTGACGGGGCTCTGGGCACGCTGATCGGCCGGAAATCCCACTCCCGCAGGCCACACCACGCCCTAGACTGCGACCGCTCCGAGACCTGGGGACCATCGGGAGGGTGTGCAAGATGAGACGAGCACTGACCAGTGCGTTCGCGGCCGCGGCGTTAGTGGTGTCCGGGGGAAGCGTCGCCACCGCTTCCCACAGCGCTCCGCCGCGCACCACGCACGGTCCCTGCCAGTACGGCCAGACCCCGGAGGAGCCGCCGGCGCGCCGTGTTCCGCTGCCGCCCGATCCACGGCGCACCCCCGATCGTGGCACGGTCGACTTGGCCGTTCCGACCAGTCAGGGCCCGCTTCCACTGCGCCTGGACCGGGCCAAGGCGCCGTGCACGGTCCAGAGTTTCCTGCACCTGACACGGCACGGCTTCTACGACCGCACGGTGTGCCACCGCCTGACGGCGTACCCGACGCTGAAGGTCTTGCAGTGCGGCGACCCGACCGGCACCGGTGAGGGCGGGCCCGGGTACAAGTACAAGGACGAACTGCCGGTGGACCTGCCGCCCGCAGCCACCGATCCCACGGGCACGCGCCGGCTCTACGGACGCGGCCTGCTGGCGATGGCCAACGCCGGCCCGAACACGAACGGCTCACAGTTCTTCGTCGTCTACGGCGACTCCGCACTGCGACCGAACTACACGGTGTTCGGCACGGTCGGCCCCGCCGGTCTGGCGACGCTCGACAAGGTCGCCGCCGGAGGCATCGAACCGACCGCGGAGAACCCGGCACCGGTCGACGGCACACCCGTACTGCGGACCGAGCTGCTCCACGTCCGACCGTCCTGCCGGCACTGACGCACCGCATTGTCGCCGCGTCCACGATGAACATGCCTGGCGGCATGCGGCATGCGGCATGCGGCGTGCGGGGTCGGCTTGCGGCGACACCCGAATGCCCGGTGAGTCCCTGGCCCCTCCATGGAGTCGGATCGATCGCGTCGCCTTCGCGTCGCGTCCGGGGTGACAGCAGTCCCTGGTCCTCGATCCGGTTCAGATGCGTATGCCGCTCGGTTCCGTGTCCGCCTCCGTGGTCCGCAAAGGGCCACACCTGCGTGTTCTTTGTTCCGGTATCGGTTGTAGGTCGCGAACACCGTGGACGGGGGACAGGTCGGGTCCCCCAGCGTCGGAGCCAGAGCGGCCGGCGGGCGGCGCCGAGGCCGCGGCGAGCCGCCTCGGTGTCCGGGCGGGCGTCGTCCACCTGAGGCGGCTTGCCGATGAGCTGCCGGCCGCCTCCGCGACGGACCGGGCCGACGGGCGCTGCCAGCTGCTGAGTTCTGTCGCCGCCCGTGAGGCCGTCGCCTTCTACGAGCGGCCGGGCTGGGCCCAGGTCACCCACCCCGCGCCCCTCGCAGCCGTCCTCGTCCCTTCTGACCCACGACCAGAGCAGTGAGACCCTCGCGCGCCGCCAACGTCCGCCGGCGCTTCCTCGACCACTTCGCGCCGGTAATGCCCAACCTGGCGGGCGGATGCCCACACCCGGACTGTGCCCACGCGAGGCGCGTCTCGACCGCGATACGGGTGAGTGCTCATCCGCATCCGCCCTCCCGCCGACGGCAGACCGATGCGGCCTGGGCCTCGAAGACGGTTCCTGGCGGCGATCCGTGCGTAGGAGGTTGCCGTCGCCTGCGGAGGGGAACCGCCGGCTACTGGTGCGCGACCTGCGGGGACGCAGCCTGGGATGCGGCACGATGGCCCTGTGAACGCACAAGAGGGAAGCACGACAGGGGAATCCGTCGGGGAGCTCGCCCGGCGACTCCTCGCGGCAGATACGGACGGCTGGACGCCGGAGGGCGTGAGGGCCGTGGCGGCCGAGTGGGGATGGGCCTGGGGCGGCACGCCGGACGCCCCTGCACTGATCACCGGGCGGGCCTCGGGCGATGCTCGCCTGCGCCCGGTCGGCGACTACGAGAAGCGTCACGTCGACGGCGAGTCGTACGTGGAGCTCGCGGTCCCCGTGGCGGTTCCCGCGCCGGACGCCGCGGCGCAGGCGGCGGCCTTCCGCGCCGCGAAGGAGGAAGTGACCGCCGCACTGGGCGAGCCGTCCGTCATGGGCTCGCACGGTGACATGGGCCCCTTCTACGGCAGCCAGCCGCTCTGGGGCGCTCCCTTCCTGCGCTGGCGCGGCAGGCCGGACACGCTCGAGCTGCGGGCCGGGAAGTCGGGGCCCGAGCTGGTCCTGCAGCCCACCGACCCCGCGGAGAACTGGTTCTGGCGTCAAGGCCACGGCGAGGAGCACGCGATCAGCGGCTTCTTCGGGAGCAACCGGGATCAGGCCAACGTCGGCCTCGGCTTCCCGGGCGGGTGGACCGCCCGTAGCTGGGAGACCGTCACCCGGTCGCTGGGGGAGTTCCTGGAAGCGCTGCCCGCCGAGACCACCGCCCTGGGGATCCGGCTCGGGATGCCGTTCTACGGGCGTGACGGACGCAGCGCTCCCCTCCTCTTCGACGTGGTGTGCGGCGACCGGCTCTCGATCGCCTGCTTCGCCCCGGACGCCGTCGATCCGGCCGCACTCGGCTGGGGCACGGTCGCCGAATTCCCGCACACGGCATCGGTCTTCGGCGACGACGATCCGGTGTGGCGTGTGGACGCGGGCGGGCCCGGCGAGCCGAAGGGCCACGCACTCGCCGAGATGCTCGTGGCCACGGCCAGGGCGGCAGGCGCGAGCGATCCCACCGACCTGATCATCGGCGGAGAGGCGGGCTACGTGGACGGCTACCACGTGACCTACTACGGGCTGGGCCTGCCGACCGGCTGACGGCCTCCCCGGGGCGTACCGCCACGACAGTCCGCCTCTGTTCCTGGCGCTCGCCGGCGAGCAGGACGCGAGGAGGCTTCGGCCCGACCCGATGCGCGGTGTCCGGGACGCCGACCGTCGGGCAGGGCGAACGGGGTTCCCACGGGTGCCCTCCCGACTCGGATTCCCCCATGGACCCGACCGTGCCCCAGGGACCCGCCGACCGCCCCCGCGGCCGTGCGGCCGGCCTCCGCTTCCACCGCGGTCCAAGCCCTTCGGAGCGGTGACGGCCAGGTCACCGGTCTCCCCGGACTTCCGCGGGACGGGACCGTGCGACCCCTGCGGGGCCTTCCGCGCCCGGGGCGGTGGCAGACAGGGCCCCGGAGCACACAAGTGGGCATCGAGGGCGGTCGGCAGGGTCGGGCGTGCGCCGACAGGCGCCGGTGCACGGCGGTGCACGCCGCATCATGAGCGTGCTTTCACGCACCCTCCGTGAGCTCCGTGCGCCCTACCGGCGCCCGCGGGCGCCGGAAAGGATGGGTGCACCGCACGTGAACCAGGTGATCCGCACCCCTGTCCTCGGTCAGGTGGACATGCGGCGGAAGGAGCTCATGGTGTTGCTTCTCATCTCCCCGGACGGTGTCGAGGAAGCCCTCGACTGCGCGAAGGCCGCGGAACACCTCGACATCGTGGACGTCAAGAAGCCCGACGAGGGCTCGCTGGGCGCCAACTTCCCCTGGGTCATCCGGGAGATCCGCGACGCGGTGCCGGCGGACAAACCGGTGTCCGCCACCGTGGGGGACGTGCCGTACAAGCCCGGCACGGTGGCGCAGGCCGCGCTCGGTGCGGTCGTATCCGGCGCCACGTACATCAAGGTCGGCCTGTACGGCTGTACGACTCCCGAGCAGGGTGTCGAGGTCATGCGAGCGGTCGTCCGCGCGGTGAAGGACCACCGCCCCGAGGCGCTCGTCGTCGCCTCGGGCTACGCCGACGCCCACCGCATCGGCTGCGTCAACCCGCTCGCCCTGCCCGACATCGCCGCCCGCGCAGAGGCCGACGCGGCCATGCTGGACACCGCGATCAAGGACGGCACGCGGCTCTTCGACCACGTTCCGCCCGACTCCTGCGCCGAGTTCGTCCGGCGCGCCCACGCGTACGGTCTGCTCGCCGCCCTCGCGGGCAGCGTCAAGCAGGACGATCTCGGTCCACTGACCCGCATCGGCACGGACATCGTGGGCGTACGAGGCGCAGTCTGCGCGGGCGGCGACCGCAATGCCGGGAGGATCCAGCCGCATCTGGTCGCCGCCTTCCGCGCGGAGATGGACCGGCAGGCCCGGGAGCACGCCGTCGGCACCCCGGCCGTGAACTGACCACCGGGATGCCGACACCGGAAGCCGCTCGTGTCCCCGGGCTGCGTGCCGCACGCCTCGCCGTCGTCGACCCGGCCACCGGGGAGCCATTCGACGAGGCCCCCGACCAGAGGCCGGAGGAGCTGGACGAGGTGGTCGCCCGGGCCCAACGGGCCTGGCACGGCTGGCGCTCCGACCCCGCCGCCCGTACCACTGCCCTGCGCGCCGCTGCCGACGCCGTGGAAACGGCCGGCGACGCCCTCGCCCGGCTGCTCACGCGCGAACAGGGCAAGCCCCTGACCGAGTCGTACGCCGAGATCGCCCGTACGGGGGCCCGGCTGCGCTACTTCGCCGACCTGGCCCCGGAGACCCACCGCATCGACGACGGCCGACCCGTGCACAGCGAGGTCCGCTGGCGGCCCGTCGGGCCCGTCGCCGCGATCGTGCCCTGGAACTTCCCGATCCAGCTCGCGGCGGCGAAGTTCGCGCCCGCGCTCGCGGCCGGCAACACCGTGGTCCTCAAACCGTCCCCTCACACCCCGCTCGCCACCCGGCTGCTCGGCTCCGTCCTCGCCACCGTCCTGCCCGAGGACGTCCTGACCGTCGTCACCGGCCGCGAACCCCTCGGCGCCCGTCTCGCCGGCCACCGGGGCATCCGCCACGTCACCTTCACCGGCTCGGTGCCCACCGGTCGGGCCGTCGCCGAGGCCGCGGCGGGCTCGCTCGCCCGGGTCACCCTGGAACTGGGCGGCAATGACGCCGCCGTCCTCCTGGACGACGTCGACGTCGACCGGATCGCGGACCGGCTGTTCTGGGCAGCGTTCCGCAACTGCGGACAGGTCTGCATGGCGGTCAAGCGCGTCTACGCCCCCACCCGGATCCACGCCGAGGTCGTCGAAGCCCTCGCCCAACGCGCGAAGACCGTCGCGGTCGGATCCGGACTCGACCCGGACACCCGGATCGGTCCGGTCAACAACGCTCCCCAGCTGGCCCGGGTCGAGCAGGTCACGCGGCAGGCCCTGGCGGCCGGCGCCCGGGCCGCGGCCGGCGGCCGTCGACTGGACGGAGCGGGCTACTTCTTCGCTCCCACGGTCCTCACCGACGTCCCGCCCGACAGTCCGGTGGTGACCGAGGAACAGTTCGGACCCGTCCTGCCGGTACTGCCGTACCGGAACCTCGACGAGGCGATCACCGCGGCCAACGGCACCGACTTCGGCCTTGGCGGCTCCGTCTGGGGCACTGATCTCGACCGGGCCGAGGCGGTGGCCGACGGGTTGGAATGCGGCACGGCCTGGATCAACCACCACGCGGAGCTCTCCCTCGCCCAGCCCTTCGCGGGAGTCAAGGACAGTGGCGTCGGTGTCGCGGGCGGACCGTGGGGCCTCTACGGCAACCTTCGGCCGTTCGTGGTCCATCGCCCGTGGGAGGAGGGAGCGTGACGAGGAGGTTCCAGGCGGCCGTACTTCGCTCGTACGAGGACCCGTTCACGGTCGAGGAAGTGGCCCTGCGCACGGAGCCCGGCCCCGGCGAGATCCTCGTCGAGATCGCGGGAGCCGGGATGTGCCGTACCGATCTCGCGGTACGCCGATCGGCGGGCCGCAGCCCGCTGCCGTCGGTCCTCGGCCACGAGGGCGCCGGGGTCGTGGTGGCGACGGACGGCGACCCCGGCAACGGGCTGGGCGTCGGCGACCACGTCGTACTGAGCTTCGACTCCTGCGGACACTGCAGAAACTGCCGGGCCGCCTCACCCGCTTACTGCGATTCCTTCGCCTCCCTCAATCTGTTCGGTGGGCGCGAGGAGGAACCTCCACGGCTCACCGACGCGGCCGGAAATGCGCTGGCCCCCCGGTGGTTCGGCCAGTCCTCCTTCGCCGCGTACGCGCTCGTCCCGGCCCGCAACGCCGTCCGGGTCGACCCAGCCCTGCCACTCGAACTGCTCGGACCGCTCGGCTGCGGCTTCCTCACCGGTGCCGGTGCCGTACTGAACACCTTCGCCGCAGGACCCGGTGACACCCTCGTGGTCCTGGGCGCGGGAGCAGTGGGCCTGGCCGCCGTGATGGCGGCCACCGCCGCCGGCACGCGGACGGTGGCCGTCGACCGGCATACCGAACGCCTCGACCTGGCCGAACGGTTCGGCGCGACCCCGCTGTCCGCCGGATCGTACGGACTGCCCGAGCGGATCCGCCGACTGACCGAGGGCGGAGCCCAGTACGCCCTGGACACCACGGCCTCGGCCCCGCTCATCAACGACGCGCTCCGAGCACTGCGCCCCACCGGCACCCTCGGCCTCGTGGCACGCCTCCACGCCCCGCTGCCGCTCGAACCGGGCACGCTCGACCGGGGCCGAAGCATCCGCCACATCTGCGAAGGCGACGCGGTACCCGGACTGCTGATACCCCGGCTGATCGGCCTGTGGCAGGCCGGCTGCTTCCCCTTCGACCAGCTGATCCGCACCTACCCGCTGGCCGACATCAACGAGGCCGAACGCGACTGCGACGGCGGCCGCGTGGTCAAACCCGTCCTGCTGCCGGAAAGACCGGAAAGAGGAGAGCGATGAGCGAGACCTCCACCACCGAGGAGTCGTCCCATCCCGCCACCGAGGGAGACGCGGCCGCCACAGCGGCTCGGCAGGCCGACGCGGACGGCGTGGACGGCGGTGTGGGACTGACCGCGCTCCTGGTCGCCGCGGCCCGGGCGATCGAGACCCACCGCCGTGACAGCCTCGCCCAGGACGTCCACGCCGAGCACTTCGTACGCGCCGCCGCGGCATGTGCGGACTGGCCGGTACGCATCGGGCAGGTTCCGGAGGGGGACGAGAACCCACTGTGGGGAAGGTTCGCCCGCTACTTCGGGCTGCGGACCCGGGTCCTCGACGACTTCGTCCTCGGGTCGGTACACGACGGCGCTCGACAAGTCGTCCTGTTGGGAGCGGGGTTGGACACGCGTGCCTTCCGCCTCGACCTGCCGTCCGACTGCGTGGTTTTCGAGATCGACAGGGCGGGTGTGCTGGCCTTCAAGCAGCAGGTGCTCACGGACCTGTCGGCCGCCCCGAGGGCGAAGCGCGTCCCCGTACCGGTCGACCTGCGCGCGGACTGGGCCACCGCGCTGACCTCCACCGGCTTCGACCCGGCCGTACCGAGCGTCTGGCTGGCCGAGGGGCTGCTCTTCTACCTGCCGGGGCCCGTCGAGACGTACCTCATCGACACGGTGGACCGGCTGACCACCGGGGGCAGCGCCCTGGCCTTCGAGGCCAAGCTGGAGAAGGACCTGCTGGCGTACCGCGACAGCGCGATCTACACGGCGACGCGGGAGCAGATCGGTATCGACCTGCTCGACCTCTTCGACCTGGGACCCCGCCCCGACTCGGCGGGTCACCTGACGGCCAGGGGATGGTCCACGTCGACGCGCAGGCCCTTTGAGTTCACCCGCCGGCACGGACGCGGTCCCCTCCCCGAGGCCAACGACGCCTTGGAAGGGAACCGGTGGGTCTTCGCCCACAAGCCCGGGCCGTGACGCCCGGCGATCCGACGCCGTCCCGGGTTGGCCGACGCCGCCCCGGGACGCGCGCGTGACCGGGCAGTGTCAGACGGCCGGAGCGCCCACCAGCCGGTCACCGGGAATTCCGGCCAGGTCCGGTGCGTAGTAGTCCTCGATGCCGGTGGCCCACGTGGCCACGGTGATGCGGTCCTCGGCGTCGGGGCCGAAGGCGTCGAAGAGCGCGTGGATGTTCGCCTCCTCGAAGCCGATCGCCGTCATCAGCGACAGGAAGAGCGGGCGCTCGATCAGGCCGTCTCCGTCCGGGTCGCCGAGTGCGGAGAGCGCCTCGGCGAACTCGCTGACCGCGGGGCCGAAACGCGCGGGGTCGAGCACGAAGGGGCGGAACTCGTCGATGGTGACCACGCCGTCGCCGTCGGCGTCCAGCTCGGTGGCCAGAGTCGTCCACCAGCGGCGGAACGCCTTCCGGATGGCTTCCTTGGCACCGGCGTCCGATGCGACCGCCGCCTCCAGAACGCGTCCCGTCATGAGGTCGAAGTCGTCGGAGTCGATGACTCCGTTGCCGTTGGCGTCGAAGAGGGAGAAGACCAACTCGACCCGCTTGGCGGCCTCAGTGCGCATGTTCGTCACCTGTCTCGTGATGTGGCCCGTCGGTCCGGACCCGGCTCAGTGAGTGCTCCTGCACAACCGTGCTGGGAAAGAGCCGTGACGGTGAGGCGGTCGCCACTACCGGAAGGAGTGAGTTCTCCGACCACCAGTCCGAGCTGCTCGGACCGGGCACCGCCGACAACCGCGTGGACCCAGCGGTCGGCGGCATGCGCGGAGCACGGGACGCGCCTCTGGTGCCCGACGGTCCGTCAGCCACCCAGGAGCTCGTCGTTCGGATCGAAGGTGTGGCCGTCGACCGGCAGGTCGTCGAGGATGCCGGAGCGGATCTCGCCGGTGAGCACGGACAGGACGACACCGACACACCGGGACTCCTGCCGGCTGTGACCGTCACCACCGCCAGCGTCCACGACTCCGCCGCCGGCACCCCACTCCTGGCCGAAGTCCGCCAGCAACACCCCACCATCACCAAAGCCTGAGCCGACAACGGCTACATCTCATCGAGCAGTCCATGGAGGAGCGGGACCGTGTGAGCGGGCCGATCCTGGCCGGGCCGAGTTTGCGGTCGGTCCGCAGTCGGCAGACCTGTGCCTCCACCACACCGGAGGTCTTCGCCATGATCAAGACCAGTCGACGTCGACAACGCTCGTGATCAATACACCTGACTCCAGGGACGGCATCAGGGCGAGCCAGTCGGGGAGCCGGCCGAGGCCGTTGCTCCGCAGATCGATCTGGCGCAGTCGGGGGAGGTCGGCGAGTGACTCCGGCACGTCGTTCAGGGAGTTCTCGCGCAGGTCCAGGTGGCGCAGTTCATGTAGCTCGGCCGCTGACGACGGCAGGTGCTCGATCGTGTTTCCCCGGAGCCACAGCTCGCGCAGACCGCGGAGCCGGCCGATGGTGTGGGGCAGGGTGGTGAGCCGGTTGTGCTGCGCTCTGAGAGGGCGTTAAGTCCGATCTTCCTCGGTTCGTGATCGCTCGATCGTGGTACTGATCGCCACGCCGGGCACCTGCTGGGCATGCTCATGCTGAGATGCGAGCCATGNAGAGGGCGTTAAGTCCGATCTTCCTCGGTTCGTGATCGCTCGATCGTGGTACTGATCGCCACGCCGGGCACCTGCTGGGCATGCTCATGCTGAGATGCGAGCCATGGACAGAAAGCCGTACCCCAGCGACTTATCGGACGAGCAGTGGGCGTTGATCCAGCCGATGATCACAGCGTGGAAGCAGGAACGGGTAGCACGGTCGGCGACCGGTGATCCCGGCGCCTGCGACCTGCGGGAAGTCGTGAACGCGATCTTCTACCAGAACCGAACGGGCTGCCAGTGGCGCTACCTGCCCCACGACCTGCCGGCCTGGTCAGCGGTGTTCTACTACTTCACGCTGTGGCGCCAGGACGGCCTCGACCAGCGCATCCAGGAACTCCTGCGCTGCCAGGTGCGGGAGAGAGCCCGGCGATTAGAGGACCCGTCCCTCGTGATCATCGACACCCAGTCCGTCCGCGCGGCCGCCGGTGTCCCGAGGACCACGACGGGACTGGACGCCAACAAGAAGGTGTCGGGCCGCAAGCGGGGACTGGCCGTCGACGTCCTGGGGCTGATCATCGGCGTCGTCGTGCTGACCGCCTCCGCCCATGACAACGCCGCCGGCACCGCCCTGCTCGACCAAGCCGCCGAGCGGTGCGGCAACCGCCTGGAGAAGGCCCTGGTGGACCAGGGCTTCAAGGACGAGGTCCTCATCCACGGCGCCCTGCTGGACATCGACATCGAAATCGTCCGCCGCAACCCCGCCGACCGGGGCAAAGGCTTCATTCCGCAGCCCAAGCGGTGGATCGTGGAGCAGGTCAACGGCACATTGATGCTGCACCGCCGCCTCGCCCGTGAGTACGACCACCGGCCCGACACCTCCGCCTCACGCGTCTACTGGGCCTCAATCGCGAACATGGCCCGCCGCCTCACCACGCCGAGTCCGGCCTGGCGCGACACCCTCGAGCTGGCCGCGTGAACGTCACCGAGCTCCTGGTCGACCTCCAGGTCCAGCACGACGAGACCACAGTCAGGGCCTCTGAACTACGCGACCAGATCGCGCACTTGACCGCTACCCTCGCCGAGACCGAAGCGCGACTCGCAGACCTGGCCACCACCACCAAGGTCATCACCGAACTCGCACCAGCTGGAGGCGACCCCGATCCGCCCGAGACGAACACCGCCTACCAGGCCATCGTGAGCACCTTCAACCAGCACCCCGACCAGGTCTTCCGAGCCCGTGAACTGCACGAACTCCTCGGCCTGCCCACCGACGAGGCATCCGTCAACATCACCCGCAGCCGCCTCGGACGCCTCACCCGTCAAGGCTTCCTCACCCAGCCCGGACGAGGCCGCTACCAGAAACGGACTTAACGCCCTCT
>NZ_LMEP01000021.1 GCF_001426405.1 Streptomyces sp. Root1304 | reverse complement strand
ATCTCAGCATGAGCATGCCCAGCAGGTGCCCGGCGTGGCGATCAGTACCACGATCGAGCGATCACGAACCGAGGAAGATCGGACTTAACGCCCTCTCAAGTAACTTACGGAACGGGGACCGCGTACAGAAAGTTAGATCGGGTCAGAGGGCGTTGGAGTGGCTGAATCGCGCCGCGGCTGGCGCACGCTCCTGAAACCGTGCGGGTCGCGGGGTCAGGACCGAGTGGCTCTTGTTCGTGGAGATCGGATCTGGCCACCCTGGGCGGTCGCGTGGTCCGGAATCGAGTGGTCTTTCCCGTCGTCGAGTGGCGACTGGTCAGGGTGATCATCTCCGCTACGCCTGTGGCGTGGCCCCTTGATCCCGCAAGGAGAAGTGGAGCGTCCGCAGTTGCGTATGTGGCCCGTGGTGCCGCTTGCCGTTCTGGCGTAGGCGTGTGCCGCGTCCGAACAGCAGCCGGCCACGTCCGCCAAGGCGGACTCCGGGCAGCACGTGGCCATGGCGCCCACCAGCACCAGCGGAGTGACCGAGACCTCCGTGTGCGAAGCCACGTTCACGGAGGCCCAGCAGGAGGCCATCGGAGTGTAGGACGCGAAGCCGATGTCCGGCAGGGGCGAGGTCGGCTGCTACCTCTCCATGACTTCGGACGAGGACAACCCGGCCGGCTATGTGGTCTCCGTCTTCGAGAACGGGGAAGCCCTGCTGGGGACCGTCGACGGAACGGACCCCAGGTTGTCCGCGTACGAGCTGATCTGCAGAGCCCGTACAAACTGCAGTGCAGAGGTCGGCAGCACTCGTTCGGGGCCGTCCGATAGCCAGCCGCTCGTCCGCCCGGACGACGGGGGCTGTGTCGAGGATGGCGTCCCGTTCGCTCTCGACGAGCTCGGCCGGCGCAAGGACTCCGGGAATCTCGATGATCTCGCCGACGAGCGTTGCGGTCTGCCGCATCGGTACATTCCCGCCGAGCTCTCGCATGCCGCGCGCTGAGGCCAGAGGAAGTCGCCCTGCCGACACAATCGCACCAGGCGTACCCAAGCCTTTTGCATCTTGATCAGGTGGCGAGTTTGAGGGCGACGACGGCACGGACGACGGCGGTGATCCGGGTGGTGCTGCAGCAGAGTTTCCGTAGGAGCCGCC
>NZ_LMEP01000020.1 GCF_001426405.1 Streptomyces sp. Root1304 | reverse complement strand
GGTGGCGGATTGGTGATCTTGGTCGTGAACCCGTCTACCAGGAGCCTTCTTCATGCCCACCTCCGGGGTTGCCCGTCCAACCACCCGTCAGGTCGGAAACGGCTCCTTGCATGTGCAGAGATGCGAGAGACAGCCGACACGCAACGGGGACTGGCAATAGTCTCGGCCCATGGCGACCTTCAACCAGCACAACCAGACCGTTTACGGCGGCCAGAACAACGCCGAGACCATCAATCAGGTCCAGTACAGGACAGAACGCATCACTCTTGAAGCAGCTCGTGAACAGCTGGACGAGGTCATCGATGTCGCGTGCGCAGAGGACTCCCAGCTTGACCAACTAGGGCGAGACGAGCTCTTTGCGGCCCGTCGAGACCTGGAGACAGGCGACACCGCCACCGCAAGGCGGCGCCTCGAGCGTGCACGTGCTTGGCTCGCAGATGCTGTTGGGTTGGCGACACTGGCAGCAACCGTCGGCCAGATTGCCGGGGGCTTGAGTGGCTGAAGCTAGTTTCAATCAGAGCCGACAAAGCGTCACAGGAAACCAGTACAACGCTGAGCATATTATTTTCGGGGCGACAGGCGGGCTGGATAGGGTCCGCCATGAGCTGGTCCTTGATATATACGCAGAGGGGAATGCGCTACTGGACGACTTCTGTCGCACCGTGAGAGAGATGCCGTTTCTTCATCTTGCCGACTGGTCAAAGAAAGTCGAATACCCTAAAGAATTTGAGGCGCGGTGCGATTCACTGCTGCGCCTAGTGCTGAAGGCCAAGGCGCTCAGCGTTCAGACGCGCGACTCCCCGCTAGAGGATGTCCTCTCGATCCTACTCACCTGGATCAGGAGCATAAGAAAATTTACCGCTGGTGACCCGACGATTCAGCGAGCAACTGCAATGGAGGCGATCTTGGTGTACATGTATTCCTTGGAACACGAAGAGGATGCGTCTACACTCGGGGATCTAGCGGAATTGATGGCGGGGGACAAAATTCTATTGGGGTATAGCGATGTGGTACTCAGGAAATCATTAAAAAACGCCCTGGACATGCTGCGACATGCTGAATTTGGCGTCTGATGACGCCATCGCAGACGCGACGGCGGCCAGTTGGGCGTCGCCTCCCCGAGTCGGCCCTGCTCGATCTCGCCGCGCTCGCGATCTGTGGGTGGGTGAAGCGGTAGGCAGCGGTTGTCAGTGCCGTGTGAGATGGCGTGTTTCAGACCTGATTATGGGAGGGGTCATGAGCACTTCGGACCGTCGTTCGTATATAAGTCGAGTGCTCAGCGGGGAACGCGACCCTAGTTGGGTGCAGCCTAAAGTGACCAACCCACCCGCCTTCACGATGTCCACCGGCGCAGGCAAGACGCACACCATGGCTCCAACGCTACTGCGCACGCTTCCCGGGCACTCACGCCCGTTAGTGGTTCCTCATGCGAGGGTGATCGACGGGAAGCAAACCGTAAGCAACCTGATCGCAGCAGGGCTTCTCTCAGTCGACTCCTATGCCGGCAGCCCTGCCCAGTCAGCGACTTCGGGGTATCAGCCCCTGCCCTATCAGCCGCGCAAGATGCGCGTCCGTCAGAAGCGCGGAGCTGCGTACAGGGCGCTATGCGAGCGCGTTATGGCACGAAAGCACGCTGGCCTGCATGAGCAGCGCAGCCCGATACACGGCGACCGTCGCACGCGTGACCGTTACGCCCGCCAGGCCGTACTCCACCGCTGTAATCGTCGCTGCGAGAACCCAGATTGCCTACTGCCACGCGGTGAAATGCTCTACATTACGGACTCGGGCGAACCGCTCCTGCACGTCGACCACATTGACGACCATGCGGCCGGGGGGCTGGATGAGCCAAGCGCAATGATCGCCCTGTGTGCTACGTGCCATGACAATAAGACACGCGGCTCAGGTAGGGCGGAACTCAAGGAGCGTCTGCGCGCGGTTGCTTGGGAGCTTCACGAGGGTCTTTACGCAGAATGAAGCTTCCCCTTGATGTTGGACACTTGGGGGCTAGAACGTGAGGTTATCGAGGAAGTGGTGAGCCGTTTCCGACCTGACGGGTGGTTGGACGGGCAACCCCGGAGGTGGGCATGAAGAAGGCTCCTGGTAGACGGGTTCACGACCAAGATCACCAATCCGCCACC
>NZ_LMEP01000019.1 GCF_001426405.1 Streptomyces sp. Root1304 | reverse complement strand
CGACGTCGCCAAGAACACCTGGACCGCGGTCGGCGAGAGTGCCGACCCCGAGGGCCGCGACCACATGCTCGTCGAGATCCGCACCTCCAAGTAGGAACGTCAGACGGCCTGTTCACCCCTTGGATCCCGCAGCAAGGAAACAACTCGTGCAGCAGCCGAAGCTCTCCTCCTTCACCATCAAGGAACACTCATGACAGCAAAGCGTTCGCGCTTCGTGTGGGCTGCCGGCGCCGCCACCGTGCTCGCCACCGCCGCCACCGTCCTCCCCGCCGCCGCCCTCAATGGTGGCGACGCCCCAGGGCAGCTGAACTTCACCGCGAAGATCGTTATCGGGGAGAAAACGGCCTGCACCGGCGCGCTCGTCGACCCGCAGTGGGTTCTCACCGCGAAGAGCTGCTTCACCACCGCCGGCGTCTCCGACACCGGCAGGCCCGCGGTCGCCACCACCGTCACCGTCGGCCGCACCGACCTGACACAGACTGGAGGCAGCGTCCAGCAGGCCCTCGCCCTCGTACCCCACGCCGACCGCGATCTGGTTCTGGTCAGACTCAGCACCAGGGTTCCCGGCTCCGTCGCCGTCCCGGTCCGGGTCGCCGCCACCGCCGCCGCCGCCGGGGAGCAGCTGACGAAGGCAGGATTCGGCCGGACGAAGACCGAGTGGGTGCCCGACAAGCTCCACAGCGGCACCTTCACCGTCGCCTCCACCACCGGCACGGACGTGAACCTCGACGGCTCCGACACCGCGACCGTCTGTCAGGGGGACGCCGGCGGCCCTGCCCTGCGCACGGTCAGTGGAACCCCCGAACTCGTCGCTGTGGGCTCCCGGTCGTGGCAGGGCGGCTGCCTGGGCATCGACCCGGCCGAGACCCGTACCAACGCCGTCGACACCCGTGTCGACGGACTGGCCGGCTGGGTGAAGGAAATCGTCAGCCGTGAGAAGGTCACGCCCGCCGACATCGACGGCGACGGCAAGGACGACCTCGTGCTGCAGCGCACGGACGGCGCGGTGGTCGTCCACCGCAATCTCGGCAGCAGCTTCGGGGCGGGCACCGTCATGTCGAACGGCTGGGGCCGCTTCGTCACCGGCACCGACATGGGACGGCTCTACTTCGCCGACATCACCGGCGACGCCAAGGCCGACATGATCGTCCACACCACCGACGGCAACATCGCGGTGCGCAAGAACATGGGCACCTACTTCGACGGCGGCACCCACTGGTCCGCCGGCTGGGGACGCTTCGTCACCGGYACCGACATGGGACGGCTCTACTTCGCCGACATCACCGGCGACGCCAAGGCCGACATGATCGTCCACACCACCGACGGCAACATCGCGGTGCGCAAGAACATGGGCACCTACTTCGACGGCGGCACCCACTGGTCCGCCGGCTGGGGACGCTTCGTCNACATGATCGTCCACACCACCGACGGCAACATCGCGGTGCGCAAGAACATGGGCACCTACTTCGACGGCGGCACCCACTGGTCCGCCGGCTGGGGACGCTTCGTCGACGGCACCGACATGGGACGACTCCGCTTCGGTGACACCACCGGCGACGGCAAGGCCGACATGTACGTCCACGTGATCGGCACCGGCGAGATCTCGGTGCGCAAGAACATGGGCACCTACTTCGACGGCGGCACGCTGATGATCACCCTGTGACCAATGCCTCCTCGTACCCCTGGCCCAACTGACACAGCTGGAGTCAAGGGGGCGAGGACTCCCCTGCCGAACACGCCGGCCCTCGCATGACGAGCTGGTGCGTGATCGGGATGGAGGCATGGGTGCCTGATCGGGGTCGTGGTCAGGCGTCGGCGGTGCGGTCGGAGTCGAGGCCGGGGATGGCCCGAAACAGCTGCTTCAAGCGATGGTGGTCGGCGAGCGCGTGCTCGACGGTGATCCGCTTCGACGAGTAGCGGTGCCGGGCCTCTTCTCCGGCTGCGTGGACGTGCGGCAAAGCGATCTTGTTCGGTTTTCCGGGCGGCGTGACCCTGGACCCAACTGCATCGAGTCGGCGACGTTCGGCTGTGGTGGACCAGAATGCGTGAACGCTGATCTGTGCCAGAACCCATCATTCATGACGGATCGCGAAGCGCGACCCGTCCGGCAAATTGGAAATCTCGACTCCAAACGTCTCTCGATGGAATTTCTGTTCGCGCGTCAAAGCCCACACATTCGCAAAGATCGCACCTCTGATTCTTCACAGGCTCTTCACGCTCGTCCCTACAACCTTCGTGGGACCGGCCGTTTCGGCGGGTGAATTCGCCAATCCTGCATGGCCGCTTCCGGTTTGCCCTGCTGGACATGTGGAGGGATTGAGCTCTTGAATGAGGCGCCGTAGAAAGCCGCTTCAGCTCGCCAGGGTGAATTCGCATGCCTCGCCAGGTGGGCCGAAACGGCCTGCGCGGAAATATCGGCAGTCGTCATCCCGGCTGCTTCCAGGACTTGCTCGAATTTCC
>NZ_LMEP01000018.1 GCF_001426405.1 Streptomyces sp. Root1304 | reverse complement strand
CCACGGCTACCACCACCAACCCACCACCACCGCCACCCACTTCACCCCCAACCCCTACGGACCCCCCGGCACCCGCCTCTACCGCACCGGAGACCTGGCGTACTGGGACTCCGAAGGCCGCCTCCACTACGCCGGCCGCACCGACGCCCAGGTCAAGGTCCGCGGCTTCCGCGTCGAGCCCACCGAGATCGAGACGGTCCTCACCGGCCACCCGGCGATCTCCCGCGCGGCGGTCCTCACCCACCCGGACCGGCACGGGGCCCCGCAGCTCGTCGCCTACGTCACGGTCGAACCGACAGGCGCCGACACCGGCACGATCACCAGCACCGACGCTCCGGCGCCCGGACCGCAAGACCTGCGTGCCTGGTCGCGTTCGCTGCTGCCCGAGCACATGGTCCCGGCGGTCTTCGTGGTCATGGACCGGCTGCCGCTGACGGCCAACGGCAAGATCGACAGGCGGGCCCTGCCGGCGCCCGCGCTCGACACCGCCGTCACGGCCGACGGGGGCCGGGCTCCGCGTACCCCGGTGGAGGAGATCCTCTGCGGACTGTTCGCCGAGGTGCTCGACGTGCCCCGGTCGCTCACCGCCGAGGACAACTTCTTCGACCTCGGCGGACACTCCCTCCTCGCCGCCCGCCTCACCGGCCGCATCGCGACGACGCTCGACGCCCGGCTCACGATCCGTGACGTCTTCCAGCATCCGACGCCCGCCGCGCTCGCTGCACGGCTCGCCGACCGGGACGGTCGGCCGGCCCTGCCGCCGCTCACCGCCGAACCGCGCAGCTGCGAGCTGCCGCCGCTCTCCTTCGCCCAGCGGCGGCTGTGGCTGATCGCCGACATGGAACAGGGCGGCACCTCGTACAACGTGCCGATGACCGTACGGCTCGAAGGCGCGGTGGACGCGACGGCGCTGCGTTCCGCGTTCGCGGATCTGACGGCCCGCCACGAACCGCTGCGGACGGTGTTCGTACGGGTGGACGGCGAGCCCCGACAGCGTGTCCTGCCCGCCGACGCGGAGCGGCTGGAGTTCGAGTGCCGTCGGGTGGACCCGGCGGAGCTCGACGGAGCCGTCGCGGAGGCGGCAGGTCACGCCTTCGACCTGGCCGTCGAGTGCCCGCTGCGGGTGACGCTGTTCGACCTCGGGTCGGACCGGTACGAGCTGCTCGTGCTGCTGCACCACATCGCGACTGACGGCCAGTCGCTCGCCCCGCTCTTCGCGGACCTGTCCACCGCCTACGCGGCCCGGCGGGCGGGCTGCGCCCCGGAGTGGCCGAAGGAACTTCCGGTCCGTTACGCCGACTTCGCACACTGGCAGCGGCGGGTGCTCGGTGATCCCGGGGACGCGGACAGCCCGCTGGGCCGGGACCTCGCGCACTGGCGCCGCGCCCTCGACGGGCTGCCTGAGGAGATGGGACCGCTCCACGACCGGCCCCGGCCCGCGGTGGCCACGCACCGGGGCGGCCTCGTGCCGGTGGACTTCGGAGCCGATCTCTACGCGGGCATCACGGCACTGGCACGGCGGGAGCGGTGCACGCCCTTCATGGTCGTGCACGCCGCCCTGGCGGCGACGCTCACCCGGCTCGGCGCGGGCACGGACCTCGCGCTCGGCGCCCCGGTGGCCGGCCGTCCGGACGAGCGACTCTCCGACCTGGTCGGCTTCTTCGTGAACACCCTGGTGCTGCGCACCGACACCTCCCGGGACCCGAGCTTCCGTGAACTCCTCGGCCGGGTCCGGGCCGCCGACCTGGACGCGTACGCCCATCAGGACACACCGTTCGACCTGGTCCTCGAAGCGGTGAACCCGGTCCGTTCGCTGGCCAGGCACCCGCTGTTCCAGGTGTGCCTGGCGCTGGAGAGCGGTGCGACGCCGGGTCCGGTGCTCGCGGGGGCACGGACTCTGCGGACGGCTCCGGTGTCCAACGGTTCGGCCAAGTTCGACCTGGAGTTCCTGCTCTCGGGCGACGACGCGTCGGGGCTGACGGGTGCCGTGGTGTACGCGACGGACCTCTTCGACGCCTCCACCGTCGAACGGACGGCGGCGATGCTGCGGCGGGTCCTGGAGCAGGCGGTGGCCGATCCGGGGCAGCGGCTCAGCCGGTTCGAGCTGATGGACGACGCCGAGCGGAAGCGGATCCTCGCCGACGGCCGGGGTGTCGAGGTGGAGATCGGGGACGCGACGCTGGCGGAGCTGTTCGAGGAGCAGGTCCGGCTGCGGCCCGAGCACCCGGCCGTCGTCTTCGGTGAAGAGGCGGAGCTGTTCGAGGAGCAGGTCCGGCTGCGGCCCGAGCACCCGGCCGTCGTCTTCGGTGAAGAGACGCTGACCTATGGGGAGCTGAACGAGCGGGCGAACCGTCTCGCGCATCACCTCATGGCCGCGGGTCTGCGCCGGGGCGACCTCGCCGGCGTCCTCCTCGAACGGAGCAACGCCTTCGCCGTCGCCGTCCTCGCCGTCATCAAGACCGGCGCCGGCTACGCCCTCCTCGACCCCGAGTTCCCCGACGAACGACTCGCCTCAAGCGCCGAGCGGGCGGGGATCGCGGTCCTCGTGACGGACGGGATCCAGGCTCCGCGCGCCGAAGGCCCCTGGCACACGGTCCGGGTGGACACCGAGGCGGAGACGATCGAGGCCCGGCCGGCGAGGAACCCCGGAATCCGGCTCACACCCCAGGACATCGCCTGCGTGATGTTCACGTCGGGATCCACCGGACGCCCCAAGGGCATCCTCTCCTCCCACCGCAACCTCATCTCCACCCTCACCCACCAGACCTACTGCACCTTCGGACCCACCG
>NZ_LMEP01000017.1 GCF_001426405.1 Streptomyces sp. Root1304 | reverse complement strand
CTCAGCATGAGCATGCCCAGCAGGTGCCCGGCGTGGCGATCAGTACCACGATCGAGCGATCACGAACCGAGGAAGATCGGACTTAACGCCCTCTGAGGGCGGGGCGTTCGCACAGGTCCAGCAGGAAGTACGTGCCCTCCTCGGTGCGGACTTCGAACGCGGCGACGCGCCGGTGGAGTTCAGCCGCGACGCCTACGGATATTCGTGGCTGCTCTCCCGCCGCGACCCCGGCGACCTGACCAGCCTGGTCAACGATCTGCACGCGGTGAACACCGCCCTTCAGGACAGCGGCTTCGGTCCACAGCTGCTCTGCTCCCTGGTCACCTTCCACGACGCCGAGCTGCGTTCCCTCGCGCTCGTCTATCTCTACAAGCGCGGCACCTTCTACCCGTTCGCTCCGCTGCCCGGAGACAGGCGCGACAATCCGCTGGAACTCCAGGTCAAGGCTGTGATCAAGGACGATCTGCAGATCGAGAAGGACCTGACCCGCTGGTTCCCGCTCTGGGGCGCCCCCGGCCTATGAGGGGCGAGCCTGTTGCTGTGCAGAGGGCGAGAAAGGAAAGTCGCATGGTCGCTCACGAGAGGGGTTCTCGGCGCCACCTGCCACCATGCGCGTGATATCGCCGCACCGAGGCTCGTTCGGGGTTGGCGTCGCGGTTCTCCTTGCGTCGTGGATCCACCTGTCATACCCACCCTGGCGCCCGTCGGCGCGCTCTCCGAGTGCCGGACGGGCCCGGAGAAGGGGCCGAACGGGGCACGGCTTCCAGGGGCCTACCGGCCCCTCCGGCGCACAGCTGCAACGTCACAGCGCTCCCGAGCCGGGTCACGTCGCGGCCCGCATGCGCGGCAGGACGATCTGGGGTACTCCTCGAATGAGAGGAAGGGGAGTGCTTCGGCCCTCGGTCGCCGACGCTCGCGCGTCCCTTCCTGCGCCGTTCGAGAGTGAGGCAGTTGCCATGGAGCCAGTCGTCACGGTCGGCCTGGACGGCTCGCCCGAGAGCATGGCGGCCGCTCGCTGGGCCGCCGACGAGGCCGAGCGGCGCAAGGTCACTCTGCGCCTGATGCATACCTGGCCCATGCTCGCGCCCGAGCCGGTCCGCGCCGCGTCGGAGATCGATCACTTCCTCGGCTCCGTCAGCATGGCCGTCGTGGCCCGGGCCACGCGGCCCGTGGTCCTGGTCCGTGCCGAGGTCCGCGAGCGGGGCTCGTCCCCCGCCTTCCGTAGCGTCGTGGTCGCGCTGAAGCCGCACGGCCCGTGCGACGGCCTGCTCGCCTTCGCCTACGAGGCCGCCGCAGCCCGCGGCGTGCCCCTCCAGGTCGTCCATGGCCGAAGTCTGCCGCTCCACGCGCACACCCCCTGGGGCCTGGATCATGACGCCGCCAAGGAGATCACGGAGGAAGCGCAGAAGCAGCTGGCGCAGATCCTCCGCCCCTGGCGCGAGAAGTTCCCCGGTGTGGAGCCGGTCGACGCGATCCGCCTCGCAAGCCCTGCCGAGGCTGTCGTGCGCGCTGCCGAGGGAGCCGATCTGCTGGTCGGCGGCCGGCGCACGCACCGTCCCGCCCTCGCACCACGTCTCGGTCCCGTAGCCCACGCCGCGCTGCACCACGCGCGCTGCCCTGTCGCCGTCGTCCCCCATGACTGAGCCGACCCCGCTGAACGAGCTGATCGCGACGGTGCGCCAGGAGGACACTGCCACGCTCCGGCCGGGCGCCTCTGACACTGGCGCACTCCCACGGGCGGAGGTGCGCGAGACCCATACCGCCGTCGTGCTGTTCGTCGGCGATCGTGCCTACAAGCTCAAGAAGCCGGTCGACCTGAAGTTCCTGGACTACACCACCGTGGAGGCCCGGCGGGAGGCGTGCGAGCGGGAAGTCGCTCTCAACCGCCGCTTCGCCCCGGACGTCTACCTGGGCGTGGGCGAGATTCGGGTCCCGGACACCGAGGCGCCCGAGCCTGTCGTGGCGATGCGCCGCCTGCCGGCCGAGCGTCGCCTGTCCCGGCTAGTACGGGAGGGCGCGGCTGTCGACGAAGCCCTGCGGGCCGTCGCCCGACTGCTCGCCACCCGCCATGCGAGCGCCCCCCACACGCCGGAGGTGGACGCGCAGGGCACCCGGGACGCCCTGTCGTCGCGCTGGGAAGCGAGCTTCGCGCAGGTCCGTGCGATGGCCGGAGAAGGCCGCGTGCCCGAGGGCGTGGCGGAGATCGAACAGTTGGTCCGCCGCTATCTCGCCGGCCGAGAGCCGCTGTTCGATATGCGCATCGAGCAGGGCAGGATCGTCGACGGCCACGGCGACCTGCTCACCGAGGACATCTTCTGCCTCGACGACGGCCCCCGCGTCCTGGACTGCCTGGAGTTCGACGACCAGCTGCGCTTCGTCGACGGTATCGACGACGCCGCCTTCCTCGCCATGGACCTGGAACAACTCGACGCCCCGGAGCAGGCGGCATTCTTCCTCGCCCGGTACAGCGAGTACTCCGGCGATCCCGCACCCCCCTCTCTGCGGCACCACTACGTCGCCTACCGCGCCTTCGTCCGCGCCAAGGTCTCCCTGATCCAGGCCCGCCAGGGCGCGCCGGACGCCAACCTCGCCGCACGGCGGCTGATCACGTCGGCCCTGCGGCACCTGCGCGCCTCCGCCATCGGACTCACTCTGGTGGGAGGACTCCCCGGCAGCGGGAAGTCCACGCTCTCCGGTGCGCTGGCCGATCGTCTGGGCGTCACACTGCTCAGCAGCGACCGGCTCCGAAAGGAACTCGCCGGCATCCCGGCGGAACGGCCCTCTGCCGCCCCCTACGGCGAGGGCCTGTACACACCCGAGTGGACCGCCACGACCTACGCGGCCCTGCTGGAACGCGCAGCCACCCTGCTGTCCCGCGGCGAGTCCGTCGTCCTGGACGCCACCTGGTCGAGCGCCGAACAGCGCGAAGCCGCCCGGCGCGTGGCGGAACGCACCCATGCCGACCTCGTGGCCCTGCATTGCCAGGTCCCGGACGAGATGACGGCGGCCCGCCTGCAACACCGCGCCGCCGGACCGTCCGACGCCGACCTCGACGTGGCCACCGCCATCGCGGCGCGAGAGCCTCCGTGGACAGAAGCCGTCGTGATCGACACCAGCGGCCCCTTGGAGGCCGCGGTCTCCCAAGCGCTGACAGCCGTACGCCCGCACGACACCGGCCCCCTCGTCTTCCGCCGCCCCTACATGGAGGCGGGCTAGCAGCGGAAGACGGCGATGCGACCGACCCAGCACGAGTCACCCCGTCGAACGGGGGAGCCCGCCCCCCGTTCACCGCAAGAAGGGAGACGTCATGACCGAGAACATCCCCCCGAACGAGCACGAGAGGCTGCGCACCCTGGAGGTCCAGGTGCAGGTCCTGGCTCAGGCTGTCAGAGCGCTCGCCGAAGGGCTGAAGGAGATCCCCTCGGAGGACGCCGACAGGGAGAAGGAGGCGGCTCGCGGCGCCCGGCTGGCACACGAACTGCTCCTGCCTCAGGGACTGTAGGAACCGGGCCGATGAAGGTATCCGAAGCGATGAGCCGTCCGGCGGTGTCCGTGCCCACAAGGACACCGCTGAGACAGGTCGCCCGAGAGATGGCCGAGTACGGGGTCGGTTCCGTGATCGTCACCGAGGGCGACACCCTCCGAGGCATCGTCACCGACCGCGACCTCGCGCTGGCCGCTCTGGCAAGAAGCCTCGACGCGGACGAGATGATCGATTCGGTGATGACCTCGCCCGTGATCACGGTTGATGTCACCGATGACATCCACGTGGCCTACCGAACCTTCCGCAGGTCCGGGTTCCGTCGCCTTCCCGTCCTGGACGGTCACCGGGTCGTGGGCGTCCTGACCGTGGACGACATGCTCATCGACGTCTTCCAACGGTTGGCCGACCTCCTGGGCCCGGTGGCCCGGAGCGTCCTGGAGGAACAACCCGGGCCGCCCTCCGCGGACCCCCGCTCACGCGGGGCCTGACAGTTTGGATGTCCTCGGCGTCGTTCGGGGGCCTGACTCCGGGTCCGACTGACGTTTCGGCTGTCCGTCTGTTGAGCCGCGAACGGCATCACGGTCGTCGAGGTCGGCCGGCCGGACCGCAAGGCCAGGCGGGGCCCACGGCAAGTCCGACCCGATCGACGCCTACGCGGTGGCCACGCCGTCCTGTCCGGCCGCGCGAGCGGAACACCGAAGAGCCGGGACGGGATCGTGGAAGCGATCCGCGCGCTGCGTGTGGTCCGCAACAGCGCGGCCGAGACAGCACTGCGCCGCCTCGCCGGCGCTACCAGACCCTTCAACAGGAGATCGAAGAAGCCGAAGCGGACCTGACTCCCCTCGTGACCCGGGCGGCACCCAGCCTCGTCACACTGCCCGGGGTGGGCACGGAGACGGCCGGTCAACTGCTGACCACTGCGGGAGACAAGCCCGACCGGCTGCCGTCCGCGTCATCCAGATCGCTCCGTCGATCGACGCCCGGTCCCAGCATCACGGCATCCGCCGAGGTGGTTCGCCTCCGGAGGAGTGCGGTCAGGCATCATGCTGTTGGTCGCGGCCCGGCCCGAGCCGCCCGTATAGCAGCACGACGACCGGGGCCGGACACGTGCCGACGAGGTTGTCAATGCCGTACGACCACACTGTCAAGCTGGCGGGGACCTTCGAGGAGACCGTGGAGGCCGTTCGCCGTGCACTGGCGGAGCAGGGCTTCGGCATCCTGACCGAGATCGACGTCCAGGCCACGCTCAAGGCGAAGCTCGACCACGACATGGAGCCCTGTCTGATCCTCCGGGCATGCAATCCCCCGCTCGCCCGACAGGCGCTGGACGCCGACCGCTCGGTCGGGCTGCTCCTGCCCTGCAATGTCGTGGTCCGCACCGACGGCGACCAGGCGTTCGTCCAGGCGATGGCCCCCTCCGCCATGGTCGCTCTCACCGGCGTCGACGCCATGGCCCCGGTCGCGGAGGAGGCTACTCGCCGCCTCGACGCCGCACCCGCCTTCCTCGCGGAAGGCGGTGCGCGAGCGGGCCAACGCCGTGCCGGCCGACCTGCCCTCCGCGAGGGCCGGTCGCCCGTGGCAGGCCGTCAGTCCGCGGGGCCGCGGGCGGGCAGGGCCGTGAGCTGCCTTGCGATGTCGTCCGCCCATGCCTCGACCGCCGCCCAGTCCCGGTGGTCTCCGTAGCGACAGCCGAGCAGACGGAAGAGCACAGCCCCCTTGCGGTCCAGGTGTTCGCGCCGGATCACGCCCGAGAAGCGTCGATGCTCCCGGGGATTGACGACATCGACGAGCGCGGCGACACGCGGCTGCACGGCGCGGTCGGCCAGCAGGTGCAAGAGCCTGGGCAGGGCGGCGGACATCCCGACGCTGAACATCCACACCGGCTGCTCACGCAACCCCTCGGCGCAGACCCGGACGGCGGCCTCCGCCGTAGGCAGCCAGGCTCCGTCATGAACCGCGCTCCCCATGACGAACGCGTCGGCCCGCGGGAGCCCCTGCCCGCCGAGGGCCGAGGTCAGCGCCCGAACGTCGACATGGTGGCCGTGAGTTCTCAGCCGAGCGCCGATCCGTGAGGCGATCTCCTGCGTGGAGTGATGCTCGGAGGCGTACAGGACGCGTACGAATACCATGGTTCTGCCTCCGTATGCTTGGTCCGCCGCGAAGGCGGCGACACGAAGCGGAAGAAGTAGGTCCGGGAAGTCCTCTCCGGAAGGCCGCGCAGTCGACCGCCGCATCCGCCCGGACTGTCTGCGGCTCTTCCGTGATCGCCTCCTCGGTCGCACGAGTCCGGACACGCAGAGGCGGACGTCCCACGTGCAGGACCGGCGTTTCCTGATCCATCGGCAGGACATTGCACGCGTTCGCCCGACCTCTGCACGCCGACGTGGACGTAGGCGCATTACGCGCCCCGGCCTCCCCCGCGGCCGCGGGGGACGCTCGTCATCAGCCACGTGACGGTGCGGCTGACGTCCGACGCGGAGACGATGCCGACCAGCCTCTTCCGGTCGAGCACCAGGGCCCGATGCTCGGCGCCCGGCCGCAGGCGCGGCAGCAGATCCGCCAGGGGATCGTCCGCGCCGACGACCGTGACCTCCGTCAGCGGCAGCATGACCCGCTCCACCGTCACGGCGTGCTGCCGGTCCTCCGGAACCTTCCTGGCCAAGTCCAGAGTCATGAGGCCGACGGGCGCGGAGCCGTGGCCGGTCACCGGAAAGGCCGAATGGCGAAACCGGTAGGGCGGGTCGGCCAGGAAGGCCGCCACCGTGAGGCCTACGGGAACCGTGACCGGATCCGGTGTCATGGCCTGCCGTACCGGAATGCCGGCGAGAACGGCACGCAGCTGTGCCTGCTGCCCCTCCATGGTGGCCGCGGCGACCAGGAACCAGCCGATCATCGTCAGCCACAGTCCGCCGAAGACGTCTCCCCGCACGAACAGGAACAACCCCACCACCGTCAGGAACCAGCCGAAAGCTCGACCGGCCGCCGTCGCGCCCGCGGTCGCGCGCAGCCGATCTCCCGTACGCCACCACAGGAAGGCACGCAGCAGGCGCCCGCCGTCCAGCGGAGCGGCCGGAATGACGTTGAACACCGCCAGCAGGATGTTGATCGCCGCGAGCCACGCCAGCGCCTCGACGGCCAGCCCCGGCGCGGCCGTCGTGTCGAGCAGCCACGCGGCAAGCGTGAAGAGCCCGCCCAGAACGAGGCTGACCAGGGGACCGACGCCCGCGATCCGCAGCTCCGCCGCCGGGTTCGGCGCCTCCGCCTTGAGCCGTGCCACACCGCCGAGCAGCCACAGGACGATGTCGTCCACCTCGACCCCGTTACGCCGGGCGACGATCGCGTGCGCCAGCTCGTGCGCGAGCAGAGAAGCGAAGAAGACCACGGCGGCCGAGATCCCGGCCGCCCAGTACACCGGCCAGCCGTGGCCCGGGTGCGCCTCGGGCAGACGGCCCTCCGCGAGCCCGAAGGCGATCACGGCGAAAACGAGCAGAACGCTCCAGTGGACTCCGATCCGGATCCCAGCGATCCGTCCCGGAACGAACGTCGGCCGCATGGTGCTCTCCCCACGTCAGATGCGTGACGGGTCCACAGTCGCCGCCTCTCCCCCCACGGAGGCCGACGCCTGCGGACGGACTCCTCGTGTTCGGACTGCTCCCGAATCTGTCCGGCCTCTCCGTCGGGGGCGCCTCGTGCCGTGGGTGAGCCGTGCTCGCGCCTGCGCAGAACGCTTGGTTCGGCCGCCTCGTCGTGTGCCGCTACGCCGGCCGGCTTGCCCAGGTCGAATACGGGCTTGGGGGCGGGCGGCGCCGTGGCGGCGGCGGTCGCTTCGCGGGCGAGGAAGGCGCCGAGGTCACCGATGGTGCTCATCAGCGGTGCGGGGAAGAGCACGGTGGTTTTCTTGTCCACACCGATCTCGATCAAGCTCTGCAGGTTGCGAAGTTGCAGGGCGGGCGGGTGGGCCATCATCGTGTCGGAGGCATCCCCCGGGGCGGCAGCGGCCAGGGACTCGCCCTCAGCGCTGATGATCTTGGCGCGCTCCTCCCGCTCGGCCTCGGCCTGTCGGGCCGTCGCGCGCTTCATGGACTCCGGCAGCTGGATGTCCTTGAGCTCCACCAGCGTGACCTCGACACCCCGCTCCGTAGTGGTCACGTCAAGCATCTGACGGATGTCCAGGTTGATGCGGTCCGTCTCGGACGGCGTCCGGTCCAGCGTGTGCTGCCCGACGACCTGGGTGATGACGCCCTGGGACTGGATGGGCATAGTGACGATGCGCAGCGAGACCCGGTGCAGGACGTCGACGAACGGAATGATGAACCGCAGCCCGGGCTCGCGCGTGCCGGTCAGCCGGCCGAACCGGAAGAGGACGCCCCGCTCGTACTGCCGGACGATACGTACCGCCATCGCGAGCGTGATCAGTACCAGGGCGACCAGCACCACCACGACGGTAATCAGAATGGTCATGTATCGCTCCCGAGCAGGATGCGCTGCGGCGAGCGGCGGTCAGAACGAAGCATCGCCTGGGCCGGGCGTCTGTGGCGCAGAACCGTTTCCTGGTCCCTTTGCGAGGCTGCCCCACTGGAGCCGCCGTACGGTAGGGCCGACAGGGCCTGTATCGCCGCCGCCCGGCCCCATGGCCGCTCGTCCGCCGCCGGTGGCTCGGCGGCGGCGTGCCGTGAGGTCCGCGTGCGCCGGGTGGCTTCACGCTCCGGGTCAGCAGACGCTCCCCGACCAGCACGGCACCGGTGACCTCCACCGACGGCCGCCGCAGCCCGGAGCCGGTGGCGCCGGCCGGACCGGACCTCGGCCTCGGTCTCCCGTGTGGAGGGCGGCAAGCCGGGCGTCGAGCGGCGCGTACAAGCCGCAGTGATCGCCGCCCAGGTACACGAGCACGACGCTCCACCCCTCTGACGCCGACAGTCGCCGACAGTCGCCGACAGTCGCCGACAGTCGCCGTAGCGGTATCACCTCCGTCCAGTCGGGTGCCGGACGGCTTCTCAGCGGCACCGACAGCTCACCGCCCAAGGTTCGCCGCGCGCTCGGCGAGGTTCCTCAAACCCCAGCGTCCGCCGCCCCCCGGAACGCCGGCACCGTTCGGCCACGGCCCGGGACCGTTCGGCCCTGTTCCAGCGACAGCAGTCACCCGGAAGGTGAGGGGGTGGTGACCACCTCGCCGGTTCCGTAGCGAACCACCACTGGAGAGGACAAACCCGCCATGACGCTCCCACGTCCCGACGCGGCGCTGGTGACCTCGCTCGTCGATGACGCGGTGACCGCCCCCTCCCTGCAGAACGCCCAGCCGTGGCGATTCCTCCACCGGGTGAACGGCGAGACCATCGAGGTGTACGGCGACCCCGCGCGTACCCTGCCAACAGCCGACTCTCAGCACCGCGCCCTCCACCTGGGGTGTGGTGCCGCCGTCTTCAACATGCGGGTGGGGGCGGCCCGGCGGGGCTGGGGGGCGTCCGTACGGCATTTGCCCGACCCCGACAGCCCCTTGTTCCTCGCGGAGGTGACGCTCCACAAGGCCACCGATCCCGTCATGGACGACGCCCTCGCCGTCCTTCAGCCGGTGCTGCGCCGCCGCCACAGCAGCCGCTTCCCCTACGCCGACGAACACGTCCCGCAGGCGGTTCTCGACGCACTGCGGTTCGCCGCCCTGCTCGAAGGCAGTCGGCTGCTCACACCCGGCCCTTGGCACACCGACACCGTGCTCGACCTCGTACACGACTCCGAGCTGGTCGAGGCCATGGATACGGGTCTGCGTGCCGAACTCGCCTCCTGGGCCCACACCGGGACCGGCAGGCCCGGCTCGGTGCCCGCAGGAATCCCGTCCGATGCCATCGGGGCGCCGCAGCGCGGAACGAATGCCCCCGCACCGGAGTTCGACGCGCCACGGCGCCCCACGGGCCGCGAATCGGCGCGGTTCGAGGAGCGGCCGCAGATCCTCCTGCTCGGCACCGAGGACGACCGGCCCGCGGACTGGCTACGGGCCGGCCAGGGGATGCAGCGCGTACTGCTCCAGGCCACCTTGGACGGCCTCGCCACATCCGTGATCTCCCAGCCACTGGAGTGGCCGCAGTTGCGGGCGGTCACGCGGGATCCGCACTCGACGGTGGGCTGCGTACACATGATCATCCGTATCGGATACGGCCCCGCTGGACAGGCCACGCCCCGCAGACCGGTGTCGGACGTGCTCGACTTCGTCTGAGCGACATCCCTCCTCCGGTCGACGGAGCTGGAGGGTCAACCCCAGGAGGCACGCCATGAACATCCCGAGAACGACGCGAAGTGAGCCAGGGGTGAACGGCCTCGTCGATGTGAGGTGCCGCCCCACAGTTTACGGACACGACAGGAGCTGAGTGGCGTGTCGAACGTGACGACCACCGACCTCTACGAGGTCACCATGGCCCTCTCCTACCTCCGCGAGGGCATGCGATCACCTGCCACGTTCAGCCTCTTCGTACGGGATCTGCCGCCGGAGCGGGGATTCCTCGTCGCCGCCGGTCTGGAGCCCGCGCTCGACTACCTCTCGGGCTTCACGGTCGGCCCGGCGGACGTCAGGGACTTCGCCGAAGCGCTGCACCGCCGGGAGCAGGACCTGCACCCGCTCGTCGGGCTCCGTTTCGACGGCGAGGTGCGGGCCCTACCGGAGGGAACGATCGTCCTCGCCGGCGAGCCGCTCCTCGAGGTGACCGCACCGCTTCCGCAGGCACAGCTCGTCGAGACGTATCTGCTCTCCCTGATCTGCCACCAGACCGCCGTCGCCTCGAAGGCCGCCCGCTGTGTGCTCGCGGCCTCGGGACGTCCGGTGATCGACTTCTCGCTGCGCCGCAGCCACGGCCCGCAGGCCGGCCTGGCCTCGGCACGCCTCGGAGCACTGGTGGGGTTCGCGGGCACGAGCAACGTGGCCGCCGCCATCCGATACGGAATTCCCGCGTCCGGCACGATGGCCCACTCGTACGTCGAGGCGTTCCCGAACGAACTCGACGCCTTCCGCGCCTTCGCCCGGGCGCACCCCGGGCCCGTCACGCTGCTCGTCGACACATACGACACCGAGCGTGGCACCCGGGCCGCCGCGCGCGTCCTGGAGAAGCTGGGAGCTCCGGACGGTTGCGCAATCCGTCTCGACAGCGGCGACCTCGCCATGCTCGCGCGGCGCGCCCGCACCCTCCTCGACGAGGCGGGACTGCCGCGGGTGCGGATCATCGCCAGCGGCGGCCTCGACGAATACGCAGTCGACGCCCTCGTACGGTCCGGCGCGCCGATCGACGTGTACGCCGTCGGCACGAAGATGGGCGTTTCCGCCGACGCCCCGTACCTTGACGCGGCCTACAAGCTCGTCGCGTACGACGGACGACCGGTCATGAAGCTGTCGTCCCACAAGGTCACGGCCCCTGCACCCAAGCAGGTCTTCCGCCGACCGGACCTCCTGGACGTGATCGGACTGCGCGACGAGCCGATCCTTGCCGGCGCGGAGCCACTGCTACGAACCGTGATGCGGAACGGTCGCAGAGTCGGGCCGCGTCCGTCCCTCGCCTCCGACCGCACCCGCTTCGAGACGGGCCTCGAACAAGTACCGGAGGCGGCGCGCCGAATCGACGGACCGCAGGCACCGGTGGCCTCCGTGTCGCCGCGTCTGGCGGCCCTGACGGACAAGGTGAGGCGGCGCGTGGCCGCCACGACCGGGAGTGACACGCCATGAGGCATCGCAGCGTCGCCGATCTGATGACCCCCGCCTCGGTGAGCGTCCGCCCCGACGCTTCCCTGAGGGAGATCGCCCGGCTGCTCGACGAGTTCGATATCACCGCCGTGTGCGTCGTCGACGAGGCCGACCACCCGCTCGGCGTGGTCTCCGAACGCGATCTCGTCCGCCGCCAGGCGGACGGCGGTGGAGGAAGCACCGCCGGGGAACTCATGACGAGCCCCGCAGTGGTGGCACGGCCCGAGTGGAGCGTGGTGCGCGCGGTCCGGGTCATGGACCGGCAGGGCGTCAAGCGGCTGCCGGTCGTGGACGCGCAGGGAGCGGTCCTGGGCGTGCTGAGCCGCAGTGACCTGATCCAGCTCTTCCTGCGGCGCGATCACGCGATCCAGGAGGAGATCGTCGAGGACGTCCTCACCCACACCCTGCGTCTGCCTCCCTCCGCCGTGAACGTCGAGGTCGCCGACGGCATCGTGACCCTCAGTGGCGTTCTGCCGCGCCGCGGTCTGACGCCGGTGGTCATGCGGCTTTGCGGCAGCGTGGACGGCGTCGCGGGTGTCGTCGACCGGCTGCGGTCCGACGACTGAGGTCGGCGACGGCGGGGACAGGACCGCCGAACGCGCCGGCGGGGGCGCCGCCACGTCGCGGATGACCCTCGCGTATGACCACCGTTGCCAGGAAGGTCTGGCGACGGTTCTTCGGCCCGGGCATCCCCCACGTGCTCGGCCCGGGACGGGACGGGACCGAACGGCCCACGCCGTCGGCGGGCAGCCGCCACCAGCGGAACGCGGCCGACGGATCGGCCAGGTTGAGCATGACGTGCGTCCGGGTGGCCGGAAGGTCCGCGAGGTCGGTCTCGGTCTCCTCGTACGCGAGCGAGCCCTCGTACACCCGGCCCCGCTCGCCCTCGGCACACGAGACGGTCACCGCCGCGCCGTCGCGCGGGAGACGCGTGCCGTCGCCGGTGCCGACGACGGCGGGGACGCCGCCGGGCGGGAAGCGGTCGAGGTCGACGGGCGCGTCGAGCGCGACCACCGGGCCCTGGCCGATCGCCGCGCCGACGGCGATGCCCTCGACAAGCGGGCTGGGCCCGGGGGTGGCGGGCGGCGCCAGGGTCGCGGCGCGGCGTCGGGAGTGCACGGTCTCGGGGCGTGCCTGGACGGTCCAGAGCTCGCCGGTGAGGCCGTCCTTCGCTCATGCGAGGTCCATGGGGCACTCGTAGTACTGCTCGACGGCCGCGTCCCACTGGGCCAGGACGCGCACGTCGGCGTCGTCGAGGACGCGCGCGCCGCGTTCCGCGTCGGGAGTGTCGACGGTCCGGGTCAGACCGTCCTCGGCGTGGACGGCCTTGCGCCGCTTGGTCCCGATCCCCAGGTCGACGAGCGGATCGAGCGGGGAGTCCTTGAGGCTCGGCTTGAAGACCGTGTTACTCGTCGGGGTCGACCTGGCCGTTGACGACGGTCTCCCCCCAGGCCCCAGGCCGCGCTGACGACGATGACCTCAGGGAAGCCGCTCTCCGGGTCGAAGGTGAGGGCGACGCCGGCACCGGCCAGGTCGGAGCGGACCAAGAGCTGGACACCCACCGAAGCGCGACGGTGAGGTGGCCGTAGCCCATGCGTTCGCGGTAGTCCGGCGGCCGATGTCGCCGCGAGCGTGCGGGGTGGCGCCGGCCATCACCGTTCGCCCCTGGCCGAAGCGCCGTGGCCCTGCGGGACGACGGCCACCGGGCAGGCGGCGTGGTGGAGGGCCCGATGGGCGACCCGGCCCAGCTCCATGCCGATGTGGCCCTCGCGGCGCCGTGCTCCGACGACCAGCAGGTCCACCGCCGCCGACCGCTCGACGAGCGTCTTGTGCGCCGGGCCCTCGACCGTGGTGCGTCGCAGCCGCACCTCCGGATAGGCCCGGACAGCAGCCTCCACGGCCTTGTCGAGGAGCACGGTCGCCTGCTGCTCCTCGTCGTGCCCCCCCGGAAGCGTGACAGTTCGGCCAACGGCTCTCGCCGGGCATCGTGATGCAGCAGACTCATCCTCACGGCCTTCGTGCTGGACGTGTGTGTTCCTTGGTCGGAGCACATGTTCAGACGAACGTCTCTTCCACGTACGGCAGTTACCGGACCGAGTGATCAAGTACGACGCACCGTTCGAGGAGCGGCTTCTACCGGCGGCGCGGAGATCCGGGTCCGCAACGAGTGGACCAGCCGCCGGCCGGCGACAGCCGCACTCCACCTGCCCGCACGACGACAAGCCTGTCGTCTTCGAAAACGATTCGATCACCAGCAGCCAGGAAGAGCGGGCTCGCCAGCTCGAAGGCATACCCGTCGTCAGTCTCGAGGTCCTTCAACAGTACCAACCGCGAGGTCGGCGTGGCCCCGTCAGCTACCAGGCGCATGCCGAGATGCTCCCACGCAGCCTGAGATCACCACGACCCAATTCAGCGGCTGGCCAATGGCCCAGACGTTAAAGATCAAGCTAGGGCATGTGCCGAAAGTGGATCTTGAGGTGTGAATGATCAAGGTTCACGGGCCGGGGAGATCTCACGGACGGGCAGCGGGCGGTACTGGAGCCGCTGTTGCCGAAGGGCGCCAAGACGGGGCGGCCGCCCCTCTGGCCTCGGCGGCGCCGCCGCGCTTCGACCCGGTCGACTACCGTGAGCGCCACGCGGTCGAGTGCGGGATCAACCGCCTCAAGAGGCACCGCGCCGTCACCACCCGCTACGAAGCGACCGCCCTCGTCGCGGCCATCGACGAATGGCTGTGACGAAAGATGGCTGGTACGGGCGCACACAACGGGAACTCCCGGTCTTCCGTTGCCCGATCGCCCGTCTTTGCAGCACCGGGATTGCAGCCGGGCACGACGATACCTGAGTCGCCGCCACACCCACCGCCCCACGAATGAAGATCCACTTTCGATACGCGCCCCAACGGGATCGTGCACGGTGGGCACGCAGGCAGCGGCTGGCCGCTGCCGACCGGGTTGACGGAGCCCTGGGCCTCGGGCCCAGGGCTCCGCGGGCGGACACGGCCGACTGCCGTGCGCGCGGGAGCCGGGGTGGCCGGCTTCCCGCTCCGGAACGAGTACGCCGCATCCCTCGCATCCGGAGATCGTGGTCGACAGGGTGTCCGAGTGCGTGCTGCCCTTGTTCCGGACAACCTGTGGGAGCGGGTGGCGCCGTTGCTGCCGCCCGCTCCCGAACGCCGCCACCGCCACCCCGGGCGACTGCGCACGCCGGACAGGGCGGCCCTGGCCAGCATCATCTCCGTGCTGCGGACCGGTGTCGCGTGGCGCGAGGTACCCGCCGAGACCATGGGCCGCTCAGGGGCCACTGCCCGGCGAAGGCTGTGGGACTGGCGCAAGGCTGGCGTCTGGCCCCGCCTGCACGCAGCCGAGGCCGGGAACCGCACGCCTCGGTGCGACGCCCGAGATCGCGGCAAGGAACGGCCGGAGTTCAGTCTCTGTGATGTCCCGACGGTCGGGCGGTGGAGGGGCTGTCGATGTCGACCGGATGCCGGTCGCGGACAAGAACGGCGACCTGTCCTACTCGCGGACGATCACCGTCTCCCAGGCCGTCGCCGACAACATCACCAACCTGCACGTCGTCCAGCACGGCATCGACCCCAACGGCAACGGCACGTACGACTTCGGCAAGGGCAAGAGCGAGCTCGACCCCAGGCTGCCCCAGGAAGTCACTGCCCCCGCCACCTGCGGCACCATCGAAGGCCACTCCGGCGCCTCCATGGGCAAGAACTACTAAGTGTATTGACCTGCAGGGTTGTTGACACGGCTGATGGGTGGGTGTCCGTCGAGTGCGGTGTGGCAGCGGTGGTGGTTGTAGGTGTGGAGGAAGTCTGC
>NZ_LMEP01000016.1 GCF_001426405.1 Streptomyces sp. Root1304 | reverse complement strand
CGTCAACATCACCCGCAGCCGCCTCGGACGCCTCACCCGTCAAGGCTTCCTCACCCAGCCCGGACGAGGCCGCTACCAGAAACGGACTTAACGCCCTCTGAGGGACTATCAACGGGGGAGACGCATGGCTTGGGACGAATGGGAGCATGTCAAGGCGAACGCGGCAGCCCAGCAGTCCACGCCGATGCGGCTGAACCAGCTCGCGCCGACCGCGGGAGGTGGCGGTGCCGGCAAGCCGGACCTAGCCTCCAGCCCAGCGGCTAAGAAGGCGGCGGCGAAGGCGATCGACGACGACCTGGAGCCGGGGGTCACGAGGGACGGCAAGCACGCGGCCGAGACCACGAATGCCGCGGTCAAGGCGTTCGCGGCGAAGGACGGCCACGGCTGGGACACCTCCGGTGCGCTGAAGAGAGCCCACGAGACGTGGGAGAAGCAGGTCAAGATGCTGCTCGGGCGCCTGTCCTCGGAGAAGCAGGCCCTCAGCGCGACCGGCATCAGCATGCAGAACAACGAACTCGACATCGCCGCCCGACTGGCCCGCCAGTCGCGGATCCAAGGCATCTGACGGGCCGGTAGACCGGCCTCAGGGGAGTCATGCCGACCTATCACGAAGCCATGAGCACCGACCTGTCCACGTTGACCGCCGCCGCGGGCAAGTGGGAGGAGATGGCCGCCAAGTTCAAGACGCTCGAGGACCGGTACGAGAAGGACGTCCACGGCGTCTCGCTCGGCGAGTCATGGATCGGGCTGAGCGCGAACGCCGCCAACGCCAGGTTCACCGTCACGCTCAAGGAACTCCTAGGAGCCCAGAAGGAGGCGAAGGCAGTCGCACGCATTCTGCGTGACGCGCACACCCAGCTCACCGACCTGCGCAACCGACTCAAGGCGATCCGTGACGACGCCGTCAGGGCCGGCATGCGCGTCTCCGACCAGGGAACGGTCGCTTTCGACACGGAGAGGCTCGCCCAGGACGAGCGCACGGCCTACGTCCACGACCCCGACTTCCAGCAGACCGCCCGCACCCAGGCGAACGAGTGGGCCGAAAAGCTCGTCCAGGCGGTCAAGTCGGTCACCGATGCCGACGACGGCATCCGCCTCGCCCTCGATGCCGCCGTCCTTGACTCCGACCCCATGGACGGCACCTTCAACGGCTTCAACCGGAACCCCCAGGACGGCCCCTACCCGTCCCTGGAGGAGGCTGGCAAGGCAGCCGGCATGCCCAAGGACCGCAAGGATGTCCCCGCGTGGTGGCGCAGCCTCGACCCGGTCACCCGGGGCATCCTGCTCCAGGAACGGGGCGACGAGCTGCGAGCGGCCGGAATCATGGACCCGCAGTACCAGTGGCATCCCGCCGACCCGGGCTCCGGTCCCTTCAACGTGGAAGACCCCACACCACGCGACGTGGAATTCCACGCCTTGGCCCTCAGCCTCGCCACGGTTGGCGACATTACCGGCCAAACCGGAGCATCCCGGAACATGCTGCACTACCTGCGCGGCACCGGCGAAACCCTCGACGTCGACGTGAACCGCATGCTGCACGACGACGCCAAGTTCCGGTCCGACGTCGAAGAGATCCATATCGCGCGAAACCAGGAAGAGTGGCGCAGGAAGGCGCTGGCCGAATTCGAGAAGGCCGGGGGCGACAAACCCGTCACCATTCCAGTGGAGAGCCATCAATACGGCGGTACGTTCACCGAGAAGACCGACTGGTACCACGCCCTGGGGTCACACCAGCAGACCATCTCGGGCGT
Organism: Streptomyces sp. Root1304; assembly: GCF_001426405.1. Taxonomy (GTDB): domain Bacteria; phylum Actinomycetota; class Actinomycetes; order Streptomycetales; family Streptomycetaceae; genus Streptomyces. The sequence goes on along the minus strand of NZ_LMEP01000016.1, from coordinate 17,731 downwards.
GGTCACAGTCAGACCCGGCGAGGGCGGCAAGCCTGACGTGTCACTGGAGTACCAGGTCAATGTATGGGACCGGTACAACTGGGACAAGGATAAGCAAACCCCGTTCTATGGAGGGATCTCTATCAAAGATGCCGATATGGGCCATCTGCACACCGTCGGCATCGCCCAGGAGTTCGACATGCGCGGTAGCAGCTCGACGTTCACCCACGACTTGAACGGCGACGCGAGCCCTACAGTGAACCCTGCCGACCCTGGCCGATCGGGCGGCCGCGGGGACGTCTCGCGGGGCGACGAGGAGAACCGGTGAACAGGCGACACAAGACGCGCGGAAGCCTCTTCGTCGCGCTGATCTCCGCGCTGGTTCTCACGTCCTGCTCGACCGGGGCCCCCGGCAGCGCTACGCGCGAGAGCACCTATCCGTACTGGGAGAAGGGTGCCGGCGCCACCGAAGCGGCCGCGTTCATGAAGATTCAGATCCCCAAGGGCGCCACGGACGTCAAGGGTGCCGTGCAGGTCAACCCACGCGAAGACGAGTACATCCTCTCCTTCCGTACCGGCAAGGCCACAGCAGCCCAGGTCGCCGAGGACTTGCACTCCGAAGAGCCGCTGGCGCCATGGGGCATCAAGTCGACACAAGAGTCCGAACTCTTCGAGCACCTTGGACTTTCAGAGCCGAAAACACTCAAAGATGCCCTCTGGGCGGGTGTCTGCCCGCCGTGTGTCAAGGACTACCGACGTCGCGACGTCGCGTGGATGGAGATCTACATCGAGAACCTGGACTCCGAGCAAGCCCGGGTGTACCTCCGCGCATTCTGACCACGACCGGGGCCGATGGCTCTCCCGGGCCTGTCCGAGAAAGGCCGCCATACCCTGGCGCGAAGGTACGGTTCAGGCATGAGGCTGACGGGTGAATCGCAGCGGCTGGCCAGGTTCGAGTGGAAGGGCGACGTCCTTCACGGGCGCCTCATGGCTGAGGACGGGGACGACGTCCTGGAGGTGCTGAGCGCCGATCCGGTGAGGGGAACGACGGAGCCCACCGGCCGCCGCGTCCCGCTCCACGACGTACGGCTACTCGCCCCGGTCAGCCCCGGGAAGATCGTGGCTGTCGGCCGGAACTACGCCGACCACATCGCCGAGTTGAGCCTGGACACGCCGACCGCGCCCCGGCTCTTCTTCAAGCCGCCGTCCGCCGTGATCGGCCCGGCAGAGCCGATCCGCTACCCCACCCAGTCGCACGAGGTGCACTACGAGGCCGAGCTCGCCGTCGTCATCGGACGCACCGCCCGCGACGTCCCCGCCGAGCATGCGCTGGAGTACGTCTTCGGCTACACCTGCGCCAACGACGTGACCGCGCGGGACATCCAGCGGGAGGACGGGCAGCCGTCCTGGGCGAAGGCGTTCGACACGTTCTGCCCGCTCGGCCCGTGGATCACCACCAACCTCGACCCGACGAAGCTCGTCGTGCGTTGCGACGTGAACGGCGAAGAACGCCAATCGGCCGGTACGGACACCATGCTGCACCCGGTCGCGTCCCTACTCGCATACATCACGGCAGCGGTCACGCTGGAGCCGGGCGACGTGCTCCTGACCGGCACGCCGGCCGGGGTGGGCCCGGTCGTCCCCGGCGACGAGGTCGCGGTGAACGTCTCCGGGATCGGCTCCCTCGTCAATCCTGTCGTCGGCCGGTAGCTCGGCTCAGGCGCGCAGCAGCTCGGCGAAGTCCTTGCCGGCGGGAAGTTGGGCGTGTCCGGCGGCGCGGCCGAAGTCAGTCGCGTACTTCGTGACCATGCCGGTCCGGTGTTCGTCCGGTAGAGCTGTCAGGGCCTGGGTGGCGGTGCGGTACGCCTCCTCGGGCTCGCCGCCGCGAGCGAGGCATGTGGCACGGTCCAGGCGGATCAGGGTCGGGTCGAGGTACTCGGTGGGCGGGTAGAGGTCGAGGGCCCGGCGCTGGACCTGCCAGGCGTCCTCGTTGCGTCCCAGGTGCGTCCACGCGTTGCCGAGGTGCCAGAGGAACTGCCGCTCGGTGTGGCCGAAGGCGGGGTCGTCGCGGTCCTCGGCAGTCAGCCGGCCGAACGCGTCCTCTGCCTGGCGCAGCAGCGGCAGCGCCTCGTCCCCACGTCCCATGCGGGCGAGTGCCCGAGCCTCGACGAGGAGGCCGCGAGTGGTGGCGGGGCCAATGGTGTCGCCCAGGATGTGCCGCGCCCGGGCGGCCTGCTCGTGGGCGGAGGCAGGGGTGCCGTAGTAGAGGGAGACGATGGCCGAGCGTACGGTCAGCGCTCCTTCGAGCTGGTTGTCCCCGGCCTCCGAGGCGGCGAGGCGTCCAGTGTGGAACCAGCCTCGGGCCTCGCGGTGGGCCCCGAGGGCGGAGGTGAAGATGCCCGCCAAGGCCGCGAGTTGGGCGGCGACGCGGCAGAGGCGTTGGCGGTAGCGGATGGGCTGCCGCTGTTCCAGCAGTCGCTCCACCTCGGTGAAGTCGGCGAGGACATCGGCGAGAAGCCGGTGCGGTGGCACCGTCTGGTAGGCGTGCGCGTACTCGAAGGCCGTGGTCTCCCAGCGTTCCAGAGTCGCCGGCCCGACGGCCGACGATTCAAGCGCCAGGTCCATGCGCTGCCGTGCGGCGGCCATGACCTCCAGGGCCGCCTCGGTGATGCCGAGGGTCGTTCCGACGACAAGCCCGCGAATCAGGGTTCGCCGTTTCATCTCGTCCTCCTCCAGGAGCACGTTCGCCCCTGTCTCGGACGCGTGCTTCGGCTCTTGCTCTGTGCGTGTCGGTGGGGTGTCGGCGGTCGCTACCAGCGGCGAGGGCTCTGCTAAGGCGAGCAGCTTCTCGGCCGTCCAGCCCGGGAACATGCCCTCGAGTGCCTCGCACGCCTCGGCGCGCGGCACGCCCTTGATCTGCCCCGTGCGCCACCGGTCGTACTGCTTGCGCTGGGGTGTGACGTCGTCCAGGCGCAGGTCGGCGCAGACCTTGCGGAACTCGCGGCCGAACCGTGCGTATCCCCAGCCGCGTTCCTGTACGAGCCTGCCGAACACCGTCAGCTGTCTGTCGCCCACCGTGGACCCTTCGCATGGACGCCGTCAGGCCCTCCGCCTGTACGCGGCGATTGTCGATCACCTACCCGCCCGGCGGCCGGGCAGGACGCACTCGAGTCCCAGAAGACCACGGCAGGACCCTCCGGGGGCCGGAACGACGAGATCGAGGCCGTAGGAAAGTCCGTCGGCCCGCCGTCATTGTTCGGTGACCGCGACGGCGCGGCCTCACGGCTACGCCTCGCCACCAGGGTCCGACATGCGGAAGGGCTGGGCAATGGCGTCCTCGGTTCCCACCTCGATCATCACCACGAGCCTCATGGGCTGCCGTGGCATCCCCATGGCCGGCGGCGGCGCGCGCATAGCGCCGTCGCCCATGGACGTCTCCTTCGTCCGCGACGCCTCGCGGGTTTCTCAAGCGCGGCGGATCGGGACGGCCTGGCTGCGCAACGCGTGCCGGGTGCACGAGGCGCGGGTCGACTCCGCCGAGGTGGTGATCTCGGAGCTCGTCGGCAACGCGATCGTCCACGGGACGAGCGATTCCGTGGGCCTGCGCATGCGGCGCATGGGCGGCGAGGTCCGTCTGGAGGTCGACGACGGTTCGCCGTCCGAGGTACCGAGACCCAGGCGGGCCGGGGCCGAGGCGGAGCAGGGGCGGGGCCTGTGGCTGGTGGACGCGCTGGTGGCAGAGCTCGGCGGCAGCTGGGGGTTCACCGACGACGGCAAGGTCGCGTGGTGCGTCTTCCCGGTCATGCGGGAGCCCTCTCCGACGAACAGGGGTCGGGCGGCATGAGCCAGGCGGTCAAGGTCCCGTCGTGGCGAGTCCCGCCCGGCGCCCGGGTCGTCGTGTACGCATGCCTCTCTCCCGGAGCCGCCGCCCCGAAGGCACAGCCCCAGCGGGCGCTACGGCACGTGCTCCGGTACGTGAAGACGCGCGGCTGGACCGTGGCGGCGACCTACGTCGATCGGGCCGCCGTGCTTTCCAGCCGGGCGGACCGCCCCGAGTGGCCGAAGGTACTCGCCACGATCGAGGACGGACGGGCTGACGGGATCGTCGCACCGTCGATGGTGACGCTCTGGTTCCACCCGGAGGAACACGACTCGTTCATGGGGTGGCTGGAGAAGACCGGCGCGTTCGTCTCGACGCCCGACTCCCTCGCCGATCTGCGACGGCACCGCTCGGACGGTTCCTCACCCGAAAGCCCGACGGCACCCGAAGACACGGTGGCCGGCCCTCAGCCCGCGGCGGGATCGAAGCGCAGGCCCCGATGACCTCGGCACCCAGAGCCACGATCCCCCGGCGTCGGTTCGCCCGGTCGCGCTGGGCCCTCCGCCACCCCGTCCGGCTGCTTCGGCGCTACGACTTCGGCTGGTTCCAGTTCGCGGTGCTTCTCGTACCGGTCCTGCTGGTCATCTGGGTCACCGTCGCCCGCACCTACCTCCCGTTTCCCTCTCCCATTCGTCCCATTCGCTGATTCTCACGAGGAGTGCTCCATGACGTCCCGTTCCTTGTCCGTACCCGAGTACCGGGTGCCCCTGCCGAAGGAGCTCGTCGCCGACCTCGCCCGGCAGGCCGCCGCCCTCCCCGAGTGGCGGCTCGGCGACGACGGGCTGCTCTCGCCCGAGACCGCCGCGCGGTACGAGGAGACGCTGGCCGGCTTCTCCCGCGTCGACGAGTTCGCCGCGACCTGCGACCGTCTGCTCAACGCCCCCGAGGGCGAGGGCTTCGCCGTCCTCGAGCTGGCTGAGCTACTCGACGCGACCAACGACGAGGACGCCGGCCTGCGGGCCGTGACAGCTCTGGTCTCCCTGATCGCGACGCCGCTGCGGGCCTTCGACTGCTGGCCGCTGTGGAAGCCGCTGGGCACCAACCTGGCCATCGATCCGATGCGCGCCACGGGTTCCGGGTACAACCCGATGCACATCGACGTCGTGAACTCGACCCTCCCGCCGGACTGCAGCGCCCTGCTGTGCGTCCGTCCCGACCCGAAGGGCCGGGGCCACAGCCTCGTCTCGCAGGTCCGCCGCGCCGTGGACAGGCTCGGCTACGCCGACGCCGAGCTGCTGACCCACCCGCGGTACGTCGACGGGTCGTTCTTCGAGCTCAGGGGCGTGGGGGAGGAGTGGAAGCCGTTCCCGATCCTCGACGGTCTGCCGCCGTCGGAGGGCTTCGTCCGGTTCACGGCCAAAATGCTCGCGGACGCCGATCCCGCCGACCCGTACATCAAGGCGGCCCGGGCCCTGGAGCGCGAACTGATCGTCGGGCAGCGCCGGTTCCTGCTCGGGCGAGGTGACCTGCTCATCGCCAACCAGCACCTGTGCTGCCACGGCCGCGAGGCCCTCGGCGGCGGCCAGGAGGACGTACGCGAGAACGAGCGCCGGCTCCTGCTGCAGATCTTCCTCCGTGCCCAGGCGGGCCACGCGGCGCGGGAGGTCGTGGCATGACTCAGGCACCCGTGCTGATGCCGCTCCCCCTCACGATCCCGTCCGCGCGGCCGCGCGTCACGCTCACGGTGTGGCTGGCTGACCTCACGTACACCCAGCAGGCCGTCTCGGCGGAGACGATGCCGCAGGCGGTGGCCGGCCTGGCCACGTACGCGGCGAGCCGGATGGACCTGGACCACCCGGTACGGCTCTTCAAGTACCCCGAGGCCCTGGCGGAGGCGCTGGAACAGGACGGCCCGCCGGACGTGATCGGGTTCTCGCACTACATCTGGAACAGCCAGCTCTCGCTCGCGTTCGCCGGCCTGATCAAGGAGCGCTTCCCGCGTACGACGGTCGTCTTCGGCGGGCCCCACTACCCGCTGCGTCTTCCGGAGCAGACGGTGTTCTGGCGGGAGCGCCTGGCTGGCCGGGTCGACTTCTACGTCGACGGCGAGGGAGAGGCCGCCTTCGCCGACCTCCTCCTCGCCCTCAGCCGACGCGACCGGGACGACGTACGGGGCAGCCTCCCCGGGGTGCACCGTATGAACAGCGACGGCACTTTGTACGCGCCTCCCCCGCGTCCCCGGATCCACGACCTGTCCGACGTGCCCTCGCCGTACGCGCTCGGCCTGATGGACGAGTTCTTCGACGGCAAGCTCGTCCCCACCGTGCAGACCAACCGCGGCTGCCCCTTCAAGTGCACCTTCTGCCAGGAGGGCACCTCGTACTTCCAGAAGGTGGCCAAGAAGAACACCCAGCACATCCATGACGAGCTGCACGCCATCGGCCGCCACATGAAGCCGCTCGTCGAGGCGGGAACGGCGCGGAACGAGCTGCTCATCACCGACAGCAACTTCGGGATGTACCCGGAGGACCACGAGACCTGCCGGGTGATCGCCGAGTGCCAGCGGCTCTACGGCTGGCCCCGCGTCGTCAACGTCACCACCGGCAAGAACCAGCGCGACCGGGTCCTGTCCGCCGTCGCCCAGGTGCCCGGCGCGATCAGCCTCTCCGGCGCCGTGCAGTCTCTCGACCCCGACGTGCTGCGCACCATCGCCCGTACGAACATCGACGCCGGCAAGCTCATGGAGATCGCCCTCGCGGCGGCGGATACGGGCACCGGCACGTACAGCGAGGTCATCCTCGCCCTGCCGGGCGACTCCAAGGCCAAGCACCTCGGCACCTTGCGCCAGCTCGTCGACGCCGGCTTCAACCGGATCAACATGTTCCAGCTCACCCTGCTGCCGGGCAGCGAGATGTGCACGGACGAGTACCGGAGCGAGCATGGCCTGGTCACCAAGTGGCGTGTGATGCCGCGCTGCTACGGCTCGTACACGGTGCTGGGCGAGGAGCTGCGCGCCGCCGAGCTGGACGAGGTGTGTGTCACCGTGCCGGAGATGCCGTACGAGGACTATCGCGAGTGCCGGGTGATGAACCTGCTCCTGGCCGCCCTCTACAACGACGGCCTGTTCACCGCCCTCCCGGCCGTCCTGCGCGCCCACCAGATCTCCCCCATGACCTGGCTGGAACGGGCCCGGACCCTGTCCCACGGCCCGGCCTTGGCCGCCGTCCTGAAGGAGTTCGCGGTGGAGACCGACGAGCAGCTGTGGGACGAGCGGACCGACCTCCTGGCGTACGCCACCGAGAACATCGACCGGTACGTCGAGGGCCACCTGGGCAACAACCTCCTCTACACCTACCGCAGCCGCGTCCTGTCCGAGGCGCTCGACGACACGGCCGACCCGGCCGCCCGCGCCTGCCTCGCCGTGCTCCGCGAGACGGGTGTCGGGGTCGGCGGCGGCAGCCTGGTCGAGGCGCTCGTACGCGAGGCCGCCGAGTACCACCGCCTCACGCTCGCCGACGTCTTCCGCACCGATCCGCCCGAGGTGCTACGTCAGTCGGCGCGGTTCGACCTCGACGCTCTCCTCGCGGCGGCGCGGCGCCGGGACGGCGTCCGCGACCCCCGCTCCTTCCGCCTTACGGAGAGTGGGATGCGGGAGTTCGTCCTCACGGCGGAGCAGCAGCGGACGCTCAGCACGTACATGGGGCAGTTCGGCACGACCCCGTGGGGTGTCGGACGGCTCCTGACCAAGGTCCGGCTGGCTGATATCGTCCGGCACGTCCGAATGACCCCCAGCCCGGGCACCGCCCCGGCGCCCGCCGGAACGGAAAGCAGCCGCACGTGACCAGCGCAGAGCTCGACCGTCGTCTCGCCGCCCTCGGCCGGCCCTTCCGGCTGGTCGTCACGGGCGGCGGGACCGGCGGCCACACCTACCCGGCACTCACCGCCATCCGCACCACCGAAACCCGCCTCGCCGGGCTCGGCGTCGCCCTGGAAGTGCTGTGGGTCGGCACGCCGACGGGCCTGGAGGCGCGGGTCACCGAACGCGAGGGCATCCGCTTCAAGACCGTGGCCACCGGCAAGATCCGCCGCTCCAGCAACCCGCTCAAGCTGGCCTCCCCAGCGAACATCAAGGACATGGGCCGTGTCCCGCTGGGCGCCGCCCAAGCCCGCGCGATCGTCTCCGACTTCAAGCCCGACGTGGTGCTCTCCACAGGCGGCTACGTAGCCGTCCCGGTCGGGCTGGCGGCCAAGTTCTGCCGCCGCCCGCTCGTCATCCACGAGCAGACAGTCCGCCTGGGCCTGGCCAACCGTGCGCTGGCCCGGGCGGCCACCCGCGTCGCCGTCTCCTCCGAGTCGACGCTGCCGCTCCTGCCGGACTCGGTACGCGCCTCAGCGGTCGTCACCGGCAACCCCGTACGCCCCGAGGTCCTCACCGGCGAACCGGGCAAGGCCATCGCCGCCCTCGGCCTCACCGGCTTCGACCGAGCCCTGCCCACCGTCTACATCACGGGCGGCGCCCAGGGCTCGGTGCAGATCAACACCACCGTCCGGGCCGTCCTGCCGTGGCTGCTGACCCAGGCCAACGTGATCCACCAGTGCGGCGCCACCTCGATCGAGGAGTCCCGCCAGTACGCCGCCCAGCTCCCCGACGACCTCCGGCGCCGCTACCTGGTCACAGACTTCGTCGGCCCGGAACTGCCGGACGTCCTGGCCCTCGCCGACATCGTCATCTCCCGCAGCGGCGCGGGCACGATCGCCGAGCTCACCGCTCTCGGCAAGCCGTCCGTCCTCATCCCGCTCGCCACCTCGGCCGGCAACGAGCAGGAGCACAACGCCCTCCACCTCCAGCAGGCCGACGCCGCCGTGGCCCTGCTGAAGGACGCGGTCACCCCCGAGAACCTCCGCGACGCCGTCGCCCCGATGCTCGGCTCGCCGGAACGCCGCACGCACATGGCACACCAGGCCCGCACGCTGGGCCTCCCGGACGCCGCCGCCCGGCTGACGGAGGTGCTGCTGAGCGTCGCCGTGTGAGCTGCGGGCGTCGACAGAGCGGCTACGACACCGCCGTCTGACAGGACCTGCACCTTCGTACGGCCTGCCGGGCGGTGTTGCCCGCCGTCGCGACCGCGGGGTACGTGCTGCCCAGGCGATCCCAGAGCCCCGGCGGCGGATCGGGGATCCAGCCCCAGCCGGGTGCCTTCACCAGCTCCTCGTACGGGTGGTCACAGGCACCGGGCAGGTGGGCGCATCCGGCGGGTGAGATCAGGATGGTGTCGGCGGGGAAACCCCGCCATTCCCTCCGGATCGGCGACGCGGGCCGCTCCACCCTGGGTGCGGCGCCGTTCGTCGGGCAGTAGCACCCCTGTCCGACAATGAGTTCGCATCGCTCGCAGCGTTCTTCCTTCACAGCCCTGTGTCCCCTCCGCACCTGTTACCCCCTGCCAGATCTCCCCTGTCGAGACTAGCGGGCAGTCGGAGGCCGAGGTTTACAAACCGGGTGCGGTCGCCACGGGCGGCTGCAATGATTGAAGGTTCGATCACGCGACAGGAGTCACCGGTATGCCCAAGCAGGAAAACGTCCTTTCCTACGCGCGTTCACTGGCCGAATCACTGCGGGAGGGCTTGGAGTGGAATCCGGGCCAACACGGTGACGGACGCGGCTGGTGGGTTATCCGTGATCATCAGCAACTGCACACCCTGATGGCGAACGCGTTCGCCGGTATGGACTTCCTCCGCCAGTACGCCGGCCCCGACAGCTTTTGGACGTCGCGGGCCGCCGAGGTGTATCAGAACAAGGGAAACAATCAGTCCACCGAATCGGGTGCTCGCGCTGTTGGCGACGTACTGCTCACCTGGGTAGGACAGGTGGAAGCTGGTGTGACCGACATCGTCGGCGCCCGCGCGTGGGCGGAAGTCGATGTGATCAGCACAGACATGATGGGACAGGTCCGTCGGCTGCTGGAGGATAACCAGACTCACCCCGCCGCAGCCATCGTCCTCTGCGGCGGGGCCTTGGAGAGCGCTCTGCGCGCCGTGGTTGAGGGTCGCGGACTGGAACTGACTGAACGGCCCTCGCTGAGCGCGTACACGCGCCTCCTCCGCAGGGAGGAGCTGATCACAAAGCAAGAAGCGAAGGATCTTGAGCAAGTAGGTGGCCTCCGCAACGCAGCAGCTCACGGCCAGTTCAACGAGCTGAGCCGTGAGCGAGCTGGGCTCATGGAGCAGCAGACCAACCTTCTGCTCAGTAAGCTCACTGACCTCCAACAGTAACTCGCGGCACACCGACCTCAACCCGGTAGATGATCTTCCCGTCGAACTCGGCGAACCCGAGCGACTTGTAGAACGCACGGGCAGCGGGATTGTCGTGATCGGTCATCCACTCGACGCGACCGCACCCGGGGCGCGCGGCGGCCAGGGCCCGGAGTTCGTCCATGAGCCGGGCGCCGATGCCCTGGCGCCGCAGGGTGTCGCGGACGTACAGCTCCTTCAGGAACAGGGAGTGTGTGGAGCCCGCGGCCGGCCAGAGGAAGGAGTAGGCGGCAAGCCCCACGATGTCCCCGGCCTCGCCCTCGACCAGGAGAGCGGAGGCCAGCGGCGGGGCGCCGAACAGCGCTTCCTCCACCTGCGCGCGCCTTTCCTCGAAGGGCTGGATCCCGGTCGATCCGTAGAACCGCTCGATTTCCTCGATCAGTTCGGCCACCGCGTGGACGTCCCGCTGCTCGGCAGGTCGGATCGTCACCGTCATGGACAACTCCTCGTTGCTCGTTCGTCGTTCACTTCGCTCACCGGCTCCAACGCTCGACACCGCGGCGGCGCTACGGTCCGCCGCCTCATAGGGTCTGCGCTGCCGTCGCGGACGCGTCCCACCCGCTCGCGCGCAGGGAGTCCTGGACGTGGCGGATCAGGTACTCCAGGTCCGCGCAGTAGACGGAGGGGTTCCGGTAGCCGCGGTCGGCGCTGAACCGGTGCGGGAGGTAGCCGCCGCCGCAGACGTCCACCAGTGGGCAGCTCTGGCACTTCTCGGCGAGCGCGGCCCGGCCGTCTGCCCGGTGCAGGAGCTTCGGGTGGCGCGACGCCTCGTCGAAGGAGTGCTGGAAGACGTCGAGCCCGAGCCGGGACGCGCCCTCTTCGACGGAGCGCAGCGTGTCCAAGCCTTCCATCGTCCCGTCGGACTCGATCACGACGCTCGTCGGCGGGGCCAGGCCGAGTGTCTCCACGGCACCGCGTACGCCGGAGCTGAGCGCCACGATGTCCTCCAGCATCCGGATGCTGTGCCGGTGTTCGGGCCGGGCGAGCCAGGCGTCGTACACCCGGCTCATCCAGAGCCCGTACTCGGGCACGTCGGGGTTGTCGCGGTGCGGCGGGTCGTCGTGGGTGGCGTGCGGAAGCCCGAAGTCGATGACCGGCGGTTCGAAGGAGGCCAGGTAGTCGTGGACTTCGACGGGATCGTTGGCCAGGTCCACGACGGCGAGGAGGCCGGCGAAGAGGTGCGGCCGGTCCCGCAGCAGTTCGATGCCGCGGACGGCGGCCGCGGAGCTGGACCGGCCGGTGTGGGTCAGCCGGTGCCGGTCGTTCGCGGTCGGGGGCCCGTCGAGGCTCACCCCCACGACCACCCCGTATCTCTCGAAGAGATCGAGCCACGCCTTCGTGAGGAGCGTTCCGTTGGTCTGAATCTCGAAGCGGACCTTCACATCCGCCGGGACGCCTTCGCGCACGGCCTCGATGAGCTCGGCCACCTGCCGGCGGCCGGCGAGCAGGGGCTCCCCGCCGTGCAGGACGACGTGGACGGCCGGCAGGCCGTGCGCCGTGGCGTGCTCGCCGATGCGCAGGCCTGCCTCCCTCGCCACGTCCACGCCGAGCCGGACGGGCAGGTGCCGCCACGACTGGTCCTTCGAGTTGAAGACGTAGCAGTAGTCGCAGTCGATGTTGCAGCGGTTCGCGACCTTGAGGATGAACGTCCGGAAAGGCGCGGTCTCTTCGACGGGTGTCATCGAGCGCCGACGCTCAGAACCACCAGGGCCAGATGAGAGACGCCGCGTGAGGACCCTCGGCGAAGCCGTCCCCCGCGGACTTCTCGTCGTCGAGCCGCTGCTGCACACGGGCGGCGATCCGTTCCAGGACCGCATTGCCCTCGATGGACTCGGGGCATGCGGGCGGCGCGAGCACAGACGTACGTGACGACATTCAACGCTCCTCGTGGTGGTGGCACCGATGGTGGACCGGCACCGTGCGACGGTGGTTGAAGCGACAGACCGACTCGGCACCGTAGCAGTGCCGTCGTCGGCTGCGGCATACCGATTCCGGCCAGGTGTCAGCCGGGCTGTCCGGGTCGCTGGCCCCGCATCCGTTCGAGTTCCTCGGCCGCAGGGCCGGCTCCCAGACGCCGATAGAGGGCGGCGGCGTCCCGCAGGGCGTCCTCGGCTCGCGCCGGCCCGGCCGTGATCCAGTCGCAGCGGCCGATCCCTTCCAGCGCCCGTGCCTCCTCCAGCGGGGAGCGGATCTCCCGAGCCAGGGCGAGGGCCTGCTCGAAGTACTCCCGTGCGACTTCTGCCTCACCGGAGGCCCGCACCAGGGTCCCCCAGTGGTTCAGTACCTCGACCTCGCCGCTCCGGTCCCCCAGCTCTTGGTGGAGATCCAGGCCGCGCCGGAACGCCTCGATGGCCTCATCCCACTCGCCGAGCGTCCCTCGGGCGGCGCCCAGCTCGCTCAGGGCGGCGGCCTCTCCACCCCGGCTGCCGAGATCGAGGTACGCGGTCAGGGCTTCCTCCAGTACCCGAATCGCCTCCGTGGTGTTGCCCGACACGCGCTCCAGCACCCCGAGGTCGCGGATGCTGTTCGCGCGACCGAACCGCTCACCGAGTTCGGTGAAGTACTCCAACGCCTGGCCGTGCGCCTCCCGGGCCCCGACGATGTCGCCCGTGAGCCTCCTCACGACGCCCAACTCATTGAGCGCGTACGCCTGGTGGGTCCGGTCGTCGAGCTCCACGTAGATGTCGTACGCCTCACGGTGCCGGCGCGCCGCCTGCTCGTACTCGCCCATGAGGCGGTGAACGACGCCGAGGTCCCTCAGGGAGTTGGCCTCGCCGTACCGGTCATCGAGCTCCCGGTAGATCGACAGTGCCTCGCTCTGGGCCTCCACGGCGGCGTCGAACCTGCCGGTCTGTCGGCGCACCATGCCGAGGTCCGCGAGCGCGTTGGCCTGCCCGAGCCGGTCGCCCACCTCGCGGTAGAGCGCGAGGGCCTCGGTCTGGGCGCGTGCGGAAGCGTCGTTGTCTGCGGTCAGAAGCCAGACGATGCCGACCTGGTTCAGCGCGTCGGCCTGTCCACGCCGGTCGCCCACGGCCTCGTACTCCTCCACCGCCTCGTTGAGCGCCTCGACCGCCTCGGGATAGGCGGCCATGAAGCGCCGTACGACTCCGAGCTCGGCGAGCGCCCCGGCGAGGGCCCTGCGGTCTCCGGTGCGCCGGGCGGCCTCGGCGGCTGTCCGGTGGAGCCCGACGGCTTGGTCCCACGGGCCGGCCTGCCGCAGAAACGGGGCCATGGCGGCGGCGAGGCGGATGACGAGCTCGTGCAGGGCGAGACCGCTCGCGCGCCGGATGCAGGCGAGGACGTTGGCCCGCTCGTTCTCCAGCCAACCGAGGGCGGCCGCACGGGACTCGATGCGCGGGGTCTCCACCGCAGCGGCCTCGTCGGGCGGTACGGGCGCGACCGCGCCTCTACGGACGATGTGCCGGTTCGCGGCAGAGAGAGCGGCCAGGTAGTAGAGGCACACTCGCTGAACGGCCTGGGTCTGCTCCTCCATACTGCTGCCTCCCTCGTCGACGAGACCGCGGGCGTAGTCACGTAGCAGATCATGAAGCCGGTACCGGCTCCCCGGATGCTCGTCAATCATGTGAGCGTCGTACAGCGAGTCGAGCTGCCGCCGCGCCTCCGCCACGGTCACCCCACCGAGCGCGGCACCGATGTAGGCGTCGAGGTCGGTCCCGGGATAGAAACCCAACCCCCGGAAGAAACGCCGCCGATCCTCCTCCAGGTCCTGGTACGACAGCTCGAACGTCGCCGCCACCGCCCGCTCCCCGGCCCGCAGCTCCCCCAGCCGATCCCGCGCGGCTACCAGCCGCTCACGAAGGTCCTCGGCGCCCCACGACGGGTGGTGTCGTAACCGCGCGGCGAGCAGGGACACCCCCAGCGGCAGGTACCCGCACAGCCCGACGAGCTCCGCGACCACGTCCCGGTCGAGCGACGCCGCCGGCCGCCCACTGAGCCGTACGAACAGATCGACAGCGTGATTCGCCGGCAGCGCCTCCACGGCCAGCACTACTTCCTCCTGCGCCGCCAGCCGCTTCCGGCTGGTCACCAGCACCAGACAGTCGCCAGCCCCAGGAAGCAGCGGCTCCAGCTGCCGATAGCTGGCCGCGTTGTCGAGGATGAGCAGCGTCTTCCTCCCGGCGAGACCGCTGCGCCACATGGCGGCCCTCGCCTCGGTGACCGCGCCCACGTCGTCACCGGCCGGGATACGCCCCGCGGGCACCCCGGTCGCCGCCAGCAGCGACGCCAGCGCCTCGCCGGCCTGTACTGGGCTCCGCCCGGTCGTGTGCCCGTTGAGGTTCACGAACAGCTGCCCGTCCGGAAACCGCTCCGCCAGCACATGCCCGGCGTGCACGGCGAACGCCGTCTTCCCCACCCCCGGCATCCCGTCGATCACATGCACCGGCAGCGCCTCACCACTCTCCTGCGCCGCCCGCACCGACCCCACGAGCGCCGCCAGCTCGGCACCCCGGTCCGTGAACGCCGCGGTATCCCGCGGCAGCGCCCGCAACACGAGCGCGGCCCCCGGCGGCTCGGCCTCGCCTTGAGGCGCCGACTCGGGTGGACGCACGGGCGTCCGAGTCTCCGACAGGGAGGTCAACAGCACGGTCATCACCACAAGCAGCCCACCGAGCACCACGAACGAGAACCAGGCATGCCGCTGCAACCACCCCAGCCACCCCGGCCACTCCGACTCGGACACCGCGTTCGTGACCAGCCCCACGAGCATGGTCGTCACGGCCCCGACGGCAGCCACAACGGCGATCGAGATCCCGCGCCGAACCCTCATGCGCGATCCGCCCACTCGTTGGGGGAGCGAGTCTCTTCTGCTGGCACGCCACTCACACGACACAGCGATCCAAGATCAGGACCGTTCACGAAGCCCCCCGAGTTCGACGCCCAACTGCCCAAGGGGACCAGCGGAGGCGACCTCGGTCAAGGTCACCGAAGCGCCATAACGCGTCCGGATCCAGCCCTGCGAGATCACGACATCGGCCTGCCCTGAAAACCCTGACGCTGATCGGCTCCAGCGTGAGAGGCTGATCAGTTATGTCAGGTCCGTACGAGAGGTTCACGCAGATGACCGAGGCAGAGCTTGAGAGGCACGAAGGCGGCGACACCAAGGATGGCTGGTATCTCCTCGCATACGGCGATGAGTACTTCGTCAGTCGGCACAACCGCATCGAATTCGTCGACTTCGAGTACCGCCTCTCCTCTCTCGCCTGGCTGCGCGGCAAGATCGCGAAGAGCATCGATGCGGAACTGACCGAGCTCCGTGAGGCGCGGGAGAGTGGGAGTCACAGGGTCGCTGGGTGGGAAGGGGAGAGCGACATGATGCTCGACGAGTCAACGTACGTACTCGACACAAGCACACGCCAGATCAGCGCCGGCGTCATCGTCGTAGCTGCCGTCGCCGCACTCGAGTCCCTGATGAATCGGCTGCTCGACCAATCGGGCGACGAGGATCTCCACAGGGCGGGTCTCACCCGAAAGGCCCGAGTGCTCGCCGAGCGCTGGCAGGACACCGTCGATCGCCAGGAACTCGAAGACCACGTGTCGTGGCTGAGGGAGCGCCGCAACTCGTTCGCGCACCGTCTCATCGACGACATCGACTCCCAGTGGCGAAGCCACCCGGCGACATGGGACTTCGACGACGAAGCGGCCGATGAGGCACTGGAGAGAGTCAGCGCTGCCGCCTGGCTGCTGGAAGAGGGCTGGGAACAGCACCTCACCAGCCAGCGCGCTGATGCGCGATACGTACCCTGACAAACGGCAGCACACGATGAGGGAGCGAGAGCGTGGACGCGTCCGAACCGGCCGAACTCCGCACCACGTACATCTTCGGCCCCGCCGAGGGTTCCACGTGGGGCCTGACCTACGAGGGGATCGAGGCCAAGCTGCGTGAGCGGGAGACGGATACGTTCGTCCGTATCGATGAGGGGGAGAAAGGTCCCGTTCGCGGGTCCGCCATGCACTTCGGCATCACGGTCGGCGAGGAGGAGCTGGAGGGCATGGCCAAGCTGTCCCCGGAAGGCATCGCCATCGAGGACTGCACGGCCCATGCCGCAGCGGAGTTCGTCAAGTGGCTGTGGGGCAGCGTCGTCCCGGACGGCAGCAGCATCACCTTCAACACGGAGTGGGGCCTGGAAGCCGACCTGCCCGACGCGCTCGTCCCCCACGTCTCCCGCCCACGCCTCGTGGCCACCTTCCTGGCTCATCTCGAAGCCACCGGCGGGCTGGACTGACAGCGGGCATGCCCTCGGGGATCATGGCCACGTGAGCGACGTGCGAAGGGCCTCGGCACCATGACAGAGAAGACTTCCCGCGCCTCGGGCGACGAGACTGTTCGCGACTTCGGCCCCGTTGGTGCTCCGGTCGTCCTGGGCAACGAGCCCGGCTCGTTCGCCTGGAGTGTGCTGGCCAAGCGCCACCCTGCCCTCATCCGGCAGGTGCGGGACGCCTTCCCGTTCGGCCGCCGGCAGCATGAGGCTCTCGACGTCCTGCTGGACGAGATCACCAACGGTGTCGTCCAACCACTCGCCCCCGCGGACCACGACCACGTGCGTTGGGCGGCCTGGGGGCAGGAGCACTTCAGGCGCTCGTGGTACGACGCCCCGTTCCTGTGGGCGGAGAGCTACTTCTACCGCAGGCTCCTCGGCGCGGTCGGGTACTTCGGTGCTGGCCCTTGGCAGGGAGTCGATCCCTTCGCGCCGTTCAAACGGGCCGAACTGCGCGGCGACGCGGTGGAAGAGGAGCTGCGGGCCCTCGACACGCTCGCGAGCGCCTCGGCTGAGGAGCGGGCCACGGCCCTCCTGCACGCCTCGCTCTGGGGCAACCGCGCGGACCTCGGCTTCCGGGTCTCGGCGGGGGAGCCGGCAGTGGATGACGCCGCAGTCGTGGCGCTGGTCGCCGACGACAGCGCCACGCTGTGGCAGCTCCTGCCCGCCGGCACCGTAGCCGTGGTGGCCGACAACGCGGGACGGGAGCTGATTCCTGACCTCGTCCTCATCGACCACCTCCTCGCACACGGGCACGCGGGGCGGGTCGTGCTTCACGTCAAGCCCTACCCGTACTACGTCTCCGACGCGATGACCGCGGACGTGGTCGACTGCCTCCGCCGCCTCACCGAGGCGCCCGGTGAAGCCGGCCGGATCGGCGGCCGACTCTGGAAGGCCATGGCCGCGGGAAGCCTGGAGGTCCGCACTCACCCGTACTTCTGCGCTCCGCTGCCGTACGAGGAGATGCCCGAGGACCTGCGGAAGGAGTTCGCGGATGCCGAACTCACGATCCTGAAGGGAGATCTCAACTACCGTCGCCTGGTGGGCGACCGGTTGTGGAACCCGACCGCGCCGTTCGCCGAGCTCACGGCCTACTTCCCTGGGCCCGTCGCGGCGCTCCGGACCCTGAAGTCCGATGTCATCGTCGGCCTGGAGCAGGGAACGCTGGACGCCCTCGAACGGTCCGGGGCTGTTTGGCGTACGAGCGGTACTCACGCGCTGATCCAAGTGCGCCCGTAGATCTGAGAGGGCGTTAAGTCCGATCTTCCTCGGTTCGTGATCGCTCGATCGTGGTACTGATCGCCACGCCGGGCACCTGCTGGGCATGCTCATGCTGAGATGCGAG
>NZ_LMEP01000015.1 GCF_001426405.1 Streptomyces sp. Root1304 | reverse complement strand
CCCCGCAAGCGCACGACCGGCCGCGGCCGACGCGGACCCGCCTCGGCAGCGAGGCGCGCCGGCGGACGACGTTCCGCCGCCGCCGCGGCGGCCTGAGCCGTACGTGATCCGGAAGCTGACCCATCTCTTCAGGAGGCACGTTGTGACGCTGGTCCAGATGCAGTCCCGCCCGACGCACCCCGCCCCCGCGCACCTGACGGCGGCCGACGCCGTGGACACGGCCGGACCGCAGGTCTGCGACGACATGACCGTCGAGGTAGCCCTCTCGGTCATGGCCGGAGCCCGCACCGGGCACTTGCTCGTCTGCGACAACGACGGCCTGTGCACCGGCCTGTTCACCCGGGCCCAGCTCACCACCGTCCGCGACAGCCCCGCGTACACGGACCGGCTCCAGCTGCGCGACCTCTCCGGCGACGGCGGGCCGCTCACCTCGGCCACCGCCTTGACGATCGGGCCGGCCGTACGTCCCCGGGGCGTCACCCTGTCCGTGGGCGGACAGGGTGACGCTCCGGGCGCCCCCGCGCCCACCCTCGTCCCCGCGTGAACCGCCTCACCACGGCGGAACCATCCCCTTCCTCTCCCTGTGAGGCATCGTGCGCTGTGTCATCGCCCGCTTCCCTTTCGACCTCACCAAGAGCGGCGTCCTGGACGCCATGAAGGGCGTCAAGCCCGAGGAGGTCGTCGGCGAGTCCGTGATCATCGGCCGCCGCACCTACCCCGTCAAGCAGGTCGGCCAGGTCATCACCCGCCAGGACCGCCGCGACTTCAGCGCCGGTGAAGTCCTCCGCGCCATGACCAAGCTCGGCTTCACCTGCCGCGGCCTCCCCCAGAACACCGCGCCCGCCCGCGCCCTCAACCCCCTCCAGCACGCCTCCGCCATGCTCGGCACCCCGGCGGCGGCCTGACCGTGACCCACGGGCGACCGTGAGCTGACCCCCGAACAGCCAAGAGGGCCCGACCGGCACCCGCCGGTCGGGCCCTGTCGCCTATCGGTGGGCAGGTGTCTCTACGGGCGCGAAGTCAGTGATCGGAATAGCTGAAGTCACCCATGGTCCAGGCGCTGACGTCCGCGATCGAGACGCGGTACATCCCGCCTGTCTCCGGGATCCCCACGGTGTCCTGAAGGATTCGCGCCATGTGGAAGGGCAGATGTGTGGGCGGCCCGTCCCTCCGTGCCGCAGCGGTGAAGACGGCGGAGAACCCTCCCAGGCGGGCGGAGTCCGCCAGGACCTCCGAGACCCGCTGCCTCCACAGCGCTTCGGGCGCCAGCCGACCGGTGATGACAGCGCCACCGGTGACCACGGTCAGGGACATCTGATTGCTCTGCCCGGACTCCACCAGCATGGCGACGTCAATGAGCAGGTTCGTCAAGCTTCGACATGAAAGCCGATCCTATTCAGGGGTCGTCCGGTCCCCTCAACTGGTCGCGCTATCGGGCGAGAAGGGCAGTCACCGTCTTCCCACCAGAGGCACGCCGCATGACCGAGGTCGCTCTGGCTAGTCGGTTGACCATGGGCCAGCCGAAGCCTCCGGTGACGCCGTTCAGGTGGGGGGTGCACAGCGGGACGGGTCAGTAGGCGCCGGTCCTGTGCCGTGGCTGGTGGAGTTCGGCTTTGCCGAAGAGGAGGGCGTAGCCGGAGGGGAGCTGGTTGATGATGCGGTCGAGGAGTTCGGGTCCGACGAGCTGGGATACGGCGGCGAAGACGGCGCCGACGTTCCAGCGAGCGCCGGCGGGTGTGCTGCCGGCGCGTTGGGCGAGGTCCTTGACGAACTCCCACCCGGTGAGGGGTGTGACGGCGGGGACCTGGGCGGTGAGGACGAGGGCGGCCTCGACGGGGAGACGCGCGGCGAGGTCGACGCGTTCGTCGCCGACGAGCTGGCGTCCCAGCGCGGCAAGCACGCAGTGGACGGCTTCGTCGGCGCGTTCGAGGGTCGGGTAGGCGCCCTCGTAGCGCACACGGTCGAGCATCTGGGAGTAGTGCGGCGCGCTGGTGACGCTCCCGTGGGCGGGGGCCGTCGTGGTCTCGGTCTGAAGAGGCATGCCGGTGGAGATCGCCGTTCTCTTCGGGCCCGGTCCGTGGACCGGGCGGAGCGAACACATTCCAAGAGGTGCCGGCTTACCGGGGGTGGTGCGGCTGGCCGAAGAGGAGGTCGTAGCCGGGTGGGAGCTGCAGGAGTATCCGGGCGGTCAGTTCCTCGCCGGCCGCGTCGGCGGCGACGCTGAGGACGGCGCTGACGTCCCAGGCCGCGGTCCGCTCGGTGGCTCCTTCGATCCAGGCTGCCGTCGCTCGCACGAAGCGTTCCGGTGAGAGGGGCTCGGTGGCCTGGAGTGGGTTGAGGAGCACCAGGGCGAAGGTCTCCGGCAGGCGGGCGGCGAGCTCGGCCCGCACATCACCGACCAGATGGGCACCGAGCAACGCCAGCACGGTGCGGGCGGCGCGTTCGGCCTCCTGTGGCGAGCTATAGTCGCCGCGCTCCTGGACCTTGTCGAGAAAAGCCTGCCATCGCAGTCTCATCACGACCCCCTTTCGCATACGCGGATACGGGGAGCGGAGGTCGGAGGAGGGGGAAAGGCTTCCGCCCTCCGCTCCCGGTCTTCCCCGCGGCTCAGCCGCTGATCTGCTTGCGGTCGCCGCCCCGGCCGACGGTGATCTTGCGGGGCTTCGCACGCTCGGCGATCGGAATGCGCAGCGTGAGCACGCCCGCCTCGTAGTCGGCCGTGATCTTCTCGGTGTCGAGCGTGTCGGCCAGCATCAGCTGCCGGGAGAAGACGCCGAGAGGCCGCTCGGACAGCTCCATCTGCACGTCGTCGGTCTTCGCGACGGGGCGGCGCTCGGCCTTGACCGTCAGCATGTTCCGCTCGACGTCGATGTCGATCGCGTCCAGTGCGACGCCGGGCAGGTCGAGGGCGATGACGTAGACGTCACCCTCACGGTAGGCGTCCATCGGTACCGCGGAGGGCCGTGACCAGGTCCCGGTGGTACCCAGCATCTGCTGGGTGAGACGGTCGAGCTCGCGGAACGGGTCGGTGCGCATCAACATCGCGAAACACCTCCAGTGGGATCAGGCAGTGACTGCCAATGCGCTGCATCTGCCACCCGTTGTAGCATGTCATCCGAACGACGACAAGCTAGATGTCAACGGATGGACGACATGCCGAAGAGGACGTGATCCTGTGACAGGAGCCGACCAACCGGTCACCTTTCCCGCGGCACTCGCCGCCCTGGCCACGATCGACGAAGCCGTACGTGCGGCCCGGTCCGCGATCGCCCCCGAGAGGACCCAGCACGGCTCCTCGGAGGAAGCGCTCACCGCGCTCCTCCTCCTGCGTGAGCTGCGCGAACAGCTCGCCGCATGGGAGCCCTGCTTCATCGAGGCCGCCCGCGACGCCGGTGCCAGCTGGGCCGACCTCGCCCACCCCCTCGGCGTCACCAGCCGACAGGCCGCCGAACGCCGCTACCTCCGCGTACGCCCCGGCAACCCCGGCACCACCGGCGAGCAACGCGTCCAGACGACTCGCGACCGCCGCGCCGCCCATCGCACGGTGACGGCCTGGGCCCGAGGAAACGCCGGCGACCTGCGCCAACTCGCCGGACAGATCACCGCCCTCGACACCCTGCCCACAGACACACAGGCCGACCTCTCCGCAGCACTCGCGGACAGCGACCCGGCCCTGCTCCTCGAACCCCTCGCACGCACCCACGCCCACCTCACCCCTCTCCATCCCGACCTGGCCAAGCGCGTCGACACCCTGATCCGGCGCACCGAAGACCTCCGCGACGAAAGCGACCAACGCCGCGCCTACCCCCACAGCCCTGACCCGGAATAGGGCCGCGGCCCCGGGACGCGCCTCAACCGGGTCACGGACCCCATGCCCTGCCGGGACGGCGCACGCACTCGCGACCGCTCGGGCAGCTTGCGGTGCGGGGAGGAACACCACGCCGACGCTGTTGCCCAGCACTGTGCCGCAGGCGAACGCCGAGGGGACGGGATTGCTGGACGTGGGTACGGGGCCCCTTCGGTGGGGGCGGAGGGCAGATTTTATGCTGCTGCCATGCCGAGAACTTCACCTCACGTGGCCTTCGACGCTCTCCTGTCGGGCAACAAACGTTTCGTAGCCGGGGAACCGGAGCATCCCAATCAGGACGCCGCCCGGCGTACGGAGCTCGCCCCCGCGCAGGATCCCTTCGCCGTCGTGCTGGGATGCTCCGACTCGCGTCTGGCCGCCGAGATCATCTTCGACCAGGGCCTCGGGGACCTCTTCGTCGTCCGTACCGCCGGGCACGTCCTGGGCTCGGAGGTGCTGGGGAGCGTGGAGTACGCGACCAGCGTGCTCGGCGCCCGCCTGGTCGTCGTCCTCGGCCACGACTCCTGCGGCGCCGTCGCGGCCGCCCGCGCGGCCGTGGAGGACGGCCTGTCCATCGGCGGCTTCGTCCGGGACGTCGTCGAGCGAGTCACCCCGAGCATCCTGGCCGCCCGCGCGGCGGGGCTGACCGCCGACAGCGACATTGTGGACGAGCACATCCGCCACACGGTCGACCTGCTCCTCGACCGCTCACGCCTGCTCTCGGAGCAGGTCGAGGCAGGGGAGGTCGCCGTCGTGGGCCTCGGCTATCAGCTCGCCCAAGGCAGCGCACGGCTCGTCACGTCACGCGGCGACATCACCGAAGAGGGCGAAGCAGGCTCATGACGCAGTACTTCGACTGCACCGAGCCGACAGCCCGCGCTACCGGCCTCAGGGCAGCCGTCGCGGCGGTGCGCCAGGGCCGGCTCGTCGTCCTTCCCACGGACACCGTCTACGGCCTGGGCGCCGACGCCTTCGACCCGCGCGCTGTCGCAGCCCTGCTCACCGCCAAAGGACGGGGCCGGCACAAGCCCTCTCCGGTGCTCGTCGACTCGGCCGACGCCCTGGGGGAGCTGGTGGACGAGCTCCCCCAAGGGGCACGTGAGCTGATCGAGGCGTTCTGGCCGGGCGCTCTGACCCTGGTCGTGCGCCACCGGTCGTCCCTGGGCTGGGATCTGGGCGAGACAAAGGGCACCGTGGCCGTTCGCATGCCCGATCACGCTCTCGCACGGAGCCTGATCGCCGCGACCGGTCCCATGGCGGTCTCCAGCGCCAACCTCACGGACCGACCCTCACCCCAGGACTGCGCGGCAGCCCGAAAGATGCTCGGCGACGCCGTCTCCGTCTACCTCGACGACGGACAGACAGCGGGGGTGGTCCCGTCGTCGATCGTCGACCTGAGCGGCCCGGTCCCAGCCCTCGTCCGGGTAGGTGTGGTGGCCGCTGCGCAGATCCTCCCTGTGCTTCCCGACCTGGTCGTGCTGTGACTGACCGCCGGCGCCACCGGCAGTCACCCGGGCCTGTTCACCTGCGTCGAAGCGGCGGTCTTGGAGACGATGAGACCTCCGCCGGCGTCAAACACGTGCCTTGGCCTTCCAACAGCAGCCGACGACGCCGGATTCCGAATCCTGGGCGTGCACAACGACACGACTTCTTCCGGGCCCCTGCCTCCCCTCGCATTGCCCCCGGGCGGGCCACCTCGAGTGACAGGCCGGGCTCGTCGTAGCCTGCGGGCGTGACGAACGGGCCCCGGCCCGTCCGGCCCAAGCCGCCGGCGATGTGCACTCAAGCCGGTGGAGGAACTGCGCGGGCCAGCGGGGCGAGGGCGCCGTAGAGGGCGGCGTGAAGCGCTGCGGCCAGTTCGCGCGCCCGTAGCTCACCTTCCACATCGTTCAGCACGAAGTAGACCGGGCCGGGGGAGGAGTCGGAGCGGATCTGTCCGGTGCGGACCAGCAGGATGACGGCCTCCCGCACCGCGTCGTACACGCCGGCGTCGACAGTGTGCTCCGGAGCGGTGAGCATGTCGGCCTTGATCCTCCACCGGGGCCCCTCGCTCTCCAGGGCGACGAACACGGCCCGCTGCTGCCTGGCCGCCCGGTACGCGGCGTCGAACCCGTTCGGGCCACTGGCGTCCGGGATCCGTTCCGCGGGGCAAGGGATCGGCAGCGGCTCCATGAAAGCATCCTCCTGGGGGAGCCGGACGACCGCCGTCTTGACGCCGGCGAGGAGCACGCCCCTCTGATCAGCCGAGGGAAAGCCATACGACCTCGGGAGCAGTGGTTGCATCCCGGACGCCAACTGCCTCCTCCGGGTGGAATCTTTCCCTCTGAACAGGCATCGGAGCTGGTCACATGGGGTGAAAGGGACGCGTGGCTCGTTTCCTGACCCCGAGTGGGAGACGTTGGTGCCAATGTGAACACGACGAGCAACGTCCCGATAATGCCCACTCCCCACGCCACCCCTGCCTCTGATGTCGCGCACGACCCGGGCGCGGACGCCGCGCCCGGCGTCATAGTCATCTCCTCCTGCACCACCCTCGGCACCACCCTGGTCGTCCACCTCGCAGGCGAGATCGATCACTACAGTGCCGCCCCGCTGCGGGCGCTGCTGGCCTCGGCCGCCGACATCGGCTGCACCGGCCTCGTCCTGGACACCGCTCGGGTCGCCTTCTGCGACTCCGGCTTCCTCGCCGTCCTCGACCGGTGGCCACGCCACGGACGCCGGCTCCGACTCGTCAACCGCTCCCGGCCCGTTCAGCGTCTCCTGAACGCCGCCGCCGCGCGGCAGCAGCCGTCCCGGGCCTGCGCACCGACGTCAGCGGCCACGTCATGACCTTCATACTCCTGACCTGCGTCCCCACCCTCGCAGCGGTCCTCCTCGTCCATCGCGAGCCCCGCGAACCTCGCCACCGCCCGGCCTGCCTTCCCTGGACGACACCTCGCGGGACGCTGATCTCCTGCTGCCTGGCACTCCCACGCCCGGGAACCACGGCATAGGTGGGAAGAGGTGTTGGGGCCGCCAACAGGCCCCAACACCTTCACCACCCTCCACCGGCTGTGCCGTACTGACGCTGATCCATGCACCGGGCCGCGCCAGAAGGGAGGGGCGGCCTATCGGGGGAGGAAGGCTCTGACCGTCTTTCCTCCGGAGGCCCGGCGTGTGACCGAGGTCGCTGCGGCGAGTCGGTTGACCATGGGCCAGCGAAACCTCCCGTGCCGCCGCTCAGGTCGGGGGTGCGCATGCGGGGGGGCTGGGGTCGTGCACGGATACCTTGAGGAAGAGTAGTGCGGCGCCCAGCGCAGCGGCCGGCCAGGACACGGGGTGTCCGGAGGCGAGGTGGTGCCCGGTGATCGCGAGGCCGATGCCGACGAGGCTGAACATGCCCGCCCGGATACGGCGGTGTGACGCGTCGCCCTCCGGTTCCCGACCGGGGCGGCACGCGGAACGGACACCGGCGCTCCATGACATGGCCGCCCCATCATGAACGACACGGGTGCCGGCGGACAGAGGTACCTGCCTGGGTCAGATGGGCAGGCAGAGACCGGAGCCGGTCGGGGCACCGTGAGACGGTCCGGCCGGGGCCGCCGCGGACGGCCCTCAGGCGGCCGTCTTCTCCTGGGCGGCCTCCTGGACCGGCCACCGCTGGTGCAGGGCGTCGATGTGGAAGTCGTGGCGGTGGCTGCGCCCTCCGGCACCGGCGAGGTGCGGGTGGTCCGGGGGCAGCTCGGTGTGGACGTGTTCCAGCTCGGCCGGGTCCTCACGCGGCCACAGGCGTACGGCGGTCACGGCGGCGGCGAGAGCGAGGGCGGTCAGCACGGCGGCCGAGACGGTGAGCCCGGCCTGGGAGGCGAGCCAGCCCGCGAGCGGGTAGGTGATCAGCCAGCAGGCATGGGTGAGGGAGAACTGGGCGGCGAAGGCCGCCGGGAGATCCGGTGCGGCGGCCGAGCGGCGCAGCAGGCGTCCGCCGGGGGTGAGGATCGCCGAGGTCGCCGCCCCGATCACCAGCCATGCGGCCAGCAGCACCGGCCAGGACAGCCCGCCCGCGCCGAGCCCTGCCGCGAGGAGGCCGAGCGTGGCGGTCATGACGAAGGCGGCGGGCAGCATCAGGGTCCGGTCGCCGAGGTGTCCGACGACCCGGGGCAGCAGCAGGGCGACGACCATGGAGCCCGCGCCGTACGCGGCGAGGGTGAGGGAGACGTCGCCGGCCGACCGACCGAGGGTGTCGCGGACGAGGACGACCGTGTTGACCAGGACCATGGCGCCGACGGCGGCGGCCACGAGGTCGAGGGCGAGCAGGGCGCGGAGCCGGGGTGTGGCCAGGAAGAGGCGGGTTCCGAAGGCGGCCTTCGCGTACGTGCCTCCCGTGCGCTCGACCAGCTGCGGCTTCGGCAGGAGGACGGAGACGACCAGGGCGCCGGAGGCGAGGAAGCCGGCGGCGGTGCCGGTGAAGAGCCAGTTGTATGAGATGAGGGAGAGCAGCGCGGCGGCGAGTACGGGGCTGAAGAGGCTCTCCAGGTCGTAGGCGAGCCGGGAGAGCGACAGTGCGCGGGTGTACTCGTCCTCGTCGGGCAGGACCTCGGGGATGGTCGCCTGGAAGGTGGGGGTGAAGACGGCGGACGCGGCCTGAAGCAGGAAGATCAGGGCGTAGACCTGCCACACCTGGGTCACGAACGGCAGCGCGAGCGCGACGCCGGCCCGGGTGAGGTCCATGGTGACGAGCAGTGCCCGCCGGGGTATCCGGTCGGCGAACGCGCTGATCAGCGGGGCTATCCCGACGTACGCGACCATCTTGATGGCCAGGGCCGTTCCTAGGACGGCCGAGGCGTTCCCTCCGGCGATGTCGTACGCGAGCAGGCTCAGCGCCACGGTTGCGAGACCGGTGCCGACGAGAGCGACGACCTGTGCGGTGAAGAGATGTCGGTAAGTGCGGTTGCGCAGCACGGACAGCATGAGGCACGCCCTCGGTCGGCTACAGGGGTGTTTCCACGGTAGCCGATACGTGCATAGTTGCGCACCTATGGATTTGTAAGGTCTGCCCGACCGGCCTGAATCAGTCGTGCCAGGGCTCGCCGCTCACCTGGTGGTCAGCATGGCTGATCGCCTCGACGACCAGGCGCTTCAGGTGCCCGTCCGGCAGCGAGTAGACCACCCGGCGGCCTTCCTTGCGCGTCTCGACGAGCCCCCCGAGGCGGAGCTTGGCCAGATGCTGACTGACCGCGGGCCGGGCGGCGCCGACCGCCTCGGCGAGGGCGCTCACGTCCGACTCCTCCCGCGCGAGCAGCCACACCAGGTGAAGCCGCGTGGCATCGGCGAGCAGAGCGAAGACGCCCGCCGCCAGCACCAGCTCGCGAGGGCCGGGAGTGCGCTGATGCGTACCGATCGCAGCTGAGGACATGTCGCGTGAGGGCATGAGGAAAGCGTAGGCGCACCCCTACGGGCGGCGCTGGACGGATCTGACGCGGGTGCGTGAGCGGACGTTCCGGCCCGACCTCGTCCGGGCACCACTCACCCGGCCCACCCGGCCCGTCCAGAACTCCAGGCCCTCCGTGGACCCGTACGGGAAACGGCCTGGCGTCAAGGCCGGGTGGTCAACAAGCTCGGCACCACCAACCAAGGTTCCCTGTCCGACATCGTGGGGCGGGCACCGGCAACCGGCGGGGAGGGCTGACCGAACCTCGTGCCACAACGTGCCAGTAGGGGCGGTGCACAGCGGTCAACAGGGGGTTCGAACGGGGCGGGCGACCCACTCGCCATAGATCCCATTTCCGCAGGTCAAACGCTATTTGTGCAGGCACGCCAGACTCGCTCGGCGGCTTCCCACGAAGCCGGCGGAGCTCGGCGGCGCAGCCCATGGCATTGTCAGCCTGCCGCTTCACGTCGCGTGGTCCGGGCTGTCCGAGTTCGATCCAGACCAGCCCCGATTGCGGATGAGCTGTTAACGGATCGTCCTGTCCGAGGGACAGCACGATGGCCTGGCCCGCCACCTGAACCGGGAACTGCTGATCACCATGTGGCCTGTGCTGCGCACACTGATCAGCCGGGACATCCGTGACGTCGGGGAGAGCGCCTTCGACGAGCTGGCTCCCGACGCTCAGGCCGCTGCGTGAATCTCACGGACCTGCACCGGCGACTCCTCTCGGATGTCCTCTCCGTGCGACGTCTACCCGCTCGTGCTGACGGGTGGCTACGCCGTCCAGGCACACGGAGTGGTCAACAGGATCAGCCAGGACCTCGATGTCGCCACCGAGAACCCGGAACCGATGGAGAAGATCGCCACCACCGTGCGCATCGGGGTGGAGCAACGCGGCTGACAGGTAAGGGCGTTGGAGACCGATCCGCTGTCCGCGCGCCTGATCGTCACCGGCACCTCCACCAGCGAGGAGTGCGAGGTTTCGGCACCCACCACAACCTCGCCGACCTCCTGATGAGGCTCCGGCTTCCGAGCCGACGGTGAGCAAGGCGATCAGCCAAACCCGGAGCGACTCGTAACCCCTGCGACGACCTGTACTGAGGCGACATTCGATGGCACCCGTGTGGCGTGCCCTGCCGCCGTGGCGCATCCTGATGGCGAGATCGCCGGTAACGGGCCCAGCACCTGTGTCCGTATCCGTGTCCGTGTCCGTGTCCGCCAGACAACAGCCCAGACGCTACGCAGCCCGTCCGCCGCCCTGCGGGAGGGAGCGGGATGACAGTCGTATCACCCGGGGATCCGGATCGCTCGGAGAGCTTCGGAGAGGGGCTGCTGGGCGGGCTCCTGGACCATGCCCACGAGCTGCCGCCCCATCTGGTCGGGCCGGCGCTGGCCGACACGGTCGCCCGCCTCGGGGGACGGGATCCGCAGATCCTGCTCCAGGACTACGGGCAACAGAAGCTGGTCCCCCTACCGGGCGAAGGGCTGGCGGGCGGCGAACCGCAGTCCATCGACGACTCCGACGCCGGCCGGTGTTTCCTCACCTCGCGCCCGGTCGAACTCGTGTTGCCCGACGGCGTACGGGTCCTGCTGCCGATGCTGGACGGGGGCGACCAGGCGGGCGTCCTGGCCGTCACCCTGGACGCCGTCGATGACGACGACCGCCGCCTGCTGCGCAGGATCGCCGGTCTGATCGCCAACATGATGCAGACCAAGCACGGCTACACCGACCTCTTCTTCCGCACCCGCCGCAGCGAACCGATGAGCGTCACCGCCGAGATCCAGTGGTCGCTGCTGCCACCGCTGTCGATGGTGACGCCGCGCGTCGCCGTCGCCGGCATTCTGGAGCCCGCGTACGACGTGGCGGGCGACAGCTTCGACTACGCCCTGAACGAGGACACCTTCCACCTCGCCATGATCGACGCCATGGGCCACGGCCTGGACGCGGCCACGATGGCCACCGTGGCCATCGGCGCGTACCGGCACGCCCGCCGGATCAGTATCGAACTGTCCGAGATCTATCTCTTCATGGACCGGGCCGTGGCCGAGCAGTTCGAACCCGACCACTTCGTGACCGCGCAGATGATGCGGCTGGACACCAGTACGGGGCGCCTCCAGTGGGTCAACGCGGGACATCCCGCCCCCATGCTGATCCGCGAACACCGCGTCGTACGCCGCCTGGACAGCCCCACGACCCTCCCCGTCGGTTTCGGAGGAGCCCAGCCGCAGGTCAGCGGCGTGACGCTCGAACCGGGGGATCGCGTCCTCTGGTTCACCGACGGGCTGATCGAAGAACACGAGAGCGGGCAGGAAGAGTTCGGCGAGGACCAGCTGATCGACTGGGTGAATCAGCTGGAGAAGGCGGACCGAGGGGTCCGCGCGGTGGCACGGGACCTCTCCCACACACTCAAGCGGGCACGTGGCGAAGCCACTTCGGACGACGCCACCCTCGTCCTGGTCGAGTGGCGGGGATGACGGAGGGACGTGCCGTGAGGTGACGGTACGGGCAAGGTGCCGCGCAGGGCGGAAGAAGCCGCGCCATCCGGGTCACGCCGGCTCGCCGCCCTCGGTCGCCGGTTCGTGAAGCATGGCGAGAAGGATCTCTGCGGCCTGGGTGGCGTTGTCGGCGTCGACTGCTCGGGCCATCGCCTCGCGGGCCGCATCCGCCGTGGTGTGTGGCGGGACCACCAACAAGGCGAAGTGGTCGTTGTCCCCACGGGTGATGAGGACGGTGTCGTCGCCGACGGGAAACGAGTCCAGGTGGACGACCCGGGCGTCGATGACGAGGCGCGTCGGGACCTCACCCCAGGCGTCGGCGTCCAGGCCGACTCTTGTGATGGGGCCGAGGTGTGCGGTGAGCACCCGGATCAGGGCGGGCAGCTCGGCTGCGACGTCCCGGGAGCGTGGCCACCAGGCGCCGTCCAGGACGCCTTCGCGGGAGTGCGTCGTCTGCAGCCGGAGCAGTGCCGTGCCGGGCTTCACCGCTCGGTGGATCTCGTCCGGAAGGAGCCTCGGAGGGGTGGGGCTGTCGGATTCGGCCATGATGGTCCGCCTGCCTGCTCGGGACAGCCGACACCTCATGGCCGGCCGGACACCGCCGTGGTCTCACGGTACTCCGCGCACCCGTGATCACGTTCGCGAGCATCGACCGGACGGTGTACCCCGTCGCAAGTCACCTGCTCAGAACCACTCGCCCGGCCACGGAGCGGAGTAGGCTGAAGGCACCGGGAGTAACTCGAACACCCGCTCCCACGCGGACGTCGTTTCCGGCGATCACCACACTGGGCCGCCCTGCAGGGCGGCCCGGAGACGGGTCCGCGGTCATGACCACCACCCTCGCACCCCCTCTTTCGGCGCGCCTGTCGCTGACGCCGAGGACCACACTCGCCGGCCTCTTGGACGGCGCCTGGTGGCCTCGCTCGCGTGACCTCGCCGCCGAGCTTCCGCCCCTGGTCGACGCGCTGGAGCAGCGCTACGGACGCATCACACGCGTCACGGTGAACCCCACCCGCTGGCCCGTCGTCCCGCACAAGGTTCCTGCCACCGGGCACACCGTGCACGTGGGCTGGTTCACCGAACAGGATCCCGACAAGATGATCCTGCTCTCCTACACCGTCGGCCGCGTCGACCTGCTGGTGATTCCACCCGGGACCGAAGCCGCCGCAGCCACCCGGCTCATGACGGCGGCCGCCATCCCCGGCAGCGTCCTCACCGCCGGTCTCCTGATGTCCGACGAGGCCGCGACCGGCCGCCGTATGCGGGACGCCCGCAGCGTTGAGGACGCCTGGGAGACGGACGGCGGGTCCGCCCTGCCGCCCCTCCGGCACCCGGTCGTCGGCGCGCGGATGATTCCGCCGCCGAAGAACATGCGGTGGTGACGTCATGGAGACCTTGATCGCGCTCGCGGCCGTCGCTGTGCTGATCGCGCTCGGCATGCGCCTGATCCACCGGCTCAACTCCCAGCACGACGCACGCATCGCGGCCCACCACTTCAGCGACCCCTTCCCGGCCATCTTCCGGCCGCCCGGCCACGGCCCCCGTACGCCGAAGGAGCAAGGCACCCGCCGTCGGCCCACGGGCACCTGGCCCTGACCGCCTCAGACCACTCCTCCGGCCGAAGGCCGCGGGTGGGGCACCCGACACCCGGGACAACCCACCCGCCCGGCCTCTCGCTCGCCCGTGAAGGGACCACGTGCCTTGTACCCCACCGACACCGCGATCCTGCCCTCGGCCGGACACGCCGAGATCCGTATCGTCGCCGCCACCCCCGAAGCCGCCCGTGCGGTCGCCGAAGTAATCCGCCACTCCTTCGCCGGGGCGGAACAGCGCAGCTACCCCGTTCCCGAGGGCGGCACTCGGCTCCACCTCACCGTCGACACCGAATCCGCCGCAGAACCCGCCCATTCCTGGCTCACCACCAGCAGACCGTCCACTCTCACCGGCACCTACGTCGACGAAGTCTGAGCGGCAGCGGGCCCTCACATGAAGCCAAGGGACTCGATCATGGCGACACTCCGCGAGCGACAGGTCTACCGCGAACGGGTCCTGACCGCCCTCTACGAAGCCACCGAAGGCAACCGTCTCCTCGGAGTCCCGGGGCGGAAGCTGCGGAACGACCTGCGCATCCCGGAGGAGGACTTGGCCGCAGCCTGCACCTACCTGGGCGGCGAGGGTCTGATCACCGTCGACTGGGAGCCGGGCAACACACCCGCGATGGTCTCCCTCACGCACCAGGGAATCCGCCGTATGGAGGCCGAAGAGGAAGAACGCGGCTGAGCCGGACTGCCCGCGTACCCGACGTCATGTCGCTGCCCGGTGCTGGTGACCCACCTCGCGCGCGAGGTCCAGCCCGAGGACGCGGTCGAGGAAGGCGAACGTCTCGAACTTGGCACCGGCCGGTACGTCGGCGCGCGTCGCCACGGTGGCCAGCGTGTCCAGGACGGCGGGGACGCCGAGATCATCAGCCAGCACGTCATGGGCGTGTCGCAGGACATCGGCAGGGATGGGCCTGGACGGCTCCTGTGCCCAGTCGGCCACCAGCTGCCGCCAGTCCCCCAGCGTCCGCCGGGCCTCTTCGAGAGCGGTACCGGCGACCGTGACCGGCGTGCGGTAGGCGTGGCCGAGCATCAGCAACCTCACCGCCAGCGGATCGGTCCCCTCCGGGGCGACGGCGTCCAGGAGCCCCGGGGCCCGGTCCGGGGCGTCCCTCTCCTGGGATGCCGGGCCGACCCGGCCCACCTCGATGCGGACCCCGCCGGCCGCGTCCTGTGCGGCGGTCCCGTGCGCGCAGACGTGCACGTCGGCAGCGGCACAGAGCGTTCCGTTCGGACGGTGAACACCGGCGTCGGCGGGCGGGTGGATGCCAAGAGCGGACATGGCGCGACCCAGCGCCTCGGCCTGCCCCTGCGGCAGGTCCGGCCTGGTGAGGAAAGTACGGGACGGCAGGCCGTGCAGCTCCGCCGTACGCGCCAGTACGTCACCGACCAGGAGCGCCCGCAGATCCATCAGGCCGATCCCGGTGTCTCCGACCGGCAGATGGACGCAGATGCCCAGCAGATGACGGCGTGCGGAGGGGATCTCCACGAGGTGGCCGATACGAGTGTCGACGATACGCAGCATGCTGCGGAGGCTAGCCGTGGAAACCCCCGGCACCGGGGAGGACCCGACCAGGCGGTCGACAACGGCAAGGTAGCGGGCGTGCCCCATCCGCACCCGCGCGTCGTCACCACCGGCGACCTCCTGCCGGCGGACGTCGTCGGAGTGCCGGCAGATCATCGCCGCCTTCTCCGAGGACCGGCAGGCGCAAACCATCGCGTCCTTCAGGGTGGCGCCAAGCCGGGTGGAGAAAGTGTGACCTGTGTGCCGGAGGCCGTAGAAGCGGAAGCCCTTCGGCGGGCCGACGGCGGCGCGGGCCCTGGTCCGGGGCGGGCACGCTCGACCTTCGCGGCGCAGACCGAGTGATCCTCACCATCTGCCAGCCACGCCCTCATGACACACCCGGGCGACCCCATGACCGGTCCGTCGCCAAGACCCAAGCGGACCCATGGATACCTGGCCGCTGGACCCACAGAAATCTATGTCCGCCGGAGTAGACATTGAGCAGTGGCCTCGCTATGGTTTCTCCCGTAGCCCAGAGAGACAGCAGGGCCTGGCAGAGAAGAACTGCCGGCAAGCAGTACAGGTAGTCGCAGTTCGCAGGACGGTGCGGCGGCGGAGCCTCGAAGCCAGAGAAGTTGCAGGACGGCGACGGGACTGGCAGCCGGACCGGGTGGCCCGCAGTGATCAGGGGCCGCCGCAGCGGGACCGCGGTCACGACAGGCGCGGTCACCCGTGAATGCAGTGCGGTGCGCAGTACCCCTGGTGAAGGCGTCGGCTGCGGACGCGCGCACCGGGAAGTTCGGCAGTGGGGTTCCAAGCCAGAGCAGACGCAGGACGGGCAACGGGGCTGGCTGCCGAAGAGTGGCGCTGTCACAGGCCGCTGAGCGGGTTCGCATCACCAGCAGTACCCGCAGTGGATCAGTACCAGCAGTACGCAGTACCCGCAGTAAGTAGTTGATCGCCGAGGAATAACGGAGGAGCGACGCACCATCAGGATCGCCCGGACGGATGTCTTGAGTCCGGGTACCGCAGGACATCGATAGTGAGGTGGTCTCCGGTCAAGCAACCGCGATCCCCGCGGCCCCGGCATTGTTCCGGTCGGGCACGCGGACACAGAAGGCCGGCGCAGTATCAGGGCCGGCACGTGGTGTAGAAGTTCCTTCGGGGTCCTGGTGCCGCACGGCACCAGGACCCCTCCGCGCGTTCCAGAGAGAGGTGCAGATGACAGCAGACGACTCCTACGGCCGTCTCGACGACGACGACTACCCCGCCTACACCATGGGCAGGGCCGCCGAGATGATCGGCACCACCCAGAGCTTCCTCCGCGCCATCGGAGAAGCGCGCCTGATCACCCCGCTGCGCTCGGAGGGCGGCCACCGCCGCTACTCCCGCTACCAGCTGCGCATCGCCGCACGCGCCCGCGAACTCGTCGACCAGGGCACCCCCATCGAAGCCGCCTGCCGCATCATCGTCCTCGAGGACCAGCTCGAAGAGGCCCAGCGCATCAACGCCGAGTACCGCCGCGCCACCGATACGGCCCACTCGTCGGCCGTGGCATGAGGTGAGTTCGTCCGCCGCCGGCATCGACCGACGGGTGCGGCCCGAGGGCTCGGCGGAGGATCGCTCACGAGCAGAGGCTTGTTGACCCTTCTCGGCTACCGCGCGCTGCGGACATGAACGGCCCTGGCTGATACGCGTGGGCGCATACTGGCAGCAATGACAAAGTCAAGTGCACCGAAGCGCTTCTTGCCCACCAGCCCCTTCAAAGCCCTGGTTGCGCCGCCTCCCAAGCAGTTCGCCGTAGGCGACCAGGTCACACACGATGTGCACGGCCTCGGCCGGGTCACCGGCATCGAGGTCGGGATCGCGGCGGTCGTGGATTTCGGCTCAGTGCAAGAGCGGATCTCGAGTCCGTACACCAAGATGAGCAAGCTGTAGGTCCACCGTGCCCGGTCACAGCACGCCAGATCCGTTCACGGACCCCGATGAAGAGGACCCCTGTCATCGACCTGACCTCGCCGTTCTCCGCTCCGGTAGAGACGTCCCCCTGCGCGGCCACAGCATCGCCGCATCCCACCACACATCCCTTCCAGGCGCCCGACTTCGGGGAGATCGAAGCCTTCCTGTTCGACGAGGACGCGCACGTGTCCGCCTCCGGCACGAGTGCGGCTCGACGCGAGGCAGGCTAGCTCCCACCCGTGACGACGGCTTCGGCATCGGGCCACGAGGCCTATCCGTTTCCGTCTCCATCCACGGCGAGCGCCGACCGGCTCCCTGCGGGTGCGACGGACTCTGATGCGTCACCAGGCGAGGCGGCGGGGAACGACGCATGTGCATGGCGGCACGTATGAGGTCGGCCACGAACAGCCCGACGCCGATGAAAAGCAGGAAGAGGAGCCCGTCGACGACGGCGCCGATGATGCCGAGCGCGAATCGCGACGATGATCAGGGCCAGGAAGAGGCGCCACGAGGGGCGCCCTTTCCTGGCCGGACGGGGAAGCTCGGCGGCGGCCAGCTGACCCGGTCCCACCGCGGGTTCGATTCCCGTCATCCGCTCTTCTTCGAAGCCCCAGGTCAGCGACCTGGGGCTTCTTCCTTGTCCGAAACATTTCGGAGACGCGTGCCGTGCGCGTGCCACAAGCGCCTTATCGGGGCGTCAGATGGAGGCCGTCCCGGCCGCCGCCGTCCCGGCTGTCGCGAAGATCCGGTCCAGGTGGTGGCGGAGTACCGCGATGGCCGACTCCGGATTCCGCTGGCCCACGAGGATGCTGGTGCCCATGGCCGCCGCCATCGCGAGCAGACTGATCGCCTCCATGCGCGCGTCGGCGTCCGGGTCGGCCAGGCCGGCCTCCTGCGCCTGCTCCAGGAGTCCGGTCACGGCGTTCTCCGCGGCGTCGGGGTTGTCGATGAACGGCTGGGCGGCCAGCGCCTCGTCGGTCACGGACAGGATCGCGTAGGAGCTGTAGAGCAGGTGGAACGTGCGGCTCTCCTCGTCGCTCGGCAGCGAGGCCAACAGCAGCGCCTCGACCGTGGCGCGCGGCCCGGGATCCGGGCCGGCGGCGGCCAGCCGAGTGCCCACCCTCGCGGTGAAGCGGTCGGTCAGATGCCGGAGGCCGTAGAAGAGGAGCTTCTCCTTGGTCTCGAAGTAGTACTGCACGAGCCGGAGCGAGACGCCGGCCTCGGCGGCCACGTCGCGCATGCCGACGGCGTGCAGCCCGCGCCGCCCGGCGGCCCGGATGAGCGCCTCGGCGATCTGGGTGCGCCGTTCCTCATGGTCCACGCGCTTCGGCATGTGCCGCTGTCTCCGCCCGTTGATGGTGAGTTCGCGATCCAGACTCCCCGAACCACCTTTATGGTACCGCCGTACCACCATCATGGTACGGTCGTATCACGAAGAACGGATCTTCCCGGAGGTGTCCCGTGCCCGAGAACACGACCCTTGTGCGCCGTGATGTCGGCCGCTACGTCAACGACGAGCTCCGCGACCGCTACTTCGCCGCCGGCGACGTGCTCTACGCGATGGGGGCGCCCATCCGCTCCGAGACGGACGTCGAGACCAGCTTCGGCACCACCCACGTCTACCGGTACGGCCCCGAGGACCCCGCGGCCGAGTCCCGCACACCGATCGTCCTGATCCACGGCGCCGGGTACTCCTCCGCCATGTGGTACCCGAACACCCCCGGGCTCAGCCTCGACCGTCCCGTCTACGCTCTCGACACGCCCGGCGACGCGAACCGCAGCGTCCAGCGCGAGCCCATGTGGCAGCCCGAGCGCGCCGCGCAGTGGATGGACGAAGCCCTCGACGCGCTCGGCCTCGACCGTGTCCACCTCGTCGGCTCCTCCTACGGCGGCTGGCTGGTGCTCAACCAGGCCCACCGGCGGCCCGCACGGCTCGCCTCGGTCACCGCCCTCGACCCTGGCGGCCTGGAGAAGGTCGGCCTGCGCTTCTTCGCCTGGG
This sequence comes from Streptomyces sp. Root1304, assembly GCF_001426405.1. GTDB lineage: Bacteria > Actinomycetota > Actinomycetes > Streptomycetales > Streptomycetaceae > Streptomyces. The sequence continues at coordinate 6,780 of NZ_LMEP01000015.1, read as the reverse complement.
TCTTCGTGAGCCTGTTCGCCACCCTCGCCCCGAGGGCGCTGCGCCCCCGGCTCGCGAAGTGGCTGGACCAGCCGGTGATCGCCGTCCCCGAGATGCGCAAGTGGATCCAGCTCGGCGCCCGCGCGTACCGGATCCGCCGCCCCGCACCCCTGCCGCTGACCGAGGACGCGCTGCGATCCATCCGGACCCCGCTCTACGTCATCATGGGCAAGCACAGCCTGCTCGTACACCCCAAGCGGCAGCTGGAACGCGTACCGCGCCTCGTCACCGGCGCCCGCGCCGAGATCATCACCGCGACGGGGCACGGCCCGCAGATCGACCACCCCGACGTGGTCAACGCCCGGATGCTGTCGTTCATGGAGGACGTCGACGCTCTACCGCACGCGGACGCCGGGCCCTCATAATGGCGCTTCGGTTTCCGGGCGGGGGAGGCTTGGGTGTCGTCGGAGCGTAGTGCCACGCGGGTCCCGCACGCGTTACGTGCCGCAGCGCAGGAGCACGGGCTGGGGGCCCGCAAGGGGCTGGTGCGGAACGAGCCGAAGCGCTTTCCCTGGGGTGCCGTACTGCCGATCGGCGTACTCGGTGTGTTCCTGGGGTGGCTGGCCCTGTCGTACGCGATCGAGGACCAGCGGGAGCAGGGCGCCTGGTACTACTCCCTTCCGCTGATCGTTCTCGCGGCGATCCCCCTGGGGTTCGTGGGGTTCTCCCTCTTCGCCCTGCTCTTCCGTCCCCGGCCGCCCCAGATCTGGGTGGCCTGGTACGAGCACGGCGCCCTGTGGCACACCGACCGCGGAGAGACCCAGGCGTACACCTGGGACGAGATCGCCTCTGTCACCCGGCAGGACATCAAGGTGACCAACGGGGTCACCAGCGCCACCACGCACCGGCTGACCATCACGTCCGAGCAAGGTGCCGAGATCGTGGTCGGGGACGACTTCGGCGGGATGCTCCCGTTCGCCGAGGGGCTCGGCGACGCGTTCGGCCGCGCGCGGGTGCCGCGGGACGCCGCCCGGCTGGAAGCGGGTGAACGGATCCACTTCGGCGTGGTCGACATCGACGTCTCCGGCATCGGGCAGGGCAGCCGCCGCATCGGCTGGCGGGAGGTGGAACGGGTCGATGTGGAGCAGGGCCGCGTGGAGATCCGCCGTCGCGGCGACCGCAAGCCGTGGATGACGCTTCCGGCTCCCGGCTTCCCCAACCTGCCCGTCTTCCTGACCCTCGCCGACGCGCTGCGGCGCCGGCACGGGTCCTGAGGAGTATGCGGCGCCCCCCCCCATCGCGCCCCCGTGCACCACTGGACGACTCCGCCGACGAGCGGCGCCCGGCTCACGCCGTGGCGTAGTCGGCGAGCGAGGGTTCCAGCAGCCCGAAGGCACGGTCCGCCTCCGCGATGACGGTGGCGGAGATCCGGGCGTTGTCCTGGCCCGCGAGGGTGAGTTCCTGGATGCACCGGAAGAGCGTGCGGTGCACAGCGCCGAGCAGGGCCGCGGCGACGCGGGGGGTGATGCCGCCGCGAGGCACACCGGTGGCGTCGGCCAGAGCGTCGGCCAGGGCGGCTTCCCGGAGGTCGTGCAGGTCGCGCAGCCGGGCGGAGAGGGTGGGGCTGTCGGCGACCATCCGGGCGAAGTCGGGACCGGAGAAGCCGGCGACCGGGTCGGCGACCGCGGCCGCGTCGGCGAAGGCACGGCGGAGGGCCGAGAGGGCCGATTCGCCGGCCTGACGGCTGGTCACCGTATCGGCCAGGGAGGCCGCGAAGGCGTCCTGGTGGTCAAGGGCCAGGTCCTCCTTGTGCGGGAAGTAGTTGGTCACCGTCTTCTTGGCCACCCGCGCGGCGGCGGCGATCTCGGCGACGGTGGTCCGTTCGAACCCGTGGGCGAGGAACAAGCGGGTGGCGACGTCGGAGATGAGCTGCCGGGTCTCCTGCTTCTTGGATTCCCGCAGGCCGGTGGGGGCCGCGGACACGGCTCCGTAAGTAGTCATGGGGCAATCTTACACTCGTAGCATTTTTATGTTGACTCCTTTGGTGCGCTCGGACTAAATTTACGTCCGTCGCAAGTTTCTGGCACTCGCCCGGCACCCACGGGTCCGCCCCGCACGAACCACCTGAGGAGAATCTCGTTGCAGATCACCGCGTCCACCCTCTCGCTCACCGTCGACGACGTCGCCGCCTCCCAGCGGTTCTTCACCACCCACATCGGCTACACCGAGCAGGCCGCCGCCGAGGGGTTCGCCGCCCTGTCGCGTGACGACGCCGCGGTGGACATCGTCCTGCTCGCCCGCGGCACCGAGGTACTGCCGGCCGACCAGCGCGACCGACGCGCCTCCGGCCTGATCGTCGCCTTCACCACCACGGGCATCGAGGACGAGGAGAAGCGACTGCGCGCCGAGGGCGTCGACATCACCATGCCGCTGCGCGAGGAGCCCTGGGGCGAACGCCTCTTCCAGGTCACCGACCCCAACGGGGTGATCGTCCAGTTCGTCGAATGGGTCACCCCGTCCGTCCCCACGGAGGCCTGAGGCCCCACTCCGCCAGTCGGCCGACGCGAGGTGACGCCGTGTCACTTCCGGCCGGTCGTGCCGCCCGCGCCGTCGAGACCGGCGAGGCGGGTCAGGGTGGCGAAGCCGTCGTCCGTGCCGGGCCAGTGCGCCCGTACGGCGTCGATGCCGGCTCGGCGTACGACGGAGCGCAGGGTGAAGGCGACGACGATGGCGTCGTCGGCGTAGCCGATCACCGGCAGAAGTCGGGGATGAGGTCGAGGGGCAGGGCCAGGTAGACCATCAGCGCGCCGAGGCGGATCCGTACACCACGAGGCAGCGTCCTGTCGGCGGCCAGGCGGCGCAGCAGCCGGATCAGGTCCGGCAGGAGCCGTATCGCCCCGGTCAGCAGGGCGCCCTCGGGGCGGATGAGGAGCAGGCCGATCATCAGAGCCAGCCAGGTGGCCAGCAAGCCTGCGCCGATCGCGAAGAACATGTCCCACCACATGTGCTGACCTGTTCCTGTTCGACGGCGCGCAGGGTCGCCGATGCGGGCAGCGCACCGCTTCCGGCCTGTGCGGCGATGGCGGCGTCCTCGAAGGCGGCCAGCGCCGTGCGGCATCGCTCGACCGCCTCGCGGGCCGCGATGCCCCCGGGGGCGCCGAAGTGGTCGCGGGCGGCGATCCTGGCGAGCCACTTGTCGAAGCGTTCCAGGTCCGCCTCGGACTCCTCGACCTCCGCGTACGTCGCGTTTCCGCGGGCGGTCTCCTTCTCCAGTTCGGCGAGGAGCCCGGGGGCGCGCACGGAGGTGAGCAGGCGCTCGACCTGACGCCGTACCGGGTCGCGGTCGGGCAGCAGGCACGCCGACTGCGGACCTTGGCGGTCCAGCCGTCGTCAGGCACTCGCCGACCTCGACCGGCTCCCAGCCCGCCCCGGGCAACGGCGTGCTGGTCACCGTCACGGGCACCCTCGCCGGTCGACAACGCCTACGACGAGCCCCTGCGGTTCGTCGAGACGCTCGCCCTCCAGCCGATCCCCGGGCAGCCGGCGGCTTCTTCGTCAACGACCAGATCTTCCGCCTGCTCTTCTCCTGAACCACCGGGGTCCGGGCGCCCGCCGACAGCGGGCGCCCGGACCGGGGAGTGAAGAGGCGGTGCGCCGTTACGCGGGCCAGCCGCCGTACGGCACGGTGATGAGTTCCATCGCGTGGCCCGCCGGGTCCATGAAGTACACGCCGCGGCCGCCGTCGTTGTGGTTGATCGCGCCGGGCTGCTTCCGGTGGGGGTCGGCGTAGTGCTCGATGCCGCGCTGTTCGATCTGCGCGTACGCCGCGTCGAACTCCTCCTCCGAGACGAGGAAGGCGTAGTGCTGGGGGGTGATGCTGTCCGCGGGGATGGTGGCGAAGTCCAGCGTGACGCCGTTGCCCAGGGCGACCGCGACGAACGGGCCCCATTCGGCGGTGATCTCGAGGTTGAGCAGGTTCGCGAAGAATTCCGCGGACTCCCGGTTGTTCCGGGCGTGGACGATCGTGTGGTTCAACTCGACTGACAAGGAATGCCTCCGAGGGCATGTCCCGACACCTCCATGCCTCACCCAGCCGGTGACCGACACGCGATGTCGGCATAGACCATAACCCCGACCGCGCAGTAGATCAAGGGGAGTTGGGGAGGTACGTGGTCTTCCCCGGAGCGGATCCGGGACCGGGTCGGGTCCGGTCGGGCCGGGCCGGGCCGGCCCGGGTCACAGCAGCCGGTCGACCAGTCCGTCGACGTACTCCGGGGCGAGCGGGACCATGCCGAACAGGACACGGACGTACATCGGGGCCATGACGTGGTCCAGCACGTCGAGCGCGTCGGGCGCTTCCTCGCCACGCTCGCCGGCGCGGTCGAGCATGGACTGCAGTTGCCGGGTGCGTTCGGCACGGAGCGCCTCGCCCGCCCGTGCGCCCCGCTCGCCGCTGCCGGACAGGGCGACGGCCAGGTGCAGTACCGCCGGACCGTCGGGGCCGGTGATCTCACGGGCCACCTGGGCCGCGTACGTACGGAGGTCGCCGGCCAGGCTCCCGGTGTCGGGCATCGGCGACCGCGCGTTGAGGCGGGTGAGCACCACGTCGGTGAGCAGGGCCTCCAGGTTGCCCCACCGGCGGTAGACGCTGCTGTCGGCCACGCCCGCGCGGGCCGCGACCTCGCCGACGGTGAAGTTGCCGTAGCCGCGTTCGCCGACCAGCTCGGTGACGGCCTGGTGCACCTGGGCGCCGACGCGGGCGCTGCGCCCGCCGGGGCGGCGGGCTTGCTGTCGCTCGTTCACGCCACCACCTTAACGCAGTTGCCGCTTGCGTTTGCGGGCGGAGCTCCCTACAGTCACCTAACGCAGTCGCCGACTGCGTTAGGTTGCTCCGTCGCACCACCGCCCGCGTCGCACCGGGCCGGGTGCGACCCACGATCGAAGGGGGATCCCGATGACAGCACCGCGTACTGCCTCAGGCGGCCGACCGAACCGGACCGTGCTGCTCGCGGTGACCTGCCTGGGCCAGTTCATGGTCCTGCTCGACAACACGATCGTCGGAGCGGCGCTGCCCGACATGCAGCAGCGGCTGGGCACCGGGCTGACCGGTCTGCAGTGGATCGTCGACGCGTACGTCCTGCTGGTGGCCATGCTGCTGCTGTCCGGCGGCGTCTTCGCCGACCGGTTCGGCCGCAAGCGGGTGTACCTGACCGGCGTCGCGGTGTTCACCGCCGCGTCACTGCTGTGCAGCCTCGCGCCCTCGCTCGGCTGGCTGATCGCCGGCCGGGTCCTGCAGGGTGTCGGGGCCGCGGCGCTGAGCCCCGCCTCGCTGGCCCTGCTCACCGCCGCCCATCCCGTACCGCAGGATCGGATCAAGGCGATCGGGCTGTGGGCCGGACTCAGCGGAATCGGTCTGGCCGCGGGTCCCGTGGCCGGCGGCGTGCTGACGGACGCCTTCGGCTGGCCCGCGATCTTCCTGGTCAACCTGCCCATCGGCGCGGTGCTCCTGCTGGTCGGCCTGCGCCACCTCGACGAGACCCGCAATCCGGGCGCCCCCGCGATCGACGTCCCGGGCACGGTGCTGTCCGTCCTCGGCGTGGGGGTGCTCACCTACGGGCTGATCGAGGGCGGTGCCCGCGGCTGGACCTCGCCGGTGATCCTGGGAAGCTTCGCCGTCGCGGCCGTCCTGCTCGCCGCCTTCTTCGCCGTCGAAGCGCGCCGCTCCGCACCGATGCTGCCGCTGGGGCTGTTCCGGCAGCGGTTGTTCACCGTCTCCCACACGGCCATGGGCGTGGTGGGGTTCGCGCTCATGGGCTCGTCGTTCTTCTTCTCCCAGTTCTTCGTGTACGTCCAGGGCAGCTCGATCCTGCGCGCCGGTCTGCAGACCCTGCCGCTGTCGCTCGCCATGGTGGTCGTCAGCCCCTACGCGGGCCGGCTCGCCGCCCGGTACGGCTTCCGCGTCGTGGTCACCACCGGTCTGGCCCTGGCCGGTCTGGGCCTGCTCGCACTCGGCACGGTGCACGCCGACACCGGCTACGGGAACGTGTGGTGGCGACTGGCCGTCGCCGGCACCGGCTTCGCCCTGACCCTCTCCCCGCTGACCGGAGCCGCCATCCAGTCGGTCGGCCCGCAGGAGGGCGGCCTCGCCTCGGGCATCAGCAGCACCGCCCGGCAGATCGGCGCGGTGCTCGGCGTGGCGGTGCTCGGAGCCGTCGTCCGCGCCCGCCGGTCCGGCGGCGCCTCCTTCGAGACCGGCCTCGACGACGCCTTCCTCGCGGCCGGCGCCCTCACCCTGGCCACCGCCGTGGTCACGGGCCTGTGGCTGGCGAGGTCCGGGCCCGCGGGGTCGAGGGCCGGGGAGTCCGGGCCTGTGGAGTCCGGGCCCGCGGATTCGAGGCCCGCGGAAAGCCCCCAGGCCGCGCAGCACCTCGGCGGCCCCGGCCCCGACGCGGTCACCGGGTCTCCTCCTCGTCGAACGGGTTCCCTGCCGCGCTGACGGCTTCGGCCCGCGTGAGCCGACGGATCTCCATCCAGGGATTCTGGCAGGTTCCCGGCACCGAAATCCGGCGATCTCGCCACCGGAGCCCGAATACCTGCGTTCGCCGTCTGAGCTTTTGACGGCCCTCGCGGGCAGAGTTCTTACCGGCGCCACACAGAGAGAAATTAGTCGCAGCACACGGGCTGCGGCGACGTGTTACTGTCGAACTCAGTTGCAGTTTTGGTACCCGAAAAATCTTCGAGCGTCTCCCGTCGGCCGCAGGTCGCACGGAAGCGCTTTGTATTTCCGGTCGTTTTCCGGGC
>NZ_LMEP01000014.1 GCF_001426405.1 Streptomyces sp. Root1304 | reverse complement strand
ACATCACCCGCAGCCGCCTCGGACGCCTCACCCGTCAAGGCTTCCTCACCCAGCCCGGACGAGGCCGCTACCAGAAACGGACTTAACGCCCTCTCAAGACGCTGCGGACCGCGAGCGGGTGCGGCATCAACATCACCGGCGGCACCGAGACGGGCCACGCGAGCGGCACGTACAGCCACTGGAACGGCTACAAGGCCGACATCGCCCACAACTCGTGCGTCGACTCGTACGTGAAGAACAGCTTCACCCGCATCTCGACCCGGAGCGACGGCTCCCCGCGCTGGCGTTCCGCCGCCGGCAACGTCTACGCCGACGAGGGCAACCACTGGGACATCACCTACTGCGGCGGCTCCAGCGCCTGCACCTCGTCCGCCAGCGCCTGACCCCGACCGCAGGAAGAGGAACCCGTCATGAAGTTCGGGACCCGCCGCTCGGTCGCGGTCCTCGCCGCCGGCATGGGCGTCTTCGCCGCGAGCCTGTCCTCGGCCCCCGCCGCGCAGGCCGACAGCCTGGGCTGCCCGGTCGCGTACGTCTGCTTCTACTCCGCCGACGGCGCGACCACCGGGTACTTCCAGGACATCACGGCCACGTGGCAGACGCTCAGCGCGAGTCGCGGCGCCGCCGCGGTGTTCAACGCGCGCCTGCGCAACGGGGCGCTGCTCCACTTCACCAACGGCGCCACGCGGTGCGTCCGCCCCGGCGAGAACAGGAACGACCTGCGGAAGATCGGCACGGTCGACAAGATCCGCATCGTCACCTCGGACAACTGCTGACGCGGTCCCGCGCCCACGCGACCGGCCCGCAGCCACCACCCTCCGCTCACCACCCACCCACCCACCAAGGGGACAGTCATGCCCGATTCCCTACGAGCCGCTCGCGCCCTGAGCGTCGTGGTCTCCGGCCTCACCGCCGCCCTGGCACTCGGAGCGGCCCCGGCCTCGGCCACGACGGAATACATCCAGGGCACCGTCACCAACCGGTACACGTACGCCACCAACCCGCACTCCGTCACCGTCGGGGGCAGCAACATCTACCTCCAGATCACGGACGTCGGCGTGCCGATGAAGGTCTTCTGGTATAAGTGCGGCCAGCGCGACGTCCACGGCACGGCCGTCGACGTCGGGGACGGCAGCCGCCACAAGCTCGGCACCAACTTCAAGGCAGGCGCCCAGATCTGCCTGGCCTATGTCGGGGACATCGCCGAGTCCGGGGTCTCCTTGCCGTGGCGCGGCAAGCTCACCCTGAACGTCTTCTCCTGAGGGGAATCACCCCGTTCGCAGCACGGCCCCGGCTGACGCGCACGGCGTCGGCGTTCCCGTCGGGTTCCGAGGAACCGCCCCACCCCACAGGAGCACGATCGCCATGAGCAGAACCACCCGCCTCACCACCCTGCTCGCGGTCACCGCCACGCTGCTCGGGACCCACGACTACCTGACCTGCACCTGACGCTCACGGCCGCTCGGGGAGACCTGCGGCAGTGCGGCGGGCGCCGGGCGACACACGTCGCCCGGCGCTCACCACGTCCCGGCAGCCGCGGTCCGAGGACCCCGGCGGGCACGCCCCCGGTTCGTCGAGCACCGGTGTCCTACGGTTGAGGCCTCCCGGCGACGGGTCCACGGAGAGACGCCACGGGCGGGCGGCACCCTCAGACCGCGTCCGGGACTGCGCTCAAGGCCGCCTCCGCGATCTTCGTGGCCTCTCGTTCGCAGCCGACGGCCGGGTGCCGGTCGCCGCCCAGCGCGACGTACACGGTGAGGTTCGCCTTACGTACGGACAGGGCGCAGGTTCTCCAGTCACCGGACGACAGGGGTTCCCAGTACGCCTGGTCGGCGAAGGCGAGACCCGTCGCGGGGCGTCCGGCGCGCGCGTCGTCCGTGAAGTCCTCCTCCTGGACCGCGGTGGCGTTCTCGGAGTACCCCACGGAGCGGCGAAGGTTCCAGCGGACGTCGGCGTGGGACAGGGACTCCCAGTCGCTAGGGAACTGCTTGTCCCGGTCGTACCAGTAGCAGCGGGTCTGGGCGAAGGAGGTGCTGTCGCTGGTGTCGTCCATGTCCGTCCGGCGCTCCGGCAGGGGGAGCCGTACGGCCGCCTCCGCACAGGTCGGCATGGTCAGATACCGGTCCGGCGGCCCGGCCGCCCGGTCGTCCTCGCGCACGTACCACCAGGCTCCGGCGCCCAGCAGGCACACGACGACTCCGGCCGCGACAGCGGCCCGCACTCCGGAACGCCTCCGGCGCGCCGGTGCGTCGGCAGGAACGGACAGCTGGGTGACCACGGCGGTGGCACCGCCCGGCGGCGGCACGATCACGGTGCGCTCCGAGTCCGGACCCCCAGCTGCCAGAAGCCCGTCGAGGCCCGCCTGTTGTTCGCTGATCGCCGCGTGGACGGCCGGCGGCCAGTGCCGGGTGACGGGCGCAGACGGGCCCAGCGCGGCGAGGAGCTGCGCGGGGCTCGGGCGGGCCGCCGGATCCTTGGCCAGACAGGCGGCGACGAGACCCCGCAGGCCCGGCGGCACGGCGTCGAGCGCGGGCTCGGCGTGCACGACGGCGTAGAGCTCCTGAAGGGTCGAGGGCCCGGCGAACGGGCTCGCCCCCGTCGCGGCCAGCACCAGCACCGAACCGAGCGAGAACACGTCGCTGGCCGGAGTGAGCTCCAGCCCCTCCGCCTGCTCGGGCGACATGAACGCGGGGGAACCGACGACCAGCCCCGTCCCGGTCAGCTCGGCGAGATCCCCGCTCTCGGCGGCCCGCGCGATACCGAAGTCGATGACCCGGACGCCTTCCTGCGACAACAGCACGTTGTCCGGCTTCAGATCGCGGTGGATCAGCCCGGCCCGGTGGATCTCCTCCAGCGCCGTCGCCAAACCCACGGCGAGCCTGCGCACGGTCTCGGCGGGCAGCGAGCCCGACCGCGCCACGGCCGCGCCCAGCGAGGGACCGGCGACGAACACCGAGGCGAGCCAGGGCGTGGCCGCTTCCGTGTCGGCGTCCAGAACAGCCGCCGTACAGGCACCCGACACCCGCCGCGACGCCTCGGCCTCACGCCGGAACCGGGCGCGGAACCCCTCGTCGGCCGCGAGCCGGGCATGGATCTGCTTCACGGCGGCGAGCCGCCCGTCCGGCGCGACACCGAGGAACACCCGCCCCATGCCACCCCGGCCCAGCTCGGCGAGGAGCCGGTACGGGCCGGCCCGGCGCGGGTCCGTGGGACCGAGCGGGCGGGTCACCGGGCCTTCACCGCCGCCATGGCCTGCCGCCCCATCTCCACGGTGACGCTCTCGCACCGGCCCGCCGCATAGGCGGGACCCTGCACGAGGAGGAAGAGCTTCATGTTCCCGCTCCGGCCGTGCAGCACGCAGTACTTGCCCTGCGGCTTCTCCCACAGGGCCTCCTCGACGAAGCCGAGCGAGAAGTCGCGCGGGGTGATGCCACGCCGGTAGAACTCCTCGTACTTCTCCTTCGCCCGCTCGGCGCCGGTCCGCCCCGCGGCACTGTCGTACAGGTCCCAACCGACTGTGACGCGGTCGCCGGTGCGGGTGATCCACGAGCACTGCACGGTCCGCCACCCGTCGTGCGGGGTCGTCCGGGTTGGGTTGTCCAGGGTGCGGTCCGGGGTGAACCCGGCGGGCGCCTTGAGCCGGGCATGTGTCTGCGCGCAGGAGGGCGGGGCCGCGGTGTACGCGTCGGCGACCTTGTCCAGCGGCACACCCCCCGGAGTGGGGACGGGCTCGGGCGCCACCATGTAGTAGACGTCGGCCGCCCAGCCCGTCGCCGCACCCACCGCTCCGACGGCCACGAGGACCGCCGCGGCGACGGCCAGGACGAGCGGCCGACGGCGCCGAGCGGCTCGCACGGGAGCGGTAGCGGACGGGGAAGCGGCCAGGGAGGGGGCCGGGGAAGCGGGCGAGAACGCGGGAGCAGCCGAGGGCGGGGGAGCGGGCGAGAACGCGGGTACGGGCGGGGACGACGGTGGACGCGCGGGCGTGGAAGGAAGCGAGGACGGGGGAGCGGCGGCCGGTGCGGCCCGGAGGAGCCGGTCGACCTCGCCCCGCTGCGCCGCGATCCGGGCATGCACCGCCTCCGGCCAGGGCCGGACGGCGGCGGCCAAGGAGCCGAGGCGCGCCGGCACCTCCTGCGGCGACGGCCGCAGGGAGGGGTCCTTGGCGAGGCAGGCACCGATGAGCTCCCGCAGACCGGACGGTACGCCCGTGAGGTCGGGCTCCCCGTGAACGACGGCGTGCAGAACAGCGGGCACCGAGCCGCCGTCGAAGGGCGCCCTGCCCGTGCAGGCCACGGCCAGGGTGGCCCCGAGCGCGAACACGTCGGCGGCCGGCCCGGGGGAGCGCCCGTCGATCTGCTCGGGGGCCATGAAGGCGGGGGAGCCGATGAGGGCACCGGTGTGGGTGATCCGGGTCGCGTGGTCGGCGGCCCGCGCGATTCCGAAGTCGATGACCCGGACGCCGTCCCCGGTGAGCAGGACGTTCGACGGTTTCAGGTCCCGGTGGACGAGCCCGGCGCGGTGGACATCGGCCAGGGCCCGCGCGAGCCCGGCGCCGCCCCGACGCACCGCCTCCTCGGGCAGGACACCGGCCGCCCCGACGGCCTCGCTCAGGGTGGGCCCCGGCAGGAACAGGGACGCGAGCCACGGCGCGGCGGCATCCGGGTCGGCGTCGACCACCGGCGCCGTATAGGCCCCGGAGACCCGACGGGAGGCATCCACCTCACGCCGGAACCGCGCCCGGAACCCCTCGTCGTCGGCGAGTTCGGCATGCACGCGCTTGACGGCGACGAGCCGTCCGTCCGCCCCGACCCCTAACAGGACCCGGCCCATGCCGCCCTGCCCGAGCACGCCAACTATTCGGAACGGACCCACATGTGACGGATCGTCGGGTCCCACTGCCTGCATGATGCGGTCTCCCCCGAGAAGCTTCCTTGAAGACCGCGATCATAGGTGGTGCCTCTCCCGGACGAAGGAGCCGGGCGCCCCGACGTACCGGCGTACCGATGCCTTCAACCCCGTCGCGGCAGAGGCTCAACCCTGTCTCCGCCACCGCGCGGCCATGTATCAACCATGTATCACCCCAGGTCAGACAGGTTGCTCGGGAAGTGCCGCAGGCGGCCGGGTGCGCGCGGTGGATCGTGAGGAGAGGCATGATGGAGGGCCGACCACCCCGCCCGATGGATGCCCATGTCTGAAGCCACCCCCGTGATGATCCTGCTCGTCGAGGACGACGAGGTGATCCGTCGATCCGTCGCGATGGCACTGGAGCGCTACGGCTACCACGTGACCGTCGCGAGCGACGGGCTGAGCGGCCTCGAACTGTTCAGGGAGGGGCGGCACGACCTGCTGCTGCTCGACGTGATGCTGCCGGGGCTCGACGGCATCGGGCTGTGCCGCAGGATCAGGGAGACGAGCATGGACCCGATCCTGATGATGTCGGCGCGCGGCGACGCCCTGGACGTCGTCTCGGGACTGGAAGCAGGGGCCGACGACTACGTGGTCAAGCCCGTGGACACCTCGGTCCTGGTGGCCCGGATCCGTTCCCTGCTGCGCCGGGCGACGTTCGGCGCCTCGGATCAGGCAGGACAGGCGGGGCAGCCCGGGAACGCGGCACAGGCGGGCCGGGCCGGGCGTGAGGAGCCGCGAGACCTGCTGGTCTTCGGCGATCTCACGATCGACCCCGCTGCCCTGGAGGTCACCAGGGACGGCCGGGAAGTGGCCCTGGCGCCGACCGAACTGCGGCTGCTGCTGGAGTTCGCGGCCCGCCCCGGGATCGTGCTGGACCGCCAGACCTTGCTGCGCGACGTCTGGGACTACGGCTGGGACGGCGACACGAGAGTCGTCGACCTGTGCGTACAGCGGCTGCGGAAGAAGATCGGCGCCGAACGCATCGATACGGTACGCGGCTTCGGCTACAAGCTGCGGCGCTGAACGGAGACAACGAGATGACGGTCGTTCGCGCACTGCTGAACCCCCGTTCCATGCGCTGGAAGATCATTGTTCTGGTGGCCCTGGCCTGCTCCGCGATGGCCCTCACCGTCGGTCTGCTCGTCCACGACTCGACCCTCAGGAGGTCGATGCACGACGGCGCGGCCAAGGCCCGCGCCACCCTGGACCAGGCGATCGACACCGCCCGGACCTCCGAGCAGGAATCGCCCCTCGCGACCCCCGGCGAACTCCCCGACGCCCTGATGCAGCAGCTCGACCGCCACACCGAGGGAACCTTCTACGAGGACGGACCCCCCGCCCCCGTCTACTGGGCCGCGAGGTGGGAAGGCGGCCGGCTGTACGCGGTCGAGGTCGACATGACCACGGACGAGCTCACCCGCCAGGCCCTCGACCGGCACATGTGGAAGTACTCCCTGCTCACCCTGGCCATCGTGATCCCGGCCACGGCACTGGCGACCGAACTGCCCGCGCGGCGGCTGCGCAGGGTGGCCCGAACCGCCCGCCGGATCACGGCGGGCGACCTGGACGCCCGTACGGACATGGGCGGACGCGGCGGCGACGAGATCGCCGAGATCGGCGCCACGGTCGACTCGATGGCGGACAGCCTGCAACAGCGCATCGCGGACGAACAGCGCTTCACCGCCGACGTCGCCCACGAACTCCGCACCCCGCTGATGGGCCTGCTCACCTCGTCCGAACTGCTCCCCGAAAGCGAGGCCACCGACCTCGTACGGGACCGGGTCCAGGTCCTGCGCGACCTGGTCGAGGACCTCCTGGAGATCTCCCGCCTCGACGCGGGCGCCGAGCAGCCACTGCCGCGACCGGTGGACCTCACCGAATTCGTCGAGGAGTCGGTGGCCAGAACCGGCCACACCGCGCGGGTGACCACCCAGGGCGAGCCGACGGTCGCCAGGACCGACCCCCGACGCCTGGACCGCATCGTCGCGAACCTCGTCGTCAACGCCCACCGCCACGGCGCCGCCCCCGTGGAGATCACGGTCGCCGGCCCGACGATCACGGTACGGGACCACGGCCCCGGCTTCCCGGCGGACCTCCTCGCCCACGGCCCCCGACGCTTCCGCACAGGCGCGGCGGAACGAGGCCGCGGCCACGGCCTGGGCCTCACGATCGCCCGCGGCCAAGCCCAGGTGATCGGAGCGAAACTGACGTTCACGAACCACCCGGAGGACGGGGGAGCGGTAGCGACGCTGCGCCTCCCGACGACCACCCACGAACCGACCGATCCCCGCGCGGCCACGCAACCGGTGACGTGATCACAGGCAGGTGTCGAGGGCTTGCGTTCCACCCACCGTCGCAGGCAGCAGCGCCGCCCATGTTCGCAGTCCCTGAGAACGAACCGTCATCAAGTGATCCAAAAGAATACTTCCAGCCGCCCCGCCACCCAGAGCACCGGCAACTGACAGCTCCGATACACAGCCGATGGGTTCCCGAGCGCCCGTAGCGCTCTCGCACCCGCCGCCCCGACACACCACCCCCGCAGTGTTGGCGCCGTACCCCGACCCGTACGGCAAGCCCCGGAGGTGGCCCCCGATGTCCCCCTACCCTGCCCTTCGTCACCGCACCCTGGGCGGCGCGCTGGCCCTGCTCGTCCTCGGCATCACGGCCGTCACGGCCATCACGGTGGAGGGTGGAGCCGACCCCGCGTCCGCGTCCGGCAACCAATCGCCGGCCTCCACCGGACCCGGCCCCGACGGTGGCCCGGCCATCGACGGAAGCACGATCCAGTGGCCGCAGGACGGCCAGAGCGCCGTGGAACTGGTGGGCGCGGGCTCCCCGCAAGCGCGGGGCGACCAGCGACCGGTGCCGATCGCGAGCCTGACCAAGGTGATGACCGCCCATGTCATCCTCAAGGCACACCCGCTGCGGCCGGGCGAGCCGGGCCCGCTGATCGAGGTGGACCGACAGGCCTTCCACGAGGTGGCGATCGGTGGCGAGTCGACCGTCCCCGTCCAGGCCGGCCAGAAGTACTCCCTGCGCCAGCTCCTCGAACTGCTGCTGATCCCCTCCGGGAACAACGTCGCCCGTCTCCTCGCCCGCTGGGACTCCGGCACCCAGGAGGCGTTCGCGAAGAAGATGCAGCGCACCGCCGACGACCTGGGCATGGATCGGTCGACCTACACGGGAGCGAGCGGCATCGAACCCACGACCACCAGCACCGCCGTGGACCAGCTGAAACTGGCCCGGCAGGCGATGATGGACCCGGTCTTCCGCGAGATCGTGGCCAGCCGGGACATCACCGTGCCCGGCATCGGCCCGATCACCAACACCAACTCCCTGCTGGACACCCCCGGTGTCGTCGGCATCAAGACCGGCTCCAGCACCCCGGCGGGCGGCAACCTCCTGTGGGCCTGCGAGGTCCGGATCGGCGACACCACCCGCATGCTCCTGGGCGCCGTGCTGCACCAGCGGGCGAACACCACACCCAGCGAGGGAATGCACGCGGCCCTGGAGAACAGCCGCCGCCTCATCACCGATCTCCGCGACCAGTTGACCTCGGCACGGACGGAACGCTGAACCACGATGACACCCACCCGCCCCGCATCCGACACCCCAGCACAGGACTCGCGACGGTACGAGCCGCCGGGCGCGACGGCCCCGAAGGCCGCAGGCCTGCCGTCCGCACCCGCCGCGAAGGCCCCGACGACCGCAGCCCTGCCACCCGCACCCGCCGCGAAGGCCCCAAACCCCGCATCCCCACCCCTCACCCCCACCACAACAGTTCCAAACCCAGAAAGCCCGCCCCCACACCGTCCCCCCAGCCCATGGACGTCCCGACCCAGGGGCACGACCACCACGATCTGCTCCGCCGTTCTCACACTGATCATCGCGGGCCACGACTGGCTCCCCGACTCCCCGGGCCGCCTGGGCAGCCTGGCCGAGACGCTGCTCCCCTGGACCGCGCTCGCCCTCCCCGCGCTGCTCGCCGCAGCCGTACTGCGCAGATCGCCGGCGGCAACGGTCGCCCTGGTGGTCCCGATCACCGTCTGGCTGGCGGTCTTCGGCGGCCGGCTCGCCGACAGGTCCTCGCCCGGCGGAGACCTCACCGTCGTCAGCCACAACGTCCGCCAGGACAACCCCGATCCGCACGGCACCGCACGGAGCCTGATCACGTCCGGGGCGAACATCCTGGCACTCGAGGAACTGAGCCCCGACACGGCGCCGCTCTACGAGCAGGCCCTCGCGGCCACGTACCCGTACCACTTCTACGACGGCACGGTCGGCCTGTGGAGCCAGTACCCCCTGCGCGACACGCGCCCTGTCCCGATCATGCCGTGGACCCGGGCCCTGCGCGCCACGGTGGACACGCCGAGAGGCCCGCTCGCCGTCTACGTCGCCCACCTCCCCTCCGTACGCGTCACCCCCACCGGCTTCACCGCCGGCGCACGCGACGAGGCCCTCGACCGCCTGGCCGCCGACCTGCGAGCAGAACGCCTCCGGCGTGTCATCGTGATGGGCGACCTGAACGGCTCCACCGACGACCGCGCGCTCCGCCCCCTGACCGTCGGTATGACCTCGGCCCAGGCCACGGCCGGAAAGGGCTTCGGCTTCACCTGGCCCGCACGCTTCCCCGTCGTCCGGATCGACCAGATCCTCCTGAAGGGCATGAACGCGACCTCGGCCTGGACCCTCCCGGCGACGACGAGCGATCACCTCCCCGTGGCCGCCCGCCTCAGCCTGTCCCCGGACACGCCGGAAGCCCCTTGACAGCGCCCCTGAACCCGCTCCGAACCAACCCCTCCGCACCGGCCCGCAAGCCGTGTCCCCCGCAAACCGTGTCGCGCCCGGCGGCGCGCATTCGAGATCCCCAACCGGCGCCCCAGGCTCCAACCGGCGCCCCAGGCCCCAAGGCGAGGCCCCGGGCCCCAAGAGATCACACCCCGGAACCCCCGCAATCAGCGGCCGCGGCCAGCTCCCGTTCAGCCTCGCCCTGCCGAGGATGCCCCTGCTCGGCGAGGCCGCGCCGAGCGGCATCCAGCGTCGTACGGGCCTCCTCCGCACGACCGAGCCGACGCAGCGCGATGCCCAGGTCCAGGCGCGCCGGCTCGCTCCACGCGGCCATCCCGGCCGCCTCGAAACCATCGAGGGCGCGGCGCAGCAACGGCTCGGCCTCCGCGCACCGCGCCAACGCGACCAGATCCCGGCCGACATGCTGCGACGTACCGGCCCGGAACACCGCCAGAACCTCTTCCGACTGACCAGGGATCCCTGCGCGGCACAACTCCTCGCTCTGCCGGTGAATGGCCAGCGCTTCCTCGGGCCGCCCCATCGAACGCAGGTGCCCACCCAGTGCGTTGAGCGTCGAGAGCTCCGCCAGCCGACTCTGCGGGGAGGCGTTCTCCCGGTGGCAGGCCGCCGACTCCTTCAGCCATGCCACCGTTTCCTCGGCCCGCCCCAGGTGGTGCAGCGCACCCGCCCCGTAACCGTAGGCCCAGCCCGTCTGCAGCAGGTCGCCCGCCTCGCGCGCCGCGGCCAGCGCCTCGCGGGCGGCCGCCAGCCCGCCGGCATAGTCGTGGACGCACAGGTTGCGCGCCCAGGCCAGGTAGTTGAGGTGCACGGCCTCGTCGCGCCGACTGCCCAGCGCCCGCGCGGCGGCCACCGAGCAGTGGAACACCTGCACCCACTGCTCCCAGTGCTGGGTGCGGTCGGAGAACCAGTGCATCGCCTCCGCCGCGTCCAGGACCTCCTGGTGGTGCCCGCCGGCGAGGGCCTGGCGCAGGGCGTCCAGCCACTGGACCCGTTCCGCCTCCAGCCAGTCGCGCGCCTCGTCGGGCCCACGCGGCGCGGTGGCGCCGTGCGGATCGCCGGTGGGGGAGCGCTCGGCGTCGAAGTGGAGCGCGGCCGCGCCGGCGCGTGCCAGCATCCACCGGGCGGTGCGCTCCCGGGCCAGGCCGAGATCCGCCGGATCGTCCTCGGCCAACCGCTCGGCGGCGAACAGGCGGAGCAGGTCGTGGAAGCGGTAGCGCTCGGCCGCCGGGTCGGGCTGGAGCAGCCCGCGGTCGGCCAGGTCCTGGGTGCACAGCTCCGCCTGCCGCAGCGAGGTCCCGGAGAGCAGCGCCGCGGTCTGCGGGGAGAAGTCCGTCCCCGCGGCCAGCGTGGCACGCCGTAGTACCCGCTGTGCCAACGGCTCCAGCCGCCGGTACGACAGTGCGAAGGCCGCACGGACCTGGAGGTTCCCGGCCTGCAGCACATCGAGCCGGCGCCCCTCGTCGGCGAGTTGGGCGACCAGCTTCGCGAGCCGCTCCGAGGGGCGGGCCGCGAGCCTCTGCGCGGCGATGCGCACCGCGAGCGGCAACTGCCCGCACAGATCGGCCAGATCGCGCGCCGCCTGCGGCTCCGCCGCCACCCGCTCGGCGCCGACGACCCGGCTGAGGAGGGCGACGGACTCCTCGCGGCGCAGTACGCCGAGCGCGACGCGGTCCACGCCCTCCAGCCCGGCGAGCGCGTTGCGGCTGGTGACCAGGGTCAGCGCGGGCCCGGACGAGGGCAGCAGCGGCCGGACCTGGTCCTCGTCGGCCGCGTTGTCCAGGACGAACAGCACCCGCCGGTCCTCGACGGTGGCCCGCAGCAGCCCGGCCCGGCTCTCGGCATCGGGTGGTACGGCGCCCTCGGCGATCCCGAGCGCCCCCAGCAGCCGCCGCAGAACCTCGCGCGGCTCAGCGGGCTCGGCATCCGTACCGCGCAGATCGACGGCGAACTGCCCGTCCGGGTAGAGGCCGGCGAGGCTGTGCGCCGCCCGTACCGCGAACGCCGTCTTCCCGAGTCCCGGCTGGCCCGTGACCAGCACCACCGCCGGGTACGCAGGTCCGGCGTCCTCCGCGACGGCCCGCACACGGGCGAGGTCGGCCTCCCGCGCGGTGAAGTCCCTTACGTCGCGCGGCAACCGCAGCCCCATCGCCTCCATCGGCACCGCCCGAGGCCGGGGCCGCCCCGAGGCGGCGGCCCGCTCCAGCGCCTCCGCCTCGCCCCCGGAACCGTCCAGCGCGAGCGCCGTGACCAGCGCGCCCACCGTACGACGCTGCGGACCCCGCGTACGCCCCCGCTCCATGTCGGCCACCGCCCGCACGCTCACCCCGGCGAGGTGAGCGAGCTCCTCCTGACTGAGCCCGGCACGGGTACGGAGGGTGCGGAGCAGCGCTCCGAACTCCCCACGGCCGGAAAGGGCGGAATCGGCAGTGCTCATCGTGCGGATCTCCCGTGCGCGGTGCGGCCGGTGCCGGCCGGGGGCGGCGCGACGTGCGGTGGTCCGGCAGAAGTATGCAGGACCCCACTTCTGCCGGTGCGACTGCCTCGTGCCCGCACCGCCCGGGTGCTGGACTGGTTCTCGTTTTCCGTGTCCCGGCCCCGTCGTGCGGCCGCCACAGTGCAAAGGGTTTTCGATGAGACGTCTCTCCCTCCCCTTCGGACGACCGGGGCCGCTGCCGCCGGACCACGGACCCCGGCGGATCCGGTTCCGAGCCGCGCTGCACGCCACCGGGCTCGCCCTCGCCGGAGCACTCGTCGCCGGCACGCTGGTCGTCACCGCAGCCCCTCCGGCCGCCGCGGTACCCGTCGGGACGACGGTCGTGCTGCAGAGCGTCGGCGACAGCCAGGGAGACGGCACGGGCGACGACAAGAACGTCGGGTACGCGGGCGGCACAGGGCTGCAGATCTCCGGCACCGACCTCCTCTTCCGCGCGACCGACCCGAAGGGCGACCAGGACAACCAGCTCTGGTACCTGGAAGCGTCCGCGGGTGGCTCGTACAAGGTCAAGAGCCGCACCAAGAGCGGCTGCATGAGCAGGGACTCGGACGCCGCGGGCAACGCCCGTCTCGCGTTCCGCGACTGCGGCGCGGCGGGAACCGACTGGGACTTTGAGTCCGCGAAGGGCGACCGCTACCGGATCCAGCCGGTCGGCCACTCCGACGAGTG
This sequence comes from Streptomyces sp. Root1304, assembly GCF_001426405.1. Taxonomy (GTDB): domain Bacteria; phylum Actinomycetota; class Actinomycetes; order Streptomycetales; family Streptomycetaceae; genus Streptomyces. Next base: position 15,650 of record NZ_LMEP01000014.1, on the reverse strand, counting down.
GCTGGAGACCCCGCTGGACAAGGGCCGCGAGGTCACCCTGTCCAGGATCAAGGTGCTGGGCAACCGCCAGGAGTGGTACGTCACGCCGTACGAGCCGACGACCCGCGCGATGCCGGCGGATCCCACGTTCGACGACATGACGTTCATGACGGCCCACAACGCGTTCTACAACAGCGCCGACGTGGGCGGGATCGGAACCTCCCTCCCGCCCAACCAGTGGATGCCGATCCGCGACCAACTGGCCCAAGGCGTACGAGGATTGATGCTCGACGCTCACCAGTACAACGGCCGGGTCCGGATGTGTCACGGACCCTGCGCGCTCGACAGCCGGCCGATGTCCGACGTCTTCACCGACATCGCGGACTTCCTCAAGGCACCCGGGAACGAGAAGGAGATCGTCACGGTCTTCACCGAGGACTACGTCGACGACATCGCCGACCTGCGCGACGAGGTCGGCGACGACCTGGCCCCCGGCGGCCAACTGGCCGGCATGCTGTTCAACCCGTCCGACCCCCGCTGGGACGTCGCGAACAAGGGCTGGCCGAAGGTCTCCCAGCTCGTCGACGCCGGCAACCGACTGCTGCTCTTCTCCGACAGCTGGAACAAGGAGGACCTGTTCCCCTCCGACACCGACATCAACGTCGGCTTCGCGTACCAGCACAACTGGACGGCCGAGAACTACTGGTCCCTGGGATCCGGCACCACCGACACACCGGACTGGACCTGCCGGACACGCTGGGACGACGTACCGCTGGCCAAGGAGGAGAAGCACTTCCGCCGGCTGTTCGTCATGAACCACTTCCGTGACATGCCGTTCACGAACCGCGCGTCCTCCGACAACCAGCAGGTGCTGGAGCGGCTGAAGAAGTTCTGCCAGCCGGCCGCCCGCAAGAAGCCCAACTTCCTCGCCGTGGACCACTTCCACCTGGGCGGCGTACGGGCGACGGTCGAGGCACTGAACCAGTACACCTACCACCCCGACACCCCCGGCTACGGCGGCACACCCGACAGCCAGGGCGAGAACTGGCACGTGCCGCGCCTGTCCGTGATGCCGCTCGGCGACTCCATCACCCTCGGAGTCGGCAGCTCCACCCGATCCGGCTACCGCGCCCCGCTCTGGCCGATGCTGACCGGCCGGGCCGACACCCTCGACTTCGTCGGCTCCCAACGAGAAGGCCAGCTCCCGGACATCGACCACGAAGGACACTCGGGCTGGCTCATCGAGGGCATCGCCGCGAACGTCGACAGCTGGCTGGAGGCGGCCAAGCCCAACGTCGTGACGCTCCACATCGGGACCAACGACATGGACCGGGACAACGCGGTAGCCTCCGCACCGGCCAGACTCGCCGCCCTCCTCGACCAGATGATCGCGGCCTCCCCGCAGACCACCATCGTCGTGGCCACACTCGTCCCCTCGACCTCGCCGGCGGTACAGGCCCGGATCAACGCCTACAACGCGCAACTGCCCGGGATCGTCAAGGCCCGGCAGGACCAGGGGCACAAGGTCGTCCTCGTCAGCATGGGCGCGCTGACCAACGCCGACATCGCCGACCGCCTGCACCCGAACAACACGGGTTACGCGAAGATGGCCGCCGCCTTCGCCGGAGGCATCACCGCCGCCGGACGCGACGGCTGGATCAGCGACACGGTGACGGTCCGCCCGGCGCCCCCACGCGCGGGACTGGGCGACTACCAGGTCGACGTCAACGCCGACGGCTACGCCGACTACCTCACCGTCGACGCGGGCGGCGCCGTCCGCGCCTGGCTCAACAAGGGCGGCACCGGCACGGCGGGCTGGACCGAGGTAGGGCAGATCGCCTCGGGTGTCCCGCTGGCCGGCGGCCAGGTCCGCTTCGCCGACGTGAACGGCGACCGGTACGCCGACTACCTCGTGGTCGACCCCAACGGAGCCGTCCGCGCCTGGCTGAACAAGGGCGGTACGGGCACGGCGGGCTGGACCGACGCAGGGCAGATCGCCTCCGGGGTGACGCTGGCCGGCGGCGAGGTCCGCTTCGCCGACATCAACGGCGACAAGTACGCCGACTACGTCGTCGTCGACCCGAACAGCGCCCTGCGGGTGTGGCTGAACAAGGGCGGCACGGGCACGGCCGGCTGGACCGGCGCCGGACAGATCGCCTCCGGAGTGGGAGTACCCGGAGACCAGATCCGGCTGGCCGACGTCAACGGCGACGCGTACGCGGACTACCTCGCCGTCGATGCCGCGGGCGCCGTGCGGGCATGGCTCAACAAGGGGGGAACGGGCACGGCCGGCTGGACCGACTCGGGCCGGATCGCCGCGGGCACCGACGCCCCCGGCTCGGCCGTCCGCTTCGCCGACATCGACGCCGACCGCCGCGCGGACTACGTCGTGGTCGAGGCGAACGGAGCGGTACGGGCGTGGCTGAACAAGGGCGGTGACGGCACCGGCGTCGGCGGGGGCGGCTGGACGACGGTCGGCACGTTCGCGACGAGCACCGGATCCACCCCGGCCGACCTGCGCTTCGCCGACATCAACGCCGACCGCCGGGACGACTACCTGACGGTCGCGGCGGACGGCTCGGTGCAGGCCTGGCTGAACAACGGCACCCCGGGAAGCTGGACGCCGCTGGGGACCTACGCCACGACGACCGGAGCCCCCGGTTCGCAGGTCCGGTTCGCGGACCTGAACGCGGACGGCCGAGCGGACTACCTCACGGTCGCCGCCGACGGGTCGGTCAAAGCCTGGCTGAACCAGGGCGGCGTCGGGCGCGGTGGCTGGACGGAGCTGGGAACGTACGCCTCCGGCACGGGCTCACCGGGCGACCAGGTACGGTTCGCCGACCTGAACGCCGACGGCCGGGCGGACTACCTCTCGGTCGCCGCCGACGGGTCGGTCAAGGCCTGGCTGAACCAGGGCGGCAACGGCAACGGAGGCTGGACGGCACTGGGGACGTACGCCTCCGGCACGGGCGCGACCGGTTCGCTGGTCCGCTTCGCGGACCTGAACGCCGACGGCCGCGCGGACTACCTGGCGCTGGCGCCGGACGGGTCGGCGAAGGCCTGGCTCAACCGGGGAGGCAACGGCAACGGAGGCTGGACGGCCCTCGGCGCCTACGCCCCGGCGCTCGGAGCCGTCGGGACACAGCCCGTCTTTGCCGAGGCCAACGGCGACGCCCGGGCGGACTACCTGGCGGTGGCCGCGGACGGCTCCGTCCAGGCCTGGACGAACAACGGCGCGGCACTCAGCGGCGGCTGGACGGCGGCAGGCGTGATCGCCACCGGCGTCGGCGTACCGGCGAGCCAGGTACACATCTGACGGATGCAGATCCGGACGCGGGGGCGGAGGCCGACAGGGCCGCCGCCCCCGCGTCCCGTCAGAGCCGGCGCCCTCAGACCGCGACGGAGAGGAGATCCACCACGAAGACGAGCGTAGAGCCCGCAGGGATCAACGACGAGGGGGACTGGTTCCCGTACCCGAGACGCGGAGGAACGATGATCTCGCGCCGACCACCCACCTTCATCCCCCTGATCCCGCGGTCCCACCCCTTGATGACCCTGCCACCACCCAGCGCGAACTTGAACGGCTGCCCCTGGTCCCAGGAGGAGTCGAACTCCTTCCCGGACGCGAAGGTGACTCCGACGTAGTGAACCCGGACGACCCTCCCGGGCTTGGCCTCGAGCCCATCCCCGACCACGAGGTCGCGAACAGCCAACTCACCGGGAGCTTCCCCCTCCGGAACACGGACCTCAGGCTTGGTCGGTTCACTCATCGCAGTCCCACTACTCTCCGTCGAGAACCCTCAAACGACCGCCCGAACGCACGGTCACGCCAAGCAGTAGACCATCAAGCTACCGGGCAAACCCGGGCCCGCCGCCGGAGGTACAGGAAACCGCAGAGGGCCCGGCCCAGGTGGTGCGCCCCGTCTGACGCACGACAGCCGGTCCGGAGGACAGCTGGGCGACGTCCTCCCCTGGCGATCGTGGTGACCGCAGGACAGCGCGGGGACCCGCCACAGTTCGCGCCCGCGCAGCGACAAACGTAGGCGTCATCACCGCGAAATGGCCGTCGGCTTCGGCCCGGTGCCGGGTCAGATCCAGCCGCGGCGTGCCGCGACAACACCGGCCTGGAAGCGGTTCACCGCGCCCAGAAGTTCGTGGAGGCGACTCATACGCCGGCGCATCGTGCGGACCGACCAGCCGAGCTGGCGCGCTATGGCCTCGTCCTTGAGGCCGCTGACCAGCAGGGTGAGCACCAGACGATCCTCCTCGCCCAGCGGGTCCTCGGCGGGGGCGTCGAGCGGAAGGGCCTGCTTCCAGCACAGTTCCCAGTAGTCGGTCAGGGCGTCCAGCAGCGTGGAGGGGCGGATGACCGCAGCGCGTACGCCGTCGAGGTCCAGGGAGAGCGGCATCAGCGCCAGCCGGCGGTCCGCGATGGCCAGCTTGATCCGCAGGCCCGGCATCACCCGGGCCTGCTCGCCACGGCGTACGAGTCCGCGGATGTCCTCGAGCACCCCCGGCCACTCCAGCGCTTCGGGGGCGTAGACCGCGCGGTAGCGCACGCCGCGCCCCAGCGCCGTGCTCTCCACCGGGTTGGAGGTGGTCAGTGCGTACGGCGGCCGGTCCAGTGTCATGACGTCCTCGCGCGCCTCCTGTTGGAGGCGGACGAACCAGCGGCCGAGCGCCTCGCGGCCGGTGGCGATCTCCACCTCGTCCTCCCCGGCGGTGCCGGCCTGGGCCGCAGCGAAGAGGCGGGACAGCTCACCCGCCGCCGAACGGAGCCGGTCCAGCTCCGCTGTCCGGTTCCGTATCAGGGACTCGACCGCGGCTCCCGGTTCGATCGCCGCGTACCGGCGGCGGACCCCCGCGAGCCGCCCGACCAGACCGTGGTCGTGCAGCCGGTCCAGCGCCCTGGCGGCGCGGAGCGGGGAGCAACCGAGGTCGGCGGCGAGCTCGGCAGGGGCCGCCGTACGCCGGGTCAACACGGCCCGGTAGACGCTCTCGTCGAACGGATCGACGCCTGCCGCAGTGAGGTCGTTCGTCATATGCGGATCTTGGCCCACTTGTGCCAGGTGCAGCAATGGGCCGTCAAGATCCGTTGTACGGAGCGTGACTTCGGCGCTAGGACTTCTACCCATGGCCAAAAACCCACGAAGAAGCCGACGTCTGGTGGCTGCCACGGTCACCACCGTCGCATTGGCCGGGACGCTCACCGCGACACCCGGCACCGCGACCGCGAAGTCACCCGACCCGAACCAGCGGGTCATCGTCGAGCTGTCCGGAGACGCCGCCGTGGCAGCCGCCCCCGGCGGCTCGCTCACCTCCCTGGCCGCCGGCGCCACCTCCGCCGTCGACGACGCCCGACGGGCCCTGGCGGTACGGCACGACGACTTCGTCAGGACGGCACGGCAAGCCGGCCTGCACCCCGCCACACCCCGCGGACTCGGGCTGCTCGTCAACGCCGTGGCGATGACGGTGCCCGCCTCCGAGAAGGCACGGCTGGCCGCGCTGCCGGGCGTCCTCGCCGTCCGGCCCGACATCCGGATACAGGTGCTCACCGACATCAGCGTCCCGCTGACCGGCGCACCCGACGTCTGGAAGCGCGAGGACCCGGCCGGGGCGAAGGCCACCGGCAAGGGCACCGTCGTGGCGGTCCTGGACAGCGGTGTGGACTACGGCCACCCCGACCTGGGCGGCGGCTTCGGGGAGGGACACAAGATCGTCGGCGGCTTCGACTTCGCCAACGGCGACGACGACCCGATGGACGACAACGGCCACGGCACCCACGTCGCGGGCATCATCGCGGGTAAAGCGGCCAAAGAGGGAGGCGTCACCGGCATGGCGCCCGACGCGCGCCTGCTCGCCTACAAGGTCACCGGCGCCGACGGCAGCGGCTACACCTCCGACATCATCGCCGGCATCGAGGCCGCGGCCGATCCGAGCAATCCCCACCGGGCCGACGTCATCAACATGAGCCTCGGCGGCCCCGGTGACGGCACCGACCCGCTGGGACGAGCGGCGACCGCCGCCGTGCGGGCCGGAGTGGTCGTCGTCGCGGCGGCCGGCAACGCCGGACCCGGCAGCGGCACCGTCAGCACGCCGGCGTCGGCCGAAGGCGTCATCGCGGTCGGCGCCTCCACCAGCGGGCTGCGCATTCCCAGCGCGTACCTGGCGGGCAAGGAGCCCGAACTGATCCAGACCTACCGAGGCGTCCTGTCCGCGAACCCGCCCCGGAACCCGGTCACCGCGCCGCTCGTCGATGTCGGCGCGGGCACCGCGGAGGACTGGAAGCGCGTCGGTGACGTACGGGGCAAGATCCTGCGTGCCGACATGCTCGTCGCCCCCAGTACGGACGTCCTGAGCCAGAGCGACATCGACTGGGCGCGCGAAGCCGAGAAACGCGGCGCGCTCGCCGTACTCGGCGGCCTCCCGACCCACGACGGACCCGTGCTCGCGGCCACCCCGGGAACGGTCGAGGCCCGGCAGACCCCCGCCCGCCCCGACCTCGCCCGGACCGCGGCCTCCGGCGACTCGTTGCGCATGGACCGCCTGGTCGTCATGGGCATCGACACGACCCAGTACGCCCAGCTGAGCCGTGAACTGGCCGCCGGAAAGGTGTCCGTCACCCTGCGCGGCACCGACTCCACCGACGAGATCGCCTCGTTCTCGTCGCGCGGACCCGGCACCGGCTTCGGACTCAAACCCGACCTGGTCGCACCCGGCGTGGAGATCCGCTCCTCCATCCCCACCTCGATGTACGAACCCGGCGTCTACCGCATGTCGGGAACCTCGATGGCAAGCCCGCACGTCGCCGGAGCCGCCGCCCTGCTGCGCCAACTGAGCCCCGACCAGGACCCCGACGCAGTCAGGTCCGCACTGGTCGGCACCGCGAAGCAGCTCGCCGGCACCGGTCCCACCGTCCAGGGCAACGGACGGCTCGACGTGGCCGCCGCAGCATCGGCCACCCTCACCGCCTTCCCGACGAGCGTGTCGTTCGGCCTCGCCGACCTGGCGGACCGGACGGTCGGCGGCACCGCGAAGGTACGCCTGGCCAACCCCGGCAAGAAGCCGCTGGCCGTCACTCTCAGCAGTACTGGGCCCACCACCGTGTCTCCGCCGCAGGTGACCCTCCCTGCCGGGGGGTCGGCAACCGTCACCGTGACCCTGCGTGCCGATCGCCCGGCCACCGACACGGAGATCAGCGGCCGGATCACGGCCACCCCCGCACGCGGCCCGGCCCTCCGGGTGCCGTACCTGCTCGTCGTCCGACACCTGGTCGTCCAGGCGTCCCCCGACCCGAGCGACGGCCGCTCCACCGTGCACATCGCCGCCCCGGCCGCCCTGAACGCGCCGCCGGAGATCAGGGTCACCCCGCCGCACGGCAAGTCCTTCACCCTGCCCACCACCATGAACGGCGCCGGCTACTACCAGGCCGACGTCACCGGGAAGGCGGCCGGCGCCTACCGGTTGGCCGTGCGGGCCACGACCACCGACGGCCGGCGGATCACAGGAACCAGCGCCTTCGAGGTCACCCCCGCCGGCAGCCGCGGCGACCGCTGGGAGCCCATCGGCCCGAACAGCGAGGCCGGTCACGTCGCGCTCTCGCCCGCCCGGCCCAAGCAGGCCGTCGTGACCCAGTTCCGGAAGGCCGCCCCCTGGCTGACCACCGACGGCGGCGTCAACTGGCGCCAGGTGGGCAGGCTGCCGATCGCCGACGGCAACGGCACCGGAGCGGTCGTGGTCGACGCCCGGCGCCCCGATCGCTGGTGGTACGCCGTGAACACGGCCGCCGACCCCACCCGCCGGGGCACCATCCTGCGTACGGATGACAACGGCCGCACCTGGCGCAAGCTCGACGTGCCCGACGCGCACATCGACGAGTTCGTCGCGGACGAGCAGACCCGCACCCTCGCCGCGGTCGTCGACGGCACACTGCTGGTCAGCACGGACGCGGGCGACAGCTGGGCGACGTACCCCACCGGCGTGACCGGCGTCCGCGACGCCACCCTCACCGGCGACACCCTGTACCTGGCGACGTTCGACAGCGTCTGGCGCATCGACGGAGTCGGCAAGGGCGACCCCGGTATGGCGCACCTCGTCCTCGACGAGCCGGTGGACACCATCCGCGGCATGGCGGCCGACTCCATCGTCGTGGCGGCGTACGTCCCCGGTACGGGCGTCCGCGGCTCCTACGACAAGGGCCGCACCTGGTCCACCCTGCTGCCCCTGGCGCAGGGCGGCAACGGACTCTCCGCCTCAGGCGGCGACCTGTACCTGCGCGCGCTGTTCGGCGCCGGTCAGGTCAGCCGAGACCACGGCAAGACCTGGAAGCCCGCGCCCGCCCCCTCGAAGGCGGCCATCGCGATGGACTACGACCGTTGGGCCGACGGCTCGGTGACGGTGTCCAGCGAACAGGACGGCCTGTACCGCGGCTCGGCCGACGGCACCGGATACCGGAGGATCGGCGTCCAGGGCCTGACCACCTTCGCCCTCGCGGCCGGTGGGGACCAACTGCTCGCCGGAACGGTGAGCGGCACCTACCGCACCACCATCCCCGTCGCCGGCCCCGAGTGGGGCCAGTCCGGGGCCGAGGGCATGACCGGTCGTCTCACCTCGCACATCGCCGCCTCGCCCGAGGACACCAAGGTGATGTGGCAGGTCCGGCGCACCGCGACCGGACTCTTCGAGGTCTCCCGCACCGGGGATGCAGGACGGACCTGGCAGGTGAAGGGCACGTCGTCGGAGATACCGACCGCGCTCCTGGTCCATCCGGCCGACCCGGACCGGGTGGCGATCAGCTTCAGGAGCATCTTCGGCGACGGACTCTTCTCGACCTCCGACGGCGGCAGGACGTGGAAGAACCTCTTCCACGAGAGGTCCTTCGATGCCATGGCCGGTGACCCGCGCGACCCGCGGCGCCTCTGGCTCGGCAACGCCTCGGGTCTCTACCGCTCGGACGACGGCGGCGTCACCAAGACCAAGGTCGCCGAGGGCCCCGTCGCCGCGATCGTGACGGACGGCCGGCGCCTGATCGTCGGCGGATCGTCCATCCGGGTCAGCACCGACGACGGCAAGACCTTCCGCACCGCCGACACCGGCCCGCTCGCGGTCCACGTCTCGGACCTGCTGAGGGTCGGCGGAGCGCTCTACGCGGCGACCACCGGTTCAAGGGCGTCCGGCCTCGTCCAGGGAGGCCGGGGAGTACTGCGCAGCACCGACAACGGCCTCACCTGGGAGAACATCTCGAACGGTCTGCAGAACACCGACACCACCAAGCTGGCCGCCGACCCCGACGGCCGCACGCTCTACGTCGGCACGGTCGACGGCGGGGTACACCGCCTCAAGCTACGCCGCTGACGACGAGTACGACCGCATGACCGGCACGAGCGTCGACCGGCCCAGGAAGGCCCTGGGCCGGTCGACGCCCGTGCGCGTGGTGGCGGCGATCGGACCAGTGAAGCCCTTCCAGGTCGAGGTACAGGGCGAGATCGTCGCCATCCCCTCACGGATCTACAATGAGGAACCGGAGGTCGGCTTGGTGAGGTCCCTGACCGGGACCCAACAGCGGATCTTGTATTGCCTGTACTCCCGGCACAGTGATGGACGGGTTCGTCAGCGTCACCTCGAACAGATCGTGTCGTCAAGCGAACCGTGGGTCGTGCCGTTCGTGGTGCAGCTGGTCGGCGAGTACGTACTTGAGATCCTTGAGGCGATCGGGCAGGGGCTTCCCGGGCTCGCTGTCCCGGGCTCGGCCCAGCGCCGGCTCTACGGGGAGTTCATCTCGCGGATTGCCGTCTTCTTCGCGCGGACGGAGAGGCGCGTGGTGAGCTACTGGTCGTGCTACCACCGCTGGAAGTACGCGGCGTTCGGGACGTATCCAGGGTGCGCTCTCGTGGCGGAGCTCCGGGCCGCCGCATCGGAGCAGGCGGGTGGACGGTGGCCGCGCCACGCGCCACGCGCCGCCTCCGTCGGCGGACGCGGCCAGCGGGTCCGCCTGAGCTTCGCAGGCGGCTTATCCGGCGAGGGCAGGTTTGTACAGCCGACGATGGCGTCCACCACGCCATGCCCAGCATCGCTTGAGTGCACAACCTCGCCCTCGCCGGATAGGTCCACGGGAAGCACGGCGGCCCGTCATGCCCGAGATGACTCGGAGATCATTTATGTGACAGCCCTTAGCCATGGGCTGTCCTCGCCGATGGTGGCAGTGCGAGCGGCTTCTTCGCTGAATGACGGCTGCCGAGGTTCACCGTTGAGGTACGTCACTGCGGGTTGCCATCAGCTCCACCGCCGCTACGGACGCAAGCCAGAACACTGCCTCATAGCAGTTCAGCTGACGGACCGCTTCAAGACGGCTGAGGTAGTGGACGCTTGTTGTGGCCTTGCTCCTGTCTGATCCAAACGTGCCCCCGGTCGCACCTGTTTGCGCCCTGTGGCGGGACAATGCCCCCACCTCGTCGCCCTCGTCCGAGTCGGAGCCCACTTCGAAGGCGGGTACCTCGTGGAACGGCCGCAGACGACCGCAGCATGAATCATGAACAGGGTGGCGGACCTGCCTCAAAGTTCGAGATCATCCGATCATGTCGGATGACACGCCAGGACAGGACCTCCCAGTCGGCTTCGGGTTCCGGCCGTATCGGGGCGACGAGGACCACGGCCCCATGGCCGCGGTGCGGCTGGAATGTGTCGAACGGGACCGGGTCGACGCCCGTTCGGTTGTGGAAGGGCTCCCGACAGCCGCCGAGATCGCCGAGGCCTCTGCCAAGCTGGATGAGCCGTCCAAGAACCAGGTTCTGGTGGTGCGCGACGGGAGCGTCGTCGGCTACTCGACGATCCGGTGGTGGCAGGAGCGAGACGATACGTGGCTGTACCTGCACCGCGGTTACCTCTTGCCCGAGCATCGCGACCAGGGCATTGGATCAGCCATGCTGCGCTGGGCCGAATTGCGGATCTGCCAGCTCGTCGAAAAACATGGCACGGCGCGGACTGCAGTGATCGGTGCGAACGCCATGATTTCCGAGCAGGACGCCACGGCGCTTCTGCTCGCAGCCGGCTACCGACGTGTCTTCAGTCTGGTCGAGCTAGAGCTGGGCGATCTGCAGCAGTTGCCCGAGCCGGGCAGCGAACTCCCTGCCGGGATACGGACGGGGCCGATCGGGACCAGCCACTACCGCGCGGCCTGGAGGACGGTCGTCGATTCGTATGCGGACACCGGTTTCACTCAGAAATGGCCCTTCCAGGACTTTGTCGACACCGCCAACCCGGCATGTTGGAGGGCTGCCTGGAACGGGCAGGACATGCTCGGCGTAGCCCTCTGCTCCATCCGCGGCCACGACCACACCGTGGGCGAGGTCGAAGAGCTGAGTGTCCGCACGGACCAGCGACGCCTCGGAATCGGCCGGATCCTGCTGCTGGACGGGCTGCGAAGCCTTCGCGAGCAGGGTGCAACGACTGCCAGGTTGTACACGGGCACGGCAAATCCGCACCGATCCTATGATCTTTACGAGAGCGTGGGGTTCCGGAGACAGAACGAGTATGTCCGCTACCGCAAGCCGCTCGTGGCTACGTAGGTGAGACCTAGGTTCTGGCACAGATCTTGGGGAGCGGTCGCGGAGCGTGACATCGTTGTTCGATTGCGAGTGAGTGGCTCGTGCGAGACCGCGTGCGCCTTGTTGTCCGACGATCAGAATTGACGCCCCCTCAGGTGTCTGCCTGCCGATGCTGTGGACCGTTGTGAGCGGTGATGGTGCTGGTCATGCAGACCGATGCACCGTTCTGGGACTCGCTGGTGTTCGAGGGGATCGACGAGGTGGATGTCGAGGCGGTTTCGGCCGCATTCGGCACGGTCGAGGTGCTGGCGAGAGGCCGCGCCGCAGGCGCTGCATGTCCGGACTGCGGCCGCTTCTCAGACCGAGTCCACGACCGTTACCAGCGCAGACTGAAGGACCTTCCGCTCGCAGAACAGGGCTTTGTGATCCGGCTGACGGTCCGGCGCTTCATCTGCGGGTCGGCGGACTGCCCGCGCCGGACGTTCGCCGAGCCGATCTCCCGGTTGGCCGCGCCGTACGCACGGTTCACCACTCGGCTCAACCACGCCCTGGAGCGAGTGGGGCTCGCGCTGGCCGGACAGGCCGGCGCCCGACTGGCCGCCCAGCTGGGCTTCGGCGCGGGACGGATGACCTTGTTACGCAGGGTCATGGCGCTGCCCGATCCTCAGTTCAGCACCCCGCGTGTGCTGGGTGTGGACGACTTCGCGATCCGCCGCGGTCAGACCTATTCCACCGTCTTGACCAGCGTCGAAGACCATCGCGTGGTCGACGTGCTGCCGACGCGTGAAGCCGGGCCGCTGGCCGCCTGGCTGATCCGCCACCCCGGCGTGGAGATCATCTGCCGGGACCGGGCGGGCGCCTACGCCGAGGGTGCCCGGCGCGGTGCCCCCGACGCTCTGCAGGTCGCCGACCGGTTCCATCTGTGGCAGGGCCTCGGCCGGGCGCTGGAGACCTGCGTCGCCGCCCACCGCGACTGTCTGCGCAACCCGTCGCCCAGCGGCACACTGCCGGAGACGCCCTGCCTGGGCTCTGGCCCGACGCAGGACGACTCGGACCCCGTCGGCCGACGGGCCGAGCGCAAGAAGGCCGCACACGCCCTGGTCCACGAGATGCTCGCCCAGGGCCACTCACGCCGGGCGATCGCCCGGCACCTGGGCTGGGGCCTCAACACCGTGCTCCGGTACGCGAACGCCGCCCGCTGGCAGGACACCATCCGCGAGAACCAGCCCCGACCCAGCAGACTGGACCCCTACAAGCCCTACCTGGAGAGACGCTTCGCCGAGGGATGCACCAGCGTCACCCGACTGCACGGCGAGCTGATAGCCGAGCAGGCTCCCGTCACCTACGGCATGGTCCGCGCCCACATCGCCACCTTGCGCGGAACTCCATCCGAGGCGCCGCCCCGGCCACCGACGGTACGACAGGTGACCCGCTGGCTCACCCGCCACCCCACGACCCTGACCGAGGAAGACCGGGCCGGCCTGAAGGAGGTCCTGGCCCGCTGCCCCGACCTGGACACCGCCGCCGGACATGTCCGCGACTTCGGCGAGATACTCACCGCCCGCCTCGGCTCCACGCTCCCCACCTGGATCGACGCAGTCGATGCCAGCCAGCTACCCGGCCTCACGAACTTCGCACTCCATCTACTTCGAGACCTCGACGCCGTAAAAGCCGGCCTCACCCTGGGCTGGAGCTCCGGCAGCATCGAGGGCGCCGTCAACCGCATCAAGAAGATCAAGCGGCAGCTCTACGGCCGAGCCGGATTCGGACTACTCCGCAAGATGATCCTGCTTCAGTGACGCTCCGAGCCCCCAAGATCTGCACAGACACTTGCTGCGGCCGGCATGCGGATCGAGGCCCAAACAGGTGCCCAGCCGTGGCAGGATGGCCTCATGTTGATCCGAAAGGGCGATGCCACGTAGGCGTCCCAAGACCGTCCGCGCAGAGCAGTGGCGGCCACGATGGCAGTGTCCGGTCCTGAAGGTCCAAGGTGTCTCCGCGCGGACTCGTGCAGCGATCCGCCGGGTCGAAGACCAAGAGATGTGGCCCAACGCGGTCGCTGACGCGCTCTCTCTTATCGAATGGGTTTTCAAGCAGCCTGGCCGGTACCTGGATGCCTCCGCGTTCTGCTCGCCCGGGATAAGCGATGCCCGTGATGACCTGGAGTGGGCGATGCGGCACCTTCCTCCGGGAGCCAAAAGGGACTTGGGCCGACTGATCACGCACATCGATGAGGAACTCGAGCGCCGTACCTTGCCTGAACCCAACTACATCGAGTTGGCGACGTTCGGCTGGTGGCGGACCAGAATGCGTGAACGCTGACGGCCTTGGAGCTCGTGTACCTCCCCTCGAATCGAACGACACCGTCACCCTCCGCGACCGCTCCCCAAGATCTGTGCCAGAATCTGAAACTCACCTACATAGCCACTTCGGCAACAGCGGCTCCAGCGCCGCCTACTGCTCGTCCGTGAGATCTCTCCGACCCATGGACCGTGATCATTCACAACCCAAGATCCACTTTTGATACACGGCCTAGTGGCCAAGGGCTACCTCGGCCACTACCAGCGTGTGAAGAGGGCCGTCGCACCCCTCAGACGGGGCCTGCCCCTGGACGAACCACGCGAGCGACCGCCTCACCACGCGAAGTTGCACGCTGGATCACCAGCCACCGACACCGACGCAACCTCCACATCAACGACCGCCTGCCCTGGCTCCTCGAGCACTGCCCGGAACTCAGGCGGACTCATGATCTGGTCCGCCGGTTCGCCGCCATGCTCGACAACCGCGATGCGACACCTCTCCCGGGCTGGCTGGACGACCTCGCCGGCAGCGGCCTTGCCTCTCTCGTCGGACTCACCGGGGCTTTTCGAGAAGACCGGCATGCCGTCGCCCAGGGAATCACCACCCTTAGAGCTCGTAACACGATCTTTTTGAACGACCCTGGTCGGCCGTGACCGGTGTGACGATTCGGCCGTTCGGGATGGTGTGAGTACCCGGCCGTGGATCGTGGACGATGACCTGTGGGCGCTGATCGAGCCGTTGCTGCCGCCCTGGCCCAAGAAGGCTCCCGGCCCGCGGCCGGTGCCGGACCGGCGGTGCTTGCAGGGCATCTTGTACGTGCTGATCAACGACATCGCCTGGCAACTGCTGCCCCTGGAGCTGGGGTTCGGCTCGGGCCAGACGTGCTGGCGGCGGCTGGACCGATGGCAGCGGGCCGGGACCTTCGACCGATTGCACCGGATCCTGCTCGCCGAACTGAACGCGGCCGGCGAACTGGACTGGTCCAGAGCGTGCGTCGACGGCTCCCACGTCCGCGCGAAGAAGGGGGCGCCGACACCGGTCCGTCGCCGGTCGACCGGCGGAAAACGGGCAGCAAGCACCATCTGATCTGTGACGGACGCGGCACCCCGTTCAAGGTCATCACCACCGCTGCCAACGTCAACGACGTCACCCAGACCCTGGCCCTGGTCGACGGCATCCCGCCCGTCGCCGGACGCCCGGGCCGGCCCCGCCGACGCCCCCAGGCTCTGCTCGGCGACAAGGGCTACGACTCCGACCCCAACCGCCGCGAACTACGCAAGCGCCGGATCCTGCCCGTGATCTCCCGCAGGGGCGCCCCGAACATCGAGGGCCTGGGCAAGCTCCGCTACGTCGTCGAGCAGACCTTCGCCCTGCTCCACCAGTTCAAGCGCCTCGCCGTCCGCTGGGAACGCCGCACCGAACTCCACGACGCCTTCGTCTCCCTCGCCTGCAGCCTCATCTGCTGGAGACGTCTCAAGAAGGCCCGGACATGATCGTGTTACGAGCTCTTACAACTCAGGCTTGAACGAAGGCCGCATCACCGACGTCAAGCTGCAGAAACGGCTGATGGCCGGCCGCACCGGCGTCCCTCTCCTCCGCCACCGTGTCGTTCTGATCGCCCACCTCCGACGCCGCTACGCGGATCGGCCGACCGTGTCACCGAGATGATCTCCGGCTACGAAATTCTTGCCAGAGCCAGCTAAGGCCGTACGCCGACAAGGAGTTCTTAGAGGGCGTTAAGTCCGTTTCTGGTAGCGGCCTCGTCCGGGCTGGGTGAGGAAGCCTTGACGGGTGAGGCGTCCGAGGCGGCTGCGGGTGATGTTGACG
>NZ_LMEP01000013.1 GCF_001426405.1 Streptomyces sp. Root1304 | reverse complement strand
GCTTCCTTCGTTTCCGACTCTATCAGATCTTTCCGATCCGATTTCCTCGGTGCTTTCCGGTCCCTTTTGCTTTCGCTCCGGGCCCTTCCGGCGGTTCCGACTTTATCAGAATCATTTGGGCCGACCTAATCGGTGGCTTTCGTGATTCGGATTGGAATCGGGGTGACTCCGTGGAATTGAATTCCCGACCGGAGTGAGTGACATTCTACTAGATCGCTGCCGAACTGTCCAGTTCCAGGCAACCGTTTGAATCTACCTCCCCACAGCCGCCGTGTCAATGGCTTTTGTGGGCACCGGAAGACACTAGCAGGTCAGGGGGGTCGTACGCACATCAGGCGGCGGTGGGCTGCTCCGCGCTGCGGTCGGGCTCCTCCAGGTCGCCCCCGTCGCCGGCCCGGGAGGCGCGGCCGCCGAGGACGTAAACGTAGACGAGGAAGGCCAGCTCGGCGGCGATGCCGATGGCGATGCGGGCCCAGGTGGGCAGGCCGGAGGGGGTGACGAAGCCTTCGATCAGGCCCGAGACGAAGAGGACCAGGGCCAGGCCGATCGCCATGCCGACGGCGGCGCGTCCGCGTTCCGCGAGGGCGGCGCGGCGGGTGGCGGGGCCCGGGTCGATGACGGTCCAACCGAGGCGGAGGCCCGTACCGGCGGCCACGAAGACGGCCGTCAGTTCGAGCAGGCCGTGCGGAAGGATCAGGCCGAGGAAGACGTCGAGCCGGCCGGCCGAGGACATCAGGCCGATGGCGACGCCGACGTTCAGCATGTTCATGAAGAGGATCCAGAGGACCGGGATGCCCAGGAAGGCGCCCAGGACCAGGCACATCGCGGCGGCCTTGGCGTTGTTCGTCCAGACCTGGGCGGCGAAGGACGCCGCCGGGTGGCTGGAGTAGTACGTCTCGTACTGCCCACCGGGGCGGGTCATCTCGCGGAGCTCGGCCGGGGCCCCGATGGCAGCCTGGACCTCCGGGTGCGTACCGATCCACCAGCCGATCAGGACGGCGAGGAGGGTGGAGAGGACGGCGGTGGGGATCCACCAGTGGCGGGATCGGTAGACCGCGGCCGGGAACCCGGCCGTGAGGAAGCGGGCCGCGTCTCGCCAGGAGGCCCGGCGGGTGCCCGTGACGGTGGCGCGGGCCCGGGCGACGAGCTGGGTGAGCCGGGCCGTGAGCATGGGGTCCGGGGCGCTGGACTGGACGATCGACAGGTGGGTGGCCGTGCGCTGGTAGAGCGCGACGAGTTCGTCCGCCTCGGCTCCGGTGAGCTTGCCGCCCCGGCGCAGGAGGTCGTCGAGGCGTTCCCACTCGGCGCGGTGGGCGGTGACGTAGACGTCGAGGTCCATGATCGGCTGCTGCTCCAGGCATCGGCTGCGGACGGGTCCGTACTACTGCGGCGCGCTGCGGGTCAGCTTGGCAGACTGGCGTTCGGTGGGGTCGGGAAGGCCGGAGAAGGGTGGGTGCCGTGAGTGGGCTGGTGACGGGAGACGCCGTCGTACTGGGGTTGCAGCCCGCGCGGCTGCCGAGCCGGGCGTTGGCCCTGCTGATCGACCTGGTGGTGGTGTGGACGGCGTATCTGCTGATCACGCTCGGGCTCGCGGTCGCCACCGCCTCCCTCGACGAGGCGGCGGTCATGGCGGTGTCCATCGCGTCGTTCCTGCTCGTCCTGGTGGGGGCGCCGATCGCGGTGGAGACGCTGTCGCACGGGCGGTCGCTGGGGAAGATGGCCTGCGGGCTGCGGGTGGTGCGGGACGACGGCGGGCCGATCCGGTTCCGGCACGCGCTCGTGCGCGGGGCGATGGGGGTCGTGGAGATCCTGATGACCTTCGGGGTCGTCGCCTGCATCGCGTCGCTGGTGTCGGAGCGGGGGCGGCGGCTCGGGGACGTCTTCGCGGGGACGCTGGTCGTGCGGGAGCGGATACCCGCGGCCCGGACCGCGTTCGTGCCTCCGCCGCCGCCGTGGCTGGTGGGGCGCTTCGCCGGGCTCGATCTCTCCGCTGTGCCCGACGCGCTGTGGCTGGAGATCCGGCAGTACCTCACGCGGGCCCGTGAGCTCGATCCGGCCGTGGGACGGCGGCTCGCGGAGCGGCTGGCCGACGAGCTGGTGACGCTGACCGGTACGCCTCCGCCGCCGGGGGTTCCGGCCGACGCCTATCTGGCGGGGGTCGTGGCCGAACGGCAGGCGCGGGAGGCCCGGCGGGCGTTCAGCGCTTCGGCGGTGGTGGCAGGGGTTCCGGCCGCCGGCTCGGGGCTCGGCACGGCGAAGGGCTCGGGGGTCGGCTCGGGATTCGTTCCTCCCGCCGGCGTTTCCGAGGTCGGCTCGGCGGTCGTTCCTCCCGCCGTCCGGCCCCCGGCCGGGGCTCCCCCGGCCGCCGGAGGGTCCGCCACCGGGTTCGCTCCACCCGCCTGACCGTCAGGGGAAGACCGACGGTGGGGTCTCCAGGGCTTCGAGTTCGATGCCGGGGGCCGCGAGGACCACGTCGCCGGCGATGTGGACGGTGTGCCTCTCCCCCGTGTCCAGGGCGCTGACCTGGTACTCGTCCACCATCAGGGGGCCGTTGTCAGTGGGGTGCGCTTCACTTCTCATCAGGGCCCAGGACTGGTCGACCGTGAGGGGGGCGAGCACCGGATCCGTGAGGGCGACGAGCCTGACGCGGGTCTCGGGGGAATCGGGGGTGAGACGCAGGAGTCGCGTGAGGGCGACGAGGAACGCCGGGGACGTGCCGGTGAAGGCGTGGGCGCGCACATTGCCTTCGGAGGCGTGGATTCCGGTGGGGTCCGTACGGACCCAGGTGACGCCGTCGAGGGCCGCACCGCGGACCTGCCAGCCGGCGGCGTGGAGTTCCAGGCGGATGGGGCGGCCCAGTTCGTCGACGGCCAGGTCGACGGAGCCCCGGTGATCGCCCGAGGGGGTGGTGATCTGTGAGACGTAGCGCCAGCCGGAGGGGCCGGGCGCGCAGTGGAAGTGCTCTTCACCGAGGGGGGTGTGGTCGTGCGGGTCATGGAGCGAATATCGGCCGCGGGGCATGGGTCGGTCCTCGGGAGGGGCGCTGCCTGGAGAGGGAGCGGGAGCTGGACGGGGCAGGCCCCCCGGCACGGGGGTGCGGGGGGCCTGCCTGATTCCTCTACGGGTGTCCGGGGCGGCGTCGCGTCAACGCGCGGGCGCCGCCGACCGGGGCATCAGTAGCGGTAGTGGTCCGGCTTGAAGGGGCCTTCGACCTGGACGCCGATGTAGGCGGCCTGCTCGGGGCGGAGGGTCGTCAGCTTGACGCCGAGCGAGTCCAGGTGGAGACGGGCGACCTTCTCGTCCAGGTGCTTGGGCAGGACATAGACGTCGGTCGGGTACTCCTCCGGCTTCGTGAAGAGCTCGATCTGGGCCAGGGTCTGGTCCGCGAAGGAGTTCGACATGACGAAGGAGGGGTGTCCGGTGGCGTTGCCCAGGTTCAGCAGACGGCCCTCGGAGAGGACGATCAGGACCTTGCCGTCGGGGAACTTCCAGGTGTGGACCTGCGGCTTGACCTCGTCCTTGACGATGCCCGGGATCTTGGCCAGGCCGGCCATGTCGATCTCGTTGTCGAAGTGGCCGATGTTGCCGACGATCGCCTGGTGCTTCATCTTGGCCATGTCCCCGGCCATGATGATGTCCTTGTTGCCGGTCGTGGTGATGAAGATGTCGGCCGTCTCGACGACGTCGTCGAGGGTGGCGACCTGGTAGCCGTCCATCGCCGCCTGGAGCGCGCAGATCGGGTCGATCTCGGTGACGATCACGCGGGCGCCCTGGCCGCGGAGGGACTCGGCGCAGCCCTTGCCGACGTCGCCGTAGCGGTTGATGCCGTCGATGAGGGAGTGGCGGCAGCCGTACTTGTTGTCGAACTTCGACTTCGTCACGGCGTCGTTCACGTTGATCGCCGGGAAGAGCAGGGCGCCGGCCTGCTGCATCTCGTACAGGCGGTGGACGCCGGTGGTGGTCTCCTCGGTGACGCCGCGGATCTCGGACGCCAGCTGGGTCCACTTCTGCGGGTTCTCGCCGAGGGTGCGGTTGAGGAGACGGAGGATGTGGCCGTACTCCTCGCTGTCCGCGGTGGCCGGGTCCGGGGCGGAGCCGGCCTTCTCGAACTCGACGCCCTTGTGGACGAGGAGGGTGGCGTCACCACCGTCGTCGAGGATCATGTTCGGGCCGCCGGTGGGCGAGTTCGGCCAGGTGAGGGCCTGCTCGGTGCACCACCAGTACTCCTCCAGGGTCTCGCCCTTCCAGGCGAAGACCGGCACGCCCTGCGGGTTCTCCGGGGTGCCGTTCGGGCCGACGGCGATGGCCGCGGCGGCGTGGTCCTGAGTGGAGAAGATGTTGCAGGAGGCCCAGCGGACCTCGGCGCCGAGGGCGACCAGGGTCTCGATGAGGACGGCGGTCTGCACGGTCATGTGCAGGGAGCCGGTGACGCGGGCGCCGGCGAGCGGCTGCGTCTCCGCGTACTCGCGGCGGATCGACATCAGGCCGGGCATCTCGTGCTCGGCGAGGGTGATCTCCTTGCGGCCGAAGGTGGCCAGGGAGAGGTCCGCGACCTTGAAGTCCTGGTGGGTGGCAGTCGTCATGACTGAGCTGCTCCTCGTGTGTTCGGGTGCGAGGGTCGATGGGCGCCGGGGCATCACGGAGGGCTCCGGGCACACGAATGCCCGGGAGGTTCCGCGGTGCCGTCGTCGGAGGCCCTCTCTCCCTCGGCCGGTCCGTGAGGACCGCCCGACCGCCATCAGCAGCGACGTCTGGCTGGTCACGAATCTACACCGATCGGTGCGGCGGGCCACAGTCCGCGTCGGTCTTCCGGGCGGTCCCGGTGCCCCGTACATGTGCGCGAGGCCCCCGGGACCGTGGGGTCGCGGGGGCCTCGTGAGGACGGGGTCAGCGGTCGGTGCCGTCCGGGGTCTCGGCGGTGGTCCTGGCCGGGTTCTCGCCGGCCGAGGCGGCCTTCTCGCTGTAGATGTCGGGCTCCAGGTAGATGACCCGGGCGATCGGGACGGCGGCGCGAATGCGCTCCTCGGCGGCGTTGATGGCGTTCGCGACCTCGGTGGCCGTGTCGTCGTGCCGTACGGCGATCTTGGCGGCGACGAGGAGTTCCTCGGGGCCGAGGTGGAGGGTGCGCATGTGGATGAGGCGGGTGACGGTGTCGCCGTCGACGACCGCGGCCTCGATCTTCTTGACCTCGTCGATGCCGGCGGCCTCGCCCAGCAGCAGCGACTTGGTCTCGGCGGCCAGCACGATCGCGATGAGGATGAGGAGGACACCGATGCAGAGGGTGCCGATGCCGTCCCAGACGCCGTTGCCGGTCAGCAGGGCGAGGCCGACGCCGCCCAGGGCGAGGACGAGACCGACCAGGGCGCCGAGGTCCTCCAGGAGGACGACGGGCAGCTCGGGGGCCTTGGCGCGGCGGACGAACTCCTTCCAGGAGAGGTCGCCGCGGAGCGGGTTCGACTCCTTGATGGCCGTACGGAAGGAGAAGGACTCGGCGATGATCGCGAAGACGAGGACGCCGACCGGCCAGTACCAGGCCTCGATCTCGTGCGGTTCCTTGATCTTCGTGTAGCCCTCGTAGACGGCGAACATGCCACCGACGGAGAAGAGGACGATGGAGACGAGGAAGGCGTAGATGTACCGCTCGCGGCCGTAGCCGAAGGGGTGCTGCGGGGTCGCCTCGCGCTGGGCCTTCTTGCCGCCGAGCAGCAGCAGGCCCTGGTTGCCGGAGTCGGCGAGCGAGTGGACGCTCTCCGCGAGCATCGACGACGAACCACTGAAGAGGAACGCCACGAACTTGGCTACCGCGATCGCCAGGTTGGCGGCGAGTGCCGCCACGATCGCCTTGGTTCCGCCTGACGCGCTCATGGGTGTACGTGGTCCCTTCGTCGATGCACCGGCAGTGTCGCCGCGGTTCGGCCGGTCATTCTCGCATCAGGCCACGACGGTGGCGCGGAAGACCGTCCCCGTCCCCGTGAGTTCGGTGCGCTCGCCCGCCGGGACGAACACGGAATCGCCGGGTGCGAGGGTGACCTCTCCCGCCTTCGGGCGGCCCGCGACGGCGAGCAGGATCTGCGGGGTGGCGGCGGTCAGCTCGGTCGGGGCCGCACCCTCGGCCCGGACGAACCGGGACAGGCGGAACTCGTCGATCGGGGTGTCGTAGACCTCCTCGCCGGCCGGGGAGGCCTCGGGGCGCAGGATGCCCGGGTCGGCCGGCTCGAAGCGGACCACCCGCAGGAGTTCGGGGACGTCGACGTGCTTGGGGGTGAGCCCGCAGCGCAGCACGTTGTCGGAGTTGGCCATGATCTCGACGCCGAGGCCGGAGAGGTAGGCGTGCGGGACGCCCGCGCCCAGGTAGAGGGCCTCGCCGGGCTGGAGCCGGACCGGGTTGAGGAGCACGGCGGCGATGACGCCGGGGTCGCTCGGGTAGTGGTGGGCGAGGGCCGCGTACGGGGCGTGGGCGCCGCCGAGGCGGTCGGCGGCGGCGGCCGCCTCCGCGACGGTGTGCGCCATCTCCTCCGCGTCGGCGGTCAGCAGCGCCGTCAGGACCTCGCGGAGCGCGGCCTCTTCGGGGTGCGCGTGGAGCAGGTCGACGTACGGCTTCAGCGAGTCGACGCCCAGGGCGGCGAGGACGTCGGCGGCCTCGGCGGGGGCGCGGAAGCCGCACAGGCCCTCGAACGGGGTGAGGGCGCAGATCAGCTCGGGTTTGTGGTTGGCGTCCTTGTACATGCGGTGCGGGGCGTCGACCGGGATGCCCGCGGCCTCCTCGCGCGCGTACCCGGCCCGTGCCTGTTCCAGGTCGGGGTGGGCCTGGAGGGAGAGCGGGGCGCCGGCGGCGAGGACCTTCAGGAGGAAGGGGAGGCGCGGGCCGAACTTGTCCAGGGAACGCTGCCCCAGTTCCCGTACGGGATCGGCGTCGATCAGCTCGTTCAGCGAGCCGCGCTCGGTGCGGGAGGGGGCGCCGGGGTGGGCGCCCATCCACAGCTCGGCCTGGGGCTCGCCGGTCGGGTCGATGCCGAGCAGCTCCGGGATGGCCGTCGTGGATCCCCAGGCGTAGGGGCGGACGGTGTTGACGAGGCGGTCCATGGTGCCTGCCAGCTCCTCGGGGTGGTGACGGATGGTGAGGGGTGTCGGAAGACAGGTGACAGGGGGCGGGTGACGGCGGGGTGACGGACGAGGGGCGGGAGGGGGGACGGGGGTGGTGTGCGGGGTGGTGTGCGGGGTGGTGTGCGGGGTGCGGGCTTTGTGCGTGGCCATGGCTGTGGCCGTTGCCCGTGGCATACGGCGGGGTGGGCCGGGTGCCCGTGCCGGTCGTGTCGTCCGGCGGCGGGCGGCCCTGGTGCCGTCAGTGGGTGGCCGTGCGTCCCGGGGTGGCCAGCGACAGGTAGACGGCCGCGAAGTCGGTGACGGCGAGCAGTTCCGCCAGGGTCTCCAGGTCGCCGCCCTTCTCCGGCTCCAGTTCGCTGATGGCGGTCTCGTGGCCGAGTGCGAGTTCGCGGGCGGCGTGCGCGGCCGTGAGGCCGTCGGACGGGCGGTCCCGGAGCAGGACGACCCGGGCGCGGAGTGCCTGCGGTTCGTCCACCCGGTCGCGGAAGAAGTCGTCCGGGTCGGCGCCGGCCGCGAAGTCGCCCGCGAGCAGGACACCGTGCGCGGGCAGGGCCTCCGGCAGTTCGGCGGCCAGCGCGGGGAGCCCCGCGAGTTCCGCGAGGACGGCCGCGAAGCGGCGGCCGGCCGGACCGGCGGCCGTGCCCTCCGTCCAGATCAGCGGGAGCGAGTCCGCGAGCTCGGCGGCGAGCGTCTTCGCCGGGTTGCTGTACGTGGCGATGGCCGGGCCGCAGCGTTCCGCCGTACGGTCCAGCCGGTCCGCGACCTTCTCCAGGGCCTCGGGCGGTGCTTCGAGGAGGCCCACCCGGTCGAGGAGCGCGAGGAGCGGTGTGAACAGGGCCCACAGGGCGCCGGGGCTGGCCGCGATGTTCTCGGCGTACTCGTCGGGGGCTTCGTTCGGGGCGATGGCCATCGGCACGAACAGGCCGACGGAGCCGCTGACGGTCTCGGCGAGCGGCGAGGCCTTCGGGGCGACGGCGACGACCGTGATCCCGCGGCGGTACGCCTGCTCCGCGAGGAGCGCGAGGCCCGGTTCGGAGCCGTCCGTCGTCGGCAGGAGCAGGAGGTCCACGGAGCCGGCCCAGCCGGGCAGGGCCCACCGCAGGGCGCCGGCCGCGGGGGCGACGCCGGTCGGCTGGAGGCGTACGACGGGGGCGGAGGCTCCGGCCAGGGCGCCGATCAGGTCCGCGACGCCGGCGGCGGCGGTGCCGGGTCCCGCGACGAGAACCACGCGGGGGCGGCCCTCCGGGCGGAGGTCGGCGATGCCGGCCTCGGCGGCGTGCCGGGCGGCGGTCCGGACCCTCGCGCCCGCTTCGGCGGCGCCGCGGAGGAGGCCGCGGCGGTCGGCGAGGGCGAGGTCGTCCGGGGCGTCGAGGAGGGTCTCGTCGAGCATGGGCGGTGCCTCCGGTCACGTCGTCGTCGCGGGCCCTGCGGGGCGGGTGCGGGGCGGGTGCGGGGTGGGTCGGGTGCGGTGCGGGTGCGTCGGGGTGCCCGGCCTTCGGCCGGGCTTGGTGGCTCCCACCCGCACCACCCGTGCTGCTGAGGACACAGAGGTGCGGGTCTTCCCGTGGGAGTGCTCGCCGTCGGCGGCGAACCCGCCAGGGAGGCAAGCCCCCTGGGGCGTGGAGTCGCACGAACCGGAGGCCGTGAGCCGGTGGGTGTCGGGACTCCGTGCCGTGGCGTTACGCCGGGCGGCGGGCCTCGTCCGTCAGGAGGACCGGGATGTTGTCGCGGACCGGGTAGGCGAGGCCGCAGTCCCGGCCGGTGCAGATGAGTTCGGGGGTCTCGTCAGCCGAGTGGTCGTTCAGCGGAGCGTGGCACGCGGGGCAGGCCAGGATCTCCAGGAGGCCGGCTTCGAGCGGCATGGGGTTTCCCTTCGGACAAACGGTGGTGGTACTGCCCTACGGGCCAGGTCAGCCTACCGCCGGGGAACAGGGGGCGCCCCGTTCCCCGGCGGGTGGCGGGGTCAGTCGGTCGACCGGACCAGGGCGAGGACCTCGTCGCGGATCTTGGCCATGGTGGCCGCGTCGCGGGCCTCGACGTTGAGGCGCAGGAGGGGCTCGGTGTTGGAGGCGCGGAGGTTGAACCACCAGTCCTCGGACGTCACCGTCAGGCCGTCGAGGTCGTCGAGGGTGACGTCCCCGCTCGCGTAGGCCGCGCGCACCTTCGCGGCGCTCGCCGCCTGGTCCACGACCGTGGAGTTGATCTCGCCGGAGGCGGCGTAGCGGTCGTAGACGGAGACCAGGTCGGACAGCGTGCCGTCCTGGCCGCCGAGGGCCGCCAGGACGTGGAGCGCGGCGAGCATGCCGGTGTCCGCGTTCCAGAAGTCCTTGAAGTAGTAGTGCGCCGAGTGCTCGCCGCCGAAGATCGCGCCGGTCTTCGCCATTTCCTCCTTGATGAAGGAGTGGCCGACGCGGGTGCGGACGGGCTCGCCGCCCTGCTCGCGGACGACCTCGGGCACGGACCACGACGTGATCAGGTTGTGGATGATCGTTCCGCCGGGCGTCTTCGCGAGCTCGCGGGCCGCGACGAGGGCCGTGATCGCGGACGGGGAGACGGGCTCGCCGCGCTCGTCGACGACGAAGCAGCGGTCGGCGTCGCCGTCGAAGGCGAGGCCGAGGTCGGCGCCCTCGGCCCGGACGCGGGCCTGGAGGTCGACGATGTTCTTCGGGTCGAGCGGGTTGGCCTCGTGGTTCGGGAAGGTGCCGTCGAGCTCGAAGTACATCGGCACGACGTCCAGCGGCAGGCCGTCGAAGACGGTGGGGACGGTGTGGCCGCCCATGCCGTTGCCCGCGTCGACGACCACCTTGAGCGGGCGGATCGCCGTCAGGTCGACCAGGGACCGCAGGTAGGAGGCGTAGTCCGCCAGGGTGTCCTGCCGCGTGACCGTGCCCGGCGTCGCGGCGGCCTCCGGCGCGCCGGTCCCCGACCACTCCTCCGCCAGCTCGCGGATCTGCGCCAGGCCGGTGTCCTGGCCGACGGGGGCGGCGCCCGCGCGGCACATCTTGATGCCGTTGTACTGGGCCGGGTTGTGCGAGGCGGTGAACATCGCGCCGGGCAGACCGAGGCTGCCGGAGGCGAAGTACAGCTGATCGGTGGAGCAGAGGCCGATCAGGGTGACGTCGGCGCCGAGGCGGGCGGCGCCGCGCGCGAAGGCGTCCGAGAGGCCGGGCGACGAGGGGCGCATGTCGTGGCCGATGACGATCGCGTCAGCCTCCGTCACCCGTACGAAGGCTGCCCCGAAGAGCTCGGCGAGCGTCTCGTCCCACTGGTCGGGGACCACTCCGCGGACGTCGTACGCCTTCACGATCTGCGACAGATCGGCAGTCACGGATCCACCCTCCTGAGTTCTCGGCACGCGGTGCGGCGCGTGTTTCGGAACGCCAAAACTACCCGGAGCGGTGAAGGGGGACGCGGACGGTGGCCGGTTGCGGTCAGTTGTCGGGGGAACGGAGCACCCGGAGGTGACCTCGGCGGCCGACCTCCATGGGGTCGCCGCCACGGCCTCCGCCGCCCTTGCCGCCGGCTTCGGCGGCGCGTTCCTGGGGGCGGGCCGCCTCCCGTACCGCGTTGGCCAGGGCTTCGAGGTCGTCGCCGCTGGGGCGGGGCGGGGCGGAACCGTCGGTGAGCCGCACGACCTCCCACCCTCGTGGGGCGGTCAGGCGCTCGCTGTGCTCGGCGCACAGGTCGTAGCAGTGGGGCTCGGCGTAGGTGGCGAGCGGGCCGAGGACCGCAGTCGAGTCGGCATAGACGTACGTCAGTGTCGCGACGGCAGGGCGGCCGCACGCGGTGCGCGAACAGCGACGTACAGGGCTCACGACGTTGGACGGTACCGCACTCTTGAGCGGGCCGCGACGACTCTCCCTCAGGTCACTCCACCGTGTCGCGGTGTGACCTCCGCCACCGGCCCTTCCCGAGGCGCTCCGCCGACCTGCGGCGGAGGGGGCGCACGGGGGTGCGGGCGGGAGTCGATCCGGACAGTCCTGGGTACAGATCCGG
The DNA here is from genome assembly GCF_001426405.1 of Streptomyces sp. Root1304. GTDB lineage: Bacteria > Actinomycetota > Actinomycetes > Streptomycetales > Streptomycetaceae > Streptomyces. The sequence goes on along the minus strand of NZ_LMEP01000013.1, from coordinate 25,814 downwards.
TCAACCACGGCCAGATGGCCGATCGTGAGGGGCTGCCGAATCGAGCGGGCGATTGGCCGGAATGTTCAGGTTTCGACATGGGCTGTGGCGGCGGGGCGGGAGCACCGGGGAAGGTGGCGAGGATGCGCCACAGTGCGGGAGGACGGATGAGGGTTACGCTGCGTCAGTGATGGACAGTCCTGTGCCGCCGAGCCCCTCGCACCACTCCACGGAGCCCCCCGCGGAGCCTCGGGTGCGCCGCCGTGACCGGCACGGCCGCGGGATGCGCGGGCCGGTCGCCCCGCCCCAGGTGCCGCTCTCGGCGAGCCGGGCCGACACCTTCCGCGATCTGGTCCTGGACTCGGTGGAGCGCCTCGAACGGCGCTGGCCGCAGCTGGCGGACGTCGAGTTCATGGTGATGGAGGTGCCGCCGCCGGTGTCGGGCGAGACGGTGCCGCTGGGCGGTTCCGCGCCCGCCGAGAAGAACGAGCCGGCGCGGGTCGTGGTCTACCGGCGCCCGGTCGAGATCCGCTCGAAGAGCCGTGAGGACCGGGCGCTCCTGGTCCACGAGGTGGTCGTGGAGCAGGTCGCGGAGCTGCTCGGGCTCTCCCCCGAGTCGGTCGATCCGCGGTACGGGCAGGACTGACCGCACGGGGGGCGGCCCCTGTCGCCGTACGGAGCCGGGGCTGCCCTTCGGCAGCGCCCGGGGCTCCGTGTCAGTCGAGGACGCCGAGGTCCTGGCGGGCGGCCGGGACCTCCACCGTGCCCCGGTCGTCGACGAACGGCTGGATCGTGAACATCGGGGTGCCGTCCAGGGGCAGCTCCAGGGTCCGCGACGCGTACACCTTGCCGCCGGAGACCGGTTCCACCGTCAGCGCGTAGGAGCCCTTGAGGCCGCCGGGTACCAGGTCGGTGACCACCTGCGTCGTGCCCGCCTTGACGGTGACCGTCCTCGACACCGGCGTGCCCCCGCCCGAGCCGGCCGAGGCCGTGACCTTGACCTGGGCGGCCGCGCCGGGCGCCGTGAGGGCGAGCGTGGAGCCCTTGGCCCGGTTGTCGGCGACCGTCGCGCGGGCGGCGACCGGGGCCGTCGCGGGCAGGAACGCGATCTCGGTGCCCGCGCCCTTGCCGCGGACCACCCGGAGGGCGGCGACGACCGGCGTCGGCTTCTTCGGGTCGCTCGGGGTGAGCAGCAGCGAACCCGCCTGGCCCCGGGTGAGGCCCGGCAGGTCGACGAAGGACGTCATCCCGGACTTCACGTGGAGGGTGTCGGTGCCGGCCGGGACGATCGTGCCGGTCGTGGTGGCCAGCTGGACCTTGAGGTCGGCGTCGTCCTCGCCGGGGACGAAGGCCACCAGGCGCACGGAGGTCGCGTCGCCCGGGATGCCGGGGAGCACGACGCTGCTCGTCGGGTCGGCGGCGGCCGGGAGCCAGTCGCTGCCGAGCTTCTCGTCGGCGGCGGCGATGGCGGCGCCGACCCGGCCGCTGCGGGTGCTGACGTGGACGGTGACGTCCTGCTTGGCCGCCTCGCCGGTGAGGGTGGACAGGAGGACCGGGACCGTGGAGCGGCCGGGGACCGGGATGCCCTCGGTGAACTGGGACTTGAGCGCGCCCTCGGGGCCGTACAGCTCGATGTCGACGACGGCGGCGGTGTCGTCGGGGTTGGTGAGGTGGACGTAGTCCTGGCGTTCCTTGGCGGTGGAGGCCGCCGGGAACCAGAAGTCGGTGTCGGGGGCGCCGCAGCCGAGGCCGAGGAGGCCGCGCGCGCCGCCCGCCGGGACGACGGTGGTCTGCTGGACGGTCCAGCCGGGGGCGAGGGTGCCGGTCGCCGCGCCGGTCAGGGCGGGCGCGGCGGAGCCGTCCGCCTCGGCGGTCACCGGCTTGCCCGGGGCGGTGACGGTGGCCGGGGCCGTGGGGGCCTTGGGCTTCTTGGTGCCCTTGGCGGCCCCGCCGGAGGGGGTGGTTTTCGCGGCGGGCCGGAGCTGGGCGGTGGGCTGTTCGGCCTTGCCGGACGCACCGCCCTTCGCGGAACCCGTGCCCGTACCCGTACCCGCGATCGTGCTCGGCGGGGTGTACGAGGTGTACAGGGTCTCGGCCACCTCCGAGGTGCTCGGCGCCGGGCAGACCAGGCCGGCGCGCTGCACCGGCAGGCGGGTGGTGGCCTTGGCCTCGGGGGCCGCGGGGCCGTCCGGGGTGGTGAGGGAGGCGAATCCGGTGACGGCGGCGAGGGCCGTCGCGCCCGCGATCAGGGAGAGGGTCGTGCGCTTCACCGGTTGCTGCTCCCGTCGGGACGCTGCTCGGGCTCGTGGCCCTGGGGGTATCCGTAGCCGTAGCCGTACGGGTCGTACTGCTGCGGGTCGTACGGGGGCTGCTGCCCGCCGTCGTACTGCTGCTGCCCGTAGCCGGGCTGCTGCTCGTAGCCCTGCTGGTCGTAGCCGGGCTGTTCCGCGTAGGGCTGCTGCTGGTCGTAGCCCTGCTGGGGGTACGCGTACGGCTGCTGCTGGTACGGGTCGGCCGCGTACTCCTGCTGACCCTGGTAGTAGCCCTGCTCGGCGTACGCCTGCTGGTCCTGGGCCTGGGGCTGGGCCTGCTGCGCCTGGGCGTACGCGGGGTCGTGGCCGTCGGGGTCGCCGTCCCACGCCTGGGGCTCGTACGTCTGCTGCTCCGGGATCGGGGCCTGCTCCTGTTCCGGAACGGTCCCGGCCTCGGCCTCGGCCTCGGCCGCGGCGCGCAGCCGGCGGGCGCGGCGGCCGTCGCCCTCGGTCGCCTGGGCGGGGATGGCGAGCTCCTCCTCGGGCAGGTCGTCGTCGATCTCACGGCGCCGGCCGGGCAGGGCGAGGACGAGCAGGACGACGGCGAAGCCGACCTGGGCCCAGATCCACGCGGTGTGCGTGAGCGGCTGGTCGTACGTGAGGTCGAGGCGGCCGCCCTGGGCGGGGAGTTCGAAGCCCTGGGCCCAGCCGTCGACGGTGGTGCGGGTGAGTTCCCGGCCGTCGAGGGTGGCGGTCCAGCCCTCGTCGGCGCGGTCGGCGAGCCGCAGGACGCGGCCCGCGGGGCCGGCCGGGACGGTGGTGTGCGCCTCGACGGGGCCCGCGGCGACGGCGACGGGCTCGGAGCCCTTGGCGGGCTCCCCCGTCCCCTCGGCCGTCTTGGCGGCCGGCGGGACGATCATGATGCGGGCGATCTCGCGGTCCACGCGCCAGAGCGCGCTGCCGTCGAGCTGGCTGAGGCGGCTGAGGCCGGGGGTGGAGTCGAGCACGCGGCTCATCTGGCGCGGCGCGCCGTCCCGTACGAGGACGTAGCGGATCGCGTAGCCGCTGAGTTCCCGGGTCTGGTCGGCGCCGGAGCCGGCGACCAGGTGGGCGACGACGTCGTCGAGGCGCGGGTCGGCCTCGGCCGTCGCGGTGAGCTCGGCGTCGCCGAGGCGGGCGCCGGAGCCGCGGACCAGGGTGTACGCCACCTCGCCGGGTGCGCCGGCGCCGAGCACCAGGGTGCGGGGCTGGTCGCGGGTGCCGCTCTCCTCGGCGACGAAGGCCGGGACCTGGACGGGGTCGCGCCGGGTCAGCGGGCCGTCGGCGCCGCCGATCATCCAGCCGACGGCGGCGGCGGCCGGGCCGAGTGCACAGGCGAGGGCGATCAGGGCGGCGACGGGCTGGCGCCAGCCGAAGCCGTGGGCGGCGACGCGGGTGCGCCCGCCCTCGGCGCCGATCATGCCGGCGGCGATGAGGGCGGCGCCGTAGACGAGGGTGGCGGGTCCGGCCCAACCGGTGCCGCCGGCGCCGTTGGAGAGGGCGGCGAAGAGGAGGCCGGTGAGGGCGGCGGCCCAGGCCGCGCGGACGGCGAGCCGGCGCTCCTCGCGGAGCAGTCCGGCCAGGCCGGCGAGGACGAGCCCGGCCAGCAGGAGGCCGCCGGTGGTGCCGGGGCCGCCGGGGCTGGTGCCGAGCAGGTCGAGCGCGGTGGCCGTGCCCGTACGGATGTCGAGGCCGGCCTCGCGCAGGAAGGCGGCGGGCTCGGTCAGGAGGGTGAGCGACCAGGGCGCGAGGACCAGGAGCGGGGTGCCGACGGCGGCGAGGAAGCGCAGGCCGTACGCCGTGATGTCGGAGCGGCGCACGACCAGCACGCCGAGGCCGAGGAGGACGGCGAGCGGCCAGACGACCGGGGTGAACGCGGTCGCGAAGGTCAGCAGGAAGGTGTACGCCCAGGTGGCGCGCCAGCTGCCCCGCTCGGCCCGGTTGAAGCCGTGGGCGGCGACGGCGGCGCGGGCCATCAGCGGGAGCAGGATCGCGAGGACGGCGGTGCCGAGCCGGCCGGTGGCGAGGGCCCCGGTGGCGGCGGGCAGGAAGGCGTACGCGATGGCGCCCCAGGCGCGGAGCAGCCGGGACTCGACGATGCCGCGGGCGGCGAAGTACGCGGTGAACCCGGCGAGCGGGACCGAGCAGACGAGCAGCAGGGTCAGCGCGGTGGAGGTGGAGCCGAGGAAGAGCGCGGAGAGCGCCGCGAGCACGGCGAGGTACGGCGGGGCGGTCTGGGTGCCGCCGGTGCCGAGGGCGTGCCAGGAGTCGGCGTACCGGGACCAGAGGCCGGAGACGGTGTCGGGGGCGGGCAGCAGGGCGCCGCCCGCGAGGGAGCCGCCGGCGAAGAGGTTGCGGCAGGCGACGAGGGAGATGAGGAGCAGGAGGGCGAAGAGGACCGGGCCGGGCTTGCGGGCGATCTTCTTGAGCCGGGCGAACTGCTCGATCTCCAGGTAGTCGGCGTCGTCGCCGCCGGGGCCGGACTCGATGACGCCGTGGCGGGAGCCGCCGGACTCGGCTTCGGAGCCGCCGAAGTTGGCGGTGAACTGCTCGACGGCGGCGCGGACGGTGGCGCCGGGCGGCGGGAACAGCGGGCGGAGTTCGCTCGCGGGGACTTCGGGGTTCTTGCGGCGTTTGCGGGCGGCGAGGATCTTCTCGGGGCGCAGCAGGGTGGCGAGGAGGCCCATGACCTCGTCGACGGCCTGGCCGGGGACCTTGCCGACGAGGTAGGCGAGGGTACGGAGCAGGGTGCTGAGGACGAGCCGGAGCAGGACGTACGGGAGGGCGGCGCCGCGGGTGTTGGCGAGGAGGGTGTAGACGGCGCCGGCCTTGTCGACGCGGTGCGGGTTGGCGGCGGTGCGGCCGGCGCAGTCGACGGTGCGGCGCTCGCGGGCGGAGGCCTCGGCGTGCCGCAGGACGGCGTCGGGGGCGATGAGGACGCGGTGGCCGGCGGAGTGGGCGCGCCAGCACAGGTCGACGTCGTCGCGCATGAGGGGCAGTCGGCGGTCGAAGCCGCCGAGTTCCTCGAAGACGTCGCGGCGGACGAGCATGCCGGCGGTGGAGACGGAGAGGACGGAGCGGACCTGGTCGTGCTGGCCCTGGTCCTGCTCGCGGCGGTCGAGCCCGGTCCAGCGGCGGCCGCTGCGGGCGATGGAGACGCCGGTCTCCAGGAGCTGCTTCCTGTCGTACCAGCCGCGCAGCTTGGGGCCGATGACGGCGGCGTCCGCGTCGGAGTCGGCGACGCGCAGGAGTTCGGCGAGGGCGCCGGGCTCGGGGGCGCAGTCGTCGTGGAGGAGCCAGAGCCACTGGACCGGTTCGCCGTGCGGGAGTTCGGGGAGGTCGTAGGCGCCGTCGTCCCAGGTGCGGCTGACGGGGTCCCAGCCGCTGGGGCGCTTCAGGTAGGGCAGGTCCTCGGGTCCGAGCAGGGGCGCGGTTCTGGCCGCCTCCTCGACGGCGGCGCCGAAGCCGGTGCGGCGCGCGAGGTGCAGGACGCGGTCGGCGCCGACGGCGTCGGCGAGGAGCTGCGCCGAGTCGTCGGCGCTGCCGGTGTCGGCGGCGACCACGTTCTGCACGGGGCGTTCCTGGGCGAGCAGCCCGGCGAGGGCGTCCGGCAGCCAGCGGGCGCCGTCGTGGGTGACGAGCACGGCGGTGACGACGTGTCGCGGAAACTCAGGAGTTGAGGACATCGAGCTACGGGCCCTCCGGCCGGGGTCGCCCGCGGGGGGCGTGGGGTGCGTCTCGGACGGAGGCCCACACTAACGGCTGTGCGCGGAGCGGTCCGCCCCTGTGGACGGCACCCTGTGGACAGAGCACGCAGAACGGTCCGCCGCCTGTGGATGAAGCACAGGGGGCGGACCGTTCGTCCGGTCTCCGTGTTTCCGGTGCGCGTGCCGTGGCGCGCGGGGCCCGGAGGGTTTCCGGCCGTTCAGACGGCGGCCTTCTTCAGGCGGCGCCGCTCGCGCTCCGAGAGACCGCCCCAGATGCCGAAGCGCTCGTCGTTCTGCAAGGCGTATTCGAGGCATTCGGAGCGGACCTCGCAGGCGAGGCAGACCTTCTTTGCCTCGCGGGTCGAGCCGCCCTTCTCGGGAAAGAAGGACTCGGGATCGGTCTGGGCGCACAGCGCGCGCTCCTGCCAGCCGAGTTCTTCGTCCGCGTCCTCGACCAGCAGTTCCTGGAACAACTCGGTCATGTGCGCCCCTCGTCTGTTCTGTGCGTCCCCGTGATGTTGCCGTTGCGAACCCGGCCGAACGACACGAGTGAAATTACAAGTTCGTGCTCTGCGCGAGTCAAGCGGAGATCTGCTATTGGGCCCCGTATTCACTCTGCGGAACCAAGCCTATGCGGAAAGTGTTCAAATCACCAAAAACGTGACACATGCCACCGGCCTGGAGCACCGCACGGTCCTCACAAGGAAGGACGTCCGAGACTTGGATCTTGTTGCGATCCAGCCATGGAAGCGATCCGGATCACAGTCCGATCACGGACCGGCCATGTTTACGGGCACGGTTGCAGCGCCATGTTGCCTGGTCCGGGGCTGAACAAACCTTTCTCCGGGCACTGTAACCGGATGAGGTGAAACATTACCCCCAAATCGGGCATTGAGTTGACAGTCGGGTGGGCTTCCGGCCACCTTTGGTGGCATGCCAGCGACCACAGCGCCCGCCGCGACCCACAGCCGTGGGTTCCGCCGCGCTGTCCAGGCGCGCTGTTGCTGTTGCTGTTCCAGCTGTTGATGCCGTAGAGCTCCAGCTTCTTCTCCCAGCGTCACCCTGCGTCACTCGCGTCACCTCTCTTCCGTGACCCCCACCGCTTCTGTTTCTGCTGAGGAACCTCCCCACCCATGAACATGGACAGCGACCTTCAGATCGCCGGCGACATCCTCGAGGTCCCGCACCTCCTCCGGCCCGAGCGTGCCCACCCCGAGACCGTGGCCGAGTTCGCCGGCCTCGCGCGCTCGATCGCCGCCGACCGCGCCCAGTGGGCCCCGTACGTCGAGTACGACGCCACCACCCGCTGGTACCACCGGCTCCGCACCGGCCCCGGCTACGAGGTGTGGCTGCTCTCCTGGGTGCCGGGCCAGGGCAGCGGGCTCCACGACCACGGCCTCTCCTCCGGCGTCCTGACCGTCCTGGAGGGCGAGCTGACGGAGCGTACGGACCGGGGCGCGCGGACGCTCGCGCCGGGCGGGGAGCGGGTGTTCGCCCCCGGCTACGTCCACGAGGTCGTCAACGACTCCCTCGAACCGGCCGTGAGCCTGCACGTCTACTTCCCGGGCCTCACCGAGATGCCGATGCACGAGTCGCTGCGCGAGCAGTGCGCTCCGGTCGGTCCGGGTGCTTCGGTCGCCCCGGTCGCTTCCTGACGCCACCGCCGTCTCCGGCACCACCGTCGTTTCCGGCACCAGCCGTCACGCCGCCCCGGCCGCCCCTGGAGTGGTCGTCGGCCGACCGCCTGACAGACTGCCGTACATGCGCATTGTGGTTCTGGCCGGCGGCATCGGTGGTGCCCGTTTCCTTCGCGGCCTCAAGCAGGCCGCGCCTGACGCGGAGATCACGGTCATCGGCAACACCGGTGACGACATCCATCTCTTCGGGCTGAAGGTCTGCCCCGACCTGGACACGGTGATGTACACCCTCGGCGGTGGCATCAACGAGGAGCAGGGCTGGGGACGTACGGACGAGTCCTTCACCGTCAAGGAGGAGCTCGCGGCGTACGGGGTCGGGCCCGAGTGGTTCGGCCTCGGCGACCGGGACTTCGCCACCCACATCGTCCGTACGCAGATGCTCGGCGCCGGCTACCCGCTGAGCGCCGTCACCGAGGCGCTGTGCGCCCGCTGGCAGCCCGGCGTACGCCTCCTCCCCATGTCCGACGACCGGGTCGAGACGCATGTGGCGATCGAGGTCGACGGCGAGCAGCGCGCGGTGCACTTCCAGGAGTACTGGGTGAAGCTGCGCGCCTCCGTGGACGCGAAGGCGATCGTGCCGGTCGGCGCGGAGGCCGCGAAGCCCGCGCCGGGCGTCCTGGAGGCCATCGCCGAGGCGGACGTCATCCTCTTCCCGCCGTCCAACCCCGTCGTCAGCGTCGGGACGATCCTCGCCGTGCCCGGGATCCGCGAGGCGATCGTCGCGGCCGGGGCGCCCGTCGTGGGGCTCTCCCCCATCGTCGGCGACGCGCCCGTGCGCGGCATGGCCGACAAGGTCCTCGCGGCGGTCGGCGTGGAGTCCACGGCGGCGGCCGTCGCCGCGAACTACGGCTCCGAGCTCGTCCAGGGCTGGCTCGTCGACACCGTCGACGCGGGCGCGGTCTCGGACGTCGAGGCGGCGGGCATCCGCTGCCTGGCGGTGCCGCTGATGATGACCGACGTCGAGGCCACGGCCGCGATGGCCCGGGAGGCCCTGGCGCTCGCCGAGGAGGTCCGCGGGTGACCCCCGTACCGCCCTCCTACCGGGTCTGGGCGCTGCCCGGACTGCCCGAGGTCGCCGCCGGTGACGACCTGGCCAAGCTGATCGCCTCGGTCTCGCCGGAACTCGTCGACGGGGACGTCCTCCTCGTCACGTCCAAGATCGTGAGCAAGGCCGAGGGGCGGGTGATCGCCGCCGACGACCGCGAGGAGGCCATCGACGCCGAGACGGTACGGGTGGTCGCCCGGCGCGGTCCGCTCCGCATCGTCGAGAACCGGCAGGGGCTCGTCATGGCCGCCGCCGGGGTCGACGCCTCCAACACCCCCGCCGGGACCGTGCTGTTGCTGCCCGAGGACCCCGACGCCTCGGCGCGCCGCATCCGTTCGGGGCTGCGCGAGGCGCTCGGCGTCGACGTGGGCGTCGTCGTCACGGACACCTTCGGGCGGCCCTGGCGCAGCGGGCTCACGGATGTGGCGATCGGGGCGGCCGGGGTGCGGGTCCTCGACGACCTGCGCGGCGGGACCGACGCGTACGGCAATCCGCTGAGCGCGACCGTCGTCGCCACCGCCGACGAACTCGCCGCCGCCGGTGACCTGGTGAAGGGCAAGGCGAACGGCCTGCCGGTCGCCGTCGTCCGCGGGCTGCCGCACGTGGTGGCCGGGGACGAGGAGCCGGGGGCGCGGGCGCTGGTGCGCGGCGCCGCCGACGACATGTTCCGGCTCGGCACGTCGGAGGCCGTACGGGAGGCGGTGACGCTGCGCCGGACGGTACGGGAGTTCACCGGCGAGTCCGTCGACCCGGGTGCGGTGCGGCGTGCGGTCGCCGCGGCCGTGACCGCGCCCGCCCCGCACCACACCACGCCCTGGCGGTTCGTGCTGCTGGAGTCCGCGGCCTCGCGGATCCGCCTGCTGGACGCCATGCGGGACGCGTGGATCGCGGACCTGCGGCGGGACGGGAAGTCCGAGGAGTCCATCGCGAAGCGGGTCCGGCGCGGGGACGTGCTCCGCGACGCGCCGTATCTGGCCGTGCCCTGTCTCGTCATGGACGGCTCCCACCACTACGGCGACGCACGCCGGGACGCCGCCGAGCGCGAGATGTTCGTGGTGGCGGCGGGCGCGGGCGTGCAGAACTTCCTGGTGGCGCTCGCCGGTGAGCGGCTGGGCTCGGCGTGGGTGTCCTCGACGATGTTCTGCCGGGAGGTCGTACGGGAGGTCCTCGACCTGCCGGAGGCGTGGGACCCGCTGGGCGCGGTGGCGATCGGGCATCCGGCGGGGGCTCCGAGGGAGCGGGCGGCGCGGCTGGCCTCGGAGTTCATCGAGGTGCGCTGAGGGGCCGTCGACGGCCGCCGCCGGGGAAAAGGGCCTGTTCGGGGGCGGGGCGGGCACTATCCTGCCGTCCCGGCCAAGTGCGACAGGGGGGCCATGTCCACGTCCAACACCTCGGGTCTCAGGTGCTGCATCGTCTGCGCGATGCCGATCTCCCCGAAGAAGCTCGTCCTCGTCCGTGACGGGCGGCCGGCGCACCGCGCCTGCCGCCCGGTGACCGGGGTGCCGGTCAAGGTCGCGGCGGCTGCCGCGGCGGCGGCTGCGGCGGCCGCCCCGAAGCCCGCGAAGCCGATGAGCCGGGGCGAAATGCTGCGGAGGATCGAGCAGTTGCGGAAGCGGGACGCGGCGGGGAAGGGGCGGGGGCCGAAGGGGGCGGGCTCGAAGGCAGCCGCTTCGAAGGAGACGGCTTCCAAGCGGACGGGTTCTCAGGGTTCTCAGGGGGCGGGCTCGAAGGGGGCTGCTTCCCCAAGGGCCGCCTCGACGGGGGCTGCGTCCGTGAAGAGCAGGAAGGTGGCCGGGAAGCCGGCCGCTGCGAAGAAGGTGACCGCGAAGAAGGCGGCGCCCAAGCCGGCCGCCTCGGCCGGGCGGAGTCGCGGGCGGTCCGGTTCCTCGCCCGTCGGCGGTGCCGCCGCCGCGCAGCCCCAGCCGTACTACGGCGTGGAGATGAAGTCGATCGGCGGGCGCTGGGTGCAGATGCACCCGGACTCCGAGTAGCGGGATTTTCCGGACAGGCCCTAGATCCCGGTGATGTCGCCCGGGGTCATCCTCGGTGCCCTGCGGGGCGGTACCCGGCCGCTGAGGAGGATCAGGCGGGCCGCGCGGTGGCGCTGGCCCGCGTACGGGGCCAGGAGGTCCAGCATCGCCCCGTCGTCGGCCGTACGGTCGCCCGCGAGGGCCCAGCCGACGATGCCCGGGAGGTGCAGGTCGCCGGTGGTGACCTCGTCGGGGGCGCCGTTGCTGCGCTGGATCGTCTCCGCGCTCGTCCAGGGGCCGATGCCCGGGATCAGTTCCAGGCGCGCGCGGGCCGCCGGCGGGTCCATGTGCGCGGCCTCCTCCAGGCGGGCCGCGACCCTGGCCGCACGGACGATCGTGGCCGAGCGTTTGCCGTCGACGTTCGCGCGGTGCCACTCCCAGGACGGGATCCGCGTCCACGCGCGCGCGTCCGGCATCACGTACATGCCGTCCGGGGCCGGGCCCGGGGCCGGTTCGCCGTACTTCCGTACGAGCAGCCGCCACGACCCGTAGGCCTCGTTCGTGGTGACCTTCTGCTCCAGGACCGACGGGATCAGGGACTCCAGGACCAGGCCGGTACGGGTGAGGCGCAGGCCCGGACGGCGGCGGTGGGTCGCCAGGAGCAGCTTGTGGCGGGGGACGAAGGCGGCCGGGTCGTCCTCGGCGCCGAGGAGTGCCGGGAGGCGGTCCAGGAGCCAGGCGGCTCCCGGGCCCCACGCCTCGGACTCCGTGCCGGTCGCGCCCGCCCGGACCCGGAGCGTGCCGGGGCCTTCGGGGGTCCGGCTGGCCCGCCAGACGGAGCCGTCGGGGGTCACGCGGAAGGTGGGGTCGGCGGGGCCGCGGCGGAGCGGGCCGAGGGTGAGGCCGAGGTCGAGGTCGGCGGGAGTGACGGCCGCGTCCGTGACGGGTGCGGGGGCGGGCACGGGGGTGTGGCCGCCGCGGACCGTGGTGCGGGTGGGTTCGAGGGGGAAGCGGCCGGCCATGGGTACGAGCGTAGCCGGGCGGGCCCGCATGCCGCCCGGAGCGGGAAGCGGTTCCGGACGGGCCCCGCATGCCGCCCGGAGCGGGAAGCAGTTTCCGGGAGGGCCCGCATGCCGCCCGGAGCGGGAAACGGTTTCCGGGAGGGCCCGCATGCCGCCGGAACGGGAAGCAAGGCCCGCAGCGGGCCGGCGCGGGAGTGCGCCGGCCGCGCCGGTGGGCGTTCGCGTTACTGGTCCGACGAGAAGCGGATCGTGCTTGCCGGGACCGTGGCGTCGCACCAGATGCGGACGCCGTCCCTCAGTTCGTTGTCCGGGCCCACCTGCGCCCCGTCGCCGATCACCGCGCCGGTCAGGACCGTGCGCGCCCCGATCCGCGCGCCCGCGCCGATCAGGGAGTCGGTGATCACCGCGCCCGCTTCGACGACCGCGCCCGCGAGCAGCGTGGAGCCGGTGATGCGGGCGCCCTCGCCGACCACCGCGTCCGCGCCGACGACCGTACCGCCGGTCAGCTTGGCGTCCGCCGCGACGCGGGCCGTCGGCAGGACCAGACGGTCGCCGCAGCGGCCCGGGACCGCCGGGCTGGGCGCGCGGCCCAGGACCAGGTCCGCGGAGCCGCGGACGAAGGCCTGCGGGGTACCGAGGTCCAGCCAGTACGTGGAGTCGACCATGCCCTGGAGGTGTGCCCCGGAGGACAGCAGCTCCGGGAAGGTCTCGCGCTCGACCGAGACCGGGCGGCCGGTCGGGATCGAGTCGATCACCGAGCGCTTGAAGACGTACGCGCCCGCGTTGATCTGGTCGGTGACGATCTCCTCGGGCGTCTGCGGCTTCTCCAGGAACGCCGTGACGCGGCCCGTGGCGTCCGTCGGGACCAGGCCGAACGCGCGCGGGTCCTCGACACGGGTGAGGTGCAGCGAGACGTCCGCGCCCGAGGAGGAGTGGGTCGCCACGAGGGCCTCGATGTCGAGGCCCGTCAGGATGTCCCCGTTGAAGATCAGGACCGGCTCGTCCGGGCCGGAACGCAGCCGCGAGGCCACGTTGCGTATCGCGCCGCCGGTGCCCAGCGGCTCCACCTCGGTCACGTACTCCAGGCTCAGGCCGAGGGCCGAGCCGTCACCGAAGTGCGGCTCGAAGACCTCGGCCAGGTAGGAGGTGGCGAGCACGATGTGCTCGACGCCGGCGGCGCGGGCGCGGGCCAGCTGATGCGTCAGGAAGGGGACGCCCGCCGCCGGGACCATGGGCTTGGGCGTGTTGACCGTGAGCGGTCGCAGCCGTGTTCCCTTGCCACCGACCAGGAGGATCGCTTCAGTCACCTTGTCGTCTCTGCTTCCTGTTCGGGGCTCGGTCAGCTCGCCCGGCTCGGTCGTCCGTGCGATATGACCGGTCAGTTTATGCAGATGGTTGCCCCGATGACCCCATCCGCGACCTCATCGGCGCCTTCCCCGGCCCTTCAGCCCCTTCCCTGGTACTTCGCCGAGCTCGCGCGGGCGCTGCCGAGCTTGCCGTACAGGCGTACGCCGGGGCACTCCGTGGCGAATCCGTCACGGTGTCCGGCGATGGCGTTGAAACGGACCTTCGTGCCCTTCTTGTACAGGTTTCCGCCGCCCGAGACGAGGTACGAGGTCCCCTTCGGGTTCACCCCGTAGAGCCCGAGCTTCCAGGCCGTGAGACGGGCCACCGCGGTCACCGCGGCGGCCGGCGGCGTGGAGCGGCTGAACGTGCCGAGGACCGCGATCCCCATGCTGTTCGTGTTGAACCCGAGCGTGTGCGCGCCGAGGACGGGCTTGGCCACGCCCCCCGCCCGCCCCTCGTAGATGTTTCCGCACTTGTCGACGGCGAAGTTGTAGCCGAAGTCCCGCCACCCGCTGCTCTTGACGTGGTAGCGGTAGATGCTGCGCAGGACGGAGGGCGCCTGGCGGCAGGTGTAGTTGTTGCCGGTCGCGCTGTGGTGCACGAAGGCCGCCTTGATGGTCTTCGTGTAGACGAAGCCCTTCTCGCGGATCCGCTCGTCCGCGCCCCAGCCCTTGCGCGTGATGATCTTGGGGCGGGGGCCGATGAACGGCTTCGAGGCCGCCGCGGCCGTCTGCGCCGCGGGAGCGGACTGCGCCTCGGGGGCGGCGGAGGCCTTCGCCTCCTGCGGCATCGGCATCGGCAGCTGCGGGAGGGTCAGTTCCGTCTCCGCCTTCGACAGCGCCGGGATCCAGGCGGCGCCGTACGGGGCGAGCTGCGCGTTGACGGCGCCGGCCGCCGCCTCGGCGGCGCTCGCGGCGGCTTGGGCGATCGGGGAGGGCGGGCCGGAGGGGGCCGCGGCGCGCGTCACGGAGCGGGCCCCGGCCGTGCGGGACATGGGGGCGGCGTCGGCCGTGCGAGGGGCGGGGGCGTCGGCGGTCGTGCTGGAGGCGGCGGTGCCGTCCTCAGCCGCAATCGTCTCCGCACCCGTCTCGGCGCCCGTCTCCGTATCCGTCTCGGCGCCCGTCTCCGCGCCGGACTCCGTACCGGCCGCCGCATCCTCCCCCGGGCTCTCCCCCGGGTCCACCAGTTCCAGTCGCAGGCCCTCGGGGAGCGTCTCCTCCCCCCGTACCCGGATCTCCACTCCGTCCGAGTCGCCCACCCACAGCGGGGCCGTGGAGCCCTTCAGCGCGCGTCCCGCGCCCTCCGCCGTGTCCGGGTCGGCGCCGTGTTCCTCGTTGTGGGTCTCGACGTCCTGCCACTCCGACCAGGCTCCGCTGCCGGCCGCCCGGGTGCGGACCTGGACGGTGCCGTGCAGGGCGGCCTTCGGGTCGTCCCAGACCACGCCGACGAGCGAGAAGGGTCTGACCTCGCGTCGGGTGAGCCCTTGTTCGCCCGGACTGTCCGTCCCGTCACCCAGGGACCGTGACGCGCCGCCGAGCGGCGCCAGCGGCAGGGACTGGGTGGAGCCCGGGAGTTCGGGTGCGGGTGGCTGCGCCGAGACCGCCGGTGGCAGTCCGAGCGCCGAGGGCACCACGGCCGCCGCGGGTGCGACGAGGGAGACCGGCAGGGCGAGGACCGCCGCGCAGGTGACGGCGATCGAGGAGGCGAGTGAGGCACGCATGGGCCGATCGTGCGTACCCGCGGGCCGTTCCGCGCGCCGGGAACCGGCCCGGAAGCTGACGGGCCGTCGGGCCGACCGGTGGACGGCGTCACCGGTACGGCGGACCCGCGCGCGGCCGTCCGCGTACGCTGTCCGGCGTGAACGCCAGCGACCGCACCCCCGCCGACCTGCTGCGATCCGCGCTCGCCGCGGACCCGGCCCGCCCCTTCGTCACCTTCTACGACGACGCCACCGGTGAGCGGGTGGAATTGTCCGTCGCCACCTTCGCCAATTGGGTGGCCAAGACGGCGAACCTGCTCCAGGGCGAACTGTCCGCCGGACCCGGCGACCGGCTGGCGCTGCTGCTGCCGGCGCACTGGCAGACGGCCGTCTGGCTGCTGGCCTGCTCCTCCGTCGGGGTGACCGCGGAGATCGGCGGTGGCCCGGCGGACGCGGACCTCGTCGTCGCGGGTCCCGACACGCTGGAGGCGGGTCTCGCCTGTTCCGGGGAGCGGATCGCGCTGTCGCTGGCCCCGTTGGGCCGCCGGTTCCCCGTGGCACCCGCCGGATACGCGGACTACGCGGTCGAGGTGCCCAGCCAGGGCGACCGCTTCGCCCCGTTCGTACCGGTCGATCCCGATGCTCCGGCCCTCGTCGTCGACGGTACGGAGCACGGCGGCGCACAGCTCGTCGAGCAGGCGCACGCGGACGCGGCGGCGCTCGGCCTGACCGCCGGCTCGCGGCTGCTGTCGGGCCTCGGGTACGGGGACTGGCAGGGCCTGTCGACCGGTCTGTACGCACCGCTCGCCACCGGCGGTTCGGTGGTCCTGTGCCGGAACCTGGACCGGCTGGCGCCCGAGGGCCTGGAGAAGCGGGTCGAGAGCGAGCGGGTGACCCACTCGGCGCTCTGAGCCGCCGGGCCGACGTCCCGGCCCGTCCGGCCCCGCCCCGCGAGCCCCTGCCGCGCCGCCCCGTCCGGCGCACCCGCCCGTCCGCCCGTACCCCTCCGTCCGCCCCCTGCCCCGTTCGGCCTAGCGCCGCGCCGAGCCCCCGCGTCCGTACGCCCCGTCCGGTACATGATCGGCCAGGGGGAGTCGACTCCTTCCGCACAACCATGCCTCGGGTTCGGCCGTCTCCTTCTACGACCGGCGGCCGCCCGGCGCGCCGCCGACGCCATGAAGGACGGACTCAGACGTGACGGACCGCGCGGGCACGCCCGCCGAACCGGATCCCCCGGCAACGGAGGACGCGGCGCCCGGTGCTCCGGAGGCGCCGCGCCGACGCCACTGGCTGCGGTGGACCGCGCTCGGCGTCTCGTTCGTGGTGCTGGCCGCCGCCGGGGCCGGCTGGTGGTTCTACCGCAAGCTCGACGGCAACATCACCACGGACACCACCGCCGAGGCCGAACTGCGGAAGTACGAGAAGGAGCGGCCGCCGGCGGGCACCTCCGCCGCCCGGAACATCCTGCTCATCGGTTCGGACACCCGGTCGGGCGACGAGAACCGCAAGTACGGCAAGGACGTGGGCACCCAGCGCTCCGACACGACGATCCTGCTGCACCTGGCGGCGGGGAAGTCGAGCGCGACCGCCGTCTCCCTCCCCCGCGACCTGATGGTGACGATCCCCAGCTGCCGCAAGCCCGACGGGACACGGACCCGGGAGCAGTTCGCGCAGTTCAACTGGGCCTTCGAGTTCGGCGGTACGGCGTGCACGATCCGTACCGTCGAGAAACTGACCGGGATCCGGGTGGACCACCACATGGTGATCGACTTCCGGGGCTTCAAGAAGATGGTGGACGCCGTCGACGGGGTCGAGGTCTGCCTCAAGGAGCCGGTGGACGACCCGGACGCGAAGCTGAAGCTGCCCGCGGGGCGCCAGACGCTCCACGGCGAGCAGGCCCTCGGTTTCGTACGGGCCAGGAAGTCGATCGGCAACGGCAGCGACACGGAACGCATGGACCGCCAGCAGCAGTTCCTCGGCGCCCTCGTCAACAAGGTGCAGAGCGACGGGGTGCTGCTGAACCCGACGAAGCTCTATCCGGTCCTTGACGCGGCCACCAAGGCGATCACCACGGACCCCGGGCTCGACTCGCTGCGGGACCTGTACGACCTGGCGCGCTCGATGCGGGCGATCCCGACGGAGAAGGTGCAGTTCCTCACGGTGCCGCGCCGCTCCTACCGCTACGACGCGAACCGGGACGAACTGGTACAGCCTGCGGCGAGTCAACTCTTCACGCAGCTACGGGAGGACAAGCCCGTGGTGGTGACGCCGGACGCCGAGAAGAAACCGGGCTCGGACGGCAAGCCGGACGACGCGGACACCCCGACGCCCTCCGTCACACCGACGTTCACGGGGCGGAACGCGGCGGAAGGCGTGTGCTCCTAGAGGGGGTCGCGTGGGCCACGGGTAAAGGGCGAACCAAGGGGAGGGCGGGGAGGGATGAGGTTTGAGCAAATTGCCCGGTTGTAAGGGGCGTGGAATTTGTCACGCGCGTCGCCCCACGCTGAACTGGGCGGATAGTGTGACGCGATCCGGTGCACCCCGACCTCGTGGTCGCACTCACCGAGGATCGAACGACCGAGAGAGCGGCGCCCTGTGGGGGAGGCGCCTCGCGTGGCACCGACGGAGGACTCGAGTAACCGTGGACGCGCACAGCCGTGGACGGGCGGACGAGATCGATCCCGCCGACCAGTGGGTCCTCAACCCGCGAACGGGCAACTACGAACTGCGACTGGACCACTCCGCTGGGCAGTCGCAGGCGCCGTCGGCCCCCCGTAGATCCACCGTGCCCGCGCCCACACCGGCCGAATCCCCGGCCGAGGCGCCCGTCCCCGGCCAGCGCCGCCGCCGGGTCGTCGAGCCGGGCGACGACGGCCGGCAGCCGCCGGCGAGCCGCCGCAAGCGCAAGCAGGGCGCGTCCCGCAAGAAGAAGGTCCTGCTGTGGACCGGCGGCACGATGGCCCTCGTCCTCGTCGGCGGCGCGACCGGGGCGTACCTGCTCTACAACAAGCTCGACGGCAACATCGACGTCATCGACCCCGTCGGCAACGAGAGCAAGGGTTTCCGCAAGGGCGAGGCCTTCAACGTCCTGATCATCGGCACCGACAAGCGGACCGGTGAGGGCAACGCCGGTTACGGCGACAAGGACAGCCCCGGCCACGCGGACACCACGATCCTCTTCCACGTCTCCAAGGACCGGACGAACGCCACGGCGCTCTCCATCCCGCGCGACCTGATGACGACGATCCCCGAGTGCCAGTCGCGGCAGGCCGACGGGAAGATCCTCACCATCCCCGGCCAGGAGAAGGCCCGCTTCAACGTGAGCCTCGGCCAGGACGGCCGCGACCCCGGCTGCACCATGCGCACCGTCAAGGAGCTGACCGGCCTGACCGTCGACCACTTCATGATGGTCGACTTCAACGCCGTCAAGGAACTGACCACCGCCGTCGGCGGCGTGAAGGTCTGCGTCGAGAAGCCCGTCGACGACCCGAAGTCGCACCTGAAGCTGCCGGCCGGCGAATCGGTCATCGAGGGCGAGAAGGCACTCGCCTTCGTCCGTACCCGCTCCAGCTTCGGCAACAAGAGCGACCTCGACCGGATCAAGGTCCAGCAGCAGTTCCTCGGCTCGATGATCCGGCAGATGAAGTCCAACGAGACGCTCACCAGCCCGACGAAGCTGTACGACCTCGCCGAGGCGGCGACGAGCGCGCTCACCGTCGACAAGGGCATAGGGTCCCTCGGCAAACTCGAGGACATGGCCAAGGAACTGGTCGACATCGACACGAAGAACATCTCCTTCGCGACCCTGCCGGTCATCGACAACCCCGACGAGCCCAAGCCCATCACCGTGGTGCCGCACCCGACGCAGGCCCCGCAGCTCTTCGCCGCGCTGCAGGCCGACGTGTCGCTCACCGAGGTGAAGAAAAAGGAACAGAACGCCAAGAACGCCCAGGCGCAGGCGCAGGCGAAGCTCCTCCAGGGAACCCGCGCCCAGGCATCCGACGTCCGTGTCGACGTGTACAACGGCAGCGGCATCCGGGGCGCGGCCCAGTCGACCATCAACTGGCTGCAGAACGAGCAGGGCGTCAACCGCTCCACCAACAAGAGCAACGCCCCCGAGAAGGCGGCGAAGACCACGCTCACCTACGCACCGAACCAGGCCGATCAGGCCCGCAAGCTCGCGGACATGATGGGTCTGCCGGCCACGGCTCTCAAGCCGGGCACGCAGGACGCCGGGGTACGCGAGCCCATGACGCTCGTACTCGGTGCCGACTTCAAGGGCGCGGGGGTGCCCGTCTACGGTCCGGCGAAGGCGCCGGACGTCGAGAAGGTAGAAGCTGACAAGCAGGTGTGCGCCAAGTGACCCGGAAACACCGGGCGTTGGCACACTTCTGACTGACGAGGGGACCTGGGGTGGGACAGAACAGCGTGCGTGGGGAGGGAACACGGGGACGTGTTCCGCGCGCCCGTGAACTGGGCTGGGACGACGAACTGTACGGCGCCGGTGAGGCCACCGGCGCCGGCGGCGAGACGCCCGACGAGTCCGAGGCCGGCGGTACGCAGACGCGTGCCGAGCGCAGGCGCGGCGCGGCAGCCGGTGGCGGAGCGACCGGGGCCGGTGGCCCGTCGGGCCACCGCCGCGGCGGCTCCCGGCGCGCCAAGAAGGCCGGCAAGCGCAAGGTGCTGCGCTGGGTGGCGATCACGATGTCGGTGCTGATACTCGGCACGGCCGGCGCCGGATATCTGTACTACGAGCACCTCAACGGCAACATCCGCAGCGGCGGACGGGCCGGCGGCGAGAGCGGCGTGAAGAAGGCGGCGCCGAACGCGCTGGGCGACACCCCGCTGAACATCCTGCTGATCGGCTCGGACAGCCGGGAGGACGAGAAGAACATCGCGCTGGGCGGCGGTCGGAACGACAAGGACCGCAAGCCGCTCGCCGACGTGCAGATGCTGCTCCACGTCTCGGCGGACCGGGAGAACGCCTCGATCGTCTCCATCCCGCGCGACACGGTCGTCAAAATCCCGGAGTGCAGGGACGAGGACGGCAAGCGCTACGCCGAGACGACCAACCGGCCGATCAACGAGAGCCTCCAGCGCGGCGGCCCCGGCTGCACCCTCACCACCTGGGAGAGCATCACAGGGGTCTACATCGACCACTGGCTGATGGTCGACTTCGCGGGTGTGGTGGCGATGGCCGACGAGGTCGGCGGCGTCCCCGTCTGTGTGAAGACCGGCGTGTACGACAAGTCCACCGCCAGGGTCAAGGGCGGCTCCGGGCTGAAGCTGAAGAAGGGCACCACCGAGGTCCAGGGCGAGCAGGCCCTCCAGTGGCTGCGGACCCGGCACGCGTTCGGCAGCGACCAGAACCGCGCCAAGGCCCAGCACATGTACATGAACGGCATGATGAAGAAGCTCCAGGGCCAGAACGCCTGGAGCGACACCGGCCGGCTCATGGGGCTGGCCGAGACCGCCACGAACGCCCTCCAGGTCTCCGACGAACTCAAGACCGTGAAGAAGCTCTTCGACCTGTCGATGCAGCTCAAGAACGTGAAGCTCGACCGCCTCACGACGGCGACGGTCCCGACGGTGGCCTATCCGGCGAACAAGGACGCATGGCTGGAGATGGTCCCGGCCTCGGCCGACAAGATGTGGACGATGCTCCGCGACGACATCGCCCTCGACAAGAACGGCGGCAAGTCCCCCGCCAAGCCGAAGCCGACCGCTTCCGCGAAGCCCACGACGCCTGCGGAGGCCCCCGGTTCCTTCGCCGTGACCGTCGTGAACGGCACCGACGGCGACGGCCAGGCGGCCACCGAGGGCCGCGCCCGCGCGATCACCGAGGTCCTCAAGGGCAAGGGCTTCACCCAGGCCGATTCCTCCAAGGAGGGCGGCGGCCGCAAGGACACTCTGCTCAGCTATCCCAAGGCGGACGGCGACCAGGGCAAGGCGAACGCCCTGTCCGTGGCCAAGGCGCTCGGGCTGCCGGAATCGGCCGTCCACGCCTCCGCCGAGGCGCAGGGCCTCACGCTCGTCATCGGATCGGACTGGCGCGAGGGCAACACGTTCAAGAGGCCGACGACGGTCGCGGGCGATCTGCCCGACGGCGCCGACGACAAGGCGACCTGCATGGACGTCTACTCGGTCTACCAGTGGGACGGCAAGAGCTGACCGCTCCTCCCCCGCACATGGCGACGGCCGGACCCCTCGGGGTCCGGCCGTCGCCATGTGTCGGGTGGTGCTCAGACCGTCTCGGTCTCCCCCGCCCGTACCGCCGGGCGGCGGCTCGCGATGACGCGCTTCGCCAGGGAGCGGGGGCTCGTCAGGAAGCCGTAGCCCCAGGACATGTGCATCGTCGCCAGGGCCACCGGGATCTGGAGGCGGGCCTTCAGGGAGAGGCCCTTGCCCGCCGGGATCGAGCCGGCCGTGATCGCGGCGAGGTAGCCGGCCGGGATCACGAAGCCGAGCGGGGTGAGGACGGCGCCCACGACCACGCCGGCGGCGAGGGCGCAGACGGCGACCGGCGGGGCCAGGTAGCGGAGGTTGATCGAGCCCGGGTGGTAGCGGGCCACCACGTGCCGCCAGCGGCCGTAGTCCTTGTACTGCTTGGCGAGGGCCTTCACCGAGGGCCTCGGGCGGTACTGGACGCGCAGCTCCGGCGAGAACCAGATAAGGCCGCCGGCCTCGCGGATGCGGAAGTTCAGCTCCCAGTCCTGGGCGCGGATGAACTCGACGTTGTAGCCGCCCTGCTGTTCGAGGGCCTCGCGGCGGAAGACGCCCAGGTAGACCGTTTCCGCCGGGCCGGCCCCGCCGCCCGTGTGGAAGGCCGCGTTGCCGACGCCGATCTTCGAGGTCATCGCGGCGGCGACCGCGTCCTCCCAGGCGTTCTCGCCCTCGGCGTGCATCACACCGCCGACGTTCTGCGCGCCGGTCTCCTCCAGGAGCCGGACGGCGGTGGCGATGTAGTTCGGGGAGAGCATGCCGTGGCCGTCGACGCGCACCACGATCGGGTGACGCGAGGCCTTGATCGCGGCGTTGAGGGCTGCGGGCGTACGGCCCGTGGGGTTCGGCACGGTGCGGACGCGGGGGTCCTCGCGGACGAGCTCGGCGGCGATCTCGTCGGTGCGGTCCGTGGACGGCCCGAGCGCGATCACCACCTCCATCTCGCCGTCGTACTCCTGCTCCAGGATGTGACGAACGGAGGTGCGGAGATACCGCTCCTCGTTGAGGACCGGCATGATCACGGAGACGGGGGGCATGGTTCCTCGGGGGTTCGGGGGACGTCCCCCGGCGACAGCGGTTTTGCCCGCCACGTTACCGCGAACGGGGGACAGCGGGCGCGCCGCACGGGTGGTGCTCCCTTGCGCTGATCGTATGGGCCTACGGTGCTCACGGTTCCCTTTGTCACACCCGCGGAGGTGTCCGTCCGTGCCCACACCGCCCCGCACGCCCCGTCCCCGGCCCGCCGCCCGCCGCGTACCGGTCCGTCGGCGGCGGAGGCGGCCCCGGTGGGGGATGCGGATGGCGACGGCGCTCTCGGTAACGGTCCTCGCCGCGGGCGGGATCGGGCATGCCGTGGTGACGGGCCTGGACACCGGGATCACCCGGGTCGACCCCTTCAAGGACATGAAGAACCGGCCGCAGGCCGGGAACGGGATGAACGTGCTCGTCGTCGGCACCGACGGCCGGGACCGGATCACCCCCGAGGAGAGGGCGAAGTACCGGCTCGGCGGCGCGCCCTGCCACTGCACCGACACGGTGATGCTCGTGCACATCTCGGAGGACCGGGAGCGGGCGAGCGTGGTGAGCCTGCCTCGCGACTCGTACGCCGAGATGCCCGAGCACACCGACCTGACCACCGGGAAGAAGCACCACGCGCATCCGGTGAAGCTGAACGCGGCGTACGCCGAGGGCGGGCCGGGGCTGACGGTACGGACCGTCGAGTCGATGACCGGCGTCAAGATCGACCACTATCTGGAGGTCGACTTCACCAGCTTCATGCGGACCGTGGACGCGGTCGGCGGGGTGCAGATCTGTACGACCAGGCCGCTGAAGGACTCGTACACCGGGCTCGACCTCTCGCCCGGCACCCATGAGCTGGACGGCGGCCAGGCGCTCCAGTACGTCCGTTCCCGGCACATCGACGGGGCCGCGGACATCGGGCGGATGCAGCGGCAGCAGCGCTTCCTCGCGGCGCTGATCGAGCGGACGACCAGCGGCGGGGTGCTGCTCAACCCGGTGCGGTTCCGCGAGGTGGCGACGACGATGCTGAGTTCGGTGCGGGCCGACGAGGAGTTCGGCACGGACCAGCTGCTCGCCCTCGCCAAGGCGATGCACGGCTTCACCCCGGCGTCCTCGGAGTTCGTGTCCGTGCCGATCGGGGACATGAGCTTCCCCGTGAAGGGCATCGGCTCGACGGTGAAGTGGGACGCGGCGAAGGCCCAGAAGCTGTTCCAGGCGCTCCGTGACGACCGCCCGCTGGCCCCGTCGAAGCCCGCGTCCTCCTCGAAGGCACCGAAGGCGGTCGTGGTGGACGTGCCGCCGCGCACGGTCCGTGTGCAGGTCTACAACGGGACCCGGACGGACGGGCTCGGCCGGAAGGTGGACGACGCGCTGCGCGGGACCGGCTTCGACACCACCCGGAGCCCGGTGACCGGGGCGGGGCAGGAGCGGGAGCGGACGGTCGTCGAGTACGACCCGCGCTGGGACCGTTCGGCGAAGTCCCTCGCGGCGGCCCTGCCGGGGGCGGAGCTCCGGGCGGTGGCGGGCCGGGGTGCGACGCTGCGGGTGACGGTGGGCGCGGACTACAAGGGGGTACGGGCGGTCCGGGCGGAGGACGCGGGGCGCGCGGGGCCGTTCGAGGCGGTCACCGGGGACCGGGTGGTGTGCCCCTGAGCGTGCGCCCCGGGCCTGCGGTGCCCTGCGGGCCCGTCAGTCCTCGTAGCCCTCGGCCGCGCGGCGCTCGCGCAGTTCCTTGATCGCCTGGCGGCGGGCCAGGCGGTGGGTGCGGCGGATCTGCGCCTCCTGGTTGCGGCGCTTGTCCTGCTCCGTCTCCGGGACGACCTGGGGGACCTGCCGCGGCTTGCCGTCCGCGTCGACGGCGGCGAAGACGAGGTACGCGGAGCCGACCTGGGTGGCGGGCGTGGACTCGTTCCAGCGCTCGGCCAGGACCCGTACGCCGACCTCCATGGAGGACCGGCCGGTCCAGTTGACCTGGGCCTTCACATGCACCAGGTCGCCGACGCGGACCGGCTCGAGGAAGACCATCTCGTCCATCGAGGCGGTCACGGCCGGCCCGCCCGAGTGGCGGCCCGCGACGGCGCCCGCCGCGTCGTCCACCAGCTTCATGATCACGCCGCCGTGCACCGTACCGAGGAGGTTGGTGTCGTGGCTGGTCATGATGTGGCTGAGGGTGGTGCGGGAGGCGGAGGTGGGCTTTCCCGCGATATCGCCCTGATCTGTCATGCCCTCCACCATATGCCGGGTCCCGGGCCGGTCGCCGTCCGGTCCGTTTTGCATCAGCTTGGCAACAGCACCGGTCCTATCTTCCACCCGGACTGTCGCCCGGAAAGCCCTGCCCGGCACACTGGTCCACATGAATGACTGGCCCGAAGACGGCGGCTACGGCCGTGGCAACGCGAACTCCCAGCCCGAGGGACCTCGCCGGATGAGCCATGTGCAGCGCCCGCAGCGCCCTCAGGTTCCGCAGCAGCCGCCGCGCCAGGGATACGACCGGGGCCGGGGTCAGGGGTACGACCAGGGTCAGGGGTACAACCCGAACTTCACCCAGGCGCAGGGCGCGGGCTACGACTCCGGTTACAGCTCCGGCCAGGTCTACGGCGGCCAGCAGGGCGGCGGGCACGGCTCCGTGCCCCCGCAGTACGCGCCGGGCCCCGGTGCCGGCGGTCCCGGGCGTCCCGCCCCGGACTGGCGCAAGCGCATCAAGATCGGCTCGATCGTCCTCGTCGTGGGCGTCCTCGCCTGGGGCGTCGGCACCTACGCCTGGGCCAGCTCGCAGATGCGCAACGAGGTCGACCTGTCCAAGGTCATCGAGCGGCCGGCCGAGGGCGACTGCACGACGTATCTGATCGTCGGCTCCGACAGCCGCGAGGGCATGTCCGCCGAGGAGAAGAAGAAGCTGCACACCGGCTCCGCCGAGGGCAAGCGGACCGACTCGATGATGATCCTCGCGGCCTGCTCCAGCGGGAACACGATGGTCTCGCTCCCCCGTGACTCCTGGGTGACGATCCCGAGCTTCGTCGGCTCCGAGTCGGGCAAGACGTACCCGGCCCGCGGCGGCTCCAAGCTGAACGCCGCGTACGCGATGGACGGCCCCGAACTGCTCGTACGGACCGTCGAGTTCAACACCGGCCTGCACATCGACCACTACGCCGAGATCGGCTTCGCCGGCTTCGCGAACATCGTGGACGCGCTCGGCGGCGTCGAGCTGAACATCGACAAGGGCTTCAAGGACAAGAAGTCCGGCGCCGACTTCCAGGCGGGCACGCAGACCCTCAACGGCGAGCAGGCCCTGGCCTTCGTCCGGACCCGGTACGCCTTCGCGCAGTCGGACCTCCAGCGGACGAAGAACCAGCAGAAGTTCCTCTCCGCGCTGGCCAACCAGGCGGCGACGCCGGGCACGATCCTCAACCCGTTCGCGCTCTACCCGACGCTCGGCGCCGGTCTGGACACGCTGATCGTGGACAAGGACATGTCGCTGTACGACCTCGGCAAGATGTTCTTCGCGATGAAGGGCATCAACAGCGGCGACGGCAAGTCCATGAACATGCCGCTCGCGGGCAGCGCGCCGCAGAACTCCCTCAAGTGGGACATGCCGAAGGTGAAGCAGCTCGTCGAACAGATCAAGAACGACGAGAAGGTCACGGTCGAGTCGGACCGCTGAGCGGACGTCGCGAAAGGGGCGCCCTCCGGCCGGAGGGCGCCCCTTTCGCGTACCGCCGTTACGGGAGGTTGCGGGCCATGACGATGCGCTGGACCTGGTTGGTGCCTTCGTAGATCTGGGTGATCTTGGCGTCGCGCATCATGCGCTCGACGGG